>CAWIGU010000009.1:0-1032409 GCA_963835815.1 uncultured Acidimicrobiaceae bacterium | reverse complement strand
TCGGACGCCACGAACAGATACCCACCATCGTCCGCTGTGCTTGTCATGCCGTTCACTGGCTCATTGAGACGGATATTGCCGGTGCTCCCGTAGAGGGGGCATTGAAGGAGAAGATCCCACCGTCGGTCGCCACTTCCCAATAGCCGCCGGTGGCGTTGTCGGCGACGATCCCCACGACTGGCTTGTTGAGGTGGGTGCCCTCCCATGGACCCGTAGAACTGGGCATCTCCGAACGCGAAGACCCCCCCGTCCGAAGCCACCAGCCAATATCCCCGGCCGTCCTTGGTGGGCGCGATGTCCACGACAGGGGCGTTCAGACGTTGCCCCCCATGGACCCGTAGAATTCAGCATCTCCGAACGAGAATGTTCCGCCATCCGCTGCCACCAGCCAGTAGCCCCGGCCGTCGGGCGTGCTGACGATGTGCGTGATCGGGGCATTGAGAGGTGTGCCCGTCATCGAGCCGTAGTTCGCCGCTGCTCCAAATGCATCGACGTCACCTCGTGCATCGACGATCCAGTAGCCGCTCCCCGGAGGATTCGCCGCCATACCCACCGCGGAAGTCAGCGTCCCCGCGGCCGAACTCGCGGTCGACGTTCAGGACGCATGTCGAAGACGACGATGCGTAGACCCCGGTGACATCGTAAAAGGACACGGTGACGATATCGGTCCCCACCGGTTCGGCTGTGGTGTAGCAGCCCGTCGATCCAGCATTGACGTCCGCATTGCAGAGCGGCAGCGCCCTCCCACCGAAATAGACACCTCACCCACTGCATTCGAGATTCCGGTGAAGACTCCGGCTGCGAGATAGATCTTTTGGCCTTGGACCGGTGATGCGGTTTCCGAAGTACCGGTCACCGTGGTGGGAATGGCCGCTGAAACCACGGTTATCGGCGAAGAGTCCGATGAGAGGAACAGTTTCGTGCCGAGATACGTCAGCGGCATAGACGTGCGTTCCGGGAGCGATGGGATTGATCTGGCACGGGACCGTGTAGGGATTGGCATCGCCGGCCCCCACGACACCATCGCAGTGTGCGATTGGCTGCCCGTTGTCGTGTGAAACACAACTGCACCTTCGACATCTGTGGAGGCGCTCGCCGGCAGCAACGTAACTGACTTGTCCCGCGTGCAAGGTCACCAGAGAAAACTTCTGAGGTGTATATAGAGTCGCTGACCAGTGAGTGTGACCGGTCGCGGCCGGCGCAAGCGAAATGGTTGTACTGCCTGATGCCGTTGCATAGGTGGAATCTCCGTCATATGTGCCTGTGATCTGGTAGCTCGGATCGGGGCCATCGAGGAAGGGAACTCGTCGTGCATGCTCCCGTTCCACCGACCAGTGCGATGTTGCAGAGAATCTGGCCATCCGACGGCCTGGACCTGAACGATGCCGGTCGGAGTTTTCCTGAGGAACCGTCGAACAGTCGTGGTCTGACCCTGTAGAGGCTGGGATTCCACAATCGAACTGGGAGTCGCAACGATGGAGACGGTGGTTGGCTGAAATGAGATGAGGCTGTGCCGCGCCTGCTGTGTGAGGCAATGAGCAGGAGGGGTACGGCAACGAGAATACAATTGTGATTGCAACTCCCGCATACGTTCTCGCTTGATCCTCCGTCCTCGGTGCTTCCCATTGTCGTCCGGGCATGAAAACAGGTGCTGCAAAGGTACGTACTGGGGAGCCAAGCCACCAGAGGAAAAAAGTCCTCTCGTGGACAGTTCTTGCTTCAGTTGCCCCCAATCGTGTTCTCGTTGAAGCTAGAACCCCCGGATGCGCGGTCGGGTGGCCGGGGGAATTGCACCCCCCGGGCTCCCACAGAAATCCCGGCGTGCAGCCTCCCCCTCACCGGGCTTCTTCCCCACCTGTTGGTCAGTCAGACACGCACGGACCCACTTCCATTGGGCGAACAGAGCGGGTTGGTCTTTCGATCAGCCCGGTCCACCACCGCTTGAACCGTTTGAAGTTCCGCAATCGCCCGGTAGTCTTTCCCTGCCCAACGCCTCAGGTAGGAGCTGACACGCTGGAGGAGGGGAGCCATCGCCGACCGGTAGAACCGGCCGTAGTACTGCATCCACCCGGCGACGATGGGGTTCAGCCATCGGGCCAGGTCATCCAGGCTGAGGGTTGTGGGCCGATGGATCCGCATGGCGCGGAGTTCGGTGCTCCTTGGCCTTGAGCGCCTCGGTGCTCATCGTGGGCAGGAACGAGATGAAGTACACCCCGTACCGGCTTTTGCTACTTTCGTGCCCGAAAGGTGAACCCGACGAAGGTGAAGGAGGTGTGCTCGTGGTTCTCCCGGCGTGCTTGATCTTTGCAATAGACGATTCGCGTTTTGTCCGGGTGGAGCCGCAGGCCCACTTCTCCCATCCGCTCGGCGATAGCAGCGAGCACGTGCTCGGCCTGCTCCTTGCTCACACAGTGCACGACAGCGTCGTCGGCATAGCGCTCCCCATGGACAGCCCGAATAGTTCCGGTATCATCCAAGAATCGAACGCAAAAGTGCATGAAAAGGTTCGCCAGAATCGGCGACACTGCCGACCCCTGCGGAGTCCCTTTGTCTCGCTCAACAAGTGTGCCGTCTGGGTATCGCAGCGGGGCAGCGAGCCACCGCTTCCGCATACAGCAGCACCCAGGCAGTGTCACAGACAGCCTCGACCGCTTTGACGATGAGGTCCCAGGGCACCGAATCGAAGAACCTTTGGACATCGAGATCGATGACCCAGTCCTTCTTCCAGCACCGCTGTCGGCACACCCCAACCGCATCGAAAGCTGCCTTCTTCGGCCGGTAGCCATAGGAGTCGGGGTGGAACCGTGGTTCCGCCCTTTTCCGAATGCATAGCCACCACCGTTTGGGCACTGATCTGCGATTGTGGGCACGCCGAGCAAACGGACCCCACCACCATGCGGCTTCGGTATCTCGACAGCCCGCACCGGGGGCGGAAAGTAGGACCCAGAGCTCATCCGGTTCCAGATCTTGAAGAGATTGTTCTTCAGATCGGACTCGAACTCGTCGAGGGTCTCGCTGTCCACTCCCGGGGCACCCTTGTTGGCCGCAAAACGAGCCGACCCATCAAGAAGCCCTCGCCGTCGAAGGTGGCAGCAAGGATACTCGCAGGGGTGGTCGTGTCGTCGTCGAAGGGCTTGAACGCCGACCGGGGATCGGTAAGCCCACCGAGAACCCTGGGGAGAGGGGAGACAGCTGCGGAATCTGGCAGGAATGTCTGGTTGGAAGGGTTTCCTATGCCAGATCGGAGGGGCTTTGGTGGGGCGTGCGATATGTGACTGGGGTGGCCCGAACCTTAAGTTGAATCAATCTGGTGTTGACCCGCTCTTGCGCGCACATTTGATTAAGCCACTGAAGCCGCTTCGTATTCGGCTGGGGAACGGTAGCCCAGCCTCTTCTGGGTCCTCTGGGGGTTGTAGAAGCCCTCGACGTAGTCGAAGAGCAACGAGCGCAAGAGATCGCACGCGTCGGCCAGACCTTGGCGCCGTGGATCCAGCGCAGTTCACGCTTGAGGGTGGCCCAGACGGCCTCGACGGCCGAGTTGTCGTCGAGCGACCTCGGCCATCGATTTGTCCGTGCTCAGGACCAGACGGACGGTCTCACGCCGGAACTCCTTTGGATACAGCGATTGGCGACCCAACGGGCACCCCTTTCCGCGGACTGTCGTCCACTATTGGGTGCGCGTGTAAGCGGGTCAACACCAGTCCAGTCTCACCAAGAGTGTCGGTCGAAGTCACTCTTTGCAGCGAACCGATCGTCTCTCTTTGGCCCAAGCTGCCAGTAATCACTGTGCTGGTCCCGTCCCGAGCGTGACCGAAACGCTGTGCTGCTGGCCCGAGGCATCGAGGTACCCAACCTGCACAGACACACCGGGTGTCTCACCGAGAAGCACGTCTGTGAGGGACTCAGGTGAGGTGACGGCTTGGCCGTTGAGCGAGGTGATCACGTCGCCCGGTGTCAGTCCAGCCTGGGCTGCCGGACCACCGGAGACGACCTGGGCGATCTCGGCGCCTTGGTACCCGAAGGAGGGACTTTGGACGGTGACGCCCAAGAAGGCCGTCGGACCGATGTGAACGGTACTCGATGCCTGTCCTGATTCGATCTGCGTGGCTACTGTTAGCGCCTGGTTGATGGGGATCGTGTAGCCCCGATTCTCCGAGGGCTGGAACTGATAGGACTGGGAGGCGGCGGTCGGCATGCCGATTACCAGGCCCGCGCTGTCGACCATGGCGCCACCAGATTCCCCGGGGACGACGTTGGCATTGGTTTCGATCAGCCCGGCTAACTGCTCCGAGGAGCCGCTCACCTGGTCTTGGGCAGTGATGGATTGCCCGAGGGCGGTGACGGACCCCCCGGCGTAGCTCGGGGTTCCCCCAGAGCCTTCGGCGTTCCCGACGACAACGACTCCATCGCCTACTTTCGCGGTAGACGAGTTCCCCAGTCTGACTGTGTGGAGCTTGGAAGCACCGCTGAGCCGGAGGACCGCAACGTCCTGTGAGCGGTCGTACCCGACGACGGTTGCGCTGTAGGTCTTGTGATTCCCCACGTCGACAACGCTGATCGTGGTGGCGCCCTCAACGACGTGGTTGTTGGTCACGACCTCACCCTTAGAACTGAGCACCATGCCGGTCCCCGCACCCTCCACCGCTTGGTAGCTGTCAGTGACGTTGATGTCGACCAGGGCAGGATCAGTAGCGGCAGCGAGGGCCGCAGCGTTTGACGGTGCGCCCGAAGCAGTAGAGGCTCCCCCGGTGCTCCTCGGAACGGTCGAAGTGGGCGAGGTGGGCGAAGTGGGCGAGGTGGGCGAAGTGGGCGAGGTCTTCGGGGCACTCGTCGTCGAGGACGAAGACGACGAGACCTCGTACCCGATCAGAGCGCCGACGGCCGCGGCAACGAGCACCGCCGCGGCCGCAATCTCGATTCGGACATGACGTCGGTGGGAGCGCTCGTCCTTTGATCGGCGGCCCGGCGGCTCCTGCTGTGTCTCCATGTTCGGCCTCCATGGATCGGGGGTGGCCCGTCTCGAGGACGGTAATGTTGTAATTCGTCCACAGAGGATGCTGAGTCGGAGGTTGCAGACGCCAGCCGGGGTGGAGCCTACGATGAGTCCACATCAGCAGTATGTGCCCTCAATATTGGAGCGCAACTTGTGTCCGCTGTGGATCTTCTGTGTGCTTGATCGCCACGGGCACAAAGTTCAACCTCGAACGGAGAGCATTCTGCAGACTCCGCTCAAGTGGATACTCAAAGGCCGGTGCGGTCCGAACAGCGAGCCGAATAGGAAGCGCACGAGGTGAACCTTTCTCCTGCGAGTCATCCATGAGCTGACGTCACGAGCGTGAAAACGGCTTAGCCGCACCGGCTACGCCTTCAGCGGCTGGGACACGCAAGCCAGTGGCGGCGGCACCGCCTACGGCGATGGGGCCACCTACCCTTTTTCCGCGGCCGTCACCCTCTATGCCCAGGGACTCGGGCCTTGGTCACCTTGATCCAGGGCAGCCCGTCAGCTTGGCCTCGTGGGGGCAAAGCCCCTCCCGCCGTCCCGCCCCCGCACCGTTTCTCGGGTGGGGCTGTCCCCCTGGGTTCCTGGCCGGCCCCGCCGTGCTGTGGTGGCCGTCGCTGCCCTGCGGGGCGGTTTTGGCCCGTTTTGGCCGCCCCACGTTGCTCTCTCGTGTCACTGACCCTTGGAGGGTTAGCGACAAAAGTCGTTGACCAGCACATTGGCTGATCCTTCGGCAGTGCGTATCCCACCCTTGGGCGTGCTGTGCCCCAAGGAGCGGCGTCTCATTTCCCCCGGTTGAGTTCGAAGTCGGCCACCGAGAGCGCTTCGAGTTCTTTGACCAACTCGTGGAGGCGGCGGTTGGCTGCGATGGCGGGTTCGAGGTGTGCCGCCTCTTCGGCGCTCAGCGTCGTGGTGACCTGACGACCGTCGCGTTGGTGGGTCCAGGTCGGGTAGGGGCCGTGCAGCACCGGTGGGTCGGCCCGGCAGCGACAGCCTGCACCGGCACAACGCGTCGAGCGCTGCGAGAGCGTGCCGGGAACGACCGGGCCGAGTGTGGCCAGCTCGGCCACGATGGCCGCACGTCGCGTGGCACTGTCCATCGCCTCCAGCATCCTCGATCCCCCATCTTGATAGATATACATGTCAAGATAGCGTCAGATGTCGGTGCTCAGCCAGCGCGACGCCAGTGTGCTCAGCCGCTTCGGGGCCTTTTGCGCCCTCGAGGGAGTCGGGCTCGACCTGGGCGATCCTGCCCTCATCGAGGCGTTCTTGACCATTGGCTGCGTGCATCTCGCCCCACACAGCCTCGGCACCTATCGCTCCGTGTTGGTGCGGCTCGGCCGCTGCTCGTATCGATCCGGGCGGGAGTTCTCGGCTTCGGGCGCTCCTTTTCCCTACAACACGTCAGAGGTCGCCGCCCTGTGGTCCATGGCCAAGAGTCAGTCGAGCCGGGGTCGAGTGGCGCGGGCCAAAGTCTTGTTGTGCACCATGCTCGGCGCGGGGCTGCGTCCGGGCGAGCTGGCCGCACTGGACTGCTCCGAGGTGAACGCGCGCGCCGGAGTGGTCACCGTCTTCGTCCGCGGGCGCACGGCGCGCACGGTGCGCGTGCGCGAGCGCTATGGGGACGAACTGGCCGCGTTGGCGAAAAACAACGCTGGTTTTCTGTTCCGTCCGGGTGCGGGCGTACGCGGCGCCAAGAACCTCATCGGCGAGGTCTGCGCCGCCTTGGTGCACGATCCCGATGAAGTGGCGCTCGTCAGCGGGAGGGCCCGTTCCACGTTCATCTGCGCCCACCTCGGTGCAGGCACCCCCTTGGACCAGCTGTGCGACATGGCCGGGCTCCTTGGCGTGGAATCGCTCTTGCGCTATGCCCGTCACGTGGACGGCGCCCCGCGTTCGAAGGCACAACTGCGGGCCGCACTGCGATGCTGAGGCGTCCGATGATCAGCGATCAAGACGTGGCAGCGACCGTGGCGCTGCTCGAGGACTCGGGCGTGGCCGGGTGGATCGAAGGCGAACTGTGCGCCCGTCGCCGTCGCCCCGGACGCCCCCGCCAGCTCAGTGTGCTGGCGTTGCTCACGGCCCTGTTGCTCTTGGCCATCGACGACCGGGCACTGCACCTGAGCGCGGCCACCGACGTTCTCTATCTGCGCATCTCCGATGCAGCCAAGGTCACCTTGGGCGTGCGGGGCACCGTCAGTGACCGCGCGGTCTTTTTAGCCCGCTATCGCCAAGTGCGCTATCTCTTCGCTTCGTTGTGCTCGGTGCTCGACCCCTCGGGACTCGTCAAGAACCGCCGCTTGGACATGGTCGAGTTCGCGCGGCGATGTCGCACCGTGAGCGACGAGGAGGCCGCGGCATCCCGGGCCCGTCTCGAGTTGTTCATGGGTCACCTACTGAGCGCCAGCGTCGCCACCTTTGACGAGGGAGCGGCGCGTCCGGCCTTGGCCTATGGGCTCGATGCCACCCCGGTCCCGTTGTTCTCCCGCGGGCCGTCGCGGCGGGCCGGGTTGTGCGCCAGCGATCCTGACGGCGCCTGGTATGTGCGCGACGGCGATCACCGCGAACGAGAAGACCACAAGGGACGGCCCCGCGGCCGCGTGGCCTGGGCGCTCGAGCTCACCGCACTGACCACGGCGGCGCCCGTACCAGGCACTCTTGGGGCGTATCCCAACCTCATCGTCGGCTTGGCGTTGGATCGTCCCGGGATCGATCCCGGCGGCACCGCGGTGCGGGTGTGCAAAGGTGCACTGGCCCGCGGCTTTTCTCCGGGGCCGCTCGGGGTCGACCGGGCGTATTCCGCGGCATTCGCCACCCGGTTCCACCTGCCGGTGCGGGCCATGGGCTTCGAGCCGGTCATGGACTATCGCATCGACCAACTGGGCCGCCAGGCCAACAGTCAGGGGGCGCTCATGGTCGAGGGCACCTGGTACTGCCCATCGATGCCGGAGGCCTTGGTCAACGCCACCATCGACCTGCGGGCCGGCAACATCGATGGGGACACCTATGCGAGCCGCATCGCGGCGCGGGCTGATTTTGCACTCCGACGCAAGTCCGGACCCGACGCCGACGGCTATGAGCGCTTCATCTGCCCGGCCCGCGGTCCACACCCCAAGGTCCGATGCGCGTTGTGTCCGTCCTCGCTGTCCGCCCTGGGCAAACGCACGGTGCGCGCACCACAGGTAGATACACCGGCCATCTGTTCACAAAGCGCCATCACCATCGCCCCCGATGTCGGCGTCCGTCATGCTCAGAGCCTCGCGTTTGGCTCAGAGCCCTGGGCTCGCGCCTATGGCACCTTGCGCAACACCATCGAAGGATGGAACGCCTTCGCCAAAGATCCAGCCCACGAAGCGCTGGCGCAGGCCCCCCGGCGTCGAGTGCGCGGCATCGCCGCCCAAGGGGTCTTCATCGCCTTGCTCTACGTGGCCGCCAACCTCAGGAAGATCGACACCTACCAGGCCCAGCTCGAGAACCGTCATGCCATCGAGGCTCGAAAACGGGCCCGGCGAAGAAGAGTGAGCCTGCCCGACTACCTGCCCCGCTGAAAAAGAGGGACCCAGCCCGCCCATCAATCGGTCGCCCACTCTTCGAGGAGCCCCGAGCCGAACCTCCCGCGAGATTCGTCCTATCAACGACACTTGTTACAGCCCTGCGGCATACTGTCGTCAACGACTTTTGTCGTCGCGACCAGGCGACTTCTGTCGCCAACACTTGGAGCGGAAGACGGGATTCGAACCCGCGACCCCAACCTTGGCAAGGTTGTGCGCTACCGCTGCGCCACTTCCGCGTGGAGCACTGATCCTAGCTCCCCCCTGGCGTCGGGAGAAGCCGAGGGGGCAAGGGGGAATCTAGCTGGATCTTTTGCGCCGGAACGGTCCGCACTGCCCGCGCAGCGTCAGCCCACCGCACCCCGGGCGTCGAGGGCGCAGCCGACGAGCTCGCCCAGGGCGTCGTCGATGGCGGTGGCGAGGTCATCCAATTCGGGGAGCAGCTTGCGGCAGGCAAGGAGACCGAAGTGGAGTTGGTCGAGATACGAGAAGATCGTCACGTTCAGTCCCACCCCTTCGGCGACGGGGCCGACCGGGTAGAGGGCGGAGACCCGGCTGCCGGCGCAGAAGAGGGAGAAGTCGGGGCCCTTGATGCTCGAGACCATGACATTGAACGGCGGGCGTACCCGGTCGAACATTCTGGTGCCGGCCACTGCGCGCGCCACCCGGGACACGACCGCGGGTGCGGAGATCTGTGCCAGATTGCCCAGCACCCTTCCCCGATGCAGCTGTTCCTGCTCCTTGGCCACCTTCGTCGACTGTGCGATGGCAGCGAGCCGCTCGAGAGGATCATCCACGTCGGTGGCGAGCGTGACCAACATGGCCGAAATCTGGTTGCCCAGTGCATCACCCTCGTCGTCGGGCCGGGTGGACACCGGCACCATTGCCACCAAGGGGTGCTCCGCCGTCTCTCCGCGCCCCTCGAGCAGGCGACGCATGCCTCCCGCCACCCCGGTCAGAATCACGTCGTTGACCGTGCCGCCGAACGTATGGCGGATGAGCTTTGCGTCCTCGAGCGGAATCGAGAGCGACGAGAAGCGCTTGCGATTGGACACCGCGCCGTTGAGCGAGGTGCGCGGCGCCGAGAAGAAGCCGGGGGGCGACGATTCCCCGCGACGGACGAGGGCCCGGTTGTGCATGCCGAGATCGGCGATGACCTCGACCCCTGCATTCAGCGTGCTGAGCGCGCGGGCCGGTTGCTGCGACATGGAGGTCGCGGCGTACCGCAACATCCGCACACTGCCGGGCAACGGATCGGGATCCCAGCCCTCGATCGCCGTGGGCACGAGGCGCGAACGGGGATTGAGATCGAGGAAGACCGCCAACATGGAGGCGCCGCTCACTCCGTCGAGAATGGCGTGGTGCACCTTGGCGATCAGCGCCGTGCGATCACCGTCCAGCCCTTCCACCACGTACATCTCCCACAGCGGAAGATCCGGATCGAGCCGGCGGCTCATGGCGGTGGCGACGAAGGCGTCGAGTTCCGCCGGGCCACCGGGTGACGGAAGGCTTGCCCGGGAGAGGTGGTCGTCCAAATCAAAATCGGGGTCGTCGACCCAGACGGGGTGGTGGAGCCCCAACGGCACCCGCAGTGCCCGCTGGCGGAAGGGACCCACCAGGTGCAGTCGCTGTGCAATGACGCGACGGATCTGGGCATAGCGCGTCGACGGCGAGAAGAGCGAGCGCGTGCCCTCCGGCGGGTCCAGGACCATGACCAGCCCCACATGCAGCGGGGTGGTCGGCGTCTCCAATGAAAGGAACGCCGCGTCGAGTCCCTCGAGAGGTTTCATGTCCCCGTGTGCCCGAAGCCGCCCGCGCCGCGCGCAGCTTGACCCAGTCCGTCGGGCTCGACCAGCGCGAACGTTGCTTCCTCGACGCGCACGATCACCAACTGGGCGATGCGGTCTCCCCGGTTCACGGCGTAGCCCTCCACCGGGTCGTGGTTTACCAAAATTACCTGGAGCTCGCCTCTGTAGCCGGCATCGATCAGCCCCGGCGCATTCAGGCACGTCACTCCGTGGCGCAGCGCCAGCCCGCTCCGGGGCAGGATCAGTCCGGCATACCCGTCAGGAATCGCCACGGCCACCCCCGTCGGCACCAACGCCCGACCACCCTGAGCAGGCAACACGACGGGCTGTCGTGCGACGAGGTCCGCGCCGGCATCACCAGGCTTGGCGTAGGCGGGCACCCCGAGGTCGGGATCCAACTGGTGCAGCGGCACGTGCAACATCGCTGGACCCTACAGGAAAGGATCCCGGGTTTTGCCCCCGACCAGACGGCGACCGGTAGCATCCGGCCCATGCTGGCCTGGATCGATCTGGAGATGACGGGGCTCGAGCCGTCCCGTCACGTCATCGTCGAGATCGCCAGCCTGGTGACCGACGACGACCTGACCATCGTGGCCGAGGGCCCTGATCTCGTGGTCCATGCCACGCCCGAGCAACTGGCGGAGATGGACGACTTCGTGATCGCCATGCACACCCGATCAGGGCTGCTCGGCGCCATCGAGGAGTCGACGCTCACTCTGGAGGACGCCGGCGCCCAGACGCTCGAGTTCCTCAAGCTGCACATTCCCGACGCACGCACGGTCCCCCTCGCGGGAAACTCGATCGGCACCGACCGCCGCTTCCTGGCCACGCAGCTCCCCGAGATAGAGGACTACCTGCACTACCGCTCGGTGGACGTCTCGACGGTCAAGGAGCTCTGCCGTCGCTGGTACCCCGACATCTACAAGTCGGCGCCCGAGAAGAAAGGTGGGCACCGCGCCCTCCAGGACATCCGTGAGAGCGTGGCGGAGCTCGCGTTCTATCGGGGTGCCGTCTTCAACCCCGCACCGACCACCCCTCCCGCCCCACCGGCCGGATGACGTCCAAGAAGGACGCTCCCCGAACGCCGGACGACAACCAGGCGGCCAGCATGTCGGTGGCCGAGGCGGACGCGACCCTCACCGCGCCGGGACAGTTGTTCGAGATGCTGGAGCGCGACATCCGCGGCATTTCCACCCGTACATGGAAGAACGCGCCGGAGACGCTGCGGACGGTGCTCGACCTCTCCTTCGGACATGGTGACAACACGTTCTTGGTCTACGAGGACGAGCGAACGAGTTTCGCCGAGCACTACCGGATCGCCTGCACCTTGGCCCACCGCCTGAAGGACGAATTCTCGATCGCTCCGGGCGACCGGGTCGCGATCGCCATGCGGAACCTGCCCGAGTGGGTCATGGCCTTCTGGGCCATTTCCCTCTGCGGAGCGATCGTGGTCCCGCTCAATGCATGGTGGTCGGGCGAAGAACTTCGGTACGGGCTGGAGGACTCCGGCTCGAAGATCGCCTTCGTCGATACGCAGCGGGCCGAGACGATTCGGCCGTTCCTCGGGGGACTCCGCGGCTTCACATCGTTGATCGTGGCCGATGAGCACCGCAACCCCGCCACGCCCACGAGCGTCCGCATCCCGACTGACGGCTCGGCGCCGGTGTCCGAGTGGCCTTTCGGCCTCGCGCTCGGCGACGTGGATGCAGACGCCTCGCCACCCGACATCGCCATTGATCCCGAAGACGACGCCACCATCTTCTACACCTCGGGCACCACGGGACGCCCCAAGGGCGCCGTCGGCTCCCACCGCAACATGTGCACCAACTTGATGAGCCTCTTCTTCATCAACACGCGGGCCCAACTCCGATTCGGGGAGGCCCTCGTCGACCCCTCCGAGAAGGCACAGAGCACGATTCTCCTCTCGGTGCCGCTCTTCCACGCCACCGGCTGTCACTCCGTGATGGTGGGGACCATCGGTGCCGGCGGCAAGATCGTCATGATGCACCACTTCGATCCTGAGCGTGCCCTCGAGTTGATCGAACGCGAGCGGATCACCACCTTCGGCGGCGTGCCGGCCATGGTCATGCAGGTGCTCGATTTCCCCCGCTTCGCCCGGTACGACACTTCGTCCATCCGCAGCGTGTCCTATGGGGGCGCACCTGCACCACCGGACCTGGTCCGGCGTCTACGTGAGACGTGGCCCGTCGGGCAACCCTCGAACGGCTACGGCCTCACGGAGACGTCGTCGGTCACCTCCATGAACACCGGTGGTGACTACGTCGCCAAGCCGGACAGCGTGGGGTCGCCCGTACCGGTGTGCGACGTGGCCGTCGTACCGGAAGAATTCGCAGGCGACCAGCCCGATGACACGATCCCCCGCGGTCCCGACGTGCGTGGTGAGCTGTGGATCAAGGGCCCCCAGGTGGTCCGGGGCTACTGGAATCGCCCGGAGGAAACGGCGCAGGTCTTCACGCGGGGGTGGCTCCACACCGGCGACGTTGCCCGGCTCGACGCAGAGAACTTCATCTACATCGTCGACCGGGCCAAGGACATGATCATCCGCGGCGGGGAGAACGTCTATTCGGTGCAGGTCGAAGCAGCCCTGTTCGAACATCCGGCCGTCGCCGACTGCGCCGTGATCGGCATACCCGAGCCGACGCTGGGCGAGGAGGTCGGCGCCGTCGTCGTGCTGCGCCCCGGAGCCAAGGTGGGGGCCGAGGAGCTCTCCAACCACGTGCGCAACCGCTTGGCCGCCTTCATGGTTCCCACCCACATCTGGTTCCGCGACGAGCCGCTCCCCCGCAACCCCGCCGGCAAGGTGCTCAAACGCGAACTGCGCGAGAACCTTCTCGGTCCACAAACGACCTGACGATCAAGTCGGCTCCGGAGTCAAGCGGCTCAGAGTCAAGCGTGCGGATCACGGCCGGTCAGTCCGAGCAATCGGTCCATCAGCGGAGCGTCCGCCGGCACCGCGACGGCGGGGCCGAAGACCCCGATCGTCCGCCATTCCTCCGCGTGGGGACTCACCTCGTCCCACAGACCCTGGACCAGCTCGGGTGCCAGCGTCGGATCGGTGCCGATGATCCGGGCGATCTCGTGGGCGCGCACGCCGCGGAAGAAATTGATCTGCCACAGGTACTCCCGGATGGAGTAGTCCCCGAAGGAGAGGTGCGCCACCTGGTCCAGGTCGCGGACCGCCGCAGCCGCCGCACAGGCTTTCTCGACGATTGCGCCGAAGCGTGCGACCGGATCGCCACCCAGGAGATCGCCGTTGAACTTGTCGGCACCCGCTTCGTCCATCGTCCTGCCGGCCAGCATGTCGGGCACCCAGGCATCGTCGTAGGCGTGGTAGTTGATGACCTGCCGCAACGTCGGTGTCCCGGCTCCTTGCCGGACGGCGAACGTCGGAGGCATCGCCATCTCCCATTGGTCGCCCGCGATCTGTGCCACAACGCGATACAACGCCCGATCGGCGAGTACGAACGTTTCCGGTTCAGCCATCGTCCCCTCCAGTTGCCCGTTGTCGGTCATGTGCCGACACCGTCGTTCAGCATGCCAGGCGGGTGTTCGGACCTCTGCGTTCGGACCTGTGGCGATGCCCCGGGACGCGAACGACGCCGACCCGAAGGCCGGCGTCGTTCGACGGCAATTTTTCCCCGAGATCCTACGTACCGGACCTCCCGCCCCTCTCGGGGACGGTGGTGCGACCGCTCAGCGGTTGGGCTGAGGGGTGAGGCGCAGGTAGGGCTTGAGCGCCTTCCAACCCTTCGGGAACCGGTCCTTCGCCTCGTCGTCGCTCACGGCGGGGGCGATGATGACGTCCTGGCCGTCAGTCCAGTTCACCGGCGTGGCCACCTTGTAGTCCGCCGTCAGCTGCAGCGAGTCGAGCACGCGGAGGATCTCGTCGACGTTGCGGCCGGTGGAAGCTGGGTAGGTCAGTGTCAGCTTGACCTTCTTGTCGGGGCCGATGATGAACACCGAACGCACCGTGAGGGTGTCGTTGGCGTTGGGGTGGATCATGTCGTAGAGGTCGGCCACCACGCGATCCTCGTCGCCGATCAACGGGAACGAGAGCGCCGAGCCCTGGGTCTCCTCGATGTCGCCCGCCCATCCCTTGTGGGACTGCACGGAGTCGACCGAGAGGCCGATGAGCTTGGCGTTGCGCTTGTCGAATTCGGGCTTGGCCTTGGAGAAGGCACCCAATTCGGTGGTGCAGACCGGCGTGAAGTCCTTGGGGTGCGAGAAGAGGATCCCCCAGCTGTCGCCGAGCCACTCGTGGAAATTGATGGTTCCTTCGGTCGTATCTGCCGTGAAATCGGGAGCTGTGTCGCCGAGTCGAACTGCCATGTGGGCCTCCTGTAGGTATGGCGCGAGGTTGTCGTTGCTGTGAGCATACCGGGTTGATTACCAATTGTCGACCGGGTTAGTCACCTTTAGGACAAGGTGGCGGGAAGCCGCCATCCCGGCGGGATCAGGCATGGCCGCGTGACCTGATGACCTGGTCGATCATGCGAGAATGGCCCGGTGACCCCGGGCTACACCCCCTACCGGACCGATGCGGTGTCGGTCGTCCACGACGGGCCGGTCACCATCGTGCAGATCACACGGCCCGAGCGGCGCAACGCAGTGGACAGCCTCTGCGCCGAGCAGCTCCTCACCGCCTTTCTCGCGTTCGAGCAGGACGAGAGCCGTTCCGTGGCCATCCTGACCGGCGCCGAGGGCACGTTCTGTGCCGGCGCCGACCTCAAGGCGCTCTCCGAGGGCGACCGCCGCACCATTCCGGACCACGGGCCGGGGCCGATGGGCCCGACCCGCCTCACGCTCACCAAACCGGTGATCGCCGCCGTGGAGGGATTCGCCGTGGCCGGCGGCGTCGAGCTGGCCCTGTGGTGCGACCTGCGCGTGACCGCCGAAGATGCCATCTTCGGCGTGTTCGAGCGGCGCTTCGGCGTTCCCCTCTGCGACCTGGGGACCGTACGCCTGCCCCGCATCATCGGCCACGGGCGGGCCATGGACATCATTCTCACGGGACGGGCCGTCGATGCGGCAGAGGCCCTGCAGATCGGCCTGGTCAACCGGGTCGTAGCCCCGGGCACGGCACTCGAGGCCTCGGTGGACCTGGCCCGCCAACTGGCCGCCCTGCCCCAATTCTGTCTACGTTCTGATCGAATGTCGGTGCTGGAGCAGTGGGGAATGACCGAGGGTGAGGCGGCCGTGAACGAGGCCCGCCGCGGGCGCGCCGTCATCGACAGCGGCGAGACGCTCGAGGGTGCCCGGCGCTTCGCCGGCGGCGCGGGGCGGGGCGGCACCACACTCCAGTGACTCGATGAACCGCTCATGACCAATCTTCCCTCCCGACCCCAAACCCCGGCTTCCGGGGGCTCGACAACGCCGCCGAGAACGGTGGCGGCGTTCGACTTCGACGGGACGCTGATCAGCGGAGGGAGCGTCGTGCCCTTCCTCGTCGCCCTGCGCGGCGTCTGGCCGGTGCTCCGCGCCGTGGCGGCCCTCTCGCCCAAGCTGCTCCGCTCCGCGCTGGTGGGCGGGACGTCCGCTGACGACACGAAGGAAGAGCTCTTCACCCGGCTCCTCGGCGGGCTGCCGACCGAGCTGGTCAACGATCGCGCCGCCACGTTCGCTGAGCGGCATCTGGGGCGACACCTGCGACATGACGCACGTCGGCGCCTGCAGTGGCACCAGGAACAAGGCCACCACGTGGTCATCGTCTCCGCCTCCCCGGAGTGCTACGTGCGCCGTGCCGGAGAGCTCCTCGGTGTCGACGGCGTTCTGGCCACGCGTCTGGCCGTCGGCGGAGGCGGCCTCCTGACCGGCGGCTACGAAGGGCAGAACTGCCGTGGCGCTGAGAAATATCGCGCGCCTGGTCGTCCATCTGCGGGCCCACGGCCTGCTCGGTGGGGGCAACGATCAGCCGGAGCTCTGGGCCTACGGGAACAGCCGCGGTGACCTGCGACTGCTCCGCGCGGCCGACCACGGCGTCGACGCCGGTCTGCTGGGGCCTCTCGGGCGCCTGCGCCGGTTCCCCCGCCTCGCCGACGTCATCAGGGAGGCCGACACGGCGAGTCAGATGGCCAGCCGCACTCAGCCCGGGCTGGCCGCAATCCCGACGACGCGGCCTGAATAGCCGGGCACGGCAGAAGCCACGTCGCCGAAATAGGGTGCATCGCCGAAGGTGAAGACCTGGCCCGAGCTGTCGACCAGCGAGTACCCCTGACCATCGGCCGAGGGGATGATGGCGGTCATCGCGCTCCTCGCCGTACGCGATGCCGGGCGAACCGGTGGCGGGAGCCAGCAGTTGCGCGCTTCCGAAGGCCTTCACCGTCCCGTCCGCCTCGAGCATCCAGTAGCCCGTACCTCCGGCCGCCGGTGCCACGCCGACCACCGGGGAGCTCGGCGGCGACGCCCCCAGTGAGCCGTAGAACGTGGTGTCGCCGAAGCTGAAGATGCCGCCGTCGGAGGCCACCAGCCAGTAGCCATTGCCGCCGTGTGTGGGCACCATGCCGACCACGGGCTTGTTGAGCACGATGTTGCCGGTGCTGCCGAAGAACCCGGCATCGCCGAACGTGAAGATGCCACCGTCGGAGGCCACCAACCAGTAGCCCTTGCCGTCGGGGGTGGACGCCATCCCGACCACGGGCTTGTTGAGCGCGATGTTGCCGGTGCTGCCGAAGAACCCGGCATCGCCGAAGGTGAAGATGCCGCCGTCGGAGGCCACCAGCCAGTAGCCCTTGCCGTCGGAGGTGGGCGCCATCCCGACCACGGGCTTGTTGAGCGCGATGTTGCCCATGCTGCCGTAGAACGGTGCGCTCCCGAAGGTGTAGATCCCGCCCGTGGTGTCATCGATCCAGTAGCCGCCCGCCCCACCGCCGGGTTGGTTGCCCACGCTGAACCAGGTGGACTTGAGATTGAACGCGGCGGCGAATGCGGCGCCGGTGGTCGACACCGATCCACTCGTGCCGTTGACGGTCAGTTGGTTGACCCGACCCCCGAAGTCGCCCAAGCCGTTACGCGAGGTCACGACCAGCGAGGAGAAGGCGCCGATCGAGGGGTAGGCGGCGTCGATCGACGTGGCGGAGAGCGTGACCGTCCAATTGTGATTCGGGTTGCAGACCGACGCACTGACGCACACGGCGTCCCCCTCGTCGACCACGGCCGGGAACTGCGCCCCGGCCGAATACCCACCCGAGGAAGCCGAGTATTCGGTCGTGGCCACCGAGGAGGTGCCGTTGGTCACCATGACCTGCCCGGCCGTCGCTTGCGCGGCGAGCAGCGACGTTGGTGTTTCGTGCAGCATGCCGGGGTACGTCTGGCACGTCTGGTCGCATGTGTCGGCGTAGCCACCGAACCCCGACGGGTTGGCTTCGACGAACGACCGCGCCGCAACCGTCTGGGCCTCGGACTGCTGGAAGCCCCACGGCTGACCCTGGGGCCCCGCCCCGCCCAATGCGGCCCAGGTCGACGGCGACTCAGATGGTGCGACGTCCGCCACGTACTGCTCGAGCGGGAGGGTGTTGACGGTGCGGGCCTGCTCCGCCGAATTGGCCAGTGCGGTGAGCGAACCGTGCATCTCGATGCTGGCCCCGGGCTGGCAGAGCAACACCGGTCCACCGTGGGTGGCGACAGCCGTCGGCGTGGTGACGGCAGGGGCGGCGAGCGTCCAGGGGCCGCCACAGCCCGGACCGGTGAACACCTCGTAGGTCGAGCCCGGCCCGGTGAGGTGGAAGAAGACCGCCTGCGACGGGCCCGCGACGGCCGTCGCCGTGACGGTGTCGAAGGCGGCGGCGGCTATGAGGTCGGCGCCGTTGTTCTCCGTCATCGCGACCCTGACGTTGCCGCCGTCGGATGCGGCCGGCGCCGGTGCGGTGCCCAACGTCTGCAGTGTGGTGTTGCCGTAGTAGTGCGTGAGGATCTGGCCGTAGGTGAGATTGACCGCGCCTGCGTCCACACCGAGGGCGTAGCCCAGCGACCCCCACTGCCCCATGCCGATGCCGTGCCCGAAGCCGTGGCCGACGAGCACCACGCTCGACGGGGTGTCCGCTGCCGCCGGTGCAGTCGGCCCGACGCCGACCGTCGCCGCGGCGAGTGCAAGGAAGGAGCCGCCGAGCAGGGCGGCCACACCGCGCCCCCGTACCCGCCCGGACATCGGAGATCGTGCGTCGGACCGCCGTTGCGAGAAGAGCGGGCGCGCACCGAGAAGGAGTGCCATCACAGTGTCCAAAACCCTAGCGGGGTGCACTCGCAGAATGGTGCCCACGCCGTAACCCGGGTAGCAGCGAGGCACGGATACACTGCACGCCCGTGCGTGTTGACCAGGTCATTCCTTCGCTGGCCAGTCGTGACGCCATCGGCGTGCACACCATCAACCTTCGTGACGGCCTGCGCCGGGTCGGCATCGACTCCGACATCTTCTACGGGAGCTTCACGCCCGACGTCCAGCACGAGGGACGATCGGTGACGGAGCTCGGCCGCGCCGGGCGCGACCGCTGGTTGCTCTACCAGTCCTCCATCGGCAGCCCCGTCTACGACATTCTCGCGGCGCGGCCCGAACGCAAGCTGGTGAACTACCACAACATCACGCCGGCCCATCTGCTGCGCGAGTGGGAGCCCAATGTCGGCTATGAGGTCGCCCTGGGCCGCACACAACTGGCCCGGCTCGCCCCGCAGAGCCGGCTCGCGGTGGCGGACTCCGCCTTCAACGAGTCGGAGTTGCGCGACCTCGGCTACGGCGACACCGCCGTGGTGCCGCTCCTCATCGACATGCACCAGAAGAGCGACGAGGCCGACCACGCGTTGATGGCCGACCTTGCGCGGCGCAAAGCGGCAACCGGCGGCGCCGATCTTCTCTTCGTCGGCAAGATCTCCCCGCACAAGGCTCCGCACGACCTCGTGAAGATGCTCGCCGTCCTGCGCCGTCTCTATGATCCGGCGGCTCGCCTGCACCTGGTGGGCTCACCACTGGGGGAAACGTACGAGCCCGCCTTGCGCGCGTTCATCGACGAGCTCGGGCTGACCGACGCCGTCAACTTCGCCGGGTCCGTCAGCGGCGCCGAATTGGAGGCGTACCTGCAGTCGGCGGACGTGTTCGTCTGTGCCTCGGACCACGAGGGCTTCTGCGTGCCGCTGGCCGAGGCGATGGGACACGGGGTCCCGATCGTCGCCTACGGCGTCACCGCGGTTCCCGAGACGGTCGGGCACGCAGGCCTGGTGTTGCCCGACAAGTCACCGGTGCACTTCGCCTCGGCGGTGGCCAGGGTCCTCGCCGACCCCGCGCTGCGACAACATCTCTCGTCGTCGGGACTGGCCCGCGCCGCCGAGTTCAGCCTGCCCGATTCGCAGCGACGCTTCGTGTCGCTCGTGCAAGAAGCGATCGGCTCGTCCTGAACGTCGCCGCCACGGTTCGGCGACGGTTCACCCGAGCGCGCACACCAGATCGATGAACCGATCCCCGGCGGTGTCCAGTTCGAGCGCCTCCAGTTGCGTGCGGCCCGCCGCCGCCAGGGCGAGGCAGCGCTGTGCGTCGCCCAACAGCTCGGCGATGGTGCGTGCGAGCCGCCAGGGATCGTCCGTCGTGGTCACGACGCCGGCCTCGCCCACGATCTCGGGCAATGCCCCGGCGGAGGAGACCACGATCGGCAACCCGACCGACATCGCCTCGATGAGCGGCACCCCGAACCCCTCGTGCACCGACGCCACCACGAGGACGTCGGCCCGGGCGTAGGCCGCGGCCACGTCGGCGTCGCTGGCATGACCCCTGAAGGTGATCGCGTCGTGCAGTCCCGCCTCGACGACGAACCGGCGCAGGGCGCTGGCATAGGACGCGACGACCGGCCTGCCCACGATCTCGAGCGTCGCGTCGGGGTCAGAGGTGGCCCGCGCCACGAGGAGCGCCATCACGACGTCCTCCAAGGCCTTGTTGGGAGCGATGCGCCCCACACAGAGCCAGCGCGCGCCGCCGCCGACCCGTGTCTGTGCCGCAGGGCGGCGAGCGTCGCCGAGGACGGCGGCACCGAGAGCGGCCGCCGGGGGGACCACCGCCGTCGCCTTGAAGCCGGCTGCAACGAGGTGCTCGCGGTTGTAGTGCGAGTCGGCCACGGCGAGCGCGGCCCGCGGCACCAACAGCCCGAGCTCGCCCTGCGCCCGAAGTTGGCCGAGGGCGAGGTGGTTGTCCCAGGGTGCGAGGAACTCGGGCGGCGTGATGTTGTGGTAGTTCACCACCAAGGTCTCGGGTCGGGCCGCCAGCCACGCCGCCATGGCGGACGCCGTGGCGAATTGGTAGAGCAGCACGTCGCCTGACCGGCTGTGCTCGGGATACGTCGACGCCAGCAGTGTCTCGCCCGCCGTCTCGGGATCGATCAGCTCCACGTAGATGCGCGACTCGATGCCACGGGCCAGCATCAGATCGCGCAGCCGTACCGTGTGCCGACCGACTGCGTCGCCCCGGTGCAGCATGGGGACGAACTGGTGGATCCCGCTCATGTGGGGGTGGCGGCGGAGAGGGCGATGCGCGTGTCCCCTTCATCGGCCCCGCCGGCGTCGAGGGGCGTCACCGCGAGGAAGCCGGCCCTCTGCAACAACAATTCCCACGTCTGGAGGTGCAGCGGTCGGGGCTGCAGGAGGTCGTGTGCAACGGGCGCCGACCACGCCCCGTGCTTCTCGGGATCGCTCGCCACAATGACGATCGGCCCGCCCGGCTCCAGGGTGATCCGGGCGCGGGCCAACAGTGCGACGAGCGCATGCAGTGGAAGCCGGTCGATGACACCGCTCAGGACGAGCCCTCCGAGGGACCCCGGTGCTCGTGCCGCCAATTCCTCGCTCACCTCGGCGAGCGAGACCCTCCGTCCCCGCTCGAGTGCGGCCAGCGCCACCGCTCCCCTGGGTTCGACACCGCACGCGACGACCCCGGCCCTCTCGAGTGCATCCAGGAGATGGCCTTCGCCACAGTCCGCGTGGAGCACCTCGCCCCCCGGCGAGCGACCGACGATGTAGCGCCGCGACGGGCTCGACCCAATGCCCGAGCTCCTGCGCCGGGACGAGCCAGGCCGCCCCCTCGACCGGACGGTCCTCGAGCTCCAGGCGCTCCTCCAGGGTGCGCACCCGGGCCGACAAGAAGCGAAAGGCCTCGACGACCTGCGCCATGGCCTGCTCCAGCTCCGTCTGGCCCCCCGCGATGCCCCCGCCTCCGACCCCGGCCGCCACGGGGCTCGGGCCGGCGCCGGCCAATCCGGCCTTCTGGGCGATGCGCTGCTTCCAGGTTCCGGCCCGCCCGGCCGGGCCGGGATCCGAAGCCTCCATCTCCCTCGACAGATCCGAGGCCCCCGGCGAATAGGGGCCGTAGCGGTCCCCCAGGTGGGTGAACGCGCCCAGGAAATTCCAGGCGTCGCTCCCCTGCGGCCGCAGGCGGTCGAAAGCGGCATGGAGCGCTTCGGCCGCGGCCGCATGGCGCTCGCGCGGACTCCCCGTCGGCCGGGTCCTCAGCGCCGGAGCGGTCCGGTGGCGGAGGTTGGGCGGACACGGCGACCGATGCTACCGGTACGCCCCCGCACCTGGGATTGGTCGGGCAGTCGCGGGCCGGCCCGGCCCGCCCTCAGAGCAGCCCCGGGGTACCCCGCCCGCGCGCCACCACGCCTTCGAGGAAGGATGCGTAGCGAGCGATGAGGACGGGCCACTGGTAGAAGCGGTCGACGTACGCCCGGCCATTCGAGCCGAGGGTGGCCCGCAGATCCGCATCAGCGAGGAGCCGGTCGAGTGCCGCCTCGAACTCGGGGTACGAGGTGAACCACAACCCGCCCCCGGACCGCTCGCAATGCTCTCGGGTGGGGCCGCAGGTCCCGTTCACCACGACGGGCACCCGGTCCACCCAGGCCTCGAGGACGACCAGCGAGAACGACTCGAGAGCCGACGGGGAGACGGCGAGCAGCGCGTCCTTGACGATGTCCCACTTGTCGGCCTCCTCCACCACCCCTGTGATCACGATGTCGGGGTGCGGGTCGAGCTCGACCGAAATGGGACCGACCAGCGCCAGGGCCAGTGGCCCGGGGTGCCGCTCCTTGTAGGTGGCGAAGAACTCGGCCAGCATCTTGGAGCCCTTGTGCTCGTCGACCCGTCCCACACTGACGATGTAGGGCCGGTCGTGCAGGCCGAGGATCTCACCCCCCGGACGCCCCACGCCCGCCGACTCGCCCACGCCGAGCCCGAGGACGATCTGCGGCTTCTCCGCCACCGGGTAGGTCCGCTCGACCAGCAGGCGCTCGGCCGCGGTGTGGAAGCAGAACGCATCGGCATCGCCGAAGGTGCCGCGAAACACCGGGAGATAGAGGGCGGGCTCGTCGTGCGCCGCCGGGTGGAGGACGGCCGGCATCGGCACGAGCCCGATGGCCGCCACGGTCGGATGGTAGAGGTAGGGGTAGAAGGCGACGACGTCGGCATCGGCTGCGCACACGGCCGCGATGAGATCCGGTGAGACCGGGCCGTTGTAGTCCACCCACCGGCGACCTTCCTCCCTGGTGGCCAGCTGGGGCGCCAGGCGGACCCGTCCGTCGAGGCCGTAGAAATCGGGGAGACGCCCGTGCGCCGAGGCGAATCGGTGCACGGGCACGCCGTTGATCTCCGAGTCGCCCGGCTCGAGCTCGTCGGCCCACGTGTGGGGGTCGAGGGCACACGTCGAGTACGCCTCCGCCTCCCATGCCGTCTCCGCCACGAGGTGCTCGGCCAGCTGACGGGCCGCCGTCTCGGCGCCCCCCATGACCTGGGGCCCGTAGCGCGGCGTCACGAATGCGACCTTCATCGGGGTGCTCCGGCCACCGTCGCCACCGCCGCCACGACCTGTGGCCCGACCGCGTCGACGGACAGCAGCGGGCACGCGTCGCCGGCCCGCGTCGATCAGCAGGTGGCGCAGCGCCGCGTCCGTGCAGACACGCCGGAGCGCGGCGGCCACGTACGACGGGTCGTCCGCCGCGAGAAGGAGCGCGCCGTCACCGACCGTCTCGGCCACCGCGCCCGACACCGCGGGCGACAACGGGTACTCCGGCCGCCATGGCCTCGATGAGCGGCACCCCGAACCCCTCGTGCACCGAGAGCGAGAGGTAGACGTCGGCGGCGCTGAAAGTAGGCCCGCAGTGCGGCATCGGAGATCTCCCCCGTGAGACGCACGGCGTCGGCCAGGCCCAGATCGCGGATGAAGCCGCGCAATGCCTTGAGATAGGCGAAGCTCGAGGTACCCCCGACCAGATGCAGGCGCGCCGCGGGATCGTAGAGCCGGCGGTAGGCCCAGAAGGCCTTGACCAACTCGTGCTGTCCCTTCGAGGGGACGATGCGCCCGACGAAGAGGATGTCGGCCCCGCCGCGCTCCTTCAACGAAGCGAGCTCGGCCGCGACACGGGCATCGGACGGAGCTCCCGTTCCGACTCGCCGGTAGTCGACCAGGACCGGGAGCACCGCCGTCCGCCGATACCCGGCTCGGCGCAGGTCGAGCTCGTTGAAATGGCTATCGGCCAACCCCAGCTCCGCCCGCCCGGCCAACATGACCAACTCGCCGTGCGCCAGAGCGCACCGCGCCTCGGTGTGCGGTTCCCACCCGGCGAAGAGCTCGGGCGCGGTGAAGTTGTGAAAGTCGACGATGAGAGGCTCGCGATCGATCGGCCAGGAAGCCGGCCACCGCCGACGAGGTGGAGAACTGGTAGATGAGCACGTCGCCCTGCGGCCGCGTGGTCGGGGTACCTCCAGTGCTTGTAGCGCCTCGGCCGCCAGGTCGTCGTGAATCGCCTCGGCGAAAATCTCCGATCGCCACCCGGCGCCGCGCAGGATGTCCCGCAGCAACAGGGTGTGTGTCCCGGTGGCGTCGTGCGGGTTGAGCGTGGGCACGAACTGATGGACGGCCACCGGCGGACCCTGCGGCCCGGCGGCGCTCACCGAGCCGGAGTCGGCTCAGGCGGGGGAACGGTGGCCCGGACCGCGGTCACCAGGTAGTCGGCCGCACCGGGCCCGCTCGCCACCGTGGCGTCGTACCCGCTGTGCGTCGAGGAGTTGGCGCCAGGTGTCGCATCCGAAGCGGGCGGCCCGGCGCGAGATCGGCCTCGTAGGGCGCGTCCTCGCTGTCCCACGACGAGCGGCTGAGCGAGTGCACGACCAGGGCACCGCCGGGCGCCAACGTCCTGGCGATCAAGTTCCAGGAGCTGCGTGCGTTCACCGCTCGCCATGCCGTCGACCACGCCGCTCAGCACGATCGCCCCGAGTCCCGCCGGGGCGACCGATCGAAGGTGATCGGCCAGGTCTTCAGCCTCGCAGATCCGACACGGTGCGCACGCCCTGCTCGACGAGATTGGTTCGGGGATCGACCCCGTACGCGTCGCCACCGGCCGCGATGATCTTCTGCACCAACCAGCCGTCGCCGCTGGCCGCATGCAGGATCCGGCCGCGCACCGGCTGCACCGCGTCGATGGCGGCCGGAACCCACCATGCCCCGGTGCCGTGCAGCGCGGGAACCTCGACCACGCCGGCGCTCGGTACCCGCTGGACCTCCACCTTGCGCTCGAGCTCCTTCAACCGCCCCTCGACGATGTGCAGGGTTCTGCTCACCGCCGAGGCGAACTGGCTGATCTGGTGGGTGATCCACCCCACGTACCAGAGGAGGAGCGTCCGCATGCCCTTCTTGACCACGGCGCCGGCAGCCGCGCTGCGAATCGACGGGCACCACCGGATCCACGAAGGTCGCGGCGTCGACCATGCGCAGGGCCTCGGTGAGGTCTCCCCCACGCCCGGCGACCGGGGAATGGGCGAGGAAGAGCTCGTCGAGCTCGCGTTCGAGCTTTGGGGGGAGATCACCCGACGTGCGGCGGAGGCGGACCTCCTCTTCGATCTCGGCCATGACCTGGGCCACGTAGGCCTGCGGATCCAGCGGTTCTGACACCCCCGCCTTCTCCGGACCGGCCGGAGCGGCCGCCACCTCGCTCACGCCTGCGGTTCGAGGTGCGCCAGCTCTTCTGGCGCCATCATGGC
This sequence comes from uncultured Acidimicrobiaceae bacterium, assembly GCA_963835815.1. Classification (GTDB taxonomy): domain Bacteria; phylum Actinomycetota; class Acidimicrobiia; order Acidimicrobiales; family RAAP-2; genus Bog-473. The sequence goes on along the minus strand of CAWIGU010000009.1, from coordinate 1,007,036 downwards.
GAGACCTTCACGTTGGGGCGGCCCCAGCACGGCACGCACCGGCATGGTGATGAAGCCCGTCGCCTTGGTGGGCACATGACATCGAAATACCCGGCGGGCTCGCGCCAATCGAAGAGCACGCCGCCCTTGCTGAGAATCCCCACCGAGTAGGAGAACTTGCCATCGAGCAACGGGATGTCGTCCACGTAGAAATTGACCAGGCCCGGGCCCGACCGGGAGATCGAAGCGCATCGCCCAGAATGTCGGTGTCGGTCCGCATGATGCAGGTGCCGTCCAGGTCGCGCAGCTCCAGGGAGAAGACGACGTCTTCGGTGGCGATCGAGGCGTGATACGCCACGCCGATGATCAGGTTGTCGCCCGTCGAGAGGTAGGTCACCTCCTCTGACCTCGGGATAGGAGTGGATCGCATACGTGATCCGCACCGGATGCTCGGTGTCGGGGCCCGGCGTCACCTTGATCGGCTGCTCGGCGGGCCCCTCCTCGGGCACGACCAGCGTGCCCTCCTCTTCCAACAGACCTTCCCGGAAGATCCGCACCGCTTCGCCCGGAAGTGCTTCGCTGACGACGTTGCCGTGACTGAGCACGATGGCCCGGTCGCAGATCGCGCGCACCTGGTCGGGTGAGTGGGTGACCAGAAGGATGGTGCGGCCCTCCTTCTGGAAGGCCTTCACCCGGTCGATGCACTTGCGCTGGAAGCGCTCGTCGCCCACGGCCAGTACCTCGTCGATCACCAGAATGTCCGGGTCGACGTTGACCGCCACGGCAAAGCCGAGACGCACGTACATACCCGAGGAGTAGAACTTCACCGCACCGTCGATGAACTCCTCGAGCTCGGAGAAGTCGACGATGTCGTCGAAGACCCGGTCGACTTCCTTCTTGGACATGCCGAGGAGGGATCCGTTGAGGTAGATGTTCTCCCGTCCGGTCAGATCCTGCTGGAAGCCGGCACCCAACTCGAGCAACCCGGCCAGTTTGCCCCGGACGACGACTTCGCCCGAGGTCGGCTGGAGCACGCCGCAGATGCACTTGAGCAACGTCGACTTGCCCGACCCGTTCCGACCCAGGATCCCGACCGTCTCCCCCTCGTGTACCTGCAATGCGACGTCCTTGAGCGCCCAGAAATCCTCCGTCGGGGTGCGCCCGCCGTGGATGACGCCGCTCCTTGAGCGAGTTGTAGCGCCCGTGGGCCAGCCGGAACCGTTTCGAGACGTCCTTGACGTCGACCGCAATGTCGCTCATGGCTCAGAGCTCCTCGGCAAAGTTGCCCTCGAGCCGTCCGAAGACCGCCGAGTGCGACGAGGAAGAGCGCGGTGGCGAGGGCGAGGACCCCCATGTCGAGCGCGAGATACCAGAGATACCCGTGAAGCGGCAGTACGTGGAACAGCTGCGGCGCGACCGTGCCGTTCGGCTGCTTGACGCTCCGCTGTCGGCGACACCTTCCCGTAGATACAGCGCTGGAACGTCAGCACCAGCGGCGTGACCGGGTTGAGGAAATAGACCCAGAGCAGGCCCTTGGGGCCCAGCTTCAGGGCGATGTTCTGCTGAAAGGAGTACACGATCGGGCAGGCCCAGAACCAGGCCGTGAGGATGACCTCAATGAGGTGCTGGGTATCGCGCAGGTACACGTTGATCGACGAGAGCAGGACGGCCAGCGCGCACGCCAGCACGATCCCGGCGAAGAGCGCCAGAAAGAGCAGCGGCAGATAGGCCCAGTCCGGCGAGTTGTGCAACACGACCAGGAAGATGACCATCACGCAGGACTGGAAGAAGAAGAAGACGCACGCCGAGCCGACGGCGGCCAGCGCCAGGATCTCGCGGGGGAACGACACCTTCTTGACGATCCCGGAGTTGTTGACGATCACGCCGGTCCCCGTCAGCACCCCGAGTGAGAAGAGGTTCCAGATCAGCAGGCCGGCGAAGAGGAAGATGACGAAGTTGGGCATGTGGTTGCCCAGCACGACCTGGAACACGATGAAGTAGATGGCCAGCGTCATGGCCGGGGCGATCATCGACCACACCAGTCCCAGCACCGAGTTCTTGTACTTGACCTTGATCTCGGTGCGCACGAGGTAGACGAGGAGCTCGCGCGAGAGCCATATCTCGCGCAGGCGCTGGCGCACGCTTATGGTCGGCGAGACGATCCGTGTGACCTTGTGGCCCCGCGCCTCGCGTGCGCTGAACCCCGCCGCCTCCGCCGCCATGGGTGATGCATCGGCGACGGGGCGCGCCAGGCCGTAGCCCTCGTGCGCACCACCGTCTGCAGGAGGATTGGCGCCCGACGGCGAGGCCGGGACATCCAATGCCACGTCTAAACGCTCCCTGCCGCGGCCACCGAACGATCAATGACCTGGTCGATGAACCCGTACTCGCGGGCCTCTTCAGCCGTGAACCAGCGGTCGCGATCCGAGTCGAGCTCGATGCGCTCCAGCGGCTGACCGGTGTGGAACGCGATGCGCTCGGCCATCATCCGCTTCAGGTAGATGATCTGCTCGGCCTGGATCGCGATGTCCGCCGCCTGCCCCTGCATGGAGCCGGAGGGCTGGTGCATGAGGATCCGCGAGTGCGGCAGCGCGAACCGCTTGCCGGGGGCACCCGCACAGAGGAGGAATTGGCCCATGCTGGCAGCGAGGCCGACGCAGATGGTCGACACATCGGGGCGCACGTACTGCATGGTGTCGTAGATGGCGAGGCCGTCGGTCACCGAGCCTCCCGGGGAGTTGATGTACACCATGATGTCCTTGTCGGGATCTTCGGATTCCAACAGGATCAGCTGGGCGCAGACGGAGTTCGCGGTGACCTGGTCGATGGCGCTACCGATGAAGACGATGCGCTCTTTGAGGAGCCGCTGGTAGATGTCCGACGTGGGATCGGGTCCCCCGCCCGCGGCGACGATCGTAGGGAGGGTGAGTGCAGGAGCCATGGGCATGAGGCTAGTGGCCCAGAACGGCACGCATGGGCACATCGCCGTACACTCCCTGTTCACCCGCGGCCGATTCGTGCAGCGGGTCGCTGCGGGCGTGGCGGAATTGGCAGACGCGCCGGGTTTAGGTCCCGGTCCCCACTGGGGGTGGAGGTTCGAGTCCTCTCGCCCGCACCCATTTTGATGTCCTTCCATACACTTTCGTGTCGTGCGCCACGCGCGCCTCAGGCACCGGGCACCCGGCACACGTACGCCAGCAGGTAGCAGTCCTCGATCTCGCTGAACAACCCCCGGGCGGTGGCCACGCCGTCCACGTCGAAGCGGCCCGGCGGCCAGGCTGGGGCCGGCGTAGTTGAGACCCTTTGCGTCCACGACCTCGAACCCGGCCCGCACCAGTTTCGACTGCAACTCGCCATGGGTGTACTCGTGCTCGTGATCGGGGTCGATGAAGTCGGCCTGCTGGAGCCGGGTGACACGGGCATTCGGGGTGTCGAGGGCGAGATGCCCTCCCGGCCGCAGCACCCGCCGCACCTCCGACAGCACCACGTCCGCCACGTCCACCGGCACGTGCTCGATGCTCTGCCCGCTGTAGACGAGGTCGACCGACCCGTCGGGATAGTCCGACAGGTCGACCATCGAGTGGTAGCGGTAGCGCACCGGCCCGAGCTTGGTCCGGGTCACCGCATGCGCCGTGTCCTCCTGGTAGAGCTCGTTGCGTTCCTCGGAAGGGAGGTCGATCACCACGAGGTCGTCGAACGGGTAGGGATAGCCCATGAGGACGAGGGCACCGGTGGCGTTCCCGAGCGCGGTCCCGCCCAGATCGAGGATCCGCTTCCCGGCGGGGAGGGACCGGACGAACATCATGCGGCTGAGGTGGAGCGACTGGCCGAGGCCGCTGAAGGGCGTCACCGACCACCACTCCCCTGACGCGACCGCCCACAGCGCCACCTCCTGCGGCGTCAGTGACCCGTTCTGCAGTCCCGAGAGATAGCTGGCCGTGCCCGTCGGATCGGGCTCGCGACGGAGGATCAACTCGTAGATCACGTCGAGCACCTGCTGGGCCGACAGTGCGGAGAGCGCGCGCCATCCCTGACCGCCCGGCACAGGCAGCGGTGCCCCACGCACGCGGCGCAGTGCGCCCTTCACGGTTGGCATGCACGTCAACGTACCTTCAGTCACCGCCCGTGAGCGACCCGATAGCTTCGACCGTCATGCCACACCTGGTCGCCGCCCCCGACAAGTTCCGCGGCACCGCGACGGCGGCCGAAGTGGCGGCTGCCGTCGCCGGGGCGGCCCGGGCGCGCGGGTTGGACCGCCGACGAGGTCCCGATGTCCGACGGAGGCGAAGGTCTCCTCGAGGCGCTCGGCGGGCAGCCCCGGTTCACCTCGGTCCCCGGTCCGCTGGGAGCACGCATCGACGCCGAGTGGCGCCTCCTCCCACCCGGCGAGGGCGGGGGGTCCACGGCGGTGATCGAGATGTCCCGGGCCTCGGGAAGGGCGCTGCTCCCCCACCCCGAAGGCGGTGACCCGGTCAACGCCGACACGTCGGGTGTGGGCCACCTGCTTCTCGCCGCTCGAGCGGCCGGCGCCACGCGGATCGTCGTCGGCTGTGGCGGGTCGGCCACGACCGATGGCGGGTGGGGTGCCGTGCGGGCCGTCGGTTCCGCCACGGCCCTGGCCGGGATAGACCTCGACGTCGCCTGCGATGTCACCACCTCCTTCGTCGATGCCGCCGCCGTCTTCGGACCGCAAAAGGGCGCGTCCCCCGACCAGATCGAGCTGTTGACCGACCGCCTCCGCTCCCTGGCCGACCGTTACCGGCGGGACTTCGGCGTCGACGTCGACGCGATTCCCGGGGCGGGGGCCGCCGGCGGGCTGGCCGGCGGCCTCGTGGCCCTGGGCGCGCACATCGTCCCGGGTTTCGACCTGGTGGCGGACATGACCGGGTTGGCCCGGCGCATGGCCGGGGCCGACCTGGCGGTCACCGGCGAGGGTCACCTCGACCCACCATCCTTCGAGGGCAAGGTTCCCGGTGGCGTCCTCGCCCTCGCCGCGGGCCGATGCCCGGTGCTGTGCATCGTCGGGGCTGCCGACAGGGAACTGCTGCGCGCACCGCCTGCGGGCCTCGAGATCATCAGCCTGGCCGCCCGATTCGGTGGGGCACGTGCCCGCCGGGAGACCTGCGCACTGATCACAGAAGTCACCCGCGAGGCGTTGCCACGGTTCGTCCCCTGAGCGGCGGCGCCCGGGTCCCCTTCTTGACCGGTCGCGCGCACTACCTTGCATCGGATGCCGTCACACGTCTCGGTGTCAGCGCTCTCCGCTCCCACGCCAATTCCGGACGATCCCGCCGGGGCGTCGTGCGAACGCTCGCCACTCGGCACGTTCGCCGAATGTCCACAGTGCGCCGGCGACATGCGACCCGAGCACGCGCATTATCGCTGCGCCAGCTGCGGGTGGCGCGACTCCTGCTGCGACTGAGGGGACGACATTCGGCGTCGTCCTCCCGAAATGAGGCACGATGACGGCATGCCAGACCGCACATTCCGTTTCGCCGCCCAACTCAGCAAGGCTCCCGAGGGGACGGCGCGCTCGTGGGCCGAACAGGCCCGTCGTTGTGAGGGCCTCGGCTACTCCGCCCTGCTCATGCCCGACCACTTCGGCGACCAGCTGGCCCCGGTGCCGGCACTGGCTGCCGTGGCCGCCGCCACTTCCACCCTGCGCCTGGGCTCGCTCGTCTTCGGCAACGATTACCGCCACCCGTTCGTGCTGGCCAAGGAAGCGGCCACGCTCGATCTCCTGAGCGAAGGACGCTTCGAGCTCAGCCTCGGTGCCGGCTGGATGAAGACCGATTACGAGGAGGCCGGACTCACCTACGACACGCCGCGGGTGCGGGTCGAGCGCTTCGAGGAGGCGGTGCAGGTCGTGCAGGGGCTGCTGCGTTCCGATGGCCCGTTTTCGTTCGAGGGCGCGTATTACACGGTGCACGAGCACACCCTCCATCCCCGTCCGGTGCAACAGCCGGGACCGCCGATCATCATCGGTGGAGGAGGCAGGCGCGTGCTGTCGTTCGCGGCACAGCACGCTGACATCGTCAGCATCAACGCCAACCTGCGCGATGGCACGGGCGGCCCCGAGACCGCGCCCAACATGTCGCCCGAGCGGACGCGGGAAAAGGTCGCGTGGGTGAAGGAAGCGGCCGGCTCGCGCTTCGACGGCCTCGAGCTCAACGTGTTGATCGGGTTCGTCATGATCACCGACGACGCCGGCGGCATCTTCGAAGCGATGGCACCCCATTTCGGCATCGACGTCGACGATGCCCGTCATGTCCCGGGCATCCTGCTCGGCACGCTCGACGAGATGATCGAGGAGCTCCAGTGGCGCCGCGAGGAATACGGCATCACCTACTGGTCGATCGAAGCGGACAGCTGGGAGGCCCTCGGACCGATCGTGAGCAAACTGTCGGGCACGTGAGCATCACCACGACCGCCGACTGGGAGGCGAGGGGGATCTACCGGGAACTCTGCGGGCACCGCGTCTTCACCCTGGATGCGCCCTCGCTCGGGCCCGAGGTCTATGAGCCCCTGTTGATCCTCCACGGGTTTCCCACCTCCTCGTTCGACTATGCCGCCGTTCTCGATCCGCTGCGCGCCGGGCGCCGGGTCGTTATCTTCGACGGGCTCGGGTACGGGCTGTCGGCCAAGCCGGACATCCACTACACCTTGGCCCTGCAGGCCGATGTGGCCATGGCCCTGGTGGCCGAGCTCGGCCTCGCCCGGCTGGCTCTGCTCACCCACGACGTCGGCGACACGGTTGGCGGCGAATTGCTGGCCCGGCGAGCCGAGGGGTCGTGGCCGGTCGACGTGACCCGGCGCGTGATCACGAACGGCAGCATCTACATCGCACAGGCCCATCTGACCAGCGGGCAGCAGTTGCTCCTCAGCCTGCCCGACGAGAAGCTGCCACCCGACGCGCCGGTCACCGCCGCCTCCATAGCCCGTAGCCTGCGGGAGACCTACAGCCCGTTCTCCTCGCGCTCCCACGAGGGCTCCGCGGGCGATCACATGGCGGCCTCGGTGGAGCAGATCATGCGGGACGACGGCCATCTGCTCCTCACCCGGCTGATTCGTTACATCGAGGAGCGCAGGCAGAACGAGGCGCGGTTCACCGGCGCGATCGAGTCGGATCCTTCGCCGCTGCACATCGTGTGGGGAACAGACGATCCGATCGCCGTACCCTCCATGGTCGACAGCCTGCTGGCAGCCCGGCCCGATGCCACGGTGGTCCGCCTCGACGGCGTGGGCCACTATCCGATGGTCGAAGCACCGGCCCTGTTTCTGGCCGGTGCGCTCCTGGGCCTGCGCGACTGAACGGTCATGAACTCGGGCGATCAGTTGCTGCGGGCAGCCGGTGCACCACCTGAGTCTGCGTCATCACACCGATTGGCCCGTCGAGGTCGAATGCCTCCGTCACCGCGAGGCCCAGACCTCCTTGGCCTACGCTGCCGGTGGCGTCGAGAAGGAACCACGGACCGGTGGGCTGACGAAACAGAGTTGCGTTGAGGTCGATGTTGATCAGCGCCAAGCCGGATCCAATGGAGTTTGTCTGACTGAGCGGTGAACCGAAGTCGGCGACGCCCAACAACTGAGACAGACCGCACGCCTCCATTCCGTTGATGACCGGTACCTTGAGACGAAGCCATGCAGCGCTGGGAACTGGCACCCCATAGCCACCGCGCACGACGCGATGCTCAACGGCGTCGCGCACAAAGATGGGGCCGCTGTCATTCGGATAGAGGTGGCCCCAGTCCATCGTCTCGAGGTGATCGGGCCACTGCGGGGGCGACCACGCTTCGAGGTTGATTGAAACCGGCTCCCGATGCGTGAGGACGGCACGCGCCGAAACGACACGCCCAACCTTCGTGGACAGCTCGATGTCGAGATGCGCGACCCGACGGCTCACCTGGCGTCGGCGCACGATTCCCAGCGTGGGCTCGAGCGGAACCGGTCGCTCCAAGTCGATCTGCACCCGTGCCACCTGCTCGCTGTCTCCCACGGCACCCGTGACGAGCGCCCCGACGAGCGCGCAGGGTGCGCCACCGTGCATGGCGTCCGACCGCCACGGTCCTGTTGTTAAGCGACTCGGCAGGTACCACTCGCCATCCCCCTGATACAGGGCTTCGACAGCGTTCTCAAGGCCAGACAGACCATTCCTCCACTTCGATCGCGCGAGGCCAATCATTTCGATCTGCATGGCCGCTGTGTCTTCGGCCCTCAGTCTGGCAGGCGAGCACGCTCGGGCTCGGGCTCGGGCACCCAGACCGACACCGACACCGTCTCTAGTTCGAAGGGCGCAGCCGCCGGCCCGAACGGGCCCCGGTCGAGATGCCGTGACGCGTCGCCACCTTGCCGTTGACCACGCTCATTTCGACACCCTGGGCGTCGGTGACCAGGCGGCGTCCGCCCGCCGGTTGGTCGTCGACGAAGCGCACTCCGGTCGTGCCGACGCGGTCGGGGTCGAAGAGCACGAGGTCGGCGGCGAACCCGGGTCGGACCAGCCCGCGGTCGGCGAAGCCGAAGAGCCGGGCCTGGTCACCGGTGAGCATGGCGATGGCGCGCTCGAGTGAGAGCACCCGACGTTCACGCACCCAGTGCTGAAGGGTCCATACGGCGTAACAGCTGTCGGTGTTCGCCAGTACGTGTGCACCGGCGTCGGAGGCGCCGATCATGGCTGCCGGGTGCGCCACCAGGCGGGCCACCTCGTCGTCGTCGCCGTTGCGCATGACGGTCGCGACCTGGGTCTCGAAGTTGTCCGCCAGCTGCCAGGTCGAGCAGCAGGTCGACGGGATCGCAGTTGCGCTCGGCGCACAGGGTGTCGAAGTCCTTGCCCTCGACGTCTGCCTGCTGCGAATAGCGCACGCGCACATGGTCCCAGCGCCCGTTGAAGACAGGATTCGGCGGCATGACCGCCCCCTCGCGGCGCAGCTGTGCCCGGGCCTCGGGATCGGCCGCCAGCGCGCGCACGGCATCGGCGCCCCCGCGCTCGACCGCCGCCATCAGCGTCGGGAGGGACCGCACCAACGTGCCGGGACTGTCCAGCCGCGTCCACAACTCGAACGGGCGGGTGGAGATCTGGGGTACCACGGTGAATCCGGCCCGCTGCCCTTCCAGGGCCAGGTCCATAATTTCTGCGGCTCCACCGGGATCGTCGGTGGAGTCGAAGATCGGGCCGACGACCACCGGGCGGCCCGACGCCGCTGCGAGCCGTTGATGCCATCCCAAATCGTCGATTCGCTCCTTCTGGCCCTGCAGGAGTGCGGCATTGGCCATGGTGAACAGACCGGGCCCAGGGCCCTCGCCGAGCACGGCGGCCAGCTGGAGCAACTCGTCCTCCCCGCAGATCTGCCCGGGCAGTGCCGTGCCATCGGGGCCCGGATTTCCCACGACCTGATCCGTCGAGAATCCGAGGGCGCCCAGGTCGGTGCCCTGGCGCAACAGTCGGCCCATCTGTCGGATTTCGTCGTCGGTCGCCTTCCGTGTGTAGACATCGGGCACACCCATGACGGCGGCACGGATCGGCACATGGCCGATCAGGAAGGCGTGATTGAGCAGGACGTCGAGTCCGTCCAGTCGCGCCGCGTACGACGCCAGGTCGGACCAATCGAATGGGACGCCGGTCTCGAAGGACACCTCGGGAATCTGCTCGACGGTGCTCATCGCGGCGACCAGGTACCGGCGGGCTCCCTCGTCGAGCACAGGCGCCAGGGCGTAGCCGCAATTGGCGGTCACCACGGTGGTCACCCCGAAACTGGAGGAAGGGGTCAGATCCGGATCCCAGAAGAGGTTCGCGTCGAGATGCGTGTGCGGATCGATGAACCCGGGAGCCAGGACCAGGTCGCGACCGCTGATCTCCTCGACGGCGTGTCCGGCCACCCGACCACCGACCTGGGAGATCCTTCCGTCGTCGACGGCGACATCTCCCTCGGACCGGGAACCCCCGGTGCCGTCGATCACGGTGACGTCGCGAAAGATCAGTTCATGTTCGGTGTGAGCTGCCATCGTTCCTCCGATCGGGATGCACGCGCGCCCGTTGGGGCAGGCGCTCTGGGCTATGCGAAGAGGGCCAGACCGCGCATTTCCACGCTTGCCCGCGTCGGCACGCCGGCCGGGCAGGTCGGATCGGTGAATGCGCTGTGGGGCACGCGTACCGACCGGCCGCGGTCGGTGTCGTGCGCTTTGAACACCAGCACCTCTTGCGGGGTCATGTCCCGGTAGTAGTACCAACGATGCGCCGGGTTGTGGAGGTAGCCGGTCGTGTCATGCGTGATCTCGCCGGTGTCCTTCTCCACCGTGATGGCCGTCACGGTGACCTCGTCTTCTGGCGCCACCGTCCGCGCATCGCACACCGCGAGCGGAAAGTCCTGCGGCGGGGGCGAGACCGCTCGCCACATGTTGTAGAGCGCATAGCGGGAGAATTTGCTGAGGTCGATGGTGTCGACGAATGCGTCGACCATTTCAACGAGCCCGGTCGCCGACTCGTCCGTGTTGTCGGCGTGCGGATAGCGCGCCGGCTTCGCGTTCGAGAGCGCCGCCAACTTGTCCGTCGCCCCTTCGCCGTAGCGCCGTTTTCCCCGACCCAGCATGAAGGCCTGCGAGGCGCCGGTCACCTGTGCCAGGAGCTCCGTCATCTCGTCGATGTAGCGCTGGTCGGCCTCGGGGTCGTCCTGGATCAGGTCGAAATCAACGATCGAGCTCGTGTGGGACACGAGCACGAATCCTTCGCGGTCGAGGTCCGTCTGCAACGACCGCGGCATCGGCGATCCGAACCGTCCGGCCGGGCAACGTCTGCATCGTCGACTCTTCCTCGGCCTCCGTCACGAACTTGAGGGTCTCGTCCTGCGGCGACCGCGGATTCCAGATGTAGTTGATCTCTGCGTCGACGGCCTGGTCGTCAATTGCTCTCGGTTGCGCCCACTGCTCGTCGTCCCTCGGTCTCGGTGCGGTCGCTGCCGGGTTGGCAGGACCCCGAGTTTACATTCATTCTCCTAAATGTAAAGTCTGCACCCGGGTCATCCGGCCATCAGCCGGGCGGATCGGGGGGATATCCCGGCCAGGTCGCGGATCATGGCGAGGAGCATCTCGGTGTCCGGATGCGGCACCAGGTAGTGCGAGTACGCCATGCGGAGAAACAACTCTGCGGCCTGCTCCCGGGTCAGTATCCCGGCCCGAACAGCCGGCACCTCGAGCAACGCGTCGCCGAGCAGACGGGCCAGTATTTCGGTGTGCGGACCCATTGACGCCTGCAGGCCTTTGAGGGCGTACTCCGGATCGATGCCGATCGGATCCGGCATGCGCGAGTCGTCGAGATAGTTGACGAGATAGCGCAGCGCCGCATCGAGCCGGCGCCTCGGTGCCCGGTGGGCGTCGATCACCGCTTGCAGGCCGATGTCGAAACGCTCTTCTTCGTAGGCCGCGATGGCCGCGAGAAGATCGGCCTTGGTCGGAAACCATCGGTAGAGGGTGGGACGGGAGATCCCGGCGGCGTTGGCGACGGCGGACAACGTCAGCTTGCCCGGTCCTCGTTCCGCGATCGCTGTCCTCGCGGCCTCGAGGATCAGGTCCACGGTGATCGAGGGCGACCCCATGCACGTAGCATGACACTTCTGGACCAGGTACCACGGCACGTCACTCGTACTCCCCCGATGGCGCTGCACGTCGGCGACGCCGCGTGGTGATGATGGTGTACGCCCGCACCGTGGGCCGGGTCGCCGTCGGGTTCGATGTCGTCGTTCACCTTCGCCTGCCGGACAGGAGTTTGCGAAGCCGTCCCGACATGTTACGAATGGGCATCGCACAGAGGGAGGGCGGACATGGGACGGGTCGACAAGAAGGTTGCATTCATCACCGGTGCGGCGCGTGGACAGGGAAGATCACACGCCGTCAGACTGGCGGAGGAGGGAGCCGACATCATCGCTGTCGACATCGCCAGCCAGATCGCAAGCGTTCCCTACCCGATGGCCACTCCCGAAGACCTGGAAGAGACGGGCCGACTCGTCGAAAAGACGGGCCGGCGTTGCGTGACGTTCCAGGTCGACGTACGGGACATCCATGCCCTGGCGACGGCCGCCGACGAGGGCGCCGATCAACTCGGCGGCGTCGACATCGTGATCGCCAACGCCGGGATCCTGCCGTTCGGTCCTGACAACGGTTCGCTCGAGCGAGCCGAGACGGCGTGGACCGATGCCATCGGGGTCATGCTCACGGGGGTGTACAACACCGTGCGGGTGACCCAGCAACGCCTGATCGACCAGGCCCGCGGCGGCTCGGTCGTCATCATCAGCTCTACGGCCGGGCTGAAGGGTGCGTTCGGGGAAGCCGGCGGCATCGCCGGCTACACCGCAGCCAAACACGGTGTCGTCGGGCTGATGAGGGGCTATGCAAAGCTGCTCGGTCCGCACAATGTCCGGGTCAACACCATCCATCCGACCGCGGTCGCCACACCCATGATCATCAACGACGCATTCAGCGCCTTTCGAGGCGACGACGAGTCGCTGACGCGGGTGCCACGGGTTCTCCCGGTCGACATGATCCAACCGGACGACGTCTCGGACGCCGTCCTCTGGCTGGTCTCGGACGACGCCAAATACGTCTCTGGGATCATCCTTCCCGTCGATGCCGGCGTCACCTGTCCGTGAGAGTGACGCGGCCTGCCGGTGGTCAGTCCGGTGGCCGCGCCACCGTGCCCCCATCGCGGCCGAGACTGTCGGGGCGCTGCTGATCCATGGTGTTGAAGTGGATGTTGCGAATGCGGCTCGTCATCCCGATGCGAGCATGCGGTGCAGATCCTGCTCCATGGCCTCGGTGAGTTCTATCAGCAGCTCCAACCGATGCGTCGTGCTCTCGGCGGAGAGCACGCTCTGTGCATCCATCATGTTCAGAGGCGCTTCGGCGCAGATCTGCCATGAGGCAACCTCGGGGTCTTCGTCGAACTGCGTCTCGGCAGCCAATGCTGCGGTGGCACCGGACTCCGAGAGGAGACCACGGGTCCGCCGGACGCTCTGCTCCGCACGATGCAACAAGGACGCCGCCACCCGGTCGACATGTGGCTGCCACTCCGCCACCATCGCCAAAGGATAAGGGTCGTCGACCAGCCACTCACCGACACGGATACGGACATCTCCCTGCACGATCAGCAACCACCGGCCGTCCGACAACGCCGCCGCCTTCGTGATCACGGCACGGGTTCCGACCGCCATCCGCTGATCGCCGCCCCCGACCTCGGCGCCCCTCTCGATGAGAACGACGCCGAACCGGGAGTCTCCGGCCAGGCAGTCTCGCGTCAGCGCCCGGTACCGCGGCTCGAAGACGTGCAGCGGTATTTGGGCGTGCGGATAGAGGACCGCCGAAAGGGGGAACATTCCCAGGCGCCGCAACTCCCCCGGCTCCGGTGGTGCGGTGTCCGTCATCGTCACCAGACTGTCACGAATCAGAGCGCCCGGCATACGTAAACGGGACCGGCCCTGGGGCCGGTCCCGTACTGATCTGTTCAATAAGCCTGCGCACAACTCAACACGACACTGGCCCGAGGCGTCGTGTGCGAGGGCCGCCTAGACGGCCGACCGAAACACGCACCGGCTCAAGCGCGGCCACATTCGCCGGACCCTTCGTCATGCGAGTTGCGCTGCGGCGCCACCGACATCAGCATCGGTGACGCGGTCTCAGTCCGGTGGATCGCCTTCCTCGGTCGAGCTTGTCGACGTCATCGGCAGCTCCTTTCCACTCTGGGCAACGGCGGAGTCTTCCGTTACCAATCTCTTTTCAGTATCTCCCTCCGTGTCGTTGAAGGGAACCCCCTTTGAACTGCTTCTTCGCGAACGTGCAGGTCGTGCGTGTAGAGGAAACACAATGTTCATCCGCCGGCGCAGCGCACCCCCTCCCGATTCCTGGTCGCGGTGTCGTTGCGCTCCGAGAGGGCGCAGGCGAATCCGAGGCGCGTCGCAAGGTGAGTAGCCTCGACGAGACGACCGAACACCGGACGACCGAACACCAGTGGGGTGGCATGCACGCGCAATTGGTCGAGGAAATGGACCTCCCGTTATTGCAGACCATCGGCATGGAGCGTCGCGACGCCATTGCCGCCATTGACGAAGCCCGGGCACAGCACTGGCTGGCCCGCACCGAAATGGGCTACTGCGTCACCCGGCTCGAGGACGTGACGGCCGTCCTGCGCGACAAGCGCTTTCACTCGGCGTTGTCGATCCTCCCGCAGATGTCGGGTCTCCCCGGCCCCGGCCAACCGCGGACGCCGCCGCAACAGGTCCATCCTCTCGATGGAGGGCGAGGAGCACGCCCGGCTGCGCCGGCTGGTTGCGCCCGCATTCACGCCGGCCTCGGCCAATCGGTTGCGCCCGACCATGCGGGCGGTGATCACCGAGCTGATCGACACCATCAGCGGCGCCGGGAGGTGTGAGCTGGTCACCGACGTGTGCGAGCCCTATCCCATTCCGATCGTCTGCGAGCTCCTGGGCGCACCGCGCGAGGACTGGAAGCTCTTCTCGTCGTGGGCCACCGATATCTTCAGGATCTTCAACGGCACGCTCGAAGAGGACCTCCCCTTCATCGAGCGGGCCTCCGACGAGCTGACGGCGTACGTGAGCGACATGATCACGGAACGGCGGTCCGATCCCCGCGCCGACCTCCTGAGTGACCTGATCGCCATCGAGGAGGAAGGTGATCGCCTCTCGACCGAGGAGATGGCGATGCTGGCCCAAGCCGTCCTCATGGCAGGCACCGACACGACCCGCAACCAGTTGGCGTGCAGCGTGGCACTCTTCGCCGAACATCCCGACCAGTGGCGCATGCTGGCCGAACAGCCCGCATTGGCGCCGCGTGCCGTCGAAGAGTCCATGCGGTACCTCGGTGCGGTGCGGGCCACGGTGCGTTTCGCCTCCGAAAATGTGATCTACCGCGACGTCCTGTTCCCGCAGGGAACCATCGTCTCCACGTCGCTGGCCGGGGCCAACCGTGATCCCGAGGTCTGGCACGAGCCGAACCGATTCGACATCACGCAGGAACGGGGCACGGCACAGATGACCTTCGGCTCGGGCATCCACTTCTGCCTCGGCGCTGCCCTGGCCCGCGCCGAGTTGCAAGAAGCGCTCCCGTTGCTGGCGCAGCGACTGCCCGGGCTGGCCCTCGACGGACCCGTCGAATGGAAGCCGGCCAACTTCGGCATCTGGGGGCCGGCGCGGCTTCCGCTCCGCTTCGACGTCGCGTAGCGCGCCCGGCAGCGTCGCGCCACAATGGACGACATGACACACGCGGAATTCGTCCCGGCACAGTTCGACCCTCCCCCGCCGCCACGTGGCGGGGCTTCGCCCTCGTCCCACTCCGCGTCGAGCACAACGCAGGCGACCTCGACGCGTGGAGCTCGAGTGTCGAGCACATCCATGCCACCCCGGGCTTCGCCGGACACCCGTGGCCCGATGAGCCGATGACGTTGGAGCGCAACGCTGGGGACCTCGCCGAGCACGAGAAGGATTTCGCCCTTCGCCGCGGCTTCACCTATTCCGTCGTCAGCGATACGGGCGACGAGGTCATCGGCTGCGTCTACATCTACCCGTCGGCGAAAGACGGCGTGGAGGCCGACGTGCGCTCGTGGGTCCGCGCCACCCAGCGCCGACCTGGACACCCCCGTGTACCGGACGGTGGTCGAATGGCTGCGCACCGACTGGCCGTTCAACAGCTTCGACTACGCCCTGCGGCCCTGAGTGCGCAGCACGCGCACGGGGACGGGCCTCAGCCAGGGGCATCGGGAGACGATTCGACCGACACCTCATAGGACCACAGTTCCGACGACACCGTCACCGGACCGCCGTGGGGGGCGGGCCGATCGGCGCCCGCGTGCCCGTGGGCGAAAGCGGGCGAGGAGACCCAGCTCTTGAAGGCGTCCTCGTCCCTCCACCTGGTCACGACCAACCATTGGCGGCGTTCGTCCGTGGGCCGCAACAGCTCGAAGCCCTCGAACCCTTCCTGGTTGTCGACGGCGCCGGCCCGGGCGGCAAACCTCTTCGCCAGCTCGTCCCCGGCGTCCTCCGGCACGGTTATGGCGTTGATCTTGATCACGGTCATACGACGATCTGATCAGATCTGACGAGCCGCGCCAAATGCGGACCCGCTACCGGCGTGGTGACAGCACGGCCGGCGGGACGATCAGGCCGTGTCGGGCAGCTCCGCCGTGGCCTCCCCGACCACCTTGGCCTCTCCGTCGCCGTTGGCGAGCGTCACCGCCAGGTCGAGCAACTTCTTCCCGGCCTCCTCCCGCTTTCGCCGTGACCACGATCTTGGAGGAGAGGACCTCGTCAGGCCACGTCTGGCGGGCGAATCGCACCTGGTAGCGGGTCACGTTCCCCACCCCCACGTAGTCGGTCAAAGCCGAACCGAGGAGACCCATGGAGAACATGCCGTGCCCGAACACGCTCGGTTGACCGGCCGCCACGGCCAGCACCTCGTCGTGGTGCATCGGGTTGAAGTCACCGGATGCGCCGGCATACTTGACCAGGTCGGTCCTGGTCAGCTTGTGGGAGATCACGGGGGCCTCGTCACCCACCGCCACCTCCTCGAAGGACAGCTTCCGCTCACCCATCGTGTCGACCTCCCGTCAACTGTCTCGCGGCGTGCACTCCCCGACGGGCCGTCATGCGCGGTGGATCAGATTGAAGATGGCCGTGACGACCGGCTCACCGGTCTTGTCGTCGCTCCATCTCGTCTCGCTGACGAAGAAGGTCATCGTCCGGCCCTTGGATTCCTTCTGGTACGCGTCGACGACCTTGCCTTCGCTGACCAGGACGTCCCCACCACGATCGGGCGGTGGTAGATGAACTCCTGCTCGCCGTGGAGGATCAGGCCGCCGTTGGCCATGAGTCGCCCCAACGCAGCCGTCAGCGGGCTCCCCGTCTCTCGCGTCCGGCAGGCTGGATCTCGTCGAACTTCCCCGCGAATTCCATGGCGAACGGCCAGGTCGGTGGGGCGGGAATGGAAGTCGAACCCTGCCGCCTTCGCCGCGTCGAGGTCACGGTAGATCGGGCTGGTGCTCCCCACGGCGGCAGCGAAGAGGCTCACCGGCCCGCGTTCGACCACCACCTTGGACCGACCCGTCGGCTTCCCGATCATGTCCTTGAGGAGCTACTTCCAACGATGCGTCGCTCTCGGCCACCCGTTCTCCTTGTCCCCCTCGGCCCGTTCCCATCCCACCCACGTGTCCGGTCGGCTGTCGGCAACGTTGCAGCGCCAAAGGTAGCGGCTGGCCGCCGCCGCCCCTATCGGGCAACCGGATCAGGCACCGCAATCCGCCGGCCGGTACCATCACCGCTTGTGACCGACTTCTTCGATGTTGTCCTCAGCCAGCGCGCCGCCCGCTCCTTCACTTCCGAAGACGTCGACGACGCCACGCGTGGCGAAGATCCTGACCGCCGCCACGCACGCCCCGACAGCGGAGAACAGCCAGCCCTTCGTGTTCATCGTGGTGCGCGACCCCGCCATCCGGGCCACCATCGGCGACATCACCGCCCGGGTCTGGGAGGGCGGGGCTCGTGACATGGAGATCGGACGACTGTCACCCGCCTTCCTGGCCGACGTGGACCAGGGTGCGATGGGCGGGTGCGCCAAGGCCCCGGTGCTCATCGTCGTGTGCGGAGACACGCGCCTCACCTTCGCCGAGTCCCTCGATTCCTCGATCTTCCCCGCCGTCCAGAACCTGCTCCTGGCCGCCCATGCGCTCGGGCTGGGGTCCACCCTGACGACGTTGCCGACCCTCAGCGGGAACGACCTCTCCGAGACGCTGGACCTCCCGCCGGAGGTTCGCCCGGTCGCGGTGATCCCCATCGGGCACCTCCCCAAGAAGCTCGGCCCACCGCGCCGGCTTCCCAATCTCGGAGAAGGCGCACCTGAACCGCTACGGCGTCCCGTTCAGCCCATCGACGTAGCTTCGCCGACCCCCGCATCGACCACGGTCACGGCGCGTCGCCTCGCCACGAACGCCTCCAAGAAGGCGCCGTATCGATCCATGACGGCCGGCCAACGGTACGTGGACTCCACATAGCGGAAGCCGTTCTGGCGCATGGTCTCGTGCAGGACGGGATCGCCGAGCATCCGGTCGAGCACCGCCTCGAATTCGGCGTAGCCCTCGAACCACATACCCGGCGCCGGACTGCTCGCAGTGCTCGCGGGTGGCCCCGCACACCGCGTTGACGATGGCCGGCGCGCCCGCGGTCATGCCCTCGATCACGGTGAGCGAGAACGACTCGACCGGCGAGGGGGCGATCAGGGCGTGGGCGCCCCGGAGCAAGCCCCATTTGGTCCCGTCGTCGATCATCCCGGTCAGCACGATGTCGCGGCCGGTCATCGGGGGGATCGACGATCTGCCCCACCAGGACGAGCCGGAGGTCACCGGGGTGGCGCTCCTTGTAGGAGCTGGAAGTAGCGCCAGAGAATTCCCGTCCCCTTCTTGTCGTCCACCCTCCCGATGCACAGAATGTACGGCGCCTCGCCCAGCCCGAAGGCGGCGCGTGCCGACTCGGGTGACCCGTCGGCCTCTTCGATCCCCAGGCCGACCACGACCTGCGGCGTGGTGGCGACGCCGAAGCGCTCCACCACCAGGCGGCGCTCGCTCCGGGTGTGGAAGGCGAAGCCGCGACACTGGCGAACAGCGGGTCGAAGACCCGGAGGTGCAGATGCCGGCTCTTCGTGGGCCGCAGGATGGAGGATGGCCCGGTCCCGCACCAGGGGCAGTCCGCGGATCGTCGGGTAGTAGAGGTAGGGGTAGAAGGCGATGACGTCGGCGTCGCTTGCCTCCACTGCCCGCAGGAGATCGGGCGATTTGGGGCCCTTGCAGGTCGACCCAACGCTCGCAGTCCTCCTCACTCGCATGGGTGGGGTCGGCCAGGAGCAGGCCCGACAACGGATGGAAACCCTCGCCCCGTCCCGCCTCCGAGCCGATGCGGTGGACGGTGACCCCGTTGATGGTCTCGGTCCCGAGCGGCAATTCGTCCCGCCAGGTCAGCGCATCGAGTGAGCCCGAGGTGAAGACCTCCACCTCGTCCCCCCGATCTGTGACGAGGTGCTCGGCCAGCATCCTGGCGCCGCGTCTCCGCCCCCGCCGCGGATCTGCGGACCGTAGCGGGGCACCACATACGCAACCTTCATGACCAGCGAGACGATAACGGTCCGGCGGGCATCCCCGGGCACGGGCAGGCGGCAACCTGACGCGCCGGTCAGGTGCGGCGATATGGTGAGCCGATGCAAGAGCACCATTTCTATGTCGACATCGAAGCCACGCAAGACGAGCTGTGGGAGCTCTTCTGGTTGCGCCGTGCCCTGTCGCAGAACGGGGACGTCACCATTGAGATCCTCCACCCCGGTGACGAGATAGGAGAGGGACTGGTCCGTCACTGCACCTTCCGGGTCCCCCGCTATCTGCTGTCGGGCGGACGGGGCGAATCGTGGGAGTGGCTGACCGAGGTCAAGCCCAAGGTCTCGTGGAAGTACGACGCCGTCGGCAAGCCGCTGTGGTCCAAGGCCCAAGGCCGCAACCGGCTGGAGGATCTCGGCAACGGGACGACGCGCGTCCACTTCTCCGAGACGTACCACGCCTTCAATCCCATCCTGCGGTTCTTTCTCGAGAAGCGCGTGCACGATTTCATCTCCAAGGACAACGACAAGCTCATCACCGACTCGCTGACCAACGGCGTGAAGATGCTGCGCGAAGCGCGGGCGAACGCCAAACCCGACGAGGCGTGACGGTCGTCGACCTGTGGGTCAACGCACTGACCGGCAGATCGGCCAAGGCCTTCACCAGTCAGGACGGCAACGAGGGCATCGTCGACCTTCTCGGCGGTGACCTCGGGGCCGCGACGACCCTCGAGAAGTTGTTGGCCACCATGGACGCGTGCGGAGTCGACCTGGGCGTCATTGCGGCAGGGATGTCGTCCTCCGAGACGGAGAACTTGCTCGAGGACATCGCGCCCCACGCCGACCGCTTGTGCGTGGCCCTGGTGGCCGACCACGTGGAGCAACCGGTGCAGCAGTCCCTGCGCCTGCGTGCATTGGCCGAGCACCCGTCGGTGGCGCTGGTCCGGGTCACGCCGCTGGTCGAGCAGTACCCGCTGAACGACAAGCTCTACTACCCCATCTACACGGCCGCGGCCGAGCTCGGGCTCCCCGTGGCCGTCAACGTCGGCATACCCGGGCCGCGAGTCCGTTCGGCCTGCCAGCATCCCGAACGTCTCGAGGACATCCTCATCGACTTCAAGGGACTGACCGTCATCGGCGCCCACATGGGCCACCCCTACGAGGGCCTCCTGATGCAGTACATGCTCAAGTGGCCCGATCTCTACCTCTCCAACTCGGCCTACCTGGCCAAGTACATGGACCCCGCCCTGGTCGCCTTCATGGGCTCGTCACGCGGGAGCGGACGGCTGCTCTTCGCCTCTGACCACCCGTTCCTCCCGATGGAGCGTGCGACCGCGGCGGCTCGGGAGCTTCCGCTCTCACCCGACGCCATGGACGCGTTCATGGGAGGCACCGCGCCTGCGCCGCCCCTGCTGCGCCGCCCCTGAGGCCCGCGCTCACTCAGTGGGAGCGGGCGGCCAACGCCGCCGCCAGTGCGCGGAAGGCGCGGCCCCGGTGCGAGATGGCGTTCTTCTCGCCGGTGTCATCTCGGCGAACGTGCGCCCGTCGCCCTCGCTCGGCACGAAGACCGGGTCATAGCCGAAGCCGCCGATGCCCACCGCCTCACGGGCAATCGTCCCCTCGACGACGCCTTCGGCCCACAGCTCGGAGCCGTCGGGGAACGAGGCCAGGGCGACGGTGCGGAAGCGGGCGGTGCGCGCACCGCCGCCATCGGGCCGAGCGGCTAACTCGGCCAAGCAGCTTGGCCACGTTGTCGGCGTACGCCACGCCTTCCCCGGCGTAGCGGGCCGAATACACGCCGGGGGCACCTCCGAGCGCATCGACCTCCAACCCGGTGTCGTCCGCCACGGCGACGAGCCCGGTGGCGACGACGAGCGCCCGCGCCTTGAGGCGGGCGTTGTCGTGCAGTGTCTCGCCGTCCTCGACGACGTCGGGCACGTCGGCCGGACGGGGAACGAGCTCCACGTCGAGTGCCTCCTCCAGGACGGCGGCGATTTCCGCCACCTTGTCGGGATTGGCCGAGGCCAGGACGAGCCGCAACGGAGAGGCGTCGCTCACCGTGGCGGTGGCGGCGTGGCCAGCACCGCGGCCTGCGCGGCGGAGAGCTCCTTGATCCCGGCTTCGGCCAACCCGAGCAGGCTGTCCAGCTCACCCCGGCTGAACGCCAAGCCCTCGGCCGTCCCCTGGACCTCGACGAAGCGGCCGGCACCGGTCATGACCACGTTCATGTCCACCTCGGCTCGGGAGTCCTCCGCGTAGGGGAGGTCGAGCATCGGCACGCCGTCGATGATCCCCACCGAGATCGCCGCCACGGAGTCGGTCAGCGGGTTCTCCCGCAACGTGCCCGCCTGCTGCATGCGGGAGAACGCGTCGTGCAGGGCCACATAGGCCCCGCAGATCGACGCGGTGCGCGTGCCCCCGTCGGCCTGCAGGACATCGCAGTCGACCGTGATCTGCGCCTCGCCGAGCACGACGAGGTCGCACACCGCCCGCAGGGAGCGTGCGATGAGGCGTTGGATCTCCTGCGTCCGACCGGACTGCTTGCCCTTCGCCGCTTCACGGGATGCCCGCTCAGGCGTCGAGCCGGGCAGCATCGAGTACTCGGCCGTGACCCACCCCTTGCCGCTGCCGCGCATCCACGGGGGCACCCGGTCCTCGATCGATGCCGTGCACAGCACCTTGGTCCGGCCGAAGGAGACCAGTACCGAGCCGGGCGCCATCACCGTGTAGTCCCTCTCGAAGCTGACGGGGCGGAGCTCGTCGAGTGCGCGCCCGTCACCACGCGCCGTGCGCGGGTCCTTGCCGGTCCCACTCAGTTCGCTGCTCTCGGACATCGCACTCCTCTCGTCACCACGGACTCGCCGCGATTCGCTGTGGGGCCGCAATGGCTACCACGCATAGACGGCACCCATGCTCGCCTGTTCCACCGGGCGCCCGTACGCCCGCTCGGCCTCATGACGCACGTCGTCGGCCGACACCGTAGGCGACCGGTGCGTGAGGATGAGACGACCGACACCCGCCGCGGCCGCCATGGCGCCGGCCTCACGCCCGCTGAGGTGCAACATCGACCCCTCCGCCTCCTCGGTGTAGGTGGCCTCGCACAGGAACGTCCCGATGCCCCGGCCCAACGTCGCCACGGACCAGCTCGGCCCCGAGTCCGCCGAATAGGCCAAGGTGGCGCCGTCATGGAGCAGGCGGACGGCCCGGGTGGCGATGCCGTGATCGGTCGCGGCGGTGCGGACCTCCAGCGCACCCACCGTGAACAGGTCGGATTCGCCCAGGTCCCGCCAATCGATCCAGGCCGCCTCCCGGTAGTGCGACCGCTCCCGCAATCCGGGAGGCGCATACACCGCGAGGGGACGGCCGTCCGCCCCGCAGAACCGCTCCCGGCTCGGCCCGTACCCGGCCCAGGTGGCGAAGGATTCCATGTCCGTCCAGTGGTCCGGATGGGCATGGGACAACACGACGGCATCGATACGACCGGGGTCGACGTGGCGCTGTAGCTGGGCGAACGTGCCCGGACCGGCATCGAGCAGGATCGACGTCGCGCCGGCCGCGACGAGGTACCCGCTTGCGGCACCGCCGGGGCCGGGCCAGCTCCCGTCGCATCCGAGCACGGTGAGCGTCCGGTCAGGGTGTCCGGCCTCAGCCGGCGCATCGCCCGTGCTCAAGGGCTTCTCCGAACCCCCGCCGGCGCAGTCTCCAGGGCCGCCGCCACGTCCGCATAGGTCTTCAGCTCGATCACATTGCCGCTCGGATCGGCGACCTTCGCCTTGGTCTGCTCGGTCGGCTCGCCCTCGTCGTCCGTGGAGACGGGCGCGACCCACTGCACCCCGCATTCCGCCAGATGTGCCGTCACGACGTCGAAGTCGCCCCGTTCGAGCGTCACCCCGAAGTGACGGACCGAGCCTGCAGGCGACACCGCGACCTCGTCGGGCCGTTCGTGCAGCGTGACCTGCATGCCGTAGAACCAGATGTCCTGGAAGCCCTCGCGTGCCCGGGCCGCCGTGCACCCCAGGGTGCCCACATAGAACCGCCGGGCCTCGTCCAGGTCCCGCACCGGGAGGGACAGGTGGAGAATCGGCTGCACACCCCAAGACTAGGCACGCCCTTCGGGCCACGATGAGGCCGCGCCCGGGGAGAGCGGCTGTTCCTATGATCGGGCCTGCCATGGCGAATTACGTCGCACTGCTCCGAAGCGTCAACGTCGCCGGCCATGGCCGCCTCGCCATGGCCGACGTTCAACGGAGCTTCGTCGCACTCGGGCATGCCGATGTCTCGACCTACATACAGACGGGCAACGTCTTCTTCAGTTCGCCGAGCAGGAGCACGGCCACGTTGATCGCAGGAATCGAAGGCCGGCTGGAGCAGGACTTCGGGAGTTCGCCGGCGGTGATCTTGCGCACCACGGCGGAGCTGAGACACGTGCTGGCGACCAGCCCCTACGCGGCCCGGGGCGCCGACCCGGCCCGGCACCACGTGACATTTCTCGCCGAGAAACCGAGCAAGGACAAACTCTCCGCCTTCAGCCCACCTCCGAGCGGACGCGACGAACTGGTCATTGTCGGCAAGGAGGTCTACGTCCACACGCCCGACGGCTACGGAAACTCCAAACTCAGCGGCACCATGTTGGAGCGCCGGCTCGGCGTCGTCAGCACCACCCGGAATTGGAACACCGTGGCGAAACTCTGCGAGCTCGCCGCCCGCTGAATTCCGGATCTGCAACTGATGGAGGTCGTCGCCGTCGATTGGTCCGGGGCCCTGAAGGGGGCATCGACGCGGATCTGGTCGGCGCACGTCATCGACGGAGAGCTCGTCTCGCTGCGCAACGGCCGCACCCGCCAAGGGGTCATCGATGACCTCGTGACGTTGCGCTCGCGGACGCACGACGGCCTGATCGCCGGGCTGGACTTCTCGTTCTCGTTCCCGTCGTGGTTCCTGCACGTGCGTTCGTGCAGCAGCGTCGACGACATGTGGCGGCTGGCGGCGCGAGAGGGCGAGTCCTGGCTGTCGGCCTGTGCCCCACCCTTCTGGGGACGGCCCGGACGCACACGGCCCGCGCTCCCCGAGCACTTTCGGCGTGCCGAACGCACGCTCTCGGTTGGCGGCATCTCCGCCAAGAGCACGTTCCAGGTCGGTGGAGCGGGCGCTGTGGGCACCGGATCCATCCGTGGCATGCCCCACCTGCGCCAACTGCGGGAAGGGGGGTTCAGCATCTGGCCCTTCGACCCGCCTTCGCCCTGGACCGTGCTCGAGATCTACCCTCGTCTGTTCACCGGCCCCGTCCACAAGAGCAACCTCGAGCAGCGGGCGCGTTACCTCGACGGGTCGCCGTGGGCGCTGCCCGACCGCTTCGCCACATCCATGGTCGGCTCCGAAGATGCCTTCGACGCAGCGATTTCGGCGCTCGTCCTGCACGAGCACCTGGACGATCTGGCCGCCCTGCGCCAAACGAGCGATCCCGTGACCATGCTGGAGGGAGATGTGTGGCGTCCTCCTAAAATCACGGCATGAGCACGTACGACGACAGCACGCCGGGAGCGTCCGGCGGGTCCGAGCAGGCGGCGACCGCCGGGCGCGACGACCGGCGCCCCAGCCTCACGGCGCAGGTCCGGCGGCGCAGGACCGATCAGCAGTTCTTCCTGCGCCTGCGTGATGCCATCCAGCAGAACCACAAGGCCCTGGAGCGGTTGGGCACGTGAGCATCGACTATCTCGAGCTGGCCGACTTCCTGTTGATCGCCGAAGCCGTCCTGCAGACGCCGGCGAAGGAGATCGCCCAGGACTCCAGCCTCAACCTGGCCGACTCCGCCCTCCACGCCCCGCGGGCCCGTTTCGTCGGCGAGGAGTTCTACCCCGAGTTCCCGACGAAGGCGGCGGTGCTCGGCGCGCATCTCGTCAAGAACCACCCACTGCGCGATGGCAACGTGCAGGTTGCGCTCGTGGCCACCGTCGAGTTCTGCACGCGCAACGGATTCCGGTGGTCGCCGCCGCCGAGCGACGAGGACGGCGCGGCCACGGCCGACATCTTCCTCGGCTTGGCCGCGTCGCCGATCAACGACGAGGTGATCGAAGAATTGGCCGGGTGGATCGCCGATCGGATCGGCTACCACGCACGTTGACGGCCTACCCGAGGATCGCCACCGGATCGCCGTAGGTCATCGTCACCAACTCGGCCCACGGGGTGCGCGTCCGGATCGCTTCCGCTGCGGCATCGACGTTCATGCCGTTCATATACGGAGGCAGGAACGCATCGTGGTGGCAGAAGACGACTTTGCCGGGGTGGAGCATCTCGACCTGGCGCACGATGAACTCCGCCATGGTTCCCTGAAACGGTTCGCCGTTGACATTGGGCCGCCCGGCCAACGCCAGCAATGCCACATCGGGACGCAGCTCACGCAGGATCGGCGTCCAGCAGCCCGAGCTCGCACTCCACAGGATCGACCCGTAGGGCGTATCGATGAAGTAGATGAGCTGGCCCCCGTCGTGATCGGAGACGGGGCCGATGGGGTGCACCATGTACTCGTAGAGATCCGGCGCCCACGAGCCCGCATCGCGCATGTGCGCGAACAGGGGGTCCATGATCGCCCGCCGCTGCTGCAGGCTGAGGCCGAGGTCACCCACGCAGCACCCGCCCGAGTCGGGATCATTGGCGGCGAACAGACACGAATGCATGCCCGGGTACACCGTGACCTTCACCCCTTGCCCGCAGTCGACGACCTCTCCACCCGAGACGGGCCATTGCTGTGCGAGCGGCACCTTGGCCTCGTGCATGAGGCGCATCGCTTCGTACGACCCCACGATGTTGGCCCCGGTGTTCTGCGCGACGATGTTGGCGCCCAGAATGTGGTCGAAGTGGCAGTGGCTGATGAACACGTAGTCCGCCTCGTCGACCTGGGTCACCGAGAGCCCCACTTGCGGTGCGGCGGGGATGCGGTCGAGAAACGTATCGAGCCAGATGGTCACCCCGTCGACGCGCAGGCGGAACGTGGTGGTGCCGAACCATTCGAGAGTCAGGGGCGCTGGCATGCCACATACTGGCGAATCCGGGGGCGAGCGTCCACCACGAAGTGAGCCTGCCTGCGCCCGGTCGGCCGCCGACGAGCTCGTTCGCTAGAAGTAGATGATCGACTTCGCCCGCTCGGTGACCTCGTCGAGGTCGTCGGTCCAGGCCCCGGTGGAGAGGTACTTCCACCCGCCGTCGGCCGAGACGACCACGATCGAGGCGGTGACGCCCGGGGCGAGCGAGGCGGCACACTTGATCGCCCCCGCCACGGCGGCGCCCGTAGATATGCCGGCGAATATCCCCACATCCGTCAGGCGCCGCGTCCACTCGATGGAGTCCCGTGGCCGGACCACGGTCTTGCGGTCCAGGAGCTCGGCGCCGCCCAGCTCCTCGAAGATCGGCGGGATGTAGCCGTCGTCGAGGTTGCGCAGGCCGTCGACCACCTCGCCCGACGGCGGCTCGACCGCCCAGATCTGCACGGCATCGCCCAACTTCTCGCGCAGGAAGCGGCCCACGCCCAGCAGGGTTCCCGACGTGCCGAGGCCCGCCACGAAGTGGGTGATGCCCGGGCAGTCATGGAGGATCTCGGGTCCGGTGCCCTCGTAGTGCGCCTTGGGATTGGCCGGATTGCCGTACTGGTAGAGGAATTGCCCACTCGGGATGCTCTCCGGCCAGACGCTGCGCCATGCGCACCGCACCGTTGGATCCCTCGGATCCCGGTGACTCGATGATCTCGGCCCCCCACAACTCCAGCAGTTGGCGGCGCTCGATCGACACGTTGGTGGGCATCACGACCTTGAGGTGGTAGCCCTTGACCCGGCACACCAGCGCCAGGCCGATGCCCGTGTTCCCCGACGACGGCTCCATCAGGATCTGGTCGGGCTTGCCCGGCACGAGGCGGCCGTCGCGCTCGGCCTGTTCCACCATCGACAGCGCCACGCGGTCCTTGACCGATCCGCCGGGGTTCTGGCCTTCCAGCTTGATGAACAGGCGCGCCGACGGGTTCGGGCTCAGGGAGCTGATGTCCACCAGGGGCGTGTTGCCGATGAGCCCGAGCACGGACGGGTACAGCGTCATGAGCCGGCTCAGCCTCCGGCCACGGCCGGCAGGATCGAGATCTCGGCGCCGTCGGGCGACCGGGGTGTCGACCCCGTCGAGGTACCGCACGTCATCGTCGTTCAGGTAGATGTTGACGAACTTGTGCAGCGACCCGTCCTCCTGGACGACCTGCCCGGCCATGCCGGGGTACTCGGCCACCAGCTTGGCCAGGACCTCGCCGATGGTGGCGCCGTCAAGGCTCACCACCGACGCCCCACCAGCGGCGTTGCGCAGGACGGTGGGTAGGCGGACTTCGACGGCCATCGGGCCTCCTCGTGTGGTCAGCACCATCGACCTGAAGGGCAGGTCAGGGTGATTGTTGACTGATCTGGTTGGGATTCTAACTGCAGCCTCGCGGCGATCACGCCCCGAGTCCGGGCACCTCCACCGGCTCCTCGGTGATGAGACCCTCGACGATGGTGTAGCTGCGCACGACCGGATGCGTATCTCGCAGGGAGACCAGCACGTAGTGCCAGCCCGGGTCGAGCGCCTGGGCCACGTCGGTGGGCGACGGGTAGGCGTCGGTATGGGTATGGGAGTGGAACACCCCCATGATGTCCGCCCCCAGCGCCTGGGCCGCCCGGTCCACCCCGAGCATCTCTTTGGGGTCGATCTCGTAGATCAGGGCCGACGCCGCCGCGTTGTCGGTCGGGAAGATATGGGTGGCCTCCTCCCCCCCGTAGGACCCCACCAGGAGGCCGCACGCCTCGTCGGGCAGACCGCGCAGGCAGTGCGCCGACCATCTCCATGTAGATCTCCCTGGGCAGGCGCAGCACGATGTCAGGGTACCCTCGACGTCCTATGGCCAGGGCGAAGAAGCAGATCGCCAAGCGGGCGGCCGCCCGCGACGAGCGAGGGAACGACCGCACGGTCGCCACCAATCGCCGCGCCCGGCGCGAGTACGAGTTCATCGAGACGCTCGAGGCGGGCATCGTGCTCCAGGGCTCCGAGGTGAAGTCGCTGCGCGAGGGCAAGGCACAGCTCAGCGAGGCCTACGCCCGGGTCGACGACGGCGAGATGTGGCTCTTCCAGATGCACATCCCGCCCTGGCAGTTCGCCACCGGGTTCGGCGCCCACGACCCGGACCGCAAGCGCAAGCTGCTGCTGCACCGGGACCAGATCGACGAGCTGCTGGGCAAGACCCAGCAACAGTCCCTGACCCTGATCCCGGTCTCCCTCTACTTCAAGGACGGTCGGGCCAAGGTGCAGATCGCCCTGGCCAAGGGCCGCCGCCTCTACGACAAGCGCAACCTGATCATGACCCGTGATGCCGAACGCGAGGCCGCCCGGGCCACCAAGGAGATCAACCGGTGGGGCGGGTCCTGAGGGGCCTGGAACAGAGGACCGGGAAAGCCCCGTAGAATGGCGGGGCTGGCCAACCGGTCAGCTGGAGAAACCCACATGGGGGTGATTGGCTTCGACTCCGGTCGTCGAATTAGGAGAAGCGAGCCGTGGTCTCCGGAGCCACGTTAAAGAGCCGGAACCAAAAACAAACGCCGAGCCTCAGCTCGCGCTCGCTGCTTAGGTAGCGACGTTCACCCGGTCTCAGCCCTATGGGTCGGAACGTGGACGCCATCAAGTAGGGCTTACTCAGCGGCAACACCAACTAACCTGCTGAGGACATCTTCGTTGGCTACGGGGCGGCACAACCGCCGGCAGTGATGCCGCCCCCGACAATCCAATGCCGGCTGCGCTCGGAGAAGGCCTATTGAAACTCCGGAGGACGCGGGTTCGATTCCCGCCACCTCCACCACGGCACCACACCACATTTTCATGCATCTGACCTGGGCTTCGGCTCAGGTCACTTTGCTGTAGGACCCGAGTGGGACTCGCGCGAAGTCGCATCCCTCGCCGTTCCCTGTCGCTCGTCCCGCCCCATATTCCTGCGATGTCACTGTCGGCAGCGGCGTAGTCGAAGCACTCTTGCCGTACCGGGCATATCGCACAGAGGGCCTTGGCCTTGGCCGTGGGTTTGCCCACCGAGGGAAAGAACGAGCTCGGTCCTCGCCCCGACATTGCGCCCGCTTCATCCACGCCGGCCGGCGCGTGAGCTCCTCGACGAAGGCGGCGGGATCATCGCTGTCGTCAGTCATCAGCCACGTCATCACTGCTGTAGCCGGGATCGGGCATCGTCGTCGAAGTGTACGCCGTACACAATGGCCAAGGGTTGAATCTCGGAGGTCGTGGGTATGGCTTGGGCACTGCCGACTCGCGAGGTCGTGGCAGCTGACAAGCACCCCGAAGTTGTGGTGTCCGCCTCTCTGCTCGGGGGCTTGTACGCGTTCGGGCGCTGACGCGAGAGGGAGATGCCGCTCCTCCCTATCGCCCCGCCAGGAACCCCCTCGGATTGCAGTATCGCACCTTCGGACGCGAAAAGGGAGGGCCGAAGCCCGCCCCAATCGCCGATGACCGTCACGGGTATGGTCAGTCTGTCAGGTGGGTGTTTTCCAGGTGTCGTCGACCAGGCGTAGACCCGGCGGTCGGTACTGACCCTCGAGGCCGAGGCTCCACTTGAGTGCAGCAACCTCATTCGCGACGGGCATCACCAGCTCGTCAATCCCCCTCGCCATTGCAACAATGTGAGGCGGTTCGCCAAGCCTGACCGCCTCGGCTTCACAGGGCCCGGCAGCGGCGAGGGTAGTTGGGTGCCGCATCGGGCGACGGGACGCATGATCGTGGAGAATGGGTGATGTTTTGGAACAGAAAACCCAAGAGGGCGCCTGCGCACAAAACGAGGGGCGTCGAAGCGATGGAGACGGATCACGGAGCGCCCCGAACCAAAATGGGACCAAATCCGAGCCACCGAAGCCCCAGTCGAAGAAACCCAAGCCGACCCTTCACACACCCATCGGGTGGTATCGAGATCCGACTAACGCCTCGCAGATGCGGTGGTGGGACGGCTACCAGTGGACCCAGGATGTGGACGCAGGTTGATTCACATCAGGGATGACCAGAAAATGCCGGGCCAGCGGGTCGTGCGGCGGAAGGTCTACCGGAAGTCCAACACTGTCGTGGGTCAGGTGAAGAGAGTCTTCAAGTTTTAGGCCGTGCCAGGGATGCTGAGGCGGGGTAGCTTTTCTGCGTGGCCAAGGCGGGCGTGCTGGAGATGTTCACCCGTGAACGGAGGTGGAAGCTTGTCTCCGTCGGGACTGGCGTGTTGGCCGGCATGCTCACCAAGAAGCTTATGAGGGCCGTGTATCAGGCCGTCAGCAAGAACTCAGGCCGCAAAACGCCGTTCGATCCCATAAACCCCCGGTTCTCCTGGCTCGACGCCCTGCTATGGGCGCCTGCAGCGGGCGTCGGACTCGGCGTCGCCAAGATAGTGAGCGCGCGCATCGCCGCCCTCGGCTGGGAGACCGCAACGGGCACAGCCCCGCCTGGAGTTGACGAGGAGCCAGCTCCCGAGGAGCCGGCTGCTGATGCCCCCCCCGTCCTAAGGGGCCGCGCGGATAGGTGACCATCCACCGGTCGTTGTGAGGGCCCAGATTTGATTCTGGGTGCGTTCCGAACCAACGACCAAGTGGAGGTCACCCACATAATGTGCGCACTCGAGCCCGAAGTGGTAGATGCCGTCTGGGCAGCGATCGAGCCCCTGATCCCGCCAGTGCCCGAGAACCACCCGCTGGGCTGTCACCGGCCCCGGGTCTCTGATCGGCTGTGCTTTTGGGGGATCCTCGTCCGCTTGGTCACCGGCTGCTCTTGGGTCAGCGTCGAGGCGATTCTCGAACGCCGGGTCTCGGACACGACGCTGCGAACTCGCCGTGACGAATGGATCGCGGCGGGCGTGTTCGACGCGCTGCGCCAGCATGCCCTGCATGCCTACGACCGCATCATCGGTCTCGACCTCTCCGAAGTGGCACTCGACGGCTCCTTGCACAAGGCACCCTGCGGTGGGGAAGGGACGGGAAAGAACCCGACAGACCGGGCCAAATTGGGATGGAAATGGTCGATCGCTACCGACGCACGCTGCATCCCGATCGGATGGGCCATCGATGGCGCGCAGCGCAACGACATCATCAAGATGCTCCTCCCCACGCTCGACGACGTCGCCCGGTCGGGGCTCCTCGACGAGATCGAGACCCTGCACCTCGACCGCGGCTACGACTATCCCAAGATCCGTACCCAACTGGCCGCTCGCGGCCTGGGCGATCTCGACATTCAACTGCGCGCCAGGCCAGGTGCCTCGAGCCTGGTTAAACAACCTCTCCGACTCGGACTCCGATGGGTGGTTGAAGGCACCAACTCGTGGCTGAGCAACTACGGCCAGCTTCGTCGCAACACAGATCGGCGGAGCCGACACCGACACGCTCAGCTCTGCCTCGTGACCACCCTCTTGATCACCGCCAAGCTGATCGACTGGCGGGACCGCTGGAGCCCCGATTCACGGCCTATCCGCTAGCCCCCTAAATTAAGTCCCTCCGTTCTGACTCTACCGAGCAGCCCGAGACCTGGGCAACGTCCAGGCGGCTGGGAGGGTCCGGTGAGCTACGGCAAGCGCGTCGTGCGGCGGAAGGTGTACCGGAAGTCGAACACTGTTGTCGGCCAGGTGATGAGGGTCTTCAAGTTCTGAGACGCGAACAAACCCTCTGTCAGTGGGGGGGCTTACAGCGAGGGCTTGTTCCGTCGCCACCGCTGCCAAAGTGACTGAGTAGAGCGGCGACAATTCGGAGCGTACCCACTCTTAGGCGTCAGGACCGTGCACGTTCGGTGCACATTCCGCACACGCCTCCAGATACCAACTCTTTCCCTTGCGGTCCCGCCAGGTGGCCAAACCGGGGACCCCCGAGGGATTCCTCACTCCCCGTAGGACAAAACGATATGGTGTCGTCGTGTCGTCGAAAATCACCGATCTGATTACTGAGCTCCGGGTACTGCTCGCTCGTTGAGGGGGCGCAGAGGATCCGGCTCTCGGCACTTTGGCCGCCCATACGCTCGAGTTGGCTGTGTTGGTCGAAGAACAGGGAAACGAGATCGCCCAGCTAAAGGCACGGCTGGACCTTCGATCCCGGTGAGGCCAGAATCTCCGATCCTCAGTGTTTCTCGGAGATCTCAACCACTGTCTCTCGGGCGAATCTTACGATGGGCTCCGGAAACCCAGGCCCCAACGAATTCCAAAACGTGACCCAGCCATCGCCGGAGAAAACGGCTGAGGCCATAATCTCCGTCGTCTCCCGGGATGTTTCTGAACCCTGAACGATTACCGTGTACGTGGGCACGGCTGAATCCTAACGACGTGCCGCCGTCTACGCCGAGCCTGGGCGATCGCTGAGCAGCTCAAGACCTTGGCGCGTGGCGCCCCCGGAACGTCAGGGGCACGATCCGGGGGCGTCCGTCGCCGTCCCGGGGGGTGGGTGGCGACTGGGAGCAAGATACGGCGGCGCGATAAGAGCCAGCTAATCATCCGCGGCAGATTGGGTTACAGCTTCGGAGTATTCGCCTTCGGCGCCCCATCTCGAGGATTTAGGCATTATGGCCCTACTGCTACATCGAAGCATTACCTAGAGTCGGCCATACACCCATTTGCCGTTTTTCGGACTGAGGTGAGGCACGACATGAACACAAGAGCGGCCAAACGATGTGCGCAAGTTTGCCTGGCGGCTGCCGGTGCAGTCGGACTTTCTGGGGCGGGCCTCCTTCTCGCCAGTGGCCACAGTCATCCAGTGGCGGCCTCTACTCGGGCCCTGGTCGGCGCCGACGCAGTGAGACTTTCAACGGTCACACCCACGACGACCAGCACAATAACTGCCAAGTCGGAACCCTTCACAACGCTGGCCCCCTCGTCAATTCCCACACCTACGCCCCCGGTCACGTCAGCTGCCACGGCGCCTGCGACCGTCCGGCCGATGGTTACCTCGCCAGCCGTGCCGAAAACCACCACTACCGCAGTGCCGTCAGCCACGCCCAGCCCCAGTGAACCCGCTGGCGAGTGCATCGTGACGTGGACGGCTCAAGACGGCACCCAGAGTGGCTACGACGGCTCCTGCCTCCAGGCAGTCACAATCGCTGCCCAACACCCCGGGGCGGTCGTGGCGTCCGTCACCACCGGCACACCGTTTGTGGCCAATTCAGAATCAGCCCACCGGGCCCGTAGATGTGAAAGTGGCTGAGTTGGCTCAATGACACCTTGTCACTGGCGCGCTACTCCAGACCTCGGCAACGTCCAGGCGGCCGAGAAAGGCCCGGTTAGCTACGGCAAGCGGGTCGTGAGACGGAGGGTATATCGGAAGAGCAACACGGTGCTGGGGCAGGTGACGCGGGTGTATGAAATTTTGATCCTTGTTTCAGCCATCAGATTCCGGGTCTTCTGCGAGGACGTTGCCCCGAACATTGTTGAAGTGAGGCGGTGGTCCCCCGCCTGAGACCTGCCAGCTGGTAGGGATCGGGCACGACCAAGTAACCCTTTAGGAAGGGGACCACCGTGAAGAAGAAGGTAGCTGTTGTGAGCGTCGCCGACGCGGAGGAGGCAGCCCGATTGGCTGACCTGCCGCTCGAGGCGACGGTCGCCCTGGCGGATGTGGCCGGGGCGATCAAGGACGGGTTGCTGGCGTTCGCGTCGGCCACCGGGCTCGTCGTCATGCACCAGATGATGGAGGCTGAACTGACCGAAGCCATCGGCGAGAAACACGCCAGGATCCCACCCGCCGAGCGGGTCGGAAACTGGCACGGGACGACCCAGGGCTCGGTCGTGCTCGGCGGGCGCCAGGTGAGTACCGAGCGCCCGCGGGGACGCAGCAGCGCCGGGGCCGAGATCGGGCTCGACACCTGGAAGGCGTTCAGCTCGGCCGACCTGCTCAACTCCCTGGTCGTCGAGCGCATGCTCGCCGGGGTGGCCACCCGACGCCACGCCGACGTGGCCGAGCCGGTTGGAGCAGAGCTCGAGGGGCGATCCAAATCGATGTCCAAGTCGGCGGTGTCGCGGCGCTTCGTGGCGGCGACGACCAAGGCCATGGGCGAGCTGATGGCCCGGAACCTCTCTGACCTCGACGTGGCCGTGCTCATGATCGACGGGCTCGACGTGGCCGGCTCGTGTGCCGTCGTCGCCCTGGTCATCACCTCCGACGGCACCAAGGTCCCCGTCGGGCTCTGGCTGGGCGACACGGAGAACAAGACGGTGGTCACCGCCCTCTTGGCCGACCTCGTGGCTCGGGGCCTCGACGTCTCCTCGGGCGTGCTCTGCGTCATCGACGGCGCCAAGGCGCTGGCCGCGGGCATCAAGAAGGTGTTCGGCGACGCCGCCGTGGTGCAGCGCTGTACTTTGCACAAACGGAGGAATTTGGACGGATACCTGCCCAAGGAGCTGGCCGCGGTCGTCGACAAGCGACTGGCCCTCATCTTCGCCCAGCCCGACGCGGCCAAGGGGCTGGCCGCCGCCAAGAGCCTCGCCAAAGAGCTCGACGCCGACCATCCCGACGCCGCTGCCTCACTGCGTGAAGGGCTCGAGGACATGTTCACCGTGCGGCGCCTCGGCGTCGGCGGCACATTGGCCGCAACGCTCACCACCACCAATTGCATCGAGTCGATGATCTCGATCGCCAAGCGGACGACCCGCCGAGTCACCAAGTGGAAGGACGGCTCCATGAAGAAGCGCTGGATCGCCGCCGGCATGCTCGAAGCCGAGCGCTCCTTCCGGCGCGTCCGCGGCCACAAGGACATGACCAAGCTGGTCGATGCCCTTCGCCGCGAAGTCACACCCAACGTTGTTACACCCGAAGAGTACGATCAGGCAGCAGCCTCGCAGCGGCTACCTGAACACCAAAATTAGTCATCATGAACCCTGGAAACCCTGGTGGGTCCTTCTCGACTTGTCCCTTTCCATCCAGCGTCGAGACAACCGATCGCATCAGGTCTTCGCCGACGATGCCGTGAAGGGCGTCACCGTAGTTTCTGACTGCTGGCGAAAGGCTCGAAGCGGCATTGAGTGCGATCAACGCGGCAATCTCCAGCTCCGACATCTGTGCCAGCGTGCGAATGGCGAATTCGGCATCGGCTTGGGCATCTTCCTCCATGATGCCCTTGACGACGAGGCAACCATTCGCAACTGACTGTTGATCAACGGAGCTCGTGAACACACCGTCAACGGCGAGCTGCATAAGCATAGCTCCCATAACGACCTTGCTACTTACGCTGAATCCAGACTTGCTGGGACGGTCCGAGGAGGAATAGCAAGAGTCTTCAAGACCATTGGGTCGTGGCCTTCGGCCTATGCCGCTCCCGCGATGCCCTTGCCGATACCCCGGATCGCGGCCGGGTCACGAGCGCCACTCGCCCAGACAACAACTTGGACACTGGGCGCACCGTATCTCAGATGCGAAACCGACGAGCCGACGTCGTGGACCCCCTCGGTGGAAAAGAGGCAGACTGGGACATGACCAAGATCACGAAGCAGACGGGCATCCGGATCTATCCGATGAAAGACGCGCCCGAGCTCAAAGGATCGGATTTCGTAGACGACCTGGAGTACGCAAACTCCGAACTGCGCGATGTCTTCTCGCTGCTCAGCGGCGCCTCGGCCTCCCTAAGCCGCGTGTTGGTGCGCCAGACGCCCGACGAGGGTGGCTTCTCAGTGCTGTACCTGTTCTTCAAGGCGAACTATCCCTTGCTCCGGCATCGGCACGGCTCCGACTGCCTCTACGTCATCGTGTCTGGATCGGCCGTTATGGGCCGTCAGACCCTGAACGTCGGCGATAGCTTCTTCGTCCCTGCCAACGCGCCGTACTCATACACGGCCGGCCCGGAGGGCGTCGAGGTCCTCGAGATCCGCCACGATGTCGAGTCGGTCTCTACGAGCTACATCGGCGACCCGCCAGGACGACTTGAGCAGATGCATGAAGCGGTGCGGACGAATACAGCCGCATGGAACGATGTCGAAACCGGGCCGCTGTTGCAAGCGAACAGCGCGGCCTCGAGCTGACATCCCTCCGCACGCTGATCGGCGTCGACCTCCGTGGCTTGGGCGTCGCCCCGGACTCGATCTGTTGACGCGGCTCTGCCGCGTTCACGGCGTTGAGCTGTATCCGCTGCTCCAAACGACAACTACTCGCAGTGGCAGCACGGCTGCGAAGTAGGATCAAATCAAGAGACGCCGTAACTGCAAGATCTTAATGGTCTGCATATCCCCCGCAGGAGAACCGACATGGTAATGACGATTGACACGCCGGTTGACTTTGCCTACGACCCGTACTCCGAGGAGGCGTTGCGAGACCCGACTGATCTCTATAGGGTCCTGCGCCAGCGGTACCCTGCATATCCGTTGCCGCAGTACGACGCCTGGGCACTCTCTCGCTTCGACGACGTTTGGCAGGTAGGCGAAGACGGCGAGCGGTTCGTGATGGATGTTGGGCCCGTCTACAACCCCGCGGATCTCGCACGTCGCAACGCGGGTGCGCCGGCGCGGGAACCCCTCGACCCGATGCCGTCTTTCTCACGGATCGATCCCCCCGCACAGACCGCACTGCGGCAGGGAATCGTTGCACCACTTCGCCCCCATGCCGTTGGCCTGCTTGAGGAGAAGGTGCGCACACTCGCGCGTCAACGCCTCGATGAGCTTGTACCCAATGGTGAGTTCGATCTTTGCGCCGACTATGGAGGAGTCGTATCGGCCGGAGTGATGGCTACCGTGATGGGTCTGCCGATCGAACTGTCGCCGCGTATCCTTGAACTGGTCAACCAGGCTTTGCGGCGCAAGCCTCCGGGTGCTGTTGAGGATGCCGTCACCGGCCGCGCGGGGTTAGAGCTGCACATGATGCTCGTTGACGTGGTTGCGCACCGTCGGCTCCAAGGTCCGACCGGTGACGGATATGCGGCGATTGACGGGATGCTCTCCACCGAGGTCGATGGCCGAGCCTTGACCAATGATGAGATCGCGGTACAGCTCTTCACGGTTTTGAGCGGAGGTACCGAGACGGTGCCGAAGGTGGTGGCGCGGTGTTTGCTCGAATTGTCGCGTCGGCCCGACCAACTTGCCGCAGTACGCGAGAATGTTGCGACCAACTGCCGTCTAGCTTTTGAGGAGACGATGCGTTACGGGGCCCCGTTGCAACACGTTGGGCGTACCGCGACGCTGGACGTTGAGATTGCGGGAGCACAGATCCGCGCCGGCCAGCGTGTATTCCTGCTTATTCCCTCCGCAAATCGTGATGAGCGCGAATTCGCCAACCCAGACGAGTTCATCTGGAACCGCTCGATGGAGCGTCACGTTGCCTTTGGACACGGACTTCACTTCTGCATAGGCGTCCACGTGGCGCGGCTCGAAGGACGCGTGCTGCTCGAGGAGCTACTCCGTCGCGTTCGCAGCTATGAAATAGATGAAGCACGTTCTCTGATGCCGCCCTCTGATTTCCAAATCGGTTATACCAACATGCCAATATTGGTCCTTTGAACTCGCCAAATGCGGGAGAGATTATGAGCCGTATTCAGCGCTACGAGCACATTGCCTGTGAATTGGGACTCTCGAAGGAATGCTGGTAATTGTCTTCCCAGATGCGCGAAGCCCTGCCGTATCGTTGGCCAAGCCCTCTGGCCTCCACGACGTTCATGCCACGCCCTCCATTCCGTCGCTCGGGGCGGCGGTACTGGCCTGTGATGTACGGCGGTTCTCGTAGAAGGCTCGCAACTCGCTGGTGATCAAGGCGACGATCCCGTTCTCGTCCAGGCCAGTCGTGTCGGCCTTGCCCAACCAGGTCTGGAGGGAGCGACGAAGCCCGGTCAGCTCAGGGAGGCCCCCTGATTGAGGGTGGCATGAATGAACGTGCCTTGGCCCGGCTGTCCGACGAGGAGCCCTTTGGTCTCCAGCTCGCGGTAAGCCTTGGACATTGTGTTCGGGTTGATGGCCAACGAGGCGACCACATCCCTGACTTTGAGTAGTTGGTCGCGCGGTTTGAGGTGATCCAATCGAAGTGCGTGCTCAACCTGATGGACGAGCTGCAGATAGCTCGGAACGCCCGAAGCGGGATCGAGTCGGAACTCGATCGGCGACACTGGAGTACGGCCGCCACTCGCGGCAGCATTCGCTCCCTTCCCACTGGACTGTTGTCCTATTGTCATAAGACAACTGGATCTCTAAAGGCGGGCTTGTCAATGCCAGCGGTAGGAGGACATACAAGGGCACCGGAAATAGACCCTCACGCCATCCCGAGGTTTGAGCCTCTGGCTCGGTTGCGCCTCCGCTCGGAGGAGGGGTTGAAGGGTTTCCCGTACCATTGCGATGGACGTCAGAGTCCAGTGCACAGCCCGTGGACGGCATTCTCGGCACCCACAAGTTGACGTCGACCGGTCCTCCATCGTCGAACCGCCGCGGATGTTGGGTCGTCTGATCGCCAACTCACCTGCAAGCCGACGACTTGCTCAAGCAGTCAGATGGATCTCTCTCATGTGCGAATGTGAGACGAAGCTAGGCACACTAAGCCGCTAAGCCGCCGATTCGGACGTCGCCGATGCGAGCTCGAGCGGCAGGTTATAGAACTTGATCGCGTTGTTTCGCCCAATCGAGATCTGGTCCTGCACCGGAACCCCCTCGAATTGGCGTTCCAGGAGCGCGCCACAGTTCGGCCACGCACCATCGAAGTGCGGGAAGTCTGCACCCCACATCAGATTTTCGCGGCCGATAATCCCGCGATTGACGATCGCAGTTCGATCCCGCATAAAGGTACAACCGACGTGGTCGTGAAAGATCTCGCTCGGCTTGCGGCCTGACGTGATTGCAGCCGCCGGCCCTCTTTCGGTGGCCCAGATCTGGTCCAGCATCCAGCGGTCGTCCATTCGCTCGAGGACCGCAAGCGGCCACGACGCATCGTTCTCCACGGAAAGGACCTTGAGATTTGGGTGGCGGTCAAAAAGGCCCGAATAGATCATCGAGAGGACCGTATACATGGTCGGCATGAACACGCATGCGAAGTCGACGAATCGGTTGCCCGTGCTCATCCACGTTGTCTCGCTCGCCGCCACATGGAGGCTGATCGGAACTTCGAGCGCTTCAGCGGCCGACCAGAACTTCTCAAACTTCTGATCACCGTAGCTCGCACCCGAACGCTGCCCAATGCTGATCATCGCCCCGCGCAGGCCCAAAGCGACGCAACGTTCCAACTCCGCCACGCCGCGATCAACGTCGTAGGTATCGATGATCGCCACACCGAACAGATTCTTCGGTGCTCCTCCACAGTGCTCCGCAAGCCAGTCGTTGAAGGCACGGAAACAGGCTGCCCGGAACTCAGCGTCCTCGAGCGCGAAGAAACCGAGCCCTGTGCTGGTATAGATGATCTCGGCGTCGATCCCCTCTCGGTCGAGCTCCGCCGCTCGAGCGACAGGGTCATAGGCTCCCTCGGGTACGTCGCTCCAGCGCCCTTCCATCCCGAAGCGCGCGTCGAGATCGGTGTACTTCGCCTTGGTGGCCATCAGTCCGATTGGTCCGCCGATAGCAGCGTTGGTGTTCCCGTTAATGACGTAGGCATCACCGTGTTCGTTGCTCACCAGGTGAGGCGCCCGATCACGGAATTGACGATCGATGCGGGTTGTCCACAGGTCGGGAGGCTCTG
This sequence comes from uncultured Acidimicrobiaceae bacterium, assembly GCA_963835815.1. Classification (GTDB taxonomy): domain Bacteria; phylum Actinomycetota; class Acidimicrobiia; order Acidimicrobiales; family RAAP-2; genus Bog-473. The sequence goes on along the minus strand of CAWIGU010000009.1, from coordinate 967,296 downwards.
CAATGTGAGAGTCCGCCGATACCAACCTAAATGGAAGCGTCATTTCTCATCTTCTCCTGGACGTGAGCGTAGGAGTTCGAACCACGCAGCAGCCGCGACTCATCTCATCTGGCTATGGTAGCCCCTGCAGGGCGGATCACCTGAGGAAAGCGCGGTCGAGAAACTCCACGTCATCGTGAGGCTGCGGCCTCATGAGATGGGCGGTGTGTAGGTGCCGAGAATGCCATTCATTGCCTATGAGCTGGACTTTGACGACTACGCTCCCACGCCGAGTGCCTCGACCGGATACTCATCCTCGGATGTCCTCACCTCGATGCCGTGCTGGCGGAACACGTAGAGCACTACGACTCGCACCTCCCCCACCGCTCCCTCAGCCCCGACGTCCACGAGCTGAGCCGCCCCCAAATCACCGTGCGAACGTCGCCCACCCGGACGTTTGTGAAGGCAGCTTCCGGCCCTCCGTAGAGCAAGCCAAAGCCGAGGGTCTGGTGGAAGGTCACCGCCTTGGCCAAGTCGATCGTGAGCCGCTTGTGCTGCTGCTCTCATGTTGCGAAAATACACTTTTCGATATCCCCTCAGGGCGGTAGTCTCGTGTCGACCCACGGGATGTCACCCGGGACGAAGGAGAAGGTCAGTAACCAGGGGGGCAAAGAGTCCCGTGTGCTGCACCGGAACCGAGAGCGGGCGCCACGTGACGTGCGGGTGACCCGGAATCGGACTGATCCACCGAGGGCGCAGAGTAAGGAGAGTGATGATATGGACGCAACCAGCATCTACTCATGTGACGACCACATCGATCTGGGCAATGTGGCGCCGGATCTGTGGCAGTCGCGACTGCCGAAGGAATTGGTCGATCGTGGCCCTCACGTCGAGACGGTCGATGGGCTGTCGAGGTGGGTCTGCGACAATCAGGTAGTCGGCTTCCCTCTGCCGCCAGGCGATGACGAGGGCCGTTACCGGGCCTCTGACCCGAAGATCCGCCTCGAGGACATGGACACAGACGGGATCTGGGCCTCGGTCATCTACGGGCCGGTTCCCCTCCACATGTCAATCGAGGACCCGGAGATCGAGCAGGCCTCGTTCGCCGTGTGGAACGACTGGGCGGTTGATGAGTTCAACGCGACCGCCCCCGATCGGCTCTGCGTCCTGCCGTTCCTCCCCACCCACTCGCCCGAAGCGGCGGCGGCCGAGCTCCAACGCTGCGCCGCCAAGGGGCACCGGGGTGCCATCATTGATGTCTTTGACTTCGACCCCTCTGATCCCTTGTGGGATCGCCTCTGGGCGGCTGCCGACGAGACCGGTCTCCCGCTCAGCTTCCACATCAAGGGCGGGTCTTCCACGAGGCTCAAGTTCGACATCGGCAAGTGGCAATCCGCTGCCTTCATTTCGTTCCTTCCGATGCAGCTCGCCGAGTCCATCGTGATCATGCTCTTCAGCGGAGCGTTGGAGCGCCATCCCAATTTCAAGCTGGTACTGGCTGAGGCGGGTATCGGCTGGCTCCCGTACTACATCAGCCGGATGGACATGGAGTGGGAAAAGATGAAGAACAACATCGACTACGCCACGAAGCTTCCGCCGAGTGAGATCTTTCGCAATCAGATCATTGCCACCTTCGAAGAAGAGGATTCCGCAGCGAAGACAATCGAGCGCCTCGGACCCGACGTGGTCATGTGGGCGTCGGACTACCCGCACTTGGACAGCACATTCCCCGAATCGCGGCGTGTGATCGACGAGGCGTTCGGATCCTTCGGCTTGGGGGACCGCCGCAAGATCACCGCCCTCAACTGCGCCCGGCTCTACGGCTTCGACTACGTCGCCTGAGCTCACTCGACTTCCGGCCGACGCGGCTGCGCCGGGATGCACGTCGTGTCGGGGAACGGAGGGACCACATGATCGTCCACGGGGATGTCGCTGCAGGCTTCGACGCAGTGCAGCAGGCCTTTGAGGCAAACTTCGACCGGCACGGCGACGTGGGCGCGGCATTCGCCCTCTTCGTCGGGGGCACCAAGGTGGTCGACATCTGGGGTGGCGTGGCCGATGTGAAGACAGGTAGGGAGTGGGATTCCGGAACCCTGACCCTCGTGTACTCGGCGTCGAAGGGAATCACCGCCATTGTGGCCCATCTTCTCGCTCAGCGCGGTGAGCTGGACCTCGACGCTCCTGTCGTGAGGTACTGGCCCGAGTTCGGGGCAGCAGGAAAGTACGACGTGCGGGTGCGATGGCTTCTGAGCCACCGCACCGGTCTGCCCACATTCGAACGCCGGGTTACGGTCGAAGAAGCGTTGGCGTGGGAGCCCGCGGTGGAAGCGCTGGCCACCCAGCGCCCTCTCTGGGAGCCGGGAACGACCTACGGCTACCACGCCCTGACCTACGGTTGGCTGATCGGCGAAGTCATCCGCCGGGCCACCGGCCGCAGCCTGTCGCAGATCCTGGCCGAAGACATCAGTGTCCCTCTCGGATTGGACCTCTGGATCGGGCTGCCCGAGGCTGAGGAGCCTCGGGTGAGCCGGCTCATCGCCGCCACCCCGCCGACCCTGGACGAGGCCGGCACCGCAGGCATGCCCACCGACCAGCTCCAACGCATGCGGGAATCGACCGATCCCAGCTCGCTGGCGTTCCGCACTTTGAACCCCACCCATCCGCCGTTCAACTTCAACAGTCCCGCGCTCCATGCCTGCGAACTCGGGGCAGCGAACGCAATCACGACCGCACGGGCACTCGCCAAGCTGTATGCCGCGACGTTGGATGAAGTGGACGGGTTCCGAGTCCTGGAGCCGGCGACCGTCGCAGCTGCCACGAAAGAACAGTCGAGCGGGACCGACTTCGTGATGGGAACACCGGGCCGGTTCGGCACCGGTTTCCAACTGCCCCACGACGGCTCGCTGATGGGGCCGAGTTCCTACGGTCACGCCGGCGCCGGCGGCTCGCTCGGCTTCGCGGACCCCGAGACAGGGGTGGCGTTCGCCTACGTGATGAATCGCATGCAGATCTTCTTGGGTCCCGATCCACGCACCAAGGGGCTCGTCGAAGCGGTCCGCCAAGCCGTGGGCTGACCTGCATCGACCCCGAAAGTGGTGGACGAGCGCCCGAGTTCCCTGGCTCGCGTATTATGCAAACAGCATTGTCGTTCAAACGTCTAACGGGAGGAACACGCATGGCGGCTGATCTGGTCATTCGCGGGGGGACGGTCTACGACGGCACCGGATCGCCTGGCTACCCTGCTGACGTGGCCATCTCCGGAGGCGTCATCCAGGAGATCGGGCCCAACCTTTCGGGCAAGACCGAAGTGGACGCGTCCGGTTGCGCCGTGGCGCCGGGCTTCATCGACATCCACACCCACTACGACGCTCAGGTCTGCTGGGATCGCGAGCTCAAGCCCTCCTCGTACCACGGGGTGACCTCGGTCGTGGCCGGCAACTGCGGCTATTCGATCGCCCCGTGCCGCCCGGAGCATCACGAGGTGATCGCCCGCACCCTCGAGAACGTCGAAGGCATGGATGTCAACTCACTGAAAGCGGGCATCGTCTGGGACTTCGAAACGTTCCCCGAATACCTCGAAATGGTACGCAAGCGTGGGACGAGCCTCAACTTCACCGCCTACATCGGGCACAGCTCGTTGCGGCTCTACGTGATGGGCGACGCGGCCTACGAGCGCGCCGCAACCCCCGACGAGATCGATCGCATGTGCCAACTCGTCGACGAGGGGATCGCAGCCGGCGCAGCCGGCTTCTCAACCAGCTTCACCTTTGCGCAACGAGGCATCGACGGCAAGCCCGTTCCGAGCCGCTTCGCGGAGATGGACGAGGTCGAAGCCCTCTTTATGGCCGCGGGCAGGACCGGCATGGGCGTGGTGCTCACGACGCCGGGATGGCAGTGCGAATACGCCGATGTGTGGACGTGGCAGCCGAAGGTCGGCCGGCCTTGGACTATCCCCCTGTTCGCCGCCACCGGAGGATCGCATCTCGACGTCGTGAAATTGCACGAGGAGGGCCTCGCCAATGGTGCCAACGTCTGGCCCCAGGTCACGCCGCGCCCATTGACGATGCAGTTCACGATGGAGGACGCCTACAACCTCAATTCCAGCGATGTGTTCGCCGAACTGATGAAGGTGAGCCGAGACGTGCGCAAGGCGGCGTACCGTGATCCGGAGTGGAGAGCCAAGGCCTATGAAGACCTGGAGGAGCGCGCCGGCTTCAAGCCGCGCTGGGACACCTACGAGGTCTCCGAGACCGAGTTGTTCCCTGAGCTCATCGGCAGGCGGGTCGCAGACATCGCACGGGAGCGGGGCCTCAGTCCCTTCGATCTGGTCATCGAGCTGTCGCTGCAGGAGGACCTCAAGACCCGTTTCCGGACCTACCTCGCCAACGACGACTCCGAGGCAGTAGCGTTGTTGCTCAACGAGGACCACTGCGTCCTGGGCCTGAGCGATGCGGGGGCACACGTCGACCAGCTCTGCGACGCCCCCCTCCCCACCGACCTGCTCGGCAACTGGGTGCGCGACCGCGGGACCATGTCGCTGGAGAAGGCCGTGCGCAAGCTGGCCGGCGAGCCGGCCGACATGTTCGGCTTCGACAGGCGCGGTTACTTGCGCGAGGGCAACTACGCCGACGTGACCGTGTTCGATCCAGCGACGGTGGCCCCCGGTCCCCTCCAGCGGCTCCACGACCTGCCTGCCGACGGGCAGCGGCTCACTGCCGAGGAACCGAAGGGCATGCGCCACGTCATCGTCAACGGCACGCTGATCCGCCAGGACGAGGTGCAACTCGACCTCGACAAGCTCCCTGGAGCGCACGCCGCCATCGTCTGATCCGGCCACGGCTGCCGCACCGAGCTTTGGCGCATCGACGTCGTCGCAGAATCATCGGGTGGTGCGGGAGGGAACAGCTGCTCTACGGGTGGGACCTCTCGGTGTTCGTTGGGAGCCGCCCGGTGTGCAGCTCGAGTGAGCGCCGTTATGACGCAGGCTTGCAGACCGGCCTCAATCCGTATGGAGTTGTGAAGTGGTGGTGGGCCATGCCGATCCAGTACCAACATCCAACCGGGTTTGGCTGGTTCGGCTTGAAGGTGAGCGGCGGGCTCAATCCACCGAGCGTGTCGTTGTGGATGGTGTACAGCCCGTTGTAGATCTCCTGTGTGGTGACCGGACCGCTCTGCCCCGCCGTCCCGGCCTGGAGGGCCTTGCCGAAGAGAACCGCCGATGCGTACATACTGACGTTGTCTTGGTTGTAGTTGGGGTTGGTGAGGATCTTGGGCGCAGTCTTCTTGATGTCGGCGATCATCTTCTTGGCCGCCGGCGCCGTCGTGTTGAAGAATGGCAAGCCAGTCTGATAGCCGAAGGACTTGGTGTTCAGCCCGACTGCACTGGTGAATGACTTTGATACCCCACCATCAGCTATCTGGTACCAAGGGAAGTACCCCTGCCGGGAGCAGTCCGCCGCCATCGCCTGGACTGCGTTCACCGATTCGGCGATGCTGACGTAGGTCGCTCCGGCCTGCTTCGCGGCGAGGCACTGGGCCGTGTAATTGGGCTGTGCAGCAGAAATCTCCTCCACGATCGCGACGCTCACCCCTTGGGATGCCGCCGTGGACTTCAAGACCGGCACGATCTCCGAACAGAGCGGATCCTCAGCGCAGTAGAACTCGGCGATCTTCGTGGCATGGACCTTCTTCGCGCCCAGGACCTGGGCCAAGGTGAACGCGTCCTCGGTGGTACCCGAGGCGAAGAAGTTCGAGTTCGTGATGTCGTCGATCGAGAGGTTGAAACCACCCACCACGGGCACGCCCGACTGCTTGGCGAAATCGGCCCAGGCGCTCTCGGTGTCCGTGGCGTCCACCAGGGCAACGACATGGTCTGCTTGGATCAGGGTCTTCGCATCCTGCAGCCCGACCGCCGGGCTCGACTGGTCGTCTTTCAAGATCACGTTGACCTTGTAGCCGTTGACACCACCCTTCGCATTCACCGCATTGGCCCAGGATTCATAGGACTGCGGCGATGTGGAAGTACTCGAGGCCAGCGGTCCGGTGCAGCCGCAGACGATGCCCACACTCACGGTTCCCTTCGAGGCGGCGCCGGCCAGAGTTGGCTCAACGGGAACGAACGCGATGGTGAGCAGAATGACGATGGCTCCGATGGAGCGATACCTCCACGGTTGGCGCAGCAACCTGGAGCTCGCCCCAAGGCCCCGCGACGACCGTCGCCAACCCCGGCGCACCTCTGTTGCGGCCCCCCCGGCCCAGGCGCAGCCGTGCATCGTTCCGTCGCTCAGTTCCACACGTCACCCCCCGGTTCACGGTGTTTCTGTTCGGCACCGATAGTAGCGAGAGAGAGGATGCCTCGTAAAGAAGTGCTGCTCGGGAACAGATCGCCATCAGGGATGGTCTGTTCATTCCCGTGCCCGTCCGTCGTGACGAACAGATGGAGAGAGAGGCCATATTTGGGTCTTTGTGCCCAATGCGTCACAGGACTTTTGGCTCTGGTGCTCAAGACCACCGATTCATATGGTGGGAATGCTCAGCGAGATGGCCTCACACACTGCAGCGTCGCGGCACTCACCCGAAGGGACATTAAATGACCACCGTCCGAATCCATGCGGAGCTCATTGCCGCATTTCTTGGCGACGATGAACCCTGTTATGGCGAGTGCCAATGTGCCCCATGCCGGAACTCGGCCCCGAATCCCCGTGAGGGAACCCTGCCGATGCGAACAGGCGCCCTACCCGTGCCGGCGATGTCGACTCCAACGCCGTCCGGACGATTTCACGGACGCTCGGTGCACTTCACCCACTGAGCGTCGGAGACGATGCACACCGTCCCAGAGCGTGCGGTCCTCCACCATTCCCTCTCGGAGAAGGCGAGCGACCGGGATCGAGACGTGAGAGGTCAACCGTCTCCACATCGGCGAGCGCCGAGTCGAGACCACGGGACAAGAACTTCGCCCTCCGTGAGGCTCTTTCGTCTCACCGGCGGCGCCGATCACTACTCGAACGGTCGTCATATCTCGCGTGCTCAGCGTAGAGATCCATCACCCGATCCTCGGTGAGGGATGTCACCCGGATCTCCAGCACCTGCCTCGCCTGAATCTCGCTGAAATTGAACGGCGAACCCGTGAGAGCTTCGAATGCCGACGCCGCATCTCGACACCCGCGCACAGCGGCGTGGACCTGATCGTAGTCCTCAATCGCCCGAATGAGTCCTTCGAGTACGTGCAGACGATTGCGTCGTTTGGTTTCCTCAGCTTCTACGGCTTCTCGAGGGCCCATGGCCGACATGAGACTGAGGGCCTCCCGGCGGACCCGATTCAGATTGATACCCCGGCGGTTCAATGCTTGGGCGGCGACTCCCTCCCCGAGACGGGCCAGTCCGAGCAGTATGTGTTCCGTTCCGACCTGGTCCTCACCCAACTGTGCCGCTTCACGCTGCGAAAGCTCAAGGACCTTTTCCGCTCGCGGCGTGAGAGGCAACGATTCTGAAGGTGCCTTCGATGCTGCCCTCACTTCTTCTTTGACCTCTTCTCGTGCAGCATCCAACGTGACCCCGAACGAATCGAGGGCGCGGGCGGCAATCCCATCGCCCTCGTGGATCAGACCAAGCAGCAGATGCTCGGTGCCGAGATAGCCGTGATGCATGAGTTCGGCTTCCTCTTGAGCCAACGCAAGCACCCTTCTCGCCTGGTCATCGAAACGCTCGAACACGTCGCCAAGAGTCTCACCTTCATGAGCACAAGTCCAGCATTGCCAGCTCGTTCACCCCTGGATCGACCGGATCGCCGTTTCGCCAACATGGAGATCCAACATGATCAGTGGTTCTCGAGCGGGCGGGTACAGCGGCGGAAAGTGTCAGACCCTCAGCATGGCCACACGGAAGAACATGGGAACCTGCCGGGCAATTTTCGTTGCCTTCGGGGGGGCCGCCATAGTGGCGCCAATTTCGACGTCGACTGGTGCTCTTCTGGCCCAGCTCACAAGAATCCCCCTCGGACGGGGAGCCGCCACAATCACCTGGACCGGAGCGGCGGCCATCAGACCGACTCTTCAGTCTGTGAAGGGATCCGCGGGTGGATATTCCGTGTCGGCGACCGGACGGGTCCCGAACCCGGCGTCAATACTCGGTTCGGCCTCATCGATCCCAACTCAGATTCCATTGGCGAACGTGAAAGGAACGATCGGCGGCGCCCCTTTTACCCTTGGACATCGTTTTGACGTTGCCCACGGCTGCGCCCTCGGTCAATCCAGTGACGTTCGGTCATGTCACCGGGTCATTTTCGGAATCAAGCAGTGAGCGCAACACTTACCGCCAATAGCAACTCGAGTTCCTTCGGATTGAAGGGAACGATCGGAAAGCTGCACATAGTGGTCGTCGTCTCCCAACCACACCAGCATGGGAACTCCGAGACTGCTCATGCCACCTTCGACATCACGAAATAGTTCGACTATTCCCTGAGTGACGACTCAGGCGTTCTTCTTTCGACCCACAAGCCAGTAGACGGCCGAATTTCCCATTTGCAGTGGCGCAGCCACTCGCCAGAACCAGCGTGGTCCGCGGATTTCGGCATCACTGCGCTGGCTGAGATCCCGGAGCGTCATGGCTGTCACGATGACGTGAAGGACCAGTAAGGCGATGAGGACAGGGCGGCTTGGCTTCCAACGGGTCACCCTGCGATCGTAGTCCCGGAGAACTCGGCTGAATCCGTTGTCCCGGGCGTCCTGTTCATGCCCGGCCAGGGAGGTGACACACGGCCTTTCCCGCCTGCTATGACTCGAGCGGGCGGAGAGTATGGATGGCAGGGAAACCATCGAAGTGATCCCCGGCAACGGTGATCGCCTCTGCCAGGTGCGACGAAGCCATGTGGGCGTCCAAATCTTCCTGCGACTGCCATCTCTCAACGGTGACAAAGGTGCCGGGCGTCGATTCGGAAGCAAACAGATCGTAGGAAATACAGCCGTGGTCGCTCCTGCTCGGGCCGACGAGCGCTCGCAGGGCCCCTTCGACGATCGCTTCTGATCCGGGCTTGGCTGCGATCACGGCTACGACATCCAGATTGGGCATACGTCACCCTATTCCGGGCGGACACGCGGCTTCCACCATCATGATGGACCCGATCGCAGTGCCCGATGCTCGGTCGTCGTCGCAACCGCGCACGGTTCATTTCGTGCTGGTGATGAGCCGCTCGCGGTTGAAGAGTGAGGTTGCAGCTCGCCATCCGAGCCGATCGAGGACAAGGAGACCGATCCCGAACGCGAGGGCGACACGGAGGTTGGCCGGAATCACGTTGAACGCGATGAGCGACGTGATGGCCACCGTCGGGAGGCTGACCAGGATGGACAGCTGCCCCGCCGTGCGAATGTCGCTCGACCGGGCCGAGATTGCCATGCCAATCCAGATCGACCAGATCACAAGAGGCGGAGTGAAGACGATTTGCGCCACCACGTCGGGGGCCTGCACGAGGGCCGATGCCACACCTGGGGCGGCGAACAGCTCCACGATGGCAATGAAGACTGCGAAGACGGCATACGCGACGGTGACGGAGGGAACGAACACAGCGAGTGCCTTGCCGAAAATGAGCTCCCTTTCTTGGATGGGCGTGGACAGCAGTGGTTCCAGCGTGCCCTGGACCCGCTCGCCTACGATGGAGTAGGCGGCGAGGGATGCCGGCACGAGGGCCGGGATGGCAAGCAGGTAGATCAACGAGTGCTCGCGATGAAGCGACGCCGAGCCGCTCGACGGGATCGCGAAGACCTGAATGACGGGTTGGATCAGAAACACCAGCGGCAGGACCACCATCGCGTAAACGACGTTGCCGCTGCGACGGAGGTCGCGCACCTCTTTCTGAACCACGGCCCCCACACGCCGCCAGCTGATCCTCACCCCGCCTGCTCCCCATCGTGGCCTTCAACGAACTGGAGGTAGACATCCTCAAGCGAGTGATGGGATTCCCCCAGCGAGAGCAGATCGGCACCCGCGGCGACGAGCGCTCTGGTGACCGCCGGTGCGGCCACCGTGACGTCGGAGACGTCCAGCTCATAGCTGGTGGGACTCTCGGACCTCCAGGCCGTCACGCCCTGGGCCAATCCGAACACGGCTGCCGGGTCAGCGAGCGGAGCTGCGGCCCTGACGGTCAGGGTTCGTCGGAAGAGACGATCCCGCAGTTCATCCGGCCGACCAATGGTCAGCAGCGTGGTGTTGAGAATGGCGACGCGATCGCACAGCCGTTCGGCCTCTTCGAGGCGATGGGTGGTGAGAAAGACCGTGACCCCGCGCCGCCGCAAGTCTTCGATGATGCCGTGGACGTCCTTGGTGGCTGCCGGGTCCAGTCCAGAAGTCGGCTCGTCGAGGAAGAGCACCTCGGGATCGCTCAACAGCGCGCGGGCCAACGAGACCCGCTGACGCAGGCCCTTGGAGAGCGCGCCGCAGGCGTCACCCTCTCGGTCCGCCAGACCGACGGCGCTGAGTACCTCTCGTATGCGTTCACCGGCAGCCGGGATCTCATAGAGGTCAGCGAAGCACGCCAGATTGTCCAGAACACTCAGCCGTAGGTAGAGCCCGGGTGCCTCGGGCATGATGGCGATCCGTTGGCGGATGGCCATCCCGTTCGCAGGGGTCAGCTCCAAGCCGGCAATGGTCGCCGCACCAGAGCTGGGCGCAATGAGCGTGCCCAGTGTCCGCACGGTCGTGGTCTTGCCGGCGCCGTTCGGACCGAGGAACCCGAATACCTCGCCACGCCCGACATCGAAGGAGACATCCTGATAGGCAATCCGATCGCCAAAACTCTTGCTGAGTGATCGGACCGACAGCGCAGTTCCTGATTCTGCATTCTCGTGCGACACGGCCCCTGACCCTTCGTCATTATCTCGACCGAGGGGGTGCACGGCACCCATCATGCCGTATCCCTCCAACCCCACCACCCGCAATCCTGCAATTGCCGACGCGTCCTAAGTCCCGGCGTACTACGGCACCTTCAGTGCCGATGACGTGTGTCGGGCAGCTGCAGTTCAGATCTACCGATCGACGGCACGTGTTCGCCGGGTGAGGGCCCAACCAGCCTCAGCACTTCCTTCAGACTTCCACGGAGCACCGGGGGGCGGGTGGACGTCGCCGCCTACCCGGTTGGCGTGGGCATCGGCTGCAGGACCATCACCGGGATGCGGCGAGTCCCGGCTCGCTGTGCGTAATGGTTGCGGGGTGGATACACCGAGACGTCCAATTCCCACAGTCTCCGGCGTTCCTCGCCTTCGGCCTCATAGGCCACCATCTCGTGATCCTGGCCATGAAGGGCAGCGCGGCACCGCGGGTTGGCCTTGAGGTTGTAGTACCAAGCTGGATTGTGCTGCTGGCCGTAGTTGGAAGCGACCACCACGAGTCGGTCTCCATCGGGCACTCCGACGACAGGCAACGTTCGGGGCTCCCCGGAGCGGGCGCCGACGGTCGTGAGCTGAACGATTGGCAACCCGGTAAGCGTCGAGGAGACGGAATGACGGCCACCGCTGCGTCGCAGGACGGGACCATCGAGATGGTGTAGCACCCTCGCACAAATCCACGCCATAGGCCGCGTTCCCGCCAACAGGCGCATGCCTCGCTGCGCGGCATTGGCCTGGTCGAACTTCACCAGCCCGCCAGTTTCTTCGACCATCGACCGACAGTAGCCCACGATGCCTCCTCGCCTCAGGTGGGGTGGCGCTACCTCGAGGCCCTCGAAGTACCCCACGTATGCTGGAAACCGTGTCACCCCTTCCCGTGTCGAAGGCCTCAATCGCAAGCAGACTCAACCGAAGCGCGAGCAACCTCACCCGGCCGAAGATTCAGGGTCACCGGAACGGCGTAGGACTGGTTTGTCGTCATCCTGTATCGCCCGGCCGGCAGGTGGAACTCGAAGTTGTGGGAACCCAGCTTTGTTTGCCGTACGACGACGCGACCCCTTTGGTAAACGATGACTTGAACGGGACGAGAAGGCCCTTTCATTATCCCTGAGCACTGATAGGCCACGCCCGACAGCACGGCGTGATTCCGGCTGACCTTGGCCGAGGCGGACAAACTTCCGCAACCTGCAATCGCAAGGACGACACTGATGGAGAGGGCTGCTCGCCACGTCCCTAGGCTGGTCATTCCTGCCTCCCTCTCGGCGTCGTCCCACCTCTTTGACGCTATGTCCCGCGAATTGGTTCGTCCGGTTCAAGCGTCGACGGTCGTGCCCGCCGGACGCGAGGCTCGCGGCGAGTTGTGGAGAATAGCGAACGGCACGATCGTGGTGAATTGTCTACGCCTCCCGTAGGTCGTCCTGTCCGGTGCCGTGCCGGACTGCCCTCTGCCGACCTGGCCCGCGGGTCCAATTGACTGTGCCGGCACCGCCGCACCGAGCGACTCTGGCCTTTCGGATGCCCGAAGGCTCGGATAGTTGGACGTCACCGTCGATTGCTGATCCGAAACAAAGCGGTCGTATGGTCGCGACCCGTGGAAGGACGACGCGGGTCGGGTCGATAGTTTCGAGGACCGAAGTTGCTGGCTATGAGGCCGCGTTGGCGCACGCACCGGAAGTGCCGTAGGCGACCGGGGCAGACGTCTTGGGTGTGGCGACCATCACGACACCCGACACAATCGAGATCGTGTAGTTGGGACTCGACGGAAATGACTTCAGGGCGGGAGAGGGTCCCGAGGTCACAAGTGCAGGCGTGACGGCCGCAGCAGCGACGCCATGCACGGCGCTGTATTCCTGGATCGCGGTCTCCACTGCTGCCGCGTCGGATTCGCACGCCACCACGGTGCTCTGTGTGGAGATTGCACCGATATTTCCGGCGGTGGTTGCAGTAGTCGTCCCAGATGTTCTTCCGGCGGTGGTTGCAGTAGTGGTCCCGGATGTTCTTCCGGCGGTGGTCCCGCCAAGTGTGGAGACCGCTACGGCCGCCGATATTCCGAGTGTGACGACGACCAGCAGGAGTCCGATCAGAGTGAAGCCGAATCCGACGCCCCCGGCTCCCCGTTTGCCGAACATGTCCGCTTCCTCCCTCGCGTGTGAATTGGACACTCTCGACAGCGTTCAACGCTCAACGTTGCATCGTTGTCATCAGGAACCATACGGATCACGCCACAATTCCCGCCAAACGTTCACTCAATACTCTCCCAACTTCCCTGGGGGTGGAACGTGGGATCGTGTCCTAACGCGTGCGCGATCGGGACATTTTCTGCATGCATCTGCGCCTCGAATTCAGCGCTCTCCCGCCCAAGCCGCCATCTGGTCCATCAAGTTCCCTACGTCACCCGCCGTCTCAGCCCCGAAGTCCCGGTAGAGACAGCCAACGTTGACAACTACCCGCTCATCCTCGCTCCAACCCGAGTACGGGCCAAGGTCGATGTCACGGGCTGCATCAGCAGCGCTCATGCCGGCGTCGAAGCGCCGTCGGGACTCAAGGGTGAGATACTCGAAATATCCTTTGAGGTCTGCCAAGGGCGCTACTCCGCCGAGGGGTCCATGGCCGGGAACAACGGTCACCGGATTCAAGGCCAGTATCCGGTCACACGCTGCGATCCAGTTGGACACCGGCCCCGCCCACACGATCGGGTGCCCGCCGTGGAAGAGGATGTCCCCGGTGAAGACCACCCCTTCGTCAGGCAAGTACACCACTACATCACCCGCCGTGTGAGCTGGCCCGACCTCGACCAGGCTGACCCGCCGACCACCGACAGCCAGGTCGAGCCCGCCAATAAAGGTTCGATTCGGTAAAGCGGCTTCAATGCCTTCGAAGTCGAAGGATCCGAATATCCGGGTCAAGAAGGCCCCGGTTTCTCCCATGTCGGGTGCGGCCTTCATCATCTGCGCTATGCGATCGGGTGGAAGTTCGAGCATCTCCGCCGCGGCCCGGGCAGAAGCAATTATTTCGGCTCCGTCCACGAGCGAGTTGCCGAACCAGTGGTCGCCGTTGGCGTGGGTATTGACCAAGGTGCCAATGTTCTTGGCCGCTGCAGTGGTCGAGCGCATCGCTGCGAGCATTTCTGCGGTGAGCTTCAAGTCGAACAGGGTGTCGACGAGCAGCGACTGGTTGCCGTCGGTGATCAATCCGGCGTTGGACCACCCCCAACCGCCGTCGGGCTGTAGGTATGCCCATACCCCATTGGCCACCTCGTGCATCCCCTTTTGGTACTTCATCGACCGAACTGTAGCCATCCGCCGGTCACACGCGGCCGACATCGCAGCGCTACCTCCAGAGGATGAGCCGGACGAAGCTGCGCACTTGATCGTGTGGATGCCGACAGAGTGTCCTCCACACCCTGCGAATGTCCACTGTCGCCAGACGGTGGGCAAACAGCACTTCGCTGGCCTGGGGAGTCATCAACCAGTCGCCCGATGTTCACATCCGATGTGGACATCTCCGTTGAGGTGCAGCGTCTGTACCCCAAAGGGCCTCGTCACCAGTCGGACATCCTCGGACGAAGTCGCACCCCAAGCCCTATTTACTGGCGATGTGAGGATCGAGCGACTAGACCGCCTACCGGGGACATACGGGACCATTTAGCCGGCCTGCCCTAGAGGTACATACCGACTTGAGGCGCGGACGATGTCACGTGCGCATGATCCGCCCCTTCCCGCAGCGACACCAGTTCGGCCAGGGTGACATCGCCTCCCCCGTGGGCGCCGTGGCCGTTTAGCCATTGGCGGGCTTCGCTCGCGGTCAGACGCCCCACCTCAACCTGTGCAATGCAGCGCCCCGGCCTCACGATGGCGGGGTGCAACCTCGTTAGAGGTTCATTCGTGGTGATGGCAACCAAGACGGAACGCCCCTGACCGAGAAGGCCATCGGTGAGGTTGAGCAATCGGGCCAGCCCCTGCCCAGAGCGCTCCTTGGCACTCGCGGCTATCAGCTCGTCGCAATCTTCGAGGATCAACATGCGTGACCTCGTTTCGTGTATCTCTTCCTCGTCCGCCTCGTCATCATCATGGAGCGCGATCTTGAGCAAGTACGACGAACTTCCGAACAGTCGCTCAGGATCCACCACATAGTCGAAGCGGCACCAGCTGCGCCATGCGTCCGCCAGCGCCCGCAATGCCGTGGTCTTCCCGGTACCCGGTGGGCCGTGGAGAAGGAGCAACTTCCCTCCGAGCTGATCCTGGTTCCGCGACATGAGGTCGTCCAGAGACCGGGCTGCCGGCCCCGAATAGTTACGACGGATGTCCGCCCACGGCTCGACACCCACGCTTCGTTCGTTGCGGACGGGTCCATGGGGACCGAGATGCCAGAAACCAACACCGGCCTTCGTGTGGTCGATGACCTCGGGTTCTTCGGCCCCCTCCCTCGATTGCTCGAGAATCTCCTTTGCCAGCTGTTCGGATGC
Source organism: uncultured Acidimicrobiaceae bacterium (assembly GCA_963835815.1). Classification (GTDB taxonomy): domain Bacteria; phylum Actinomycetota; class Acidimicrobiia; order Acidimicrobiales; family RAAP-2; genus Bog-473. Next base: position 951,978 of record CAWIGU010000009.1, on the reverse strand, counting down.
CGCGAGAACTGTGATCCTGGCATGGCCGTGCGCCCAACGAATGGCAGACGCGATCCAACCCGGCCCGGCCGCGAGCACCGAACGAGTCCCGTCGAAGACCGCGACGCGATGAGGCTCTGCCCCTGGCGGCAGCAAAGTGGCTCCCTCGCTGACGCGCGACAAGTTCGCACTCTGTGCGTAGTGGTAGTTGCCTGAGATGTAGTGCTCGACAAAGAGGAGGTCGTTGGCATCGACGACCGAATCTGAGTCGTCGAAGGACATCACTCTCTGGGAAGAGCGTGGAATCTGTTTCATGAGTGGTTGCCTTTGGACGCGATGGACGCGTCCGTCGTATGACCTGACACGTTCAGGTGGATGGTTTTCTCTTACGGTGCTCGGGGTCAGGCGTCTTCTACGGACGCCGACGGCGCACTCAACCGAAGAGCAAGCGCGACGGCATCAGTAGGAGGCACCGGAAATCATCCGATGGAAGCGGTGCGTTTAACTGAGCCATAGCCGACCAACTATGACGGAATCGACCTCAGATGTCAATGGGATTTCACGCATTCCACCGGGGGATGTCAGCTCCGCACGGGTGACCGGCGAGCTGTTCTGACAATGACCAACGACGCAACCACACCGAGATGGGTCACCCCTTGGACAGCCACATGTTCGACCTTCCTTGGAGAAGTATCAAGAACTACTTGCGACCAATCCACGCCCTGTTCGGTTCCTTGGGAACTGGGTCAACCTTCACCCGCGTTGTTCTAGTTCGGTCCACAACCGGTCGATCTCATGCGTCAACAGCACGGGACGGGCTTTCGATCCACCCATATGCAACCGGACTCCTTCGTCCAGGGATTTGTCACGTTTGGACATCGCCAACCAGCCTGGAATCACAACTGTCTGAGTCAGTTCAATTTCGTGATAGTCGCAACCCCGCGACGTTCCGAATAGCCCTACAGGAAGGAGCAGCCGCAATGGGAACGGGTACTCCTTGACCCTCGCAATCAAGACCCTTTCAACCGACCTGACCAATAGAAGGCTGAAGGAAGAACTCAGCCGTCAGTCGCGCATCGCCATTTTGCCCCGCCGGTTCATTCGGCCCGCCAGACCGCAACGTCCACCTGCCGGGTGTGCGGGCTACCCATTCATTCTCTTGCCTGTCCCAGTTCGAGCTGGTTGAGGATCCTCGCTGCTTGTAGTTGCGCAATCCGTACCAAGTCGTCCCAAAGCCACCCCGGGCACATCAGCGAGCGGCTTGGAACGTGACTCCTCTCTTTGAAAGAACCGCCGAACTGGTCCGTGAGGATCTCAGGGCGTTGCCTCTCGAAGGAATCGCTAGACATTGGAGCATCTGTGATTTGATGAAGTTGAAACGACTCACGCCACGATTCGGCGCAAGAATGAGTGCACCTGAGGATCATGGCACCCCTGGGGCGATCCGGTCAGGCTCGAGTCCGCTGGGTGTGGCCCAGCTCGATGCGTTCTGGGAACGTTACGACCAATGGCCATCCGCCCAGCGCAAGCCGAGAGTCTGCCGATCAGGTGGCGGCCAGGGCCTTTAAAGTCAGCTGAGTTCGCGAACCCTGAGGGTGTCGACGTGCTGCTGGAAGGCAACAGCCTTGCCACCCTCCATAGTCCATACGTGGGCCATCTTCACAACGGCCGGCTCTCCGGAACTCTTCTGCTTCCACCCGTAGGTCCCGAGCGCCACGACTGTGTCACCGTCGTCGACGAACTGCTCGGGCATCACGGCGAAGTCATCGCCGATTTCTCCGAGTCGCATAAACACCCCTTCGAGCACCGTCTGAGGACCGACGTACGTGCCAGCGAGCGGAAAGCCGTCCGCCTCGGTCCACTTGATGTCGTCGGCCATGGCGGCGAGGGCGGCGGGAACGTCGCCCTTTGCGAAGCTCGCATAAGCGTTTTCGATGATTTCCTTGTTGGTGGCCATCTCATGTCCTCTTTCCTGTCAGTCCCTCAACATGACGGTGTTATACATAACACAGTGATGTATTGATGTCAATGACGGTGTTATGGATAAGCTGTCGGACATGCCGCCCCGGTCTGCCGACCCTCAACTGCGCGAAAGGATCATCAACACCGCAGCGCGGCTGCTGGCCACTGAAGGCGCCGCGTCGGCGCGGCGCTTGGCCCGCGAGCTGGGTACGTCAACGATGGTCATCTATACCCACTTCGGCGGGATGGACGAGCTAACCCGACAAGTGATGCGCCGCGGGTTCACCGGTTTCGGAACCGAGCTTGATCGCGGCTCGATCACCGACGATGCCGTCGCCGACTGGATGACCTACCTCTGGAGCTACCGCCGCTTCGCACTGCGTGAACCCCACATGTACGCAGTGATGTTCGGTCCTGCACTTGCTGCGTTCAGGCTTGGTGATCCAGCCGACCTCGAGTCGGCTAGATCTACCTTCGTCTCGCTCCTCCGTCGCGTCCACGCCTGCGTAAACGTGGGCCGATGGGAGGTCGACGACGTCACCACCGCCGGCGAAGCTGTCTGGTCCGGTGTGCACGGCCACACCACGCTCGAGCTCTCCGGGTTCTTCGGTGCGGTCGGCCGCGACCCAGTTCGCTCGTACAGTGAAATCCTCACCAGGATGTCGATCGGCCTCGGCGACCACGCTCCAGCCACCGCTCGCTCGCTGGCGACCGCCAAACGGCGGGCCGTCCGCGCAGACCGAGCCGAGGCCGCGTCTGCACGATGACGCGCAGTCGAGGCACCCGCGGCATGCGTCCCCGTGTGTCTACTGCCCTCGAACTCCGAGTTGGAGACTTGACGCAAGAGGATTCGATCCCTCTGCCCGAACCGGCGATCGGCGCGACTCTCGCCGCCATGGCACCGGGTATTCGGCGACAGTCTGGATGGAGCCAATCGTTGAATGTGTTCAACGACCGCGGAATCTAGAGCGGCCTTTGGCCTCGATGAAGCGACGTAAAAGCGATCCTCTCAAGATGACCTCCGAAGCGTCGAGCACTAACTACATGATTTCGCTCAGAAAACCATGGCCGCTCCCCCAGCAACGGCTCGCAGCCACGCTGCGGATTTACCCGTGAATCCTTCGGCTAGCCGGGCCGCTGCTGCCACACGAATCCACGCATCGCAAGAGGCCTCGACCACGCCGAGCTGTCGCAAACCGTGCCGCCGAACCGCTCGGGTGAACTCTGATATCCGTGAATCGGTGATCTGGGAGCCCAAGAGCAGCGTCCGGGCAAGATCTGCCACAGGCGGACCACTCGCAATGCCGAGCCAATCAATGACGATCCAGCCCGTAGCGGTAACCATCACATTGTCAGGATGAAAGTCATAGTGGCAGACACGGCGTGTTCCATCGTCTAGTTGGATCAGGAGATCGCTGAGTTCACTCAACAGTTGCGGAGGCAAGCCGCTCTGCTCGATCTCGCCTCTGAGACGACCCACGAGGTCCGGGAGATCCTCGATGACAGTGCTGTTGATCATCGCTTGCAACGCAGCGAACTGTTCCGCCAGTGAGTCGATGCCGGTCGACGCTGACTCGATCACAACCTGAAGAAGGGAGCGGCCGTAAAGCCGATCCAAGACGACCCCGCAGCGTCCGTCGACGGTGATGATGCCGTGTGACCGAGCGACGGGCAATCCGGACTCGGCAACACGAGTGATGACGTCGGATTCGTACGCCGAGACGCCATTCCACTTCTCACGATCGAGCTTGACCACCCGCTCATCATCTATGGCAAAGACTTCGGCCATGCGTCCCGCATCCAACAACTCCACACCTGAAGAGTACCGATCACTCATGCCGTCATGCGGCCCCCTCTAGAACCGAGATCGGCTGAGGCAACCGTCTCAATGGGCCGGCGCCAAACCACCGCTAGAGACGTCACCGAGTGCCGGTCGGTCACGCTTCGTCGCTGCAGCCGGGGCAGTCGGCGTTCCCTACCTCTTGATCTCGACGAGCAGTACCCACGCGTGTATCGAGGCCGAAACGAATGCAGGCAGGATCGCTGCAAGTACCCAATAGAGGCCTCCTCCCGCGCCTGCGACCAGACTCACACCTCCGACCATCAAAGCGATGCTCGGAAGAGGCAAGGTGGTCGTAGTTCACCCCGACGATCCACCAAATAGACGATACCCGGAACACCCTTGGGCTCTCCCAGGGACCCCATGGCCATACGCCCAGTACCCGCAGTAGGGGGCAGTGGTTTCCGCCAACACGAGTTCTACGTCCGGGGTCTGGCAGGAAAGGGGAGGCCGCCGGTGTAGTGCTGGTACCACGCCACGGCATAGGGGTAGCCACCTTGGCCCCGGTGCAGCCCTCGGGCAGACTGCAGCCGTAGAGCGAAGGTGGCACGAGGCGATTGGTGATGACGTGAGGCTCCACCAGTGAAGCGGGCTGGGTCGGCGACCAGGCAGCTATTGCGGTTCTCGCGGTACCGCTTCCAAGGCACGTTCCGCCAGCGCCGGGCCGCCTACCTGTCGCTCGTACTGCTAATCGGGCTGGTGGGCGGCCTCTCGATGGGTGCCCTCGCCGCCGCCCGGCGCACCGAGTCCTCCTACCCCACCTTCCTAGCCAGCACCAACCCGTCCAATCTGAGCGTCGCCACGGCACTGTGGAATCCGGCGCTCGGGTACACCACCGGCTACAACGCCCCCCTCGTGGCCACCGTCGCCCGATTACCCGATGTCCGACGGGCCGAGAGCTACTCGGCCATCTACAGCGAGCCGATCGGAGCGAACGGGCAACCGACGTCAGCGGCCCAGAACGCCAACTTCGACGTCAACGGAAGTGTCGACGGGCTCTACTTCAACCAGGACCGGGTCACGGTCCTGCAGGGACGGATGGCCGACCCCACGCGGGCCAACGAGATTATGATGACCGTGCGTGCCGCCGACGTTCTGGGGCTCCACGTTGGACAGACCGTCACCTGGGGCACCTACACCAGCTCCCAGTTCGAGTCGGCGAACGCACCTCCCGCTCTGCACGAAAGACTGACCCTCGTCGGGACCGTCGTCATCAACAACGCCGTCGTGCAGGACGAGATCGATGCCAACGGCCCCACGACCGTCATCTTCACGCCGGCCCTCACGCGGCGGCTGAACAAGTGCTGCGCCAACTTCTCGTTCACCTTCCTGCAGCTCGACCAGGGGAGCCGCGACGTGCCGGCGGCCGAATCGGAGCTCGGGCGCGTCATCCCCTCAAAACTCCCCCACGACTTCTACGACACCTCCGTCGACGTCACCAAGGCCCAGAATGCCATCAAGCCGGAAGCCATCGCCCTCGCCGTGTTCGGCCTCATTGCCGGGCTCGCTGCGATCCTCATCGCGGGTCAGGTGATCGGCCGGCAGTTGGGTTTCTGGGCTCCGGAGGCGCGCACCCTGCGCGCCCTCGGTGCCAACCCGTTCATGACCGCGGGCGACGGGCTGCTCGGAATCATGGGCGCCGTCGTGGTGGGCGCGCTGGTCGCCGTCGCCGTCGCCGCGGCGCTGTCCCCACTGGCACCGCTGGGCCCGGTGCGTCCCTACTATCCCCACCCCGGAGTCGCCTTCGACTGGACGGTGCTCAGCCTCGGGATGGCGGTGCTCGTCGTGGTCCTCGGGTCCGTGGCGATCGTGCTGGCCGTGCTGCGGGCGCCGCAGCGCACCGGGACGCGCCGTCGGCTCCGCGCACCTTCGCGCATTGAGGGTGCCGCGTCCGCGGCCGGCCTGCCCGTCTCGGCGGTCACCGGCATCCGCTTCGCGCTCGAGCCGGGGGCAGAGAGCGAGGCCGTGCCGGTGCGCTCCGCCATCCTCGGTGCGACCTTGGCCGTGGTGGTCATCATCGCCACCGTGGTTTTCGGTACCAGCCTCAACTCCCTCGTATCGCACCCTCGTCTCTATGGATGGAACTGGAACTACGCCCTGAGCGCCGGAGGCGGGGTCGGCGACATTCCCGCCGCGCAGTCGGCAACGCTGCTCGACCACGATCCGAGCGTGGCCGCCTGGTCCGGGTACTGGTTCGGCAACTTGCAGATCGACGGCGTCACGGTGCCCGTCCTCGGTGGGTCACCCGGTGCAACTGTGGCGCCACCGATCCTGACCGGCCACGGCTTCGACGGGCCGGGTCAGATCGTGCTGGGTCCAGGCACGCTGGCCCAGATCCACAAGTCGGTCGGGGACTCCGTCACAGTGCGCTACGGGACGACCACCCCGCACCTCCTCCGCATCGTCGGCACGGCCACCATGCCCGCAGTGGGCGTTGGCGGCGTCACGGGTCATGCGTCCATGGGGACGGGAGCGGTCGTGCCCTACCAGCTCCTCCCCGCATCGGTACGCAACCAGTTCAGCGTGTCCCCGGCCGGCCCTAACGCCGAATTCGTGCGCCTCAAGCCCGGGGCAAACGCCAAGACCGCACTCCGGTCGCTGAACCGCATCACGGCGGAGGTGACGACCCAGGGAAACAATGGCAGCTACGTGCTGGGGGTCGAGAGGCCGGCCGAGATCGTCAACTACCGCTCGATGGGTGCCACCCCGCTGATCCTCGGCCTCGGATTGACGGCGGGCGCGGTGACCGCCCTCGGCCTGACCCTCGTCGCCTCGGTCCGCCGCCGCCGCCGCTCCATGGCGATGCTGCGAACGCTCGGCTTCACGGGCCGCCAGCTAAGGGCGAGCGTCGCCTGGCAATCCAGCATCGCCGTGGTAATCGGACTCGTGGTCGGAGTCCCGCTCGGTATCGTCGCCGGGAGGTTCTTGTGGGATCTGTTCGCCACCAACATCTACGTCGTGCCCAGCCCGACCGAGCCGGCTCTGGCGATAGTGGCCATCGCGCTCGGTGCCCTGGTCCTCGGCAACTTGGTTGCCGCGATTCCGGGACGTATCGCGGCCCGTACGCCGGCGGCGCTGCTGTTGCGGACCGAGTAAGAACCCGCAGCATAAGGCGACGCCTGGATCGAATGACAGTTTCGCAAGACGCCGCGGGGTCGGCGAGAGTGGAGACCCACCGTTGCGGGAGCCTGGCTCGCCACGAGTTCATCCACGCAAGTGGACGAGGAATCCGGCGCGACGGAGGTAAACCGGGATTACGTAGACGCTTCTGTCTCGTTCGTCTGTAGCGGAGTGGAACAACTAGTGCGAAGCTGGGATTGAGTGGTCGGAAGCAATACCTGATTTGCGCCCCGGCCCGGCATCCTGGGCGAGGTCCGTGCAACTGGAGGGACATGACCCCCCCGAGAACGACGCCGCCATGTCCTTTCATTGCCAAGGCGGCCGACTGCGGGCGGCAAGAAGCCGCTCACTTGTGGGACGACCTTTTCGGTGGGGGTGGGAAGCCCTCGGCCTCGTCGGCGCCGAAGCTGACCGTTCACAACTACGTCACGGTTGAGATCGACGGCAAGGCAGTGACGAAGGCCGTTATCAAGGGAAGGAAGCACAAGGCGTCGCTCTCCTAGCTGACGTAAGAAAGCGCCTCCGTCTTGTCGTCAAACCCGACGATATCTACGACCTTGCTCGCTCGGATGGTCAGCACTTGGAACCGCAGGGTTATTCCACCGCGCTCCGTCGCATTCTCCGTGCCTCGCACACTCATGCTGACGAGAAGCCGATCACCGAGGACCTCCACGTCATAGACGCTCCCGCGGACGCCAGCATCTCGACCCCGCTGATACCAGGCCAACACTTGATCGCGGCTCTTACAGGTGGGATTGCGAGCGCCGGGCGCTCCCCACGTGACCGCCGGGTCGAGCAGATCGGCAAAGGCTGAGAGGTCCTCTGCTGCCAGCGCCTTCCTGACAAGCAACGCAATCTCGTCCATGCCTGGCGTCATCGAACAATCGTGCCACCTCATCCAGCGGTAAGGACAACCATGTGATGGGTAGTACCAAGCCACCGGAACGCGCTGATTGGAGCAGGGTTCTATATCACCAGCTCGCCACAGTACTGCCGGATAGCGGTGGTGATTTGGTCAAGAACGAACGATGTCCGTGAGTCAGGGCGACGCTCCACGTGCCTTTTGGCCAGCCCTAGCCGATGCCGCTGACGAGATGTGGATCCCGAGCCAGGCTCAGACCTACGAGGACCGAGCATCCCGTTCCCGTATTCGGTGAGTGCACCCCAACACGGCGGTCGAGGGCAGTCAAACCTCCGGAGGAGGCTCAGGATTCCGCCATCAACATCAGTTGATTCGATAAGTGGAAGCGGATGACGTTGTCGATGGTCTCGTCATTTGCGGTCTTCAGGGTTTGGCCGCCCCCGCCCCGGACCCCGGAATCGTCGATCCCGATTCGTTTTACTCGGATCTCACCCGCTCTGAATTTGTTGGGTCGGACGAAGGATGCCGTCACCCTTCCCTTCCATGTCCAAATAGTGGTGCTCCCGGTGGTTCTCAACTCAGCAATGGCGGCTTCTGTGAGAGTTTCGATCCAACCCTCGATCCGCGTAATTGGATCGCTTGGGTCCACCGGGAGCGCCTCGAGTTCTTCGTCATCAAGGAGTTCCTTGATCATTCCTGAGGGGCCGCCGACATACGTCCACTGGAGGTCGATTTCGCTTGCGACGCACCATGCACAGTCGTCGGGCCACCAAAGGTTAGGTGATCCCTCCATGTGCGCCAATGGACCTAGAACAGATGCAACCGGCCCCGTGTACATGACGTAATCGCGGTTTGGAAGTTGCACGTGTGGACCGTGGCGCAGGGAGTCCGGAAACCATCCATAACCCTCCCAGACACAGAACCAACATCGATCGGAGGTCGCAGTCCACCTCTCTCCTATATGGGCGAGTGCAAGAGCGTCCGGGGCGTAGAGAGTCCCGACCCGCGGCCTCTGGTTGGTCGGCGACTCCGCATCTGGGCGGTTAGGGGGCATGGCGACTGAATGAAACTGGGCGTCATTGCGCAGCGACATCCCACTCCATTCTGCGACCTCACGCCAACGCACGAGGCGGCCGGATCCATTGCCGGGCTCCTCCGCGGGATGCAAGAGTCGAGCGTAAGCCTCAAACCCTGTTGGGACGAAGGACGTGATCTGCGGCCAGTTCTCAGAAGAAAGACGTTCGGCGATCCAATCGGCCGCATCGACCTCGTCGGTCCACTCCGGTTCGGCCGTGCTCGCCATAGCCAAAGCATCTCAGAGGTCGAGCCGTGCGCCTACAGTCCGGCGTCAGCGGGCATCCCGCAGGGCAGATGCGGCAAGGCTCATAACTGCTCGCCGTGTTGGTCTCGACCATCGAACTATCGGCGCGAGAACGTCATGTGCGTGACGCCGCTCGGGGAACTGATTGCCTCTATGTCGAAGCGGCCTTCCAGCCCTTCGAGACCGTCCCACAGTCGTACTCCGCGCCCAAGGACAATCGGTGCAATCACGATGTGCATGTGGTCGATCAGATCTGCCGCGAGGAACTGACGAACGGTCGACGGACCTCCACCGACGCGCACGTCGAGCTCACCTGCGGCTTCCTGGGCGATCCTCAGCGCTTCGACGGGCTCGGCATCGATGAAATAAAAGGTCGTACCGCCCTCCATCTCGATGGAGGGCCTCGGATAGTGAGTCAGCACGAATACCGGGGTGTGAAACACGGGATCGTCGCCCCACCAACCTTTCCAGTCTTCGTCTGCCCACGGACCGCGCTGGGGTCCGAACTTGTTGCGGCCCATGATCTCGGCACCGATGCCTGTGGCCCAGTTGCTGGCGAAGGCCTCATCTACCCCGGTACTTCCTCCCGTCCCGCCATGGATCTTCTGGAACGTGCGAGTCCCCACGAACCCCTCGACGAGGCGAGTTCCGGCGTGCCCGAACGGTTGTTCGAGCGACTGCCCTTCACCGGTACTGAAACCGTCCAAAGAAACGGCGAAGTTGTGGACACGAACTAATGACATGTTCGAACTCCTTTGAAGTAGTCGAGAACTCAGTGGTTCGGGCACCGGGCTGGGGACGACAGCAGTTCCGACAATGTGGGAAATGTCGTGGGACGTTTGCCGAGATGAGCGCCCTTGATGGGTCACCCTTATGATCCGAGACTATGAAAAGTACATGCATGGGACTTAAGAAGGGAACGTGGACCCTCGGCATAGTCTCGAATCTCCCTCCTGCCCTCGAAGTGCCGCGCAAACCCGGCGATCTGGGCGATCATTGCCTTGGACCCTATCCTCTGCGATTGTGTGCACACATGTCTAAGTCTCTCGACAGCGACGCCGCAGGAACTGCCATGTTCAATTTGGGCCCCATGGACGGGCAAGAGCAACCCGTCAATAGCGAGACCGACGAACTGTGCATTGTCATGACCGACGGCCAGCAGCATCGTTACGTGCGCACGAGTGAAGTACGACGCTCGCCTGAGGGTAGGTTAGCTGTCATCTTTGACTGGCAAGGTCGTTACTTCGGACCGAAGTAACGGGTTCCGAGCACGCTTGCGCATCATCGCGGCGATCGGGGATACCCTCACCCTTGAACATCGAGAAGTTCCTAGAGTTGCTGGCATCGAGGCTCGATGGCGTCGTACCCGCTGGTTATCGGGTTATGTACAGGGCGATCTTCGACGACAGATCGAGGTCCGCTCGCAAGTGGGAGCTGCGGTCCCCTACGTCGACCCGACTATCTGAGAGATTCTGAATGACTACAGATGAGGCGAAGACTCGACCACCGAATCCAGTCCGAATGCGATCAACGCCAAGGAGTGAGATTGGACTCCCAGAGAGACGGTGGCGACCACTTCGAGGACATTCCATACGTTCGTGGCCCATTCGAGCCGGATACCTCGCCTCCTAAGGTCACCGCGGAAGGCATGGGTGATCATTCAGTCACTCACCTCGCCGAAAGACGGCACGAAGACGTAATCAGTTTCCAAGGGGGACTGACCCGTCTCCCAAGGACTATTCCAATGGTGCCCCATGGCCGCGCCCAAGCCCAGCGGACTGAGACGGTCTGAACCCTCGGTAGAGGCGCAAGCGGTAAGCGCCCGGGGTTATGAGATGACCGTTGATCAGGCTTCAGACGAGTTGCTACTCCCTCGACATCATGGCGACGGCCTCACGTTCAAGGTCCACATAAGGCTCCCCGCTCACGTCGATTGCCACCCGGTTGATCGTGCCACCGGTGAAGGCATGGGGATGCGGGCCCGGATAGTCGTTGGTCACCGGCTCACCGCTGTCCCGTCCGACGCAGAGACCCTCCCCGCCGATGGCGAACTTCCCGGGTTGCGTCTTGATCCGACCCTCTCCGACCTTGGTCTCACCATGGAACAGTGACAGTGTCCCAACGGAAACGCCAGGTGGGTCCTCGCCCTCCTTGTCGAATGAAGCGGACAGTATGAGGTTCTCGCCGATCGGGACGTCGACGTTCGCGACGATCGTCTGAACGTCGAGGCCGACAAAGTTATAGACGTAGTGGAGCCGGTTGTCCTTGATGTAGAGGGCATGACCTCCGAATCGCGCACCGTGAGCGAAGAGGACACCACTTGCCCCCGATGCAGCGATGTCCACCAGGGCGCCGATGGCGAACGACCGGTTCCGGACGTTGACCGCTTGGGACTCGGGCACCTCGGCGAGGTTCGGGTAGTAGACGTAGCGATTCCGGTCAGGAGAGAGTACGGGGCGAGGGGTGAGGATGATCTCCAGGCCTCCGCGATCGTCCAACGGGAACGCCCCGTTGGCCCCCGCCTCGGCGTGCCACAAGTTGATCATTTCTTGGAGTCGTTCGGGTTCTTGTTCAGCGAGATTGTGGACCTCGGAGCGATCGACTTCGGTGTGGTACAGCTCCCAGGTGTCGGCCCCGTAGTTGCCCCACCCGGCGATGGTTGGATGGGTGGTGACCGCTTTCCAGCCGTCGTGCCAGATGCCACGCGATCCGAGCATGGAGTAGAACTGGGTGTTCCTCGAAGTCGGGGCACCCGGAGCATCGAAGCTGTAGCGCATGCTCACGCCGTCGAAGGGGCTCTGGACGTGACCCTTAATGACCTCGGGCTCTTTCTGGCCGAGAACGTCCAAGATGGTGGGGACCAGATCGATGGCGTGGTGGTATTGGGTCCTGAGTTCGCCACGCGCTTTGGTCCCAGTTGGCCACGAGATGATGCACGCGTCGCTCGTACCCCCGTTGTACTCATAGCGTTTCCACAGTTTGAACGGGGTGTTGAAAGCCATGGCCCACCCCGTCGGGTAGTGGTTGTAGGTCTTGGGGCTGCCCAGCTCGTCGATCTGGGCGAGGTTCGAAGCGATGTCGTCGGGGATGCCGTTGAGGAACTTGTTCTCGTTCACGGAACCATTGGGGCCACCTTCGCCACTCGCCCCATTGTCCGACACGAGGATCACCATGGTGTTTTCCCGCTGCCCCGTCTCTTCGAGGTAGTCGAGCAGTCGGCCGATCTGGTCATCGGCGTGAGCGAGAAACCCGGCGAAGACCTCGGCCATGCGACTGAACAGGCGCTTCTCATCGTCGGACAGGGTGTCCCACGGCCGCACGATGTCGAGCGGGGGAAAGGGCAGGCCGTTCGGGCCGGTGCGGGTCTCGGGGGTACCGATCGGGTTGATCGGCGAGAGGTCGGTATCCGGGGGCAGAATGCCAAGTTCCTTCTGCCGGGCGAGGGTCTGCTCGCGTAGCGCCTCGTAGCCCATGTCGAAACGGCCCTTGAACTTCTCGATCCACTCCGTGGGGGCGTGATGGGGGGCGTGACAGGCCCCAGGGGCGTAGTAAAGGAAGAAGGGTTTTTCGGGGGCCAGCACCTTGGCGTCCTTGATGAACTCCAGTGCCTTGTCGGTGATGTCGACAGAGAAGTGATAGCCCTCCTCGGGCGACATGGGCTGGTCCGCCAAGTGGTTGTCATAGACGAGGTCTGGATACCACTGGTTGGTTTCGGCCCCGAGGAAGCCGTAGAAGCGCTCGAATCCCCGACCTGTAGGCCAGTTGCGCCGGGTGGAGGCCAAGTTCATCTCCGCCTCGGGACACAGGTGCCACTTACCCACCATGTAAGTGTTCCAGCCCCGTTCGCCGAGGATCTCGGCCAGCGTGCCGTTCTCGGGCGGGATCACGCCGCTGGCGTTGGGGAACCCAATGGCCGCTTCGGTGATACAGGCCATGGAATTGCGGGTGTGATTGCGGCCCGTCAGTAGACAGGACCGCGTCGGTGAGCACAGGGCAGTGGTGTGCCATTGGGTGTAGCGAATACCGTCGGCAGCGATGCGGTCGATATTGGGGGTCTCGATGGGACCGCCGTAAGAGCTCATGGCCGAAAAGCCCACGTCGTCGAGCACGACATAGATGACGTTGGGCGAGCCTTCGGGTGCTCGTGGGGCTTCGAAGGGCGCCCAGTCCGGCACCGAGTCCCTGATGTCGAGGTTGATTACACCCTGGAACTTGCTCATCACCGGCTCCCTTGATCGACTTTCTGATTCTTACCACCTGCGATTTGTGCGTGCCTCAAAGCATCTCGATCATATGCAGTGTGGAGTTGGCCGATCCGAGAAACCTGCTCGGCGTCTACAACATTCACTTGGTCCACCCATCGACCTCAGCCCCCGGGGAGCGGTGGCGTGGGATGACTCCAGAGTGTCCTGGTGCCGAAGCGTCACCCGACCGGCGATCGGAGGCACCCCAATTGCGTCGTGCGCTCGACGTTCCGGGACACCCGGCCGGTAGAACCTAATTGGCCGTTGAGCCATGAGCGTTCGCCCGCGCTGTCTGAGGTGGGGCTCCTTTTGAGCGGCCGAGTTGCTCGTTTAGCCAAGAGGAGCGAAATCGAGGGACAGAAGTAGGCGGCCTATTATTAAGGAAACCTCGAAACAATGGGGCCCATGCAGCCCCCCAGCTCGATATCGCCGGCGTGGCTGTCCGACTCCGAACACCAGTGGGCCGCCAATGGATTTTCTCGAGTACCGGCGACTAGATAGTGCGCAACGCTTCCGTTGGCGACAGGCGAGTTGCTCGCATCGCCGGATACAGACCCGCAATCACTCCGACGACAAGTGCAAGTGCAACCGCCCCGACGAGCGCGTCGCCTGGTACGACCGTGCTCCAATGGCGCGCCTCGGAATAGATGGTGGTCGTGAATCCACCGAGCACCGCACCGATCGTCCCGCCCACAAGCGCGAGCAATCCGGCTTCGGCGACGAACTGCATGCCGATCTGGCGGCGAGTCGCCCCGAGAGCGCGGCGGAGTCCGATCTCGCCTCGCCGCTCGAGCACCGCTATGACCATCACGTTCGCGATTCCGACTCCACCGACGAGCAACGCCACGCCACCTAGCGCGAGAAACAGGCTTTGGAACGCGGCCGAGGCGTCAGCCCGAGCAACGAGCGCGTCGGAGGGATTGGCGATGTTGACGTCCTGCGGCGCCGCAGGGTCGGCCGTAGCCGGAAGGACCGTAGCGACCGCTGCAACGCTTGTGGGGTCCGTTCGCACATAGATCTCGACTGGCGAGGAGTTCGCTCGAAGGAGGCTGTCGGCGACTCGAAATCCGATCAAGGCCGACCGATCGAGCTCGGGTGCAAGCGCGACGGGGTTGAGGATTCCAACAACGGCGAACTCATGACCGCCGAGCCACACCGGAACTGAACCGTCCGCTCGGTCGATGCCGAGCACGCTCGCGGTGGTGGCGCCGAGCACGACAGCCGGGAAATGCGCGGTCGCCCGGTTGAGAAAACGACCTCGAGCAACGCTTCCCTCGACCGTCTGCAGCAGCTTGGTGTCCGCGGTGTACACGGAGATGGCGTTTGTATTGACCGACGGGATACGCGGGTTTCGGTAGACGGAGGCATTCACACTCCCGATGGCGGCTGCGGAAAGGACCGGGCCGATGCGGCCAATCATCGAGGGCGCTGTGTTCGGAAGGGTGACGGTCTGTCCCGAAAACGACTGGCCGGGCGTGACCGTGAGGAGATTGGTGCCGAGGGCGTCGATCTCCGCGACAAGCTGCGCTCGACTCGACGTCGAGATACCAAGCACCGCGACCAATGTCGCTACGCCCAGCGCGACGCCGAGCGCCGAGAGGATCGCGCGGGCGGGTCGTCCGCGAAGGCCCTCTACGCCCAGGAGAGCGACGTCGCCCGCACGCAACCTACTCTTCGCGCGTTCGGAGGACGACCCGTCCCGTCGGTCCCGACCGCTCATCGGGGCACCGAGACATCCGACTCGATCGCACCGTCGCGGACCCGGATGGTGCGATGGGCGGAATCGGCGACATCGAGGCTGTGCGTCACGATGATGACCGTGGTGCCTGCTCGGTTGACACCCCGTAGGAGCTCCAGAATCTCTCCTCCGGTCGTGGTATCGAGATTGCCCGTCGGTTCGTCAGCGAAGACGATCGCCGGAGCCCCGACGAGGGCGCGAGCGATCGCCACCCGCTGGCACTCTCCACCCGACAGCTGGCTCGGAAGGTGCGACTCGCGATTCGCCAGCCCTACCCCCTCGAGCGCACCTGCGGCCGCCAGCCTGCGCTCCCGTCTGGGCAAACCTCGATAGAGGAGGCCGGTGGCCACGTTGTCAAGCGCCGAGAGCGTTGGGAGGAGAAAGAACTGCTGGAAGACGAAGCCAATGTGGCGGGAGCGGAAGGCAGAGAGCTCGCTGTCGTCAAGGTCGACCACTGCCTCCCCGGCGACCCGAACGGCGCCATGTGTTGGTCGCTCCAGCGTGCCACCGACAGAAAGCATCGTGGTTTTCCCCGACCCTGAGGGCCCCGCGATCGCGACGAATTCTCCCCGTTCAATGCGGAGCGAGACGTCATCGAGGGCGACGACTGGAGTCGATGCCGGGTACAACTTCGTCACGTCGACCAGCTCGAGGGCGGCGCTCATTGAGAGACGACGACCTTTGTTCCCGGCACTATCCCGCTCCCGCGCATCTCCACCAACGTGTTCGAGTAGAGGCCGGTCGTTACGCCGACGAGCCGATGCGTCCCCGACGGCTCGACGATTTCGACGCCGTAGCCGCCCCCCGAGAGCGCGAGGAGCGCCGAGATCGGGGCAGCGAGGACATTCGCCGCCTCCTCGGTCGTGAGCGAGACCTGCACCGCCACTCCGGTCGCGGTGCCCGTCGCCGACGGATCGGACGGTGTCACCGTGAGCTGCTCGGACGGCGTGGGAGCCGACGAGGAGCTTCCCTGGCTGCTCGACGACGAGGAGCCGGCGGAAGGTGGGACCGGGCCGATCGCGGTGATCGTGCCTGGCGTCGTCGAGTTCGACGGGAGGGTGATCGTCACCGGCTCACCGACGCTCACCGTTGGGGCGTTGGTGGGATCGAGCGGGACAGTCACCGTCCTGGCCGTCGTGGTGACCTGATAGGGAAGGTCGCCAGGCGCCGCCGCGTGGCCGATGGCGACGCTCTCGGCACCGACGAGGACCGTCGAGGGGAGAAAGACAACCTGCCCCAGTGGGATCTGGCCGGTTGCGGCGGGTTGGCCTTCTGCCCGCTGCCAGCGCTCGATGGCGTCGACGGTCAACGAGTCGAAGTGGCCGCTCGCGGTGGAGAAGAGCCCGGCGGCGTCACCGAAGGCCGATCAGATTGGACTGCAACTCGGCCACGTCGGGGCCGTCGGTCATGCCGGCGGCGAACGGACGCCACGCGGGTGTACCGCCGGTCATGAGCACCACCGGTAGGTTGTCGACCCGGTAGAGGACCTGACCGGCGCTGACGACGGTACCTACGGAGGGCAGTTGGGTGTAGGTCCCCGTGAGCCGGTTGACGACCGGATCAGTGGGGACATAGTCGAGCGTGGCGGCCGTGAGCACCGAGTCGGCGAGCGTGGTACGGACCACCGTGGCCGTGGTTACCGGAGGCGGCTTCGGCGCCGCAGGGGCCGAAGATCCTCCCCGCACCGCGATCGTCGCGACCGACCCGACGATCGCCGCGGCGAGGACCCCAGCAGTGATGAGAATCGACCGCCTCACGGCCCGTTCCCCTCGTCGTGGCTGCCTGCGGGCAACAAATGCCGACAGGCGCTGTCCGCCGCCCGGAACTGGGGCGAGTAGCGGCCGAAGCCATTGTTGATCCCTGGCACATTCCCCAGGCCCAGATCGCCGTACTGGTCGGGGTCGAGCATGGCGATGTCGTGGCTGCGCATGCAGCGGGCGTAGCTCGTGCGCGCGGCGAGCTGTGCCGCGGAGATCGCGGGACCACCAGATCCCCCATTCCCCGCCCCCGATGTCTGAAGGAAGTGAATGCAGGCATCGAAGGCAGCACCGTTGGAGGCCGTTCGAGAGGGCACTTGCATTGTCAAGCCCGCGTGGCCTGCGATCGGATCGGGCACCGGATCAGACTGGTTGACTCCATGACTCCGCATGCATCGCGCGAAGTCGACCATGTGCTGATCATCGAGCGCGATCTGCTGCGCCTTGCTGAGTGTGGGTGGCGTCGTCGTTGTCGATCCCCCGCGGCTGGGCAGGCTGGCGATCGATCGACTTGGCGGCGGCGATGAGCACGCCGCCGAGAGCACTGCGATCAGCGGCGAGCCCAGCGAGCACGCCGGGTCCGCCCCAACGCCATCGCGCCGAACTGCGTTTCCTCCACTTCACAATCGCTCTCCTCGCTTCGGAACCAATGACCAAGAACGTGGTAGTTCTACGCCGGGCCGGATAACAACAGCCCTACAAGATCGCCCTATTGCCGGCGTGGCCGAAGGCCCAACCGCAGGTCGCAAGCGCCATCAAAGGGGACGAGAGGCGCGGCTTGTTACCTCGTTGTAAGGCCCGTTCTGGCAACATGGTGCGATGCGCGTGCTCGTCGTCGAAGACCAGGTGGCGCTCGCCGACTACATCGCCGACGGGCTGCGGGACCATGGGTTCGCGGCCGATGTCGCCTACGACGGTTCCGTGGGTCTCGAGAAGGCACTCATGAATCGGTACGACGTGATCGTCTTGGACCGAGATCTCCCGAAGGTCCACGGCGACGCCCTCTGTGCAACCTTGGTCGCCGGGCCGACGCCGGCCCGAATCCTGATGTTGACGGCTGCCGCGGAGATCGATGCACGCGTGGAAGGCCTCAACCTCGGTGCCGACGACTACCTGACGAAACCCTTCGCCTTTGCCGAGCTCGTCGCGCGCATCCATGCGCTCACGAGACGCGCACCGGCGACGCCACCCCTCGTCGTTCGCGGCGATGTGCTGCTGGACCGCTCGCGACGTCGAGTCAGCCGAGGCGGAAGGCCGATCTCGTTGAACAAGAAGGAGACGGCCGTTCTCGAGGTCCTGCTCGTCGCCGAGGGTGTGGTCGTCAGTGCGGAGCAGCTTCTCGAGACCGTCTGGGACGAGCACACCGATCCGTTCACGAACACCGTGTCGGTGACCGTTGCCCGCCTCCGCAAGAAGCTCGGTGAGCCCGAGATCATCGAGACCATCGTCGGTAGCGGCTATCGGATCGCATGATGCGCCGTACCGTGCGATTTCGCCTCGCCGTCCGCTACGCAGCGCTCTTCTTGGTCGCCAGTTCCGTGGTTCTTGTCATCTCGTTTGGGCTCGTCTCGCACAGCCTCTCGACATTGCCAACCAGGCGCTTCGGGGTACCAAATCAACAACACGCTCACCGATGTGCTGCTGTTTTCGTTGCTCGGACTCGGCGGGATGGCGGTCATCTCGGGCGGGCTCGGTTGGCTCATGGCCGGCCGGCTACTTCGACCGGTTCGGGAGATCACCAATACCGCTCGACGGGCGTCCGAGGAGAGCCTCGCCGAGCGGGTCGGGCTCGAAGGACCACCCGACGAGCTGAAAGAGCTCGCCGATACGTTCGACGCGATGCTCGATCGCCTCGAGGCGGCATTCGCGAGTCAACGGGTCTTCATCGCCAACGCCTCACACGAGCTGCGGACTCCGCTCACCGCGATGCTCACAGCGATCGAGGTCACGCTCGCAAAGCCCGACCGCACGCCGGCACAGCTTGAAGCAATGGCCGAGCTCGTGCGGCTCGAGGTCGAACACTCCAACGGCTTGATCGACGCACTCCTCACCCTGGCGAGAAGCGAGCGTGGTACTGCAACGAACGAGTTCGTTGATCTCGCGACGGCGTGCGAGGACTCACTTGATGCCGCCACGAATCGAATTGAGGATCGCGATCTCAAAGTGACGTGCGCACTTGAACCAGCGGAGTTGGACGGAGATCGACTGCTCATCGAACGCATGGTCGGCAATCTCATCGATAACGCGACGCGCCACTGCGACCGGGAGGGCTGGATTCGCGTCAGTTCTGGGCGGCGAGACAACATCGTGTTCATGGAAGTCGTCAACAGCGGCGAACCGATTCCCA
This sequence comes from uncultured Acidimicrobiaceae bacterium, assembly GCA_963835815.1. Classification (GTDB taxonomy): domain Bacteria; phylum Actinomycetota; class Acidimicrobiia; order Acidimicrobiales; family RAAP-2; genus Bog-473. The sequence continues at coordinate 932,808 of CAWIGU010000009.1, read as the reverse complement.
ACGATGTAGTTCCTTCTCTTCTTGAGCCGTTTCGCCGAGCGAACTCACGGGTCGGCGATGCCGAGGGGGCCGGACTCGGACTTGCGATCGTGAACGCAGTCGCAACGTCGCATCGCGGGACAGTGGCGCTGAATGGTCGCGTCGGTGGCGGACTTGAGGTTCTCGTGCAGCTTCCATTCCAAACTAAAGCCGTCGACTGAAGCGCCCTGGGTTCCGTAGAAGACAGAACGGGATCGGTTGATTATCCCTCGTATCATCCCAGCTCAACGGTGGGTTGTAGCTACGAGATATCTACAGCCCGATTTCAACCTGCGACGTCTGGTTGATTCAGCTCGGAGGAACGCTTCTAATCCCGAGGTAGCTGATAGTTCCCGAAGAGATAGGAGATGGCCCTCTCGTCGGGATGCAGATCGGCCCCATCCTCTCGTTGTAGAGCTTTATGGGCCGACGTTGAGAGTTACGGCACATTCGCTAGGTCGACCTCTTGGACGTCGCCAGATCCGAAATCGCTGATGATCATGACTGTCCCGCGAGGATTGACAGCCATATCTCTTGGGAAGTCACCAGCCGCCAGGTATCCCTCCAAATGGATGGGCTTCTTGGTGGCGACGACAGCGAGGTTTGAGGACATCCCGTTGGCATTGAAGCGGTTCGAATCGGCGATTACGATGGTCCTGTTGTGATGAACAAGCGCCAATCCCACAGGAGCCTCGCCGACTTGGACCTGACCGCTCAACGCTGACTTCGGCTGCGATATGAGGTCGGCAGCAGTGAACTGGAGCAGTTCGTCACTCGCCCGAGCCGTCACATAGACCGAAGAGTTGGTTGCAACCACTCGCACTGGGCTGCATCCCGCCCAGACAGTGGAGATGACCGAGCGAGAAGGTTGCTGTTCGGCTCGAGGAAGATCGATGGTGGTGAGCGTTCCTTCGCCTTCAGTATTCTTAGAGGCTTCGCTCGTTGCGTACAGGTATCGCCCATCGGGTGAGATCGCCATTCCCACCGGCGCAAGACCCATGGGTATGTAGCCGACTAGATCCGAAGATCTGAAGCCAGAGTTCTCGGCGCTCTTCAGATTGAAAACCGTCAGGTCGTTGCTGTATTCAAGGCTGACGAACACGTCATTGCCATCAGGCGACACCACGGCCTCAATAGCACCGTCCCCCCGACTCGTGAATGAACCGAGAACCCACGACGACGCTTTCGAGTGAGCTTGCTCCATGCGGCGAACCGAAAAGATAGTGACGCCACTACCTCCGGCGGCAACGAGATCGCGCCCATTCGGGCTGATGGACATACCGATAAGGGGGGTTCCCGAGATTGAGCCGGTCCTCTCCAGAACCAGATCAGACGTAGAGACTGAATACTCGCTGATGCCGCTGGTATCCGCCGTAGGAGAAGGTCCGGTTGTCGACGTGACCGGATTGATCAGGGAGTCGACGAACATATGCTTGCCGCCGGCGTCAAACGCCACTCCGAAGGGTTCGAGAAGTCCCGTTGCGACATGAGTCTGAACATGATCGAGCATTCGAGCGGAGGCGACTCTCGTGGAGCAGGCAACGATCGCACCTTCGGGCGAATCAGAGTGCGAGGTCGAGGCCAAAGATGCAGCCGGGCTGAGAACTGCAAGACTCAAGGCGCCCGAGATTCCAGCAACTCCGGTCAGACAGAATCGAAGAAGGCCTCTCATACAGCGCGTTCAGGGACGCAGTACAGCATCTGGCTCACGACACATTCTCGCTCACGTCAGTCCGGCCGTCACGGTCATGGAGCTGCACGCCGTCCCGGCGATAGGGCCATGGAAGGCGATCACGTGCGAGTGGTCTCGCTTCCGCTATACAGGGGCCCCAGCGCCGCGCAAAGTCGACGCTTCATCGAGAGGAAGTGTAATGCCACGAATGGTAATCACGCACGGCGTCGTTGACGTTGAGAAGTGGCTGAGCTTCAAGAAAGAGCGTGCCCAGGCCATTGCTGGTATGGGTGGCTTGAATGCGGTCGATCTGGTGGCACAAGACGGTAGTAATGCCGTTGCTATCATCGGCGACGTTGAGGATCCGGCGGCCGTATTGACGGCCCTTGCTTCACCGCCTGCTGAGCTAGGTGCCGCCATGGAGCGCCACGGGGTAGTCTCGCCGCTGACGATCTACATCGAGAAGTAGGCGGTACTCCGAACACCGCCCTACCTCCTCGGAAGCCGGTCGTCTCGGCGATTAGGGACACCCTGAGCGCTCCAGCGAGATTGGGAGTACCGTCGGTATTCCATCTCCCAAGGAGGTCGCAATGCCGAAGTATTTGCTCGAAGTCAACTACACGCTCGACGGTGTCAAGGGACTCGGCGCCGAGGGCGGATCAGCTCGGGTGGCCGCTGCCACGGCACTCGTCGAGAGTCTCGGGGGCAGGGTCGAGTCGTTCTATTTCGCCTTCGGTGATAAGGATGCCTTTGTCGTGATTGACCTCCCGAACAACAGCTCTGCCGCAGCCGGGGCACTGGCAGTGAACATCGGAGGCGGGGCCAAGGTACGGACGGTGGCCCTACTGACTGCCGCCGAGGTCGACGAGTCGGTAGCCGCCCTCAAGAAGGCGACCTACCGCCCGCCAGGAAGCTGACTCCCGGTCCGAAGTGACGATGCTCCAGCCAGGCGCATGCCGGTGGTCCTAACCAGCTGGTTCTCGCGCCGAGGCCAATCAGATCCCGATGTCGAACGGCCGCGTACTCCGCGAACTCCGCGAACCCGTGTGCAACGCTCAGCGTTGTCTGCACAGCGTTCTCCATCGATGCGACGCCCACATTCACGGATCGAGTTGGAAATTCTAGGACAGGTCTGCTTCGACCTTCTTCGCGATCTCCTGCTGGCCGAGCTGATTCGGGTGGGCGGCGCGCCAGACGTGCCGTTCGATGTCGTTCTGGCTGCCGCCTAGACCAATGGTCAAGAGGTCTCTCGTCAGTTCAGATATCGGCATCGGCTCTCCTGAAAAGATCGCTGGATCCGCAGTACACATCTCGTGGCCGACTTCCACCTTCGAGACATCGACGTAGGTCACATTCTTGTCGCCCGCAGTTTGTGCCTTGGCTACGGCCGCGTCGATTGCCGCATTGAGAGCGTTGACAACGATTTCGCCTTGATTGGAGAGTGAGTTCTTATTCATCCCAATCAGGAGGCACAGTGGGTCCACCTCATGGCCGGGTGCGCCAATGCTTGACTTGGAAAAGTCGGTAGGACTGGGAATGGGGTCGTAGTAATTGAGGACGGCGACCCGCTTTGTGTACGGGCTCACCGATTCAATCTCGGCGGTCAATGCACTCGTGACATTCGAGAGGTCCTGCTCGACCGCGGGCGTGGGCGCGTCGTCGGATGAAACGCATTCACTGTGGAACACGCTGTGAGTGAGGACGGCTTCGATGCAGCCAGCGAAGTTGATGTCGTCGGCGCCGGCCTGAATGGTCACCAGGGCGGCAGGCTTCGACGCGAGGCCGTCTGCGGGTACCTCGTCATTTTGGATGTTGCGATTCCCCGGGCACTGATAGTTGAGCGCCGTCGGGGAAGGAGGAGTGGTACTTGTATCCTTCGAGGAAGCGTTCGCACCACTTATGGCGAGTTGGTCGCCCATGAGCGTGCAGTTCGTCGGCCTCACGCTCATCGTCAGATTCAGAGAGTCTTGAACGAGACTCGGCCACGCTTGCAAAGACGGTCCTTGTGAAACCGCCAAAGGCGGTAACCCGATCTGTGCTTTCGTGTAGGGATTGTCCAATCCGTGCCCGTACGGAACGGAATCGCCCATGGCGACATCAGCGCGTGACGGGTGACGGCGCCGTCGACGTGGCACCCGAAGCTTCCACCGCTATGAGCCCTCCAGCGAGCAGGGCCGCTGAACAGAGCGCGACCAAGCTCCAACGATTTCTACTATGGCGCATCCGCACGCCTCATCCCCTTCTACCTGATATCGAGGTGAGGACGCTATCCGACCGACACGAGAATTACTGGACGCCCACTTGCTCGGCAATGCGACCAGCGCAGGGGACCATTGTGAACCGTTGACGTGACTCCACTCTCTTCGGATCGAGAACGGCGGAAACCGACGCCGTTACCCGACTGGCGGAGCGTTCCGTCCTCCCGGCGTAGGGCTCTCCAGCTCTGCCTGGCCGACGTCGATGCAGTTGTAGCCAGCTCGCCCATCGGCGGGCCTCTGGCCCGACATCGTGGTTCAGGAGTGCCGCAACGTGTGCATGATCCGGCTCGCTCCCGGACCCCTTCCGGTGATTTCGAGACCGAGCGACGGAGCAAACCACTCCAACATGGAGGGTGATCCCATCGTGACATAGACCGGGAGCCCGTTCACCTTGACGAGCGCCCCTGTCGGTGCAGGCTGATCGAACGGGTGGAAGATGGCAACGGAGCCCGGGGAGCGCTCGTGAGGACAGAACTCAAGCGGATGGGGGAACCCGAGCAGAAGGGAGTTCGGGCTCGAGCAGTTCGTGTTGCGCGCCACCACCCAGCTCTTCGGGACCGAAATAGTGGCGTGGCCGTAGGAGTAGGACTTCCAACCCGCCGGGATCGAAACGTGGACCGTGCGATCAGTTTGGGATGTCGCCGCCTTGGCCCCCCCTACGACACAAAAGCCGGCGATCAACAGCGCTGCCCCAACCGGGACGACCAGTCTCTTCACGTATCGCAACCGCACTCCTTCGTCCATTCGTGCCGCTGCCTTCGACATGTGCGCGACCCAGCACGCGGCACGGAGCCATATTCCCATCCGTACTGACTCCCGAAACCTGAGATTGGTTCGCCGCAGGGGCGACGATCCGGGTCCGGCGGGCCGCAAGTCCGGTGATAGGTGCAGTCTCTGGGCTCAGCCGCAGTGGATGACTTCAATCAGGTACCAGAATTCTCCACGGCTTCAAGCGAAATAGAATGCGCGTATGGCTGATGCTCATCCTCAAAACGGAGGCGTCCTGCCGACTGGGGCGGACCGGATCGTTGAGTTCGACTCCGCCTATGCGGGCACGCCCCCCTGGGACATCGGGCACCCGCAACCAGCCTTCTCAGCCTTGGCCCAATCAGGAACACTGGTCGGGCGCGTCTTGGACATTGGGTGTGGAACTGGCGAGCACGCCCTGATGGCCGCCGAGCTCGGTCTCGATGCCACAGGGATCGACTTTTCGCAGAATGCCATCCGTCTGGCCGAGAAGAAGGCCCGAGAGCGACACCTCGTCCCCCGCTTCCTTGTGGCCGATGCCCTGGAGCTCGAAGAACGTAGCGAACAGTACGACACGGTCTTGGACTGCGGCCTCTTCCACGTGTTCGATGACCGCGATCGGGCGCGCTTTGTCAGAAGCCTTGGTAGCGCGGTTGTGCCCGGCGGTCGCTACTTCATGCTGTGCTTCAGCGACCAACAACCCGGCGACTGGGGACCGCGACGAGTGGGGAGGAGCGAAATTCAGTCGAGCTTCACCAAAGGGTGGCACATTGATTCGATCGAGACCGCCCAAATCGAGATCACCATCGATCCCGCGGGAGCGCGCGCTTGGCTGGCGGTCATTACAAGGACGTAGTTCACGACGAGGCGACGTACTCCGCGAGCTTCGCCAATGACGATTCCAGGCCTGCAGCATGGTCTTCTTCAAGAATCATGTCGGGGACATTGTCAGCTGTGATCTCGACGACGGTACCGCCATCCATTGCACTGACCTCCCACCTCATGATCATCGCGTTGCCCACGGAAATCTCGTCCGCGATGAAGTCCACCGCCAATACGATCCTGGCGTTCGGAACAAGGTCGACGAAGCGCGCCTCGACCACATCCGTGTCAGGAGTGGTCTTACCCTGCGACGCAGAGTGATCGGGATACTTCAGCACCATCCGAAATGAACCCCCTGGACGCAGATCGAATCGTTCCATCGTGCTGGTCATGTCTCCAGGCGGCAGCCATGTGGACAAGGCCTCACGATCGACGAGTGCTGCATAGACCACATCAACCGGGGCGTCGATAATCCGGGAGGCAGTGTCTCTTCTCGGCACATCTCCATGATATGAGAGTTGTCCGATGACGACGTCGAGGTAGCCACTTTGGCCGAGCAGGTTGACCGTCCCAGTCTTCTCGACCCGAACAGTCGAAAGCACTACTCAACCAAGCCGCTCAGACAGCGACGCGACGCGGGGAAGGCACGCTGGCACCCGACGTTGGGTCGGCTCAGAGCCAGACCGGCCTACAAGCTGAGCCTTCCTTCAGCATCTCTCGACCGAGCAACCCGTCTACCCCGAGGCAAAGGAGAGGTGCGTGCCTGGGTGTTGAGAGGCCCGGAGCGCCCGCAGCTCCCGTTCGTCCCCACCCAGGTAGGCGGCAAGAAACTCGAACATCGTGGAGAGCATTGCGCGATGACCTGGTGCACCGACATCCATCCCCCCACCGTGCATTCCTCCCTCGATGGTAAGCAAGTATGCGTTCTTTCTGAACGATCTCAAGATGTCGTGCCCTGTGGCATAGGGCACCACGGGATCATTGGTATCCAACACCATCAGCAGAGGAGTTCTCTGCCAGGAATAGGTGCCACCGGGGAAGGGAAGGAGCGCTGCTTCGAGCGTGATGGCGGCTGAAATTCGTTTGTCACGGCAGCACGAGTTGTACGTAACCCCAAGGATGTCTGTCCCACCCAAGGAGTGTCCCATTACGGCGATGTGACGATTATCGATGAGCCCGTGAGGTAGGCCTTTTCGTTCGGTCGTCAGCGTGTCGATCACTGTGCTGATTTGTCCTGGATGGGCTGTGTACTGAGCCTCGGGATAGTCGGGGGCGGCAACCACATATCCACCCTTGGCCACCTCAGCCAGGAACGGCTCGTAGATCTCGGCGTCGCTGCCGTATCCGTGACTGAAAATGAGAAGCGGGAACGGTCCCGCTTCTCGGGGGTACAGAACGAGGACATTCATGGAACTCTGGGCCGATGGCAAAGGCAGCGACACCCTGATGTGCATCACCGCGATCGGCACATTCGGCCTCGTAAGAGTCGTTCGCGCATGCGCGCGCAGAGAGCTTCCTGTCTCACCAGGGCTGGACGTAGATGCGCTTGTGCATGCGGCCGAGACCAGCATGAGGACAAACACAGTGACGGAGCCTGCCCTACGAATCACTCCGTATCCTCTAATCATTCAAACCATATCGACCTGCGCCACGGGTGGTCCCGAGCCGGTAGGACGATTGCGGGCTCGAGCAGTGCGTCGCCGAACGTCGATGGCCTGGACATGTCCCGATTAGAGACCCCCCTGGAAGTGTCTCGTTGAGGCGTCTTCGGCCAAGTCCTTCGAGCTGTACGGCCCTCGCCGAGCCTTCACTTTGTCTGATTGGGTCTCAACGGGACCATCTCGGTCGCCGCATTCTTCGCAGATGACTTCCCAGACATGGGCGTCTTCGCCGCTGGACACCCAGTGCCCATGGGCATCTCGGCTCCATCCCAGATGAAGCGGACGAGCATACGGGTGGTGTCCGCTCTGCGGATGTTTGTCCGAGTAGTCCGGCTGTCGCCCGAACCACCAACGCTCGGGAAAACCAGAGGTGTCCAACGCTTCCCGCCATCCCATTGCCACCACCACCAGTCTCCGTGCGACTGTCGATGATAAGCCCGAATACGCCCGAAGGAACAGTCCGGAGACCCGTTGTAGAGGTGATCCTCGACCGCTGAGCCAGGGGTTGCCCTCGTCACGACAGAGGTCATATTGCGGGATTCGGACGTCCCCGGCCTGCGCGTTGCATCGCAATGAAGAGGACCGGGGCCTCCGTAGGGATGCGTGGTCGACGGCCCGTTGCGCCGCCTGACGGATGTCCGACGCGAGCAGGACGAATTGGCACAAGCCCCGTTGGGTCCAAGCCGCCTGCCGCCATTATTCCGGCCAGGGGGCCCACTCAGAAGGAGGCGACGGCATGTCGGGACGAACCCTGGCGCCACACCCAGTAGGGTCCAAGGCCGAGCGGCGCGCCGAGTGACGGACCCCGGGAGGACACCGATGACGAGCCAGGACGACGAACAAGAGAGCGCGAAGGCCCACGAATGGGGAGAGGCGGTGCCGGCCTCGTCCGGACGGCCCAAGCCGGGCGACATCATCACCGAATCGGGCCTGGCCATGACCCCTGGTCCAATGGTCGGCCACGACGTGTCGACTCCCCTCGAAGAAGACGAGCCTGAACACACCATCCCGCCAGGCCCGCTGTGGGCCATGAAGGATCGACGGCACGTGCAGTGGCACCTCTTGCCGGCTCACGAACGGCACGACCGGATCCGCGAGTGTCTTGATGCGGACGACTACACCCTCTACTGCATCGACGACGGGCGCCACCACGCCATGATCGCCCGCCGCGTCGGCGAGTCGCCCAGCGGCTGCGAGTACATCCTGCTCGGCCGCATCGCCCGCCGGCGCTACGAGGAACTGCGTGACGAGGTCGTGCTGCTGACCAATTGCTTCGACACCGCCACCGAGATCCGGCTCTGCGGGGTCGATGTCGAGGAGGGCATTCGCTCGTCCAACGTCTTTGACGTGGCCCTTTACGATGGCATCGACGACGTCCCCGAGAATTACCGGCCGGGCTCGCCCTTCAACCATTTCGCCCAGAGTTTGGAGATCACCGCCTACGGGTGATGGCTTCGGAGAAGAATGGCGAACTGCGCAACGCCGGTTGACAGCCATCGGGTATTGGACGAGGCTGCGGAAATGGCAAATAACCCCACTCTTCCCCCGGCCGCTGTCGTCGTCCGAACGCAGGTTGCGGACTTCGACAGCTGGTTGGTCGCGTTCAATGCCCACGAGGACGCTCGCCAGGCCGCTGGGATCCTGGGCCATCACATCAACAGGGCAGAGGACGACCCCAACAACGTGAGTCTGTTCATGGCGTTGTCAGACCTCGAGAAAGCAAAGGTCTTCGCAACGTCAGATGATCTACGGGAAAAGATGCAGGAGTCAGGAGTCATCAGCGCTCCTGAGATCACGTACATGACGCCTGTGCGTGAGGCCGTCGTCTGGGATCGGGAGCTCCCGGCATTCATACTCCGTCACTCCGTCGCCGACTTCGATCACTGGCTTGAGGGCTACGACCGGGCCGCCGACCTCCAAACGGCGAAGGGGATCATCGGGCAGGCAGCAAACCACTCGATTGACGATCCAAAGCTGGCGATCGTCTACCACCAGGCCGAGTCGTTCGACACGCTACGGGCCTTCCTCGCCGACGACGAGCTCAAGTCGAAGATGCAGGAGGCCGGTGTCACCTCTGCTCCCGAGGTTCAGTTCGTCACGGGCGGCTGGTTCAAAATGTACAGCTGAATCCGCTCGCGCTGTGGCGATCCGATCACCCGGTCGCCCGTTACGAGACGATCCGGTTCCCGCGTTGGGATGAAACCCGAAGCCGTCTATGACTTGTCGTAGAACTCCAGCATGGCAGGCGCTCCCAGTACCCACGGATCGAAGAGGTGGCCCGTGCCTGCGGCCGTCGCCTCGGAGGCGCGCTCCCATGCGTCCTCGGGCCACGGCGGATCGATGAGGATCGAGCCCTTGATCAGGCTGTGCACCTCCATCGACGTGCGCGGAGGATGGTCGTAGTCCTTGGCACCACCCCGGATGATCAGGGTGGGCACCTTGATCCCTTCGAACTCCCAGTCGCTGACCCCCGGAATGGCTTCGTTCGCCTTCGGGATATAGGCGTTCAACCACCGGTTCATGACCCGTTCGAATTCTTCGCTCCCAACGGCCAGCAAGCGGTCCCGGTTACGGGGATTGGCCGCGATCAGGTCGGCCCACGAGCCAGGTCCGCCCGTCATTTCGAGGACACCCTCGATACCCCGCGACCTCACCGTGCGCAGCTCATTGAGGACGTACACGCCAGCGAGCAACATGCTGCTGTACGTTCCCCCGACGATCGACCAGACCGCGAGCTTGGTGACCAGTTCCGGCCACATCATGGTGAAGATGATGGAGTCCCGGGCGCCACCGGAGCCACCCGAAGCGATGACCTTCTCGATCCCAAGCTTCTTCAGCATCAGGCCGAGCGTCTCGGCTCTCATGTGCGATTCCGACACCCCGTACAGCTGTATGTCCGATCTCCCGCAGTTGGGACGATCCCAGAGGAACACGCGCTTGCCGCCCTCGGCGAGGGCATACGCGAGCTCGTGCACGCCGCCGTAGTCCTTGCTGAACCGGCCGCCCGGCGTCACCACCACGACCTCCCCGTCTTCGGGCCCGAAGAACTCGTAGACGACGATACCGCCGTTGATCTCGATCTCCCCCTCAGCCATGCCTTCTCCTCATGTCGATCTGATGTGCGCGTATGGGCTGTCGGATCTCGCCGGGGTCAGCCACCGCTCATTGAAACTATCCGACATTTCGTCTGACGACACGTGTCGGGCCTGAAACGCCCGCGGCCGAGAAACCGCGACGACCCGGACGTGCGCGTTGGCATGTCGCCTCAGCGGTTCGCGGTCAAGAACCGCGGAGCTTCCCGCTGGACGCTGCCGCCGTCGACGACAACGGTCTCGCCGTTCACCCACGCCGCCTCCTCGCTGACCAGGAAGAGAGCTGCGCTCGCGATGTCGACCGGCTGCCCAGCCCGACCGAGAGGGATGGCGTCGAGAAACGCCTGACGGGACTTCGCCTGGGTCGGCGCCGTCATGGGCGTCTCGACGAATCCCGGTGCGATCGCATTCACCCGGATACCTCGGGGTCCCAACTCCACCGCTGCGACACGGGTCAGCATGTCGACGCCGGCTTTCGCCGAGCAGTAGGCCGCCATCCCCTCGCTCACCTGCCGGCCCGAGATCGACGAGATGTTGACGATGGCGCCGCCGCCATGATCGAGCATCGCGCGCGCCTCGTGCTTGAGGGCAAGGAATGTTCCGGTGAGGCACACGTCCAGCACGGCCCGCCAGCGGTCTACCGGGTGCTCATCCACCGCACCGAGGAACCCGACACCGGCACAATTGACCGCGACGTCCAATGGCCCGAATGTGTCCACCGCCAATCTGACCAGTCCCTCGACGTCAACCTCTCGTGTGACATCGACGACGGCCGTCGCACACGCGTCACGCGCAAGCTCTTGGCTCCGTTGGTCGAGAAGCGCCGCGTTGTTGTCACCGATGACGACTTTGGCGCCCTCCGCCACGAACAATTGAACAGTCTGCCAGCCGATACCCGACGCCCCGCCGGTGACCACCGCAACCTTTCCCGCCAGTCGGTCGCTCACCTGCTCCCCGCTTTCTCCTCGCCCGACTCATCACTCTTGTCGAGCGCGCGCCGTCACGCTGACCGGCATCCGGGCGTGGCCACGGCGATGAACCTGACGCTGATGTCGATATTGATGAACTGGTACCCTAGCTTCCCGTTGATGCTCCCGCCTCTCGTCGGGGCCGGTACCGGGCGACGCGGATGTCCCTCTCACTGACCGACGGCTGTCGATCTCCCTCACCGGGGCGGGGTTGGATGCTGAAAAGGAGCCTGCAGTGGAGCCGTTGACCGAACTTGGTTTCTACACGCTGGCCGGCCATTCCGACGCGCCGCGTGATCTCGTCGACGAAGTGCGACAGGCGGAGCAACTGGGCCTCGGCTCGGCCTTCGTCTCCGAGCGGTTCAACCTCAAAGATGCACCCACCCTGTGCGGAGCCGCCGGCGCGGTCAGTGAGAGCATCGGTATCGCCTCTGCTGCGACGAACCACAACACACGCCATCCCATGGTCACGGCCACCTTTGCCACGACCATGCACCGGCTCACCGGCGGACGCTTCGCCCTGGGTCTCGGCAGGGGCTTCCCCTCGCTTTTCACCAGTATGGGGCTCGAGCCCATTACGACCGCCCAGATCCGCGATATGGCGAGCATTCTGCGCCGACTGTGGCGGGGAGAGACGATCGTGGGCCACGACGGGCCGGCAGGCAGGTTCCCGTATCTTCACCAGGACACCGAGTTCGACGAGGACATCCCGATACTGCTCGTGGCCATGGGCACGAAGACCCTCGAGTTGGCCGGCGCATGCATGGACGCCGTGGTACTGCACACATTCTTCGGAGACGAAGCTCTCACGAAGTCGGTGGCGAGTGTACGCCGAGGGGCGGAGCGTGCCGGGCGCGATCCCTCCAGCATCCGGGTGTGGTCAGTCCTCGCAACGATCGGTGACCACATCGATGAGGCGGCACGCCTCAAGAAGACGATCGGACGGCTCGCTTCCTACCTTCGGGGCTACGGCGATGTCCTGGTGACGGCGAACGGGTGGGATCCGGGTGTCCTGGCGAAGTTCCGCGCCGACCCATTCGTACAGGGCTTCCGTGGTGCCTTCGACGCGCGGGCGTCCACGACCGACCTCGAGTATCTCGCCACACTGCTCCCCGAGGAATGGATCGCGGCTGCCGCAACCGGAACGCCGGAACAATGCAGCGCAACGATCCTCCGGCAATTCGGGCTCGGCGCGGACAGCGTGATCCTGCACGGTGCGACCCCATCCGAGCTTGCACCCATCCTTCCTGCCTACCGCGCCGTGCGACCTGCCGGACGACCGACGATGCCCGCCAACCCGGGACATCACCTCTCGTGAATCCGATCGCCGGTTGTGCCGAGGATCTCAACGCCGCGTGGCTCTCGGTCGCGCTCGGCGTGGAGGTCCGCTCCCTTTCGTCCGAGCGGATCGGCTCCGGACAGACTTCGTCGACCTATCGACTGCACATTGATGCCGACGGCTGCCCCTCGACCCTGGTGGCGAAGCTCGCCGAGGGGGACGAGGCAGCGCGCCGCCAGGTGGCCACTGCACACCGCAACGAAGTTGGCTTCTACACGGGACTGGCCGGAACGCTCGAGGTGCGGACGCCTTCGTGTTGGTACGGGTCGATCTCCGATGACGGAACGCAGTTCACGCTCCTCCTCGAGGACCTGTCGCCGCGCCAGCCAGGTCGCCAGGTCGACGGATGTCCGCTCGATCAGATGGGAGACGCGGTGCACAATTTGGCCGCACTGCACGCCTGTCGGTGGAATGACGAGTCACTGTACGCCGTCGACTTTCTCATTCCCCTCACCCGCCAGCGCGCCGAATTCCTCGGTGGTCTGGGTTCGAAAGCGACCGAACAGTTCATTTCCCGCTTCGCACCGCGTTTGGACACACGCGATGTCACGACGTTGCGTGACGTGGCGGAGGCCCTGGTCGAGTGGCAAATGGGTCGCCCTTCACCGCATGCCATCGTGCACGGGGACTACCGGCTGGACAACCTGATGTTCCCGCCCACCGGCAGTGACGTCGTCGCTGTCGATTGGCAGACCGTGACGGTCGCACTGCCGGCGCGAGATCTTGCGTACTTCATCGCAACGAGCCTGCCCGTCGAGACGCGTCGGGAGGCGGAAGAGGCGCTCGTCCGGACGTATCACAGCGAGCTCCTACGGCGTGGAGTCGAGGGGTACAGCTTCGATCACTGCTTCGAGGACTACCGATTCGGCCAGCTCCAGGGTCCCATGATCACCGTCCTCGGGGGCATGACGTCCACAGGAAGGAGTCGCGCTGCTGACGAAATGTTCCTGGCCATGGCCAGTCGCTCCTGCGCTGCCGTGCGCGACCTCGGATCACTGAGCCTCGTGGAGCGGGCCGTTTCGCCACTCAGCCGACGGCGGCCATGAACCGCTCCAACTCACCAGGGATGTCGCGACCGCCCGGCTGGTACGCGATCTCTGTCACCCCCGCCTCCCCCATCTGCCCCACGCGTTCACGCAATTGTGTGGCGGTTCCACTGAACGACACGAGCGGCAGGAGATCGACCCCCTCGGAGACCGCCGCGCGGTCCCGGTCGCTCACCCGCAGAAGATGCCCCTCATGGATGGCCAGATGCCGCCGGTCCGCCGGGAACTGTTCGACAGCCTCACGCCACTCCCGCCCGCCGGGCAGTTGATCGACGCCAGCGGCGCCGCGGCGTTCGTACGCTCCGTGGCAGACGACGGCCAGCGCATGTCCGGCCGCATCGACGACTCGCTCGTCGCCCGGGGTCTCACCGTCTGCCAGCACAGTCCCGAAGACGAGCATGGCCCGCCATGCGGGGAGCTCCTCCCCCACGGGTGGTGCCCCGGAGGCAAAGATGCCGTCACCAAGCGCCGCCGCGACCGCTCTGCCCTTGGGCCCATCGGCACCGATGAGCACCGGAACTTCGACCGGGTCACGCTCCATCATTTTGATGACCGCCCCTTCCCAGCTCACTTCTTCCCCGCCCAGCAGGCTCTGCAGCACCCGTACGTACTCGGCGACATCCGCCCACCGCATTGCCCTCTGGCCGCGCGTGTAGCGGCCGCTGAAGCCGGCGCCCACTGCGGCCGCCACGCGGCCCGGGGCCAGATCGGCAAGGGTGGCGATCGCAGACGCGCTGACCATCGGGTGGCGGAGCGACGGGATCATCACCGCCGGCCCCAGACCAATGATCTTCGTCCGTTCGGCGGCGAGGGCGAGGATCATCTAGGCGTCGGCGTAGAGCGCCGGCGAGTCATAGCATCAGGCGCGCGTGGAGCCGAGACCCTCCGCCACGGCGATGTGGTCGGGCGTCGATGTCGAGGGGGCGAAGGCGCAGGAGATGTGCACCGATATCAGCTCCTTTCGTGTGTGCGCGTCACGAGACGCCTTCGGGGACGACCACGGCCCGGCCCAGCACTTCTCCGGCTGCCAGCGCCCGGTAGGCGTCGACGGCCCGCGCCAGAGGAAACGCCGTCGCCTGCACGGTCAGGAGGCCCCGGGCCGCCAACTCGAGCACCTCGACGAGCTCGGAACGGCTTCCCCAATAGACGGACTGTACCGACACCTCGTTGGCCGGGTGGCCGAAGCGGAATGGCAACATGCCACCGGCGACACCGATCAGCGTGATATCGCCCAGGCTGCGGGCGGACGCCGCCGCAAGTGCCAGCGTGTCGGCCGACCCCACGCAGTCCAGAACAAGGTCCGCCCCACGGCCACCTGTCGCCCGTCGCACTTCTTGCGGACAGCTGTCACCGGAGAGAACCACGACATCAGCACCAAGGGATGCCGCCAGCTCCAGAGCTTGTCTCTTCGTGTCGACCGCGATGACGCGTGCCGCGGTCGTCGCCTTGAGGATCTGCACCGCGACGTGACCGAGCCCCCCTATGCCGATCACCAGCGCGGTGGCGGTGGGCCCGAGCTTGGACGACGAACGCCGAATCGCGTGGAAAGGGGTGAGCCCGGCGTCGGTCAACGGCGCGGCCTCGTAGGGAGTCAAGCCTTCGGGGAGCGGAATGAGGTAACGCTGGTCGGGTACCAGCATGTAGTCCGCCATGCCACCATCGAGCCCCAGGCCACTGCCACGTCCCACGCGATGCATCGGGTCTTCGCAGAGATTGTCCATGCCCTGCAGGCAGCGTTCGCACGTGCCACAGCCCCAGGCGCCATAGACCGCAACGGGCTGACCGGGCTCGAGAGATCTCACATCTGCGCCGACGGCGTGCACCCAGCCAGCGGTCTCGTGGCCCAACGTGAACGGGACCGGCCAGGGCGCGGAAGCTGCCGACCCGTGCATCATGTGCAGATCCGAGTGGCACGCGCCGGCCGCCCCGACTTTGATGACGCACTGCCCCGGCGCCGGTTCAATGTCGTCCACCTCGAGCAACTCGGCTTCCTCGTGATAGGTCGTGAGCCGAAGTGCCCGCATTGATCGAGCGTAATGCGGGTAGTGACGAGCGCAAAGGATCAGGTTGGGAAGCCTTGACCCGCCGCCCCTACTTGCGACCGCGACATTCGCTCGCGCTGTGACAAAGGGGGTCGTCGCGGTTCGGGCAGATCAGCCGACGTACCGCTCGAGCCAACCGTTCAAGGGGCGTGCGGCGACCAGGCACGCGACCACGCGGTCTTTCGCCTTGTTCGTGCCGAGCCACGCCACGGCCGGCCAGGATCTCGACATGACGATTCCCTTCTGCCGCAGCAACTCGATGCGAGGGTGGTCCTTGGGATAGCCCCTTGGGGCGGTCTTGAGCACGTGATGAGCCCCGACGTCGTAGCCGTCCTTGCGGAGCGCGGCGACGACAGCTTCCAGCTCGGAGCCGGATTTCTGGCCGTCCACAGCGGTCCGGAAACGCTGGAGCTGGTCGGGTTCGGGCATGTAGAGGCCACTGCCGACGAAGAGCCCTTCGGCGGAGAACGAGATGTAGCCACCCGGCAAGTGGGCCGCGCAGTTGAGCTTGTACGGGGCCTTGTCCTTGCTGAATCGAACATCGCGAAAGGGCCGAAAGACGCGGCCGGCGCCGAAATCGTCGGCGAGCTCCGCCAAGAGCTCCTCCATCGGCCCCAGGACGCTGCGCTCATACTGCGTCTTGTGCGCTTGCCAGTAAGCCTTCGTGTTGTCGGCTTCGAGCCTCTCGTAGAACTCGACCGCCTCGATCGGCACCTTTGAACGCCATGAACGCCGCCCTTCCCGTGCGCAGATCACCTGTGGAGCGCACGAAGAGAACGGTCTCAACGAGCGGCACCGTCACCAGGTGTGGGATGCGGGTCGGGACAGGGTCGTGCGTGGCACCTGACCGGGCCACAGGCAGACGGGCGTGACAAAAGAAAGGAAGCTGTTCAGCCTTGCCAATCCATGACCACTTGGGCCGGGGCGGCCCGAGCATCATTTCGGGAGTGAGCCCATGGATGTCGGAGATCTGCTCTCGGAACCACTGCAGGTAGGGGCTCTGCGACGTGGCGATGACGTGGAAAGCCTTGGCCACGTCATCGGCCTACGGTCAAATCACGGGTTCGCATGGCCCTGAGCCGGATGCACGACCTCCTGAGTACCCAGATCAC
Source organism: uncultured Acidimicrobiaceae bacterium (assembly GCA_963835815.1). Lineage (GTDB taxonomy): Bacteria > Actinomycetota > Acidimicrobiia > Acidimicrobiales > RAAP-2 > Bog-473. Next base: position 916,031 of record CAWIGU010000009.1, on the reverse strand, counting down.
CGAAGAGGAACTTCCCGCATGGACCTGAACGAGGATCAACTTCTCGACATCGCATTCGATGCTGCGCTCTCAGGCGTCACGAGCATGCCGCCACGCGTGTGGGACGAGATCTCGGGCGCCTTGCTGGCCGGGCCATCCCCCAAGCCGCTACAGAACGTCGCTTGGAAGCGGTCCGACGGACATACCAGCCCACTGACCGCGTTCATCGACACGACGGCCGAATTCGGCGAACTGTTGGATTCGCTCACGGAGGGCGACTGGGAACGTCGTACGAGGATCGACGGCATCGGCGTGCGGGATCTGGTCGAGCATCTGGTGGGCATGGAGCGGTACCTCCTGGGGCAGCTGGGGCGGCGGCCGCTCATCTCGGCCGATCGCCGTGAGGACCACTGGCCGACCTGGCCGATCTTTCGAATGCTGACGTTGCCCGGGCGTGGTGGCGCGAGGTGCTCGACCTCATCGCCGCGTGCGGCGAGCTCGGGCCGGACGAGGGGGTCCGCTATCACCATCTGGTCGGTTCGGTGGGAGGGATGCTCGTGACGCGGACCTTCGAACTCTGGACCCATGGCGACGATTTCCGCCAAGCTGTCGATCGGCCGCTCAACCTCCTCGATGAAGGGCGACTCGGGCTCATGGTGAGCCAGGTCATGAGCGCGCTGCCGATCGGCGTCGTGCTGACTGGTCAACCTCTTCCCGGTCGGACCGCCCGGTTCATTGTGACCGGCCTCGGGGCGGCGTCTTCGACGTCCCGCTCGCACTGGGCGAGACACCACAGGAACCCGACCTCACCGTGACGACCGCGGCCATTGCGTTGTGCCGCATGGCGGCCAACAGACTCAACCCGGGCGATCTGCCGGCCGGCGTCGAGGGCGACCTCCCTACTCGACCGCGTCCTCGTCGCTGCCACCGCATTTTCGGCCGATTGAGTCCACGCCAGCCGGGACCGTCCATGCGACGCCGCCTGGCGCGTCATCGCGTGCGGTAGAACACAGGACATGGACCACGCTGCGGCGGCACCTGTACCCACCAACCACACCGCAGAGGGTGGCGTACTCATCGGAGACGCCGGCGCGCGTCGCCTCGTCGTCTTCGAAGACCCTCAGTGCCCGTACTGTCGCCAATTCGAGGAGTCCAGTGGAGAGTTCCTGCAGGGCGAGGTCGCGAGGGGAACGATCGCTATCGAATACCGGATGCGGTGCTTCCTGGGAATCGAGTCGGTGCGGGCGGACAACGCACTGGCGCTGGCTGCAGAAGCCGGGGGATTCGATGAGCTTCGACGCGAGCTGTTCGCGGCACAACCACCTGAGCAGACTGGCGGATTCACCATCTCCGACCTCACCGAGCTCGGACGTCGTGTCGGCCTCACCGGTGCGGCTACACCACGGGGCTGCAAGAAGCTCGCTACGAGCCCTGGGTGATCGAAACCGATCGGGTATTCCAGGAGCAGGACCCCCAAGGGACTCCGGCCGCCCTGCTCGATGCAGAGTTCGTCGACTCGCGGTGTGCTCTTCGATCCCGACGCGCTCGCCGCAGTGCTGCGTCGGTAAGAGGGAGCGCGACCGAATCGGGGCATGGCGCGGTGCGCGTCGTCACCTACCGCTCGAGCAGTCCTTTCCATGACTTACGGATAAGTTCATGGGATGCACAACGACATGAGAGTGCTCGACGGCGACGGCCACGTGCTCGAGCCATGGTCCGCCTGGGCGTCACTTCCAGAGCAGTACCGTCCAACGGCCGTGACGGATGGCGACGGCCTCGACCACGTCCTCATCGGGGGACAGGAGGTCTTCGTGGCCCGTCTCGGGCAAATGGGGCAACCGGGGACCGACGTCGGTGCGCCGACCGGGCCCGTCCCGATGGAGGAGGCACGGAGCGGTGCATTCGACCCCGTGGCACGCCTGGTGGACATGGACAGCGAGGGCATCGACGAAGTCGTGCTCTATCCGACCATCGGATTGGGCTTCTGGGGCATACAGGACCCGAAAGCGGCGGCGGCGGTGGCTCGCGCCTACAACGATTGGCTGGCAAGTTATTGCGCGGCTGCTCCCGACCGCCTCTACGGCGCCGCGATGGTGCCGTTCCAAGACCCTGATGCCGCCGTGAAGGAGCTGCGAAGGGCCCGCGATGAACTCGGCTTCGTGTCGGCGTTCGTCCGCCCGAATCCTTGCCTCGGTCGAACGATCGTCGACCCCGGCAACGATCGCTTCTGGGAAGAGGCGGAGTCACTGGGGATGACCGTGGCCATCCACGAAGGCTTCCAGAACGCCGTTCCCCCACTCGGATCAGATCGCACACCGACCAACGTCCTCGTGCTCCATGCCTGCTCACACACGCTCGAGCAAATGCTCGCCTGCGCCCAGCTCATCGGTCTGGGTATCCTCGAGCGCCATCCGGCGCTGCGGTTCGTCTTTCTCGAGGCCGGAGGAGGGTGGGCTCCCTACTGGCTCGAGCGACTCGACCACCAGGTCCCTTCGTACCATCGCTATGCGCCGCCGATGTCGCTTCTGCCCAGCGAATACTTCGCCCGCCAATGCTGGGTGAGCTTCGAGGTCGACGAGCCCACCTTGCCCGCGTTGGCTCCGTTCATCGGCCCGACTCGGATCGTGTGGGGTTCGGACTATCCCCACGCCGACTCGACGTTCCCCGGCGCCACCGCCGAGCTCTTCGAGACCATCTCGATCCTCGAGGAGGATGTCCAACGTCGAATTTTGGGCCTGAACGCCGCAGAGCTCTACGGACTCGCCCCCTAGGGGCGCGTCCTCAGCCCGACACCTCGAGCGTGAGGCGGTGGCCTCAGCTGGGCACCACCATGACCTTGCCGGCCAAGTGGCCGGACGCAAGTTTGGCGCAGGCGTCCCCCACCTCGTCGAGGGAGATACTTACAGGCTCAACGAGGAGATCGACGGGCACCCGACCCTCGGCGAGCAATTCCACGGCCTCACGAATACCCCCTTCGTCATAGAGGGCCGAGCCCGTCACCGTGATCTCGTCCGTGAGCATGCGGAGAAGGTTCAGGTTCGTCGGCGGCACGATGACACCGACCAGCACGAGAAAGCCCCCGGGAACGAGAGTGTCGAACCCCGCGGTCACCGCGTTGGGATTTCCGGACGTCTCGATGACTGTGTCGAATCGATATGTACCTGCCCCGGTGGCATTCACGAGGTCCTCGGGCGACACCGTCTTCGCACCGAGACTCTCCGCAATGGCCCGTCGCTTGGGATTCGGCTCGCTCACCGTCACGTCGTCGATCCCCCGTGCGTGGAGCGCGACGACGGTCAACGTGCCGATCGGCCCGGCGCCCGTGACCAGCACGCGTGCGCCCGCCCCGGCCGTGCTCCGCGTCACGGCGTGGAGGGCGACCGCGAATGGCTCCGCCAACGCGGCAGCCCGGAGGTCAAGCCCGTCCGGGAGTGCCACCAGGGACTCTTCATGCCTGCGCATGTACTGCGACCACGCACCCTGTCCGTCATCGGGCCTGCGCACCCGGCAAAGTGACGGACGGCCCGACCGACAGGCGGGACACGCGCCACACTCGCCGCTACTGGCAGTGACCCGGTCTCCCACGCTCCATGCGGTCACATCCTCTCCCGTCGCGACCACGCGCCCCGACCACTCGTGGCCACCGATGAACCCAGGAGCACCCCAACCGAATATGCCCAGCTCTTCGACGATCGCATGCAGATCCGTGCCGCAAATGCCGCAGTACGCGATCTCAACCAGTACGTCACGGGGATCATCGAGCTGCGGTATCGGAAACGACTCGACCGGCACCCTGCCCTCCCCTCGGTAGACCGCGACGTGCATGCTCGAATCGCCTTGTCGCAATGCTCCGCCCTTTTCGTCGATCCGCTCCGCGGAACTTGCCATGGGAAGTCTCTCCGATCTGTAGGTGACGCGTCATGGTACGCACGGGGCCCGGACCGCCCGCCCCGTGTGGATGGTGCCGACTAGTTCGGTCGGAAGTACTGAATCTCCACCATCATGGGCAGGAGGTAGCCGATGTAACAGTTGACCAGGTCGGCTCCCGTCACCTCGGCCAGATCAGTTCGTGCTTCCTTGTCCGCCGTGTGGCGCTCGACCTTCTTTTCGATGATACGGACACGATCGTCCTTCTCCTTGTAGGTCTTCGCCTTGCCGAGCATCTCGTCGAGCTCGTCCTCGTCGAAGACCTGGATCCCGAAGTGATCGAGCGGAGGTGCGACCATGCCTTCCTTCTGGTCGACGATGTAGACGAAGACCCGGGGATCCGCCATGAGCATGACCAAGGGATTGCCCATTTCGCCTGTCGGTGTGTAGGGCGTCCAACCGAACACCTCGTTGTAGAAGCCGTGGATGTCCTCCCGGAGCGACTCGTCCAGGGGCATGCTCATCGCGACGTGATTGATTCGAACATCCATCACGCATCACCTTTCTCCTCGTTACCGCCCCAGCGCTTCGATGCCCCAGAGTGGCCCTGGCTCGAGGTGCTGGTGTGGTCCCTCCCGTGCGGAGGCACCAATAGTGCCATTCCTGGGGCGCCGTGTCCCAGGAATGGGTACCGTTCCCCGATCAGGTCCGGGCCAAGGGCGGGGGCTCCCACTCGCCCAGGACGGCGTGGAGGAGCTGGGCGGCCCGCAGCGCGGTCCGGTCTTCGAGGAAGGGCCCGACGACCTGCATACCCACCGGGAGCCCCGACCGGGTGCGACCCACCGGGATCACGGTGGAGGGAAGGTAGGCGACGCCGACGAGTCCCGTCCACGCCGTGCACTCCATGTGCGGCCGAGGCTCGCCGTTGATGAGGGTCGTCCGTTCCATGAACGGTCGCCCAGTGTCGTGCGTGATGGCCGCCATCGGCATCACGGGGCACAGGAGCACGTCATGGTCCGAGAACCACTCGGACCAGATCGCCCGTACGCGGGCCCGCTCGATCCGCAACTCGAGCAATTGTCGGAGGCTGATGCCCGAAAGGTCCGACGTGCCCGGATCGATCGACATGGCCGCCGCGGCCCCTGTGAGCCCGAGGAAGAGATGAAACGAGTGTTCGATGTCCAATGGCGGTCGCTCCGCTGAAATGGAGGCGCCGGCCGCGGTGAACGCACCGTACGGCGGCCTCGAGGACGTCACCGACCTCCGTGTCCACCGCGGCCTTGGGGTCGTCGATCCACGCGCCGATGCGCAGACTCGACACATCGACCGCTCGAGGCGGCGGTACGTCCAGCCGCCAGGCAATCGCGTCTTCGGAGTTTGGCCCGGCCAGCACATCGAAGAGGAGTTCGAGGTCCTCCACACTCCGTGCCAAGGGGCCGAAGACGTTGATGTCGGCATCGATCGTGCCTCCACCGACATGATCGAGGTAGCCCCGTTGGGAAACGACCCCGAAACTGGGCTTGTGGCCGAAGATGCCACAGAAGCTGGACGGGATCCGCACCGAGCCGCCGATGTCGGTTCCCAGTTCGAAGCTGGTGAACCCGCACGCGACTGCGGCGGCCGAGCCGCCGGATGATCCGCCGGTGGTGCGACCCAGGTCCCACGGATTGTTGGTCGTGCCGAACAGCACGTTGTGGGTCTGAAAATCGGCGGACCAGGTCGGGGCGTTCGTCTTGCCGAACAACACGCCGCCCGCGGCGGAGAGGCGTGCCACCGCAGGCGCATCCACGTCGGGAACATGGTCGGCCAGTGCGGGTGCACCGCCGGTCGAGCGCATTCCCCCGGTTTCGATCGCGTCCTTCACCGTGAAGGGCAGTCCGTGCAGAGGACCCAGCCACTCCCCACGCACGGCTGCCTCGTCTGCCTTCGTCGCCTCGCCGTGGGCCCGATGCCATATCGGTGGTGATGACGGCATTGACCTGGGGATTGAGCCGTTCGATGTTGGCAAGAACGGCATCGAGGAGCTCCCGGCTCGACAGGGAACGGGATCTGATGGCTGCGGCAAGTCGGGTGGCGGACCAAAGGGTGGGGTCATCAGACACGGGTACGTCCTCCTCGTTGCCCGGAAGTTAGCGGGAGATCTCGAGCTCCGAACGGGCCCGCCGGGGTCCCGTCCGGCCCGAGTGCCCCGTGACCGGAGAGGAGAACCCTGGAATCACTGACCCGGACCCAGGCGAAGGGGATCTCGACACCGGGCGGCGTCACCGGGGGCGGCGGCAGTTCCAGGTGGAGTCGTTCGAGTTGGCGCTCTCGTTCCATCCACCCAGTCTGCCCATGAAATCAGGACCAGCCCGGCCCTGCCCGGCGTGCCCGAATTTCCTCTGTCGGCCTTGCTCCGTCGGCGTGGGCGCTAGCGTTTCAATTTCATGCTGACGACTACGACAAGGGGACGCCCATGAGCGCCGGAGAAAGAGACTTCGCATCGCTCGCGCTGCGAGCGGCTATCGGCCCGATGCTGATCGCCCACGGGTCCAACAAGGTCTTTGGCAAGGGTGGCCTGGAGGGCACAACTCGCTGGTTCGAGTCCCTCGGGCTCCGGCCCGCGGCCGTCCACGCGCGCATGGCCGCCGCCACCGAGATCGGAGCTGGAACGCTCATCACGCTCGGGGCGGCCAACCCACTCCCGAGCGCCGCTGTCGTCGGCCTGATGGCGACCGCCGCTGCCACCGATCACAAGGGCAAGGGCTTCTTCGTCTTCAAGGGCGGGTGGGAATACACCGCGGTGGTGGCCGCCGCTGCGACCGCGCTGGCCGGTCTGGGGAACGGGCGCTGGTCCGTTGACAGGCTCCTGGGCCGCAAGTCCCGCTCCGGCGTGGGTCTCGCCCTGGGGGCCGCCGCCTTCGGACTCGTCTCCGCCGCGGGGCTGCTCGCCGCGACCTACCGCCCGGATCAGGAGCCGGCAGCGTCGGATACCGAGAGTGCGGACGCCGAGAGCGATGACGTCGCCGAGACCGAGAGTCAGCTCTCCTGAGCTCCTGAAGCGAGCACATCACCATGCACCGTCGGGCGCCCCGGTCGACGAGACGGGCACGGCTCCTCGTCGCCGTGGGGATCGCCGCCGCCGCGCATGCTGGTGACCGCCTGCAGCTCGACGCCATCGGCGAACTCCCCCACCGGGAGCACCTCGACGACCGCCCGCACGCCGACAACGACCGTCATCACCACGACGTCGACGACGTCGGTCACCACGACGACCGTCACCGTCCCCCTGGAGACGCCGACAGGGGGCGAGTTCTACTCGCCGTCCAAGAACATCAGTTGTGAGATCGACGACACGGCCTCGCTGCAGCAGGTCTTCTGCCAGACCATGACTCCCCCGCAATCAGTCACGATGAAGGCTCGACGGCACGTTGACGAAATGCGCAGGCCAACAGTGCCTGGGCAATCCGGGTGAGAACACGCCGACACTTCCCTACGGGTCCGCGACAGGCACCGGTCCCTTCCGCTGCCTGTCATCTCAGCAGGGCATGACCTGCACGGTTACGAGCGGAAATGGATTCCGGATCGCCTCCGCAGGTATCACCACCATCAGCGCGTGAGGAACTCAGTGAGCTCGAAGCGGACCCCATTGGGATCCTCCAGCAACACCATGCGGACCGGTCCGCGCCGGCTTTGCACGGTGATCTCGCGTAACGGTCCCGCGTAGCCCATCGACTGCAATCGCTCGAGGACCGGATCGATGGCGCATTGGAACGCCACCAGCATCAACCCCTCCGCCGGCGTCTCGCCTGCGGGCTGTCGCGTGCCCGGCGATCCGAAGTCGACAAGTTCGAGAATCCCCCCGTCCTGGTTGGCATCGCCCAGGAAGACCGAGCGGAGCGACCTCGACGGCACATTGAACAGGGTCGGCCAATCCCCCTCGAACTCCCCGTCCATCATGAGCTCGAGGCCCACGCCATCACGCCAGTAGGCGAGCGAGCGATCCATGTCGCGGACGCGGATCACGGTGTGGTGCACCCACACGGTCAATGGGCGTGGGGGTCGATGCCCTGTCTGGTGCCGCTGAAGGCGGCGTAACCCAGACGCACGCCCATGTTGCCCTCGTCAAGACCGAGTAGCTGGCGCAGACTCGGCGTGAGCGCGCTCTTCATCGGTTCGGGGAGGAGGGCTGCCCAGTTGTACTGGGTCCGGATGAAGGAAGCGACATAGAAGGCGATGAGGATGCGACGGGGACGGTCCGCGCTCCGGTTGGCGCCCGACGTGTGCCACAGTCGCCCGTCCATGGCGACGACGGAGCCGGCGGTCGCCGGGATCGGTACGGTCCGGGCGAGGTCGTCGTCGCTCGCCATGTCGTTCGTGGTGAATCGATGGCTCCCCGGCAGGTAGCGGGTGGCGCCGTTCTCTTCGTCCATGTCGTCGAGGCAGATGAAGAGATTCGTTCCGTACGGGGCGAGCCAAGGCTCGGGAAGCACGGCCATGAGGTCGTTGTGCATCCCCATCGATTCCGATCCGGGGAGCGAGATGTTGGCCGAGAGGCTCGAGAGCTGGTACCGCTCGCCCAGCACCGACGACACCAGATCCCTGACCGTCGGATCGTCGACCATCTCGCCGAATGCGGGGTGCTGGTCGAGGAGATGGAGCACCCGGACACTGCGGTCGTTCACATCGACCCCCTCCCGAAAGAGGATCTGCCCCTCGGCGCGGGCGCCCTCGAGGGCGATCGAAAGCCCTTCCCGCAACGCCTCGAGCTTCGGCCCGGTGAAGACCCCGGGCAGCGTCACCCAACCCTCCTCCCGCAGTTGCACGGCACTCTCCTCGAGGAACGACGCGACGGCCATGGAACGACGTTATCCCTGTGCGTGGGTGGTGTGCGCCGTTGACGGGTCCCGGTGATCAGCGCGTCCTCGACGGGCGGCACGGCGGGACACGCCGGGGCTGCGAGGAGATCACGGCGATAATGTGACCGCAAGGACTCGCGGCACCGCCGTTGGTGAAGACCGAAGAGGTAGGGGGATCGCAATGACAGACACCCTGATCACAGGCGGCTACGTCGTCGACGGGACGGGTGCTCCCGGTGGCATTCGAGACGTCGCCATCCGTGACGGCCGCTTCATCCCGGTGGGCGACGTGCGCGGGTCGGCGGAGTCATCAACGCCGGTGGCCTCGTCGTGGCGCCGGGCTTCGTCGACGTCCACACCCACTACGACGCCCAGCTGTCGTGGGACCCTGCGGCAAGCCCCTCCCCGCTCCACGGCGTCACCACGGCCATCGGGGGCAACTGCGGCTTCACCCTGGCCCCCGCCGGCGAAGCCCACGCCGACTACCTCATGCGGTTGATGGCAAGGGTCGAAGGTATGCCGTTGGCGGCGCTCGAGGCGGGCCTCCCGTGGGACTGGAAGAGCTATGCGGACTGGGTCACGCGCTTCGACGGGCACCTCGGCATCAATGCCGGTTTTCTCACCGGGCACTCCGCCATCCGTCGGGTTGTGATGGGTGAGGCATGCCACGAAGCAGCCACCGACGGGCAGATCCAAGAGATGGCCCGCCTCGTCACCGAGGCGTGCCGTGCCGGCGCCCTGGGCTTCTCCACCTCGAGGGCACCCACCCATAACGACGGCAACGGCGAGCCGGTCCCTTCACGTGGGGCGAGCCTCGAAGAGTTGGTCACCCTGGCCAGCGCAGTAGCGGACGTCGAGGGCACGACGTTGGCCGGCATTCTCGATGGCTCCCTCAACGGCTACACCCAGGAGGAGATGGAGCTGTTGACCGCGATGTCCGTCGGGGCCAACCGGCCCATCAACTGGAACGTGCTCGGCGGCACGTCCATCACCGGCGGTTCCCACACACACCAATTGGCTGCTTCCGATTACGCGGCAGCACACGGAGGACGGGTCGTCGCCTTGACGCTCCCCAACAACATGGGCATTCGCCTCTCGTTCCTCTCGGGCTTCGCGCTCGATGGGCTGCCGGGCTGGGGGCCGGTGATCAAGCTCCCGGTCGCCGAGCGGATGCGGGCCTTGTCCGACCCCGAAGTGCGGCGCCGTCTCAGAGACGGTGCGGCCTCGGACACCGGCGTGCTGCGCCTTTTGGCCGACTGGTCGCGCCTGCAGGTTGTGGAGGTGGCGAGCGAGGCGAACAGGGCAATCGAAGGACGGAGCATCGGTGACATCGCCGCCGAGCGTGGTGCGGACCCCTTCGACGTGCTGTGCGACATTGTCGTCGCCGACGATCTGCGCACCGGGCTGCGACCCGCCGTCACCCCCACCGGGGCGGAAGAGTGGAAGCTCCGCGCCGACGTCTGGCGCGATCCGCGCACCGTCGTCGGCGGTTCGGACGCCGGCGCTCACCTCGACATGATGTGCGGCGCCACCTATTCCACCGCGGTCCTGGCCCATGGGGTCCGCGAGTTCGGCGTGATCTCCCTCGAAGAGGCGGTGGAGCAACTCAGCGACGTCCCCGCCCGCCTCTACGGTCTGCGAGGACGTGGCCGGATAGCTGACGGCTACGCCGCCGACACCGTGATCTTCGATCTCGACACGGTGGGCTACCAGCCCGAGCGGATGCGCGACGACCTCCCGGGCGGAGCATGGCGGCTCTATGCCGAGGGCGTGGGCATTCATCACGTCCTGGTGAACGGCACCCCGGTCGTGCACAACGGGAAGATTGTCGGGAACACGCCCGGAACGCAGCTGCATGCCGGGCGTGACACCTACACCGTGACGCCCTGACCGACGCGCCCCGCGTCTCCGCCGCACGCTGCCGGACCGGCGAAAGCCAGTCGGCGCGTGTGCACCTGTTGACGGCCGCTGACCCTGACCAGCCAATCCCTTCTTGCCGGTGGACTCCGGATTCCCCACGAGCCAACTTCAGGAATTGAGATTCGGGGTCATCTCTTCTAGAGATGGATGACCCGATTATGATTGTTTTTTCCGATGGAAGCTGGTACACTCCATGTGTCGGGAATTTTGAGACCCAGATTGAAGGAGCCGTAGATGAGCGCACCGCACGTCGTAGATATCGGAGAACTCGAGCTTTTTGCTGACTGCACGAAGGCCGAACTGCGGAAGATTCGCTCCCTGACGACCTACCTTCAGGTTCCCAAGGATCAGGTGCTGATGCGGGAGGGCAGTCCGGCCCACGAATTCATCATCATCGACAGTGGAACGGCTGAGGTTTCGCGAGCGACTGACGACGGCGTCGCCAAAGTGGCCGAGGTCGGCAGCGGCGACTTCCTCGGCGAAATGGCACTCCTCAACGGTTCACGTCGGACGGCGACGGCTACCGCCGCAACCGATCTGGGCGTACTGGTCAGCTCGGCCAGCGAGTTCCGTTCCATTCTGCGCCTCGCCCCCTCCGTGGCGGACAAGATCGTCAAGGCATCGGCCGAGCGGTCAGCAACGCTGCAGGTTGCGGCCTGACCAAGGCCTCGGGGCCTCTCAGGTCACACGCACGCCAAGCCGTTTGACGCCACGCACGTAGCTGTCACGCGCATAGTCCATCGGGCCCTCCAGTTCGATGGTGCGAGTGCGCGTCAAGAGCTCCTCGAAGAGAACGCGTAGCTCGAGGCGGGCTATATGGGCCCCCAGGCAAAGGTGGGGGCCCGTCGCAAAGGTGAGGTGCCGATTGGGCTGCCTCAAGAGATCGAGCTCCAGCGGTTGCGGGAATTCGCTGGCGTCGAAATTGGCGGATGCCACGAAACCCGCGACGGGGTCACCTGCCGCGATGTGCTGTCCCGCCATAGCGAGATCGCATGCCGCAGTACGCCGGATGTAGATCACCGGGGTCGACCACCGGAGCAACTCCTCGATCGCACTATCGGGGATGCGCTCGACGTTCTCTCGCAGCCACGCGCACCTGTTCGGGTCGCTGGAGCAGCGAGAGCAGCGCGTGGCTGGCACTGTTGCGAGTCGTCTCGTTGCCGGCTGCGGCCAGGGTGAAGACGAATCCCATGAGTTCGTCTTCACTGAGTGCATCGTTATCCGCCGCCGCCACAATCACCGACATGACGTCGGTACCGGGAGTGCGCCGGCGCAGCTCGGCCAACTCCAGTCCGTAGGCCCACATGTGCTCCATGGCATCGAAGAATTCACCGGGCGTCGGGGCATACTCGGGATCGGTGGGTGTCGTCAGGGTGTTCGTCCAACGTGCCAGGGCGGGGCGATCCGCGTCCGGCACGCCCAACAGGTCACAGATCGCGTGAAGGGGGAATCTGGCTCGCCACCTCCCCGACGAAGTCGAAGGAGCCGAGGTCGACAGCGTGTTGGACGATGTCGCCGGCGATCGTCCGGAAGTGCGACTCGAAGCTACGGACGACCGCGGGGGTGAAGCCACGATTGACGAGACGGCGGTTGCGCACGTGCGCCGCGCCGTCCATCGTGATCATGGCCGGCTTGCCACCGTCCTCGGACACGGTCGTATGGGTGGCCCGCATGGTGACGCCATTGCCCGACAGGAAGCGATCGGGCTCGCGCAACATCGTCGACACGTCCTCGTAGCGCGAGAGCACCCAGGCGGACTTCTCGTGCCCCGGGATCTCACAGGGAAGGCGCACGCAAGGTGCACGTTCCCTCAACCGTGCGAACAGCTCGATCGGCAGCCCATTCTGCCCGGGATCGCCGTTCGCATAGATGTCAGGGTCGAAGACATCGACATCGAGAAGATCTCTGGAGCGCATGGTGCCCTCAGCGGCGCTCGAGGATCCCTCGGAGATACGCGGCCTGACCCACATGCTGCAGATCGTCGGCGATCACGCTCACCAACCGGATGCTTACCGTGACAGGTGGATCCCAACCTGGGTCCACCACCCGCGCCAGGTCCGTCTCGTCGAGCGATCGGACGAACTCCAGTGACTTTTCATGGACATCCTCGAAGTAGCCCAGGAGGAGGGGGCTGTCGGCGACGACTTTGGCCGATTCGTCCGGGCCGTGGCCGTAGCCGGTATCAGCGGTGTCGAGAGGTAGCCCGAACCGTTTCACCCACCCGTTCTCCGTCCAGACCTGTCCCCGTCCCGCAAGTTCCGCCACGTGGTCGTCCTGAATACGGGTCAGATGCCACACCAGCCAGGCGATGGAATTGGTCTCTGCATCGAGACGGAAGGCCAACTCCCCCGACGACAGGCCGTTCACCGCCGGGTGCACGGCGTCGCGGATTCGCTCGAAGGCGTCTGTCAGGAGGTCACTGCTCGACATCGGTACCTCCTCTTGCTCCGGTGAATTTCTGTGCGCGAGCCTAGCCACGCTCATCAGGAACGATCGCGCCCGTCGGACTTCCCCAGGTGGCCTCCCCCGCGCCTGCGGAGGTGGCGGACACGCAGATATATGGTCTGCGTCGTGCACCCATCGCAGAACCACACCCGGCGGCCGGGACGAACGGTCGCTGCGCTCGGGGTCCTCGTGTGCGCCCTGGCGATCGGTTCGTGGCCGCTCGCACGTGCCACCGCGACCGCTGTCGACTCCGCGCCGTCGACGGCCGGCCACCATATCGAGTCAGGCTCGGCCGGGCCCGATGCGGTGACGGCATTCGGGTCTGCTTCGGCGGCGGTGCCCTGAACCTCGTTACCCGGCCTCAATGCCCCGGTGGTCGGGATCACGGCCACGCCCGACGGGCGCTGCTACTGGCTGGTGGCGGCCGACGGCGGGGTCTTCACCTTCGGCGATGCCACGTTCGAAGGATCCGACGCGATGACAACGACGAAGGGCGCTTCTGCCGTTGGCCTGGCAACGGCCTCCGGCGGCTATTGGATCGCTTACGGCCCTGATGGAGCGGCTGCAATGATCCCGGCCATTGCCAAGTACGTGGCCACCCGCAGCGACAACGTCACGGTGGCGGTCGAGAACATCCGCACCGGGCAGATACTGCAGTTCCGTCCCGGCGTCGTCGAGCACACGGCGAGCACGCTGAAGGTGGACATTTTGGGGACACTTCTCACACAGGCGCAGGCGGCCGGCCGATCACTGACGCCGGCCGAACAATCCCTCGCGGTGCCGATGATCGAGGACAGCCTGGACAGTGCGGCCGATGCCCTCTGGGTTCGACTGGGTCCGGCGGCCGTCGGCGCATTCGAGAGGGCAGCGGGGATGGTCTCTACGACCCCGGCGACCGATGGCATCTGGGGTACCACGACGACCACCGCTCTCGACCGCCTCGCCATGATCCGCACCTTGGCGCAGCCCAAGGCCTGCTTTCGAACACATCCCGGGCCTACGTTCTCAACTTGATGGAACACATCAACCCGGCCCAGGACTGGGGAGCAACCGGAGGAGTCCCTCCCGGAGTCACCGTCGCATTGAAGAACGGTTTCGCCGTCGTCAACAGATGGCAGATCAATACGACGGGATGGGTCGACGGGGACGGACGTGACTACTACATCGCCGTGCTGACCGACACCAACGCGACCGAGTCCTATGGCATCGACCCGTCAACGCGGTGTCCTCCATCGTCTGGAATGCGCTCACGCCCTTACGTAACCCCGACACGCCGTCTTCCTAGTGCACACCACTGACCGCATCACGTCGGTCCGTTGATCGGCCACCGCTGCCGGAGGGGACGCCGGTGGTGGAGCTCACTGCTGTCATGGTTCGGCGCCGCACCGCCCATGCCAGGATCCCGAAGAGTGCAACCGCTCCCAGCGCGGCTGCGACCCACGGCGAGAGCAGGACGGCAAAGAGCGCAGTCGCCATCACCTCGACGGCAACGGTAATGCGACGCACGGGAGGGCCCCATGCGAAGAAGCGTCGATGGAACGCCGTGAGGGCGTCGGTGCTGGTGATGTGCCGGCCGAGACAGACCGACAGGCCGCGCACAAGTCCGAAGAGGACCCCGACGCCGAAGCCGAGCCATGGTTGCCCGGTGAGGGCGCCCAGAACGATCATCAAGTAGACGGCGGACGTCATGATGTGCGTGGCGAGGCCGCTACCGATCTGCCATCCGAACCCGGCCCCGTAGACCCACGGGCGAAAACGATCGAGCCATCGTTCGTTCACCTGGCGGTGGTGAACCGGGAGTTGGAATCCGCCCACGCGGGTGTCGGACAGCACGGCGACCGCGCATGCCGCGAGAGCGATGAGCGTCACCGCGCCCGGCGCCGGCGAGATCTCGTCGACGACGACCCCCAGTGCGGCGATACAGACGCCAAGCGTGGCGCCCCCGACGACGCTGCCGGCGACGTACCACGACGCCGTCGTGCGGAACCGGTGACCCCGCCCCACTTCAGCGAGCGGCGTGATGGAGGCCAGCATCGAGAGCCCGCAGGGCGACCAGGTCGATCGCACGGCCGCGGTCAGAGTGACGGCAATGGTCGCCACGACGACCCAGGGTGTCATATGACTCCTTCTCTCACGCGGCCGAGCCGAAGAACTGGGCGTCGCCGAAGGTGAAGATGCCGCCGTCGGCCGCCACGAACCAGTAGCCCTTCCCGGTCGGGGTGGCGGCCAGGCCCACCACCGGCTTGTTGAGGACCGTGGCCCCCATGGAGCCGAAGAACTGGGCGTCGCCGAAGGTGAAGATGCCGCCGTCGGCCGCCACGAGCCAGTAGCCCTTCCCGGTCGGGGTGGCGGCCATGCCCACCACCGGCTTGTTGAGGACCGTGGCCCCCATGGAGCCGAAGAACTGGGCGTCGCCGAAGGTGAAGATGCCGCCGTCGGCCGCCACGAGCCAGTAGCCCTTCCCGGTCGGGGTGGCGGCCATGCCCACCACCGGCTTGTTGAGGACCGTGGCCCCCATGGAGCCGAAGAACTGGGCGTCGCCGAAGGTGAAGATGCCGCCGTCGGCCGCCACGAACCAGTAGCCCTTCCCGGTCGGGGTGGCGGCCAGGCCCACCACCGGCTTGTTGAGGACCGTGGCCCCCATGGAGCCGAAGAACTGGGCGTCGCCGAAGGTGAAGATGCCGCCGTCGGCCGCCACGAACCAGTAGCCCTTCCCGGTCGGGGTGGCGGCCAGACCCACCACCGGCTTGTTGAGGACCGTGGCCGACTGATCGCCGTCATCGGCGAAATCGCCGTACGTGAACAGCTTCCCGAACGAGGTGAGAATGGCGTAGCCGGCGCCGTCCGCACTCCCTGCCATGGTGGCAACCTGGCAATTCGTCGCCGGCGACCCGCACGGGGGTGACGGCGGGGCCGTCGTCCAGCAGGCCACGTTCTGTTCGGCCGTCCCATTGTCGACGGCCAACGCTGTCGTGCAGGTCGGATCTACTTCCCAGGGCGGCACACATGCCACGACGCGGCACACGATTCGGCCCATGCAGGCGACGTCCTGATTGCACTGACCGTACCGGAACTGCAAGCACCCGACCATGAACGAACTACAGCCGTCGGGACCACAGCCGCAGTTCGTCCCGTCGCACTGGGTGTCACAGAATGGGAAACCCCTTCCGCAGCCGGTGGTGCATTGGCATGTCGCGTTGCAATCCATGTAATAGCGGGGGCCACCGCAGAACGACGAGTTGTCCGCCTTCCACCACCCCCCCATCACCGTGTTGCTCGGGCAGTAGTTGTACCCACCGTTCACGGAACAACAGAAATCAGTGAAGCCGGAGCAGCACGTCGTTCCGCACCCGCACGCAGAGTTACCGCACGAACAGATCGCTCCGTAGGCCGTGCCGGGCTTCAGTGCAAGGTCGAGACCGGCGCCGATCGCCACCGCGCTTCCGGCAAAGGCCGACCGATTGATGAATCCCCGTCGGGAGAGTCGAGTGCCGAGAAAGCTCGACGTGCGCTCGACGAGAGTCGTCGAGAGAGTCACAGGCGCATCACCGTCTCCCCGGCGCGCCGACAGCCCGGCGGGCAGCCTCGAGCGCACCGAGCATGGAAAGGGTGAGGTACGTCAACCAGGCCCCGACGGCCGAGACCATCAGCAGCGCGGCGCCGTGAAGTGGTTGGTGGCCGAGCGCAGTCAGGATCGTGCCACCTGGGGGCGCCGACGTCGCCACGAGCACCGCCGCGCCTGCGAACGCGAGGTCGACGACGACGTGGAGGACCGTGGCCGGAGCGTCCGGAGTACCGAAACAACCGCAACTGGCGAGCGCGCCACCCGAGCGCGCACATATGCCACCACCCCGGCGAAGGCGACATAGGAGGCTGCCACCAGTGCAGCCGGTACCGCACGCGGCAGGAGGAACGCCGCCACACCGAGCCCGGCCTCGACGAGTGCGGCACTTCGGATGATCGACCGCAGACGACGAACGTCGGCGAGTGCCCCCAACGGTGCCGGCATGAGCGGGGCGAGAGCCCGGGCGGTGTCGTCTGGTCGCGCCGCCTTCATCGCGCCGGCGACGATCAAAAGGGTGCACGCGATCAGGTAGAGGCCGATCAGTTCCACGATGCGGTTCCCGCGGTCACCGAGAGCGGTTGTGGACTGACGGTCAGCGAAGCAAGTAATGCGTTGACCCGGGGCACCAGGACACTCCGACGCGCGTGGCTACCGAGTACGGCATAGAACGTGAACGGCCGGCCCGCTTCGGTGAAGAACCATTGGGTGCCCGACTGCCCTCCGAGGCCACGCCGGAGCAACATCGATCGGAAGTCGTCGGCGCCCAATGACCGTTGCATCCCCTGGCGGGCGAAAAGCGCCTTGCCCGCACTCTCGGGCCCGTATTCGAAGAGAACGGCAAAGATGTCGTCGGGACCCATCAGGGTCACGGCTCCACCACCGAAGTCACCCACGTCAGCGGGAAGCGGGAACGTGGCGAAGTGTGCCACCGGATGCGAGTTCTCACCTGCGAGATGGGGACGTATGAAGATGCGCCCTTCGAAACCGGCAGGCAACATCGCCGTAATGCCATGGGCGCGGAGCATGGGCATGGCCATTCGTTCAGCCAGCCCTCCGCACGGGATCGATGGGCATCGCCTCGTCGTGCTCCCCTAGGTCATCGAGCGCCATTTCATCTGATGGGAAGACATCGGCGAGCGATCTCGGATAAAGGCTCCGGTGGCCGGGGTGAATGCCGGCGGCAAGCAGCTCCTCGTCGTTTGCCGACTCGCGCGTGGGGCCATCGAGGCCATCGGCAAAGACCCTGCTCTGACTCCCCGGCCCGAACGGGCGCACGTCGACCTGGGCCCGCCGCACCAATTCGGTCACCTGGCTGAAGTGGTTCGCCACCCCTTCGCCGATGCGTCGAGCAGAGGCCCCGTCGACAAGCACGAAGAAGGGAGAACCGGGCACCTCGTAGTCCCCCCACGCCTCGGTGGACATGATGACCGCCAGGCGCTCAGGCGCCTTCGCCTTCACGTCTGCCTGAATTTCGAATTCAGGGCCCTTGGTCACCACCAAGAGCCGAATGTCCTCGGGGAGGCCGAGCTCGTCTGGCCGCTGCAACGCCTCCCAGAAACCGGCACAGGTCGTGCAACCGGAGGACAGGAATGCAACCAGGGTTAGCGTGCCATGGCCCGTAAACGTCATGGCCAATGCGTCGCCGTGTGGAGTGACACCGGAGATGGTCGGTGCCGAGACCGAGTCCCGTTCTCCCGGGAGGGGAGGTCCCGATCTGAAGGGCACGGCCACGGCGCGTGCCGATGGATTGAGGTCTCCCTGGTGTCCGTGCTCGTCCGGCCTGCTCATCGATGGGTCGCCGACCCCGGCTCCGAGGTCGTGAAGCGATTTCAAAATGTCGGCGTGGCTCCTGAGCAGTCCGGCGACGAGCACCCCGAGGAGGAGGACGACGAACGTCAAGACGAGAACAAGAGCCAACATTGCGTGTCCTTTGCGTCAGGGGAACGAGACGAACTCTACCGGCCACGTCCGCCGGATCAGGGGACTTACGGCAATCAACATCGGACAATCGCGGTGAGACATCGGATCGACGCACCATGAGCCACACCGAGTCTCCGGGAGCACGCGGTGCAACGCGCGCCGCAGACGAACCGGATGGTCCGACGGCCCGAAGCTCAACGGCAAGTCCTAAGATCCGACCATGACCCCCATCACCCCGTGCCTGTGGTTCGACGGAACCGCGCAGGATGCCGTTGACCATTACATCGCTATCTTTCCGAATTCCAGACGGCTCACCGAGGGTTCGGGCGAGGACGCCCCGATCGTGGTGAGCTTCGAACTCGACGGACGGCCGTTCATGGCCCTCAACGGAGGACCGATGTACCAATTCACACCGGCGATTTCGTTCGTCGTCAACTGCGAGACCCAAGCCCAAGTCGACCACTATTGGGATCACCTCGTCGACGGAGGCCAGCCCTCGCAATGCGGGTGGCTCACGGACCGCTTCGGCGTGTCATGGCAGATCGTGCCCGACCGATTGGGCGAGCTCATGAGCGATCCCGATCCAGTGGTGGCTCAGAGGGTGTTGAACGCGATGCTGCAGATGGTGAAGCTCGACATCCCCGTCCTGGAGGCTGCGGCAAAGGGCACGTGATCGGCGTTCGCCTTTCACTGTTCGACGGTTCCCGGAGAAAATTAGCGTGGGCACATGAGTGAAACCGACGCTGTCGTCGAGCGCATCCTGCGAACCTATGCGACGATCACCGTTGTCGGCGCCAGCCAAGACCCGGCTAAGCCGGCGCACGACGTACTGGCACGCATGCAATCACGCGGCTGGCGCATCATCCCGATCAATCCGCACGCCGACAGCATTCTCGGTCAGCCCGTGTTTCGCACATTGGCGGAGGTTCCCGAACAGGTCGGATTCGTCGACGTCTTTCGCCCTTCACCCCAAACTCCAGAGATTGCCCGTCAAGCAGTGGCGGTCGGCGCGACGGCCCTGTGGCTTCAACTGGGGATCATGTCCGAAGAAGCTCGCTCCATCGCCGAGAGCGCCGGACTGCTCTACGTCGAGGATCGCTGCCTCATCGTCGAGCAACAACGGCTCGGTCTCCGAGCACCCGCATAGTCGGGGCACGGCCGCGATGGTGACGCGATCCCCGGTGGCATCGAGCAGAATGCCATCTGATTCTCGCCTTCCTCTCGATATCGGGCGGAGAAGGCATTCGCTGTGAACGGCGATCCAAATCGGCCTACGCTGCCGCCATGCGCGCCGTTCAATTCGACATGTCGGACCTCTCCTTTCCCGCCACGCTGGTCGAGCTGCCCGAACCCGACCTTCCGAACGAGGCGTGGGCCCGGATAGCGGTGGCCACCGGGGGCATCTGTGGCAGCGACCTTCACCTCTTCTCCCACAACACGGGACCGTCCCCAACTCTGTATTCGCTGGGCGGCCAGGCCTTCGTCTTCGGGCACGAGATCGCCGGCCGCATCATCGAGGCGGGAGCCGACTGCCCCTACCCGCTGGGGACACGCGTCGCCGTGGATCCATGCATCCCGTGCGCCGCACGTGGGATCGAGCCACTCTGTGCCACCTGCGCCCGGGGTTGGACATCTTCGTGCCTCAACCTTGACAGCCGGATCGTGAGCTCAGGTCGCACGCTGGGATTCACCTCGAATCTTGGCGGGGGATGGAGCGATCAGGTGCTTGCACACGCGTCCATGCTGCACCCGCTGCCCGATGCCGTCACCGACCGGGGCGCGAGCCTGCACGAACCCGTCTCGATCGCCTCTCACGGCTTGCTGCGGGCGGCACCGAATGACGGTGACCCCGTACTGGTGGTCGGTGCCGGCATCATCGGCCTCGCCACCATCGCAGCGGTCAAAGGCCTCTTTCCCGGCAGTCCGGTGACGGTCCTCGCCCGTCACCCCCATCAGGGCAACGCCGCTGCGGCGTGCGGGGCCGATCACGTGGTGCTGACCGACCCGAACAATGGCCACTTCGAGGAGCTCGCACAGATCATGGGGGTACGCCAGGTGGGCATGGGCAACGACACGATGTTGATGGGTGGCTTCCCCTACGTCGTGGAGGCAGTCGGGGCACCGAGGTCGATCACCGAGGCCCTGCGTGCCGTGGCGCACCGAGGGACGGTGCTGCTGCTCGGCGCCGCCGGCGTCAGTGAGGTCGATCTGACCCCGGTCTGGTACAAGGAGGCGGCCCTCGTCGGATCCATCGATCACTCGATCGATTCGGGCTCCGCCCCTGGCTTGGCCGGCGGTCCCGACCGTCATTCCGTTGACAGGGCGATCGATATCCTCGCAGCAGGCTTACTCCCCGACAGTGTGGTGGTGACCCACGAGTTCTCCCTCGAGAACTACAGAGAGGCGATCGAAACCGCCATCGACCGCGAGAATTCGCACGCCATCAAGGTGGTCTTCCGGCCCGAGTGAGGGGACACACAACGCCTGTCGACCTCACCGACAGCGATCGGCAGGCCACAGCCAACATTTATCCTTCTCATACCTTTCCTTGACCTGGCATACAGATCGGTACGTTTCAATGCCTTCATGGCAGCCTCCTCAAGACGGGGGCCGAGGCCGAAGGAGACACGATGACGGACGAAGTATTCGAGCAGCCGAGTGAAACCGGCGCATCTGAGCAGGACACGCCCTCCTATCCCATAGCCGGCGTGCCGACCCCGGGAACCGGTATCCCACTCCCCCCGTTGGCGCCCAACTCCCGGAGCCAGTGCAGCTTCCGGAGACGGCACAGGTTCCGGAGACGCCACAGGTTGCCCAGGAGCAGACCCCACCGCTGGGGGCTCCGGCATTCGTCCCGCCTGCAGGGGCGCCTTACGGCTCGTATGCCCTCGGAGCCTTGGCCGGCAACCCCCAATTGGGATCGCCTTCGGGGTCGGGTCCGGAGGGACCTCCGACCAATCCGGGGTACTCGACTTTGGGCACTCCGCCACCTTCCGATGCCCCGCGCCAAACCGGTAGCCGCCGGCACATGGCCGCCATCATCGGTGTCGCTGCCGCCGTCGCTCTGGCAGCCGGCGCCGGGATCGGCCATGTGGCCTGGACGAGCAACTCCAACTCCCTCTCGGCGTCGGGTGCCTCAGGCAACGCCCCCTCGTCGAACGGTTCGGGTTCGTCGGGATCCAACCCCTTCGGGAACAACCCCTTCGGCTCCGGCTCGTCCGGCTTCGGCTCCTCTGGTTCGGGATCTGGTTCGGGATCTGGTTCGGGATCTGGTTCGGGATCCTCTGGTTCGGGATCCTCTGGTTCCGGTTCTTCCGGTCCGGGCGATGTCTCGGCGATCGCCAACAAGGTGGACCCCGGCCTGGTGGACATCAACACCACGCTCGGCTACCAGCAAGAACAGGCGGCCGGAACCGGTATCGTGCTGAGCTCGTCCGGCGTGATCCTGACGAACAACCATGTCATCAACGGAGCGACCTCCATCAGTGTGACCGACATCGGCAATGGCAAGACCTACTCCGCCAGCGTGGTGGGCTATAGCCGGACGAAGGACATTGCGGTTCTTCAGTTGCATGGTGCTTCAGGCCTGCAGACCGCAACGATCGGCGACTCCTCCAAGGTGTCTGTCGGCCAAGGCGTCGTGGGCATCGGGAACGCCGGTGGGACGGGGGGAACTCCGAGCGCCGCCGGTGGGACGGTGACGGCCCTGAACCAGTCGATCACCGCCAGCGATGATGGCGACGGAAGCTCCGAACAACTCACCGGGCTCATCGAGACGAACGCAAACATTCAGGCGGGTGACTCAGGTGGCTCGCTGGTGAACACTGCGGGGGAGGTCATTGGCGTCGACACTGCGGCCTCGGCCGGATTCTCGTTCCAATCCTCGGGTCAGTCGGCCGGCAACCAGGGCTACGCCATTCCGATCAACGCTGCCATCTCGATCGCCAAGCAGATCGAACTGGGGACCTCCTCTTCGACCGTCCACATCGGGGCGACGGCGTTCCTCGGTGTTGAAGTCGCGCAGACCTCCTGCAGCAGTGGGAGCGCGAACCCCGGCTCTGGCTTCGGTGATGGATTCGGCAGCGGTTTCGGTAGTGGTTCCGGGTCCGGATCGGGAAACTCCACTTCTTCCGGCGCGTTGATCTGTTCGGTCGTCACGAGTTCGCCTGCGCAGCAAGGTGGACTGGCCGAAGGTGACACCATCACCTCGTTCAACGGCCAGACAGTCGCCTCGCCGAGCGCACTGACCAACCTGCTGTCGCCGTTCCACCCGGGCGACAAGGTGTCCATCGCGTGGACCGACTCCTCTGGCCAATCGCACACGGGCTCCGTGACCCTTTCGTCAGGCCCGCCTCAGTAGGACGTGCGGCAGTCCCCGGGCATCGGCTATCGACCGGTGACGCGACAGAAGTAGGATCGTCAGGTTGTCTGGCCTGTTTTCCCGCAGGTCAGACAACCTGACGTCCGAACCGCGTCCGGCCCGACGCGCGGCGACGCAAACAGGTCTGTACCCTGAGGTGTAGCGCCACCTCAAGGAGTTCCGCGTGACCATGGACCGAGACCTCGACGTCAGGGCTTCGATTGACGATGCGTTGATGGTCGGCACTCCCCTGTCAGATGCACCCCCGAGCGACGAAGAACTCTGTCGCCTGGCTTTGGCCGCAGATCCGACAGCGGCTCTGAGCGACGAAGCCATTCCCATCGGCCTCCACCTGGCCCAATTCTCGGGAGCGGCTCTACCCGCGTGGTACATGGCGCCTGCGACGGCTCGAGGTGGTCGGCGGTGGCGGACACCCATCGTCGTGACCATCATCTCGGCCTTCTTGCTCATTGAGGCCTTGGGCCTGTGCAACACCTTTGGCCAACTGAACTTCGGCTAGAGGTCACCGCCAACCCGAGCATTCGACCCCTCAGGGATCCCTCGGTCTATGTAACTCGTGAGCCGGCTCCGTGGGGAACATCGTAAAGGCGCGGGGGTCGCCTGCGTCGATTGCCTTGCCTGTCGATAAATTACGGCTTACCGGCGGCAATCCAACTGTTTACACGACTATCGCTGATGCGCCGGGCGGTGGCCATGTTCGCCCATGTGCGGAAGCGCATCTTCTCCTCGCTAGTCAGCTGCGAGAACAGGGTCTTCTCGCTGGAACCGGTACTTGGACGAACTGCTCGAGAACGCACCGAGCTACTACCGCTTAGCCGACCTTTTGCAATGAACGGTGCAAACGCCGCACGCACTCGGCTCGCGTTGTCGCTATTTACATCGATCTCGTAGGACTTGCCGTCCAAGGAGAAGTGCACGGTTTCGTCGGCGTCTCCCCCATCAATGTCATCGGTCAGCTTGACTATTACCGTCTTTGCCATCAAACCATAATGACAGAATGCAACGGTATAAGCGAATTCGTCGAAAACAGATGGTCGGTCTTTAACCCCTATTCCCTGGTCATCTAGCAAAATGGTCCTACTAGAACCTACGACCCTTTTAACCAATGACGGCTAGTAGTCACGAGAAGCGTGACCCCGCCTTCCACGGGCACACGCCCCAGATGCTGCGGGAATGGCCCGGACCGGCAACCTCCTCCCGTATGGAGGCCAGGTAGAAGATTGCACGCATCATTCGTCAGTTGGGTGCGCTTCTCGTAGGCTTTAGACGCCCCGGCGCGCCAGATTCGACCCCTTTTCCCCCTCCGTCGGATCGGGGCGCGTCGGGGCACTTTTGGAAGGATCGAACGAATCGACGCCCTTAGAACTCCACGGTGACATGAGCCGCGACAATCTCCGACAAGAATAGAACCATGGGCCGACGGAAGAACGGAACGAGAGGCACAGGACGCGAAGTCCATCGTGTCCGGTCTCTTGGCTCGCACTGGCGGGCGGACGGGGCACCAAAGGCCGTCTTTCGCTCCCGACAAGACGCGCTACGCGCTGCAAACATGAGCCATATCGATTCTGGGGCCGTATTGCACGTCTATCAGTGCGACTTTTGCTCTCTTTGGCATTTGGCCAACAGTTCGGCACGTGAGCGTTAGCGCAAGGAGACCGCTCCTGGCCAACCGCCGTTGTTCTGGCGAGGGCTGACGCTCGACCGTCCGGAGATGCTGCGATCATGGGCACATCGAAACGAGCGGCCGTCCCGAGGAACCACCGAGCGAGGAACCGCCAGCGAGGCGGTTTGACTCGTGGCGGCGCCGATCCGCTCTCGGCGCTATTGCCACTGGCGTGGCCTTGGGTCTCAAAGAAATCTTTCAGCCCACCAACATCGAGCCGGTGATTACTGCCGAGGCCCCGGGTGACCCGCCGGACGGCGAGAACCGACTTCGGGTGATACTGGATCCTGACGATCCCTCGAAATCGGTGGCCATCCTCCCGCCACCAGCCGGCGACACGGCTCAGTAATCGGCCCGTGCGATCGACCCTCATCGGTACCAGGACATAACATCCTCTTTATCAGACGAGGTGTCCGATACTAGGAGAAGTGGCCGAATGAGCCTGAACGCGCCTGACGTGAGGCCCGTCGACCTTTCCGATTCTCGGTCGTTCGTCGCCGACGTCCCCCATGCCTGGTTGGCCTACTTGCGCCGCCACGATCCTGTGCACTGGCAAGAAGAATCGGGTGGCCCCGGATATTGGGCTGTGACCCGGTACCACGACTGCGTCACGGTGAATCGAGACTTCGATCGATTCAGTTCGGCCGCCAGGGGAACGATGCCGTTCGAGTTGGGTGACGACGAGATCGCACAACAAGGCCTGATGATGCTGAACATGGATCCGCCGCTGCATACCCGTTATCGGCGGCTGGTCAACAAGGGATTCACGCCACGCATGGTCCGCGACCTCGAGGCGAGCGTGCACCGGACGGCCGACAACATAATCGACAGGGTGTGCGCCGTCGGTCAGGCCGACTTCGTCACCGATCTTTCGGCTGAACTGCCTCTACAGGTCATCGCCGAGTTCCTCGGCGTACCGCCGGACGATCGTCAGAAGATGTTCGATTGGTCGAATCGGATGGTGGGGAACGAAGACCCCGAATACCAACGAGAGGCCGACATGGCGATGAACGCGGCGATGGAGTTGTACGCCTACGCCGCAGAGCTGTTCGCCAAGAAACAGATCGATCCGCAGGCCGATCTGATGAGCGTGCTCACCGCCGTCGAAGTAGAGGGCGAGCGCCTCAGCCCACTGGAGCTCGAGCTCTTCTTCCTCTTGCTGACCGTGGCCGGGAACGAGACCACCCGCAATCTGATGTCCGGAGCAATGCACGCGTTCTTCGAGTACCCCGACCAATGGAAGCGACTCCGCGACGATCGCACCTTGCTGCCCGGCGCTGTCGAGGAGATGCTGCGCTTCGTCACCCCGGTGATGAACTTTCGCCGAACCGCCATGTACGACAGCGAGCTCAGTGGGACAACCATCCGGGAGGGCGACAAAGTCGTCTTTTACCATACCTCGGCCAATCGGGATGAGGCCGTCTTCGAGAATCCCGGGCGCTTCGACATCGGGCGCGATCCGAATCCGCACATCGCGTTCGGAGGCGGTGGTCCGCACTTCTGTCTCGGCGCGAACCTGGCGCGGATGGAGATCCGAGTTATGTTCGAACATCTCCTCGACCGACTTCCCGATATTCACCAGGCCGGTGATGTGCAGAGGTTGCAGTCGCAGTTCATCAACGGCGTGAAGCACCTCCCAGTGGCCTTTACGCCCGCGGCGCCGCTGGGCCGCTGATCCGGCAGCACAAGAAGGGACCGAGATGGCAAGAACGGCTCCTGACGCGTTGAAGGGGATGATCCGGGACTTTCGGCGGGATCAGATCATTGACACGGCCCGCCGCCTCTTCGGTGAGCATGGGACGACCAACGTCGCCATGGACGAGATCGCACTCGCGGCGGGAGTCGCGCGCTCGACCGTCTACGTCTACTTCACCAATCGCGACGATCTCCTCCACGCCTGCGTGCAGTCGATGTACGACAAATTCAGGGAGACGGTCGTCGAGATGTCCGAGGAGACTGCTCCCCCGCTCGAGCGGCTCCGCTCTGTCATCGAGGGGCTCTTGGATCGGATCGATGAGAGTCCGGCCTTCTTCCGGCTGGCCATGGCCACACAGGCCACCGTGTCGGCAGCCGGATCCGCTGCGGTAGGGGGTGCGCTCATGATGATCGAGCTCGACATGGTCCGATTTCTCGACGACATCGTCGCAGCCGGTATGGAGGCGGGCATTTTTCGCCCTGAGCTGAACCGGGAAAGGGCGGTGGTGCTCATAGGTCAGCAGATCTACGGGGCCCTCTCGGTCCGTGCCGGTGAGCCCGACCCGATTCCCGCCGGTCGGGCCAGCCAAGAGATCTGCGACTTCGTGCTGTGTGGCATGGGTCGCTGAACCCTTCGTCGGGGCCACCCGCACCAGAACGAAGTGGATGAATTCGCCGGAGGGAGTTCATCCTTGCGGATGATGAGAAAGGGCCCTGAAAGGGCATAGACAAGATAAATGGTCCGTAGTGCCCAGGGAACGAGAGGAAGCTTGCCCCAGCCGATACGATTGCGTTCGGCTCTTGAAGTGAGGAAAGACCTGATGTTCCCAGCTGTGGACGGTACAAACCAGGGACGGGCCAACCAGAGCGTGCTAGCGGATCGCGGAGCAGACGGTCCCCCTGTCGGCCGCGCATGGTGGGTCTGGGAAACGTTGCGTGGCTGGGATAGTCGTTTCGCCATCGCAGTAGATGCCACGTTGGCACTTGGGCTCTTCGTCCTCTGTTCGGGGTGGTTCGTGTTCGACAAGGTCCCGCACAACGATCTTTGGCTCGTTGCTGGACTTACGGTTCCCTTGGTGTTCCGCCGCCGAGCCCCCTTCCCCGTCTTCATCGTGGTGGCTCTCGTCGCACTTGTGCAGTGGCTGGTTGCCGGCCCGCTCCTGGCGGACACGGCGCTCTTGGTTGCTCTATTTACCGTCGCGACTGAATGCGATTGGCTGACGGTCGTTGTCGCAGCCCTCGTCGTCGAAATTGGCGTCATCATGGCCACCGAACGTTGGACGCCCGTCGACAACTACTTCAAGTCGCTGGTCTTCCTCACGGGGATGGCCGCGGCAGCACTCCTCGCCGGCGTTGTCGTGCGGACGCTACGCCAGCAGATGGGCTGGCTGGTCGAACGAGCCCAACGACTCGAGTTCGAGCGCGATCAGCAGAGCTTTCTGGCCGCCGCGGCCGAACGGGCACGCATTGCGAGGGAAATGCACGATGTGGTCTCGCACAACATTCAGGTCATGGTCACGCTGGCCGATGCCGCCGCGATCGCGCAGCGTACCGACCCCCAGCGCGCCACCGAGGCGATCACCGAGGTGTCGAGCGCGGGCCGACAAGCGCTACAGGACATGCGTCGACTGCTCGGCCTTCTCCGTGACGGGGCGGAATACGCCAAACCCGGTGCAGATGAGCATCGCCCATTGGGGCCTGCTGCATTGGCGCCTCAACCCGGTCTGAGTGAACTCGCTGCCCTGGCGGAACGGGTACGTTCCACGGGCCTCCTGGTGACCCTCGAGACATTCGGCGAGCCGTTCGCCCTTTCCGGGGCGGCCGAGCTCACCGTCTATCGGATTGTGCAGGAGGCATTGACCAACGCGCTCAAACATGCGGGGTCTGCCCACTCGGTGCATATCTCGTTGTCCTTCAGTGATCCCGACGTGACCGTGCGCATCGTCGACGACGGACAACCGCCTGTCGCCGCGCTGCGAAGCGGCACCCCCTCGGTGCGACCGGATGCACCGGGGGAAGGGCACGGCGTCCTCGGCATGAAGGAAAGAGCTGCTGCATTCGAGGGGACGCTCATCGCCGGCCCGAGAGATGAAGGCGGCTGGCAGGTGGTGGCAACGCTGCGCACCTGCAAGGCACCCCTTCCCGTATGACGATTCGCGTCGTCCTGGCCGACGACCAAGCTCTCTTGCGTAAGGGATTCCGGATGATCCTCGAAGCCGAGGAGGACATTTCGGTCATCGGCGAGGCGGCCGACGGTGAGGCGGCACTCCGACTGGTGGAGCTCTACGAGCCGGACGTGGTCCTCATGGATGTCCGCATGCCCACGCTCGACGGCATCGGCGCCACCCTGGCCATCACCGCCTCAGGCTCTTTGAGTCACGTGCTGATCCTGACCACGTTCGACCTGGACGAGTACGCCTTCGGAGCGCTGCGGGCCGGGGCGAGTGGATTCCTCCTCAAAGACGTCCCGCCCCACGAACTCGTTCAGGCCATCCGAACCGTCGCCCGCGGCGATGCCGTCGTGTCCCCCCGGATCACCAAGCGGTTGCTCGAGGAGTACGCCAATCAACTGCCAGATCTGTCGGGCAGTTCGCCGGAGGACGCTGCAGTCCCGGCCGTGCTCAGCGGGCTTACAGCTCGAGAGCGAGAGGTGCTCGTCGCCGTGGCCGAAGGGCTCTCCAATGTGGAAATCGGTGAACGGCTCTTCGTCTCGGAGGCAACCGTGAAGTCGCACGTCGGCAGGGTTTTGGCAAAGCTCGGACTGCGCAATCGCGTGCAAGCGGTGGTGCTCGCCTTCCAGACTGGTCTCGTGCGTCCGTCGTAGCCGAGCCAAACCGTCGGTACACTGCATTTCGTGGTCTCCGCCGATACCGAGTTCGGCGTTTTCACCGACCAGGGCCCGTGGGTTCTCGACCTGGACGATCTGACCTGGAAATCCGGACTGAGCCGGATTCGCGCCGAGCTGCAGGCGACGTTGCCCGAGTTGATCCGCCCCCGCAAGGTACCGCCGGGAGCCAGGGTGGGGACAACGGTGCGCCATCTCGGTGGTGCACTCGCCATGTGGTACGCCACCGAACGACGACGGGGTGGTGCTGAGAAGATTGCCGGCATATCGCGTCGCCTCCGCATAGCGGCGGAACAGTTGGGACCGACGTACATCAAGCTCGGTCAAATTGTGGCATCGGGTGACGGCATCTTCCCCGCTGAACTCGTGGCGGAGTTCAAGTGGTGCCGGGACAGGGTCCCGCCTGAACCTTGGCCCGTAGTGGAAAGAGTGCTGGTCGAAGACCTTGGCCGGCCCCTCTCCGAAGTGTTCTCCTTTGTCGATCATGTTCCACTCGCCGCCGCATCCATAGCCCAGGTCCACGCTGCACGATTGCTCGACGGGACCGACGTGGTCGTGAAGGTGCAACGCCCCTCGGTAGCCCAACGTGTACGCCAGGACCTCGCTGTGATGTCGTGGCTCGCTCCCCACCTGGTGGGTCGGATTCCGATTGCCGCGTTGGCCAATCCCCCGGCTCTGGTCGAACTCTTCGCCGAGACCATCGTCGAGGAGCTCGACTTCCGACTGGAAGCCGAGAACATGCTCGACATCGCGTCCACCTTCGCCCAGCTCGGCCAACGCGACTTCGTCGTCCCTCGGCCCCACCCCACGCTCGTTACCCGGAGGATGCTGGTCATGGAACGCCTGAGCGGCTTCAACTTCTCGGACGTCGACGGCATGCGCGCAGCTGGTATCGACACCGAGGCCGTCGTGAGAAGCGGCATGATCGGATTTCTCGAAGGCGCCATGATGTACGGCGTCTTCCATGGTGACTTACATGGCGGGAATCTCTTCATCCTGCCCTCGGGAAAGATTGCGCTCCTCGATTTCGGCATCACCGCACGTCTGACCGAACCAAAACGCTTGGCCCTCCTCTCGCTCATCGTCGGCGCGTCGAACGGGCACATCCCGACACAGGTCGCCGCGTTGCGCGACCTCGGAGCGCTGCCACCGGACACGGACATTGACACCGTGATCGCCCAGCTCGGGCTGGACAGGCCACCGATCGATCCCACCACACTCACTGCCGACGAGTTGGTCGGCGAACTTCAGCGATCGATCAAGTCATTGCTCGCGCTGGGTGCCCGAATGCCCAAGGAGCTCATGTTGTTCGTGAAGAACCTGGTCTTCCTGGACGGGGCCATCGCCACTCTGGCTCCTGACCTCGACCTCTTCGCCGAGATCGAGGCCATCTCACTGATGTTCGCGGAGAAGCACGGCGAGCGGATCATGCAGCAACTCGGCCTCCAGCGTCAGGATGATTGGAAGCCAGACCTCAGCAGTGTCAAAGCCGGATTCGGGCTGGACGAGGCGACCGAGCACCTGACCTACCGCGAAATTCAGGCCAGACGGGCCAAGGTGCGCGAGAAGTTCGACGGACGGAGCGAGAGCCGTCGCCGTGGTACCCGCCGACGCCGAACGGCGAACTGAGCTCCGGGTCTCGGACCCAGGAAAGCCGGACCGACTGCAGCACGGGCAGCGGACGCAGTCGGCGCCCGCGCCGACTGCTGTGGCGATCCGTGGGCTCTTGTGTCAGTGCGACAGTGGCGCCGATCCACTGGGTGTAGACCTGACGAGTGGCGGTGACGCTGCGGCGGGAACAACGGATGCCGGCCGCTTGCGATACCGCAGAACCGAAGCTGTGCCGGCGAATGCCACCACGAGAGAAACGACCAAGATCACCAGTGCGCCGAGCACTCTGCCATCTGCAGATGCCTGACACTCGCCGACGAACGCCAACCAATCCGCTCTCTGGGTTGGGCTGGTTGCCGGAGGCTCCGGGCCGGCCCCGATCGAGCCGGGATCGAAAAGCGCCACGATGGCGGCTTCGGAAGACTTCCCGGGGCCGCACGTTCCCCCGACCGCTGGTTTCGGGAGGGCGACCAGCAATCCGGAGATGGCGAATGCGGCACCAAAGAGACCCAGAAACACCAGCGCCAGCCTGAACCACGTCCAATGCGAAGCCTGCTCCACCCGCAATCCCCTTTCGATCGAGCGCGATGATAGGACTCGCACCTGGCTCTGATCGTTCACGCAAACGAGCCTGGACGATCGGCAGTTGGGCGGTCGCCACGCTCACCGTGAAAGGCTGAGGCCATGCACGTAATTCGCCAGCTCCAGGAAGGCGACTGGGATCTTTGGCATCCCCTTTGGGCCGCCTACCTCGAATTCTACAGATCTCCGCTCTCCGAGGGAACAACGCGGAGCACGTTTGACCGGCTCACGAGAGGCGCAAATGACATGTTCGGCCTGCTCGCCGTGAGCGAGGACGGTGAGGGATCCGGGGTGGCCCACTGCGTGGTGCATCCGAGCACCTGGTCCTGGCGACCCTCCTGCTATCTCGAGGACCTCTTCGTCACGCCGACGGCCCGCGGCTCGGACCTCGGTAGACGCCTGCTCGAAGAGTCCAAGCGGATGTCTGCCGAAAGGGGCGCGGGACGTCTCTATTGGCATACGCAGGAGTACAACGGGCGGGCGCGCTCACTGTACGACCAGGTGGCGCGGCCAACATCCTTCATCGTGTACGAGATGTAAGTCCCTTCCCGGCACGCCCCCTCCCCGCCGGGTACGCGAACGCCCCGGTGAGCGTGGAAGGATGCGGACGTGCCAAATCTGCGCACCATGGTGACCGAGCTCGGCACCGGACTCGGCATGCTCGGAGATGACGACCTCGACGAGGTCTTGGCCGCCCGATCGGCAGTGATGCGAAGCCTGTCGCCCGACAACTGGGATCTCCTCAATTCCGTCCGGGCGGGCGGTGCCTTCGACTCCGAGTTCCACTCGGCCTGGCTGAATGGACGGACATTCCTCGCCGCTCGGGATGGACTCCGTGGACGTCGGCCCGAAATCGTGGAGTGGAAGGGGGCGGTACGTGGTAGCGGTGACGAAGTCGCACCGGTGGACCTACGCATTGACCACGTCTACCTCGTCAGCTGCAAGTACATGTCCGACATCCTGTTCAACGCATCGCCGTCTCACATCTTCGATTCGTTGTTGGTCGGCGGACTCGGCGGGCGCAGAAGAGGTGCCGGACGGCGACTGGTACGCCGAGGTAGCGCCGACCCAGTATCAGCAGCTCTATGACGTGGTCCGTCTGGCTCTCGAGAGCGAGCATGCCGGGTCCGATATCGACCGCAGGGGTGGGACGACCGACACTGGGGACGGGCCACTCGCCCTGCCCGGCCTCGGCGTACCGGCCGGTACCGAGTCGAGGCCAAATGGTGCCGTTGTGCGACATTCGGCAGCCGCCCTGGGAGATCTTCCCGATCGCGCTGTCGACCTTTCGTCTCACCATCGGATCGCCCTGGGGGAGCGACTGAAGTCCGGCTGGCCCGGAGAAGCCAAGGCCGCCTACCGGGAGCTCTCCGATGAGGTTGCTCGTGCCTCCGTTGCCCGCTGGCATGCCGCACTCTCCGCTGGTGCGAATGCCGGCGAGGCCATGCTCTGGAGACTCCTGCGGATGGGGAGTGCGCCGTATTTCGTCCTGGGTTCCAGCTCGGCCCGCTCGCTACGGCTTCGCATCGCCACGCCATGGGACTGGAAGCAACTCTTCCACTTGGTGAGGCTCGAGATATTTCCGCAACCGGGTGGCCAGCCGCGAGTCGGGTGGGAGGCCACCATGCGTGAGCGCGCTTCGGGCCAGGTCCGCGCTGTGTCGGGCCACGTCGAGGTGCGGTGGAGTCACGGCCGGTTCGGGGGTCCGCCCGAAGCCAAGGGATATCTCGACACCAGCCACCACCTGGTGCCGGGTTACTTCCCTCTCCAATGAGCACGTTCGACCTCTCTGTGTTCGAAGCGCCGTTGACCGTTCCCCAGCTGCGGAGCGGACCAGTGCTCTTACGTCCGTTCCTCTTGTCCGACCTTCCCCTCATACGGCAGGCGGCAACCGATCCGTACATTCCGGCGGTGACCTCCATCCCGTTGGCGTATAGCGACGACGAGGGGCGCGCCTTCATCGAACGGCAGCATCGTCAAGCGATCGAAGGCAACGGATACCACTTCGTGATCGCCGATTCGACCAACCCGCGGCTGGCGTTCGGAGGTCTGGGGTTGTGGCTCCACGAGATCGAGAGCGGTCGCGCTTCTATCGGTTACTGGGTCATTCCCACCGCGCGAGGGAAGAGGCGGGCAGGGTGGGCCCTGCGGGCGGTCGTCACGTTCGCCTTCGAGGTACTCGCCATTCCGCGGCTGCATCTCTTCGTGGAGCCCTGGAACACAGCCTCGCAGCGTACGGCCGAGTTTGCAGGTTTCACACGGGAAGCCCTCCTCCATGGGTGGGAACGGATACACCACGTGCAGCGCGACGTCTACGCATACTTCCTTTTGCGGGAAGGATGGACGACATCTCGGGATGCCCAGCACACCGATGCCACCCCCTGATCGGCTGAGACCCGCACTCTGGCTCCGGGTCGGTGTGAACGCGATTATGGCGTTCAGCGTTTTCTTTTGGGCGATCGCCGGGATCGAAGGTAGTTCGGCGACGGGTTCCGAGGCGCAGGCCGCGGCAGACCACCAGGTGCATGCGAGCACGACCGCGAGTCTCACGACCGGACAAAAGGGGGTCGCCGTCCACGGCCGCAAGGAAGGGTGGCTCGCTGTCGTCCTGTCTGTGGTGGGCGTGATCATTATGGTGGTCCTCATCGTCGGATTGAGCTCACTCTCGGTCCGACGACGGTCACGCGACCGCCCGCTCGCCGGTCACCGGGAATGGGTAGATCGATGGCGGAGGCCATTCGGGTAGTGAGGAGTGCCTCATGGTGGAGCTGGTCCGCACCGCGACCTCACCCAAGCGAGCCGCTGGAGTTCGAGCGTGTCCCCTGAACGATTGGCCGCTGATTCTGCGAAACTGCAGAGGTGCCCCGACGCCGCCAATTTGCAACCCTCGCGGAACGCATCGACCAACTCATGATGGACGTCCTCACCCCCGATGAACGAGAGCGGATTCCAAAATTGGCCGAGCACCTGGCTCCCGACTTCGTCTTCGTCAGTCCGAGCGCCGTCGTTGAGGGAGCACAGGGTCTCAGCGACGCTTACAGCACCTACCGGCACAACGAATGGCTTCGTACCACGCTGCGTCGGACCTCGGCGATCGATATGCGCCATGCGCACTTCCGTTTTGCCTGGGAACGCCTGGAGCTTGGCAAGACCGCCAGCTCGGGTTGGTGCTTCGGTTGGGTGGACACGGCCGGGAAGCTTTCCCGGATCGTGTCGTTCAACGACCCCATTCCCCCTCGGATCACGTGACCCGAGGGCGAGATGGACGGACACGAAGCGAACGAGAGGGAGGATCTCCGATGCAGGTTGAGGTCGAGGTATCCGACAACGTCGGAACGATAACGTTGAATCGCCCCGAAGCGCGTAACGCCCTCTCCGGTGGAGTAACCCGTCTACTGGATGAAGCGATCGTGCACCTCGACCGGCGAGAGGAAATCGGCGCGATCATCCTTACGGGAGTGGATCCGGCCTTCTGCGCGGGTTTCGACCTCCGATCGCTTTCGGCCGAGCTGCACTCGGTCGCCGAACAACAGCACACCGGCACGATCGCCCACCTCGGTCTCATGCCCGTGCACAAGACGCCCATCATCGGGGCGATCAATGGAG
Source organism: uncultured Acidimicrobiaceae bacterium (assembly GCA_963835815.1). Lineage (GTDB taxonomy): Bacteria > Actinomycetota > Acidimicrobiia > Acidimicrobiales > RAAP-2 > Bog-473. The sequence continues at coordinate 881,114 of CAWIGU010000009.1, read as the reverse complement.
CTGCCGTCACTGGCGGCCTCGAGTTGGCCATGTCCTGCGACTTCCTCATCGCCTCGGATCGTGCTCGCTTCGCCGATACGCACGCCCGCGTCGGCGTCGTACCGGGTGGAGGAATGAGCATTCGGCTTCCCGCGTTGATCGGCCTCGACCGCGCCCGTCGCATGTCGTTCACAGGTGATTTCATCGATGCGCGCACGGCCTACGAGTGGGGATTGGTGGTCGAAGTCGTGCCGCACGAGGGCTTGATGGATCGGGCTCGAGAGCTGGCGTCGTCCATCGCCTCACTTCCGGCAGAGAATGTGCAGGAGGTTCGCCGCGTCTATGACGTTGTCGGCGCGTTACTCGGACAGGACGCGTGGGCCGCTGAGGCGCAGGCTTCGGGTGCATGGATGGAGGACCGCTTCAACCAGACACGCCTTGATCAAGAGCGCGGCGCCATCATCGCTGGCGGTCATGAACGCAGAGAGGGCTAGGGACGTTCCGCTCGGCCGGCGGCCCTATCGGGACATGGGAAAGATGAGTTCCTCAGAGGACATGGCGTCGATCGCCGCCTGGCGTGCGAGCTCGTTCATTTGCGAGAACCGATCGGCGGAGTCAGCACGTGGGGCAAGAGACCGATATCCCCTGGAGTGCAGAACGCGTGGACGCCGGGAACCGACAAGGCGAAATGGACCCCACGGTCGATGTCGTCGCCGGACGCTGCGGGTTCGTACCACGAGGTGGCCCAATGCCCAGCGGACGAACCACCGGCTGTATCGACCAAAGAGGGCTGGTCGGCCCAGGGCCGACGTGCGGCGGCTTTGATGGCCATCACGCCGATGTCTCGGTCCCGGCACAATGCCAACAGCTCCTCGGCCGGCTCCCGGTAGGAGGCCCGTCCCCAAAGGGCGGGATACACCGGGAACATGACGGTATCGAGATCGAAGCGCCGGAGAGCCTCCAAGAACACGAGCGGCACCTCCATGTCGTGACCGGTGATCCCCGCGAATCTCGTCCGGCCGTGGTCACGGAGCTGGACGATTTGCTCGAGGGCTCCTGAACGACGCTCAAGCTCATCGAGACTGGTCACCGCATGCGCTTGGTAGAGGTCCAGCACCTCGCAGTTGAGCAGGCGGCGGGTGGTGTCGAACTGATCGAGCACTCCTTCGGGGCTCGCCCGAAGCGTCTTCCCTGCAATGAACAGGTCGCTGCGGCATGCGGCGAGATGCGACCCGACCACGGCTTCCGCCGCCCCGTACTGCGGCGCGATGTCCAGGTGGTTGACACCGCGATCACGCGCCAGCTGCAGCCAGGCTCCTGCCTCTTCCGTGGTCGCCGCCCAACACGCTGCCCCACCGAGTACGGCCAAGCTGCTGTAGTGGCCAGTTCGACCGAGGCGACGCCGTTCCACGTTACCCCTGCAGTTCCGGCTTCAGCGCCAGAATGCTGAACATCGCACCCCCGGGGTCAGAGAGGACCGCAAAGCGACCTGGCTCGATATCGGTCGCAGGCACCAGCACCGAAGCTCCGAGTGCCTCCGCCTTTGAGAGCGTTGCGTCTGTGTCCTCGACCGCGAAATACACACCCCAGAAATTTGGGGCGCCGGGAGGCATGGTGGGCGGCTTGGACATCATCCCACCGATCGATCTGCCTCCGAGCTTCCACTCCGTGTAGCCCCCCGGACCTTCGGGTCCTTGGGTCTCGGCATCCCATCCGAACACGGCCTTGTAGAAGGTCTTCGCTCCGGCGAGGTCATCGGTCATCAGCTCGCTCCAGCAGTAGGTACCGGGCTCGTTGACCAGCTGCGCGCCCATGTGCAGTCGGGGCTGCCACAGGCCGATCACCGCACCTCCGGGGTCAGCGAACACCGCCATTCTCCCCGCGTCCATGACGTCCATGGGCGCCATGTAGACCATGCCGCCGTTGGCCTCGACCTTGGCCACCGTGTCATCTGCGCTGTCCACGTTGACGAAGGTGGACCAGTGAGGCGGCGCCGCCGGGTTCATATTCGGCCCCAGTCCGGCCACCGTCTTCCCGCCGATGTCACAGACGGTGTAGCCCCCGGCTTCTGGCGGCCCTGCGGGCGTATTCCAATCGAACAGGTCGTGGTAGAACTTCCTGGCCCCGTCCAAATCGGAACTGCCAAGGTCGACCCAGGAAGGAATGCCGTCCTCGTACCGTTGAACCTCCATGACGCTCCTTCCTCTGCTCTACCCCGCGTCCAGCCGACGGTATCCGATGGGAGACGGTCGTGCATCGGGTCGCCCAGACTCGCTCCGTCCTTCGAGCCCTGCCCAGAAATGTGCTTCCGCCGGAGCAGCGAGTTGCTACGGGGCGTTTACCAAGGAATGAGCAGCCATATCGAAATAGGCGCGCAATTCGTCAGCATCAGCGGCCGAGAGGCCATGCTCCCCCATCTGGTCGACTGCGCTCTGCATATGGCGCAACCAGGCGTCTCGCTCGGCTGGGCCGATCACGAATGGAGCATGGCGCATGCGCAGCCTCGGATGACCCCGTTGCTCGTTGTAGGTCGCCGGTCCGCCCCAGTACTGCACGAGGAACAAGGCCAAGTGGCGCTTTGATTCGGTCAGATCGTCCGGATACAGCGGGCGCAACAAAAGATCACCGGCGACGCCCAGGTAGAAACGGTCGACGAGGTCGACGAAGAACTGTTCACCATTCACACGATCGAAGAGCGCGTCCACAGGGACGACGGTAGACGCTATACACTGCTGACCGTTTCGCGGCCGTAGTTCAATGGTAGAACCTCAGCCTTCCAAGCTGATCATGCCGGTTCGATCCCGGTCGGCCGCTCCAAGAGTTGTCCCAGTTCAGGCGGGGATCGGGCTCAGCCTCGACGCCTCCGATCGAAGTCGAGCCAAACGCTCGAGAAGCTGTAAATTTCCGCATGCGAAGTTGCCAAAAGGTAGGTCTAGCTGGAGCCCTAATCACCGCGCTATTGCTCGTCCCTGTGAGCACGGGGTTCGGTGCATCGTCTCTTGCGATTTCCACCACGGTCGGCACTTCGGGGTGTCCAACTGGCGGGTGCATCGCAAACTTGAACTTCGGAAATGTCACGCTCAGCCGCTCTGATGAGTTGGGCTTCTATCTGAACAATGACGGTGCCAACACCGTCTCCGTCGACCTCTCGACAGGCGTGATGCTCTCAGGTGCTGGTGCAGACGCCTTCGTCCTCGTCCCGCCCCCTTATTTCTACTGCGGCCGCGGCGCCGAGTCCATCACCCTTGGGCCTGGTGATTCATGCCTGATGGGTGTCCAATTCCTCCCGGGCTAATTGGTGCCCGCTCCGCCACCATGACCATCACGGCGTCTGATGGCTCACGCACGTCCGTGAATCTCTCGGGCAACGGGTCGATCGGCTACTACCAAGTCGACGAAATTGGGCACGTGGCCAACTATGGCGATGCCGCCTGGTACGGAGACACTGGCCAACAGAGGTTGAACAGCCCAATCGTCGGAATCGCGACCCCCGGCAACGGCGGCTACTGGCTGGTGGCCGCGGATGGTGGGGTCTTCAGCTTCGGAATCGCTAGGTTCTTCGGCTCTGCTGGCAGCATTCATCTCAACAAGCCCATTGTCGGTATGGCTGCACTCCCCGACACAGATGCCGGCTACTGGCTGGTGGTATCCGACGGCGGAGTCTTTTCCTATGGTTATGCACAGTTCTACGGCTCGACGGGGTCGATGATCCTCTACAAACCCATCGTGGGTATAGCGACCGACCCGAAGACGGGGGGCTACTGGCTTGTTGCCTCCGATGGCGGGGTGTTCGTAACGCACCGTTCTACGGCTCCACAGGGTCCATGCAATTGAATAGGCCCATTGTGGGGATGGTGGCCGCACCCGGGGGCAATGGGTACTGGTTGGTGGCTTCCGACGGAGGCGTCTTCGCGTTCGGTCCGGGTGCGACCTTCTACGGGTCGGCGGGAGTGCTATCGCTGGTGAAGCCCATCACGTCCACGGCGGCCATGCCCGACGGCAGCGGATACTGGTTGAGTGCGGCCGACGGGGGTGTGTTCAGCTACGAAGCTCCCTTCTATGACAGCGGAACGGGCAACTCGAACCTCGATCACGTGGTCGGCATGGCAACCGACGGCTAAGCACATTGTGTCCAGTCATCGGCGGATGTTCGGGAGCAGCGGTGGCGGTCATTCTTGGCCGCTTGGTGGCGCTCCAATGTTCCCGACGCGCCGTCACGCTCCATCATCTGACAGTCGTAGTGGATTTCGTATACTTCGGCGTCACCTACCGAAAGTAAAGGGGCGACAATGACCGACCCGACATTCGAAGATTGGCTGGCGATCGTGGGAGGACTCAACCGCATGGCAGCCCTCATGGACGCGCGCGAGTGGGACCGCATCGGTGACGTCGTTCTTGCCGACGCATCGTGCTATGGCCAATCAGGTCACGAGGCGATCGTCGCCAACGTGCTGCGCCGCGCCCTTGGGGGCTGCGGTCCGACGCAACACCTTCTGGGCAACTACGACATCCAGGTCGATGGCGACGTCGCCAAGTCGCGTTCGCTGATCCGTGCCTACCACCTCGAGGCCGGCGGAGAGGTGTTGGAAGAGCCCCGCACGTACGTATGGATGGGGGTCTACCTCGACCGCTGGAGACGGACCAGTGACGGTTGGCGAATGAGCGAGCGCAAGACCGAGACGAACGTCTCCGTCGGCGACGCCTCGGTCCTTCAGCCGGGCTGACCCTCGACAAGGTACTCGACGGCCCTCTGGTCCGAACGAGCAGGCACACTGGATTCATGCCTCATTTGTGAGAGGGGCCGGCGCAAGCGGCAGCGGGAAAACTGGGATGGAAGTCGGTCGGCGGATGCCATGACGGCCCAGATTGCGCCTAGTTCTTGGGTGCTGTCTCCCCTGGAAGGGATCGTACTGCGACACACCGACATCGGACTGGAGCTGAGCAGCCCAGTACACCGGAACGCAGGTGTTACCAGTCGCCCAGATTCTTGGAGATCCCGTCGACCAAAGACACCAAGAGCGGCTGCTTCGACGGGAATCTGACGAGGCGGTCCAACTCCTCTTGGGCAACCCGGACTGCTCGCTCTTCTGAGACCGATCTGGGTCTGATCTTCAGAGCGAATAATGCGGCCAGTTCGGCGTATGAGTCGATGAGTCGTCTCTGCGCGCTGATCGAACCACTAACGGCCTGAGGGAGGAGTCGCTCCTCCTCGTCGCGACGTAGCGGCTGTCTTCCTTCCTGCGAAAGCACTTCCTCAACAGCAGATGTGATTCCGCTTTTGCGGAGCGAGAAGGGAGGACAGTCCGCCGGGCGGGCGATAAGGGTATTCGGTCCGACTCTGTCTAGATTGCCGCCGGACCCAAGCGCCCATCCGGACAAGAGATCGAGAACACGTCTCTCTTCACCTTCGGAAGTCCGCGTCACTATGAACACGGGGTGCGATGCCTTCAGTAACGCAGTGACGACCTTGATGTCCGTGAAGTCCCGGATGACGACCATGCGTGGAGTTCCAGGAGCGGGAACGGCTGCTGCTGCTGCTTGAAAAGACACCTGTTGAGACTACATCCAGCCAATGCCGATACGAAAGAGGACCGCAGCTGCCCCACTGAGTGGCAACAGCTTCGTCACATCGACGAACACTCAAGGCTCGATCCGACCCGTCGAGCGCGAAGCGAACGGAGCGAGCAGGACCTTCACTTGGTGACGTCGAAAGTGGCATGTACGGTCGACGTACGTCCATGCTGATGGATCGGATCGATCGTGCCAGAGATCCTGTCGCCGCCGATCGTCCCATCGAAGTGGACGTACTCCGAGTTCCCCCTCGCGGACAGCGTGACATCGATGCGCTGGCCGTGAAATGTGCCCACCACTGAACCTATGGCTCCCGAAGAAACTCCTGATGTCACCCCTGACAAGTCGACGGTGACGTTGAAGGTGAATGCCGTTTTGTCGATGGTTCCGATGATGTCAGCAATGGGAACGGACTTTGGTAGGGATATTGAACCCGACGTGACGCCAACGCTGGGAGACTTTGGAGTCTTTTTAGAGGCGACAATTGCGAACCCCCTCGCCGAACCGTGGATGGAGTTGACTGTGGGATTGTCACCTCTCGTTCCACTCCATGTGATTGTCGCCGTTCCTTTGCCTAGGAGCGTGGGTCCGAATCGATCAATGGGTCCGGACTGACGCCTGAGAATGCCTGTTGGGGGTTCCCGGACGGGCCCAGTGCCGCAGAGGGCGACTCAGAACCCGTTGTGAGGTTGCGCTCGATTGTCTGGTGACCCATCGGGGCCTTCCTATCCGCTCGCTCGGGCCAGCTTGCGCAGGTTGTGGCACAGCGAGTGCAGAGCCCACTCACCTTGGGCACCCTCAAGGCCGCGGAGGCGGAGGAACCCGGCCCCCTGTCGGACTTTCATCTGGCCGAAGACAGGTTCGACGATGGCTTTGCGTCTGGCGTAGTCGGCCCGTCCCTTCTTGGTGCGCAGCCGTCGCGCCATCCTCTCTTCGACGGTGATGTCTTTTGGGATGGGACCTCTGGGTGCGGCCGGCACCTGCTCGTTGTGCTTGATCCGACCAGTGGCGATCAACACGTCCACGCCGGCGTCGGTGGCGTCGGTCACGTTCTTTTCTGAGAAGTAGCCGGCGTCGGTGATGTACGTGTCGGGGTTCTCCTCTATGCCCGCCGCACCGAGGTTGGCTTCTGTCGCCTCGATCATCCCCATCAACTGCTGAGCGTCGCCAGCCTCGTTGGACACCGAGTGGGCCAAGATGACCTGCGCCTCTTCGTCGACCACGGCCTGGGCGTTTTGGGCATAGTTGAAGCCGTCGGTCGTCTTCATCATGCGTGAGTCGGGATCGGTGAGGTTGCGCTGGGCCCGGCCCGCGGGGGTGGCCTCCTCTGCGGCCTTCGCCCCGGCGGCTTGGGCCTCTTGTTCGCTGGCCCCTCGCTCTTTGGCCTTTTGCTCAGCCTTTTGCGCTGCCTTCTCCCTGGCCTCGGCCTCGATGGATTCCTTGGCGGCGCGCAGCTTGGCCAGGCGGCCCTCTTTGGTGGCCAACTCGGGTGGGAGCTCGTCACCGCGCCCGTCCTCACCGAACTCTTCGTCTTCGGCCAGGTCTTTCGCCTCGGCCTCGGCCAGCATGGCCGCCACCTGTTCCTCGAGCTCTTCGAGGCGCGGACCGATGCGGTCATAGGACATGGCCTTATGCCTACTCGCAGACGCCCGCAGCTTGGTGCCGTCGAGGGCGACGCGGCCGAGTTTGACCAGTCCGGCCTCGGCGCACAGGGCCAACACCTGGACGAACAGGGCATCGAGGGCACCAAGGTAGCGCACCCGAAAGCGCGAGAAGGAGCGGTAAGGAAGCGTTGTCAGGCGGGAGATCTCGGCCATCACGGGTATCGCCAGGAGAGCCGAGACGGCTGCTCCGAGAAGCGTGATTGCCAACGCTCGTAGTATTCGTACGTTGGTCAACCCAGCTATGCGCATCATTGATTACGGCATTTCGACTGACAGACCACGCCGCTAGGCCGTGGTCGCCCCTGCCGCCAGGTCGGTGGGCATCTCACGCCGCTCCAAAGTCCTCCAGCTGAGCAGCGCTCAGGACTGATTCACCATCAACGTCGAACTCGATCTCAGAGGTCTCTGAGGAGACAGGCCTCTCGATCACATATCCGTGCGCACCTTCTGCCAGAACTCGACCAGCGGCCAACACGACTGGGCGGCCCGCGAATCCGCTGCACAGTCGGACGTACTCTTGGAAAGTCATGTTGGGCCTTCCTCAAAACCCTGGCAGGCAATAGATGACCTCCGACCCATGCTCTGCTCAGGCAGTCGTCGCCTCGATGGACAAGCCCATGACGGTCCTTGGCCATCGACCCCTTCGGCGGAAGATGCAAGACCAAGGATGGACTGAGGACAGCCAAGCCGCCATGAAAGTGCCGACACCGAACATCCCCGCGAGCGCATGCCACACGAGACCCCTGATCCGCGTCATTAGTACAGGATATTGCGCTCCACCTAGGGCCGAAAGTCCCAAATCGGAACGGCCTGCCCCGGTTGGCCGGTAGGGGGCGCATCACCACCTCGTCCTCCCCCAGAAACGAGAGGATGGATCAGGAGTGCAGACATGGACTCAGGCTTGGACTCGCTGACTTCAAGCAGGGGGCGACCAGTTTGTCGGACGTTTCAGAGCCTAAAATTGGGGCTTGAAGTTCTCTGGTGTTCTTCCCGGGCGCAAACATCCAGGAGCACCGCCGGTGTCGAACATAGCTAGTTCCATTGCAAATAGAGGGTTGTCAGATACGCCACATGTCGAGTCGACTTCGGACGGGCGTTGCCGGAAAAGGTGCGTTTGCGGATGCAAAAAGCCATAACAAGCTCCGAGGGCACATTGGATCAGTCCCCTCATGCCGCATGGACTGATCGACGTGGCCGATCCTCTGCGGCACGAAGAGTCGGGCGACGTAGGTACGCAAACGGTTTCTCGTTGTTCTTGGTCGGCGCCGCTCTGATGGCTTCGGTGGACGACGGGTCCGCAGGGGCGACCGAGCGAGCGGCTCCAGAAGCCGCCTCGCTGGCTTTCCACACACCTTCGGCACACAGAGTCCCCGTGGCGCATGACACAGCGAAGACGTTGACCGCCGCCGACCCCACTGCGGGACTCTCGCTCGCCTTCAATCCCAGCTTCAGTGGCAAGTCTCTCAACACCTCGACATGGAGCACCTGCTACCCGCGGCGCGAGTGCAACAATTACCGGAAATTCCACCGAAGAGGAGTGGTACCGACCATCAGGGGACATCGTGTCAGGTAACACACTCCACCTCGTGGCGACACAAACACCGACGAAGGGAACCGATTCTTCAGGTGCACCCAAGACGTACCCTTACAAGTCGGGCATGGTCACGACGAAGAACTCGTTCGCATTCACCTACGGCTACGTCCAGGTCGTTGCGCAGATTCCCGCGACTACCGGAACGTGGCCGGCATTGTGGCTCCTTCCGAAGGCCGTGAAGTGGCCACCGGAGATCGACATCATGGAGAACTTCGGGAACAGGAATTCGATTCGCACTACGTATATCGGGGGTACTGCCGATGCCCCCGTGAAATCATCCCATAGCTTCACGAATTCGAACCTCTCCAAGGGTTATCACACATACGGACTCTTGTGGGAACCAGGGTCCCTCAAGTGGTACTTCGATGGCAAGGTCGTCGACACCTACCACGGGAATGCGGTTCCGAGTCAGTCGATGTATTTCCTCGCCAACTTGGCGATCAATGGGCCAGCAAGTTCGGGGAGCTCGTTCAACATTCGATCCGTTAAAATTTACAAATAGTCCTGGAGTAGGTCGGAGCGTCGCGCGGCTCCGATGGCGGAGCTGAGCGCCTGTCATCCCTACAACGCGGCCAGCCCCGAATTTGTCCGACGAATAGGCCCCGGAACAGAATGTGGGAGACGTCGCATTTCGACCATGGACCACTTCTGTAACCCCGGGGCGCTCCTATCGCCGGTCCGGTGGGTCGCTGCAGCACGAAGTGCAATATCCGATATTCCAGGTGGCCCACCCACAATTGGTCATCCAGGGATAATCAGGAGGTTCAGCGCCACTGGTCGCGTAACGGTGGATCAATTGACGGTGGAAGAATCCTGGCATGGACGATCCGCCGGAGGCGCAATCCAACGGACACTGGAGGATGGCTGTATGGGCTCTCCGAGTGGGATACGTCGGGCTGGCCGTCACCATGGCTGGCGTCGTCGTGATACCGATGGGATCCACACCGTGGGTCCTGGCCGTCGGGGTCATCATCTGGCTCGCCGCCGCCGCAGTGACGTTGGCGGGGTTCTTCTGGACCCGGCATGAGCTTCCCAGGCCACGACCGGGGTACTGGTCGATGCGGTTCATGCTCATCCACGACACGGTCCACGCCCGGTCGTTGCCCCGGCCGTCCTGATCTCCTTCCTGTCAGGCTCTGATTTCATGGCGTCAACGGGATGGCGCAAGATATCCAAGATCGGTCGGGAACCGCTCATTCGACGAACCCGTCTCACTGGCTTAGAGGCTGTTCGGAAACAATAGCCAGTTCATTGGGTAAATAGGCCTTACCTGAGTCCGGTCAGCGCGTAGCGTTAGGTATGGAATCCGATTCGGTTGCAGCGGCGCAGACCTGGCGAAGCACACACGGCGACATGAGCGAGGAAGAGTGGGAGCTCATTGCTGACCTGGTTGCGCCGTATTGGACACCGGGCTCGATTGGCCGCCCGGTCAAGGTGGATCGCCGCCGTGTGGTCGATGCCATCTTCTACGTGACGGCGACCGGTTGTCAGTGGCGAGCCCTTCCAAGTAGCTATCCGAACTGGAACACGGTGCATCGCTACCATCTCGAGTGGTCCAGAGACGGCACGTGGGAACGCATCGCCGAGCGACTGGCCACCGCGGTGCGCCAGAAAGAGGGACGCCAGGGCACTCCATCGGCGGGCATCGTCGATGCCCGTTCGGTACGCGCCGGGGCCACCGTAAGCAAGAAAACTAAGGGATTTGACGCCGGAAAGAAGATCAACGGCCGCAAGACCTTCGGGATCGTCGACACGCTCGGACTCTTGATAGCGGTGGCCGTCGTGGCGGCAAGCATCTCTGACAACGTCGGTGGGATCGCCGTCTCGAACCGTGCTCGCGGCCGCTCCGCCCGCTTCGCCAAGCTCTGGTGCGACGCCGGCTTCAAGCGCACCTTCATCGAGCACTGCCGCAACCACCACATCGGAGTCGAAGTCGTCAACCGCATCCACCCTGGCCAGTTCAAGGCGCTCCCCAAGCGTTGGATCGTCGAGCGCACCTGGTCGTGGCTCATGAACAGCCGGCGCCTCCAGGTCGACTACGAGCGCGATCCCATCGTGACCGAGGGATTTATCTGGGCCGCCCATAGCCGCTACCTCCTCCGCCGACTCACCCAATCACCGATCGCGTGATCGCGCTGGGGAAACAATCGCGACAGCCTCTTAGCCTCGATCCACCGCCTCGCCCCCGCTGAGCGGGTTTGAAGACACGCCAATGCCGTTCCACGGTGCGGACCATCCCAGAGTGCGGTGAGTTCTGACCCAGGGACGTGCGAGTCCAAGGGTTCGTGTTGTCCTTTCAGTTGTCAGCGCGTTGGTGTTCGTCTGCGGCCACGCCGGTCCGCCGCGAGCTTGCTCAGGTGGGAGCGAAGGTGACGGCGCGCAGGTTGGTGAGGGCGTTGGTGAACGATCTGGCCCAGGGCCAATGAGTGGGTCCGCGGCAGGGTCGGCGTCCCCGATCGGTTGACGAGTCGGGCGGGGACCGAGAAGTAGCGGGTCCGCAGGGTCTGGGCGACCACCAGCGTGTCGTCTTCGACGAGACCCCCGAGTTTGGCGCTCCAGCGGATCAGGTTGTGGGCGAGCACGGCACAGCACATCCACGCCACGTTGGCCGAGAAGTCACCCGAGGGGCAGTGCTCCATGCCCGCCCCCTCCTTCCAGTCGTCGATGCACAGCTCGACGACGGCGTGGGCGCGGTGGAAGGCGTCGAGTTCGAGGGCGGTGCCCTCGAGGTCAGTCAAGAAGGCGAAGTGCCGCCAGTTGGGCCACAGCGTCGCCTGCGGACCGCAGAGCCGGCTGCGGCGAACGATGAGGCGGCGACCCTTGTAGATGGTCTCGGCCACCATGGCCTCCCCACCGATCGGGTACTCGATGGCGACCCAGGCTGACTCGTCAATCTTCGAAATGGCGGCATCGACGGCTTTTGTGCCGGTGCGCACGGCCATGGTGAAGGAGACCCCCAGGCGCCCCAGCACCTTGAGGGTGTCGTTGGACCAGTACCCCGAGTCGAATCGGATGATGATCTTGCCCGTCGCCCCGGCTCGGCGCAGGCGGGCCACCAGCTCTTCGACGAAGCGCTTCGTGCCGCGCTGGGTGTTGGCCGAGCCCTTGCGCAGCCGGGCATGGAGGATCTCGCCGGTGTCGGCCCTCGTGGCCAGGATCGGGTGATAACCGAGCACCCTGGTGTAGCCGTAAGCGGCACCACTTTTCAGTTTTCCGAACACCTCTCGTATCGTCGAATCTATGTCGACCACCAGCTGGTTGCTCCCCGGACCCGCCCCGAGTGACCAGGCACGCTGAAGACTCTCACCGATCACCTTTTCGAACTGGCGGACGTGACCGAAGCTGAAGGCGCGCAGGAAGGTCCCGAGCGTGGAGGGGGCCATCACCCGGTGGGGCAACACGGCGGCCGTGGACCCGGCCCGCAACATGTCGGCGTGGTCGATGTGAGTGGCACCGCCCACCATGGCGTGCACCAGGGTCAAGATCTTGCGGCCCGGCTGGAAGCCACCGGTGCGGCCAACGAGCCGGATCGTCGCGTTGCACAGGGCCTCGAGGCCGAGTGTGTTCACCACGGTGGCGATGAGCAACAGGCCGGCATTGGCCACCAGATTTGGGTCATCGAAGGTCACGGCAATCCGGTCGATTCCACGCGATACTGGCTTCACAGAAAGTGCCTCCTTTGTTTGCGAGAACTACGGCGTGAGTAACCGCAATTCTCCCAGCATCGGGGGCATTTTCCGCGGATGCGCGGCCTCAGATCAGGTGGTTAGGCGGTGTTTCGAGGCTTAGGTCGCCACAGTGACGGGGAGGCCCTGCGCTGACACGCTCTCGGCGATGTGGGGGAGCTTGCTCACCGTCGCTTTCGTGCTTGCTGAGCCTACTGACAAGAAGGTCACCGATCCCACCGTCACCGCGACGACGGTGGGATCGACCTGGTCACGTTGAAGGCGCCCAGCACTGTTGGACCTCATAAACGGTGAGTGCGGATCGGCGTGGCGAAGATCGTCGGGAATGAGGGAGTTCTCAGAGGTATGGTGAATCGATGCCAGAACGACCCTTCATCGCCGTGACCGGTACGGGTGTGGCCACGAGCACACCCGACCAGTGCAAGCTGCAGGTTGCTCTGAATTGCATGACCGAGAACGCTCCCGACGCCCTCTCGAAGTGTGCCGAAATGGCCTCGGCAGCTATAGCCGCTGTGGGCGAGATGGCACTGGAGCAGCGACACGTCCAGACCATCGGACTCTCGGTTAACGACTACCACGATCAGAACATGCAGCGCGTGACTGCCAAGATCGGGAGCTACCAACTCGAAATCGCCATTCAACCCGTGGACGGGGTTGGAAGCGTCCTGGCCGCTCTTGGCTCCTCAGCGGGTGACGGGCTCCAAGTACGCGGGATCCAACTCTGTGTCCGAGATCCTGAGCCGCTCAAGAAAGAGGCACGACGGTTGGCGGTTGAGGACGCCCAGAAGAAGGCGATGGAGTTCTCGCAAGCAGCAGGGTTTCGATTGGGCGTGGTTCTGGCACTGGAAGACGACGCTGCACCGTCAATCTTTCCTCAGGGTCGTTACGCCAGGGTCATGGCAGCAAGTTCTGGTCCGTCACTTCCGATAGAACCAGGAGAAGTCTCAGCCGTTAGCTCGATCAAGATCACGTACGCGATCGAGCCGTAGGAAGGGTCCTTTGGGCAACCGCATCAGTACCGGGTGCGTCACTTCCAAGCCCTCCGGGCGCTCGGGGATACTCTCTCGTTGGCTTGGCGATGGCTCGGATCGGTGTTCGACCTCACATGGTTGATCCTCCAGAAGAAGAATTGATGGGGTCCTCCGACGAAGGTTCGGACTCCCGCCGCTCGGGGCGCCGACGAGCGGCGGGTATCTATGGGACAGTGGTGACCGCCGCGATCATTACCGCCGGCGGCAATCAACTCGGAACCTCGGCCTTGGCCATCACGATCGTAGTGACCCTGGTGGTGTACTGGCTGGCCGAAGAATATGCCGAGCTTCTCGGCGAACGGACTCGTGCGGGCCAGCTCCCCAGCATGAGTGTTGTCCGATCATCCCTGGCGGCAGCGTGGCCTATGGTTACAGCCTCCTTCCTTCCTTTGGCCACGCTGGGCATAGCCCGACTATTCGGAGCATCGTCAGTGAATGCTGCCTGGGTGGCGCTAGGTATGGCGGTCGTACTGCTCGTTTTTCACGGATACGGCGCCGCCCGAGCGGCGGGCCTGAGCGGCATTCGTCTGGTCACGGTCTCGGGCACGGCTGGCCTACTGGGCGTTGTGATGGTCGTACTGAAGTCTCTATTGCAACACCACCACTGAAGCTTCGTGCGGGCCAGGACGACTCGACGACGTGTCGAGGGATAGCCCCCAGGCGCCGCGTGGCCTGCAGCAGGCATTCCTGAGACGCGGACTGTCTAGATGGAACTCGCGCACGTGATGCAGACTCCCGCCGCTTAGGGATACCCAGACCAAACGCAGACCTCATTTATCTCCGGGCTGACCAGGCCCCCACTTGCTCACGTGTGGCACGTACCGCTCTGTCCGATCGCAAAGCTGGAGGAAGAAGTCCCCTTTATTGGGAGGACAGCGCTCTTCGGAGGTGCTGCAACGCGAACTGGCGTGCCGTACTCGGAGAACGTGAGCGTGGCGACTGTCGTCATGGGTCCACGGGGAAAGCCTGCGAATGCAGCTGGGACCTTTGCGCCGCGAGGCAGGCGGTCGCTGAAATAGGACGTGCTGCGCACTCGGACGAGGCGACCGGCACTGTCAAGCCATACCTGACTCGGGCGCTGGGTCAACACCTGCGGCGCCTGGTGGGGCACGCAGACGTGTAGCGGTGCATAGTCGACCTCGTACTCCGTAGTGGCGACGCCTGCGACCTCAACCGGACCGATCTCGGTCACCGATGCCGCCACATTGGGCCCGCGCAGCGTGTCGAGAGCGACCGAGGCGTTGAGGCCGAGAGAAAGCCCGCGCTCCGAGCGCGGCGGGGCAGGAAACGGAAGTTTGCGGTACTTCTCAGTGAATGCTATGCCTGGTATCGGATCGGCCTGGAAGACGGACCCGTCGATCACGATGGCGTCAACGGTGCTCGTGGAGGAAACCGGGTGCAGTGCCTGGTTCCCCGTACTTTCGAAGCTGATATCCCGATCAACCTCGGTGACACGAACGTCGTCGGTGCTGAAGTCCGCCTCCCCATGGCCCGACAGCGAGCCTCGGAGCTCGGGGTTGGGGCTCGAGGTGACGTGCGTGTAGGAGAAGTGCGCACTCCCAGCGCTTTCGGTCGTCGTGAGCACATTGGCGACCCATTGGGTAGCGGGCAGCTTCGAGGACCCTTGCGCTATGCCGAGCACTGCGCCCACTGCCGCCCCCACGAAGAAGATGGAGAGCAGAAACCATGGAGCCAGGCGGCGCACAGGGCTGAATTATGCCCGAAGGGTCAACTGTCGGGGTGGTGGCTCAATCGGCAGCTCGACAGTTGATCTCCGAGAATTAACTCGTGAAACGGTTTTCTGTGCGCCTCAACCACGAAGATCGATCCAAATACCAGCGGTCGAGGGCAGCAACCCTAGCTGGCACGGACCCGAGGAACACTCCGTCCCGGCCTACCAGCGATCCAACGATTTAAGAGGGCCTGCGACACCTTGGCAGGGCTGCGAGCCCCATCTCACGCTCTGGACCTAGTTGCCCTTAGGGTGATCGTGGCCCTCGAAGGGGTGACCTTCGCTGCGCTTCTTGCAGAGAAATCTCACGTTTCGAGTCCAGTCCTCAGCTGCACCTCCCTCAGCGTCAAAGAGGTCCGTTAGTTCCGAGACATCGGACTCGTCGTCCACCTGCACGGCGACCACCGAGGTAGGGATGCCCGAATCGCCCCACACCTCCAGTGGGAATAGATAACCGGACCCGGTATGGCAACCGGGCGAGTGCCCGCTCAGGCGAGGTGACCTGATGGCGCAGCAGTCCAGCGCAGTGAAGTGCTAACCGGTCCGTTCAGTCCAATGGACTTGGATACACCAGCGCGGTGATCACACCGCCGCCATTTACCGGTGGTCCCAACACGACTGACGTCGTGTTCTCGGTGGGGTTGAACCACATGGCGGAGATCCCCGAACCACACCCCACAGTGGCCTGCACGGCAAGGCGGCTTCCGTCCGTCCCAACCACGACCACACTGGAGCCGGGATCAACATCAGGTACCGTCACTTCTGCTGAGGTGCCGTTGGGCTGGAGCTCACCCAGAAAGAGGGAGCCGCACGCGCCGGCACTCTGCAAGTACACCTTCTTGCCGACCTCCCAGGCGTTCAGGTCCCCGTAATCGGGGGGTACGGGAGGTGCGGTGAGGGTCGTCACAGCCGCCCCGGAGATCGGTACCTCGTAGAGCTGGGATGAGCTATTGGTGGTGCTACACGATGCCAGGGCAACTCCGGTGGCCCACCACCGGGTGACGGTGCAGTTGGTGGCGCCGGCCACCGGCAGCTGCGACACAAGTGTGCCGTCGTTCCCGACCACGGCGAGCCCCTTGGCAGCTCCCATGACGAGCTGGGTGCCATCGGGGCTGGACAGAACGGACCCGTCGAATGCCCCGACCTGGCTGAAGTTTGTGGGGTATGCCTGCTGCAGAGAACCGTTCATGCTGTAGCGCTGCAATGTCGTGGGCGTGGTGGCGGTCGAAGATATCGCCAGGACCGCCAGACCCGTTGGACGTGTATAGCTGACGTCGCCGTGCAGCGCGAACTGATTGTTCGTATGCCCTGTGGTGAGGTCAATCTGGGTCAGCGTGGTCTGCGATCCGTTAAAGGTGGCCAAGAGGGCCCGGCGTCCGTCCCCGGACCAGCCGGCCAGCGATGACGGAGCCGGTGGGGCCAGAGTGGTCACCAGGTAGCGGCCGCCGAGTGGATCAACAAGGAAGAGCTTCGTCGGTTCCTGGGACATCGGAACGTCTCCGGCCGGCAGCGGTCCCGCGCCGGCACCGGAGTTGGGGCCCCAAAGTACCAGCAACCAACCCGATCCGACCTGTGCCCAAGGGATGGTCGAGACAGCGCCTTGGGACCCCATGGGCAGCGGCGGGGGCGCGGTGGTCGTGGTGGATGGGCGGGTTGATGTCGTCGAGGTGGAACGCACCGTTCCCCGGTTGGCCGAAGTGGCAGTAGGGGTCGATGAGCAAGCACCGAGGAGCAACAACGTCAGCACGCTGCCCAGCAAAGCGATTCTCCGCCGCATCCGCACTCTCCCAGTCCGTTAGGCAGATAGTCGCACACCGGGCGATCCGCCTCGGTGCAAGCTGGCTAGCCGGGAGCGCCTCTCCTGCGCCACGTGCTTCGTGGGTACAATGGAACGAAGGGGGCGAACGAATGACCGAGCACGGGAACGACCTCGATCGAAGTGAGGAGTGGGAGGTCCTGAAGGCCCGCTACCTTCGACACTTCGACGTGCGGCCGATCTCATCCGGCCAGGGTTTGCATCATTTCGCCTTACTCTCCAGCGATGTCGAACGAACCATCACCTTCTACCAGGACCTCCTCGAGTTCCCACTCGTCGAACTGTTCGAAAATCGGGACTACCGCGGTTCCACCCACTTCTTCTTCGATGTTGGACACGACAACTATCTCGCCTACTTCGACTTCCCCGGCCTCAACCTCGGGGAGTACCGCGAAGTGCTCGGTGGCCTGCATCACATCGCCATCTCCGTCACTCGCGAGCAGTGGGAGCGGCTCGTTGCCAAGTTGCAAGCGGCCGGTATCGAAACTCATATTGTGAACGATGACTCGGCTTACTTTCCGGGGCCAGACGGCGAGCGGCTGGAGCTACTCTCCTACCCACTCAACGACATGTACGGAAGAATCGTCGGCTGATCAATCCATCCTTCTACCTCCCATCGGATGTTGGACGAGGGCACCCACGACCGAAGAGTCCGAACAGCAGTCGCAGGATGGTCTGGCAAAGTTTCAGGCGGCCGACTTGGCGAAATGGTGGTCTTGGTGATGAGGCATGCCACCGAAGTGCCGCTCGGTGGGACCTCGGCCCGGCGTACTTGGGGTCTGCCTACCAGAACCTCTTGAAGACCGATTGATCGGCACGCTCGGGCAGCGGTCCTACGTAGAGATGATCTTCCCGAGCCTCTCCAGACTGGCCGTCATGGACTCAAGCACCGAATTGTTCCCGTTGATCCACGCCCCGCCATCGCTCAATAGGGATTGGCGGATCTCCTCCGTCACGGTGCCATAGTCAAATACCTCCGTGACGACGGTGGCATCGTCACCGTCCGGAGTGAGGATGTAGCCCCAGCGGTAGCCAGCGGGGATGCCGACTTTGGATGGATCATCACCTTCAGCCCGAGAGGGGTCTCCGGGGGCGGGTTCCCAAAAGATGCGCCGATCTGGCTCGAACTCCACCACATAGTTGAGCATGAGGTAGTCGTCTCCGAGCCGATTCATCTTCATGGTGAAGGTGTCGCCCACGCCGGAGATGGGACGGTCGAGGTCGGCCCCTCGGAGCATGTCGGACCCGTCGAAATCCATGTGACGTTGCGGATTCGCCAGGATTTCGAAGATGGGGGCCGCCGCTGCTTCGATTCTGCGTGATACTTCAATCGGCTTGCTTTCCTCTGACATGGTCCAATCCTCTCTGTCGCTCTACGCCTGCACTACTGAACGCACCTCGGCGGTTCATACGGTTGGACGTTGCAGGTCCCGCAAATTCATTCATCGGTCACACTTCTAGGTTCGGAGCAGCAACCATCGCTCACCGCATCAATCCGCCGGACCGTTGTGCGCCCGGTTGCTGGGGTGCGGTCTGATTGTCGCTCCGTCTCGCTGACGACTGACCTTGATCGTGCTGAGCTCAGTCGGGCGATCCTGAGATTGCAGACATCATTGGGAATGCTCTGTCGCTCACCGCGCCTGTGGGCCAATGCGCATCACGTCGTGCCATATCTGCGCTGATGCGCTGTTCCCAGTGACCGAGGGCGTGTAGTCAGAGCGACAGTGCCCCGATTCTTCCGTCACGTCGGGGCACTGTCGCGTTGCTTGTCAGCATCAGAACGGATTGAGACGTTCGCTCACATCAAAACGGATTCGCTGTACTCGGACCAACGACCCATGGCAGCGCCAACAGAGCCGTTCGAACTCACCAACGTACCCGCCCCGTGTACTCCTGATGTGCCCAAGACAAGCCCCGGCGTTAGAGCTGACTTACGTGCTCGACCAGCCGGGCGTAATCGGTGAGGTGGCGGTCGCTGAGGAAGTGCTCGCGGACGTGGTGACGGCCCCGTCTCCCCGATCGCTGCCAGCTCGCGGGGTTCTCGCGAGCATCGAGCGCAGGGTGCGCCCGAAGAAGTCGAGATCACTGGGGTCCTCCAAGAGTACGCCCGCTTGTACCGGCACCTGGTCGACGATGCCCCCGACAGCTGAGGCCAACACCGGCCGAGATTTCCACATGGCTTCTGTCACGGTCAGTCCGAAGCCCTCTTGGATGCTCTTTTGCACCACGATGCTGGCATGGCGCTGAACGGCATTCACCATGAGGGCATTCGTGTCGATGTCGTACATCGGAAAGGCGACGAGCCTGACTCCGCCGCCGGTCGCCGTCGAGCTTACGTTCCAGACCCGCCGGCCCCCGAGGGCAGCACGTGCACCGACAGCAGCTTCTCGGAGGCGAGCTGTTCGGTCCGCTCCCAGCGTGCGAGCCAGATGGAGGACTGAACGCGGTGGCACGGCAACGTCCCGAAACTTGGCCACCCACTGATTATGTACGACCATCGAACCCACGGGGACGAGATCACCGTTCTGTCACGCTCGCTCGTTCGTCTGGAGCGCCTGTTCAGAGAACTATGACAGGGCTGGGTCGCCGCACAGCAAGCCCGGGTCCGGTGGCAGCGGTTCGAGTTGCGACATGTCCCATTTGGTTGTCGACCGGGCGGAAGTGGCGGGACGCGGCTCCACCCGGCCCTTGGTTCGGACCGGGTGGAGACGGATGTCCGCGGTGAGAGAACCTACGAACCGGCGGGCTCCAGAACCTTGGCATCACCGTTCGTGGATTCGCTGTGGATCAGTAGGTCTCCGCGGTGCACGGTGAGTTCCTCTTCCTCTGAGGTCCGCCGAGCGTGCCAGAAGCCGAAGGTGACCAGCAACGCCATGACGCCGGCCAGGACAAAGGCGGCGATACCTGCCCAGAAGGCGATTTCGCCGAACACCGAGAAGGAGTAGCCCTCGAGCAGCAGCCCGCGAGCGTGGTCCCTTGGAACGACGTCTGCTCGAGAGCAGCCAGCTTCTGGGCTTGTGCGCTCCCCGGCGTCGCGGCCCGTGCTGCCGCGTGCTCGATGTTGGCGTACACCCCGTGATAGGGCATGTCATAGAGGTGCTGTGCGATGAAGTGATTCGCGTAAACTTCAGCCTGCTGACCGGTCAAGACCTGCTGGCCCGCATACTGCGACACGACGGGGATCATGTTCGGTGTGATCTCCGTCCCCGCCTTTGCATGGGCGAAGGCGGCCTGGGGCGGGAAGTAGACCTGCTGTTGGGCCAGTTGGTCGTGGACGTTCGAGTTGGCAAAGCTGGCGCCCCACATCAGCAGACCGCCGGCAACCGCCAAGACCACCACCATCACGACACCGATGACGCTGGCAAAGACATCAAAAATCTTTCGTTGCATTCCGGCTCCTTTGAGTGAGAGTTGCTTGACCCCAAGCATGAGTCACTCGCGAGGACATCAGTAGGGCCGATGGTCCCCGAGTCTCAGGACTAGCGGCCTTCTCGCCCGGGCTAACAGCTCGTGCCCAACCCTCGATGCACACGGATCCCCAATGCGCCGGGACCGGGATCGAGCAGAGTAGGAAGATGAGATGCACCATTCGGAGACACCCGAAGTAGGGCGACTACCTACATCGACGGCGTCGAAGGCCCGGTTGGGTTTACATCGTTGTGTCTGAGTGGATGGAAGTCGCCCGGCCGGGGACGATTCGTTCGCGGTCTCGTCACTCAATCGCAGGGCATCATTCGACCAACCGGGGGGCACTATACGCGCTTGCGGGGAGCCCGAAACTCAGGCAGAGTCGCACCACTGCATGCTCCGAGTGTCGAGCTGCTTGACGAGATCCGTTGCGAGTCGAAGACTGACGACCATGAAGACTATCCACCATCTCGTTGACATCGATGCCTCAGTGGACTCTATTTAGACTGCCCTCACCTCGTGGGGATCGCATGGCCGGCTGGTGGAGTTCGCAGGGCGACGCTCCCGATGCATCAATAGGCACTCTCGTCTGATGGACATTTGCCGGTGACTTCAATCCCGTGATGGAGATCGTCGAGATCAACGAACCAACGCGCCTCGTCTGGCGCTGCGCGAGCGGCCACCAGCCCTGGCAGGACAGCACATTCCGGTTCGAGATCGCTGCGCTTGACGATGGTCGGACACGAGTGCGCTTCTGGCAGGACTACGCAGTCGAGCTCGCCGATGACTACTACGGTACCTATAACTTCAATTGGGGCTACGACTTGGAGAGTCTTCGTCTTCTGTGCAGCACGGGGACCGGCAAGGCCTTCCAGGCCCATTGAAGCTCGGAGCCAGACCGTGCCCGAAAGCAGGAACGAGGAGGGCAGTCTTGTCTCACGCCGTGCGTGAGACACTTTGCCTATGCAGATGAGCGGTCGAACACTCGGAGTGGATTTCGGCCGTGTCATCAACGATGGATCGTCGCACCCATCGGGTGACGACACCTCATTCCTGACCGGGAGCGAAGAGGCGATGTTGGCCACACCCCCGATGGCCGGAGCATTTGAATCTCTTACCCGACTAACCGAGGTCTATGAGGGTCGCGTCTGGATAGTGTCAAAGGCTGGTCCACGCATTCAGGCGAATACCGAACGCTGGCTCACTCATCATGGCTTCTTCGCCACAACTTCGATTCCCGCTGACCACCTTCGCTTTGTCCGCCGTCGGGCAGACAAGGCAACCGTATGCAGAGAGCTTGGCATTACGCATTTTGTCGACGACCGATCCGAAGTTCTCAAGGCGCTCGTGGGGATAGTGCCGCATCTCTTCTTGTTCGGCTCTCAAGACAGTCCAGCGCCCGAGTATGCGATCCCCGTTCCAACATGGACCGATGCAGAGGATCAGATCATGCTATCGATCGCAACCTCCTGAGTGCCCCCATACCTTGGCCAGCACCTGGATGGGCTCGGGCCCGAAACCGGTGGCGAGATCTGCGCAGACATGCCAGGCTGGGTCGACCGGTTCGGAGAACGGAGGGCGGAATCGATGGCTGCTGAACTTATTCTGGAGTTCGAAGGCGTCACCTTGAAGGAGTATCACGCCGTCAACAGGGAATTGGGCATCGACCCCGAGAGCGGCGAAGGCAATTGGCCGATGGACTGGTCGCACATTCGGCCGGGTTGAACGGGGCCGGACATCTCGTCGTGATCGAAGTCTGGGATACCCCTGAGCACCAGGCTCGATTCTTCGAGGGCCGCCTGGGGGAAGCACTCGTCAAAGGTGGCGTTGACGGACCGCCGTCAAGCGTCACGTGGATCGAGCTTGCGGCTCACCACCACTTGGGGAGCTGATCGGGCGGGTCGGCAATCGGAGGTCTCGGGCACTTCAAGTTCTCGGGCGCAGTGATGTCCCTGGAGCGGTGCGTGGATCTCTCGAGCGGCCCGTGGCGGGATCCCCCCTCATGATGGTGAGCGATTATCGGGCAACGTGAAACTCGATTCTGTAGACGAGGGTTTCATCGTGGACAGGACCAGCATGAGCGGCCCGTCGTCGAAGAGATTCAAGATCGGCCTCGCCGGCCCGGCGGACGTCCGACTTGCTGATTGAGGAGAAGGGGACCAATTCGACCGAGTCAACCTCAATCTGGTCGTCCCCCACACGGTACCGACCACCAGGTCTTACCTTTGGCCGTCGCCACAGTCGGAACGACACAGCTATATCGCCGGACACCACGTCGGCTCGAAGTTCTCGGCTGAACTCCACAAGGAGAATTTACGGCAATCCCCATGGATCCATTCAGGACACATCTCTTGGGGACTGGGCGACCTCCTCAAACACCGGGACGGGACTTATTGTGCCTTCGCCCGAAACTCGGCGACGCGCTCCGGATTGGCCTCCGCCAGAGCGCGGCGGACGCCGGCGGCATCCAAGTCGGCACCGTAAACGGGGGTACCCGGCTGTTGGCGCCAAGAATCCTCAAGACCACCAGCATCCACGCCGTCGAAGCCAAGTTGATCCAGCAGGTCGATGACCACTGCCTTGGCCTTGGGATCGTCGCCGGCGACAGGGAGCGCAATCCGCTCCGGGCTGCCGGCGGGTTTTCCCTCGGTGAGTAGGTGTGATGCATAAAATGCCGTTGAAGGCCTTTACCACCGTGTGGCCGAGCTGGCCTGCAACCCAAAGGCTCTCCGGAGTGCCGTTCTCGATTTCAGCGATCAACCCGTCGCGTTGCTGGGGGTAGTAATTCCCGGTGTCGATGACGACGGCACCCGGTGCCAGACCCTCGAGGACCCCGGCTGGAAGCTTCGGCATGTTCTTCTCCGGGATTGTGACCACCACGACATCGGCGCCTCGTGCGGCTTCGGTGGCAGGGACGGCGGAGGCCCCCGTTTCCTGCGCCAGCTCAGCCAGCGTTTCCGGACCACGTGAGTTGGCTACTGAAACCTCATGCCCCAGAGCAGCGAATCGCCGAGTGAGGTTGCCTCCGATGTTGCCGATGCAATTATGAACGGCGATGGTTTGCCCTTCCTCGATGACACGCACGTCGTGATCACCTTGACCGACGGGAAGAAGGCTCTCCTCAACACCGACGATGGAACCACGAGCCCGTTGGCCAAAGGCGAGGTCTACTGGTGCGAGAAGGATCCGGACTTCAAAGTGAATGCTCCGAAGGGCTTCTCAGACGAGGCCAGCCGTACGAGCACCTCGCTCTATTTCGGGTGTACCGCCAGCGGAGAGGCCTCGACAAAGGTGCCCAAGACGACGCCGGCGAGTGTGGGCATCACAATAGACGGAATGTTCGCCTGGCCAGCTCCCGGTGGCCTGCGTACGCGAGCGATCGGCGCACCAGCAACCTTCGCCTGACGTGGGTCCGAGCGGCGCCGAATGATCCGTCGCGGCGTCAGGAGCCGATGCGTCGAGCGGTCCGGGCGTGCGTTCGTTGCGTGCGCTCATAGCGCTTACGCGGAGCGACAAAGCACCCCTGCAGCGCGCCGACGGCCGCACGGCGAGTGAGTGGGTCTGGGTCGCTCGTCGCCGCTGCCTCGAGGGCAGTCCGGGCCGTGCCGTCGCCAGGTGCGAGATGCAACAGCATCGAGATCGCCCTCAGGCGCAGGTCGGGGCGCAGGTCGGAGCTGATGACCCGGACCAGCCCGGGGACGACCTGCGTGCTGTCCAGCGCTTCCACCTTGCAGCTCGTGCAGGCCAGCGAATGCATGGCGAGGTTCCGCACGAAGTCGACCGGGTCCTCGAGAGCAGCATTGAAGACTTCGAGCGACTGGTCGTTGGCATAGTGGTCGAGGAAGAAGAGACATTGCTTGCGGGTGAAAGGGTCGAGGTGGCGCAACGCGGCCACCTGGATGGCGCG
Organism: uncultured Acidimicrobiaceae bacterium; assembly: GCA_963835815.1. Lineage (GTDB taxonomy): Bacteria > Actinomycetota > Acidimicrobiia > Acidimicrobiales > RAAP-2 > Bog-473. Next base: position 856,726 of record CAWIGU010000009.1, on the reverse strand, counting down.
GAGCGGTGTCTTGGCCAGGCGGCGGGAGCGCTGCCGGGCGGTACCACGGAAGAACTCGCGGAGGAACACGGCCGCCACCTCGCAGAGGGCGGCGTCGCTCGCGATCGAATCACTCTTCGCAGGGTCGACATCAGCCATACGCACAGGCTAACTCGCCCTCCGGCCGCCGCGTGTCGGCGGGGGTGGCGCGTGCCATCCCCACCAGCTCGAGGTTGGTCAGATCACCGGGCCGTTTGGATGCGGGCCAGCGTCGTGTATTCGGGACCTCTGTTGGTGAGCTCGGATCTCACAAGGTCGAATGAATCGACATCGAATGTCGAGTGGAAGCGAATCCCGGCCAGATCCATTCGTACTGCCGAGTCGACCAATCTCCTCTGTGTGCGAGCGACAGTCACGTGTCCGCTGAATCGCACTCCTCCCCTGCTTCCGACAGGGACGATCGGAATGGTCGCCGCCGCACGGCTCTCGCGACCTGATCCAGTCCCCTCGCCGGAATCCGCAGGACACGGTCACCACTGAACCATGCCGTGCTTGGACCCACCTCACAACGGACTCCTCCGAGCGTTCTCGCCGCCGATCGGAGCGAGTCGGAGACCACCGGCAGACGACCTTCCTCCACCTCGCCGAGAAACCGAAGGGTGATATGCAACTGGTCCGGTCGAACGCACCTGAGACCATCGATGGGCCCCAGCGGCAACATCGAAATGCGCTCCCGCGTCGATGCATCTGGCCACACTGCCACGAACATCCGCACACCAAAGTGTGCCCTCCTGCGACAGGGCAAGCGTTTCGCGCCACCGTCGGCTTAGGCGCGCACCAACTCGGAGTCGGACTCGAGAACTCCTGCTGTGACCCACCGCGCACGGAGATCGCGCATGACCAGACCACAGTCAAGGTTGCACGACCCCTTGGGGAAGCCGTGCACGTCGTCGAACATCGTCGACGTCATGGAGTCGACGCCCACCGGATGCGCTTCCCATTGCTGACACTCGAGACGAACTCCAGCGAGGCGGGCATCCGGCCCGCTCGGTGAATACCCGAGCGTTCCTTGACGAAAGAAGTCAATGGCGTCTTCGAGGGACCCGAACAGCTGACTCCCAAAGGCGGCGCCCTCGTGGGCGATGACCGAAAGCCCGAGGCCGCCATCGCGGGTTGCCACAGTGATGCGGAGGGTCTGTCCGTCTTCGTGGACGCCGAAGCGAGCGAGACGGTGGGCGCCGGGAAAGACCCTGTCTCCACAGAGAGCAGTCAGACGAGAGTCGGTAACTCGTCTCGGTATGAACACTCCCACATGGTTCCCCGTGTCGTCGTCCCATTCAACGGCGAAGCGATGGGCGACATTCTCGGTGGTCAGTCCGATGGCCCGGGGGAAATGGGCTGGTCGGAGGTTGCCCAAACGGATGAAGCACGCTCCCCCAACAGCCCATCCCGAGACCAACTGTGGTCTGAACGGTGCGGGGAGGTGTCGCTCCACTGCCTCGGGATCAATCCGATAGTTGATAAGGAGACGTCTCTCGATCGTGCAGGGAACGGAATTGGTGAGCATGTCACGTTCCTTTCGTATCGTTGGAGGTAGGACGGGTTCGTTTCTTTCGACGCTGACGGAGGATGATCTGTTCCGGGCACACGGCCGAGAGGAACTGGCCGACGCAAACGGCCAGGCGTTCCTCTACAAGCGAGTAGTAGATCCGATTGGCGTCCCGACGTTCCCGGATCAGTCCTGCATTCTTCAGCACACCGAGGTGCCTCGATACAGAAGGGGCGCTGATCGTAAAACGCGAGGCGATCTCACCGGCAGTGATCTCTCCGCCCTGAAGATCCTGGAGAATCTGGCGCCGCGTCGGGTCGGCGAGCGCCCTGAATACTCCGGCGTCATCGTCCATACTGCGATATTAGCTAATGTGCTAAAAACAATCAAGCCACAATTCAGGTGCCCGCGTCGACCTTGGAATAGGACATGTCGAGAGTGCCGGCGGCGGAATGCCGGCGGCCACCGCCTGTCGCGACATGGACGGTGCCGGAAAGAGGAGCTCAGTTGGATCAGCCGGGAGCGGAAGGCCGGAAGGTGGTGATGCCGATGACCGGGGCGTTCATCGGCGTCCCGCCCATCGATCCCTCGAAGGGAGCACTACCGAACGAGAACACTCCGCCGTCCGAAGCCGCCAGCCAGTAGCCCTGGCCGTCGGGCGTGCCTGCGATCCCGACCACGGGAGCGTTGAGCCGTGACCCGCCCATCGACCCGTAGAAGGTGGCGTCGCCGAACGAGAACACTCCGCCGTCCGCGGCCGCCAGCCAGTAGCCCTTGCCGTCGGGCGTGCCGGCGATCCCGACCACGGGAGCGTTGAGCCGTGACCCGCCCATCGACCCGTAGAAGGTGGCGTCGCCGAACGAGAACACTCCGCCGTCCGCGGCCGCCAGCCAGTAGCCCTTGCCGTCGGGCGTCCCGGCGATCCCGACCACGGGAGCATTGAGGGTCTTGGTCGTGAGCCCACCGGATGGCTCCGCATCGCCACACCCCATGACCCCACCGTTGGCGCTCGCCACAAGGAATCCGTTTCCGGTCGGCGACGAAGCCAGACCCGTCCACATCCCCGTCGCTCCGTTCAGACTCGTGCAGCCGATCTGGAGGGCTTGGCCGGCCTGGCCGAACGCCGTCGCCGACCGGAAAGCATTGAGGAGCCAATAGCCGTTCCCGCTCGGTGTCGACGTGATCCCGACGCACCCCAACTCCGCATTGGCCGTACTGGGTGGTTGAGGAGTCAAACCGCATGCCCCCGGAGGAGTGACGCCAGAGCCGTAGAACGGGGCACCGAACGAGAAGACGCCCCCATCGGCGCCTGCAAGCCAATAGCCAGGTGTCGTCCGAGTCGGGGCCGCACCGGCTGGTGTCGTCGGGCCTGTGAACCCCGCAATGCCTGCGAGTGCAAGGACAGCCAGCATCCCGCGGAATGTCGACATGGGCACCTCCGGTAGCGCTCGCTGGCGAACCTACCAAACCCGAGCCTTGAGCACCGTACCCGGAAAGCTTGCACAGGGCAGGCCTGATGGTTGCACGAACCATGGCATCCTTCATGATCCATACGGCTGAAGAACGGGGTGGACGAATGACAGAAGGCGAGCGCGAGGCGCAGGTGCGCAAGTTCGTCGACGAGGTCTGGAACGGCCGCAACTACGAGGCGGCCATTGATCTCTACAGCGAGAAGTACACAAATCCGTTCGGGGTAGGTCCGTCGGCCAGAATCGAGCCGGTCCGGCGCTACCACGAGGCATTTCCTGATCTCCACCTCGACGTCGAGGAACTGATCGTGGCCGGAGACACGGCCGTACTGAGGATGACATTCCGCGGCACCGACACGGGTGGATATGTGGGCCGGGCCCCCACGGGGCGGGTCGTGGATGAATGGGTGGTGAGCATCATGCACTTCGAGGACAACAAGGTCGTCAGGGAATGGATCGGAGCCGACAAGCTCGGCTTGTTCATTCAGCTGGGAGTACTCGAGAACCCATGGCCCAACTAGGTCACCATCCGGTACCTGCTTTTTTCCGCACCGAAGTTCAACGCTGACTGCCCACGACTTCTCTCGAGATTCGTCGCCTCACACGTTCGGCGCACTGACCGGAATGATCATCCGGGCCCTTGGCGGCCGATGACCCACGGAAGCGGCTGCGTGACGCCCTTCGAATGCACCGGGGGCCGCAGCAGGTGAACCATCACGCCTCAACAGGGTCGAGGGTCGAATGAGGGGACGGCTGCTGTTGGGGCGGTCGGTTTCGATGACGACCCGGCTGACGTCGTGGTCGTCACTCCCGTCGTCGGTGGAGCGGTCGTCGTCGGAGGACTGGCCGCAACCGTCTCGGGATCGCCGTACTGGTTCAACGGCGGGGTGGTGGCCGTTTCGGGGCTGCCGCCCAGGAATGCGGTGATCGTCTGGCTGGCCTGTGGTTCCGTCACGGTGAGGACGTCCTCGTTGCCGTACGGGGCGTAGACCCCGGGGGTCGTCGGCAACGTGAACGAGTTGAGGGACGAACCGGACAGGGCGTGGTAGCGCTCGGCCAAGGAGATGAGGGTGCCCGGACCAAGCTTGTTGTCGAGAGTGACGTCACGGGCAAGGGATGAGATGAAGGACGCCACCGAGAGCGGGTTATAGGTGGACTTGGCCTTGTTGATCACCGACTCGATCATCAGGTTCTGACGCTCGATCCGGCCGATGTCCGACGAATAATCGCTCACCCATTCGCCGTTCTTGAAGTACTCGAAGTGGCGTGAACGGGACAACGCCAACGCCTGCGCTCCCGAGAGGGTCTGACATCCTGTCGTCGCGATGTTCAGACCGGTGCAGTTCTCATAGACCCCGTTGGCATTGCAGTCGCCGTAGTCGCGGACCGGGTACGGCAGATCGATATTGACTCCGTGCAGCGCGTTCACCATGTCCATGAGGCCGAAGAAGTTGACGACAATCCAATGACTGATCGGAATGCCCAGTGTGTTCTCGATCGTCTTGACCAACCCATTGGCCCCGGTGCCGCTCGGGTTGGGATCGTTGGGCCCAGATGCGAAGGCGGCATTGATCTTGTTCGGGCTCGAGACACCAGATGACGAGGGCACACCCGAAAGGGTGACGAGCGTGTCGCGGGGAATGGACAGCGTGCTGGCGGTACCCGTCTTCGGGTTGACGTGAACGACCTTGATGGTGTCGCTGCGCTGCCCGCCGGCCGTCGTCTGGTTGCCGAACTGCTTCGCCTCGGCCGCTGTCTCTCCCTGTCCGCGTGTCCGAGCCGATCACCAGCACATTGAACGGCGCACCATCGGCGACGGCGACGCAACTGGCACACTTGGCCGTCTTGATCTGATGGAACTCGTAGGTGAGGTAGGCGTACCCGGCGCCGGCGATCAACAGCGCCAGTACGACCACGGAGGCCAGCACTGTGACGACCTTGCGCCGTCGGCTCCATCGGCCCTTGCTGCCATGGCGCAACCGACGGCCTTGCCGCCAGTTCTGATCGATCTGTGTACCGAGTGCAGCCAGCCCGGACTCGTTGGCCACCGGACGCTGGTCCGACCCGAAGCCCGAACGTGCGCCGGGGCGGTCGGTGCCCGTCGCAGTGCTCGCGCCGCGATTCTGGTTTCTGCTCCCTGCTGACTCTTGACCCAGGGCCGCCAGCCCCTCCTCGTTCGCCACGCGGGCACGGCCCCAACCAGGGGAGGAGCGGCGGGACCCGTCGTCGGGAGGACGACTGTTCGCCATGGGCATTTACGGTAGCAAGCCCTCCCGCCGGAATGAGGGCATCTCGCAAATGCACAGTGCCTGCTCACACGCCATGATTGTCATCGGGCCCGAGTCACCGCCGTACGTTCACCGACGCGCCCACCTCCCGTTATGCGGTGAGATGCCTCCCCAGGAACACGAGCGAAGGGCTCTCCTGGGAAGAAAAGTACGGCCCGGTGTGACAGCCCTGGGAGATCTCCACCACGGCACCCTGCGGGAGCATGTCCACCAGTGCTTGGACGCCGGGGTGGAACGGATCGCTGATCCCCGCCGCGACGCGCACAGCGACGCCCTCGAGCTCTGACGCATGGGTCACGATGTCATCAGCCGCGAAGTTCTCGGCCGAGGAGTACGCGCCTGCGTTGGCAGCTCGGGCTTGTTCGTAGGAGGTCCAAACGGCAGGGCTGATCGCTGCCACCGCTGCGATGCGTCGCGGGTACTTCTCTGCCAAGAGCAGCGCCCCGTAGCCCCCCATCGAGACCCCCAAGGTCCCGATGCCGTCAGGCCCGTGGCCCAGACCCTGCTCCTGGCACATCGGGATCACCTCATCGAAGATCATCGCCATCGGGTTATCACCGGGGTGAGGATTCCAGTACCCACCTCCTCCGTCGACCGCGATGAGCGCCATGGGCCGAAGTGGATGTCCACCAACCCGTAGCGCACACGCCTGGGCCAGTGTCATCGATGCGAGCGCATGGGCGTGGTTGGCTCCGTAGCCGTGGAGCACCACGACCAACGGCAGCGAGCTGCCTGGGCCGTGACCCGGAGGATAGGCCAGGGTATAGCCAACGTGGCGGCCTCGAGCATGGGAGAAGAACGTCCCTGAGGTCGTCGGGCCCAGTGCCGAGAACGACAGGGGTCCGTCCGACACGGCACATGCTCCCTCGAGCTGATCGAGCTCGGTCTTGCCTGGAAGCACCCCGTGACCGACAAGTTCCACGCCGATGGCTGCCGCACCGGCCACCGCTATCACCCCCCCTCCCCAGGCGAACAGTCGGCGCCTCGACAGGCGCACCTGCGATGTGGTGGCCTCTGGAGGAACGGGCCGCAACCTCGCTCCGCCTTCCTCGCTCAAAGGCTGCGGAGGAGTAGGGCCGCATGTCGAGCCCGGTGGGTGGTGCGCAGTGCGACCACGAGGGACCCGGCCATCAGGAGCAAGGCAGCGACGTCGATCGACCCGGTTCGGAACAGCCCCCTCGGTCCGGGCCCGCCGCGCAATACCCACCAACAGGCCGAGGCGAGAAATGCCTCCATGACGACCGCCGCGGAGCTACCCAGCAGGATCTCGAAGCGCAAGGCTCGTGACGAAAGCTCCACGCGCCGAACGACCTTGACCAGCCCGATAGCAGCACTGCACAGGGCAAGCGGGCTGATGCACATCCATGCCACCTCGGCCGGAGGGAAGGCCGAGAGCGCTGATGGATGCGCCCAGTATGAAGTGACCGAGAGCGTCGAAGCCCACGCGAATGCCGCGATTCCCCCGGGGACCAGACCTTGATGAGCCCACGAATGGGCTCCCGTGCCAGGCCAGCCGTTGGCGAAATGCCTGCTGCCGAGGATCAGCACGACTGCACCGCCGGCCGTCAGAAGCAGCGGGCGCCACAGGGTGTGTGCTCCGTGGCGGGCAAAAGCGCGCAACAGACCGGTGACGATCGGTAGTGCAGCGAGCACGCCGAGAACAGCAAAGAGGAGAGCGCAGATCGACATCGCGATCATGGCCACGGTCGTCGCCGAAGTGCTCGGAGGCGACCACTGCCATCCAATGGAGAGCTGTGCCCACACCGAAACTCCGAACGTCAAGAACAATGCCAGGGCGCTTCCCAGTACGGCGAGACTCGTCGTCGCCTCGCCCTGTGGCTCCATGACGGGGCCCATGAGTCCGGCGCTCTGCAGGCGGGCCACCGCGGCACCGCGGACGACATCGAGGGTACGAGAGGGGCAATGCGGGCGTTCGGCGAAATCGGCGAGCAACAGCTCGAAAAACTCCTCCCCGTACCGTCGGCGCCACGTCACCGGATACAGGCGCAGCAAGCGACGGGCGTGTGCCGCCGCTGCTTCGGGACTCTTCACGTTGCGCCCCAGTTGCCGGCCAGCCTCGTCAGACCAACCTCGGCCACTTCTCGTTGTGCGTTGAGATGGGTCCGCAGAGCTGCGGCGCCTGCCGTGGTCAACTTGTAGGGCTTTCGGCGGTCGTCACTCGGAACCGCCTCGATGAGGCGTTGACGTTCGAGTCGGCTCAACGCCTCATACAGCGTGCCTGGCGACAGACGGAGCCCGGCGAAATCCTCGATGTCCTTCGTCAGGGCGTAGCCGTGCTTGGGACCTTGCGCCAGGCTGGAAAGGATCAATGTCGCAGGCCCGGCGTAGCGCCCGAACGTTCCGAGCGAGGTTGGGGTTGACTGCCCTGCGGCAGCGCTCTTGGTCCTCGCCACGGAGGGCATTCTCTCTCGTATCACTCTCTGTCGCCGCACGATGACTCGCCTATCGGCACCTGCGGCTCCCTGCTCCGTCCACGTTCCCAATATATATCGTTTTCCGATATACCGTCAACCAGTAGATCGTAATCCGATCTAGCTCGCCCCGATCCCGAAGGGAACGGCTGAGCCACTGCTGCGGTTGTTGGGTGTCGCTGACGATCGTTCGCTGCCAGGGGGATGGCGGCAGACACCGAACGGCTCGTTTCTGTCGGGCCGGGTCCTCCGTCGGCGAACAGGTGGCGGCTAGGCAACATGTCCTGCGGGTGAGGTCCTGCGACCCACGATTCTGTGAGTTGGGTCAAGGTTGCGCCGACGTTGAGGACGAGTAGTGCCAACAGAATGAGGCTTAGCATGTGCAGTGACCAAGCGGTCAGGGAGTGAGGGCGTGAGTCGGCGATACAGGAGCACCATTTCGATGACCGCAGTGCCGCGACGTTCCTTCTTCCGTGCGATGTCTGAAACCGCGTCGGGCCGGCTCGCGTACCCGACGACGACAAGGAGACACGGCAGCCGACGCGCCGCGCTCATCGGGTTGGCTGCCATGAGCTTCGTGCTGTCGTGTGCGTTCAGCCCGATTCCCGCGTTCGCCACGGGTGCGAGCTCGTCGGCGACGTACTTCCCCCCTACCGCGTTCGGAGGGTACAGATGGTTGGCCGGATGGCATGGCGACGTGAAGCAGATCAGTGCCGAATGGAGGGTACCCACAATACAACGGAGTTCCAAGTTCGAGTATGCATCGACGTGGGTGGGCGCGCAAAATACAGACGGTGGACCACCGTTCATCCAGCTGGGCGTCACGGAGAACAACATCGGCGACCTCGGGGCCCAATATCGTTCGTTTTGGAGCGATACGAGTGTTGACTTTCACCCGCAGGTGCTGAGCGTCGTGCGGGCAGGTGACCTCGTTGCAGTGGACTTGTCGAAGGCTTCTGATGGTTGGAACCTGACCTTCAAGGACCTCTCGCGTCACAGCACGAAGACCAAGAAGGTCGCGTACGGAGCCGGCAAGACCTTCTCTCAGGCCGAGTGGCTCCAGGAAGATCCCGCCCCCAACGACAACACGCCCACCGATCTGCCCTATCCGACGATGTCAATTGTCGGCATTGACCACCTGCTCGTCAACCACAGTGCTCCGAAATTGCGCCTCGAAGACGGGCAGGTGCTCATCGCCTCGAATGGCATCACCCTGGTCCCGACTGCCGTCGAACATGATGCGTTTCACTTTCTCGCTCCTACGGGAACAGCCAAGACGTATCTCGCCATCGCGCAGTCGCTGGATGGCGCGATCTCCGCGTTCGGCGCCGCCTCTTCTCATTGGAGTGACGTTCCCATGGCACGGCGGGTGTCCATCGTCAATCAGTTGGAACATGCGTTCCAATCGAATGCGACCGCGTTGGACGCACTGGCATTCCCGAACCATGATGCGTCGGATCTCGGACAGCGGAGCGTCGTGATTGCCCATGACCTGTCGGCGTGGACCACGGCAGGCCTCACGCAGCACGGCGCGGCCTTTGAAAGGCTGACCCGTGACGAGCAAATCGAAACGCTGGCGGACAAGGTCCGTGCCGATCTTGGACTTCCGCCGTCCTAAGAGGACGATTCAGTTGCTCCAGTTGCTCCCGTTGCTCCCGTTGCTCCCGTCAGCGTCGTCACCCGTACCGTCGGTCTGCCACTTCTTCAACCAGCCGCCAAGCTGCTTCCCCAGGTCCTGTACGTTGCCGGCAGTGCGGTCGAGGAATGTCGAGAATCGCTCGCCATAGTGGGCGACCGCCGCGTTGAACTCAGCTGAGGGCGGGGGCTCGTGCCCCCGCCGCGGGTAGTCGCCGCCCCGGATTCGGTCGTAGTCCCCCGCCTGCACCCATTCGGTGAGCTCCTTGACCCGACGCACGGCGATCGGGTGCGTGAGATTGAGCTCGGCCCAGAACCTCGTGTGACGCGAGAACAAATCGTCCTCGTCGTGATATTCGGTAGCTTGCTTGAGGAAAGCCTCGAAGCTCATGCCCGGGACGGCCCCGCCGGCGAGGCGCATCAGGAGACGGCAGGGAGCCAGCGGGTCACCCATGACGAGCGCCGCCGCCCGATCGGAGGACAGTTCCGCCGCCCGCGACCACTCGAGGAGAGCGAAGTACAGCCCGCGAACGGGAAGCCCGAGGAGCAGCGAGCGTGGAAGAGCCCCCTCCATGAATTGCTTGAGCAGCAGCAGAGCGGTGGAGTAGTAGTTGTGTTCCGAAAGGACGTGGGCGAGCTCATGGCCGAGGACGGTCTGAATCTCTTCGGGCGAATAGGACCCGATCAACGACGAGTTGACCATCACCAGTGGTGTCTTGGCACCGATGGCCATGGCGTTGACCGTCGGATCGTTGATCATGTAGAGGTCCGGGACAGCGTCGAGGTCGAGAATCGAAGCGCACTGGACATAGCGGTTCCAGACATCGGGCACCTGGTCGGGACCCAGGCGTACGGCGTTGCCCATGACCATTTGGCGCAAGCGCCGTTCGTGTCCGAGGTCGGTCAATCGCTTGACGACCTTGTCGAGCAACGGGACCGAATGGAGAGCCGACGTGGCGGCTCGATCAGCCGGGTGTTCATAGGCCTTGGCACTTATCTGCTCGTAGCGGTGCGCCAGCTCGATCGCCATGTCCTTCTCCCCAGTGAGTGTCCCCCGACACTAGGCCCAAGAACGCCCGACCGGACAGCGCACCGACCAACTCGGAAGGCTCCTCTGACGACGGAACTACTGACGCGACACCCGCTCCTGCGGCGCAACAGCTGTCCGTGGACAAGCGAGCACCACGTCGACTTAGTCCGATTCGGCGGTCTTCTTCAACGCAGCGAGGGTGGCCGGAATGCCCGTGTGCGCGGCCTCCGTACGGCTGTCGATCTGCTTCTGCGCATCATCGCCGAAGTGGTCGGTGAACATCTTGATCCCACCGGGCAGGAACTCCCAGGACTCGGTCACTTCTGTCCCGCCGTCGACGGGGCTGAAGACGTACCCCCACCGCACCAGGGAGCCTCCGACGATCCAGGCGAACTCCTCACCGGGCTTCGCGGCGACGACCTCGGAACGCGTTTCCCAGGTCATGTCCCCGTCCACGTTGCGGCCCGAGAACCACGCACCCACTTCCGCCGAGGCCCCCTCGTCCCACCAGCACTCCTTGCAGATCGGGCTCCACTCCCCCATGCGGGAGACGTCGGTCACCATCTGATAGAGGTCTTCGGGCGAACGGTTGATGACGATCGATTCTGAATAATTGAGATTCCCCATGGGCAGAGTATTCCCCTTGGCCGGCTGTCTGGCCAGTCCCTTTCCGTCCCGCGGTCCCGCGGGCCGTCGAGAGGGACACGGCCCGCCACGTGTCGGCAGTGTGATGTGCCCGAGATCCAGGCGTGCCTGTGATCAAATCGTGAGGTGAGCGCATACGTGGACAGAAGGATCGAGTGCACCGACACGGAAGTGCGCATCAAGGGGTACTACTTCGCATGGGGCGACTTTTCCTGGGCCACGAAGCGGATTCCCTACACCTCCATCACGTCGCTGGAGCGGTTCGACGTGACGCCCTGGCGCGGGAAGTACCGGATCTGGGGTTCGGGCGACTTCACGCATTGGGGCAACTACGACCCGCAGCGCCCCGGCAAAACCGTCGGGTTCTTCCTCGACGTCGGCGGGCGCGTGATCCCCTTCGTCACGCCCGACGACCCCGATGCCTTCGAGCAGGCACTCAGGCCACATGTCCCCGTTCGGTCCCCGCGCTGAATCAAAGAGCGGCGAGCACCTCTTCAGCCGAGCTGGCGTGCAGACCGGGGCCTGGCTCCACGCCGAGCCATGTGACGATCCCGTCCTCGACGATGGCGGCGTAACGCTGGGAGCGAGAGCCGAGCCCCACGCCGCTTCCGTCCATTTCCAATCCCATGGCCGCTGTGAATTCCCCATTCCCGTCAGAGACCATGACCACCGACTGCCCTACCTTCTGGTCGTCGGCCCAGGCTCCCATGACGAAGGGGTCGTTGACCGAGATACAGACGATCTTGTCGACACCCTTCGCCTTGATCTCGTCGGCCCGCAAGACGAAGCCCGGCAGGTGGTGATCCGAGCATGTCGGGGTGAAGGCGCCGGGAACAGCGAAGAGCGCGACCTTGCCCGTGCCCAGCAATTCGCCCGAGGTGGTCGCCTGTGGACCGCTCTCCCCGAAGGTGAACACCTTCACGTCAGGTATGGGGTCACCGATCGCGATCGTCATGTTGTCTCCTCTGCTGTCCGGTTGCTTCGCGCAAGGTTGCCACATCGCCCGGTGCCACCCGCAATCGATGCGGGCGATGTAGCCTGCCGCGGCATCCTGACGTGTCAGCTGGGGCTTCGTTCTGAGTGCGAAGGGAGGGGTCGCCATGACACATGCATTTGACCGCCGGTCGTTCCTCGCCGGAGGAATCGCCTTGGGGACAGGTTTGGCCGCGTTGGGCGCGGGATCCGAATGGGCCGGTGCGGCATCCACCAACGGCCCCGGGCGTAACGGCGTCTCCGCGGCCAGGCCCAAGCGCGGCGGCTCCATCACGTTCGGCATCGACACCGAGGAGGGCGGTTTCGATCCCACGTCGGCCCGGTGGGACGAAGGCGGCTACCTCTACGGCCGCACCGTGTTCGACCCGCTGGCCATCGTCACCGCGGCCGGCCAGGTCGAGCCCTACCTGGCCCAGTCCATCACCTCCAATCCGGATTTCACCGTCTACACGATCACCTTGCGACCGGGGATCGTGTTCCACGACGGGACTCCTCTGGACGCCGCCGCGCTCCAGCTCAACCTCGAGAAACAGAAGGCCTCGCTGCTGACCGGCCCGGGGCTCCGAAGTATTGCCGGCACCCAGGTCACCGGACCTCTCAGCGTGACGATCACGATGAATGCACCGTGGGAGCCGTTCCCCTATGCCTTGGCCCAGGCCCAAACGGGGTACATCGCCGCCCCGTCCATGCTCAACAGTGCCGGTGGCACGTCACACCCCGTCGGCACGGGTCCGTTCGTCTTCAAGGAATGGGTCCCCAACAGCCACTTCACCGCCACCGCCAACCCCCACTACTGGCGCAAGGGTCTGCCGTACCTCAGTTCGATCACCTTCAAGCCGATCATCAACCCTTCCTCGAGGGTCGACGCGTTGCGGACGGGCACGATCGACATCATGCATACGAATACGCCACAGTCGATCCTGGCGTTGCGCCACGACAGGCAATGGGCCTATGTGGACGACAGCGGCGCCATCGTCGGACAGCCCGATGTGAACTGTGTGATGCTCAACACCGCCGCGCCGCCGTTCGACAACCACCTGCTGCGCGTCGCCATGGCCAAAGCCAGCGATTCTCGGCAGTACGCCAAGGTCATCGACCACAACGTCAACACGCCGATGACGGGGATGTTCCTCCCGGGCAGCCCGTATTACACCAAGACCGCATACCCGGCGCCGGACCCGAAGGGTGCCGCGAAGTTGGTCAAGCAGATCCAGCAACAGACGGGCCAGCCCGTCGCGTTCACCCTCATTGCCACCAACAATCCCGAGGTGGAGCGGACCGCTCAGTTTCTCCAGCAGCAGTGGACCCAGGCGGGAATGAAGGTGGCCATCAACCCGCAGGAACAAGCAGCGGTCATCAACGACGCCCTGGCCGGGAAGTACCAGGCCGTCACCTGGCGCCAGTTCGGCGCGGTGGTGCCCGACCTCAACTACATATGGTGGAGCACGACGACGACCGGCGGGCCTCTTTCGCTCAACATGGCCCGTAACGCTGATCCCCGTATTCAGGCCGCTCTGACCACAGCGCGCGCGTCAGCTGACCCCGCTGTCCGGACGAAGGCATACCAAAAGGTCAACCAGTACCTGGGTGAGGACATTCCGTACCTGTACGGCGACCGCTCGACCTGGGCCGTGGTCGCCAAGCCCACCGTGCAGAACTTCAACAACCCGGTGACGCCGAAGGGCACGAAGGCCTTGGGGTTCGACACAGGGGTGATCTGGCCCGCCCAGGTCTGGGTGGCCTGAAACTCCTGCCGTCAGCGCATCTCCACGTCGTCGAGATACTCGTCGCGCCAGTGCGTGAACTGCTCTTCGGGTAGGCGCAGGCAATACGTGGGCTTCAGCGCCTCGACAAAACCTCGCTCGTGACTCACGGCGATGATGGTCCCGGGCCACGTGCCGAGCATTGTGCCCACGGCCGTGATCGACGAGGGATCCAGGTTGTTGGTCGGTTCGTCGAGGAGGAGCAGATTCGTCTCGCCGGCCGACAGCATGGCCAACCCGAGCTTCGCCCGCTCCCCACCGGACAAGGTGTCGGGCATCTGATCGGCCGCCTTCGACGGCAGGCCGAACGAGCCCAGAAGGGCCCGCCGCTCCCGTTCGGTGGCCAGCACCGTGTCGCTCACGTTGTCGAGCGTGGTCAGGGAGAGGTCGATCTGCTCGTGCTCCTGGGCGAAATAGCCCAGAGCGACGTTGGCCCCGAAATCGATCGCACCGTTTGTCGGCTCCTGAACGCCGGCCAGGCACCGTAAGAGGCTCGATTTTCCCGCACCATTGCGGCCGATGATGACAACGTGGTCGCCCCGGCTGACGTGAAAGTTCACATCGGCGAGGACCTCGTTGTTGCCGTAGACCACCGACAACTTGGAAACCTCGAGCGGGACGACCCCCGAGCGCGGCGGCGTCGGGAGGCGGAATCTACTGGCCTTCTCCCGCTTGTCGACCTGCGTGCGCTGGCCCTCGATGCGCTCCACCCGCCTGTCCAGGGACTTGGCCACCTTGGCCCGTTTCGCCGTCTGGCCGCGCATGGAGTCGGCCAGCGTGGAGAGGCGGGCGATCTCGCGTTTCTCGAGCGTGGCCGATCGCTCGCGCTGGGACTGGTCCGCCTCGTGTTGGGCCTCGAACTTCGAATAGTTGCCCTTCCACTCGGTCAGGCGTTGATTCGAGATGTGGAGGACCTTGGAGATCGACCGGTCCAGCAGCTTCAGGTCGTGACTCACGACGAGGATGGCACCGGGGAAGCGCTCCAGCTCGTCGAGCAGCCATCGCTTCGCAGCACGGTCGAGATGGTTCGTGGGCTCGTCCAGGATCATCAGTTCGGGCTCTTGGAACAGGACGCGGATGAGGTCGACACGGCGGCGTTGGCCACCGGAGAGTGAGTCGATGTCCTCCAAGAGGAGCTCTTGGCGCAGACCGAGGCCGTCGGCCAAGCGGGCCATCACCGATTCCGCCTCATAACCCCCGTTGGTCTGGAACTTCTCCTGGAGGTCGGTATAGAGCTCGATGTTCTCCGCCGAGGGGTCGTCGGCCATGGCTTTGCGCGCTGCCCCGACCGCCTCGTCGAGCACGTCGAGCCCGCGGGCCGAGAGGATATGGGAGAAGCCGGTCGGTTCGAGGCCGAGCCCTCCGGACACCGGCGCCTGGGGCAGGAACCCGAACGATCCCAGCAGGCGGACATTGCCCCGATGCCGCAGCTGCGGGGTGGGCTCACCGACGACGACCGAGATGAACGACGACTTGCCGGTGCCGTTGCGACCGACGAGACCTACCTTCTCGCCTTCGCCCACGACGAACGACGCATCGGAGACCAACGTCCGATCGCCAATTTCGATGGTGAGTGACGAGCCGACGATCACATCACATTGTACGGGCCGTCACAGGCCCTCGGTACACTCCGCAGATGCCCAGCCTCGAACGCAAGTGGTGGACCCTTATCGCGGTCTGTACCGCCATCTTCATGCTCTTGCTCGACATCACTGTCGTGAACGTGGCGCTGCCGGACATTCAACGATCGCTGCACTCTTCCTTCGCCGATCTGCAATGGGTGGTGGATGCCTATTCCCTCACGTTGGCCGCCTTCCTCCTCACCGCCGGCGTCGTCGGTGACATCTACGGCCGGCGCGACGTCTTCGCCGGCGGCCTGGCCATCTTTTCCGTGGCGTCGCTGGTGTGCGGCCTGTCGACCGACTCGCTCATGCTCAATCTGGCGCGGGCCGTGCAGGGCGTGGGGGGTGCCGTCATGTTCGCCACCTCCCTCGCCCTGATCGCACAGGCGTTTCAGGGCAAGGATCGCGGCACGGCCTTCGGTATCTACGGCGGCGTCATCGGTGGCGCGGTGGCCGTCGGACCATTGGTCGGTGGCGCGATCACCAGCGCCATCGGCTGGCGCTGGATCTTCTTCGTCAATGTGCCGATCGGCATCGTGGCCATCTTCGTGACCCTCACCCGCATCGCCCAGTCCAAGGACGTGCGCACGCACACCATCGACTGGATCGGCTTCATCTCATTCTCCGCCAGCCTCTTCCTCTTGGTCTTTGCGCTCGTCCGGGGCAACGACGAGGGCTGGTCGAGCCCGACGACGGTCGGGTTCATCTCTGCATCGGTCGTCCTCATGATCATCTTCTTCGTCAACGAGCAGCGAACCCGCGATCCGATGCTCGACCTCTCCCTCTTCAGGCGTCCGGCCTTCGTCGGTGTGTCGGTGGTGGCGTTCACGATCTCTGCGTCTATCTTCGCCATGTTCCTGTACCTCACGCTCTACGTCCAGGACAGCCTCGGCTTCGCACCGTTCCCCGCCGGGGTGCGGTTCCTCCCGCTCACCGTCCTGGCCTTCGTCGTGGCGCCCTTCGCCGGCCGCCTCACGGTCCGTGTCCAATCACGCTACCTGCTCGCCCTCGGCATGCTCTTGATTACAGGCGGCCTTCTCCTGATGGCGCGCACCCAGCCCGACTCGACCTGGACGGTGCTGTTGCCCGGGTTCCTGCTGTGCGGATTCGGGATCGGGATCGTGAACCCGGTGCTCGCGTCCGCCTCCATCTCGGTCGTGGAGCCGCAACGGAGCGGGATGGCCTCGGGAGCCAACAACACCTTCCGCCAAGTGGGCATCGCAACGGGCATCGCCATCCTCGGTGCCGTGTTCCAGAGTCAGATCGTGAGCCACACCACGAACGTCCTCGGCCAGACGGCCGTCGGCCGATTGGTCCTCCACCAGGGCGGTCCTCCACTGGCTGCCGCCGAATCGGCCGGAGAGGTGCATCAAGCGGCCTCGAAGATCGCCGTGCCGGCTGCACGCTCCGAGCTCTTGCGTGCCTATCACGTCGCCTTCTCGACCACCCTGAACCACCTGACGATCATCGGCGCCATCATCGCCTTCGTGGGGGTGGTCGCAGCCTTCTTCCTCGTTCGCCAAAGTGACTTCGTGATCCCGGTCGGGCAGGGCGGTGGCGCCGGTGGTGGCGGTGGCGGTGGTGGCGGTGGCGGTGGCGGCCATGCCTGAGCCGCTCGTCCTCGAGGGGATGTTCGTGCGGCTCGAACCACTGTCGGAGGCGCACATTCCGGCGCTCGTCGTGGCCGCGGCAGAGGACCGGACCAATTACCAGTGGACGTACACGCCGGATGGTCCCGAACAAATGACCGCGTATGTCGCCGACGCCTTGGCGAGTGTCGCCGCGGGCGCCCACGTGGCATTTGCCACCGTGCGCAAGGGCGGTGGCGGTGCTGGCGGCCATGGTGAAAGCGATCGGGTCGTGGGTGCGACCCGCTTCTGCGAGATTGCGTTCTGGCAGTGGCCCCCGGGGGCGTCACATCAGCGTGACGGTGTGCCCGACGTGGTGGACATCGGGTTCACGTGGCTGGCCGGGTCGGCGCAACGGTCACCGGTCAACACCGAGGCCAAATTGCTCATGCTGGGGTACGCCTTCGAGGTGTGGCAGGTACACCGCGTCGCGCTGCAGACCGACGTCCGCAACGCCCGGTCTCGCGCCGGCGATCGAACGTATCGGCGGCCAGCTGGACGGCATCATGCGGGCGGACCGGCCGGGCGCCGACGACACGGTGCGTACGTCAGCCCGGTTCTCCATCCTGGCGACAGAGTGGCCCTCGGTGAAAGATCGCCTGACGACCCGGCTGCACGCCGGCTCGGGACGGGTGGGTGATTGATCAGGCCCGGGCGAGCGAGGCGGAGATCTTGCGGCGATGGAGGTCGCGCACGGCGGCTTCCGCTTCGTCCTTGGGGCGGATCGCCGCCACCGCCTTGCCGGTGCGGTGGATGGTCCAGGCCAATTGATCGGCCCGCTCGACCGAGTGGTTGAAGATCTCCACGAAAGCCTGGATCACCGTTTGAAAGGTGGTGACGTCGTCGTTCCAGACGATGACCGCCCACAGATCCTCCGTGTCGAAGAACGCGTCGACATCGGCGTCGTCGATGACCGGGGTGTCGACGGTGGTCTGGTGGTCGAGAATGAGCGTCATGGGTGGATCGGGCCGGGGCTACCTGAGGATCGAATTCGACCCCTGGCACTGTAGTTCCCCGGGATCGCCCGTGGTGATGCCCCGCCCCCGGGAGGTGGTCAGCGCCGATCCGGCGTGTCGAGCGGGCGTGGATCGCGGATCTGCGGCGTCTTGAAGCCGGTCGCCGGCCCGTAGGGCCGGGCGCCGTCCGGGTCGTCCGGCGAGCGATTCCGCACGGTGGGCCACTCGACCTTCCCCAATCCGGGACGGGGCAGGAACCACGGCGCCGGCGGTGGCATCACCAGCCTGGTCAGGGTGTCGACGATTGATTCGTAGTTGACCCGCCAACCCTGGAAATGGCGCCAGGAATCGTCCAGGTCGCGCTGCATGGGGAAATGCACCTCCTCCAGACGGGAGTAGCCGTCGGTGAATTCCTCCCTCGTCAACCTCGTTCCGGCGGTCGGGATCGGGTCGGCATCGAAGGGGATCTGCAGGGCCCCGGCGATGGAGCGCAGGCAGTTGGTGCCCATGGACAGGCAGAGCCGGGCCTGACGGGGCGCATCCGTGGGGCTGACGGCGTGATAGAGCGCGGCGGAGTCCATCATCGCCACCAGGCTGAGCAACCAGTTGCGTGTCGAAACCGGAGAGCGGAACCAGATCAGCGCCGGGTAGTTGGAATGGCTCTCGGACACCGCCGCCGCCCACCGCTCCCAGTCGGCGTACAGATCAGGGAGCTCCGCGGTGTTGTCCAACATGTGATGCCGGGCCAGGATCTCGGGACCCCACGCCGGGGTGCCCGAGCGGGTGGCCAGCAGCGTGACTTCGGTCTCACGGGTCGAGAACGCGTTGTAGAGCGCAGGGAGGTACGCGATCTCCAGTGCGATCACCAGCAGGCCGATGCAGGCGGCGACGATCTCGATCGAGCGCGAGCTCGAGCCCGGGCTCGTCGCGATGCCCAAGGTGAAGACCGACGAGCCCGAAATGCCCAGGGAGGTACCGAAGTCCTGCCCGCTGATCCACCAGGTGATGAGGCCGAACCCGAGGACGAGGGATGCCAGCCACAACACGAAGAGCGACACCATGGACAGTGGCCCGACGTACGCCATCAGGCGATCGCGCGCTTCGTAGCTCGGAAGTCGCGGCAGTATCTGGCGTGCCGTCACTCCGATCACCTTGGCGACGGTGCGCATGGCACGCGATGAGGTGACACGGGGCACCACCAGCGCAGTGAAGACACTGAGTGCGGTGGAGCCGACGATGACAATCCCCGCGATCAGCCCGCCCAGGCGAAGGACAGTCTCCATCCCGACATCCTGCCATGTCGTACGAAGGCTCTAGCCGGAGCGGATGAGCCCCGACAACTGCGGGCTAAATGGCGACCTTCTGCTCGCCGATGAGCCGCGCCAGCTCTTCTGCCACCGCAGCCTCGTGCTCGGCCGCGTCACGACGTGCCGACGACGGCCTCCAGCGACCCTTGATCAGCCAGATCACCGGAATGAAGATCACCATGCCGGCCAGGTCGACCCAGAACCAGTGCTGCCACTCGTGGGGTGCCGCGGCCGACCCCTTCTGCAGTTGCTGCAACGCGTCCTGGTGCGTCGAGATGTACGTCAGTTGTGCGGTGTACGGCGCGACCAACGTCGAGAGTTCCGTCTTGTACTTGGCGAGTTGGGTGAGCCCGCTCACCCCGAAGGCCTTCACCGCCGCCGCGATGTTCGCCGCTGACGGGTCCTTCCCGACGGCGGC
Source organism: uncultured Acidimicrobiaceae bacterium (assembly GCA_963835815.1). GTDB lineage: Bacteria > Actinomycetota > Acidimicrobiia > Acidimicrobiales > RAAP-2 > Bog-473. The sequence continues at coordinate 837,012 of CAWIGU010000009.1, read as the reverse complement.
GGCCGCGGCCGGATCCTTGGCGATGAGAGCCAGCAGGTCCGCGTGCTCGGTGGCGAACGCGATGGTCTTGGGGTGCTGGGCGACGAAGTCCTGCACCGTTTGACCGTGAATGACGGTCTGCGCGACCGGAAGGTTGTCGACGATCGGGTTCACGCTCGTGATCACCAGGGGAAGGAAGATGAAGGAGATCCCGACCGTGAGCCGGAGGATCCACCCCCAGAGCGCAAGGCCCGTCGCCACGAGGGCCGGGTTCTTCGCCTCGACACTTTCGGTGTAACTGGCGATCCACGGGGCGAACACCAGGGAGATCCCCACGGCGATCGCCGACGCTTCGATCGCCAGCGTGTAATAGCTCGTGTGGGGATGCGTGGCATTGCCCATGAAGACGAGCAACATCACGATCGAGATGATCGCGCCCGCCAGCATGAACGGCTTTCGGACCTTGAGCGCGTCCGAGAGCAGCCCGACGACGATGAGACCGATGATGTCGGCGGTCCAGAACCAGGTATTGAGACCGTTGGCCTGGGTCACGGTGAAGTTCGTACCATTCGGGTTCTGGAATATCACCGGGTAATAGACGGTGAAGAGGCTCGCGGCGGCGTAGTAGAGGAGGAGGAAGACGGCGATGCCGATGCACGCGGCGATCAGGTCCAGATGGAGGATCTGGCGCCACGGGCGCTCGGATGCGGCCTGGAGATCCTTCTCAGTCAGACCACGTGCGCGCGCCTCGATCAGGGTTTGATCGCGGGCGGACACCATGAGCTGGTCGCGCAGTTGCGGCGAGAGGTCCTTGAGCCAGAAGAACGAGACGACGAAGACGACCAGCGCCGCGCACCCGGCAATGACGAACTGGCTCTTCCAGTGGGTCTGGCCGAAATGGTCGAGGGTGTGCACCGCGATCAGGGACGCGATCAGGCTGCCGGCGACGGGGCCGATGGTCCAGAAGCCCATGGCGGACGCGCGCCCGAGTTGGGGGCTGAAGTCGCGGACCAGCGCAGGGGTGGCCACCAGGATGGCACCCTCGACGATACCGAGCAGGCAGATCACAAACAGATACGCCCACTGGCCGTTGGCCAGGGGGACGCCGACCGCGGTGATGAGCCCGACGAGAAGCAGCCCGTAGATGACGACGTTGGTCCGTCCCAACCGATCCGTCTGGCTGGCCGGAAGCGAGGCGAAGGCACCGAGGAGGTTGGACACCACCGTGATGGCGATGAAGAAGTTGAAGCTCATGTGGAAGCTGGCCAAGATGTTCGGTGTCACCCCGAACTGCGTGTAATACGTGTAGTAGAGGACGATCGTGGCGAGAATGGCGAGCGTGAGATAACGGGCCCGTTGCGAGCCCGACGGGTACTCGGTGACCGTGTGGTCGAACAGGAGACGGTTGAGCGGCGATCGCGCCCTCGGTTGTGACGTCGAGACGGCACTCCCGTCGGATCCGAGGTGTCCGTTGTTGATGCTCGGTGATGGGTCCATTGTTGACATCACGTCCTTCGTACAATCACCCGTAGCGGCTACGGGCTAGCAAGGTGGTGACCACATGATCGGCGTGATCCCGACGCCTCGGCGACCAACGCACCTTCGAGATGTCCTGTGACAGCGCGCAACCCCCCGAGTACATGCCGACCACTCTACTGTGACAGGGACGTTCTCAGGGGGGATTGTCGCCCTGTTCAGGCTGGACGGACGCGCCGGTCCCGAGTCAACGATCGTTCGGCCGGCTTTCCACTTTGGAGCAATCTCGACGGAACGACCACGTGTCGTGAGCGGAGGAGCTCCGCCAAACCTTTTGCCTGCGTATCGAGCCGCAGGTTCGATGCGACACCCCAGCCGAGTATTCCGTGCACGACGAAATTGACGGCGCGCAGATTGGCCAACGGATAGCGGCTGACGTTGAACGGCGCCGCTTCGGGGAGCGCTTCCTTGAACCGTGCGACGTCGAAACATTCGCACAGCCACTCCGCCACCGGTTCGGAATCGGCCCATAGTCCGATGTTGGCGTCGCCGCCCTTGTCACCCGAGCGCCCGCCGACCAGGACCCACAGCGGCACCGAGATCGTCGCTTCTCCTTCCGAAGGTACGAGCGTCGTCGGCGCTGCCGTCTCGTCGGCCGCGTCTCCACCCACGACCGCGTCCCACCGCGGGCGCGGCGATGCGGGGACCGGCTCCCCATCGCATTCGATGCGCGGCGTGACCTCACCGACCGCAATGGTCGTCGGCCAGTAGCGCGCCACCGCCTGGGCGCGGCTCGGCGCCGACGTGAAGAAGGTTCCGGGGTAACTGGCCAAGCTGGTCTCCACCACAGCCCCGGAGAATGCACGACCCACGGCGTGCTCCTCGCTCCCCCGCACGGCGAGTCGCAAGAACGCCATGCCTCCACCGGTGAGGTCGCCCGAGAGGTCCTCGGATGTCTCGGCGAACGACTCGCGCCCGCCCGGGACGGCCGCCCAGACGGCGGCCGCGGCCAGACGCGCCTTCTCCTCGACGAGAGCGCCGGTGATGGCCAAGGTCATTGCGTTGCGCCATCCGGCATCGAGGTTGGCGGTCACCTTCAACGTCGGAGGTGGGGGCTCGCCCCGCACCCCGCTGATGCGTACCCGGTCGGGGCCCTCCTGGTCCACCGTCATGGTGTCGAAGCGGGCCACCGCATCGGGGCTGAGATAGCGCGGTCCCCCGATCTCGTAGAGGAGTTGCGCCGTCACGGTGCCCACCGTCACCGCGCCGCCGGTCCCCGGGTGTTTGGTGATGATCGACGACCCGTCTGCGGAGAGCTCTGCGAGGGGGAAGCCGATGCGTCCCGGATCGGGGATCTCCTCGAAGAAGGCGTAGTTGCCGCCACAGCACTGCGCCCCGCACTCGATCACGTGCCCGGCCACGACGGCGCCCGCGATCGCGTCCACATCCTCGTCGCCCCACCCGAAGGCGTGGAGGCCCGGGCCCACGGTGAGCGACGCATCGCTGACGCGTCCGGTCACGACGACCTGCGCCCCCGCCGCCAGTGCGTCGGCAATCGGGCGGGCACCGAGATAGGCGTTGGCGGTCACCAGCGCTGCGTCGCGAGGGAGAGGTTCGCCCGTGTCGAGGTTGAGGAACGCCTCGCCGGCCGCCGCCAGTTCGGGAACGCGCGCGGTCAGGTCGTCGCCCGACACCGAGGCCACGTGCACCTCCACACCCTGGCGCCGGGCCAGCTCTCGGACGGCCGCTGCCAGCCCTTCAGGGTTCAGCCCACCGGCATTGGACACAATGGTGATCCCCCGCTCCACGCAGGTGGGAAGGACGTCGTCCAGCTGCTGCAGGAACGTCCGCGCATACCCGCCGCTGCGCTCCCGGGTCTTGTGCAAGATGTACATCGTCAGCTCGGCCAGCCAGTCGCCGGTGAGCACATCGATGGGGCCGCCCTCAACCATTTCCCGGGCCGCCGAGAGCCGGTCACCGAAGAACCCGCTGCAGTTGGCCACCCGCAGGACGTCGGCGTTGCCCGTCACGTCGCTGCCTCCACCACCACGAGGACATCGCCGACGTCGACCTGGTCGCCCGGCGCGCACAAGATCCGACCGACCGTCCCCGAGCCGCCGGACCGCAACGTGTGCTCCATCTTCATCGCTTCGAGCACAACCAGTCCGGCCCCTTCGCCGACCTCGTCGCCCACCGCGACGAGGACCTTCGTGACGGCGCCGGGAAGCGGTGCCCGGCACTCCCCCGCCGTACCCCCGCGCTCGTCCGTGTCGTCGTCGGTCCGGTGCGTGAAGCTCGACTGTCCCTCCGGCCCGTTCACCTCGGCCCGCTGGGCTGTCATGCGTACCCGGTACCGCCGGCGGGTACCGCCGGCGGTGAGGTCGACGGTGTACTCCGTGTCGCCGTACTCCGTGTCGCCGGCGGCCGATGTCGCCGTTCCCACCTCGTTCCACTCCTCGCCCACGAGGACCGCCACCGGGTCGTGCGGACCACCCGAACGGACGGCCAACGGTCCCTGCAGATCGGCGAAGACGTCGACGTGGCGCGGCGCCCCCACGTTGCGCCATCCGGCCGCGGGGAGTGGGACGAGGCTTTCGCTGCTGCGTTGTTGCAGGAACGCAGAGGCCGCGGCGGCAGCGTGGCGGTGGCGGACTGCATCGCTGCGCGCGGCGAGGCGCAGATCGTCCCGCTGATCGAGGAAGTCGATGCCTGCCTTCCCCTCGAGAAACACAGGATCGGCGAGGATTGCGCCGAGGAGGTCCCGATTCGTCTCGAGCCCGTCCACTTCGAGCGCGCACAGCGCCCGGGAGAGGCGCCCGATCGCCGTCGGCCGGGCATCGGCATGCGCCATGAGCTTGGCCACCAGTGAGTCGTAGGACGAGCTGACTGTACTCCCCGACTCGATCCCGGCGTCGGTGCGCAGCCCGGCGCCGTGCGGCCAACGCACGTGCGTGGCCGTCCCGGGCGTGGGTCGATAGTCCTCCGCGGGACGCTCCGCGCACAGCCGTACCTCAATGGCGTGACCCGCCGCGTGGACGTCCTCCTGGGTGAAGGGAAGCCGGGCTCCCCCTGCCATCGAGAGCTGCAGCCCCACCAGATCGAGGCCGGTGACGAGCTCGGTCACGCCGTGCTCCACCTGCAGGCGGGTGTTCATCTCCAAGAAGAAGAAGTCGTCGCCGTCGACGAGGAACTCGACGGTCCCCACGCCCTGGTAGTCCACGGAGCGAGCGGCTGCGATGGCCGCCTGCCACATGCGCTCGCGTGTAGCCGTGCCGACCAGCACCGCAGGCGCCTCTTCGACGATCTTCTGGTGCCGTCGTTGGACCGAGCACTCCCGGTCGAAGAGGTGCACGACGTCTCCGTGGGTGTCGCCGATGACCTGTACCTCGACGTGTCGCGGCGAGGAGAGGTAGCGCTCGAGAAAGACCTCGTCCGAACCGAACGCGGCTCCCGCTTCGCGTTGGCCCGCCGCCACGGCCTCGAGCAGCGCCTCGGGACTCGGGACGAAGCGCATGCCCCGGCCGCCGCCGCCCGCCGATGCCTTGACGAGCAGTGGGTAGCCGACATCCGCCGCGGTCCGCGCCAGGTCCTCGGACCCGACACCGGCGGGCACGACAACGCTCGGCAGGACCGGCACCCCGGCGGCGGAGACCGTCTCCTTGGCCCGCACCTTGTGACCCATGACACGCATCGACGCCGGCGTGGGACCGACCCACGTGATCTTCGCCTCGGCGCAAGCCTCGGGCAGGACCGGATTCTCGGAGAGAAACCCGTAGCCGGGATGCAACGCGTCGGCCCCGGCGCGTTGGGCGGCCCCGACGAGAGCACCGGGGTCGAGGTAGGTCTCGGCCAGCGAACGACCGGGTAGCTCCAAGGCGATGTCGGCTTCTCCCACATAGGGCGCAGCGCTGTCGTGGGCGGTATAGACAGCAACCGCGTCCAGACCCATGTCGTGTGCGGCCCGGATGATGCGTCGGGCGATCTCACCCCGGTTGGCCACCAGGACACGGCGTACGCGCAGGGATGCCACTAGTGCCGGACCACGCCGAACGTTGCCGTGCCCTGCACCGGGGCCGAGTGCACGGCGGTCAACGCGATCGCCAGCACCGTGCGCGTGTCGCGCGGGTCGATGATCCCGTCGTCCCAGAGGCGGCCGGTGGCGAACAACGCGGTCGACTCCTCTTCGATCTGTGCCTCTGTGGCGACCCTGAGATCGTTGTCCGCCTGCTCGTCGAAGGGTCGGCCGGCTGCCTCGGCCGCGGTGCGCCGCACAATGGCGAGGACGCCCGCCAGCTGTTTGGGCCCCATGACGGCGATGCGGTGATTGGGCCACGTGAAGACGAAACGTGGGTCGTAGGCGCGCCCGGCCATGGCGTAGTTCCCGGCCCCGTAGCTGGCGCCCACCATGAGCGTGAGATGGGGCACGGTCGAGTTGGAGACGGCGTTGATCAGCTTGGCCCCGTCCTTGATGATCCCACCTTGTTCGTAACGGGTCCCGACCATGAAACCCGTGATGTTCTGCACGAAGATGAGCGGCGTGTCGCTGCGGTTGCACAACTGGATGAACTGGGCGCCCTTCTGTGCCTCTTCGGAGAACAGGATGCCGTTGTTGGCCACGATGCCCACCGGATAACCACCCATCGACGCCCACCCGCAGACGAGCTGGGCCCCGTAGAGCGGCTTGAACTCCTCGAAGCGCGAGCCGTCGAGAACACGGGCGAGGATCTCGCGCACGTCGAAGGGGACCCGCACGTCGACCGGGGCGACACCCAGGAGCTCCTCGGCGGCGTACAACGGAGGGTCACCCCGCACCTGGGGTCGGCGGCCGAGACGGGGCCAGTGCAGATGGCCCACGATGCCGCGGGCGATACGAATGGCGTCGGGCTCGTCCCGGGCCAGATAGTCACACAAACCCGAGGTGCGGGCGTGCATGACGGCGCCACCGAGCTCCTCTTCGTCCGCGTCCTCACCCGTGGCCATCTTGACCAATGGGGGCCCGCCCAGGAACACCCGCGCCCGCCCTTCGATCATCACCGTGTAATCGCTCATGCCGGGGAGGTAGGCGCCGCCCGCGGTTGACGATCCGAAGACGACGCAGATCGTCGGGATGCCCCGGGCCGAGAGCTGGGTCAGGCGGCGGAATTGCTCGCCGCCCGGGACGAACACATCGGCTTGACGCGGGAGATCGGCGCCGCCCGACTCGACGAGCACCAACAGCGGGAGCCGGTTGATTTCCGCCACATCCATGGCGCGCAACAGCTTCTTGATCGTCGTGGGACTGGTCGTCCCGCCCCGGACCGTGGGGTCGTTCGCGATGATCAGGCACTGGGTGTGCGCCACCTCGGCCAACGCGACGACCACGCCTCCCCCGAGCGGGTCGTCGGTCTCGAGGCCGGCGAGCGGGCAGAGCTCGAGCACCGGGGTGCCGGGGTCGACCAGAGCCTCCAGTCGCTCGCGCACCATCAGCTTGCCCCGCGCACGATGACGCGCGACGTACTGCGGCCCGCCCCCCGCCAGCAACTGATCATGCAACGTTCGTACGTGTTCGACCAGCGATGCCATGGCGCGCGCGTTGGCGACGAACTCGTCGCTCGCCACGGCGAGGCGTGTCCGTATGGGCGCACTCATGCGCGCGCCCTCACGGGGCTGTGACTTCCCATGACGGCGGGCGCTTGTGCAGAAAGGCATCCATTCCTTCGGCCGCTTCGGCTCCGACGAAGAGCTCGGCCGACTTCTGGCGGGCCACGTCCATACCTTCGGACCAGGTGAGCTCGGGCAGTTGCCTCAGCAGCGCCTTGGTCGCCGCCACCGCGCCCGGAGCCGACTTGAGAAACGACGTGACCACGCCTTCCACCCAGGCGTCGAGGTCTGCCGCATGCTCGACCACGTCGGTGAGCACCCCGGCCTGTGCCGCCGCGGTCGCGCTGAAGGGCTCGCCGGTGAGCGTGGCGCGTCCGAGAAACCGCCGGCCAGCGACGCGCAGCGCCGGCACCAGAATCATCGCCGGTGCCACGCCGATCCTCACTTCGCTGAAGGCGAACGTGCTGTCGCTCGTGGCCACGGCCAGGTCGCAGGCCGTGATGAGCCCGACGCCACCGGCGCGGGCATGCCCCCCGACACGGGCGACGACAGGAACGGGTCCGGAGCGGATGGCGGTCAGGATCTCGGGCATGCGCGAGGTCACGGTCCCCGCCCGCTCGGAGAGGTCGGCCCCGGAGCAAAAGATACCGCCGGTCGCCGTGAGGATCACGACCCTCACTCGTTCGTCCGCCGCCGCACGGGCCAAGCCCTCGGCGAGCTGGTCGCACACGCGCGAGGACAACGCGTTGCGATTGTGCGGTGAGTCGAGCGTGAGGGTCAGTACCGGACCCTCCCGCGCGATGTGGACCAGCTCGTCCGTCATGAATCCGCAGTGTAGGGGTCCGACGATCGCCCCGGGAGAGGAGATTACCCAGTGGTAACGTTCGGTCGTGATCGAGACCGACGAGCACCAGATCTTCCGCAAGACACTGCGGGATCTCTTCGAGCGGGAGATCGAGCCGCACGTCGATGCGTGGGAGGCGGCGCGGACCTTTCCCGCGCACGAGCTCTTCCCCAAGTTGGCGGCCGTCGGTCTGCTCGGACTGGAGTACGAAGAGGCGTACGGGGGCATGGCGGCCGACCACTCCTTCACGCTCGTGGCCGGCGAGGAAATGGGGCGCATCAGCTGTGGCGGGGTCCCCATGGCGATGGCGGTCCAGATGTCGATGGCCACGCCGGCGTTGGCGCGGTTCGGGTCGGCGGCGCTGAAGGAGGAGTATCTCGCCCCCTCCATCCGCGGCGAGCTGGTGGCGTCGGTGGCGGTGACCGAGCCCGATGCCGGCAGCGACGTGGCCGGCATCCGCACCCGTGCCGTGCGTGACGGGGACGAGTGGATCATCAACGGGTCGAAGCTCTACATCACGAACGGCACCCAGGCGGACTGGCTGTGCCTCCTGGCCCGCACGAGCGAGGAGGGCGGGTACCGCGGCATGTCGCTCATCGTCGTGCCGACCTCGCTCGACGGGGTCGTCGTCTCGCGCAAGCTCGAGAAGCTGGGGATGTGGTCCAGCGACACGGCCGAGCTCTCCTTCAGCGATGTCCGCGTGCCGGTGTCCAACGCCATCGGGGAGATCGGGCGAGGCTTCCAGCAGCAGATGACGCAATTCCAGGCGGAGCGGCTCATCACCGTGTACAAACAGGTCGGCGCGATCGAACTGGCGCTGCAGCGCACGCGCGCCTACCTCTCGGAGCGGCAGGCGTTCGGGCAGCCGCTCCTCGCCAACCAACACCTGCAATTCGTGTTGACCGAGCTGTCGGCGCGCCATGACATGCTCAAGCACTATGCGCGCGCCGCGGCCGACGCCGTGCGACGGGGAGAGGACGCCACCCGGTTCGCGACGATCGGCAAGTTGCTGGGCTCACGACTGCAACGCGAAGTAGCCGACGCCGCGGTGCAATTCCACGGCGGCGTCGCGTACATGGCCGACCACTGGGCATCCCGCTTCTACCGCGACACGCGCCTCGACTCCATCGGGGCGGGGGCGGACGAAGTGATGCTGCGCGTGCTCTCGAGGATGGACGGCTACTCGGTCGAATAGCTGGGGTGCTCGCGGTCGCGCGGCGCCTTCTCCCACATCTCGCGCGTGAGCTCGGTGACCACGACGATGTCGCCGCGCTCGGGGTGGCGCGTGGTGAGGAAGGGCACGAAGTTGAGGTGCTCCATCACCCGGCCCGAGGCCAGATTCGCCGGCTCGTAGATGCTGACGATGCGGGACAGACCGGCGGCGGTGAATCCCCAATCCACGGCGGCCCGGCCCGCCTCGGTGGCAAGCCCGCGGCCTCGATACGGGCCCGAGAGCCGCCAACCGACTTCGACGGCGGGCAGGACCTCGGGCAGGAAATGAGGCACGGCCAAACCGGCCCACCCGATCAGGGCGCCGCTCTCCCGATCGACGACGGCCTCAATCCCGAACCCGTCGGTCGCATACCGCGCGATCGTCCGCTGCAGGAAGAACTCCGTCTGCTCGGTCGTCATGGCGGCACGGAGGGGGTACCACCAGAACGATTCTTCGGCATGCACCTCGATCAGATCGGCCAGGTCGCCCGCAACGAAGGGGCGCAGGATCAGGCGATCGGTGGTGAGCCGGGGGACGCCCATGCTCAGCCCAGAGGAAGGCCGGGCGCCTCGGCCAGCGAGGGGTCACGACCCGGACGCGACGACGCCGCATACAGCTGGTCCGGCCGGAATGAACGCACGGCCCGGTCCCCCTTGCGACCACCCACCACTTCCACCCACTCTTCGCCGGTCTCGGCGTTGGCCACGTGGGCCACGAACGACCACGACGCGCCGCGCAACCGTGTGCCGGTCACCAGAACCGGGTCGCCGGGCCGGAGGCCGGCCCAACGGGTGTTTCGGCGCAGGTCAGCCGGTGGCATCGGGCTCCACCATAGGGACTCTTTCTAGTGCAGGTGCGGGACGCGGGGCCGGACCCGGTGGGAATCGCCGTCGATGTCACAGCCCCGTCCTATCCTGGCCCCATGGCGCTCGATCTTCCCCGCACACTGACGCCATCCAAGGTGACCGCGTTCACGAACTGCCCTTTGGCGTTCCGCTTTTCGGTGATCGAGCGCCGGCCGGAACCGCCGTCTCCCCACGCCGTCAAAGGCACGCTGGTGCACGCCGTCCTCGAAGGGCTCTTCTGGCATCACGGCGCGGCGGCGCGCACACCGGCCGCGGCGGCCCACGAGTTGGCACGGGCCTGGTCGGAGCTGGCGACAGACCCCGAGTTCATCGCCCTCGGGTTGACCACCGAGGGCGCCGCCTCCTTCTTGGCCGACGCACGCATGCTGATCGACAACTACTTCCGCATCGAAGATCCCACGGCCGTCCACACCATCGGGGTGGAGCTCGGCGTGGAGATCGAGCAGGACGGGATGCGCCTGCGGGGCATCATCGACCGACTCGACATCGGGCCCGACGGAGCCTTGACCGTCGTCGACTACAAGACCGGCCGGGCACCCTCGGAACGGTACGAGCACGGGCGCATGGGCGGGATCCAGACCTACGCGTTGTTGTGCGAGAAGATCCTGGGCCGCTCGCCCACCGAGGTGCGCCTGCTCCATCTGCGCGACCCCCTCGTCATCACGGCGATCCCCACGCCGCAGACACTGCGGGGACAGCAACGGCGGACCTCTGCGGTCTGGGGCGCCATCGAGCGAGCTTGCGTGACCGAGGACTTCCGCCCCAACGTCGGGCCGCTCTGCCAGTTCTGTCACTTCAAGTCTTCCTGCCCCGCGTTCAACGCCGCGTGAAACATGGCGTCATGACGCGCTTCGACCAGACGGTCGATGCGGCCTTCGAACCGCTCCGGGGACGGCCCGAGGTCGACCGGGCGGCCGCCCTGGTCTCCAACCTGGCCGACTACGGGCTCGTGTGGGTCGTCCTGGCGCTGTACAAGGCGAGACGCAGCGGGCCGAACCGCCGCCGGACCGTTGCCGCCCTGGCAGTGGCCGGCATCTCCTCCTACGGCGTCAATCGCGCCGTCAAGTCCGCCGTCCAGCGCCAACGTCCCGACGAACATCTCGACGCGGCGGTCCGCACCCCGTCGAGCAGCAGCTTTCCGAGCGGGCACACGTTGGCTGCCTTCTGCACCGCGTTCGTCCTGGCCGATTCGGCATCCGAGACTGCGGCCTACGTGGGTTTCGCCGGGGCCGTTGCGGCCAGCCGCGTCCACCTCCGGGCCCATCACCCGAGCGACGTGGTGGGTGGCGCGGCGCTGGGCTCGGTCCTCGGACTGACCCTTCGACCCGTGCTGAACCTGGTGGCCCCCGGTGCCCGGCGCCGCATGGTCCGGGCCGCAACCCGGACGGCGAAGGGAATGGGACCGCAGCGCTCCCTGTTGAAGAAGTTATGAAGCCAATCGCCGTGACATGGGACTACCGCTGTCCATTCGCCCGCAACGTCCATGAACACCTGCTCGTCGGGTTGGCCGACGGGGCTGACTGGGACGTCACCTTCCTGCCGTTCACCCTCAGCCAGGGCCATGTGCCCGAAGGTGGAACCCCCGTGTGGGACGACCCGGCGAAGTTCAACGATCTGGTCGCTCTGGCGGCGGGCGTCGTCGTGCGTGACCAATATCCCGAGAAATTCGCCGGGGTGCACGACGCCCTCTTCGCGGCCAGGCACGACGAGGGACTCGACATCCGGGACTCCGCCGTCGTTGCCCGCGTCCTCGACGCCCGCGGCGTCCCCGCCGACAAGGTCATGGCCGAGGTGGACAGCGGCGGGCCGATCGACGAGATCAAGCGGGCGCACCAGGAGGCGGTCACCAAGTGGAGCGTCTTCGGTGTGCCGACATTCATCGTCGAGGACCGCGCGGTCTTCGTGCGGCTGATGAGCCGCCCGCAGGGCGATGCGGCACTGGCACGGCAGTCCATCGAGAACGTCGTCCGCCTGATGGACGATCAGCCCGACCTCAACGAATTCAAGTACACGACGCTCGAGCGCTGACCCTCGGCGGCGGCCTACGCCGAACGCGCGAGCGAGCTCAACAGCGCGAACGTCCGGTCGCGCTCTTCGCGGTCTCCCACGACGGAGGCGACGAAGTCGGTCGCACCGGCCGCCGCCAGTCTCTCGATCGACGCGGTCACGGCGGCTTCGTCACCGAGGAAGGCCACGTCGGCCGGGCTGCCTGCGCCCTCCTTGTCCAGCATCGCCTTGTACGAGGGCAGGTTCGGATAAATGGAGAACTCCTGGTTGACCCGCTCCCGGGCTTTCTCGATGTCGGCGGTGACAGACACCGGAAGGGCCACGCCGATGCGTGGCGCCGGACGTCCGGCCTCTTCCGCCGCCTTACGAATGACCGGGGAAATGTGCGACGCAATCGTCCGGGTGCCCGTCATCCATGTCACGGTGCCGTCAGCGACTCGTCCCGCCAGTTTGAGCATCGTGTCGCCCAACGCTGCGACCAGCACCGGAGGCGTCGACGCGCCGCGCAGCTCGAGTGGCGCGAGGGCGTGGGTCGTGACGCGCTCGCCGTCCACGTTGCACGTCTCTCCGGCGAGCAACGGCATGAGGGCGGCCAGATACTCCTTCATGTAACGGGCCGGTTTGTCGAAGCTGAGGCCCCAAATGCCTTCCACCACGATCTGATGGGAGAGGCCGACTCCCAGAATGAGGCGGTTCCCGGTGGCCCACTGCACCGTCAAGGCCTGCTGGGCCAGCATCATCGGGTGGCGGGTGTACACCGGCACCACCCCGGTCCCCAGACCGATGCCGGGCACCATGGAGCCGGCGGTGGCCAGAAGCGTCAACGCATCGGGCCCGAAGATCTGGACGGTCCACGCGTGGTCGAGCCCGGCGTCGGCGAAGCGCTGCAACTCGGCCACGGTGTCATCCAATGATTGGTCGGTGTCGAGCAGGCTGCCGATGCGCAGGGGTTTGGCCATGGTGACGCAGAGCTCCTCGCCTAGTGTGCCGGTCATGTCCGGATCACTGATCTCGCCGAGGCTAGCCACCTGAGCGCCCACCACGTCGGGGTGGTCGGTGCCGGACAGCTGGCGCGGATGGCGGCGGAGGCGGGCAGCGCTCTCGGCCTGTCGGTCGCCGTGTTGGCCGAGAGCCCGGACGATGCCGCGTGCGAGGTCGCGTCCGAAGTGCTTCTCGGGTCTCCGCTGGTCGAGGCCGACCTGCGGTCGCTCGCGGACCGTGTCGATGTGGTCACCTTCGATCATGAGCAGGTGGACCTGGCCGTTGTGCGCGCCCTGATCGACGAAGGCGTCGTCATCCGACCCGGCCTGCAGACCCTGGAGATGGCGGTCGACAAGGCACACATGCGGGCCGTCTTCGACCAGGCCGGGGTGGCGTCGCCCGCCCATACGGTGCTCCACGTGGGCTCGGGCCACCCGCCCGACGCCGTGACCGAAGCGATCGCGCAGTTCGGCGCGGCGCACGGGTGGCCGCTCGTGCTCAAGACGGCCCGGGGAGGCTACGACGGCAAGGGCGTCTGGGTTGTCGATGACCTGGGCGAGGCGGCGTCCGTGGTGGAGCCACTCTCGGGGAGGCTGCTGGTCGAGGCGCTCGTCCCGTTCGAGGCGGAGCTGGCCGTGCTGGTCGCCCGCCGCCCCTCGGGAGAGACAGTCGCCTGGCCGGCCACCGAGACGACCCAGGTGGACGGGGTGTGCCGCGAGGTGCTCGTCCCGGGCCGGCTGCCCGGTGACGTCGTCGACCGGGCCGCCGCGCTCGGGCGGCGTGTGGCCGACATCGCCGGGGCGGTGGGCGTCCTGGCGGTCGAGCTCTTCTGGTCGGACGGCGCGCTGTTGGTCAACGAGATCGCGGCCCGGCCGCATAATTCAGGGCACTGGACGATTGAGGGTGCGGTCACCTCCCAGTTCGAGAACCACCTCCGGGCGGTGCTCGATCTTCCCCTCGGGTCGACGGTGCCCCAGCACGCCCAGGTGGCAAACGTGAACGTGTTCGGGGGTCCGGAGGGCACGGATCCGGTCGCGCTGCTGCCGTTCGGACTGGGCGTGGAAGGGGCCCACGTGCACCTGTATGGCAAAGGGGCCAGGCCAGGACGCAAACTAGGACACGTGACCGTGTGTGGAGATGATGCCGACGTTGTTCGTACGCGCGCCTGGGCGGCGGCGTCTGCCCTGGGCACGCCCCATCCGGGCGGGCCGGACATCCCGGGCATCCCGGACATCCGGGCGTCCCGGGCGTCCCCGGCGGGACCGCCTCATGACCGCCGCCACGCCGGCCACCGTCGGCCCGCTCGTGGGCGTGGTCATGGGCAGCTCGTCGGACCTCGAGGTCATGCAAGATGCGGTCGCCGTTCTCGAACAGTTCGGCCTGCCCCACGAAGTGCGCGTCGTCTCGGCCCATCGGACGCCGGCCGACATGATCGCCTACGGGCATGCGGCGGCGGGGCGGGGGCTCAAGGTGCTCATCGCCGGTGCCGGTGGGGCGGCCCACCTGCCGGGGATGCTGGCCTCGGTGACCCCCTTGCCCGTGATCGGGGTTCCGGTCGCCCTGGCGCGTCTCGACGGGCTCGATTCGCTCCTGTCCATCGTGCAGATGCCCCGTGGCGTCCCCGTGGCCACCGTTGCGATCAACGGCGCAACGAACGCGGGCCTGTTGGCGGTTCGTATCCTGGCAATTGGTGACGACGCATTGACTGAAGCGATGGAAGGGTTCCAACGGTCCCTCGCCGCGACGGCGCGCGCGCAGGACGCTGCGGTGGAGGGCGGCGCTGCCGCGCCGGCGGGATGAGCCGACGGATGCAGGGACCGTCATGAGCCAGCCCACACTGGCGCAGCGACTCGGCTATCCCGCCGACGCCAAACTGCTGATCATCAACGCCGACGATCTCGGGTCGTGCCATTCCGCCAACGTCGGCGTCTTCGCATGCCTCGCCACAGGAGTCGTCACGAGCGCGACGCTGATGGTGCCGTGCCCCTGGGCCCGCGAAGCCTCGAGCCGCTACCGGGGCGAGGACATCGGCGTCCATCTGACCCTCAACGCCGAGTTCGAGCTGTACCGCTGGGGCCCGATCACCCACGCGCCGTCGCTCCTGGGAGGCGACGGGGGCTTCCCCAGAACGATGGAGGACGTGTGGGACCACGCCGACCTCGACGAGGTGCGCCGTGAGTGCCGCGCCCAGATCGAGAGGGCCATCCTCTGGGGCTTCGACGTCAGCCACCTCGATGCCCACATGGGCACGCTGCAACTCCGGCCCGAATTCTTCGACGTGTACCTGGACATGGCCATCGAGTTCGGGCTCCCTCTGCGCATGATCAGCGCCGGCATGGAGCGCTACGTCGGATTCCCCGGGCGGGCCGTGGCCGCTGACGCCGGAGCGATCTTCACCGATCACACGCGCTTCGTCCCTGCGGTGGGGAGTCGCCTCACGTTCGAGAAGGACCTGGCCACCCTCCGGCCCGGCGTGACCGAGATGCAGCTGCATCCTGCCGTCGACAGCGCCGAACTGCGCTCCCTGGCGCCCGACGACTGGGACACCAGGGTCGACGACTACCGCATGATCTGCGAGGAGACCTGGGTCGGCGAGGCGATCTCTGCCGCCGGTGCCATACTCATCGGCTACCGCCCCCTGCGTGAACTGGCCCGATCCCGCGGCTGAGGTCGCACCCGGTGCGGATCAGCGCACCCCGGCGAACAGATCGTCTTCGAACACGCCGTCCTCCGTCACGCCGTTCTGAGGGGCAACTGGTGCCGTGACGCGACTCTCGGCGAGTCGGAACACCTCGACCGGTTTGATCTCTTCGAGCACGTTGGCGGGGAGGCCGAACCAGAACGGTGAGTTCGGATCGACCTGCGTCGCGTGCGCCTTCAACGCCGCCCCGCGGACCCGCTCGAAGCCCTGTACGTCGATGGCCGTGGTGTAGGGGTCGTCACGGGTCAAGCGCTCGAGACGGGCGTCGTCGAACGGCGACTCCATTCCCAATTCGAGGAATTTGGCGTGAATCTGCCGGAATCGCTCGGCCGGCCACACCGAGTAGTAGAGCTTCAGGGGGACGATACGGGGCTCCCGCCTCAGGAAAGCGGTCGGGGTCGCCGGCGGCGTCGAAGGCGACAAGGGAAATCTCGTGCACCCGGAGATGGTCGGGATGGGGGTACTCGGTCTGCTCGTCGGGATAGGTCAGGATGACCTGCGGCCGCTCCCGTCTGATCACCGCCACCAGGCGCCCGACCGCTTCGTCGAGTGGGGCCTGGGCGAACGAATCGGGGCGGGCGTTGGCCTCGGTACCCGGCATCCCCGAGTCGCGGTACCCCAGCATCACCGTCTCGTCGTAGCCGATGATCTCGGTGGCCGCCTTCAATTCGGCCATGCGGACCTTCGCCGATGTCCGCCCGCACCTCGGGCGTGTCCATCGCCGGATTGAGGATGTCGCCCTCCTCTCCCCCGGTGCAGCACACCAGAATCGTCCGTACTCCCTCGGCGTGGTAGCGGGCCACCGTCGACGCCCCCTTGGAGGCTTCGTCGTCCGGGTGGGCATGCACGGAGAGCAGGCAGAGTCCATCTTCAGGCACGGAGCCGACCTTAGCGGCGGTCCAGCGGGCCTCCCGCCAGTGCCAAAGCCCCGGCCGTTGCCCCTTCGGCGCTGCTGGGCCTTATGCTCGTTGTCATGGCAGGCACGTTCAAGCGGATCGGTGCGATCTTCCAGGCCAAGGCCAATAAGGTCCTGGACAAGGCCGAAGACCCCCGCGACACGCTGGATCTCTCCTACGAGAAGCAACTGGAGCAGCTCCAAAAGGTCCGGCGCGGCGTGGCCGACGTCGCCACGGCCCGCAAGCGCCTCGAGCTGCAGGCACAGGGCTTGCAGAAGCAGGCCGACAAGCTGCAGTCGCAGGCCAAAGCGGCGTTGCAGCAGGGCAACGAGGACCTCGCCCGTGAGGCCCTCGCTCGGCGGGCCGCGCTGGGCGAGCAACTGGCCGAGCTCAAGACGCAGCACGAGCAGATCAGCGAGCAGGAGCAGAAGCTGATCGACACCTCGAACCAGCTCCAGACCCGGGTGGAGCAGTTCCGCACCAAGAAGGAGACGCTCAAGGCCAGCTACACCGCGGCCGAAGCGTCCACAAAGGTGGGCGAGGCCGTCTCGGGGATCTCGGACTCCATGGGGAATTCCGGAGCGGCCATGCAGCGCGCCCAGGACAAGATCGCCGGCATGCAGGCGCGTGCGGGCGCCATGGACGAGTTGCTGGCCTCGGGTGCACTCAACGACCTCAGCACACCGGTCGACGACATACAGAAGGAGCTCGACAAAGTGACCGCCACGTCCCAGGTGGACAACGAGTTGGCGGCGCTGAAGCTCGAGCTCGGAGCAGGGGGCGGCGGGGCCGCGACAGAAGAAGCGGCGGCCCTTCCCGCGGCAGACCAGAGCGGAAACGCAACTGGTGGAGGAGCAGAAAGCTGATGGCGCTCTCGCGGAACATCCCGGCCGATCGGGGCCTGACCACCCGCATGCTGATGACGGGGTTCTTCCTCGTCGTCCTCTACGCCGTCTTGATCGGCGTGCTCTTCCTGGTGCTGAAGAGCCTCCTCCTCATCCTGATCATCGCCTTCGGGCTCCTGTTCTGTCAGTACTACTTCAGCGACAAGATCGCCATGTTCGCCATGCATGCCAAGGAAGTCACCCGGGAGGAAGCTCCCGAGCTGCACGGCGTGATCGATCGCCTGTGCGCATTGGCCGACATGCCCAAGCCGCGGGTCGCCATCGCACAGACCGACGTGCCGAACGCGTTCGCCACCGGGCGCAGCCCCAAGGCCGCGGTCGTCTGCGCCACCACGGGGCTCCTGCGCCGGCTCGACGAGCCCGAGATCGAGGCCGTGCTGGCGCACGAGATCTCCCACGTGGCGCACCGCGATGTCGCCGTCATGACGATCGCCAGCGGATTGGGCATGATCGCCGGCCTCCTGACGCGGGTCATGTTCTACTCGGAGATCTTCGGGGGCGGTCGGCAGCAACAACAACAACAGCGGCGGCCAGCTGGTCGTCGTCGAGATGATCGTCCTGCTGGTCTCGGTCGTCGTCTACTTCGTGAGCTTCCTCCTCACCATGGCGCTCTCGCGCTATCGCGAGCTGGCCGCCGACCGCTCGGGCGCCATCCTGATCGGGCAGCCATCCCTGCTGGCGTCCGCCCTGATCAAGATCTCCGGGGAGATGGGCCGTGTCCCCACGAAGGATCTCCGGGCCGCCGAACCGTTCAACGCCTTCTTCTTCGTGCCCGCCGTGGCGCAGGGTGCGCAGGACCAGGGTCGTGGACAGGGCCAGGGCGGCAGCGGATTCAGCTTCGGCAGCCTCTTCCGCACGCACCCCACCCTGGAGCGCCGCCTGGCACAGCTCGACCAGCTCGAGCACGAGCTCGGCCAAGCCCACTGATCCCCGTCACGACGTGGGCCTCTTCGACACCCTGCTGGGCCGTACCAAGCCGGTCAAGGCCAACCTCGATGCGCTGTTCGCACTCCCCACTGCAGCGCTGACCCTGCAGAGCGCCGGCGGGCTCGTGACCTCGGGTCACGCCGGTGTGTGCTGGAAGCCGCCTTCGGGCCAAGCCTCCCAGGACCTGCAGACCGAAGTGGCCCAGCTCGTCGGCGAGGGCTACACCCAGACGCAGGATTCATTCGGGTACGGATGGCTGCTCCTGGCCGAGCCGGCCCTGGACGACCTGGTCACGCAGGCCCACATGGCCAACACCACGCTCACCGAAGCCGGCTGGGGCGCCCAGCTGCTGTGCTCGGTCTTCGGCTTCGTGCCCGAGCCCGGCGCAGCCAGCGATGCCCGGGCGTTCTGGCTCGTCTACCTCTACAAGCGCGGCACCTTCTACCCGTTCGCACCGGTCGACAACCAGAAGGAGCGCCGCGACACCGAGCTCGAGCTGCGCATCCGCACCATGCTCGGCGTCGACCTCCCGGTCGAGACGGATCTGAGCCGCTGGTTCCCGTTGTGGGACCTGCCGGTCAAGTGACGGTCGACAGGATCATCGAGCTCGAAGGGGCGGTGAACTTCCGTGACCTCGGCGGCTACGCCACGGTGGACGGCCTGCGCACCCGCTGGCGGGTGCTGTTCCGGGCCGACGGCTTGGGCGAGCTGACCGAGCCCGATCTGGACGTCCTGCGCCAGCTCCGCATCCGCACCGTGATCGATCTCCGCACCGGCCATGAGCTCCAACAGAGCCGCTTCGACGTCGACGCCCACCCGGTCGAGTTCCACCACTTCCCCTTCATCAAGTCGCTGACGCAACGCCGACGACTTCGAGCGGGCACCGGGATTCCTCGGCACCCAGTACCAGCGGATGCTCGAGGACGCGGCGCCGCAGATCGTGGGCGCGCTGACGGCGCTGGCCGCACCCGACGCCCGTCCGGCGGTCTTCCATTGCACCGCCGGCAAGGACCGCACGGGCCTGCTCTCTGCGCTCGTGCTGTCGCTCCTCGGGGTGCCCGAGGACACCGTCGTGGCCGACTATGCGCTGAGCGGCGCGGCCATGGCGCGGCTCCGGGCCAAGCTGCTGATCAAGTTCCCCGATGGCAAGTTGCTGGTCGACGCCGACGCCGACGCCATCTTCTCGGCCGATCCCTCCAACATGGTGGCGCTGTTCGCACACCTCAACGAGCGCTACGGATCGGTGACCGAGTACGCGTCGGCGATCGGGATCCCCGACGACGTCGTGGACCGCCTGCGCGAGGCGATGCTCGAGCACGAGCGCTGAGGCGGCCGAGCCGGATGGCCGCCCACCCGGCGTCGATCAGCGCCGCGGCCGCATTCGGTCGATGGCGGCCGCCAGCGCCAGGTCGAGCACCGTGAGCCCACCCGAGTCGTGCGTGGTCAGCACGAGATGCACCTTGTTCCACCGGATGTCGATGTCGGGGTGGTGGTTCGCCGCCTCCGCCGCCGCACCGACCCTGTTGACGAAGGCCAGTGCCTCGGCGAAGTCGTGCAGCTCGACAGTCGTCTGCAGCTCGTCACCGACGTGGTCCCAGAAGATGCCCTGTTCCTCCAGGGCGAGGTCCACCTCCTCGGGCGACAGCGTTTGGCTCTCTCACGGATGGGTCATCTCCTCGGGCCGCACTGCGGCATCGAACTGCTCGGCTGTGAGGAAGCCCAGCTCGAGCGCGGCCTCGCGCAACGTGGAGCCTTCCTTGTGGGCTTTCTTGGCCACCTGGGCCGACTTGTCGTACCCGATGATCGGGTTGAGGGCGGTGACCAGCATCAGCGAATTCGCCAGGTGGCGGGCGATCTGGGGGTAATCGGGCTGCAGCCCCTCGACACAGAACTCCCGGAAGCCCCGGCAGGCATCGGTCATGAGCGAGATCGACTGCATGACGTTGTAGATGATGACGGGCTTGCAGACGTTGAGCTCCAGGTTGCCACGGCTTCCGGCGATGGCGATGGCGGCATCGTTGCCGAGCACCTGGATGCCGACCATGATCATGGCTTCGCTCTGCGTCGGATTGACCTTGCCGGGCATGATCGACGAACCCGGTTCGTTCTCCGGGAGGGCCAGCTCCCCCAGCCCGCTGCGGGGGCCCGATCCGAGCCACCGGATGTCGTCGGCGATTTTCGTCAGCGAAATGGCCAGCGTGCGCAGCGCCCCGTGGGTGAACATCAGCGCGTCGTGAGCCGCCAGGGCGGCGAACTTGTTGGGGGCCGTGACGAAGGGGAGGCCGGTCATTTCCGCGATCGCCTCGGCCACGCGCCGCCCGAACTCGGGATGCGTGTTCAGCCCGGTTCCCACCGCCGTTCCGCCTGCCGCCAGCTCGTAGATGCCGGGCAGCGTCATTTCGATCCGCTCCACGTCGGCGGTCAGCTGGGCCACGTACCCGGAGAACTCCTGACCCAGGGTGAGCGGCACGGCATCCATCAGATGGGTACGGCCGATTTTGGTGACCTCGGCGTAGGCCAGCTCCTTCTCGTGCAGGGCGTCGCGCAGCGCCCGCACCGAGGGGAGCGAGCCGGTGCACGATCTCCTCGGCCGCCGCGATGTGCATGGCGGTGGGGAAGGTGTCGTTCGACGACTGCGACATGTTCACGTCGTCGTTGGGGTGGACCGGCACCTTGGAGCCCATCACCCCGCCGGCCAGCTCGATCGCCCGGTTGGAGATCACCTCGTTGGCGTTCATGTTGGTCTGGGTGCCGCTTCCGGTCTGCCAGATGTGGAGGGGGAACTCGTCGTCGAGCTTGCCCGACGCCACCTCGTCGGCCGCCTGCTCGATGAGGGCGGCCAGGTCCGGCTCGAGCTTGCCCAGATCACGGTTGACCTTCGCCGAGGCACCCTTCAGGATCCCAAATGCCCTGATCAGCGGCTCCGGCATCGTCTCGCGTCCCGATGTCGAAGTGGTGCAACGAGCGCTGCGTCTGCGCGCCCCAGTACCGGTCAGAGGGGACCTCGATCTCCCCCATGCTGTCGCTTTCCACCCGAGTGTTTTCCACGTCGCGCAGCTTACGGCCGCCGCTTGCGGCCGTCGCGCCGCGAGGCCCGATGGAGCCGCCCGGCCTGCCTCCCGTGCCCTCCGCCGGCATGAACGCAGCCCCCGCCCGAATATGTTCGATCGTGACCCGGCAACCGACACCCCGCCGCCGAAAGGACACACCAGATGGCCGACACCCTCTCCGCCAAGGCTCGCGAGCTCATCGCCCGCCCGGTACTGGCCTCGCTGACCACGCTGGGCGCCGACGGCGCCCCCCAGGTGACGCCGCTGTGGATCGATCTCGACGGCGACGACCTGCTCTTCAACACGGCCGAAGGTCGGGTGAAGGCGCGCCACATGGCGCGCGACCCGCCGCGTGGCCGTCTCGATGATCGATCCCGATGACCCTTACAACGTGCTGGCCCTGCGGGGGACGGTGACGGACATGACGCCCGAGGGCGGCGATGCCCACATCGATGCGCTCTCGAAGAAGTATCTGGGGCTCGACTCGTATCCGAACCGGACGGAGAGCGAGGTGCGCATCAAGGTGCGCGTGCGAACCGATCACATCGCCATGCAGGGATAGTCACCCCGCTCCGGATGTGCGAATCCAGCAGACACCGACGCCAGAAGGCAGGGTGTCCGGCGGCGCGGCACCGGCCGGCACGAGCACGAGATCACATGCGGCGAGGAGCCCCTCGGCCGGAGCCGATCCGTCGGTCAGGTCAAGCGCGATGGGTGGTCCACCCGGCGTCTGCGGCAGCGGACGATTGACAGCTCCGGTGGCCGGGTACCGCGGCCCATCGCTGACGGCGATCCCCTTGCGCCACATGTCACGGCACAGAGTGACCGCTTCGAGCGTCGCCGCGGAAACCTCCTTCGTGAACGGGCCGGTGAACGCCAGCAGCACCCGCCCACCGGTCACATGGTCGAGGGTCGTCAGCTCACGGGCGAGGACGGTCGGGTGGCGGTGCGGCACCGGCCCCAGGCTCTGACGAATGCCGACGGCCAGATCCCGGACCACGGCCGCCAACCCGGCCGCCATGACGATCGCATCGCCTGACTGGCCATCGGCGAGGAAGACGACGTCGACGCCGTCGTTCTGAGCCCGCTCGGCGCTGGCCCGGAGGGCGACGACGTCAGGGTCGCTCAGAAAGAGTCCCTCCACCGGGTGGCACAGTACTGCCGGGGTCGGGGCTACGCCGTCTTCTACGCCGTCTTCACCCACCACCCGCCCACGTCGTGGGCCAATCCGGCCTGCGAGAGACGCTCGAGACCACCACACAGCTCGGGGAGTTCCAACCCGCTCAGACGGACCAACTGGTCGAGGGACGTCGGGTCAGGGGACAACAACGCGCACAGTGCCCGATCGGACCTGCTGAGGTCAGCGCGGCGGGTGCCGGCGACAGTCCCACCGGCCGCCCCGGTCGTGACTGACGGAGGGGACGGGTTCGGGAGCACCGCGCCGCGCAGCGACAGCGCGGTCAGGACGTCTGCCACCGAGCAGACCGGGAAGCACCCGTCGGCCAGGAGGCTGTTGGTGCCTTCGGACGTGTGACTGCGAATGGAACCGGGGACCGCGCCGACGGGGATCCCCCGTTCCGCTGCGGCGGCGACCGTGTACATGGAGCCGCCCCGATGGCGGCTCTCCACCACGATCACCACATCGCTGAGCATGGCCAACAAACGGTTGCGCACGGGGAAGCGCCACTTCTCGGTGCGCACGCCAGCGGGAGACTCCGAGTACACCGCACCCTGCTCGGCCACCCGGGCCCAGAGGCGGGCATGACGACGAGGGTACGGATCGTCCAATCCGCCGGCCACGACCGCGATGGGCGGGGCCCCCGCCGCGGTGGCACCCTCGTGGGCCGCACCGTCGATCCCCAGCGCGAGGCCCGAGACGATGCTCACCCCGACAGCGGCCAGATCGGCGGCGAACTGCGCCGCGACGCCGATGCCGTAGCGGGTCGGACTGCGGGTGCCCACGATCGCAACGGTCGGGTTCCGGTTGATCGCGGCGGGGTCACCCTGACAGAACAGCACGGCCGGGGCCTCGGGATCGCCCACCAGACGGCGCGGGTAGACCGGGCCACCGCACCAGGACACCTCGATCCCCTTCTCCTCGTGCCGTTCCCAGATGCGCGCCACGTCGCCGTCGAAACCAGCGCGCGACCACGCGACAGAAGGCCGGTCGCTGGCCAGGAGCGTGCGCAGGGTGGCGGGGCCCATTTGGGGCACCGAGGCCAGCGCAGCGGCGAATGCCTCCTCGGGGAGGTCCTCGTTCATGGGGCGACCGTCGCCCGGGCCGTACGCAGGCACAGGGCGTCGCTGACGTGCTCCTCGCTCACCTGCTCGACCCCTACGAGGTCGGCCACAGTGCGGGCGACCCGTGCGACCTTGTGCAGGCCGCGTGCGGTCAACGCACCCTCGCGGAGTTTGGACGACAAGAGCCTGGTGGCATCGGGGTGCAGTGGTGGCTCATGGCGACCGGTCCGGGCTGCTGCCCGTTCGCGAGCCAGCGCCACCCTGGCCGCGGACGCCGCCGTCGAACCTCCGGGCGTGCTCTCCAGGAGCTGCTCGGGATCGGGGCGGGCGAGCGGCACCACGAGATCGAACCGGTCGAGCAGTGGCGCCGAGAGGCGCCGGGTGTAGCGCGCCCGGTCTGCGGGGGTGCATGCGCACGCTCCCGGAAAGACGCCTTCCCCGCACGGGCAGGGATTCATGGCGGCCACGAGGAGGAACTGGGCCGGGAAGGTGACTGTCCCACCGGCCCGACTGATCCTTATCACCCCTTCTTCCAGCGGTTGGCGAAGTGCCTCGAGGGCAGCGACGGGGAACTCCCCCATCTCGTCGAGGAAAAGGACGCCGTGCGTCGCCAAGCTGATCTCGCCCGGACGAAACGACCAACTCCCTCCGCCGACCAGCGCCACGATCGACGCCCGGTGGTGCGGAGCCCGAAAGGGAGGCTGACGCACGAGGGCCCCGTCGGGCAACGGGCAGCCGGCCGCAGAGTGGACCCGGGTGACGGTGAGGGACTCTTCGAGCGTGAGAGATGGCAGGAGCCCCGTGAGACGTTCGGCCAGCATGGTCTTGCCCGAACCCGGTGGCCCGACCATGAGCAGGTGGTGGCGTCCGGCGGCCGCCACTTCGAGCGCGTGGCGCCCTACCGGCTGCCCCTTGACATCGGCCAGATCTGGCGTGTCGCGACGAACTGGGGGCGGGGCAGGCGCCGGTGGCATCGTCGGCCACTGACCATTCGTGCGGAGAATCTCGGTGAGATCGGCCAGCGAGGCCACACCGTGGGCCGCGTCCCCCCGAACCAGTGAGGCCTCGCGCGCGTCGCACAGCGGCACGACCAACCCGAAGCGTTGCCCTCCGTGACCGTCGACCCCTGCATCGGTTTCGTCCTCAGTGGCCGCATCGGCCAGAGCGATCATGCCCGGCACGTGCCGTAACGACCCGTTCAAGCCGAGTTCACCGCAGAAGGTGAGTCCATCCGTAGAGCCGGGAGGGAGTTGGCCGGTCGCCACGAGCACGCCGACCGCGATGGCCAGGTCCAGCCCCGCGCCTCCCTTGCGCACGCCCGACGGCGCGAGGTTGACAGTCACCCTGCGCATCGGCCACGGCAACCCGCTCGAGAGGAGTGCGGCCCGGACGCGGTCGCGCGACTCGCGGACGGCGGCGTCGGGCAGGCCCACGATGGTGAATCCCGGAAGGCCATTGGAGACGTGGACTTCGACCGAGACCGGCCGACTGACCGCTCCGGCCAGGGTGGCGGCGGCAATGGAAGCGAGCATGCCGAGGAACGGTCGCTCGCATACAAAGGAAGACGCTTAGCTCAGGCTGCCGATCTGCGTCGGTTCGGGGTCGGAGTCGAGGACGGGTGCCGCCGACTCGGGGCTACAACCACTGTTAGGGGACGGCCAGTGAAGCTGCCAGCTGCTCGGTCAGAAGCTCAAGGGAGCTGTGCAGCTGGGCAAAACGTCGCGGCCCCAGGATCTCTGCGATCCGCAGCTGGGCCGACCCAGCCTCGGCGTAGATTGTCTGCTCGAGCCGCCGTCCCTTGGAAGTGAGTCGGATCACGCGGGCCCTTCCGTCGGCCGAATCGGGCACGCGCCCGAGGTACCCGTGTTGTTCCAAGTGCCCGAGCAGGTCGTTGACCGACTGTTTCGTGATCCCCGCCCGATCCGCAAGCTGGCTTGGACGTAGTCCGTCGAGGCCTGGATAGCGCCAGAGCCCGACATGTGCGGCGTTCAGATCGTCGTATCCCGCCGCAACGACGCCCGCATACATTTGATCGCGGACCCACTGCCAGACGACGCGCAACATGGCGCCGACGTACCGGGGTAGCTCGCCGCTGGGGTGTTCCCCAGCGAAAGAATCGCTTGACATAGTCGTAAGGCTACCATACGATTATACCGTAAGGATACCTGACTAACGGGTCCAGAGACATTGTTTCTACTAGGAGGTTGGCGAATTGACGACAGCCGTTGTTGACTCCCCCGACAACGAACAAGCGCAAGCGTGGTGGTTCCTCGACACCTTGGTCGTTGAGCACCGCTGCGCACCCGAAATGAACACCGTCGTGCTCGAGATGACCTTGCCGGTGGGCTCGGGGCCCCCGCTGCACGTCCACGACGACCTCGACGACACCTGGTACATCATCGAGGGTCGGATGGTCGTGCGCTGTGACGAAGAAGAGCTGGTCGTCGGAGCCGGGGACTGGGTCTCCATGCCCCGCGGCGTGCCGCACACGTTCCGAGTGGTCGGTGAGCGCCAGGCGCGGATCCTGCTCGTGCACGACAACGCCAGCTTCCGTGACCTCATTCGCGCCCTCAGCACTCCAGCTACGGCGCGTGTCGTGCCGAGCCCCCCAACGTTTCCGCCCATGGACGAACTGGCGCGCATCGCTGCGTCCCATGACCTCAGGCCAATCGGGCCTCCCATGAGCGCTGAAGATAGCGACATGGTCCTGGCCAACGCGAGCTGATCCGCTGGCGGATACCGAAGGGCATGACTGTGCACCCGCAAGCTCTCGGGCATGTCGTCCTCAAGGTGCGAAACCTGCAACGCTCCGAGGACTTCTTTTCGCGCTCGCAGTGGTCAACTTCTTCGGGCCTGGAGCACACGGATTGAAGTGGCCAAGCAGCGACCAAGCGTCATGGCCAGAGGAAGTCCTACTTACCAAATGAATATCTGGACGGGTTGAACTTGTGCCACACCTTCAGGCCCGGCACGCCCGACGGGGAATTGACCACTGCCCCGCTGGCCCGTCGGACCGCTGAGGTGGTCGATGCTTACGTCGCAGAGCGGAATATCGGCCCCTATTCGCGTCGGCCTCAGGGAACCGTTGGCATCGCTCTGAGGCGTGGCAAACGTTGCGTCGGCTGGCGCGCGATACGACTCCGGCAAGGGCCAGCTCACTTCATCCCCACGACGTTAGTCACGCCTTCTTGACGCTGAGCCTCGATGCCGGAGCGAGTCCGCAAGATGTGCAGGACGCGGCCGGACATGCCGACCCGAGGACGACGAGACGATACGACAGAGCGCGCAACAACGTGGATCGATATCCGACCTATGCGCTGGCGGAACTCATTTCCTGAAAGTCGCTAAAGTTCGGATCTATTGTCTACACGAGAACAGCTGTTCGGAGGCGGTTATGAACAGTGACACTCCACGGCTAATCCTGCCAAGGGTCCCCGCGTCCGCTGGCGCTCTCATACTTGATATGCACAACCAGATACTGATCGCGAAGCCGACTTACAAGTCGGGGTGGACGATACCTGGCGGGATCATGGAAGCCGATGGGGAGACACCGTGGGAGGCCTGCCAAAGGGAAGTTCTTGAGGAAGTCGGTCTTAGGATCACCTCCGGTCGCCTGTGGGTGGTGGACTTCCTTCGTCCCAAACCCAACAAGCCGGGAGGCGTGCGGTTTCTGTTCCACTGTGGTGTTCTCCCGCCGTCGGAACTGAGTCAGATAGTTCTCCAGGAGGAAGAACTCTCCGAGTACCGTTTTGTCGATTCGAACGAAGCCAGGGAACTGCTCAGCGGCCCCCTCCGTCGCCGCGTCGGCGCAGCACTCGACGCGGCGGATTGCGTGTACCTCGAGGATGGGGTGCCAGTGTGATCCGAGCTGAGTAAGCGCCTTGGGACGAAATCAATATCACCAACGTCGATTCAGGGATCCTTCGGCAATTTGCCGCAAATTCGCCGACCTGGGACTTTACCGCTCGACGCTCTACTTACCTTCTACGTTCTGGAGGGATCGACCACGCACGCATGGCGCGGCCGAGGACGGCGAGAGTAGGGCACTCCGAGCCCTTTACCAGCTGACCAGCGAGGCCATTTTGGCCCCAAGCTGGAGCCCGAGATCGACCCTCTAGTCCTCTCAACGTCCCGTTACGGCTTCTGGCATTACAACGCCACCCTCCTGCAGGGCGTGGACATCGACGTAGCCCTGAACCCAGCCAAGAGCGTCACCGTCGAGTGGCCGCCCGGAGGGCCGGGCACTGGCCTGGAAAGGGAAGTTGGGCGGAATTTGGGCCGCAGTCGGCTCCGTGTAGAGCACCGGGAGCGACACTGCCCATGCGGCGTAAACCCATACAGGTGCGCGCACAGGGATGTCCTGGTTGCGGGGGTCACGATGACAACAGAGGGGGTGCACGCAGAGGAACCGGTACACCGGCGCGGTGAGCTGGGTCCTTACTCCGTCCAGGTTGGGCACCCCCCGGCTACGGGACCGCCCTCCTCCGCCAGCAGGTACCGCGAATGAGCGAGTCTGCAAGCGTTCCAGAATGCCTCGACCCTCCCTCCGAACGTATAGAGGGCGTTTCGAGCATTCGCTGGCACTGGCTGTACCTCCTTGCCAACGTCCCATTGGTCGTCGCAATCTTCGCCCTTCCTCAATATCACACCTACCTCTGGGGCTCAATGGGCCTCTGCTCCACCGTTGCGATCGTCGTTGGAGAACTGAAAAACCGACCGGCACGCCGGGCGCCCTGGATCCTCGTCGCCATCGCACAATTTGTCTTCGTCAGCGGCGGCGTGACGTACGACGTCCTGACCAAGTTCCTCCACGAGAACAACCGGTTCCCGTCGATCGCCGACGCGTTCTACCTCACGACGTATTCGTTGCTTGCCATCGGGCTGTTCCTGTTGGTGCGGGCCCAGAGCCGCGAACGCAATGTAGGTGCACTTCTCGACTCCCTTATCGTCACTGTCGGCTTGGCCTTGTTGTCATGGATCTACCTGATTGAGCCGTTCGTCCGCGCCCCGCAGCTGACCTTCTTGACGAAGGCAGTGTCCATGACGTACCCGCTCGGTGACATCGTGATCCTGTACATGCTTGCCCGGCTGTTGCTGGGCGGCCAGCGGCGCAACACCTCGGTCATGCTCCTCTCAGGCGGGTGCATCGGCTTCCTCACCGCGGACTCGATCTACCGATGGAGCCAACTCCACGGGAACTGGTCGGTCGGTGGGCGTACGTCCCTGGGATGCGTCGCCTTCTTCGTGCTGGGAGGGACGGCCGCCCTCCACCCGTCAATGCGGGAGTTGACCGAAAAACAACCAAACCGCCCGCTCAGCCCCATTTCCCTGGCCGCTATCAGCGTGTCAACCCTCGTCGCCCCCGCTCTCCTTGTGGCGCGTGCAATCCTCAACCCAACGGTCAACGATGGTGCGCTCATCGGTACGGTCTCCGCGCTGCTGTTCATCCTCGTCATGCTAAGGATCACCGGATTGGCCCAAAACCGAGCGGTGAATGCACAACGAGAGCACATTCTTCGCGACCTCGGTGAACGCCTATTGGGCACAAGGGAGCTGAGCGAGGTCGTCTCGGTCTCGCTGGGTGCGGTGGCGGCAATCGTCGGAGACCGTTCGGGAGCCTGTCTACTCACGGAACTTGACGACGAAGACGAGCGGGTCATAGGCGGGATCCCGACCATCCTCGTGGGCTGCAGTGTCGTCCCCCAGCAGAACGATCACGCGTACGGTGGCTTGAAGGTCACATTTCCCAAAGTGCCGTTACCGGTCATAGACAGCGCGCACTACTGGACACAGATTCCACTGGCCGACGTACAGGGCGTACGTCGGCAGATTCTCATCTCTCACAAGACGGATTTACCGTCCGACACCCTCACCATCCTCGAAGCCATGGCCGCGCTGGTTTCACTGGCATTCGAGCGGATGGAGCTCTCGATGATCCTCTACGAACGGCGGAGCGAAGCGAAGTTTCGCTCACTCGTGCAAAACGCGTCTGATGTGATCCTGATCGTGCAAGCAGACGGCAGGCTCAGCGTGGAAACGCCCTCCGTTTCGACCGTCCTCGGCTATGTGCGTGAAACGGTCGGAGCAAAGACGATGAGTGATCTTCTCCACCCCGACGATGCCACGCCGGCACTCGCACTGGTCGAGTCAATGATGTCAGGGCGTCGCATGGGCGGCACGCGTGCCGAGTGGCGGGTTCGCCATGCCGACGGCAGGTGGCTCGTGATGGAAGTGACCGGAAGTGACCTCTCCGCTGACGTCCACATCGCAGGTGTCGTTCTCACATTGCGAGATGTGACCGAACGAAGGAACCTCGAGAGCGAGCTCCGCCACCGGGCCTTCCACGATGGTCTGACGAACCTGGCCAACCGGGACCTGTTCAACGATCGTGTCGAGCGCGCCCTCGGGAGAAGAGATCGACAGGCCACATCGGTGGCGGTCCTGCTTCTCGACCTCGATGACTTCAAGCTCGTGAACGACACCTTTGGGCATGGAGCAGGTGACGAACTGCTGATGCAAGTGGGCAGCCGGCTGACCGGGCTCCTGCGCCATGGCGACACTGCGGCCCGCCTGGGTGGCGATGAGTTCGCGATCTGTGCGGAATTCGACGGATCAGAGACCGATGCCGTTACTGCGCTGGCGGAGCGTGTGCTCGACGTTTTCGGGACTCCCTTCGCCGTGGCGAACACCGACATGAATACCAGCGCGACCGTGGGAATAGCCTCGGCGAGGTCGAGCTCCGACAGCAACGCCGCCGACCTCCTTCGAGAAGCCGACCTGGCGCTCTATGCCGCGAAGAATGCAGGAAAGCGCACTTTCCGCTTCTACGAGCCCAGTCTTCAAGAAGCGGTGCTCATGCGGGTGCAGGAGCGAACCGAGCTCGAACAAGCCATCACGCGTGGCGAGCTCCTTGTGTACTACCAACCGATCGTCGAGTTGCGCGACGGTCGGATCGCCGGCGTTGAGGCGCTGGCCCGTTGGAACCATCCGGAACGGGGCGTTTTGCTCCCGTCGGAATTCATCCCGACCGCCGAGGAGTCCGGGCTCATAGTCCCCTTGGGGCGTTGGGTGCTCGACCGGGCCTGTGCCGACCTGAGCCGCTGGCGGCGGAACAACCCAATTGCCCACCAGCTCCGGATGAGCGTGAACGTTTCCCCCCGCCAACTGCACGACCAATACTTTGTAAAGATGGTCGACGAGGTCCTTGTTGAACACGGCCTCGACCCTGGCGTTCTCACGCTGGAGATCACAGAAAGCGCACTCCTCGAAGGGGAAGACTCGGTCTTGCTCCTCTTGGGCTCGCTCCAGGAACGCGGCATCACGCTCGCACTCGATGACTTTGGAACGGGATACTCGTCACTCAGCTACCTCCACCAATTCCCGTTGGGGACGATCAAGATAGACCGCGCCTTTGTGAGGGACATGGACAAGGGGAACGGCATGGCGCTCTTGGACACAATTGTCTCCATGGGGCGCAACCTTGGCTTGCTCGGTATCGCAGAGGGAATCGAGATTCCTTCGCAGGTCTCGCAACTCGAGGTCCTCGGTTGCAAGTACGGTCAAGGGTTTCTTTTCGCCCACCCCCTCCCCGCTGATGCGCTGGAAGCGTTGTTGGGCCATCGCCTCGACATACCCGGGTCTCCCGCGCCGATGGCCGACCTTCCTGACGGCGTGCTCGGCCATAACCGCGACGGCGAAGTGCCGACCGGCTCGCCTCACCAGTCCGACAATGCGGAAAGGGGATTGCAGCCGCTCTGAGAAGCGCCCGAACACTCCGCGAGCCATTGCCGCAAGGTATGTTGCGCCCCAAAATTGGCGTCATGTCGGGCGGTGGTCGGCCCGCGTATACCCGCGCCGGACCGTCCTTTCGGGCCTGCGTGCCCCCAAACATTCGAACGGCCGGGGCTCCAGGGTCGCCCCGTTGGTGGCGGTATGGGGGGCAGGTCTTGTTGACGTCCGGTCACTGTACGGCCGACCATGGACTGCATGCCCGAACCCCGTGATCTCCAACCTGGGTGCTACGTCAAGGGCAGGTCCCTTCCGAGCTTGGACTTTGCCCGAGACGTCTACTCGAGAGCAGCGCAGCACGTACGCGGTCGCAGCGACTCGCGGACGGCGGCATCGGGCAGGCCCACGATGGTGAACCCCGGAAGCCCATTGGAGACATGGACCTCGACCGAGACCCGCCGGCCGACCGCTCCGGTCAGGTGGCTGCGGAGATAGAAGCGAGCATGCACAAGAAAGGTCGCGCCTAGCTCGCCTGTGCGACTGCGCCGTTTCGTTCTTGGGCGAAGTCGACGTCGTCGCGGGACAAACTCTCGATCGATCCGATCACGTCGCAATTTTGGCGGTCCAACGGCAACCCGCAGCGGAAGCTGGGTGCGCTGCGACAGCGCCAGTGCTAAACAGCGGCATCGCTGCGATCCCGCCGATCGAGGGCACCAAGGTCCTCCTGGACGCTGAAGAACGGTGCGACCTCAAGCGAGGGATTAGCTTGACAGAGGACACGAAATAGTAGAAACGAAGTACTCAAGGCGAGGGAGGACTTGAAATGTCGGATATTACCACTTCAGATTCGGCGGGGGATGTGAAGGCACTAGCGCGGAAATGGTGGCTCCTGGCCACCTTTGGGGTAATTACTTTCGGCTTCGGCTTCGTACTGACCTTCAAGCCGGGCAAGTCGGTACACACGATCGCCGTGATTATTGGCATCTGGCTGCTGATTCTCGGTGTCTTTCGGTTGATTCAGGCGATCGGCGCATCAGGTGAGCGAACGCCATTCGTGATCGTGGGTCTCCTCTCGATCGTCATCGCGCTCATCCTCTTGCATCACACCACGACAACCGTCGCCGTGCTGGGCTTCATCGTGGGCATCTTCTGGACTGTTGGTGGAATCTCAGAGCTCTATCACGGCTTCAGCGAGGAGGACGGAATCAACTGGCTCACGGTGATCTTGGGGCTGATCGGCACGGTCATTGGGGTTCTCTGCCTGGTCTACCCTTCCTTGTCGCTGTCGATCATTTGTGTCATCGTCGGGCTCGGGATGATCATCTATGGCATCGTCGAGGTTGCTGCAAGCTTGCAACTCCGCAAGGCGAAGTGATCTGAGCGCTCCGAGCCGCGGCCAGCAAGTGTCGAGTGCGCCAACATGCAAACGGATCACTGCCGAAGATCGATGTCTCTTGGGGAATAGTCACTGTACGCCGCGAAAGTAGGCTCGCATGCGATGGACCCGGCATCGGGCTCTACGGTCATGAGGCGTCCAGCTTTGAAAATACGGTCGCGAGTGCGCCGGTGCGAGATGGTGTGGGAACGCCGGGCTAGGGGTGGGCACCCCAGCGGATGGACGCCCCCAGCGCCGCGAGTGCCAGCACTGCGCCGATGATGGCGAACTCGGCCGTCACCTCGTCGTGCTCCTTTTGGACCTTCACCTCTTTGGACAAGTTGGCGAACACCCCGGACAGCTGTGAGGCGGTGCGGGCGGTGTAGCTCTTGCCACCGGTCGCCTGCGACACCTCTTTGAGCGGCGGCAGGTCGGCGACCAAGGGGGAACCCGGACCACCGAGGCCGCCGCCGAAGCCGCCGCCGCCGAAGCCGCCGCCGCCGAAGCCGCCGCCCCCGAAGCCGCCGCCCCCGAAGCCGCCCTGCTGGGGCGTGCACTCGAGCGGGCCCGGGTGCGTCGTGCCGTAGCCGATGGTGTAGATGCGGACCCGACGTGCGGCCGCGTAGGGGGCGGCCTGCAGTGGGGTGATCCCCCGGTTGTTGGCCCCGTCGGTCAGCAGTACGACGATGTCGGGGACGTAGCCCTTCGAGCTCCGGCTCCGTGAACTGCTCGTTCCGCCGAGCTGGGACGGCGTGGCGTTGGAGCCCAGCACCGAATTGGCGACCGGCTTGACGTCGGGATCGACCTGGGCGACGGCGTCGAGCGACTGCAGGATCGCCGACCCGATAGCCGTGCCCGGGCCGGTCGTCAGATGATTGAGTGCGTGGTCGAGCGCCCCGCGATCGGCCGTCGGCGCGACAGCGAGCTCGGCGTACACGTTGAACAGCACCAGACCGATCCGGGTACCGTTCGGCTGGGAATTGACGAACTGGCGCGCCGCCCGCTGTGCGACGGCCAGCCGGTCGGGTGCGACGTCGGTGGAGCACATGGAGCCGGACTCGTCGAGCGCGAGGATGATCGACGTCTTCTGGATCGGCACGTCCCTGGTGAGCTGGGGACGCGCCGACGCGATCGCGAGCACACCGATGGCGGCGAGCAGCGCGGCGACGGGAATGTGGCGCTGCCAACGTGTCCGGCGCGGGATGGCCGCGCGCAGCAGCGCGACGCTCGAGTACGAGATCGCCTGGCGGCGTCGCCGGCGCAACGCCATGACGTACATGGCCAGCACGACGGGAACGGCGAGCAGGAGGAGGAGCGCGAGGGGCCACGCGAAGCTCATGGTCACATCACCCGCCCGAACCACGACACCGACAGCAGCGCGCCGACGACGAGGAACAGCATGGCCGCTGCGGCGAAGAGAGCCGAGATCTGGATGTACCTGCTCACGACCGTGAGATGCAGCTCGATCGTTTGGGACACGTCGTGGATCGCGGCCCGGTCACCGACGTGGTGGTACGTCCCGTTCGTCACTTTGGCGACGGCCTTGAGCGTCTGTCGGATCCAGCGCCGTGGCGACACTGAATCCACCGATCTCGACCGGTGTGCCGGCGACCGTGCCGACGCCGATCGTCTGGATGCGCACTCCCGCCGTCGAGGCCAGGCGGGCCATCGTCACCGGACTGGTCTGGCTCGTGTTCTCGCCGTCGGAGATCACCACGATGGTCGCTCCCCCGAAGTATCCGATGGTGACCTCTTTCGAAGTTGTCCTGGTTGAGCGCCTTCTCGTTCACTTTCAGCGTCTTGCCGGCGATTGCGTCGAGCGAGGTGAGGATGCCGGTCGCCAATGAGGTACCGCCGCCGAGGGACAGCGTCATTGATGGCCCGCAGGACGCTGGAGTGATCGAAGGTCGGGGTCCGGACGATCAACGCACTGGGTCCGAAGGCGACAACGCCGATCTTGACCGACGGGGGCTGTTCGTGGACGAAGTCGCGGGCGGCCAGCTTCGCCGCTCCGATGCGGCTGGGCTTGACGTCTTTGGCTCCCATGCTGTTGGAGACGTCCATGGCAAGGATCACGGTGGACTCGAACCGCGGCGTCGCGACGGTCGCCATCGGTCGGGCGGCCGCCACGGCCAGAAGGGCGAGCGCAACTGCGAACAATCGCAAACGGTAGGCTCCGGCGCCATCCCTGTCGCCGACCGGCGTTCGTGACGACGAGCCCCTGCGCCGCAAGTTCCTCGCTCCGCCGGGTCCGCCTGCGGCGGGCCGCAACGTACACGGCTACGGCGGCCGGGACCACGAGCAGCGCCAGCAGCCATTGTGGCGTGGCGAAGGTCATCTACGCCCCGCCCGCCGATGGGCCGCCATCCGCACGAACGCGCGCAGCAGGTCGTCCTCGGTCGACACGACGTGGAGGTCGACGCGGGCCCGCGCCACGCGAACGGCGGATGGTTTCGTCGTGCTCGTCAGCCAGTGCGTGCAGACGGCGGCGGAACTCCGGATCGCTCGAGTCGACGAGCAGCACCTCGCCTGTCTCTGCGTCCTGCACGTACAGCAGGCCGGCATCGGGGAGCTCGTGCTCGCGCGGATCCACCATCCGGACGGCAATGACCTCGTGGCGCCGGGTGAGGCGGAGGAGGGGTCGTTCCCAGTCCGGCTCACTGACGAAATCGGAGATCACGACCACGAGTGAGCGGCGGCGAAGGAGTTGCTCGGCCGTGGAGAAGAGCTTGGCGAGGTCGGTCGATGTCGCTGCTTCGACCGGCCGGAGCAGGGCGTGCAGCAGCCCCAGGATGTGGTTGCGGCCTTGTCGGGGCGGGAGAATCGTGTGGTGCTCCCCGTCGAAGATGATCGCTCCCACCCGATTGCCGTTCCGCGACGAGCAACTGCCCGAAGACGGCGGCGAGCTCGCGCGAGCACGTGCTTCTTTGGTCCGTCCGGCCGGGCCGAACGTCATCGACCGCGAGCGGTCGATGAGCAGCCACGCCGTGAGCTCGCGGTCCTCCATGAAGTCCCGGACGAGCAACTCGTCCATCCGGGCCGTGGCGTTCCAGTCGATGTGGCGCACGTCGTCGCCCCACTCGTACGCCCGCAGGTCGAGGAAGTCGGTGCCGTCGCCTCGCAACAAGGTCCGGTAGTCGCCTTGCAGGCGCCCGTCGAGCCGCCGGAGCACCTGCCAGTGCAGGCGCCGCAGGATCCATTCGGGTGTCAAGAGGTCGGTCGGATCCACGGCGTCCTCCCCCCGGCTACTCGCTGACGGATCGCAGGATCACGTCGGGAACCCGAACCGCGCGCAACACGGCGTCGATGACGTGCTGCGCGGTCACGTCGTCCGCCAACGCCTCGTAGGACAGGACCAGGCGGTGCCGGAGCACGTCCGGCGCCATCGTCAGCAGATCCTCGGGCAGCACGTACTGCCGGCCCCGCACGAGCGCCAGCGCCTGCGCCGCGATCACCATGTTGATCGATGCCCGTGGGCTCACGCCGAACGTGATGTACGGCGAGAGCTCGTGCAAACCCACCATCTCGGGATGACGGGTGGCCGACGAGACCGCGACGGCGTACTCGATCAACGACGGATCGACGTAGACCGTCCGGACCGACTCCTGAAGCTGGCGCAACTGCTCGACGCTCATTGTCTGGCGCACCGTCTCGAGGCCGGCCACCATCCGCTCCACGATGACGAATTCCTCGGTGGCACTCGGGTAGTCGACGAGGACCTTGAGCATGAACCGGTCGACCTGTGCCTCGGGCAGGGGGTAGGTCCCGTCCGACTCGATCGGGTTCTGGGTTGCCATCACGAGGAACGGGTCGGGCAGTGCATGGGTCTCGCGGCCGATCGTCACCTGCCGCTCTTGCATGGCCTCGAGCAGGGCGCTCTGGACCTTGGCCGGCGCTCGGTTGACCTCGTCGGCGAGCAGGAGGTTGGCGAAGATCGGGCCGAGCGACACCTCGAATTCGCCCACCTTCTGGTTGTAGATCCTCGTGCCGATGATGTCGGCCGGCACGAGGTCGGGCGTGAACTGGATCCGTTGGAACTCGACGCCGAGCGCGCCGGCGAACGTCTTGACGGCGAGGGTCTTCGCCAATCCGGGGACGCCTTCGACGAGCAGATGCCCGCGGGCCGCCAGGGCGACGACCATCCGCTCGAGCAAGACGTCCTGGCCCACGATGACCCGTTTGACCCGGTACAGCACCTCCTCGAGTGCCTCGATCGCCGCGTTCATTTGGCTGGAGCTCCTGCGGCTGCACCCGCCGTCGAGATCGGCACGGCAAAGCCGATGCCGGCGAATTCGTCGTTCCCCGCTGAATTGGCGAGACCGGTCACGATCCCGATCACCTGACCTTTCGCATTGAGAAGGGGGCCACCGGAGCTCCCCGGATTTACCGCCGCGTCGAATTGGATCATCCCCGACAGCGACTGACCGTCGGCCGGCGTGAATGTTCGGTGCAACCCCGAGACCACCCCGGACGACAGGGACGCGACGAGGTCGAGGGGGTTGCCCACCACGAAGACGGCATCGCCGATCTGGGGCTCGTTACCCAACACGGCTGGCACCACGGAGGCCGGCGGGGTCGACGGGGCCAACACCGCGATGTCATGGCTCGCGTCCGACGAGGCGACCGACGCCGTTGCGGTCGACCCATTGGCGAAGCTGACCCGGATGGTCGACGCGCCCCGCACGACGTGGAGCGCGGTGAGAATGTCACCTTTGGCGTCGATGATCACCCCGCTGCCGAGTTCGCCGGTGCCCGCGGCGCCCCCGTCGGACTGGACCACCACGAACGCGGGCGCCACCGACCGGTAGGCCTGCACCGCCGGGGGCGACCGGGACTGCAGCTGCGAGACCGCCGTGTCGGCCCTCTTGCTGGCGATCCCGCCGACCTGCTTGCTGCTGAGGTCGGGCCGGCCCGAGATGCGGAGGTTGGTCTCGATGAGGGCGGCACAGAGACCCAGAACGGCGAGGAGGAGCACGCCGACGGCGATGGCCACCCGGCGCGAGCTGCGCGAGCCGCGCGGGCTGCGCGACTCCCGTGGGTCCTCTGGCCCGGGCGGGTGCCGGTCCCCCACCGTGCGCCGGACTCCGCCCGCAGGCCCCACCGTCATCGGACCCAGACGCTAGGTCACCTTTCGCCGTTTGTGACTTCGGCAGACCGAGCATGCCGGGAACGACCCACCCGCTTGAGTACGCTGCGGCATGGCTTACGGTCCGTGCGTCGCATGTAACAAGCCTTCGGATGTCGGTCACCTGGCGAGAAGGGGGCTCATCCTCCGCGATGGCGAGAGCGAGCCGACACAGCTCCCTCCCCAGTTCGTGTGCCAGTACCACTTCCAGGAGTTGAAGGGTGGGCGACTGCTGCTGGGCTGGTGCGAGTCCGAGGAGTGCCGGAAGTGGGGAATCGCCGGCACCGAGTCCCCGTGCGGGGAACGGTTCGCCTAGGGGGCAGTGATGGCGCCGTTCTGGTTCTCCGGCGAGTCGGGTGCCGCCGAACGGAGGGTGCTGAGGAGAACCTCGGCCGACCCCATCAGGCTGGCCGCCTCGTAGGGCACGACCACCTTGGCGTTGTTGGACGCCGCGATCTCCTGGAGCGCGCGCAACTGGAGGACGGCGAGCGTGCGCGGGTTGATGGTGGCCGTATCGAGCGACGTGAGGCGCGCCGCCTCACCTTCGCCCCGGAGGACGAATGCCTTCTTCTCACCCTCGGCTTGCAGCTCGAGCACCTTCATTTCGGCCTCGGCCCGGAGGATGGCGGCTTCCTTCGCTCCTTGCGCTTCGAGCACCGCCGCCTGCTGGCGGCCTCCGGCGCTGTTGATCGCCGCCTGCTGCTCGCCTTCTGACTTGAGGATCGCCGCCTTCTTGTGCTGCTCGGCCTCCTTCTGTTCGGACATGGCCTGGATCACGTTGGTGGGCGGCGTGATGTCGAGGATCTCGATCCGGTTCAGTCGCACGCCCCACTTCACTGTGGCGTCGGCCATGTGGTCCTGCATGCGGGCATTGATCGTCTCGCGCTTGCGACAGCGCCTGGTCGAGGGTGAGCTCGCCGAAGACGGCCCGCAGTGCCGTCCGTGAGAGCTGGTCGACCGCCAGCCGGTAGTCGTTGATCTCGAAGAGGGCCGACTTCACGTCGATCACCTGGCAGAAGATGGTGGCACTGACCCAGAGCGAGACGTTGTCCATCGTGATGACCGACTGCTGGTCCCCGGTCATCGGGAACTCGCGCATGTCGACCTTCTCCATCTTGTCGACGAAGGGGCGCAGAATCCGCAATCCCGGTTGGTCGACCGTCTTGAACTGGCCGAAGCGCTTGACCACCCCGACGCTTCCCTGCTGGACGATCTTGACGCAGCGCGACACGAACCAGGCGCCCAGACCGATTCCTACGACAACAGCAACTACAACGATGCCGATGATTTCGCCCGTCGATGCCAGCATGGTGATCTCCTAACTGTCAGGAGCGTAGACGACGAGCAGGCCGCGCTCTATGTCGGCCACCACGACCGACGTGCCCACCGGGATACTGCTCTCGTGATCCAAGGGGATGGCGAACCACTCCTCGCCTCGGGCCCGGACACGGCCCGGCGTGTGCTCACCTTGGATCTCCCGGGTCACCAGCGCGGTGTCGCCCACCATTCCCTGGACGCCGTTCAGCACGCCTACCACTCTACGCAGCGGACGCTGACGCTTCCGCGTCGTGACCGCTCAGCGGCCGATGAAGGTGGGCTCCCGCTTCTCGACGAAGGCATCCAGGGCCTCCCTGGTGTCCTTGCTGGCGAAATTGACGGCCTGGCAGCGCGCCTCGTTCTCGACGGCCTGCTCCATGGAGGACTGGGCCGAGCCGTTGAGCATGGTCTTGGTCAGGCTACAGGGCCATGGTCGGCCCGGCGGCCAGCGTGGTGGCCCAATCGGCGACGAACGCGTCGAGCTCGTCGACCGGGACGACCCGGTTGATCAGCCCCAGGGCCAGCGCCTCCTCGCCGCTCCACATGCCGCCGAAGAGCGCGATCTCCTTGGCCTTGGCCAGTCCCACCATCCGGGGCAGGAGCCAGGACGCTCCGTTGTCGAGCGACAGCCCGCGGCGCGAGAAGATCATCGAGAGCTTGGCCCGGTCGCTGCAGACGATCGAGATCGCAGCCGAGCGCCAGGGACAATCCAGCACCGACCGCGTGCCCGTCGACCTTGGCGATCGTGGGCTTGGTGAGGCGGTGCAGGGCGAGCGCCACGTCTCCGAGCCGGCGCATGCCCGAAAGGCTCGAAAAGATCGCCGGCGCAGCTGGGTCGGTCAGGTCGGCTCCGGTGCAGAAGGAGCCTCCCGCCCCGGTGAGGACCATCGCCCGGTCCTCAGGATTGCGCTCGATCTCGGTGAAGACGGCCGGCAGCTCGTGCAACATGACGCCGTTGGCCGCGTTCTTGCGTTCGGGGCGGTTCATCGTGACGGTGACGACGCCATCTCGGCGCTCGACGATGAGAGTTTCGGGGGTGGGTGCCATGGGAGGTGACCCTATGCCGCCGTGCATTTCAGAACGCGCCCTCGATCACACCGAGCTCGCAGCCGAGGATCGCGACGACGTCGAAGCGCACGTCACAGGGACCGCAGACGTGCCGGTCGAGGTACTCCGCCGCGAGCCGGCGCAGGCGCAGCTGCTTGACGCGGGTGACCGCCTCGGCCGGGCGCGCCCAGGCGATCGCTGCGCCGGGTCTTGACCTCGCAGAAGACGACGACGTTGCCGCGGGCGCAGACCAGGTCGAGCTCGCCCGACCTTGCTCCGCCAATTGCGCTCGACGATCTGGTAGCCGCGGGCGAGGTACCAGTCGGCGGCCCGGTCTTCGCCGGCGCGGCCCAG
This sequence comes from uncultured Acidimicrobiaceae bacterium, assembly GCA_963835815.1. GTDB lineage: Bacteria > Actinomycetota > Acidimicrobiia > Acidimicrobiales > RAAP-2 > Bog-473. The sequence goes on along the minus strand of CAWIGU010000009.1, from coordinate 796,400 downwards.
TGCCATGCGACGATCGGCGGGCCGGGGTGGGCGGGTCCACACCGGGGAACGGTCGCGCCGGCTCAGAGCTCCTGTTCGGGCAGGCGCTCGATGTTCACGTCCCGGAAGGTGACGACGTTGACCGTGGGGACGAAGCGGGCCGGGCGGTACATGTCCCATACCCACGCGTCGCGTAGCTCGAGCTCGATACACGCCGGCGTCGTGTCGGAGCGCACCTTCAGCGAGACCTCGTTGGCCAGGTAGAAGCGGCGTTCCGTCTCGATCACGTAGGAGAAGACGGGCAGGACCGCCCGGTACTCCTGCACCAGTCCGAGCTCGATCTCGGCTTCATAACGCTCGAGGTCTTCCTCGCTCATGCGGCGCGGCCCTACGGCTTCGCCGTCCGGAGCTCCTTGATTTTGGCGGACTTCCCGTGCCGCTCGCGCAGGTAGTAGAGCTTGGCCCGGCGGACGTCGCCCAGGGTCACGACCTCGATGGAGGCGATGGTGGGCGAGTGCACGGGGAAGGTCCGCTCGACGCCGACGCCGAAGCTCACCTTGCGGACGGTGAAGGTCTCCTGCACGCCGCCACCCTGGCGCTTCATGACGGCGCCCTGGAACTTCTGGACACGCTCACGGGTGCCCTCGACCACCCGCACGTTGCACCGCGACGGTGTCGCCGGGGCGGAAATCGGGGATGTCGGTGCGCAGGCTGTCGCGGTCGATGATTTCAGTGGGGTGCATGGGGAAGGGCTTCCTAACGTCACACCGGCTCAGTGCCGGACGGAACATCGTAGCCCTGCTCGGCCAATGACCGCACGTCGTCGTCGCTCAGGGCGCCCTCCGCCCGCAGGCGCTCGAGCAGATCGGGCCGCCGGGTGGCGGTGCGCAGCAGGGACTGGGCCCGGCGCCAGGCCGCCACCGCGCCGTGATCGCCCGAGCGCAGCACGGCCGGCACCTCCCAGCCCCGGAACTCGGCCGGCCGGGTGTACTGGGGGTACTCGAGGAGGCCGCTCGTGAAACTCTCGTCGAGGGCTGAGTCCTCGTTGCCCAGCACCTCGGGCAGCAGCCTCGCCACCGTCTCGATCACGACCAGGGCCCCCAGCTCCCCGCCGGCCAGCACGAAGTCGCCCACCGAGAGCTCGCCGTCGACCAGGTGGTCGCTGACCCGCTGGTCGACCCCCTCGTAGCGGCCGCACAGGAGCGAGAAGCCACCCGGGAGCGCCGCCAGCTCGGCGGCCACCGTCTGGGTGAACGGCCGCCCTCCCGGCGCCAGCAGCAGCAGCGGCCGGGGCAGGCCCTCACCCGCCGGGGCGCCCTCGCCCGCCGCGACAGCCTCGACCGCCCGGAAGACGGGCTCGGGCATCAGCACCATGCCCGGGCCGCCGCCGAAGGGGCTGTCATCGACGGTCCGGCGCGCATCGAGTGCGCCCTGGCGCAGGTCGTGCACCTGCACGTGCGAGAGCGCCGGACTCCTGCGCCCGGCCGAGGATCGAGGTCGAGCAATACGAGGTGATGGCGTCGGGAAACAACGTGAAGACGGCGATCCTCACGTGGATCGCACGTCGAGCAGGCCCTCGGGAATGTCGACCACCAGGGTCCGGGCGGCCGCATCGCTCTCGGTCACGAAACGCAACGGGATCAGACCCCCGGTCTCGAGGACCAGGAGATCGCTGGCCGGATTGGCCTCGACCGCCGTGACCGCCCCGAGCTCGTTCCCGTCGACGTCGAACACCTGCGCGCCCACCAGCTCGTGCACCCAGAGCTTCCCGGGGATCTCGACGGCCTCGGCTTCGAGCTCCACCCCGCGCAGGCGCTCGGCCTGCGAACGATCGACGATGCCCTCGAACTGCACGATCCAGCGGTCCTGGAACGGCCGCGCCGCCGCCACGGTCAGGTGCCCCGCCAGGAGCGCGTGAGGACGGAACCCGGGTCGAGCCGCTCGGTCAGATCGGTCCACAGCTGGACCACGACCTCCCCGCGGAGACCGTGGGCCTTGGTGACCCGACCGACCTTGAGCAGATCAGTCGTCGACGATGTCCACGCTGGCCTGCACGCCGTCCTTGGCGCCGGCCACGTTGACCAGGGTGCGGATGGCCTGGGCGGTCCTGCCCCGGCGCCCGATCACCCGTCCCATGTCGTCGGGCGCAACGTGCAGGCTCAGGCGCAGCCCGCCACGCCGTTCCTCGGTTTCGATGACCACCGCGTCGGGGTCGTTGGAGAGGGAACGGGCCAGATACGTGAGCACCGCCAGCGGCGTGCCGCCGTCGAGCCGCGTCGCTCGTCCTCGTCGCTTCGTCGGCTCGTCGTTCGTCGCCGCATCGTCGACTGGTCGTCACCGTCGACGGTGTTGATGTCGCCGGCTTCGTACAGGTTCGTCATTTGGCCCTCGCTGCCGCGAACTCGTCCCAGGCGCCCGAGGTCTTCAACAGCTTCTCGACGCGCTCGGTCGGCTGCGCGCCGTTGACCAACCACTTGACGGCCTTCTCGTTGTCGATCTTGATCACGGCGTCCGGCTCGGCGGTCGAGGCCCCCCGGGGCGCGTACGTGCCCACGATCTCGAGGAATCGACCGTCACGCGGCGACCGGCTGTCAGCCGCCACGACCCGGTAGGTCGGCTGCTTCTTCTTTCCCATCCGCACCAGGCGGAGCTTCACTGCCACGAACTGATTCCTCCATCATCTGGACTTTGTGCGTCCATTCTGGCAGATAGCGGCCCTACCGGCTTTTCGGTGGGGTGACGCGTCCGCCCTTCTTCTTCTTCTTGGTGCCTTTGTTGCCACTGACGATGGGCCGTGGCGTCGACGGGGCGGGCAGGCCGGGGAACAGGGGGCTCTCCGCTCCCAGGTCGCCGGAGTCCCCCATGAGCTGGGAGAGCATGTCGAAGTCGGCACCTCCCGGACCCCCGGCGCCGGCGCCGGCTGCGGTCTGCGCCGCCAGCTTCCGGGCGGCCTTGCCGCCCAGGCCGGCCATCCCGCCCATCCCCCCATGCCGCCCATGCCGGGAATGTTCGGCATGTTGCCCGAGGCCATCCCCTTCATCATCTTCTGCATCTCCTTGAACTGCTTGAGGAGGGTGTTGACCTCGGCCACGCTCGTGCCCGAGCCCCGGGCCACCCGACTGCGCCGGGAGCCGTCGATGAGGGTGACGTCGTCCCGCTCGGCCGGCGTCATGGAGCAGACGATCGCCTCGACCCGGGAGATCTCGCCGTCGTCGATCTGGCCGGCCGCCTGGCGCATCTCCTTGGACATGCCCGGCATCAGCTTCATGAGCCCGCCGAGCGAGCCCATCTTCCGCACCTGGCGGAGCTGGGACAGGAAGTCCTCCAGGGTGAAGTGGCCCTGCATGAGGCGGGCGGCACCCTTGGCCACCGCGTCGTGGTCCATGGTGCGCTCGGCCTGCTCGATCAGGCTGAGCACGTCGCCCATGCCGAGGATGCGGTCGGCCATGCGGTCGGGATGGAAGAGGTCGAAGTCGGCCAGCCGCTCGCCGGTGCTGGCGAAGGCGATCGGCTTGCCGACCACGCCCTTGACCGAGAGGGCGGCGCCGCCGCGGGCGTCGCCGTCGAGCTTGGAGAGGATGACCCCGTCGAGCTCGAGGGTCTCGTGGAAGGCCTTGGCGGTGGCCACCGCGTCCTGGCCGATCATGGCGTCGATGACCAGGAACGTGTAGTGCGGCTCGGTGGCGGCCGAGATGCCCCGGATCTCCTCCATCAGGTCGGCGTCGATGGTCAGCCGGCCGGCGGTGTCGATGATGCAGACGTCCCGGCCCAGGCGCCGGGCCTCGTCGACGCCGGCCCGGGCCACCGAGCACGGGATCGGTCGGCTCGCTGAAGACGGTGACGCCGGCCTGGCCGCCGAGGACCCGGAGCTGCTCGACGGCGGCCGGGCGCTGGAGGTCGGCGCCGACGAGCAGCGGGTTGCGGCCCTGCTGCTTCCACCACTGGGCCAACTTGGCCGACGCGGTGGTCTTCCCCGAGCCCTGGAGGCCGGCCATCAGCACCACGGTCGGCGGCCGGGAGGCGTAGGTGATCTTGAGGGTCTCCCCGCCCAGGACGCCGACCAGCTCCTCGTGGACGGCCTTGATCACCTGCTGGCCCGGGGTCAGGCTCGTCGAGAGCGCCTCCGTGCTGACCCGCAGGCGGATGCCGTCGCTGAACCGGCGGGCGACGCGAGAGCTCGACGTCGGCCTCGAGCAGGGCGGTGCGGATCTCCCCGAGCGCCTCGTCGAGGTCGGCCTCGCTGATGCGGCCCTTGCCCCGCAGGCGCGTCGATATCCGCTCCAGGCGGTCGGAGAGGGCGTCGAACATGCGGCCGTCAGGCTAGCGGGTCCGGCGCGCGCCGTCCCGCACCGGGCCGACAACCCCGGTCAGTCGAGGCCGAGCAGGGCGTCGACGAACGCTCGGGGTCGAAGGCCACCAGGTCGTCGGGCCCCTCGCCCAGGCCGACCAGCTTCACCGGGAGGCCCGAGCTCGCGCTGGACGGCCACGACGATCCCGCCCTTGGCCGTGCCGTCCAGCTTGGTCAGCACGATGCCCGGTCACGTCGACCGCCTCGGTGAACTGCTTCGCCTGGACCAGCGCGTTCTGCCCGGTGGTGGCGTCGAGCACCAGCAGGACCTCGGTCACGTTGCCGGGGTCCGGTCGGCCACGCGGCGGATCTTCTTGAGCTCCTCGACCAGGTTGACCTTGGTGTGCAGCCGGCCGGCCGTGTCGGCCAGCACGAGGTCGTTGCCCCGGGCCGCGGCCCGCTGCACGGCGTCGAAGACGATGGCGCTGGGGTCGCCGCCCTCGGCGCCGCGGACGATGCCCACCCCGGATCGCTCGGCCCACATGCCCAGCTGGTCGGCGGCCGCGGCCCGGAAGGTGTCGCCGGCGGCCAGCAGGACCGAGTGCCCGGCGGCCGACTGCTGGCGGGCCAGCTTGCCGATGGTGGTCGTCTTGCCCGACGCCGTTGACCCCGACGAAGAGCCAGACGTCGACGGTGCCCGGGCGTGCCGTCGAAGCGGAGCTGGCGGGACTCGGGCACGTCGAGCAGGGCCCGGATGTCGCTCACCGAGAGCCGACAGCAGATCGGTCCCGCTGGCGATCTCCTTGGCCTCGACCCGGGCCGCAGGTCGGTCAGCAGCGCCATCGTCGGTCTGCACCCCGACGTCGGCCCGGATCAGCGCCTCTTCGAGCGACTCCCAGGTCGCGGCGTCGATCTTGCCGCTGCGCAGGGCGGAGACCGCACCACTGAAGATGCCCCGCACGCGTCCCGAGGCGGCTGCGATAGGCTGGCGCGGCTGCGGGCTCGGGCTCGGGGGCCAGGGCTCGGCGGAGCTGCTCCGGCGGGTGGCGTCTCGAGCGCCGGGACGCGACTCCGGGCCCGGGCCGGGACGGCACGGAGGAGGCCCGAGGCCCGCCGGGAGCGGGCGACGCAGGAGCAGGGCGGCCAACAGGACCACGACCGACCACGCCGAGGGCGATGAACAGGGCGGTCATGCGTGCTCGCTCTCGGGTTGGTGCTCCATCGGGCGCTCCACCTTCTGGCTGACCACCTGCGAGGAGCCGCCCGGCGCCATGGTGACCCCGTAGAGGGCGTCGCCCGTCTCCATGGTGCGCTTCTGGTGGCTGACGATGAGCAGCTGGGCCTCGTCGCGGAACTCGCGCACCAGGCCGAGGAAGCGGTGGAGGTTGACGTCATCGAGGGCCGCCTCGACCTCGTCCATCAGGTAGAAGGGCGACGGCCGGCTGCGGAACACGGCGAAGAGGAAGGCCAGCGCGGCCATCGAGCGCTCGCCGCCCGAGAGCAGCGAGACCCGGCGCACGTTGCGGCCGGCCGGGCGCACCTCGATCTCGACGCCGGTGTTGAGCAGGTCCTCGGGCTCGGTCAGGACCAGGCGCCCCGTGCCGCCCGGGAACAGCAGGGCCACCAGGGTCGAGAAGTGCTCGTTGACGTCGGCGGCGGCGGCGGCGAACGAGGTCATGATCTCGTCGTCCAGCGTGCGCACCACCTCGTGCAGCTCCCGGCGGGCGCCCCGCACGTCGTCCACCTGGGCCTCGAGCTCCTTGTGGCGCTCCTCGAGCGTGGACAGCTCCTCGAGGGCCAGCGGGTTCACCGGGCCCAGCGCCACGAGCTTGCGCTCCAGCTCGGCCGCGTGGTCCGGCAGCGTCGTGTTCTCGGGCACCTCGGGCATCGGCAGGCCGGCCAGGTCGTCGGGCACCGTGCCGAGCTCGCGCACGATGTGCTCGTGCAGCGTCTCGGAGCGCAGCGCGACCTCGTTGGTCTCGAGGTCGAGGGCCCGGGTGCGGGAGCGGACCGCATCGAGGCGTTGCTCGGTCGTCTGGCGGTCCTGGCGCAGCTGCTCGAGGCGCGCCCCGCCGGCCCGGACGGCATCGACCTGGTCCTGGTAGTCGCCGCGCAGGGTGTCGAAGATCCCGTCGAGCCGCGCGTGCTCGGCCTCGACCACCGCCTCGAGGCGGGTCGAGCGCGGTCGCCCTCGGCCTCGAGGCGTTGGCGCCGCGAGGCCGCCGTGGCCCGCTCCTCGGCATGCCCGAGCAGGCGGCGCTCGACCTCGGCCTGGCGCTCGGCCAGGACCCGGCGGCGCTCGGCCAGCCCGGCCACCCGGATCTCGAGCTCCTGGCGGCGCGGCCGTACGGCCCGGCGGTGCTCGGCCAGGGTCGCGCCAGGCCGCCGCGGCCTCCTCGATCTCGGGCAGGGACCGCGCCGAGCCGCTCGCGCTCGGCCTGCACCGCCGCCAGCCGTTCCCCGGCTTCGGCCACCGGCCTGGCGGGCCGCCGCGAGCTCCTCGCCCAGCCGGCGCAGCTCCTCCACCGTCGCGCTGGGCGTCGGCGGCCGCCGTGCCGCGGGCCGAGGCGTGCCGGTCGAGGGCCCGCTCGGCCTCGGCCAGGGCATCGCGGGCCTCGGCCAGGGCCGTCCGGGCGCCGGGCCAGGTCGGCCCGGGCGGCGTCGGCCGCCGCCGCCGCCTCGGTGGCCCGCCGCTGGGCGTCCTCGACCGCGGCCGCCGTGACCACGCTGGTCGACGAGCGCACCCGCCACCCGGTGGCGGCGAAGCGGTCGCCCTCGGGGGTCACCACGATCAGGTCGTCGCGCTCGAGGGAGAGGTCGATCGCCTCCTCCCAGCCGTCGACCCGGACGGCGTGGCCGATCAGCGCATCGAGCACGGACTCGGCGATCGCCTCACCGTGACGGGCCCGCACGTGGCGGCCGCACGCGTCTCGGCCCGCGAACGCCGGGAGGCACGGGCAGCCGCGGCCGAGCCGGTCCCGTCCCGGCCCGCGGGCGCCAGCACGGCGCCGGTGACCCCGCGCTCGCGCAACGTGGCCAGGGCCTGATGGGCCGACTGCCGTCCGTCGACCACCACGGCGGCCACGCCGGCCCCGGCGGCCGCCTCGAAGGCCGCCTCCCAGCCGTCGTCGATCTCGACCAGGTCGAGCAGCGAGCCCACCACGCCGTCGACCCCGCGCAGGAGCTCGCGCCCGCCGGCCCCCTGGAGATCGCGCAGGGCCCGCTCGAGGGCCTCGGCCCGGGCCGCGCTGCGGTGGCGCGCCTGCTCGCCCTCGTCGGCCACCCGCTGCGGCGGCTCTCCGCGCTCTGGGCCGCCGCCTCCAGGTCGGCCCGGCCCGCGGCGGCCTCGCGCCTCCAGGCGGGCCGTGGTCTCCTCCAGCGCCGCGGACTCGGCGCCCAGCAGGTCGGCCTTGACCGCGGCGGCGGCGTGGCGCTGCTCGAGTCGAGGCCACCTGGCGTTCGAGGGCCGTCAGGTCCTGGCTGCTCGCGGGCCACGGCCCGCGCCGAGGGGCTCGGTGCGGGCCTGCACCTGGGCCAGGGCGTCTTCGGGCGTCGTCGTCGCCCAGCACCGTCGGCCCAGCGGCTCGCGGAGCGCCGCCTCTTCGCGCCTCGACCGCACGGCGCCTCGGCCTCGAGCTCGGCCGCACCCGGGTCGGCCGCCGGTCTCCTCGGCCACCAGGGCGATCTCGGCTGGCCAGGCGGGCCGCCTCGGCCTCGAGGGTGGAGACCACGTCGACGTCGGCCGCCGCATCCAGGGCGGCCACGACGGCGCGGCTCCGCTCGCGCAGCACGCCCGAGGTCCCCCGGGCCCGCTCGACCAGCCCCTGGACCCGGCCCAGGGCGCGGGCCAGGTCCTCCTCGCGGCGCGAGGACAGCTCGGCCGAGGTGGAGGAGGCCTCCGCATCGAGCGCCTCGAGGGCCGCGTGGAGCTCGTGCTCCTCGTCGCGGCAGATGGTCAGGTTGTGCGGCGGCCGTCCGGCGCCGGGCTCGACAGCTCGGCCAGCTCGGCGCCGGCCAGGTAGCGGCGGATCGTCAGCAGCTCGCCGGCGACGGTGTCGTGCGAGCGGGCGGCGGCGGCCTGGCGCTCGAGGGGGCGGATCTGGCGGCGCACCTCGCGCACCAGGTCGCCCAGGCGCTCGAGGTTCTCGGCCGTGCCGGCCAGGCGGCGCTCGGCCCGCTCGCGGCGCCGCCGGTGCTTGAGCACCCCGGCCGCCTCCTCGATGATGGCCCGGCGGTCCTCGGGGCGGGCGTTGAGCACCGTGTCGAGCTGGCCCTGGCCGATGATCATGTGCTGCTGGCGCCCGACGCCCGAGTCCGAGAGCAGCTCCTGGACGTCGAGCAGGCGGCAGGGGGCGCCGTTGATGGCGTACTCGCTGTCGCCCGAGCGGAAGAGGGTGCGGGTGATGGTCACCTCGGCCAGGTCGATGGGGAGCTTCCCCGAGGCGTTGTCGATGGTCAGCGACACCTCGGCCCGGCCCAGGGCCGGGCCGCGAGGAGGTCCCGGCGAAGATGACGTCCTCCATTTTGGCCGAGCGCAGCGAGCGGGGGCCCTGGGCGCCCGAGGACCCAGGTGACGGCGTCGACGACGTTGGACTTGCCGCTGCCGTTGGGACCGACCACGACGGTGATGCCCGGGCTCGAACTCCAGCACGGTGGGGTCGGCGAACGACTTGAACCCCTTCATGCTGAGCGACTTCAGGAACATCGGGGCGACCCTAGTGGTCCAGGGCACCGCACCCGGGGCTCAGCCCCGGCCGCGGTCAGACCTGGCAGTGCTCGCAGAAGAAGGTCGAGCGGCCGCCGGTCTTGACCCGCACGATCGTGTTGCGGCAGCGCCGGCACGGCTTGCCCCTCGCGGTCGTAGACCTGGTGCGAGCCCTGGAAGTCGCCGATCTCGCCGAAGAGGTCCCGGTACTGCTCGTCGGCCAGGGACGACCCCCGGTGCTTGATGGCCTCGGCCAGCGTCTCGACGATGGCTCGGTACAGCCGCCGCACCTCGGTGGCCGTCAGCGTGTTCGCGGGCCGGTCGTAGCGCAGCCCGGCCTGGTAGAGCATCTCGTCGGAGTAGAGGTTGCCGATGCCGGCCATGAAGCTCTGGTCCATCAGCATGGACTTGATCCCGGCCTTGTGCTGGTGCAGCAGCAGGCCGAAGCGGTCCCAGCTCATCATGTCCTCGATCGGGTCGAAGCCCAGGTGGGCCAGCTCGGGAATGGCCTTGCGGATGGCCGCGCCGTCCCCGCCGGCGGTGCCCGAGACCGGGCTCATGAGCGGTGCCGTCGGGCTTGAGCGGGGGCGTGGAGACGAACAGCTCGCCGAAGGTCCGCGGGTCGACGTAGCGCAGCTCGCCGCCCTGGGTGAAGGTGATCACCACGTGGGTGTGCTTGGGCTTGGGGTCCTTGACCGACTTCACCCGCAGCAGCTGGCCGCTCATCCCGAGGTGCACGACCAGCGTGTCGCCGCTGTCCAGCGTCAGCAGCAGGTACTTGCCCAGCCGGCCCACCGACTTGATGGTCCGGCCCTCGAGCGGCGTGCGGAAGTGCTTGGCCGAGGGGTGCCGGCGCACGGAGCGGCCGTTGGCCACCGACACCGTCTTGATCTTCTTGCCCGGCACCTCCCGGGACAGGTCCTGGCGCAGCGTCTCGACTTCGGGCAACTCAGGCATTCTGCAGACCCTCCCAGGCATTGCGCGCCGCTTCCTGTTCGGCATCCTTCTTGGACCGCCCCGCCCCGATCGCCGAGCCGGGTGCCGGCCACGAACACCTCGGCCTCGTAGGCCCGCTCGTGGTCCGGGCCCGAGCCCACCACCACGTAGCGGGGCGTGCCCTCGCCGTCGCGGACGGCCTTCTCCTGCAGGCGGCTCTTGTGGTCGAAGTCGTCGGGTTCGTTGGCGGCCCGGGTGATGGCGTCGCGCAGCTCGCGCAGGACGAGCAGCTCGGCGGCGTCCCAGCCCGCATCGAGGTAGACGGCACCCGAGCATGGCCTCGAAGGCGTCGGCCAGGATGGAGGCCTTGGCCCGGCCGCCCGAGGTCTCCTCGCCCCGGCCCAGCAAGCAGGACCTCGCCCACGCCGAGGCCGCTCGGCCACCTGGGCCAGCACGCGGGCGTTCACCACGGCCGAGCGCACCTTGGCCAGCATCCCCTCGGGGAAGTCGGGGATAGCGCTCGTAGCTGTAGCGGGCCACGACGAGCCCGAGCACGGCGTCGCCCAGGAACTCGAGTCGCTCGTTGGAGGGCGCACCGCCCTCCTGCTCGCCGCACCAGCTCCGGTGGGCCAGCGCGTGCTGCAGAAGGCTGATGTCGCCGAAGTCGTGGCCCAACCGTTCGGCGAGCGCTGGCCGCCCCTTCGGCGCCAGCGTCACCCCGCCTCGAGCTTGGCGTAGACGTAGTCAACGGCGTCTCGGACGGTTCGGAGGTCTTCAAGGTCTTCATCGTCGATGCGGAACCCGACGGTCCGCTCCCCCAGTTCTTCTTCCAGCCCCTCGACCAGCTCGATCAGCGCCAGCGAGTCGGCGTCGAGGTCCTCCACGAAGGACGCCCCTTCGGTGATCGTCGACGGATCGGTCTCCAGGATGTCGGCCAGCTGGTCCCGGATCAGCGCGAACACCCCGTTGCGATCGAGCGGGCCCTGGTTGGTGTGGGTTTCGGCGGGCACATGGCACTCCTGGGTCGACGAATGTCGAGGCATGCCGTCGCAGACCATGCTACCGGTTTCTCGGGCCGAGACCACTCGGATAGCCGCCCTGAACTGGACTTTTATGCCTCCTGCGGCGGACGGACCGCTGCGGCCACATGGTCCGCCAAACCCCGGGTGGCGCACTCGTAGGCCACCTTGACGGCGTTGACCATGGCCGTCGCGTTGGAGGACCCGTGGCTGATGACGCACACGCCGTCGATGCCCAGCAGCATGGCCCCGCCGGTGTTCTCCGGCTCGAACTCGGCCGCCATGGGCAGCAGGTGCGGCAGCAGCACGTCGGCCGCCGCCTTGGTCGTCGTCGTTCGTGCCGAAGACCCCGAGCATCGCGTCGAAGAGGAAGCGCAGCGACCCCTCCAGGGCCTTGAGGGCGACGTTGCCGGTGAAGCCGTCGGTCACGATCGACGTCGGCCGGCGAGGGCAACAGGTCCCGGCCCTCGAGGTTGCCCACGAACTCGAACCCGGGCCCGCTCCCGGCCGGCGGCCAGCAGCGCGTGGGTCTCCTTGACCAGCGGCGTGCCCTTGGTCGGCTCCTCGCCGATCGAGAGCAGGCCGACCGTGGGCGAGGTCGTCCCGAAGCGGGCGGCCACGTAGGCGGCGCCCATCTGGGCGAACTGCACCAGCATGGCCGGCGTGCACTCGGCGTTGGCCCCGGCGTCGACCAGGACGGCCGGGGTGCGGCCGAGCCGCGGCAGCGGGGTGGCGATGCAGGGGCGGACCACGCCGGGCAGCCGGCCCATGCGCAGCAGGGCCGCGGCCATGGTGGCCCCGGTGTTGCCGGCGCTGACCATGGCCGAGGCCTTGCCGTCGCGCACCAGCTCGGCCGCCCGCACCAGCGAGGAGTCCTTCTTGCGGCGCACGCCGCCGGCCGGGTCCTCGTCCATGGCGATGACCTCGGTGCAGGCGACGAGGGGCAGCCCGAAGGTCTCGCCGACCTGCTCGGGCGGGCCCGACCAGCACGACGGGGATGCCGTCCTCCGCGGCGACCCGGCGTGCCCCTTCGACGATCTCGCCCGGGGCCTTGTCGCCGCCCATGGCATCGACCGCCACGGGCAGTGTGGCCAGCGCCTCGGCGACTCGGACGCTCGCCCCGCCGGCTCAAGTCAGTCGACCTCGACGGCCTGGCGCCCCTTGTACCACCCGCAGTTCGGGCACACCACGTGCGGCGTCTTGGCCGACTGGCAGTGCGGGCACACGCTGCGGGGCGGGCGGCGCAGCACCCAGTTGGCGGCCTGGCGGCTACGCCCCTTGGCCTTGGACGTCTTCTTCTTCGGGACAGCCATCGTGGGTCTCCAACGATCGGATCGGGGCGGGCGGACGCGGCAGGGGGGTCAGCTACCGGAGCACGTCGAGGTTAGCCCAACGGGGGTCGACCGGGGCAACGCAGTCGCAGTCGCCCTCGTTGCGGTCGGCCCCGCACTGCGGGCAGAGCCCCCGGCAGTCCTCCCGGCACAGCGGGCGCCATCGGCAGCTCGAGCACGATGGCGTCGCGGACCAGCGGCCCCAGGTCGATGGTGTCGTCGACGATCGGGTAGAGGTCGTCCTCGGGCATGGGCGCGTCGCCGAAGCGCTCGCTCACCGCGATTCGAGCTCGCCGCTCACCGGGACGGCGCAGCGCCGGCAGACCCCGACCCAGGGGCCCGCACCGTGCCCTGCGGCATCGATCCCGCCGCTGAAGGAGCGCAGCGTGATGTCGCACTCGGCCTCGGCGTCGAGCGGGACCACGCTGCGGCCCGGGTCGATGCCCAGCTCGTCGAGAGGGCCGGCCAGCTCCACCGGGCCCCGCCGCACCTCGTGCGCGACCGCTGCCGGGGTTGCGGCGCAGCCGGGCCACGTGCACCACGAACGGGTCGGTCGCCATCAGGACACGTCCTGGTCGAAGAAGCCGTCCTCCTCGGTGCCGTTGCGGGACGCGACCGCTGCAGCCGTCGGACTCGACGGCGGCGGCGCCGGAGTCGGGGAGGCCAGCTTGGCCCGGCCGGACTGCACCGTCCGGGTGAGCCGGTCCAGCACGATCTCCATGCCGGCCAGCTTCTGGTCACAGAAGTCCTCGGCCTCGTGCCGCATGGTGCGGGCCTCGTCGTTGGCGTCGTCGAGGATGCGCTGGGCCACCGAGTTGGCCTGGCGCACGATCTCGGTGCGCTGCACCATGCGCTCGGCCTGGGCCCGGACCTCCTCCATCAGCGTCTCGGCTTCCCGGGTGCGCTCGGCCAGGAACTCCTCGCGCTCGCGCAGGAGCCAGCGGGCCTGGCGCAGCTCGTCGGGCAGGCGGTCGAGGGCGGTCCGGAGAAGGCCGACCACCTCCTCGCGCGAGACCATGACCGAGGAGGAGAGCGGCATCGACTTGGCGTTGTTGACGATGTCGAGCACGTGGGAGATCACCGCTTCGGCACTGACATCCTGCTCGGATTCCTCGATGTCGAGATACTGGTCAGTCACGTCTCCTCCTCCCTTTCGGTCGGGTCCTCCTCGTCGAACTTCTTGACCAGGTGCTCGGCCACGACCTTCGGCACGAACGCAGAGACGTCGCCGCCGAAATGGGCCACCTCGCGCACCAGCTTGGAGGCGATGAACGAGTACTTCGAGCTGGTGGGGATGAAGATGGTCTCGACGCCGGAGAGGTGGTGGTTCATCTGGGCCATCTGCATCTCGGTCTCGAAGTCCGAGACGGCCCGCAGGCCGCGCACGATGGCCGTCGCCCCGACGTCGCGGGCCACGTTGACCAGCAGCGTGGACACCGAGACGATGCGCACCGCCGGGGATGTGCGCGGTGACCGCCTCGAGCATGCTCTTGCGCTCCTCGAGATCGAACAGGGCCGAGCTCTTCTGCGGGTTGCGCAGGGCGGCCACGACCACCTCGTCGAAGAGGCGGCTGGCGCGCTCGACGATTTCGAGATGTCCGTTGTGAAAGGGATCGAAGGAGCCGGGGAACAGGCCGACCTTCACGAGCCGGCCTTCACGAGCTGGTCACGTTGCGATGCGCCACGGTCACGAGCGTACCGCCGTACCGGCGTTCTCTTGCGACCACCCACCCGTCGGGAAGCGCGACCGGGCGTCGACGACTCGAGAACGGCGGTGTCGGCCCGCAGGTCGACAACAGCTCGGGCCAGGCTTCGAAGGTGTACGGCGGGTCGCACAGGGCGAGGTCGAAGGCGGGTGCCCCGGCGAGCCAGCCCGGCAGGGCGGCGCGGACGACGGTGATCGGCTCGTCCCCCAGACCGACCGAGGCCAGGTTGGTCCGCACCGCGTCCAGGGCGGCGGCGTCCTGATCGACGAAGGTGGCCGAGGCGGCGCCACGCGACAGCGCCTCGAGCCCCAGCGCCCCGCTCCCGCAGAACAGGTCGACCACACGCGAGGCCCTCGACCCCGCCCCGGGAACCGAGGATGTCGAAGATGGACTCGCGCACCCGGTCCGAGGTGGGGCGCACGGCGGGCGGCAGTTTGGCCGCCAGTCGCCTGCCCCGGCTCCGGCCTCCGATGACGCGCACCGGAGCCAGGGTAGATCACTTGATCAACTCTTGAACAGGTACTCGCCCTCGTCCTCGCTCAGGAACAGCTTGATCTCGTCGGCCAGCGCCGGGTGCGCCTCCAACAGCGGATCCTCCTTGACGATGGCCTCGGCCACCCGCCGGGCCTCGGTGAGGAGGAGCCGGTCCTCGGGATCCGACAACGACGCCAACCGCAGGTCCGTGTGGCCCTGCTGCCGGGCCCCCAGAAGCGTGCCCTCGCCGCGCAGGCGCAGGTCCTCCTCGGCCAGCTCGAACCCGTCGGTCGTCTTCTCGACCGCGGCGAGGCGCTCGCCGGCCACCCCGTCCTCGCCGCCCGCGCCGCCCGCGCCGCCCACGCCGCCCGCGCCGAGCAGGAAGCACCAGCTGGCCAACTTGCCACGGCCCACCCGGCCCCGCAGCTGGTGCAGTTGGGCGATGCCGAAGCGATCGGCGCTCTCGACCACCATGACCGTGGCCTCCGGCACGTCGACGCCCACCTCGATCACGGTGGTCGCCACCAGCACCTCGATCTCCCCCCGCCGGAACTGCGCCATCGCCTCCTCCCTGGCCGCCGGTGCCATCTGCCCGTGCAGGAGCCCGACCTTGAGACCTGTCAGCTCGGCCCGCCTGCAGCCGCTCGTACTCCTCGGTGGCCGAGCGCGCCTCGACCCGGAGCGAGTCGCCGACCAGCGGGCAGACGACGAAGGCCCGATGGCCCGCTGCCACCTCTTGGCGCACCCGGTCCCAGGCCACGTGCTCCTCGTCGGGCAGCGGCAACCACTTCGTCGTGACCTGCACCCGCCCCGGCGGCAGCTCGTCGAGCACCGTGAGGTCGAGGTCGCCGAAAATGACCATGGCGGCCGTGCGGGGGATCGGCGTGGCCGTCATGACCAGGAGATCGGGATCACCCCCGTCCCCTTTGGCCCGCAGGGTCGCCCGCTGCTCGACCCCGAAGCGGTGCTGCTCGTCGATGACCACCATGCCGAGGGCCTTGAACGCCACCTCGTCGGTGAGGAGGGCGTGCGTGCCGACCACGATCGCAATCTCGCCGGCGGCCAGGTCCGCCAGCATCTGGGCCCGTGCCTTGCCCTTGACCCGGCTCGTCAGCAACTCCACGCGGACGTCGAGCGTCGCCGAGCATCTGGCGGACGGCCACCGCGTGCTGCTCGGCCAGCACCTCGGTGGGCACCATGAGCGCCCCTTGATGCCCGCTCTGGACCGCTCCGAGCAGCGCCGCCAACGCCACCACCGTCTTCCCCGACCCGACGTCGCCCTGGAGCAGGCGGTGCATGGGGAACGGACCGGCCAGATCGGCCACGATAACCGCCAGCGCGCGCCGCTGGGCCGTCGTCAGCTCGAACGGCAGCGCGCCGAGGAATTCGCGCGACGAGGGTGCCGCCGACGGCACCCGTGATCTCTCGCGGGGAGACATCGTGGCGCAGCGCCCGTGCGTTGTGCTCGAAGGCCCTCCGGCGCAGGACCAGGGCCAACTGCAACCGGAACAGCTCGTCGAAGGTCAACCGCCGGCGTGCCGGGCCGATGACATCGATCGATTCGGGCTTGTGGATGGCCTGCATGGCCTCCGTGCGGCCCCACAGACCCAGCGACGTGAGCCAGTCCCCGGCCAGCGGGTCCAGGAACTCTCCGGCCCTCTCGAGCGCCTCCTCCACGAAGGTCCCGATCTCCCAGCTGGTGAGGCCCGCCTTAGCCGACGCCGGGTAGACGGGCAGGATCCGCAGGGTGCGGCGCTGGCGGCCGACCACGTCGTCGTCGACCCCGGCCACGACGTCGACCACGGGGTTGACCATCTGGCGCGTACCCCGGTAGTCCCCGACCTTCCCCCAGAAGATGGCCTCGGTCCCCTCGCGCAGTTGCTTGGCCCGCCAGGGCTGGTTGAAGAACACGATCTCCATGGTCCCGGTCTCGTCACGCACGACGACGGTGACGGGCACTTTGCGGTTCCGGTTGTAACCGCCCCCGCGTCCCCCGCCCCCCCCACGCACCCGCACCACCTCCGCCAGCACGGCCGCAGCCGTCCCGACGTCGAGCCCCGACACGCTGGCCTTGGCCGTGCGGTCGATGTAGCGGTCCTTGCGCGGGAACGTCATCAACAGGTCGAGCACCGACTCGATGCCCCAGAGCTCGAGTTGCGCCGCCTTGCGGTCCGAGACGGTCTTGAGGACCGAGACCGGCCGCAGGCTCAGATCGCGGAGTGTGCGGGGGGATGCCACTCGCCCCGCCCGCCTACTCGATGCCCAGCAGGTAGGGGTAGAGGGGCTGGCCGCCGTGGTGCACCTCGAGCGCCACCTCGGGGTGCTCCTCGTTCAGCCACTCGCTGATCTTGCGGGTGTCCGCCACCCTGGAGCCCTCCCCCTCGATCAGCGTGATCAGCTCGTGGCGCTCCTCGAGCAGGCGGCTGAGGAGCAGGCGCATCGCCATCACGGCCGAATCGGCGATCGAGACGACGCCATCGCGTGAAAGGCCGATCCAGTCGCCTTCGTGCACCTCGCCCGCATCGGTGGACGCATCCCGCACCGCCCGGGTGATCTCCGCCGGCACCACGCGGGCCGCCGACTCGCCCATGTGCGCGGCGTTGACCCCGGCTCCGGCGGCGGGGTCATAGGCCAGGAGTGCCGCGAACCCCTCCAGGATGCTGCCCGTGGCCACGACCCGCACGGTCTTGTCGCTCAGGGCGTCGACCTGCTCGGCCACCGGCCGGATGTTCTTGTTGTTCGGGAGGATCACCACCTCGTCGGAGCCCACCCGTTCGACCGCCTCGAGGAGATCCTGGGTCGAGGGATTCATGGTCTGCCCGCCGACCACCTGGTGGTGGACGCCGAGGGAGCGGAAGATGCGACCGATCCCGTCCCCGGTGACCACCGCCACCACGCTCGTCGTGGGCGTCGGCCCGACCGGCTGCCCGGTGGGTCCGGCCCCGGCCGCGCTCGAGGCCTCGCGGACCCAGCGCTCCTCCTCGACCTGTTCGGCCAGGTCGGTCACGCGGATCCGCTGCGGACGGCCCGCATCCACACCTGCCTCGACGGCGGCCCCGATGTCATCGGTGTGGATGTGGCAGTTCCACAGCCCGTCGCCCCCCACCACGACGATCGAGTCCCCGATACCGGCCCACACCTCTTTGAAGTCCGCCATCGATTCGTCGGGGGCGTAGAGGAGATACATGACCTCGTAGCGCAGGTCCCCCACGTCGTGCTCACCCTCATCGAGTCGCTCGGCTCGCTCAGCTCGTTCGGCGGCCGCCCCGCCCGCCCCGCCCGCCCAGCCACTGCCGCCCTCGGCCCCGACCAGGCGGCTCAGGTCCACCTCCGGCGCCTCCGAGGGCGCCGGGAGCAGATGTCCCACGTCGACGATCGACCAGCACGCGTCGAGCAGGAGCAGGAAACCGGCACCGCCTGCATCGACGACACCGGCCTGGGCCAACACCGGCAACATCTCGGGCGTCCGCGCCAGTGCATCGGCCGCCGTGCTGTGCGCCTCCTCGACCACGCCCACCAGGGTCGCCGCGCCCCGGCCGACACCGGCGGCCGCTCCCGCGGCCGCGGCCGAGGCGACCGTCAAGATCGTTCCCTCCACCGGCCGCACGACAGCCCGACGGGCGAGGTCCGCGGCGTGCGCCAACGCATCGGCGAGCATGGCTCCGTCGACGCCCGCCTCTCCGGCGCCGGTCATCCGCTCG
Source organism: uncultured Acidimicrobiaceae bacterium (assembly GCA_963835815.1). Taxonomy (GTDB): domain Bacteria; phylum Actinomycetota; class Acidimicrobiia; order Acidimicrobiales; family RAAP-2; genus Bog-473. Next base: position 778,261 of record CAWIGU010000009.1, on the reverse strand, counting down.
CACATGCCCCGGAGGAGTTGGGAGAGGATGACGCCCGAGTTGCCTCGTGCACCCATGAGCGAGCCGTGACCGATGGCCCCGCACACCTCGGACAGCGCCGACCCGGACGGGACACCATCGAGCTCGGCCACCACCGCCTCGAGCGTCAAGGCCATGTTCGTGCCTGTGTCGCCATCGGGCACGGGATAGACATTCAGGCGGTTGATGTCCACCTGATGCGAGCGGAGCGCATCCCTGTAGCGGCCCATCACGGCACGCAGCTCGTCCGCGCCCAAGGTCGCCAAAGAGGTCATGGCAAGGGATGCTAACCTTTGCGCCGTTCGTGACGGCCTGCTCGGTGAGAACACCGCGGCCGCCCACAGGAAGGTCTACCCAATGGCAGCAGTGTGCGATATCTGTGGCAAGAAGCCTTCGTTCGGCATGTCCGTGAGCCACTCCCACCGGCGCACGAAGCGTCGCTGGGACCCCAATATCCAGCGCGTGCGAGCCCTCGTCAACGGCGCCCCGAAGCGGCTCCACGTCTGCACCTCGTGCATCCGGGCGGGCAAGGTGACCAAACCCGTGCGCCGGACCCCGGCCGCATCAGCCAGCTGAACGACCGCCGGCGCACACCGGGGTCAGCCCACGGCGTGCTGCCAACCCAGGCGCTCGAGCTTCTCGTCGCGCCAACGCCGGTCCGCCACATCGGCTTGCAGCACCCCGATCCGCAGCGGCAGCCGTAGCCCGGCCCCGGCATATCGTGTGACGTAGGTTGCGACGTCGCGTGGATCGATCGCCACAATGAGCTCGTAGTCCTCGCCACCGCCCAGCGCCTCCCCGAGCGTGGCGCCCTCGGCGACGGGAACGGTGTCAAGTGCGAACCCGACACCGGAGGCATCCGCCAGCCGGTGCAGGTCGAGCGCCAACCCGTCGGAGACATCGATCATGGCGTGCGCCCCCGCCAACCGTGCCGCCTCGCCGTCGGCGAGCCGAGCCACAGGTCGCCGGTAGGCGGCGGCCAGCGCCGAATCCACCGGTCCCAGCTCCTGACCCTGGTCCCGCTCCCGCTCGCCCGCTCCCGCAGGACCCGCAGACCGGCTGCGGAGCCGCCACAGGGGCCGGTGAGGAGGAGGGCATCCCCGGGTTGCCCCCCGGTCCGCTGGACCGCGGCACCGCCGTCCAACGTCCCCATGACGGTCACCACGACCGTCAGCACGCCGCCGGCGGAGAGGTCGCCACCCACGACCGCGCAGCCGCTTGCTCGGGATGCCTCCGCCACGCCCTCCATGACGCCGAGCGTGAGATCCCCCTCACCCGCCGATGCGGGCACGCACAGCGCGACCAGCGCACCCAGCGGTCGAGCGCCCATGGCCGCCAGGTCGCTGACAGCCCCCATGAGTGCCTTCCACCCCACGTCGGCCGGGCTGCAGAGGGCGAGGTCGACGTGGACCCCCGCCACTACACTGTCGGTGGAGACAACGAGTGAGCCTCCACCGGGCACACTGAGTACGGCTGCATCGTCCCGGAGTCCGGCCTGCTCGATTCCACCTCCGAGCGTGCGGCGGATACGCTCCAACATCTCGTCTTCAACCAGACGAGGGCTGTGCCCAGGTTTGGGGGAACTCACGGCACATGCCTAGCATTGGACGCCGTCGTAGCGGCCGAACCGAGGAGAAGAGCCACACCCCATGCCCCGCTCCACGAATGCCAAACTTCTCGCCTGGGTGGATGAGGTCGCGGCAATCACCACTCCCGACCGCATCGAGTGGTGCGACGGCTCGGCCGACGAGTACGACCGCCTCTGCCAATTGCTGGTCGAGGCCGGGACGTTCACCAAGCTTTCGGACGCCAAGCGCCCCAACAGCTACTGGGCGCATTCGGACCCGGGTGACGTGGCCCGGGTGGAGGATCGGACCTTCATCTGCTCGGAGAAGGAGATCGACGCCGGCCCCACGAACAACTGGCGCGACCCCGCCGAGATGCGCAGCTTGCTCAACGGCCTCATGACCGGCTGCATGAAAGGTCGGACCATGTACGTGGTTCCGTTCTCCATGGGCCCCCTGGGCTCGGAGATCGCCCACATCGGCGTGGAACTCACCGACTCGCCGTACGTGGTGGTCTCCATGCGGATCATGGCGCGCATGGGCACCGGAGCGCTTGAAGTGCTCGGTGACGACGGAGACTTCGTGCCGTGCCTCCACTCCGTCGGTGCCCCCCTCGAGCCCGGCCAAGCCGATGTCCCCTGGCCCTGTGACGCCGACAACAAGTACATCGTCCACTTCCCCGAAACCCGGGAGATCGTCTCGTTCGGATCGGGGTACGGCGGCAATGCACTGCTCGGCAAGAAGTGCTTCGCCCTGCGCATCGCGTCGGTCATGGCCCGCGAAGGGGGGTGGATGGCCGAGCACATGCTGATTTTGAAGCTGACGTCTCCTGAGGGCGACACACGCTACGTGACGGGAGCGTTCCCCTCCGCCTGCGGCAAGACCAACCTCGCGATGCTCATCCCCTCACTCGAGGGGTGGAAGGTCGAGACGGTCGGTGACGACATCTGCTGGATGAAATTCGGGGAGGACGGCCGCCTCTACGCCATCAACCCGGAGGCCGGATTCTTCGGCGTCGCTCCCGGCACCAACAGCCACACGAACCCGAACGCCATGCTCACGCTCGACGGGAACTGCATCTTCACCAACACCGCCCTGACCGATGACGGCGACGTGTGGTGGGAGGGCATGACGGACGAGCCGCCGGCGCATCTCATCGATTGGAAGGGTCAGGACTGGACGCCGGCCTCGGGCACTCCGGCCGCACACCCCAACGCCCGCTTCACGACCCCGGCCAGCCAGGACCCGGCGATCGCCCCCGAATGGGAAGACCCCCAGGGCGTGCCGATCTCCGCCATCCTCCTCGGCGGCCGCCGGGCGTCGGTGGTGCCGCTGGTGTTCCAGTCCACGCGATTGGGACCACGGTGTCTTCCTGGGCTCGATCATGGCGTCGGAGACGACGGCGGCGGCCACTGGTGCGGTCGGCAACCTGCGCCGCGACCCGTTCGCGATGCTGCCGTTCTGCGGGTACAACATGGCTGACTATTTCGCCCACTGGCTGGACATCGGCGCGACCGCACCCGACCAGGAGCTCTTGCCGAAGATCTTCTACGTCAACTGGTTCCGCAAGAGCGCCGATGGCAAGTGGCTGTGGCCCGGCTACGGCGACAACTCCCGCGTGCTCGAATGGGTCTTCAACCGCGTGGTGGGCAAGGCCGACGCCATCGAGACACCGATCGGCTCGGTCCCGGGCGCCGGGGCCATCGACATCGAGGGCCTCGACGTCACCGAGGCCGACATGGCAGAGCTCCTGCGGGTCGACACGGCTGAGTGGAAGGCAGAGATCCCGTCCATCCGCGAGCTCTACGCAGAGTTCGGAGATCGCCTTCCCGCCAAACTGGCCGAAGAGGTCGACACGCTCGAAGAGCGCTTGGGCTAGCCGCCCCCGGGGGGCGGCCGCTGCCCCGGCATGCCCCTCCTGACCCTATGTGTGCGCACGGCGCGCCGACCGGTCACGTACGTCACCCCTCCGATCCCGGCCAGAATCGCCATGACCGCGTCCCCCTGCGGCAGCGTGAACGACACGATGACCGGGATCATCGAGCCCAGCACCCAGACCAGCTGTTGCCGGGTGGCGAAGCGAGCGAAGGCTCGTCCCTGGGCCGCTTGCGGGATGTAACGCTGGGTCATGGCATCGAACGACGGCTGTGCGAGAGCACCGGCCATGCCGACGAGGAAGGCCAGGAGCACCTGCGCCACCAAGGTCCCCCAGATGGCGACCCCCAGGGACGACACGGCAATTAGCCACAACGACGACAGCAGAAGTTGTTGCTCACTCATGCGCTTGCGGAGTCGCCCCAAGAGCACAAGACCGACAATCGCCCCGACGCCACTCGCGCTCAACGCCAACCCGTAGATGTAGAGACCCACCTTCAGGCGGCGCAGACCGAAGGCGAGCAAGAAGATCTGAAAGCCCTGAAGCCCCCGGATGATCGACATCGCGGACAACCCCAACAGCACTTCGGGGTGGGCGACCGGTTGTAGGCGGGCCAGGTCCGACGAGCGATCGTCAACCTGCGCGTCGTCGAAGGACGTACCCGCGAGCATCTGTTCGGGTTGATCGACGCGTGGCCGGGTGAATGTCGGCAGCCGAACACCCGCTACGGCCGCGCCGATGAACACGAACGCATCGACCCATAAGAGAGCCGCTGATCCACCCAGCTTCCAAATGAGTCCTCCGGGCACGGCGACCACGAAGCCCGCGATCGTCCCCAGCAGCGTCAGCCTGGCGTTGAGCGTGGCGTACTGGGTCTGTTCACCGCTTTGATCGAGGCCGGACATCGCGGCGACCTCGGGCACGAGCGCTCCTCTGGTGACCAGATAGAGCTTGGAGAGGACCAGCACCAGAAACGCCAACGGGAACAGAAGGAGCGAGTGGATGTGCATGGCCATCAGCGGGCAGAGTGCGGCCCGACCAACGGCCGAGAACACGACCATGGCGCGCCGCGCCCCGCGGCTGCGGTCGATGAGCGGGCCGAGCAACGGCGAGACGATGGCGAAGGGTGCCAAGGTGAAGAGCAGGTAGTAGAAGACCTTGCTCTTGGCCTCGGTCGGCGAAATGGAGAAGAACAACGAGCCGGCCAGCGAGATCGTGACCAGGGTGTCCCCCGCCAGCATGGCGACCTGCACCAACGACAGTCGGCCGATGGGCGTCGACTGGTCGAAGAGGTCGTTCCGGGCCTGTCGAGCCATCTCACGGAATTGCTCGATTTTGGCGGCCCTCGGCACCCCCTCAATGTACGGTGCTCCATGGCCGTCCATGCGTACGTGCCCGTTCGGGCCGAGGTCGGCGACGGCAGCAGGTGTTGCAGGCCCGTTCAGGGGAGACCTGGGCGCCCTTCCTCGATAACTAGGAAGTTCGGACGATCACCCTCACGTCCGCCGGGGAGTCTTGCGCTTCCGCTCTGCTGTGGCCTTGCCCCGGGCGGCGACCAGTCTGCGGTTCCGGGCGATGCGCCCGGCGCTCGGAGGATGCAGCGGTGCGATCCAGTCCCAGTGGCCCGGTCCGCCGGTGAGGCGCCAACCGCCATGTGTCTTGAGGTCGTGATGCAAGACGCAGAGCCGCACCAGGTTCTTGAGCTCGGTCGGGCCGAACTTGGCGTAGTCGACGAAGACGTGGTCCCGCTCGAGGCCGAGCCGTCTGCCACAGCCCGGGACGACACAGGTGCGGTCCCTCACCAACAGGGCCATGTCGATGCACTGGGTGACCATGCGTGTGCTCTTGGTCACGGTCTTGATGTCGAACCCTTCGCGGACGAGGTACTGCAGGCCCCCCTCGCCCAGCAGTTCGGTCGCCGCCGCCACCGAGACGGGGCCGATGCCTTCGATCTCGCAGATCTCGGCACCTTGTGTCGTGCCCCGTCGCAAGGCTGCGGCGTCGATGAGCACCACGCAGTGGGGGTGAGCCCGGCGCCGCCCATCGCCGAGCGAGCCCGCCGAGCCGGTCAACATCTCGATGAAGGCATCGAGGCGGTGGGCGTCGAGCGACTCGCCCGCAGCGGAGCCGGCGGCCCGCCAGCGTTGCGCGGCGCCTGCCTCGAGCACCGGGGCGACCCCGGCCCAGGTCACCTCGTCGCAGAAGAACTCGCCCCGGACACCGCCACGCTCGCACTGGTGCCAGCGCAGGTGGCGTGCGGCGTGGACCCTGGCTCGTTGGGCCCGTTCGTCTTGGTGACCCCGGGCCCCGGCGCGCCGGCGCGCTGCCTCGTCGCGGAGTTCTTGATGGGACGCCCCCTTATGGACGAGGTCCAACAGGTCCGCTGTCGCCTCGGGTGCCTCGGCCGCGGACTTGGTGACCACCGCCAACTGCGCGCTCGAGAGCTCACCGTCGTGGAGGGCCTGGCGCAGCGTCGGGGTGAGCGCCGCACACTCGGCCGCGGCCAGACGGCCCTTGGCCACCCCCGACGAGGTGCCCGACACCGAGGCCAGCCATTGCGGTGCACTGCCGTGGCCGACCTTGGCGTGCGCCCCGGTCTCGACCACCCGCGGGGTGAGCAGGGCGATACCAGAAGCGGCCGCACGCTCGACTTCGGCCAATACGTCGGCCAACTCGCGCGCCTCGTCACCCGACACCGATGCGGGCGACAACGCACGCACGACCGCATGGATGTCACGCGCCGATGACCGGAGCACGTCGAGCTGAACTTCCACGCCGACGGGGGCGTGGGGTGCGAGAGGTGCGAGCGGTGCCAGAGGTGCGAGCGGTGGGAGAAGGGCCACACACAGAGGGTAAAGGAGGGGTGTATCAGAGGCCGTGGCCCGAGCAACTTGTGTTCTACAACATGCCGTGAAGCCCTCAGCACGAGCCACGAGCCCCGAGCCCGAGCCCCCAACCGCTCCTAGCTCAACGCTCCCGCCTCCCGCAGCTTGGACACGGTCCCCTCATCGATACCCCACTCGACCAACCCGGACACCGTGTCCGCTCCGGGATGCGACGGCGGCTTGCTGATGGCGGAGGGGGTGCGACTGAAACGTGGCGCCGGCGCCGGCTGCACCCGGCCGTCGACTTCCACGAAGGTCGCACGCGCCTTGTTGTGCGGATGCAGGTGGGCCTCCCACGGGGAGAGGACCGGCACCGCGCAGGCATCGGTCCCATCGAAGATCGCCGTCCACTCGTCGCGTGTCTTGGTGGCGAACACCGCGGCATAGCGCTCTTTCCATGCCGGCCAGTTGGCCTTGTCGTTCTGCTCGACGCCCGACGAACTCCGGGTCATCGGCTAGTCCCATGCCCTCCAACAACTCGTCGTAGAACTTGGACTCGAGCCCGCCCACAGCGAAGAACTTGCCGTCGGAGGTCTCGTAGACCTCGTAGAAGGGCGCACCGGTATCGAGCAGGTTGGAACCACGGTCCTCGCTCCACATGCCGAACTCGTGGAACGAATGGACCATCGTCATCAACGACGCGGCGCCGTCGACCATCGCTGCGTCGACCACTTGGCCCTCACCGGAACGGGACGCCTCCAACAACGCCGACACCATGCCGAAGGCGAGCAGCATGCCCCCGCCGCCGAAGTCGCCCACGAGATTCAAGGGAGGCATGGGAGGCGAGCCGGCGCGACCCAACGGCCACAGCGCGCCGCCGATCGCGATGTAGTCGATGTCGTGCCCGGCCATTTTGGCCATCGGGCCGTCCTGACCCCAGCCGGTCATGCGGCCGTAGACGAGCGCGCGATTGCGCGCCCAGCACGCGTCAGGCCCCACGCCGAGACGCTCGGCGACACCGGGCCGGAATCCCTCGATGAGGCCGTCGGCTTGCTCGACCAGACGCAACACGAGCTCGACCGCTTCTGGATGCTTCAGGTCGATCCCCACCGACACACGGCTCCGATTGAGAAGGTCCCAGTGCGACGTCGTTTCCTCGGCGGCGCGCTCGGGTGCACCGGGCGCCGCCCGCTCGAGACGAATGACCTGCGCACCGGCGTCGGCCAGCATCATGGAGGTGTAGGGGGAAGGCCCGATCCCGGCCAGTTCGATGATCTTGATGCCGTTCAGCGGTCCGGTTCTCGATGTCTTCGCCATGGCAGGATCGTCCCCCGAGCGGCCCGCAGGGGTCAAGCTGGGGCAATGCTCATCGCTCGCGCGCCGGGACGGGTCACCCTCATCGGCGACCACACCGACTACAACCAGGGCCTGTCCCTTCCCATGGCCATCGACCTGGCCACCGAGGCCACGTTCACCCCCAAACTCGGCAGCTTCCTGGTCGGCGTGACCAGCGACCAGTTCCCCGAACCGTGGGAAATTGCCCTTGGCAACACCGCCCCCTCCCCTCCGCAGGCCGTACTGGCGGCCGCCCTCCTCGCGTTGGCCCGGCCCACCTCGGGCGGCGCCATGAAGGTCACCAGCACCATCCCGGTGGGTGCGGGCCTCTCGTCGAGTGCAGCCTTCTCGGTGGCCTTCCTGCTGGCACTGGGCCTCGACCAGGACCTGCTCGCACTGGCGAGGTCCTGCCAGAGTGCGGAGGAAGCAGCAGGATCCCGCGTCGGCCTGCTCGACCCTCTGGCCATCCTCGGGGCACGGGCCGGCCACGCCCTGTCCATCGATTTCGCCACGCTCGAGATGGCACCAGGTCGCCATACCCGAGGCGGCGGCATTCGTGGTGGTGCACTGCGGGACCAGCCGCGAGCTCGGGACCTCGCTCTACGCCGACCGTCGGGCCGAGTGCGAGACGGCGGCGAACCTCATCGGGAAGCCGCTCGGCCAGTGCGAGCTCGGTGACCTCGAGCGCGCTGCCGGGCTCGGTGCTGCGCCGCCGGGCTCGGCACGTGATCACCGAGTGCGCACGGGTGCGAGAAGTCGAGCGCCTCTTGGGCCGCGGCAATCTGCCGTGCCGTCGGAGCGCATCATGACCGAGGGGCACCGCAGCCTGGCCGAGGACTTCAGGGTTTCGATCCCCGCGCTGGACGAGCTGGTCGATCGCCTCCTACAGATTCCCGGCGTCTACGGCGCGCGCATGACCGGCGGGGGATTCGGCGGCTGCGCCATCGCGCTGTGCGAACCGGACTCACCCGCCCTCGATGTCGACAGCTACGCCCCGCTGCGGGCCTGGCGGGTCGTGCCCTCCGCCGGGGCAGAGGTCCGCACCGGTCCCTGAGCGTCAGTCCACCCGGACGTCAGTCGGACCGATCGGCGGCCGCCTGCGACGTCGTGATCAGCGCCTCGAGGGCCGCCGCGGCCCGGCCTCCGCTCGATGGAGTCGTTCGCCAACCGCACCCCCGCGGCAAGGTCGTCGACCCGCCCGATGACCATGAGGGCGGCGGCAGCGTTGAGCAGTCCGATGTCGCGGTTCGGCCCCCGCTCGCCCTCCAGCACGGAGCGGATGGCGCCGGCGTTGAACGCGGCGTCGCCACCGCGAAGATCCTCCATGGTGGCGGGGGCGAAGCCGAGGCTGGCCGGGTCGACGCGCCACTCGGACAGCTCGAACGAGCCCGCGCCGTCGCCGTTGAGCTCGAGCACGGTGGAGGATGAGGTCACACTCAGCTCGTCCAGCCCGTCGTCGGCGTAGATGATCATGGCGCGCCGGCTCCCGGTGGTCCCGAGCACCGTGGCCATCGTCGTCGCCATCGCCGGATCGTTGACCCCGACCAGCTGGTGGCGCGTCCGGGCCGGATTGGTCAACGGGCCCAGGAAATTGAAGATCGTCGGCACGCCGAGCTCGCGCCGGATCGGTGCCACGTAGCGCATGGCCGGGATGGAAGCGCTGGGCGAAGCAGAATCCGATGCCCGCCTCTGCGATGCAGCGTGCCACGCCGACCGGGCCGATCTCGATCGCCACGCCGAGCGCCTCGAGCACGTCCGCCGAGCCCACGGACGAGGAGGCCGAGCGTCCACCGTGCTTGCACACCGTCACGCCGGACCCGGCGACGATCAACGAAGCCAGGGTGGTCACGTTGATACTGCTCAGGCGATCCCCCCCGGTCCCGACCAGATCGACCACCGCCGTCGGGCCCGTCCGGCAAGACGAGCGGCACGGCGGCCGCCACCATGGCCCGCGCCAGCCCGGTCACCTCGGCCACGGTCTCTCCCTTGGCGTGCAGCAGGGTGAGGAAGGCGCCGATCTGCGCCGGCGTGGCCTCGCCCGCCAACACGGAGCCCAAGATCGCCTCGGCCTCCTCTTCGGACAGCGACTCCCGGCCGGTCAGGCGGCTCGAGGACATCGGGCCAGCCGACGGTCATCAGTCCCACCACAGATCCCGGCGCAGGACGCCTCCGGCGATCAGGCCGAGCTGGACCTGCGAGGTGCCCTCGACGATGGTCAGTTGCTTGGCGTCGCGGTACCACTGCTCCGTCGGATGGTCCTCCATGTAGCCGGCCGCGCCCAGGAGCTGCACGGCCAGCGAGGAGGCCCGGACCGCAAGCTCGGTGGCGTGGTACTTGGCCATGGAGAGGTAGGGCACGTACTCCTTGGTGTACTTGCCCTGGTCGGCCATGACGGCGGCGCGATAGGTCAGGAGGCGGGCCGCCTCGATGTCGACGGCGCACTTGGCGATCTCCCATTGGATGCCCTGGAAGTCGGCGATCTTCTGCCCGAACGCCTCACGCTGCTGGACGTACTCGGTGGCGTACATGAGGGCGCCTTCGGCCAGACCGATGCCCCGGGCGGCCACGATCGGGCGCATGGCGTTGAGGCCCGAGCATGGCGAGCCGGAAGCCGCCGACCTCGCCGATCACGTTCTCGGCCGGCACGTGCACGTCGGTCAGGATCAGCTCACCGGTGTCGACACCCTTGACGCCCATCTTGTGATCGGTGCGCCCGACGTCGACCCCGTCCCACGTTCCGCTCCACGATGAACGCGGTGACCGAGTCGTGGGCCCGGCTGGTCGGCTCGCTGGTCTTGGCGAACACGGTGTACCAGTCGGCTTCGCGCACACCGGACATCCAGCACTTGGTGCCGTTGAGGATCCAGCCGCCCTGCGGCCCGGTGTCGGGCACGCCACGGGTGCGCATGCCCATGACGTCACTCCCCGCCTGCGGCTCGGAGAGCCCGAACGAGGCCCGCTCGTGTGCCGTCGGCGATACCGGGCAGGTACCGCTCGCTTCTGCGCCTCGGTGCCGGCGATCATGACGGCACCGGTGGGCAGCCGGGTCAGGAGCAGCATGAGCGCAGCGGTGTTCGAGTACTTGGCCACCTCTTCGATCGCGATGGCGAGACCGAGGATCCCGGCGTCCGATCCTCCGTACTCGGTCGGAATGCACAGCCCGAGCAGACCGGCGTCCCGAAAGGCTTCGAAGATGTCCTGTGGATAGGTGCCGTCCTTGTCGATGGCGCGGGCGCGGGGCCGCACCTTGTCCTGGGCCAGCCGGCGCACCGAGCTCTGCAGCGCAATCAGCTCCTCCGGGAGGTCAAAATCCACCGGCGAAGGCTACCGGACGGTCCCGCCATGTATTTTCTGTCCCTTGACCCCCGACGAGGAATCCGAAGAGACATCCGAAGCGACACCAGCGGAAGCGTCGGAGGCCGCCGGATCGCCTAGAGTCGGCCGAATGGAGCCGAATCGGCCGAAACGGCCGAAACGGCTGCAGCATCCGTCGATACCCCTGGAGCGGAGCAGCCGCCGCCGACCACTGCTGAGACCTCGACCGAGGACGCCGCGCCGCCGGCGGCGACGGAAGCCGGAGACCGACCCGCGCCAACTTCCGGAACCGACGCCCGACCCGCCGGAAAAGAGACTCGTCGCATCGTCGAAGACGTACGTGCCGGGATCGTCGGCCGCGTCGGCCGGGCGCTTCGGCCGCGGGCCTCGAGTCGCGGGCCGATGTCCAATCGGATCTTCGCAAGGCACGCAAGAAGGAACAGCGCCGCAAGCACCGATGGCGCCGCCGCATCATCTACTTCTTGTCCTTCATCGTCTTCCTTGCGGTCGCGGGCGCGGGCGGCATCTATCATCTACGCCCGCTACCGATACGACGAGATCCCGAAGATCCACTCGAAGCATCTCGTCAAGCAGATCGCCGCGCCGGGCAAGCCCTTCAACGTGCTGCTCGTCGGCGACGATTCCCGGGCCTTCGTCAACAACCCCACCCAGGTCAAGGCCTTCGGCGACGAGGCCAACGCCGGTGGCCAACGCAGCGACGTCACCATGGTGGCCCGCTTCGTCCCGGCGACCAAATCAGTCACCGTGATCTCCATCCCCCGCGACCTGTGGGTCGACATCCCTCCGAACAGCTCCGACATCCAGGGCATGAACCGGATCAACGCCGCGTTCAACTCCGGGCCGGATCTGCTCATCCAGACGATCGAGTCCGTCCTCCATATCCCGATCAACCACTACATCTCGGTCGGATTCCCGGGGTTCTTGGGCATGGTCGACGCCCTGGGCGGGCGTCACGATGGACTTCCCCACCGCCGTCAAGGACGCCTATACCGGACTGAACGTCACCACGCTGGGCTGCCAGGTGATCAACGGGACGACGTCGCTCCAGCTCGTGCGGGCCCGGCACCTCGAATACGTGAACAGCAACGGTCACTGGGAGTACGACGGGCTTTCGGACTTCAGCCGCATCCAGCGGCAGGATTCCTTCTTCCGCGCCGTGCTGGCCAAGGTCAACACGTCGATCACCAACCCACTGGCGATCAACGGCTTCATCTCCGTCGGCCGTGGGCAACCTCGCGATCGACGACACCCTCAGCGAGGGCGACCTGTTCCACATCGCAACGGAGTTCAGGGGTTTGCAGTCCTCACACCTGCTGACCGAGACCCTGCCGACCACCAGCTATGTGACAGACGGTGGCGCGGACGTCCTTCTGGCCGCCCAGCCCTACGCCGACCAGATGATCGCCGCGTTCAACCAACTCGGAGAGCCAAAACCCAATCCGGCCACGACGACGACCACCACGGCGCCGCCCCTGGCCAACAATGCGGTCTCGGTGAACGTCTTCAACGCCTCGGGCGGCGGACTCCTGGCCACCGACACAGCGCAGCACTGCAGGAAGGACGGCTTCCAGATCACCGGCGTCAACAACGCGCCCAGCGTCATCGCGGCCGGCGACCCCTCGGAGATCTTCTACGGCCCGAGTGGGCTACCAGCCGCCAAGACCTTGGCGGCATCCCTGCAGGGCAAGGTGAAGTATGTGCCCGATGCCAGCCTCACGGGAAACAATCTGAACCTCTGGGTGGCGAACGCGACGCTCACGGTGACCACGACGACGACGACCACGCACCACGACGACAGGATCACACGGAACGACGACGATCCCGGGGAACGTCTACACCAACACGCAACCCGAGCCGTGGAACCCTGTCCCCTGCACCCTCGGTGCGACGACGACGCCACCACTACGGCCAAGACGTCGACGACGAAGTCAGGCTACGAAGGTCAGGCTGACGGGAGCCTCAGGCTGACTTGCGCCGCTGCCGCACGATGCGCCGACGTTCACGCTCCGTGGTGCCACCCCATACGCCCTCACGCTCGCGGTGGGCCAGGGCGTGCTCGAGGCAAGCCTGACGGACCGGGCATTCGCCGCAAATGGCCTTGGCTTCGGCCGCATCGGCCTCGTCCTCTGAAATCGGGTAGAACGCCTCAACATCGAGGCCCCGGCAGGCGGCCTGCTTGCGCCACGTGGTGGCACTCATGGGAAACACTTCCTCGCAAAGTCGGATATGGGCATTTTCGCCCTGGTCGGGGGCACAGCTGGGCTTGACCCAACGGCGCCGGCACCGAATTCCGGCGAACGAAGAGTATGGCCTACGTCCGGTGTGCCTGTAAAGACCTACACAAGAATTGTCCCTGGTCAGCCGATAGGAAGCGGCTTTGTTGTGCCACGCAGGTCACCGAGCAGTTCCTGACGCATCGGGTCGGGAAGGACCGTGCGCTCCTCGTACTCGGGATGGCGAGCCACCAGGGAGACCTCTTCGAGGTCGGCGAAGGCCTCCACCTGGGCCGGTGTGAAGGAGAACCTGATGTAGTGGACTGCCGGCGTAATCGTCTCCCGCACCAGGGCCGCAGCATGGGCCTCCTCAGGGACGCTCTGCACCACGTCGTCGCCGAGCGCTACACCCGAGAGCACGTCTCGATCCCGACCAGCTTGGGCAGCCATTCCCGCATGCGACCCATCGGTGGTGAGCTCGATGAAAAGTGTGGCAGAGAGCTCTCCCACCTGGGGTAACAGCCGGTTGTAGATGTCCAGCTCCGTCTGGATCGCTTCGTCCGTGAGGATCTTCTCGACCCGTGCCATCTCCTGAATCTGGAACCGGACCGTGTCCACGGACTCGAAGACCAAGGTCATGATGGGACCGAGGGCCACCCGTCGAAGGCGTTTGCGGGCAATGACGCGGGCCCGGTAGTCCTCGCGCACGCGCTCGTACGCACGCAGGTCCAGCACGTCGGCCAGGGTCAACGCTGCCGTCACGGCAGTCCTTCGGACCGCGTGCATCGGCTGCCGGGACGCGCTCGATCCGGCGGCCCAGCCCGACCCGCAGCGTGGCGTGGCGTGGGCCACGGTCTGCGGGTCGGTCGGGCCGTCAAGAGGGGTTGCCATGCCGCCCTCTAGCCGAGGGACTCGAGCCCCTGGGTGAAGCGGCCGGCGTGGGACTTCTCGGCCCGGGCCAGTGTCTCGAGCCATTCCGCGATCTCCTCGAATCCCTCGTCACGGGCTGTCTTGGCGAATCCGGGGTACATCTCGGTGTACTCGTACGTCTCGCCTTCGATGGCCGACTTGAAGTTGTCCTTCGTCGGACCGACCGGGACTCCGGTCGCCGGGTCGCCCACCTCTTTGAGGAAGTCGAAGTGGCCGAACGCGTGGCCGGTCTCCCCCTCGGCCACCGAGCGGAACAGGGCGGCTGCGTCGGGGTACCCCTCGACATCGGCCTTCTGGGCGAAGTACAGGTACCGACGGTTTGCCTGGCTTTCGCCGGCGAACGCCGCCTTCAAGTTCTCCTCGGTCTGGGTGCCCTTCAATGCTGGCATGGTTGTTCGTACCTTTCTTGTTCGCTGATGTTGGTCTGGCTACTGCTGATCTCGCTGACATTCGTCACACAGGCCTCGGAAGACAACCTCGGCGCTGAGGACGTTGAATCCGGGTGCGGCACCCGACGGAACCTCCAAGTTCGGGAAATCGGCATCGACGTCGCGTACCTTGCCGCAGCCCCGGCACACCACATGGTGATGGGCAGCCTCGATATTGGGATCGAAGCGAGCGGCGCCGGTCCCGAGGTCGAGTGCGGTGATCTGGCCCAACTCGGACAGGTCGTGCAACGTCTGGTACACGGTCTTGAGCGACACGTTCGGCATCTGCGTGCGCACCTTCTCGTAGACCTTCTCCGCGGATGGATGCGTCACGTCGCCCTCGAGCGCTCGAAAGATGCACTGTCGTTGGGCTGTGATCTTCCGTCCGTTGGCCCGGAAGAGGTCGGTCAGTGCATCGGGGGACTGCATGCCGGAGCCACCATAGCGTCCCTCCCCGGTTTTGACAATCGTTGTCAAACAGACCCGAAGCGCGCTACTTTGCTCCGGTGGCCGACTACGTGATCCCCGAACCCGAACCCAAGGAGATTGACGAGAAGCTCGAGATCGAGCTCCGACACCTCTCCGAAAATGCGGTGCTGAAGGGCAAACCGTCAGGCGACGAGAAATGCGAGAACTGTCGCTACTTCCTCGAGCCGCACAAGGACATCTCCTATTGCTGGCACCCGAAGCTGCGGATCCTGGTGGGCGACCAGTGGTGGTGCCAATGGTGGGAAGCGATCCCCGAGGGTTAGGTGTCGTAGCACCTTCGAGGCGAGGTGATCAGCCGCCTCGGGTCGCGGGGCGCTCCAGGCGGGAGGAAGGTCGTACCCCGTGTGGCAGGCTGGGAACGTGCACCGCTTTCGACGCGAGGACTCGCTACGCCGCCTCGCCGACGAGCACTTCGACGTGCTGGTTGTGGGTGGCGGTGTCACCGGTGCAGGGGTGGCGCTCGACGCCGCCAGCCGCGGTCTGAAGACAGCTCTCGTCGAGAAGAACGACTTCGCATCAGGCACCTCATCGAAGTCTTCCAAGATGATCCACGGCGGCCTCCGGTACCTGCAGCAACGAGAATTCCGACTGGTCTACGAGAACTTGGCCGAACGCCAGCGCCTCTTGGAGAATGCTCCGCATCTCGTCAGTCCGCTGCCGTTCCTCATCCCGCTCTTCGGTCGCGACGGCGTGGTCTCCAAGACAGTGGCCCGTTCCTACTCCGTCGCGTTGTGGCTCTACGACGTGACAGGAGGTCTTCGCATCGGCGCCCGTCACAAGCGTGTCACCAAGGCCCAGGCATTGGCCCACCTTCCGACACTGAACGCTGACCGCCTCGTCGCCGGCTTCTTGTACTTCGATGCGCGGGCCGATGATGCCCGCTTGACGCTTACCCTGGCCCGGACCGCCGCGATCGAGTACGGCGCCGTCGTGGCCAACTACACCACGGTGGTCGGCCTCACGGCGAATGACCATGGTGTGACCGACGGCGCACTCGTCCGTCCCGATCCGTCCGACGCGGCAAGTGAATTCATCATCAAGGCCCGCGTCGTGGTCAATGCCACGGGGGTCTGGGCCGATGGCATACGGGCGCTCGATGAAGGCGCCCACCCCCGTTCCATCCGGCCCGCCAAGGGCGTCCACGTTTCGGTACCGGCGGCACGGCTGCCCTGCGACATAGCCGCCGTCATCCCCGTTCCCCACGACCGCAGGTCCATCTTCGTTGTGCCATGGCCCGAGACGGACCTGGTGTATCTGGGCACGACCGACACCGACTATCAAGGTCCTCTCGACGACCCTTCCTGCACACCGGAGGACGTCGACTACCTCATCGAAGCAGCCAACAACGTCACGACTTCCCAATTGACGCGGGCCGACGTCACGGGTGTGTGGGCGGGACTGCGGCCATTGCTCGCTCCGCCAAACAACGGCGGTCACGTCTCGGAGCGCACGGCGGACCTCTCTCGCCGCCATACTGTGCGCACATCGGCACATGGTGTCGTCACGGTCACCGGTGGGAAGCTCACGACCTACAGGAAGATGGCGCAGGACACCGTGGACGCGGTGGTGCAACAACTCGGAGAGTCTCCCAAGGGCCGTCGCTGCGTGACCAAGTCGCTACGGCTCCTCGGCGCAACCACGGCGACCAAGGATCCTGTCGCAATGGCCCATCCGCAGTCGCACCTCGTGCGCCGCTACGGAACCGACTCCACAGCTGTCCTCGCGCTGGCCGATGATCGACCAGAGCTGCTCGAGCCCGTCATCGCCGGCCTGCCGTACACCGGAGCAGAGATGGTCTATGCGGCTCGAGAGGAAATGGCCCAGACGCTCACCGACGTGCTGGCTCGTCGGACCCGCGCCAAGATCCAGCGGGCGCAACCCACCATGGCGGCGGCACATGCCGCAGCCAAACTCGTGGCCCCCGAGTTGGGATGGGACGAACAGCACGCGTCCGGGCAGGCCAACGAATTCATCGCAGCCTGCCAAAAGGAGCTCCTGACCGCTGGACTCGACCTCGATTGAGCACTCCGACTCCGGTCACTGCGATCGACGCCGAACCTGGCGCCGTCGCCGATCGGCTCTCCGGCTCTGCCGTCACGCTTCCGGAAGGCCTGCTGGGCCGCCTGGCCGAAAGCGGCGCCGAGGTGCTCGCGGACGACACCTCCCGGGCTGAGGCGGGAAGGGACTGGTGGCCACTCGCGATCGGGTGGGCTGCCGAGGGTGCCGTGCCCCGGCGCCCCGGCGTCGTCGTGCGCCCGCACACCACCGAGCAGGTCTCCGCCGTGTTGGCAACCTGTCATGAAGCCCTCATCCCTGTCACTGCAGCGGGAGGACGGAGCGGCGTCTGCGGCGGCTCCATCCCGGTGTTCGGAGGGGTCGCGCTCGATCTCACCTCCCTGCAAGGCCTCATCGACATCGACGAAACCTCGCTCACGGCTGACGTGCGAGCCGGCACCTTCGGGCCCGATCTCGAGGACGCTCTGGGTCGAGTGGGCGTGGGGTACACCCTCGGGCATTGGCCGCAATCGATGGACCTCTCGACCGTCGGCGGATGGCTGGCCTGCCGCGGTGCCGGCCAGTATTCGACCCGCTACGGCAAGATCGAAGACATGGTGCTCGGGCTCGAGGTGGTGTTGGCCGACGGTCGCATCGTGCGGACCGAAGGACATGGACCGCGGGCCGCCACCGGACCCAACCTGACCCAGCTCTTCGTGGGCAGCGAGGGCACACTCGGGGTCATTACCAAAGCTCGCTTGCGCATCCACCCGCTGCCGTCTGCTCAAGAACGGCGGGCATTCGGCTTCCCGACCTTTGCCGCGGGCCTCGACGCATGCCGCAGGATGCTGCGCCGTGGGGCCACCCCGGCCGTGCTCCGCCTGTATGACGAAGCCGAGTCCGTCCGCAACTTCGATCAAACGGACACGAACGTCCTCATCGTGCTCGACGAGACAGATCCCGCGCTGTTGGCTGCGACCCTCGTCATCGTGGACGAGGAGTGCATCTCGGCGGGAGCGCAGCCGATGGACGTCGCATTGGTGGAGCGCTGGCTCACCCACCGCAACGACGTCTCGGCCCTCGCTCCACTCTGGCGGGCCGGTATCGTCGTGGACACGGCGGAGATCTCCGGACCGTGGGCCGTTCTCCCCGACCTTTTCGACGAGGTCGTCCGCGCCCTCGAGGCGATCGACGGCACGCTGGCCGCCTCCGCCCATCAATCGCACGCCTATACCGACGGCGCCTGCCTCTACTTCACGTTCGCCGGAAAGGGATCCGAGGGCGACGGTGCTTGGCGTGAGGCGTACTACCGCCACGCGTGGGATGCCGTGACCACCACGACGATGGAGCATGGCGCCGCAATCAGCCATCACCACGGCATCGGGCTCAACCGGTCGCGCTTTCTCCCCCGTGCCCTCGGCGCCGCCTTCGACGTTCTCACCGACCTCAAGAAGAGCTTGGATCCCGCAGGAATCCTCAATCCGGGCAAACTCGGCCTGCCCTCCCCGTTCGGGCCGTCACCGTGGTCGTGAGCGGGAACGGGGGGAGCGTCCTCGTCGTCGACGTGGGCACCTCGGGTGCCCGCGCCGCGGTCGTACGACCTGATGCGTCCGTGACCCACGCGCATCACGCCCCGGTCCTTCCCGACTCCCCCGCCCCGGGCTTGGTGGAATTCGACGCCTCCGTGATGGCGCACGCAATCCTCGCGGTGGCCAACGCTGCGCTCCACGACGGTGGGCCGGTGGACGCCGTAGGGATCGCGAACCAACGGGCGTCGACCATCGTGTGGGAGAGGGCGACGGGCCGTCCCGTGGCGCCGGGCATCGGCTGGCAGGACTTGCGCACCGTGGGAACGTGTCTCGTCCTGCAGGCCGACGGCATCCGGCTTGCTCCGAACGCATCGGCCACGAAGCTGATGGCCATCCTCGACGAGGTCGACCCCGATCGCGTCCGGGCCGACGCCGGCGAACTCTGCTTCGGCACTGTCGACAGCTGGGTGGCCTGGATTCTGTCGGGAGGTGCGGCCTCGGGACACGACGCCCTCCACATCACCGACGCCACGAACGCCGCCGTGACCGCGCTGATCGACCCCTCCTCTCTTGCATGGGACGTGCCACTCCTCGAGCGGCTCCGCATTCCAACCGCCATCCTTCCTCGCATCGTCGATTCCTCCGGACCCGTGGGCGCGTGCCACGCCCTTCCGGGTACACCCCCCATCTGCGGCATCGCCGGCGACCAGCAGGCTTCCCTGGTCGGACAGGGGTGCACACGCCCCGGGCTCGCCAAAGCCACCTTTGGCACGGGCGGCATGTTGGACCAGTGCACAGGCTCCGGCCAACGTCCGATCCATGCTGGGCAGGGTGCCCACGGCACCTTCCCTATCGTCGCCTACCGGATCGACGGGAGAGCAACCTGGGGCGTCGAGGCGGTGATGCTCTCGGCCGGCAGTTGCGTCGAATGGCTCCGCGACGATCTCGGCGTCCTGGCCTCCGCCGCCGAGTCAGCCCGCGTGGCCGCGGAATGTGCGACGACGGGCGATGTGTGGTTCGTCCCGGCGCTCCTCGGCCTCGGTACGCCGTTGTGGGATTTCGGCGCCCGCGGCACGCTGGTCGGATTGACCAGAGGCTCGGGTCGCCGAGAACTCGTGCGGGCCGTGCTCGAGGGCGTGGCCCACCGTGGCGCAGACCTGGTGGAGGCGGCCGAAGGCGACAGCGGTCTCCCCATCCACGCCCTGCGCGTCGACGGGGGCATGTCGGACAACGAGGTCTTCGTGACGGCACTGGCCGACGCCATCGGGCGACCGGTGGAGATCTCACCCGTGCTGGAGGCAACCACGCTGGGAGCAGGATTACTGGCCGGAATGGCCATAGGCACCTACGGATCAGAAGACGATATTGCGCAGACCTTCTCGCCTCGACAGGTCATTGAGCCCCGCAGCGACGACGCCACTCGGTCCCGCACGCGCGAACGATGGTTGGCCGCGCGCTCAAAGGCCGAAGCCACGATCCCCGAGCTCTCCGGCATCTCCTTCTGAGGGCGCTGAGCCTCGCGCCCCTTGCGCAGCGGTGCCCACCTCGGGCCGCTACGACACCTCGTGCGCCAACGCGTCGTCCCAACTGCTGCCCGCCTCGAGCAACGGCCGATATCCCATCAGCCGGCGCGGCCGGCCGATGGCCATTGCGGCGCGTAAACGACCGGCTCGGCCGAACAAGGCAACAAACTTGCCCTCCCCGAAAGAGCCGTCGACGATCTCAACGTCGTCCCTACCGCCAGGGTTGCCCAATACCTGAAAGCGGATGTCGAATTGATCAGACCAGAAGTAGGGAATGGGAGCGAACGGCTCAGCATCGGGCATTCCGGCCAGAAGGCTGCGCGCCGCCGCCACGCCCGCTTCCGCGGCGATCTGCCAGTGCTCGATACGGATCATCTCTTCCCCGCCGTCGTGATGCCACAACCAACGGGCCATGTCGCCTGCGGCCACGACCCCTGGCGCGGCAAAGAGCCGGTCGTCACAGACCACACCATTCTCGAGCGTCAGCCCTGAATCCTCGAGCCAATTGACCGCGGGCACCACGCCGATACCGACCACAACCACGTCAGCCTGGAGTACCTCACCGCCGTCGAGCTCGACCTCGAGTCCGCTCGTCGCTCCTACGGCACGACGGACTCCCGCCACGCCAACGCCGGTCCGTAGGTCGACCCCGTGGGCTGCATGCAAGGAGGCACAGTGGGTGCCGATCAACGGACCCAGCACATTGGACAACGGGATCTCCATCGCCTCTATCACCGTGACCCGACACCCGAGGGCGGCACAGGTCGAAGCGACCTCGGCGCCGATGAACCCGGCGCCGATGACGACGACGCGACTCGCCTCGACTGCAGAGACCGCGCTTTGCAGGGCCACGGAGTCATCGAGCGTCCGCAGCGTGAACAGTCCATCACGGTGTCCCAAGCCCTCGGTTCCCGGCAGGTGGCGCGGGGTGGCTCCCGTCGTCAACACGACGGCGTCGGCAGTGAGGACAGTGCCATCGTCGATCTCGACCTGGCGTCCATCGATGTCGAGCCGCATGGCGCGATGACCAAGGACCTCATGCACCCGGAGCTCACTGCTTCGCTTCTTGTCGGCCAGGACAGCCTTTTCAGGTGGCCATGTCCCCGCGAGCACCTGTTTGGACAATGGCGGCCGGTCGTACGGAAGGTGCAACTCCTCGCCCACGAGAGAGATGTCCCCATGGAAACCCTCTGCCCGCAGCGTTTCCACCGCACGCCAGCCGGCCAGCGAGGCGCCCACGACGACCACGGATCCATCCACGGGCAGACCGTCGGTCGTCATGTGCCCCCGAACATGGCCGTCCACTCCTCGATCGTGCGGGGTCGAAACACAAAATTCGTCCTGCGAGTCTCACCCATGCCCTGTGAAGGGTCGCGCGAATACAAGTGGCCGGGAAAGAGAACAGCGTCATCGGGGACCCGAGCAAGGCGATTGTTGATGGAGTCGTACATCGCGATCGGATCCGATCCGGGGAGATCGGTGCGGCCGCAACCTTCGAGAAAGAGCGTGTCACCGGCGACCAGCCGGCCATCGACCAAGAAGCACTGACTTCCCGGGGTATGTCCCGGCGTATGGATCAGTTCCACACGGACAGAACCAACCTGAACGACGTCGCCGCTGGCGTGGCCGATGAGATGCGAAGCGCTCACACCTGTCGTCCGTTCCACCCAGGGCACCTCCTCCTTCTGGACGTGGATGGGAACCTGGACCGCCTCCAAGAGCGTGCTGATGCCCTCGAGACCCCAACCTGCCATCTCACCCCCGACATGATCGGGGTGGTAGTGCGTGGCCAAGACGCCGGTCAGCTTCATGCCGTCGGCCGCCACGACGTCAAGCAGATCCTGCACGGCATAGGCAGGATCCACGATGACCGCCTCGCCCGTCGTCCGATCTCCGATGAGGTAGACGAAATTGACCATCTGACGGGCCATCTGGTCTCCCCGGGCGAAATCCCGTCCCGACAGCAGCTGGCGGAAGTACAGCCGCTCATCGTCGGTCGTCTTACTCATTGTCGCCACCTTCGACTTCGCCGGCCAACGAATCGAGACGGGGCACGAGATCCTCGACCTGTGCGCGCGTCTGACGGAGCCTGCGATCGAGCTCGTCGATGAGAGCAGTCGCACGTTCCAGACGCGCCACCAACACGTCCACGTCAACCTCTCGCTGCTCGAAGAACTCCACGATGGAATCCAGTTCCCGACTGGCGTCGGTATAGCTCAGCTTCTCCACGGGAAGCGACTCGTTCGTGACTGCGGTCATTGCATCTCCTCATCCCTCTCTTCAACACGATCATTTCGGACTTCGGTCGCCTCCACTCGTGAGCGAGCCGACCCGTCGGCAAAACGTGTGACGACTTCGGTCCCCACGGCGAGCCCCGCCGCACTCCGGACCAGTTCACCCGAGGCGGTATGGGTCAACGTGTAGCCCCGCTCCAGCTGGCGGTCAACGTCATAGGCGGTGAGCAAGCGGCGCCACGATCGAACCCTCTCCACTTCCTTGGCCATATGGCGGGACGCCAAGGGACCGAGGCGGGCGGCATGCGTCCGCACAGCGGCCTGACGCGCCATCAATCCCTCGGGGGCCAATCGACCGACTACGGTGGAGCGACGGGCCAACCGTTCCCGGTGGACGCGCAACTGACTGCGCGCAGCACGAGTGAGACGACCGCGTGCAGCGGTGTCCCGGGCTTGTGCCTCCGCGAGCAACGACGGCACGCGACGACTGAGCACGGAGGCGACCGCACCGATGTGCTGCTCCCACCACTGGCCGATCTGTGCCACCAGTTCGTGTCCACATTCAGTTGGCGTTATGAACGCCCGGTTCGCCACTATGTCGGCGACGGACTCATCTCCCGTGTGACCGATGCCGGTCCAGACCGGCTTCGTGGCACTTGCGATCGCCCGTGCCACCACTTCGGAGTCGAACGATGCCAGGTCAGCCTTCGAGCCTCCACCCCTGACGACGACGATCACGTCGCAGTCCGTGCGGCTCAACGTTCTCACGGCTCTGGCCACTCGGGCCGGGGCGTCTCCGCCTTGCACCACGACAGGTACGACCTTGACCTGGAATCCGAATCCCGAACCTGTCAACTGGCCGAGGAAGTCCTGATAACCCTCTGTCCCGGGACTGGCCACCAGTCCCACTCGAAGCGGCACGTCGGCCACCGGAAGAGTGGCGTTGCGACGTAACAACCCTTCGGCCTCGAGCTTCCTCAAGAGCTGGGCACGTTGTGCGGCCAAGCGGCCCAACAACGCGGTCACATCGAGCTCGGAGAGGATGAAGCCGATTTCGCCCTTCGGCCGGTAGAGGTCAATCGTGCCCCGCAGAATCACGACCATGCCTTCGGCGAGCACAACCCCGTCTTTGGCCAGCCCGCCTTTCATGGGCAACCATGTGCCCTTCCAGCACTTGACCCTCAGCGCCGGCGCGCCCCGACCTCGTGGAGCCTGTCCACCCCTACCCTCGTCGGGGTCGACCAGGTCCAAATAGCAGTGGCCGGATCGTCCGGACTGATCCGAAAAGCTGTGGATCTCGCCCCGCACCCAGCAATTGGCGATTACGGGGAAACGTCGAGGTCAGGGCATCCTCCACCTCGTCGTAGAGAGCGCCAATCGAGAGAACACCCGGGCGGCCGCCATCCTCTGTCGGATCGTCGGAGCCCTGGCGCGGCGGGGCCTCCGGGTCGAAAAGCTGGTGGGCGTGGCTGGTCATTACGGACACCCTACCGAGGAGGTGTGCACCGCCCCTACCTCTCCACTAATGGCAGACTGGTGGGGACGGTGAGTCGGCCAGGTGGCCGCAGCCCGGACCGCATTCGCGGGATCGTGTTGAGGAAGGTCGGGACTCCGCAGAGCAGGGTGCTGGCTAACAGCCAGTCGGGGCGACTCGCAGGAAAGTGCAACAGAAAGCAAACCGCCGATGGCGGGCCTCCGGGCCCGCACAGGTAAGGGTGAAACGGTGCGGTAAGAGCGCACCAGCGGTCAGGGCAACCTGATCGGCTCGGTAAACCCCACCCGGAGCAAGGCCAAGCGTGGGAAACGGGCTGCTCGCCCGCTCCTCGAGAGAGGGGCATTCTCCAGGTAGGCCGCTTAGATGGATGGCCACCAAGGTCCGCAAGGACTGAACAGAATCCCGCCTATCAGGCCGACTCACCGTCACTACCTGTTTGGCCTGGGCGTTTGGTTCGGCGTTACTGCCCCGTGACGCGTATCTGATACGAGAGAATTAGCGTCACTGCGCTGGGAGCCGGCCGTCGGTCCTCAGCTGTTCAATCGCTGCATCAGGGAAACGTCTCACGGCGGCCATTAGCTGAAGCTCCTCCCAGAGTTCCCTGTGAGGGTCCAACGTGACCTTCCAGTCGTCTCGGTGAGGACAGCTGGACCTGGCCCTAGCAGGTCGTCGCCGCACGTGAGCCGGGGGCTCCGCCGACAGGGCCACGCTGTCTCCGTCATCTCCGGGTTGGGGGGCGGACGGGGGCGTTTTAGCGGTCGAGTCCGAAGATCCGCACCGCGTTGCGCCCGCAAATCCGGGCCCGCTCGTCGGTATCGATATGCCCCATCATTTCGTTGATGACCTTTCGGGAGTAGGGCCAGTCGTTACCGTGATGCGGATAGTCCGAAGACCACATGATGTTGTCCACGCCCGCGCCGTAACGGTTCTCGATGCCGTTACGGTCCACGATAAACGTGGCCGACATGTTGCGGTACCAATAGAAGCTCGGTGGCTCCTTGATCGGAATATTCCCCCAAGAGCGGTTTCGCCAGTAGCGGTCATCGATCGCCTCAAGAAAATGGGGGATCCACCCCACGCCGGTTTCAATCATCGCAATATGCAGATCTGGGATGCGCTCGAAGGTGCCGGTGAAGAGCAATTGAGCCATCGTCGCGGGCACGATCGAGAAGACGCTACCCAGCCCGGCCACTGCCTTGGCGTTCGCGTCTGACTCCTTGCCTCCGTAAAGGGCGAGGCGGCCAGACTGCTTGGCGGCATTGCGTGCCGCTTGACGAGACTTGCGCGACACAATGTTGATATGGATGCAGACTGGCATCTCCTCTTCGGCGGCAGCTCTCCAGAACGGATCGTCCTCCCTCGAGACCGACTCGCCTCCAGCCGGCCAACAAGAGATCACGACTCCCTTGAACCCACGGGCCTTCGCCTTGCGAAGGGACTCAACCGAGTCCTCGACGCCAGTTGACGGCATGACTGCCATGCCCACGAGCCGATCGCGGTCAGGACCACAGAACTCCTCCCACAAGAAGTTGTTGTAGGCCTCGATCCCCGCACGCACGAAGTCGTCGTCCTCGTCACCGAGAAAGTGGCCGACCATACGCTGGGGCGGGAACAGGATCTCCGCATCGGTCCCATCGATGTCCATGTCCTTTAACCGCTCGGCGCCGTTGTAGCAACCCGGCCGGGCCTCTTCATACGTGACGCCAGTCCATCGGAACTCGTCATAAGGCTTGCCCGGAGTTGACACGAGTCCGATGGGATCGGGTCCCGCTGAGCCGGCAAAGAGCCACGCATCACCGCCGTCCACGTCTTTGGCCAGTTTGGGCGCCTTGTCCTGATACTTCTTGGGCAACCAGGTCTCCCAGATGTTCGGGGGCTCAAGAATGTGGCAGTCGCCGTCGACGATCCTGTGATTGCTCATGAGCCCGGACCTCCTCTACGCGCCACTGAGTCTTAGCTCGATCGGGATGTGTGTCAACTCGCAGTCAAGAGCCGCTGTGGGCGACATTCGAGAAGAGAAGTCCACACGATGGACAGCCTGGACGCTTTCGCCGCCGAACCAATTGGCGCGACCCCGCTTGGGTTTGGCGAGTGTTCCACCATCTTCAGTGGTGCAGGGACAGGATCAGCCGCAGCTGACGCACCCACCTGACAGACTGTACCCCTCACCCCGGGCAAAGGGGGACGACGGGGCGCCCTTCGGGGCGCTTCGTCGCGTCAGGGCGACGCTGACCCCGGGCGGACGTGACTCCCCGGGCCGTTAGCGGTCAGTCCGGGGGAGTCCGTCGCCCTTCGTCGCCGTCCCAGGGGGGTGGGGGGCGACGAGGTCAAACATACGGGTGAGTCATAAAAGCCAGCTGAAGATCCACCGGAGATTGGGTTACAGGTCGGCGTAGGTGGCGGGACGATTCGGGCGCATTCGGGCGCTCGTTTAGCGTCTGGGCGAACGTGGCGGCT
Organism: uncultured Acidimicrobiaceae bacterium; assembly: GCA_963835815.1. Taxonomy (GTDB): domain Bacteria; phylum Actinomycetota; class Acidimicrobiia; order Acidimicrobiales; family RAAP-2; genus Bog-473. Next base: position 752,013 of record CAWIGU010000009.1, on the reverse strand, counting down.
GTCTGTCTACCCCCCCGGACGTCGCAGCGGAGAACGTTTGCCAACGTCCATCGGCACGGAATGTCTACGTCACACACTTTCCCCGTGCCAGATCCGCCTTCAACGGTCCTGTCCTGGCTGATGACTCCCGGCATGGTCCCCAGGACTACAAGGCAACCCAGTTGGGATTGCCCCAAATCCAACATCCCGAATGATGCAAATGCGTCCAATCCGGGATTCTTGACGAAATCTCTATCGATCGATGCTCCAAGACAGTTGTGTAGAGATACCCAGGCCGATCAGCTCACCCTCGTGAGGATTGTTCGGGCGGAGTGTTTCACGCGCGGTTGGTTCCACAGCTCCACGGCGAGCGAGACGGTGATTAAGGAGAACAGCAAGTTGCGCAGGTTCGCGACATCGTCGGGCAGCGGCTCGGTGTAGTCGAACGTGTCGACGTATGCGACTGCCTCCTCGGCGCGCGGAAACACTTCGTCGTAGAACGCTCTGATCTCATCCATGGAGCTGCTCACGCGCTTCACGTACCGCGCGTGGCCGTCCTCGATTGCCCATTCGTCAACGAGATGTTCGAGCTCTGAGAACTGTTGCGGTAGCAGTGCGGTCATCGTGCTGCCTCTCCTGCTTCGACATAGTCGGCGACCGTCTTGTGGAGATGCCGCAGGAGGATCTCCTCGTCGTTCATCTGGAAAGCCTTGATTGCGCCACTGTTGAGCATCGCCTGCATGCCTTCGCACGGGCTCGCGTCTTCGAGGATGACGTCGTTGAGGAACGTCACGGTGAGCTCCTGGCCCAGCCGCTCCCGGTGCGTTGCAGGCGGGGTGAAGAACATCTCAACCTCGAACAGGTGAGAGTGCGGTCCGGTCGGCCAGTGCGTGTGCGTGCTGAACCCGGACGAACCGAATATCAACACAAAGTTTGGGAAGAACTGGTACGAGTCGAAGCCGTAGTTCTCCGCTCGCGTGGGGTTGATGCCCGGAGGCATCGGGGCGCGGTCGGTGCGCTTGTTCCATGGGCCGGCCGCGCTCGCCTTCATGACGCACTCGATGGGCTTGGAGTAGGGCGTCTGTCGTGACGGCTCACCGGCGAAGGAAAACATCCGATGAGGGCCTTTCAGTTGGTACGCCAAGGCATCCGTGAACGGATTCGGCTTGTCCAGCGCTTCCTTGGCTTCGGCAGTCAGGTTCCCGAATGACGACGCATGCAGGTACGGGCCGTGGTAGCTCTCGGCGAAGCTGTCCACGAAGATCTTCCAGTTGCACTGCAGGTCGACCTTGAACCTATACACCTGGTGCGGGCCGTCAAAGGGGTACCCCTCGACGCCGTGCGCGAGTTCTCCGAGGAAAGACCGCAACGGCTCGGTGTTGTGCGGATCGAGGTTGATGAAGATGAAGCCCTCCCACACCTCGCACTGCACCGCTGGCACGCGGCATCCCTCGGCGTCGAAGTCGAGCAGCAGGTCGGCTCGGGTGGTCGAGAGCAACGAGCCATCGAGGTTGTATCGCCAACCGTGGAAACGGCAGTACAGCAGCGGTGCGCGGCCGGCCACTTCCTGGAACGGATCGTCCTGCCACAGGAGCTTGTTGCCGCGGTGCGGGCAGATGTTGTGGAAGGCGCGGATGACGTCGTCCTTGCCCCGCACAATGATGATCGACGTGTTGAGGAACTCGAGTTCGCGTGTGAAGTAGCTGCCCGGCTTCTGCACCCGTTCGACGCGGCCCACGTACAGCCAGGTCTTCTTGAAGACGTGCTCACGCTCCTTCTCGTAGAACTCAGGGGAGACGCAGTCTTCGAGTGACACCGGACCGCGTCCGAGCTCGGGATACGCGTCACTCCAGTGTCCACTGGCGGGTTTCGTAACTGAGATGACATCGCTCATGGGGCCCACCTCCTCGGCAGCACGCTAGCAAGCGTTACGGGTGCCAACCCGGCTCACACTCTTACGCCCTGTTGCTACTTGGAACACCCGAGGCGTAAGGAGCCTCAAGAGCGCCGTGGAAAAGAATCTGCCATCGATCTCGATGCCCTGCTCGACGTGCAGCAAGGTGACGGAGAACCGGAGCTTGTCCATGGCGGGTCGGGGGATCGTTGCGCTGCGTTTGCTAGACCAATGACCTGGTCGCACTCCGCGGACGGGGAAAGACGAACCCATGAAACAGATCACCGTTGGCGGTGCAATCCTGCTGGCGGTGTCGTGCCTCATGTTGAGTAGCTCACCCGTAGCCGCTCAAACCAAGGCGCCGACACATGCTGAGATCGTCCGCTGTGCCCATCTGGCCAAGAGCCAGGGGGTCATCACGAAGGGCAACATCACGACCTGTTCTGGCATCTGGAGTGGGTCGGGGCATCGCTGCGCAGACGGCACGAAGATCATGCTGACAAAGGTGGGGAAGGTCCACTACGCCCTGCGTCGAGGCCATAGGCCCGTCAGGGTCGGTAGTGGCAAGAAGTTGAACCTGACCAGTTTGTGCGGCGTTGCAACGACGACATCCACATCGACTCCGGTCCCGCCCGTGGCAATCACCGGTATTGAGACCGGACCCGGAACGGAGTCGAGCTACACCGTGCAGCCGCAGCCCCTTGCCGGATCGTGTCACTACAACTACATCGGTGCGATGCCACTTCCTGATCCACATTGCACGCCGGGAGCCATCAATCCGCAGGTGACCCAAGCCAACATTGGGTCCACCATTTGCCGTAGCGGGTACACATCGACGATCCGCCCTCCCGAGGACGTCACCGCAAAGGAGAAGTCCGCCAATGCGACCGCCTACTCCTACACCGGCTCATTTCACACGGCCGAGTACGACCACCTGATCTCTTTGGAACTGGGCGGTGACCCCAATGACCCTGCCAATCTGTGGGTCGAACCCAACGACAGATCAAATGCCACGTCGACGTCAAATACGAAGGACGTGTTGGAGAATAGGTTGAAGAGCCTCGTCTGCTCGGATCAGATCACGCTGGCAGTGGCTCAAGCGGCGATCGCAACAAATTGGATTGTTGCGTACGAGAAGTACGTCACGCCACTTGCCCCGCCTTTAACCACCACTCCATCACAAGTGGCCACGACGACCTCAGCGCCACCACCGGCAACGGCCCCAGCAGCAGCGGCGCCTCCGGCAGCGGCGCCTCCGGCAACGGCACCCGCAGGGTGTCACCCATTGAGCAGCGGAGGCAACTGTTACAAAGCGGGAGAGCTGTGTAGAACTGCCGATCATGGATTGACGGGCGTTGCGGGAAACGGAGAGGCGATTACCTGCGAGGACAACAACGGCTGGCGCTGGGAGCCAGGATGAGACTCTGCATGAGGTACCGCGCCTCTTCGCCGGTGTCGTCGAAACCATGGAGCAGCATCTCGTCACACTGAGAGCATCAGGATCACTGCATCAGCGGTATGCATGATCGGTGTGGGCTTGCCCAACCGGTGGGCCGGCGTCCTACGGTTGCGCGGTAGAACCCTTGTGGAAGCGCTTCCACCCGAAATCGACGATCAGGCTCACCGCGACGATGACGGCGCTCACCCCGATCGTCGCCGGTTTCATCCTCGAGAGTGGATGTCCGCTCTCAGTCGGCCTCATCGGTACGCACTACGCCGCGGGCCGCGGGGGCGGGGGCGGACGCGGCAGTGGGCGCGTTGGTCCGTCGCCGGACGACGAGCTTGCCCAGTTCCCAGAGCAAGAAGAGCCCGACGGCCGGCACCAGCGCCCACGAGAACTCGCGGAAGGTCAGCTGCGTGGTCCCGAGGATGCGTCGCAGTGCGTCCATCTGGGTGGTGAGAATCGCAAGCACGAACTCGGCGAGGATGGCTCGGTTCATCTGGCGGCTCTCGAACGTCGCGGTGGCGATAATGGAGTCGGTCTCACTGCGGCATTCGAGTGCAGCCACAATCAAGCAGAGAGCGAAGGCCGTGAAGGCGATGGACGTGCCCACAGCCTCGCTGTGGAAGTGCTTGGTCCCGATCTGGATCATAGAGAGCAGACCAATGGTGACAACGAGTCCGGCGAGGCCCACCGTGGTCACCATGCTCGGGGTGAGCACCGACTGGCCTCGAGGCTTGGGGACGCGGGACATGAGGCCAGGAGTCTCGTTGTCGAAGCCGAGGGAGAACCCGAAGGCAGCGTTCACGACGAAGTGGATCCACAGGACCTGTGGCGGCGTAAAGGGCTCGCCGGCCGCGATGTTGAAGATGGCAGCGCCGAGGAAGGTCAACACGAAGACGACGAGGAGGACAAGGACGAACCGGATGTACTTGGTGAGGTTGTCGAAGATCTTTCGGCCTTGCTCGACCGCGTACACGATGGTGGCGAAGTTGTCGTCGGAGAGGATCATGCGACCTGCGTTCTTGGCCACCTCGGTCCCCGAGCCCATTGCGATGCCGATGTCGGCCGCCTTGATGGCCGGCGCGTCATTGACGCCGTCGCCTGTCATGGCGACCACCTCGCCCTTCTTCTTCAGGGTGTCAACGAGGAGGACCTTGTGCTCAGGGGCGACCCGCCCAACCACCCCGATGTTGTCAATGCGAGCCAGCCTCTCGGCTTCGGAGAGGGCGGCAAAATCGGCTCCGAGCATCGCCTCGCCGGAGATGCCCAGCTGCTCGGCGATCGCTGCGCCTGTCGTCACGTCGTCACCGGTGATCATGCGGACGCGGATATGAGCGGCCTGCGCCTCCTTGACGGCTGCCTTGGATTCGGCTCGGGGCGGGTCGACCATCCCGACCAGGCCGGTCATCTGCAGATTGTGCATGTGCTCGAGGAGGTCGCCCTCGGGGTCGAAGCTGCCGCGATCGATGTCTCGCATGGCGGCGGCCATGACACGCTGGCCAAGTCCGGCCATTCGATTCACATTGTCCTGAGCCCGGCGGGCCAGGTCGGTATCCCAAGCGACCGCTGAGCCACCGGAGAGCGCCGTGGCCGAACGGTCCATCACGGCCGGTGCGGCCCCCTTGACGTAGCAACGAACCATCGGGCGCCCCGAGGGATCGGTGATCTCGTGGAAGGTGGCCATAAGCTTGTACGTGGGGTCGAAGGGCAGTGTGGCCAGCCTCGGCAGGCGCTCACGGGTCGCATCGATGTTGACCCCCGCCTTGTGACCGAGGACGAGCAGGGCGCCCTCGGTGGGATCCCCGACGACCTCCCCGTCGACCAGCTTGGCGTCGTTCGCAACCAGGAAAGGCAAGATCGCGTCCTCAATGGTGTCCGTGGTTCCGGCGGGATGCTCTACTCGGCCTTCCAGGCCATAGCCCGAGCCCGTGATGGTGTAGCGGTCGGTCGGATCGATGACCTCGACCGCGGTCATCTGGTTCAGCGTGAGGGTGCCCGTCTTGTCCGAGTTGATGGCAGATGTGAAACCGAGCGTCTCGACGGCCGGGAGCTCTTTGACCAGCGCGTTTCGCTTGGCCAGTTCGACGCTACCGAGCGAGAGGATCACCTCGGTCACCGTCGGGAGGGCCTCGGGGATTGCGGCGATAGCGAGGGAGACCGCGCTGACGAAGAGGGCGTCCCAGGCCGTGCCCCTCGAGCGCCCAAGGGCGAACATGATCACCATCGTCAAGCCTGCGGCGGCGGCGATCCACAGCGTCAGGCGGTTGAGCTCCTTGGTCAGCGGCGACTGCTCGGTGTCCGTAGACGAGAGCATTCCGGAGATCTTGCCGAGTTCGGTCTCCGTCGCTGTTGCAGTGACGACCATGACGCCGCTGCCGTGGGTGACCGGGGTATTCATGAAGGCCATGTTCACCTGATCACCCGGGCTCATGACGCTGTCGGCCAGGGTGCGGGTCTCCTTCTGTGCCGGCGTGCTCTCACCGGTGAGCGCCGATTCGTCGATCTGGAGCGCACTGGCCTCGATGATCCGGCCGTCCGCAGGCACCTCGTCACCGGCAGCAAGGAGAATCACGTCTCCGATGACGACCTGCTCGGCCGGGATCTCGGACTCGACGCCGTCGCGCCTCACGCGGGCCGAGATCTTCATCATCGACTTGAGCGCGTTCATCGCGCTCTGCGCCTTACCCTCTTGGCGGAGGCCCACTACGGCGTTGAGCAGTGTGATGATGACGAGGAGCACCGCGGTGCTCCACTCTTTGATGGCCAGTGACACGATCGCGGCTCCGACGAGGATCAGCTGCATGTAGCTGCGGTACTGATCGAGGAAGCGACGCCACGCTGGCTTCGGCTTCTCCTCTGGAAGCGCATTGGGCCCGGTCTTGGCGAAGATCTCTGCCGCTCGCGGAGAATAGAGGCCCACCGCGGGGTTGACACCGAAGGCGGCGGCGACATCCTCCGCGCCCCGCGCATACCACCGTGGGACGTTTGGGGAGACCGCAGCGGGTACAGATGTCGGACTCGTCACGACTTCCCCAGATTCCGGATCTCTTCGTCGATGAGCGCATGAAGGCGAGCACGGCGCACGGAGAGCCCCGGGCGCGCCGGTACTCGCGCGTTTGCACCACGCCGCCGAAAGCCCGCCTCAGGCGTGGTTAGTCTCGCCACCCGGTGCCGCCGACTCGCCATCGGGACCCCCCTTTCGTGTCATCGGGGTCAGTCAGCCTAGACGATTACGTAGTGATGCACCTGGGAGACATTGCGGCTACCACCCAAAAGGTGCTTGCACGAAACGAGGTACGACAATGCTGGGAGCGGACTGGATCGCCCACGCCGGATGCTGGCGACGCAGCACCCATTCCCGCAACGCCTGGGACCGCGAACTGCACCTCCACATCCCACCTTGGCTACAACGACGATTACCCCGCGTCGCCCTTGGCGTCAGCTTCGATCGCCTTCTGGTCAGCCTTCATCTCCTTGGCCTGAATCTTCTCTGCATGCTTCATGGCTGCTTCGACCTTGGACTCCATGTCGGAAACGGCTACGACCACAAGCCCAGCCTGACCGTTGTCGAGGTCATCTCCGAGTTCTTTCAAGTCGCTCCGGCTCATACCGGCCGCGGCGTGACCTGCCAATGAACCCAACAGTGCCCCACCGCCGCCTGTGGCGAGGAGGAGTCCGCCGCCGATGGCGGCGGCCGGGAACAAAGCGATCACCAGCCCGGTGGCTAGACCGACGCCACCTCCGAGTACCCCTCCAACGCGGGTGGGCGTCTCATGCTTCTTCACGATCTTGACCTTGCCGTCGGACTTGCGCTCAACCACTGCAGCGTCATAGGCGTCGATCAACCCGGCCTTGGTGTGCAGGTCATGGACGACGTCATAATCAGACAGCGCATCCTCCACCTTTGCGTACACGCCGGAGTACACGAAGAGAGTGTCGAAAGGCACGAGAATCCTCCTATCAATAGCCAGTTCCCACCAGAGTAGGTCACGCACGGCGATTCTGCTGAAGCATGAGGCCAAGCCCCACTGGTTCTCACCGCGTCGACTGGTAACTGGCGGGTAAAAAGGGGGCTGTGAGGCCAAGAGCGAAGAGGTCAACCCGGCGAGTTGGGTCCTGACAACGGCCATTCTTCGTCAAACACGAGCACGTCGAGCTTTGAGCGGTAATCATGGACGCCTGGGGCGATGAATCGGAGGTCTGGCGATGGGCGATCGGGAATTCCGTCCGGTGGAGTGGTATGGCAACTACTCAGGAAACGCGCGCGACCCAGACCATCTTGACTGTCGACATCTTCACCAGCTCCAGAATGAACTGGATCGCTCTGGCCGAATTGGCCAGCGCGCTCCTCATCACACAGGCAGACTTCTAACGACTGCAGGCTGGTGCTCTCCGCCGGGGTCGTCCCGCTCCTCTCGCGCGAATCCGGCAAGTGGGTGGTGCGTCGGAGGACCGTGGCGACGCCGGTACCCGTGGCCAATCTCGCCGCCGAGTCCCTGAGCTTCACGACATCGCACTCATATCACCGCACCCATAGGAGGAACGAGATGGCAGCGAAGAACAATGGGAAGGACACGGATCGAGAGGTTCCGAGTCCACCACAGACGATGAAGCGTAAGGAGTACGAGCGGGAGATGAGACTCCTTCACTCCGAACTGGTGGCCGTCCAGGAGTGGGTCAGGACAAGTGCCGCAAAGATCTGCATCGTCTTCGAAGGCCGCGATACTGCCGGGAAGGGGGGCACGATCAAGCGGATTACCGAACGGGTGAGCCCACGCGTCTTCCGGGTCGTCGCCCTACCTGCTCCCACCGAGCGCGAAAAGTCACAGATGTACATACAGCGGTACATAGGAAACTTCCCCGCGGCGGGCGAGGTCGTCATCTTCGACCGCAGCTGGTACAACCGGGCGGGTGTCGAGCCGGTCATGGGTTTCTGCACGCCGGAGGAGACAAAGAGATTCCTCGATCAAGTGCCGGCAGTCGAGAAAGCCATGGTTGATTCTGGGATCCTGCTGTTGAAGTATTGGCTCGAGGTCAGCGAGGACGAGCAGACCCGTCGCCTCGAAAGTCGCATCAACGACCGCCGCAAGATCTGGAAGCTCTCGGACATGGACCTGAAGTCCTATAGCCGCTGGTACGACTACTCGCGAGCAAGAGATGCCATGTTCGCAGCGAGTGACACTGCGTGGGCGCCCTGGTACGTCGCGCACACCGACGACAAGAAGCGCGGTCGCCTCAATATCATCAGCCACCTGCTCAGCCAGATACCGTACGAACCGCTCACCCCCCGGGACGTCACACTGCCGAAGCGCCAGAAGGCCGATGGCTACACGGAGCCAAGCCTCCCTCTGCGGTATATCCCCACGCCCTTCTAGGCGGCGGTGCGCCAACGCAGCGGGCCGAGCCAGGATCGCCGCCTAGCGTAGCGACCTCGTTTGCTGCGGCCGGATATCCGAAGCGGACATCGAGAAAAGAACGACCAGCCACGCGGCGACGAAGACCATGCTCGCTATGACATCGGTGGTCCAGTGCACCGCCAACTCGACCCGTGAGAACGCCACGGCGCCAACTGCGAGTGCCGCCAACGCCCATGCCAGCGCTCGGTACACCGATTTCGGTACGACGGCCACCACCACGAGGGCCACAGTAGTGAAGACCACGACGGCGACGGCTGTGTGACCCGAGGGCCACGACCAGCCGTGCGCCGATACGAGCCGGAGATGCTCCGGAGGGCGGTCACGTTTGACAACGTGTTTAGCCAGCGTCACGCCCCCTGACTCCCCCGCCCACGCGATGACCGCAACAACCACGGCACCGATGGGGAGACGTCGGGAGAGTGTCAGGCCCACCAAGAGGCCCCCGGTCGCCACGAGCACGACCCACGAACCCAACCAGGTCACGGCTTTCATCACGTCGTTGAGCACGGGGGTCCGGTGAGCGACCACGACGGAGGTCACGTGGCGATCGAAAGTCCCTACTGAGGAGGAGTGCTCTACAGCAACACCGGCAGCGATCAGGAGCCCCGTCAGGGCGGCCCACGCCATGATGAGTACGAGTGCCTGCCTCGAGCGGCTGCGACGCTGGTCCTCTTCTCTCGCGCCACCCGTCAACGGTGCATCACATCTGCCGGACTCGTCTGCCCGCGACCACCGGGCGACAGAACTCCGAGACGCCAGCCAGGACGGATCCGCTCCCCGCTCGTTGGTTGGCGGATGTACGCCTGACAGCTCGGGCTTGGGCCCCTCCGACGAGGCGGCCAAGAACGGTCACGAACCCAGAGTAGCGACAAGGATCGCCTTGATGGTGTGCAGTCGGTTCTGGGCCTGCTCGACAACGATGCCGGTGGGCGACTTGCACAACACATCCGTCACCTCCAAACCGGCGCTCATCCCCATCACGGCCATGATCTCGGCCCCCACCACGGTCGCAGCTGGATCCCGACCGTGATGCCCCAATTTCAGATCCCGTTGGGCGAACAGGCGACGATGCCCTCTGGGCCATACCTAAACCGCTCTGAACGGGCGACACACCAAGCGGATCCCTCCGGTTCAAGGATCTGCAGCGCAAGCGCAGCACCCGTCACCATCGGTCGCGCCAAGTCGAGCAGCGCGTAAGCGCAGGGCACTCCGCGCCGCCTTCGGCTGATGGCTGTGCCCGCGCCCACAGCCAAGGCCGTGTTGCGGACACCTCTCACGTGCGTCGTCACGATGTCCACCGTTGGTATTTGGGTGTGGCCAGAAAGGAGAATGGACACGCCGGTCTCAGCGCACGCCTCGACGAGCCGTTCCCTACCAACCAGGCCCGAGAGGCTCGCGGGTAGCACGGGGTGGTGAGTGACCAGGAGCCGCCACGCGCAGGCGGGACAATTTCGGAAGGCTTCTCGGACCAGGCCAATCTGCCGTAGGGACACGTGCCCGGCCTTCCAGCGCCATGGGGGCATTGTGTCAAGGCCCACAGCGACGAGGCCCGATGAAGCGACGACAGGATCCAGACTTTGGGAGATGAACTGCTCGTATCGTCCACTTGGCCGGAGGGCACGCTCCGGCACGTTGAACAAGGGCAGGTCGTGATTGCCCAAAACAACGAGGACGGGGCATGGAAGTCCTTTCAAGAAATCCCGGGCGATGGAGAACTGCCGCTTGCGAGCACGCTGCGTCAGATCGCCCGAGACGACCGCCAAGTCCGGGCGACGGTCCCGAATGTCGGCAAGCAATGATTCGGCAAGTGCCTCAATGTGCGCGCCGAAGTGAAGATCGGACAAGTGGATGACGACCGGCACTCCACCAGGATCGCGTCCCTACCTCTCCTATTGCCACCCACCGCGACATAGGGCAGGGCTTTCCGCCGTTCGAGCAGCAAACAAGCACCGGAGCGGGCAGTTGAGGACCACACCGCGTCAGCCAGAACGAACGTGGGGCAACGAGCGCGTCACGGTGCATTAGAGCTCCCCGATCGCAGCCAGAGCGGCATCCAGTGTGGGATAGAAGCGGTCACGATCGAGCGTTTCGAACAGACCGTAGCGACGGACGAGATCCTGCAGTCGACTGCGCATCTCCGCGAAGGCCATGTGAACACCCGAGGCGTTGAGCTCGCGATCCAGCTGCTCGAGCATCCGGGCCGCCGACACGTCGATGTCGGTCATCGCTTCGCACTGCACCACGACCCAGGACGGGGAGCGGCCGGCGACGACGTGCCGGACTTGCCTCCGGAAAGCTGAACAGTTCGCGAAGAAGAGGGGGGCCTCCCAGCGGTAGACGACGACCCCCGGGGGTTCTCGGGCATCAGGGAACCGCTCGACGTTGTGCCATCCTTCGAGGCCATCCACCTCACCGAGCACCGCGCCGTGAGGTTGCCAGCCGCGGCGGAAGAACAACAGCATGGCGAGGACGATGGCGAGGACGATCCCGGGCAGGACCCCGAGCACGATCACGCCCACGCTGGCGACCAACGAGAGGATCAGTGCGCTCTTTCGGACTCTGTAGTAGCGGACGAGGGCGTCGAGGTCGAGCAGGGAGAGCGCTGCGGCAATCAGCACGGCTGCCAGGGCCGACTGGGGAAGATCGGCCAGCAAGGAGTTGAAGAACAGCAACAGCGACACGACGATGCCTGCGCCGACCAAGGACGCGAGCTGGGACTTGGCTCCTGCCTGCTCAACGACCGCAGTACGCGATCCGCTCGTCGACACCGCGAAACCCTGGAGGAGTCCAGCGGCAAGGTTGGCCGCACCGATGCCGATCATTTCCTGGTTGGGATCCACCTCCTCACCGCGGCGGGCGCCGAAGCTCGAGGACGTGGCAATCGTGTCTGCCAACGAGACCAACGTGATCCCAATGGCCGCGATCATCAAAGGCCCGACGTCGGCGAACTTCGTCCACGGGACAGACGGGGCCGGGACACCCTTGGGGAGCGTCCCCACGGTCGAGACCCCGTGCATGTGCAGCTCGAAGACGGCGGACACGACGGTGGCTGCCACGATGCCGACGAGAACAGCAGGGACGACCTTGGTCAATCGCGGCAGCACCAACAGGATCGCCAGCACTCCCAAGCCGACGAAGAGCGCCCACCCGACAGTCCGGTCAAGCCCGAGCACGAAAGACTTGAGCTCGGGGCCGAAACCCTCAGCGTCAGTCGAGAATCCAAAAAGCTTAGGCAACTGACCCACGAAAATGATGAGGGCGAGGCCGTTCATATAGCCCACCTGCACCTCACTCGAGAGAAGGTCCGCGACGAATCCGAGCCTCCCGATCCCCAGCCCGATCTCGATGAGGGCGACGATGACGGCGAGCATTCCAGCCAGCGCGATGGCTCGGTGGGCGTCACCACCCGCCAACAGCGGGACGAGAGCGGCAAAGATCATGGGTGAGATGGAAGAGTCGGGGCCTAGGACGAGTATCCGGGACGGCCCGAAGATCGCGTAGCCGACCAGGCACCCGATGGACGTGTACAAACCGGTAACGGGGGGAAGTCCGGCCAATTCGGCGTATGCCAGTCCCTGAGGCACGAGGATCGCTGCGAGCACGAGGCCAGCGACGATGTCGGACCGCAGCCATCGGCGATCGTAGAGTCGAGCCGCCTTGATGCCGGGTATCCATCCAGCTATCCCCGAATGGCCTCCGGCCACCACTCCCCCGATCCACCTGTGACAGTCGGCCCTGTCCCGCCGTTCGCCCCGAAGCTACAACGCAACAGGGAATGGCGCACGTAAGGACAAGACCCCGTCGGCATCACAGGCTCTGTCGCGCAAAGAACACGACCAGAAAGGGCTTCGAGACCGCCCTGAGGCGATGACGCTGCGGATGGGCACTCGTGAGGTGCCCGCGGATTCCTCGTGGCGGTTGTCCGACCGCCATCGTGGCCCTCGGCTCGAGGAATGCCCGTCCGGACGGCCGACGCCGTTGTGGTCAGCGCAATTGTCGGCGAATACCGGAGATCCCGAGAGGAAGGGTTGACGGCTCGTTCTCATTCGTGCCGTGGGGCGTCGCGACCGGCTTACCGGCTGCGTCGTGGATCACCACCTGATCTCGTCCTTGAAGTTTTGCTTCGTAGAGAGCGGCGTCGGCCCGGACGAGGATCGTGTTGAGATTCTCGCGCTCGTCGGCATCGACGACCCCGAAGCTCACCGTGTAGGCGGGTAGGCCGCCCACGGCGATTGCCGCGTTGAGGCGGGACCGTACCGCGTCAAGGGCCTGACGAGCGTCGATAGCAGTGCAGTTCGGAAACGCGATGGCGAACTCCTCTCCGCCGTGTCGACACACCAGATCATGGGAGCGAAAGGACTCCCTGAGGACTTGTGAGAACAGTCGGAGGGCCCGATCCCCGGTTTCGTGGCCGTACGTGTCATTCAGCGTCTTGAAATGATCGAGGTCGGCCATGGCAACCGCCAGGCTGCCGCCCGCTTGTCGCAGGACAGACACCCTCTGCTCGAACGAGCGCCGATTCAATAGTCCGGTGACACTGTCCGTGGACGCTTGAAGTTGTGTTTCGGCCATCACGCGGAGCAGCCCGATCCGGGCTCCGGCGAGCTTCGCCAGCGTTCCGAGATCTTCCACCGTGCTCTCGTCGACGAGTTGCCCCGGTTCACCGGTGGAATGGATGACGCCAACGGTCCGGCCCATGATGGACACCGGTACGCACAAGGCCGACAACCGACCCTGAGGTCGATTCCGTAGTTTCGGGCACGCATCGAGATCGTCACTATCGCTGAAGCGCTGGACCTGGGCTCTTCGCGCCGCCGGGCAGCGGTCGGGAGAGTCCACCCCGCACGCCGGTGGTTCACCTGTGGGTGACACGTTCGCCATGCGCAAGAGGTGGGCGTGGCTGTTGTCCGCCAGCAACAGCTCGACCGGCGAGTCGGGCAGGGCCGACACGAAGGACCGTTCGATAACTTCGATGACCTCTGGTTCGCCGTCGGCCATATCCAGTGCGTTGGCCAAGCGACTCTCAAACTTCTGGCGATGCGCCTGAACCTTGCGCTGCGCTGCCTCCTGGCTCGCCGTTTCGACCGCAGCAGACAGGTCGAGTGTCAGCTTGCGGACCTTCGCATCAGCGTTCGCCTGCTCTTTGTTGTTGGCCCATACCAGCCAAACGACAATCGGGGCCAGAAACACAATGGCGAAGCCCGCCGAGACGAAGTATCGGGCTATCCCCGGGGAGACAGCAAAGCCCAGGGCCATGGCGGGAATGATCAGCGGCCCGAGGGCAAGAGCCCCGATCAGTCCGCTCAGCGTACGAATCCGCTGTTGCCGCCTCTGTGCTTCGTCCCAATCGGCTTCGGTCACCATGCGCTCACCTTCGTCATTTCGCATGGATTGCTTCCTCGTCCGCCAGGTTGTGTCCGGATTGCCCGTCACAATCTGGACCAGGAACATCACGCAGGCGACGATGCATTCACAACGCTTGCCCAACATATGCTTCGGCGGCGTCAACGAGAGGTGCGTCAATCGGCTCGACGCTGCGGCAGCATCTGCGAGGTCCGATCCCTCGGGGTGCTGGATCGGGATGACGTTCGCCTGGCCCGGCAGGTTACCCACCACCGCCCAGGACGAAGGCACACGCACGGAGCTCCCGGACCGCCCATCCGGCGCCGCAACGCGTTCGTGCGTGCGCTACCGATAACCTCCAGGCGAATGAACGGGGCCACAAATGACCTGCACGTCCTCCGTCACGCTTCATGGCGCCGTGTAACGCGGGCGGACCCGGGAATGTCGCATGCCTGAAGGTTTTTCGGTTACAGAGGTCGGCAAGGAGATCGCTGGACATGCGCCAAAGAGCAAGCACGGTGACGACGCCCCATCGGAGGAGCACTCCAGTCGGGTCACAACGATCATCGAGGCGCTCCTCCTCGCGGTCGTGGCCGTTCTCGCTGCCTATTCGGGTTTCGCCTCGGCAAAATGGGGAACCGAATCCTCGTTGACGCTGGCGAAAGCGGCAACTATTCGCAACTTCGCCAGCCGAGCACAACTCCAGGGCCTCGAAACCAGAATTTCGACCCTCCACATTCAATGCATGGTTCTCGGCCTATGTGGCCGGCAACACCACGGCGATGACTGTCGCGGAGAACCGCTTCCGGGCACAGTTCCTCGTGGCGTTCAACGCGTGGATCGCCACCGATCCGTTCAACAACCCCTCGGCGCCGAAAAACCCCACCTACATACCCGAGTACATCCAGCCTGGGCAGGCCGAGGCCAACCATCTCGATCACGAAGCCGACACCTTGTACAGCGAAGGCGCGACGGATGGGCGGAATGCCGACCTCTACGTCCGCACCACGGTCTTCCTGGCCTCCGTACTGTTCTTGGTCGGAATCTCCGGGCACTTTCGCCTCCGGACCGCTCGCGTTGGCCTGATCGTGGTGGGCGGCGCGATCCTCGTTACCTCGGTCGTCGTGCTCCTCACGACGCCCCGACCTCCCTTCTGAATGGGTCCGTCGTTCGGTGCAGGTTGAAGTGAAATCCGCTCTTCATTCGGGGAACGCGAGCTCAACGAAGATGACGAAACGTCTCGGAACGAGATGTTCGGCAGCCCTCATGGCCCTTCCGTTGACACTGCTGGTCGCCGCCTGCGGCACCTCGCCGAAGACGCCGACGAGAGCACCCCACGCGCGCGACACCCCGACGACGAACACCACATCGTCCACGACGGCGTCGACGTCATCGACGACGACCGTTCCGGCGACGACGACCCCCTCGAGCACCACGGCACCGTCCACCACGCTCAAGTCGACAAGCACCCCGCCGACAGCAGCGCCGCCGGTGGCGGGCACGGGCCCTTCGACGACGTTGCCACCGCTTGCCAGCCCCGCCGGAGGCCTCGTGGTAGGGCACGTGACCGCGGTGGGCGACTCGGTCATGCTCGACTACCAGTCGGCCCTCGAGACGGACGTTCCCGGAACAGACATCGAAGCGGCCGTCAGCCGACAATGGTCCACTGGTGAATCGTTGCTCCAACAGTTGCGCGCCGAGGGGCGCCTCGGTGCAGAGGTCGTTGTCGCCCTCGGCACAAACGGGCCGATCACAAGTGCTGACTTCGACTCGATGATGTCGGTCCTTTCGGGTGTCTCGCGCGTTGTCTTCGTCAACATCGTCGTCGATCGACCCTGGCAGGATCCGAACAATCAAGTGCTCGCGAGCGGGGTCGCCCGGTATGGCAATGCCGTCATCGCAGACTGGCATTCGTTGGAATCGCAAAATCCCGGCTGGGTCTATTCGGACGGCACCCACCTGCCGATCGGCGGGGCCGGGGCGCAGGCGCTCGCAGCGCTGATCGCGTCCAAGGTCTGACACCCGATTCCACCGAATGCGCCGCCACTCTCCGGCGTCCTTCGCACCGGGATCGTCTTCGCCATGCCCCGCTGATCGTGACGGGCGGTACGCCCGGGCGGCGTCAGACGACAGTCGGGCGGACGAGAGGGGCCGCACATCGACGCAGGTCCGTGTGGGTGCCGCCGAGGACAACCGAACCGGTTCACCGTGCGACACCGTCGCTGAAGTGGAGATACCCGCCTTCCGCCGTGAAAACGGAGTCCCTGTTCCGCTGGAGCCGGCACCGGCGTCCGGCCCATTCCGTAAAGGAAAGGTAAAAAAACTCGCTCGGTTACTGGAAATTACATTACGAATGGATTAAACATACGTTACGGATCGATGAGGTCCAAGGGTGTTGTGAGGGGGGGCTCAGAACACCCGGCACTCAGGAGATGGCCGGACAGGGGGGGTCCGGCCATCTCCTTTTTGTATCTTGGGCTGCGATGCCCCGCGCCACCGACGCCGGCCTCATGGACCCTGCCGGCGGGCCCCCTCTGGATGCCTCGTTGAGGCGGCATGGCCACATGTGACCGGACATCCCGACGGTCTCAGTCCAAGTTGGGAGGCTTTTGAGGTGCTATTGGGTCGCCTGAGAGGCGGATCTTGCAACCTTGGATGCCATGGGAGCGGAGACCACCCCGTTAAGTCAGGCGGAGCGATATCTCAGGAGAATTCTCGAACACGTCTCCGACGCCGTGATCGCCACTGACGTCAGCGGCCGCGTGACATTTGCGAACCCTGCCGCCCAGCAACTCTATGGAATCGCCGGAGAAGCCGCCCTCGGGCGCAACATCGGGGAACTGCTTGCAATGTTCGACGAGGAAGGGATTGCCGATATCGGGGCGATCGCTGCCGTCGTCGCCCGAGACGGCCACTGGAACGGCGAGCTCTTGCAACGCTCTCTGGATGGTCGCAAACTCCTCGTGGAAGTCGCGGTGTCGTCGTTGCGGGATGATGACGACAGCGTGCTCGGCTCGGTGAGCATCGTGCGCGAGATCAGCGGCCGTCGAGCCATCGAGCGCCAGATCGCACATCAGGCGACCCATGACGGGTTGACCGGCCTCCTCAATCGAACGGCGTTTCTCAAGGAGCTGGACGATTCGCTCAAGCAGGAGAAGGTGCCCACTCTGGTCTTCCTGGATCTCAACGGATTCAAAGCCATCAACGACCTACATGGCCACGATCGGGGAGACGACATCCTTCGGGTGATCGGCGAAAGGCTGTCGGGAGCACTCCGTCCGGGGGACGCAGCTGGCCGCTTCGGCGGCGATGAGTTCGTGCTGTTGTTGCACGATGTGAGCGATCAGGGCGCGATGAATGCCTTTCTCGAGCGGATCATGGCGGGGTTCAACGAACCTGTGCGGTGCCGGAACGGCGCAACGCACGCGGTGGGAGTCAGTGTCGGCGTGGCACATTTCACAGCTGGTGACGACTCGGACAGTCTCATTCACCGCGCAGACGGTGCCATGTACGAGGCCAAGCGTTCGACAGAAGTTGCATCGGCGTATCGAATGGATGCACTGGGTCACCCCTGAAAAGCAGCCCTGAACGACGTGATCGTGGACGTGGCCTTTCCTTCGGGGCCTGTCGGCGGTAGACCTACAGCTGCGTCGTTGAAGTGAGCCAGGGAAGGGAGCCGGGATGGCGGCGGAATTGATGCGGGCTTGGGCCGTTGACGTCCCCGGACCGATGCGCACGCATCCCCTTGCGTCGGTACGGCGAGAGATCCCCGAACCGAGGCTCGGGCAGGTCAGGTTGCGTGTCAGTGTCTGCGGCGTCTGTCGCACCGACCTTCATCTGGCGGAGGGCGATCTGTCGCCGAGACACCCTTTGGTCGTTCCCGGCCATGAGGTCGTGGGGCGGGTCGATGCGGTCGGCCCCGAGGCCACCCGGTTCGATGTGGGCGATCGCGTCGGCATTCCGTGGTTGGCGCACACCTGCGGGATCTGCGCCTTCTGCCGCACGGGTCGTGAGAACCTCTGTCTGAACCCCAGCTTCACCGGCTGGGACCTCGACGGCGGTTACGCCGACTACGTGACCGTGAACGAGTCCTTCGCCTACCCGATTCCGGACGCGTTCAGCGACATCGAGGCCGCGCCCCTCCTTTGCGCCGGCATCATCGGCTTCCGAGCTCTGCGCTGCGCAGACCTCCCCCCGGGTGGCCGTCTCGGGATCTACGGGTTTGGCGGGTCAGCCCACCTGACCGCCCAGATCGCCCTCGCCGAAGGGGCCCGCCTGCACGTCATGACCCGATCTCCGGCCGCTCAACGGCTCGCGCTCGACATAGGGGCGAGCAGCGCCGGGGACGCGGCCGACATGCCACCAGAGCCACTGGATGCGGCGATCCTGTTCGCGCCGGTGGGCTCCCTTGTGCCGCCCGCCCTGGAAGCGCTTGACCGTGGGGGCACCCTTGCCATCGCCGGGATCTATCTGAGCGACATTCCGCCGCTGAATTACGACCGTCATCTCTTCGAAGAACGGACTCTCCGCAGCGTGACAGCCAACACGCGAGCCGACGGGAGGACGTTCCTCGAAATCGCCGCCCGGATCGGGATCGAGGTCTCGACGACTGCCTACCCCTTCGACGATGCCAACGCGGCTCTGGTCGATCTGGCTGAAGATCGGGTCAACGGCGCTGCAGTTCTCGTTCACCAATAGAGTCTGCCGGTCACGTTTGGCGCTCGGTCCGTGTAGGTTCCCGGGAGAGGTGGCCTCGGCGGCGTCGTAGGTCACCCTGACGCGTCGGCGAGGATCATGAGGAGAAGGCACGATGGCAACGGAACAGGCGGCGGCGTCGTCGCGGGGAATCGTGGTGGGGATCGACGGTTCTGCGGCTTCTCTGGAGGCCCTCGAGTGGGCCGCACATCAGGCCGATTTGACCACGACGAAACTCGAGATCGTCATGACCTGGGACTGGCCGATGACCTACGGCTGGGCCGTCCCCATCCCCGAAGGCTACGACCCCGAACAAGACGTCCACGAGGCGCTCGAGAAAGTCGGGGCTGACGTACGGGCCAAACACCCCAACATCGAGATCACTGCACGCGTGCTGAAGGGTCATCCGGCCCCGCTCCTCGTTGAGGAGTCAAAGGGTGCGGACCTCTTGGTCGTAGGAAGTCGGGGGCACGGTGAGTTCGTCGGAATGGTGATCGGATCCGTGAGCGAGTATTGCGCGACCAACGCGCATTGCCCGGTGCTCGTACATCGTCCTGTGGTCTGACATCCGCGCTGCCCTGCGCCCAACGTCAGGTGAGGTCACGGGAGCACGGCACTCGACCTCCGGCGATTTTCGGTATCGTCTTGCCAACACCAGGCCCGAGGGGGAGCGGTGTCCGGACCACTAGCAAAGGAGTGAGCGATGCTCAAGGGCTTTAGGAACTTCCTCATGCAGGGCGAGCTCATCGTCATTGCGGTCGGCCTCGTTGTCGCCCTGGCGTTCAGCACTCTCATCAAGGCCTTCACCGACAGCATCATCACCCCGCTGATCAACGCCGCCGGTGGCGGTGGTACCGGCGCAAACGGCCTCGGATGGACCATCAACGGACAGAGGATCGACGTCGGCGCGTTCCTCGCCGCCATCATCTACTTCATCATCTTCATGGCTGTCGTCTATTTCGTGCTCGTCGTGCCGTACCGGGCTTACATGAAGAGGCAGGGCAGGACCGTCTTCGGTGACCCCGTTCCCACCAAGGAGTGCCCGAGCTGCCTGTCGGATGGCCTCCCACTGGCCGCGACCAAGTGCAAGTACTGCGGCAGCGACGTGCCTCCCGTGCCAAGTCCCGCCTGAACGCCCGCCGCCTACACGGACGGGGTGTCACCGGGATCGTGGATCCCGAGCGTCACCGTGAAGACGCGATCCCCCGGTCGGGTAGATCGGCGATTCCACCTGCACGGTGGCACCCATGGCCGACACCAGTTCGGCGACAATGGCCAGCCCGAGTCCGGACCCGAATCGCCGATTGGGACCATAGTCAGCCTGGTAAAACCGTTCGAAAACCCTCGCCAGATCGGAAGGTGCGATGCCCGGGCCATCGTCCTCGACCGTGATGATCTGTAGCTGGGAGGTCGGGGCGAGGCGTAGGGCCACGCACACGTGGGAGCGGGCGAAGGTGAGCGCATTCTCGAGAAGATTGGCCAGAACCTGCGCCAGCCGGTCGGGGTCGACAAGCATCGGCTTCAGGTCCCCGGTCGGCACCTCGACCACAAGGTCCACGCCGTTTCTCTCGGCCGGTGGCCGGAAGCCCTCGGCCGTGGTGCGCACGACGTCTGCCACGTCTGACGGCCGGGCGGTGATCGACATCTGCCTCGATTCGAGCTTGGTGAGGTCGAGCAGGTCCCCGACCAATCGCTCCAGGCGACGCGACTCGGCGATGATCACTTCAGCGGCACCCGTCGTGTCTTCGACAGCACCGTCCGTAATCGCTTCGGCGAAGCCCCGAATTGAGGTGAGAGGTGTCCGCAGCTCATGCGAGACCGACAAAAGAAGATGACGTTCCCGGCTTCGCCCTTCCTTGAGCGTCTGCGCCATCTCGTTGATCGAGCGTCCCAAGGACATCGACTCGGCGTAGTCGTGCGCTCGCACCGGTACCTGGCTATCGAGATCCCCCGCCGCAATCCGCGCCGTTGCTTCCATGGCATCCACGAGCGGTCGCGAGATGCGACGGCTCAACTGCCAGGCCACAAGCGCAGCAATGAGCAGTGCGACCCCTCCCGAGACGAGGAAGTAGCCCCAGCTGGGGCCAAGATCGCCCACGTCGCGGGTCAGGACGACGGCGATCTGCCCACCGAATCTCAGTTGTGCGCGCTCTCCGGGTGTGAGGGTGAGCGGAGCTGCCGCGAACACGAGGTTGCCGGCCACGACCCGACACCGTGTCGCCGGACAAAAGGGCTTGCGGATCCAGATCCTCCGACGACAAGCCGGGAGGGATCGGGGACGTCACCACTCCGCGCGCACTCACCCGCACGAAGCGGGCATCCGCCAGGCGCAACACCCGGCGCACCGTCTTCAGTACCACGAGTCGCTGCGTGTGACTCGCCGCCGCGGTGAGCGTCTGTGCCTCGGTCACCAGTTGTTGCTTCGCCTGCTGGCGCGCTGCATTGTGGGTCAAGATGATGCTTCCTGCGCCGGCGATGATCAGAACGCCGGCCACAAGTCCGACGAAGGCCGTCATCAATCGGCGTCGTAGGGTCCCCTTCATCCGAACCTGTAGCCGACGCCCCACACCGTCGCCAGGGGGAGGCTTTCGCCGAGCTTCTTGCGGAGCTGGGCGACATGGACGTCCACCGTACGCTCGTCGCCGTACCAATCGGCACCCCACACGCCATCGAGAAGCTGGTGACGCGACAAGGCGAGACCGATGTTCCCGGACAAGAACGCCAACAGGTCGAACTCGCGCGTGGTCAGGGCGACAGCCTCCCCGGCGCGGCGGGCCTCACGGCGTCGGAGGTCCACCTCGAGGTCTCCGATGCCGATGACCTCTTGCGGAGGGGAGACGACCCGGGTGCGGCGAAGAATTGCCCGGACCCGGGCCACGAGCTCCCGGGGGAGAACGGCTTCACGAGATAGTCGTCCGCACCCAGCTCGAGCCCGAGTATCCGGTCGACCTCGTCGTCGCGGGCTGTCAGGAACAGGACTGGAAGATTCCCGTTGGCCCGGATACGTCGACAGACATCGAATCCGTCCAGCTCCCCTGGGAGTCCGACGTCGAGGATGACGATCCAGGGCTCCTCCTGACGAATGAGCGTCAGGCCTTGGTCGGCGTCCCGAGCGAGCAACACGCGATAGCCGTCCCGGCGGAGGTAGAGGTCGACGAGGTCGGCAATATGCGGGTCGTCTTCGATCACCACGACGGTGCCATGTTGCGTGTCCACGGCCCCAGCCTGGCACTCTGAGCAGTGAAAGGGGCGAAATTCGGGCGACCATTACAAAACCCTCATGTTTGCCACACACAAACCTGACGCGATCCTCTCAGGCTCAAAGGAGAGACGCGGGTCACGCGCCGTGATCCCGGGAGAGGAGCGCCATGTCGAAGAACGGATTCCGTCGAGGAGCATTGGCCTTGGGCACCGTCGTCGTAGTGGGACTGGGAAGCGCGTCCGCAGTTGCCGCGTCGCCGGCAACCACCTCCCAGGGCCTGGCAGCGATTCAGGCCAGGGCGGCCGCAGCCATCACGCTTCGGCTGGACGACCTCAACGCTGCGATCTCCAAGGTGGGCGCGACCAGTCGACTCGGTTCGAGCAGCGCGTCACTCGTCTCATACCTGCAGGCGGATCGAGCGCCGCTCCAGGCGCTCGGCGCAAAGATCGCCAGCGACACGACCGCCCCGACGGCCCTGGCTGACTCGTCGACGATCTTCACCTTCTACCGCGTCCTGGCCCTCGTGCTTCCGGCCGCCCATTTGGCCGCCACCGCCGACGGCATCGACGTCACCGCGGTCCCCGACCTCACCGCGATCTCCGCGAAGACGGCGTCGCACGTGAACTCGTCCAACGAAGCGGTACTGCAGCCTCTCATCGACGACCTCAACGCCCAGATCCGAGCTGCCGGCGACGGCACCGCGCAGATCGCATCCACGGTGCTCGGTTACACACCCACGCAATGGAATGCCGACCACAATCTGCTGGCGCCATCGCGCGGATCGGTCCAGGCGGCCGCGAACGACATCACGAAGGCGCGGAGCGACGTCCAGCAGATTCGTAAGATCCTGATCCCATCCACTCCTGCCGCAACGACGCCGACCACGCCGACGACTGCAGCATGAACACGTCCGTGGCGGCCTCCGCCTCACTCCGCCCGGAGCATCAGGGCCGTGGGCGTGCGAGCAGCGTGACGTGCAGGAACGGCCGCCACGACGTTGGACAGCAGAACGGTGGCGATCGCAATGAGGACGACCCATCCGACCGGAACGGTCGGTTGGGGGACGGCGTAGATCAAACGGGCGAACAGAATCCATAACCACCGCCCGAGGACGACCCCGAGGGGTACACCGATCACGACCCCGACCAGCGCCGCCACCGAGGCCTGCCACGAGATTGCGGCGGCCAGCTGCCGTTGGGTGAAACCGAGCGTCTTCAAGAGTGCGAGGTCGCGACGACGGCGCCGGACCGATGCGGCAAATGTCAGGGCCAGCGCAGTCACCGCACCCAGGGCGAGACCTGAGACCAGAAGTACCGGCGTCACGCCGATGGACCGGTAGTCGACGATCTCGGCCGGACGTTGCACGGCGATCACGGCGACCGTGTCACCCTGGCCCCCTCCATCCGGGACTTCGGCAAAGGCCTTGTTGGCCGCACGGGCGATCCGCTGGAGATCCGCCCTCCCGGTTGCGGCCGAAATGCCTGCACGCATTCGGACCAGGGCCAGATTCGGTCCATTGAGCGTCGAATCCGGACTCTCCATGGCGCGCTGGAAAGCCGCGGGCAGGACGGCGTTCGAGACGAAGGCTCCCGTGCCCATGGAGGTGTGATCAGAAACGACGCTGGCGAACCCCACGGCCGGAAAGGTCGCTGTCCCGACGATCACGAGCTTCGTCGGCGGGATGTAGATCGGGGCGTCTTTCGGACTGCCGTACGACACGGTGACCGTATCGCCCCGTCGTTTGTGGAGCTGCGCCATCGTGGCGGCGCCGAGCACAATTTGGTTCTTCTTCTCAACGGCGTGACCGGACAGCATCGCTGGTGAGACATCGGCGTGCGTCTGGCCGAAGAGGAACGGGATGTTCTGCCCATCGATTTCCGCGTCGTTGTACGAGACCCCGGTGAACGCAGCAACGACAGGATCCCGAGCGAGGAGAGCAAAGGCCTGAGGAGGTACATTGCCGCCCCCCGATCCAACCTGGCTCAACATGTAGGTCCAGTTCCACCCGTAGAGGGGAGGATGCGTCACGAGCGTCTGCAGGCTGCTGCCGAAAGTGACGGTGGCGACGGCAAGGGCAACGGCAAGCGCTGTTCCGAGGAGCGCCGACCGCACCGGCACCGAGGTCCGGCCACTCCCCGATTCGAGCGCCATGCGCACCCCGACAACGCCCGAAACGGGGAGACCGGCCGCGGCTCCGGCTTGGGCCACCCTCGAACTCGAGGGGGAACCGAGTCGGGCTCGACGCACCACACGATGGGGCAGTCCCCTGAATGTCAGGGCCACGGCGGTCGCGCTGAGCCCACCGATCAGGACAACCACGCCGAAACCAAGGACCGGCCAATCCACGGCAAACCCTCTCGACGGATAGACGGCACGCACCGGTCCCAACGGCGAGAGCGGCGAAAGGCCGACCGCGACGCCCACGGCAAACAGCGTGCCCAGCACGACTGCGCCCAGTACTCCCAGCATCACGTCAGCCGCCGTCGTCAGTGGGTCGGCGCCAAGCGAACGGAGCACTGTCGCGTCGTCCGCCCCGGCTCGCACGCGTCGAGAAATCGCCTGGCCGGCAATCAGCAGCGCAGCGAGGAGCGCGACGCCACCGAAAACACCGAGGGCAATGGCAATGGGTTTTATGGCCCGATCGGCCTTGGCGTCCACGGGAGCGGTGGCGTGGACGGACAAGATCACCTGAGGGGGTACGAGCCGGGCGAGCCTCGACTCCACTGCGGCGACGTCGCGATTGCCCCGCACCGTCTGGATCCCGAACGTCTCGGCTCCGGAGAAACCCTGCTTCGGATGAGCCAGGACCTCTCGGGCGAGGGCCGGCGTCATGATGATGAATGTCGGAACACGATCGATGTCGTCCTCGACGAACTCCGAGCTCAATGTGGCGAGCCCGACCAGTTTTGCGTTGAACCGGATCGCCGGCGCCACGCGCGCTGTGCCGATCCCCGGTTCGTTCTGCTGTGCCTGCGAGTAGATGCCATAGGGAATCGTCTCGCCGACGTGAAAACCGAGCTGATGGGCGGCCAGAGGAGTCATCATGATCTCGTCGGATTTCTCGGGGTTCGCCATCCGGCCCTTCGTGACCGCGACTCGGTCTTGATCGAAGAACAGGCCGTCGACGCTGGCGATCGGGTAGGCCAAACCTCTCGATGCCAACCGAGGGGCACCATCGGCCCGTAGTGGCACGGCCGAGACCAGAATCCCCGCCTCCACCTTGCGGACACCGGGCAGATGCGCAATCTCGTTGGTCAGCCTGGGCGAGTAGTTGGGATTGGACGAGGAGTCGTTCGCGTTCGCACCGTAGATGGTGGCGCCCAGGTCCGGAGGATTGGTGCTGGCCAGGAACGTCGTGAACGAGGCCTGGGTGCGGCGGGCCGCGGCCAGGCTCCCCATGGCCACTCCCCCGACGAGCCCTACGAGGAGGAATATCGAGAGAAATGCGCCCCATCGCCGGCTGAACGTGGCTCGAAGCCGATACCACGCCGTACCCAGTGCAGAGGAACTCACGGAGGCGCTCCCCGCCCTCTGTGGCTCCTCAACGGCCAGAACTCCTCCGCCGTCCTGCTCCGTCGCCGTCCCACCGGGACAGTCTCGCCGGAACGTGCCTCCCTGCCAAGGGTGCCAGCATCCGGCGGACGGCTGGTACCAGCACCACACGTCACTCGAGCCGCAAACTGCGCTTGGACGGCCCCCCGAGCCCCTTCGCGCTACCGTGATCCCACAAATGGCTGTCATCCGGGTTGCGCTCGCCGAGGACAACGTGCTGCTCCGGGAGGGCATCTCCCGCATCATCGACGCCCGGGCCGACCTCGATCTGGTGGGGACGGCATGCGATCTCCCCGAACTCCTGGACCTGATCGAGAAGGCGGAGCCGGACGTCGTCGTCACGGACATCCGCATGCCTCCGACGGGCACGGACGAAGGAATTCAAGCGGCATCGTGGCTACGCGAACATCGGCCGAACGTCGGCGTCGTGGTCCTCAGCCAGTTCACGGCCCCGGCATATGCGCTGGCACTCCTCGAAACGGGTTCGGCGGGCAGGGCCTACCTCCTGAAGGAGCGCGTGGCCGGAGCGGACGAGTTGGCACAAGCGATCCACACCGTGGCCCAGGCAGGCTCCATGATCGATCCGATGGTGGTCGACGAGCTCATCGAGGCCCGCTCCACCCGGCGCACGTCGGACCTCTCGTGGCTCACGCCACGCGAGTCGGAGATCCTCGGGGAGATGGCCCAAGGAAAGAGCAATGCCGCCATCGCCTCCTCGTTGCAGATTTCAGAGCGCGCGGTCGAGAAGCACACCAACTCCATCTTCTCGAAGCTGGGGCTGACCGAGGAAAAGGAGGTCAACCGCAGGGTGAAGGCGGTGCTCGTCTACCTGAGCGAGCCGGGGGGAGGCTGACCCCACTGACGCGGAGTGTGCCAGCACCACCGTGAGGGCCGGAGCTGCATGCGATGATGGATCGATGAGTGAACCGCTCCCTGTGCTCGTGGTCGACGACCAGGCACCGTTTCGTTCGGCCATGAAGGCCGTTCTGCGACGCTCGCCCGAGTTCGACCTCGCCGGCGAGGCGGCAAGTGGGGCGGAAGCTATTGCGTTGGCAGACGAGTTGCATCCCGCGCTGGTCTTGATGGACATCAACATGCCGGAGATGAACGGTATCGAGGCGACCCGGCGCATCGTCTCGTCCCACCCCGACGTCATGGTGGTCCTGTGCTCCACCTATGAGGTCGGGGACCTGCCTCCGGAAGCAGCCACGAGCGGCGCCCGTGCGTACATCAACAAGGAGCATCTCGGCGCAGACATCCTCCGGCGGTTGTGGGCCGAACGGGATTCGGGGGAGTTCATAAGCAGCTGAGCGCCTCCGATCAGGAGTGACTCAAATGAGAGGTACCGAGCCGTTGACACGGGCGCCGTGGCCCGGCGATGACTCCCACCGCACGGTGCCGCCGATGGCGCCGAGGCGGTCGGCCATGTTGATGTACCCATGGCCTCGTTGGGCCTTCTCCACGTCGAAACCCGGGCCGTCATCGCTCACCGAGAACAGGAGCCCGCCGGACTCTTCCCACAACCGGACTTCGACGTGGGCGTCCACAGCGTGCTTGGCCGCATTCTGCAAGGCCTCGAGACAACAGAAATAGATGGCCGCCTCGGTCTCCGACGAGTAGCGACCGATACCGTCAGCCACGACGTCGACCGAGAGGGGGTTGCGATTGGCCGCTGCGCGCAAGGCCTCCACCAGACCGCTGTCGACGAGGAGGGGCGGGTAGATGCCGTGGGCGAGCTCGCGCAGCTCCTGGATCGTCTCCTGCACCTCCCCCGCCAACTCATCGAGCATTTCCGCACCGGCGGCCGGGTCATCTGCGATGACGTCGCGCGCCAGGCGCAGGTTGACGGCGAGTGCCACCAGATGCTGCTGCGCGCCGTCGTGCAGGTTCCGTTCGACCCGCCTCCGCTCGGCGTCGCCACTGGCCACGATGCGGGCCCGGGATTCGCGCAAGGCATCCGCTTGCTTGCGCAGTTCGTCCAGGGTGGTCTGGAGCGCCGTGTCGAGTTGTGAGTTGTGAAACGCCAGACCCACCTGCCGCGCCAGGTCCGTGAGCACGCGATCGTCATCCTCAGAGAAGAGGTCGTCTCCCGATGCTCGTTCCACGACGACCAGACCGAGGAGCTCGCCGGCGTGGCTGATGGGGGCCACGCGGAGCTGCGCCTGCGGCCGATCATCGAGCAGGGCCGGCAGCCATACCGAGACCCACGCGCTCCCCGACACTCCGGCCCGGGTGACGACAGGACGCTCACGGCTCGTCACCACGAGGGAGAGCGGGCCGGAATCGGGAACGGAGACGGCTCTCTCCAGGACTTCGCCCATGCCGGTGTAGACCTCCGCGCTCACCAGTCCCATCGTCTTGCGCAGGGATTCGGCCAACTGCAGCAGCAGTTCGTCCATCGGTATGGCCCGTGTCAGCCGGCTGCCAAAGGTTCGGAGGACCTCGTCGGGCGCCTGCCTGGCACCGTAGACGAATCGTGTGGCCGAACCCACGAAGCGCTCGCGGGCCGGGACGAAGGCCAGGGCGGCGATGCCGGTCGCCAACATCGAGAGCCCCAGCGTGGTGCGATCGGTCGCCGTGTCCGGCTTGTGGCCCAGTCCGAGCACGACGACCAGGTAGATCGCCGACACCATGGCCACGAACCCGAAGACGGTGAACGAACGGACGAGCATGCGTCCACTCTGGGGGGCCAGCCGCCGGGACTCGCTCGCCATCAGGGAGATCGGCACCAGTGCAGTGCTCCCCGCCGCCACCGCCCCCAACTCACCGGGCCAGTTGATCAACACGTGCAGCACGGCCATGACCAATGCGATGGCGCCCGCCAGGATCGTCCCGATGGCGAACCATTGGAGACGCTCCCGATCGTGCCCGACAGCACCTGCGTAGCGAAGCCTCAGTGGGATCACCGCCGCGACGGCGGCGATGGACCAGCTGACACCACCCCCGAGGATGGAGAGCGCGTGCTCGTCGGCCACGAGGGACACGCCGATCGCCAGGGCGGCCACGTAGCCCACGATGACGGCGGTACGCCGTGCCGTCCCCGGCAGTCGCCCGTCGGGCAGGGCCAGCAGGAAGTGGAACGAAACGGCCGTCACCAAGAGCGCGGCGACCGTGGCGACCGACTTCGCAGCCCCGAAGGAGTGCACGCTCTCGCGCTGCCCCAACCTGCCGGCCGTGAGCGCTACAGCGGCGAGAAGCGAATCAGCAGCAATCAGCAGCGCATAGGGATCGGGTCCCACGGTTGTGCGATCGGAGAATCGATTGGCGACGAGCGCAGTGACGGCCCAGACGAGCGTCAGCCCGAAGGCCACCGCGTTGACGGCCGTGATGCCATTCGGTACGTGGGTTCGAAGGCCGATGATGACGATGACCACGGTGGCCACGAAGAGCACTCCGTGGACCACGAACTGCGACGTTGACCGCTTTGCCTGTGGCACATGCAACTCGACGGCGGCTTCCTTCATGACGACGTCCATCATCTCCGCACTCCTCATTCGGCCCGCAGTAAGAGGGCAGTTGATGTTCGGGCGGCCATACGCTCGGGGAGAGCGGCCACGATATTGCCGAGCACGATGGCGCCGACCGCGACCAGGAGGACGATCGCCACCGGGACACTCGGCGCCGGAACGACACTTATCTCATGCGCGAAGAGGTCCCAGAGCGCCCGCCCGACCACGATGCCGAGGGGAACACCCAAGATCGTGCCGATACCGATTGCGATGCTGGCCTGCCAGGCGACCGTGGCAGCGAGCTGGTGCCGCGTGAACCCCAGTGTCCGCAGCAACGCGAGGTCCCGTTGCCGACGACGGACCGACGCCACCAGCGTGAGTCCCAGCGCGAGCATTGCGCCGAGGGCGAGGGTCCCACCCAGTATCGCCGGTGTCGTTCCCATGGCCCGGTAGTTCACAATTTCGGCCGGTCGCTGGACAGAGAGGACCGAGACCCCGTAGTCCGCCGGCGTGCTCGTGGCCCGCGCGATCGTTCGCAACGAGCGAACCCCCGCCGCGCCGTCTCCCGCCTTCAGGCGAACCAGGACGGCATCGGGTCCCGGAGCCGCCCCCGCGAGTTGGTAGCCGTCACTCGAGTTCGATGGAAGGACGCGGTTCGGGACGAGTGCACCGGTTCCCATCTCCGGATGCTGGTTCCCTCCGACGCCGATCGTGGGAAGCGTTGCTGTGCCGACGATACGCAGACTCTTGGGCGCAGAAGTCCCGTTGCTCACCGAGACGAGATCACCGAGGCGCTTGTGGAGTTGGGCCATCGTGACCGTCCCGAGGACGATCTGATCGCTGCCCTCGACGGCGTGTCCCGACAGGAGGGGGGGAGCGACGGCAGCATTCGACGTTTCGGCAAGCACCGGTTCGGGCTGGCCGTCGAGGCGCAGGGTCGCGAAGTCGATCGACGACCACGCGGCAATATGCGGGTCGTTGTCGAGCAACTTCGTGATGTGGGCACCCGGAACCACGCCGCCTTGCCCCGCACTCAGTTCGTAACTCCAGTTCCATCCATAGAGCACCGGGTGCGAGACCAGCGCGTTGAGACTGGAGCCGAAGGTCACGGTGGCGATTGCCACGAGCAACGCCAGGGTCGTGCCCAGGATGGCGGAACGAACCGGTACCGCGTTGCGCCCCGAACCGGGTTCCAGGGCGAACCGAACTCCGGTAACAGCCGTCGCAGGCAGCCCGGCCGCCGCGGCCGCGCCCACCGCGCGCGATCGGTGGATCGGCGAACGCTGGTCCCGCAGATCAGCCCGCCTTGACGCCGTCCGGTACCCGAGAACGACCGCGACGGCCGACAAGCTCACGACGAGGACCGCAACACCGAGTCCGAGCACGGTCCAGTCGAACGCCACCCCCGGATACGGGAACACCGGCCGCGCCGGACCGAGCGGGGAAAGGGGGGACAAGCCCACGGCTACACACGCGGCCAACACCGATCCAACGACCACGGCTCCGACGACGCCGAGCATCGCGTCGCCCACGGCCATGCCCGGCCCCGCCCCGAGGGCGCGCAGCGTGGACACGTCGCTGGCATCGAGGCGCAACATTCGGCTGATCAGTTGCACGGCGATCAGCAGGGCGGCCAGGGCGGCGATGCCGCCGAACACCGCGAGCGCAATCGATTCCGGCTTGATGGCTCGCTCCGCCTTCGCCTCTATGGCAGTTGCCGGGGCGGTGGCGAAAGGGCTGAACCCGGCGGGAAGCACGCGGTCGATCTCCCGGGCGGCAGCCGGCTCGGTGCGGCTGGCATCTTTCAAATTGACCGAGGTCCCCGTGTAGTACGTACAGCAGTCGAGAAGTGGCTTCGTACGGGCTGGGGTGAAGAGAAGGAGGTCCGCGTTCCCCGGGGCATCGACCTGGTCCTCGACGACCGCTTGCGGCTGAATCACCGTGCCGACAAGCGTGGCCTTGAAACGCATGTGCGGAACGAGACGCGTGGTGCCGTAGTCGGGCGACGCCGATTGCGCGTTCGTGTACGCGCCGAAGGAGACGGCCTCTCCGATGTGCCAGTGGAATATCCGGGCAATTGCCGCGGTGGCGACGAATTCTCCGGGTCGGGTCGGATCGAACAGGCGCCCTCTCAGCACGCTTCCGCCCAACCCGTTCGTCGGAGCCTTGAGCAACCCTGAAGCCTCGCCGGCGGACGCCGGGTAGGCCGCCGGGCTCTCGGGCACTCCCGTCCGGCTCAACGGGATGACGTTGAGCCCGGCAAACGTGGAGATCTGCGTCACATGACGGACGTGCGCGATCTTGGCAAGCACGGCGGGGTTGTACCCGCGCCCGGCCGCGCCCGACATCTGATTCACGAACGACGTGATGCCTTCGAGGTCAGGGGGATTCGTGCTGGCCAGGTAGATGGGGAACGAGGACTGTGTACGCCGAGCGGCCGCGATCGATCCCATGGCGAGGCCACCCATCAGCGCGATCAGGACGACGAGTGCAAGGTAGCTACCCCACCGCCGGCCGAACGTCGTGCGGAAGCGGTACGTGGCTACCCGGAGGGCAGCCCGACCCATGGCTAGAGCACTCCGGCAACGACATCCGCATTCTCCTCGACGATGCGCCCGTCGCGCATACGGACCACTCGCGCGGCCGCGGCCGCCACCTCGGGATCATGCGTCACCAGCACAATGGTCTGACCGCCGTTGTGCAGTCGGCTCAAGAGCTCAATGACCTCTTGGCCCCCCTCCGAATCGAGGGCGCCCGTTGGTTCGTCAGCGAGCAGGAGCGTCGGCTCGTTGGCGAGAGCGCGGGCAATGGCGAGACGTTGGCGCTGACCTCCCGAGAGCATGCCGGGAACGGTCGAAGCCTTGTCGCCGATGCCGAGGAGATCCAGCAGGTCTCGCGCCCTTGTCTCGGCCATGCGGCGTTTGCGTCCCGCGATCACCGCCGGCAGCGCGACGTTCTCCAACACCGTCATGCCCTCGAGCAGGTTGAAGAACTGGAAGACGATGCCGATGTGCTTGCGTCGCAAGAGGGACAGCTCGTCCTCTGTGCGACCCGTGACCAGCTCGCCCGCGACGGTGATCGTCCCTTCGTCGGCCACGTCGAGGCCGGCCACAAGGTTCAGCAACGTGGATTTTCCGCAGCCCGATGGGCCCATGAGGGCGACGAAGTCACCCGACGGCACGACGAGGTCGGCCCCGCGCAATGCCCGCACCGGGGCGTTCTCCGCCTCGAATGTCTTTCGTACCTTCTCGACCACCAGGGCATCCATGTCAAAGCCTTTCGCTCGGCGCCATGACCGTGCTCGGGTCTGGCTCTTCGACCAATCTGAACGCGACCACCGGAGTGTCGCGCCCTTTCACCAGCTGTGGATCGAGCGCGACCGTAGTCACCGCCTCCCGCAATGCTTTCAGAGTTCCCTCCGAAAGGACCGTTTCACCCGCCGCCGCCAGCTGTTGCAGCCGCTGCGACATATTGACGGTGTCGCCCACCAATGTGTATTCCAAACGTTCTTCGGACCCGAGGAGCGCCGCCGCGGCCTCGCCGGTGGACAGCCCCAGGCCCAATCCGAAGGCGGGCAGTCCTTCCTCCTCCCACCGGGCGTTGATGGCGTGCTGCTTGGCGTGCATCGCCAGGGCGGCCGCGACGGCCCGATCAGCGTGGTCCTCCTGGGCAAATGGTGCACCGAAGACGGCCATGACGGCGTCGCCGACGAACTGCATCACGGTGCCGTTCTCCCCCAGGATGGCCTCGTTCATGGCGGCCCGGTGCACGTTGAGCTGACCCGCCAGTTGGCTCGGGTCAGCGTGCTCGGCGATGGTCGAGTAGGAGCGGATGTCGCTCATCAGCACCGTCACCACCACACGCTCCGTCTCTCCGATGTGCCGGCCATCACGCCGAAGCTTTTCCGCCAAGCCTCCGGGAAGCAAACGGGAAAGGGTCTCCCCCTGCTCTTCGCGGTCCACGATCGCCTTGTGCAAGAGTCGGAGGCGCTGGAGCGCTCCTTGCGTGCCCGCGGAAACGCCTTCGGCGAGCTTCACGAAGACGGCCTCGACTTCGGCGTCGATGGCCTCCGCCGGAAGTTGACGGGCCACGGCGATGGCCTTGATCGGCTTCCCCTCGGCCACCATGCTCAGGAGCGCCTCCTCGGAGGGCGTCAGGCCGCCATTCGTGGTCACGGGCCGCAGCAGGGCGTCGACGATGGACGGGTCGAGAGCGGTCCCTCCGGTCGCCACGGCGCGGATTGCATCAACGAGCTGGTCGCCTTCGGCAATGTGGTCCTTCAGGAGATAGCCGTACCCAGCCGAGCCCTCGGCCAGGAGGGAGACGGCATACTCCGGGTCGTCGTACTGCGAGAGGATCACGACACCGGTTCCGGGGTGTCGGTGCCGTACCTCCTTGGCCGCATCGATACCTTCGCGGTTGAAGGATGGCGGCATCCGGATGTCCGTGACGAGGACGTGGGGCGTGCACATCTGCGCACCCTCGATGACTTCGTCGTAGTCCGCCGCCACGCCGACGACGCGGAGATCCGCATGCCGCGCGATCAGGGCCCGTACACCCTCACGAACGATCAGGTTGTCGTCAGCCAGCAGGACGTCAATGGTCGCCGGCGAGACCGAGGGGGCGGAACTGCTGTCGGGGAGATCCATCACTCCCAGTTTTCGCACATCACACCGCGCAGCGAAAGGGGGCGACCATCCCTGTGGCGGGGTGGTGGTAGGCACACCCGCGCATGCCTGTCAGCACACTCGTCAACACGGGCCGTGAGGTTGATGCTTGCTCTATGACCACCACCGAGACGCGAACCCGCTACGAGGGGACGGTGACGTCACTGTCCTGGATTCCCTCAGAGGCCATACAGGGAGCCCAACGATATGCCTTCGACTCGGGTATCACCCACTATGACCAACCCCCACCCTCGGAGGATCTCGACCTCGAGGCCCTGCGCGAGGCCGACCGCTTCCGCTTTGCCAATGCGCTGAAGGCGTGGATAGAAGTGGACGCGGCGGGACACGTGACGGACTGCGGCTATGCCGGGGGCGGCCTCATGGGGTCGACGACCGTCCGGGTGGCCGGGCTCCGGCACAAGTTCGAGGCGGTCCAACTGCCCGATCTCCAGCGCCAGCCGGAGTTGGGAGAGGGGTGGGTGCGCTTCGTCCAGACCACCGGCGGGCGGACCGGGTTACCCGCACCGCGGCGCGTGCGGCGCCGGCCCTTCATTCAGTGGCAGGCGCCACTTGTCTGGACGACGCTCTCGCTCACGTTGCACACCGACGGACGGGTCGAGCGGGCGCTCGTCGGAGCGAGCCGGTTCCCCCGCCACTGGGTGTACGACGAGAGCGGGACCCTCTCCCACAAGTCGGGGCTGACGGACTTCAAGGACTGGTACCGCCAATCGTTCGGTCGGCATACCCCCTGGGGCGAGCAGGACTCCGCAGCGCTCGTGACGGCCGTCGAGACCGCGCTCGAACGCTCGCTCTCCGCCCGGGTCATGGGTGGGAGCGGCAAGGTCAAGGTGAAGCGCTTCCCGGCGGGAGCCGTCCTGGCGAAGCAGGGCGAACCCGGCACGGACGTCTTCTTGCTCCTCGACGGGGTCATCCGGGTCGAGCACGATGGCGAACGCCTTGCCGAGTACGGACCGGGTGCCCTCCTCGGGGAGCGTGCGCATTTGGAGGACGGTGCCCGCACGTCGACGCTCGAAGCGGTGACACCGTGCCGGGTGGCCATCGTGGAGGCAGACCGGTTGGAGCGATCGGATCTCCTCGAGCTCTCGGAGGGGCACCGCCGCGAAGATCAGGCGCGATACTGATCGAGTGCGGGTCCATTTTTGCGGTACTCGCGGATCGACTCCGGCGCCTGGGGCCGAGTTCGTTCACTATGGCGGTCACACGTCATGCGTCGCCCTCTCGCTCGACGCGGGCGCACGCCGGTTCCCACGCTCCTCCTCGACGCGGGCACCGGGCTCCGGCAGGTCACCGCGCTGCTCGAACGGCGGCCGTTCGAAGGGAGCATCCTCCTGACCCATCTGCACTGGGACCACATTCAGGGGCTGCCCTTCTTTCAGAGTGGTGACCACCCCGGCGCGCTGGTCACCTTGCGGCTTCCCGCCCAGGAGGATGGGGCGGACGCCGAGAGCGTGCTGGCCCGGATGATGTCACCACCTCTGTTTCCCATCACGCCGAGCGACCTGCGCGGGAATTGGACCTTCGACGTCTTGCCGCCGCACGCGTTCTCCGAGGAGGGATTCGGCGTCGGTGGGTTCCGCGTCGTGGCCAAGGACGTCCCCCACAAAGGAGGTCGCACCGTGGGGTACCGGGTGACAGACGGCCGCTCGACCATCGCTTACATCCCTGACCACTGCCCGACCGAACTGGGAACCGGGCCGGACGGGTGGGGCGCCTATCACCCCGCCGTCCTCGACCTCGCCCACGACGTCGACGTTCTCATCCACGATTCGCACCTCGTGCCTGAGGAGCTCCCGGCAGAGGCTTCGTTCGGCCACGCCGCGGCCGACTACGCCGTCGAGCTCGGACGTCGGGCCGGTGCGCACAAGGTCGCCCTCTTCCACCACCGACCTGACCGCTGCGATGCCGCCGTGGACGCGCTCGTCGACCGTTTCTCGACATCGACCGTCCCGGTCATCGGGGCCTCCGACATGCTGGAGCTCGTGCTGTGACGTCCCGATGAGGCGGCCCGATGCCATTGTCGTGGGCTCGGGGCCCAACGGGCTCGCTGCGGCGTTGACGATGGCCCGCGCCGGATTGGCTGTCGACGTCATCGAAGGGGCGAACGCAATCGGAGGAGGCTGCCGGACCGAGGAACTGACCCTTCCCGGGTTCCATCACGACGTCTGCTCGGCGGTCCACCCGCTCCTCAGCGCCTCCCCGTTCTTCCGCGGCACGGATCTCTCGGGCCGCGGAGTGAACCTCCTCACGCCGCGGGTCGCCTTCGTGCAGCCGCTCGACGGAGGGGAAGCTGTCGCCGTCTCGGGCACCGTCGCCGAGACCGCAGCGCACCTCGGCGTCGACGGCGCCGCCTATAGGAGGATGTTTGCCTCCCTCGTGCGGAACGCTGACGGTATCCTGCCGAACTTCCTCGCCCCATTGCGCACACTCCCGAGCAGTCCCGTCGCAACGACGCAATTCGGACTCAGGGGTCTCGCATCGGCCGAGCGACTGGCCGGCCGATTCCGCACCGTCGAGGCCCGGGCCATCATCGCCGGCGCCGCGGCCCACTCGATGCTCCCATTCGACGCGGCCCTCTCCGGCGCGTTCGGGCTGCTGTTCACCATGTTGGCCCACTCCCTGGGCTGGCCCGTCGTCGAAGGGGGAAGTGCACGCATCGTCGATGCCCTCTCCTCCGAGCTCGAATCTCTCGATGGTCGGATCATCACCGGCCAATGGGTCGGGAGGCTCCATGACCTTCCACCGGCCCGGGCGACGCTCCTCGATGTGACGCCGCGCCAATTCGTCGATATGGCCGGTGATCGACTTCCGGGTCGGTACCGCCGGGCCCTCGAGCACTTCCGCTACGGACCCGGGATCTGCAAGGTCGATTGGGCGCTCGACGGACCGGTTCCCTGGCAGGCCGAACAATGCCGGGAGGCGGTGACCCTGCACGTGGGGGGAAGCTTTGCCGAGGTGGCCCGGAGCGAGGCGGACGTCTCCGCAGGGCGTCACCCGGAGCGTCCGTTCTGTCTGGTCACACAACCATGTGTCCTCGATCCGACCCGCGCCCCGGCGGGGAAGCACACCCTGTGGGCCTACTGCCATGTGCCCAATGGATCGAACGTCGACATGCGGGAGCGGATCGAAGCGCAGATCGAACGATTCGCGCCCGGATTTCGCGACCGCATCCTGGGCCAGGTCACCACCACCGCGACCGGCACGCAAGCACACAATCCGAGCTATGTCGGCGGGGACATCGGCGCCGGGGCTGCGACGTTACGCCAGACCGTCTTTCGGCCAACCGTACGCTGGAACCCGTACCGAACGGGGCTGAAGGGCGTCTACCTCTGTTCGGCCTCGACCCCGCCCGGCGGTGGGGTGCACGGGATGTGCGGTGAGGGCGCAGCGCGTACGGCGCTGCACGATCTCGGGCAGCGCGCAGCGGCAGAAACAGAGCCGGCGGTCGTCTGACCGTGCACCGGGACGGCACACGAGTTGGCGCGTCCCGCACACGTCGACACGGCCCCCCGGAGCGACCGGCACCGTGAACCGGCAACTTCGCGGCTTCACGTGGTACCGCTTCCGGTCCACATTCGGCCACCGATGGACAGGCATGCTCGCCATCGTCCTCCTGACGGGACTGCTGGGCGGACTCTCCATGGGTGCGATCGCAGCCGCCCGCACGACCGAGTCATCGTTCGTCGACTTCGCCGCGAGCACCCATACCCCGGACCTCTTTGTCCTCGACGGCTTCTACAACCCCGCCATCGGGTTGAACGCGGGCTACAACCCGGCGCTGCTGCACAAGATCGCCCACCTGCCCCACGTGAAGAGCGTCGCCTCCGTCGTGGGGATCAACGCGGGACCACTCGCCAAGAACGGCGAACCGTTGCAGGCGGCAAATGGAATCGGCGCAAACGGGAGCGTGAACGGCTTGTACTTCACGCAGGATCGCGTGGTGGTCACGCAGGGGAGGGCGGCCAACCCCAAGAACCCCCACGAGTTCGTCCTGGACACCCGGACGGCCCGGCAGTTCGGGTACCACCTCGGCCAGACGGTCGAGATCGGTTGGATCTCCAACAAGACCGGCACCTCGCAGGGCGCATCGGCGAACTTCAAGGTTCCTCCTCACCAACGGATCCGGATGAAGCTCGTCGGGATCGGGGCGACGGATGTCGACTCGCTGTTCCAGGACCAGGACAACGCGAACACCGACCAGATCGTGCTCTTCACGCCGGCCTTCACCCGCAGACTCCTCACGTGCTGCAGCAACGACATGCTGAGCGGCATCGCGCTCGACGATGGCACCCGCTACCTCTCGACGGTCGAATCGGAGATTCGCAGCGTGCTGCCCAAGGGCCTGCCGTTCACCTACGTCCAGGCGTCCGATGTCGAAGGGCGGGCGGCGCGCACCCTCCGGCCAGAATCGATCGCCCTGGGCGTGTTCGGCGGGATCGCCGGCCTCGCTGCACTTCTCATCGCCGGTCAGGTCATCGGGAGACGGGTGCGGCTGACTGCGGACGACCTCGACGTCCTGCGGGCCCTCGGAGCCAGTCCGGCCATGACAGTGAGCGACGGGCTCATCGGCACGCTGGGGTCCATCTTCTTGGGCTCCCTGTTGGCCGGACTGGTCGCGATCGGGCTGTCTCCCTTGGCGCCCCTCGGTCCCGTCCGACCGTTGCTCCCCGTAGGGCTGCACGTGGACTGGGCGGTGCTCGGCGTCGGCGTTGCGTTGTTGCTGGTGAGCCTGAGTACGTTGGCGGTGGTCGTGGCCTACCGGGCCGCACCCCACCGCGTGGCGGCTCGACTGCAACGAGAGCGCGGCTCGAGCGTGGCCCGGGCTGCGGCCGCCACGGGGCTCCCTCCGACCGCGGTCACGGGAATCCGCTTCGCTCTCGAGCCGGGGGTGGGCCGCAGCACCGTGCCGGTGCGTTCCGCCATTCTCGGTGCCATCCTGGCCGTGACTGTCGTGATCGGCACCGTCACGTTCGGCTCCAGCATGAACACCCTCGTCTCGCATCCTGCCCTGTACGGATGGAACTGGACCTACGAGATGGATGGTGGCGGCGGCCTCGGCGATATCCCCGGACAGCCGGTCGCCGCCCTCCTCGACGCCGACCGCTTCGTAGCGGCCTGGACCGGCGTCTACTACTCGACGCTCCAGATCGACGGGATGAACGTCGCGGTGATGGGCGGGACCCCCAACGCCGCGGTCGGACCTCCCCTCCTCTCGGGACACGGGTTCGATGGGGCCCACCAGGTGGTGCTGGGCGCAGCCACCATGGCCCAACTCCACAAGCGGTTGGGCGAGACGGTCGAAGTGAGCAGTGCGGGGTCGACCCCCACCCGACTCACAATCGTCGGGACGGCGACGATGCCGTCGATCGGCGTCGCCGGCTCAGCCCATCTCGAGATGGGGAGCGGCGCGCTCTTGTCGTACAAGCTCATCCCGCCGGGCGCGCGCAATGTCTTCGACGTGCTCGTTCCGGGTCCGAATGCCATCTTCGTCCGGCTCAAGAGCGGGGTTGACCCCGCTGCGGGCTTGGCCTCGTTGCGGGCGATCGGCCACAAGTTCCCGCAGTTCGAAGGTGACGGCGGCGCCGTCCTCCCCGTCCAGAGGCCAGCCGAGATCCTCAACTATCGAACGCTCGGAACGACACCCCTCCTGCTCGGTATCGCACTGGCGTGCGGCGCCGTCGTCGCGCTCGGCTTGACCCTTGTCTCCTCGGTGCGGCGGCGGCGCACCGACCTGGCGCTCTTGAAGGCCCTGGGGTTCACCAAACGACAGTTGGCGGGGGCGATCGCCTGGCAGGCCAGTGTGGCGGTCGGTATCGGTTGCATCGTCGGCATACCGCTGGGCATCGCACTGGGCCGGTTTCTCTGGGACCTCTTCGTCCACCAGATCAGCGCGGTGCCCGACCCCACTGTCCCCGCCGTGTCGATCGTGCTCATCGCCGTGGCGGCGCTCGCGTTGGCCAATGTGGTGGCCGCCATCCCCGGTCGTATCGCCGCGCGCACCCCCACGGCCCAACTCCTCCGGAGTGAGTGAGCGCTACGACGCGGGTCGCGGGCCCGGTCCGGATCCGACCCCGAGCTTCTCCCGGAAAAACGTCAACGTCTGATCGAGCGCGGCGCGGGTCGGCGTGCCCGCCCGGTCCTGCAGGTGCTCGGTCAACACCGAATGCGCCTGCTTCGGGTGGCCAAAAGGATTGCCGCGGCGACGAGTCGATCTCGACGGCGATGAACGCGTCGCCGAGCTCGCGTCGCAAGGTGACGAAACGATCTTCGAAGCAGAAGGGGTCATTGCTGAAACGCAGGCCCAACAGGCAGGCCCCCTCGGCAGTCCGCTGCTTGACACGGTCGAGGTCCGCGTCGGAAATACCGATATCCGCCTTGTGCCGCTTCGACACGGGAAAGGGAAGCGACGGCTGACTCAGCACCGGTGCCAGCACGATGTCGTCCACCATCATGGCCAATGCGAACCCGCCGGTGAAGCACATGCCCACGACCCCCACCCCGGGGCCCCCGCAGCGTTCGTGCTCGGCTGCGGCGAGCTTGCGCAACCACGCCGTGACGGGGCTCGTTCTCTTCAGGGCGAAAACGCTGAACTCCCGTGCGATACACGCCGGAGCGATCGACTGGAACAGGTACGGGCCGGAGGGCGGCCGTCCGGGGTCGCCGAACAGGCTCGGCATCACCACGGAGCAGCCGGCTGCCATGACCCTGCGGCCGTAGTCGGCCACTCGTGGCGTTATGCCCGGCATCTCAGGAATCACGATGACCGCCGGCCCGTCGCCACCCCGGTAGACGGTCCGCCGTTTCCCATCCGCCTCGAATGTCCCTTCGGTAAAGCCTTCCAGGGCCGCACGCCTGCGACCCGTATCGCTGCTCGCCATCCGCGGACCGTAGCATCGCCCGACGTGCACCCTCCCTGCCGCACCAGTGATCTGCCGGCCCCATCTCGGACCTGGAGCCCGACCGGCGCGCCCGATATGAAGTTCGCGGCTGCGACCTGCGATGATGCAGCCATCGACCCTCTCGTTGCCTTCGGCCCGATCATCCATATGGAGAGCACGGCCTTCTCCTGGTGAGCTCCGTCCACCCTTCCCGAAGGCGCCTCGTCGATCCCGAGCTGGCGGCCCGCGTGCCGGCGATCCGATCGGCCACCGTCGCCGCACTGGTGGTCGGCGCCCTGACCGCGGTGTGCGCGGTCGTGCAAGCCGTGGCACTGGCCACAGCCATCGACCGGTCGTTGTTGCACCACGACCCCCTTACCATGTTGCGGCCGGAGCTGATCGCCTTCGCACTCGCCGTCGCGGCACGCGCGACAGTGACGCTCATCGGTGAGCGCCGGGCGGAGCGCACCGCCGAGTCGGTCGTCTCCACCATGCGCGCGCAGCTTCTCCGTCACGTTCTTGCTCTCGGCCCGAGTTGGCTGGTCGGCGAGCGCCCGGGGGAGCTCTCACTCACCGCGACACGCGGGTCTGCGGTCCCTCCACACGTACTTCGCCCGTTACCTCCCGCAAGCAGCAGCGGCGGCGGTAATCCCCGTTGTGCTCCTGGCCTGGATCGCTTCACAAGACTGGCTATCGCTCGTCATCGTCGTGGCATTGGTTCTCGCGGTTCCGATCACCATGATCTACTTCGGCCGCGAGGCCAACCGGCGCACGGCGCGGCAGTGGCGCCGTCTCGGCTCCTTGGCCGGCCGGTTCCTCCAACTCATCGAGGGCCTCCCGACGCTGCGCGCTTTCGGACGAGACGCGCACGGGCGGCGCGAGGTGGTCGAGTCAACCGAAGGCGTCCGTATCGCCACCATGCGCACACTACGCGTCGCCTTCCTTTCCGCGCTCTCCATGGATCTGATCGCAGGATTCGGCGTCGGGTTCGTCGCCATGGCACTGGGCCTGCGCCTGTTGTGGGGGGAGCTCGGCTTCGAGACGGCGATGGCCGTGCTTCTCGTGACGCCGGAAGTCTTCGTGCCCCTACGCCGCGCCGGAACCGAGTTCCATGCCAGCACTGAAGGGCAGGCCGCGGCGGCGCGCGTCGTCGAGGTTCTGGCGCTCGCTGCCGACGGCGCAGCTGGCGGTCCTGCCGACGGGGCATCCCGCCTCCCCGCCGCGGCGGCGCACGGGCGGACCGTCGGGGACCTTCGCATCGAAAGCCTGCGCATCACCTACGACGATCGCGCCACCGCCGCACTCGAAAGGTTCTCCCTCCATGCACCCCCCGGGAGTCGAGTAGCCCTTGTCGGGCCCTCGGGAGCCGGCAAGTCCTCTGTCGTGGCCGCCCTGCTCGGATTCGTGGAACCGGCCGCCGGAACAATCTCGGTCGATGGCACGAGGTCATGCGATGTCCCGGTGGCGCAATGGAGGACGCACTTCTCCTGGTTGCCGCAACGCCCCTATCTCTTCACCGCTACGCTCGCGGAGAACCTGCGGCTGGGCGCGCCCGGGGCCACCGACGAGGAGCTCGAGCACGTCACTGCGGCCGTCGGCCTCGATCGTCTGGTGGCGCATCTTCCGCTGGGCCTGTCCACGCCGCTGGGGCAGGACGGCTTGACCCTCAGCGCCGGTGAACGGCAGCGGGTGGCTCTGGCCAGAGCGCTCCTGCGACCCGCCCCCGTCCTGTTGCTCGACGAGCCCACGGCGTCGCTCGATCCGCCGATCACCGAACGCATGGCCGAAACCATCGCACCGTGGCTGGCCGGACGCACCGTGATCGTGACCGCCCACGAGCCGGCACTCCTTGCCCGCTTCGACTCCGTCATCGACGTACGCACCGTACCGCTGACCGCGGTCACGCCATGAGGGCCATCCGTCGCATCCTCGGCGAACCGGGCACCCCATACGGACGACTGGCACTGGCCGGACTGCTCGGCTTGGCTGCAGCGGCCGCGACCATCGGGCTCCTGGCGGGATCGGGCTATGTCCTCGGTCGCGCCGCGTTTCGCCCCGGACTGAGTGCTCTGGTCGGGATACTGGCGGCCGTCGAGGTTCTCGCATTCTTGCGGGGTCCGTTGCGCTACGCCGAGCGGCTGGTCGGGCACGATGCCGCTCTGCGGGCCTTGGCTCGTTGGCGCGTCTGGCTCTACGACTGTCTGGCCCCGCGCGTCCCCGCAGCACTCTCGGGCTGGCGCAGCGGAGACCTCCTCACCGAGCGCGATCGACGACGTGGACACGTTGCAGGACCTCTACTTGCGCACCCTGCTTCCGCTGGGCATCGCCGCCGGTGCGGCCACCTTGGGCCTCGTGGTCGTCGGGCTCGAACTTCCCGTCGCAGCGCTCGCCCTCGGCGTTCCCCTCGTCCTGGCGTGCACGGTGCCGACCGTCCTGGCCTGGCGCAGCGCTGGCGACGATTCGGCCGCCGCACTCGGAGGTGCGCTTTCAGCGCAGGTGGTGGACGCCATCCATGGCGCTGCCGATCTTCTCGCTTTTGGCGCGGATGAGGCCACGCTCGACCGCCTCGAGACGATGAGCGCCGAGGCCATGACCATTGAACGCAGGCAGGCGAACGCGAACTCGCTCGCGACACTGGTGACGCAACTCTGCGCCGGGTCGGCGGTGCTCGCCGTGCTGGCGGTGACCGTCAGCGCCGTGCACGCCGGCCATCTCAATCCCGTCATGGTGGCGGTGTTGCCCCTGGCGGCGCTGGGCACGTTCGAGCCCATTCCGGGCATCGCCCTGGCCGCGACCCGATCCCGAGCGGTCGCTGCCGCGGCGCGACGGCTCCTGGCGCTCGAGGAGGTACCCGTTCCCGTGCACGACCCCGACGTGCCGTCGCACCTCGGGGCGGGCAGCCCGGAGATCTCCTTTGCACACGCCTCCCTGCGCTATGCACCCGACCTGCCACGAGCCCTGGACGGCGTGGCCCTGGAAGTGGCGCCCGGTGCCCGCGTGGCGGTGACCGGCTCCAGCGGGGCGGGCAAGTCCAGCCTGGTCAACGCCCTGCTGCGCTTTTGGCCGCTCGAAGAGGGAGTGCTCGCGTTGGGGGGCATCGCCGTCGACCAGCTGCGGCAAACCGAGGTGCGAGCCACCTGCGCCCTGGTCGACCAGCGGGCCCAGCTCTTCGCGGGCACCGTGCGTTCCAATGTGACGCTGGGCCGGCCCGATGCGACCGAGGAGGAGGTCGGCTCCGTGCTCGAGGCCGCGCAGCTGACCCAGTGGGTCGATTCACTCCCGTCGGGCCTCGAGACACAGGTGGGCGAGGACGGGGTGGCGATCTCCGGGGGGGAACGGCGCCGGTTGGCCGTCGCCCGGGCCCTCCTCGCCGGTGGGCCGGTTCTCCTCCTGGACGAGCCCACCGCCGGCCTTGACGCGCCGACCGCCGAACGCCTGATCACGGACGTGTTGGCCGCCGCCGGCCCCCGCAGCGTGGTGCTCATCACCCACCGGGCCCACGAGGCAGCGCAGTGCGATTCCATCGTGACGCTCGAAGAGGGGCGGATCGTCTCGTGATGGTGCTACCACCACGAAGGGTGCGCTGGTTGGCCACCTTGTGACGGACGGGCGTGACGATCACACTCTCTCGCTCGTCGCTCCCACCCGGCGAGCCTCCTCAAAGCCGAATA
This sequence comes from uncultured Acidimicrobiaceae bacterium, assembly GCA_963835815.1. Taxonomy (GTDB): domain Bacteria; phylum Actinomycetota; class Acidimicrobiia; order Acidimicrobiales; family RAAP-2; genus Bog-473. The sequence goes on along the minus strand of CAWIGU010000009.1, from coordinate 707,804 downwards.
GCTTGTGCAGAAGAAAGTGTCGGAGGCGTCGCAGCGATGAATGCAAAGGAATACGAGGCCGAGCTGGAGCATCTCCAGGTGGAGCTGGCCAAGCTCCAGCACTGGGTGCAAGCGTCGGGCGCGCGCATCGTGGTCCTGTTCGAGGGACGAGATGCGGCCGGCAAGGGCGGGGCGATCAAACGGATCACCGAACGCATGAACCCCAGGGTTTCCAAGGTCGTCGCCCTTGCCGCGCCCAACGAACAGGAGCGCACGCAGTGGTATTTCCAGCGCTACGTGGCCAACCTGCCGTCTGCCGGGCAGATGGTCCTGTTCGATCGTTCCTGGTACAACCGCGCCGGCGTCGAGCGGGTCATGGGTTTCTGCACCGATGAGGAGCTCCGGGAGTTCCTTCGCTCCTGTCCCGAGTTCGAAAGAATGCTGATCCGCTCGGGCATCCAGCTCGTCAAATACTGGTTCTCGGTCAGCGACGAGGAGCAAGAGCGCCGGCTCGAGTCGCGACTCGCCGATCCCACGCGACGTTGGAAGCTCTCTCCGATGGACCTCGAAGCTCGGCTGCGGTGGGTGGAGTACTCGAAAGCAAAAGACGAAATGTTCAACTACACAGACACCAAGCAGTCCCCCTGGTTCGTGGTGCCCTCAGACGACAAGCGAGCAGCGCGCCTCAACTGCATCCATCACTTGCTGAGCCTGATCCCGTATACCGATCACGACCCGCCGATGCCGTTCGAGTTCCCGCTGCGGCCACCCGACACCGGTTACGTGCGTCCCCCGAGAGACGAGCAGACGTACGTGCCACCGATCTACTCCTGACCCGGGCGCGGATCAGTCGGGCGGCTGGGCCTGCCGGCGTCGGATCTCGACGAGGGACGGGGCCGGGTACTCGCCATTCCCCGGCTTCCATGCCGCGGCCAATTTCTGCATGCCGATGCCGTCGACAGACCAGATGTGGCACGTGTTCGTCAGCCACTGCAGGCCACTCGCGGCCATCGCGATTCCGTCCTCTTCGCCGTCCTCCATGCGGCGCGCGCCCGCTGCGGTGAGGGATTGGATCACCACCGGCCCCAGGGCACGGGCCAGGAACTCGAGATGGCTGCAGCCCTGTTCGCGTCCGAAACGGTCCTGCACGGCGCGGGTGTAGCCCCGGGCCACCGACAATCCGACCAATTCGGAGAAGGCGTCCGTGATGGAGGGGCATTCGGGGTGCGGAAAGTGGCCCATGGTCGCCTCCGCATCCACAATCACCAGGTCCGCGAGGCGGACCACGATCCCCAGCTCCATGTGGTGCACGTCACGGGGCCCGACCCGGCCGGACGCCCACGGTCGTCGGTCGTGGAGCGACCCGATGACGACGTGATACCCGTCGCGCTCGAAGACCCGCATGTCGATGGTTCGGGTCAGGAGGGGAAGCTCCTCCGCACCGGCCGGTGGTTTGAGCTCACGGAGCGTGGGCGGGCGCTGTCCGCCCGGGCCGTCACTCATGACAGGGCACTCATGACAGGGCGACTCATGACGGGGCACTCATGACGGGAACCGGCGCGGAGCCGGGGTCGTGGCGTCCCGGTTGGGCACCACCTCGTTGAACCCGTGGAGGACGGGGTGACTATTCCCCCACCCGATGCGCGTCACCGAGGCCGTCTGCAGGTGGAGCCTCCAGGACAGCTCGGCGGTCATCCCGAGTGCCCATGCCACGGCCGCCTTGATCGGGGTGACGTGGCTGACCACCACGACGTCGCCATCCGGAGCGCGCGCACCGAAACCATCGGCGGCGAAGACCTCGTCGCACGCGGCGGCGACGCGTGCATCGACCTCGGCCAACGACTCGCCCCCGGCAGGGCGGAATGAAGGATCGCGCTGCCACTCGCGCCATACGTCCGCAGGGATGTCGGCGAGGGGCTGGCACTCGTATTCGCCGTAGTCCACTTCGACCCAGCGGTCATCCACCTCCACCGGAACGCCCTCCGCAAAGAGGGCCGCCGTGTCACGCGCCCGGCTGAGGGGGCTGGTCCGCAGGGCGAGGATGGGATCGCGCAACAACAGGCTGACCGATGCCGCCTGCGCCATTCCCTTCTGCGTGAGCTCTGCGTCGGTCCGACCGACCAGCAGGCGTTGCGCATTCGCCACCGATTCACCATGCCTGATGAGGATCAACATGCCGGTTTCCGCTGTCCCTCAGGTCGGCACCAGAATGCGCCCGCACTGGTCACACGTGACCACGCTGTCGGGCGTCGTGCCCAAGATACGTTCGACCTCGCCCGACGAGAGCTCGAGATGGCATCCGTCGCAACGATGGCCGATGAGCCGCGCCGCCCCGGTGCCCTTCAGGCGGGATCGCAAAGCCTCGTACCGATCGGCCAGCGGGGCCGGGAGCTGCGCCGCCTCGGCGCCCCGGGCAGCCGTCGCGGTTGCCAACTCTGCGTCGATGTCCGCCCGGCCCTGCGCGACCTCATCCCGGAGCACATCCGCCTTCTCCTCGACCGGCGCGAGACGGGCCTCCAGCGCGGCCAGTGCCGCGTCGATGGGCTCCTGATCCACCATGGCCACGAGTTCCTCGTCCTCGAGCTCGCTCCGGCGCTGGTTGAGGTGTCGCACCTCCTCGTCCATCGCCTGGAGGTCGCGGGTGGAGGATCCGCGGCGCCGCGTACATCCGCGTCTCGATCGCGCTGCTGCGCGCATTGATCGTGGCGATCTGCGCTTCCAGATCCTTCTGGGTCGCGGCGAGGGCGGCACGCTCCTCCGAGAGTTTCGCCTTCTGGCCGGCCAGCACCTCCGACTCGGCCTCGAGCCCGGTCAGACCGGACCGTTCGGCCAGCATCTCCCGCCGGTGTACCAGCTGCGTGATCAACGTGTCGAGGTCCTGGACGACCAGCAACCGAGCGAACGCTTCGTCAGTCATGACGACCAGCGTCCCACTCGGCGCGGGCCACCACCAGCGCGGGTGCGAGTGCCTCGTCCGCGCTGGCGGCGGCCTCGTCCCAGTCGTACCAGCGCGCCTCGGGACTCTCGCCGGGCGGAGGATGCGGGTCATCGTCCCCTGCGAACAACAGATACCGCAGGTCGAGGTGGGTATGGCCGAGGGCCGCCTCATGGACGTCGAGATGGATCAGGCGCGGCCCGCCCGCCGGATGCGCCACCTCCAGTCCCAGTTCTTCGATGGCCTCACGCCGGGCGGCCACGGGCGGTGTCTCCCCCGGGTCGATATGCCCACCTGGTTGCATCCAGCGGCCAAGACGTTTGTGCAGATGGAGGACCGTGCCGCGCCGGCCGACGACGATCCCCGACGCGGTGACATGCACGGGGTCGGCTGACTCGTTGCAGGGATCCTCGAGCCGATCGAGCTCGGCCAGGAAGCGCTCCTTGGAGGCGGCCTCACGTGGAGAACGCGGCACATGGGCGACCACGATCCCTCGAAGCTCCACGGTCGCTGCCACCACGTCGCTCTCTATCACAAGTAGCCCGTGAACACCGTCACGGCGTTCCCGCCGATGTGCACCCGCGCGCCCTCCGGACGGACGTGGAGCACCGCCCCCCGCGGGGACAGCTGGTGTGCCACCAGGCTCGGGCGCCCCAGAATCTCCGACCAGTACGGTCCGGCCACGCATTGGGCCGAGCCGGTGGCCGCGTCCTCGTCGATACCCACATTGGGCCCGAACACACGCAGCACGTAGTCGGCACCCGAACCGGGATCCGCCGGCGCGGTCAGGAGGACCGCCTTGTGGCCGGTGGCGGCGATCGCCGCCAGATTCGGTCGGTAGCTGCGCACGGCGTCGGCGTCGGCCAGGGTCACCATGACGAAGAAGGCGGTCCGGGCGACGCCGATGAGTTGGCTCCCCCATTCGTCCTTCAGCTCCTCGGGCACAGGCGTACGGGTCGCGGGATCGGCCGGGAAGTCGAGATCGATGAGGTCATCGCTGAACGACGCTCGAAGGGGGCCGCTCCGCGTCATGAACGTCAGCGGGCACGTCCCGTCCACGATCCCCCGCTCACGCATGGCATGGGCGGAGGCCAAGGTGGCGTGACCGCAGAGGTCGATCTCGACCAGCGGTGAGAACCAGCGCAGGTCAAAGAGGTGCGGTTGCGACGTGGGCGTGACGAATGCCGTCTCGGCGATCCCCAGCTCCTTGGCGAGTGCCTGCATGTAGTCGGCGCTCAGCGGTTCGGCGGGCAGGCAGACACCGGCGGGATTGCCGGCGAATGCCGTGTCGGTGAAAGCATCGACCCAGGTGAGAGAGGCGGTCATCAGCGCCACGAGGCCAAGCGGTCCAACGCCTCTTCGAGCACCTCGTCGCGCTTGCAGAAGGCCCAACGCACGAGCGTCTCACCCCCCGTCGTCGAGCCGGGCCCCGGGGTGGCGGCGGAGACGGGTGCGGGAGCGCCGTAGAAGACCGAGCTCGGGATGGCCACGACGCCGCAGCGCTCGGGCAGGGCACGGCAGAAGTCGTAGGCCTCGAAGCCCGGCGCGATCGTTGCGATGTCGGTCGTGGCGAAGTACGTGCCCGCCGGCCGGTACACGGTGAATCCGAGCTTGGACAGCCCGTCACAGAGGAGGTCGCGTTTGGCCTTGAGGGCTGTTCCGAACGCGGTGATGCGCTCGGGCGCCATCGAGAGGCCATGGGCGATGGCCAGCTGGAAGGGAGCACCGGAGGTGTACGTGAGGAACTGCTTGGCCGCCCTCACGGCGGACACCATGTGTGCCGGACCGGTCGCCCACCCCACCTTCCACCCCGTGAACGAGAACGTCTTGCCGCCCGAGGAGATCGACAGCGTGCGCTCGGCCATGCCGGGCAGGGTCGCCAGGGGCAGGTGGGTCCCGTCGAAGGCGAGATGCTCGTAGACCTCGTCGGTCACCGCCAGAACATCGTGGGCACGGCAGAGCTCGGCGATCACCGAGAGCTCGGCGTGGGTGAAGACCTTGCCCGTGGGATTGTGCGGCGTGTTGAGCAGGATGAGACGCGTCCGTGGCCCGAACGCCGCTGCCAGCTCGTCGAGATCGAAGGACCAGTCGGGCGCATGGAGGCGCACCAGGCGCGGCGTGGTCCCGGCCATCGATGCGCACGCGGCGTAGGAGTCGTAGGACGGCTCGAACATCACGACCTCGTCACCCGGTTCGCACAGGGCCAGAAACGACGCGGCGATCGCCTCGGTCGCGCCCGTCGTCACGAGGACCTCGTCCGCGGGTGCGATGTCGAGCCCGTACCACGCCGCCTGATGGGCGGCCACGGCCTCCCGGAGCTCGGGGATGCCCTGGCTCGGCGGGTACTGGTTGCGCCCCGCCCGCATGGCGGCGGTCGCCACTTCGATCATCTCCGCCGGCCCGTCGGTGTCGGGAAAACCCTGGCCCAGATTGAGCGAGCCTGTGGCGAGAGCGAGCTCGGACATTTCGGAGAAGATCGTCGTCGTGAACGGCCGAAGGCGCTCGGCGAGCACGTCCGGGGCTCGTGGGGGCACGCGACGATGGTACCGGTCCCCGCCACGCGGTCGCCTATCCTCATGCAGCACCGTGCTCAGTGTCGTGAACTTCAACCTGCACGCGGGAATCGACGGGTGGGGTCGGCCCTTTGATGCGATTGCCGCCTGCGACACATTCGATGCCGACGTGCTCGTCCTCGAAGAGGCATGGACGAACGACGTCGACGGGCCCGGGTCCGGCCAGGCCGAGCAGATCGCCGCCGCGCTCGGCTATGAAGCCGTGACGTGCACGCTGGCCAAAGGTCGGCGGACCCGTCCGCATGCAGCCGCGACGGAACGTTGGATGCCGCGCGGGGGGTTACGGGCCAGCATGCGCTCGCTGTACGTCAGCACCGCCCGCCCGTTCCACGCGACCGAATTGGCGGCGACCCGCTACCAGCAGGGCGACAGCGGGACCTGGGGTATCGCCGTCCTGACCCGGTGTGGCATGACCGTGGACGGGACACACACGTTGCGCCTGCCGCCCCTCGAACGCGACCGGGTGCACCGTGCCGCCATTGTGGTGGACGTGCGCGTCGGCGGCGTCCCCCTCTCGATCGTCGGCACGCACATGTCCCACCTGCAGTACGGATCCCACCGCAATTACGCCGACCTGAAGCGGCTGCTGCAGACCGAGGCACGGCCCGAGGCGGTGCTGGCGGGCGACATGAACCTCTGGGGCCCTCCGATACGCGCCTTCCTGCCCGATTGGCGGCGAGCCGTCAGAGGGAGGACGTGGCCCGCGTGGCATCCGCACAGCCAGATCGACCACATACTCGTGCGCGGCAACATTGAGGTTGCCTCCGGCGAGGTCCTGCCGCCCGCCGGCTCCGACCACCGGCCGGTGCGGGCCACGCTGACCCTGCGATAATCACTGCATCCCGTGAGCAGCTACCCCTACGCCGACCGTTTCGAGATCCATCGGGATCTCCCCGATGTCGGCCTGCCCCGCGAGCAGGTCCTCTCCGAACTCCGCACGATGGCGACCGAGGAGGATGCGTTCTGGGAGACCGGCAAGTGCTCGGGGACCATGTATTGCGGCGATCACGACCACTACCACTTCATGAACGATGCGTTCGGCCTCTTCGCACACGTGAACGTTCTCCAACGCGACATGTGCCCGAGCGCGACCAAGTTCGAGGCCGAGATCATCTCCATGACGCTGGGCCTGCACCACGGCGACGTTGCCGCGTCGGCGGGGGATGACCCGTGCGGACTCGTCACGACCGGGGGGACCGGCAGCATCTTGCATGCGATCCTGGCGTACCGCGAGCACGCGGCGCAGGCGCGCGGGGTCACCCGTCCCAATGTGATCAAGCCCGAGACCGCTCACCCTGCCTTCGACAAGGCGTGCCATCTCTTCGGGGTCGAGCTTCGGCGTGCGCCCATCGACCCCGGAACCACCCGGGTCGACGTGGACTGGGTGCGGGACCACATCGATGATCAGACCGTGGCGCTCATCGGCTCCGCCTGCAACTACGGCTACGGGACGGTCGACCCCATCGGTGAGCTGTCCGAGGTGGCGCTCGCCCACGGTGTGGGTCTGCACGTGGACGGGTGCCTGGGCGGGTTCATCCTCCCTTTCGGCGAGAAACTGGGCTACGACATCCCGGTCTTCGACTACCGCCTGCCCGGCGTGACGTCGATTTCGGCCGACACCCACAAGTACGGCTACGCCTTCAAGGGCTCATCGGTACTGAGCTTCCGTTCGAAGGAATTGCGCAACGCGCAGTACTTCTACCTGACCGACTGGAGCGGGGGGAAGTACACGTCGCCCGGCATGGAGGGGTCGCGCTCGGGAGGCCTGATCGCCGCCACGTGGGCCGCCATGGTCCAGTTCGGCTACCAGGGCTACCTGGGCTACGCCAAGCAGATCTTCGAGACGTCCTCCGCCATGCAGGACGCGTGCGGAGCCATCCGCAGCTGAGGATCATCGGCCATCCGACGTTCCTCTTCTCGTTCACCGCGGACGAATTCGACATTTACCATGTCAACGACTTCATGCGACAACGAGGGTGGCGCTTCAACGGCCAGCAATATCCCAATGCCCTCCACATGGCCGTCACCCGGCCCCAGACGCAACCCGGTGTGGCCGCCGCGTTCGCTGCCGATCTGACCGACGCCGTCATCTATGCCAACGAGCACGCAGGAGAAGCCGCCCGATCCGGAGCGATCTACGGCGGGGTGACCGGCGGCATGACCGACGCGGCCGACGAGTTCATCCGGGCCGTCATGGCGGACATGCTCGACGCGCAGTCGGTCATTCCACCCGGCTGAACGCCCCCGGCCCGATGCATCCGATCTTCACGATCGTCGCACGGAGGGGCGCTCGGGTTCGAAGGAGGTCTGGCGCGACCACGTATCGAGCACGATCAGTGTCTTGGTGCCCGTGACCCTGCCGCGCCGGCGGAGCTGTTCGATCACCTGACCCAGCCGCTCGACATCGGGCACCTGGAGCCAGACCAGGGCATCGGGGTCTCCGGCCGTGGTGAACACTGCCTGCACCTCGGGGAGTTGGATCGCCGTCTCCTTGATCTCCTTGAGATCGGCCGTACCGGCGAAGCGCACCTCTGTAAAGGCCTGAATGGGGCGCCCCGCCTTGCGATGGTCGACCACGACGGTATAACCCGCGATGACCCCTGACTTCTCGAGCCGCTCGATACGCCGGGTGACCGCCGAGGCCGAGAGCGAGACCTTCTCGCCGATGTCGGCCATGGTCCGTCGGGCGTTGTGCGAGAGAAGTTCGATGATCCGGTGGTCGGTCTGATCGAGGTCGACGGCGCTCATGACTGCAAGTCTAGAGAAGATGGGCCCAGCCCGCAGATTCCGTGCGCCTAACTCGGTTTCTTCGTGGCTTCCGTTGCGTGGTGCTCAGGAAACACCACAACTTTCCCCATCGCCCCGCCGGGACGTGTTGACTGACGCGGTGAGCATTTCGAGCGGATCGGAGCTCCGTGCGGTGGGGTTCGTGGACGCTCCCGTCGAGCACTGACGAAAAGAACGGAGAGCCGATGCGTGCCGTGAGCATCAGTGACCGCTACGAGGCCACGGAAGGCACGGTGTTGCTCTCCGGCATAGAGGCGCTCGTCCGCCTCCTCCTGACCCAACGGGACCTCGATCGCGCCCGCAATCTGTCGACTGCGCTCTTCATCAGCGGCTACGAAGGCTCCCCCCTGGGCGGGCTCGACCAACAGCTCCAACGGGCGCACGACCTGTTGTCGAAGGCGGACATCGTCTTCGCTCCCGGACTGAACGAGGAGCTGGCCGCCACCGCCGTCGGTGGGACACAACTGACGGGTGAGCTGCCCGGACGTCGGGTCGACGGCGTGGTGGGCTTCTGGTACGGAAAGAATCCGGGTCTCGATCGGGCGGCCGATGCCATCCGCCACGCCAACGTCTCGGGTACGGCCCCACTCGGCGGCGCCGTGGCCCTCGTCGGGGACGACCCCATGTCGAAGTCCTCGACCCTCCCCAGCTCGTGTGAGCAGATGGCACGGGCCCTCGGCGTGCCGGTCCTCGCCCCCTCTTCGTTGGACGACATCATCCCGCTGGGACTCCATGCCGTGGCGCTGTCGCGCCATGCAGGCCTGTGGAGTGCACTGAAGATCGTCGCCGACCTGGCCGATGCCAGCGCGACCGTCACCATCCCGGCCCTCGGCGCACTCGGCATCCCGGCTCCGGACCGGTCCCGCCAGTGGCGGCCGCGTGCACTGCTCGGATCGGGTGCGCTCGAGGCGGAGGAGGATCTCTACGCCGTACGTTTCCCGCGGGTGCACGACTACGCCGAGATCGCCGGGCTCAACCGCATCACCCGCGAGCCAGCACGGCCCCGCATAGCGCTCCTGGCCTCGGGACTGGCCTACGCGGCGACGTTGCGGGCCCTGCACGACCTCGGCCTCAGCGAGCGCGACCAGCATCAGCTCGGTCTGCGACTGATCAAGATCGATCTGCCGTGGCCCCTCAGCCCTTTCGCATTGCGTGCGATGGTGCACGGCGTGGACGAGGTACTCGTCGTCGAGGACAAGACACCGGTCATCGAAGACCAGCTCAAGGCCGCCCTGTACCGGCAACCGGGCCAGCCCCGGATCTTCGGCAAGGAGGACGGTGACGGCCGATCCCTCCTCCCGCACCACGGGGCGGTGACCAGCGACCTCGTCGCCGGGGTGCTGTCCCGCCTGTGGCGCGACGAGGACCTTCCCCCGCAGGTGCGGGCCGCAGTGGATCGGCACAACGCAGGAGCGCCGATCCGCATCGACCTCGGGGGCAGCGCCCCCGCCCCACGCACCCCGTACTTCTGCTCCGGATGCCCCCACAACATCTCCACCCGGGCCGACGACGACCAGCTGGTCGGGTTGGGCATCGGCTGCCACATTATGGCGACCCTCGACGACGAGGGGCGGGGCCACAAGATCGGCATGACGCAGATGGGTGGCGAGGGGGCGCAGTGGATCGGGATGTCGCCCTTCACCGAGGACCGCCACTACGCCCAGAATCTCGGCGACGGCACCTTCTTCCACTCCGGATCGCTGGCAGTGCGCGGCGGCGGTGGCGGCCGGCGTCACCATGACGTACAAGATCCTCTACAACGACGCAGTGGCCATGACGGGCGGCCAGACCCCGGTCGGCCGCGTGGGCGTCCCCGAGCTCACGCACTGGCTGGCCATGGAAGGCGTGAAGAAGGTCATCGTCACCACGCCCGACCCCCCTGCGCTCGCCCACGCCCGGCTCCACCCGATCGCCACCGTGCGGCACCGCGACGACACGGCACGGGCGCAACGAGAGCTCGCAGCGGTCGACGGTGTCACCGCCCTCATCCACTTCGACCCCTGCGCGGCGGAGGAACGTCGGCTGCGCACTCGGGGACAGCGTCCGGCCTTGGCCGAATCGGTATGGATCAACAGCCGGGTCTGTGAAGGGTGCGGTGACTGTGCCGAGCACGCCACATGTATGTCGCTCGTGCATGTCGAGACCGATTTCGGGACGAAGATGTCGGTGCACCAAGGCAGCTGCAACCTCGACAAGTCCTGCGTCAACGGCGAGTGCCCCTCGTTCGTGGTGGCCCGCCACGACCGCAGTGGTGGCGCGGCACGCCCGCCGACGCTTCCTGCGCCACCCACCATCCTGCCCGATCCGCCGGTTCGTCCCTGGTCCGGCACGACCGTGCTCCGCATGCCCGGCATCGGCGGGACCGGCGTGGTCACCGCATCCCGCATCACCCAGATGGCCGCGCACCTCGCCGGATCTGCACGCCGCCGGCATCGACCAGACAGGACTGGCGCAGAAGAACGGGCCGGTCACATCCGACGTCCGGATCTCGTCATCGCCCATCGAAGGGGACGTCCATGCCAGCCCCGGTGGCGCCGACGTCCTCCTCGGTTTCGACCTCCTCGGTACGGCCGGTGACGACGCGCTGTCGGTGGCCTCTCCGGAGCGCACGGTCGCCGTGCTCAACATGGCCGAGGTGCCGACTGCGACCATGCTCCGCCACCAACGCGCGTCCTATCCCTCTGGCAGCGGGGCTGCGGGCGCGCATCGCCCGGGCCACCCGAGCCCGAGACATGGTCTGCGTCGACGCCCAGACGATCGCCGAGCAACTGACGGGCGATCATCTGGCCGCCAACCTGGTCCTCCTCGGTGCCGCCTTCCAGTCCGGACTCCTGCCCTTCGGGTGCCGACGGAGCTGACCGAGGCCGTCCGGCTCAACGGGGTCGATGTACCGGCCAGCTTGGCCGCCGTCGCCTGGGGCCGCACCGCGGTGGCCTCGCCCGAAGCCGTGACCGCCGCCCTGGCCGCGACCGCACCGGGTGCCGGACCGGCGCCGTTCCCGTCGACCGGGTCGACGGCACGGCGCGCCGTGCCGCCACACCTCGAGCCTGACCCGAGCTGGCCCGAGGGCCTGCGCCACGTGGTCCGTCTGCGGGTAACGGAGCTCATCGGCTTCCAGAACAACCGGGTTGCCGGCGCGCTACCTCGAGCGGGTGCGCCAGGTGGCGGCGCGAGAACGAGACGGCGACGGGAACGCTGTCGGGCGGAGTCAGCGAAGCGTTCGCCCGCGGCCTCTATGCCCTGACGGCGATCAAGGACGAGTACGAAGTGGCCCGCCTGCACCTTCTCGACGAAGAACGAGAAGCCTTCGCGCATGCATTCCCCGGCGCACGTCCGGTCTACATGCTCAAGCCGCCGCTCCTGGCGCACTTCGGACTCCGACGCAAGATCAAGCTCGTCCGCAGTGCCCGCCCGGCCTTCCGCATCCTTCGCGCGGCGCGGCACCTCCGGGGCACGCCCTTCGACCCCTTCGGCTGGACGGCCGAGCGCAAGGCCGAGCGGCAATTCGTGGCGGAGTACCTCGCCTGGGTCGCGGTCGGCATTGGACCACCTCACGCCCGCAACCGTCGACGCGGTGCGTGCCATCGTCGACGCTGGCCAACGACGTGCACGGCTACGCCCACGTCCGGCAGTCGAGCATCGCCGCTGTCCGCAACGCCGCGGTCCGCCAACTCGGCGAGCTCACCGACTCACCGCCGCGACAACAGGGGCTTGCACTGGCCGGCTAGCGCCGGTGGGCCGGGGACGGGCAGAGGACCGGATCACCCGCCCGAACGGTGGACCGACACGGCGTAGGTGCTGGTCCGATCGAACGGCCGGCGATCCCAGGTCGACCACCGTTCCTCGAGGGTCAGGCCGGATTGAGCCGCCAGCTCGTCGTGTCGCCGTACCGAGAGGCCCCCGGGGGTGAGCGAGTAGCCGGCGATAAGCCGCCCCCCGGGCGCCAGGACGGCGGCCATGTTGGACACCACCCTCCCCTCGGTGTCCGGTGCCACGAAGATGAGGACATTCCCCGCCATCACGACGACGTCGAAACGCCGGCCGAGGGCAAGGGAGGTGTCGGCCAGATCGCCCTCGATCCAACTCGAGTTCCGGCGCCTTCTGACGGGCGGTGTCGAGCATGCCCGGGTCCATGTCGATCCCCACGACATCGTGACCGCGGCGAGCCAACTCGATCGCGACCCTTCCGGTCCCGCATCCGGCGTCGAGCACGGAGCCCGTACCGTACGACTCGACAAAGGACGCCTCTCCATGCGTGTCCGCGCCACTGGCTGCCAGCTCTTCGAACCGGCGGTCGTACTGCGCGCCACGGGGTGCGTCACCTCGTCATCCAGCGGTTGGTGGCCATCCACAGATTCTGACCTGCGCAAAGGGCCCGATGGGATCCCCACCCCGGCCCCCTTCGGTCGTACGCGCCACCTGGGACGACTCCCTGCTCCGGGCCAGCTCAGAGTACGGTATGGCATGGCAATTGGCGTCCTCCCCACACGGCCGCCGCTATCCCGCCGGGTGCTCCGCCAGGCAATACGTGTGTTCAACGCCGCGGCAACCCCCTACGGGGTCGACCGCTACGTCGAGCTCGTGCGCCCGTCGTGGTCCTCGACCGAGGTCCGGGCCAAGGTGGTGCAGGTGGCTCGCACCACCCCGCGCAGCGTGACGTTGACGCTCCGCCCGAACGGGCTCTGGACCGGCTTCCGTGCCGGTCAGTACACCCAGCTCAGCGTCGAGATCGACGGCGTGCGGCAGACCCGGTGCTACTCCATGGCCAACGACGCCACCTCCCGGGACGGCCTCATTGAGCTGTCGATCACGGCCCACGCCGAGGGCCGCGTCAGCCGCCACCTCCACCAGGCGGCGCAGAAGGGCCAGACGGTTGCCCTCACCACGGCACAGGGTTCGTTCACCCTTCCCGCGACGGAACCGTCGCATCTCCTCCTCATCAGCGGCGGGAGTGGCATCACTCCGGTGATGTCGATGTTGCGGACACGTTGTGCGCTCGGCTGGACCAAGCCGGTCACCTTCTTGCACTACGCATTGACCGAACAGGACATGCTCTACCGCGAAGAGCTCGAGCAGATCGCACGCACGGCGCCCGGCGTGCGCCTCGTCCGTGTCTTCACCGATCGACCCGGCACGGGCGATCTGGACGGGTTCCTGACCGAAGCGCAACTCGGCGCCGCCGCTCCCGCATGGACGAGCGCGGAATCCTTCGTCTGCGGGCCGGCCCCCCTCATGGACGCGGCGCGTGACCTCTTCGCGCAGGCCGGTCGGAGCGAGCACCTCCTCACCGAAGCGTTCACGCTGGCCCAATTCACCGCGGAGGCCGGCACGGTCGACGGGACGGTGCGATTCGGAGCCAGCGAAAAAGGCGTGGCCAGCGACGGTAGGCCCCTGCTCCTCCAGGCCGAAGCGGCGGGCCTCACGCCGCTCACGGGATGTCGCATGGGGATCTGCCACACCTGCACGCGGCGGCTGTGCTCCGGCGTCGTGCGCGATGCCGTGACCGGCGACCTCACCAACGGGCCCGATGCCAACATCCGGATATGCGTCAGCGTTCCCGTCGGCGACGTCGAGATCGATCTTTGATGCCCACCGTCGCCGAGGCGTACGGCCTCACCCCTTCGCAACTCGATGCGCTCGAGCACGAGCTCGAGAGCCTGCGGGCCGAGGTCGTCGAGCAGCTGGGCACCGAGGACGTGGCCTACATCCGCCGCCTGATCCGGATCCAGCGTTGGTCCGAAGTCACCGGGCGGGCCTCGTTGTTCCTGGGGTTCCTCCCCCCGTTCTGGCTCCTCGGGGCGGCCGCCCTCTCGCTCTCGAAGATTCTGGACAACATGGAGATCGGGCACAACGTCCTCCACGGCCAGTACGACTGGACCAAGGACCCCGCCTTGTCCTCCACGGACTTCGAATGGGACTCGTCGTGCCCGGCCAAGGGTTGGCAGCACTACCACAACTACCTCCACCACACCTTCACCAACATCACCGAGAAGGACCGTGATCTCGGGTACGGGGTGATCCGGATCAGCGCTGAGAAGCCGTGGACGCCGGCCAATTTGGGCAACCCGCTCTACGCCCTCGGCCTCGCGCTGATTTTCGATCACGGCATCATGCTGCACGATGTCGACCTCGGACACGTACGTGCCGGGAAGAAGACCTGGGCCGAGGCGAAGCTCTCCTTCAAGAACGGGATGCGCAAGTCGGGAACGCTCGCCTTCCGCGACTACATCATGTGGCCCGCCTTCACGGGTCCGCTCTTCTTCTTCACGTTGGCGGCGAACGCCCTGGCCAATGTCGTCCGCAACATCTGGGCCTTCATCATCATCTTCTGCGGTCACTTCCCCCAGGGTGCGCTGGAATTCACCGAAGAGGAATGCGAAGGCGAGTCGAAGGGTCACTGGTACTTCCGCCAGATGCTCGGCTCTGCCAACATCACGGGGCGGAACCTGTTCCACATCATGTGCGGCAACCTGAGCTTCCAGATCGAGCATCACCTCTTTCCCGACATCCCCGCCCGGCGCTACAAGCAGATCGCGCCCCGGGTGCGGGAGATCTGCCAGCGCTACGGAATCCCCTACAACACGGGCAGGCTCTCGAGGCAATTCGGCTCGGTCATCTGGAAGATCTTCCGCTTTGCCCTCCCGGGGCGGTCGAAGCACGTGCAGCCGTCACCCCCTCGTGCACCGGAGAAGTCGGCAGCCGAGCTCATGGCTGCCTGAAGCCCCCGGGCCCCTCGTCGATCGGTCCACCGGGCATCCGGAGCATCACTAGTGTGATCTCGTGTGCCTGCTGGTCGTGGCGTTTCGGCTCTTTCCCGACGCGCCCCTCCTCATCGGCGCCAATCGCGACGAGTTCCTGGACAGGCCGGCCGTCCCCATCGCCGTGCTGCGGGACGGGGGCCCGCGCGTGCTCGGAGGGCGGGACGAGCTGTCTGGCGGGACGTGGCTCGCCGTCAATGCTCGGGGCGTGTTCGCCGGACTGACCAACCAGCCCAGGGAAGGCGGGCGCGACGCCTCACGCCGCACCCGGGGAGAGCTTCCGCTCGCGCTGACCGAGCAATCCGACGCGCGGCGTGGTGTGGAAGAATTCCTCGCCCACCACCGGCCGTCGGACTACAACGGATCCTGGTTGCTCACGGGCGACCGGGACTCGCTCTTCTACATCGACTTCACGGGGCTGGTCGAGCCCGCTGCCGTCGCACTCGCCCCGGGGCTCCATGTGCTCGAGAATCGAGCCCTCGGTGGCCCTTCACCCAAAGCCGAACGCGTCGCGACCTCGCTCGCCCACGCCACCGACGCCGAATCCGCCCTCACCGCATTCCGCCTGGTCCTGGGGGACCACAGCGCGGCCGATCCGGCCGGTACCCCGGATCCGCCGGGGCCGGACACGCCGGCCACACCGCGCTCGTCGGCCAACTGCGTGCACCTGGGCGAGTACGGCACCCGCTCCTCGTGCCTCATCCGCTACGGGACGGACGAGAGCGAGCCGCCACAGATCTGGGTGGCCGACGGTCCTCCCTGCACGGCTCCGCTGGTCGACGTCAGCGGATTGTGGTCCACGGAGCCCGCGTCACCCCGATGACGCCTTCCCACGGCACCAGCTCCAGTGCGTCCGCCACGTGCTCGTCGTCACGCGGCCCTACGGTGGAGATGCGCAACGTCGCGTCGAGGCCTGCCATCACCGCCGGCTCGTCCGTCATGTTCAGCACCACGAAGTGCCGCGTCCCGCGCCCCCAGGCCCAGACACCCTCGGGTGCGTCGAGCGATCGATAGGACCCGGCACGCAGGTCGTCGGTCCCCCGTCGGAGTGCGATGAGCGCACGCGTCAGAGCGAGCACCGAGGTCGGGTCCGACCGTTGGCTCTCGACGTTGCACGCGCAAACGTCCCCCAGGGGCAGCCAGGGTTTGACGCCGGGGTCGGTGAAGCCTCCGCCGGGGGCGGCGCTCCAGGGCATCGGCGTGCGTCCGGCGTCGCGACCTTCGTAGTAGGGGAAGTAGCGAACGCCGAGCGGGTCACGCATGTCCTCATGGGCAACCGTCGCATTCCCGAGGCCGATCTCGTCGCCTTGGTAGAGCACCGGTGTGCCGCGCAGGGTCAGTAGCATGAGCAGGGCCAGCCGGATCTTGCGCGGGTCGTCAGCGGCCCAACGAGTGGGGAAGCGGAACATATCGTGGTTCGAGCCCGTCCACACCGGCCACGCACCGGCCGGCAGTACTGCTTCCGTGAGCTCCACGACGTCCCGGAGCGCTCCACACTCGAACGCGGCTGTGATGAAAGGGAAGTTGAACGCAAGGTGCAACTCGTCGCGGCCGTCACCGTAGTACGCGGCCAGCTCGGGCACCGGGACGGGCGTCTCCCCCCACAGGACCCGCGGCTCGCCATAGCCGTCCACCAGCGTGCGCCAACGACGAATGACCTCATGTACCTCCGGACGATTGGTGTTGTACACGGAGCGTTGCCCGAAGAGTTGCGCCTCGAAGTCGTCGTCTTCGGTCGCCACCGGGTTGTCGCGCAGCTCGGCGTCCTTGATGATGACGTTGCACACGTCGATGCGAAATCCCGCCACTCCCCGATCGCACCAGAACCGCATGATCTCGTCGAACGCGCTGCGGACCTCCTCGTTCCACCAATTGAGGTCCGGCTGCTCGGCGAGGTGATTGTGCAGATAGGACTGGCCGGTGCGGGGGTCGAGGGTCCACGCCGGGCCGCCGAAACTGCTCACCCAGTTGTTCGGCGGCGAACCGTCAGCCTTCGGGTCGGCCCAGACATACCACTCGCGCTTGGTGGCGTCGCGCGAGGACCGGGCGTCGAGAAACCAGGGGTGTTGGTCGCTGGTGTGATTGGGTACCAGGTCCATCAGGACACGTATCCCACGAGCCCCGGCCTCGGCAATGAGACGATCGACATCCTCCATGGTGCCGAAGTCGGGATCGACGGCGCAGAAGTCCGACACGTCGTAGCCCCAATCACGATTGGGTGACCGCGTGACGGGTGAGAGCCACACCGCGTCGACACCCAGCCATGCCAGGTGGTCCAGATGCCGAGTGATCCCCGGCAGATCGCCGATGCCATCTGCGTTGGAGTCGGCGAACGACCGCGGGTAGATCTGGTAGGCGACGCCGGACATCCACCAGGGCTGCTCGGGCTCGACGAGCTCGTGCGACACCGTGCTCACGGCGAGTCTTCGTCTGCGAACGCCAGGCGCCACGGCGTCATGTCGAGCAGCGGGTAGCGAGCCGCCACGCCGCGCAGCGTCTCCACGGTCCAGTAGGGATGTCCCGGTTCGGGAAAGCCCAAGACGACGAGTTGCCGGACGGAGGCGCTCTGCATGAAGCGGTGCCATGCCAGGCCCTCGGCCGCGCTCGGCCAGGCCTGAGACCCGAGCCAATCGGTGGCGACGGGCTTGAAGGAGACGTGCAGCATGAAGCGAGCCGCACCGGGCGCGGTCATTCGCACGCCGCGGTGAAAGACGTCGGGCCGGTAGGCCAGGATCGATCCGGCCGGGCCCGAGGCCGGGACCTCGGCCTGGTAGAGGTCCTCGTACTCGACGGTGCTGAGGTAGGTCCGTTCGACGGGGATCCCCGTCGTCAGCCGACGCGACACCATCCGCGTCGCCGCCTTCTCCGGCGTCACGTCGCTCAGGTAGATGAACAGCTCGAGGTGTTGGTAACCGACCTCGGGACGCGGTACCACCAACGTGTGATTCCCGTAGTCGACATGGAGCAGTTGCTCGTCGTCCAGCGCGCCCCCGGAGTACTTGGCGCTCAGCATGCCCTGGTAGAGACGGATGTCATCGAGGTCGAGGAACTCCTGAGCCAGGCTGATGATCTTCTCGTGCAGCACCAGACGGTTCAGCGCGCCGTTCTCGAACGGGAACGCGGGCATGACGGAGTGCGAGTCGATACGAAAGGGCCGATTGCGGTCCGGATCGACGTCCTGCGCGAACTCCTCGGCGGTGGGAAAGAGCTCGGGGAGGGCCGCTTGCGCCGCCCGCAATTCTTCCTGCGTAAGGAGGCCTCGGAGAAGAGTCCATCCGTCCTCTTCCCATTGGGCCTTCTCGCGTGCGTCGGTGGCGCTCATGAATTCGTCGGGAGGGGCTTCCAACTCTGCACCTGATGCCAGCAGACGACCTGTGGCGGCAGCGTCCCCAGGGGGAGCCGGCACGCTGCGGATGGTGGTTTGTTGACGTGCAGGCTGACCACCTGGTACTCGGAGGGACCCGAGAATCGTTCGGGGCCGAAGGTGAGGAGGGGCGAGGACCCGCCCGGATAGTTCTTGATGGCGGACATCGCTTCGACGAAGGTCCGACGATTGAGATCCTTGCCCGCCATGGTGGCGGCGCGCGCGAAAAGCCGGATTTCCTGGCACCATCCCTGCACCGGTCCCTGCTCCTCGATGAAGTCGTTCATGTTCCCCTTCGGGGTCTCGGGGTATGCCGCGTGCCAAGTGGCCCAACAGGCGCGCACCCCGGGGTCGTAGCCGCCCTGCGCCTGTGGCCGCGAGTCGTCGATACCGCCCAACGTGGCAGTCGTCACCCCTTCCTGCCCGTTCAGCGCCTTCTGAAAGGGGACGGGGAGCAACCCCAACGACGTCTCGATCGAGTCCTCATAGTCGGAAAGCAACAGCTTGGGGAAGTACTGCTGTTGTGTCTCCGCCCCCAACACGGGAAGGAACGCGTTGAACGGCATCAGTGGGATCAGCGAGTCGACCCCGGCGGCCCGCAGCTTCTCCACGTCGAGCGACGCGTCGCTGTTGGTTGCCGCCGTCTCAGAGGTCTGCGCGGCAATCGTCTCGACGACGGGCCGCACGCCGATGCGTTCGAGGTCGGGCACCAGGTACCGGTTGAGTGCCAGCTGATCACTGGCGCGGTCCCCCGCGATGATCCCGACCTTGCGGGCGCCGCCCAGCAGTCCCGCGTGGTGGCCCCATTGGACGACGGCCTGAAGAACGGAGGCGTCGTCCGGTCCGGTCCACCACAGATAGGGCGACCCTTGCCGGGTCCAGTCGGACACGGTGGTCCACTGCCCGAGAAACGGTGTGTGCCCTTCCTGGGTGATGCAGAGCTCGTTGTCATCCGTCCAGTCACCGACGCCGTCGAGTACGGCGAAGGCGGCGGGACTGCCCAGGGTCCAGTCCTTGCACAATGCCCGCATGCTCGATGCGTTGGTAGGGTCGAAGTACCTGATGAGCGGGTTGATCTTCCTCCCGTTGATGCCGCCGCTCCGGTTGATCTGCCCCACGAAGAGCTCGATTGCCTTGGCCTGCTCTGTGTACTCGACGTCACCGGCAAAGCCGATCTCGCTCGAGAGCGCCTGGAGGTTCACGACGGGGAAGACCACGTTGATCTTCGTGCTCGTCACGCCCCTCGTGCTCGTGCTGGCCTGTGTGACGGGCGTCGGGCCCCTGGTCGCTCCCGAAGCGCTGGGAAGGGCGAGTCCGGCCGCACCGGCGACGACGGTCACGGCGCCGAGCATCCTCAGCAGTCTCCTTCCCACCGCAGCGACACCCCCCTTTTGCATTGTTGCGTCCGTCACCACGTGCCCTCGGCGATCGTCGAAGCTTTGCACAGCAAGCTGGTGGGGAGATGACGCCGGCGTCAGTGACGCGTCGCGCGCCCGTCACCTTCCACGACAATGGCCTCTCGAGGCCGAGAGCGGCGGCTATGGTGACGGCAGTTGGGCCGGATGACACTTCCGTACTCCCCAATTGATGTAACTCATCGATCGGAGCTCGAGTGACGGTTGCCGCCCCACCACAGGAACTGCAGCCGTGCGCGCCACCCGCTGACGCCCGACCTCCCACCGCGACCAAGGTCCAGCTCGTGAGTGCGTCCCTTCTGGTGGTCCTTCCGTTGGTTGCCGTCGGGGTGGCCATGGTGGTCTTCTGGGACCACGGGATCGGTTGGCTCGACCTCGGTCTGGGTGTCGGCATGTACCTGGTCACCGGGATCGGTCTCAGCGTCGGCTTCCACCGGCTGTTCAGCCACCGGTCGTTCGTACCCGCCCGCTGGCTGAAAGTGTCCCTCGCCATCGCCGGGACCATGGGCATCGAGGGTTCAGTGACCAGTTGGGTCTCCCAGCACCGCCGGCACCACGCCTTTACGGACCGGCCCGGCGACCCCCATTCGCCGACGCCCGAGGGTCCGGGCATCGTCCATCAGCTCCGTGGCCTCTGGCATGCCCACGCCGGCTGGCTCTTCGTCCACAACGAGGTCAACGCTGAACGGTGGAGCGCCGATCTCCAAGCAGATCCCGACCTCGCCTTCGTGTCCCGCACGGTGGTGCTCTGGACCGTGCTCTCGTTCCTCATCCCGACGCTTATCGGTTGGCTCGTCATCGGCACCATCTGGGGCGCGCTCCTCGCCGGTCTCTGGGCCGGAGTCGTCCGGGTCGCGCTGCTCCATCACGTCACGTGGGGCACCAACTCGCTGTGCCACACATTCGGCAAACAGCCTTTCGGGAGCAAGGATCGCAGCACCAACTTCGCGCCCCTGGCTCTCCTCAGTTTCGGCGACTCCTGGCACAACGCACACCACGCGTTCCCACGCTCGGCGCGCCACGGCGTGGACGCGGGCCAGCTCGATCTTGCCGCCGACACGATCCGTCTCTTCGAGCGGTTCGGTTGGGCCACCGACGTGCACTGGCCGCGGCGCGCCGTGATGGACCGGCGACGCGCACTCGTCGCGTCCGGTCAGCCGCGCACCAAAGGCTTGTAGCGGAGACGATGCGGCTGGTCGGCCTCGAGGCCGAGCCGCTTCTTGCGATCGGCCTCGTAGTCGGTGAAGTTCCCCTCCCACCATCTGACGACCGAGTCGCCCTCGAAGGCGAGCACATGCGTGGACACCCGGTCGAGAAACCAACGGTCGTGGCTGATGACCACGACGCACCCGGGGAAGCCCAAGAGTGCATCTTCGAGCGCGCGCGAGCGTGTCCACGTCGAGGTCGTTGGTCGGCTCGTCGAGCAACAGGACGTTCCCGCCGCTCTTGAGCACCTTGGCCAACTGCACCCGGTTGCGCTCTCCACCGGAGAGCTGGCCCACCTTCTTCTGCTGGTCACTTCCCTTGAACCCGAAGCTGGCCACATAGGCCCGGCTGTGGAGCTCGCGGTTGCCCACGACGATCCGGTCCACGCCACCGGTGATCTCGTCGAAGACCGTGGCCTCGCCGTCCAAGTTGTCCCGTGACTGATCGACGTAGGCCAACGAGACGGTGGACCCGACGTCGAGGGTCCCGCCGTCAGGCTTTTCCTCTCCGACGATCATCTTGAACAACGTGGTCTTTCCCGCACCGTTCGGGCCGATGATGCCGACGATCCCGCCGGGAGGGAGGAGAAAGGACAGCCCGTCGATGAGCAACCGGTCGCCAAAGCCCTTGACCAGGCCGGCAGCGTCGACCACGCGATCGCCCAGCCTCGGCCCGGGTGGGATGGTGATCTCGACCTTGTCCGCTCGCCGCTCGGCTGCTTCCGCCTCCGCCACCAGTTCGTTGTACGCCGTGATGCGGGCCTTGCCCTTGCTCTGCCGGGCCCGCGGCGACATCCGGATCCAGTCCAGCTCGCGTTGGAGCGCGTCCTGCCGCGACCGGTCGGCCTTCTCCTCCCCGGCGAGTCGGGCCTGCTTCTGTTCCAGCCACGACGAGTAGTTCCCCTCCCAGGGAATGCCCGCGCCGCGATCCAGCTCCAGAATCCAGCCGGCGACGTTGTCGAGGAAGTAGCGATCGTGGGTCACGGCGACCACCGTGCCCGGATACTCCTGCAGGGTCCGCTCCAACCAGGCCACCGACTCGGCATCGAGGTGGTTCGTGGGCTCGTCCAGGAGGAGGAGGTCGGGCTTCGACAGCAAGAGCCGGCACAGGGCGACCCGGCGCCGCTCGCCGCCCGAGAGCGTCGTGACGTCGGCGTCCCCCGGGGGCAGCCGGAGAGCATCCATGGCGATCTCGAACGTCCGCTCCAGATCCCATGCGCCGGCCGCGTCGATCTTGGTCTGCAGGTCGGACTGCTCTGCCAGCAGCGCATCGAAATCGGCGTCGGGTTCGGCGAACGCCGCGCAGACCTCGTTGAACCGGTCCAGGAGGCCCTTGACCTCCCCGACCCCGTCGGCGACGTTGCCCGCCACAGTTTTGGCGGGGTCCAACTGAGGCTCCTGTGCCAGGTAGCCGACCGTGAAACCGGGCGTCAGCCGAGCCTCGCCGGTGAACCCGTCATCTTGCCCCGCCATGATCTGCAGCAGCGAGGACTTTCCCGAACCGTTGGAGCCGATCACCCCGATTTTCGCCCCCGGATAGAAGGAGAGATTGATGCCACGCAGGACCTCTCTGTCGGGGGGGTAGAACCGCTTGAGATCGCGCATGGTGTAGATGAACTGGGCTGCCATGCCAACCAGTGTGACCCAGCCCCGGCCCTGGCCGCGACAGGCCGCCTCGAGGCTCCTGGGCGCGGATCCCCCGAAAGAGCGCTCGGAGGTGCCCCCATGTTCAGCCGCTGCGGCATCTACAGTGCGCACGAAAGCTTGGATCAAGCTGGGAATCGGTCGAAGGGCGGACGGGGAACGACGAGATGGCACACCGACTTCTGTGGGGGCTCGCCGTCGCCACGTGTATGGGTCTCGCGCTGCTCGCCGGCGCATTGAGCCTCACGGCCCCGGCGCAGGCCGCAGAGGTTGGACCGCACTACTACCTCGCCCTCGGTGGGTCCGATTCGGTGGGCTTTCAACCCACGGCGGCCATCCCCCACGGCGCGCCCACCGATGACGGGTACGCAGACGACCTCATGGCCGCGGAGCGTGCGCGCTGGACCGACCTCCAACTGGTCCAGTTCGGCTGTCCCGGCGAGACCACCCTGACCATGCTCGAGGGCGGAGACCGGTGCCACGGCTTCGCGTCGCAGCTCGGCCTCGCCGTGTCGTTCTTGCGCCAGCACCCGTCGACGGTACTCGTGACGGTGGATGTCGGTTTCAACGACATGGTCCGATGCCTCGCGCATCACGAGGTCGACCAGACCTGTGTCGACCTCGCGCTGGCGGATGTCCGGACACAGCTCCCCCAGATTCTCGGGGCACTGCGCGCCGCCGCGGGGCCCAAGGTGCACATCGTCGGCGTGGGCCACTACGACCCGTATCTGGTGGCGTACCGCGACGGGGCCGCCGGGAAAGCGTTCGCCGCACAGAGTCTCGATGTCATCGGCCGCCTCAACGAGGCGCTCCGGTCGGCCTATGCGGGGGCGGGAATCCCGATGGCCGATGTGGCGACCGCCTTCGACATGAACAGCGTCGCGCCCACGGCCCTGCCCGACGGCGAGCTGGTGCCGATGAACGTGGCACGAACATGCGCGCTGACCTGGGAATGCGTCACGGGTCCCCTGGGGCGCAACAAGCACCCCAACGCAGAGGGCTACCGGCTCATCAGCGAAGCCGTCAGCGACGAGGTGTCAAGCCCCTGACGGGCTCACCTGCGCCGTGGTCCGTGGGCCGTGGCTCGACCCGACGAGGTCCTGCGCACCCGCACCGGTCTCCCGTGGCGGCTCGACATCACGCGGTGCAGGTCGCTCAGGACGGGGAGACCGCGCCCGGCGCGGGGCCCGGGAGCGGCCGGTGAGGGGCTTGGCCAGCGGTGTCCGGGCGAGCAGCTCGGTCAGGGCAACGCAGGCGGAGAAGACGATCAGGACCGTCAACACGCAGACGATCGGCCACGGCACGTACCCATCGAGGTGGCGCCATCCCGCCCACCCGAGTGCCGTGATGAACACCAGCTGGGCCAGAAAGACCCCGTAGGAGTCGTCCGATCCTGTCTTGGTCAGGGCCCGGATCCGCGGCGATCGGCGACGGCCGACCAACCACACGCCGAGAAGGTAGATGCTTGCGATGGCACCGATGTTCCACGGGATCACGATGGGCTGGAAGGGGTCCGAGCTCGAGCCGAACCACGACACCACGTGATAGGCGGCGAGGTAGTACCACGCCTCGGCGAGTGCGGCACTGGCCAGGGTTGCCCCGAGGACGAGCCAGACGTGGGAGCACAGCCAGCGGTGCACCTCGTCCAGATGGAAGGCGACCACCATGCCGGCGATGAGATAGAACTGGTACGAGGTGACCTCGCGCGTGGCCCAGAAACCCCGCATCCAATGCGGCAACACGCCCCAGTGCATCAACGACACGATGAGGACCTGGAGCGCGGCGCTGGCGGCCAGCAGAAGGCCGTGGTGCCCCACCGTTCGTCGTAAAAGGATGAGGAGGAGCGGGAACACCAGATAGAACTCGAGGAGGACGACGAGGAAATAGAGCTGGTAGTACCCGGTCCCCACCAGATAGGCCAGGTGATCGAGCCTCCACGGCAGCGATCCCGTGGTCCCGTGCAGCGTGACGAAGAAGTAGATCAGTGTCCAACAGAGGTAGGGCACGCCGACCGCGCTGAAGCGTTTGCGCCAGAAGGTGCGCAGGTCCATCTGCTGCACGCCGCGGAAGCTGTAGGCGATCATGCACGCAGAAATGAAGAGGAACGCCTCGCGTGTCACATGCAGGAGTTGGAGCGAGGCGCCGACGGTGATGCCGGTTCCCACCGCGGCGAAGAAGATGAGCGTATGGGTCGAGACGACGCCGAACTGCTTGACGGGCCGCATCGCGTCGATGTGGTCGAGGCGCTTGCGCGTGCCACTCACGGGCACGGCCGGTGCGAGCGGCGAGGCGTCGACGGTCATCGACAATCGAGGTGGGCGATCACCGCGACATCGCTCTCGCGCAGGGTGCGCCGTTGCACCTTGCCCGTCGCCCCCGCCGGCAGCGCCTCGACGACGTTGAGGGAGACCGGCCGCTTGCTCTTCACGAGGTCCGCCCGCAGTCGGCTCGCGAATGCGCTCGAGCGCCTCCGCCGCGATGGCACGTGCCGACGCGTCGCTCGACTCCGTGCAGCACGAGGTAGGCGACGGGAACCTGCCCCATCTCGAGGTCGGGAGCAGCCACGACGGCCACCGCGGCGACCGCAGCGGTCGACGAGCACCATCTCCTCGATCTCCCGCGGGAAGACTCTTCTCGCCGCCCCGGTTGATGACGTCGTCAGTTCGTGCGTCCAGGTAGAGGTAGCCGTCCTCGTCGAAGTGCCCGAGGTCCCCGGTCCGGAGCCAGCCATCGGCGTCTATCCGGTCAGCGTGGTGGTCGCCCTCGTAGGCCAGAATCACCGAGGGCCCCCGGATTTCGACGTGGCCGACCTTGTCGCCGTCCACCTGCCCGGCACCCTCGACCGTGGCGGCGTCGTCCGCCACGATCCGCAGCTCGACACCCGACGGGAAGTCCCACCGATCCCGGCTTGCGCGGGCCCGAGAGCGGGTTGGCCGTTATCTGGCTCGCCGCCTCGGTCATCCCGTACGTCTCGAGGACCGGGATGCCCGTGTTCGCTTCGAATCGGGCCGAGGTGGCGACCGGCAAGGGAGCTGAGGCGGAACGGATGAACCTGATGCGGGACGGAATCGCCTCGTCCACGCCGGGATCGGCCAGCCGCGAGATGATGGCGGGAACCGCATTGATCCATGTGATCCGCCGCGCGCCCATCAGGTTCCAGAAGTTCGGTGCGATGAAACCGGTCGTCGAGCACGAGCGTCGAACCGGCGACGAGCGTGGAGAGGAGACCGACGACTTCGGCGTTGATGTGGAAGAGCGGCAGCGAGTTGAATCCCCGGTCCTTCGACGTGAGGCGATGATGCGCCGCGACGTTGTGCGCCGTGTGCAGGAGTTGCTCTTGGGGCAGGGGGATCACCTTGGGGACACCCGTGGTGCCCGACGAGGCCAGCACCGCACCGCCCGATGCGCCGCCGGTGCCCCGGCGCCTGCGTCCCGATCGCGGCGTTGCGGGCAGTCGGTGCCGGGCCGGCGATGATCCATCCAGCGCCACGTCGATGCCGTCGGGGGCGGTGCGATCAGCGAAGACGACGTCCGCCCCGACTCGCCCCAGGGCACCAAGCAGGCCGCCGGTCCCGTGCGCCGGTGTCGTGGGGTCGAGCGGCGCCGCCCAGCGACCGGCCGCCATCGTTCCCAAGAACGCGATCGAGAAATCGATCGGATCGCTGATGACGAGACCGATGGTGGAGCCCTCGTCGATGCCCCATTCGGACAGCATGCCCGCCCATTGCTCGACGGCATGCGCCAGGTCCTGGAACGACAGGAGCCGATCCTCGCGGGCGTGCTCGATGAAAGCCCGGTCTCCCTCGACAGCGCGTCGGGCGCGAACCAGTTCGGACACCGGCCCGCTGACGGAACCGGTCGGCCGCGGACGAGTCGACTTCGGAGACGAGCGCCGCCATCTCAGTACATCATTCGAGGGTCGGCGTAGTGCTTGAATTCGATCAGGTTGTCGGAAGGGTCGCGCAGGACGAAGGTGCGGTGCGACTTCGACCATGCCCTCGAAGCGGACGTCGAGGTCACGAAACGTCTCGATTTTGCGATGGAGGCAGAGTCGGTGCAGCGCCTCGAAGTCCTCTGCTTCGCGAAATGTCACACCGAAGTGCCGCGGGTAGAGCGCGAGGTCCCCCGCGCGTCGCGGCGGTGGTTCGGTCAGATGGCACACCAGTTGATCACCGAAGAAGTCGAGGGTGATCCGATCCGGGTACCGCCGCGCGAGCTTGCACCCCAATTGGCGGACATAGAAGTCCTCGGTATCGTCCAGGTGGTACGCAGGTATCGCCAGGTGAAAGGCGTCCCGACCTTCCCTCACGTACGACCACCTTCGAACGTGCACAAGGTCTCCGCCCGAAGCCCGAGCCGAATGGTCTCGAAGCCCAACACGGCTGTCGCCGCCACATTTCCGAGGTTCACGTTCGGACCGAGGCGCTTCACGAAGTAGTTCTGGAGCTCCGACGACGGAGCTTCGAACAGCAGGCGTCTCGTGACTGAGGTCACACGTGAGCAGTTCCTCGATCAACCCGAAGCGCAGCTCCCCGTTCGGCCGGCAGATGCCGGACTTGCCGCTCTCCCGCGCTTCGAGCGTCACGAAGACGGCTCCGGCGTCGAGATCCTCGTGGATGCATTCGATCCAACGGCTCGGGGGCAAGTTCTCCGACCGCTCCGCGTCCTTGAATCCCACCTCGGAAATCACCCGGAACTCGTCGGACAGCTTCCTGATGTAGCCGGCCTTCTCCGGATTCGTCAGGTCGATGGTTCCGTTCGAGACCTCGACGTACTCGCAGGAGAACGTCTGGCACAGCTCGCGGAAATCGTCCAGTCGATTCTGGAGGACGAACTTCTCGAACAGCGTGCCACCGAAATAGAAATCCACGCCGACCTCGCGGAGGACCGCGATCTTCTCGCTCAGGTCGTTCGTCACCAGCGCGGTCCCCCATCCGAACTTCACGAAATCGAGGAACTCCGCACCGCTTTCCACGACGTCTCGGAAGTAACGGGTGGGAAGACCGGCGTCGACGACCATCGTGATGCCGGTCGACCGGGGCTTCGACGCCCTCTCGGGAAGCTGCAGGGTTGTGGGACGCATGTGAGCCTCCGTGCTCTTTCGTTATCGCTTCGTTGCCTGTGCAATGGCCGGCCGGTCGACCTTCCACACGCTGCCGTTGGCCACCTCGTCCCAGCATCTGCCGAGCATCGGCTCGCCCGCGCGAGTAGGCCCGCAGGGCGCGTATGGTCCCACCGTGCGTGACGATCACCACGTCACCCGCAGTGCGTCGATCCCCCAGGCCGTCCACAAACGCCCTCACCCGCCCGTAGAGATCGTCCAGCGACTCCCCGCCCTCAGGTCGCGCCGCGGCGTCGACGACCGACCCGTCCGAGATGCCTGACTGCATCGGGTCCAGCGCGCTCAAAGGGAGGCCTTCGCACACCCCGAAGCAACGCTCGCGGAATGCGCTGTCCGCGTGGACGGGAAGACCCAGTGCCGACCCGACAAACGCAGCCGTCTGTTGCGCACGCTCCAAATCACTCGCATAGATTGCCGCAACTGCCACGTCCCGCAGACCATGTGCGACAGCACGCGACTGTGCCCGGCCATGTTCGGTGAGCACCGGCCCTTCGGCGTGCCCCTGGATGAGACCGAGATCGTTCCACGTGCTCTCTCCGTGACGCACCAGCCACAGCATCCTGCTGTCCTTGTCGTGGGCCGAATCCATTCTCCCCAAGTGTGCCCAATTCCTCTGTGCCGCGACTGAGAACCCGCCAAGAACGCCATCAGATTCGCGTTCTGCTGGGAAACAGCTGGGAATTCGCAACAAACCCGGAGTCACCATGGACCCCTACCCGAATACGTGCGGTCGCATGCCCTTCGAGAGATCGTCGGCCCCGACCGGAGCAGCTCCGACGATTGTGCCGCCACGCAGGACGTCAGCTCGTGATGTCGCCGATGCGCTCCTCCAAGAACGCCCGCTCGACCACATTCTCGCTCAAGAGGAGCGCCTCTTCGTAGGCCATGCGCGCTTCACCCGTCCGCCCGAGCTTGCGGAGGAAGTCGGCCCGCGCCGAGGCCATGTAGCTGTAGGTGGCGAGAAGCGGGTCGGTCCCGATCGCGTCCAGCGCGTCCAGGCCGGCCTGAGGACCTTCGGCCAAGCCCAGCGCCACCGCATGATTCAGTGCCACGACGGGGGACGGCCAGATCTGCATGAGGACGAGGTACAGACCGACGATTTCCTGCCAGTCGGTGGCGTCCCACGAAGGAGCTTGGGCGTGGACGGCGGCGATGGCGGCCATCAGCGCGAAGCGCCCGGGAGGGCGGCGCTGCAGGGCATAGCGCACGAGGGCGATCCCCTCATTGATGGCAGCCTGGTCCCACCGGGCGCGGTCCTGATCAGCCAGGAGCACCAACTCGCCAACGTCTCCGAGACGCGTGTCGTGCCGGGCATCGGTCAGAAGGATCAAGGCCAGAAGGCCCGCGACGTCGGCATCGTCGGGGAGCAACGTACGCAGCACGCGGGCCAGGTCGAGGGATCGCTCCACGAGGTCGCGTCGGAGCAGGTCTGCGCCGACGGGCGCGGTATGCCCGGTCGAGTAGAGGACGTGCACCACCGTGAGAACCGCATCGATGCGTGACGGAAGCTCCTCCACCGGAGGTACCCGATAGGGGATGCGCGCAATGGCGATCTTCTTCTTGGCCCGTGTGATGCGGGCCGCCATGGTGGACTCGCCGACCAAGAACGCGCGGGCCACCTCCGCCGTCGTGAGGCCGCACACGAGACGGAGCGTCAGTGCGACCTGCGCGTCGGGGCCAAGGGCGGGGTGACAACACGTGAAGATCAGCCGGAGGCGGTCATCGACGATCTCGGGGGTGCCCGAGTCCTCGGGCCCCTGCTCCTCCGCCCGCTCGACCAGTCGGGGCAGGGCTCTGCCGTAGGTTGCGGATCGCCTCGCCATGTCCACGGCGCGGCGACGAGCCACCGTCGTCAACCAAGCGCCCGTGTTGGACGGGATACCGCGGGTGGACCACGTCGTCAACGCGCGTGTGTACGCGTCCTGGACGCACTCCTCCGCCAGGTCGATGTCACCGGTGACCCGCACCGTCGCGGCGAGCACGAATGCCCACTCGCGACGGTGCGCCTCGGCCACCGCCACCTCGACCGACGCATGCTGCGGGGGGCGGACCGTGTTCAGTCGAATGTCCTGATCGGACGCACCTCGACCCCGCCTGCCGGCATGGGGATCTGCTTGGCCAAGGAGAGCGCCTCGTCCAGGTCCGCGGCTTCGACCAGGTAGTACCCGCCCAGCGCTTCCTTGGTCTCTGCGAACGGCCCATCGGTGACGACGAAACCACCCGAAGAATCTTCTCGGACCGACGTCGCCGTGCCGGTGGCCTGCAGCGCGTTCCCGCCCCGAAGTGCGGCTGCATTGCGCTCGCCGAACTCCTGGTGTCCCTTCATCATCTGGTTGAACCCCTCGGCATCCGTCTTGCCCAGTGCTGCTTCATCCCCGTAGATGAGGATGAGGTATTCGGCCATTGTGTGCTCCTCTCTTCGTCGACCCCGTCGTTGGCGCCGCTCACTCAGTACGACGAATAGCGGACGGCGAAATCGACACCGTGACGTCGATTCTTCACCCTCGCCGCGCCACCGCGCCTCCGACCGGCCGCGGCGTCGAGGTTGTCACCCCATACCAGCACCGGAATTCTGGCAAACTCGATGCCGTGCCGGCGATCTCGCTCCCCTACTTCGTGGCCCTCCCGGAGGAGCCTGGGCCCTGGCCGGGGGTCGTTGTCATCCATGAGGGTGGCGGCATCAGCCCGCAGCTGCTGCGGGTGTGCCAGCGCCTGGCCGCCGAAGGCTACGGGGCCATCGCGCCCGACCTCTTCTTCCGCAGTGGCGGGACCGAGGCCGCAGACTTCGCATCGCTGATGGGCGCACTCGTGCCCGAACAGGTCCTCGCCGACGTGACGGCTGCCGCCGACACACTGCGGGGCCTGGGCGCCGATCGGATCGGCGTCACCGGGTTCTGCATGGGCGGGCGCTTCTCGTGGTACACCGCGGTCCATGGCCAGGGGTTCGACGCCGCCGTCGGATTCTACGGAGGGCGGATCGCCGACGACCTCGGTGAGCCGACGTGCCCGACGCTTCTCTTCTTCGGCGGACAGGATCCCTATATTCCGCCCGACGAGATCGAGCGGGTGGTGGCCCACCATCCCGACACGATCGTGTATCCCCACGCCACCCATGGCTTCATGAGAGACGGCTCGGAGAGTTTCGACCCCGAGGCCGCCGCCGACGCCTGGGACCGCACGCTCCGCTTCTTCGGCGATCACCTGCGGTAGCCACGAGGGCGCGGCGCGGCTCAGAGGGCTCGCATCGAGTTGTTCCGGGCGTCATGGGTGACCTCGGCCAGACCGAGCGCCTCGAGGAGGGGTGGGAGATACATGCCGAAGCGTCCCCGGTACCCGTTCCGAAGGCCGTACCACCCCCCGACCGGGTTGTCGGCCGACCGCCCCCATGCCTCGACCGTACTGGCGGCAGCAGGCTTCTTCTCGTCGGCCGCTCCCAACGGGACCCAGTCCCCCTGCTCGGTCAGCCAGGCATGCAGATCCTCGATGGCCCGGACACGGTATTTGAGCGTCGTCGAACCCACCTGGCAGATCAACGCCGGCGGGTCGGCCTCGTCGTCTCGGTACATGGTGTAGGCCGAGGTGCCGGGCGGCGTCGTCAATTCCCAAGGGTCCTCTTTGGTTCCTGCCGGCATCACCGGTCTCCTTTCACTAGTTCGGTCTCGAAGTGCGGCAACAACGTGTCCCAGCCGGCTTGGTTCCGGGCGCGCCACTCGGCCGCGGCGTCGCCCAGTCGCTCCCACCCGCGGTGCTCGATCTCGATGCGCGTGGTCCCACTCCCCTCGGGGCGGAAACGGATCTCCACCTCGGTCGGCGTCGCCGGGTCCGACCCGAGGTGCCACTGGTAGGCCAATTCCCTCGGCGGATCCCACACCGTCACCTGCCCCACTGATGTTCCACACCGCCGACCGTCCGTTCGAAGATCCGGCCGCCGACACCGCTTTCGAGCACAACGCGGTCGGCGTTCCCCGTGACGGTGTGGTCGCGCGGCCACCATGTGTCGATGCGCGTGGTCCACACCATGAACGCATGCTCAGGCGGGCACTCGACGTCGAAGGAGATCCGCAGCGGCGCGGTCACGGTTTCGGGATTCTGTCGAGGTTTTCGGCCATGAGCCTGAACCGCACCGCGGCGTCGCCCCAGATCCCCTCGAGGTAGGCCTGGACCGCGTGCAGACCCTCCTCCCGGAGGCGATAGATGCGCCGTGTTCCTTGCGCCTCTTCGGCCACCATGCCGGCATCCTTCAAGAGCCGAAGGTGGCGGGAGACGGCCGGGCGGCTGATCGGCATGGCGGCGGCGATCTCCCGCACCGGCTTGTCGCCGGTGCTGAGCAGACGCAGGATCTCGCGGCGGTTGGGATCGCCCAGGGCGCCGAACGGGTCGCCCGGTGCTGCGACGTGCACCCCGGTCACCCGTCCTCCCGCCAACGCGCTCCACCTTTCGGTAACGACCTGGCTACCGTAACATGACAGTTACGGATGTGCTCGCCCTCCCGGGACCCGACGCGGCGTGACATGCGCCCTGCGATGGGCTAGGACGAGAAGATGCCGCGCCGGATGTCGCCCGGGTCCCGGGGTCCCGAACGGTCGTCCGCGACCAACCGCAAGGCCGATTCCGGGAAGCTTCCAGGGCCATCTGACGTTGCACCTGGTGCACGAATAGTCACATGAGAAAGAAGGAGTTGGTGTGACGAGCACGTACAGCAAGGATCCGGCAGCCATTGCCAAATTGAGCCCTCGGCAGTACCAGGTGACCCAGGAGGCTGCCACCGAGCCGGCTTTCAACAACGAGTTCTGGGACCACAAGGAGGCCGGACTCTACGTGGATGTCGTCTCGGGTGAGCCCCTCTTCACGTCGACCAAGAAGTTCGACAGCGGGTGCGGATGGCCCAGCTTCACGGCCCCGATCGAGCCCGAGAACGTCGTGGACATCGTGGACAGGAGCCACGGGATGATCCGGACCGAAGTCCGATCCAGCCACGGCGACAGCCACCTCGGCCACGTCTTCAACGACGGGCCCAAGGAAGAGGGAGGGCTGCGTTACTGCATCAACTCGGCTGCCCTACGTTTTGTCCCGTACGAGGACCTCGAGGCCGAGGGGTACGGAGAGTACAAGAAGCTGTTCGACAACACGACGACCACTCAGGAGGTGGACGGATGACGACGGAAAAGGCGATCCTCGCCGGCGGTTGCTTCTGGGGAATGCAGGACCTCATTCGGAAGCGTCCCGGCGTTCTCTCGACCCGGGTCGGCTACACCGGAGGTGAGGTGCCGAACGCGACCTACCGCAACCACGGGACCCACGCCGAGGCGATCGAGATCACCTTCGATCCCAGCCAGACCTCCTACCGGGATCTTCTCGAGTTCTTCTTCCAGATCCACGACCCGACGACCAAGGATCGCCAGGGCAATGACATCGGCAAGAGCTACCGGTCGGCCATCTTCTACGAGAACGACACGCAGCGCGAGATCGCTGAGGACACCATCGCGGATGTAGAAGCATCGGGCCTGTGGCCGGGCAAGGTCGTCACTGAAGTCGCGCCGGCGGGACCGTTCTGGGAAGCCGAGCCCGAGCATCAGGACTACCTCGAGCGCTACCCCCAGGGGTACACGTGCCACTTTCCCCGTCCCGGTTGGGTGCTCCCCCACCGCGAGGACAAGGTCGCCTCATAGGCCGAGCCGCCGGGCGCTCCCCCGGGGCGCGCCCGGGAGGAAGCCCGCGGTACGCGCCGAGCCTCCAAAGGCGCATAATGCGCAGAGTGCACACTTCGGCCGGTGCTGCACCAGAAGGAAGGAGGAATGCGGTGTTCCACCACCACAGCAAGGAGCCCTCGGACTCGCCCATTGTTTCTCCCCGAGTGCGAACCGTACGACTGCTGAATGATCCTGAGGAACTACAGGCAGCAGTCGAACGGGCGCAGGCATTCGAGCGCCGACGAGTCGACGAGTACCAGCGCCGAGTCGGGGCGTACGACCGGTTCCTGGCAGCCTCCGAAGCCCCGTCAGCCGTCGTCGTGCCGATCGAGTCCTCGGCCAGTTAGCCCGGCCCGGGGCCGTCGATCCTGACCATCCGGAAGAGGTGGGCCTCGTAAGGCCCTCGTGACACGTACAGACCCGCGCCGGCGGCGCGGTCCATGTCGTTCCCGGCTCTCCGGTAGGACTGACGATCGAGCAGGTCCGTGAGATCCCAGTCGGCGCCCGCCGTACCCTCCAGCGCGGACGCGCCCGTCCGCCGGCGAATCGGAGAAGTTGACCACGATCACATGGCGGCGAGCTTCGCCCTGCCACTGCCAGGCCAAAAGATTGCGGCAGCTGTCATTGTCCGGCCACCCCCTGACCTCGAGCGCGCTCCAGCGACCGGACCGCAGGCCCTCCGCAGCCAACACGCCGAGGAGCCGGACCCAGGCTGCCTCCCGTGCGCGTTCGGGCTCCTCGGCGGGCCAACGCCCGAGTTGCACTGGCATATGGAATCGGCGGCCGGCGAGCTGGCCTTGAAAGAGGAGCAGTGCTCCCGGCACCGTTGCGACCACCACGCCGGCCGCATCCCCGCGGTCCGCCGGGAAGACCGCTGCAGCCCTGGGCTCGTCGTGGTTCTCCAAGAAACGCACCAGGTGTTGTTGGTAGTCGGGGTCGGCCGCCAGGTGGTCGCGCACCGGGTCGGCGCCGTTGGAGGCGAGGCGGTCGTACAGGCGCTTGTCGTAGCAGTGGTCAAAGCCCTGTGCGACCAGATCCGGCTCGCGGTCCCAGTAGGCCTCGGCGACGAAGAGGAAGTTCGGGTGCAGTTCCTTCACGGCCCGCGTGACCTCGTCCCAATAGGGAGCCGGACCCGCCGGGCCCACCCGGTCACCCCAGGTCTGCGCAACGACGTCGTCGAGCAGCAGCATGGCCATATCACACCGCACCCCGTCGCACTGTTCGGCGATTCCCGAAAGGGTCTCGATGACTGCACGTCGCAGCGCGGGCTGCGTCGGGTCGAGCTGGACGACGTCGGGCCATGGGGGGAAGTACGGGTCCCGCCCCATCGCCAGCACCCCTCCCGCCGTCTCGAGAAAGGCCGGTGGTTCGAGCGCCAGATCCGCCTCGGTGCCCCGCACGAAGTACTCAGGGTGCACGCCCACCCAATCGTGGTCGGGTGCGACGTGGTTGGGGACGAAGTCGAGGAGCAGGCGCACGCCCCGTCCGGCCAGTTCCGACCGGGCAACCGCCAATCCGTCGGGACCGCCGAACAGGGGATCCACTCGGTAACGACGAATGCAGTAGGGGGAACCAGCGATGTCCGCGTCGGTCGCGTCGGGCAGGAGTTCGCTCACTTCGTGACGAATCGCCGGGTCACCCAGGGCGATCGCCCGACCCACGGGACTGCGCTCCCAGACGCCCATGAGCCAGACTGCATCGACCCCGGGCAGGGCGACGGCGTCCCACTCCGAAGCTGGCACATCGGCGAGTGTGACCCGACGGCTGCGACGCGCTGCCACCTCATTGAGCCACGGCAACGTGCTCAGTTCATAGATGACCGGATGTGCCGACCAAGGACCGGACATCGCGCCCACGCCGCTCACGCGTGATGCGCTCAGTGCGGGGACGCCGTCGGGCGCCCTTGCGTGCCGTAGGCCAGGAGCCCACCGGATGCGTGCAACGCGTCGTCCGCCGTGGCCTCGCCGAAGAGCTGGATCAGGCGCGCCACCGTCCCCGTCCAACCTGTCTGGTGACTGGCGCCGATACCGGCCCCGTTGTCCCCGTGGAAGTACTCGTGGAAGGACAACAGGTCACGCCAGTGCGGGTCATTTTGGAACTTCTCCGTCCCGCCATAGACGGGCCGCCTGCCATTCTCGTCTCGCAAGAAGATGGAGATGAGGCGATCAGCCAGGTCCTTTGCCACCTCGAAGAGCGTCATCTCGTGGCCCGAGCCCGTCGGACACTCGATTGTGAAGGTGTCGCCGAAGTAGCGGTAGTACTGCAACAGGGCGCGGACGATGAGGAGGTTGATCGGGAACCACACCGGACCGCGCCAGTTGGAGTTTCCACCGAACATGCCCGTATCGGACTCCGCCGGCAGATAGCCGACGACGTACTCGTGGTCTTCGACCTGGAACACGTACGGCTCGTCCAGATGGGAACGGGACAGTGAGCGCACACCGTGGGGACTGAGGAATCGTTCTTCGTCCAGCATGCGGGTGAGGACGAGTCTGAGCTTCTCCTCGTTCAGCACCGAGAGCATCACGTGACCGTTGACCCCGGGTTTCCGGGGGTCGGCCACATTGACCAACAGGTCGCCGTTGCGTTCCAGATACCCCTGGACCCGGCTGACCAGACTCGGGAACTGTTCCAGCGTCTCGGGAGGAATTATTGCCACCGCACAAAGGGGGATGAGCCCGACCATCGAGCGAATTCGGAGCCGCGTGGCCGTACCATCAGGCAGGCGTAGGACGTCGTAGAAGAACCCGTCTTCCTCGTCCCACATTTCGTCGGAGGTTTGACCCACCCGGTCCATGGCCCCGGCGATCTGGAAGAAGTGCTGGACGAACTTGAGAGCGAGGTCTTCATAGCTGGGATCGGCGGTGGCCAGTTCGATGGCGAGCTCCAACATGTTCTGGCTGAACAACGCCATCCACGCTGTGCCGTCCGCCTGCTCCAACTGGCCTCCCGTCGGCAGTGGCGCGCTGCGGTCGAAGACCCCGATGTTGTCGAGCCCGAGGAATCCCCCTTCGAACAGGTTACGACCGGACGGATCTTTTCGGTTCACCCACCAGGTGAAGTTCACCAGCAGCTTCTTGAATGCATTGCGGAGAAAGTCAACGTCGACTCCTCCATGTTCGTGAGGCGCCGCACGGTGCGCGAAGAGCGTTGCCCATGCATGCACAGGCGGGTTGACGTCGCCGAAATTCCACTCGTATGCGGGGAGCTGGCCGTTCGGGTGGAGGTAGACATCCGAGAGCATGAGCTCTATCTGATTGCGCGTGAAGGCCGGGTCGACCATGCTGAGCGCAACACAGTGGAAGGCCAGGTCCCACGCCGCGTACCAGGGGTACTCCCATTTGTCCGGCATGGAAAGAATGTCGCCGTTCAACATGTGGAACCATTGCATGTTCCGCAGGTCCCGGGTCGGAGCGCGGAGCGGGTGCGCATGATGTTCCTGTAGCCACAGGTCGACGTCGAAATAGTAGAACTGCTTGCTCCAGAGCATGCCGGCCAGCGCCTGGCGCATGACCGCGGCGGAGTCGGCGCTGATCCCCGACGGGGTGATGGCACCATAGAATTCGTCAGCTTCTCGACGACGGAGCTGGAGCACCCGGTCGAAATCGGGACCGAGGCAATCGCCCGCCGGCGTGGAGAAGCCTGCGCGCTGCATTCGCATCGTCACCACGTGCGAGGCACCGGCCGGCACGAGGAGCGCGTGATGCGCAGCTGCTTTGGTTCCGAGTCCCACCGGATTGACAGAGCCACTCCTGCCTTCGATCACGAAGTCGTTAATTCCGTCCTTGACGAATGGGGTCAGATTCTCCCCGCCGAAGAGCCTCGTTGCGTTGGTCTCGTTTTCGGTGAAGAGCCAGGTCGCACGCTCCGACGCGGTGATCACCCAGTCGCCCACGACATGGTGACTCGCGAGAACCCGACCAGCGTTGTCGGACCGGAGAGTGGGCCGCTCCGTCAGACCGTCCCACCACGTGTTGCGATACCAGACCGTGGGAAGGACGTGGAGCTCGGCTGCCTCTGGTCCCCGGTTGTACACCGTCACCGCCATGAGGATGTCGTCAGGGTCAGCCTTGGCGTACTCGACCTCGACGTCGAAGTACCGGTCCTCGCCGAAGACGCCCGTGTCGATGAGCTCGTACTCCTGCTCCGTCTTCGACCTCGTTCGATTCGTCGATACGAGGTCCTCGTAGGGGTATGCGGCTTGAGGGTACTTGTAGAGGTACCGCATGTAGGAATGGGTCGGCGTGTTGTCGACGTAGAAGTAGTACTCCTTCACGTCCTCGCCGTGGTTCCCCTCAGAGTTGGTGAGACCGAACATCCGCTCTTTCAGGATCGGGTCCTTGCCGTTCCACAGGGCGAGCGCCACACAGAGGTGCTGGCGGTCGTCGCTGATCCCCGCGATTCCGTCCTCACCCCAGCGGTAGGCACGCGAGCGTGCCTGCTCGTGGGTGAAGTAGTTCCACGCGTCGCCGTTCTCGCTGTAGTCCTCTCGAACCGTTCCCCACTGTCGCTCGCTCAGGTACGGCCCGAAACGACGCCATGGAATGCCGTCCACGTCGGCGTCGCGCAGTCGTCGGCCTTCGGCGGTTCCGTCCATGTCCCGGGTCATGCGCATCACCTCGTCACCTCGGGTTGGTTCGGTGCGAGCAGCTCCGCACGACCCAACGTGGCCGCCTCCCCGTTCGAAGTATACGACGCGCTTTACGCATTTCACCCTGCGGACACGAAGGTCGTGATGATCATTTCGCGAAATGTTGCAGGGAGGTGATGCCCGTGCCGATGGACGTGAACGGAGGATGAACTTCGTGAACGACCGCGGTCGCACCAGCCACTTCGGACTCACCGGATTCCCGGGTTTTCAAGGTGGGATCCATGTGGAGTTGGGCAAGCGTTGAGATTGCATAGTCCCATGCGTGATCTGCATCGCCCAGTGTTGTGAGGCAGAAATCGGCGAACCCGTCGACCTCAACCAACGGGCGCCCCTCAACCCGGAGTGCGCAGCGACGACGAAGGCGAGAAGTGAGAGATCGTGAAGCTTGCCATGAAGCTCCCTCGGGTCGAGCTCGACGGCGGTTCCGACGTCACTTCTGCGACGGGTCCCGAACTGGACGCGGCGATGGCGCTCGGTCAGGCCTTCACGGGGAACATCGGACAGGTCCTTCTCGACGCAGGACCAGCCGTCACCACGGCGGCTGTTGCCGCCCTTTCGGGTGGCCACCTGCTCATCGAGGACGTGCCGGGCGTCGGCAAGACGGTCCTGGCGAGAGCCATCGCAACGTCACTGGGAGCTGAGTTGTCGCGCGTCCAGGGCCACCCGGACCTCCTTCCGTCCGACGTCACCGGCGTTTCGATCTACGCACCGGACAAGGCAACCTGGGATTTTCATCGGGGACCGGTGTTCGCACACGTGGTGCTCTTCGACGAGTTGAACCGCACCCCGCCCCGCACGCAGTCGGCCCTTTTGGAGACCATGGAAGAGCATCAGGTGAGCGTCGACGGCGAGTCATGGCCACTCCCGCGTCCGCACATGGTGATAGCGACACAGAATCCGCGCTCCCAGCGCGGCACCTTTCCGCTCGTCGAAAGCCAACTCGACCGCTTCGCCGTTGCGACTTCGATCGGCTATCCCGACGCTGCACACGAGGCGCAGATGGCCCTCCACCAAGGCGGAACGTATGCACTGGCCAACCTGCAACCGGTCTGCACGCCGGCAGAGTGGCTGGAGGCGCAACGGGCCACGAACCTGGTGACCGTCACGCCGGTCGTCGCCGAGTACGCCGTTGAGATCTGTCGAAGCAGCAGAATTGCTCCTGGCGTGCGGCTCGGGGCCAGCCCCCGCGCGGTGATCTGGCTCATCAGATCGGCCCAGGCACATGCGCTTCTCTCGTCCAGGACGTACGTGGTACCCGCTGACGTGAAGGCTGTTGCCGTGGGCTGCCTGGCCCATCGCATCCTGATGGATGAAGGCGAAGAGAGCATCGGACAAGCCGTGGAGATGATCCGCGGGAATTCTCGAAGCGACGGCCACTCCGAGGCCATGAGCCATTGGGCGCGACCGGCTCGCCCCGTGACACCGATTGCCGTGGCCGTGGCCATTCTCGGCATCTGGTGGTTGGTCGCGCACAATGGTGGTTCCGGTTGGGTCCAGGCCCTCGGGGACATCGTCTTCGCAACGCTCCTCGTCGGGATTCTCGGGCCCGCTGTGGTTCTCACCCGTACCAGGGTCGCAGTGCGCGGCGCCCCTCTCCATGGAACGGCCGGGCAGCCGGCAGCGATACGCCTCGAGGCCTCGACACGCCTGCGTGTGCGTCCCGTCATGCCACCAGGAGAGGAGATGTTCGTGGGGCCCGTCGGAGGCCACCGAACGTCCGAGGACCACATCTCGGTGCTCCCGCGATATCGGGGAGTCCACGAAACCGTGACACTCGACATCGCCACGGCGGCACCGTTCGCCCTGCAGTGGTGGACCCGCCGTGTCGTGCTCCCCCTGCCCTCGGCGCTCCATGTCGCACCGCGCCGGGGCCGGCCCTGGTCGCTCCCATTGCGGGACAACGAAGAAGCCGGAGCAGTTCTCGACTGGGTCCAGGCTGACATGGGTGAGCCCAGAGGCGCCCGTCCCTATCGCCCCGGCGACAGTCGACGTCGGGTGCACTGGCGGGCCACGGCACATGCCGGAGAGCTGATGGTGAGCGAACTCGAAAGGCCATCGTCGGAGCCGGTCACGGTCACGGTCACCCTTCCGTTGGATCCGGGGGAGGCCGAACGTGTGGCTGAACGCGCCCTCGGCACAGTCGTGCAGCTCCTGGAGCGCGGCGCGCCCGTTCGTCTCGCCACCTTCGAGCCTTCAGGGCCGGTCGTGGCGCTTGTGGCAGATCGCCGCGGTGCCGGTCGGCGTTTGGCCCGGGCCGTGCCGGAGGAACGCGTGCGGACGGACGTCCCCGGTGGCGCCGGATCGAAATGAGGTCGATCGAAGCGATCCGCAACGCCAATCGTCCGGGCCCACCGGAACACTCGATCCCACTTCGGGTCGCATGTCTCGGTGCGGTCGTCATCGCCATTGCGGCGTCGGCATCGATGGGTGAGATAGCCGGAGCAACTGCGCTCTGGGGAATCGGGTTGGCCTCGCTGGGTATGGGTTTCTCCTACGTCACACGGTCGCACCCGCCGGGCTGGATAAAGCTTGTCGTCGCGGTGGGGGCGATTGCCGCCTCCGTATGGTTCTTCCATGCGGTGAGCGGCCCCATGGCGGGCATCGCGAACGTCGAGGACCCGTTGATCGTGCTCCTCCTCTCCATCCTCGTACTGCATTCCTTCCATGTGCCGTCCCGCCGCGATCTGACCTTCTCCCTCGCTGCTGCCGCAGGTCTCATGGCGGTTGGCGGCGCGCAGGCGATCGATCTCCGTTTCGGCTTGTACGCACTTGCCTGGGCGGTTTTCAGCCTCGCCGGACTCACCTTGATGTGGAAATCGGCGAGTGGCGGTGGGCGGATGTCGGTGACGCTCCTCGCGTCGGTACTCTCCGCAGTGGTCGCCGCGGCAGTCGCCATCTTTCTCGTCCTTCCGGCGCCAACCGTTGCCGCCAAGCTCAGCCTTTTCGCCCAGGCCGGCGTCGGCGGGGCCATCGGGGTCCCCGGCGGACTCGCGGGCGATGCAGGTTCTCCCTCACAGCTGGCCCGACCCGGAAGCCCCACCGGCCCGACCCGTGTCGGCGGCTACCTCGGATTTGCCAACAGCCTGGACACCGCGCTCCGGGGAAAGCTGGACAACACGCTGCTGATGTTGGTCCGCGCGCAACGCCCGTCGTACTGGGTAGGTGAAACGTTCAATTCCTGGAGCGGCAAGAGTTGGATGTCGACGAACAATCCTTCCCATACGGTCCGCGAGGCGTCACCCTTCATTTTGCCGCCCTCCACCGGAAGCAGCGCCCCCGCACAATCGGACCTGCAAACGTTCTATGTCGTCAGTTCGACGGCCAATCTCGTGTTCCACGCAGAGGCCGCGAACGAGCTGTGGTTCCCGACCTCCAAAATATTCGTCTCCAGCGACGGGACGATCGTCTCGCCGATCGGCCTTGGAAAAGGAGCGATCTATTCGGTGGAGTCGCAGGTGGTCGCGCCCACCCCTGCGCAGTTGCAAAATGACTCGAGTGGGGCGACGCTCCCGAGCGCCCTGGAGAGCACGTACCTCCAACTGCCGCACGCATATCCAAAGGTAGAAGCTCTGGCCAAATCGATCACCGCTGGCGACAGCACGACCTACGGTCGCGTGGAGGCGCTCATCGCCTGGATGGGCGCCCACACCCGCTACTCCCTGGACATTCCGCCCTTGCCACCAGGCGCCGACACCGTCGATGAGTTTCTCTTCGGGAACAGGGTCGGGTTCTGCGAGCAGATCTCGACATCTCTCGCTGTCATGCTGCGGTCCATCGGGATTCCCGCCCGCGAGGTCGTTGGCTACGTCCCGGGCCAGTACAACCCCGTGACCGACCTCTACCAGGTACGTGCCGACGATGCACACGCCTGGATCCAGGTGTGGTTTCCGGGCTTTGGATGGCAGAGCTTCGACCCGACCGCCGTCGTGCCCCTGGCCAATCCCTCCCCGGGCACGACCGCCCTGCACGACCTCGCCGCGGCAGTAGGACGCCTGCCGATCGCGCCCGTTTCCGCGGTGGTCCTCGGGGCTGGATGTGTCGCCGTTCTGCTTCGTCGGCGCCGCGTCCGGCCGCGGACATGGACCGAGAGGATTGCCCGGAGCGCAGAACGAGCGGGCCGACGCGCGGGGTATCCCCGCCTGCCGGCCCAGACGCTCAGCGAATATGCCGCCACCCTCGACGGCACGTCGGGGAACGGGTCGACGGCATGGTGCCAGCTCGCATCGCAGGTCGAGGCGAGCACCTACGGGAACTGCCAGATTGCACGAGATGCACAACGACTGATGGTGGCGCAGGCCAGACGACTACGAAAGAGACGTCAGGCCCTCTCGGGCATTGCGCGGCACGAGGGTGCGAGCGCTTCGGCGCCGGTCGTCACCTGAGAGATTTCTTTCGGCCCAGACCTCGTCGTGCCTTGGCCGGCACGTTGGGCAGCGGAGCGACCGGCGTGGGCTCATCCGATCCGGATGGCGCAACCTGCTCTGTTGTCGTGAACGACCGCTCGAGCTTCTTCAAGAGCTCGTTCGTCCTTTGCAGGGAGCCGTCGAGCTCGACAATCGCTCGACCGATGACGGCGAAGGGGTGGGGGCAGTTGCACTCTGGATCGGCACACCTCCCGCAATTGCCCACATGGCACTCTTGACAAATCCCTTCATGCCCTTCTTCGAGAGCGGTCGCGAAAGAGCCCTGGACCGAGTCCTGATCGAACAGCTCGACTGAGGTCGGCGGCGCTTGCATCGAGTCATTTGCCATTTGCCAAAGTTATCTGCAGCGTCCCCCAATTCCGGGGATTCGAGCCGTGACATCTGCAGCACTATGAGGAAACCTGCCAAACCGCAGCGCAGGGGGCCCGGGGAAGGCTCGACGACCGACGAAACGGGCGCGAGTGGGAAGGGCGGACCGTCTAGAACGAGACGGTCCCGAGTGCCGCCCTCGGATCACTCGACGGCACGATCTCCTTACCCAACGGCGCTATGGCCACGGCGGCCAGCTTGAAGTTCGCCAGCCCGAGCGGTATTCCGATCAAGGTCAAGCAGAGGGCCACGCCCAGGACGACATGGGCGATGGCCATCCACAGCCCCACCAGAATGAACCACAAGACGTTCCCGATCGTGGAGGCACCGCCGGCGTCCGGCCGCCGCACCACGGTCCTCCCAAATGGCCACAGGACAAACGCCGCCAGACGGAAGGACGCTATACCGAACGGAATCGTGATGATGAGGATGCACATGATGACACCCGCCACGGCATAACCGATTGCCAGCCAGAATCCTGAAAGCACAAGCCAGATCACATTGAGAATGGTGCGCACGGAACCAGTATTCCTTATCGATCGTCGAAATTTCATGAGCCTCGCGGAGCCTTTGTCGTGCTCGGATGCGGTGAGTCCGGATGCCTGTTGCACCCGTCCTTCAATCGCGCTACATATAGGGGCACCTGGCAGTCGGGCTTGGAAGCAGGAACTGAGCTCGTCGTCTCATCTCCACCCTTCGGGCTCAGTTCTTGCGCGTCCTGACCGGGCGCGGATCGCGAAATGTCGTTTGCCCGGCCGGCATGTGGGTACACCAGGTCGAGCCCGAGAATCGGGTCGACTTGGAGGAACGCTGATGCTTGGAGACATTCTGATCGCGCTGGTGATTACGGTCATCGCGATAGTGCTGGGTATCGCAGTTCACCCCATCCTGTTCTTCGTCGTCGTGCTGGCGGTGATCTACCTCTTTGCGCGAGTCCGCT
This sequence comes from uncultured Acidimicrobiaceae bacterium, assembly GCA_963835815.1. GTDB lineage: Bacteria > Actinomycetota > Acidimicrobiia > Acidimicrobiales > RAAP-2 > Bog-473. The sequence continues at coordinate 663,948 of CAWIGU010000009.1, read as the reverse complement.
CGCGTCGCTGAGCTCAACAGGTGGGAGCAGTCCCTGCGGGATCGTTTCAGAAGCCGCCACCGGGGTAGGTGCGACCTATGACCTTTACCGACGAACCGCCTGCCGGCGATCCCGAAGAATCCGAAACTCCTGAACCCCTCGTGCCCGTGGAAGTGCCCGAGCCCGCGATCGAGGACACGCCTGAAAGAGCCTGAGGATCCTCCTCGCCCTGGGGCGACGAGAGTCGGGAGTCGACATCCCGAGATGAAACGGGTGGAACGAGGCAACTCTTCCAAAACCGAGAAATGGCGCCATTCAGAGAACCGTGACCCGCGCCACTAGCATCATCAGAGATGGAGTCGCCACGACCTGCCAAGATCTTGCACACCTCGGACTGCCATCTCGACAAGGTGGACGACGGATTGCGTCAACGGGCGTTCGCTGCATCGATCGACCTCAGCATCGAACTTGACGTCGACCTGTTGCTGATCACCGGCGACCTGTTCGATCACGACCGCGTCGACGATCCCATTCTCGACTGGGCCGCTCGACAACTGGATCGGGCGAATCGACCGATTGTCCTTCTCGTTGGAAATCACGACTGCCTTGACGAACGCTCCGTCCACCACCGTTTCGCGGCCGAGTCGCGTTGCCGTCAGGTGCAATTCATCGACGATCCGATGGGCATGACCGTCGAGGTCCCGGGGACCGACATAGCGGTGTGGGGCAGGGCGATGGTTGAGCACATTCCTTCTTTTCGCCCGTTGAGCGGGTCTCCACCCCGCTCCGCCGGTCGCTGGCACGTGATCGCAGGGCATGGTTTGGCTGTTGGCGCAGGCGCAGATCCAATGCGTTCGTCGCTGATCTTTCTGGACGACATCGACGCTCTCGATGCCGACTACGTGGCCCTGGGTCACATTCACGCGCACGAAGTCCTTCACGAGCGGCCGTTGACTGCGTATGCAGGGGCCACCTCGTACTCCCTCAACGGCAAACCGGGTTGCGTCATCGTGGATTTGGCAGACACGCACGCACCTCAACTGACCTGGACCGAGCTGACTCCACGCGCCTCAGTCCTCGTCGAAGACGCGCTTGGGTGACATCGACGTCCTTCAGCCCGTGTTCGGCTGTCGACGCAGTCTCGGTAAGGCGTCAATTTCGAACATCTGCCCAAGCACGACGACACCGACACCGTGGCCCCGGAACGTGACTGCGCCAGGTGGTCCACTGAATGGGGTCTACCCCAGTCCGTGGACCTTGGGGGACACAATACGAACCGCCAGCTCGTTGTGGAAGGTTCCCCAATGAGCCTCCTCGAGTGCCTGTGACCAGGGATGATGGTCATGATGGCGTTCCATTCGATGGGATGCTCGAGGCCATGACCCGGCGCTGACGCCTTGGACGTACACTGGACGTACGAGAAAAGAGCGGAGGTTGATCAAATGGAAACTGAATCACGACGCCGGAGCCGCCGGATGGATCTCCGAACGACGCCCCAGGAGCGTGACCTCATTGACCGCGCCGTCGCCGCCAGCGACACCGACCTCACCGACTTCGTGATCACACAGGCATGCATCGCGGCCCAGCGAGTGTTGGCCGATCGCGACGTGTTCGAACTCGATGACACAGCTATCGCCGCGTGGGAGTCGCTCAACTCTCGCCCGCCGCGCGATCTGGCAGGACTCCGTCGCCTGATCCAACGCCCTTCGCCTTTCACTGAGTGAGCGGTGGATACAAGGCCCCCGAACAGCTGGCGGCCCAACACGACCTGAGTAGCTTCCGATGCCGGTCGAGTGAACAGACTGAGTGGTTACAGCGTTACTCCCGTCAATCGGCAAGCTCGGGAACGACCCGTGTTTTCGTCGTGACCGAACTGGAGAGCACGCGGGTCGTCGCATACTACGCCTGGTGTATGGCCCAGATCCGTCCCGTTGCAGCACCTCAGCGTCTCCTTCACGGTGCCGGTCGCTATCCCCAACCCGTTGCGTTGCTCGCCCGGCTCGGGGTCGATGTCGACCACGAGCGTCGCGGACTCGGCGTCGGGCTTCTCCAAGACGTCTTCGCTCGACTACTCGACTTGTCCCCCGACATTGGCTGTCGAGGACTGCTCGTCCACGCCGAATCGAGCGAGGCCCGCAACTACTACCTCCACCTGATCCCCGAGTTCGAGCCGAGCCCTACCGACGACTTACACCTCGTGCTTCTCATGAAGGACATCCGGCGCTCTCTGCGACTCTGACCGTGGTTCTGTCGGCAGCAGCTCGCCGCTTGCGATCAGGAACTTCGAGGTGGCCAGCCTCGAGCTGCAGTGCGCACCGGCTGGCCCGAAGTGACATCATACGGTTCCGGCCTGTGCGATCAGCACCAGCTCCCGGCCGGCCAGCGATGCCGGCGATGCGGAGCCGCCGCTTTTACGGCGAGCCGACGTAGGGTGCCAATCGAGCGCTGATCGGGAGGAGGCCGGGCAGCAGCACGCGATCGAAGAAGGAGCGTTTGCGCTGACGCATCAGCTTCTCACCGTCGCGCTGCCAGTCGAAGCTCTTACGGCCGAGCACCCGCCGCAATACCTCACTGGCACGAAGCGGATCCCTATCGGCCATCCGCCGGAAAGGAAGCGGTGAGACGCTGTCGTCGTCGAGGTAGTCAATAGCCCGCTGGCGGTAGCGCCGTTGATCGAGCAGGGCCGGCTCGGTGAAGGCCCGCTCAAACTCGCCAAAGCCCCCAAAGAACGCGAGGCCGTCGGTCTCGTCATAGATCACCGCCACGGTTCCGGACTTCACCAGATCAGGCGGGAATTCGAATTCGACCAGGGAACGGCTGACGAGGCTGTCGATCTCCCGCGCCGCCGACTCGGCGAGAACATCGCGACGGCTGAAGGTCGCGTACTGCCGCATCCGCTCGGCCAGCTCCGTACCTTCTATAAGCACCATGTCGGTCCCGAAGAACCGTACGAACCGGTGGCGATCGCTTCGCTGGTAGCTCCCACCCTGGCTCCAGGTGAGAGGGGTTGCGGAACAAGAATTCGCGGTACTTCATCGCGAGCTCGGCAATCGCTTAGGCGACCTTGCGCCCACCCCTGAGGATCGGGTGGATGACGCCGCTCACCAGCCATTCGCCTCCCAGCGGCACGAGGCGGGCGATCATGTACGAACGTGGTCGGAGGACTCGAAACACTTCGCCGCCCATGTTGGAGCGCACCCGGCACGTCAGCTCGTCGACCAGGTTCGTGACGATCAGGACCTCACCATCGCGACGGACCACCTCAAAAATGCCCTCCTCCACGTCTCGCCACCCGAGCAGCATGTCCCGCTCAGGTGCGGGAAGATCGGTGCGCGATGCCACGAACTATTCCACGATCGTCTGGCCGCCAGGGGGTCGATGCTGGAGGACCAGACGACCGTGCATAGCGATGAGCCTCCCCTCTCCAATCACGCGATCTTCCCCCAGGTGCGCCGACGCCACCTCGCGAAACGCCTGCCTGTACCGAGGCTTCCGAGAGAACTCAATCAACTCGGCCTTCAGCTCACCGCTCCGCTCGAGCAGGTCTACGAGATCCATCGTCGCCGTCACGTCTTCACCTCCGCTGCGTGGGAATCCATTGAACTCAACGTGACGGTACCGGTGCGTTTGCCTGCAGCGGTGGATCCTCGACTCGCCTGCGGAAACGGTTCCGGGCGGAACATCCAGATGGTGTGGACTGAGAGGAGAGCACCACGCGAGTCCAGGGTGCTCCGAGACCGACTGGACTGGCCTTCGACGCGCCCACCAAACCAAAACCGAGCTTGCCCGACCACGACTCCAACAGCGTGTCATCCAAACGGGGCGGCGATTGCGGGATTCCCATGCGGCCGATGTTCCGGGGTCAGGCGGTCAAGACCCCAAGCCAACAACGAGCTGGCCTTTTCCGAGAGGCGGCGGTTTTCATCAACTGCTGCAACCGCCTCCGGCGTCACAGTTCCATTCCTCGATCGACTACGAGGCCGTCATGGCTGCGCGCCATGCCAAACCAGCAGAGACCACCCAAGCCCGCGTGAGGCCATCCCCCAGGATCGTCAGCACGCCGCGCAATCGGGTCCCCGACTATCGAGGTGCCCGACGATGACATGTTCAACCAACTGTCCGGAAGCCTCCACGCTTCTGGGGAAGCCCATCCTGGACCGAGGTGCTTGGCTCTGAACGTCTCACCGGCGCCACCCTCGACCGCCTCACCCACCGCTGGCGATAGCTGTCGACTCCAAGAGTGCTGCCGTTTTTCGAGCAACTCGCGCGGCCGTTTTGGATCACGTTCACAGGCTGCGCCTCAGCCGAGAGCACCGGCGCCCGCTTACAACCTCGGTGGTAACACTGCCGAGATTGCCCTTGCAATCGCCGAGTAACCGGCATCGTTTGGGTGGATGTTCGGACCGTAGGGACTGGGCGCACACATCCAGGTGAGCTTGCACTCATACTGGACATTCACGGTGATCGATTCCTTCTTGGCGTTACGCACCACTTTGGTGTCCTCTTCGTGAAATGCTGAGGCGATATTGGCCATGGGGACTCTGAAGGAGCGATAGACCTCTGACAGGGTCTGATTCATCTTGTGCAGGCTCACCACACTTTGTCCGGCGAAGACCTCCGCAGCACCCTCCTTGGTCGCCTTGGTCAGATATGGGTTGTAGTGACCAAGTCCAATGAAGACAACGTGTGGTCCCGCGGCGCCGGTAAGAGTGCGCAACACTTGGCGCAGTTGTTGTCGGAGCAGCGCCAATTGCGGCGTCACGCAGGTTGGGTCGATGTCGAGGTGGCGAAAACAGACGTCAAGGGTGTTGAAGCCGAGGTCCACGGTGACGAGGGTAGGGGCGTTGTGGTGCGCGCGCAGGAAGGCCACGGCGTCGGAAAGCTGGGTGTCGGGAGCCTTGTAGCAAGGATCGGGTCCGTGAATCATCGCGGCGATCGATTCGCCGGGGCAACCCACTTCCGTGAGCTTTAACGTGACCCCCCTGGAAGCCTCGATGGTGACGAGTCGATTCGAGTAGCCCCGATTGGTCGGTTGGCCGGACGGGTCACGCGGCGTCGGTTGAAATCCCACGGACACCGATGCTCCGATATCAAGATAGAGGACGGTCGACTTCGACGTGGGGGTCGTAGACCCGCCCTTCGTGGTTGAGGTCGTGGCCGCTGAATGCTGAGGGTTCGGACCCCCAAACGACACGATCCCCGCAACGAAGGAGACGATGATCGTGGTCGCCGCCGTCAGGCGCTTCGTGCTCATTGGTCGCCTTGCCACAGGGTCACTTTTCGCCTCGTGCTCGGGGACTGTGAATCACGATCGAAAGCGGCCGCACGAAATGGTCGAAAACGGCAGCAGTCCGGTCGAGTGAAGTTAGCGGGAACGAGTGGATTCGTCCACGGCATTGGTGACTGATTTGGCGGACCGGTTCGTCCAAGGTGGGCGCTGAGGTGGACCTTGGAGGACACAAAAAGAACCGATCGCCAGCTGTGAAGGGCCCGCACTTCGGCCTCTGATGACGATGAATCTCGTCGATCCCAACGGTCACGTCGGCGGCAAGCCACTACCGGTCATAGACCTCGCGGCGATGTCCAAGAGCCACGACCACGATCAAGAGCACGTCATCGGCAATGGTGTAGGTGATGCGGTGGTCGCCAACGCGCACCCGATAGCCACGACGACCTCGCAGAGGTCTGGATGCTGGCGGCCTCGGGTCGTCGGCAAGTAGACCGATTGCGCCTTGGATACGGGGACGCACTACCGGGTCGAGTTTCCGCAGTGCCCGGGCCGCTGCAGGACGCAGCTCAATGCGGTAGGTCGTCACGTCCAGCCGAGATCGGCCTTCACTTCATCCCAGGGGATATTGGGACCTTCCTCAGCCATCGCCGCGTCGAAAGCCTGGGCATCTTCTGCGTCCTCGAGCGCCTCGATCAACACCTCATACCGTTCGGGGCTGACCAGCACCGCTGCAGGCCGGCCGTAGCGCTCGAGGAACACCGCTTCGGTGTGGGCCGTCTCCACTGCTTCGGAGAGTCGTTCCCGGGCTTCGCTGACTGCCATCTTTGCCATGCGAACTATTGTACAAGATCTCTATCAACTTGTACATATCACAGCCACGATCGTGCAGGCGGTTCGCGCACCGTTCCGATCGTTGGTGCGAACGTCCAGGTCAAGGACTCGGGTGGGCTGCAGGCTGACTGTTCTCAACACGATGGCCTCGATCCGTACTTGGCCTACAGTTCGGGACCATCTTCATCAATCGGGGCACGAAACGCGGACACCCATGGCGACTGTTCAGGGGGGAGTAACTGAAGTAACTAAGGTCTCTCCGATGCGGTTGGGCTTCGGCATCGTCGGGCTCGAGACCAGTGCCGGGTCCTACGTTCACCCGATTTGGGTCCAGGGTCGGAGCGACCCGGAAGTTGCTCGGCGTCGTGACTGTCGGAACCGCGGACTGGGGCAATTGAGCAATTGAGCAATGGGGCGATGGGGCCCGAATGGGTGAGCCTGGATGATCCAGGAGAGCCGGACGATGGAGCCCGAGGAGGCGCTCAAGCGTGCAGATTGACAGCCTGACTGAACGAGAGCGCGACGTACTTGGCGTTGCTCGCAGCGGTGCGTCCGCTCGGGCAATAGCGGATCGCCTGTATGTGAGCACCCGAACAGTGGAAACCCACCTTGGTTCCATTTACCGGAAGTTGGGTGTCTCCAGTCGCGTCGAGCTCATGGCAATGCTCCACAGGGCAGATGCAGTGGCCGACGACCACATGGGAGATAGTCCGGATGGAGACGGGGCCCTCGGCGACGAAGGCGGGCGGCCCATCATCGACACACCGCGGGTCCGCCCACCGAGAAGGCTGCCGTCCTGCCTGATCCCGACCTCCGAGTACGTCGGAAGGGGATTCGAAAAGGCGACCCTCGCCGAAGCAGTCACAGGCGCGCTCGACGGTCGGCGGGCAACCGTCGTCGTGGGCGGAGAAGCGGGGGTCGGCAAGTCAGCTCTCGTCGCCGCCGCCGCTGTCGAGGCACAGAACGTTGAGGTACGCGTATTGGCTGGTCGGTGCGATCCAGACTTTCGCGCTCCCTTCCTTCCGTTCATCGCCATTCTGCGCGACAGCATTGCCGCCATCGGTCCGGACCGAGTCAGGGATATCGGACCCTCTGCCGGCTATTTGGTGAGCCTGATTCCGGAGCTCGCTGGCATGCTCCCCGAACGACCACCCGCCCCCGACCCCGGGACGGCGCGACGCCTGCTCTACGAAGCGGCCCTCTCGGTGATCCGGCAGGTGACCAGGGTCGGCCCTGTCCTCATCGTGATCGAGGACCTCCACTGGGCCGACGCGGCGACTCTGGGGCTATTGCGTCAGCTGATCGCCGAGTCCACCCTGAACGGGCTCATTGTCGTGGCGACGTTTCGCAACACCCAACTTGCCCTCGAAGCTTCCCTGTCGGGCCTCCTCGCTGACCTGTGGCGGGACCCGACGGTCATCCGTCTCGACCTTGACGGGCTGTCCACCACCGAAACCGCTCGGCTTGCCCGACAGATCGGGAAGAGGCCCATTGATGCCCGGGAGGTCGAGCTACTCCGATCCCGCACGAACGGCAACCCTTTCTACTTGCTTCAACTCATTGTCGATGGTCCGGGCAAGTCGGGTCGATCGTCGCCGAGCCTCCGCGAAGTGATCCTCGACCGCGTCGCGCGACTCGGAATGGAGGCTGCTCACGTGCTCAGCGCGGCGGCCGTGCTTGGCACGGAGTTCGATGTGCGGACTCTGGCGCGGATGGTCGAGGCCGGTGCCGGTCCGGGAGGACCGCCTGACGTCGGAAGGGAGCTGGGCAAAGGTACGGGTGCCCGCCTCCTAATCAGAACGATGGGCTCCGACAGCCACTACCGATTTGTCCACGACCTCGTCCACGAGACGCTCATCGAGCAGATGAGCACGGTGCGCCGAGCACAACTCCACGAAGCCGCAGGCCAGGCGATACTCGCGCTCCATCCGGACGACCCCGATGCATGCGCCGAGGAGTTGGCTGTCCATTTCGATGAAGCTGCGGTACTCGGGGGCGGAGTGCGTGCCGCCTCATGGTCGCTCACTTCCGCACGCCAAGCAGTGGCACGCTTGGCGCCGGACGATGCCGTCGCCAGGGCAGAACGGGGACTCGCCCACGCGGCGGACGACGATGCCCTTGTACTCGATCTCCTGATTGTCGTGGCCGAGGCCCAGGCCATCCGCATGGACCTCGAGCGACACCGGAGCGCCATGTTCGCGGCCATCGACGCGGCCCGGCGACTCGGAGATCCGGTTTCGATGGCCCGCGCAATCGACCGCGATACGGCCCAACCGGTCATGGGCACGATCGACGAGGAACTGCTGGCTATCAAGCAGGCGGTGCTCGCAGAGCTGGGGCCTGAACCTACCCCTCAACGGGTCCGTCTGCTGCTCAGCTCCGTCTACCAGAGGACCATCGGTGGCCAGGGTTGGGCGGCGAGTGACCAGGCCCACGAGGCGCTCACCGCCGCGCGAGCTCTTGCGGACCCGGACAGCCTCCTGGCAGCGCTATACGCCCTGGCCTCCTCACTGCTCGGGCAGCCGGACCTGGCCGAGCAGCGTGCCGTGGTCGACGAGCTGACTGCCCTGAGCGACGGGCACACCGAAGGGGTGCCCGAGCGCCACGGGCTCCGATTTCGGGCGCCGCTACGTCTAATCACAGGCGATCGCCGGGGATTCGAGTCAGACGCCGAGGATCTTTCCCATTTCGCCGATCGCACCAACTCGACCTTTCTCAAGAGCATGATCGGTGAATGGCGAGTGCTGCAATCCCTCCTCGACGGCGACCTGGAGGCTGCCGAACAGAGGGCGAACGGCGTGCTTTCAATCTCGGGCGACGAGCCGAACTTTCTCCTTGGCTGGTTCGTCGAGATGGTAGAGATCCGAACGCGGCAGAGCCGGATCGGCGAGCTTCTGCCGTTGGCTGATGAGACACTGGCACAGCACCCGGAGCTACCCGTGCTTCGAGCGTGTGTCGCAGGCGTTCATCTGAGCGCCGGTGATGAAGAGGGCGCCTCCTCTCTGGCCGACGCGCTCTATGTCGACGGACGCGTGGCGCTGGGATCCGACTGGCTCCGTCCGGCAGCGCTCGGTTACCTCGCTCCGGTGACGGCGGCGACGCAGGGCCGCGACGAGTGCCTTGCCCTGGCCGACGAGCTGGAACCCTATGCGGGACAGCTTCTGTTGGCCGGAGCGGGCGCGCATGTTGCCGGGTTGGCCGACCACTGCCGGGCGCTCGTCCTGGCCCGTGCCGAACCCGAGAGGCTCGACGAAGCGCTTCTCCTGACGCAAACGGCGATCGACCTCGCCGACGCTGTTCGGTCACCGGTGTTGGCTACTGACGTACGGATCACTCAAGCCGAGTTCATGGTCCGACTCGGCAGGGCAGGCGACCGGTCCGAAGTGACCTCGATCCTCGACCGAGCCCTGAGCGACGCTAGGAGCCTCGGACTTAATCAAGCCCTCACACGCCTTGAGGCCATCGCCGTCGGTAGATAGCACGCAATCGGGATCAAGGCGCACATCGGGCCGGGACGAGCGAGATGAGCCGCTCGACCCGCCCCTCCCCAATTTCGAACAATAGGCACTCACTCGACACGTCAGTCTCGCTCCCTACGACCTCATGAACTGCAACGACCCTCCCTATCGCATGCGCATAGAGGCACCGGAGTCGCCAGGTGGGCAACCCGCCGCTCGACTCGACCAGCGATTCGAAGTGGGAGAGGACATCGTTCCGGCCGACGACCGCGGCGGCCGGAAGGTTCGGGGGGGTGGGACGCATGCCCGGCTCCGAGAGCTTCGGGTCCGAGGTTCTGGCGGGCACGGTGGCGTCGCCGGAGTGCACCCATACGACGGGCTCAGCGAGCAGAGAACCCAGGAGGGACAGGTCCCGAATCTCGAATGCCCGATAGAGGGTTCTGACGACCCCGTCGGGGGCAATCGGATCATCAACTATCCGGCGCGGCATCGACCACCACCATCCTTACACGCTGTCGCGCCCCCGTTTGGGTTCCGCTGGAGTCACTTGTCCACGTTCGGTCAGATCGTGGTGTGGGCCCGCCACCACATTCCTTCGGTGTTGGCGGGCCCACACCCGTGGATCGAGACGGCTCTAGCCGGCGGCCATGCCCACGATCGGCTGGTTGAGGTGGAGGGCGCCGGTGGAGCCGTGGAAGGCGGCGTCCCCGAAGGTGAAGATGCCGCCGTCGGAGGCCACCAGCCAGTAGCCCTGGCCGTCCGGGGTGGCGGCCATGCCCACGATCGGCTTGTTGAGGTGGAGGGCGCCGGTGGAGCCGTGGAAGGCGGCGTCCCCGAAGGTGAAGATGCCGCCGTCGGAGGCCACCAGCCAGTAGCCCTGGCCGTCCGGGGTGGCGGCCATGCCCACGATCGGCTTGTTGAGGTGGAGGGCGCCGGTGGAGCCGTGGAAGGCGGCGTCCCCGAAGGTGAAGATGCCGCCGTCGGAGGCCACCAGCCAGTAGCCCTGGCCGTCCGGGGTGGCGGCCATGCCCACGATCGGCTGGTTGAGGTGGAGGGCGCCGGTGGAGCCGTGGAAGGCGGCGTCCCCGAAGGTGAAGATGCCGCCGTCGGAGGCCACCAGCCAGTAGCCCTGGCCGTCCGGGGTGGCGGCCATGCCCACGATCGGCTTGTTGAGGTGGAGGGCGCCGGTGGAGCCGTGGAAGGCGGCGTCCCCGAAGGTGAAGATGCCGCCGTCGGAGGCCACCAGCCAGTAGCCCTGGCCGTCCGGGGTGGCGGCCATGCCCACGATCGGCTTGTTGAGGTGGAGGGCGCCGGTGGAGCCGTGGAAGGCGGCGTCCCCGAAGGTGAAGATGCCGCCGTCAGAGGCCACCAGCCAGTAGCCCTTGCCGTCCGGGGTGGCAGGGCCGGAACTCGAGGTCGAAAGCGAGAGGATGGTGCCGTTGTCACCGACCGCCCATGCGCCAGAACCCTGCACGGAGACGCTCCGGAGATTCGCTGAGATCCCGGTCGTCACCGGCGTCCAGTGGGCGCCGTAGTCGGTGGTGGTGATGGACGTGCCGCCGTCGCCGACGGCCCACCACGTCCCCTGGGTGTCGGTGGCGACAGCACCCCGCAAGGTCTCCGTCGTACCCGTCGTCTGCTGGGCTGCGGTTGCCAGGGGGTAGTCGGGGACTCCCGATCCGTTGGAGGGAACAGTCACTTGTGTGGCCGTGCCCCCGGCGCCCACGGCCAGGTAGATGAGGCTCGTCCCATCGGCACCGACATCGCTCAGGAGGCCGTCATAGTCGGCTGTGGTCCCCGTGCTCAGAGATTGCGCAAAGGGCCCGGCAAGCAGCGTGCCGCCACCTCCCCCGGCCACAATCGCTCCACTGCCGTCAATGGACGACGCATTCAGCGGCTGCGTCGCCGAGCCGAATTGCCCGCTGTAGACCTCACTGCACGAGGAAGCGCTGCCACTTGTCGTGTCGAGGAAACTGCCACTGTCAGTCGTTCCGCGCACACGGTTCGGGCCTTGGTTGACCAGCGAGGTAATGGTCACGTTGGAGACCTCCGACGTCTGCTGCGCACAGAAGGTCTGGCCTCCATCGGAACTGAAGAAGATCACACCCTGGTTCGAGCCGGCCCAGAGACACGAAGAGGAGCCAAGGCATAGTCCGGCTGGCAGTGCAGTTACCGACGTCAGGTTGAGGGCGCCGTGGACCGTTGTCGGTGGGATGTTTCCGACCTTGGTCCAGACAGCCCCACCGTCGGTGGTGTGCAGTACCGTCGCACCAGCCCCCACGGCGAAGCCTTCCGTACCGCTGACGAACTGCACCCCATTGAGTTGGGTGGTGACGCCTGAAGACTGCACCGTCCACGAGAACGCTGAAGCCCCATGGGCAACGGCGCCGGACGTGGTATCGAATCTCGCAGCTCCAGCGACGTCGGCACTTATGCCAGTGAAACCCAGCGGAACCAAAAGCAGGCCCGCGATCGCCACAAGCAGTCCGGCGGATCGGGGCACCCTGGATAGCCTCGCAGGGGTTTTGCCAGGTTCTGCCAATGGGATGTCAGCCGAACTGTGGGAATTGTGGACCATTGTTCCTCCATCGATACGTGACCCAAGACCTTTCGCATGACGGCGTCAGTCCCAAGCGGTTGTCTCAGGGGAGCCTGACAGAACTCATCTGTCGGTCCATCCGGGGAGATACGGATTCTCCCCAGGGAAATTACGGAGACGAGACGAAGATCTGTGGGCAGCCGAGAATGTGTTCAGAATCCGGCAACTGTCAACCGCTTTCCCTATGCCGGAGACAACCCGGTGAGCTTCGTGGATCCGAGCGGTACTACCCGCCATGCGATCCAACCCCACGACTGACTCAGCGATCACCCCGCAGTTGGTCTACACGGACTCAAGCTGCAACGTATCGGCATTTGGCCCGGGATGCTGCTGTGACCGGACGAAGTCCTGCGCCGCCGACCGGCTCCCGGCTCAGGATCACGACGATGCGGTCCTCCGCTCCCTCCTCGCCGCCTAGAGGAGGACACTGACCTCTTTGCGAAAGCCATTGCCGCAGCCCAGCAGCGATCCGAACTCGACGAGTCGCCGCAAGACGCCAAGCTAGCGGCCCTCCAGGCCGAGTTGGACAAGGTCGGGCGCGGCATCGACCGTTACCTGCAGGCCTTCGAATCCGGCACCATGCCCGAGGAGGTCTGTGGCGAGCGGGTGAAGGACCTCGGGGCGAACGCCACGGCCCTCCGGGTCCGAATGTTCGAACTCGACCCCGGAGCCACAGAGACAGAGCTTGTCGCCCCAACGACGGCCGAACTGGGCGACCTTCGTCAGCGGGTGGAGGAGGCCGTGGCCGGCGGATCGAGTGCCCTGGTCAAGTCACTGCTCCAGGCCGTGATTCACGAGATCCGGGTAGAATGCCGTCAAGCCATCCATCCGGTGTTCCGTGTTCCTGTCGGCGGGGGCCACCAGCAGGACGATGCGGTTCGCGCACCTAACGGTTGGCTCACCACGTTTTGTCCACAGCCGATGTAGCGCGGTCAGCGACGCCCCGGTGAACGGGCATCGGCTTCGAGGGCGCTGACACCGAGCGCTTCGAGCCGGGCCAAGAGCTCGTGGGCCCGCCGGTCGTTGTCCACCCAGGCCTGGTAGTCATCTCGTTGGTCGATCGAGAGCCATTTGCCCACCGTCTTGTTGGCCACTTTGCGCGTCCATTGGAAGTAGGGACCGTGACGCCGCGGTGGATCGGCGTGGCAGGCGCAGTTGGCGCGCCCGCAGCGGGTGTGGCGTTCTGAGATGGTGCCGGGGAGAAGCCGGCCGCTGCGCGCCAGGGCGGCCAGCTCGGTGGCGATGGCGCGGGCCTGGGCCCTTTGTGCTGCGTCGAGGTGCACTCGAGCAGCTTCGCACCGGGGATCCACTCCTTCGGTCATGTCCTACTGTATATATACAGTCAGTGCCCAAGCGCAAACCGCGGACGCTCGAAGAGTCGATTGAGGGGTTCTCTCCGACCTCGGTCGATCCACGAGCCGGTGCCTTCGCCCGCAGTGTCGTGGCGGAGGCTCGTCCCGCCCGCGTGGCCCGGGCCAAGGCTCTGCTCTTTGCCGCGGCCAAACTTGGGGACTTCGCCGTGTCCATCGGCGTCGAGCCGAGCACCGAGACGCTGTTCGACGAGGCGCTGGTCGAGCGGTTCATCTTGTGCGGCACCGAGGGGAACTCGGCGGCGACGCGCCGGACGTTGCGCACCAACCTGCGTGCCCTCGCCTGCGATATCGCACCCCCGGCCGGACCCGGTGCCACGCCTTTGCCCCGTGAGCAGGCCAAGGTCCCCTACACGCAGGGCGAGATCGACACCTTCTTGGCCCTGGCCGCGGCGCAGCCGACGCGGGCCCGGCGCATGCGCGCCAGCGGGCTCATCGCGCTCGGTGCCGGGGCCGGGCTGATCGGATCCGACCTGCGCGCCGTGCGCGGCGTCGATGTCGTGGCGCGCTCGGGTGGCCTCGTCGTGGTCGTCGGCGGGAAAAAGCCCCGGGTCGTCCCTGTTTTGGCGCGCTATCACGGTCTTTTGGGCGAGTCGGCCGCCTTCGCCGGGGAGCGTTATGTGGTCGGCGGCAACGACCCGCGCCGCCACAACGTGACCACACCGCTCATCTCCTCGCTCGCCGGAGGCGTGGACCTCGACCGCCTCGACGCCGGGCGGCTCCGGGCCAGCTGGCTCATGAGTTGTGCCGAGGCGATCGGATTGTCCTCGTTCATGGCCGCGGCGGGGCTCACCTGCTCGCAACGCTTGGGCGACCTCGCGGCCAAGGTGCCGCTGCGCAGCGAGGCACAGACCGTGGCGCTCTTGGGGGGCTGCGCTGAGTAGGCGGACGCGACGGGAACTCTTCGAGGCGATCCTCGACGACTCCGGCGTGCCCGCCGCACTCGACGCGCTGCTGCCGAGTGGGGGGCGCCCCCGCCAGCTCGGGGCCAAGACGGTATTGCTCGGGATCATGCTCGCTCTCGATGCGGGCCGGCCCGCCCACGTCTGGGCGGCCTGGCGCGCCCTGTGTGCGCTTCCGGTGGCCGATCAGCTGTCCGTCGGCTTCGCCCAATCCAAAGACAGCAAGTTTCACCGCGCCACCTACCGTCAGCTGTCCGACACGTTCTCGGTGCTCTGTCGCGGCATCGACCCCACTCCGGTGCCGTCGTTTCGCGGCGTGCCCGACGAAGAACGCGTCCTGCATCTCGCCGCCGCACGCACCGGTGTCGACACCGAAGCCAAAAGGGCGCGGCTCGATGGCGTGAGCGACGCCTTGGTCGAGGCCAGCGTGCCCGCGGCCCATAAAAGCGCCTCTTCCTCGCTGGCGGTCGACTGGACCGATCACGAGACCTGGAGCCGGGCCCGGCCCCTCGAGGACCCCCAACCGTCCAATGACCCCGACGCCTCCTTCGGCCATGCCAAGCGCAACGCGCCGGGAGCCAAGGACTACCTGTTCTTCGGCTACTACGCCGGGGTCGCCACCATGGTGCGCGACGAAGGGGGTGCTCGAGTCCCTGAGTTGGTCCGGCGTATCGCCGTCCACGCCCCTTGCCTCGACCCGGCCGCCGTCATGGTCCACACCCTCTTGCGCCTGTGCCGCGACGGGATAGCCCTCGGCGATGTGCTGGCCGACTGCGGGTACTCCAACCGCCAGCCCGAGACCTTCGCTGCCCCGCTGCGGCGCGCCGGAGCCAACCTGGTGATGGACCTGCACCCTGGGGATCGGGGTCCCCGTGGCACCTTCGAGGGGGCGATTGCCGCCAACGGCGCGCTCTATTGCCCGGCCACCCCCGAGGCACTCTTGGACCTCGGGCCGCTCAAGCGCGGCGCGACCAAAGAGGAGACCGCGGCGCACGATGCGCGTTTCGCCGAGCTCACCCGCTTCAAGCTCTCCGCCCTCAGTGCCCCCGATGCCGACGGCTACCAGCGCGTGGTCTGTCCGGCCGCGGCGGGCAAGGTCCGCTGCCCGCACAAGGCGGCTTCCCTCGCCTTGTCATTTGAACACCCGAGCGTGTCGCACCCGCCCGCAGAACTTCCGCGCTGTTGCGCCCAGGTGAGCATCACCGCTCCACCACAGGTGAACGAGAAGACCCGTCAAAAGCACGACTACGCCGGGCCGGCACACCGCGACTCCTACGCCCGGCGCACGGCGGCGGAACGCACCTACGCCTCGTTGGCCGATCCTTCCGTCGGCGGGATCCGTCGGGGCTGGTGCCGCCTGTTCGGCCTCACCAAGAACACCCTCATGTACGCCCTCGCCGTCGTGGTCCGCAACGTGCGGATCGTCGAGTCCTTCGAGCGACGTCAAGAACAAGAGGCCAGGTCCCAATCCGTCGGCCCCACTCGGCGTCGCCGCCGGCGTCACCAACGCGACACCCCGGCACCGTCGGAGCAGCAGGTGTCCGAGGTCCCTACCGCACCCGGATAGCCAGTACTACTGACGCGTCCCGACGGGGCGCCAGCAAGAGGAAACCGATTCCACCCTTGCTTCCTCGCGGGCTCACCGCACGAGTCGGGGCCACGCGGCCAAAGCCACGACCCTGTAACACCCGCGTGGTTGACTACCAGCCAGTTCACCGACTTCGGTGAACCCGATGGCGGACTTCGGTGAAAATTTATCGGTGGGCGCTGAGGGACTCGAACCCCCGACCTGCTGGTTGTAAACCAGCTGCTCTAACCAACTGAGCTAAGCGCCCGAGCCGAGAAGGTACGTCGGACCCACAGCGTAGGTGAATCTCGGCGAAGAGCCCGCTCCGGGGCCCAGCCAGGGTGCGAGGCTCGGCGGCCCGACGATCCCCCGGTTCACATGTCCGTCTTCGCCAACAATTGGTCACACAACGTCTGGGTCGCCGCCACCATGGGTCTGCGCGTCGTGGCATCACGCACGACGACATCGATGCCGTCGCGTTCTTTGGTCACCGCACCCGCTTCGCTGCAGATGAGCATGCCGGCCAGGTAGTCCCACCCGAAGAGGGTGCTCGTCCCCACGACCGAATATGCATCGAGTGTGCCGTCGGCCACCGCACAGAACTCCAACGCAGCCGCACCGAACGCACGGAACTGGGCCCATCCCGGGTGCACCCCGGGATAGCCCGATATCCCGACGAGGGCCGACGACAGGTCGGCACAGCCCGAGGGTGCCACGCCCTCACCGTCGCGCCGCACCCCGCTGCCGCGTACGGCCTCGAACCGCACCCCCGTGGCCTGGTTGACGACGACCCCCACGAGGGGCCCCTCGGCATCGAGCACACAGATGCTGGTCGCATAGAACGGAATGCCGCGGTGGGCGTTGGTCGATCCGTCCACCGGGTCGATAACCGCCAGGAGTGGGGCAGATGCGACCCCGGTGACACCCGATTCTTCGGAGAGTACGGTAAGGCCCGCACCATGCAATATGGGGAGCGCGGCGGCGTCTGCCGCCAGATCCAGGCGGTACTGGCCCGGCCTCGTTCCGGCCGGCCCCCAGTCGTCCAGGGCATCGAGCGCACTCCGGACCGCATCGACCGCGTCGCCGAGCACTTGGAGCAGCCGAACCTCATCCACGGCTCAGGAACCCTACTGGCTACAGGCCTCACGTTGGCCATTAGGCTCATCGCACTGTGGCAGCCATTGACGTCGCCGGATACGTGGCGGACCTAAAAGATCACTCTGTCGATCACGGATTTCACGTGCATGACGAACGGCACTTCGTGGAGACATACTCCCTGCGCCAGGTGTGGGAAGTCGACCTCCACCCCGAGGAGGGTTGCGGTGGTCCATTGGATCTCCACCTGGCCCTGGACGTCGATCCGCG
Source organism: uncultured Acidimicrobiaceae bacterium (assembly GCA_963835815.1). Taxonomy (GTDB): domain Bacteria; phylum Actinomycetota; class Acidimicrobiia; order Acidimicrobiales; family RAAP-2; genus Bog-473. The sequence continues at coordinate 646,647 of CAWIGU010000009.1, read as the reverse complement.
TGTCCTGCTCTCGTTCGAAGACGCCGTGGTGCTGCTGACCGAAGACGAGGAACCCCCGGACGAGTTCCACTTTCCCCTCACCTTCACCTGGGCGCTGCCTCCCCTGCCCAGCGGTCCCGACCTGCTGCGATTGGCCATCGACCTGGCCGGGGTCGGCGGAATCGAGCTCCCGCTCGAAGTCTCGGCGATCGACTCATTCGCCAATGCCACGGATGGTTCCGAGCGCAGGCTGAGCATCGTGGCGCGTCATCCGGTGTCCCTGGCCCGTGTCCTCGGCGGTGAGGAGCTCCTGTGCGATGTCTTCGACCGCGCCCTGGCGGTGAGTCGCTTTCTCCTCGACTCGGCCGACAGCTGGCTCGGCTGAAGTGCGGCGACCGCTTCTGTCGGGTCGCCGTTCGAGAATCGGGCTCGGCGCCTTGGCAGTGAGCGCCACACTTCTCCTCAGCGCATGCGGGGAGGGTGGACAGGATCTCGCCCGACAGGCCTGCGTCCATGTGCACCGCTCCGTGCGCTACTTCGAGGCCTCCACCAAACCCGACGTCTCACCCAAAGCGTCCAACCGGCTCCGGACGCAGGCGAACGCCGAGCTACGCGCCGCTCTCCCCCTGGCGGCGCAGGCCACGTCGGCCGACGGATCCATGAACTCCCTCATGACGACGATCTCCGAAGGCGCGACGGTGGACGAGGCGCATCTGATCCCGGCGTTGAAAGGGCAATGTGCCGTGGTGGATACGAATGTGAACGTCAACCCCACCCCGGGCGGCACCCCGACGTCGTAGCGACGGTCACGTCGCGCGCATGGCGGAGTTGGGGCTGACCCTCGTTCGAGGGTTAGCCGACCTCACCATCGGGAATCGCTTCCGGACCGACCGCGACACCCGCCGACCGCAGTCGTGCGGCGAGCCACTCTGCCCCGCCGTCACCCGCCATGGCGTCCGGCCAGCCGGCGAGAATCTCCTCCAGCTCGTCATGGGTGGCGATCTGTCCCACCACGAGGACCGTCATGTTGGCCTCTTCGCTGTCCCGGATGGAGGCGTGGGTGCCGCCGAAGGGATCTTCCACGATGTGCGGCGACGGCTCGCGCATCACATAGAGCTCGCCGGTGTCCTTGACCCAGTTGAGCTCGTAGCGGGTCCCGTGCGCGTCACGCCACTCCGTGCCGAGTTCGATCTCCGCCGAGGGCCGGCGTCGGGGATCGCCGTCGTAGAACTCTTCGATATCCATCGGAGGGAGGTTATCCCGACCAGGGAGGTCCCCCGTTTGCGACGGAACCGAGGGATCGGCACCCCGTGTGGGAGGGATCGGGGGAGGGGGTCCGACGAGGGTTCATTCCATGCCCCCTCAGACGCGACAACGGATCCTGCCCATCGAGCAATTGAACAGCGAGTGGCGCACGCTCGGCCGCTCCCCTGCCGCCGTGCGGGCATTGCAGTACCTGGCGGATCGCGATCAGACAGTATCGGCCCTGGTCCGGGGGGGCCCCGATGGCCCGACGCCTCTGGCGGCGCCCGCGTGCGCGACCCCGTGCGATCTGATCGACTACATGCGGCATGCCACAGGCAGCCGGGCCAGAGAGGAAGCCGCGGCGCTGATCAGGACGATGTTGCGTGAGGCGCCCGGCGATGCGCTCATCGTCCGCTTTCTCATCCAGGCCCTGCTCCCCGGCCTCCTCACCGTCGCCAAGCGGCTGCGCTGGGGCCAGGGAGGGGATTGGGATGACGGCAGCGAGTTCTTCAGCGAGACGCTCTCGGTCACGTGGATGGTCCTCTTCGACTGGTCGGGGCAGGACCGTCCCTACGCCGTCCTCGACCTCCTTTCGGCCATCCGGTGTCGCATGCGGCGCCAGCTCTTCCACGCCAAGGACCAAAGGCAACTGCAGGTGCACATGGCGCCCGGGTTGTCAGAACCCCGAGCGACACATTCGGAAACCGACCTCGAAGTCTTGGCGAGGACCCTGATCGAACTGCGCCAGGAAGGGATGAAGGCCGAAGATGTCGAGGTGCTCTATGCCCATCACGTCCTCGGGTTCTCCATCGCGGAACTGGCCAAGGTCACAGGTCGGGACCGCCGGTCGCTCTATGCCGGACGCGATCGCGGTGTACGGCGATTGTGCGCATAGTGCCCCGGTCACTCGACGTCCGAATGACACCTAAGGTCACCCCGTGGCGGGAGAACTTCCAAAGACCGGATCCGGCCGCGCCCGGCCACAGAGGATCCGCCCGCACTGGTGGGCCGTGCTCGCCGTCTCACTCTCCCTTCTCGCTCTGGTGGCCGCCGCCACGTCGGATCACCCGAACGACCACGGCAACCGGGGGCGGCACGTGGCGGCAGAGAGGAATCGAAGCACGACCGGGGTCCATCCGACCGCCCCGTCCACTTCGACCAGCACCGCCACCGCCGCGCCCACCCGACCGGCGAGCGACGTGACGCACACCGGATCCACCCCGACCGCGCAGCAGGGCGCCGCGGGGGACAACGTGCGCGTGCTCACCACGCCATCGACCATGCCGACCACCGCAGCCACGACGAGCACGACGACAACGACGACGACCACCACCACGACGCCGGCACCGGGTAGCGGCTCTGCACCCGCCCAACCCGCGCCGCAGGCACGTTCGGGGGATCTCCAACAGCCCTTCGACTCGTCCGCGACGTACGCCTTCACCGGTGCCGGCTCCATGCGAATCTCGGTGAGCTGGTCGCCCAGCGACTCGCTTTCCCTGTCGGTCTCGTGCCCGAATGGCGCACAGACGGCCGAGGGGACATCGAGCGTGGCCGTCGTGATCCTCGATGCCGACGGCCCTTGCGATCTCACGCTGAAAGAAATGCTGGTCCAATACGACGCGGTCTCCTATACGTTGACGATCGCGCCGGCAGGTGGGTAGCGAACGGCGGAAGAGTCTGGGAAGAAACGTCGTCGAGGCGTTGGGCTCGCTCCTGACAGCGCTCCTTGTCTTTGCGGCGATCCCAGCGGTATTGGCTACCGTCGTCGGCTATCCCCTCGGTGACGGGCTGGGACATCAATGGGGAGGCGCGGCCAGAGTCGCACTGACCGGGGTGACGCTCGTGGCCTGGGTGGCCTGGCTCGCCTGCTGCGCGCAACTCACCCGATCGGTCGTGGCGCAGGTCCGCCGGGGTCACGTCGCGACCCCGGTCGGGGCGGCTTTCACCGAGAAGGTCGCAGCCCGGATCGCGGCCGGGGTGCTGTCGCTGGTCGCGGTTGCAGCGCCCCTCTTCGTGGCCTCGGAGGCGGGCGCATCGAACACCGGTGGCACCGCGTCGACCCTTGGCCTGGGCGCATCTCGGGCGTTCGCAACGCCGGCTCCGGCGGTGGAGTCGCCGGTGGCGCCGATGACGACCGGTGCGGGCGTGCATCCGGCTTCTTCGTTCCCGCCGGCGAGCTCGGCGGCGTACGTGGTCCAGCCGGGCGACTCGCTGTGGACGATCGCCGGGACGCAACTGGGTGACGGCGGCGACTGGCCCGCCATCGCGGCGATGAACCTCGGACGCACCATGCCCGGCGGCGTGCGCTTCACCGACCCCGGCCTGATCCGGACCGGTTGGACCCTGACCCTGCCGGAGCACGAGGGCCCGACGGTCTCGCCGACGCCTGCTGCACCACTGTCGCCACCCGTTGCTTCCGGTCCGTCGGCAGCCGCGACGCAAACGCCGACGCAGGTCCCGTCCTCCCCAGCGGCCGGAACAATGCCGGTGCGCCAGTTCGGACGCGACGTCGTTGCAACGGGTCTGACCGTCCCTGCGGAAACCGCCGGCGTTGCCCGGCCATCGGGGTCGCTCACTGCGGTGGGTGCGGGAAGGCTCGGCCTGCCCGAGCTCTCGGCATTGGGTATCGGTGCCCTCGCGTGCGCCGCTCTGGCGCGTCGGTCCCGGCGCATGCGGATGTTGCAGCAGCTCGACGGGGACGAGCCCGAAGCAGCATCAGCCCATACAGCCGCGGCCATCGACACCGACATTCGCCTCGCACGGTTCTCCGGCGTTCCCAGCCTCCAAGCATTCGAAGCGGCGAACTACGGACTGGGCCTTGCCATGGGGGCGGTGGATCACCACAGCCCGTCGGGTGTCACGACAATCCGGGCCGTGTGCGTCGGGCCGTCGGGAGTCGACTTCTGGCTGGGCGAAGCCGGACAGCCTGCTCCAGGCGGGTTCAGTCTCTCCGCCGACGGGAGGGCGTGGCATGCCGCCCACGACACGTTCACGGCGCAGGCGGGAGCACGGCCGTTCCTCCCGATCGTCCTTCCGATCGGCGAGGATCAGAACGGCACGTGGATGGTCCCCCTGACGCGTGGTGGCTGTCTCCCGCTGGTGGGCGAAGGGAGCCACGACCTGTGGCGTGCCGCACGGCACGCCCAGGAGGCGTGGGCCTGGGCGGATCTGGTCGTGATCACCGAGGATCCGCTCATCGTGGCGGACGAAGTCGGCCTGCTCGACCACCACGACCGGTCTGCGGACGACCTGCAGGTCCTCTTCTTCGGTGATCCCACGGTGCTTTCTGACGCGCAGAGGCTGAAGGTGGCGATCGTCACCGGGTCCGTAGCGCCCCCGAGCGACGTGACGGTGCTCGTTGACCGCACCGCCGCGTCGATCCATCCTCTCGGTCGAACGGTGCGACCGCATCTCATGGGCACCGACACCTCGGCATCGGTCAGCCAGCTCGTGACGTTCCCCCTCGACCTCGAGACGGGACAACCTCCTGACGGAAAGCATGCGTTCTCGGCCCGCCGAGCGGTTCGGGCACAACGCATCCCCAGCTCCCTGCCGGACCCCGGAACGGTCGTGGTGCGGTTGCTCACCCCGACGCCACGGCTGGAAGGCCTGCACGAGAAGCTCGCGCCCAACCGGGCCCGGCGTGCGACCGAGCTCGTGGCCTACCTCGCCCTCCATATCGATGACGAGGTCACCAGCGACCGGCTGCGCACCCGCGTGCTCGGGTCCTCCGATTCCGACGCCGCGTCCAAGACGCTGTTCAACATTGCCGCGGCAGCACGGCGGGCCATGGGCTCCGACAGGGAGGGCGCGCCGCGCTTTCCCCCCGGCACGAGGGACGGCATCTATCGGGTCAGCCAGGGCGTCACGGTCGACGTGCAGCTGGCCGCGTCGATCGCCGCCTCGGGAAGCGCGACCGAGGATCCCCAGGAGGCGATGGCGCTTCTGCGCTCCGCGCTCAGCTTGGTGGAGGGCGAACCGCTGGCGAACGTCCTCTCCGGCTATGGCTGGTGGGAGGCCGAGGGGCACGGGGCCCGCTTGGCCGCAGTTCTCGTCCACGCGGCCAGCGACCTCGCGGCCCTCGCGGTTGACGCGGGATCTTTCGAACTGGCCCAGTGGGGGCTGGGGCAGGCCAGGCTGGTCGATCCCTACAGCGAGGCCCTCTCGAGGGTGGGCATGCAAGTTGCGGCGGCCGCCGGAGACGCAGATCGATTGCGGCGGGAATGGCGGGAGTGCCAGCGCCGGATGGACGACCTCGACCCTGGCAGCTCACCGTCGCCGCGCACGGAACGGCTCTACGGCGAACTCGCACAACGCGTCCTGATCGGCGGCAGCCACCCCACGTAGCGAGCGCCCAGAAGAGTCGCGCCGGCGCGGATGCCGGCAGCCCCGACGCGGTGTTCAGGCCAACTTGGCGGCAATCGACGAGGCACCCCGCAGGACCAAGCCGTCAGCGCCGGCCGCGCTGTAGCGGGCCATCGGCCGGGCGCGCGCTTCGGCGATCATGTCCTCCAACAAGCGGGCGAAGGGAACGACGGGATCGATCCAGAGGTAGCGGGCCAACGACCCGGGAACGGTGTTGATCTCGTTGACGACCCACTCGGCTCCGTCGGTGAGGAAATCGATGCGCGCCACGCCACGGACCAAGGCGAGCTCGCCAATGCGGCGGGCGGCGCGGCGCAGGTCATCGGCCAGTGATGCGGGCAGGTCGGCCGGAAGCTCCCGTGGCGCGCTGGCCATGCCCTCGCCGCCGACGTACTTGTCGATGTAACCGAGGATCTCTTTGCCGGCGGATCCGGCCCCGCCGGACGATCGCAGGGGGCGTTCGATCGCCGACACCTCCGGATCAGGCCAGCAGCGCACCGCCACCTGGACGTCGAAGAGGTCGGGGCGGAACGGCTCGAGGACCGCACCGGCCCGCAGATGCACGCTCGTGCCGAGCAGTGCCTTCGCGGTCGCCGCGTCCTCGACCACCTCGATCCCGATGGAGGAACCGCCGAAGCGCGGCTTGACGATGTACGGGCCGTCGAATCCAACTTCTTCCGCCTCGTCACCCGCAGCCGACGTCAGCGCCACTCGGGGCAAGGTGGGGAGGCCCGCCGCCGTCATCACTCCGCCGAAGGCCAACTTGTCCATGCCCAGGGCGGCCGCCGCCACGCCCGGGCCGGTGTAGGCGATCCCCGCCCCGTCGAGCGCCGCCTGGAGCGTTCCATCCTCGCCGGGACCGCCGTGGCAACACACGACGGCGACCTCGAAGGCAATCGGCTTCTGCTTCGAGAAGCGCGAGCCGGTTGCTTCGAACCCCCCGCCGGCTCCCAGCACGAGCCGCATGGGCTGCGATCCCTTCGGCACGCCGTCGAGGAATGCCGTCGCCTCGAGCGCCGCATCGACGGCGAACCACTCGGCCGACTTCGTCCAGTAGAGCGCCTGCACATCGTGACCGGCGCGTTGCAGCTCGTGAGCCGCCTGGAGCCCGGTCAAGACACTGACGTCGTGCTCGGGGGAGGGTCCCCCGAAGATCACGGCGATTTCAGACACGATGGATTCCTCGCTTCATTGGCATCGGGTGATCGAACTGCGATGCACGGTGGCACCAGCTGCCCGGGGCCGGGCGGCCTCAACGGTAGTGGTCCGGCAGATCGTTCTCGTACAGCACGGCGTCGGCCGAGCCGAGGGTGCTCCGCACCCAGGCCACCGCTTCGTCCCTGGTCCGGACCCGGCGGGAAGGCCGCGGAGACCACCCGGCTTCGAGGGCGCGCCGATTGGTCTCGCCCACGATCACCAGATCGGTGGCAACGGAGGCCGCAGTCGTGGGCGAACGCGCGATTCTCCTCGAACTGACGGGGGCCGAGCTCGACCATCCCCGGGGTGACGACCGCACGGCGGCCCCCGGTCGCGTGCCGGGCCAGTTCGGCCAGGGCGGCCCGGGCCCCGCTGGGGTTGGAGTTGAACGTGTCGTCGATCACCCACACCCCCGAGGGCGCCGGCGCCGACGCGAGCCGGTTGGCAACGGGAGGGAGTCCAGCGATACGCCCGAGCGCCACCTCGTGCGGTACGCCGAGCGCGAACGCCACGGCCAACGCGCAGGCGAGGTTGGTCGGTTGCACCGACGCGGGCAGGACGATACCGGTCCCGATGACAACCCCGGCCACGTACACCGAGGTGCCGGAGGGGCCACCTTCTCCCGATTCGCACACGCACGTCCGCGGTCGTGTCGACGGCCGAGCAGCGCACCACCGACTTGCCTCCGGCGGCCGCCAGCTGATCGGCGAACGCCGCCAGGCGGGGGTCATCCACGTTGAGGACGACCGTCTGGGCGGTCTCGGTGATCTCGGCCTTGGCGACCACAATCGCGTCCTCGGTCTTGAAGCGCTCCAGATGCACCGGGCCGATGGCTGTGATCACCGCGATCGTCAGGAGGGCACCACCGGCAGAGGTCGGCGATCTCACCTTTGCCGTAGGTGCCCATCTCGGCCACGAAGACGTCGGTGCCCGGAGCCAGGTGCTCGTTGACGGCCCGCGCCAGGCCCGCCCGGTTGTTGAACGAGGCGGGACTGGCCACCACCGTGCGCGAGCCTGCGACGAGATGCGCGACGTGCTGCTTGGTCGAGGTCTTGCCGAACGAGCCCGGTGATCGCCACCACGACCGGAGCAACCTGCGCCAGCCGGGTGCCGCGCCGTCGTGACGTAGGGCCGCATGAGCCGGCGCTCCACCGGGCTCAGCACGGCGCAGGCCGCGTCGACGAGAAGGGGAACCGCACACGCACCGAGGGCGGCGACCGGCTGCGGCGCGGTGCACCAGGACGCCGGTCACGATGACGACGACCTGGAGGACGAGCCACACGCCGGCCAGGAGCCGGAGCCGGCGGGTGAAGGCCAGCGAAGAGGTGCGCCCGCGCACGCCGAGGTACGGCGGACCGACGATGACGACTGCGGCCGTCGCCAACGACGCAAGTGGGGACGCGAACGCGACACCTGCCGCGGCCAGCGCCACCACCGCCATGGGCAGGGCCAACGGGCGACTGCTCCACCAGCGCCAGGCGAAGCGCGAGGTCGACCCGGGCAGGTAGTGCTCGCGCTGGGCCACGCGGAGCCAGCGGGCACCGGCCGGAAGCAACGCCAACCCGCAGACGATGGCGCCGATCAGTTCAGGCACGACACCACGGCGGCGCGCAGGGCGGCGGGGATGAGCAGCGGGGTCAGATGCCCGACATCGGGGAACACCTCGAGGTCGCCGTGGGCCAGGCGCGCGACGGCGCGTTCGGCCATCTCCAGCGGAGCCGCAGTGTCAGCGGCGCCCCAGACCATGTGGACGGGGCACTGCACGGCATCGAGCTGCTCCTCGTACGTCTCGTTGACGGCGCGCACGTGGACCTGGCGCATGACGCCCTGGACCGCCTTGTAGTCGGTCGATCCGTAGCGCTGGCGTGCGCGCTCCATGGTGCCGTCAGCAGACGAGCTTCATCCGGTGCAAGCTCCGAATGGCCTTGTAGCCGGGCGCTACCCGCGCCCGCCGTCCCTCGGGATGGAGAGAGCGGCACGCCGGTGAGGATCACGGCCGAGACGGAGGCGGGACGCTGCGTGGCCAGATGGAGGGCCACGCGGCCACCGAAGGAGTGGCCGAGCACGACGATCGGGCTCTGCATGTCGCCCAGGACCTCGCCCACGGCCTGCGCGTACGCAGCCGCTCCCCATGCCTCGTCGGGCGGCGGGGACGCTCCGAACCCGGGGAGGTCGAGTGCCAGGGCGGGCAACGGCGCCTCGCCGGGCGGCGCGACGACGGCATCGAAGTCCCGGTGGGTCCGGGCCCAGCCGTGGAGGGCGAGGACACGGGGAGCGTCAGGGCCGGTGACGGAGCCGAAGAGGCGTCCCGCCGGCAAAGGTCCGGAGCATGGAGATCAGCCCACCCCGCCGCACCGGGTCCCCGTGCGAGAGGGCGCGGCAAGCGAAGCGCAGAGCCCATTCCCGCAGGCAGATCGACAAATTCCACCTTGACGATCCCAACCTCGGACCCCGGGGAACCCACTGCCATCTGCCGTTCCTTCCTCCCCCTGCGGGGCTCCATCGTCCCCCAACGGGGCCGGGGCGGGCGCTCGCACCCAACCGAACTGCCGGGTCACCCTACCGAAGGGACCACCCCCTCGAGCCCAGGGAGCAACCGTTCGGTACGGTGAGCACGTGGTGATGACGTTCGAAGGTGAGGCCTGGGAGACCCTCCCGGGCGCGAGCCGTCTCACGTTGGCCCAACGGTCCGCCATCGAGGCCGAGGACCCCCTGCTCTGCGTCATGGCCGGCGCCGGGGCGGGAAAGACCAGGGTGCTCACCCTGCGGGTGGCCCGCCGGGTGCGCGACGGCTCCATCGAGGCGGACCGCGCCCTGGTCACCACGTTCAGCCGCAAGGCGGCCGAGGAGCTCCGGACACGGCTGTGGTCCCTCGGGGTCTCGGGTATCAAGGCGGGAACCTTTCACCACACGGCGCTGGCGCTCCTCCGTGAGCATCGAGCCCAACGTGGCCGACCGGAACCGCAACTGCTCCCCGACCGTCGCCGCCTGCTGGCCGACCTGGTCACGGCCGACCCCCGCCGGGTGCGCGCGCTCGACGGTGAGATCGGGTGGGCCAAGGCGCGCCTGGTCACCCCCGACCGCTACGAGGCTCGAGGCCCGCCGGGCCAAGCGCCGCACCGGCATCCGCGCCGACCAGGTGGCCGACGCCTACGCCCGCTACGAAGCCGAGCGGGCACGGCGGCGCGTGCTCGACTTCGACGATCTCATCACGGCCTGCGCTGATGCGTTGGCCGGCGATGCGGCCTTCGCCGACGGCGTGCGCTGGCGGACGCGCCACCTCTTCGTCGACGAGATGCAGGATGTGAACCCGGCCCAGTTCCGCTTGCTCACCGCCCTGCTGTCCGATGAGCCCGACCTCTTCGTCGTCGGCGATCCGAACCAGTCCGTGTACGGGTTCAACGGCGCGGACCCGTCCCTGCTGTATCGATTGCCCGAGATCCTGCGCGGCACGAAAGTCATCCGGCTGGACGAGAACCATCGGTGCACCCCGCAAGTGGTCGCAGTGGCCACGGCCGTGCTGCGCGACAGTGAGACCGACGAGACGGTGCTCGGTGAGATCGACGCCGCCACCAGCAGCCGGGTCGACGGACCGGTGCCGACCGTGATCGCCCACGCCAGCGACGCAGACGAGGCCGCGTGGACCGCCCTGCGCGCCAAGCAGTCGCGCCTGCCCGGCATGCGCTGGTCCAGCATCGCCGTGTTGGCGCGCACCAACGCCCAGCTGGCACTCGTGCAGGCGGCCATGGAGGCGGCGAACGTACCCTGCCAGGTGGCCGGCTCGGATCTCGGACCGGCCAGCGACCTGCGGAGCGGATGGTCGGCGCGACGAAGGGTCGACCACGACGATGAGCCCGACGCCGAACCTGTGGATCACGATCGGGTCGTGCTCACCACGTTCCACCGCGCCAAAGGGTTGCAGTGGCACACCGTCCTGATCATCGGCCTGAGCTCGGGTCTGATGCCGCTCGCGTCGGCGCAGACCACCGACGCCGTCAACGAGGAACGCCGGCTGCTCTACGTCGCGCTCACCCGCGCCGAGGAGGAGCTGTGGTGCAGCTGGTCCGAAGGGGACGACGTCCGCACCGCGTCGGGATCGGGGCGGGTCCGGGGTCCGAGCCCGTGGTTGGCACCTATCGAGCGGACGATCGCGCAGCTGACGAAAGCGGCCACGCCGACGGCGGCATCCGACGTGGCGGCACGCGTGGCCGAGTTGCGGCAGCGCCTTGTCGGCGAGGGCGACACGTGAGGGAGATCCACGGGGCCCGAAGCGTGGGGAAGTGACGGACGCCCTGGCGCCGACGGACGCCCTCGCGCCGCTCCGCACGGTGGTCGGCGACCGGTACGTGCTGTCCGGTGCAACGGTGCACGACGACTACACGCACGACGAGGCGATGACGGTGGAGCCGGTCGTTCCCCTGGCCGTCGTACTCCCCGCTTCGACGCAGGAAGTCGAGCGCGATCCTGCGCCACGCCAACCGGGCGCGCCTCCCGGTCGTGGCGCGCGGGAGCGGGACCGGCCTTTCGGGTGGGTGCCAGCCCGTGGCCGACGGGATCCTCATCGCGTTCGACCGCATGCAGGCCATCAAGGAGATCGACACCGAGAACCAGGTGGCAGTGGTCGAGCCGGGGGTCACGCTGGAGCAGCTCGACCGCGCGTTGGCTCCCTTGGGCCTGATCTATCCGGTCTCCCCCGGCGAGCCGGGTGCGTCCCTCGGGGGCAACGTCGCCACGAACGCCGGCGGCATGCGCGCCGTGCGCTACGGCGTCACCCGCCACCACGTCCTCGGCCTCGAGGTCGTGCTGGCCGACGGCACCGTCCTGCGCACGGGCGGCAAGTTCGTGAAGGTCTCCTCGGGCTACGACCTCACGCAGTTGCTCATCGGCTCGGAGGGAACGCTGGCGGTCACCACGGAGATCACCCTGAAGGTCGAGCCGCGCCTGGCCCATGCGGCCACCGTCCTGGCGCCGTTCGCCACCTTGGCCGAGGTGGCGAAGGCGGTGCCCCACATCGTGAGCAGTGGGGTCGATCCGAGCATCCTCGAATACATCGACGTCCTGGCCATGGCCGGCATCACCGGGAGCGCCGGGCTCGATCTCGGCATCCCCGAGGCGACGAAGGCGGCGACGATGGCCTACCTGGTCGTCGTGCTCGAAGGCATGCAGGCGGACAGAGTGGAGGAAGACGTCGAGCAACTTGCCACGCTGCTCTCCACGCTGGGCGCCCTGGACGTCTTCGTCCTTCCGCCGACGGCGGGGGCACAGCTGATCTCGGCCCGGGAGAAGGCGTTCTTCGTGGCCAAGGCATCCGGCGCGGACGACATCGTCGATGCCGTGATCCCGCGGGCGGGCATCCCCGAGTATCTCGCCCGTGTGGCCGAGCTGGCCGTGGACCATGGCGCCCTCATCACGGGCTGCGGCCACGTCGGCGACGGCAACGTCCACCTTTCGATCTTCCAGCCCGACGGGGTGCGCCGCCACGCGCTGCTGCATGCCATCTTCGAGACCGCCATCGCCGCCGGGGGCGCCATCGCCGGAGAGCACGGAATCGGCACGGCCAAACTCGAGTACTTCCTCGAGACGCAAGACCCGGTGAGCCTGGACCTCATGCGCGCCATCAAGCGCGTCTTCGATCCCCTCGGCCTCCTCGGGCCCGATCGGCTGCTCGGCATGACGCGCGACGACGGCGGAACAGTGACGACCGAACGGGTGACGACGGAACAATGACGACGGAACACCGGTGAACGGAGCCCGCGGCACTCCTGGCCACCTTGGTCGGCGCCGGTGTCGATACCTGCTTCAGCAATCCCGGGACCTCCGAGATGCACTTCGTCGCAGCCCTCGATACGGTGCCCGAACTGCGTGGCGTGCTCACGCTCTTCGAGGGTGTCGCCACAGGTGCGGCCGACGGCTACGCCCGTATGGCGGAAAAGCCCGCCGCGACATTGCTCCACCTGGGGCCCGGGCTCGGGAACGGCCTGGCCAACCTGCACAACGCGCGGCGCGCCCGCACGCCGCTGGTCAACATCGTGGGCGATCACGCCACGTACCACGCCCGCTTCGACCCCCCGCTCCACTCGGACATCGCCTCATTGGCCCGTCCCGTCTCGGGCTGGTACCGGGTGACGACACGGGCGGACGATGTCGGGGCGGATGCCGCCGAGGCCGTCGCCGCTGCCTATGGCCCTCCGGGCTGTGTGGCCACGCTGGTCCTGCCGGCGGACGCATCGTGGTCGGAGTCCGCCGTCGGGCCTTCCCCTCCCCTGCCGCGGGCCTTGCCCGCCGTCGTGCCGGCAGCAACCGTCGACGCGGTGGCGCGGGTCCTGCGTTCGGGCCGGCGGGCCGCGCTCCTCCTCGGGGGGACCGCCCTGCGCGCGCGGGCGTTGCGCGCGGCCGGCCGCATCAACGGCGCCACCGGCACTCCGCTCCTCGGTGAGACCTTTCCGGCCAGGTTGGAACGCGGCGCGGGGATTCCCGGCGTCGATCGGCTCGGCTACCTGGCCGAATTCGCGCAAGCGCAACTGGCCGGCGTGGAGCACCTCATCCTGGTCGACGCCAAAGCCCCCGTCTCCTTCTTCGCGTACCCGGGGCAGCCGAGCGACCTGGTGCCCCCGGGGTGCACCGTGCACACCTTGGTCCGCCCCGGCGACGACGCGCCGGGTGCGCTCGAGGCGCTGGCCGAAGCCGTCGGCGCCGGCGGTCCCGGTGCCGGCACCGGCGCTCGGCGCTGCGACCCGACCGGCCGAGCGGCGCGTTGACGGCGGAGACGTTGGCCACCGCCATCGGTGCCGCGTTCCCTGACAATGCCATCGTCGTGGACGAGGGGATTACGTCAGGCCTGTTCGTGGCCGGAGCCACCGCCGGCGCGCCGCCCCATGACTGGCTCACGCTCACCGGAGGCGCCATCGGGATCGGCCTTCCGGCAGCCACCGGCGCCGCGGTGGCCGCGCCCGGGCGACCCGTCCTCTGCCTGCAGGCCGACGGCAGCGCGATGTACACGCTGCAGGCCCTCTGGACACAGGCGCGAGAACAGCTCGACGTGACGACGGTGGTGCTGGCCAACCGTAGCTACGCGATCTTGAACTTGGAATTGCAACGGGTCGGCGCTGACGGCGGTGGCGCGCTGGCGCGCCGGCTCCTGGACCTCACCGATCCCGAGCTCGACTTCGTGGCGCTCTCTCGCGGCATGGGTGTGCCCGCACGCCGCGTCGAGACTGCCGAACAGCTGACCGACGCGCTGGACGCGGGCTTCGCCGAGCCCGGCCCCCATCTCATCGAGGTCCCGTTACCCGGAGGTCTGCACTAGACCGCAGGCGTCAAGCGAAGTCGACGACGACCGGGGCATGGTCCGAGGGCTTCTGCCCTTTGCGGGCGTCGCGGTCCCTGAACGCACCCGAAGCCCGCGCAGCCAGGTCGTCGCTCACCAGCACGAGGTCGATGCGCATACCACGCCCCTGGTGGAAATCGCCGGCGCGGTAATCCCACCATGTGAACACACCCGGCTCGTTGAAACGCGGGAACACGTCGGTGAGCCCCCACGCCTCGACCTCGCGCAAGGCGGCTCGCTCGGGCTCGCTCACATGCGTCTGGCCGACGAAATGGGCGGGATCCCAGACGTCCCCGTCGTCGGGTGCCACATTGAAGTCGCCGCAGATCGCCACCGAATCACCGGGCTTGTACGCCTCGTCGAGCATCGTGCGCAACCGTGCCAGCCATTGCAACTTGATGGCGTAGAACTCGTTGTCAAGGCTTCGGCCATTGGGCACATACACCGAGTGGACCCGCACCCCGCCACACGTTGCCGCGATGATGCGGCATCCGTGATCGTCCTCCGCGCTGTCGAAACCCCGCACCGGATCATCTACCCCGAGGCGACTGATGATCGCCACGCCGTTCCACCGCCCATCGCCGTGGTGCGCCGTCTCGTAGCCCAACTCGGAGAACGCTGCAGTGGGGAACTTGTCGTCAGCCAGCTTCGTCTCCTGCATGCAGAGCACGTCGGGTTCGTTGGCTGCGATCCATTCGGTGACACGAGGGAGCCGTGCGCCCAGCGAGTTGACGTTCCAGGTTGCCAGGCGCACTAGTTCGCCTCACTTTCGACGATGACGAAGAGCAGATCGGTCTCGCATGCTTTCTGCCCCCGACGTGGGCCGTTCCGTGACCCTTGCCGGCCCGGGCCGACATCCGTTCGAGGGTCACCTCGAGCTCGAGGGTATCGCCGGGGACCACCTGGCGCCGGAAGCGCGCCCGCTCGATCCCCCCGAAGAGCGGCAGCTTGCCGGCATAACGCGGATCGAGGAGAACGGCGAGCGCGCCGAGCTGGGCCAGTGCCTCGATCATGAGCACACCGGGCAGCGTGGGCCGACCCGGAAAGTGCCCGGCGAAGAAGGGCTCCGAGCCGGTCAGCTGCCAGAACCCCTGGGCGGAGTGGCCGGGCTCGACCGCGCGCACCGCGGTCAGGAAGAGAAACGGCGGTCGGTGCGGCAGGACGTCGATCGGCTCGGGCATTTCCATGGCGGTGAGGTTATCGACGGTCGTCCTCAACGCGAGGCCTTGGCCGCCTTTTTGGTCGCGCCGCGCCGTTTCTTGGCCGGCGCGGGCAACGACAATTCGGCCACACGCCGGGGTGGGTCCAAACTCGACAACACGAACGGCCGCTCCTCGCCTTTGGCCAACACCTGGCGCGCCTTGGTCGGAGGTGGGTCGCCCATGGCGGACAACGGGATGTAGCAGTGCAAGCTGCCCCCGTCCGGCAGGGCGACGTCGACCATTGCGCCGTGCGAGGTGAAGGAGACGACCTCTCCCTCCAGGGTGGTCCCGACGGGATACGTCGCAACGAAGGTGATGAACGCCAGCGGTTCGTTGACCGCCGGCGGGGGCGTCGAGGATCGCCGCTTCGGTCCCGATTGTTCCTGGTGGGACGGTGCCGGTGCCCTCTTCGCCGTTGATTTCTTCACCGGTTCGGCCTTCATTTCCGGCGCGCTCTTCTTGGCGGGCGCTGCCTTCTTGGCCGCGGCAGCCTTCTTGGCCACGGCCTTCTTGGCCGTCGTCTTGGTGGCTCGCCGTCTTGGTAGCCGCCGTCTTGGACCGACGCTTTCTTCGGTGCCGCGTCCTTCTTTGCTGCCGCGGCGGCCTTCTTCTTCTTCACCGGGACCTTGGCGGCCTTGCCCACCTTTGCCGGCTTGGCCGGTTTCGACGGGTCCAGGGCTTCTGCCACCGCTTCGCTGATCGCACTCGACAAGTCGGGGTCGACCTGGGTCCGGAGGCCTCGGGGCGCCGGCGGGGGCTCGGTCGGTATGAGCGGCCAGGTGGTCGGGACCACAGGAGCGGCTTTCTTGGATGTGCGCTTGGCCGCCTTTTTGGCTGCCCGGGCGAGCTCCGCTGCCTTGGCGGGAGCGGACTCGGGGTCACTCCTGGCCCGCTTCTCCGCCGTGGCGGCCCGACTCTTCGGCCCGCGGATGGGCAGGCGGGGGGTGAAGATCCATCCGACTCCGGGCACCGGCTTGCCGCCGATCAACCTTCCCTCGTCGAAGAGCCATGGATGTTCGCCGTGGAACTCCTGAAACGAATCGTTGGAGAGCACGATCGCCCCCGTCCGCTCGGCGATGCGCAGCACGAAGGCGTCGCCCCGCCCGATGGCGCCGGCGGGCGGGGACACGACCTCGCCGTTGAGCATGGCCTCTCGCAACGTCTCCCGCTCGGACTCGTCGATGCGGTGCTCGAACGACGCATCGACCACGACGGTGATGCGGCTGTCGGGATCCTCTTGCGCGTACGCGGTCACAGCCTCATCGAGTTGCTGCAAGCTCGGAAGCGTTCGTCCTTCGGTGGCGAGGTTCGACCCGTCCACCACGACATGGTGGGGTTCAGCCAATGGCACGCCGCAACAAATCGGCCTGCTCCAACTGGTGCAGCGCGGCACTTCCGATAGCGGGACTGGCCGATTCACTCCGACTGACGTGGCGCAGCCGCAGGCGTTCCGGCAAGGTCGCATGCAGGCGGGCATGCACGAAGGACCAGGCGCCCATGTTCTCGGGTTCCTCTTGGAGCCACACCACTTCTTCGGCCTTGGCGTACCGCTCCAAGAGGGCGGTCAGCTGCCCCAGAGGCCAGGGGTAGAGCTGCTCGACGCGCACAATGGCCACCTCCGCGGCAGCGGCCTGGTCGTCGGCGGCGATCTCATGGCGACGCTGGACGGCTTCGTGGGCGATCTTCCCGCTGCACAGCACGATCCGGCGCACGGTGACCGGGTCGACGACTTCGGAGTCGTCGAGAACGTGTGCGAAGGAGCCGGTCTCGAGGTCCTCGATCGGCGACCGGGACGCCTGGGCGCGCAGCATGGACTTCGGCGTGACCACGATCAGGGGCCGCTTCACCGTGAGCAGTGCCTGCGAGCGGAGCAGATGGAAGTACTGGGCCGCCGTCGACGGCACCGTGACACGCATGTTCCCGCGGGCACAGAGGGCGAGGAAGCGTTCGAACCGAGAGGATGAGTGCTCCGGCCCTTGTCCCTCGTACCCGTGCGGAAGCAGCATGACCAGTCCGGCGTGCTGACCCCATTTGATTTCGGCCGCGGCCAAGAAGTTGTCGATGATGATCTGTGCCCCGTTGGCAAAGTCGCCGAACTGCGCTTCCCATGCCACCAGGGCCTCGGGCGCCTCGACGGAGTAGCCGTATTCGAATCCCACCGCGGCATACTCGGAGAGGAGCGAGTCGCGTACGGTGAAGAGGCCCAAGCCTCCCTCGGTCTTCGCCCGCTCCGCCGCAACGGTGCCGCCCATGGCATCCCCCAGGTGGGCCAAGGGGATGTACTCGTCGGCCGTGTTGTAGTCCACCAGCACCGCGTGCCGCTGGCTGAACGTCCCGCGTCGCGTGTCCTGTCCGGTGAGCCGGACGTTGATGCCCTCGTACAACAGCGACCCGACGGCCAACGCCTCGGCCAGGGACCAATCGACATAGCCCTTGGCCACCACGTCGTCGCGTTGTGCGAACTGCCGCTCGAGCTTGGGATGGATGGTGAAGCCCTCGGGCACCGTCCGCACCAGGGTGGCCGAGCGCGTGGAGCACATCTGCGGCCACCCCCGTCTCGTCGGAGGGAAGGTCGGCGTCGCCCGGATCGTGCGCGGGGAGGTGGGTCGGCGCCAACGAGGGCTCGCCCCTGACCTCGTCGAGCACCACCTGCAGCCGGTTGTTGAAATCATCGAGCGCCGCCTCGGCGCCCTCGAGGGTGATGTCGCCGCGGCGAACCAGCGTCTCGGTGTAGAGCTTGCGTACGGATCTCTTGGCATCGATGCGTTGGTACATGAGGGGCTGGGTGTAGCTGGGGTCGTCACCCTCGTTGTGCCCGTACTTGCGGTAGCACACGACATCGATGACCACGTCTTTGTGGAACGTCTGGCGGAACGAGAACGCCAACCGCGCCGCCGCGCACACAGGCCTCGGGGTCGTCGCCGTTGACATGGAAGATCGGCGCCTGCACCATTTTTGCCACGTCGGTCGGGTAGACCGAGGTCCGGGCCGATGCCGGTGCGGTGGTGAACCCGAGCTGGTTGTTGATCACCACGTGCACCGCGCCGCCGGTGCGATAGCCCGAGAGCCCGGACAGGTTCAACGTCTCGGCCACCACCCCCTGGCCGGCGAAGGCGGCGTCGCCGTGGACCAGGACCGACATGCAGGGAAAGCCGAAGCTTCCCTCGGCCAGCGCCTTGGGCGTCCCGTCGGTGGGGGGCGAGAGGCGGTCCTGCTTGGCGCGGGTCATGCCCTCGACG
The DNA here is from genome assembly GCA_963835815.1 of uncultured Acidimicrobiaceae bacterium. GTDB lineage: Bacteria > Actinomycetota > Acidimicrobiia > Acidimicrobiales > RAAP-2 > Bog-473. The sequence continues at coordinate 628,093 of CAWIGU010000009.1, read as the reverse complement.
ACGGGATCCACCGCTTCGAGATGCGAGGGGTTGGAGGCCAGGGTGACGGGAAGCTCTTCGCCCGCGCTGCCTTTGAAGATGCCGCGTGCGCCTTTGTGGTACTTCACGTCGCCCGAGCCCTGCACGGAGTCGGGATCGAGGTTGCCCTCGAACTCCTCGAAGATCTCCTTGTAGGACTTGCCGACGATGTTGGCCAACACGTTGAGCCGCCCGCGGTGCGACATCCCCATGACGACCTCTGCCACGCCGGCCCCCGCGGCGGCGTCGAGCAACGTGTCGAGCAGCACGATGGTCGACTCCGCGCCTTCGAGCCCGAAGCGCTTCTGGCCGACATAGCGGGTGTGCAGGAAACGCTCGAACACCTCAGCTGCGTTCAGCCGGTCGAGGATGTGGCGTTGCTCCTCCTCGTTGAGCGTGCTCGGTTGCCCCTCGACATGTTGTTGGATCCACCGCTTCTGCTCGGGGTCCTGAATGTGCATGTACTCGATGGCCAGGGTCCGGCAATACGCGTCGCGCAGCACATGGAGGATCTCGTCGAGCGTGGCCACGTCGCGCCCGGCCAGGCCGTCGGCGACAAACGTCCGGGGCAGATCCCAGATGGTCAGCCCGTAGGTCAGCGGATCGAGCTCGGGGTGGATGTGCGGTGGCTCGGCGTCGAGCGGATCGAGATGCGCGATGAGATGTCCCCGTACCCGGTACATATTGATCAGCGTCTGGACGTGGACCTGCTTGATCAGCCGTTGGTGCTCGCTCTCGTCCGTCCCTTGGCCGGCGTTGCTGTCCACATGCCAACGCGCCGGCTCGTACGGCACGCCCATCGACTCGAAGAGCGCGTCGTAGAAGCCGTCCTCGCCGGCGAGGAGGGCCGCCACCCGTCCGAGGAAGATGCCGGATTCGGCCCCTTGGATGATGCGGTGGTCATAGGTCGAGGTCAGGGTGACCACCTTGCCCAGACCGAGTTGGGCCAGGACCCGCGGGTCTGCCGCCTCGTAACCGGCGGGATACCCCAGTGCGCCCACGCCGATGATCGCGCCCTGTCCGGGCATGAGGCGTGGCACCGATTGTGCCGTCCCGAGCGTTCCGGGGTTGGTGAGGGAGACCGTCGTGCCGCTGAAGTCGTCCGGCGAGATCCTGCCTGTGTGGATCTTGCGGATCAGGTCTTCGTAGGCCACGACGAACGCGCGGAAATCGAGGGTGTCGGCATCGCGGATGCACGGCACCAGGAGCGTGCGCGATCCGTCCTTCTTCTGCTGGTCGACGGCGAGGCCCAGGCCGACATGCTTGTGATGGATGACTCCCGGCTTGCCGCTGCCGTCGGCGTCCTCGACGAACGTCGCGTTCAACGCGGGAACGTCACTCAGGGCACGGACGATGGCGAACCCGATGAGATGGGTGAAGCTGACCTTGGCCCCGGTGGTCCGGGCCAGTTGGTTGTTGAGAATCTGGCGGTTCACTTCGAGCAGGCGCGCCGGAACCGTCCGCACGCTGGTCGCCGTCGGGACCCCCAGGCTGGCCTCCATGTTGGCCACGATGCGCGAGGCCGCTCCCTTGAGGATCACCGGATCTTCGGACCCCGCGGCAGGTTCGGCGCGGGGCGTCGGAGCCGCAGAGGCCGGAGCGGGGGGCGCGGCCTGCGCCGCTGCAGACCGGGACCGTCGCGACCGCGGTTCTGCGGCGGGGGAACCGGGGCGGCCCGGTAGTCGGCAAAGAACTCGCGCCAGCTCTCGCTGACCGAGGACGGATCGACCAGGAACCGGTCGTACATGTCGTCGACCAGCCAGGCATTCGGGCCGAATGAGCCCGCTGCGACCTCTGACCGTGCCATAGACCCACCCTACCGGGGGTGATGGACGCGTTGGGGCAGGGCGATACTGTCACCCCTACCCATGGGCTCTCCGGCCGGACTCCACATCCTCGAACAGGCGGGAGCGGCCCCGGGGAGCGCCGGCGGTCGTCCTGGTGCACGGTTCGCTCGATCGCGGCGAGAGCTTTCGCCGGGTGGTGCGGCGGCTCCCCGAGCTCACCACGGTGGCGTACGACCGCAGGGGCTACCAGGGTTCCCGGGCCGGAGGGGTGGTGGGCCTGGACGGGCACGTTGCGGATCTGCTGGCGATCCTGTCCGACGTCCGCTCCCGAGGTGCCTCGCCGGTCATCGCCGTGGGCCACAGCGTGGGCGGCGACGTCGTTCTGGGTGCTGCGCTGGCCGACCGCAGGGCCTGCGACGCCATCGGGGCCTTCGAACCTCCCCTGCCATGGCTCGGATTTCGACGGCCACGCCCAGACGGTGGTCCCCGCCAGGGCGGGAGGGCCCCCATGACCGACGACCCGGGGGCCGAAGCCGAGCAGTTCTTCCGCCGCATGGTGAGCCCGTCTGCCTGGGAGCGACTCTCGGACGCCGGTCGGGCCGATCGCCGCGCCGACGGGCCCGCGCTGTTAGCGGACTTCGAGAGCCTCCGGGGCGACCCGCCGTTCGACGTCGTCGACCTCGCCGTCCCGGCGCTGTTCGGGATGGGGGGCACCGCCAGCGCCGTCCATCATCGTGACACGGTGACCTGGCTGGGAGCCCACGTCCCCGGAGCGGCCGTCTACGAGATACCCGGCTCCCAGCATGGGGCGCACCTTTCGCACCCGGACCACTTCGCCGGCTTCATCCGTGCCGTGCTGGATCGGGCCGTCGTCTGAGGATGTATGTGTTCCGGCAGCTCACACGCAGGTTGTAACTGAGGGCTCCCGCCACTCCCGGCACTGCCGGCACCAGGTCAGGGATACTCTTCGCGGCTGACCGGCCATGCGTCGCACCAGGGCAGCGAGGTCACGAAGGACCAGCTGCGCCGGTGGATGGAGGAGAGGCCATAGCCCCGCAGCGCCATCTGGTGCGCAGGCGAGGGGTACCCCTTGTTCTGCTCGAACGCGAAGGGGGGAAAGTGCTCGGACTCCTCGCGCATGAGACGGTCCCGGACCACCTTGGCCAGCACGGAGGCGGCCGCGACGGAGGCGCAGCGGGCATCGCCGTCGATCATCGGGTGCACCGAACCCTTGAACTCCCCGGCGGCGGGCTCGGGGCTCGAGACGAGGTCCAGCGGGCCGTCGATGAGGAGGGCGTCGGGTGGACAGGACAACCCGGCGAGCGCCCGCCGGGATGCGAGGCGGAGCGCCACCCGCATGCCCCAGCGATCGCACTCCTCGGGTGAGGCGTGACCCACGGCCCAATCGACGCACCAGGCGCCCACAGTCTCGAAGATGGACTCGCGCCGCGCCTCACTGAGTTGCTTTGAGTCCCGGAGCCACCGGGGCTGTGTGCGCTTGGTCGCCTTGGGCGGAACCACGGCCACGCCGACGGTCACCGGGCCCGCCCACGCACCGCGACCGACCTCGTCCATACCCGCGATACACGAGTACCCCCTGGCGCGCAGTGCTCGCTCCGTGGCCAGATCCGGCGTGACGACGCGGGTTCCCGCCGTCCCGGTCACGGTCGAGTGGCTGGCATCAATACGATGGGGGCGTGAGCACTGGGGGGAGGGCACTCGAACCGAACGCGCGGTCCCCGCTCGCCCCAGGCACGCAGGTGGATGTCCGCAACCGGTATCAGGGCACGTGGACGCGGGGTTTCGAAGTGGCCGAGGTCACCCCGGACGGCTATCGCATCCGGCGCCTGTCCGACGGCAGCATCCTCGACGAGCTCTTCTCGCGCGACGACGTGCGCCGCCAACGGAGCCGGCAAGGCTTTTGGTGGCACTGAGGGGCGTCAATCAGCCGGGGCTCGACGGACCGCCTCGATGTAGTCGTCGATCGGTATCGCGGAGAGTGTCAGTGTCTTGAGCGTTCCACGCGAGCCCAGCACGAGCGCGACGCGCGCCATCGTCTTCTCATCCGGCGCGTCGAGCACGGTGCAAAAGTCATAAGGACCGAGGAGCGCCCACTGCGCCAACACGCGCACGCCCATGGATTCGACTTCCGCGTTGACCGCCTTGAGCCGATCAGGATTCTCGGACAGGGTGGCCGCACCATCGGGTCCCACGGTCGAGAGCATCAGAAATGTCGACATGGCTTCACGCTATCGCAGACAATTGCGCCGGGAAGCATCTGTTCTCCTTTAGCGAAGATCACGCCGGAGGACCTTGCCCATGGCATTACGGGGTAGCGAGTCGACCACGCGGAACGCTCTTGGGCGTTTGTAGGAGGTCAACTCTTGTGTCGCGAGCAGCGTCAACGCGTCAACATCGGGCTCACCGTCGACCCCGACCACGAAGGCCGTCACGGACTCTCCCCACTCGGCCGACGGCAATCCGACGACGGCGATCTCGCCCACCGACGGGTGCCGCGCCAGGACAGCCTCCACCTCGGCCGGATACACGTTGTGTCCTCCCGTGATGATGAGCTCAGTGCGCCGGCCCCGAATGGAGATGTACTCGTCGTCCCCGAGCGAGGCCAGGTCGCCGGTGGCGAACCACCCGTCGTGCCACATCGCCCCGGAGGCGTCGGGACGCTGCCAATAGCCGCGGCAGAGCGACGGGCCGCGCACCATCAACTCGCCGATTCCGGCTCCGTCCGGGTCGGCGATCGCTGCCTCGACTCCGGGGAGGGGAAATCCGACCGACCCGGGTCGCCGTTCTCCCTCGAGCGGGTTGGACAGCGTCAGCAGTGTCTCGGACATCCCGTAGCGCTCGAGTACCGACACCCCCCAGTCGCCATGGAAGCGCCGCCACATGTCGGCGGAGAGGGGGGCCGACCCGGCGACGCAGAGCCGCAGTGCTGCAAGCTCGCCCGCCCGGCCGGATTCGGCCAACCGGTGGTACATCGTGGGGACACCGAAGAACATCGTGCTCTCCGGCACGGCGTCGAGGACGTGGCCGGGGGCGAACCGTTCGAACACGACGGCGGAGCCCCCGGCAGCCAACGTGCCGAACAAGCCCGCGCACAGTCCGTGGACGTGGAAGAGGGGAAGGGCCAGGATCAGGCGGTCCTCCGGTCGCCAGCCCCAGGCCATCTGCAGCGCCGACGTGCCCGCCAGGAGGGAACCGTGGGTATGGACCGCGCCCTTCGGCTCTCCGGTCGTGCCCGAGGTGTACACGATCAGCGCGTCGTCCCCGGGCTCCGCCACATCCAACGTGACGTCCCCCGCGCGCGCACCACTGAGGAGTTCGCCGGGCGCGCGCACCACCACCCCGGCCACATCGGCGCACAGCCACTCCTTGCACTCCGTCCGCTCGACCACACACACCGCCGGTGCGACGTCGCCAGCCACATAGCGCAGCTCGCTCCTGCTGGCGGACGGGTTGACGGGAACGACAACGGCGCCGAGACGCAACGCGCCGAGGAGTCCGATGATCGCGTCCAACGACGCGGAGCAACTCCAGAGCACCCGGTCGCCCGGCGCGACGCCGCAACCGGCCAAGCCCGCGGCGGCGAGCGCGGTCTGATGCTCCAGTGCGTCGCCGTGCCACGCGGAGCGAGAGCCTTTCCCCTCGAGGAGGACCGCACGGTCGGGTTCTTCGCGCCATCGTTGCGACCACACCGCGGGCAACGAGCGTCCGGTCGTCAGATCGGCCGGCTTCAGGGGCGGCGCTCCCTGCGGTCGGTGCCGGGACCATGCGCGCGCCGTGTCCATCATGGAGAATTGGTTCAGAACAACCACGCCCTGTCAGTCGGCCACCGCACGCCATAGTCTGGCGGACATGACACCCCGCCGCATCGCCATCGTCCCGCATTCGCACTGGGACCGGGAATGGTACAAGTCATACCAGGACTTTCGTCTCAATCTCGTCGACATGATCGACGTCCTCCTGCCCCTCCTCGAAGCGGACGCCGGGTACCCGTACTTCATGTTGGACGGCCAGATGGCCGTCGTCGACGATTACCTCGAGGTCCGCCCCGAGGCCGAGCAGCGACTCCGTGCGCTGGCGGCGGCCGGGCGCCTCAGCATGGGCCCGTGGTACATCCTGATGGACGAGTTCCTCTCGTCGGGCGAAACGATCATCCGGAACCTCCAGATGGGCATCGTGCGCGCCGCCGCGTTCGGAGGGGCCATGGACGTCGCCTACCTGCCCGACATGTTCGGGCACATCGCCCAGATGCCGCAGATCCTCCGCGAGGCCGGGTTCGAGCACACGGTGGTGTGGCGCGGCGTGCCCTCCGCCGTCACCAAGAACGCCTTCTGGTGGGAAGCTCCGGACGGGTCGCGGGTGCGGGCGGAGTACCTGCCCGTCGGTTACGGCAATGGTGCGGCACTCCCCGACGATGCCAAGGCGCTCGTGCGGCGCACCGAGGACCTCGTCCAGGAAGTGGCGACCTTTCTGATCAGGGACCTCCTCTGCATGAACGGCTCGGACCACCTCTTTCCGCAGAGCCGGCTGGGTGGCGTCGTGGCTGAAGCGAACGAGCTCCAGGACGACCTCGTGTTCGAGGTCACCTCACTCCCCGAGTATCTCGCCGCTGCGCCGACAGAGGGATTGGAGCACTGGCAGGGAGAGCTCCGGTCCGGGTACCGGTCCAACATGCTGATGGGAGTGACGTCCAACCGCGTCGACGTGAAGCGCATGGGGGCGTTGGCCGAGCGCGCACTGGAGCGACGGGCCGAACCGCTGGCCGCCCTCTTCCAGGCTCCCGCGCAATGGCCACACGAGCTGCTCTCCGTGGCATGGAAGGAGATGGTCCGCAACTCCGCGCACGATTCGATCTGCGCCTGCTCGGTCGATGACGTGGTCGACGCGGTCCTGCACCGCTATGCCGAGGCGCGCACCATTGCCACCGGTCTCGCGGAGCGCGCCGTCACGTCGTTCGCCCGCTCCTTGGCCGAGCCGGGCAACTACGTGCTCAACGCCGTCCAACGGGCGCGGGCGGGGCTGGTCGAACTCGTGGTCGGGGCGGATCAGCCGCCCTCGGACGATGTGCAGGTCGTGTCCGAACGCGCCAGCCTCCCCGGCTCCATGGTGCTCGATGCCAACACCGTGCGCACCGTGCTCAGCATGCTCCAGGGCCCCAAGATCGACAACGATGCCTGGGTCCACGACGTGAGTGTGGAAGAGGACGACGAGGGGCTCGACATCACGGTCACGATAGGAGCCGAGGAACGGGCCAACGTGCCGATATCAGAAGCGAAACAGGACATTTACGCCCGCCTGGGCGCACGGCCCGACGCGGTCATCCGCGTCAACCTGCACCAGCCCCCCATCCGCCGCATCGTGGCCCGGGCCGCTGAGGTTCCCGGCTACGGCTGGCGGGCGTTCGCCCCGGCCCCGTTGGCCCACCCCGTCGTGGTGAGCGAGCCCGGTGGGCCGGTGACGGTGACCAATGGTCTCGTGACGGTGGCGGTGGATGCCGCGCGCGGCACCTTCTCGGTCAACGGAAGAGAGGGTTACGGCCACCTCGTCGACGGTGGGGACCTCGGGGACTCCTATAACTACTCGCCCCCGCGTCAGGACACGCTGGTGGACGAACCGGTCCACGTCACCGTGGGCGTGGTCGAGCCCGGACCGGTGCGGGCCGCCGTGGAGATCACCGCCACCTATGTGTGGCCCGATCATGTCGACGGCTCGTCACAGAGGCGGGTCGGCGAGCACCGGGTCGAGGTCGTGACCCGGCTGGAGATCCGGGCGGACGAGGCGGTCGTCAGGGCGACGACGTCGTTCGTGAACCCGAGCAAGGACCACCGGCTGCGCGTCCATCTCCCGCTGCCCGCTCCTGCCCGCACGTCGCAGGCCGAAAGCGCGTTCGCGGTGGTCGAGAGGGGTCTCACGGCCGAAGGGCGCGCCGACGAATTCGGATTGCCCACCGCGCCGGCCCGTCGCTTCGTCTCCGCCGGCGGCCTGACGGTCGTGCACGATGGGGTCTGCGAGTACGAACTCGTCGACATCGCCTCGACCCCCGACGGGGATGTCGCCGGGACGATCGCGCTCACCGTGCTACGTGCCACCGGCATGCTCTCGCGCCTGGGCATGACCTACAGGCCGTTCCCCGCCGGCCCGCTCACCCCGGTCGAGGGTCTGCAGATGACAGGCCGCCACGTGTCGCTCAGCTATGCGTTGGCGATCGGCCACGACGATCCCTTTGCGCTGGCCGACGACGTCCTTCTTCCTCTCGACGTGGTCACCTCGCTGGGAGGAGGTGCTCGAGCCGTCTCGGGAAGCGCGCTCGGCATCGAGGGGGCGGTGGTGAGCGTGTTGCGCCGCGAGAACGGGGTGCTCGAGGTTCGTGTCTTCAACCCGACGCCGGACACGACCACGGTGGTCATCCCCGGCCAAGCGGGGTGGCTCGTCGACCTGCGGGGATATCCCGTTCTGCCGTTCGAAGGATCCTTCGAGCTCCGCCGCTTCGGGATCGCCACGGCCCGGCTTCGCGCCGACTGACCCCGGGACCGGGACCGGGACGGCGCCGGTCGCTCAGTGCGCCTGTGGCCGCGGCACCTCGTCCCATTCGGGTCGAGACGGCCGGTCCATGAGCGACAAGAGAGCCTCCCGGGGCGAGCGACGCCCGTCGACGATGGCCTCGACCTGCTCGGCGATGGGCATTTCGACACCGTGCGACTTGGCCAACCCGACCAGGGGTCCGGCACTCTTCACGCCCTCGGCGACCATCTGCATGCCGCTGACGATCTCGTCGAGGGTCTGGCCCCGCCCCAGCTCATAGCCCACCGTGCGGTTGCGACTCTTCGGGCTGGCACACGTCGCCACCATGTCCCCGACCCCGGCCAGTCCACCGAAGGTCAACACCCGTCCACCCAACGCGATGCCGAGGCGTGCCAACTCGGCCAGCCCCCGCGTGATCAGCACCGCACGCGTGTTGTCCCCGAATCCGAGCCCGTCGCAGATGCCGGCCGCGATCGCCATCACATTCTTCGTCGCCCCCGCGATTTCACAACCCACCACGTCGGTGCCCATGTAGACCCGAAAGGTGCGGGTGTGGAGAAGACCCTGCACGTGACGCGCCAATGTCTCGTCCGGCAGTGCCACGACGCTGGCGGCGGGTTGCCCTTCGGCCACCTCTCGCGCGAGATTCGGCCCGGTCAGAACGCCGGCAGGCGTGTCGGGCAGGACCTGCGCGACCACCTCGGACATCCGGAGATTGGTGCCGATCTCAATACCCTTGGCCAAGCTCACGACTGCCTCGACTCCTGCAGCGAACGGTTGCAGGTCCTCGAGCACGGCTCGAAAGCCGTGCGAAGGCACCGCCATGAAGACGACGCCCGCCCCCTCCAACGCCTCCTCGAGTGAGGCCGTGGCGGAGAGCCCATCAGGCAGGCGGATCCCCGGGAGGTAGGTCGCATTCTCCCGCGAGCGCGTCATGGACGACGCCAGTTCGGGCGACCGCGCCCACAAGGAGACGGGATGCGTCGCGCCCACGAGTCCTGCCACCGCCGTGCCCCACGAACCGGCGCCCACCACTGCCACACGGTCGGTCATAGGGGTGAGCCTACGGCGGTCGCCATGAGGCGGCACTGCTCCTCGCACTTACACTGTCCCCAGTGCCCGTCAGTGCCACTGCCCACCCGCAGGCTCCACCCATAGCTCCCCGAGCCACGCTCGGGCAGGAAGTCGTGCTCATCCCGGTCAAGGGGTTCCGGCAGGCCAAGCGCCGATTGGGTGGATCGATGACCGATGAGATGCGCGAGCACCTGGTTCGATCCATGGCGCAGAGCGTCGTTGCGGCATGTACCCCGCTCCCTGTCGCCGTCGTCTGCGACGACCCCGAGGTGGCGGCGTGGGCGGAGGCGCTCGGAGCCACCGTCATGTGGGAGCCCGGTCAAGGGCTCAACGGCGCCGTCCGGGCCGGGGTGGAACAGCTGGCAGCAGCCGGCGTGCAGTGGGTGATCGTGGCGCACGGAGATCTTCCACGCGCCCGCAACCTCGGGAACCTGGCCCCGTTCGATGGCATCACGCTCGTGCCCGACCGCAAGGACGACGGGACAAACGTGCTGCGGCTGCCCGTCGGCTGCGACTTCCGATTTGCCTACGGACCCGGTTCGTTTCGATCCCACCGCGCCGAGGCGACCAGACTGGGGCTGCCGATCCGGATTCTGCGGATACCCGCCCTGGCCTACGACGTGGACTGGCCGGCCGATGTGGTCGAGCTCACGAGGTGAGTGGACAGGCGCCCGCCGCCCGCATCGTCCCGGTCAACGATCTGCCCGACCGTGGACGTCTCTCAGTCGATCTGGCGACACCGACCATCGTCTTGGCCATCGGCGCGCACCCCGACGACATCGAGTTCGGTTGTGGCGGGACGCTGGCCAAGTGGGCGGCCTCGGGTACGACGATCCACCACCTGGTCCTCACGGATGGGGCGAAGGGAACCTGGAACCCAGAACGTGATGCGGCGGCTCTCGCGGTACAACGCCAGGATGAGCAGCGGCGGGCCGCCGCGCTTCTCGGCGGAGGCGACGTCGTCTTTCTCGGACGGACCGACGGAGAGCTCCGCAACGGCGTCGCCGAGCAGTGGGACGTGTCGCTGTGGATCCGGCGCCTGCGCCCCGATGTCATCCTCGGACACGACCCGTGGCGGCGCTACCGCCTCCATCCCGATCACCGGCACGCCGGATTCATCGTCACCGATGCCATCGTCGCCGCCCGAGACCCGCATTTCTTCACGGATCAGCAGCTCGCCCCGCACCGCCCGTCGGCGCTGCTGCTGTGGGAAGCGGACGAGCCGAACCATGTCGAAGACATCGCGGGCTATCGCCGAGAACGAAGATCGCGGCGCTGCTGGCACACGAGAGCCAATTCGAGAGCACCATGGGCATCGACGACGGCGCATCGGCAGACGTCGACGCGTTCGCACACAGGGTGCGCACAGCAGCTGAGGGAGCATGGGGCCCTCGCGGGACTCGCCCAAGGCGAGAGCTTCCACCTCGTCACCGACATATAGGACCCCAAATTGCAAAGTCGGGGGCCCGCAGGCCCCCGACTTCACTCGCTCTCGAAAGAACGAACTGCTCAACTGCTCAACGAGCCGCCTTGCGAGCCGGGGCTCGACGGACGGCCTTCCTCGCAGTCGTCCGCTTGACGGCCTTCTTGGCCGGGGCGCGACGCACTGCCTTCTTCGCTGCAGTCCGCTTGACTGCCTTCTTGGCCGGTGCCCGCTTGACCGCCTTCTTGGCCGGTGCCCGCTTGACAGCCCTCTTTGCGGGGCCCGCTTGACGGCCTTCTTCGCCGGTGCCCTCTTGACGGCCTTCTTGGCCGGGGCCCGCTTGACCGCCTTCTTCGCTGCAGTCCGCTTGACGGCTTTCTTCGCCGGCGCGCGCTTGACTGCCTTCTTTGCTGGGGCCCTCTTGACGGCCTTCTTCGCCGGTGCCCGTTTCACGGCCTTCTTGGCCGGGGTCCGCTTGACCGCCTTCTTCGCTGCAGTCCGCTTGACGGCCTTCTTCGCCGGCGCGCGCTTGACTGCTTTCTTTGCTGGGGCTCGCTTTACTGCTTTCTTTGCTGGGGCCCGTTTGACGGCCTTCTTGGCCGGGGCCCGTTTTTTCGCGGCTACTGCCACAGGTGCACCTCCCTAGGAGCATGGTCACTGAATAGAGGTGAAGCCTGCGCCACGCCGATGCTGACGAACACATCGTCGTGCGCACTGCCGCACCGATTTCTTTGTCGCTCGGAACATATGGCACGTCTGAAGGTGGTTCATCGACCTTTTCTTCCTACGAGCAGTCCATTCCGATTACCCGAATTGCAACGATTGATTGAGGTGATGAGGCACTGCATGAGGCGCGTCGTTGGCATTCCGATGTCTTTGCCTGTGCGCGCTGCACACTGTTGCGTCGCAGCACATATCAACCCTCCATAACACTTCGGGTACACACATTCTTCGTTATGCGCCTTCCCAGGTCAAGCATCATCTTTTCGCGACACGTTTTGTCGCTCCGCATACGACCCGATTCTCGCGTGCGCGTGCACGTCAATTTTCGGCTGCATTCGCGTCGCGAGAACGATGTGTCGCGGCGACAGACGTCGTCGTTCTGTCGTGGTGCGTCACAAGAACGTCGTTCCGACATGACGCGACGATCGAATCACGACAGATCGCGTCGCGTTGCGCCCTGATCGTCATCATCGTGGCGCGCACGCATGACCGCGTGCGGATCTCGACCGACCGCGCCACGACGCGCCGGGTATCTACCTCGGAATCAAGGACCGGAGCATGGTCGTGGGCCGGCCCGCAACGCTCGACGCTCGTGCTCGGCCCTTCGCGCTCAGGAAAGACGTCGTCCCTGGTCATACCCAATCTTTTCGTCGCGGAAGGCCCTGTTGTCTCCACCTCGACCAAGCCCGACGTGATGCATGTCGACCGCGCCCGAGCGAAGCCGCAACGGATGGGCATTCCTGTTCGATCCGAGCGGTGAAATCGAGTGCCCGGCGTCAGTCGAGCGCGTCGGTTGGTCGCCGCTCACCACGGCAGGCAACTGGGACGCCGCGGTACAGACATCCGACGCAATGGTCAACGCGTCACGCCTCCGTGGCAGTGCCATTTCGCATCGCCGGAGGGGACCAACATTGGACGGAACGAGCCGGTGCGCTGCTGTCGCCCCTGCTCCACGCGGCGGCACTCGAATCGCTTCCCATGCGGTCCGTCCTGCGGTGGATCGACCGCCACGATGGCGCGACCGCGCTGGAAATTCTCTCTCGCACGGTCGGTGAGGACTCCACGGCGACCGACCTGCTGGCCGGCATTGTCGGCACGGATTCCCGTGAGCAGTCAGGTATCTGGTCCACCGCGTCCGGTGTCCTGGCGGCATACAGATCGGAGGCCGCGTTGGCCTCCACCGAGCTTCCTCCGCTCAATGCGGCGGAATTCGTGCGCGGGGCCAACACCATGTACATCTGTTCGGCCGGACGCAGGCAGCACCAATTCGCTCCCGCTCGTCGTCGCGGCCATCGGTGATGTGCGCGATGCCACCTATGACCGGGAACGGAGCGGTGCGCGATCGCCACCCACGCTGCTCGCTCTCGATGAAGTCGCCAACATCGCGCCCATCCCCGACCTGCAGGCCATGCTGAGCGAGGGGGCCGGGCAGGGTCTTCTCGTGCTGGCGTGCCTGCAGGACCTCTCGCAGGCCCGTGGTCGTTGGGGATCCGGCACGCCGACGGCTTTCTGACGTTGTTCGGCGCGACGGTCGTGTTCCCCGGGATCGCCGATGTCGCCACGCTCCGTGATCTCAGCGCGCTCGGCCGGTGAGCGCGAGGTGCATCGACCACTGTGGGGCACTCGGTCGGCGATTGGGGGCGACTGCGTCCATCGAGCTCGGTCAGCACCGTCCGCCTCCCGCGCTTCCCGGTCGACGTGATCGCGCGGGGATCGCCCGGGCACGCGCTGGTCCTCAGGCCCGAGAGGACGTTCGACTCGGTGCGCCTCACCCCGGCCCACGCCACCAGCCCGTGGCGCGAGATGTACGGACGCCAGCCGCCGGCCTCGGCCCGGGAGCCGCCGGTTCGGGGCCGCTGAGCCTCACCGGCCCCGGTCCATCTCGTGCCGGCGCGGGGCCCGCCAGCCCAGTCGCTGACGGGCCACCTCAATGTGACGGGTCGTCCCCAGGTGGTCGATCAGGCGTCGGGTGGGCAGCGATGAGATGCCCGAGGCCCGGCCGTCGGTGCCGAGCGCATCGCTCCCTCTGGACACGCCCCAACGCGCCCGGTAGTCGTCGATGACCTTTGCGGCATGGCGCCAGACGGCGTGATCGGGCGGATGCACCGGGCGCGGGCCGAGGGCGTCGAACAGATAGCCGCCCGGGACGACGCTGCGCAACGTGCGTACGTCCTCGGCCACGCCGATCTGTGCCCGTTCGGAGAGCTTCGGCGTCCAAAGATCCGTGAGTGCCTCGACGCTCTGCGCCGAGGCCCCGGCGAGCGCCGCCGCGCCGAAGGCGGCCGCGACATCTCTCCGGCGCGCCGCGCCATCGGGACTCAGCGCACAAGGTGGCGCCGAATCGGTGCTCATCGATGCTCGGCGTACCCACGTGGCCGTTGGCACGCCCGAGGACGGCATGGATCTCGTCGGGGTCGCTTCCCACGAAGCGGGCGCGTCGCTCCCATTGCGCCGACAGCTCGGCGAAGTCGAGCCCGTACTGCTTTTCGGGCCGGGTCGCCGCCCACGCGATCTGCGCACCCCGGGCGGAATGCGATCCCCACTCGGCCATATGCCGGCGGATGTCGGCGGATCGTGACGAGAACTCGCCGCGGGCGAGGAGAGAGACTCCCGCCACTTCCGCGCCGAGGCGCGGCCCTTCGACCCACCGCACCCCGAGACGCGTGCGTGAGCTCCCCCCGTAGATGTGCCTCGTAGATGGCGGACGTCGCCCCACGATGCGCGGACAAGCCCCCGATGGTCGCAGGCGCTCCAGCGGGCTGTCCGGGCCGTGCACCATGTTGGCCATCACGACGTGGGTGTGGAGATGCGGGTCGAGATTGCGGTTGACCCCATGGGTGAACGACGCAGCGACGAGGCCCGTCGTCGGCACGATATGCCGTTCCTCTCCCGAACCCCTCTGCGCACTGAGGCCGTGGGCCTCGACGTAGGCCAGTGCGCCCCGCACACTTTCACGATGGGCCGCGACCACCTGACGGGCGACGTCCTCTCCCCCCAGACGCGAAGACCACACTCACGGACTTGGGGACGCTGAAGGTCAAGTCGAATCCGCCCACAGTGGCACGGTCGGATCGCAGTCGCTGCCCCGATGCGGGGTGACGACCGTCGAGAACCGCCCGGAGCGAGGCCGGATCTGGCGCTCCCCGCAACCCGAGGCCGGCTGCGGCATGGCCGACCCAGTGCGCCGGTCCGTCGTCCAATCGCCCCGGCAGCGGAAGCTCCTGCGCGAGATCGGCCAGGTAGTAGTCGGCACCCGCGGACGTCAGGCGGTGGACTCCGAGCACCCGACCTCCGTTCACGGGAGACGTGCGGGTGGGCGAGACCACCCGATCCGCTTCTGCGGTCGGGAGGGAACGGTCGGCGTCCGACGGAGTGGGTGCAGCGCACATCGGTGCGGCATGCCGGTCACCCGTCACGAGGCGCCGGCGCGGTTAGACGACCTCTGCGGCGCCTTCCGCGTACAACCGCAACACCTTGCGGGCGGCCCGCGCCGCCAGGTCGGTGAGCTCGGGTGGGCGCACGACCGACGCGTCGGGACCGAGCTGGAGGAGCAGCCGCTCGAACCAGGCCATGCCGGCCACGTCGAGCACGACGTCGGTCACTGTCCCGTCCGCGCCACGACCCATGCCGCGCACCGGCACGGACTCGGGCACCCATTGGGCCCCCTGGCCCAGGTGGAGGTGCACCTCGACCGCGCCCGGCCCGGGCACGAAGGCGTCCTCCGCCGGCTACGTCGGGAGCGCGAGGCGGCCGCGCCGGATTCCCCCGTGGGACGCACCGCGCCGATGCGATCGACCCGGAACCGCCGCATGTCCCCGGCCCGCTGGCAGAAGGCGTCGAGGTACCAGTGCCCCTCCGTGGTGATCACCTGCACCGGGTCGACCACGCGGGTCGTCCACTCGTCCCGGGAGGCCGAGTGGTAGTCGATCTCCACCAGCTGACCGGCATCGGTCGCCCGACGCACGGCGGCGAGGGACGAGGGGGCATCGACATCCATGCCGATCGCCTCGCGCGAACCCAACGCCGCATCGAGTTTCGACAGGGCACGGCGCAGGGCCTCGTCGTCGGGACCGGGCACGGCCATGATCAAACGGGCCGAGGCCGCCACGGCGAATCCCTCCGCCGGCGTGAGCCGACGCGGACGGGCGAACTCGGGCGGCAGGAAGGCCCGGACCGAGGTCTCCGACACCTCGATCTCCATCAGCGTGTCGGGCGTGTAGGGCGGCACACCGCAACACGCCGCCAGCTCGAGCTCCCGGATCAGCTCGTCCTCGTCCATGGAGAAGCGGCGCGCCACGTCGGCGATCGGCGCCTCCCCCACCTGGGCCAACCATCCGACGACAGCCAGAAGTCGCCGCAGCCGTTGGCTGGTCTCCCTCCCGGGTACCGGCCGAGCGCCCTCGGACCCTCCGGCTCGAGCGCCGGGAGCGGCACGGCCCGCACCTTCGGTGGCGACCGGGACCCTCGGCGCGCTCGCCGCGATGGCCGGTCAGCCACGCCCTGCAGCTCGGAGCGGAATTCCGGCGGATCGAGGATCTCGGCGTGATCGAGCAGACCGAGGATCCAGGAGCGGATGCTCGGGAAACCCGGCCACCCGCAAGGCGAAGGATGACCGAGCCGTCCTCGGCGCTGGCTCTCGACCCGGTCGCGCCCGACCTCCTCGGCCACCCGCGGCCCTTCGATGCGATCGACCCTGATCCGCGTGACGACGTAGTCGTCCCCCTCGGCCCGCCACGGCTCGTCGGGAAGGGAGGCCTTGATGTCGATGCCCTCGGGCACGACCGCGCCGCCCGGAGCTTCGAGGTGCACCGCGTCCTCGATCCGGTCGACACGGAACGTGCGCACCGCGGCACGGTCGAGGTCCCACGCCACCAGGTACCAGTGCCCGAAGCGGAACCAGAGCCCGGCGGGCGCCACCCGGCGCGCGCCCTGGCGGTAGGAGAACGACGCCACGCTCTGGGTGCGCACCGCCTCGAAGAGATCGATCAGCGCGCGGGCGTCACCAGCGTGGCGATGGGCCGCACCTCGCCCAGGCCGGTCGCGCCCAACTTCAAGAGCGCATCTCGACCACTAGGATCGTCGAGGTGCACGCCGGCAACGGCCAGGTGGAGGGCAACTTGCTCGTCGGGCTCGAGCGCCAGGTCCGGCAGGTAGAACGCGTCGCGGTCGATCCGGTAGCCGTACTGTTCCAGCCCGGCGCAGTCGCTGCGTCTGCACGGGGATGCCCTCGTCGCGCAAGAGTCGCTTGTCCCGCTCGAAGGCCTGCCGCCGTGCCGAATGCTCCTCGGGGTAGCCGGGCACCTGCAGGGCGATGGCGTCCAGCGTCAGCGGCTGTTCGGTATTGAGCAGGACCAGGACGAGGTCCGTCACGCGTTCGAGTCGGTCGAGTCGTGCCGGGCCAGCCATCGGGGAGAGCCTACGGCCGCTGCGGTCCCATGACCGCAGCTGGCCCACCCCTTCGACTGGCATCTCGACCTCTTCTGGACGGTGGCCATCCCTGCCCTCGTCGTCGCGTATGTCGTTGCCACCCGGGCCGAGGACTGCCGGCCCACCGGCCGCCAACGCATGCTGCTTCGCGCTCGGCGTCGTGGCCCTCGTCGTGGCCTTCATGTGGCCGCTCGCAGACCTCGCGGCGCGCTGGTCCCTCCTGGCCCTCGTGGCGCAGCGGCTCCTCCTCATGCTGGCCGTGCCACCGCTGCTCGTCGTCGGCACACCCCGGCCGATCCTCGTCCGGCTCACCCGGCCCGCCGCTCGTCGATGCCGTGTTGCGCCAGGTCGTCAAACCCGTCCCCGCCGTCGTGGTCGTCACCGTGGTCGCCGTGGGCACGCTGACCACGGGAGTCGTCAGTCTGGCCGCACGCTCGGACGTCGCCCGGGTGGTGATCCAGCTCCTCGTGCTGCTGTCGGGCTTCGTCCTCTGGGCGCCGGTGCTCACCGAACTGCCCGGGGTCGAAACCTCTCTCCGCCGTCGGGCGCGGGGCGTACCTGATCGTGCAGTCGATCGTGCCGAGCTTCCTCTCGGTGGTCTGGATCTTCGCCCGTCGACCGCTGTACGCCTCCTACGACCACCACCGAACCGGTGCTGGGCATGTCACCGGTGCTCGACCAGCAACTGGCGGGCTTCCTCGCCAAGCTGTGCACCATCGCCGTGCTCTGGACCGTCGCGTTCTCGCTGATGATGCGATCGCATGCCGCGGCCGGGGTCGGGGAAGATCCCGAACCCCTGCTGTGGTCCGATGTCGAGCGGGAGATCCAACGGGCCGACCGGCGCGCCCAGCGGACCAGGCGACCGCTGATCCGCTTCGCCACCGGATGCCCTGTTGCCAGACGACCGTACCGCCCGAAGATCGGCGCACGCCCAGTGACCCGCCGCCACGTCGAGCCTCCCCGCATGGAGCGGGGCGAACGCGACGACCGCTCAGGCCAGCGAGGCTCCCCTGAGCTCGTCGAGCGACAGCTCAGCGGTCTGATTGCCACCGCATTGCGGGCACTGCTCGACGTGGCGCCATGAGCGGAGCAAGCGGGATCCCTCCGGGTTCAACAGCACGACGAACGACTCCGATATCGGGATCGATCTCCAAGCCGAAGTAGGGGCGCCACGCCGTCGTCGCCGCGTGGGCGTCCAGCGCCAGCCCCTTGAGGATTCGCCTGAAGCGAAGTCTCTCCGTGTCGAAGATCCACGTGCTGTGACACGACTCCAACACGAACAGCGTTTCGTCATCTGAATGATCCACTCTCTTGATCATGCCGGATTGAGTTACCAGAACAGTGCGCGGAATCAATCACATATTCGTTGCGAAAAGATGACAATCCATTGACATCCAGCTCACACATCTATTGCGGCCCGGCGTCGTGCTTTCGGCCCACGAGGAGCTCCCGTTTGGTCACGAGTTGGCGCAGCACCGAGCAGAGGACGATGCGGGTGTCCGCCGGATCGATCACCTGGTCCACCAATCCCCGCTCCGACGCCGGCCAGGGATTCAAGAAGGCCTCCTCGTACCCCGTCTCGCGGTCGGCCCTCTCGGCCGGGTCGATCCCCCGGTGCAGGATCTGCACCGCCCCCGATGCCCCCATGACGGCGATTTCGGCGGCCGGGCCAGGCCAGGCAGATGTCGTTGCCGATCCCGCGGGAGTCCATGACGATGTACGCGCCCCCGAAGGCCTTGCGCAGGATCAGGCAGACCCGGGGCACGGTGGCCTGGGCGTAGGCGAAGGCGAGCTCCGCCCCGTGGCGGATCATCCCCCGCCATTCGAGGTCCTTGCCGGGCAGGAAACCGGGCGTGTCCACCAGGCTCACGATGGGCAGGTTGAACGAATCGCAGAAGCGGACGAACCGGGCCGCCTTCTGCGACGCCGCGATGTCCAGGGTGCCGGCGAGGATCCGGGGCTGGTTGGCCACGATCCCGACCGTGAGCCCCCCGATGTGGCACAGGCCCGTGACGATCTGACCGGCCCAGCGGGGCCACAGCTCGAGGAACTCGCCGTCGTCGACCACGTGGCGGACGACGTCGCGCACGTCGTAGGTCGCGGCCTTGCGTTCGGGGATCAGCTCGCGCAGCTCGGGGGTGGAGCGCAGCACGCGGGTCGGTGACGGTCCACAGGGGCGGGATCTCGTCGGCGTGCGACGGGAGGTGCTCCAACAGCGCGGCCAGCGCGCCCTCCACGTCGTCGGTCTCCACCGCGCACACGCCGCTCGACCGGGCGTGCGTGGTCACCCCGCCCAACTCGTGCAGCCCGACCTCGACCCCGGTGAATTCGGCCACCATCTGCGGGCCCGAGACGAAGGCGACCGCCTCGGGGTTCATGACGACCAGATCGGCCAGCCCCAGCAACAGGGCCGGCCCCGAGACGACCGGGCCGGTCGCCGCCATCAGCACGGGCACGACGCCGCTACAGGCCGCGATGGCGGCCGCGGCCTGGCCCCAGCCGTGGAGCGCCGCCACGCCGTCGAGCACGTCGGCCCCGCTCGAGGCCACGATGAACACGAGCGGTATGCGGAGGCGGCGGGCCAGATCGGCCGATTCCGCCAGACGCAACCCGTCGGCGTAGGTGAGGGCGCCCCGCCGCTCCAGCGAGTACGACCGGGCCACCACCACGTCGCGGCCACCCATGCGGCCGATGCCCGAATTGACGGTGCCGGTGATGCCCTTGCCGATGCCGATGCGATCGGCCACACGTCCATTCAGCGCGAGAGTCACTGCGGGTGAATTTAGGCACAACGGTGCGCGAGCACCGCCGGGTGGACGAATTAGGGGCGAGCCTCGGCCCGGCGCCAGGGGCCCGAGCGGCCACCGGACTTCTCCCAGAGCGCCACGTGATCGATGGTCATGGTCCGGTCGGAGGACTTGCACATGTCGTACACCGTGAGGGCCGCGGTGGTGCAGGCCATCATGGCTTCCATCTCCACACCGGTGCGGTCCACCGTCTCGACCTGCGCCTCCACCTCGACGAAGTCGTCCCCGATGGAGAAATTGACGGCGATGGACCCCACCAGGACGGGGTGGCACATCGGAATGAGCTCGGCCGTCCGCTTGGCCGCCTGTATCCCGGCAATCCGGGCTGCAGCGAGCACGTCGCCCTTGGTGATGGCGTTGTTGGCCACCAAGGTGGTCGTCTCGGGCAACATCGAGACCCGGCACCGGGCGAGCGCCCGGCGGTGGGTGGGCTCCCGCGGGGTGACGTCGGTCATGCGAGCACCGCCTAGCGGATCGAGATGGGCCAGGCTGCGATCGGACACGAATGCCTAGTGTACGGCCTCCACCGGCAGGGTGTGGCCACTTCGGCGAGTCGCCGGTCCGTGTGGCCTCATCGCAGCGCCGTTCGGGTAGAGTTGGCAGTCACAAGCAGCGAGTGCCAATCCAAGGAGTTCAATTGCCGACCTATGAGTACGCCTGCAAGGCGTGTGGGCACCGGCTGGAGGCCGTCCAGAAGTTCACCGACGACGCCCTGACGGAGTGCCCCGACTGTGGAGGAGCCCTGCGCAAGGTCTTCGGCGCGCCCGGCATCGTCCTCAAGGGCAGCGGCTTCTACAAGACGGACACCCGGGCGGCGGACAAGCGATCCGGCTCCGACAAGGTGTCGTCGAACGGGTCCGACACGTCGTCGAAGTCGGACACCAAGGCCGACACGAGCACGACGAAGGACGGGGTCCGGATCGGGATCGACATCCGGGACGTCCTCTTCCGGCTCGGGCACGAGCGGCGACAAGCCGGCCAAGGAGTCCAAGCCGGCCGCTTCGACCGCTTCCTGACCCGGGAGATAATGCCGGAAGTCGGCCGGCCGCAGGGCAGCTGCCACCTCCAGAGCCAAACGCTAGAGGTCTAACGGTTAGAAAATTACATGACACCACGCCGAGGGCGCCCGCAGCACGGCCCGGCCGGGATCAGTCCCCGCTGAGCTGCATGTCGGCGATGGCCAGCGTCTGCCCGGCGGCCACGCCGGGGAGCCAGCGCAGGTCGGCGCCGATCTCCACCACCGATTGCAACATCCGCTGCAAGGTCGAGGCCACGGTGACCTCTCGCACGGGCTCGGCCAGGACCCCATCGCGGATGAGCAGGCCCTCGGCCCCGACCGAGAAGTCGCCGCTCACCGTGTTGACCCCCGAGTGGATGCCGGTGACCGACTGGACATAGAGCCCGTCGCCGACCTCGGCCAGGATCTCGTCCGCATTCTTGGTCCCCGGCAAGAGCACCAGGGCCCGGCAGCCGGCCGACGGGGTCCCCGCGAAGCCGCCGCGCACCGCTGATCCGGTCGAGTCGGGTCCGGGCCCGCCGGGCCGACACGGTGTCGTAGACGAACATACGGAGCATGCCGTCGGCGATCAGGATGTTGCGCCGGCATGCCAACCCCTCGCCGTCGAAGGACGCCGCGCCGAAGGCCCGACTGTCGGTCGGGTCGTCGATCAGGGTGACGCCGGCGCCGGCCACCGACTCACCGATCCTCCCGGCGAAGAAGGAGCGACCCTTGACCACGGCCTCTCCCGAGAGGGCGGAGGCGACGACCGAAAGGAGGGTCGAGACGACGCGGGGGTCGAACACGACGGTGCACCGGCCTGACTTCGCCTTCTGGGCCCCGAGCAAACGGGTGGAGCGCAGGACGGCGTCGGCCATGGCCTCCTCGGGATCGAGCGCGGCCGGGGACCGGCCCACGCTGAACCCGGTCCCGGTCTGGGAGTCCGCGCCCTCGCCGGCGATGGCATCGACCGAGACGAAGGCCGTGGTGCGGCGGGTGGACGAGCGAATTCCGGTGGTCGAGGCCAGGGCCATCTCGACCCGTGCATCGGAGTAGTCGGCCGAGGAGACCTGGCGGACCCGGGGGTCGGCGCCACGTGTGGCTCGCTCGAGCTCGAGCGCCAGGGCGATCTTCTGGTCCATGGGCGTCGTCATGACCCCGTCGTCCCACAGGTCCTGTTCGACCGCCGCGATCCCGTCGGGCGTCGCCAGCACCACATCGGGGTCCGGGGTGGCGTAACGGGCATTGTCGCGGGCATCGTTCAGTGCGGCTGCCACCACGGTCGGATCGAGGGAACCGGCCCAGGCGAACCCCAGCCGGCTCCCCTCTCCCGGGGGGCCTTCGAGGAGGACCCGGATCCCCACGCCCGATGAATCGGCCGAGGTCAGCGACTCCACCGCACCGTCGTAGGCGCGGACCTCGTTCTCCGTACCCCGGGTGACGTACACCTCCATACCCTCACCGGGCCGGGCCTGCTCGACGACGGAGGTGGCCAGCTCCATCAGATCGCTTCCCACGCCGACCACGCCCACGTCGCTCGCGCCGCCCACTATGCCGTCCCGCCCAAGGTGACGCCCGTGATGCGCAGGGTGGCCTGGCCACAGCCGACCGGCACGCTCTGGCCGTCCTTGCCGCACGTGCCGGGCGTCATGTCGAAGTCATCGGCCACCGCATCGATCCGGCGGAGCACCTCGGGACCGTTCCCGATCAGGTTGGCATCGCGCAAGGGCTCGGTGAGGTGCCCGTCCTCGATCAGGTACGCCTCCGTCGTGCCGAACACGAAGTCGCCGGTCGTCGTATTGACCTGGCCGCCGCCGAGCTTGGAGACGTAGACCCCGGTGGGGGTCTGCGCCACGATCTCGTCCGCGTTCTCGGTGCCGGCCAGAAGATACGTATTGGTCATCCGCACCATGGGGAGATGCTGGTAGGACTGGCGGCGACCATTGCCCGAGGATTTCCTGCCCTCCTTCCGGGCGCGCAACCAGTCCCACATGTAGTCGGTCAGCACGCCGTTCTCGATGAGCACGTTGCGGGCGGGTGCATTGCCCTCGTCGTCGACCGCGAAGTTCCCCCATTCCCCGAGGACGGTCCCGTCGTCGACCAGGGTGACGAGCGGGCTCGCCACGAGCTTTCCCATCTGGCCCGTGTAGACCGAGGCATCCTTGACGATGTGGTCGGCTTCGAGCCCGTGGCCGCACGCCTCGTGGAACAGGATACCGCCGCTCCCGCCGGCCAGGACGATGGGCACCTCACCCGAGGGAGCGGGGCGGGCGGAGAGCTTGGCCAGGGCCCGGTTCGCCGCGGTGCGGGCGATGTCCTCGACCTTGTAGCGCTCGAAGATCTCGAAGCCTTCCGTGCGGGCCAACGATTCGTACCCGGTCTGCATCCCGGTGTCGCCGTTGGCCACGCACATGACGTTGAAGCGGGTACGGACCTGGTCGTCCTCAGCCCAGAGCCCGTCCGAGTTGGCGATGAGGATGCGCCGGTGGCTGTCCCCACATCCCACCTGCACCTGGCTGATGGAGCCACCCGTGGCCCGCGCCGCCTCGTCGGCCCGAACCAGGAGGTCGAGCTTGGTGGACTTGGGCACCGAGCCGGGAAGCGTCCGCTCGCCGCGGTCGTGGCTGAACGTGGGTCGCGACGGCATGGCCACGGTGCGAACGGTGACGCCGCCGTCGCGGGCCACCGAAGCCGCAGCCGCAGCCGCGGCCAGGAGGCCGGCCTCGCTCAGATCCGACGTGTGGGCGAATCCGGTCGTCTCCCCGGCCACCACACGGATCCCGGCCCCGCGCGAACGGCCCGAGGACAGCTCCTCCACCCGACGATCGTCGAGCATGGCACTGGCCGTCATGCTGTCCTCGGCGAACACCTCGGCCATGTCGCCGCCATGCGACAGCGCCGCCCCGAGAACGTTTTGGAGGACAGCGGGGTCGATCAGGGAAGTGTCGGTCACGGGCGGTATCGTAATCGTCGTGCCCAGTTCCCCCTCCGGCAGCGGCAGCACCCCGCCCGCGGGGCACGGGCCCCACTCGGGACTCACGGCCCAGGTCGAGTTGACCGTGGGAGAAGAGGACACGGCGCAGTACTTCCGCTCGGGGGACGTCCCCGTCCTCGCCACGCCGCGGCTCATCGCCATGTGCGAGGAGGCGGCGCTGCGCGCGACCGAGGGGCATCTCACCCCCGAGCAGTCGAGCGTGGCCACGCGCGTCCAGTTCGACCATTTGGCCCCCGTCGGTGTCGGCAAGGTTGTGCTGGCCGAGGCCACCTTGGTCAAGGTCGAGGGTCGCCGTCTCACGTTCACCGTCTCGGCGGCCCGTCTCGAGCGGGACGGTGGCGGCCTCGTGGGCGCCGGACGGGTGACGCGGGTGCTGGTCAACGAGGCCACCTTCTTGGCCAAGGCCGGCGCCACCGGCGAGTCCTGATCGAAGCGCCCCGACCCGCGGCCCCGACCAGGGCTCCGGCGGGCATCGGGCCGGTGGTCGCCGCCTTCGTCACCTTCGGCCTTTTCTGGGGGAGCTGGGCCGTCATGGTGTTCAACATCCAGCGCACGTTCGCCCTCACCGATGCCGGGCTCGGCGTCCTGCTCGCCGTCGCCGTCGCCCTCGCCGGCGCCTCCAGCGCGGTCATGGCCCACCTGGCCAACCATGTCGGCGCACGGCGCCTGCTCTGGATCGCCCTCCTCGCCTGGGCGGGACTCCTCGTCGTCCTGAGCGCCGTCCAACAGAAATGGGCCTTCGTCGCATCCCTGGTGCTCGTCGAGATCGCCGGGGGCAGCATCGACACCGCCATGAACGCCGAGGCGACCCACCGCTTCAGCGGCCGGCCCTCGGCGCTCCTTCGTTTTCACGCCCTCTTCAATTGCGGGGCGATCGCGGGCGCAGCCATGGCCGGCCTCGTCCTCCACGCCAAGGTGTCGTGGCGCTTCATCTGGCCCGGGGTGGCCGTGGTCGCGCTGGCCGTCGGCCTGTGGACGCTCTCCCTCGGACCTGAGCCGCCCCCTGCCGCCTCGTCGCCGGCCGCCCGCGTGGCCGCCCACCGACACCCGGTCCGCCGCATCCGCCGCGACGGGCTCCTGCTCCTGCTGGCGATCTTCGCCCTGGCCGAGGTCACCGAGGGAGGGGTCGACACCTGGGGTGTCCTCTACCTGCGCAACCACCTGGCGACCGGCGTCCTCCTCGGTGCGGGCGCCTACATCGTGGGCCAGGTCGTGGCCGCCACCACACGTTCGGCGGGCAGCACGGTGGTCGGACGGCTCTCGGTCCGCCACGCGCTCTTCATGGGCGGCTGCATCGCCGGCGGCGGGATACTGCTCGAGTCGCTCTCTCCCCTTTCGGGCCTGGCGGCCCTCGGGCTCGCCCTCGGGGCCGGCGGGGCCTCGTTGTTCTGGCCTCTCGTCATGAGCAACGTGAGCCACCTGGCCAGCCAGGTCGTCAGCGCGGTCGGGACCTTCACCGCGGCGGGCTACATCGGCTGGGTGGCCGGGGCGCCGGTCGTGGGCTGGGTCTCGCAGACCTTCGGCCCCGAGCACGGCTTGCAGGTCCTGGCCGTTGCGGCCCTCGCTGTCGCCGCAGTCTCGTTGCTCACAACGCAAAGAAGCCCACGAACTGGCCCGACGGGCTAGCGTGGAGGGAGAACCATGATCCTTCAGAGCATCGAGACGCCCGCAGACATCAAGGACCTCAGCCAGGAGGAACTGGTAACCCTGGCCGCCGAGATCCGGACCTTCATTATCGAGTCCGTGACCACGACCGGTGGCCACCTGGGCTCCAATCTCGGCACGGTCGAGTTGACGCTGGCCGTCCATCGGGTCTTCGACTCACCCCGGGACGTCATCCTGTGGGACACCGGGCACCAGGCCTACGTGCACAAGCTCCTCACCGGGCGCCGCTTCGGGTTCAAGTCGTTGAAGCAGGCCGGTGGCATGTCCGGCTACCCGAACCGGGCCGAGTCCGAGCACGACTGGATCGAGAACAGTCACGCTTCGACATCCCTGTCCTACGCGCACGGCATCGCCAAGGCGTTCACCCTGCGTGGGGAGGGAGGGGACCGCAAGGTCATCTCTGTCGTCGGCGACGGCGCGCTCACCGGCGGCATGGCCTATGAGGCCCTGAACAACCTCGGACACTCCTGCTGCCGCGTCGTGATCGTCCTCAACGACAATGGCCGCTCCTACGCCCCGACCGTCTCACAGCTCTCACAGAGCTTGACCAGCCTGCGGCTGAACCCGACCTATACCCAGACCCGCGAACGTCTGCGGGCTCGCCTCCGCGGCCTGCCCGGCTTCGGGCCACTGGCGTACACCGGTGTGCATTCGGTGGCCAGCGCGCTGCGCGAGATGGTGTCCCCCCATACGTTCTTCGAAGCATTGGGCGTCCGCTACGCCGGGCCGATCGACGGGCACGACATCGACCTGATGGAGCAGGCCTTCGCGCATGCGGCCGAGTGGGACGGACCGATCGTGGTGCACGTGCTGACACAGAAGGGCCGCGGGTACGGTCCGGCGGAACAGGACGACATCCAGCGCCTGCACGACGTGAAGGCGACGAAGATCATCACGCTCGAGAACGCCGTGGGGAGCTCGGCGGGCACTGCCGTCGGCAGCTCGGCCGGCGCCGACGGGGGTGGGGTGGCCACGCCCGGTTCGACCCCCGACGCCGAGGTGTACCAGCCTCCCGGCCGCGCCACGACCTACACCGATGCCTTCTCCCGGGCTCTGCTCCAGGCGGCGGAGAACGACGCCCGCGTCGTCGCATTGACGGCGGCCATGCCCGGCCCGACGGGCCTGCTCCCCTTCCAGGCCCGCTTCCCCACGCGGTTCTTCGACGTGGGGATCGCCGAGCAGCACGAAGTCACGGCGGCCTGCGGCATGGCCATGGCGGGCATCCGACCCGTGGTCGCCGTGTACTCGACCTTCTTCAGCCGCGCCTTCGATCAGGCCAATCTCGACGTGGGCCTCCATGGAAGTCCGGTCGTCTTCGTCCTCGACCGTGCCGGCATCACCGGCGACGACGGCCCGAGCCATCACGGGGTGCTCGACATGGCGCTCGCGCTGTCCATCCCCGGCATGACCGTGTTCGCCCCCTCGGCCGCCGAGGAGGTGGGACCCATGTTGCGCACCGCGCTCGAGCTGCCGGGGCCCTCGACCATCCGCTTCCCGAAGACGGCGCCGCGCCACGTGGACGAGAGCGAAGTGGGCACCGGGCTCGCCGCACGCAAAATGCGCAGCGGCGACGGCTCGGTCTGCCTCCTCGGGGTGGGCAAGCTCGTGGCGGCGTGCAACGAGGCGGCCGATCTGCTGGCCGACGAGGGCATCGCTGCGACGGTGTGGGACGTGCGGGTCGTCGCGCCACCTGACGCCGACATGCTCACCGACGCCGGTCGTCACGCCCTGGTGGTGACCGCCGAAGACGGCGTCCGTCACGGCGGCGCCGGCGCCTTCATCATCGACGCCATGGAGGTCGCCCTCGAAGCGCAGGGCCGCCCCCGACCAGCGACCCGGATCCTCGGCGTGCCACGCGCCTACATCGCGCAGGGCAAGGCGGACGACATCTTGGAAAGCCTCGGCCTCGACGGGAGCGGCATCGCCGAAAGCGTGCGTCGGGCACGCCAATCCGTGCCGGCCCCCCAGCGTCAGGGCTGACCCCCTCGTCCCTCGTCACCCCCCGCCGGCGTCACGGCCGATTGGCCCCGTTGGCCCGCACGAAGTCGTTGACGGCGTAGTACGCCTCGATCGATTCCCCGGCGTCGCCCCAGAATCCCTCGAGTACGTCGTAGGCCATTCGTCCCTGCTCGATGTAGTGGTTGTTGACGTCGGTGATCTCCAGCTCACCCCGCCCGGACGGCGTCAACGTCGGGATGACGCTGAAGACACCGGCATCGAAGCAATAGATCCCGGTCACGCCGAAGTTGCTGGCCGGCACCTCGGGCTTCTCCTCGATCCGCTCGACCCTGCCGTCGGCCGAGAGCACGGGGACGCCCAGGTGACGGAGGTGCTCGGGCTCACTCACCGCCGTCAGGAGAATGCGCGCCCCGGTGGGGTCGGCCCGGAACGCGTCCACCATGGGTTTGATGGAGCGCTCCATGACATTGTCGGCCAGCATCACGAGGACGGGATCGCCGTCGACGAAACGCTCGGCCAGGCCGAGCGCCTCGGCGATGCCTCCCGCCTTCTCCTGATACCCGTAGGACAGCCGGTCGATCCCGAACTCGTGGCCGTTTCCCAGCAGCGGGAGGAAGGAGCCGGCGTGCGGCCCACCGGTCACGAGCATGATCTCGTCGATGCCAGCAGTGACCAGGGCTTCGATGGACCAGGCGATCATCGGCCGGTCCCAGATCGGGAGCAGGTGTTTGTTCGTGATGCGGGTCAGTGGATACAGGCGCGAGCCGGTCCCGCCGGCCAGGAGCACACCTTTCATCGCATCCGTCCGTGCTGGGTGATCATTTGCATCCCGCGTGCTTAGTCGACGGCGGGGATGCCCCGCGCCGACGCGGCCCCCGGGCCCACCCGAAATACCGCAGGGACCCCCGCCGTTGTACAGGGAAAGGAGCGTCCGATCATGTTCACACGCAAGAAGGCGAGGCAGGACCCCGGCCAGTACGAGATCACCAGGACCGAGGATGAATGGAAAGCGGTGTTGTCGCCGGCACGGTACCGGGTCCTCCGTCGGGCGGGCACCGAGCCGGCCTGGTCGGGGGAGCTGCTCCACGTCGAGGGCGAGGGCGTGTTCCGCTGCGCCGGATGCGGCGCGGAGCTCTTCGATGCCACCGCCAAATTCGAGTCCGGCACCGGATGGCCCAGTTTCGACCGAGCCAAGTCCGCCGGCACCATCGTCGAGCACCGTGACCGCACCTTCGGCATGCTCCGCACCGAAATACGGTGCGCCCGCTGCGGCGGCCACCTCGGGCACGTGTTCCGCGACGGGCCAACCGACACCGGGTTGCGCTACTGCGTCAATTCACTGTCCCTGACCTACGAGCGGGAGCCCGGCTCCAACCCGCCGTAGAGCGGCAACGGCTCCCCCAGGCGCCCTTCGGCGACGTCGAAGACGGCGGCCAGGAAGGCCGCCTCCTCGTGCAGGCCCAGACGATTGAGCAGCGACTCACCCAGGGCGAGCGCACCGCAGATGTCGAAGACCTCGTCCTTCAGGAAATCGATGCGCGCCGTGAAGTGCGTCGCGCCCGACCCGCTCGCAGCAGCCACGAGCCGACGAGCAGGGTCGACGAAACGGCCGCCAGGGTCGCCATGGCGAACGGATTGCGCCACAGGTCCTTCATCAGCAGGGCCGGCAGCCTGCCCGTGGTCCTCGCCACGGGCAGGCTGAACGAGGTGATCAACCAGATCGGCACTCACGCCTCGCCGGAGAGGGTGCCCAATGGCGCACCGTCGGACTCGACGACGCCGTCGATGACCGAGAGGTCGACCGGCACGTGCCGCTCGGTGCGTTGCACGTCGGCCGTGGCGAAACGAAGGCTGGGGCCGACCTCGTCCGCGGTGATCTCGACCTTCGAGCGGTGCTCGCCTTCCTCGGTCTCCCAGCTGCGCTGCTCGAGACGACCGGTCACGACGACGCGCATGCCCTTGGACAGGCTCAACGCCACATTCTCGGCCAGGTCCCTCCAGCAGACCACGTCGAAGAAGGACGTCGCCTCTTGCCACTCCTGGGTGGTGCGGTCCTGCCAGCGCCGATTGACGGCAACCCCGAGCTGGGTGGTGGCCTGCCCCTCCTTGGTGTAGCGGATCTCAGGTTCCCGGGTCAGATTGCCGGTGATCGTCGTGGTGTTGGCCATCGGGTGCTCCTCGCTCTCGTCAGACCCTCCGGCGATGGCTGGAGGGTGACGACGAGCATGGGGAGCGGGCCTTGCCCAGAACCTTGCCGCACACCTTGCACGACGAAAATTATCCGCGAGCATCCGCGCGTCAGCAGGAGGTCAGACGTCCAAGAAGCGGCGGATGGCGATGCCCGAGCCGAGCGAACCGATCAACACCCCGACGAACACCACGACGATGTCCGTCGTGAAGACCTCCCAGCCGGTCATGTGCATGGCACTGAACACGTTGCTGGTGTCCTTGCCGCCGCCGGCATGGTTGATGGCGAGGTACAAGAAGTACACCGCCAACGCGGACAATCCCGAGCCGAGGAGACCTTGGATCAATCCCTCGGACATGTAGGGCACGCGGATGAACCAGTTCGTCGCCCCGACCAGCTTCATGACCGACACCTCGCGCCGCCGGGCGAAGATCGCCATGCGGATGGAATTGAGGATCAGGACGGCCGCCGAGACGATGAGCACGACCGCGACACCGAGGAGCACCCACTTGAGGACGTTGATCACCTTCTCCTCGGTGTGGATCTGTTGAAGCGGTGCCGTCACCTTCAACACGCCGGGAGTCCCCTTGAAGGCATGGATCACCTGGTTGGCATCGCGAGAGCGTCACCGGTGTACACCAATACGAGGTCGGAAACTCGGACTCCGTGGTGGCCTGCATCACGTCAGAGGTCAGGAGCTTGTGGGCTTCGGCGAAGTTGCGCGCCTTGTTCCAGTATGCGCAGGGCTGGCGGACATAGTTGAGCTGGGTCAACTGGGTCCCCACCGCTTTTATCTCCTGATGGTCGGCGTTCGGCGCCATCCAGACCGTGACCTTGGTGCCGCGCTCCCACTGGCCCGACGCGTTCGCCGCGCCCTGCCGGAGGAGCAGTGCCGCACCCACCAAGGTGAGCGAGACCGCAACCGTGAGCACGGCGGCGATGGTCATCAGGCGGTTCCGCCACAGGTTCGATGCCGTCTCGCGTGCGACGTACTCGACCGAGACGGGCATCAGCCCACGCCTTCCATCGGCATGCTCGTGGTGCCGTCGATGCCGTACACGCCGCGGGCCTGGTCGCGCACCATGATGCCGTTGCTCAACTCGATGACGCGCCGCCGCATTTTGTCGACCAGCACCTCGTCGTGCGTCGCGATCACGACCGTCGTGCCGGTGCGGTTGATGCGATCAAGGAGTTGCATGATGCCCTGGCTCGTCTGCGGGTCGAGGTTTCCGGTCGGCTCGTCGGCCAACAGGATCAGCGGGCGGTTGACGAAGGCGCGGGCCACGGCCACGCGTTGCTGCTCTCCGCCGGAGAGCTCGCCCGGCAGGTTGCCCGTCTTCTTGGCCAGTCCCACCAGCTCGAGGACCTGGGGCACCTGGTTGGCCACGACGTGCCGGGGACGGCCGATCACCTCGAGCGCGAAGGCCACGTTCTCGAACACGGTCTTGTTCGGGAGGAGGCGGAAGTCCTGGAACACACAACCGATGTTGCGGCGGAGGTACGGCACCCTCCATTTGGGGAGGTCGACGATGTTGCGACCGGCTTCCCAGATCTGGCCCCGGTCAGGGAGTTCCTCGCGCAGCAGCAGCCGGATGAACGTCGTCTTGCCCGAGCCCGAGGATCCGACGAGGAAGACGAATTCGCCCTTGTCGATTTCAACCGATATGTCGCGCAATGCGACTGTCGATCCCTTATAGGTCTTCGTGACGTTGTCGAATCGGATCATGGTTTGAGTGTGGTGAAATCCTGAGTGCGCGAGAGATCCTGCACAGGGCATCAATTCACTCTTCGGGATACTACCGGCCTCACATTGCAGTTTGGGGTCATCCTCTGCGCCGCTGGTCAGCGGGTCAGCGGGTCAGCGGGTCAGCGGGTCAGCCCGCGTACTTCCGCGCTCGGCGCCGCAGCTCGGCTTCC
Organism: uncultured Acidimicrobiaceae bacterium; assembly: GCA_963835815.1. GTDB lineage: Bacteria > Actinomycetota > Acidimicrobiia > Acidimicrobiales > RAAP-2 > Bog-473. Next base: position 596,573 of record CAWIGU010000009.1, on the reverse strand, counting down.
ATGAACGCATCGAGGTCGCCGTCGAGCACCGCGGCCACATTTCCCGTCTCGTAGCCCGTACGCAGATCCTTGACCTGTTGATAGGGCGCCATGACGTAGGACCGGATCTGATTGCCCCACGCGTTGTCGCCGCGGTCGCCGCTCAGCGCGTTCATCTCGGCCTTGCGCTCGTGCCGGGCCCGGTCCGCCAACTTCGCCCCGAGGATCTGCATGGCCTTGGCCTTGTTCTGATGTTGGCTGCGCTCGTTCTGGCACGACACCACCAACCCGGTGGGAAGGTGGGTGAGGCGCACGGCGGAGTCGGTCTTGTTGACGTGCTGCCCTCCGGCACCCGACGAGCGGTAGGTGTCGATGCGCAGGTCCTTCTCATCGATCTCCACCTCGCTCGAGACATCCTCGAGGAACGGGGTGACGTCGAGAGAGGCGAAACTCGTCTGGCGTCGCTTCTGCGAATCGAACGGCGACATGCGCACCAGGCGGTGCACACCGCGCTCGGTGGCCAACAACCCGTAGGCGAAACGCCCGCGCACGATGAACGTCGCCGAGAGCAGCCCGGCCTCCTGGCCCTCTGTCTCCTCGTCCAACTCGACCTTGAAGCCGCGTCGCTCCGCCCAACGTTGGTACATGCGCAACATCATCTCGGTCCAGTCCTGCGCATCGGTGCCACCGGCTCCCGCGTGCAGCTCCACCACGGCGTCGCGTTCGTCGTACTCACCCGAGAAGAGCGACTGCAGTTCGAGCGCGCCCAGTCGCTTGCGCAGTGCGTCCACTGTTTCGACGAGCTCTTTTTCGAGCGCGGCATCGGACGCGCCCTCTGCGTGCGACTCGTCGATCAATTCCGACAGGGCGCGGGCATCGTTGAGCTCCGCCCGCAGGCCTGTCAACTGCTCGAGGTCGGCCGTCACACCACCCAACTCGGTGGTGATGGCGCGCGCGTGATCCGCGTCGTCCCACAGGTCCGGACGGGCCGCCTCGATCTCCAACTCCTCACGGCGTGCCGACAGTCGATCCAGTCCGAGGTAACGCTCGGCCTCGACCAGCCGGCTTTCGGCATCGTCTAATTCGGCCGCGAAGTCCCGGGGCGCCTCGGCCGAGCCGGCCTCAGGCGGCGCCATGACAGAACTTGAATTTCTTCCCGCTCCCGCACCAGCACGGATCGTTGCGTCCCACCTTCTCTTCCGGGGCTTTGACGATGGGCACCAGGGCGTCAGGGTCGGGAGCGTTCGGCCGCTTGACCAGGGCCTTGGCGCCATTGGGCGAGCCGTTGGCTGCCAGCCGGGGGCAGCACCTGCTCCACCGGCGCGACGTTGGCCCCCATGTCGGCCGCCATCATGCCCACGAGCGCACTGGTGTCAGCGACGGGGTCTTCGGCCGCCACGTAGACGGCGCGGTCGAGGTTGGGCTCGGCCGCCTGCTCCTGCACGGCCTCGACATGGAGGATGTAGCGCAGGTAGTCGTTGTCGATCACCTCGACCAGCTGACCGAACATGTTGAAGCCCTCGGACTGCCACGCGTTGAGAGGATCGGCCTGCACGGTCCACCGGAGATGGATGCCGTCCTTCAGATTGTCCATCTCTGCCAGGTGGTCACGCCAGCGCTGGTCGATGATCTGCAACATCACGTCGCGCTCGATCTGGCGCATTGTCTCCGCCCCACCGGGCATGGACTCGGAGTGCTGCTCGTAGTACTCGAGCGCTTCCTCCACGATGCTCTCCACCAGATCGTCCGTGGTCGCCGCCTGTGAGAGATCCTCCACCGTGAACCTGGTCGGGTAGTACTGCGTCACCCCGTCGATCAGGCCCTTGAGGTCCCACTCCTCGGGGAACTCACTCGGACAGAATTCCGCAACCTGCTTCTCCGCTGCCCCGGCCAGCAGATCCTCGGTGTGCTCCTCGAGGTCGTCACCGTCGATGATCTGGAGGCGGCGCTCATAGATGACCTTGCGCTGCTGGTCCATCACCTCGTCGTACTTGAGGTTGTCCTTGCGCATTTCCGCATTGCGGGCCTCGACGGTGTTCTGGGCCCGCTCGATGGCCTTGGCCACCGTCTTGCTCTCGATCGGGACGTCGTCGGGCAGGGTCCGGCCCATCACCCAGCTCATGGCTCCCGTGGCAAAGAGGCGCAGCAGCTCGTCGTCGAGACTCAGGTAGAAGCGGCTCTCGCCCGGATCGCCCTGACGGCCGGACCGCCCACGAAGCTGGTTGTCGATGCGGCGGCTCTCGTGGCGCTCGCTGCCGAGCACGTAGAGGCCTCCGAGTTTGCGGACCTCTTCACCCTCGGCGCGGCACCGTGCCTCGATGGAGCCTTGGCGCCGCTTCAGCTCCGCCGCCCCCTCCTCACTCGTGAGGTCGATCCCCTCGGCCTGCAGTTCGTGCTGGGCCAGGAGCTCTGCGTTGCCACCCAGAATGATGTCGACGCCACGTCCGGCCATGTTGGTGGCGACGGTCACACCGCCCTTGCGGCCGGCCTGGGCCACCACTTCGGCTTCCCTGAAGTGTTGTTTGGCATTGAGGACGTTGTGCGGCACGCCCTCTTTCTCGAGGAGCCGGGACAGCAGCTCGGACTTGGCCACCGAGGCGGTGCCGACGAGGACGGGCTGCCCCTTCTCGTGCCGTTCGACGAGATCCTCGACGACGGCGTTGAACTTCGCTTCCTCGGTCTTGAACACGAGGTCGGCCTGATCCGTTCGGACCATGTCCTTGTTGGTCGGGATCGGAACGACCGAGAGGCCGTAGGTTCCCGCGAACTCGCCCGCCTCCGTCTCGGCCGTACCGGTCATCCCCGACAACTTCTCGTACATGCGGAAGTAGTTCTGCAGCGTCACGGTGGCCCAGGTGTGGTTCTCCTCTTTGATCGCCACCCGTTCCTTGGCCTCGACGGCCTGGTGGAGACCGTCGGACCAACGCCGGCCCTCGAGGGTGCGCCCGGTGAACTCGTCGATGATCTTCACCTCACCGCCGGCGACGAGATAGTCCTTGTCACGCTTGTAGAGGTCCTTGGCCGTGAGCGCCTTCGTCAGCTGGTGGACGTAGTTGGTGGAGACCGCGTCGTAGATGTTCTCGACGCCGACCGCCTTCTCCACCTTCTCGATGCCCGACTCCAGAGGAACGACCGTCTTCTTCTCCTCGTCGACCTCGTAGTCGACGTCACGCGTGAGCGTGCGGGCGATGGAGGCGAACTGGTAGTACAGCTGGGCGGCCTCGTCGGCCGGACCCGAGATGATGAGCGGGGTCCGCGCCTCGTCGATCAGGATGGAGTCGACCTCGTCGACGATGGCGAAGACGTGGCCCCGCTGGGCCATGCTCTCGCGGGATCGGGCCATGTTGTCGCGCAGGTAGTCGAAGCCGAATTCGTTGTTGGTGCCGTAGGTGAGATCGGCCGCGTAGGCGGCGCGCTTCAACACCGGATCGTCGATGTCGGCACCGATACGCCCGACCGTCAGTCCCAACCACTTGTGGAGTCGCCCCATCCACTCGGAGTCGCGGGTGGCCAGGTAGTCGTTCACGGTCACCACGTGCACGCCGCGCCGGTCCAGCGCGTTGAGGTAGACGGGCAGCGTGGAGACGAGCGTCTTGCCCTCACCGGTCTTCATTTCGGCGATCCATCCGAAGTGCAGCGCCATGCCACCCATCAGCTGCACATCGAAGTGACGCTGCCCCAGCACCCTCCAGGCGCCTTCGCGCACCACGGCGTAGGCCTCGATCAACAGATCGTCGAGCGTCTCCCCCTGGTCGAGCCGCTCCCGGAATTCGACGGTCTTGTGTGCGAGCTCGGCGTCGCTGAGCGCCTGCATGTCGGGCTCCAGCGCGTTGATCGGCTCGACGAGCTCGACCAGCCTCCGGACCTTTTTTCCCTCGCCCGCCTTGAGAACCTTGGTGAACACACTCATGACTGCACGATCCTACCGGTCCGGTGGGCAACCCAGGGCGTCGTCGCCATGCGAATGTTGTCGGGGCTGCGTGCGGCTGACCTGGTCTTTGACCCCACACTCGCCTGCTGCAAGGTTGACGCGCCGGCTCCGGCGGCCCGAGGGCGTCTCCGCCCCCGGACCCAACGGCTCCTTTATGGCACGCATCGCCTCGTCGCCACCGGCCCCCGAGGGTCGGGGACTCGTTGGGCAGGGCTTACTTCTAAGCCGCACCATGCTCAGCAACCACAAGTTGCCTTACGTGGGTCGTTTTGCCTGCGACTGGCCTCGACTTGCAACCACAGACCCGCACGCAGCCCGGGGCGAGTCTAGGTGCCCCGGCCCGGCTCACTTGCCCGCGGCGTCACCGCACACGGTCTCGACCAACAGCCGGCTCACCACGTAGGGATCCATGTTGGCGTTGGGACGCCGGTCTTCCAGCCAACCCTTCTTGGCCTTGGCCACCGCCCAGGGGATCCGGATCGAGGCACCCCGGTCGGACGTCCCGTAGCTGAACTTGCTGAAGTGCGCCGTCTCGTGGGCGCCGGTCAGACGGGACTCGATCCCGACGCCGTAGTTCGAGACGTGCTCTTCGACCCGCCGGCCGATCGCCTCGCAGCCTGCGATGATGGCGTCCCAACCGCCCTCTTCCCGCATGGCCTTGGTCGAGAAGTTGGTGTGCGCCCCGGCCCCGTTCCAGTCACCGAGGACCGGCTTGGGCTCGAGCGTGGCGTAGACGTCGAAGTCCTCCGCGATACGGAAGAGCAACCAACGGGCGACCCACAGATGGTCGCCGATCAGCGGGGGTGGGAGCACCCCGATCTGGAACTCCCACTGGCCCATCATGACCTCGGCGTTGGTGCCCTCGATGCCCAGCCCCGCCTTCATGCAGGCCGTCGTGTGCCGTTCGACGATGTCGCGGCCGGGCATTTTGTCGCCGCCCACACCGCAGTAATAAGGCCCCTGGGGAGCGGGGAAACCCAGCTCGGGCCACCCCATCGGCCGGCCGTACTGGAAGAACGTGTACTCCTGCTCGATCCCGAACACCGGCTCCTGATCGGCGTACTTCTCCGCCGCCTCGGCGCAGGCACGCCGTGTGTTCGTGCTGTGGGGGGTCATGTCGGTGAGCAGAACCTCGCACATCACCAACTTGTCGCCCTCGGCGCGGAGAGGGTCGGGACAGACGAAGACCGGTTGCAGCACGCAGTCAGAATCGTGTCCCACGGCCTGGTTCGTGCTGGAGCCGTCGAATCCCCAGATCGGAGGCTCCTTGCCGTCCTCCACGATTTTGGTCTTGCTCCGGAGAAGCGGCGATGGCTCCGTTCCGTCGATCCAGATGTATTCGGCCTGGTAACTCATGAATCTCCTGCTCTCCAATTCCTCGAATAGTGACGTAGCGGGCGTGGGACCATTGGCCCCTCAACGTAGAACACCGCGGTTGCCCCGCGCCGATCGAGTCTCGATCTCACCTGTTTCTCAGCTATATCCGACATGTGAAGTCTTGATGAAATCTCAGCGGACCCCCTCCCGCCGGACGTCCGGCCGCACCAGTCCGGCCATCACCGCCAGCATCACCGCCCGAAACCGTTGGCGCTCGATGGTCGGCTCGGTGGAGCGGGCCATGCCCAGGACGCCCGCGGTCACCGCCCCGAAAAGGACGTGGGCCAGCATGTCGAGATCCTCGACCACCAGCACTCCGGCCTCGGCCGCACGCCGCAGAAGGCGCCGGATCACCTCGATCTCGTAGCGTTCCCCGCATGCCCACCACTCCTCGAAGCCAAGCGCCGACGGGCCCTCGACCCAACACAACCGCCGGTAGATCGGATCGGAGATCGTCTCCAAGAAGGCATCGACGGCAGCGACGATCCCGCTCCACGCATCGGATGCGGTCTCGCCCGCCTGCGTGACCGATCCCACGCTGTGCTCCTGTTGGCGCTCGAGGACCGCCAGGAACAGCTCGCGCTTCGAGGTGAAGTGGTGATAGATCGCCCCCTTCGTGACCCTGGCGCGGTGCGCCACGTGATCGAGCGAGGTGGCGCCGAAGCCATTCTCGAAGAAGCATGCGGACGCGCTGTCCAGCAGGGCCTCATAGGTGGCCTCGGCGTACTCTTCCCGACGGGAGCGAACCGTCTCCCCAGTGTGCATAAGTCCAGGCCACCTCGTGTCGGCCGCCTGTCCGACTGCCTTGACTTCTTCGGACACTCTCAGGATACTACATACCGTGAGTAGGTTCCCGCGGCATGCGAAGCCGACTCCGCCCCCGTCCGAACGTGTGCTCCGGCTCGTGGCGCGGGCCACGGTCAGGCATCGAAAAGCCATCGTGGTGGTCACCGGACTCTTCGTCGTGGTGGCCGGCCTGTTCGGGGGGAACGTCGCCTCGAGGCTCTCCGCGGGGCGGGTTCGACGTCACGTCGGAGCAATCCGTGCACGCAGCCACCGTCCTCGCCTCGGAATTTCACGACGGTTCGGACAACATCCTCGTTCTGGTGCACGCGACATCGGGCACCATCGACAGCGCCGCGGTGGTGTCGGCCGGCACCGCCCTGACGAGACAACTGGCGGCGCAGCCCCATATGGCCAATGTCATGTCCTACTGGAGCGTGCACTCCCCGGGCGTGCTGGGTCTCCCCGATCACCGGGACGCACTGATCGTGGGACGCATCACGGGAAATCAGGACCAGGTCACCCACCGAGAACCCGCCATCGCCGCCGGGTTGAAGGCCCGGGACGGCACCATCACCTTCGCTGTCGGCGGGTTCGGAGCCGCGTTCCATGAAGTCAACTCCGTGGTGGAGCGCGATCTCCTCCACGCGGAGGCGTTTGCCGTGCCGCTGACCCTCCTGCTGCTGTTGTTCGTGTTCGGTTCGCTCGTGGCAGCCGCCATGCCGCTCACCATCGGCGCTGTCGCCGTCGTCGGCACGCTGCTCGTGTTGCGGATCCTCAACGGCATCACGCCGGTCTCCATCTACGCGGTGAACCTGGCCACCGTCCTGGGGTTGGGTCTGGCCATCGACTACAGCCTGTTCATCGTCAGCAGGTTCCGCGAGGAGTTGTTGGCCGGTCACGACACCCCGGCCGCGCTCGAGGAGACACTGGCGAACGCCGGGCGGACGGTGGCCGGGAGCGCCCTCACCATGGCCGCAGCGGCCGGCGCCCTCTTCGTCTTCCCCCTCGTCTTCCTCCGATCCTTCGCCTACTCGGGTATCGCGGTGGTCCTCCTCGCCGGCGCGGCGGCCTGGTCGTGCTGCCCGCAGTGCTCGCGCTCCTCGGCCCGCGGATCAACGCCCTCACCGTCTGGCGCCGTTCGGTCCGACCGCCGCCGGACGGGTTCTGGTCCAAGTCGGCGCGCGGCATCATGCGGCGGCCCGTCCCCGTCATCATTGCGGTGGCGGTGGTTCTGGGCATCATGGCCGGGCCCTTCGTGCATCTCCGCCTGGGCTACCTCGACGACCGCGTGCTCGCACCCACGGACCATGTCAGGCAGGTGGACGACACGCTGCGCGCCGAATTCGGTCAAGGGCAAACCGACGCACTCCAGGTCGTGGTGGCCAGCACCGGCGCGACGACCGCGGCCCAGCAGGCGGCGTACGCAAACCACCTCTCGAAACTTCCCGACGTGGAGAGCGTCGCTTCCTCCAGTGGCATCTACGTCAACGGCACCCGCAGCGCCGCACCGGCCGCGTACCTGGCCCAGTTCAGCCACGGCAACGGGATCTGGTACTCGGTCGTCCCGATGGGTGACGGCCTCTCGCCCGAGGGAGAAGCGCTCGTCCATGCCATTCGCGACGGGCCGGCTCCGTTCGCCGATCCTCGTGGGTGGAACCCCCGCCAGCCTGGTGGACTCCACCTCGGTCATCAACCACTACCTGCCGCTGGCGGTGCTGCTCGTGGTGGGCGCCACCTTTCTGATCCTTCTCTTCCTCTTCCGGTCGCTCTTCATCCCCTTGAAAGCCTTGGTGCTCAGCGTGATCAGCCTGTCGGCCACGTTCGGCGTCATGGTCTGGATCTTCCAAGAAGGGCACTTGTCGAGGCTGTTCGACTTCACGCCGACAGGGACGCTCATCGACACCATGCCGATCTTGATGTTCTGCGTCGCCTTCGGTCTGTCGATGGACTACGAGGTCTTCTTGGTCTCGCGCATGAAGGAGCTGCACGACAGCGGGGCGGACAACGACGCGGCGATAGCGGGTGGTATGCAGCAGACGGGGCAGGATCATCACCGCGGCGGCCCTGCTGATGAGCATCATCTTCCTGAGCTTGTTGAGCAGCAGCATCTCGTTCATCAAGCTGTTCGCCGTCGGGCTGGCGCTCGCCGTCCTGATGGACGCCTTCATCATCCGCGGCATTTTGGTACCCGCCATCATGAAGCTGGCGGGCGACGCCGAACTGGTGGGCCCCTTCGTTCATGCGCAAGGTCGCTCCCGCCCCCGGCCGCGCAGCCGCGTCGACTCGCCGGACCCGAATCTCGCTGGGACCGAACCGCGGAATTGACAGGGGCCGGATCGGTTGCGCCGATCCGGCCCGCCTGTCATCTCATTCGGGAAAGGGGGGTTTCCCTAATGAAGCTTTGGTCAGTGGTCAGGGGCCCGAAAAGCCCCTTGAGGCCGGTCCCGAAGGCACCGACCAGGAGGGCCACGACCAACGCTCCCACACGCAACGAGGAAGGCGTACTGGACAGTCGATACTCCTTGTTCGGAATGCGTCCGCCGAAGCAATGTGCCGCACGCGTCCTGTGCCAAAAGCAATCCGCGTAGGACGCGATCCGTCACTGCCCCTTCCTCCTTCGTCACTGACCATGAGTTGTTCCTCTGACGACCTCGATTCCCGAGGGAGATGCCCACCGGTCAGTTGGCAATGCGGCGCCGCATCAGTCGAATCGAGTCCGACACCGGCACCCGCTTCACACCGACAACCGTCGCGCACACCCCCGCACTCGCTACCAACGAGCTTCACAGACGACTTTACCCGCCCCGCAGTGGAAAAAACTTGCGAGAAGAGATGCAACCATCCCGCTACCGCATTGCAATGGAATTGCAGCCCTCGCTCAACTTCCGCGCCATATTCACTGACCGTCGCATCGCGGGGTATGGCCGGGGAGGGTGACGGGCCGGGGATGCCTAGTCGACGGTGACGACCGAACCCAGTGTCATGTACGGCCACGCGGCCGCGCCCCGGCGAGTGGGAGCTCGACACAACCCAGGCTCTGCGGATCGCCGTAGGAGGTGCGGGGCATGTAGTGCAGTGCGTCCCCGCCGTTGAAGTAGGCCACGAACTGCACCGGGATCGGCGTAGGTCGAACCGTTCGGGTTCGTGCCCCGCATGACCTGATTGCGCAACCGTTCGTAGACGGGGAACGACCCTTTGGCCGTCGGCGTACCCGGCGCCACCGGTATTGGCGGGAGAGCGTCACGACGACGACCCCGTTGTGCCACACGGTGAGGGACTCGGGGAACGATTCGCTCGCCACGGCATACGAGAAGCCGTTCGGATTCGCATCCGGGTCCGGTGGGATTGTCGGCCGCCGCCTGGAGGGCGGCGATCTCACCGTTCGAGATGGCGCCGTTCGTCGTGAGACCGGCCACCGATTCGAACGCCATGATGGCGCCCTTGGCGATCGCACCGTCTTGCCCGGGCGCCCAGAGGGCCTGCAAGGGCGCCGGGGGCGCCCAGAGCCACTGGAACCCTGCCGGCGACCAGCTCAGCGGCAGGTACCCGAGTCTCCGCCAGCACCTCTTCTTGACCGAGCACCGTCGTGAGGGGATCCGTCGCCCCGTAGGCGATCCAATAGCCACCCGGGCGGGCGGCCATGCCCACGACCGGTGCCGTCAACGGGGCACCTGTCCCCGATCCGAAGAACGCGGCGTCGCCGAAGTCGAAGATGCCCCCGTCGGACGCCACCATGCGGTAGCCCCCGTTGTCCTGCGGTCGCGGTGATGACCGACGACCGGCTTGTTCAACACGATGTTGCCGGTGGAGCCGAAGAACTGGGCGTCGCCGAACGTGAACACGCCGCCGTCGGCCGCCACGAGCCAGTAGCCGTGGCCGTCAGCGGTCGCGGCCATCCCGACCACCGGCTTGTTCAGGACCATGGCGCCGGTGGAGCCGAAGAACTGGGCGTCACCGAAGCGTGAAGATGCCGCCGTCGGCCGCCACCAGCCAGTAGCCGTGGCCGTCGCCGGTTGCCGCCATCCCGACCACCGGCTTGTTCAGGACCATGGCGCCGGTGGAGCCGAAGAACTGGGCGTCGCCGAAGCGTGAAGATGCCGCCGTCGGAGGCCACGAGCCAGTAGCCGTGGCCCGACGGCGTGGCGGCTATGCCGACGATCGGCGCACGGAGAGGGACTCGTGACGGAGCCGAAGTTCGCCGCGTCCCCCTCGGCGCGTCACCTGACCGCTGGCCGTCGTGGCCCAGTAGCCGTTGCCGTCGGGCGTCGACGCGATTCCCGTCAAGGGGCCGGCCACCGCCTGGTCAGGTACCGCGGTGGCGGCGGCCCCGTAGCCGAGGACGAAGTTCTGTGTCGCCGCAGGCCGCGGCCGCAGCCGCTGGTGTGAGATTGCCGGCCAGGAGGATCACTCCGGACAGCATCAGCCCGGCCACCGCTGTCGTGACACAGCGGGGCAAGGCGGATCGGAGGTCTGACATGGTGCTCCCGTAGAACGTGTGAGGCCGGCGGATCGAACAGTTCACCGGGAACGATACCTGGCGGTCCCGTCGACACACACTCGTGCTCGATCGCTGGGGTGACCTGCCCTTCAGGCGGCCACGACCCTGACGTTGCGGGCTTCCTCGCCCTTGCGCCCGGGGGCCACGGTGAACTCCACCGTGAGCCCCTCGGCCAGTCCCTGGCGCTCGTCCCCTTCGATCTGGGAGTGGTGCACGAAGAGGTCCTCGCCGCCCTCCCGAGCCAGGAATCCGTAACCACGGGCACCATTGAAGAACTTCACGGTGCCCGTCATGGTCGACGCGCCCTTCTTCTCACGTCGTGGCGAGGGTTCGGATGCCATGGGCGAGGAGAAGGGAGCGAGGAGGCCGAGCTCCATGCCGAGCGCTCGTTGGACGCCCTGGATCTCCTTGCGCTGCTCGTCGGTCACCAGCGACACCACCGTGCCGGTTCGCCCGGCGCGCCCGGTGCGTCCCGAGCGGTGCACGTAGTCGGTGTGATCTGCCGGTGGATCGAAGTGCACGACGCACGGGAGATCGTCGACATGGATCCCCCGGGCCACCACATCGGTGGCGACGAGGGCGTCGGCCTTGCCCTTGGCGAATGAATCGAGCGCGCGTTCGCGCTGTCCCTGGGTCCGGTCGCCGTGCATGGGAACCGCACGCACGCCTTCGGCCTGCAGTTGGCGCACGACGCGGTCCGCACCCCTCTTGGTCCGGCAGAAGACGAAGGCCTGTCCGTGCTGGGAGACGAGCTTGGCGGTGATCGCCACGCGCTCGGCCCGCTCGACTTTCCAGAAGTGATGGGTGACGTCGCTCTTCTCTTCCTCGGCGGTCTCGATGTTGACCCGCACGGGATCATGCTGATAGCTGCGGATGATGGCTTCGACTTCACGGCCGATCGTGGCCGAGAAGAGCATGACCTGGCGCTTGGGCGACGTCTGGTCCAAGAGTCGGCGAACGGCGGGAAGGAAGCCCATATCGGACATGCGGTCCGCCTCGTCGAGCACGACCGTCGTCACGTCGTCGAGCATGACGTCACCCCGCTCTATGAGGTCCTCGAGCCGTCCGGGGCAGGCGACGACCACGTTGACGCCCTTGTGGAGAGCCCGGCACTGGTCGCGATAACCGGTACCGCCGAAGATGGAGACCACCCGCTGGCTGTCCTTCCCCATGAGCGAACCGAGGACGGCGTGCACCTGCGACGCCAACTCACGGGTCGGCACGAGGATGAGGGCCCGGGGGCGACGTGGCCGCGATTGGGTCATGTTGGCCACGATCGGCATGCCGAAGGCAAGTGTCTTGCCCGAGCCCGTGGGCGCCTTGCCGCAGATGTCCCGGCCGGCCAGAGCGGCAGGGGATCGTGGCCGATTGGATCGGCAGCGGGTTGGTGATGCCCAACTTCTGCAAGCGCGCGTGTATATCCGCGGAAACACCAAGGTCAGTAAACGATAGTAATGACGAAACTCCAGTCGAGTGATGAACGGCCTACTCGAAGGAAGTCTCGAACGGGCCCCGCTGAACGATGGCTCAGCGGCGTCTCTCATGCTAGCAGAGCACGGGTCGCCCCATGACGCACCCGGGTCCCGACCGTATCCAGGCGTCGCGCACGTCGTGGCGATCCGTGCGGCCGGCGACAGCGGCAGCGCCTTCCGTCTTCCCCGGATCGAGCCGGACGGCCGAGGTGTCACAACCGGACGCGAACATCAGCCGGGTACCGACGAGGAGGACCCACCATGGCCGTCTGCGAATATTGCGAAGGCGAAATGTTGGACGAGATCAGCTGCAGGACCGACTCGTTAATGGTTGACGGCGTGATCGTCCACCCCATCCTCTGGGGTGAAGAACGGGAGAGCCAGGGTCGGCGCGTCAACTATCCCTGCCGGGACTGTGGCACTCCGCCCGGAGGAGCCCACCATCCCGGTTGTTGCGTAGAACGATGCCCGAACTGTCGTGGCCAGGCGATCGGATGCCGCTGCTTCGAGGTCGACGACGACCTCGACGACGACGACCTCGACGACGACCCCACGCCTCCGCTGACACGTGTCGTTCGACACACGCGGTACCGGCCGCTCTGTCGGGCCCACCGCTTCCGTCGCCATCATCTGCGCTGATCGACCCTGCGACCACCCAGGGAGGATCGGTTCAGAGAGCACCACCCGGCGCGCACAGCGTGAGCACCCTTTGGGCCAGGCCCGGGCCGTCGAGGCCGAGACCCGAGAGGATGTCGTCCGCCTTCCCCTGCGGGAAATACTCCGAGGGCAGTCCGCACGACACGATGGCCGGGAGTGGCCCAGGTTCCGCCGCGGCGCGCAGGGCGGTGCCGATCGATGCACCCACGCCGCCGGCCACCACCCCGTCCTCGACCGTGATGACCACGTCATGTCCGAGCGCATCGCACAGCATGAGCGGATCCAGGGGTGCGGCCACCCGAACGTCCCACACCGTGGCCTCGAACCCGCGGCCGGAGAGCTCCTCCGCCGCCTTTTCGCAGACCTCGACCATCTTCCCGAGCCCCAAGAAGCACACCTTCGCGCCGACCCGCACCCGGCGAGCCGAAAGCCCGCTGCCCGTGGCCGCGCTGCGCCGAGCTTCGGTCTTGGGCCAACGCAGCGCGACCGGTCCGCTCGTGATGGCGATCGCCTGCGCCAACATCACCGGGATCTCCTCGTAGGAGGATGGTGCCAACACCGTCATGCCGGGCACCTTGGTCAAGAGAGCCAGGTCCATGACGCCGTTGTGACTCGGGCCGTCGTCCCCCGTGATGCCCGCCCGGTCGATGCAGAAGATGACGGGCAGACCGTGCAGACCGACGTCGTAGTACAGCTGGTCCCATGCCCGGTTGAGAAAAGTCGAATAGATGGCGACAACCGGGCGAAAGCCACCCATGGCGAGACCCGCAGCAGCCGCCACCGCGTGTTGCTCGGCGATGCCCACGTCGATGAACCGTTCGGGGTAGCGGCGGGAGAACTCGATCAACCCGCACGAACCCGGCATTGCCGCCGTGATCGCCATCAGCTCGGGGTGGGCCGCGGCCTCGCGTACCAGTGCCGTGCCGAAGGCCTCGGTGAAACTCGCCGTGGCGACACTTCGCGCGTGCGCCACGCCGGTCACGGGGTCGAACGGTCCGATGTCGTGCAGCCGTTTCTCATCGTCGCTCTCGGCCGGCAGGTACCCGTGCCCCTTCTCGGTGTGCACGTGGAGGACCACGGGGCCGTCCGTTCTCGCCACGCGGGCGATCGCCCCTTCCAGCTCTGTGAGGTCGTGTCCGTCCACCGGCCCTTCGTACCTGATCCCCAATCCGGCGAAGAACGCGGCCGGCGCGACCGCATCCACGCCGGGACGTCCAGCGGTGCTCAGGTTCGAGACCGTCGGGGCATAGGACCGTCCGTTGTCGTTGAGGATGATGACGACACGGGTGCCATGCGCACCGATGTTGGAAAGTGCCTCATACGCCAGGCCACCGGTGAGCGAGCCGTCGCCGACGACCGCCACCACATGCTGCGTCGTCTGCGCAAGGTCCCGGGCCCGGGCGAGCCCGTAGGCATACGACAACGCAGTCGAGGCATGGCTGTTCTCCACCAGGTCGTGGGTGGACTCTCCCCGGTTGGCGTACCCCGAGAGCCCCTGCGCACGGCGCAGGGTCGGGAAGTCACCTGCCCGCCCCGTCAGGATCTTGTGGACGTACGTCTGATGCCCCGTGTCCCACACGATCTGATCCCGCGGCGACTCGAAGCACCGGTGGAGCGCCAGCGTCAGCTCCACGACGCCGAGATTCGACCCCAGGTGCCCACCGCTCTCCGAAACGGCCGAGACGAGGAACGACCGGATGTCGGCCGCCAACGCCTCGAGGGCCGGCGCGCCAAGTTCCCGGACCCTCGCCGGACTCAGGCCGAGGAGTGTCGCCTGGTCAGTGCCCTCGGCATGCCTCGAGTGGGCGTCCGCACACGCCCGCGCCTCCCTCGAGTGGAGATGCGGGGCAGAAGTGCCGATGTCAAGGGCGGCCACAGGGCTCAGTGCGTGTTGACGAGAGCACGGAGGGACTGACGAAGCGAGCCCATGGTGGCGATCACCGCACTGGGCTCATACCCGCAGTGCGCCATGCAGTTGGAGCAACGCTCGTCCTTGCCTCGCCCGTACGCGTCCCAATCGGTGGTGTCGATCAACTCCCTGTAGGTGCTGGCGTACCCGTCGGCCATGAGGTAGCACGGTCGTTGCCAACCGAGCACGGAGTAGCTCGGAATCCCCCATGCCGTGCACTGGAAGTCCGACTTCCCCTCGAGGAAGTCGAGGAACAGAGGCGAATGATTCAGCCGCCACTTCTTCCGGTGCTTCTGCCCGAAGGCGTCCGCAAAGAGCTTCTGTGTCTGCTCGACGCCGAGGAAGTGCTCCTGATCGGGCGCCTTCTCGTAGGCGAAGGCGGGCGAGATCATCATGGCGTCGACACCCAGGTCGTCGTTCAGGAAGTTCAGGACGTCACGGACCGTCTTGGGTGAGTCCGTGTTGAAGAACGTCGAGTTCGTCGTGACCCGGAACCCCTTCTGCTTGGCCAGGCGGATGGCCTCGACCGCCTCGTCGAAGACGCCCTCACGATCGACCGCGGCATCGTGCCGCTCGCGCAACCCGTCGACGTGCACCACCCACGAGAAGAAGTGCGAGGGGGTGAACTTGTCGATGCGCCGCTTGAGGAGCACGGCGTTGGTGCACAGGTAGACGTAGACCTTGCGGCGTATGAGCTCTTCGACCATGGCCGCGATGTCGGGGTGGAGCAGTGGCTCACCGCCGGCGATGGAGACCATCGGCGAGCCGCACTCCTCGACCGCGTTCACGACGTCCTCCACCGACAAGCGCTTGCGCAGGATGTCGGTGGGATGCTGGATCTTCCCGCAGCCCGGGCAGGAAAGGTTGCAGGCAAAAAGCGGCTCGATCTCCGTGATGAAGGGAAACCGAGGGTCGCGTTGCAGCTTCTTCTTGAGGAAGTAGGTTCCGACTCGGATGTTCTGTCGTAGGGGAATGGGCATCAGCGCACCTGCCTTGGTAGTGAGAATTGCACGGTTTCTTCTGTTGTTCTGTGTTCGGTGACGGTCGTAGGCCCGAGGGTCATCAGCGTTTCGATGACCTCGGTCACCAATGCCTCCGGTGCGGAGGCTCCGGCCGTCAGCCCGACGGTTCGGGTGCCGTCGAGCCAGCCGAGGTGAATCTCCGAGGCATCTTCGATGAGCTCGGCCCTGCATCCTTCCCGGCGGGCGACCTCGACCAGCCGCGCCGTGTTGGAGGAATTCGTCGAACCGACCACCAGCATCAGATCACATCGGTTGGCCAAGGCGCGTACGGCGTCCTGACGATTCTGGGTGGCGTAACAAATGTCGTTGGATGTCGGCCCCACCAGTTGGGGAATGCGCTCTCGCAGTGCTTCGATCACCTCGGCTGTCTCGTCGATCGAAAGCGTCGTCTGGGTCAGATAGGCCACGCGGGCGTGATCGTCGAAGACGAGGTCCTCCACGTCCTCCTTCCGCTGCACCAGCCGAATGCGGTGGGGTGCCTCACCGATGGTGCCCACCACTTCCTCGTGCTCGGCATGGCCGACGAGGACGATCTCGTAGTCCTGCGCCAGATACCGCCGGGCCTCGTGGTGCACCTTGGCCACCAGTGGGCACGTCGCATCGATCACCGTGAGATCCCGCCGCTCGGCTGCGGCCGTGCGCACGGCGGGAGACACCCCGTGTGCGGCGAGGATGACGGTGGCCCCCTCGGGGACGTCTTCGAGCTCGGCCACGAAGACGGCGCCCTTGGCTTCGAGATCGGCCACGACATGTGCGTTGTGGACAATCTGTCGGCGGACGAACACCGGCCGGCCGAACCGCTCCAGCGCACGCTCGACAATTTCGATCGCCCGCTCGACGCCGGCGCAGAACGAACGCGGGCTGGCAAGCAGCACATCGTGCGGGCGGCTGGCACGGGCCCAGCGTTCGAGCGACGCGCGCACCTTGAAGAGGGAGCCGAGCGCGCCGATGGCCTGACTCTCACCGGGCTCGGCGATCACCCGCACCGCCGCCACCGGATGATCCGGTAGCTGGAGCGCGACCCACGCCGACTCGGTGTCCCAGGCGATGGCCCCGTCCGCCGCCAGTTCCGCGGCCTCCTCGACGGAGAGCTCGTGGGACGACGACACCAGTGGCCCGGTCCACACGTGCAGGCCCAGACGCCGCAGATCCCTGGCCACGAGTGCGGCGGCCGGAAGCGGTCGGGGGGGCGTCCCGTCCGTGGCCCGCAGCTCGGTGCCCACCACGAGTGCCCCGGGTGGGAGGGCCGCATCGAGCCCGTAGGCCACTCCCGAGAGCGCCACCGGCGTGCCGGGGGCCAACGACTCCCTCATGCGGGCGCCGGTCAAGAGTGCCTGCTCCATCCCCGCGCCGCTGACCATGACGCCACCGCCGATGGCTTCGGCCTGGACCCGGTCCGCGGTGAGCACGGCCAGGTCAACCATGGTCCCACCCGTGGACGTAGCGACCGAGGGCCATCACGGGGAAGACGAGATGATAGAGGTGGTAATTGATAGAGAAGTCCCCGGGGAATCCGGTTCCGGTGAACCAGGTCTCGTCCCATGTCCCGTCGGGACGTTGGTTGTCGACGAGGTAGGCGACACCCCTCTCACATGCCGAGCCTCGCTCGCCCGCCGCGACCAGGGCCAGGAGGGCCCAGGCGGTCTGGCTGGCATTCGACACGCCACGACCACGAAACTCAGGGTCGCGATACGACCGAAGATCCTCGCCCCATCCGCCATCGCTCGTTCTGATGCGCTTCGAGCCAGTCCACCGCACGGCGGATGGCGGCATGGCGGGGCGACACGCCGGCCGCGACCAGCGCCGGGACAACGGCGCCGGTGCCGTAGAGATGGTTCGACCCCCAGCGGCCGAACCATGAACCGTCGGCCTCCTGCGCATCGAACAACCACAGGATCCCCCGCTCGGTCGCACGGCCGCTCTGTCCCAGGATGGAGAGCATCTCGATGACGTGCGCGGTGACGTCCGCGCTCGGCGGATCGATGAGTTCGCCGAAATCGCAGAACGGGAGCTCACGACACAGGGCGCGTGTGTTGTCGACGTCGAACGCGGCCCACCCGCCGTCCCGACACTGCATTCCCTCGGTCCACGCGATGGCGCGGGCTACGGCGTCGCTGTCCTTCTCGCTGGTACGCCGGAGGGCGAGCACGACTTCTGCCGTGTCGTCGATGTCGGGATAGTTGTCGTTGGCGAACTCGAAGGCCCATCCCCCCGGAGCCAGTTCCGGCCGCCGCACTGTCCAATCGCCGGGAACGGTGATCTCTTCGTCGACCAGCCAGCGTCCCGCCCTGCGGAGCGATGGATCGTCGGGAGGGACACCGGCGTCGGCCAGCGCCACCACGGCCAGCGCGGTGTCCCACACCGGGGACTGGCACGCCTCGATGCGGCGTCCGGCCTCGTCTTCGATGGTGAACGCGTCAAGCCCCTCGAGCGCAGCCTGCATCACGGGGTGATCGAGCGGATAGCCCTGGAGATGCAGGGCGATCAGCGAGTACACCCAAGGCGGCTGGATGCCGCCCCACGAGCCGTCCGCCTCCTGGCGCTTGATGATCCAACGCTCGGCCTTCCCGAGAGAGAAGCGGCGGAGGAACCCGATCGGCCTGAGCTCGTAGAGGTGCAGCGCCCGGTCGAGGAGGTCGAATCGACCGGCCCACGTGCCGAGCGAGCGGCGGACCGCAGGAGCCGGCCCGAGGTCGAGCTCGTCGATGTCGATGGAGAGCTCGCGTACCGGTCGATGGGCGTTCACGACGGTGAGGGCCACCACCGTCTGGCGCGCCCAACACCCGAAGTCGTAGATGTTCAGAGGGACCCAGGGTGGGAGCAGCATGAGCTCAGGCGGAAGGATGGGAAGGCTCTCCCACGGCCATTTGCCGAAGAGCGCCAACCAGATGCGGGTGAAGACCCTGCTGGCGCCGATCCCCCCTTCACCCCGGATGTACTCCAGGGCTCGTTGCATGTGGGCCTCGTCAGGGGTGTCGCCGGCCAACTTGAGTGCCACGTAGGCCTCGATGGTCGTCGAGAGGTCGGGGGGTCCGCCGTAGTACGTCGCCCACGTCCCGTCATCGCGTTGACGCGAGCGGATCCAGCGGGCGGCCGCCGCTGTCTGGCGATCGGTGCGGATGCCGAGGAACTCGCGCAGGAGGAGATCCTCGGCATCCATGGTGACGTTCGTCTCGAGCTCGCCCTTCCACCAACCGTCTTCGTGCTGACGTTTCTTGAGAGCGGCAACAGATCGCTGGAGACTCTCGGCGGCGGCGCTGTCCGGCGCGACCGTCCGACGACGTCGAACGGTGACCCGGACGGAATTGCCGTCGTCGCCCTCGGGCCTGTCAGATCGGAACAGCGAGGAGAGTGTCATCAGCTGTCACGCTCGGTCACGAACTTGGCGATGGCGACGAGCTCGCTCTTCGGCCCTGGGGCGAGTGAAACCCGGTCGAGGGCGGCCAGCGCCATGGCGAGGTGCGCGTCGGCGAGGGCGGTGGTCTCGTCCTTGGCGCCGCACTCCTCGAGCAGGACCCGCGCCCGTTCGACATCCGCGGGCGAGAGGTCGTTCGCGAGCAATTGGCCTAACTCTTCGGCCCTGCCGTCACGACGCGCGAGAGCGATGGAGACAGGGAGCGTCTTCTTGTGCTGCAACAGGTCGCTCCCGACCGGCTTCCCGGTGCGGGCAGGCTCTCCCCAGACCCCGAGCAGATCATCGACCGCTTGAAATGAGGTTCCAAGGTACGACCCGAATGCAGCGAGCGCATCGACGGTCGCCTCTGGGGCTCCGGCGAGGAGCGCCCCGAGGGAGACGGCGCACGAGAGAAGGGCGGAGGTCTTCCCTCTCTCCATGGAGAGGCACTCCTCGACGGTGACCGATGTCCGGGACTCGAACGCCATGTCGTCCGCCTGCCCGGCGATCATGAGCTGGGTGGCCTCGACCAGGCACCGGGCGGCGAGCACCCGCTCCGGCGTCGGCTCGTCGAGCAACACCTGGAGAGCCAGCGTGGCCAGAGCGTCGCCGACGATGATGGCCGACCCGATGCCGTATTCGCTCCATACGGTCGGACGATGCCGGCGCTCGGTGTCCTCATCGATGATGTCGTCGTGAATGAGAGAGAAGTTGTGGACCAACTCGATCGCCACCGCACCGAGCACGCCGTCGGCCTCCGCCGCCCCTGCCGCCGCGGCTGCGACCAGTGCCAGTGCGGCGCGCACCCGCTTCCCCCCGCCTGCCAGATGATGCTGCACGGGGGCCTGCAGGGAAGGGCTGAGGCGCGCGACGGCGTCATCGAGAGCCGGCGTCACGATCAGCGTGGCACGCGCCAGCGTGGTCGCGGCGATGTCATTGGCGTTGGGCGAGAGCGCAGAGGCGGTCATGGCGCCACCGTCTCGAGGCGCAGCGAGGAACGCCGGCCATCGTCCACGATGGCGTGCCGCGGCACTCTCGCCGCTCAGCACAGCACCTTCCATCGTCGCCGGCCACCCCGTGTCGCACCACGCACCGGCGAGGAACAGCCCCGGCACGGAGGTCCGGGCCGCGGGTCGGACGCGCCGCGGTGCCCGGCGTGGCCCGGAAGGTTGCTGTCCGCTCACGGGTGACGACCCCATCGACGAGGCGAGCCGTGCGGGCGATGGGGAGGAGGGCCTGGAGCGCGGCGAAGAAGGTGCGGACCAGTTGCGAGGACGACTCCGCGATGTAGTCGTCGGCGGCCGACAACGAGATGGAGATGCACTGACCCGACGGCAGCCCGCTGGACTCGGTCCGATCGAAGAAGAACTGGATGGGTGAGTTCACGACAGCCGCCAGTGAGAGATCCGTGACCTGTCGATCCAGTACCAGGTGCACGTTGACGATGGGAGAGTGACCGAGTCCCATGTCGCCGGGGAGCAGGCCTTCGGGAACGAGCCGTTGGGTGACCTCGGGCGGGGTCGTCACGACCACCGCGTCGGCGCTGTAGTTCCGGTCGTCGGTCACGACCTCGAGCCCGTTGTCGGCCGGCGCTGTGACGTGCTGCACCCTGGCCCCCAGGACCGTCTCCACTCCCGCACCCTGCAGGGCGCGGGCCGCGTAGTCGCCGTGCAACTCCGTCAGCGGCACGGTCGACCACCCGACGTCCCCGGCATCCGCCTGATCGAGGAGGCCGGTGCGGAACACCTTGACCGCAAGTGCCAGAGAGGCTTCCGCGGCGTGGACGTTCAGTGTGGGCAACGCGATGAGATCCCAGAGCCGGTCGATCGCAACATCGCTCTGCCCGTGCCGGGAGAGCCAATTCCCAAAGGTGATCGTGTCGAGCCAGGGATCGTCGGGATTGAGACGGCTCAGGGCCAGGGCGGGCCATGCCAGTCGCAGACGGTCACCCAGAGTGAGGTGGCGATAGCGGGCGAGCGAGGATGCGAGGTGGAGAGGGGCGCGGAGCGAGCCGCGGGTGATGGAGGCCCGTGTCCCGTCAGGGGAGAGAACGGGGATGTCGAGTCGCGGCTGCAGGTAGACGGCGTCACGGGCTCCGATGCGGTCGAGGAACCGCAGGTAGGCGGTGCAGCACCGCAAGAACACATGCTGTCCGTTGTCGAACGACAGGCCGTTGCGCTGGAACGACCAGGTGAGCCCCCCGAGCCTCAGCCGCCGTTCCAGGAGCGTGACCTCGGCTCCGGAATCGGCCAGCGACAATGCGGCGCTGACCCCGGCCAGCCCTCCACCGACGACCACCACACGTTGGGCGGTCACGGCTGTGCTCCGACCAGGCACTTGCCGGCGATCCACACCTTTTCGGCCGCCGGCAGGGAGAGCCGACGTTGGGTCACGGCATAGGGATCACGCTCGATGTGCACGAGCAAGCGGTAATAGATGCCGGCCATCGCGCCGACACAGGCCCGGCTCCGACGATCGAGGAGAGGGAGGAGCTGCAACCCGCGCTCGAACCACTCGTGTGCCCGCGCACATTCGAACGCGACCAGCTCCGCCAGCGCGGCGTCGCTGCCCGTGAGGTCCGGGGGGCAGCCGACCGCGAGGGCGTCCTCAGCCGGTAGGTACACCCGTCCGTTCCCGCGGTCCTCCACGACGTCGCGCAGGATATTCGTGAGCTGCAACGCGACGCCCAGATCATCCGCCAGCCGTACGGCCTGAGGAGCCGTGGCCCCGAACACGGCAAGCGAGAGTCGGCCGATGGATCCGGCGACGAGGCGGCAGTAGACGACGAGGTCGTCGAACGTGGTGTAGCTGGTCCCGCGGACGTCGTTCTCGCAACCGTCTATCAACTCGTCGAAGGCCCCGAGCGGAAGTTGGTACCGCATGGTCGCGGCGGCGACCGCCACCAGTACCGGATCGTCGCTTCCCGCGTCGATCGGGTGCAGGCTCGCCCGAACCCGCTCCAGCTCGATGAGCTTCTGCGCCGGGGGCGCCGGCCCGTCACCGATGTCATCGATCTTCCGCGCCAGGGCATAGACGGAGGAGAGCGCATGACGCTCAGGGACCCGCAGGAGCCGTATCCCGTAGCCGAAGTTCTGGGCTTCCCGGCGCGTGATCTCCTCGCAGGCGCGATAGGCGGTTTCGGTATTCACGTCGCCCTCCGGGTCGATGCCGTCACCAGCGCACCGACGAGACGCACGCCGAAGCGCAGCGGGCGGGGTCGACACGTCACCGCCAACACGTCGTAGTTGGCGGCCTCTATCGCATCGAGCGCGGCCATCCCCCCCGCGGCGAAACCGCACACTGCAACGCGAGGCTGGAGCGGGAGCTGGCGGGTCAGCGGAGCGGCCGAGCGCAGGAGGCGACGCGCCCGACCGGCCTCGTAGCGCAGAACGGTGCGCAGCACCGGGCTGGTCCGCGGCGCGCGCAGCTCATTGTCGTCGCATCCATACGCTCTGAGGTCGTTCTGCGGAAGGTAGATCCGATCACGGGCGACATCCTCCCCGACGTCTTGGAGGTGCTCGATCACTTGCAGCGCGATGCACACGTCGTCGGAGAGCGCGATGCGGGCGGGTGAGCTCACCTCGAAGATCCGCAGCACGAGCTCTCCGACCGGCGTGGCCGACAGTCTGCAATAGGCGACGAGATCCTCGAACGTCTCATAGCGGATCACCGTCTGGTCGCGCCGGTTCGCCTCGATGAGACGGTGGAAGGGTTCGAGAGGAAGATCGAAGCGCCGGATCGTCGGGGTCAGGCGTTGCAGGAGTGGGTGCGTGGCCCGGCCGGCAGCGGCGAGCTCGAGCTCACGCGTGAGCCAGTCGAGCAGAAGGAGACGGTCGCCCCCTGCCTCGTCGCCGATGTCATCGGCCAACCGGGCAAACCCGTACACGGCGAGGAGGTGGTCCCGGACTGCACGCGGCAAGAGCCGCGATGCCACCGGAAAATTCTCAGCGCCCGCCTGCCCCAGCACCGTCTCGGTGCCGGGCAACGAATCCGGAGTCAACATCGGCATGCGCTCTGGCGCCAATAATTGTTCGTTCATTGAGTGTAAATGAGTCGTGGTACGTGAATCTCTCGCGCTGTGAAACTAACCGCCAATTTCGACACATGAAACGCCGTATCCAAGCGAACGATTGATCGCTCCCTCACCTACTTCGCTTGCCCTGACCGTAGTCGGATGTGACGCACCGAGCGAGGAATTATTGCGGGTCCGACTCGACGTCGAACGCGTGCGACCAACGACCATTCGTGCGAGCGCGCCGCACTGCGTCTCGCACAAACGTTTGCTGGGTTCACGCTCCTGCCATCCGCTCGTGCACAACGGCGTCGTATCCTGAGCGGCGAATGAGGCGATGCACACAGGAGGCCGAGCAGTGGCGACACGCACCGACCGGTCGCCGGTGAACCTCAGATCCGGCGTCACGTCCCGTGTGGTCGCAGTGGCCCTCCTGGCTGGCGCGGTCGGCCTCACGTCCTGTTCGGCCATCGGCAGGGTGAAGAGCGCGGTCGAGGACATCAGGGGCAACAAGGCGACGATCGATGCCTTCAGCTCCACGTTGCAGTCCGGGGCGGCCACCCCGTTCGAGGCGACCTATGTCACGACGGGGAGTGCGCCGGCGACGGTCGTCTACGCCGTCCGACCACCTGCGGACGTCGCCTTCAGCGAGACCCCGTCGGCTGGCGGCGGCACACCGGTGCACCTCGTGGTCAACTCGACCGGCGAGTTCGCCTGCACCCAACCATCCTCCCCGGGCCCGCAATGGACATGCCAGAAGCTGGGAACCGCCAGTGCAGCCACGGAGGTCAAGATCTCGGACTTCTACACACCATCGCATTGGATCGGATTTCTCAAGGACTTCTCGCTCGCGGCCGGACTCATCGGTGACAAGGTCACCTCGTCATCGATGACGGTCAACGGCTTCGCCCTGAGCTGCGTCGACTTCGAGACCTCCGGTGTGCCCGGGACCAGCACCATCTGTACGACCTCCCAGGGCATCCTCGGCTACGTGAAGATCGCCTCCGATTCGACGAGCTTCGAGATCCAGAGCTTCTCCTCGACTCCGTCGGCCTCTTTGTTCGAGCTGCCGCCGGGCGCCACGGTCACCACCGTCACGACCGGAACCTCGTAAGCCGACCCATCTCCCCACCGTGCGACGGGCGGGACCGAGCGGCGATACTGAGAGGGTGACCGAGCGAGCGCCGGGCTGAGCCGGCCGCCGAACCCGTGGACACCCCTCTCTTCGCGCTCGGTCTCGTCGTGGTCGTCTTGACATCGGCCAGCGTGCTGTTCACCATCGTGCTCCCCCGTGAGCCCAGGGGCTTCGAGCGCCTGTCGTCGCTGGTCAATCGGGTGGTGCTCGCAGTGTTCATCGGCGTGGCGCGCCCGGCGCGCACGTACGAACGCAAGGATGCCTTCCTCGCTCCTGTCGCGCCCGTGGCCCTCGTCGGCCAGCTGGCGGTCTGGGCCGCGTGCTTCATCATCGGCTATGCCCTCATGCTCGAGGCCACCACCCATGCGTTCGCCTCCGCTCTCGCGCAGGCGTCAGGCGCCCTCTTCACCGTGGGGACCATAAACCTCAGCGGGCGCGCCAACCATGCGGTGGACATCGCCGCCGGGGCTACGTGGGTCGTCATCGTCGCCCTGCAGATCGCCTACCTTCCCGCCCTCTACCAAGCATTCAACCGGAGGGAGAGCTTGGTGGCGATGCTCGAGAGTCGAGCGGGCGTCCCCGCCTGGGGTCCCGAGCTGCTGGCGCGCCACCAATTGGTGGGCATCATCGACACGCTGCCCCAGTTCTACTCGGACTGGGAACAGTGGTCGGCCGAATTGGCCGAGAGCCACACGACCTACCCGGTCATGTTGCTGTTCCGATCACCCGATCCGTGGTTCTCATGGCTGGTCGGCCTTCTGGCGGTGCTGGACGGGGCGGCGATGCACCTGGCCCTCGCGCCGGGGACGGCCTCGTCGCAGTCACGGTTGTGCCTGAGGATGGGATTCACCGCGCTCAATCGGATCGCAAAGGTCCTGCGGTGGAATGTGGATCCCGATCCCAATCCGGAGGGGCCGATCGACTTGACCTTCGACGAGTTCGCCGAAGCCGTCGCGATGTTGGACCACGTCGGGTTCCCGATGGAGCGGACGGCGGAAGAAGCATGGCCGGACTTCCGCGGCTGGAGGGTCAACTACGAGACGGTGGCCTACCGCTTGTGCGACCATCTGACCGCTCCGCCCGCTCCGTGGTCGGGCACCCGGCGCCACCTTCGGTCCGGCGTCGTCGCACCGAAGCGACCCCCGCAGCGCTCCCCTGTCCTGGCCGAGCACCGTCCCACGGTGATCATCCCGCCGACCTCCCACCGCTGGGAGACCC
The DNA here is from genome assembly GCA_963835815.1 of uncultured Acidimicrobiaceae bacterium. Lineage (GTDB taxonomy): Bacteria > Actinomycetota > Acidimicrobiia > Acidimicrobiales > RAAP-2 > Bog-473. The sequence goes on along the minus strand of CAWIGU010000009.1, from coordinate 571,183 downwards.
ACCCCCGCGGCAGGGCGAACGCGGAAGTCCCCGGTACCGTCGCCGTGGATCCGGCCGAAACGAGCGACGGCTGAGCAGTCACCCCTCGACCGCGTGGCCGCCCACCGACCGGCGCATCGCGGCATGGATCGCATTCGGCGTGATCACCCCGAGGTAGCGCTCACCGTCGACCACCGGAATCCAGCGCACGTCCTGCTGCAGAATTTCCGCCAGCGCAGCGCGTAAGGAAGTGCCGACCGGAAGCTGCACTTCGAAGGGAACCACGTGATCCGCCACGGATCCAGTCGCGTCGAGGTCGAGATCGACCCACCCGTACAGGTGCTCGCTGTCGTCGACCACGACCGCCCACTGGCTTTCGCAGCCCTTCGCAGTCGCCAGGGCGTCGGTCATCGAGAGCTCTGGGCCCACCTTCGGAGGTTGCAGCAGGTCATCGGCTGCAACGGTCGTGACGGCCAAACGCCGAACCCCCCGGTCCGAGCCGACGAAGTCGGCTACAAAGGCAGTGGCCGGACAGCCCAGGATCTGTTCCGGAGTGTCGTACTGCTCGAGCACGCCCCCCTTGGACAACACGGCGATGCGGTCCCCGAGCTTCGCCGCCTCCTCGATGTCGTGGGTGACGAAGACAATCGTCTTCCTGAGGTCGCGTTGCAGGTCGAGGAACTGTTGCTGGAGCCGCTGACGGGTGACCGGGTCCACGGCGCCAAAAGGCTCGTCCATGAGAAGGACGGGGGGATCACCGCCGAGGGCGCGCGCCACGCCCACCCGCTGCCGCTCGCCTCCGGAGAGCTCGTGGGGAAAGCGCCGGGCGTACTGCCCGGGGTCGAGACCGACCAGCTCGAGCAACTCCTGCACCCTCGCATCGACACGATCCTTGTCCCACCCGAGCAGGCGGGGAACGGTCGCGATGTTGTCGGCGACCCGGCGGTGCGGGAACAAGCCGCCCTGTTGGATCACGTAGCCGATCCCCCGGCGCAACTCCACGGGGTCCATCTGCAACACATCGATCCCATCGATCAGGATGCGGCCGCCCGACGGCTCGATGAGACGATTGATCATCCGTAGCGTGGTCGTCTTGCCGCACCCCGAGGGCCCGACGAACACACAGAGCTCTCCGTCGGGCACGGTGAGACTCAGTGCGGCCACTGCGACGGAGTCCGCGCCATAGCGCTTCGACACCCCGTCGAGCGTGATCATTGCCAGGAGACATTACCCACCAACCCGGTAGGAAATGCCGCCCAGCGTGTGGGTCTGCGCATATCGGCCTATAACGTGGCCGGCGTGCTGCTCGGGACGCCCAACCCGTTCTTCCGGTGGAGCTACGTCACCGGTCAGTGGAGTCAGATTCAGGGAGATCTGGTGCAGCACATAAAGCTCAGCCTCATCGCGGTAGCGATCGGCATCGTCATTTCGATCCCATTGGCGGTGCTCGCGTGGCGTTTCCGCGTGGTCCGGGCCCCGGTGTTCGGAGTGGCCAGCGCCCTCTACATCATCCCCTCGCTGGCCCTCTTCGCCATTCTGGGCCCGGTGACCGGCTTCGTGGCCTCGTACAAGACGGCCGAGATCGCCCTGGTCGGCTACACCCTGCTGATTCTCATCTGGAACACCGTGGCCGGCCTCGACGCCGTCCCACCCGACGCCCGTGAGGCCGCGGTCGCGCTCGGCTACTCGCCCACCGCCGCCCTCGTCCGTGTCGACCTCCCCCTGGCGCTGCCCTACATTTTCGCCGGGGTGCGGGTGGCGACGGCGACCGTCATCGGGTTGGTGACGGTGACGGCGCTCATCGGCCTCGGAGGCCTGGGCCAACAGATCACGTACGGCTTCAGCATCGGCTACAACACGCCCATCATCGTCGGCCTCGTGCTCTCCGTGGTCCTGGCGGGGACCGCCGACCTGTTGCTCGTCGGCGCACAGCGCCTGGCCGTTCCGTGGGCCCGCACCCGGCGGCCCGACAAAGGCGATCGCTGACGTGCACTTTCTCAATCAGGTTGCCGACTGGTTCACGACGTCGTCGAACTGGAGCGGCCCGCAGGGCGTTCCCCTACTCTTCTGGCACCAGCTCGAACTGTCCCTGGCGGTCGTGCTCACCGCCCTCGTGCTCGGGGGCGGCCTCGGGGTCGTTCTCGGCCACACCGGTCGGGGCGGGTTGGTCGCGGTCAACGCCGCCAACGCCTTTCGGGCCGTGCCAACCCTCGCCCTGCTCACCCTGCTGGCGATTGCGCCCTCGATCTCGCTCAGATGGAACGGGTTCCTGGCGGCCTGGATCGCGCTGACCGCGTTGGCGATCCCGCCCATTTTGACCAACACCTATGTCGGGATGCGGGAGGTCGATGCCGACGTGCGTGACGCGGCCAAGGCGATGGGGCTGACAGGAGGCCAGGTGCTGCGCCGGGTGGAGGCACCCCTTGCGGCCCCTTTCGTCATGGCCGGCGTGCGCACCGCCGCCATAGAAGTGGTCGCGACCTCGACGCTGGCGGCGTACGTCAGCTTCACGGACCTCGGGACCTACGTGATCACGGGGCTCAACACCAACAATGCCGTCGTCGCGTTCAGCGGGGCCATTCTGGTCGCCGTCATGGCCGCGTTGGTGGCCGGCGGCCTCAGCCTTCTGACCCGGGCCCTGACCCCACCTCCTCTGCGCCGTCAGAGCCGGCGGGCCCTCGTCAGCACCCGGCCCCGGCTCATCTGAGAATAAGTTGACAAAGCCGATCGGATAATTAAGTATTTCGATCACGCGACGGTCCCATGACGGTCCCGTCGCGCCACGCCGAGGGGGCGTGTTTCCGCCCCTCCCAATCGGGAAAGGTATCACCATGCGTTTCAAGCCCTCGCTGTTCGTCGGTGCCCTGGCCCTGTGTGCAGCCGTCGTGGCCGCCCCGACCGCTGCCCTCGCCTCCGAGCACGCCTCCAGCAAACCGACGATAATCATCGGTTCGACGAACTTCGAGGAGCAGGCCATCGTCTCGAACATCTGGGCCGACGTCCTCAAGAAGGCGGGCTACAACGTCACCGTCGAGCCTGCACTGGGAACCAGGGCCATCGTGGTGCCGGCCATCGAGAAGGGCGACATCAACCTCGAGCCCGACTACGCGGCGTCACTTCTCGATTTCCTGCACAACGGGGCCACCCCGGCTGCCGGCAACAACATCGTCACGGCCATCCCGGCCGATCAGCAGGCACTCGCATCGCACGGAGTGACCGTGCTGCCCGCCTCCAAGGCGCTGGACACCAACGTCTTCGCCGTGACCAAGGCCACGGCGAAGAAGGACCATCTCACGACGATCTCGAGCCTCAAGCCCTACGCATCGAAATTGACCCTGGGCGGCCCGACCGAGTGCCCGACCAACGCCGGCTGTGAGTTGGGACTGAACAAGGTCTACGGCCTCAAGTTCGCCGGGTTCAAGAGCCTCGACGAGGCCGGACCCCTCAGCGTGGCCGCCCTCAAGAACGGCAACGTCCAAGTGGTCGAGCTCTTCTCGAGCGATGGCAACGTGGTCTCCAACAACTTCGTCGCCCTCACCGACAACAAGCACCTGGAGGGGGCGGACTTCATCGTCCCGGTCATTCGCAAGTCGGTGGACACGCCGGGTGTGGCAAAGGCTCTCAACGCCATCGATGCCAAATTGACCACCAGCCGCGATCTCGAAGCTCAACCTCGACGTGACCGCCAAGCAGGAACAGCCGGCCGACGTGGCGCAGGCCTGGGTCAAATCCGTCACGGGCTGACCCTCGCCCGGGCTCCCCGCCCGGTGGCCCTCAGTCCGCGGCGATGGCGCTCAGCACGTCCAGCTTGCCCGCACGGCGGGCGGGCCAGCTTGCTGCACCGAGGCCGAGGAGCGCAGCCAGGATCAGGAAGATCACCAGGCTGCCTCCGGGAATCACGATATCGGTGATGCCCTGCTGCTTCAGGGACGCCGAGAAGGCGGTACCGAGCGCCGTGCCGACGAGGATACCGATGATCGCGCCGAACACGGAGAGAATGACCGACTCCGACGCGGATCATCGACCGCACCTGCCGTCGTTTCATACCCACCGCCCGCAGGAGCCCGATCTCGTGGGTCCGCTCGAAGACCGAGAGCATGAGCGTGTTCACAATGCCGATGAGGGCGATCACGACGGCCAACGCCAGGAGGGCGTAGACCAGCGCCAGGAGTTGGTTGACCTGGGCTCGCTGCGATTTCTCGAAGCCGGCCCGGGTCTGGACCTTCAGATTGGGATACGCATGCAGACCCTGCTTCACCATGTGGGTCATGCTCTGGCCGTTGCTCTGCGTCTGCACGAGTACGGCCACCGGCAGTGGATTGTTGAAGTGATCGAGGAAGAAGCGATCCCCCACGAGATAGCTCCCGATGAGGGCGTTGGGCTGGAAGATCCCACCGACGCGCAGTGTGGACGCACCCGTTTGAGCGAACTTGACCGGCACGACCGACCCCACCGACAGATGCTTCGTGTTCGCCGTCGTGGAGTCGATGAGCAACTGTCCGGCCGCGAGGGCGGGTGCGCCGGACCCACTCTGCATGCGGAGAATGACCGTCGACGAGAGGTCCTTGGTGGAGACAGCGGTCAGGTTGGCCAGCGAATGCCGGATGGAGAAGGTCCCCTGATAGACGGTGGAGACAGATGTCACTCCCGGCAGCGCGGCCGCGACGTCCGCCACAGAACCGCTGAACTCACCGGCACCGCCCTGGGCGGAGCTCGTGATGATGTAGCTCGCACTGATTGCGTTGTCGACGCTGCTCGTGACGGACTTCGAGAGCGAGGCGCCGAACACGGCGATGGTTGAGACCAGGGCCAGCCCCACCATGAGGGCCGAGGCGGTCTGTGCGGTGCGACGCGGGACTGCGCATGGAATTCTGCCGACCGAGCTTTCCCGAGATCCCCAACAGCCGGGCGAGAGGCCTCCCGATGACGCTTGCCATCGGGCGTGCGACCACGGGGGCCAACATGCCGATCCCGATGAACATGGCAACTGCGCCGAGTCCGACCAGCTGGATGGCCGGCTTGGTCAGCCCGAAGACCAGGAGGGCCACACCGACGACGGCGAAGACCGTCCCGATGATGATCCTTCGTCGCGACGATTCCTGTTCGTCGATTCGCTGATCGGCCAGCGCGGCAACCGGAGGGATCCGTACTGCACGCCGGGCCGGGCTGATGGCGGAAACCAGGGTCACCCCGATGCCCACGAGCAACGCCACGACGACGGTGCGCCCTTCGAAGATCAAAGAGCCCGAGGGCAGGGTGATCCCGAGCCCCTTGAAGAGGGCCTCGAGGCCGATGGCGGCCAGGACACCGAGACCGATCCCTATGAATGAGGCCACAGCGCCCAGAATGAGGGCCTCGGCCAGTACCGAGCGAAACACCTGTCGGCGACTGGCGCCCACGATGCGTAACAGCGCCAGCTCCCGCGTGCGTTGCCCCACGGTGATGGAGAACGTGTTGAAGATCGTGAAGCCTCCGACGAACAGCGAGATGAAGGCGAACACCAGGAGGGCGGTGGAGAAGAAGGACAGCGCCTGATTGATGTCGTTGGACTGCTCGTTCGCCACCGTCTGCCCGGTCACCACTTCCACCCCCCTCGGGAGTGCCGCCGCGATCGCGTGTTGCACGGTCGCCTTGTCTGCCCCGGGGGAGGTCAGGACGTCGATCGCCTGGTAGTGCCCGATCTGCCCGAAGAGCTGCTGCGCGGTGGGGAGCTTGAAGGCCGCAATGGTCGCTCCGGCCAGGTTGTTCGCCGTCCCGAATTTGACGATTCCGCTAAGGGTGAACGTCCGAGGGGGACCGGCCAGGAGCACCCGGACACGGTCACCCACGGCGAAGTGGTACTTCTGCGCGGTGCCGGCATCCATCACCACGTCATGCGGCGAGGTCGGGGGGCTCCCTGATGCGATCTTGAGGGCCGAGAGCTCGAGAATCGACGTCGTACGACAACCCCAAGGTCGGGGCCCCGCCGTTGCTGATGGCCTTTCCGTCGGGTGCCACGAACTGTGCGTAGCCGCTGACCGTCCCATCGGCGAACTCGACGCCGGGAATGTGGCGCACCGTTGTCGCGATCGATTGAGGGATGGGCTTGCGGACCGCACCCACGCCCCCATTGGTCTCGGAGAACGCCGCTCTGCCGCGAATCTCGAAGTCGACGTTCTGATAGATATGGCCGAAGAGCGTGTTGAAGGTGTTGTGCAACGTGTCGGTGAGGACGAGCGTTCCCGAAATGAACGTCACCCCGAGCACGATGGCCAGGGCGGTCAACGCCAGGCGCAACTTGTGGGCGAGCAAGCCCCGCAGTACGACTCTCTTCACCTCAGCCGCCCAATTGCTTCATGTGTTCGAGCACGGAATCTGCCGTGGGCGACGACATCTCGTCGACGACGGCGCCATCGGCCAGGAACACCACGCGGTCGGCATAGGCCGCTCCCCGTGCGTCGTGAGTGACCATGACGATGGATTGGTTCATGTCGGTCACGGAGCGGCGCAGGAACTCGAGCATTTCGGCCGACGAATTCGAGTCGAGATTGCCTGTCGGCTCGTCGGCAAAAATCAGGTCAGGTCGTGCGATGAGTGCCCTCGCGCACGCCACGCGCTGTTGCTGACCTCCCGACATCTCGTTCGGGCGATGTGCGAGCCGGTTGCCGATACCGAGCTGTTCAACCAGATAGTCGAACCAAGCCTGATCGATCTTGGACTTCGCCAGATCGCAGGGAAGCGTGATGTTCTCCCGCGCCGTGAGGGTCGGAATCAAGTTGAAGGACTGGAAGACAAAGCCGATCTGGTCGCGCCGCATCTGCGTGAGGCCGGCGTCGTCGAGGTGCCCGATTTCCCGGTCGCCCACGAAGGTGCGGCCCGAGGTCGGCGTATCGAGCCCGGCCATGCAATGCATGAGCGTGGACTTCCCCGAACCCGACGGACCCATCACTGCGGTAAAGCAGCCACGCTCGAACTCGACGCTTATGCCGTCGAGCGCATGGACCACGGCGTCGCCCTTGCCGTAAATTTTGGAGAGGTCGATCGCACGGGCCGCAGGAAGTTTCGGCGGGATCACCCCCGTCGGCTCATTGACGGCGGCGTCCACGGAAGGTCTGTCGGCACTCATGACGACCATCTTGGGCTATCGGCCGCCCACGGGACAATCAGGGATCTCCCCGATACGACCCTCAGTGGCCCCGTACCGGGGTTGCCTGCAGGTGCGGTCGCCTATGTCGGATGGTTCGTGAGGACCCGGCTGAGCTGCGGGCGACTCATGGGGGGCGTGAGGGGACTCGAGCCGCCCGGACGCAACCCATCCAAGACGAGTTCCAAGAAGCGCTTGGAAGCAGACGGCGCCTCGGTGCCGCAGAGATCCGCCACGGCGCGCACCGACATCAACGCAAGGATGACGTCCGCAAACACGATGTCGTCACGAACGGTCCCGGCGTCCTGACTCCGATGGAGAACCTTGTCAACGGTCGGTGCGATGTGCTTCAAGACCGAGTTGACCCCGGCACTCTCGCTCCAGGGTGGTCGTGTTGTCGTCACCCGCCAACACGCGGGGACCGCAATGCAACGACGCAGGAACTCCGAGAGCGCGTCGGCCGGCGCCACCTCGGCCAGCACTTCTTCGCCGATCTTGATCGTGCGCTCTTTGGCCAGGTCCGTCACGGCGTTGAAGAGATCCTCCTTGTGCGGGAATCTCCGGTAGAGGGTTCCGATGCCGACATCGGCCTTGACCGCGATCTGCTCCATGGACCCGTCATATCCCGACTCGGCGAAAACGTCGCGGGCCGCTTCCATGATTCTGGCGAGATTGAGCTCGGCGTCGCGGCGCAGCGGCCTTCCCTGGTGCGCCGAGCCCGCGTCTGGCGCAGCCTGCGCCCGGCGCGGCTCTGTGGCTTGTGGTGTCACTTCAGGCCTCCGGCGTGTAGCCGATAGCACCGACGAAGACTTCTGCTTCAGCGGTGAGCGCGGGGTGGGACTCGGATGCAACGATCGACGGGCCGTCGCGGTGGGGGATCTTCAGGGCCACCAACGCCGCCACGATCAGCGAGGCGCCGCAGACGATGAACGCCAGTTCGTAACCATGCTCTGCGGGGAAGCCGTCGGGGAGGATCTGGCTGACCACCAGGCTGGTAGCGATACCGCTTCCGAGAGCTGATCCGATGTTCCGGATGTTGGTGTTCATGCCGGTGGCCACTCCCGTCTGATCCTGCGGAACGGCCTCAACGATCAGGTTCGACATGGCGGAGTACCCGAAAGCCATGCCGATGCCCAGCAGACCCGACGCGACCAGAATGTTCCAGGGTTGGCTGTGCGCGACGGCCAAGACGCCGTAGCAGGCGCCGCAGAACAACGATCCGGCCACGAGGAGGTTCTTTGATCCGGCCAGGCGCGCCAGGCGGCCGGTAAAGGGAGCGATGACCAGCATGGCGAGAGCGAAGGGCACGAGATAGATCCCCGACTTCGTCACCGACGCCCCGAATCCGTAACCGACGCTCGACGGGGTTTGCGCAAACTGGGGAACTGTCACGAACATGGCGTACAGCCCGAACCCGAAGAGCACAGCGGCCAGATTCGTCGTCCACACTGCGGGGATTCGCATCATGGTCATGTCCACCAGTGGCGAATCAGAGCGCACCTCGGACCACACCCAGAGCACGATCAAGACGGCTGCGGCCCCGAACATGGCGAGAACGGTCGGATCCTTCCACCCCCACGTCGGACCGTAAGTCACGCCCAGGAGCCCCACCGATGAGCCACCCCGACATGAGCACCGCCCCCAACCAGTTGATGCCACCGGGAGCCCGCACCGGAGAGGCGGGGACGAACTTGAACGTGGCTATGGACGCGGCGAGCGAGAGGACGAGCGGGATCCAGAACAGCCAGTGATAGGAGAGGTGCTCGATGATGGGGCCGGCGAGGACGATGCCAGCACCCACTCCCAGCCCCAGAATGGCGGACATGGCGCCGATCGCCCCGGCGACCTTGTCACGTGGAAACTCATCTCGAATGATGCCGAACGCCAAGGGGAAGACCGCTCCCCCGACGCCTTGGATCACCCGACCGACCAACATGATCGGGAGTGTCGTGGCGAGAGCACTCACGGCCGTACCGGCGGAAACGGCGATCAGGACAATGACGATCATTCTGTCCTTGCCGATGATGTCGCCGGTTCGCCCGAGAATCGGGGTGGCAATCGCAGAGCTCAAGAGATAGCTGGTCAGCATCCAACTCGCCCCACTCGCTCCCGTATGGAACGTGTGCTCCAGCTGAGGAATGGCCGGGATGATCAGCGACTGCAACAGGCTGAACGACAGAGCCGCTGTGGCCAACACCGCGAAGGTGGCTCCGTAGTGAATGCGCTTGTCGGCCAACGCCAGCTCAGCCCCGTCCATTTCCGGAACCACACGTTCCGATTGGGGCCACCCTAAGCGGAACTTCTCGTTCCGGTCAAGGGCCCGGCAGCGCCCGCGAGCTCGAGCGCAACCGATGCGAAAAATGCAGCGCGCTCAGAAAACGTGGCGCTCGGGTCCCGCCTCGTTACAGCCACGTCGAATGAACGGTCCCATCGCGGCACCGATGAGCGCCACGACGCCGGCAACCAGCATGGTCAGGTGAAGCCCTTCCATGAAGGCGGCATGGCTGCCGCGGGTGATGGCCGCGGCCAGCCGGGCGGAATCGCCGGTCGAGACCGGCGCCAGACCTTGGGACACCGCTGCGGTGGCATGCATCAGCCTATGGGCCACGCCGGGAGGAACGCCCGAGGCGCGGAGCGTGCCGAAGAGGACAGTGGCCACTTTGGCTCCGAGGATCGAGCCGCACACGGCAGTCCCGAGCACCCCGCCCAGCTGAATTGCCGTCCCTTGAATCCCGCCGGCCACGCCGGCCTCGTCGACAGGCGTGTTGCCGACAATGGCATCGGTGGCCGCGGTGACCACCAGGCCGATACCCATTCCGATCAGGATGAAAGGCGGCCATAGATGCACAAAGGATGAATCGACCTGCAAGGTCGTGAGGGACAGCAGCGCCACCGCCGTCGCGAGGAGCCCGACCGTGATGGGCAACCAGGGCCCGAACCGGGTGGTCAAGCGGGCTCCCAGGTTGCTCGAGAGCGCGAAGGTGATCGTGAGCGGCAGGACCCGGACACCGGCGGCCACGGGGCTGTAGCCGTGGACGCTTTGCAGGTAGAGGCCGACGAAGAAGAGCACGCCGAAGAGCGCGAAGAAGTTCAGCAGGACGATGATGATGCTCAACGAGACCGAGCGGTCCTTGAAGATGCTCAGGGGAATGAGGGCGTTCGGGGTCCTCCTCTCGATGGCGACGAACATCACGATCAGGGCGAGGCCGATCGCAATCAGCCCGATCGTGCGCGTGCTCCCCCATCCCCAGCTCTGCGCCTTCACCAGTGCGTAGACAATGGCCAGCAAGCCAAGTGCCAGCGTTACGACACCGGGAATATCAAAACGGTGGCGTTCTGACTCACGCGACTCCCGAAGGGCGAACATGCCGAGCCCGACCGTGGCCACACCGACAGGCACGTTGATGAAGAAGACACTCTGCCAAGAGATGTGCTCGACGAAGAACCCACCGACAATGGGCCCGGCCGCGGTCGCCGTGGCCGACGCACTGACCCAGATCCCCACCGCTCGATTGAGTTCTTCTGGAGGATAGGCGGCACGCAGAAGGGCCAACGTGTTGGGGAGCAACAGGGCCCCAAAACCACCTTGCACGCCCCGAAGGACGATCACGCCGTCGATGGTCCCGACGAGTCCGATGGCCAGGGAAGTGATGGAAAAGCCGATCACCCCGATGAGGAACACGCGCCTGCGGCCGAAGTGATCCCCGAGCTTGCCTCCGAGAATCAGCGTTACGGCGATCACCAGGAGGTAGGCGTTGGTCACCCATTGGAGATCGGCCAGGGAGGCGTGCAGGTCACGCCCGATGAACGGATTGGCGACGGCGACGACCGACCCGTCGATGCCGACCATGATCACACCCATCGCAACGATCACCAGGGTCATCCAGGGTCGGTCGCGCAACCGTCCGGATGCGGATCTCGCCGGGATGATGTCGATCAACTGGTCGTTCCCACTCATGAAGGTGTCGGTCACTGCCACTATGGCAGAACCTGTCACACGTGGGCAAAACAGCTATCCTCAGCCATAGCGGCACAGGAAGGGGGAGCGGACGATGGCTCGAGGGCTCACCGAGCGCAACAAGAACCGCACTCGACGCGAGCTGGCCGAAGCGGCATCCCACCTGTTCCTCGAACGCGGGTACTCCTTGACGACGGTGCAGGACATCGTCGACGCGGTGAACGTGTCGCCGAGGACCTTCTTCCGCTATTTCCCCTGCAAGGAGGACGTCGTCACCGCCATCGCCAGCCTGAGCATGGACGACTCGATCGACCATCTGGCGGAGCACGAACCCACCGAGCCGATCGGACGGGTACTACGGGCGATGATGACCGCCTCGCTCTCGCGGGTGTACGAAGATCCCGTTGCCGCCCGGGCCTTCCAGGTCATGCTCCGCGACACGCCCACGCTGCGCGGTCGATGGCTCGAAGAGCAGCGCCGGAACCGCGATCGTCTGGCTGAAGCAATCCGCCCGTGGTTCGCTCGGGACAGCCGACTGCTGGTTCGCCAACTCGTGGCAGGCACCGCCCTGCTCGCCGTGGAGGAGGTCATGGCGTGCTGGGCCGAAGACTCCACCGACGGGAATGTGTTGGGATTGCTGAACGAGGCATTCGACCTCCTTGACAGCTCTCTCTTCTTGGCCGCGAAGGACGGGGTCCTCCACTGAAGAAGACACGCAGAATCCGTTAGTTGACACTTACCCAGAGAGAAGGAACACACCGAAATGCAGAAGCGACTTGTGACCCGCGACGCCATGAAATCCTCCGACGCCGCCGACGAGAACCAGCGACGAGTCGAATCGGTCTTCGCGGAATTGGCGACCGCGCAACCCGACAACGTCAGCTACATCGTCCTGCGGTTGGCCGACGACTCATTCCTCCATGTCTCCTTTCACGACCACGGGGATGACGAGGAGAACCCCATCGCCTCCACACGCGCCTTTTCGCGTTTTCAAGAAGGGCACGGCGATCGTCGAGTAGGCGGCATCGACCAACAGACCGCGACGTTGGTCGGTTCCTACATCACAACGATCGGCTGACGTTCACGGCGCTGCCCACGCGCTCGTCGCGGGTGACACTCGCAGCTACGCTGCGCAACCGAACGATCGCCGCAAAGGGGTGAGGTGCCGACCTACGTCATCGTCGAGTTGTCCGTCGTGGATACGGACCGCTACGAGCTCTACAAGCCGCTCGCGGAGGCGAGTATCGCCGCGTACGGTGGTACGTACAAAGTCCGCGGCGGAAGGATCGAGTCCGTCGAAGGCGATCCGGTAACAGATCGCGTGGTCATTCTCGAGTTCCCTGACATGGCCACGGCCCGGTCGTGGTACAGCTCCCCGGAATACCAGTCTGCGCTGCGCATCAGGCTCGCCGCCGCGAGGACCACGCGGCTGTTCTTCATCGACGGGTACGAACCCGCCTGAGCGTGCAGCGCAGGGGCGAGCCCCGCCAGGAGGAACCATCGTCCCGTTACTGCCATGGATTCGCTCAGTGGGCGGCTGATACGGTCGGTTCCCGCAGGAGATAGGGCAGGGACAGACGAAGATCCAGTTGGCTGAGACACACGCATCTCAGGGAGAGGATGGCGATGGCTATCGATCTGGCAGGCGGCATGAGCCCATCGAAGGACTACTTCCTGCCGGAAAAGCCGGAGGATCCCCAGTTTCGCGAGAGTGCCTCGTTCTGGGTCTCCGACGACAAGGGTCTGATCGGACTCCCACGCGTCGGCATCGAGGCGGTGTCGGAATCCTGGGACACTCGCGGCCTTCAAGTGAACCTCGGCTTTCCCGACGGGCGAACGGCCATCGTTCGGGGGTCCGGCGAGGGCCGCTCGCCGGTCGACGCGGACGGCGTGTGCCGCACGCTCGCTGCCGGAGGATTGGAATTCCGCTGCCTCGAGCCCTTTCGGACGCTGACGCTCACCTATGACGGGGACGCTCTCGACACCACGGCCGCGGCGTTGGCCAAGGGTGACTACAAGGGCCCCCAGGTGCCCCTTCACGTCGAGGTGGCGTTGACGTGTGCCGCCCCTCCGTGGGTATCGGGAACGCTCAGCGAGGAATCCAAGGAGCTCTTCGACTCCGGATTCGCCGGAGCATTCATCAGTCCCCGCTACGAGCAGCTGTGCACGGCGAAAGGCAGCGTGAGTTTCGGAGGGGACGAATGGGCATTCGAGGGAACCGGTCTGCGGATCCACCGGCAGGGCACGCGTGACACCGGAGGATTCTGGGGACACTGTTGGCCGAGTGCATTGTTCCCGAGCGGTAAAGGCTTTGGGGCACTCGCGTTCCCGGAGCGGACCGACGAACCCACCTACAACGAGGCTTTCGTCTTCGACGGCGAGCGGATGATCCCGGCGCTTCTCGTCGATGCGCCGTGGCTGCGCCGGCTCCAACCGAATGGCGAAGATGTCTCGCTGACGCTGCGGACGAAGGAGGGTGATGTCAGGATCGAGGGCGAAACGGTTCTGTCGGCCTGCATGCCGGGCGGATTGCCCGAGTTCCCTCCCGCGTTGCAGCAAGCCGGGGTTCGCTACCGGTGGGACGGCGAGGAGACGTTCGGGATGATGGAGCGATCCATTCCGGTCGAGCTGCTCGACGGCTGAGCTTCTCCGCTGGGGGCTCACAACAAGAGGAAACAATCGTGTGATGGGGGGACGTCGATGGATGAGAAGCAACTTATAGCGCGTGCGTGCGAGCGCGCAGAGGCTGACGATTTCGGCCCGGACGGCTGGCACGAAGGGCTCGCAGCCCTGGTCGGAGCTTTGAATGCCGAAGGCAACCTCAACGAGTTGGGCGAGGCCGTGTATGCAGACCAGATCGTCGGACTTCTGTGCAACCGGCTCGAGATAGAGAACTGGTACCGCGACTACCCCGAGATCGAGCAGCAGGAGATCGTCGCCCCCCTGTTCGGCATCGGCCTTCCTCGGACAGGGTCGACGGCGCTGAGCTTCTTGCTCGCTTGCGACCAGTCCCGGCGTTCACTGAGGACGTGGGAGGCATCGTCACCCTGCCCACCCCCTGAGACCGCCACTGAGCACACGGATCCCCGTATTGCCGTCAGTCGGGCGTCGATCGACATGTCGCACCAGATGTTCCCTGATTTCGTGGGCATGTTGCCCAGCTCGCCCACCGGCCCCTCAGAGTGCCTGCTGCTCATGGGGCTCGACTTCCACTCGCAACTGTTCCAGGGCATGGCCATATTGCCCAGCTACACCGAATGGATCCTGACCTGCGACATGGAGCCGACCTACCGCTATCACAAGCGTGTCCTCAAGCTGTTGCAGTGGAGGTGCCCTCCCGATCGGTGGTCATTGAAGACACCGTCGCACATGACCACGATCCGGGGCCTCGACGCCGTGTATCCCGACGCTCGCTTCGTGATGACCCATCGTGACATCAGCAGTGTCATCCCCTCGGTGTGCGCCGTCAAACAAGCGCTCTCTACGCCGCTCACCGATTCGTTCGATTGCCTGGCGCTCGGTCGGCACGAGCACAGGGTCTGGCTGGAGTCGATTCGACGCCTTCTGGATTTCCGCAACGAGGGACGGGAGGACCGCTTCGTCGACGCATCTTTCAGCGACATGCAGAGCGACCCGATCGGTTGCATGGAGAACCTCTACGCCCAACTCGGGGACGAACTCACCTCCGACACCCGAGCTCGAATGGCGGAGTGGTGGGAAGAGAGCGCCAAGGAGCGCCGGCAGGGCAATCGCCCCGTTGCCGCGGCGTACGGCCTTGACATGGACCTCATTCGGAAGGACTTTGCCTTCTATCACGACCAATTCGGCATTTCGTAGCAGCCGCGGCTCCGGGGAACGGAAGCGGGCCCGCCGCGCTTCGAGGGCTACGCCCCGTTCTTGATCCGCCCGCGTAGCGCAGCAAAGCACAGTGACATGCTCAGCAACCCCAATCCGGCAATGGCCAGCAGCGCTTCACCGAGCTCGGTCCATTGCCATCCGGGTTGGAGGACCAGCGATCGCAGTCCGCCGAGAAGATAGGTGACCGGATTGACGTCTGCCACCGTATTGAGCCAACCCGACAACTGGTCGCGGGGCACGTAGGCCGAGGTGAGGAACAAGAACGGGAAGAAGAGCAAGAAGGTCGAGTTGACCGCCGCCGGATTCCCGGTCTTGAGCGCGATGGCGTACCCGAACCCGGCAAAGGCCAAGCTCCATAGCGATGCCAGCAGAATGAACGCGACCACGCCGAGAGCGCCATTGGTGAAGCGGACGCCGAGGATCAGGCCGAGGACGATGATCGGCAGCGTCAACACGGCCGCCACCGCCACATCGGCCAGCATGTGCCCGAGCAGGATCGCGGTGCGGCGAACCGGGGACAGCAGCAGGCGGTCGAAGTAGCGGTTCTGGATATCGAGCACCAGTGCACCGGCACGTGATACCCCCGTCACGCCGAGAAGGACGGCGGTGGCCATCTGGAACGCCGTGTAGTTCAGGCCGGGAATCTGATCGACGATCTTCTTCAACGTCGCCACATTGACGACGAAGAAGAACAACGAAATGAAGATGGGCGGCATCACCACGGCCGGGTCGCGGGGCACGGCCCGCAGGGCGCGACCGGCGATTGACGTGAGGTCGTGGAGAAACCCGGCGGGCCGGGCCCGGATGGTCTCAGCTGTCGGTGTGCGTTCGACGACCAGCGTCACAGTTCCCGCTCCTCGGTTTCGCTTCGTTCGATGTGTGAGCCCGTCAATTCGAGGAAGACGTCGTCGAGTGTCGGGGTGCGCAGGGTGAGATCCCGCACCCGGGCCTCGCCGGCCGCCAGTGCCACGGCGACGGGGCTGATCGCGGCAGAGCCGTTCTCGGTGGAGACGACGAGTTCGTGGCCGTGCGCCTCCACGCTGAGGATCCCGGGGATGCCCTCGAGCAGGTGACGCACCGCCGTCGCCTCGCCTTCGACCCTTGCGATGATCACGTCGGTGCCGATCGACCGCTTCAGGTCTCCGGGTGTGCCCTCGGCCACTATTCGCCCGTGGTCGATGATGCCGACCCGGTCGGCCAACTCGTCGGCCTCCTCCAAATACTGGGTGGTCAGGAAGATGGTCATCCCGAGCTCTTGATTGAGCCGACGGACCTCAGCCCACACGCTGACCCGACTCACCGGATCGAGTCCCGTCGTGGGCTCGTCGAGGAAGAGGACGTCGGGATTGTGCACAAGGGCTGCAGCCAGGTCGAGCCGGCGCTTCATGCCACCCGAGTAGGTTCCGACACGGCGCTGCAGGGCGTCCCCCAGATCGATCAGCTCGCCCAGCTCGGCGAGCCGTTGGTCCACCGCCCGCTTGTCGAGCCCGTACAGGCGGCCTTGCAGCCGAAGGAGCTCGACGCCCGTCTGTGCGGGATCGAGCGCTGCTTCTTGCAGGGCGACGCCGATGCGAAGCCGCACCTCCCCAGGGTCCTTGGCCACGTCATAGCCGGCGACCACGGCGCGGCCCCCCGATGGGGCCAGGAGGGTGCACAGCATCAGGACCGTGGTCGACTTGCCGGCGCCGTTGGGCCCGAGGAAGCCGTAGATCTCCCCCGCGGGTATCGCCAGGTTCACGTTGTCGACCGCGAGTGCGTCATCGAATTGACGAATCAGGCCGTCGGTGCGGATGGCGTCGGTCACGGTCGAGGAGGCTAACTGCGCGTCGTCGCGGCTGGTCGCATCCGAGTCTTCCCAGCTCAACGTTGCCATCTCCTTCCTCCGAGTCTCTCGCTGGGCCACAGAACGACCGGCGGCAACCGCAGTCGACGAGCCCACACCCAGAGGTAGGACGGTTCTCGGAGCAGCCAATCATCGCGGGCTGACGAGGAGGCTCCCGTGTGGATGCCCACGGCCCCCACTCCAGGCATGACATAGCCTGATGGCCCGCTCCGGGCCGAACGCTCCGGTGGAACGTGGACGAAGGAGATCGAGGACATGTTGACAAAAGCGGCAGTCCTGTTCAATGCACCCGGCAAATGGGAGGTGGTCGAGCTCGAGCTCGAGCCTCCGCGTCAGGGGGAGCTCTTGGTCAAAATGGCGGCCGCCGGCCTTTGTCATTCCGATGACCACATCGCGACCGGCGATCTTCGGGTCCCTGCCGAAGCCCTCCCGATAGCCGGTGGTCACGAAGGAGCCGGGGTCGTGGCAGAGGTGGGGCCCAATACGCCCGGTTGGAAGGTGGGTGATCGGGTGGTGCTGACCTTCCTCCCCATGTGCGGCCTTTGTCGGTGGTGCGCTTCAGGAATGCAGAACCTGTGCGACAACGGAGCACGCATACTTGCCGGCGTGCGGGAGGACGGCAGCCGTCGCATGACGCTCGACGGGAAGGCCGTGGGCCAGGGTGCCGGAATTTCGACGTTCAGCGAATGGTCGACGGTGGCGGTCGAGTCCACGGTCAAGTGCCCCGACGACGTCCCGCTCGATGTGGCGTGCCTGACAAGTTGCGGTGTCGCAACCGGATGGGGCTCCGCAGTACGGTCGGCGGACGTTCGGGTTGGCGACGTCGTGATCGTTCTGGGCGTGGGTGGCATCGGCATGAACGCAGTCCAAGGGGCGGCTCACGCGGGAGCGTCGGTCGTCATCGCCGTGGACCCCGTGGAGATGAAGCGTTCGGCGTCGATTCGCTTCGGCGCAACCCACGCTGTCTCGACCATGGAAGAGGCCACGGACATCGCGCGCAGCTTTACGAACGGCCAAGGCGCCGACTCGTGCATCGTGTGCGTCGGAGTCACCACCGGGGAGCATGTCGCCCAGGCGGTGGACTCGATCCGCAAGGCGGGGACCTGCGTGCTCACAGGCCTGCCCCGCGCCGCGGATGACGTGGCCCTCCCCGTCTCTCTCCGCCACATCGTGCTCTACCAGAAGCGCCTCCAGGGGTCGCTGTTCGGCGCCTCGAGCCCGTCGAAGGAGATTCCCGCACTCCTCCAGCTCTACAGAATGGGGCGGCTGCAGCTCGATGAACTCATTACGCGCCGCTACAGCCTGGAGACGATCAACGACGGCTTCGAGGACATGCGGTCGGGGCAGAACATCCGTGGGGTCGTCCAGTACCCGGAATGAGTGGGCGAGGCGACGCCACGATCTCGGGCTGACCCGCGCAGTTCACGCGCCCGGATCGATGAGTACTTTCCGGTCGTTGGACCCGGACTCGAAGATCGTCGAACACTGGGCCGACGGCGTCGAGGGCCACGGTGCGGCTGACGAAGCTCGTCGGGTCCAGCACCCCGCTGTCGAGAAGGCGGGCGGCGGACGCAAACTCCTCGGTTCGGTAGTAGACGGCGTAACTGACTTCTACTTCCTTCATCACTGCGGGGATGTGGCTGATCTGATCGGGGCCGAGGCAGACCCCGGCGACGACGACCCGTCCGTGGACGGTGACGGCATCGATCGCGCTCTGGACGAGGCCAGGCATCCCGACACACTCGAAGACGACATCGAAGGGGCCGTCCGGCGATCCCGCGACCGGATCGTGGACCGCGGTGGCCCCGAACGAGGAGGCATTCTTCCGTCGGGACGGGGAGGGATCGCTGACGACGAT
Organism: uncultured Acidimicrobiaceae bacterium; assembly: GCA_963835815.1. GTDB lineage: Bacteria > Actinomycetota > Acidimicrobiia > Acidimicrobiales > RAAP-2 > Bog-473. The sequence continues at coordinate 552,564 of CAWIGU010000009.1, read as the reverse complement.
CTCCCCAGCGCCCAAACGACGCGCGCCCATGTGGCGACCGCGGCGCCGACGTTGCCGCCCCCGATGATGAGCACGCGCTCCTCCGGGGACAGCTCGGCTGCAGCCACCGCGTGGAGGCCGACGGCGAGCGGCTCCACCAGCGCGCCGTAGGCACCGAGTTCACTCCGCAGGGGAACCGACGTGACGGCGGCCACCCTCACGTACTCGGCGAAAGCCCCCGGTGACCCGCCGAGCCCCAGGGGATCGATCCTCTCGCAGTGCCCGGGCTCCCCGTCCAGGCACCACCGGCAACGACCGCAGGATCGGAGCGGGAGAGAAGCCGCGAACTGCCCGGCGTGCCAACCCTCGACACCGCCGCCCACCGCGACGACCTCGCCGCAGAACTCGTGGCCGAGTACCGACCCTGGCGCAAAACGCTTGTACGACTTGAGGTCCGTGCCGCAGATCCCACAGGCCTTCACCCGCAGCACAAGTTCGCCGGGCCCCGGAGTCGGATCGTCGAGCTGCACGACCTCGAACCCGCCAGCTTCGGTGAGCGCAGACGCGCGCATCAATCCTTGCCTTCTGCGGCGTCTGCAGCCGACCGTCGCGGGGCGGGCGTCAGACCGTGGCCTTCGCGCGCAACTCGACCCAATGCTCGCCGTGCTCCTCTGCGACGGTGGCCATCTTTCGCCAACGCTCGAGCTGGCCTCCGGGAATCTGCATGTCGAACGAGGTCTGCGTCCTGAACTCGAGCACCACCGCTCCGTCGGCTCCAGCCTCGTAGGCATACGGGGCATTGGACGGCACGAAGAACCCGTCCCCCGCCCCGAGCACCTGCGCCCCCATGGTGATCGAACCTTCGACGATGTAATACAAGCAGTCACCGCTGTGGGAATGGCGGGGCAATACATAGTGCGGGCCCAACCACGCCCGCACCAAGCTGCTGCCCTCAGGGCCTTCACCTTGGAACACGAGCTTGTCCTCAATGCCCATCGCCACCGTCTTGGGGCGAGGCCCGTCCGCGGCCAAGGCCTTCATGTCCTCTGCATCGAACTGTGGTGCTGACATGGCGCCTGACTCGGCCATGGGGACGGCATCGTGCCCCCGGAAGAGCTTGATCCCCCGTCGGGCAGGCCTTTCGGCCGCGGCACCGTCAAGGTCCTCGTTCGGATGCTCAGCCTCGCGCCCCATGGGGCCTCCCCTACGTCGACATCGATGTCGAACGCGATCGTACTCCCGTGCCCGTCTCGCGCCACAGGATGCCAGGCCGACCTTGACAGAAGAGTTCGCCGGACCTAACTTTTCCTGTGATGTCCATCGCCCCCCGAGCCAAGAGTGCAGCGGCGCCCCCGAAAGACGCCGCGGGTCGCACCGGCTTGAGCAGGGTCGATTGGGTACGCCTTCTCGACGACGGCGGGTGTTTCCGGGCCGAAGTCGTCGGCGTGGGTTTTCGCCTCCCCGTGACTCGTGCGATTCCGTTGTCCCTCGCGGCTGAACTGATCGCCTCGGGAGTTCCCCATGTCACGCGGATGGCCTCGAGCGCCTAGGCCGGAGCGTAGGGCGCCGATGTGCGTCTGCCACTGCGAGGCGGTCTGCCGGTGGCGGGTGCACGGGGAGCCACGAAATCCTCGTGGCGCTGATCACGGCAAGCGCCAAGCGCCCCGTTCACCGACACGGTCCCGGCCACATCCGCCGCCTGAGAAATTTCGCGCCCACACCGGCGGTGAGCGCCTACGATCCATAGGTCAGCGGACAATGGCGAGGAGGCCGGTGCAAGGCGACGAGCAGGTCATTGAGCTTCTCGATCAGGTGCTCACCGCCGAGCTCCCGGCGATCAATCGGTACGACCGTGGGATCGCGCTCAGCGTGGAACGGGGCGACAACGGGAGCCGGGAATTGCTCGACGACATACTGGGGGGCGAGGAAGATCGCACCGACTGGCTCGAGACGCAACCGACGTTGATCGACCAGCTCGGCGAGACCCACTACCTGGCCCAGCAAATCCGTGCCTAACACGGCCCCCCACCCCGAGAGCTCGCAGCCGGTCGAGCACCATCCTCCGGTCGAGGAGTACCTTCAGACCATAGAGTCCCTGATCGAGGAGGGAACCCCGGTCCTCCAAGCGAGAATCGCCGAGCGTCTGGGCAAGTCCGCCCCCTCAGTCTCCGAGATGCTCGACCGCCTGCGCTCCGACGGATATGTCAGTCGAAGTGGACGGAACATCACGTTGACGAAGGAAGGCCGGGCGGTCGCGCAGAGCGTTATCCGCAAGCATCGACTCGCTGAAAGGCTGCTCGTCGACATCATCGGCTTGCCGTGGCACCTCGTACACGAAGAAGCCGGTCGATGGGAACACGTGATGTCCAACGAGGTCGAGGCGCGGTTGGTCGAACTCCTCGGGGACCCCGGCACCTGCCCGCATGGCAACCCGATCCCCGGTAGTGCAAATCGATCCTCGACTCCCTCCTCGCAGGTGCGCCTGGCCGAGGCGCAGCCGGGCCAGACGGTTCGATTCGAGAGGCTGACCGAAGCAGTCGAGCAAGACGGCGCGTCGTTGCGCTACCTGGACGACGCCGGGTTCATTCCAGGCGCGACCGCAACTGTGACCACACGCAGCCCCGACGGAACCCTGATGCTGGACGTTGACGGAAGGATGCTCGCCTTGGGCAGCGACCTCAGTCAGCGTCTCTTCGTTGTCGCCGCCTGATCTCCGGCACTCCCGCTCCACCGGGTTTCGGGTCGGTCACGTCCTACAACGACGTCGCTCCCCTGTACCTACGCTCAGGAGACAGTCTTCCCACAGCGTGACGAGCTGCGACAAAACCGAACACCATGGTGTTGGCGATGCTGGCGCCCGCACCCGGGTAGGTGCGCCCCATGACAGTGGCGGTGATGTTGCCTGTCGCATAGAGGCCCGGTATCGGATTATCTGACTGGTCCAGCACCTGCGCATATTCGTTGGTGAGCAACCCCCCACAGGTGCCGACGTCGGAAGGGTAGATCTCGGTGGCATAGAAGGGCGCTTGGTCAAGCGGACCAAGACAGGCGTTTGGCCGATAGCCGGGATCGCCCAGACAATCGTTGTAGGCCGACTCTCCGCGACCGAAGTCAGGGTCGATGCCCTTCACCGCGTTGGCGTTGAAACGCCGGACGGTAGCCGCCAGGCCCGTCGGATCGACACCGATCTGTGTTGCCAGATCCTCGATCGTCGTGGCTTGTCGTAGCAAGCCCTTGTCGATCCACTCGGTCGGCATGCGTCCGGGCAACGACGCTGCTGTCAGGGAATACCGTCGCCGGTAGCCGTCGTCAAAGATCAGCCAACACGGCACCGCGTTGTCCGCATACATGGCCTTCCCGACTTCTACGTAAGAGTTTGACTCGTTGCAGAAGCGGCGACCTGCGGAGTCCACGAATATCGTGCCCGGACGCTGGCGGGCGGCGCCCAAGGAGGACGCCCCGAGGGCCATGGTCGGTGATGGGAGCCACCACGCCTCGTCGAGAAGATCGGTCTTGGCGCCCAAACCCATCGCCGTCTCCAGAACTTCCCCGGTGTCACCTGCGTTGGCAATGGACCACTGCGCTTCGTTCGGCTGGTCTCCGCCGTACTTCCGTCGCATTGCGGCATTGTGGGCGAATCCGCCCGCTGCGAGCAGCACGCCCTTCTTGGCTTCGACCATCGTGGTGGATCCATGTTGCGTGATGCGCACGCCCACCACCCGCCCGTCCTCGATCACGAGGTCATCGACGGACGCGTCTGTCCACACCGAGGCGCCATCGGCCAACAGGACCTTCATGATCTGCCCCACCAGCGATGCCCCGTTGGTAAGAAGCTCCTGACGACGTGCCCGGGCCAGGACGGTACGCGCGAACACCCGGGCGGCAACAACGAATGACCGAGGGGAACGGTTGAAGTACTGCACATTGCGGAGCTCGTTGGTCAAGAAGACAAGCCCGAAATTCTTGGAGAATCCCGGTTGGAGCCTGTCGCGCCATTCGCCGAGCTCCGCGGCATCGAACGGCACTCCCTCGACGGCCCGCCCAGCTGCATTGCCGCCATTGTGGTTCGGGTAGTAGTCGCTGTAGCCCCCGCTCCGTACCAGACGGATCCCCTTGCGCTGCATGAACGTGATCATCTCGTTCCCGGCGCGAAGAAACATCTCGCGGCGCGCCGGCGATGAGCAGGGCCCGGCGTCGCCCACGACATCGGCCAAGTACGCCAATCCGTCCTCATGCGAATCCGCGATCCGCGCGGCCCGCATCAATGGATTGTTCGGCATCCAGACCATCCCACCGGACATACCCGTCGAGCCGCCGACCACCGACTGCTTTTCCAGAACGAGCGTATCCAGGCCGGCTTCCACCGCCGCCATTGCGGCGATGAGGCCGCCCCCGCCGCTGCCCACTATGGCGAGGTCAACAGACTTGTCCCAACGAGTCACCATCGTGCTCCCTCCCCTCCCGATGTTAACCCCGATGCTTGCCGCGAGCTTTGTTTGCGTCGAGCCCCGCAGATCGGCTCACGCGATGCCTACAACGTGCTCGACCGAGCCTGCGCGGCACGCGGCCACACGTCCGGATCGGTTCCATCGTCGGCGACGAGGTAATTGTGGAGCGTCCCGACCTCTTCGACTTCACACACGACCTCATCGCCCACCGTCACATTCGGCGCCGGGTACGGGGTGCCCAGCGCGAGAACGTCGCCGGGCCTCAGGCCGATGAGGTGGCTCACGTGACTGAGCATCTCGCTGGGCGTGAAGGCGAACCACTTGGAGTTTCCATCCTGGCGTTTCTCGCCGTTGACGAAGCCCTGGATGCTCAGACCCTGCATCACCCGCTTCTCGCTGAGGTCACGGCGGATCCACGGTCCCCACGATGTGAAGCCGTCGACCGACTTCGCGGTGGCCCACAACGGCGTCGCCTGCCCGAAGCCGAACTCGGTGGCAGTGAAGTCGTTGAAGACCGTCCATCCGAAGATTGCGTCGTGGGCATCGGCCACAGAGGCGTTCCGCAGAGGGCGTCCGACGACGACGGCCAGTTCCGATTCCATCTGGACCGGGCCGGTCAGGACGGTCGGCACCTGCACTTCCCCATGGTCACCGGTGGCAAAGGCCGTCGCTTTGGGTAACCACATCGGGAGGCGCGCCGGATCGCGAGCCGTGTCGGCCTCTACGAAACCTGCCATCACATTGAAGTATCTGACTCCATGGAGCGGAGTGCCGAGCGTCACGTCCTCCAATGGGAAGGATTGTCGGTTGCGCCGGTACTCGCCGAGGACATCGCCGACGATCACGTGGAACCGGTCGTTCTCGATCTCCCCGTGACATGAGACATCCCCGATGAGCACACGTCCGAGCAAGCTCATGCAAGCTCTCCTTTCTGATGGCACGGCGCGTGCCTCGGTAGATGGACACCCTGTGAACGGAGTTCGGTCGGCTCAGCGTGGGGACCTCGTCGGCGGGCCAGCCTAGAGGGTCCGACTCGTGTCGTCCTATGGCCCCGATCCGCGCCGGAACACCGGGACGGCTTCACCACCGGCCGCCGGAACGACGCTGTCGAAGACGACCTCGAGCCCGTCACTCAAATTCATCGGGATGGATCGCCAGTGCGGCGATGACCCATGGGCCCTCGGCCAGCTCCACGAGACCAGCCGACTGACCGGGCGACCCATCGGTGATGTTGGGGAACAATGGATTGTTCGTCCAGGTGACCAGCCGGCCGGCGCCCTGCGTCGGCGTCCACACCAGCGTTTCACCACCACAGGAAGGACAGCGCAGGGGTGGATCCAGGAACGGACCTCCCGGGGGGATCCACGCGGCACATCGCGCGCAGCGCAGCACCGAGAGTCGCCCCGCCTCGAGGTCGTCGAAGTACGGGGACGATGCCTGATCCCTCTTGGCCGTGGTCACCGTTCTGCTTTCCGATGAGGGGAGAGGATCAGCGTCCCGTGGTAGTCCAGAATCCCGCCATTGCCGCTCACGAGTATCAGGTCATTGCGCCCCGCCTGCCTGTCTCCACCATGCCCCCGACCTTGGATCACCGCCTCGGAGAGTGGGGTGACGCCCCACAGGTAATAGGCGCTGAGTTGCCCGCCACCCGTGTTCACCGGAAGTGATCCTCCGGGATCGAGGGCACCGCTGGCAACGAATGATCCGCCTTCGCCCTTTTCGCAGAAGCCGTAGTCCTCCAAGGTGATGAGAACCGTGAAGGTGTAGCAATCGTAGATCTGGGCCTGATCGATTTCGCTGACCTTCACACCGGCCATACGCAACGCAGTGGCCCCGGACTGACCGGCCCCCGACACCAGACCGAATTCGCAACCACGGGTCATTGCATAGGTCGGATGCCCTTGCCCCCAGCCGAGCACGTAGACAGGGGGCTGGGGCATGGCCCTCGCCCGGTCTTCGGTCGTGAGGACAAAGGCAATGGCTCCATTCGAGACCATGCAGCAGTCGAGAAGGTGCAGTGGATCAGCGATCATGCGCGAAGACTGGTGGTCGTCAATGGTCATCGGCTCGCGGAAACGTGCGAGTGGGTTGCCGGCGGCCCACGCCCTTTGCGCGACCGCAATCGCTCCCAACTGCTCACTGGTCGTCCCGAATCTGTTCATGTGCCGTCTGGCCGCCAGCGCGTACAGGGAGTTGGGGCTGGTCAATCCCACCGCCTGGGCGACCGACCGCATCCCCGTCAGTGACCGGCCGGTGGCGTAGGAAGTACCGGAGGGTACTGATGGGTCTTGGAGGGGGGCATCTGCATGGACGTAGACCACGTACTTGGCCATACCGGTCGTCACGGCCGTCGCGGCGTACTGGACTGCCGCGCTGGCAGTCGCCCCTGCGGCGAACATGTTGACATTGAGGCCCAGATCGCGCATCCCCAACGATGCCGGCACGTTTCCGAATGCACCTGACATGCCGTAGCTGGTGACGATGCCGTCCACGTCGGACGGGTCCAACCCACAATCGGCCAATGCTCGTTGGACGGCATCGAGAGCGAAGTCGGTGACGCTACGCCCGAAGACCTTGCCGACCTCGGTAATGCCGAGCCCCACGATCGCTGCCCCACCAGGTTCGTGTCCCCCGGTCATTCGTCACCTCCTTTCCCCTTTTGGGGCCGATCCCGACGCCACACCCGCGAGAGTCGGGCGAACTTCGATTTCAACCACCGACGTTTGCACCACGCACGATCTCCCACGTCGTGAGCCCATCCGGCGCAACCACACCGGGCTACAGGCTCATCATCAGCCCGACTCCAGCTCCACGACGAGACAGAACGGATGTCCAGACGGATCGGCATGCACCTGAAAGATCCCCCCATCCCCATGGACGGGCTCTTTGAGCACCCGCGCACCCAGTGAAACGGCACGAGCCGAGGCCACCGTGAGATCCAAGACGGTGAAGTCCACGTGCAGTTGTTGTGACTGACCTTCGGGCCACTCGGGAGCCGTGTAGCCATCGACCCGTTGAAACGCCAGCTTGAATTGCACCTCTCCGCAATGGACCTCCGACCAGTCCTGATCTTCACTCACCGTGCCGCCGAGAAGCTGACCATAGAACCTGGCGAGCGCCGGGGGGTCCGGACAGTCGAACACCACGGATCGCAACTGGATCTGCGGCTTGTTCGCTTCGGCCATCTCCCTGAATCTACCAACAGGTCCGGGAGGGTCAACTCCGCACGACTGATGCTCGGGCCACGACCGGGAGAACGGCGCGAGACTTGACGAATGCCCAGATGCCGCGTGTTCATGCCGCAGCACAGATGATGCTCCAGCTCCCCCCTTCGAAGCCTGATGAACGTGCACTCTTCCGGCCCGTCGTCGTCTCGGCGCCGCGGAGGAAGGAGCGTGGGCGTTGCCCGCGTCCGGTGCGCACATGAGCACCCTGTTCGCGCTGCTCGCAGCCCTGTCGAATGCTCTGAACGTCATAACACAGCACGTTGCGAGTACGAGCAACCCAAAGGGCGCCAAAGGATGGCGACTGGTCCTCTACCTCCTGAAGAACCCTTTGTGGCTCTTCGGGTGGGTGGCGCTCATCGCGGCCTTTGTCTTCCAGGCGCTCGCGCTGCACAACGGCCTCCTCTCCGCTGTCCAGACCCTGCTCATGACGGAGCTCGTCTTCGCGCTCGTGCTACGACGTGTTTGGCTGGGTCAGAGCATCACATCGGCCGCGTGGCTGTCAGCGGCGCTGACCTGCATATCGATCTCAGTGTTCATCGTTGTCGCCGAACCGCGGGGCGGATCCAGCGTGCCGAGTTCACATGCGTGGACCTCTTCGATTCTCTCCTGCGGTGGGGCCGCAGCGGTGCTCGTCCTCTTCGCTCTGCGTGGTTCTCCGACGAGACGGGCTGCACTCTTCGCCACGGCCGCCGGCATTGTCTGGGGGCTGGAGGCGACCTTCATAAAGACGACGACCGATGTCCTCACTCACGACGGGATCGGCGGTACGTTCGTCAGATGGCCGGTCTATGCGATGGCCGTCACCGGAGCGGTCGGGGTCGTGATCACGCAATCCGCCCTCCACGTAGGGCCACTCAGGGTGTCGCAACCACTCCTTGTGATCGTCGACCCGTTGATCAGCATCGTGCTCGGCGTCCACCTGTACGGTGAGCAATTTACCGACAGCCCGACGAATCTGATCCTGGGCGCCATGAGCTTCGTCGCCATGTGCCTCGGCGTTCTGCTCATGACCCGAACGGTGCCAGAGTCGACGGAGCGGCGGCCCAAGAACTCCGCCGCACCGATCTGAACGTCGCCGCCGGCGCATCCTGGGTGCGGTGCCGACGCAGAAGCTGCGATTGCCGACCAACGGGTCCGAAGTGAACCAACGGTCACCATCCGCGATCCGCCTCCTACGGTAAAGTTCGGCAGTGGGTGCCTCCAGAAGCGAGCGGCGGTCGGTCGAAAGACGCAAGGCCGCCGGACGGGCGCTGCGCGTGGCCGTGCCACGGACTGCCCATGCCGAGTGGAGCCCGTCGCCCGTGCGGCAGGACCCTCTCGAGGTCCTGCAGCTCCAAGCGGCCACCCGCCTGCCCGAGCTCGGGCGCCTCCGCTACGAACGTATGGCGGAGTCGCCCTTCTCCTTCTTCCGGGGCGCAGCGGCAGTCATGGCCATGGACCTGTCGACAACGCCGACCACCGGCGTGTACGTCCAGGCCTGCGGCGACGCACACGTCAACAACTTCGGCTTCTTCGCCAGCCCGGAGCGCAACCTCGTCTTCGACATCAACGACTTCGACGAGACGATCCCGGGCCCGTGGGAATGGGACGTCAAGCGGCTCTGCGCCAGCCTTCACGTCGTCGCCCGCCAGCGAGGCCTGCGGTTGGCCGATGCCGACGCCATCGTCACAGCCGCGGCGCGCACGTACCGCACGCGCCTCGCCGACTACGCGACCTGGGACACGCTGGACCTGTTCTACGAGCGGACCGAGATCCGACGCGTCGTCGAGCACTTCCCGATCCGCCGGCGCTCGGGGGTCGTGCGGGAGATAAAGCGGGCGCGGCGCAAGGACCACCTCCGGGCCGTCGCCAAGCTGACCCACGTCGTTGACGGCCGACGGCGATTCCTGGATGACCCGCCCCTGGTGGTGCACCTCGAGCAGACGGGCCACGGGGTGGACGAGGTCAAGGGCTTGATCGAGGACTACCGCAGCACGCTCACCGATGACCGGCGCTACATGTTCGACCGGTTCGAGCTGCTCGATGTCGCCCGCAAGGTCGTGGGGGTGGGGAGCGTGGGCACGCGGTGCTGGATCGCCCTGATGGCGGGTCGGGAGAATCCCGAGTCAGACCTCATCGTCCTCCAGGCGAAAGAGGCCCAGCCGTCGGTCCTCGAGCCGTACGTCGGCCCCTCTGCGCACGGGCAACACGCCAAGCGCGTCGTCGTCGGGCAGCGCCTCGTCCAGGCGGCCAGCGACGTCTTCCTCGGTTGGGCCGAGGGGCCCATGTCGGGCCGCCATTACTACGTGCGTCAACTCTGGGACTCCAAGGGCCAGGGGAACCCCTTGGAGATGGACGTCGGCACCCTCACCCGCTACGGAGGACTGTGCGCGTGGGTCCTCGCCCGCTCACACGCCCGCACCGGCGATGCCGTGATGATCTCCGCGTACCTCGGGAAGGGCACGAAGTTCGACCGGGCCGTCGCAGAGTTCTCCCGGGCCTACGCCATCACCAACGAGGCCGACCACGAGGCGCTGGTCGAGGCGAAGCTCGGCGACCCGGAGCAGCAGACCTGACGGCGCCGCCCGGCTGATCCGCTATTTCTTGGCCGGTGTGAACTTCCCCTGGAGATGCCAGTAACCGGTGAAATTGTTGAATGGCCCACCGACCACGGCACTCGCCCATGTGAGGACGAAGGCATGTGTCTTGGCGTTGTAGGTCCCGCTGACGGATTTGGTGAGCCCGGGAGAGGTACCGCCGGGCTTCGGCGAACCCTGATTGAAGTACAGCTTGTTCCATGCGGCGCTCCACGCCTGAACCTGTCCGGAGAGCTTCCCGTTCTTCACCTTGATCGTCGGCGGTGGCGTGGCAGCGCCTGTCTGGGGATCCTTCGGATTCGTCGCGACGCTGAAATTGATTGCGGTGAACAGCTGGGGTTCGATGATGGCGTCCGACAGAGCGCCCCCCGAAGCCGAGAAGGCCGGGACCGGGTCCGGTTGATACTTCCCGGTTGTGAAGCCGCCCGCAGTTCCCGGTGTGACCAATGTGTACGACTTGTCGGTGCAGGTCGAATCAGGATTGTCGAAGAACTTCCCGGCATTGAGGCTGCCCCCGGGGAAGATCATGCGGAAATACGTGCCGCTCGGCGTGGCCGTCGCACAACTGCCGGCAGTCAACTTGAACGTGCCGACCAATGGCTTGGCACGAGAGCCGGTGGCGCCGGCAGGTGCCGTCGCCATGGCCACCGTGGCGACCGTTCCCACTGTCAGCGTGGTGGCGAGGGGCGGCGCGGAGATCTCGACGCCGCGGCCGTCCGTCATCTCGATGACGCCGAGCGCCCTGGCGCTCGAAGGTGGGCAGATCGCCTTCCAACATCTTCGGACGCCACACCCCGTCGACCCGGGGTAGCGGCGGCCACGCCCCCGGCGGCGACCATGCGGGCGAAGGCCTCGTGTGCGTGGCCGGGAAACGAAACGAGCGCCACCACGTCATTGCGCTGCGCTCGTCGTTGTCCCATCCGATCCTTTCTCCCCCTGAGCCCGTTCTCAATAGACGACTAAGTTGATCGACTTTCGTGAATTTATGTGGTTATGCCAAATCGCGAACACCCCGCAAGAAGGAGGTGTTCGTCAGAGGGGCGTCGCTGCGGGCGTGCGCATGGACAACCCGGCGGGCATCGGGACGTGACGCAGTTTGCATGCAGGGCGTTCGCCGGGTTACGTGCGACGCCCCATGAGGTCGTGTGGAAGAATTTCAGCACCTCGGCTTCGGATCCACCAACGGATGCAATGCCGGAACGAGGATGGAAGACCAAGCGGGAACCCGTTTCGATCGGTCAAGATTCGACTCTGATCGTCTAGAGGAGGCGGAAGGATCTGTGGTCTATCTGCTCGCCACGGCGTGCGCGCTGTCCAATGCGCTGGCGAGCGTTCTCCAGCGCATGGGCATCGAAAGCGCCCCGGCATCGGACACGCTCAAGCTCAGCTTGCTGACGCACGCGCTCAAACGGGGCGTGTGGCTCCTCGGTCTTGCCTTCATCGGGGCCACGGTCCCACTCCAAATTGTGGCACTGCACCTGGGCACCCTCAGCCAGGTGCAGCCCATCCTGACCGCCGAGTTGTTCTTCTTGGTCATCCTGTTGGCCACGTGGTTCCGGTTCCGCGTCGGTTGGCGTGAGTGGTTCGGCTGTGCCGCAGCGGCGGGTGGCTTGGCCGGGTTCCTGATCTTCGCTCAGCCTGGCGGCGGCAACGACGTGCCCACCACCTTCGAGTGGATCGTGGCGGTCTCGCTCTGCGGAGGGACCGCCCTCGTGGCCACCTTGTCGGCGTTGCGCGGACCCCGCTGGTGGCGGGCGGCCGCGTTCGGCGTGGCCGGGGCGGTGGGGTTCGCGCTCACAGCCTCGCTGCTCAAGACGGTGAGCAACTACGTCGCGACCGATTGGGTCCATGTGTTCTTCCACTGGCAGACCTACGGCGTCGCGGTGTGCGGGGCATTTTCCTTGTTCGTGACGCAGAACGCGTACCACGCCGGTCCCATCGCTGCTTCCCAGACGGCACTCGTACTGGTCGACCCGTTGGTCAGCATCGCCCTCGGCATCGGCCTCTTCGGGGACAGCCTCCGAACTTCTGGCGCCTTCGGTCCGTTAGAGGCGTTGTCACTGCTGATCATGTTCGTCGGTGCCGCCTCGCTTGCGTACTCACCACTGGTTTCGGGGATCAGGGGTGACGACGATCGGTACGCAGAGATGCTCTCACCCCGCTCCCATTCGAAGCGCCTCATCGACGCGGTCCAGGAAATTCCGCCTGAGTAACCTCAGGATTCCCCGGGCCCCCGCAACGCTGGCCGCCGGGGTTCAGTCGTGGCGGAGCGCGATGCCCGCCGCCTCCAAGTCATCGATGAAATCGTGGCCCCACGCGCTCGTGGTATGCCCCGGTTCCCAACTGCGGTCGTCGAGGAAACGACGGACGTTGCCGACCACCGACGCCGGCGTGGGGAGGCAGACCGCGGCATCACCCAGCTCCAACTCGTGCATCAGGTTCTCTCGGCCATGGCCCGGCACCACATCGAGCAGCACCATACGCCTCCCGATGACCCTGGCCTCCCGGCAGGTGTCGCCCGAGCTGGTGACGACGACGTCACTCGCCGCCATCAATGCAGGGACCTGATCGGTGTAGCCGTACGTGATCACCGTCGGGTGGTCACGGCCGACGGCAGCCAACCGTGAGCCGAGGCTCTCGTTGGTCCCACTCACGGCAAGCACCCACCACCCCTCGGACGCCAACGCCCGGGCTACGTCGTCGAGAGGCCCGATTCCCCACGCCCCCGACATGAGAAGGACGCACGGGGCGTCGTGTGGAACCCCGAGCGAATCCCGCGCATCCGCACGAGGAGGGGCCTCGTAGAAATCAGGTCGGACGGGAGCCTCCACCACACTGACCCGGGCCTCGGGGTGGTAGCGCCGAACCGATGCTGCCGCCAACTCGGAGGTGACGAGGTACAGGTCCGTCCCCTGGTGGGCCCACATCCCGTGGGCGAACGAATCCGTCATGAAGACAACCGTCGCCAGCTCGGGACGCGTGCGTTTGAGGTGGACCGCGGCGGATGCCCCGGTCGCAAAGACCGATACGACCAGGTCGGGCTCGAAGCGATCAACCTCTTCGATGAGCTTTGGCAACATGACCTTGACTGCGGCTCGATCCATGAACCGGCCCAGCGCTCCGTTGCCCCGGAGCTGGGAGAAGTGAAAGCCGTCGTAAACGGGCGTCACGGAGAGCAGGCTGCGGAAGACCCAATTGCCCACAGCCGAGGGTCCGCCACCGAGCATCGGCATGCAGTCGACGATCCTGCTCTGCACCCCATAGGGCGAAAGCGCCGCGGCACACGCCTCAGCCAGGGTGTCGTGTCCCGCGCCGAACTTGCCCGAGAGGAACAAGGCCCGCTGCACGGTCATCGGGGCAGTCCGACCAAGCCGTCGAGAGTGAGTGCCTTCAGACCATGCCGATGCAGATCCTCGGCGATGGAGCCGAGGGCTTCGGTGGCCCGGCGCGACGACCCCGGCGGGGACAGGACGTCGGCGTCGTGGAGCAACACGATTCCCCCGGGGGCAAGACCCGCACGCACTCGACGGGCGACACCGCCCGCATCGGGCTCATCCCATTCCCTGCCCCAGGCGGACCACAGCACGAGGCGCAGACCATGGCGTCGGGCCTCGACCATGGTCGCTCCGGTGGTTTGGCCAAAGGGTGGGCGGAACCATCGGGGGCGAATTCCGACCTCCTCCAAGCCATCGACGGCCCTGTCCAGATCCGCCCGCACCCACCTCGGGGTACGCGCGAAATGATGCGCGTGGCTATAGCCGTGTGTCTCGACCTGGTGCCCACGGCGGCGGATCTCGCGTACCAGCTCCGGGTGCAGTGCCACCTGCTCACCCAGACAGAAGAAGGTGGCGGCCAGGGAGAGCTGATCGAGGCGGTCGAGCACATCGGGGGTGGTACGGGGGTCCGGACCGTCGTCGAAGGTCAACGCGACCGCGTTTCCGCTGAGCCCGCGCCATCGGCAAAGGTCGAGAGGCAGGACCCGGATGGGCAACCACTGCCCCAAGCTGACGACGCTGGGAACCATATGGGCACCGGCGGCGAGCACGACCGGGATGAGGGCCCGAGCCGGCCACGCGTATCGTGACGAGCGTCGGACAGCGGCGCTCACACCGAACTGGTCTGCTCTACGGGGTCATCGTCGGCCAACCACTCCACATAACGGCGCATGCCATCGTCGAAGGACGTCTGAGGCTCCCAGCCCAGGACGCGTTTCGCCTTCTCCACCGAAATCGCCCGCCCCGTGTAATCCCCGGGGCGGGCCGGGGTGTACTCGATTTCAGCCAGCGGATCGGTCAGCTCACAGGCAAGTTCGGCGGCATGGCGGATGCTCACCGGTGCCGGGCCCTCCAGGTTGAAGATCTGGTCGGCGCCCGCCTCACCGAGTGCGAGGACGTGTGCTTCGGCCAGGTCCTCGACATAGATGTAATTACGGAATTGCAGCCCGTCACCGTGAATGGTGATCTTCTCGCCCGATCGGGCACGGTGCAGGAATTGGGGAATGGCCAGTTCCCTCCGCATTCGAGGCCCGAAGGGAATGCCGTAGCGCAGGATCGTATAGGGCAGGCCGTAGAGCTCTCCGAAACTGGAGACGACCAGCTCGGCGGCGATTTTGGAGGCGGTGTAGACGTGGGCACTGCCCGTGGACGCCAGCGGTGCATCCTCTCGCAGCGGGCCGTCACCCGGCGCGGCGGTATAGACCCAGACGGTGCTGGCCAAGATGACTCGCCCGACCCCGTTACGCCGGGCCGCCTCGCACACCCGTGACGTGCCCACGACGTTGATCTCCATGGTTCCAACGGGATCGACGTGGGCGTCGTTGACGTTGGCGACCGCCGCCAGATGGAACACGGCATCGCTGCCAACCGTGGCCTTGACCAGATCGGCCAGGTCGGTCACGTCGGCGTCGACGTACCCGACATCGGGGCGATGGGGTGCTCGGGTATCGATGACGACGACCTCGTGACCGTCCGCCACCAGGTAGTCGACCACATGGGACCCGATAAAACCCGACCCGCCGGTCACAGAGACCTTCACGATGTAGCCGCCTCCTTCATGGTTCGTGCCGCCAGCACGGACGCCAAACTGTCGACAACGTAGTCGGCTTCATCGTCGGTCATGTCGGAATGCACGGGGAGGCAGATGTGACGGGCGCAGACGTCATCCGCCACCGGAAACGAATCCCCGTCCAGGTCGGCAAAAATCGGCTGACGATGGAGTGGCGAGGCATAGACCTCGCCCGAAAGCGACACCCCCATCCGATCGGACATCTCGCGTTTGATCTCCGCGCGGTCAATGCCCGGGTCGAGAAGGACGATGTACTTGTAGAAGTTGGAGATCGAGGCGGCAGGTATGGAAAGGGGTCGGCAACCCGGCAGGCCGGCCAGCGCCTCGTCGTAGAGGGCGGCAACCCGGCGGCGGGTGGCGATGGCCTCGTCGAGATGTGAGAGGTGGACCAAGCCGACGGCCGCATGCAGCTCACTCATTCTCCAGGCGTAACCCATGCGGACATGATCGCCGCCCAGGAACCCCGCCTTTCCCTGGTCGCGGTAGATGAGGGCTTCGTCTCGCAGGCGGTCGTTCCCGGTCGTGATCATCCCCCCTTCACCACTGGTCATGACCTTGGTGGGGTAGAAGGAGAAGGCCGCCGCCTCGCCGAACGACCCGGCGGCACGGCCCTCGAAGCTGGCGCCATGGGCGTGGGCAGCGTCTTCGACCAGGGTGATTCCCCGACGATCGCACAGATGGCGGATGGCGTCGATCTCCGGCGTGACGAAACCACCGATGTGGACGAGGACCACCACGGCCGTCCGCGGCGTCAGCGCAGCTTCCAATGTTGCAGGCGAAAGAGCCAACGTGTCCGGCGAGACGTCCGCGAGGCGGGGAACACCCCCTGCATGCACCACGGCGGCCGCGGTGGCGAAGAACGTATTCGTCGGAATGACCACCTCCCGATTCTTCACGTCAAGGACCCGGAAGATGATCTCGAGGGCACTCGTCCCGCTGCTCACCGCTATGGCATGGGAAACGTCGTGGCGACGAGCGAAGGCCTCCTCGAACTCGCGGGTTCGCGGTCCGAGCGTAAGTGATCCACTCTGCAGCGATTGGTCGATCATCTGGAGGATCTCCTGGCGATCCTCTGCCGAAAACGCGATCCGAGCAGCCGGTATGCGAGGAGTGCTCACGCGGTCACTGCTCCCCCAGGACTCACCGCGCGGACAGAACCGGGGAGGGCGAGGGGCACGGGGGCGCGCCGGACCGAACAGGAAAGCAACGACACGTTCACGCCGCAATGATTCGTCGCTGGCACAGAGCTCGTCAAGCTGGCTCACAGATTCGGGCCCGATAGGCCCTGGGACGACCCGGGCACGGCCTACGGCGGACCTCTGCGACGGGATGCTCGCTCCGCTGCCGGGGCGCGAGGCGTAGGAGCACGCCACGTGAGCAGGCCCGTTGCCGCATCCCCCGTCGCAGCGCTCGCCACGTGACCGGCCGAGAGGACGGCAATTCCGGATCCCAAGGAGGGCCCTGATGCGGACATTATTGCTGACCTGGGACAATGCAGTGTTGAAGGCCGAACCGAGGCCGAATTCTCGTGCCGAAGACCTCACAGAACGACGGCGTCGGCCGCGATGGGGCGATCGCCTGCCCGGGCCGGAGAGCTCGCACATTCCTGCCCGAACCGAGGGAGGAGCGGGCCCCGAGGACGGGGTCCACGCAGGTTCGGGGCACAGCCCGATGAGGATCGGGGGTTGTGACAGCGATCTGGGCACCGTCGCATCGCGGGCGGTTGTCGGCGGCGGTGCAGCTTCTTCCCGCGGGGCGCCGACGCGTTACGGTGCGAGCGTGCGCCGCGCGTTCCCAGCGGGAACGGTCACCTTCCTGTTCACCCACGTGGCGGACTCGACACGCCGCTGGGAGGACGACCCGACGGCCATGGCCGAGGTAGTGCGCCTCCACGACGTCATCGTGCGGAGCACCATCGAACGCCACGACGGCTATGTGTTCGACACCGGCGGCGACGGGTTGCGCGCGGCGTTCTCGACGCCGGCGGACGCAGCTGCGGCGGCGATAGAGGCCCAGGTAGATCTGCGGGACCTCGCCGTCGACCTCTCGGTCCGCATGGCATTGCACACCGCAGAGGCGTCCGATCGCGACGGGAGCTACTCCGGAATTGAGGTGAACCGCGCCGCGCGGTTGCTCTCGCTGGCACATGGTGGCCAGGTGCTCGTCTCGGATGCGACCGAGGTGCTGTTACGCCATCGCGTCGCTCTGCGTCCCCTGGGCGAGGTCCGGCTCCACGGTCTGCGAGGCCGGATGTCCGTCTGCCAGCTCATGGCCGACGGGCTGCCGGCCGACTTCCCGGTCCTCCGCAGCGTGGATCACTTCACGGGCAACCTCCCTGAGCAGCTGAGCTCACTCGTCGGTCGCGAGCAGTTGGTCGACGAGGTCGCCGAGCTCGTGCGATCTTGCCGCCTCGTCACACTCAGCGGGGTCGGCGGGGTCGGCAAGACGCGTTGGCCCTCGAAGTCGGGGCGGAGCTGGCCGGCGAGTTCCCCGACGGCGTCTGGATGGTCGAGCTGGCGCCAGTCGGGGACCCGACCGCCGTCCCGGCGGCGATCGCGGCCGTGCTCGGCGTCACGCCGCAGGGCGACACGCCGCTCATAGAGGTGGTGGCGGAGTCGCTCGTCGGTCGGCGCCTGCTGCTGGTCATCGACAACTGCGAACACGTCCAGGCGGAGGCGAGAGCAGCGATCCTGGCGCTGCTCTCCCGGTCGAGCGACTCCACGTTCCTCGCCACGTCGCGTGAGGCCTTCGCAGTCGACGAGGAAACGGCGACCACCGTGCCGCCGCTCGCACTTGATGGGGGCGCGACCTCCGATGCCGTCACGCTGTTCGTGGATCGCGCCCGTGTCGTGCGGCCCGACTTCGGCCTCGGGGAGCCGGAGTCCGCGCTCGCCGTGACCGAGATCTGTCGAACTCTCGACGGCATCCCCCTTGGAATCGAATTGGCCGCAGCACGGATGGGGGCCATGAGCGCCGTCGAGGTCCGGGATCGGCTGGCGGACCGGTTTCGATTGTTGCAAGCCTCGCAGTCCGGGCCGGAACGACAGCTGACGCTCCGCCATGCGGTCGAATGGTCCTACGGCCTCCTCACCGAGGACGAGCGCGCGCTGCTCCGCTTGACATCCGTGTTCGCGGGCGGCTTCGACCTGACGAGCGCCTGCAGCGTGGTCGACGACGCCGACGATGTGGATGTGCTCCGACTGCTCGACTCGCTGGTTCGCAAGTCGCTGGTGGTCGCCAGCCACAGCGGCACGCGCACCCGGTACGGACTCTTCGAGACCATTCGCCAGTTCGGCGAGGACCGGTTGGCGGAGACGGGCTCGCTCGAGCACGCTCGGGACCAGCATGCCGCCTATTTCGCCCGGGAGGCAGCGGTCCGGTGGGAGCAGTGGGACGGACCGGGGTGGCGCACTGCGGTCGACTGGGTCGAGGTGGAGCTGGGCAACCTGCGGTCGGGCTACCGGTGGAGCGCCGACCGCGGGGACATGGAGACAGCAGCCGACATCGCCGCGCACGCGGCGCTGATGGGCTTCTCGGTTCAGCTCTTCGAGACGCTCACCTGGGCCGAGGACCTGCTCGAGCCTGCGGCTCGGGCCGACGTGCGCCGGCTCCCCCGCCTCTACACGGCCGCCGGGTACGCGTGCTTTGCGGGGAGGGCGAAGGAGGCGCGCACGAATGCGCATCGAGCGACGGAGTTGGAGGACGACCCTCGCTACGATGCCTGCGAACCCGGCTACGCGTCATTCATCGAGGCGTTGGCGAGTGTCTATTGCGGCGACCTCGATCGTTACGTCGAGCTCACCGGCGCTGTGGCGAAGCGCTTCGGCAGCGACCGCGGCTACGGCCTCGCCTCGTATGTCGACGGTCTGCAGTCGTGCGGCCGGATCGAGGAGGCACTCGCGCGCACGGAGGAATCGATCGCGGCAGCACGATCGCTCGGTAACCCCTATTGGATCTCCTACGCGCTCTGGATAGCCGGGATGGCCTTCTCGAAGGCGGACGCGCGCCGCGCCTTCGCGGCATGGGACGAGGGAGTCGACTTCGTGCGCCAGCACCGCGTGCACTTCTTCGAAGGCTTCCTGGCGCGCGATGCCGGCCGGCTGCACACCTCCGACGGGGAAGTCGGGGCTGCGCTGATGCTGTTCGCTGACGCCATCGGCGCTTTCCAGCGTGCAGGCAACGTCCCGCAGCTGATCATCACCTTGGCCAGTGTGCCGGCACTGTTCGAGCGGCTCGACCGTCTCGAGCCGGCCGCGACGCTTCTCGGTGCGCTTTCGCCCGAACCGTCGAGCCTCCATCACGTGCCCGAGCTCGACGACATCCGCGACCGGGTCTGCCGCAAGCTCGGCATGACGCGCGCGGCGGAGCTCGAAGCGGCGGGCGCTGCACTCGACCTTGGCTCGGCGGCCGCCTATGCGCTCCGGCAGATAGGGGTGGCGCGCCGCGATCCGGACGAACGGGCCGGCCTGGCACGGCCCAGCGGGCTGAGCCGCCGGGAGGTGGAGGTGCTGCGCCTGGTCGCCGACGGCCGGACCTCCGGCGAGATCGCCACGCATCTCTTCATCTCACCGAGGACCGCCGAGCACCACGTGCAGAACATCTACACGAAGATCGGGGTCTCGAGCCGTGCCGCGGCGACCCGTTGGGCGATCCAGCACAAGGTGGTCGACGGCCCGACTGCGTAGGTAGACCGGAAATGGGTAGATCTACCGATGCCGGACGGGCGGCCCGTCCGCAGAATGTCCCTTGATGCCGTCCGACCCGGGCGGCACGAAGCGGATCCACAGCGATCCATATCGAAAGGGGAGATTCATGATCCTGGCCACGACGAAAGTCGAGAACGTCGACCGTTTCCTGGAGATCTTCGGCACGAAGGGTGCCGACAAGCGCGCGATCCACGGTTCCAAGGGTGCGACCGTGTTCCGCGACCCAACCGAGACGAACCGCGTCTGGGCGCTCTTCGACTGGGACGAGCAAGGGTGGGCCGCATTCGTCTCCGACCCCGACGTGCCGCCGATCCTCCGCGAGGCCGGCCACCTGGGCAAGCCGGAGGCCGCGCTGCTGCTCGGCTCCTACGGCGCGTAGGGGGCGACGATGTCAAGCGCAATCAACCGTTCGGCCCGGGTCGGCCTCGTCACCGACCAGACGGGCGCCCTCTCCTTCATGGGCATCGCCAACGTCAACGTCGCCAAGATGGTGATCGATGACATCAACGCCCATGGCGGCCTCCTCGGCCGGCCGATCGAGCTGTTCGTCGAGGACAGCGCGACCGACGACGACCGAGCGGCCGCTGCCGCGGCGAAACTCGTCGGTGCCGACGTCGATGTCGTCGTGGGTGGTATCTACAGCTCCACCCGCCAAGCCATCAAAGGACCGGTCGTCGACCAGGCGGAGAAGCTCTACCTCTACCCCGAGCAGTACGAGGGTCAGGAGTGTCACCCCCTGATCTTCTGTACCGGCCCGGTTCCGGCACAACAGATAGATCCGTTCTTCCCCTGGCTCATGCAGGAAACAGGTGCGAAGACCTTCTACATGCCGTCGGCCGACTACATCTGGCCGCACACATTGAACAAGAAGGTGCGCGAGGTCGTGGAAGCCAGAGGTGGTGAGATCGTCGGCGAGGAATACTTCCCGCTTGATCACACCGACTACGACCGGGTTGTCGCCGACATCATGGCGAGCCGTGCAGAGGTCGTGTTCAACACGATCGTCCCTCCCGGGCTGACGCCGTTCCTCGAGCAGTTGCACCAGGCAGGGTTCACACGTCGTGGAGGGACGATCGTCTGTACCTACTTCGACGAGAACTTTCTGAATCTCGTGCCTGCCGAGCAGGTCGAGGGCCTGTACGGGTGCCTGGACTACTACCGGGACGTCGACGACACCTTCAGCATCGAGCTCCTCAACCGGTACGAGGCTCGTTACCCCGGAAGCGCACTGTTCACGGCTGGGAGCGCGTGCACCGGGACGTACCGGGCGCTCAAGCTCTGGGAGGCGGCCGTCACCGAAGCCGGGTCGATCGACCGGGACGACGTGATCGCTGCGCTCGATCATGCCCGGATTTCACAGGGTCCGGGAGGCCCCGCCGAGATGGTGCCCGGTCAGCACCACGTACGGATGAACATGTACATCGCCCGTTCCGAAGGCGGCACGTTCAAGGTCGTCGAAAACCTCGGCCACATCGACCCGAAGGAGTGCGAGGTCGGACGCACCTGACCGACATACCTCCAGCGCGGACGACGGACCGCTGCGACAGCACCGCAGGCAGGCGACAACCTGTCCGGCGGTGCTGTCGCGGCGCAAGAGCAGATCGACACCCGAAGCGACGCGCTCAGGGGCGCAGCGCCGCCATCTCGAATGCCGTGGCGTCTTCAGACGTACGCATGGACCACAGCCCGATAGTTGGTGCTCGGGGCTGAGCCGAGATCCTCCCGGGGTATGCCACCGATACGACGCCCGATGCGAGCGCGCAGTGCCTCAGTCGGCGGTGGGGGTGGCAGCGGGGGACCTTTGACCGTGTGCACCCTCGAGAATCCGGCCACGAGGCACATCTCGCGTAGGCACTGCATCGTCGGCACGAACCAGTTGCCGAAGTCTGCTCGAAGGGTTCCACCGGGGTAGAAGTCGAGGAGGGAATTGTTCTCGAGACCATGAAGATGGACCGCTTCGGTCTCGATGACGGCTACTTCACGCGTGACCGCCCGGACCCGCTCGAGACACGTCAGGGGTTCCTTCATGTGGTAGAGAACGCCAAGGTAGAGCGTCACATCGAACACACCGAGGGTGTCGAGATCGACCGTGGTGAAGTCGGCCAACATCGGCTCGACCTTTGAGCCCAGCACTTTCTTCGCGAATTCGAAACCCCGGCGACCCGGGAGCTCCGGCTGCCAAAAGTCGGTCAGGTCCCGGCTGTGGTCGGGCAGCTTGCCCTCCGCAGTGCAGCGGTTCCAGTAGTCCCCTCGGGCGACGAAATCCACTCCCCAGGCATAATTCGTCGAGCGCCACCACCCGCTTCGCCCCGCGTTGCTCAGCCATAAAGGAGTAGCAGCCGTCCCAGGCGCCCACGTCCAGGACGCTGCGGCCACTCACATCCGGGAAGATCTCGGATCCGTGGGTTTGTATGCCGAAGCCCTTCGTGACCACCCCGTCCCCCAGTTCAATGGTGTGGAACCACATGAGGGCGTCTGCCTGCGCCTGGAGCTCTTCCGTCGAAGTCACGTCGTAAAGATAGTTCCCCATAGGCCCTCACATGTTGAACGAAGGTCGAGATGGCGGGGTCGACCGTGACGGGGTGCAGCACGGCGAGCGTCCGCTGTGGCGCGTCGGTCCGACCGACCCTCCGGACGTATCCCTGGACCGTTCGTCATCCACTAGAGGGACCCGACAGCCCCGCGCGCACCTCACCGCGCCGTCGGCCGGCTCACCCTGGTCGTGGTCGTCGGAACTCGAATGGCGGGTTGACCTGGTCTCTTGAAGCGGAATTCTCCGAGCAGGGCATGCGCATGTCGCCGGCCGTCCCCACACTCGTGCCACGAACACCACACGGGCGATTAAGTGGCACACTGGTTTTCAATAGAGCCCCGACACCGGCCAATCATGATTGGAGAGTCTCGTGACAACCACCACCGATTTCTCGCAAATTGACCTGTTCCGCGACAAGGAGCTGCCGGCAGACCCGTATCCGTTCTACGACTGGATCAGATCCCATGGTCCGGTTTGGTACTACCCGCTCTGGGACGTATGGCTCGTGACCGGTCACGAAGAGGTCATTGCCGTCTACCACGACCAGAAGTCATGGTCGAACTGCAATACCGTGAGTGGGCCGTTCGTGAAGATGTCAGTCCCCCTCGAAGGCGACGACATCACCGAGATCATCAAAGAGCACCGCGACGAGCTGCCGTTCAGTGACCAGTTGCCGTCATTCGACCCACCCGAGCACACGGCCCAGCGCGGACTGCTCATGCGTCTCATCACGCCCAAACGTCTCAAGGAAAACGAGGCCTTCCTCTGGTCCTTCGCCGACGAGACGATCGACACGTTCATCGACAAAGGTGAGTGCGAGCTCTTGCACGACTACGCAATCCCCTACACGCTGATGGTGATTGCCGATCTCCTCGGTGTTCCCGATGAGGACCGGGACGCGTTTCTCCAGCACCTGACGACGAAGGTTCGCGCAGCGCGGATGGAGCACAAGCCGCTCGAGTATCTCTACGAGCAGTTCACGCGCTACATCGAGGAACGTCGTGCCAGCCCGCAGGACGATGTCATGACGGAGATGGCGCAGGCCAGGTTTCCCGATGGCTCGCTCCCACCGGTCAATGACGTCATGCGGATCGCTGCCAACCTCTTCTCTGCGGGGAGCGAGACGACGGCGCGCCTCATCGGCATGTGTCTGCGGACCCTCGGCGACCATCCCGAATTCCAACAACGGCTCCGAGAGGACGGGAATCTCGTCATGCCGTTCATCGAAGAGATGCTCCGCACGGAGGCACCGCTGAAGGGTTCGTTCAAGCTCAGCAGGATCCCGGTGACCCTGGGGGAATTGAGATGCCTGCTGGAACAACCGTGTTCGTGATGACCGACGCCGCGAGCCGTGATCCCCGCCAGTTCGAACGCCCGAACGAGTTCCGGCTCGACCGCAAGAACGGGCGCCAACACCTTGCATTCGGGCATGGGATCCACACGTGCGCAGGGGCGCCCCTTGCCCGGGCCGAAACGCATGCCACGATCGTCCGGTTCCTCGACCGGATGTCCGATATCCGCATCTCTGAGAACCACCACGGACCGATCGAAGAGCGCCGCTACGAGTACGACCCGACCTACATGCTGCGCGGGCTCATAGAGCTTCACTTGGAGTTCACGCCCAATTCGGGCGGAAAGGTCGCTACCTGAGCTCAGCTGAGGTTGGCGCACAGGCCCGCTGTGCAACCGAAGCCCGGCATTCCGGGACCTGGTGTCCGTCAGTCGACGGGCGGGGAACCACTGCCCGGCGTGCTCGATCTCCCGCTTCGGACATGGTCTCGGACGCGATCCCAAGTGGCTGAGACGATGTCCTTCGGAGGTCGGAAATTCATGTACCACGGATCTTGCGGCCGCTTGGGAGAGAAGAGCAATTGGCTCTCTGCGGTCGGTCGCTCCCGGGTACTCCGTGTAATAGAACGAGGCGAGTGAGAGTCGCGCCCTTCCGGGAGGACAACGGACCGGATCCGGGAGACCATGGAAGGAGGTTGGCGTTGTCTCGAAGATCACAACACTCCCGGCCTCGGGTAGGACTCGCTGGCTACATGCCGACCGGTCCGCAGGCCACATCTCGAGCTCGCCTCCGTACTCTTCCTTCCAGTCGGAATTCAAGTAGATGAGCACGTTGACCCGGTGAAAGAGGCCTGTCGTCGGATGTAGGCGAAAGTCGCGATGCAGGACCTGAGAAGTACCCGGCGGGCTGACGTGTATTCCCGCCCAATAGTGGCTGGGGTCTGGCAGCAATCCCGTGATCCCGGTGAGTCGTTCCAAGAACGCAACGAACGGTGGGGCAAGGAGGGCATCGAGAATCTCATTCGCCGCTCGTCCGCTGACCTCCGGGGACTCAGCCTTGACCATCCGATTCCCTTTGTGAACCTTGAGTTCGAGTGCACGCTCGAGTTCTTGAGCTTCCGCGGCGGCAATCACAGCCGGATCGATCAAGCCCTCCAAGACGACGTGCGGCCACGGCTTCGCCGTACGGAATCTCTCACGGTACTGCTCTGCGAGAAGACCCAGGTCCGGGGCAGCGAAGAGAGAATCGCGCCTTCCTTCCGGCGTCTCGGCGGCGACCAGATCGGAAGCGCTCATCGTCCGGCCAGGGGCCGCACGACTTCGGCGCGCACTGCCATCGCTGCAGGTTCCGGCGTTGGACGTGCGCGCCCCACCAGCAGAGCCATGATCCCCACGAGGAGCGAAGCGGCGTTGCAGGCGGTTGCAGACGCTGGTCGCAGTGAAGCCGCGACGCCACCCCCTGCCGCAACGAGCGCAGCCATCAACACCAAGCTCCCGGCACCGGCCAGGACATCGACAATGTTGCGTTGCATGGCTGCTCCTCGTGGCGCGCGAATTGCGTAGAACCATTTTGTGCTCCGAAAGGTTCGCTCCAGTAGGGACCAAAGTCACTAGCAGGGGGGACTTTTGGCTCTATGGTCGGGCAAGGCGACCCACATCCGGGATCAGGCCAGATCGACGGACCGAACCCTGTCGGAGCACGGACGGACAGTGTGGCCGGCGCCGGCAAAGGCGCTGACCAGGGTTGACACGAACAGCCGCCGGGCAAGGGCTAAGGCTCTTCGAGCCGGCCCGGCCGGCAGTCGGCCTCTCAGAGCCTCTCGCCAACCGCCCTTCGGAGCGCTTCGTTCGGAGCGTCGGGCAGACCGTCGAGAGGTTTGGTCAGCTCGTCGATGGTCGGGCCGAACTGAGCCGCCAGTGGTTTGAGCGCCTCGAGGTCGAAGTCGAAGAGCTCGGCGGCGTTCTCGGAGAGCATCCGGCGCAGCTGGGCCGGTTCGGTACCGGCAAAGATGGCCCGGAGGTTCTCACGACTGAAGGGGTAGGTGCCTTCGTCGTGCGGGTAGTCCGAGCCCCACAT
The DNA here is from genome assembly GCA_963835815.1 of uncultured Acidimicrobiaceae bacterium. Taxonomy (GTDB): domain Bacteria; phylum Actinomycetota; class Acidimicrobiia; order Acidimicrobiales; family RAAP-2; genus Bog-473. Next base: position 526,664 of record CAWIGU010000009.1, on the reverse strand, counting down.
GATCCGATCCGATCCGAGACGGGCGATCGCGGTCCGATCCGGCTTGCTCGGTATGGAGAGTCCGATCCAGCAGTTCTGCTTGAAGTACTCGGTAGCCGAACGGGGAAGGACGTGGTCCTGATTGAACCGCATCTCTCCCGATGCTCCGACACCCCGAATGGTCTCCAGCAGCGTGTCCATGCGGTCGAGCACGGGCGGCAGCCACGCGGCGCCCATCTCCGTCATGACGAATTTCAGTCTCGGGTGCCTTTCGAACACGCCCGAGAGCAGCAGGTGGACGAAGGGCCGCTGCGAGTAGAAACCCACCTCTGACATATAGAGGAGCTGGGACACGGGGTTGGGGCCGTAGTCCGGGCACCCGATTCCACCATGGCTGTGCACGGGGATCTCGAGCTCCTCACACAGCGACCACAAAGGTTCGTAGTACGGGTCGTACACGGGCTTCACCCAGTGCACGTCCGGTGGGATGTTGGGGAGCAACAGCCCCCCTCGAAGCCCGTGGTCCTTGATCCAACGGGCGTCGGCCATGGCGTCGTCGAGATCGTTGAGGAAGATCTGGCCGATCCCGGCCCTCTGGGTGGGGTACTCGTTGCACCAGTCCACCAGCCACCGGTTGTGGGCACGGATGCCAGCCAAGCGATGTTGGTAGTCCTCGGGCGGCGGAGGCGGGGCAAAGAGCACGAAGCTCGGAAAGAAGGGGGGGACGGTGTTGGGGAAGATGACTTCGGCCACAATGCCATCCGCCTCCTGCTGGGTGGTACGCATCTCGTTGTCCCAGTTGCGCAGACGGCGCTGGTCGCCGAGGTCCCGGAAGGGGTTCTTGTACTTCTCTCTCCAAGCGTCGAAATCCTCGAGGTACGCCGGGTCGAGGTACTCCCGGTACTGGCGGTGACTGCCTCCGGCGTGGCAATCAGCCGAAATGATCGTCAGTCTCTCCTTGGTATCCGAGCCATTGGTTGTGGCGACACCTGTGGTCGCAGACATCAGGGATGGTCCCCTTTCATGGTGTCGACGGAAACGCGCCGATCAGTTCGTGGCCATTCGATTCTAGATCAACTCGAGACGACGTCCTCCGCCGTGCCGTCGGACCTACCAGGCCCTATCCGTCCAGCTTGAAGACACGCATGGCGTTCTCTCTGAGGAACTTGGGCCACACATGGTCGCGGAAAGGAACGTTCGGCATCTCGTTGAACGTGCGCTCGAGGCTGATCCCCATCGGGTAGTACCCGGCATACATGACCTTGTCGGCACCCCGGGTGTTGGCGTAATCGATGATGGCCTTCGGGTAATACTTGGGGGCGAAGGCGCTGGTCATGTAGTAGAGGCCCGGCCATTTGAGCATCAGTTTCACGGCCAGGTCTTCCCACGGCTCGGCTCCGTGCCGCATGACGATCCGAAGCTCGGGAAAGTCGTAGCACACCTGGTCGAAGTGTCGGACATCCTGGCAGTCCATTGGAACTCGGGGTCCAGGGACGCCGGCGTTGGTGATCATCGGGATGTCGAGATCGATACAGGTCTGGTACACGGGGTAGTAGCGCCGGTCGCTGACGGGCACCTGAGGGACACAGCCCGCCGGAAATGACTGGACCGCTTTGATGCCGAATTCGTCGTGTGCCGCCCGGATCTCGCGAACCGACCCGGTGATGTCGTTGGGATCCACATGAATGCTGGGCCGGAATCGATCGGGGTGCTCTCTGAGGGCTCTCCTCGAGAGCTCGTCCAGCCCGCCGAGCAGGCCAATGGCGACCCCGCACTTGTCCATTTCAGCCAGAGTGACCTCTATTGGATCGCTCCCCTTTTCGAGGTGATTGGGAACGTCCTTGAAGATGTACTCCACCGGGAACACCATGTCGGCACTCCCTTCGTCATGGAGGAGCGACCGGAAGGTGTAGTCGTCGACGCTGGCGTCGGCGTGTGGGAACGCGATCATCAGATCCACCGCTCCGACGTCCTGTGGCATACCCATGTCGTCTTCCCCCTGACAATCGCTACGGGCGGGTCACGCTAGATGTGGGCGATCGCCGGGGTCAATCTCGAGGCTTCGGAATTCGTACAAGCCCGAACGGTGAGCCCGGGGCGCTATTGGTCAGCGATGGAGCGGGGAAGTACGCTCCCGGCGGATTCGACGCTGGCCGCACAGGAGCCGGTAAGGGAGGGGGCGCTGGGTATGACCGAGCAGTCGGGGTTGACCCTGCGCTGGCCGGACGGTTCGCTGAGCGCGAGTCAGCTGGAGGCCATCATCGGCGTCGGCGCCCCGTTCGAACTCGTCGAAGAGACGGTGTCGGGTACCCCCTTGTCGGTCTTCGCCCACCGGCACCGTAACCTCCGGGAGCTTCTCGTCTCGGCGGCCGGTCAATTCGGTGAGCAGCCCTACCTCGTCTTCCCGGGTCGAACGCTCAGCTACGGGTCCATGGTGCCCACCGTCGCCAGCGTGGCCCGCCAGCTCCGGGAACGATACGGCGTTGCCAAGGGCGACCGCGTGGCGCTCGCTTCGGCCAGCTGTGCGGAGTATGTCATCACCATGTGGGCGACATTCTCACTCGGAGCCGTGGTGGTCGCCCTGAATGGCTGGTGGACCGGGGCGGAGATGTCGCATGCCCTCGAACTGACGACACCCCACGTGCTCCTCGGCGATCGACGACGACTCGAACGCCTGGAGGGTCGCGACGCCGGGCCGGCCGCGGTCGGGGTGTTCGAAGATGGCGCCATCGACCTTGATCCGGGACGCGGCGTGTCATTGCCCGATGTCCCGGTGGACGAGGACGAGCCATGTCTCATGTTGTTCACCAGCGGGACCACCGGGCGGTCGAAGGCGGCTGTTCTTTCGCACCGCAACAACATCCACTTCGGCCAGGCCCTCCTCCTCGGGGGCGCCGAGATGTCCATTCGGGCGCTCGGCCAAGAACCACCCGCGGCTCCTCCGCAGCCGGGCTGCGTGATCTCCTCGATGCCCCTGTTCCACACCTCGGGGTTGAGTGGGCAGTTGATCGCCGGGATGTTCACGGGCACGACAACGGTTTTCCCGGAGCCCGGGAGATGGCGTGAGGATGTTCACCTCGAACTGACCCAGAAGTACAAGGCGACGATGTGGTCGGTCGTACCGACCCAACTGTGGAGGCTCCTCGAATGGCCGGAACTCGACCGCTACGACCTCTCGTCACTGCAGCGGGTGGCAGGCGGCGGTTCGGTCTGGCCACCGGAGCTTCTCCGCTCGCTGGAAAAGAAGTTGCCGAATGTGCTGCGCACCGTGGGCTACGGCATGACGGAGACGACGTCGTGTGGCACCTCGTTGAAGAGTGCGGCCACGTTCGATCACCCTGACTCGATCGGCCAACCCGGCCCGACGGTGGAGATACAGATCCGCAATCCACTCGACAACGAGGTGTTGGCCGAGGGTGAGGTCGGTGAGATCTGCCTCCGCTCGGCTGGAACGTTTCTCGGCTATTGGGAGGATCCCGAAGCAACGCGGGCGGCGCTGGAAACGGACGGCTGGTACCACACGGGGGATCACGGCTTCATACGTGACGGATTTGTGTACCTGGGGGGGCGAAGGGCCGACCTGATCATCCGCGGCGGGGAGAACATCTATCCGGTCGAGATAGAGAACAGGCTCATTGAGCACCCCGACATCGTGGAGGCCGCAGTTGTGGGAGCGCCCCATCCCACCCTTGGAGAAGAATCCCACGCCTTCGTCGTTCGCCGCCCGGGAAGCACGCTCGGAGAGGACGACGTCCGGTCGTGGGTGGCAAAAGAACTGGCGGCGTTCAAGGTGCCGAGCAAGGTTGCGTTCGTACCGTCCATGCCGCACAACGCCGCAGGCAAGGTGATGAAGCATCTCCTGCAGCAACCTGAACAGGCCAGTCGATTCGTCCCTGAATGACGACCACGTCCGCACGGACGTTCAAATGAAACGGAAGGTGATCGATGGCAGAGAGTCTGGTACTGGTTGATGATCCGGCCGAGGGAATCAGGCGGATCACGCTGAACCGCCCCGAGAAGCGCAATGCACTGAGCAATGCACTGAGGGGCGAGTTGTTCGAAGCGTTGCACGCCGCCGATTCCGACCAGGGCGTGCGCGTCTCCATCATCAGGGGGTCGGGCAAGTGCTTCTCCGCCGGCTACGAACTTGGTGGTGCCAATGAGGGAGTGCCGCTCCCCTTCTATACGGCAGCGGGTGAAGGGCAGTGGCCGCGTCACGTCACCGAAGGGTGGATGAGCATCTGGGACCTGGCAAAGCCCGTGATTGCCCAGGTGCACGGCTACTGCCTCGCCGGCGGGAGCGAGCTGGCCACGGGATGCGACCTCGTCTTCGTGGCTGAGGATGCGGAGATCGGCTACCCCGCGGTCCGCTTCGGTGTTCCCGACATGCACTTCCATGCGTGGTTCATGGGCATGCGTACTGCGATGGCCATGATGTTGACGGGTGATTCCATCTCGGGAACCGAGGCCGTTCGGCTCGGGTGGGCCAATGCCGCCTTCCCGGCGGCCGAGCTCGACGAGAGAGTCGTCGCGTATGCCGAGCGAATTGCGAAAATGCCCGCCGACCTGATCCAACTCAACAAGAGGCTGGTACACCGGACCATGGAGGTCATGGGACTCCGAACTGCCATACGGGTCGGCACCGAAATATGCGCCCTCGGTGTTCATCAAAAGTCGATGGAGGCGTTCCTGGCTGACATCAAGGCTCATGGGCTGACCGGCGCCTTGAGCAATCGGGATGCACCCTTCGGCGACTACCGGACCTCAGAGTCTTCCGCGGACTGACGGCACGCGGTGCACGGCATCGGCCTAGGCCGGGGTCAGCGCACCGCTCACGAGACTCCGCTTGTCAATGTTTCCAATTCACCCGCGGCCACATCCACCAACTGGGCGGGTGAGAGCGCGGACCCTCGGGCAAAGGCCGTGCGGTAGGCATGGTCGGAGAGGCGAGTGCGAGAAAGCGCCAACACCCGCTGGCATTGGGCGACGGATCCGAGTGCAGTCTGACTCAGTGCCCCACAAAAGACCGTCGCGATCTCGATGGCGTCGGCCTTGACCAGGGGGTCCAGTGCGCTGACAACGGTCTGCAGCTGTTGGGACAGGTCTCCCGAGTGGCCGAAACGGAGAAGGTCCGCCAAACCGCGGAGACCTGCGACTTGGACCCCGGCGACGGCATCGATCTCACTGAGGACCCTCTTCGCTTGATCCACCAGCAGCCCACATCGGCTGGCCTCTGCGAGTGTGACCGCCTCGGAGAGCGCGGTCCGCGCCCGCTCCGCGCTCTCGGTGGCGAGAACCCGGCCGACCGAGACCAGTCCCATTGCTCGCAGAGTCGCGCTCCCCCAGGCGTCTCCGAGCGAAACGAGCTCCTCGGCCCACCTGAGACCTCCGACGGGATGCGACGAGAAGGACGCCAACAGTGCCCGGTCGAACAACGCGACCGCCTTTGGCATGGGATCTCCACTGATGACGGTCAGCTCCGTCATCTCCTCCAGAAACGCTTCGGCATCCTCGAAATGCGATCCCGCCGCACGCAAGAGAGCGACGACGTTACGCGACAACCAGGTTGGAGGTCCCCCCAGTCGCTTTTCGCTCGCAAGGCTCTGTAATCCGAGCAATTCGGCATCTGCAAATCGTCCTTCTACCAGCGCCACGTTCGAGGCGAGGGCCGAGGCGACGGTCCGGACCCGGTGCCCCCTTTCACCCAGCGTTGCCAACGTCTCCGATGCCCAGCGCCCGATCTCGATGCGATCCCGCAAGACGAGCTCGGGAACCAGCGAGTCGAGCATCTCCATGGCCTGATCCCAGCGTTCTTCGGTCAAGCACCAACCAAAGGCCTGCCGAATGTTGTCGAATTCCGCCTGGACGGTCGCGACGGCCTCCCCTTCGTGAGGGCCGTAAGAACCTGCGGAGGATGGTGCGATCACTGCGGCGAAATATTCGGCGTGCGCCCGTGCCACATGAGCGCGACTCCCATCGAGATCGAGCTGTCGGGACGCGTACTCCCTGATCAGTGCCAGCATTCGATACCGGGCCTTCCCGGGAACCGAGCCCTCCGTCGAGATGAGCGACTGGTCCCACAGGTCGGCGACGGCTCTGGCCACGTCGCCGTCAGAGAGTCCGACTGCGGCACCGAGCGTCTCTGCCACCTCGAGCCCGAACCCTCCCTCACAGACCGAGAGGGCCGCAAGCAGGCGCTGCGAACGTGGAGGGAGCAGCCCAAAGGACCAGTCGAGGGTGGCCCGGAGCGTTTGGCGGTTGGGCGGTTGGTCATCGGCTCCATAGAGCAGATCGAACGAGTGACTCAATCGGACCAGCAATTCCGGCGGCGTCATGGCAGTGAGGCGGCGTGCGGCCAGTTCGATGGCCAGAGGAAGTCCGTCGACGCTCTCGACGATGCCGACAAGTGACGGATCACCGGTGTCCACCGGGGCCCCCGCCGCCCGCGCTCGCTCGACGAGAAGCGTCACTCGGGGGTCCCGGGTCGCCACTGCGAGGTCATCCGTCGGTCGTCGGAGAGGGTGGACGCGCAAAACGCGCTCTCCGTACACGCCCAGTGCGCGCCGACTGGTGAAGATCAATTTCGTCGAACCGATGTTTTCGAGCGCGGGCCCGAGCACCGTTGAGATCAGCGCAGCGACGTGCTCGCAATTGTCCACTATCAACAGGGCGTGAGAGAACTTCAGCCAGTCCGTCACGTGCTGTCGCAGCTCCTGGGTTGACGGCGCGCGCAATCCGAGTGCCGCGGCCAGACGATCAATGATCTGATCGTCGGTCGTCGCTGACGACAGGTTGCAGAACCAGGCCCCTCCCGGGAATTGCGAGGCGTGAGCACTACCGACCTGCGCCGCGAGCCGCGTCTTGCCGACCCCACCGACGCCCGTGAGGGTGACGATCGGCGACTCGACCAACATCTGCGCCAGCTCGTCCATTTCGGCCTCACGACCGATGAAACTGGTGGAGTGGAGCGGGAGTGTCCCGGTGCCTGGCCGGGCGCCCCGCAAGGCACGAAACGGATCGCCAAGGTCGCGGTGACGCAACTCGTAGGCATGAAGGGGACGTACGACATCGCGCAACGACCAGTGACCGAGGTCAAGCAGCTCGCAATCCGCGGGCAAGCCGTCGCGCGTCAGTTCGGCGGTGGTGGCTGTGACGACGACCTGACCCCCGTAGGCGGCATGTGTCAGCCGGGAGGCAATATGGAGGACGGGCCCAAAGACGTTTCCGTCGTCGATCTCCACCTCCCCTGTGTGCACAGCCACCGTGACGGGCAGCATCTCGATGCCGTTCCATTGTTCCCTCACGATCGCCAGTTGGAAATCGAGCGCGGCGGCGATTGCGTCGGAGGGCTGGTGAAATACTGAAGAGGAGGCGCCGTCGGTGTTACTCAAGACGCGTCCCCGACGCCCGGCAACGGCGGTGCTCAGAAGGAAGTCGTGGCGTCGGATCGCATCCGCCATAGCTGCGGGGGCATCCCCCCAGAGGCGTGCCCTCGCCTCCAGATCGGTGGCGACGATCGTCGCCACGTCGGGCACTCCCCCAGGCTTTCGGGCATTCTCTTTCGGGACAAGCGTTTCGCCTCCCCGATCCACGGCAAGCAATGAGGGGTCCTGCATCAGGACGGCGGATTCGAGCGCCGCCAGTGCAGGCGATGGCGTCAGACCCATCTCTTCATCCAAGAGCACACGTACCCGCTCGTAGCAGCGTAGAGCGGCAGCTTGGGAACCACTGCGATAAAGAGCGATGATCAGATGACCCCACAAGCTCTCATTGAACGGATGTTCCGTCACCAGCCCTTCGAGTTCGGCCACCAGCTCGCCGTCGGCCCCGGCGTTGAGGTCAGCCGCGATCCGTTCCTCCAGTGCGGACATCCGAGCTGCCTCGAGGCCGGCGCGACGGGCGGCCACGAACGGGACGCTGTCCAGACCCTCGAATGCCGGGCCGCGCCAGAGGCTGAGGGCCTCGGTCAACAATGTCCGACCGTTCGACCGTGCCGTGACGGGAACCCGGCGCGCTCGCTCCACGAGCAGATCGAACTTCGCCGCGTCCACTCGTTCGGCCGGCGTTTCGAGTTTGTATCCATTGTCTGCCCGGCTGATGGCCGAACCGGCTGGTCCAAGCGCCTTTCGCAACCGGTAGACGAGGGTTTGGAGACTTCCCACGGCATTGGTGGGCGGAGACTCCCCCCAGAGGTCATCGATCAATCGGGACTGCGAAACAGTGCTCCCCGGGTTGATCGAGAGGCGCGCCAGGAGCGCTTTTTCCAGAACCCCGGCCAGATCGACCCGGTTGTCATCGACCTGTACCACGATGGAGCCGAGGAGGCCGACTTCAATCATCCGCCATCCCTCCTGCTCGGTGACGATTCGCCTTAATTCTAGGTGACGGAGAACATGGACGCCCAGGTGAGAACGGCCCGTTCTGCGGCGGACATCCACCTCCCCGGTCTCGCCGCGCCCGTGGATGTCCTCGTCGACTGACGGTTGTCTGGGAGACTTACCCCATGTGAGCGCCGCGTCAGTCGGATGCGACACGATGAACGGTGCGCCTCGGTGTTCGGCGTTTCCGCGCGCATCGCGCCGGGACAATTGCGGGTGGAACCGGGCAAGACCGGGAATTTGAAGAGGAGGGCGCTGGGCCGATGTTCGACGTCGAGGACCTTGTTGCTTTGCGGCGTGTCGGGGACCCCGTCGCGGACGAGGTCATCCAAGGCCAAGTGTCCGACATTCCCCCCGAGGAGGCGGCGCACGTCTTGGCCGCCCTCACCCAGACGCTCCGTGGCCTTGATGACAGTCCCCTGGTGACCGCGTGGGTCAACAGCCTCGACACGCCACCACCATGGACCGATGGGACCAAGGTGGTGCAAGGGCAGGAGGTCTTCAGGGCGTGGAGCCTCGACATTGTGACGTCCCTGTTCTGCCGCGTCACTTCCCTTCGCCTATGCCGCCGCCCGAGGCGTCGAGGTTCTCGAGCGAATCTCACAGCTGGCCGATTCGAAGACAGTTGCCCGAAGGATCGCAGAGACCGGGCAGATGCTTCTCGACGTCAGCGAACCGGGGGGGCTCGCTCCCGGAGGTCGCGGACACCATTCAGCCAGGACGGTTCGGCTCCTGCACGCGGTCATCCGTGCCCGGCTGACGATGGGAATGGGCTCGGGCGAGGTCGGTCGATCAAGCGAACCCTGGGATGGCAATGTCCTGGGTGTCCCGATAAATCAGGAAGATCTCCTCGGCACTCTCCTCAGTTTTACATCTGTCGTATTCCGTGCGCTCGATCACATGGGGATCCCGCTCAGCCTGTCCGCCCAAGAGTCCTATCTCCAACTCTGGGCAACCGTGGGGGATCTCCTCGGTATAGCCACTGCCGATTCCGTGCTCCGCCCGGTCGACGCCGAGGAGCTGACAGATGTCATCACCGAAGAACTGCATGCACCCTCCCAAGCTGGGATCCACCTCATGGGAGTGCTCATGGGCGAAATGGAGATCTCCATGCCCTGGGGCCTACGGAAGCTTCCGCGCACCCTCGTCCGCCACCTCGGGGGGGATCGGGTTGCAGACATGCTCGGCGTTCCACCGAGCGCCTGGTGGGGAGGGCTGTTCCCCATGTTGGCCGCACTGAACCGGGTTACGGGCCATTTCCCGGCGGGAAAGGCGGTCCTGCAAGCCCCGTCGCGATTGCTCGGGAGATCCATGATCCGCATGTGGATCGACCGGAGCATTCTCGGCGAAGGTCCCACGAAGATGCACATTGGCGCCGACACGACCTCTCGCCTCGGGATTCACACCGCGGCGGACCGGTCGGCCGTCGGATTACGAGGGCGGCTGCGGGGATTCCGCCGGGAGGCGCGACGCCGTCAGCGGGCGAGACACGGCGAAACGGGAACGCTCCGGACAGATGGTTCATCGGTCGAGGGACGATGACCGTGGCAGCACGGACGCTACGGCTGGGGCGCGGCAGCGCGTCGTGCCGATGTCCGGCTGCGCGACCGTCACCTGGTTGATCTGACCCCCGAATCGGCAGACGCCGGAGCTGCGCCCATCTCACTTCCCGTCACACGAACCGATGTCGGGCTCATCGCCAGTGCCGGCTTCCCCCTCTGGGAGCCGATCGACACCCTGCAGCTCCGCAACCACAGGATCACCCTGGCCTACGGAGACCTCTCGCATCAGCTGTCCCGGCTGACGGCCGGGACAGCTGACGAAATCGAGTGGGACGCCAACTGGTGCACGTTTGCGACCTGGTCTTCACGAACCATCGGTACTTGTATCGACCGCAAGCCCGAGCACGGGCTGATCCACCACCTCCTGCGCCACTTTCCGCGACCATTGCGCCGCTTCTTCTACGGTGTCGCGGAAGCTCTCCTGTGTCGCGGGCACGGAGCCATCTACCGGACACTGGCCATCGGTAACCGACTGGTATTCCTCGAGATCGGCACCGCCATCAGTCACTTCCTCCAGTGTTTCGGTGCAGCGCACGGATCCCAAGATCGCGATTTCGAGGCGTACTGGTCCGATGTGGATGCATTCCTCACGGGACTCCGACATCTGGACCCCAGCTGGCTGGCCACAGCGGCTCCGGATCCCTCGACACTCCGGGCGGGAATGCAGGCCTATTTCGACGCCCTCAACGAGGCAAACCCCAAGGCGAAGGCCGAACTCGTGCTACTCGGCAATCTTCTCCTCGGCGCCTATGAACAAACGCGGGTCGATGGCTATCTGAACGCCACGCTCTCCTTCTTCACCACATCGTGGCTTCACCGGCTCATGCGCGGACCGAAGCCCGGAGTTGTCGCGCTCCTCGGTCGTGGTCTTGCTGTTCCTTTCTCCACCATGTACGCCTGGTTCGCCACAAGGTTCTTTCTGGCTCTCGAGCTGCCCTCTCCGGGAGGCATGACCGAGCTCATGGTCGGGAAGCCAGTTCCGTCATTGAATGGTTCGAAGCAACAACTCGAGATTCCCGAAGTCCTCCGACACATTGCCAACCCCGCGTTGCAAGCGGTACTGACGTGCTACGACCTCTCCGACCGACGCTACAACCGCACTCGATCCCGCAACTGGGCCAACTTCACCGACCGCATGAACTACATCACCAACCTCTTCCGTTCACGCCAGCGGGATCCCTCCCTCTTTCACCCTCCTTGGACACCGCTGCAAGAAGCATCCCTACTTGAGGGCAAACTCCCTGGTGAACGGACAGATGGGCGGTAGCTAGAACCTCCGTGAGTGCCGCGCGAGAGCCGTGCGAGTGGGACTCTCCACAATCGGGGGATGAAGCGACCGGAGCAGAAGGACCGTCGGCAAAATGTGGGGTGCTCACCCGCACTCTCCCGTCGAGAGTCTGGGACGGGCCCAAATGTTCGAACCAAGCGAATCGACCACGGCCGGTGATGGGCGGACCCGGAAGTTCGGTCCACGTCGGCGTCCGTGCGGTCCCCGACGACCTCCTCGTGAGCCGCCTCCTTCTCATCGGCCCACTCTGGAAGTCAGGGGAGATCACGGTCTGGCGATCGGGAGCGGCGTTCGTGGATCTCTCTCCCGACCTTGCCCATGCGATACAAACCGGCCGGATTGAAAGCGGAGCGATCTTTGAGGGAATCTCAGAACCCGCATCGCGATGGATCGCCACCACATGGATCGGCGCCCTCATCGTTGACGCCACGTGCTTCGACCACTTCACCTTCGCCGGATGGACCGAAGGTGCGCGGCACAACGGCGGAGGAGGTCTTTCGCTCGTCGCCCTCTATCCCGATGCGACCAACCTTCCAAAACGCCCCGGCCACCCTGCCGGAACGTGTCTCGGCCGCGCAGGAACGGCGTGAGATGCAGCTCCAACGACCACTCCGGATCTCGACTGTTGCGGCGAAACCGCAGGATGGGCCCAGCCCGCACGGCCGCATTCATCGCAACGAAGAGTCTCCCGATCTGCCGCCAGCAAGCACCTCGGGCGCGCCCGAGCAAACGAATGGAGCATCGATGCCACGACTTCGCCTTTCTCTGACCATTCCCGGTGAGCTCTCACTGGGCGCGTACGAGGGCGGCGCGCTCGCCGCTCTGATCGTGCTCGCGAAGGAGTTGGGTGAAGATGTGCTTGTCATCGACTCCATCGCGGCCGGCTCACCAGGGTCGATAACCGGGTTGCTGGCGGCGCGCTCACTCCTCGAGGGAGTCGATCCCCTCAGACTCCTCGCCTCGGCGTGGGTAGAGGACGCCTCCCTCAGGGCTATGGAGGCGGATGTAGCCGACCCGCCACTCCTCTCGGATGCCTTGACTGCTGTGGCCGCCACGCTCTTCGGACCAGGCAACACTGCAGGCGCCCCTTCGAGCGCACGGCAAGAAGAGCCAGTACGGCTCTCGATGGCACTCGGGAGCCTCGGCGGCCCCACGTGGGACCCACTGGCGCAATCGTCCACACCTCCCGATTGGTACATCGTCACACTGACGAACACGGCAATGCCGTACGAGTACCTGGCCTACGCCGACGCCGCGATCGCCGCTGGATCGAACGCCATCAGGCCACCCGCCAGGGCGCGTGAGCCACTGGACCCCGCACAGCGGCGCGAGGAGCCGGGGCTCCTGAGCCTCCCCGGCGACGGCCTGTTCTGGTACACCGTCGGAGGGGCGGTGGACAACGAGGCATTGGACCGTACGATCGAACTAGCCGAGGAAATCGAAAGTGACGACGATCGGCTGTATCTCGTCATCGATCCCGACCCTGCCTTCCCGTCTCGGGCACCGTCCGGGGCATGCGGTCGTGACGCTCCGTTCCCGCTATCGGTCGGCACCGGAACGTACGCCTTCGGAAGTGGCCATTCGCCATGGATCTATAAAGGGCTCGAGCGACTAGAAGGGGCGGACGTACAGGTCGAGTGGATCGGAACAAAGGTAGTAGCCGCTGACGCCGTCGGAGACCAACCACAGGCGGATTCCCAGGACTCCGATGGCCGGTTCCGAAGAAGCCTGAGCGGCGCGATCGGCGGTGCCCATGAGCTGGTGGGTCGTCGAGAAGCAGAAATTGCGTCTGTGGCCGACAGAATTATGGCCGAGCGCGACGCGGACTACAGCGCCGACTACGCGTCCCTTCTCGGTTCTCTCGTTGATGCGGGCAGTGAGCAAGCGGGCCGTCGTCATGTGCCGGTCGAGGTCATCTCGCCGGCGGTCGATCCCTCGGTCGCCGTTCCGGCTTGGCAGCAACTCGTGGGCGCATATTGCGGCTTCTTTGATTTCACCTTCCGCCACAGTGACTTTTGCCTCGGATATCGGAATATGAGCTACTGGCTCGAGCACCGCCTCAACAGTTACCTACCCATCGATCTTTCGGCGGCCCTGGACAAGGTCGAGCGGGGATACGAGGACATCAGAGGAAACGATGGTCACTCCGCGCAAGGCTCCGTGCGGCCATGCAGCGACGGGGACGATCCACTGACTACCGCTTTCCACGCGGGCCGTATGCCTGAGCAGGATCTCATCTCGTGGGGACGTTAGATGTTGCATCCACTCTCCACGTCGATAGCGCCACCCCGCTTCCACCTGCCTGCGCAAAGGCATCTCCGTCTCGACCTCCTTTGCTCAACGCAAATGGTGGCGGCGCGTCCCGTTGCTTCCCGCTCGACAATGTTGAGCGGGAGCGTGTCCGGGGTCTCGACGAAGGCAACGGAACGTCGCTGTAGCTGGATAATGGTCACGCAACTGCGCGGAGAGAGTTACTGCTCGTTGCGTCACGGACACAGCGGCGAACATTGCTTCTCTGTTGAGAGATAGACCTGCGTCGTCTGAGGGCTCGCATGTCGTTGATCTCACGTACGGCCCGCAAGGACACGTAGACCTTCGCCGTCGAGATCCGAATGGGCTCCTTTTCGACCCACCATGGCAAGAATGAGGGAGATCATCGGACCCGAAACTTCGGGACCATCGCCATACTCCCAATCGAGATCCGTGGCACGAAGCCGTATGCCGCTGATCCGTCGCTTTGCCCCGATGAGAAGGTTCGACTTCTTCCAACTGTCGGCGAGAGCAATCAGGGCGGCCTCTGGGGACTGGTGGCTCAGTCCAAGAGGACGTCGAATGTCTTCGCCATGGACGACTATCTCACCGAGCATTGCCATGACCGGCGCCGGTGGATGATTGGTGGTCGTCGTCCGGGCCCTCAGTCGGCGCACCAGCTCATCGGGGCCGATCAAAGACAGGCGTTTCGCGGCGCGGTCCGTGAAGACGTGGAATCTGAAGCCTGCTTGGGCGAGTTCCTTGTAGAAATTCAAGGGATCCTGCTCCGCCGCGGCCACGACGTGGCCGACCGTCTCCTGGACGGTCCAACCCAGACACCATGATGGGGTTGCCCACTGGTCTGCCGACAAGGTCGCCAGTGTCTCCACCATTGCCTGCCTCTCGGAGTGGATGAAGCCCCACGTCTCGGCGACATTCACGATCAGATGTCGTCCTCAGTCTTGAGCCACGATGCGCTCGGGATCTTCACAGCTGGACCGGATAGGGACCTCCTAGCCGTTGGCCGCCACTCCGACCTTGTGGCCCTGAGCGTCGGCGAAGACGCCGAAGCTCGTCCCCGGCACGTGCTGGGCAGGCTGAATGATGCTCCCACCCAGCTCTTGTGCCCTCTGGAGGGTGGCGACGACGTCCTCGACTCCGACAAAGAACAGGACCTCATCATCAGCGCCCTGACGAGGGCTGATTGCCACGTAGGTGCCGCCTTCGACACCTGTGTCGATGAACGTGTAGCCGGGGAACGCACCCTCAGCCGCCACCTTCCAACCGAACAGGTCGGCGAAGAACCGCCTCGTGGCGTCCGGGTCCTCTGAACGGATCTCGGCGTGGATAACCGGATGTGGCATGAAATGTCTCCTTCTCATGTCGTCTCGCTGACCAACACTTAAACGACGAACGGCACTGGACGAAATCGACATCCACTCCAGAATTTTCCGAACCTTTTCTCGGCTGCTTGCCCGCTTCGAAGCCCAGAGGCGAAACGCCAGCTGTGCCATGGCGCTTGCAACGTGATCGCCGATCACTATCTCGCCCTCCCGGCCCGATGACAGGCCGTTCGGCCCTAGCGGGTTGCCGGTGACCCGAGAAGGCTTGACTCGTGCCGACACCCTTGGAGCTGCTCAGAGAGATCGGTGACGTTGTCCACGATGTTCCCGCTTTCCTGTCGGCACCACTCTTCCGGAGACGTCACCTTCGGTGGGGAGCCACACCCATTGAGGTCGCCGAATCTCTGCCCGGGGACGAATTGACGCCTCACGCCCAGTTCACGGCCACCCGGGCTATCACTATTCACGCGGCGCCCGAAGCCGTCTGGCCTTGGTTGGTCCAAGTCGGCTGTCGACGCGCGGGATGGTACAGCCACGATGTGCTCGACAACGTCGGCCGACCCAGTGCCACCACCATCATTCCTGAGCTCCAGCATCTCGAGGTTGGCCAATGGGTCCCGATGTCGCCTTCGGGGCACCCTTCCGAACGGACTGCATTCAAGGTCGATTCGTTTCGGCTCAATGAGTGGTTGCTGTGGACAAAGCCTGACAGCACGTGGGCCTGGCACCTGAAATCTGTGAACGACAGAGAGACCCGCTTGGTCACGCGTATTCATGCCGTCTACGACTGGGGGCATCCGCTGACCGCGCTCTTGGGTGTTGTGCTCATGGAATTCGGCGACTTCGCCATGAGCCGCAAGATGCTCCGCGGGATCAAGACCCGAGCCGAGTCATTCCAGTTGCCCTTGGAACCACCCGGTGCGCTCTCGCCGAACAGCGCAAACGGCCAGCGTCGTCGTCCTCTGCCCGTTCCAGAACGCCCAAGGGGAGCGTGACGAATTGTCACTACGGATCGGCGGCGTCGGCGGCGTCGGCGGCTATGTGTTCACACTTTCGCTCGCTGGCCTCCTCTTGTACGCCCTACAGCTGTTGCCGAACATCATCTGGTTGGCCATGCCGCCACCTAACGATGTTCTCAAACACAACAGCTCTCCACACGCAGGGCTCAATCTGATCGAACAGCTCTTCGGCATTGCAACAGTGGCCCTGCTGATCATCGTGGTCAGCAGGGCCGGGACGAAGGGCCACAACAGCCCCTGGCTGCTGGTCTGCGCAGCAGTCTTCTTGGCGGGATATTACGTGGCCTGGATTCTGTATTACCAAGGCAATGTCTCGCCCTGGCTACTCGTCCTCGGCCTCGCCGCCATGCCACCCCTCTACTATTTCTTCGTCGCGAGCTGGTTGAAGGACTATCTAGCGCTCGTACCATGCGTCATCTTCGGCATCGCCCACGTCACTATCACGTGGTCGAACTACGTGCGTTGAGGCTCCGCTGCAGCCATCCTCCACGACGGACGCGCCGAGGTGGAACCGGAGGCAACTGGTCCGACGTACTCCGTTGCCGGAGTTACGTTGCATCGCGGCTGCTCACTGCCACCGCGGGTCAGCGCCGGATTGCAGCCGGCAGCACGTCACACCGCATGTGTCTGTTGAACAATTCACGTTCCTCGGTATTAGGGAGATGCCCCGAATGCTCGAACCACACCAGATGCTTCGACGGCGCTTCCAACGCTTCGAAGTACTGGGCCGACAACACCGAGGGTACCTCCCAGTCGTTGCGGCCCTCCATGAAGAAGACGGGCACCGCCAGGGTCCGAACTCGATCGAAGAGGTTGACCGTCAACAGCTCGGGCCACAGACACTCCATCGAGTTGAAGATCCCACGGAAGTAGTTGAGCCGGTCCCACACTGTGTACTCACGGGAGAAGATGAGGCTACGCAGCACAATTCCCATCGCGCCCGTGCTACTCGCATGGACCTCACCGCCGAACTGGGCCAGGTACCTACGCTCGGTGATCGTGCTCTTGCGCCCTCCGGAATAGGGTGGCGGGCCGATCTGCTCGAGCCTCCGGAACGTCCGCCGGTTGCCGCGCGCGCGGGCCTGGTCGAGCGTCCATCGATAGGAGATGGCCTCGCCTTCGGCCATATCGCTGATCTGTCCGATCCCGACGTAGCACGAGAACAGGTCAGGTCGAGCGGCGACGGTTAGTGCACCGATGGCGCTACCCCATGAATGACCGACCAGGATCAAACGCTCTTGTTGGAACCGGTCAAGCAAGACCCTGGTGAGCTCTTGGGTGTCGGCGACGAACTGGTCGACCTTCATCGATTCACGTTCGAGCCCCGCTGCATACGACTTACCAGCGCCGCGCTGATCCCAGTCGACAAGCGTGAACACGTCTTCGAGAGTTCGCGTGTTGCGGGCGTTCGACGTGAGTTGCGATGTGCCGGGTCCTCCGTGAAGGAACAGCACAATCGGATTTCGAACATCGTTGGTGCGAACGTGAATCCACTGCTCGGTGCCACCCACACGCAATCGGCTTAATCCGACGCGATTGATGGATGAGACGTTCAAGCGTCGATCGAGCCGATCTCGCCCATTCGCCGGGTCTGCCGGTGCGCATCGACGGTCACGCATTGTGGTCGGAAGGCAGGTCCGCCGGATCCCCTTCGAAAATCGTACTTCTGACCTGATTGATGATGTCGTCAATGTGGACGAGGGCAGTTGACAACCCTTCGGAGATCTCAGGTGGGGTGGGTCCTCCAACCATACTGCGGAGCTTCAGGCCCAGACCGAAGAGATGCTGGATGGTCGTGTCGTGAAGATCCTTTGCCGACTGATCCCTCTCGATCGCGAGACCTCCCGCCGCTACCAGCGCACGCAAGCGGGAGTTCTCGATGGCGATGCCCACCGCGAAGGCAAGCGCCTCGACAAGCGACTGATCGTCGCTGGTGAAGTGGGGACAACCGATCTTGTCGGTCAGGAAGAAACTGCCGTAGACCTCGTCGCGCACCTTGATCGGCACGCTGAGAAAAGACGTGATTGAAGGATGGCTAAAGGGGAGCTCGTCCTTTCGTGAACGGATCATCTCGGGGCCGCTCATTTGAAGGGGCCTGGGATCCGCGAAGTGCCGACCAACCACACCTTCATCAGAGGTTGAGAGTCCGATCTGCTCCCGTTCTTGCGGCGTGGGGCCGATGGCGACGAACTCCCCAAACCCGGTGCGCTCGTTGTCAAGTACTCCGATCCCCCCATACTGAGCACTTGTCATAGATCGCGCCTCATCTAATGCACGGCGAAAGATCGAAGACAAGGAGTGGTCGTCCCGGTTGATCAGAGCGACCACTTCAAGCACTCGCCGCTGGCTTGCCGGGTCCTTGATCGTCAGAAGTGACATGGGAAGTACCTGCCTTGCTGAACACTCGGCTCTGACTGTTCAAGATGATGTCTCCAATTGACGACAACGAACATCGGCAGCTTTGATCGGGGCCGAAGGTCCCGGGAGCAGGTCGGTGGCTAGCGAAGTCTGGCCGCCACTACCTGCGCCTGCTCACGAAGCTTCTTGGCCTGTGGACCAGGTGCCAGACCTTCAAGAATGGAGGCCAGGTCTGTGACGATCCTCGCCAACTCCGCAAGATCCTTGCTCGATTCTTCGATCTGAATCTTGCCAAAGGGTAATGCGACGTTCACCTTGTTCGTAGGGGCCACAACCTCCGGTGCTGAGTGTGCCTTGAGCGGTCGGGCCTCTGCGTCGTCATCGTCCATCACAGTGCACCTCCAGTGCGGGCGCCCTCGCGCCCACGTCGTAGCGGGAACCTCGGAAGAAGTCGTTGCGCGCGCTGCCCGTCGGCCGACATCGTTGCGCCGGCGGCCACCCGCCTCTTACCGTGCTGCGTACCACTAATTCTTCGCCTTGGACTTGGAGACTCGGGAAACTGCTCCGATCGCTGGGGCAAGTGTCAGCCAGAGCGCGATGGTGACGATCATCGCCGTCACGTAGCCAAATGGTCGAGTACCGACATCGCTGTAGACGATGCCTGCGAAGATCATCAGAACCCAGGCGCTAACGAAGAACATCGGCCCTGCTGCCACCACCTTGAAGAAATCACCCACTGCCACCACCTCCGCCGTCCACGGTAAGGATCCGACGCCTTGGTCGGTAGGGCCTAAAGTCACCCAGGACCGGCGGGGCCACTCCCTCGGGAACAGGAGGGCATCGTTGTGATCCCTGCCACTCGGCCCTACCCGTCCCTTGCACGTTGGATCCACGATGCGTCAGTGGCAACCGCACTGGCGTACGTTTCGGCAGCACTGGTGGCACTGTGGGGAGTCGCCCACACGATTCCGACCGGCCAAGTACTCGAAGGTTCCCTAGGATGACGCCGTCGAATGGAGGAACAATGAGCGATTACGACGTACGAATGGTCGTGTTGTCAACCGACAACTTGGACGAATCGATCCAGTTCTACACCGAGACCCTGGGGTTACCGTTGAAGTTTCGCGACGGCGCTCACTACGCGGCCCTCGATGGCGGGTCGATCACCCTCGCGCTGGCGACCCCGGTGGATCACCCGATGCCCGGCCACGTCGTCGTCGGCATCAAGACCGCCGATGTCGACGCCGCCGCGGCGGCCATCGAGGCCAACGGTGGTGCCATTGTCAAAGGACCGTACAACGACGCACACGAACGCCGAGCCGTGGTCTACGACCACAAGGGCAACGGCCTGGTGTTTTACAGCCCGCTTCCCCGCTGACGCCGGCAGCGCGGTTAAGAACCGTCGCCTCCTTCCTCGAGTGCCCGGGCGACGACCGTGAGGTCGCGGTCACCGAGCCCAAGGTCGACGACCTCTTGCCATTCGTCGGCGAGGCAGGCAAGAGCCCGGAAGCGGTCATCGGCGGCCGCCTCCAGGGCGAGGTGGACGTCTTTGAGTGCAAGCGACAGGGCGAATTGGACCGAAAAGTCCCCCTGGGCGATGCGTTGCAGCTTGGCCGCTTGCCACGGGGAGACCAGGGGACTGCCACCCAAGGCGTTCTCCACAGTCTCAATCTCAAGTCCCAATCGGCGGGCGAGCGCCACCGATGTGTTGAGCGACTCTGCTGCAAACGCGAGCCATGTATTGACGACGAGCTTCAGCCGAGATCCGGCCCCTGTGGGACCCACCCAGATTGTGCGCTGGCCCAGTGCATCGAAAAGGGGGGTGACGCGCGAGCGAACCACCTCCGGGCCTGATGCGAAGATCGTGAGCTGGCCATGTTCCGCAGGGTCCTTGCTGCCCGACACCGGCGCGTCGACGAGGGTCACGTCAGGACGCTCGGCATCCGCCAGAGCCTGGACGCGCTCGATCCCTGCGACACCGATCGTGCTCATCTGCACCCAGGCGGCCCCGGGGGCGAGTGCAGCCAGCATTCCCTGGGACTGGGCGATCGACACGACGACGTCCGCGTCCGTCACCATCGTGACGACGACGTCGGCTCGTCGCGCCGCATCGGCGGGTGTTACAACGGCCTCCGCGCCAAGATCGGCCAGGTCCCGGGTCGCCCCCGGGTCACGGTTCCAGACGATGGTCGGAATCCCCGCACGCAAGGCGCTCATCGCCATCGCGTGGCCCATGGTGCCGATGCCCAAGAACGCAACCGGCTCTCTCGGTGGGGCCATGACCCCCCCTCTCGACGTGGCTCGGGTGAGCGGCTTCCCTTATCAGCATCGCGCTGCCCGGAATCCGATGCACCTCGAGCTGTCAGCGGAATGTCATGTCACACATGCATCGACTCGTTGCGCTCCCTCCGGATGGGCTGCGCAGGATCAGGCGCCACACACGGCGGCCGGACCCGGCGTGGGTAGGGCGTTGACGGCGGCCAGATTGGCAGTTGTGCAGCGCGCCAAGTTCGCCAGCCCGACCGGCGTGAGCCGATCGCATACCCAGTCCCAGTGGAGCGACACGGTGTCGCCCACCGTCACCGGTGGGGCCAAGCCCACGCCGTGCACACTGCGCCGTGCCACCTCCACCTCTTCTGGTCCGAGCACCAGCCCTGACCCGTCGAATTCCAGGAGGCGATTCCGCACGGTGACCAGGTCGCCCGTAACGGCTTCCACGTACCCCCAGCGGATGCGGCAGCGGTCGAGCACCGTGAGCGGGGCGCCCTCCATCCCCGCCGGCAGAAGCCCCAACCAGGGGTACACCGCAAAGACGTGGAAGCTGTGTTGGCATACCCCACCCAAGGGCACCGCTGAGGCCACATGGCCGAACCGGCGACCGGCCCGGTCCTCGAAACGGGTGCTCAGCGATGACAGCAGTGCAGAGTCCGGCACTTTCTCGAGCAGCGGATTGCCCACCCAGTAGGCCTCGACCACACGGGCGTCGAGTGGATCGGCGATGCTATTGCACCCTGCGATGAGCTCGAGATACGGCCACGCGCCGGCGAACCCCGTGGCCAGATGTGCCAGCTCCGCCAGGTCGAGGCCGTCAGAGGCCGATTCGAGGAACGCTCCCGGATCGGACGGCCCGCAGTAACCGAGCTCGTTGGGCGGGTAGGCGTAACGGGCGAACAACAGCGGTCCGGGCGCCGCCGATCGGGAGGGACCGGCACGTAGCGGGTCGGCAACCGGTCCGCTCACGTCGGCACCATGTGACGCGGCATGCGCAGGAGCACCAAAGCGGTGCCCGCCGTGATCAGCGCCAGCCCGAGCCATTCCGGCGCCAGCGGTTGGGTCCCGGCCAGCGCCTGCAGCGCCGCGGTGACCAGGGTGCTTGCCACCAGAATCGACGTGACGTCGATTGCCCGGGCCCGGCTGAGGGCCGTCATCCACGTACCGACGTAGCCGGCCAGCAGGAGCCCGGTGAGCAGGACCCAACCCAGCTGGCCGCGGTCGAGGGCGAAGAGTGAACCGAGGCTGCCGTCGACCGCCAGATAGACGAGCAAGGCGGCGGATCCCACCCCCATGCGGACCAGCGAAACCGTGGCCGGAGCGATGCCGGAGAGAAGCCGCTTAGCCACGACCACCTCGACCGCCCACAGCAACGTGGCCCCCAGGACCAGGGAGGTGCCGCTTCCCCAGGACAGATGGCCGATCCCCTTCGACAGCGCCACTTCGCCCCCGACGAGAAGTCCGATGGCGGCGATGTTCCACTTCGCGGCTCGCTCGTGGAGAAAGGGGGCTGCCAGGAGCGCCACCCAGATCACCAGGGTGTCGTGCAGGAAGGCCGCTGGAGTCGCCGTGGTGCGGGCGAGTCCGTTGAAGAAGAGCACGAAAGCCAGGCCGCCGCCGATGATGCCCACGTAGGCCAGCCCCACCCACGTCAGGGTGCTCCGGGAACCCGATGCGATTCGCACCGGTGCCGTTACCCAGCGGGCGGCCATCTCACCCGTCAATGTCGAGCGCCGCCTCCAAGCCGAGGCCGCCCGCGTGCCGGCGCCGAGAACCAGGAAGGCAACCAGGTTCTTTCCCGTGGTGTACACAGAAGGCGACGGCACGTGGTGCACCCCGTAACTGTTGGCGAACACCGAGATCCCGCTGATGACGGCGGTAATGCCGGCCACCAGGACCCCGTTCATCCCCACCCACCGGCCCATCGAACGTGTGGTCGTCTGCTCGCTCACTTTGCCGACCTTTTCTCATTCTCCAGGCGGGCGTTGCCCTGGGCGATCTCGCCGAGGGCTGTCTCCGCCTCTTGTGGGTCCGCCCGGTCGATGGCGTAACCACTGTGGACGACCAGCCAATCCCCCGGCTCGGGATCCGGGGGTTCGAGGGCCAACAACGACACCTCGTGCCGACGTCCGTCCATGTCCTCGACCATTACCTTGCCGGGACCGCACACCGAACGGACCTGGTGCAACCTGCTCAGACACATCAGCCGACCTCCCTGATCATCTCCACCACGTGGCGCGCTGCGTGTTCCACGCCTGCCTCGACCCCATGGCTCAGGCCTATCCCCTGCCCGAAGTCGGATCCTGCAATGCCGACCACCACCACCCTTGACGGGGCGCGCTCTATCGCCCGGGCCAGGCGGTAGACGCCGGCCAGCCCGATGCCGTGGGTGCTGTTCATTCCCGACGCCCCTCGCTCGCGGGCCGGCAGTGGGGCACCGGGATCGAGCTCCACCACCTGGACAGTTCCGGGCGGGGACCCCGACGACACGGCATCGACGACGACAGCCAGGGCAGCCCCGTCCCACAGGCCGAGAAGGTCGAGCGGGTCGTCGAGCGGCCCGACCACGGTCACTTCAGGACATTGCTGCACGACAATGGAGACAGCGGCAGGACCGGCCCCGTCGTCGCGGCGGTACTCGTTTCCGAGGCCGGCCACCACCACCCTGTGGGCGACGGCCGTGCCGTCCCTCTCCGCGGTGCTCGTGGTGTCGCTCACTGCCGGACCACCTTGACGTCGAGGAAGTGGGCGGCGCACGAGATGCACGGGTCATGGTTGCGCACCGTCTGTTCGCAGCGCAACGACAGATCGGTGTCCGAGAGGTCCAGGCCCGCCTGCACGACGCGTCTGAGGTCGGCCTCAATGCTGATCTGGTTCTGTGAGGTCGGTGGCACGATACGGGCAGTAGCGATATCGCCGTCGGCATTGAGTGCATAGGTGTGCAAGAGCAGGCCCCGCGGTGCCTCGGTGACCCCGGAGCCCAGGCCCGCCCGCATCGGGATGTCGACCGCCGGCGGGCGCGGGGGCTCGTACGATCCCACGAGACGCAACGCCTCATCGCACGCGAACACGAGCTCGACGGCACGCACGATGATGCTCTGGAACGGATTGATGACGATCGGTCCCAGCCCGGCTCCTGTGGCCGCTTGTCGTGGAAGCTCGGGCAGGACGGAGGAGTTCAGCGCGTATCTGGCCAAGGGGCCGGTCAGGTAGTCGAGCTCACCGCCCAGACGCGCATGCAGCGCGGTGGAGCGTGCCACGTGCTCTTCGACCACCAGCTGATCGAATTCCGACGCGGTCAGGTCCAGCCCGTCGCTCGAGGCCACCCGGCCTGACTCGATGGGATAGCGGCCCGGGGTGCGGAGTGCGACGAGGCGGTACTCCCCCTCCACATCGGGAAAGTCGAAGCCCGCGACCCATGACACTGTGTCCAGGGCCTGGTCGTGGGCGCGGCGCAGCGGTTCTGCCAGGGCCGCCACGTCGGAGGAGGCCGGTGCGGAGTAGAAGCCTCCCACCCGGACATTCACGGGATGGATGGCCCGGCCGCCCACGGTCGACATGAGCAGGTTGCCGACCTTCTTGATGGCGAGACCGCGCTCGACCGAGGCTCGGTCGCTCTCGGCCAGCTCCACCGCGTCGGCACAGCCGAGGAAGTCGGGGGCATGGAGCAGGTAGATGTGCAGGGCGTGGCTCTGGATCCACTCTCCGCAGTAAAGGAGGCGGCGCAGGTCGGCCACCTCCCGGCTCACCTCCACACCGAGGGCGTCCTCCACCGCCGCGGAGGCGCTCATCTGGTACGCCACCGGGCAGATGCCGCAGATGCGGGCTGTGATGTCAGGAGCCTCGGTGCTCCGGCGTCCCCGGAGGAGCGCCTCGAAGAAGCGGGGCGGTTCGAAGATGTTGAGCGCCACCTCTGCGACCACGCCGTCGCGCACCTCCACGTGGAGCGAACCCTCCCCTTCCACGCGCGAGAGTCCCTCGACCGACACCGTGCGCTGCGCGCCCGACCCGTGGGTCATCGCCGTCCCCCGTCATCGTCGGCTACGACAGGCCCAGCGTTCCCCGAAAGGGACCGCGATTGCTGCCCGAACACAGGGTTACCCGCGTAGAACGTGGCGAACAGGCGTGAGGCGTCCACCGGGGCCATACCGCTGTCGAGCAGGCGGCGGGTCAGGGCGTCCGTGTTCGCCCCCTCGGAGGGTCCGAAGCAGCCGAAGCAGCCTCGGCCGATCGACGGGCACAGGGCTCCGCACCCGGCGCGCGTGACGGGACCCAGGCACGCCGTCCCGTGGGCCACGAGCAGGCACACGGTGCCCCTCCCCTTGCATTCCTGGCAGACCGTGTGGGTGGGGATGATCGGTTTGCGGCCGGCAAGCGCGCTGGTGATCACCTCGAGGAGCTGGTGCCGGTCGATGGGGCACCCCTGCACCTCGAGGTCTACAGCCACGTGTGCCGAAATTGGACTTGAGGTGGACAGCGAGGAGATGTACTCGGGGTGGGCGTAGACGGCACCGACATAGGCGCCCGCGGCAGCGAAGTTGCGCAGGGCCTGAATACCGCCGGCCGACGCGCAGGCACCGATGGTGATGAGCCGGTGCGAGTTGGCTCTGATCTCCCGGATCCGCTCGGCATCCTCGGCCGTTGTGATCGAGCCCTCCACCAATGACACGTCGTAAGGACCGTCGACCGTCGCCCGTGACATCTCGGTGAAGTGCGCGATGCGGACGGCACCGGCAAGGGCCAACAACTCGTCCTCGCAGTCGAGCAGGCTGAGCTGGCATCCGTCGCAGGAGGCGAACTTCCACACGGCCAACGTGGGACGCGCGTCATGGGCACCCCCGGCGCCGGTGGAACCTGCCGGCGTCACCGGTTCCGTTCCATGAACAGCTCGTCGGCCACGCCCCCGTACGGCACCACCGGTCCGTCTCGGCACAACAGGAGCGGGCCCAACTGGCAGTGCCCGCACAGTCCCACCCCGCACTGCATGTTGCGCTCCAGCGACACCTTGATCCGGGACGGATCGACTCCCCCGTCGACGAGTTGACGCGCCACGAAACGCATCATGATCTCGGGACCGCAGAGCAGCGCCACCGCCCCAATCGGCTCGAACGGGGCTTCGGACAGGAGTACGGTCACAACACCGACCGAACCGTGCCAACCGGGCGCCGCGACATCGACCGCGACACCGACGTGGATCCCGGCGCGTCGCCACGCCTCGAGGTCATCGGGAAAGAGGATCTGAGCAGGCGAGCGCATTCCGACGAGCACGAAGACCCGGCCCCCGCGCCGCCGACGACGTCCGGCCAGATCACGGATGGCCCCACGCAGCGGGGCCAGGCCGATTCCGCCCGCCACCACCACGACGTCGGCCGCATCTTCAATGGTTTCGAGTCCCCAGTCATGTCCGAAGGGGCCGCGCACGCCGATCACCGATCCGACCGGAGCTGCGCACAGCGCACGGGTCACCGCGCCGACATCGCGGACGGTGTGCTCAATGGGGCCCTCTTCCGCTGGTGCGCTCGAAATCGAGATCGCCGCCTCCCCCACACCGAACGAGGTCAGCATGTTGAACTGCCCGTGGGCGAATTGGAAAGGGCCGCCGGTATCCGCTGACACCGGGGCGACCGACAGGGTGACCACGTCGTCGAGCTCCACCCGCCGTTTCACGATCCGGTACGGAACCGGGGTGAGCGGGCTGCGCAGGGCCGGCGAACCGACCGCGGTGTCAGCGGCCGGCATTGGCATACAGATCGAGGAGACGAATCCGTGTCGCCTGCAATCGCGCGAGCAGCACAGCGGAAAGGCGCTGGTGAAGCTCGGCGGCCGCCTCCGGATGCACCGCCAGATCCTCCCTCAGGCGTTGTGCATCGATGGCGACCGCTTCGACTGGTTCCAGCGCCCGCGCATCGAACTGCCAGCGGAAGGGAGCGGCCATCCAGCTGAGTCCGACGACGTGACCCGGCTCGACGGTATCGATGACGATGGGCCCACGAGACGGGGCGTGGATCTCGATGGCCACCCTTCCCCGGGTGATCAGGAAGATGGTGCCGGCAGTCTCGCCCTCCCGCAGGAGCAGTGCACCCCGGTCGAAACAGACGATCGTTGCCGCCTCCGACAAGAGCGCGAACGTCCCCGGGGAGACCCCAGCCAGAAATCCGTGCTCACACAGGAGCTCGTCCGTCGACCTCGCCCCGCCCGTCACGATTCCCTCACCATCTGGCTGATCGTGTCGACGACCGACGCGCCGTCGGTGGCCCGAATGGCAGCCGCCTCCTCGGTGATGTCGATGCCGACCGGGCACCACGCGATACACCTGCCACACCCCACGCACCCCGACTCGTCGAACTGGTCCCACCACGTCGAGAGCTTGTGGGTCATCCACTGCCGGTAGCGCGAGGAGGTCGTGGGCCGCACCGAGCCACCGTGCAGGTAGGAGTGGTCGAGGTCGAAGCAGGAAGCCCAGCGACGCTGACGCTCTACACCGCCACTGATGTCGGTGACGTCCTTGACGTCGCTGCAGAAGCACGTGGGGCAGACCAGGGTGCAATTCCCGCACGAGAGGCAGCGCTCGGCCACGTCGCCCCAGCGTGGGTGTTCGAGATTCCGGGCCAGGAGCCCCGGTAGGTCCTCGGTGTCGAGGGACCGGCCCATTCGCTCGGAAGCACCGTCGACGACCGAGCGGCGACCCGAGCGCACGGTGTCGTCCGCGGCCCTGTGGGGAACCTGGGCCAGGGTCTCGGCACCGGTGACCGAACCGACCCGGACGTAGTACGTACGCTCACCGTCGAGCAGGGCCGGCAGCTCCGTCAGGGCCAGGTCGTACCCGGCACCGGCCTCGGGGCCGGTCCCCATCGAAGTGCAGAAGCAGGTACTCGAGGGAGCACCGCACTCGACCACGACGATGAACGCTCCGTCACGGCGCGCCGCGTACCGATCATCACGCACGGCACCGTCGCGGAGCACCCGATCAAGGGTCCCGAGCGCGGCCACCTCGCAGGGCCGGGCACCGATGACAGCCACGGGGAGCGGTTCGTCCCTGGGCTCGGACAGGGTGACCTCGCCCTCGGCGACCGCGGCCCGGAAGACGGTCTCGACGGGGACGAAGAACTCGGACTTCCACGACGCGGGGCCGACGGCCCACCCGAACAGTTCGGAGCTTCCGTCGTGCGTAAGCCGGTACTTCCCGGGCTCGACGTGGTCGTGCCAGCCTTCGGGCAGGTCGGAGGTGGTACCGATCTCCCCGTGCACAATCGCCCCGTCACGTACAACCGGACCCATAATCCGCAGGCCGCGGCCCCGTAAGACTTCGATCAGCACGTCGAAGCCGTGCCGGTCGATCACTGCGTCATCCCCGACGTCCACTACACGAGGCTACGGCCTGGTCCGGGGGACGCATAGGGCCAATTGTCCCCAGTGGCAGCCCGGGACGATCCCGAGCCGTCCCCTTCCCCGGGCTCCACCTGACCTCGGTCCTGTTGTCGGCACCGTCAACCCCCTTCTTGATCCGCCCAAGTGGTTCAATGGTGACCGACAGGCTCAGCGGCGCGGTGTCGTGGTCGAACCGCGGGTTTCGTCCCCGCCACCACGAAGACCCCCTTCGCTGCGCAATTGTCCAACGGAGCAGTCTGTGTCTTTGTCAGCGCCGCCTGGGGTGGTCTGGGGCCCTACGACTGCGTGGGGTCGGGTGCCGCGACTCCGGCCGATTGTCGGCAGCCCCAGGCAGCGACTCCCTCTTGGACGGCCAGCTGCCAGGACCAAATCACCAACACGAGCGCATTTGCATCGATAACCGTGCAGAAGGTCTGGTTCTGAGGGAAGCACGGTCCCCTCCGCCATCAAGGCCGCGCGGGTATGTCACGTGACAGAAGACCCCAATCCAAAGAGAGAAAGGAACGCACATGAGCTTCCGAGGACGGCCAGGAATTCGGCTGCATATCGCTGCACTGATAGGAACGTCGGTAGTGCTCGGTGCTTTCCTCGCGGCGATGGTGCCCGACCCCGCGACGGCCGTACAGACAGCGACCATGTCGCTCAGTTCGAGGTCGGGTCCGGTGGGTTCCGTCGTGGCCCTCAGGGGGAATGCCGGACCGGGTTGCAGTGCCAGCTCATTTCCGACGCTCACTTTCGAGCAAGGGACCACGACCGGCCCGGACGAGTTCATCGTCGTCCCGGTCGCCCCGGACGGGATGTGGTCGGCGACGTTCGTCATCCCACCATTTGTCGGTGGATCGGCCACGCGCGGCCTCAACGGGGCGGATGTGGTACCGGGGATATGGCACTTCGTGAGCCCCACCTGCGCGACATCGCCGGGAGCGGAGATCAGCGTTCCCTTTCAGGTGACGGGAACATCCGCAGCCCAACTCGAATCTCCATTCATGGGAATCGCGAGCACCCCCGACGGCAAAGGCTATTGGCTCGCCAAGGCAGACGGGGGGGTCTACAGCTTCGGCGATGCCGGGTTCCACGGCGCGCTTCCAGCCGGACCCGGCGGCCTTGGCATAACGCCGATCGCTCCGATCAGTGCCATCGCGACCACTCCCGATGGACTCGGCTACTGGCTCATTGACCAAAAGGGCGGCGTCGACGCGTTCGGTGACGCCGGTTTCTACGGGTCGTTGCCCGGTGAGGGAACGAAGCCATACGGCGTGGTGATCGGCATCACTCCCACGGCGAGCGGGAATGGATACTGGCTTCTCGGAGCCGACGGTGGCGTCTTCGCGTTCGGTGATGCCGGGTTCTACGGAGCTCCGGTGAATGGAGTCGCCGTCACCACGCTGTTGGCAACACCTGACAGCAAGGGTTACATGGCGCTGCCAGCCAACGGCGATGCACCCTTGACCCAAGGAGATGCCGTGGTACCCCCTGGTCGAGTACCCGGACCCATGACACTGGCCGCACTGGTTTCGGGTGGGGCCACTTCATCTGACGCCAAGGGCTTTTGGGAGGTCAGCACCGACGGGGGCGTCTACGCCTTCGGCGACGCCGGTTTCTACGGCTCGCTCCCCGGCGACAGGGTCACACCGACGGCACCGATCGTCGGCATGACGAGATCTCCCGACGGCGGTGGGTACTGGCTGCTGGGCGCTGACGGGGGGGTGTTCACGTTCGGAACTGCCCACTTCTTCGGGAGTGCCGCCTGACGGGAAGCAGTGGCGCCGAGCCACAGGACGCGTTGTCGCCAGAACGGGGCGCCGGCCACCCCATGGGGCGTCAGAGGTGATCCGTGCGGGAGCGCCACGTCGTTTCAGCGCCCAGCGCGACCCTCACGACTGCCGTAGGGCTGCGAGTACGGCCTCGCGTTGCTGTGCCGACAACGGCTTCACCGCCTCGCGGATCGTCACTCCTGACGCTCGCGACGCTCTCGGGAGCAACCATCGATAGACCAGGTCAGGGCGCTTCTTGGCCGTATCCCGCAACACCCAGCCAATAGCTTTCCGAATGAAGAATTCCCTGTCGTCGAGCATCGCGTCCGCATATCGGGAGAAGCGCTCAAAGTCTCCTTGACCTCGGCGCAATGGCACGAGCAGCGCGAGCAGCGCGGAGCGGCGGATCCAGAAGTCACTGTCGTCAGCCCAGCGGTCCAGCATCGAACCAAGCTCGTGATGGCGATCCACGAGTCGCCCGACAACATGTATCGCGAGCCCATCGACAAGGGCCCACGTTCCGGCGTCACGAAGCAAGTGCTCGATGAGAGGCCCATCGGCAGGTCCAAGCCGATCGCCATAGAGGTCGAGCAACTCGACTGTCATCAAGCGCAGCTCGTGGACAGGTGCGGCCCAGAGCCCATTCGCCAGCTCGATGACCTCGTCATGGCCCAGCGCTGGATACGTCGAGGCAACCCCCTTTGCCACGGCACGGATGGCGGGCACGCTGGCGCCATAGTGCACCAGCTCACTCTTCAGATACGCCTTCTCGTGCAGGGCACGGTCAGGTGTACCTCGGCCTCGTAGCTCGTCGTCGATCTCGCGAACGAGCCGTTCTGCGTCCATTGGCTCGATGGTAGGTGGGCTGACGTGGTCCCCGACGGATGCGAAGACCGATCGACGGTGATGTCAGATGCGCCAACTTCACCTACGAAGCGGACGACGCAACGCCCTTGACAATTGCTTGCGCGAACGCTGTATCAGCGTAACCCTGCTGATCGGAACTCGGTGGATCAGTTGCCAAGACCGTGGCTGGGAGGCCAGGCGACAGGTGCAACATATCCGCCCCGAACCACGATGCATGATCGCGGGCTTCACTATTCCAGTCGACGATTCGAACGTTTGTATGTTCGGCGGCACACTGATCAATCGCTCGGTTGATGGCCAAGGCGTCACTCTGCTTGTAATAGAATGGAGCGTTGACCTTTGCATTCTCGATCACCACTGCATCGTTCCCCGCCTTCGTGATCAATTGGTCCAACAATTGCGAATACTGGGCAATAGAAACAACTCCGCTTGCCAATTGCACGACGTCATTCGACGCCGTTTCAACCACGATGACCCCGAACTGGCCGCCTCTCACATCGGCATCGAGAGTCTCTTGTGCCCAAGAGGACGACAGAGCATGACCGGGGTTGACCGATACCCGTGCCACATACCCTGCTTTCGTGAGCGTGGACTCAACCGACGCCTTGGCTTGCCAGGCAAGGGAATCACCGACAACCGCCACACTCCTGGCGCGAAGTTTGCTCCCGTGGATCGTGTTGGCTGAGGCGCCTTCCGTACGGGCTACGGCGAAACCGAGTGTCACAGAAGCCAGGATCATGGATACCAAGAGGACCGGATTCAAATTCGGTCGGCCCGCTGGAGTGAGATCTGAGCTAACCCCACCCCGGTAGAAGACGAAATGGAGTCTTCTGGAGCGCACCTTCATGGGGCACTGACATTCGTGAGACGGGCCTGCGGTGATGCCGATTGCGCGCGAATCACGAAAACTCCTCGACAGTCCTCGAAATTGACAACCGATTGGAACGGACGTTCGAGGTGTGTCTCTTGATACTACTGCCGAAATCTATATCCGGTAACAGGCTTCAGCATGTACGTACCCAGTCCCGAACATAGGGGTGTCGACGACGCGCTCCTCCCCCTTCCCCTCCGAAGTCGTCGATCTCCCCGTTGCCGGCGCTCAACCGCCAGCGCCAACAATCCATCCTCGAGCTGCGTCGACTACCTCATGCACTTCTAACGACACGCCTCGGCGTAACAGCGAACTCGGCTACCTTCTCAACCTCCGCCGGCGCGCATTGGAAGGCGCAACGATGCACAACGCAACGCCCTCTGGGTCGGTCTGTTCACTCCCAGGCGCTCAGGCAGGCTTTTCCTGTTTGCCGGTGATGGCGCCCATTCGCTCGAGTGAGCGCGTCGAGTCGGTCCGCCACGCATCGGCCGCTTCCGCTTCATAGTTCAACGCTTCTTCCAATGTGGCGCCATCACCACGGCGATAGAGCGCTATGGCGGCGCGGACGGCGGCGCGGTCGGCGGAGGCGATTGCCGCTGCCCGGTCTACGGCAGTTGGCACGAGATCCTCGTGGGCCACCACCGTGTTGACAAGGCCGATCCTGAGGGCCTCTTCGGAATCAACCACCCGACCGGTGACCGTCATGTCAGCCGCGAGCCTCGCTCCAACCGCCCGCGGCAGAAGAGCCGAAAGACCCCATCCCGGCATGAGGCCCAGGCGGGCATGGGTGTCCCTGAACGATGAGCGCTCCGACGCCACCACAAATGTGCAGCTCAG
This sequence comes from uncultured Acidimicrobiaceae bacterium, assembly GCA_963835815.1. GTDB lineage: Bacteria > Actinomycetota > Acidimicrobiia > Acidimicrobiales > RAAP-2 > Bog-473. The sequence goes on along the minus strand of CAWIGU010000009.1, from coordinate 494,498 downwards.
GGCTATCTCCAATCCTCCTGTGACGCAAGGGCCGTTCACGGCACAGATCACTGGCTTCGAGAAGCTCCGGAGCACTTCGCCGGGATTGGGTTTGACTCTGGGGAGGGGAACGCCGCCGGCCAGCCGCTCCTTCAGGTCGACGCCCGCGGTGAACGTGGGATCGCTCCCGGTCAGCACGACGACAGCCACGTCGTCGTCCGCGTCGAGGTCGGCGAAGAGGAGTCCGAAGTCGCGTCGCATTGCCGAGGTGAGGGCGTTCCTGGCCTCCGGCCGATCGATGGTCACCAGGCAGACGGCCTCGTGTCGTGCGACGAGAAATCCGGGGTACTCGCTCATAAGCCCAATCTCCGATTGTCCCAACTCAGGATACGCCCGTCGGATTCGAATTCGAGAAAGACCCGCTGGGCAGCGTAGCGGGATCGAGTGACCGGGTTCATCTGAGAATTGTCGGTTCGGAACGGTGCGTACTTCGCCGTGAACTTCTCCTCTGCTTCGCGTCCACGAGAAGACTCGACATCCACCTCTGAGATTCTTCCGACCATGTGGACCGCTTGGAGCTCCGCCCACCGCTCACCGCACTCCACCAGGAACGACGCTCGGGGATCCCGCCGGGCTCGAATCGCCTTCTTGGAATCGGCACTGGTACGAACGTAGATCCTCCGATCGATGACCACGAACCAGATCGGCAGCATGATCGGCATTCCGTCGGAACGCAGTGTTCCGAAGATCCCGGTGTGCGACTGTTCGATGAAATCCCATGCCTCCTCGGGAGTCAGACGGATACGGGGTCGAGGAGTGGCGGCCTCGGTCACGCGACGGCCCTCTTCCCGCGAGGCGACTTCACGGCGACTCCCCTGAGGTGAGCCTGTCCATGTATGCCTCGATATCCCGCGTGCGCTCCTCGAGTTCATCCTGAACCTCAGTTGCCGTCAGGACGAGGAATCGGCCATCAGCGATGGCGTTCGCCACGAGCTCGCCGAAGACTTCGGCTTCGACGATGGGATAGTCGGGTGCCCGAGGCGTCATTGGTTCTCCGAAGCTGGTCATCTGCTCGACGATGTTGGTGATCACACCGGAAGGACAGAGGCAGGTGACGCCGATCCCACGCGGCCGCAGGTAGCGAGCAAGTGACTCAGTGAGTCCCACTACGGCATGCTTTGTGGCGACGTAAGGGAGACGGTCATACCCGTATGCGAGGAGGCCGGACGCTGAGGCGGTATTGACGATATGCCCATTGCCCTGGGCCAGAAGGAGAGGCAGAAAGGTGAGATTGCTGCGAACGATGCTGAGAAGATTGACATCGATCACACGCTCCCATTCCTGAAGAGGCAGTGATTCGGGAGGGCCCATCGCAATGACACCCACATTGTTCATGACGATGTCGATGTGTCCGAATTCCTCGAGGGTGCGATCACGGACGAGTTCGAGTTCACCTAAATCGGAGACGTTGCACTGCTGCGCGACGGCAGAACCTCCGGAACCGGAGATTTCCGCCGCCACCGATTCGGCACGCTCCGCAAGGACATCTGTCACCATGACCTTGCTCCCCCGGGCCGCCAACGAAAGCGCGGCGGCCCTCCCGATGCCACTCCCCGCCCCACTGATGATGGCAACGGAGTCGGCGATATTGACGAAACCCTTCATGGCAACGCGCTCATCGACAAGACTCGGCCGGGGGAGGACTTCAACGCTTTCAGCGTGTCTTCGGAAGGTGGCGCGGACAGAAACGCCTCGACACCGTCGAGCACCTGACTGACATGAAGAGCGAAGGAGGTCACCGCCTCGCCTCGTTGCAGGGAACGTTGCCGATCGGCACAGGCGTGGAGGCAGAGTGCCGAAGCCTGATCGATCCGGAGCAGGCGGAGCTGCGAGGGGACGTGGCCCAGAAGCGGCTTCATGCGCTTGACATAAGCTCGCCGCGATGCTCTATGGCGCTCAGGGAGCCGCTCGAATGGGCGTTCGAGGCGACCGCGCTGGTGCAGCTGTTCGAGGAAGATGAGGTAGTAGCAGTCCGATTGCTCCGTCAGCTCCATGACCGGAAGCAGATAGGCTTCGGCTACTGCGCGAATGTGGTCGGTCCCGACGCCTGCGAAGAGCAGCCGTCTTCGATGGGCGAGGTACGTCAACCGGTTGACGAGAATGGCATCGACCAGCCCGTCCTTGTTTCCGAAGTGGTACTGCACCACGGAGTGATTGGCCATCCCTGCCTCGACACTGATCTGTCGAAGCGAGACACCATTGACGCCGTGAACGGCGAACAAACGCTCCGCCGTGAGAACCACTCTCTCCTTGGTGGACGGCTCGAATGAGCTGACGAGAGCGGGGGACGCAGTTGGCACGGAGCCAAGAAAAGCAGAGTTGAACGTTTAAGTCAATTGTCGTAAGTTTCTTCCAATCTGCTGAGAGGAGTGCAAGGTGGCACCCGAAGTGCATTCGTACCAAGAGGTGATGGCGTCCGAACCCCTCACGCCGACTTCACCATTTGAAGAAACCACGCTTGACTTCGTGTTCGGCCAGGTCTGGGCGCGGCCCGGACTCAGCCGGCGACAACGTCGGCTCGTGACCCTCACGTGCGTCTGTGCCGCCGATGCCCCTGGGCCGATCGACGATCACATGTATGCAGCGCTGGCCACCGGTGATCTGAAGATCGAGGAACTACTCGAATTCACTCTGCACTTCGCCGTGTACTGCGGATGGCCCAAGGCCTCGCAAGCCGAGACATGCCTACGCAGACAGCATGCGCGCCTTCAGGAAGAACGGGGAACCTCGTTCGAGCCCTGGCCCGAATACCCGACTGCCTCACTCGGCCCGACAGATCATGAAGCTCGTCTCACCGGCGGGGAACACTGCTTCGACGACATCAATCTGGTGCCCTCGCCGCCAAGGGACTCTCCGTACTTCCAGGCCGGAATTCTCAGTTTCGTCTTTGGACACGTCTGGCAGCGACCAGCTCTGAGTCGCGTCGACCGGCGCTACGTCACGGTCCCATGCGTCGGTGTCTCTGATGCGCTCACGCCGATCCATTCGCACATCGGATCGGCCCTCGGTTCAGGTGACATCTCCATGGCCGAAATGAACGAAGTGATCCTGCAGTTTGCTGCCTACTCCGGCTTCGCCAAGGCCGAGACTCTGAATCGGGTTGCCGCTGAGGAGTGGGCCCGCATAGAGAGTCGGAAGTCCTGACGCCGGCCACATTGCGCGCGCGCTCTTCTGCCCATGCGGTCGCAAGGCGGGGAATAGTGGGACTCTCTCGAGCAATCGGTACCGAGGGGGCACGGTACGGGGTACGGTCCAATGTTGTGAGTCCTATGGCGCATACTCGGATGGCCGCTGCGATGAGGGCGGACGACATGACCGAAGAGGACATGCGCACGGCGTCACGATGTCCGGACCGGGAGCACCCATCAGGCCCCGAGTTCGTGACCCCAATCGTCGTGTACCTTGCCAGCGAAGCGTGTAATGCGAACCGCCAGATCTTCTCGGCATCAGGCGGACGGTTTGGCGAGGTGTTCGTGGGGACAGCTCGCGGCTGGTATGGACCGACGGGCATACCCGCAAACGCGGAAGCTGTGGGCGATCATCTCGACGAGATCGTCGACCGGGACGTCTACGCAGTGCCTCTCAGCGTGTATGACGAAGTGGGGTGCATTCGGGAAATGGATCTCGGATCGGGATCGAAGTGATGAGAGTCGGATTCATAGGACTCGGCAGCCAGGGAATGCCAATCGCCGAACGGATTGCGAACAGCGGCACGTGCGAGACGGTGGTGTGGGCTCGTCGTCAGGAGGCGCTCGCACCTTTTCGTCACGGATCCGCCACAATCGCAGATTCCGTCGCGGAGCTCGGCGTCGGCCTGGATCTCCTCGCCACGTGTGTCTTCGACGCGGACGGCACACGCGAGGTGTTATTCGGTCCTGGCGGTGCAGCGCACACCATGCCCACCGGCGCAATTGTCATGTGTCACAGCACCGTTTCTCCGCAGGAGATCACAGAGATCAGCGATGAGGCGGCAGACAGGTTCGGACTCCGCGTTCTCGATGCACCTGTGAGTGGTGGTGCGCCCAAGGCGGCGGCCGGCGAGCTGGTTGTGATGGTGGGAGGAGACGAAGCCACCTATCAGGAAGCTGCCCCGGTGATAGCGACCTACTCGAATCTGACTGTCCGTGTGGGCCCGGTAGGCGCCGGACAGCAGGCGAAGCTTCTGAACAACGCCGTATTCGCCGCTCACATCAGTGTCGCCCACGACGTGTTCGACGTTGGCAGGAAGCTCGGACTCGACGCCGCCGCGCTCGGCCAGATTCTGCGCAACGGATCAGGTCGGAGTTACGGACTTGATCTCTTCGTCAATGCCGGCTCCATCGAACCCATGAAGCGTTCACCATTGCGCCCAGCCCTCACGAAGGATGTCGACCTCTTGGCCCACATGCTCGAGGGCTGGGAGGAGGGGGCAATTCTCCTGGCTCCTGCAAAGAGGCTTATCGCCGACCTTGCACGCGAGGCTCAGGTCAGCGCCGAACACGCCCCAGAAGGTGCCCGGGCCACTGGGACAAATTGACCGCTCGCAATGGCTTCGTCGTTGTAGGGGCGGACGAAGCTGATTAGGCGGAGTACGTCCTCCCGTGACCGGCACTATGAGGCAACCCCTCTGAATCCCCGCCGAAACCGAACTCTCTTATTCCCGTGAGCCCGTCTATGTAGTCGGGATTGGCCATCCTCCGAACCGCCGGTCGACCGGGCTCCATATTCGAACCCGGTTCGAGGAGTCCATCTCAGGGGTACCTGAGCACCCCGGTGCCGCTTGAGATAAGAAGGGAGAGAACGAGCGTCAAATAGCGTTACCTGGAAGGGGCACCCGATGAGCGACGTATCGCAAGGTGAAGGCTGGTGGCTTGCAAGTGACGGCAAGTGGTATCCACCTCAGCAAGGCCCGCTGCCCCCGCCACCCGGACAATCGACGCCGGCTGACATGGTCCAGCAGTTTCGAACGGCGCAACCTACCGGAGTACCGGGTAAGCCAAGACGCCCCTGGGTCGTTGCCGTCCTCACGATAGTCACCCTTGGCATTTACGGACTGTACTGGCAGTACGCCAGCTTCCAAGAGATGAACGACTACTCGGGCCAGGGTATCGGTGGCGTTGTTGGGTTGCTCTTGGCGATCTTTATTGGCATCGTCAACGTCTTTGTGATGCCAGCTGAAATCGGCAATCTGTACTTTCGCGAAGGAAAGGCGAGACCCGTGAGCGCGGTAACAGGTTTCTGGATCTTCCTCCCGATCGTCGGATGGTTCATCTGGGTGGTCAAGTGCCAAAGACGACTCAACGAGTTCTGGGTAGCCCACGGAGCAAATGACATTTCGGCTTCTACAGCCCCTCTCCGGGCGGCCAACTAAGAAGCAAATCTCCGGGTAGCTCGGATGCCCAGAACCGGGGCCAACTGGGACAGCTGGTTAGCGCCGGATAATCATCACAGCATCGAGCATCTCGTTGAGTTGGTCGTCTTCGATCCAGACCTCACCATCACGATGAACGTAGAAGCGAAACGTCGATGACGGAACAGAGTAGTCGCCGGAGTCTGGGCTGAAGCTGACTACGGAGTATTTGGAATAGGGGGGCAGTGCCCCGCCTTGGTCCAGCGTCACGACCACATCAATCGGAAGGTCCGTGATCTGCTGCGCTTCATTCAGCGCTGCGTTGGCGAGCAGGACACCCTGCGCCAGGCACCAACTGTCCCAGTCCGGTCGCTCGTCGTCCAAATAGAAGTCCAGATGCAACTTGTTGACAAGTGACTGGTGTTGCAGCGCACCCGTCTCCTCCCGGGAGAGATGTGCGTTTGCTGATAACTCGGTGGAGAAGTACGCACATTCATCGATTACTACGAGGCCACCGTCCATGATCTCCACCAATTTCTGATGGAGATCACCACGCTGAATAAGGTCGTTGGCGTCATCACGTAGCCTCTGCATCGGTGCGTTCATGAGCTCCTGATTCATGTGAACAGTTTGCACCCCGCTACTCGCGATGTCGATCAGTCTGCGAAAGGGCAGTTTGCTCTCAGCTGTGCCATCTACGGGTGGGCCACGCTACGTCCCGGCAGAGCGGGTCAACTCGGCCGTCATAACTACGGTTCGGCATGAGTCAGTTCCCTGCGGTTCGTCCACGCCCTTCCATCCCAGTACCATTCGAAATCTCCTATCGCAGTCCACCCTGGCTCTTGAGGTTCGGTCGGCGGGGGCGGATACGACGAGGAGCTTGGCGCCCTGACTGTGCTCGGCTGGACCGCGTTCGGCTGGTATGTCCTCGGCTGGAATCCATCAGTCGGAGCGGTGTTCGTCACCGAACGTTTGCGTCGGCCACGCTGCACTCCGATAACGATGAGGCCCACAACAAGAATGATGAGCAGTGCTGCCCCGACTATTTCGCCGACCTTGGAAGCCCACGTGCTGGTCGACGACCCAGAAGTCGATGGCGGCGCACCCGGCGCATTTGCCGCCTGCCTGGTCGCAAGTGCAACAGCGTCCGCATTGGTGAGGTCCCCTGACGTAGACAGTACTGCCACAGTGAAGGCGGTACCACTCCTGCCGAATGTCACCAAGTACTCCGCAGCCGGACCGCTTGCGGTGGATGCTTCCAACCTATATCCCGCCGCTCCGGCGATACCGGGAACGGCAAACGTTGTTACCCCGGATTTGCCCGCTGTTGACTGGTTGAACGAGGTAAGGAAAGAAGCTGTGTTCCCCTGATCCGTGAAGTCGAGAGCTAGGATTTCGACAGCGTCGCCGTTCAACGGCTGATGCACCCACGTCCGTGCGTAGCCGCTCACGTCACCATCCTCCAGATGTTGGGCAAACAGCGTGGCTGCAGAACCTGTAAGTCCCGTAGCGCTGCTGACATTGGATGGAGTTATAGGTCCGTTCCCGCTTCCAGGCGGGGAGAGTACGAGGCCAGGGAGGGTACTTGTCAGCACGACCGCAGGGAGATCGGTCGTCGCAGCGGCGTCCACTTGGCCTAGGGACAGCCCAACAACGGTTGCCAATATGGTGAACACCAAGCTGCTCCCACCTAGGCGCCCCCATTTTGAATGGCTTGTCAGCACCCGACCGAGAGCGCGCATCTATCACCCTTTCACTTCTCGATCGTTCGAGAGGTTCCAGTTTCAGTGTGGATAAGTGGACCCAAATGCCGCCGAGCCGTTTCCCAACATTTGCCCAACTTCACCCGTCCGGAAGTTTGACGGCCCCTCCTGGCAGGTACATGACAACCACGCTCCTTGCTCGAGGACCATTTCGGCACCCTTAGGGCCCTCTAGCGCTTCTTCCTCTTGTCGCCGCGGGATCATGCATTCTCCGTTCTCGACGCTGTCAACTGGATTGGTGGCGAACCGAATTGCGAGCTGCCTCGATCGGTGTAGTCCTCGCCGCACCGATCACTCTATGTTTGGGATGGGCCGCGCCTATTGAGCCACCGGCCAGTGCAAAGGCGGTCACAATCTGGGAGCAGTGAATGTTCTACTCGGGTGATCATGGAGCCTGAGGGTGGATGGTCTCACCTCGGGCTAACATCTCGACAAAATTGCCGATGCGTCTGGAGCGGGTTTGGGGTTTCTTGGCGTTTCCGATCCTGTAGAGGATGGCGTACCGATTCGCACTTGTCAGCATTTCAAACATCGCATTTGCGCGAGGATTGGCACTCAGGGCAGTGAGGAGATCCTCCGGCACCTCAATGCTGGCTTGCCCAGCGTAGGCGGCCTCCCATCGACCGTCCTCTTTCGCCTGCCGCACCTCGTCTTCACCGGATCGATGCATTCGGCCGGTGGCGATCAGCCTTTCAGCGATGGCAGCGTTCCGTTGAGACCACGAGCTTCGAGCTTTTCGAGGCGTGAAACGTCGTCGGAACGTAGCGGTGTCTCGACTCCCTAATCGACCATCGATCCAGCCGAAGCAGATCGCCTCGTCAAGTGCCTCGTCGTACGAGACTGTTGTCGGATCGACCGTTCCCTTTTTGGCCGTACCAGCCAGACACCCCGTGAATCGGCGTGATGGTCACTCAACCATCTTCGCCATTCGCCGGCGTCCCCAACCAGTAGCTCTGGGAGATCCACGACGTTCACCGTATCCCCCATGTGCCGCCTGGTGGCACCCAATACCGGTCGCTCAAGTTCTGCCAGGCTCGCCACAATGTTCGCACCAGTCAACCCATTGACCCGGTGGGGCGTGAACTGAGTATGACCTCCACTATTGGGCTCCGGCATCTTCTCATCATCGGCCTGCTTGGCCTGTCCTTCGTGGTCGCCGCTTGCGGAGGAGGTGAGCCAAAAGCAACCGGGTTGCCCAGACCTCCCGCCACCATTCACTCGGCGACCTCTACAACGTCGACGACGACGAGCTTGCCGTTCCAGCCGTACTTTGGGCAGGTGTCGTCAAGTCCGGCGGCGTCTTTCGGACCACCGATCGGTGCTGCGTGCACACCCGGCGACCTTGCGCTCACTTGGGGGGGCTACGTCTCAGAGCAGACCGGCCAGCACTCCTTAGGTTTGGATCTGGCGAACACCTCAAAGGAGACGTGCCATATGATCGGCTATCCAGGCATCTCGTTCCTTGACGCCACGGGAGCTGTGCTGCCGTTGACGTATCGCAGGAGTGGGGACCAAGAGATCACATCGAGTACTCCTCGAAACGTGAATCTTCCCCCTCGTTCCACGGCGCACGTGCTGATCAACCAGTACCGGTGCGATTTGGGAGACAAGGAGACAGGAACGACGCTCTTTCTCATCCCCCCGAACACCACGGCCACACTCCAACTCCGATTCGATCAGGTCCCCAACGACGCTTCGATCATTCACTACTGCGGGCCGGGCGACCCCGGATCCATCGTTGATATTTCGCCTATAGAGCCGACGGCGAGTGCCGCCTTTCCCTCAGGTTGAAGCGGCTCAGGTAGGCAAACCGCCGTCTCGGTTCCATTTGTCCCCCAAGTGCCCGAACCGTCCCACACTCTCGGCGTAGAGAGGCACCCGAAGGATGGGACTGGTCGGTAGCCTTAGCTTAGAGCGTGCGGTCATACGAGGTTGCAGTTAGCCTTCAATGGCAGTGAACCGACAGGTGAATACTCATCTCACAGGATGGTGCAACGACCCGTATGACCGACACGAGCACCGCTGGCTGACGGCGGGCATACCGACCGCCTTAGTTGGTGACCGCGGCGTGGAGGGTCAAGACCCTCCGCCCGATGGTCCGTTCGTCGTCGAACCCGCACGCGTGGAGCACAAATCTGTAGGCGACGGCGATCTGCGCAGGGTGGGTGAGCCGACCTCTCCGGACCCCGGAGAAGGGATATGGAACGACACCATTGCGAGACTGCCCTGGCCCTGACACGCCTTTCGTCTCACTGGTCTCGATCACAAGTGCCGCACTGTCGACGCGCTCGTCCGGCGAACACCCCCCGGTGCGTGGGCATTAGGACATCCCTCTCCAGTAGCTGGCATTTGACAGAAGGGCACTTGCGATGATGAGTCGGTCGCTCTACCTTTGCCGTCGATGAACGACATTTACGAGCGATATCAGCGCATTACAGGCGAGTTTACTGCCTGTGTCCGTGCAGTGCCTTTGGATGCATGGGACAATCCGTCACCCTGTGAGGGCTGGACAGCTCGTGATGTCGTCGGTCATCTCACTAGTTGGATCCCCGGATTCTTCAGCGCCCACGGCCTGGCGTTTCCGCCTGTGCCGTCTGTCCAGGATGATCCGGTTGCCGCGTGGGAGACGGTCCAGGCGACGCTCGCCGGAGCACTTACTGATCCGGCGCTCGCGGCGAGGACCGTCGAGACCCCGTTCAGCACGCAGTCGCTGGCTGAGACCGTCGACATGATCGTTACGGGAGACGTGTTCACGCATACATGGGACCTGGCCCGCGCCACCGGGCAGAACGAGAAGCTCGACCCCGACCAACTCCAATTGATGATCGCTGCCATAGGAGCAATGCCGGAGGAGGCCCTGCGGGCTGACGGCATGTTCGGTCCACCGATCAAGGTCGCAGCCGATGTCGACGACCAGACCAAGTTCCTCGCCTATGTCGGTCGGCGAGTGTAGCTGCGAGCCCGCGCATTTGGTTGCGACGCCCGAGGCGGGTCAATCCAATCGGCTATTGGGAAGACCGGATGATATCGACCGAGATCTCCAACGCCGGAACCGTTCCTCTGTTCTCGAGCCAGTGGGTGGTGTTCCTGTCTTCAGGCCAGCCCACTCCCGGCCCATAGTCCGTGGCCATTCCATTGCGGTGGTCAGTAATTGTTCCCTGCAGAATGTAGACGACACCTGGCCTGTCTCGATGGTCGTGCATCGGACCGAGGACGGCTCCAGGCTCGAAGGCGAACATGCGCATCCGAAGGTGACGCCCCACCATGCCGTCGATCTCAGGGCCAAGGTCAATCGTTGTAAGTAACTCTGACGTCACACCTTTCGTCTCACGTGCCGCCTCGTCATTACTCATCGTGCTCACCTCTCCCTAGTTCCAGGAATCTAACGTCCGCCTCCAAGTGGTGCATTGGACTTTGCCCAATGGACTGACGAGTCGTTCCTCCACTCGGACAGTCTTGTCGGTCTTTCGAAGAGGGTGCTCAGAAACGCGCGTACTGAGCTCCATGGACTGAAACGAACTACGGATCGGGTTGCGGTGGTTGGAGAGAGCGCCCCAGCTCGCTTCTTGGCCGCACCCAGGCGCAACCTGGAGTCGCCCACTCCCAGCGAGCCGGAAGGCGATGACGACGTGCCGGTGTGCACCACCACGCGACGCCGACTCAATCGCGAACAAGTTTCAGTGCCAACCTGGGAACGATGAAGGATGCCAGAAAGATCGGCAAGAACCTCTTTCCGGTGCATCGGAACGCGACGACCTCACCCTCGGCGGCATCAAAGCTTTCAGCGCTGCTCGACTTTCGTCCATCGCGGACCTGCAGGGTATGACGTCCAGGTTCGACTGGTATTTCGATCGTGTTGTTCATCTCGATCCCCCCGACCTGCTTCTCGTCGACCACGACGTCGTACGTACCACGACGGACCTCCGCTCCCATTGCCTTATGCGTCAACTTCAGCGTTGCCGACATCTATTGATCTCCTCTTGATTGTGAACGTCCGTTAGCAGAGTGCCCGGCGACAAACGGAGCGTACCGGCGACCGTCTTCCTAGCCGACCGCTCCTGGGCCGCTCGCCGTCATTGCGGCCCGGTCACCGGGGTGCCCCCATACGGACTCAACGCAACTCAACCGCACCGTGTTGGCAACCGCCTGAACACCGCTGACTCTTAGCCAGTCTTTCAATAAGTTGCAAATGTTTGCAAGAATTGGTGGAAGGGGCGATTCCATGGAGATGATGGCGACTATTTCATCGTCAAGACTGATTGTCGCACTGGTCATTGGTGCCGTGGTTGCCCTAGTGGCCTATCGATCGTCTGAGAAGTACAAAGACGCCCATCGTGTGACACCCTGGCGTATACCGTCGTGGGGGTGGGCTGTTATCGGATTCATCTCACTTCTTCTCTGCGCCATCCTGTTCGCGATCGCGCGACGCACAACGAAACCAGCTGACGTCTCGGAGGCGGTGGGCGAATCAGAGTTGGGCGTGCCATCAGGTTGGTATCCAGACCCACAAGGCACACACTCATTCCGGTTTTGGGATGGACACCAATGGACCAACCGCGTTGAAGCGGGTGGGGTCGAACAAGTCGTTGAGATCTGATCCAGCATCACTCTATCCCCATCAACGAAGGAAGAGGCGGGTCCGAGCAAGTGTTTGAACATCTAGATGAGCACCCGGGCATCGTGTCCGAGCCGTCCTCCCGTGTCACCGCCGATCACGTTGCCCTCGCGGCGGCAGTCCCGCCACCACCGTCGCCGGCTAGTCGACGGCCAGATCGCTCAAGAGCGCAACCCGTCACAGACCGAAGGCTCCGACGCTTGTACGGCTGGGAGACCTTGGTGGTGATGTCAATCTTCCCCCTCGGTGCGACGATTGCGGCGATTGCTTACCTGATAATGCACATCACGATTGGCTTTGAATTCTCGAACGAGGGCATGGTGATCCCTGGTGAGCCGGCAATCTCTCTTGCACTGTCAATCGGTGTCGTTTTGTCCGGATTTGCAGCCGCCGGGCTCGTCTTCTTCCTACTGATCAGGAATGGCGAAGGGCTGTCCTCGATAGGTCTGTCGGGCGGACGCTTGCGCAAGGACCTCGCCCTCGTGCTACCAGTATGGATTTTCGTCCAGGTGATTCCGCAAAAGGTCGGACTAGCCATCCTGACAGAGGCTCATATTTCGAGGTATCACGTCTCCGGCCCCGCATTGCCAATTGCATTCGTCGCACTTGGACTACTCATCAGCCTCCAGGCGGCAGTCGTTGAGGAGGTGGTCGTTCTCGGGTACCTCGTTCGCCGCTTGGAGCAACGCGGATGGACGGCTACGGCGGTTGTCATCGTCGCTGTCTTGGTGCGGGCGTCTTATCACCTCTACTACGGCCCTGGAGTGCTACCCATCGTCCTGTGGGCGACCGCCACGGTCTTGGCGTATCGCTGGATTCGACGCCTTCTGCCGTTCATCATTTGCCACTTCGTGTGGGATGCAGGAATCACAATCGGCGGCTACTCCCACACTGCAGGCGCACTCTTCGATGGTTTGTTCTTTGTGGCAGCGCTCATATTCCTTTTGATGTGGGGCCGCGAAGACGTCTTCCCAAGAATGCGACGCGATGATCCCACGTTGTTGAGCCTCGGTTAGGGGGCAGGTGATCCGACTTGCCCTGTTCGAGGCGGACTCGATCTGGGCTGTAGGAGTCAACCTCGATCATCACGTCGGGCAGCCCATCTCATCATCGGCGATCATCGTCGCCTGCATGCTCGACTCTGGGTTCTCATGTGATCATCGGATTTGCCCCCTCTGAGCTGATGCCTTGGTTCTCCTCTAATCTGGGGGCATGGTTGCCCGATCACGACATGGAGCGAGCAAGATGGCGTTGCAGCTACGCATCTCCCTCGTGGATGTGACGCCGACGATCTGGCGGCGACTGTTGGTGCCCGGCGAGATCAAGCTGTCGAAGCTCCACACGATCTTCCAAGCTGCAATGGGATGGGAGGACTACCACCTCCATAGTTTCGAGATCGATGGCGAGCGCTACGGCACGCCATACGCCGAGCAGGACGATGACATCGACGAAGTCAACGAAGAGACTGTCGTGTTCTCCGAGGTGGTGAGCGACCGGACCCGGTTCTTCTATGAGTACGACTTCGGAGACTCGTGGCGCCACGAGGTGGTGGTCGAGTCCATAGATCCGATTCCCACAATCTTGAAGTTCGCCGTCTGTATCGATGGACAAAGAGCCTGTCCCCCCGAAGACTGCGGTGGCATCACCGGCTATCGCGACCTACTCGAAGCCATTCGCGACCCTGGCCACGAAAACGCTTCCGAAGAGGTCAGTTGGGCCGGTCGCTTTGACCCTGAGTTCTTCGACCTGGCCCTCATCAACGCCGCCATGCAGCGGGTGCGCTGAGTAACGCCTTTCACCGTTTCGTCTATTTCGCTACGGTTATCTGCTCGAAGCTGTAGTAGACAGCGACGAGAGCGACGATCGCGAGCGTCAGCCATGCGCTCACGAACGCCAGGCCGATTGCCAGTAGATAGGCCAGATTTCCGATGCTGAAGCGCACAAAGGCGTTTCTCCGAGTCCTGGGATCGAGAGGGATGCGGAACTGCCCATGCCGCGAGGACCACAGGAACATCATGGCGAAGGCAAGGCCCATGTCCAATGAGACGAAGGCGTACAGGGCAGCGGCGAGGTGAGAGTCGCTCCCCCCTACGCGCAAGTACTCGGCCATGGTCGCAGTGGCGAACGGGATCGCCACCACAAAGAGAAGCAGGAGGAGATTGAGGAAGAGCCCAACGCGATCGATCCTCTCGAGGTTCGAGAACAGCGAATGGTGATTGATCCAGATGATTCCGATGACCAAGAAGCTCACGACGTAGGAGGCGAATGACGGCCACCGATGGGCGAGCTGATGGGCGAGAGTCCCATGCCCAGGTCCCTTAACCGCCAGGTCGAGGGACAATAGAGTTATGGCAACGGCGAGGACACCGTCGCTGAACGACTCCAGGCGCCCCGTGCTCATTGCCTCTCCCCTAGCCGCTATCTGCTTGAAGCACGTTCGCGTGTCGCCGGATGTGCTCGGTGAAACCAATCGCCTGATCCGGGCCGGGCAGGTTTTGGGTGGGCTCATCGGCGTCCGGGCCAATTGGCACAACTGACTCCCTTGCTTTCCGGTTCGACCCAGACAACTTAAGGCTGAGTTGTAATCTTGTATACACGACCCTCAACAAGGATCCGGGACTTCCGCCCCATATGGGGATCGCGGGGCGAGGTCTCGCAGCTCTGGAAATCGAACATATGTTCGACTAGCATGCAGCATGTGGAACTGGCGTCTCCTCCGAGAGCGACGATCCTCCATGCCGACCTCGACGCCTTCTACGCGTCCGTTGAGCAGTTGCTGAACCCTTCACTGAGGAATCGTCCCATCGCCGTGGGCGGCAGTGTGGTGCTGGCTGCGTCGTATGAAGCCAGGAGCTACGGCGTCCGCAGCGGCATGTCAGGGTGGCGAGCCCGCCAGCTTTGCGGTGACCTTCTTTTCGTCGCAGGTCACTTCGGCCGCTACCAACAGTTCGGCGACGATGTCGTGTCTGTCTTTCATGACTTCACCCCTCGGGTGGAGCGGGTGTCGATAGATGAGGCATTTCTCGATGTGGCCGGCGCCGTCCATCTCTTCGGAACACCCACCTCGATAGCGACCGCCATCCGCCGACGCGTACGCGACGAGATCGGTCTTCCGTTGTCGGTTGGTGTGGCCCGTACGAAGCACCTCGCCAAGGTGGCGTCACAGGTAGCCAAGCCTGACGGCCTCATCGCCGTGGATCCGGACGATGAGAGCGACTTTCTCGAGCCACTTCCCATCAGGCTGATTTGGGGCGTGGGAGCAACAACAGAACGGCGCCTGCACGAGGCAGGAATCTTTACTATCGGCCAACTCGCCAAGACCGGCAGCCCGATCCTAAGCAGCTTGCTCGGCCAGGCCGCCGGTGCAAAACTGGCAGCTCTCTCAGCCAACGTCGATGAGCGGGCAGTAGCGACAGCGGCGCGGTCGAAATCCATGGGCGCCCAGGCCGCCCTGGGACGAAGAGACCCAACTCCGGAACTCATCCGAGAGACGCTCGCCTACCTGGCTGACAGGGTCGCCGGTCGCTTGCGAAAGGCAAACCTGGCTGGTCACACAGTGACCGTACGGATTCGATTTCTTCACATGCGCTCTTCGACCCGCTCTGAGACGTTGCCCGTTGCGATCTCGACGACGCTGACCCTGACCGAGGTGGCGGGAAGGCTCGCCCATTCCGCCATCCTCGACAACCAACAAGAGCGCGAGATCACGCTCATCGCCCTTTCCGTCTCCAACCTGCGCGCTGAGCATTCTTTGCAACTCGAGCTACCTCTCGATCCCGACCATTTGCGCCGCAATGTGGGCTCGCGACCGGTGTCCCCCGTCGAGGCCTCCCGGTGGGGAGTGGACCGGTCCATCGACGCCATCCGGAACAAGTTCGGCCGCAACGCCGTCGGATACGCCGCTGTCGCCCTTTCCCCCGCCGAACGAGTACCCGAGGAGTTCCGCGAACTGGCCGAGAGGGGATCAGGCGTTCGTCGGACGTAAAGCCACTGAGTCGGATCGCCAACTTGCGTTCTCTCCCCTCTTACGGCAGGGACCGTGAGCTGATAGTCAACGGCGAACCCTTCGGTCGAGTCACCGTCTTGGATGACCCGATCTTGCGTCATTCCGGACTGGATCCGGTCCGAGAATGCGGAGAGCCTTTGGGTCATCGGCTCAGAGTCTCTGGCGCACGCGCCGCAGGTGGGTTTCGCACCCTGTCTCTGGATGCTCTCGCTGCGTCCACAAAGCGTGTTGCCCTCCCTCCTCCAAGAAGTAACGGCCCATGGTTGTAAGTTGCTCCAGCGCCTGAACGCTGCAACGCTGCGCAGACTGTTGCCGGGGGTTTTCAACGCGCCCTGGCCTTCCCGCCGATCATCTCAGCACGCGAGTCTTCGGATACGCGGCCGCTGCAGTTGTCCTTTGGTGACGTGTAGAACATGCGAGACCGCGGTTGCATAAGAGTCGCCATCTGGTTGCAACGAGGCGCGAGGGACTAACGGCCCTATGGGTATCGGAGAAGCAGACCCATGATCGCTAAACGAATGGCTAATGAACGACAAATCTTCCGCTGAGGAGAGAAGGGTCTTCGATGGTTCGTATCCGGTCGATGTCAACGCAGTTCCAAATCATCCCTGAAGGCAGAACTCCGATGAGGACGCTCGGCCGATGAGCCGCACGAGACGAAACTGGTTCTGCGTTGCTGCGCTGCTTGTGGTGCTCGCCACCATCGGATCAGTGCTCGGAGCATCTGTCGTTGCACACAACGATGCCCAGCGATCCAAGGACTCTTTGGTGGCGTCGTCGATAGGAATTGCTTCGACGCTGAAGCTGGCCATTCAACAAGAGAGCAGTCTCGTCATAAGTGCCCAAGCGTTTGTTGTCGCCAACCCGACCGCCTCGAATGCCCAATTTCTGAGTTGGATAGCCACCATGCAGGTGGCGAAGCGCTTTCCCGAGGTGACGGGAATTGCCTTCATCGCGATCGTCCGCCCTCCACAACTTCCTCAGTTCGTCGCCCGGATGAACGCTGATCCCGCATCGCATCTTGGGCCGGGGCAGTCCTATCAGATCACGCCCCCTGGGAACCGGCCCTATTACTGCCTCCAAGCGTTCGGCTACGTGAACGGTGGTCCATCTCTGCCCCTCGGATACGATGTTTGCAGTGGGGCCAACTCCGGGCCCTTCAAGTCAGCACTCCTAGGTGACGGGGCGTACCTGCCGTACTCCGCGGGAACGAAGCACTACCTCTCGGTTGAAACGCCCATCTACCCCCGCGGAGTGACACGGGCCACCACCCAGGGTGATACCTCAAGCGCTCTCGGCATCGTGGGTCTGACGACATTGCCGAGTTTCGACCTTCACCAAGCGCTCAACGGCCATCCGGGGACGGCGGTTGCCTTTCGCTACGGGACCGGTGCTTCCAAGGTCACATTCTCAGCAGGATCTGCCGCCGCGGGGTCCACCTCGGCCTCAGTAGACCTGCACAACGGTTGGCACCTGCAGACCTTCGCGATCGTCGGTGGCTCCTCGGTGCTCGCCAACGCCAACGCACTGGCTCTCCTCTTGGCCGGGTTCGTGCTCGGCCTATTGCTCGGAGCCTTGATCTACGTGCTCGGGACCGGCCGATCTCGGGCGCTCGTACTTGTCGACGAACGCACCAGCGAGCTCCACCACCTGGCCCTCCATGACTCCCTCACCGCCCTCCCCAATCGGGCCCTGATACTCGACCGCATCGACCAGATGCTGGCTCGGTCCCGACGCGAGCGCACTCCCGTCGCCGTCCTCTTCTTGGACCTGGACGACTTCAAGGACGTCAATGACACCTTGGGCCACGCCGCGGGCGATCAACTCCTGGTCGGGGTGGCAGCGCGGTTGACCAGTGCCATTCGCCGAGAAGACACCGTCGGGCGTCTCGGGGGTGACGAATTCGTCGTACTGGCCGAGGGCGAGTCTCTGGCCGCAGGGGTCGACATGGTTGCCGAGCGCATCCTCGACGTGCTGGCCGCTCCTTTCGAGATCGCCGGCAGCGACACGCCTCTCTCGGTGACGGCGAGCATCGGTATCGCCGAGGGCCAGCGAGCCACCCCCGACGAGCTGCTCCGCGACGCCGATCTTGCTCTCTATCGGGCCAAGGCCGCCGGCAAGAAGTGCGCAGTGGTCTTTGCACCGGCAATGCAAGCGGCCGACGACGATCACCGAAATCTTGAGATTGATCTGCACGCCGCACTCCATGCCGACCAGTTCTTCTTGCTCTACCAACCCACCTTTGATTTGTCTACGGGTGCCTTCACCAGCGTCGAGGCGCTGCTTCGCTGGCGTCACCCCACCCGGGGGGTGATCCAGCCAGATGATTTCATTCCTGCGCTCGAGGCCAACGGCCTGATCGTGCCGGTAGGTCGATGGGTTCTCGATGAAGCCTGCCGACAAGGTGCTGCCTGGCAACGCCAGGGCCACCGGATCACCGTTTCGATCAACGTGTCGGCCAAACAGCTCGATCGAGACCAGATCATCAGCGACGTGCACGGGGCCCTCGCCGAAAGCGGCTTCGATCCTGCACTCTGTGTCCTGGAGCTCACCGAGACCACCCTGATGCACAACGTCGAAGACACCGTCGGTCGCCTCACCCTGCTCAAGGCTCTCGGGGTGCGCATCGCCGTCGACGACTTCGGCACCGGCTACTCGTCGCTGGCCTACCTGCGCCAATTCCCGATCGACGTGCTCAAGATCGACCGGTCCTTCGTGTCGGGGATCACCGATACCACCGAGGCGGTCGCTCTCGTCCATGCCATGGTCCAGCTCGGCCAAGCCCTCGGGCTCGAGACGGTCGCAGAAGGCATCGAGAACGACGGCCAGCGTGCGCAGCTGGCTGCCGAGAACGTCGACACGGGCCAAGGGTTCCTCTTCGCACGACCACTCGACGTGGAGGCCGTGAGCCGTCTTTTGGAGCACGCCACCGACAACCCGTTGTCCGATGCGTCCTCATCAGGAGGGGAATTGGCTCACTGGGCTCGAGGTTCGCGATAACTGTCGATGAGGAATGTCTTGACAGAGTTCCCGACGTGGGACCTTACGGCTTCCTCTTGGTCATCGAACCAACTACTTTCGTGAACCGCTTCACCGATGTCATCGGTTCGTACCGGAATCGGGGGGACGACGTCCATCAGTCCGGTCTCGATCAAGTGGCGCGTGCTCCAACTTGTGAAGTCCCTCACCGCCTCCTCGTACGCCCAACGGTCATTCATCGCCTTCTCACCCATTTCATCGCCGAGCATCATGAGCGCGTAGAACGTGCGATATGGATTGCCTGGGAGATCGAGGCCGATGTCTTCGGCGATCAAGCTCGTGTACTGAATGAATGAGCCAAAAGGCTCTCCGTCCGGAATCCGACCTCGTCCCCACATCGACGTCCAGATTTCGCGTGGTCTCCGCACCAGGTGAACGATGGTCGCGCCGGGAAACTTCGCGCGGAGCCATTCCACCCGGAACGTCGCCCGCGTGAACTTCAGAACGGCACGTTGCGGTGTCGAATCGATCAGGAATCGGAGATACTCTTCCATGTCGGCAGCCTCGTCGTCCCGCCCGAGTAAGAATCGCTCTCGGCCAAACCAGGGACGCCACACTTGCCCCAAGGCTTCGCGATCGAGAGAGCGGTACTCTGCGAAAACGTCCTCGATACCCGTGTGAGTCGGGTCCTGGGGCACAAGGTCCTTGTCGTCGACCATGGAGACAAGATGTTCGTGGAAAGGTTCGCAGTAAGCGTTATATCGGTCGCTGGCGGTCCGAAACATGCTCCAGAACATCGTTGAGCCGGTTCGGAAATGACCGACCAAGAAAAGCGGATCTGTTTGATTCACAGGTCGGACGGTCTACACCGCACGTCTGAGTCCACGATGAAAGCCCCCTGTGTACGCAGTCGCTCCAGCCGTGGAAGGTCACACGCTCCACAGCGCCTGGGTGGGTGACATCCGCGCGGCACGGACGGCAGGCATAAGCCCGGCGATCGTGCCGATAATCAGGGAAGCAGTGAAGCCGCCGAGCCAGGCTTCTGGTGGCACGACAGTGGCCCAGCCTTTGGTATGGGCGTACACAGACGTGGACGCGACGCCGAGTGCAACGCCGACGACGCCACCAAGAAGGCCGAGAAAGACGGCTT
Organism: uncultured Acidimicrobiaceae bacterium; assembly: GCA_963835815.1. Taxonomy (GTDB): domain Bacteria; phylum Actinomycetota; class Acidimicrobiia; order Acidimicrobiales; family RAAP-2; genus Bog-473. Next base: position 474,617 of record CAWIGU010000009.1, on the reverse strand, counting down.
CTGAGAGAAACTGGGTGCGGATGTGGCCTTTGGTGGCGCCGAGGGCGCGGCGTAGGCCGATCTCGGAGCGGCGTTCGAGGACGGAGATGATCATGATGTTGGCGACGCCGACCGCACCGACGAGGAGGGCGACGGCGCCGAGCCCGAGAAAGAGGCCGTTGAGGGCACTCCTGGCCTCAGCTTGAGCGACGAGGACGTCGGAGGGTTGGCTGACATTGACGCTGCTGGGGTTCTCAGGGTTGGCGGTGGCACCAAGAAGGTTGTCGACCGCAGTGACCCGGTCGTTCTGGGCGCGGACGTAGATGGTGGAGGGATGGCCGTCGAAGCCCAGGTACTTCTCCGCCGCGGGGTAACCGACCAGGACAGAGGAGTCGATGGCAGAGACGCAGCACCGCCGGTCTGAGGATGCCGGCCACGTACAACCATTGCCCGCCGACCCAGATCCTCTCGCCGGGGTAGACGCGGTCGATCCCGAGGCGCTGCGCGGCAGCGGCGCCGAGGACGGCGACGAGTTCTTGGGCGGTCGCCGCGTTGAGGTAATGGCCCTGAGCGACGCTGGTGGCCACCACCGGGAGGAGGTCGAGGGATGCGGCTTGGACGGTCAAGGCGTTGGTGTTGACCGGGGGGATGTAGGGGTTGCGAAAGGCATCGGCGCCGCTGACCGTCCCGGTGGTCTGCACCTGCTGTACGCCGCTGATCCGGCCGATCATGGCCGGGCGCCGTGGTGGGCAGCTCCGCGGTACCGCCGGTGACATTCTGGCCGTTGCTGACGGTGAGAAGGTTGGTTCCGAGCTGGTTGATCTCGTTGAGCAGGCCGGCTTGGGACGAGGCGGACAGACCGAGAACGGCGACGATGGCGGCGACGCCGATGGCGATACCGAGAGCCGACAGCCCGGCCCGTAGCTTCCGCGTCCGTAGTCCCACGGTGGAAAGCCGGCTCAGATCGGAGAGTGGTAGCCGCTTCCGGCTCAGGATGGCAGCGGCAGGCACGGCTGCTCCTGATCGACGGGTGCGCCGGTCGCAGTCCGGCGCCGCATGGAGGGCGGCGGAGCCAGGAAGGCGAGAGGTCGCAGGCACGAGCTGGTACCCGCGGCGGGTCCGGTGTCGGCCACGATGCGGCCGTCGAGAATCCCGACCGTACGGGGCATGCGCTCGGCGATGGTGTGGTCGTGGGTGATGACCACGATGGTCGAGCCGGCCTGATGGAGCTGATCGATCAGGGCCAGGATGGACTGCCCGGTGGCCTGGTCCAGATTGCCTGTCGGCTCGTCGGCAAGCACGATGGCTGGCTGGCCGACCAAGGCCCGGGCGATGGCGACCCGTTGGCGTTGCCCGCCCGATAGCTGGGTGGGACGGACATGAGGGCGCTCGGCCAGGCCGACCAGGTCCAGGGTGTCGAGGGCGCGCTGGCGGCGCTGCTTGAGGGGGATGCCGGCGTAGAGGAGCCCGTCGGCCACGTTGTCCAACACGGTGGAGTGCTCGGCCAGGAAGAACTGCTGGAATACGAACCCGATCCGAGTGGCCCTCAGGTAAGCCACGTCGTCGTCGGCCATGGTGGCGACGTCCAGCCCGGTGATCCGCACCCGACCGCTGGTGGGCCGGTCGAGGGTTCCCATCAGTTGCATAGGGTGGTCTTGCCCGATCCCGACGGTCCGACGATCCCGACCAGCTCGCCCTGGCTGATGGCGAGGCTGACCCCGCGCAGGGCCTGGACGGGCGGCTCGCCGGGGTAGCTCTTCGTCACATTGTCGACGTCGAGCACCGGAACCGGTGCAGCGTCGGTAACCGAGTTATTGCCCGCCGCGACCGCGTCGTCGTCGGGCATGGGCGGCAGTGAGTCGATCATGTGCTCGGGACCACCACTCTTTGGCCGGCGGCCAGGTCCGAGCCGGTGACCTGTACCAGCCCGTCGGCGTCGTCGAACCGTCCGAGCGAGACCGTCACCAGATGGTTGATCCCGCCCGCGCCCACGACCTCGACGGCGTAGCCACCACCGGACTGGGCCAGCAGCGCGGTCACTGGTACCACCAGAGCGCTCGGCACACTGGCCGTGGTGATGGCGACCTGTACCGGGGCCTGATCCCAGCGTGCCCGTGGCGGCAGGATCGGAGGGGGTGACGTCCATCGCGATCGGTGGGTGTGCTGCTTGCCCCCGAGCTGCCCGACGGGCAGGTGCCCGTTCCCTGTGCAGCGGGGCCAGAACTCGACCCGCCGGACCCCGAACTCGCTGGGCACGTGGCCACCGTGCCCAGCGAGGAGACGACACCTGGGGTGGTCCGGCCGTTGGGCAGGGTGATGGTCACCTTGTCCCCGACGGCCACGTCGGTCTGTTGGGCGACGTCCAACGCTACCTGCACCTGGCGAATGGTCGAGGTGGCCTGCATCACGGTCTGGCCGATCTGGGCGTTGCCCCCTAGCGGCGCCGACAGGATCGTCACGCGCACGGCGTTGGGTTCGAACACCGCTTGACCGAGGCTCAGCGCGCCGTTCTGGGTTACGCCCAGCGCGGACTGGAGCCTCTTCACAGCGGTAGCTGGTGGCCGATCCGAAGGAGGCGGACGTTGGACTGAGCTGAGCCGATGTGGCGTAGCCGAGCGCGACCAGATCCGCGTTGAGTTCGGCCACGTCGGCGCCAGTCGCCCCGACCGACAGGGTCCGATAGGCGGGTGTCGCGCCATACAGGAGCACCACCGGACTGTCGTTTACCCGGTAGAGCGCCTGGCCCTGGGAGATCACCTGGCCAAGCGCGGGTAGCTCGGTATATGTCCCGCTGGCCTGGTTGATCACCGAGTACGGCAAACCGTCCGGATTGCGCCCGATAGGTCAGGGCTCCATCCACCGAGACCATGGCCGAGAGTTCCCTCTGTTCTACCGGCGCGGTGTTCACCGGTTGCTCGGTTGTGGCCGAAGTCGCTTGCTTCGCGCCGGGCATAACGACCGCGACACCGGTGACGATCACGGCAACGAGGACGGCCGCTCCGGCCAGCACCCACGTCTTCCGCGTCACTGGACCCGCCGCCTCAGCTCGCCTGAGTAGAGGGCGCTGCACTCCACGCTGCCGGAGGCGATGAGCTGCTCAGCCTCCGGTTTGCCGTTGCCGGTCACCCTCCCAGGCCACCGACGGACGGCCTCGCGACTTACAGGCGTCCATCGCCGACTGCAGTTGCGGCGAGTTCGACCCGACGCCGGAGTCGTGCACTTCGCTGCCGGAGAACGTCGGGTCGGGAAAGTTCGGCACGCCGTGGAGTCGGATGCACGCGGCCCAGGTCAACCACGCCTGCTGTTGAGCGGCGGTGAGCTGCTGTCCGGTGGAGTTCCACGGCGACGGCAGGCCCTTGCATGCCTGAAGTGCACCTTGAAACGCAGTCGAGTTCGGGTCAATTCCGGTGGTCCTGTACCCATAACCTCCGTCTGGGGTCTGCACCGGGTCGGGGAAGTTCGAGACGCTGTGGCTGCGCATGCACTGGGAGTAGGCCACTGCCTCGGCGAGCGGCGACGTCCCCGACGAGCCTGATCCTCCCGCTGAGGCGGTAGTCGTGGTCGACTGCGAGCGCCGCGTTCGGGTCCGTCGATCCGCCCGTGCAACCGGCCAGGGTGACTCCCAGCGCTACGGCCGCGGCCGCCCACAGGTGCGATCGACGCATGAAGCTTCCTTGCGACACCACCAGCCCTCAGGTCGCTTCCGAAGGAGTGTCATTGCGCTGCTTGTGCCACTTGGCTGTCGGTCATGCCTCCAGTCAAGACAGCCTGGTGTTGCCAGCACGTATCGAATTCTCGATACGCCAACGATATGTCCCGACACGTAGGCTGACTGAACGTGCGTGTGCTGATCGTCGAGGACGAGCCCTACATGGCCGAAGCCATCCGCGATGGCCTACGCCTCGAAGCGATCGCCGCGGATATCGCCGGTGATGGTGACACCGCTGTGGAGCTGCTGCGCATCAACGCCTACGACATCGCCGTCCTCGACCGCGACATCCCCAGGCCCTCTGGCGACGAGATCGCCAGACGCATCGTCGCCTCCGGCAGCGGCATGCCAATCCTGATGCTCACCGCCGCCGACCGGATCGACGACAAGGCCTCCGGGTTCGAACTCGGCGCCGACGACTACCTCACCAAACCGTTCGAGCTCCGAGAGCTCGTGCTCCGCCTCCGAGCGCTCGACCGCCGGCGCGCCCATCACCGGCCTCCCGTGCGAGAGATCGCCGGCCTGCGTCTGGACTCGTTCCGCCGCGAGGTCTACCGCGACGGCCGCTACGTCTCTCTCACCCGCAAGCAGTTCGCCGTGCTCGAAGTCCTCGTCGGCGCCGGCGGCGGCGTCGTCAGCGCCGAGGAGCTCTTAGAGCAAGCGTGGGACGAGAACGCAGACCCGTTCACCAACGCCGTGCGCATCACCGTCTCGGCGCTGCGCAAACGTCTCGGCGAACCGTGGGTCATTACCACGGTGGCCGGCGTCGGCTACCGCATCGACACCCAACCAGACACCGGGCGCAAGGGAGAAGACGGTGGATAGAACCTCGGGTTGGAGCGTTCGCCTCAAACTCACCCTCAGTTACGCCGGCTTCCTCATGATCGCTGGCGGCTTGCTGCTCGGCGCCGTGTGGGTGTTCCTCCTGCGATATGTGCCCAGGGGTGAGACGGTCCTCGTCCACGGCACGTCCGTCTTCGTATCGCCCGGCCGTGGCGGTCTCTTGCGCGATTTCGCTCCGGCTGCGGCCATCTTGGGGGTGTTCCTGCTGGCGTTCGGTCTCTTCGGAGGGTGGCTGCTCGCCGGTCGGATGCTCGCTCCCCTCACTCGCATCACCGATGCCACCCGCACCGCCACGGCCGGCTCCCTCTCCCACCGAATCCAATTGGAAGGCCGCAATGACGAGTTCCGTGAACTCGCCGACGCCTTCGACACCATGCTGGCGCGGCTCGAAGCACAGGTCGCCGAACAGCAGAGATTCGCAGCCAATGCCTCCCACGAACTGCGCACCCCGTTGGCCATCACGCAGACACTTCTCGACGTGGCCCGCAACGATCCGAGCCACGACAACGGCGAACTCGTTGAACGCCTCCACGCCGTCAACGCCCGAGCGATCGACCTCACCGAAGCATTGCTCCTGCTCAGCCGCTCCGATCAGCAGTCCTTCATCCCGGCACAGGTCGACCTGTCCCTTATCGCAGAAGAAGCCACTGAAACACTCCTCCCCTTCGCAGAAGAACGTGGCGTCACCATCGAGACCTCCGGCGAAATGACGCCCGCCATCGGCTCAGAGGCGCTCCTGCTGCAGTTGACTACGAACCTGGTGCATAACGCAATCGTCCACAATCTGCCCACACTGGGCACCGTCTGGGTCACGACCAGCGTTCACCCCGAGGGTGTGGCACTCACCGTCGAGAACACCGGGCAGAAGTTCACCCCAGAGGTAGTTGCCACGCTTGTCGAACCGTTTCGGCGCGGCACCGAACGCATACGCACCGACCACGAAGGTGTCGGCCTCGGCCTGGCCATCGTCAGAAGGATCACCCAAGCACACGCCGGAAATCTCACTCTCACCCCACGGGACGCTGGCGGGATCTGCGTCACGGTGAAACTGCCCGCCGCTCCGCAACCGGCGGACGAGGGACGACCGGCTGTCGCCATATAGAGCACCCGATCCTCGACCCAGCCGGGCATTCTGCCCTTGGTTCGCCCGGCGTTCGCGAGGCTGTCACGGAACACGAATCATCCTCGCCGACGGCGCCGGCAGCTGGACTTCCTGATAACAGATGGGGGGGCGCTCGCTCGCGTAAGTCCAACACGAAACATTGCCTGAAGAGTACTGCCGGATGCTCGATGGGTCGTCATCGACGACTCTCAGGAGTGGGAGGACTTCATTCATTCGATCGACCCTGAGGGCCTTGGGGGTCAGGCCTCCTACCAACGGCTACGACAGAAGACACGAGGACCCCTGCAGTCGCTCTTCGTCAGTTGACACCGCTAACCCATCGCGGAGAGCGCCTTTTGCCGGCGGGCTCGGTGCCAGATCGCCCCGCCACCAATGGCAATAGCCCCGAGGGGAACACAACGTGCGGCGGTCGATTCACGGCAGAGAACTTCTAGTAGCCGACATTGCGGCCCCGGCTACATGACGAATGGACGGCTCGTCGTCGCTGCAAAGACATTCCGGTTAACCCGGGCGAACAACGGAACCATGTCGAGTGCGTCCTCTAGCGAGTGGTAGTGCGCCGAGACGCTCAGATCCATTTCACCGATCGTGCTGCCAGGGGTTTGGTCGCTCGGCTATGTGCGCCCTTTGAGGTCGGAGAAGCAGAGGAGGCAAGGTGTCAACCCACTGCTGATTGCAACCCCGACGTGCACACCCGCTGCTTCTTCAGGTGAGCCTCCCCGGCGCTCGACCGACCCTTGTGCGGTGGCGAGAGCCTTGCACCCCAGGGCCTTATGGAACGCAGTTGACCATGCCGATCGGTAGACGCGTGGAGGCAGATCGCGAGGCTTACACCGGTGACAACAGGAGATGTTGTCAGGCGCGCAGGGGAACTCTGTCGTCCAGAGGGCTCCGCCAGTCGCATATGGACCTCCGATGGGCGTTAGGGGTCCCGATGCCCCTCATCGCACTTTCGAGGATCGCATGGCCTGGTGGATACGTGGAACGGGAGGGGGAAGCGACCAGATTGCAACCAGGGCACTGTTGTTCGCGAAAATGTCGCACTAGTCCCGATCAACAGCGTCAGCATCCCGCTCGAACGAGTCGAGTGCCTTTCGATCACCCGAGGAGATTGCGTTGGACGCGGACACCACTTCTCGCTCGCACGGGAGCCTGTTCAGCGGCCAGCGATCTCGCTCCAGCAAAATATTCGGCACTGATGCGGGGTGTGCCTCTGCTCGCCCGTGCGGACCATGGTATCGATCACCTCCGCAACAAACAGCGACATCTCCTCTGCAGCACCGGCCAGGTGATACCGCCGCAGCGATCCCACGAGCGACATCACGCTTGCGAGCACACATCCGTCGGGACGGACGACGTCAGCTGCGCAGGCGGACCGGCTGGTGATCGCGGATCGACAGCAGAAGACCATCGACCGCAAACACGGCACCCGTCCCGACGCACACACCGCCGAGAGCGTCCGTCGGGTAGTGCCAACGCAGCACCACCACCGCAGCGCAAACCGCCACGATGACTGCTCCACCCGCCATGGCCACCAGGAGCTTGGCGAACCGAGGCACGACCAGGAAGGCCGCGGTAGCGAGCAGCAGCCACAGCGGTGACTGTTCCCGACGGGTACGACAGGCCCGAAGTGCCCTCGAAATGGCGGCCGACGAGCGGTTTGGCCACAGTCTGCACGATCAGCACCGCCGCAATCGGAGCGATGAGAGACGACAATGCCCGGATCCAGTTCCGAGATACAGCCGCCACGACACAGAGCCCGACCGATCCGGCGATCAAGACCGTCAGGGAACCGAGGTGAACCACGTCGGTGGCCCATGTGGAGGTCAGGTCTGCGGGAAGGAACCGGAACCCGAGGGCGTCCACCCGGTTGGGCCATGGTCGGTGAACGAATACCACCCCGGCGAGGATCGCCGCACCGAGCAAAAAGAACCCCAGGGTCACCTCCACCAGCGCCTCGGCATACTGGCCGAAGTGACGGCGAGCTTCGAGGCGGCTTGGAGACGCTGTCGACACGACCATACATACGAGGCTACGGGCTCCGGCGTCTCGCCGGACCTCGCGCCGGTCCGATCGCTCATGACAGACCCGCGCCGCCCTCTGACCACGAACCGAATTCTCTTACTCCAGTGGTCGTCGGTGGCGTCGAACTAGAGATGTGGCTCCCTGGCAGCCTTGGCTATCTAGACGAAGATTGAACATGGCCGACAAGTGGGCAACGAATGCCGCCGTGTCCTACATCGAGAGCTTCGCCGCCTCGAAGGACGCGTAGCCAGCAGAAAGCGGTCGTGCTCCGGCTGGTTCGGCGAGTCAACGCTAGCAAGCACGCTCAGCGCACAATGAGCGGGGTCGTGGACGGCGCTCACCCAGAATCGCCTCACCCTCTAAATGAAGGCGTTACGCCGCATCCAGTCGATCGTGGTGGTAAGGCCGTCAGTTAGAGACGTCGGAATGTAACCCAGCCGCCCTTCAGTGATGCTGCTGTCAAAGAGCGGTTCGGGATATGTGCGTTTGGCCAGAGAGATCATGGTGGCGCCAAACTTGGCAACGACGTCGGGATCGTCGAGTTGGTCCTTGGGTACTTCTGCGACGCGATGCGAAACGCCGGCTATCTCGCAAGCTCGATTTGTAATGCCGGCGATGGTGGCGACATCTTGTTGACGCCCCTTGGCCAGGAAGCGCTCGCCCTTGACGCCCTTCTCCAGGGCGGCGACGGAGACATAGGCACAATCGTCGGCCAGTACGTAGGCCAAGGGCATGGGCATTTTGGGATCCACCTCACCACGGATTGCCAAGGCCAACCCGGTGTTGAAATTTTGAAACATGGCGTTCTCCAGGCACGGAGAAGGGCCATACGCCGCACCAGGCTGCATGAATCGGATGTCCTGCCCCGCCTCGACGCGAGCCAGGCCTTCGAGGAAAGCGAGCCGCTTGGTCAGCGAATAAGGGTCCTTGTTGATGAACAAGAGGTCCAGTGGAGAGTGCTCGCTCTGCGGCGCATCCCATACGTTGAAAAATGTGCCGGTCAATAACTGCACCACCGGCACACCTCCAGCCAAGAGTGCCGCCGTCAGCACGTTGATCGTGCCCGTCACATTGGCGGCCACGCTATCGGCCATCGTCACCCCCGCCATCCCGCGCAGGGCGGCTGTGTGGATCACACCATCGACGCCGTCGGTGACCGCGTTCACACAGTCCGCGTCGGCGAGGTCGCCGGGGCGAATATCCACCCCCACCCCGCGCAGTGCGAGAGCGTCGGAACCTTCGGGCTTGCGCGCGATGGCACGGACGCGATCGCCCTGCTTCAATAAGCGCTCGCACACATTCGCTCCGACGAGTCCTGTGGCACCGGTCACAAGAACGGTCTTCATTCTTATCTCCTTCATCTCCCTGTGTGGTTGATGTTACTCCCGGTTGCCCGTCTGAATCACGGTCGAAAACAACAGCGCGAAAGATCGAAACAGCAGTCCGGTTGTCTGAAGTTAGCTTGAGACAGTGGTTCGAGCCAACACCGGGGCTAGCGAGTCCTCGCTCGTTTGGCGTTGAAACGACTGGCAGTTATGGGAGGCTGCATAACCCGACATCTCTTGGATTTTGGCATCGCCATCGCCGACCACGTGGGCCACTTCTACAACACAAAACGGTGGCACAGCACCCTCGGCTACCTCACCCCGAACGAATTCGAAGATCTGCACTTGCCAAAACCGCCGGCCAAATTGTCCTACGTCGTGGTCCACTTTATGGGTCTACCCCATTAAGTGGAGGTGATGGGATTCGAACCCACGGCCTCTACATTGCGAATGTAGAGATTTCGCTCGTCTGGGCAGAGCTTCTCGGATGAGGTCGCAGGTGGAAGCGCCGTAAGCCCCTCAGGTTCCCTCACGAAGCCTCACCTTCCGTCTCGATAAGGTCACGAAAGGTCACGCCGAAATGCATTCGTTGCGGCGATTCGATTCACGCCGATCACCATCTCGGAGCGACGCGCCGACAGCTCAGGCTGCCGACGGTCAGATCGGTCCGGACGAGCGTTGGGCGAGGTGCCGCACTGTCAGCAACGCCTCGGCCACCGCGCAGTTTCGAGCAATTGGCCGCGAGTGCTTTCGGGTGGGGCGCCCGAGGGACGTCGGGCCAGTACCGCCCCGGCTCACGCGAAATCGAACAGCGCCCCGGATGGTCCAGTTGATGTCGTGAGTAGAGCAATTCAATCGCCACTTCCCGTGCATCCGTGTCCCGTTCTCAATAGCAATGATCGGTACATCGAACTCTTGGTCCTCGGAGAACAAACAGTTCTCAGAGGAGGCCGAGCTCACCGGCTCTCACTAAGGCCTCGACCCGATTTCGGGCGCCGAGTTTTGAGAGTGCGCTCTGAAGGTAGGATTTAACGGTATTTCGCGAGAGATTCATGGCTTTGGCTATCTCGGGATTCGTTTCACCAAGGGCCACCCGGCGCAGCACGTCGTACTCCCGTCTGGTGAGCCCGAGTTGAGCGAGAGTGCTCGACCGCCGGCGCTCAACTTCAACCGGGTCACCAGACCACGGGACTTCCTTTCCGGCTCGAATACACCCGAGAAGCTCGAGCATCTCTGCAGCTGACACGTCCTTGAGAAGAAGGGCACTGGCGCCGGCCGTACGGGCGGCCGATATGGCAGCATGGTCCGCGAACGCGGTGAAAACGACGATTGTTGCGCTCGGGACGCAGACATGGATGCCTCGAACAATCTCTGAACCGAGCATATCCGGAAGACGCAAATCGAGGAGTACGACGTCGGGCTTGAGGTCGCTGGCACAATCGAGTGCTTCACGCCCGTTAGGGGCGTATCCGACGATCTCGACCCAGGGCGTTCGTTGGACGAGCATTGCAACGCCGTCCCTGACGATCGGGTGGTCGTCAACGACTAGTAGCCGGAGCGGAGCCCCAAATTAGCAAGGGACCCAGGCACGGAACGTCACCCCTCCTTCTTCATTTTCGGTGACGTTGAGGCGTCCTCCGAGTCGCCCCAGACGGTCAGCGGCAGCCCGCAGTCCGAGTCCCGATGTCCCGTCACTCGTGGCGGGCGCTAATCCTTCGCCATCATCGGCGACGGCGACGATCACTCCGCCTTGCGTGGCGGCCGCTGTGAGGACGACCGATCGGGCGTTTGCATGCTTCCCGACGTTGAGAAGGGCCTCTCGGACACTGTCGATCAGGGCTCGCGCCAGCGTCGGCTTGAGCGGCGGGAGATCGGTGAGGACAATGACACGCGTTGGGCAGTTCGCTCGATCCTCGAACGCCCTGGCATCGGCGCGCAGGGCCACGGCCAGGGCGAGGTCTTCGGGAGAGCTCGACAAGGTAGTGAGCGACAGCCGCAGAGTCTTGGCCGCTTCCATGGCCTGGCCTTCGATGGCGTCTAGCCGCCGCCGCAGTTCCGGGAGAGCATCCAGATCCTCCCCGACTGAACGTACTCCGGCGGTGATGGCGAACAGCATGGCACCAACCGAGTCATGAAGATCAAGGGCAAGTCGCTGGCGTTCTTCAAGGACAGCGACCTCGGCCGCGTGCCGAGCTCGCTCTGCGACTGCTGCCGCAGTCGCAGCTCGCTTGGCTTCCAGTTGCATCGCTTCTATCGCCTTGCCTCCGAAAGCGGTGGTTGACCGGTTGGAACCGTAGAGAACGCCAAAGGATCGACCGGCATATTCAATCGGAACCGCGATCATGCCTTGCAGGCCCTCCGCCTCAACTTCGGGATCGAAGTGATGGGTGATGTCGTGCGACGCCACGTAGTCGGGAACGAAGCATGGCTTGCCTGATGCGAGAACTTGACCACCAAGACCGAGGCCAATCGGTACGACCAGCCCATCAGCTTCGAACACCCGCGTGCCTTGGAAATAGTGCAGAACCATGCAAGAGCCCTCTTGGGGTACTCCGATCCACGCGACTTCGAGGCCGGTGGCCGGTGGCACGTCAGCCGCGATCGCCCGGAAAGCCTCTGTGGGATCGAGCAGGCCGAAGAGCGAGGAGCTCTCGCAATCGAGAATGGACCACGGCCCGGTCGCGTGCTGATTCGTGGGTCCTGGAGGATCGGATTCAGTCATGAGGCCCGATGCACCACTCCTTCCCCTTCGGTCTGCTCTTTTGAAGTCTGCCACGATGAACGGTGACGTGGAATGCCTTCTAAGGCATTGACGATTTCTCGACCGAACCCAGGCCCGGACTGACCGAAGGGCCTACTCGCGCACCGGCCGAGACCTCATAGTGCCCCGAGCGACGCAGTTTGGGGCAGTCAATACTCGACTCTCCTTGCTCGATGTCGCCCCGGCCATACCGCGAGGCTTTTCGATGCCCCTCAAGTCTCACCTCATACGAGCACTCCATCGTATTAACCGGTACACCCGAATGGGCGGTTTTTGGCACAGCACATTAATGATCCTCCGATGGTTCTAACGCGCCGAACGGTCTTACCCTGTGGGGGGCGGTCGCGGATCGATCGTCCGTCTCAAATCAACGGTGAAGGAATCGGGGCCCCTTGCAAGTCCTTTAACGAGCTTTTGCGTCAAGGGTTCGTCCACCGGAGCATCGAAGTTGAACAGATCGAGCATAGGTTGTGCGCCTCATCTTGACCAGGTTGCCTTGTCCGCTACTCGCATCCCACCGGACGATCATCAGCCGATCTCGGCGACACCACGACCAAGTGCCTCACCACCAGACCGAAGTGGGACTACACGGACAACCATTGCCCCGATCGGGCTTTCGGACAGTCCTATGCCCTCGATTCCCTCCATTTGGAGGTACCGGACATTGAAGTGACAGCGCAAAGATCAACCATGTGGGGACTGACCCCGGCAACCGATCGCAGTCGGTTGACAAGTCGTAACCCTGGGGGGAGCCGGTGGCAGAAGTGGGTGAGCCGAGCACCTCTCGCGCATGCAGGTTGGAGACTCTCACCAACCAGCGGGTGATTTCTGAGTTGCCCTCCCGCTTCCGAGAGCGTGCCGGTGCGGCTTCGGGCAGACGTTCCCGGAGGGGTTCTACCAACTGTTCGTTCCGGCGATCCTGCAGGAGGGTCCCCCGGGGCGCCTCGCGGTCCCGGCCGGTTCCCAACCCCTTCCGCACCGGTAGTTCCCGAGCGGAAACCAAAGCGTCTTCCTTTGGTATGTCCCGGACCGCAGTGAATTCACGTTACGGGCTTCAGTGCATAGGACCCGTCGAGTCCGGCAGCAACGACCGGAGCGCACTCGTTTGGTCCTGTCGGTAGTGTCTGGCAAGACGAGATGGGGGGTGGCTGGCGATGTCGCCGAACGAGTGTGCCTTGCGGACTGCCAATCAACTTCAGCCGTCGAGTTATAGGTGGCCGAAGTGGTGATCGAGGATCGTGCACCCGTGAAGAGCGAAGGACCGACGCTCAGTATCAACGAACTGAGCGTCGGATTCGGAGGCCTTCTCGCATTGGACCACGTCTCGATGTCTGCGGACCACGGCCAGATAGTCGGGGTGATCGGACCGAATGGTGCGGGAAAGACAACCCTGTTCAATGTAATTTGCGGCTTCGTCCGGGCGGATTCGGGTACGATCACGTACAACGGTGGGTCACTGGTGCATCACCAACCACACGACCTCAACAAGCTTGGCATTGCCCGCACGCTCCAGGGGATCGGGCTCTGTAGCGGGTTGACGGTTCTCGAAAACGTGATGTTGGGTGCTCAAGCCCGCCTTCGATGCGATATTGGATCAGCGTTCCTTGGGAGTTGGCGTTCGAGTCGGGAAGAGCGCCGCGTGGCTGCCAGCGCTCGTGAACTGCTCCATCAGTTCGATATTGGCGGCTGCGCACAGCAACTTCCCTCCACATTGCCCTACGCCATTCAGAAGCGCACCGCACTGGCACGTGCCCTCATCGCTGAGCCCAGTCTGCTCCTTTTGGACGAACCGGCCAGCGGCCTTTCGGAAGATGCGATGGATGAACTGGCCACGTTAATACGGGGTCTCAGCCCCTCGAATGGGCATTCTTCTGGTCGAGCACCACATGGATCTGGTCATGTCTCTTTGCGACCGAATCGTCGTGCTCAACTTCGGGCAGGTGATCGCCGATGGCACACCGGCGGTGATCCGGTCAAACGCTGCTGTGACCGCGGCGTACCTCGGAGCCGACGTCAACAAAGCCTTAACCATGTCCATGGAGTTGGGCGATGCTTGAAGTCCAAAACCTCAGTGTCTCCTATGGGCCGGTGAACGCCCTCAGATCAGTGACCTTTAGCGCACATCCCGGAGCCATCACGGCGATTCTCGGCGCCAATGGGGCCGGAAAGACCACCTTGCTGCGCACCATTAGCGGACTGGCCAAATCTCGCTCCGGTTCGGTGCGCTTTGAAGGGGAGGAACTGCTGGGACGAGCCGTCGAGAACATCGCACGCCGCGGTATCGCCCATGTTCCAGAAGGGCGAGGCATCATCGGAGAGCTCACCGTGGAGGAAAACCTCCGTCTGGCCACCCTCTGGTGTATGGGTCGTCATGAGCGCCAAGGAGCGATCGAGGCCACATTTGAGTTGTTTCCCCGCCTGAGCGGGTTCCGCCGCCGTCATGCGTCGACCCTCTCGGGTGGAGAGCGCCAAATGCTGGTGATTGGTCGAGCGCTGATCACGCGACCCCGATTGCTCTTGCTCGACGAACCCTCTTTAGGGTTGGCGCCACTCGTGACCGCACGGTTGATGGCCTTACTCCGAGACCAGACGCTCGGAACAGACATGACGGTGGTATTGGTGGAGCAAAACGCGCAAAGTGCACTATCGGTTTCGCAGCGAGCTGTCGTCCTCAATCTCGGCGAAATTGTGGTCAGCGACTCAGCGGCGACGGTGGCCGGCAATAGTGACTTACGACACCTCTACTTGGGCTTTTGAGGCGTACACGTGAGCCTCTTCATTAACTTCACGCTCAACGGAATCACCGAGGGAATGATCTTTGCGTCCCTTGCCCTGGCTCTCGTCCTGATCTTTCGAGCGACCAAGATCATCAACTTCGCACAAGGGGCAATGGCGATGATGACTACGTTCATCGCTTTCAGCCTTCTCAACCGCGGTCTCGGCTATTGGTGGACCTTCGTGCTGGTGCTGGCCATTGGATTTGTGTTCGGGGCGCTCGTCGAGCGCGTCTTGATCCGCCCACTGCAAGGCAAGTCGGAACTAAATCCGGTCATCGTGACCATCGGACTATTGGTGGTTCTGGAAGGGATTGCCGGCGCTATCTATGGCAATGCCAGCCGTGGTTTTCCTGCTGCGTTCTCACAGAGCGGCCTTGTCGTTGGGCACACCAAGATCGCCTTTTCGCATTTCGACGTGTTCATCGTCGTGGCGGTTCTCGTGCTCTTGGGCGCCAACCTCGTGCTCTTCCGAGCCACCTCACTGGGGCTTCGAATGCGAGCGTCCGCCTTCGCCGGGGAGATCTCCCGATTGCTTGGGGTGCGCGTGGGCATCCTTCTCACATTGGGCTGGGCTCTCGCCGGAGTGGCCGGGGCCTTGGCCGGCATGCTGGTGGCGCCGACCAGTTCATTTGGTCCCTACTTCATGGACCTCATATTGGTCTATGGATTTACCGCCGCCGTGATCGGGGGTCTCGAAAGCCCTGTTGGCGCCCTGGTCGGTGGATTGATCACCGGGCTGTGCACCTCCTATGTGGGGGGCTATCTGGGGTCGGGGCTCCAGCCGCTCGGAGCATTGGCCTTGCTGATTGTCGCACTCATGGCACGACCCGAAGGGATCTTTGCCCGACCGCCGGCCCGGCGGGTGTGAGATGACCCAAGTCGCCCCAGACCCAGGTCACTTCAGGCGTTCCGACCCCGCCGAATGATCGGCGAGACTGGGCGTGGTCCCGCCGACTTCGGTTGCCACAGCAACCCATGATCCGTCACCTGACACTGGCGTTGTGCGCCGCCGTCATCCTATATTTCCTCACGTCCGCCTTAAGCCCGTACAACGATTTCCTAGTCGGAGAGATTGCCCTGTACCTGATCGCCCTGGCGGGTTTGAGCCTCCTCACCGGGGTCAACGGGCAGATCTCACTCGGGCAGGGTGCGTTCATGGCGGTCGGCGCCTACACGATGGCCCTTCTCATGAACCATACGCAGCTTAATTTTGTGATTGAGCTAGTGGCGGCCGTCGGGGCCGCGGCCGTCCTGGGCCTGGTGATCGGGATCCCGGCCGCCCGACTCAAAGGGCCCTATCTGGCCGGAATGACCCTGCTCCTCGCACTGGCCCTGCCTCCGATAGCGGATAAGTGGAACGGTACTTTCGGTGGTGATCAGGGCCTCACTACGACGGTGCCCACTGCACCAGGGACCATCAATCCCGAACAGTGGTTGGCTTGGATCGAAATTGCCGGGGCACTTTTGACTCTTGTCCTTTTGGCCAACCTTCTCCGGAGTCGCTTCGGCCGTTCATTTCGTGCGGTCCGCGACGACGAAATAGCGGCATCGCTGTCCGGCGTGCACATCGCACGCACGAAGGTTACGGCATTCGTGATCAGCGCCGGCTGCGCCGGGTTGGCCGGTGCCTTCCTGGGCCTATCCACCGGTGTGGTGAATACCGGAGAATTCCCCCTTACCCTTTCCATCCAATTGCTGGCCGCCATGGTTATCGGGGGGACCGGCACTCTCATGGGGATGTGGTGGGGGGCCATCTTGTTGGTGTATCTCCCCCAATGGTCCACGTCGCTTTCGGGCCACCTCAACCTCGGCAGTGGGGTCAGCGCGTACCTCGCCATCATCATCTTTGGTGCGGTATTGATCGTGGCGATGATTGTCGCTCCCACGGGGATCCAAGGAGGACTTCGCTGGCTGTGGATACATGCCGAAAGGCGGTGGTCGCGCCCCGTGACTGTGGAGGCGACCCCGTCATCGCCCTCAGCAATAGCCTCCTCGAGTTCCCTTCATTTTGATGATCAGCGATGGCCGATGATTTCTACGATGAGCAAAGGAGTAGTAGTGACAATCAAAAACCACGAACAGATTGGCCGTTGGGTACGCGTACTGGCGGCAGGCGTCATGGGGGTCACGCTGGGGACGACCGTACTGTTGACCTCAGCGGGTGCCGCTTCAACACCAGGGGTGACATCTTCGAGCGTTACCATTGGCGCTACCGTTCCGCTTACGGGGCCTGCGGCTCCAGGCTACGACGAGATCGCCCCGGCAATGAACGCGATTTTCGCCTGGGCCAACGCCCACGGTGGTGTGAATGGACGCAAGATCAAGTACACCTATTTGGATGACGGCTACAACCCGGCGAACACCGCGACGCTGACGAGGAAACTTGTCCTCCAAGACAACGTTTTCGCCGATGTCGGATCACTCGGGACGCCCACCCAGGCAGCGGTGCAGAGCTTCTTGAACTCGCAGAAAGTCCCTCAACTCTTCATCGAGTCGGGCTGCAACTGCTGGAGCAGCTCGAAGTACCCGGAGAGCGGTGGTTGGCAACCGCCGTACACCGTTGAGGGAAAAATCCTCGGTGCCTACATCAAGGCTCACTTTGCCGGAGAGAAGGTCGGCTATCTGACGCAAGGTGACGAGTTCGGCCAAGACTTCATCAAGGGGCTCAACATGGAGATCCCCTCGGCGTCGGTGGTGTCACGCCAAACCTATGACGCCTCCACTTTGGCCGGTCCCCTGTCAAATCAGGTTGCTGCATTGAAGGCGGCCGGGGCCCAGGTGGTTGCCATGGCCACGATCCCCGCCGCCACCGCTCTGGCGATGCTCCCCGCCGCAGCAATCGGGTACAACCCTCAATACGTGATCTCGAATGTCGGTGCAGATGCCCCGACCGTCGGACCACTGTTGTCGTCGTTCACCGCAAAGGGCGGAGGTACCGCCGCACAAGCGGCGGCCGCCGGTGGGTTGTTGAACGGAGTGATAACCGATTCTTACTTCGCTCCGGAAAACGATGTCTCAAATCCCTGGGTGCAGGTTGAGACGAAGATACTGAAAAAGTACGCGCCGAGCCTGTATGCAAAGTCCGGGCTCGACGGCAACACTCAATACGGCATCGCGCTCGGTTACACCTTCATCCAGGCCCTACAAGCTGCCGGCAAGAACCCCACCCGAGCTGGGTTACTTGCAGCCATTGCGAAGTCCGGGAAGAGTTTCGTGACGCCCG
Source organism: uncultured Acidimicrobiaceae bacterium (assembly GCA_963835815.1). Lineage (GTDB taxonomy): Bacteria > Actinomycetota > Acidimicrobiia > Acidimicrobiales > RAAP-2 > Bog-473. Next base: position 456,852 of record CAWIGU010000009.1, on the reverse strand, counting down.
GATACGTGCCGCTCTCATATACGAGCAGTGTGCACTATGGCTACCAAGGTGCCGAGGTCGTGAAGCTCAGCACCACCGCGCCGCCGGCCGTAACCCCATCGGGTAGCTGGATCGGTGGCACCGCTGTCGGGCCGATAGAGACCACGAATGTGGGATCGGGTCCGATTGTGACGTACAAGGGGAAAGTCTCCACACCACCCCAGAAGCTGGCCTCCACGGCCTAGCCAGCCGGTCTGTGAGATGCGCGCCGGCGGCGGGAGGAAGTGCCGCCCCCGCCGTCGGCGCGTCGGTCTACCTCTGAAGTTGATGCCAGATGGCACCCATGCGCTCATGGGTGTTTTTTGAACCTCTGGGGAATCCACTTTCAACCCCTTGAGCTGGGCTTTAAGTAGGTGATGGGATTCGAACCCACGGCCTCTACATTGCGAAGGTGTGGTTCACGGTGTTCTTGCCAGGTGCTTTCCGAGGACCCTCCTGGTAGCAGCGTTTCGATCCCATCAGGATCCCTCACGATCCCTCCCCGACCCTCGCAATAAGGTCACGTAAGGTCACCTCCGAATGCGTCGCGAATGGCACCCGTTCCCTGCGAACGGCGATCACGTACTTCGGCGAGCAACAGGAGATTGCCCGTTCGGCGTTTGGAGCCGCCAATCATCGGCTCGGTTTGGCCGCCGTGGTCTCGTGCTCATGTCATCGACACGTCGCACCACGTCTGCTGGCGCCTCAGGCGCACGGAGGCCCTTCCGTGAAACAGGGAGGCTACGCTCGCCGGTACCGAGCATAGGGGGATCGATGATGGCCGGGACCACGAAGCTGAAGGGACAGCGGGTCCTCGTGACGGGGGGCTCGTCGGGTATCGGCGCCTGTATCGCCAGGGAGCTGGCCGCTGCCGGCTGCACCGTCGGGATCTGCGCTCGCCGGAGCCAGCTGCTTGCCTCGGTTCTCGAGGATCTCCGCCGTCATGCCCCGGACTCCGTGGCCCTGACCGTCGACCTCTCGGATCTGGACGAGATCGAAACCTTCTCCCGCCAGGTCGAGACGGTTCTCGGTGGCGTCGACATCCTCGTCAACAATGCCGGGCAAATGGGCGCGTTGCGACTACCGGAGAACAACTGGGCCGACGCTGAGCGCTTCGTCCGGGTCAACTACCTGAGCCCGGTTCGCCTCACCCTGGCTCTCCTTCCCGGGATGCTCGAGCGGGGTAGCGGGCAGATCCTGAACATCTCCTCAGTGGCGGCGAAGCTCAACCCGCCGACGGAATCCGCCTACGCCGGCTCGAAGGCGGCCCTCACGGCATACTTTGAAGCGGCAGCCGCGGACCTCGCCGGAAGCGGCGTGACGATCCACAACTTCTATCCCGGCTGGATTCGTACGAGCGACGAGCCACCAGACTCCCTCCACCGAGACATGGAGGGGGAACGACCCGAGGACGTGGCTGTTGCTGTACGCCGCCAGCTCGAGACCGCTGCCTTCGAGACCTACTTCCCCGAGGAGTTCCGTGACATCTACGTCAACCGATCCAAGGATGTTCCGGCCTTCGTTGAGTACTCCGCCGGCTGGGCCCGGGAGCGGATAGAGAGCGACCCACGCCGCGCCATGTCCTAACGACGAAGGAAACGTGGTCGCCAGAGACCGTGGCGCCGTAAAACCTGTCTGCGCCTTTTGAGGCGCACTTCAAATAAGTAGGTGAGGTGAAAAAGGTCGACGGTTCTCGCGTCGGGGTGGAGGTTCACGCGCACTCGGTCGAGTACGGCGTCGGCTGACACAGAGGCCCTGGCGATGGGGCTCACCGTTATTACGTCTTCTTCGACCAACCACCCGAAAAACGCCTTGATGACCGACCAAATGCGTCTTGATGTTCAAGGAAGCGCGCCCAGCTTGCTCCATTGCATCGATTACCGCGGTGATGTCGCGTTGGGTGACCATATGCGGCAACATCAAGCCGAGCGACGGCGCACACCACTTCGACCAATAGGCGCGGTCACGCGCCGCGGTCGACTCCGCTCCCCCGCGCTTGTTGTTAACTCGCACGCGAGAACGCCGAGCCTTCTTGGCTTCCTGCCAACGGACAAACCATTCGTCGCAACGAACGCCGCCCACCGCCACACTGGCCGGCAATTCGACGGCCTGCTCAGGGTCGTCTGCCGGCAAGAGATGCGTCAGGCGCCAGCGAGCCTGTGCGTCCGCGGCCAAATCCTCCGTGAGATTAGGTCCCGTAGGGACCTGACGGCCGTCGAAGGTCACCCTCAGGCTCCACCGTCCACTCGGGAGCTGAGCGATCGTGCCGGCCCCTTGGATACCCCGGCTCCTCCGTCTATTTGCCATCATGACCACCGTCCAACCGGAGAACCAAATTCGGCCGTAAAGACACGTAAAGACACGCCAGCCCTTTTTCGAGGATCGTGTCTTTACGGGGATTCCACCGTCAGCCCCGTGACCTGGGCCTTAGGTGGAGGTGATGGGATTCGAACCCACGGCCTCTACATTGCGAACGTAGCGCTCTGCCAGCTGAGCTACACCCCCGACGAGGGACAAGGTTAGTCAACGGGGCGGAGGGTCAGGAGCGAGGGGTGCGTCAGCGACCGCCGGCGGCGCGGCGGAGCGGCACGTCGTCCTCGTCGTCCCACGCACCGGGGTGACCGGCCTGGGCGGGTCCGAATGACGGGTCACGACTTTCGGCGTAAGGCGGGTAGCGGCGCGGGCGGGATTGGCGCTGCCCCTCGAACTCCCGGGCGTAGGCGATCAGGGCGACCAGGGCGAGGGCGGCGATCCCGGTGAGGGCGGTGACGATCCAAGCCGGGCGGAAGGAGGAGAAGACACCCAGAATGCCGGTGCAGATGGCCACCGCCGTGAGGATGCGGAGGACCACGGTGCAGCGCTGGCGCGCCTGCTGGCGGCGATATGCGGCCAGGCCGGCCTCCGTCTGCGCCGGGTTGATCGGCGGTTCGGGGCTTTCGATCACGCCCACCCGTGCGTAGTGCGCACCGTCGCCGTCGTCGATGTCCGCGGACTGCTCGTCGGCGACGGGCCGCAGCAGGACCAGCGTCGGGCGCGAGTGTGCGGCGTCAGAGGTCTGGACGGGTCCTGCGCCGCCGAGCCGGTAGGCCGGTTTCACCATCTTGGGACCTGCATGCTTGAGCAACTGGAGTTCGTGGTGGAAATGATCGATGGACCCACCACGGCGCTCGCTGAAGCGTCGTAGGACACCCGGGGCCAGCACGACGATCCACAGTACGGCTACCAGACCCAGCAGGATCACAAGCGACACTCCCCGACGACCTACCTTCGCTCCGGTGGAAGACCCTAATAAAGGGCCGTTTCCATATGGTGGATGGTGGGGACACGCGCAGCGCCGACCTCGTCAGCGCTCCCGCACTTTCAAGCTTTGTAGTCCTCACCACGACCGCTTTGCAAGCGCGTTCCTGTGCCCCTGCTCACAGCGGTGCGCAGCGAGCTACTCGGCGCGACTCCACCACCGTCCGTCGCGCTCGCCCACGCTCACCTCGATGTCGAAGCACGCGGACACCAACGGCGAGGTGATGACGTGCTCCAGTGGGCCCGCCGCCACCAGCTTCCCCTGTCGCACCAGGCCGGCGTGGGTGAAGCCGCGGGGAATCTCCTCGCAGTGGTGGGTGACCAGGACCATCGGGGGGCTCCCGGGGTCGGCCGCGAGTGCGCCGAGCCGGGAAACCAGTCGTTCCCGGGCGCCCAGGTCGAGGCCCGCCGCCGGCTCGTCGAGGAGCAGCAACTCCGGTCGGCTGATGAGCGCGCGCGCCAACAGGACGTGCTGTCGTTCACCCTCGGAGATCACCCCGTACGGGCGGCTCGCGATGGAGGCGAAGCCTGCTTCGGCCAGCAGTCGGTCCGCGTCGGCCCAGTCCCCCTCCGTGTACGTGTTCCACCACGTTTCCAGCGCGCCGTAGCGACCGCTCACGACGACATCGCGCGCGGGGAGATCGGTCCGCAGTTGTCGGGTCACCGACGCGCTGACTAAGGAGATGCGGGGCCGGAGCGTCCGCACATCGACTCTCCCGAGCCGGGCGCCGAGTATTTCCACCGATCCGGCCGAGGGCCAGAGACGGGCGGCGGCCAAGGTCAGCAACGTGGTCTTGCCGGATCCGTTGGGCCCAAGGATCACCCAGCGCTCCCCGGACTGCACCGACCAGTCGACATCCTCCAGGACAATGGTGCCCTCACGCCGCACGCCGACACCCCGCAGCGCGATGACAGGGCCCGAATCGCCCGCCGACGATGTCAACTGTCCGGTGTCGCGGCCTGCCCGATGCGCCGATCTACCCGACCGATGAGGCCGGCGCAGCACTGGGTCCAGATCCGTTCACCGGCCAGCCAGAGCCAGATCTCGCGGCGGTACCCGAGCACGATCCCCTCGAACTCGTCGCGGCTGACGCCGGCCTGGCGCAGCGCGCTCCACCGCGACCACAGCCACTCGACGAAGCCGCCCTCGCCGCGCAACACGGCGGCCAGTTCCTGGCCCTCGAGGATCTCGGTCAGCCAGCCCTGGGCACGAGCCGTCGGCTCGTCGGGCATGTGCAGTGTGAGGGGTGCGTTCACGCTCAATGGCGGATGAACACGGGCTGGCGGTCGGTGCCCTCGTAGGAGCGCACGTGTTCCTCGAAGTCGATGAACAGCGGTGCGTCGGGGTCGAGCTTGCGTTGCAGCGACCGGTTGGCGATCTTCTTGTCGAGCGCGTCCAGCCGGAGCAGCGCCGCCGGGTCGTCGAGCCCGCGCACGTCGAGCTTCGACCGAGCCGCCTGGAAGGCCACGCGGCCGCGCTCTGTCCGCACGAGCACGCTCGTCCAGCCGTCCATGGAACCGACACTGCCCACGGCGATGTCCGCCGAACGGCCGAGGAAGTCCGCGCACTCGTCGCAGCCTTTGAGTGCGGCGCCATGGAAGTCCTTCACCGGTTCGTCGACCGCCAACTCGCCGTCGCGGTATTCGACGATCATGCGACCGCGGATGACGTCCATTTTCGAGACCCGATCGAGGTCCACCCCGCGCTTGTCGCGCAGCTCGCGCAACGTGAGTGCTTCGTAGTCGAAGTTCTTGGTGCACATCAGCGCGATGCTGAGCACGACCGCGTCGACGCGATGGGCGCCCGTGGGCCAGCGCCGGGCCTGCATGGCGCGCAACCCCTGCACCTCGCACGGCGTCCCGACGACGGCGATACGCGGCTTGGCGGGGAGCGTATAGCGGGAAAGATCGAGTTCGGCCAGGGCCATGGTCTGGTTGTAGAAGCTGCCTGACGCGGCGCGGATCTGGTCGGCCGTGGTCGCGATCGTGGCCACGCCCTTCCACTGCTCGTCGGGATCGCCGCTCGGCTTGGACACCAGCGCACCGTCGATCTCGCCCGCCGCGAGCAGGCCGATCAACAACGCGCTGACCGCTCCCCCGTCCTGTACGTCCTCCATGCGCGAAGCCGCACGGACCGCGAAACTCTCCACTACCGCTCCGAGCCCGTCCGCCGGAGGGCCACCGGTGATCTTCCAGTACGTGTCGGAGGAGTCCGCACGGACCTGGGCCGGCTGCACGTCGGCCTCCTCGTCGGGGGATGCAGTCGACGGAGGCCAGAGCGCCTCGTAGCGCAGACCGCCCCGGGGGCAGAAGTCCCAGCACAGTGAACAACCGGTGCACATCTTGACCAATTTCAGGCAAGTTCGTGTCGGGGTCGACCCCGATGGAGTTCGACGGGCAGACGGCGATGCACGTCCCGCATTCGATGCAGCGGTCCGCGTGGATCACGCCTGCTTCCAGCTCCCAGAACCACACCTTGCCCGGGGGCTCCGCGATCCCGTTCATCTCCTCACGCACGGCGTAGCGCTTCACGAGCTGACCGCCGCCGGGGATCCGTTGACCGTCGCCGTCAATTCGGCCATGGGTACCCGCCGGGCCCACAGGTGGAACGGCTCCTTGCCCCGGCGCTCCGCCTGGTAGCGGCCGACGAGGCGCAACAGCGCCTCGGGAACCTCGTTGACAGGCATGGCGCCGGTCACCCAGTCGATGAACGCGGCGTCCGGGCCGAGCGACCCGCCGAGACCGATGTCCACCGCTTCTTCGATGTGCTGATCCACGTGGGCGATGTCCCCCCGGAATCCGATATCGGCAATTTGCGGTTGCGCGCATGAGGCTGAGCACCCCGAGAAGTGCATGCGGATCACCCCGGCGTCGCTGCCGTCCACCCCCTGCTCGGCCAGCTCGGCGTCGAGTCGACGGGCCCACTTCACCGCGCGCTCTTTGGTCTCCACCACGGCGAAGCGGCAGAACTCAGAGCCGGTGCACGCGACCACGCCGCGCTGGAAGGGGCCGGGGAACGGCGAGTACTTGGCCAGCAGCGGCTCGGCCAAAAGGTCATCGAGTCGTTCTTCGAGGACGCCGGACAGAATGAAATTCTGATCGGTGCCGATCCGCACCGACCCGTCGCCATAGGTCTCGGCCAGGCGTGCCGTCTCAATCAAGTCGATCCCGTGCATCCGGCCCACGGGCACCGAGCAGCCGACATAGACCAGTCCCGGCTGCTTCTGGGGGTGCACGCCGACGTGGTCGCCCCGGAATCGATCGGTCAGTTCCCTCCCGGCGGGGTCCAGGACGAACTTGGTCCGCTCGTCGAGTGCGGCCCGGAAACCCTCGGGCCCGAGCTCCTGCGCCAGGTACCGCATGCGGGCCAGCCCGCGGTTCTCGCGGTTGCCCAGTTCCCCGAAGACCTGCGCCACGCCGCGGCACAGCTCGACGGCCTGTTCAGGGCGGATGAAGATGTCGATGTCCGAGGCCATGCGCTCGCCGTCGGAGAGACCGCCGCCGATGAGCACGTTGAAGCCGATACTGCCGTCACTCTGCTCGGCGGGCCACAGGCCGATGTCGTTGATCTCCACCCGGGCGCAGTCCTCGAGACAGCCGGTCACGGCGATCTTGAACTTGCGCGGCAGGTTGGCGTATTCGCGATTTCCCGTGAAGTAGGCGGAGATGGCCTGAGCCACCGGAAGGGCATCGACCACCTCCTGGGCGTCGATGCCCGACACCGGACACGAGCACACGTTGCGCGCCGAGTCACCGCAAGCCTGGACGGTGGTCAGGCCCACGTCCCAGAAGCGCTGCCAGATCCGGGGCACGTCGGCGATCCGGATCCAGTGCAGCTGAATGTCCTGGCGCGTCGTCAGATCGGCATAGCGGTTGCCGAAGACCGGGCTGTCGTCGGGCCCCTCCGCATAGGCGTCGGCCGCCACGCCGACCTCGCGGACCTGCGCCGCGGTCATGACGCCTCCGGGGACCTTGATCCGCATCATGAAGGCGTCGCCACCCTGGCGTTGGGGGTACATGCCCACCCACTTGAGCCGCTCGACCTCTCCGGGCACTGCATTGATGGAGCCCGGTCCCTGCTTGGAGTAGGTGTCGATGACGGCCTGCGCCACCTCGAAGGGATGGCGGGCCAGCTTGAGCTGCTCCGTCGGGTTCAGCTCGCCGATATTGCGGTAGGGGCGGATGAAGCGCAGCCCGCGTTCGCGACCACGAAATTCCATCCCATATGGGTTGTCCAGGTCGCGTGGCACAAGGACTACAGCGTGCAGCCCGCACTCGGTCTTGTCCAGACCGGCCCAGCGGCCAGCCCGGGGATCCTCACCGGGCGCCACGGGGCGTGTCGTCGGAGCGCAGCCGATCGAGAGGTAGCCCTGGCTCACCAGGGGATGCACGGGCAGATGGTGATCAGCGAGATACGACGCAATGTCCTCGTTGGTCCACGTGGCCACGGGATTGATCTTGACCAGCCCGAATGCCTCGTCCCAGCTGACGATGGGCGCGTCGGCCCGGGAGGGGGCGTCGACCCGCTTGAGGGCGGTGAGCCAGGCCCTGCTTCCCTGGACGGCCTGCCGCAGGGGTGCCACCTTGCGGAACTGGCAGCACTGCTCGCTCCCGCAGGGGTACGCCGCCGCCTCGGGCCCGGGTTTGGTCACGGTCAGGTTCAAGCCGTAGCGGGCCCGGATTTCCTCGACGAACGCCAGGGTCTCCGGGAAATGGGCCTCGGTGTCGAGAAAGATGACCTCAATGCCGGGGGCCGCTTTGGTCGCCAGATCGATCAGCACGACGTCCTCGAACGAAGCGGCCAGCACGAGCGACCCGCCAAACGTGTCCACCGCCCACGCGATCACCTTCCCGGCCGGTGCGGTCTCGAACTCCCTGCTCAGTTCGGCGAGCTCTTCGATACTGGGTCTCTGGTCCGCCATCGTCGACTCGGTCACGGAGCTACCTCCTTCTTCCTAAGCTGGGGGACAGGCCGCCCTCATTGGCCCCCGAGGGATGCGTTCTAGCGTGGCTACGGCCGCCTTGACGCACGGCACAATCCAGACCAAAGTATACATGACTAAATTGGTCAACATTTGAAGGGGCCCATGGACACCGCTGCGACACTCGCATCTCGGCCTTCCACCTCAGCCGGCACCGCTTCGGGCCGGCCGGGTCAGACCGACGCGTCGGTGACCGCCCTCGTGCGGCCCTTCGGCCACCCGTTGGGCCACCTCGACCTGCTCGAGTCGCTGGCCATCTTCATCATCCGCGAGGTCGCCGCCGAGTCGGAGCGGCCCGTCCTGCTCTTCAGCGGCGGTAAGGACTCGGCCGTGTTGTTGCACCTCGCCGCGAAGGCCTTCAAGCCCGGGAAGATCCCGTTCCCGGTGCTCCACGTCGACACCGGTCACAACTTCCCCGAGGTCCTCGACTACCGCGACGCGCAGGTGGAGGCGCTGGGCGCCCGGCTCCTCGTGGCCAAGGTGCAGGACACCATCGACCAGGGCCGCGTCGCCGACCCCGGCCCGGTGGCCTCGCGTAACCGGCTGCAGACCACCACGCTGCTCGACGCCATCAACGACCACCGCTTCGACGCCGCGTTCGGAGGAGCACGCCGCGACGAGGACAAGGCGAGAGCCAAGGAGCGCGTGCTGTCGTTCCGCGACTCCTTCGGGCAGTGGGACCCCAAGCGCCAACGGCCCGAACTCTGGCAGCTCTACCAGGGCAGCGTGCGCCCCGGCGAACACCTGCGCGCCTTCCCGCTGTCGGACTTCACCGAGCTCGACGTGTGGCAGTACATCCGTCGAGAGCGCATCGAGCTGCCGTCGATCTATTACGCGCACGAGCGGGCAGTCGTCGAGCGCGACGGCATGCTCCTCGCCGTGAGCGAGTGGGTCTCGCCCCAGGGCACCGAAGTCGTCGAGCACGCCAAGGTCCGCTACCGCACCGTGGGCGACGCCACCTTGACCGGTGCCGTGCGCTCGGAGGCGGAGACGGTCGAGGACATCATCCGTGAGGTTGCGGCGTCCCGCATCTCCGAGCGGGGTGCCACCCGTGGCGACGACCGGTTCTCCGAGACCGCGATGGAAGACAGAAAGCGCGAGGGGTACTTCTAACGCCATGAGCCAGATGCCAAGCCCACCGCCGGCGGGCGGTCAGGAGCTCGGCGCCGACACCATGGACCTGTTGCGCTTTGCCACCATCGGGTCGGTCGACGACGGGAAGAGCACCCTGATCGGCCGGCTGCTCTTCGACACCCGCCAGCTCTTCGACGACCAGGTCGACGCCATCTCTGTCGCCTCGGAACGTCGGGGACTGGGCGACGTCGATCTGTCCTTCGTCACCGACGGGCTGCGGGCCGAACGCGAACAGGGCATCACCATCGACGTGGCCTACCGCTACGCCGCGACGCCGCACCGCAAGTTCGTCATCGCCGACTGCCCGGGGCATCTCCAGTACACGCGCAACATGGCGACGGGTGCCTCGACCGCCGACCTCGCCCTAGCGCTCGTCGATGCCACCTCGGGCCTGCGGGAGCAGTCACGCCGCCACATCTGCATCGCCGCGCTGCTCGGCGTGGATCAGCTCGTGGTCTGCGCCAACAAGATGGATCTGCTCGAGTGGGACAAGTCGGCCTATCAGAGGATCGTCGACGAAATCAGCGAGCTCGCCCACACCCTCGGTCTGGCCTCGTGCACGGTGATCCCCATCTCCGCCCTCAACGGTGACAACGTCGTCGAGCGGTCCGACGCCGCGCCCTGGTACGACGGCCCGACCGTGCTCGACGCACTGGAGTCGGCCCAAGCGGGCGGTTGGGCCTCCCAGCACGGGCTGCGACAGGGCAACGGTGGACGACTTCCCGTGCAGTGGGTGCTCCGGCAACCCGGCGGTGGGCGCAGCTACGCCGGCATGGTCAACGGGGGCCCGTTCCGCACGGGCGACCCGGTCATCGTGCTCCCCCAGGGCCAGTTCACCACCGTGCGCTCCATCGAGACGGCCGACGGCCCGATCCCGCGGGCCGAAGTCGGGCTTTCGATCTCGTTGAACTTGAGCGACGACATCGACATCTCACGGGGCGACCTCATCTCCTCCCTGGAGCAGCCACCCGACGGTGACCGACAATTTCGAGGCCACCGTGTGCTGGTTCCACGACCGTCCCCTGGTGGCCGGCGACCGGCTCACGCTCAAGCACACGACGCGGGTGACCCCTGTCGTCGTCGAGAGCGTGGAGGGCATCTTCGATGTCAACGAGCTCGCGCGTGGAGGAGGCGACCGAACTGCGCGAGAACGACATCGGCGTCGTCCGCCTGCGCACCGCGTCCCCTCTCGCCCTCGACACCTACAAGGTCGATCGGATCACGGGGAGCTTCGTCCTCATTGACGACATCACCATCGCCACCGTGGCCGCCGGCATGGTCGGCCCACCGCTCCTGCAGGGCTGAGCCCGGTCCGTGCGCGGGGAGCCAGGCCGGTGACGGCCTCCTACCCGGTCTCGCTCGACGTCGAAGGTCGTGCCTGCCTGGTGGTCGGCGGCGGGCCCGTCGCTGCCCGCAAGGCCCAAGGGCTCCTGCGCTGTGGTGCCACGGTGACGGTGGTCGCCCCCGACGTCAGCGATGCCATGACCACAGCTGGCACCACTGACCATCGAGCGCCGCCCCTACGCCGCGGGGGAGGCCGGGGCCTACCGCTTGGTGGTGACAGCGACGGGAATCCCCGCGGTCGACGGCGCGGTCTACGCCGACGCCGAAGCGGCCGGCGTGTGGGTCAACAGTGCCGACGACGCGGCGCACTGCTCGTTCATCCTGCCCTCGGTGCACCGCGACGGCGCAGTGACGCTCGCCGTCTCCACCGGTGGCCAGAGTCCCGGCGCTTGCCTCATGGCTTCGCTCCCGCCTGGCCGGCGTACTGCGGGAGCCGGGTTGGGAGAGCTGGCCGACCTTCTGGGTCGGGCGCGCCGAGAACTGCACGACGCGGGCCGCAGCACCGAGCTCGTCGACTGGGCCGCCCTGCTCGACGGCCCGTTGCCCGGGCTGGTCGCGCGACGGCCGCAGTGATGAGGCACACGCCCTCGTGGAGGCGGCCATCGGCACAGCACTCAGCGCGATAGGCCTCAGGGTTGCGCCACCATCAGCACCGAACCGAGCACCAACAGCGACGAGCGCCACTGTGGCGGAGCGCGCCATGGCCTTGGCGTCGCGCCGTGCCTCCTCGCGCACAGGGGCCGCGCCCTGGTGCGAGGGGACCAGTGAAATCTGGAGCCGACGCTCGGCCGGCCAGAGCATGCCCTCGGCGAACAGGACCATCACCACGAAGAGGAGGAGGCCGCCCCATGACCCATCCGTCGCGCAGCGTGTAGGCGCCGTGGCTGAGGGCGAGGAGGAGAAACCCGAACAGCGGGATGCCGTAGAGGCTCCGGCCGGCCCAGTTCACCCCCGGGCGGAAATACCGCGCCACGGCTTCGGGGAGGGGCGCCGCGCCGGCTAGGACCGTGCGCAGCCGCGAGGCCGTGACGGCGCTGGCCACCAGGGTGACCAGGCCCACCACCACGCATGCCGACGTGGGCGATCAGCACGACGTCGAAGGCCGGGCCGTTCGGCTGGTGCGTGCACGCCGACATCTTCACCCAGTTCGCGCCGGCGTCAGGTGTCCGCCGAGGGATGCATGCAGTCTCAACCAGTACCTGACCCTGTACCGTAGAGAAAGACAGAAGACGAACAAAGAAGGCGATCGCCGATGAGTCGGGAATGGGCAGCAGCACGAACCACGAGGACCGATGAACCAGCTACGCCTGGATCCCCTGTCGGGCCGCTGGGTCGTCGTCAGCCCCGGACGATCCGAGCGCCCCTACTCCTTCGTCACCCGCTCCCCCTGGGTCGAGGAGACCACGGCCCTGCCCGTTCTGCCCCGGCAACGAGGAGACCACGCCGCCGGCACTCGAGACCTACGGACCCTCCGGACGTTGGCTGGTGCGCGTGGTCCCCAACCTCTACCCGGCCTTCGAGGGTGACGAGCCCTTCGTCGTGGCCAACCGGGGTCCCGTCTTCACGCAAGCCACCGCCGGCGGCATCCACGAGATCCTCATCTTCTCACCGGAGCACGACGCCACCTGGGGCATGCTGAGCGAGGAGCAGACCAGCCTGGTGATGGCCGCGCTGCGTGACCGCCTCGAAGAACATTCGCAGCGCCCCAACCTCCGCTACACCCAAGCCATCGTCAACTCGGGGCGAGAGGCGGGCGCCTCGCTCGAGCACCCCCACGGGCAGCTCCTGGGGATGTCCTTCATCCCGCGCGAGCTGGCCGAGGAGCAGGCGCGCTTCGCCCGCTTCGTCGGGTCCTGCCTCCTGTGCACCACCATCGAAGCGGAGGAGGACTCGGGGCAGCGGGTGATCTACGCCGACAACCGGGTCGTCGTCATCTGCCCGTTCTGGAGCGCCGTGCCGTACGAGATGCTCGTCATCCCCCGCGAGCACTACCCCCACCTGCACAAGAGCCCGACGCCTGATCTCCTGGCGGTGGGCGAGGCCATCCGGCGTTGCCTCGGCCAGCTGGCCGACACGGTCGGCGATGTCGCCTACAACATCGTGTTCCACTCCGCGCCCTACCGGGCCGGGGAGCCCTACCACTGGCACGCGCACATCTGGCCCAAGGCCACGACCACGGCCGGCTTCGAGCTCGGCACCGGGGTGGCCATCAATGTGGTCTCACCCGAGGAGGCGGCCGACACCCTCAAGGTCTCGGCCATGGCCCGCTAGCCCGGTCGGAGCGAACGCACCAACTCGAAGAGTGCCACCAGGTTGCGGATCACGTCGCGATCTGGCCCGGTCAGACCCGCTGATCCCGGGCGTGTTCAGGTAGCCGTTGAGCACGGCGCGGCGATTGCGCGTCTCCCACGCCTGCCCGAGCGGCGCCAGGTCCAGGCGTCCGGCGGGGTCACGCTCGCGCGCCGCCTCCACACTCGCCAGGTGGAGCGACCACAACAGATCAGCCAGGTCGGCCAGAGGCGATCGGTGCGTCGGCTCCAGCGTGCTGTCGAGGACTCCGCCCGGGAGGCAGTCGCTCACCACCCAGCCCTGATCCGTGCGCGACGTCCGGTTCAACTGAAAGTCCCCATGGGTACGGATGACCGGCAGCCGCACATCGGCGCCCCGCAGGGACTTGGTCAGATCGGCCATCCCGGGCACCTCGAGCAACTCGGGATCGGCCTCGGCGATCACCGATTCGGCCGCATCGACCCAGTCCGAAACCGGTTCGGAATGGCGATCGAAGGCACGGTCGAGCGCCAGATGCATGCGGGCGGTCATCGTCCCCAGCGCATGCGCCTCGGGACCGAAGTCGCCGCCGGCGGCCTCCGGGCGCCCGCCGAGTGCATAGAGGTCGCGCAACGACGTCATCGCCAGTGCCCAACCCCCCGAGCGGTCCGCCAGCGGTTCCTGGACGAATCCGAGATCGCGCCCCTCCCAGGTCCAGCGCACCAGCGGCGCGGCCACGTGGTTGAAGCCGGCGCCGTCGAGCGCCTGCAAGAAGTCGACGGCCGGGCGAGGACGGTCCTGCACCCACGGGAAGACCCAGAGATCGCCGCGGTCCCCGCAGTCGAGCACGGTGGCCTGCTCATCGTCGCGCACCAGCGCCACCGGCCCGGGCCGCACCGCGTCGCCCCGGAGGGTGGCGAGCGTCAGCGGGGCCAGCTGGGCATCGCGCAACGCGTCGGTGCACACGGCGAGGCCGTCGTCGTCCTCGAGCAGACCGAGCGCCATTTCATCACCCGCCCGGAGAAAATGCGGCTCGTCGCCGACACGCCGGAGACCGACGACCAGATGGGCCAGCTTCCCGTTCACCTCGGCCACCAGGTCGAGCAGGCCGGGCCGGCCGGGAAGGATCACCTCGGCCCGGCGGACGGCGATCTCCGTCGAGGTGGTGCGGTGCCATTCGTTACCCGGGCGGTGCGAGAGCCAGACCTCAACCAAGGTGCGCAAGGCTTGCTCTCGCTCTGCTGTCATTCCATCGACCGCCGATCCTCGTCCACCAGATCGAACCACAGAAATCCGTAGGGCGGAAGGGTGATGGCGTACGGCTCCTCCGTCACGTTGGGGAACGGGACGCGTCCGAGCACCTCGTGGGGGGTGGAGCCGGCCCACTTGGCCAGCGACAATTCGGCCGGCTGGGCGAACCGGCTCAGGTTGTGGACACAAAGGACGGCCTGGAACCGGCGCACCACCTCGTCACCCGGTCCCTCGTTCCCGGCCGGCACGGTGCGTGCCATCACCATCGGCCGATCCCAGTCGCGGCCCTCGAGCCCGGCGTCGAGCGTCGCGTGCGCGGGCGCGTGCAGTCCGGGGGCGGGCGCCAGAATGTCGGCCACCTCGCCCGAGCGCATGTACGCCAGCACGGAGGGATTGGCACACGGCAGGACTTCCATCTCGCCCACGCCCATCACCGGGAGCGCGCGGCGCTCGGTCAGCATGCGCCGCAACCAGTGGAGGAACGAACCCTGGTTGCGCAACTGCGCCTCCACGTTGACCGCGCTGAACCCGTACACCGGGTCCATCAGCGGCGGCAGGTAGAGCTGGGCGAAGTCGGCCTTGGAGAACCCGCCGTTGCGGTCCGGCGACCACTGCATGGGCGTGCGCACCGAGTCACGGTCACCGAGATAGATGTTGTCGCCCATCATGAGCTCGTCCCCGTAATAGATGACCGGGCTCCCCGGGAGCGACAGCAGCAGCGCGTACAGGAGCTCGGTCGTGCGCCGGTCGTTGTCGAGGAGGGGGGCCAGCCGGCGACCGATCCCCATGTGGCGCTTCATGCGCGGATCCTTGGCGTACTCGGCGATGAGGTAGTCGCGGTCCTCGTCGGTGACCATCTCCAGCGTCAACTCATCGTGGTTGCGCAAGAAGATCGCCCACTGGCACGAATCGTTGATCACGGGCGTCTGGGCCAGGATCTCGGTGATGGGATAGCGCTGCTCGCGCCGCACCGCCATGAAGAGGCGGGGCATGAGCGGGAAGTGGAAGCACAGGTGGCACTCGTCGCCGTCGCCGAAGTAGTCCGCCACATCGCTCGGCCAACCATTGGCCTCGGCGAGCAGGATGCGCCCGGGGTAGTCGACCTCCAGTTGCTTGCGGATGCGCTTAATGAAGGCGTGCGTCTCGGGCAGGTGCTCCCCTGCGGTGCCGTCACGCTGGTAGAGGTACGGCACCGCATCGAGCCGGAACCCGTCGAACCCGAGGTCGAGCCAGAAGCGGACCAGGTCGATCATGGTGTCCGCGACCTCAGGATTCTCGTAGTTGAGGTCGGGCTGATGGTGGTAGAAGCGGTGCCAGTAGTACTGCTGCCGCGAGTCGTCCCACGTCCAGTTGGACCGTTCGGTGTCGGTGAAGACCACCCGGGCGTCGGGCCAGCGCTGGTCGTCGTCGTTCCAGACGTACCAGTCGGCCTTTGCGTTGTCCCGGCTCGAGCGCGACTCGATGAACCAGGGATGCTGGTCACTGGTGTGGTTCATGACGAGGTCCGCGATGACCCGGATGCCCCGGCCGTGCGCGTCCTCCAGGAACGCGACCAGGTCGCCGATGCTCCCGTAATCGGGGTGCACGTTGAAGAAGTCACTGATGTCGTAGCCGCTGTCACGGAAGGGGGATGGATAGAACGGGAGCATCCAGATGCAGTCGATGCCCAGCCACTCGATGTAGTCGAGCTTCTCGCGCAGGCCCTTGAGGTCACCGGTGCCATCGTCGTTGGAATCGAAGAAGCCTCGGATGAGGACCTCGTAGAACACGGCGTGCTGGAACCAGCGGGCCGAAGGATCGAACGGGCCCTCGCCCGCGCTGATCGTAATCGGGGGAAGGCTCATCGGCCCACGAAGGTGGCCTTGCCGGGACCGTTTGCCGCGAAGGAGGCCATTCCCCGCGCCGCATCCTCGGTGCCCGCGACGGCGGCGAAGGCCTCCTGCTCGAGAGCCAGCCCCTCGACCAGCGTTCCCTCCAGACCGCGATCGATGGCCGACTTGGCCAGTCCGTGGGCCACCAACGCACCACGGGCGAACTCGGCCGCCCAGGCCAGCGCCGACTCGAGCACGTCGTCAGGCGCCGCCACACGATTCACCAATCCCATCGCCAATGCCTCCTCGGAGGGAACGTGACGCCCGGACATGACGAGGTCTTTGGCCCGCGACGACCCGATCAGGCGCGGAAGCCGCTGCGTTCCTCCACCGCCGGGGATCACCCCCAGCTGTACCTCGGGGAGCCCCAGCTTCGAGTCCTCGGCGCAGACACGGAAGTCACACGCAAGCGCCAGCTCCAGCCCTCCCCCGAGCGCGTAGCCGTTGATGGCGGCGATCGTGGCCCGGGGAACAGCGGCTAGTGCACCCAAGGCGCTGGTGAAGTTCGCACCGACGGCGCCCGCGCCGGCGCCGTCCAGCTCGACGATGTCGGCGCCCGCGGCGAAGATCCGTCGCCCACCCCACAGCACGACCGCCCCGGGCGGATCGTCACAGAGCGCAGTGGCGACGGCGAAGATCTGGCCCAGCACCGCTCCGGACAGCGCGTTCGCCTTCGGCCGATCGAGGCGGATCAGCGCGACCCCGTCGGGACGGCGCTCGACGGTCACGAATTGATCAGGCATCTGGCCCCATGAGGCGGTCGGCGGCCTGGTACGGGTCGAGCTCCCCCGCGGCCAGGGCCTTGACTGCGCTGGCGAACTCCTCACCCGCGGCCAGCTCGTCGATCACGAGGGCGCTCCGCGCCATGAGCACCCGACGCAATTCGTGTGCCATGCGATCAGCCCGCCGCTGCTCGAGGATCCCGGACGACGCCAGGTGCTCCCGATGGCGGGCGACCGCATTCCACAGCTCCTCCAACCCCTCGCCGGTCGAGGCGATCGTGTCGATGATCGGCGGCCGCCACTGGCCGAGCGACGAGAGGTCGAGCATCTGCTCGAGGTCGCGACCGCGCCTCTCTCGCTCCCGGACGATCTGCCTTGTTGATGACGAACAGGTCGGCGATCTCCAGGAGACCGGCCTTGTTGGCCTGCATGGAGTCGCCCCAGCCCGGCGTGACCACGACCATGGTGGTGTCGGCCGCCGAGGCAACCTCCACTTCCATCTGGCCCACACCGACGGTCTCGACGATGACAACGGGAACACCGGCCGCCCCGAGGACGCGCACGGCGTCGGGGACGGCCAGGGCCAGACCGCCGAGGTGTCCCCGCGTCGCCATGGAGCGGATGAAGACCGTCGGATCGAGGGCGTGCTGTTGCATGCGCACCCGGTCGCCGAGGATCGCCCCTCCGCTGAAAGGTGAGGTGGGATCGATGGCCAGCACGCCCACCTGATCGATCGCCTCGGGGCTCGGCACGGGCCAGCCCGAGCGGACAAGCGTGATCAGCCGATCGGTCAACGTCGACTTCCCGGCGCCCGGCGCCCCGGTCAGCCCCACGGTGTAGGGGACCGGGGCTCGATACGCCAAGCGGGCCACCTCCAGCCCGGGCTCGCCCCCGCGCTCGACCATCGAAACCAGGCGGGCCAGTGCCACCCGGTCGTTCGCCTGCGCCAGAGCGAGCAGCGCCGCCGGTTCAGTCGGAAGCCGTCGATTCATGTACTGGCTACCTTGGCACCGAGCGAGCACAGAGCACCAACCAGGTCCTCGTAGCCCCGGCCGATGTGGTGGGCGTTGGTGACCGTGGTCTCGCCCTCGGCCACCAGGCCGGCCAGCACAAGCGCCGCCCCGGCCCGGATGTCCGGGGCGCGCACGCGGGCGCCCGACAGGCGATGGACGCCCCGCACGACGGCGTGGTGCCCCTCGGTCTTGATGTCGGCACCCATCCGGCGCAGTTCCTCGACGTAGCGAAAACGACCCGAGAAGAGGTTCTCCGTGAGGATGCCCACCCCGTCCGCCCCTGTGAGCATGGCCACCAGCAACGGGCTGAAGTCGGTGGCCACGCCCGGATAGGGCAGCGTGGCCACGTCCGCCGCCACCAACGGGCGGTCGGCGGTGGCCCGCAGGCCTTCAGGTCCCATCGTCGTCACCACGCCCATCTGGTTGACCTTGCGCAGCAGCATCTCCATGTGGTCCGGCCGGGCATCGGCGATCGTGACGTCCCCCCCGGTCATGCCGGCCACCGCGACGAACGTGGCCGCCACCACCCGGTCCGGTACCACCGCGTGGGTGACGGGACGTAGCTCGTCGACGCCCTCGATCTCGATCCGCGAAGTGCCGGCCCCCCGGACCTCGACCCCCATCGCACCCAACATCGCCGCCAGGTCGATGACCTCGGGCTCCTTCGCCGCATTCTCGATGATCGTCGTGCCCTTGGCCAGGGCGGCGGCCATGAGGAGGTTGTCGGTGGCGGTGTGGCTCGGGTACTCCAGCACCACCTTGGTGCCGACCAGGCGGCCGCCGTCCACGTAGCCCCGGACCTCGCCGTGGGAGATCTCGAACCGGGCACCCATGGCCGTCAACGCGTTCACGTGAAAGTCGATGGGTCGATCGCCGAAGTCGTCGCCACCGGGAAGTGGCATATGGACCTCGCCGCACCGGGCCAAGAGGAGCCCGAGTACGACCACCGAGGCCCGCATGCGCTCGACCAGCTCGTAGGGGGCCACCGGATGCAGGTCCGGCGCCGACGGGGTCGTGATGACGACGGCGCCGTCGGCCAGGCGCTCCACCCGGGCCCCGACGGCGCGGAGGACGTCGGCCATGGAGTCCACGTCGTCGATGAGGGGCACGTTGTGCAGCACCGTGCTCCCTTCTGCGAGCAGGCTGGCCACCATCAGCTTGAGGGCCGAGTTCTTGGCTCCCCCCGCCCGGACGGTCCCGCCCAGCGGGCCGTTGGGTCGGACCACGATCTCTTGCACGGCCTCAAGTATCGCTCGCGGGGCGGTCACCGAACGGCCCATTCGCAATGGCCGACCAACTAGGGTCAGGGCCGTGGCGACCCAACCGCAAGCCCCGGACCGCAACCTGGCCATGGAATTGGTCCGGACCACCGAAGCAGCTGCGATGGCGGCGAGCCGCTGGATGGGCCGGGGCGACAAATTGGGCGCTGACGGCGCCGCCGTGGAGGCCATGCGGGTGGTGCTCTCCTCGGTGCAGATGGACGGCATCGTCGTCATCGGCGAGGGCGAGAAGGACAACGCCCCCATGCTCTTCAACGGTGAGCGGATCGGCGACGGGTCACCCCCGCTCACCGACATCGCCGTCGACCCCATCGACGGAACGACGCCCACCGCACTGGGCCGAGGGGGCGCCCTGGCCGTCATCGCCGTCTCCGAGCGGGGAACGATGTTCGATCCCGGTCCGTGCGTCTACATGGAGAAGCTGGCCGTCGGCCCGCGGGCCAAGGGCGCCTGCGACATCCGGCGGACCCCCACCGAGAACCTCAACGCACTCTCGGAGGCCCTCGGGCGCCCGGTGCGTGACCTCACGGCGGTGATCCTCGATCGACCCCGCCACGAAGCCCTCATCTCCGAGGTGCGCACTGCCGGCGCCCGCATCAGGTTGATCACGGACGGGGACGTGGCCGGGGCCATCGCCACCGGATGGCCGGGCGCCGGCACCGACATCTTGTTCGGCATCGGCGGTACGCCCGAAGGCGTGCTGGCCGCCGCCGCCCTCAAATGCATGGGTGGGGAGATCCAGGGGAGGCTCTTCGCCCGCGACGACGAGGAGCGGGCTGCGGCGCTGGACGCCGGCTACGACCTCGAGGCCGTGCTCAGCACCGACGACCTCGTGCAGGGGGACAACTGCTTCTTCGCCGCCACCGGCGTGACCGACGGCGAGCTCCTCCAAGGCGTGCGGTTCCACGAGTTCGGCGCCACCACCCAGTCCCTGGTCATGCGCTCGAAGTCGGGGACTCTCCGCACCGTGCATGCCAATCACGCGCTGGCGAAGCTTTCGGAGTTCAGCTCCGTTTCATTCGTCTGAGTTCACCCGTCTGGGGCGGCTCGGCCGACGCGCCTATTCCGCGGCGCCGGCCACGCTCAACCTGAGCTCGGCCCGGCCCAACGCTTCTTCGGCTTCACGCAGCGCGAAATCGGACGACTCACCCGCCACCTGCTCCGCCGCCCCGCCCCGTCCCGAGCCGAGCTCGGCCACCCGTTGCGCCGCCACCTCGCTGGCGCGCTCGGCGCGCGCCACGTCGATCTCCTGAGAAAGCTCGGCGATCCCGGCCAGCACGGTCACCCGGGTCGAGAGCCCGGGGAGCGGACCGTCGCCGTCGGCCAGGCCCTCGGCCGCGCCCGGACTCGTGTCCACCTGGACGAAGCCGCCGTGCACCGCGAGGTTGACGTGCGTCCCGTCGGCCAGATCGACCTTGACCAGCCCGGGCACGACATCGCCGACCAGCGGGGTATGCCCGTCGAGCACGGTGAGTGCGCCTTCCGACGTCGCCAGCACCACCGAGGTGGCGCCCCCCGCCACCAGCGACTGCTCGGGCGTCACAACTTCCACACCGAAGACGCCGTCGGCCACTATCCGGCCTCGTCCTGCAGCGTCTTGGCCTTGGCCAGCACCGACTCCACGCCACCCACGTTGAGGAACGCCTGCTCGGGAATGTTGTCCAGCTCGCCGTTCACCAGGGCTTCGAACGATTCCACCGTCTCGTCGATGGGCACGAAGATCCCCGGCACGCCGGTGAAGACCTCGGCCACGAAGAAGGGCTGCGAAAGGAAGCGCTGGATCTTGCGGGCCCGGGTCACGGTCACCCGGTCCTCCTCGGACAGCTCGTCCATGCCCAGAATGGCGATGATGTCCTGCAGCTCCTTGTAGCGCTGGAGGACCTCCTGCACGCGTCGGGCCACCGCATAGTGACGTTCGCCGACGATTTCGGGCGCCAGGATGTTCGACGTCGACGCCAGCGGGTCGACGGCGGGGTAGATCCCCAGGGCCGCGATCTGACGTGACAGCTCGGTGGTGGCGTCGAGGTGGGTGAAGGTCGTGAACGGCGCCGGGTCGGTGTAGTCGTCGGCAGGAACGTACACGGCCTGCAACGAGGTGATCGACTTCCCCTTGGTGGAGGTGATCCGCTCTTGCAGCTCGCCCATCTCGTCGGCCAGCGTCGGCTGGTAGCCCACCGCTGAGGGCATGCGGCCCAGGAGGGTCGAGACCTCGGAGCCGGCCTGGACGAAACGGAAGATGTTGTCGACGAAGAGCAGCACGTCCTGGTTCTGCACGTCGCGGAAGTACTCGGCCATGGTCAGTGCGGCCAGGGCGACCCGCAGCCGGACCCCGGGGGGCTCGTCCATCTGGCCGTAGACCAGCGCCGCCTTGTCGATCACCCCCGACTCCTGCATTTCCAGCCACATGTCGGTGCCCTCACGGGTGCGTTCCCCCACGCCGGCGAAGACCGAGACACCACCGTGCTGCTGGGCCACGCGGTGGATCATCTCCTGGATGATGACGGTCTTGCCCACACCGGCCCCACCGAAGAGGCCGATCTTCCCACCCTGCACGTACGGCTCGAGGAGGTCGACCACCTTGATACCGGTCTCGAACATCTGGGCCCTTGGCTCGAGCTGGTCGAAGGCCGGTGCGCTGCGGTGGATCTCCCAGTAGTCGTCCACGCCCTCGACGGCGTCGGTGTCCAGGGGTTGGCCGAGCACGTTGAACACATGCCCGAGCACCGCGTTCCCCACCGGCACCGTGATCCCACGGCCCAGGTTGCGCACCGCCGTGCCCCGCACGAGGCCGTCGGTCTGTTGCATGCAGATGCACCGCACGCGCCCGTCGCCGATCTGCTGCGCCACCTCCGCCGTCACCTGCGACGCGGTCCCCTCCAGTTCGATGGTGAACTCGACGGCATGGTTGATCTCGGGCAGTGCGTGCGGGGGGAACTCCACGTCGATGACGGGCCCGGCAATGGAGACGACACGGCCGTCTTCGAGTGTCCCGGCCGGGACGGTGTCCTGCGCTGCGGTGGTGGTCATTGTGGTCAAGCTCCCTTCGACTGGCGAAGCGCCTCGGCGCCGCCGACGATTTCCATGATCTCGGTGGTGATGGAGTCCTGACGGGCGCGGTTCATGACGCGGGTCAGGGTGCGCACAAGCTCGTCAGCGTTGTCGGTCGCAGCCGCCATGGCGCGTTGTTGTGCGGTGAAGAAGGATGCCGACCCCTCGAGGAGGGCGGCGAAAATCTCGGACTCAGCGGCGCGGGGGGCCAATTCGGTCAGCAATTTCTCCGGTTCGGGCTCGAACTCGGTGTAGCCGACGGTGCCGGGTGCGTGCGGAGCCTCTGCGACGGCTTCCTCGAATCCTTCGTCGGGCAGCGGGAGCGGCAGCATCTGCATGGTCTCGACCCGCTGACTGCCGGCGGAGATGAAGCGTGTCGACACCATCTGCACCAGGTCCATCTCCCCGGCCACGAAAGGTGCGGTCACCGCGGCGGCCACGGCGCGCGCGTCGTCGAACTCCGGCCGGTCCGCGATGCCGGGAAAGGAGCGTTCGGTGTCGATCCCGCGATAGCGGAAATACCCCGGCGCCTTCTTGCCGACGGTCCACAACGTCACCTGGGCGCCGTTGCGAACGTGCTCGGCCACCAGGCGCTCGGTGGCCCGGAGGACGCCCGAGTTGTACGAGCCCGCCAATCCCCGATCGCCCACGACGGCGAGAACGCCGACCCGGGTCGGAGACTCCGGTGTCCCCAGGAGTTTCCTGGCCGCGGTCGGGTCAGCAGCCGCTGTCACGCGCAGGATCTTCTCCATGCCGATCCGGTACGGCCGGTTGGCCGCGATGCGCGCCTGCGCGCGCACGATGCGCGACGCGGCAATGAGCTCCATGGCCTTGGTGATCTTCCTGGTGGACTGCACGCTACGGATTCGCCGCCGCAGAACGCGCTCTTGGCCTCCGGCCATCGATCAGTCGACCTTCCCGGTGTCGAATCCTCCGAGAAACGATTCCAGTCCCCGATCGAGCTCGTCGCCATCGGGCAGGGCACCCTTGGTGCGGATGGCTTCGAGGACGGCGCTGTGGTTGCCCTTGAAATATTCGATCAACTCGACGGCGAAGCGCTGCACCTCGGGTACCGGCACCGAGTCGGCCCAGCCCTTGGTCCCCGCATAGATCACCAGCACCTGCTCCTCGACCGGCACCGGCGCGTTCTGTGGCTGCTTGAGCAACTCGGTCAGGCGGTAGCCCCGGTCGAGCTGGGCCTGGGACACCTTGTCGAGCTCGGAGCCGAACGTGGCGAACGCCTCGAGCTCACGGAACTGGGCCAGGTCGAGCTTTAGCGTTCCCGAGACCTGCTTCATGGCCTTGACCTGCGCTGCGCTGCCGACCCGGCTGACCGAGTTGCCGACGTTGATGGCGGGGCGGATACCCGAGTTGAAAAGGTCGGACTCCAAGAAGACCTGGCCGTCGGTGATCGAGATGACGTTGGTCGGGATGTACGCGGAGATGTCACCGGCCTTGGTCTCGATGATCGGCAATGCGGTCAGCGATCCCCCGCCGAGTGCATCGGAGAGCTTGGCGGCGCGCTCGAGCAGGCGGGAGTGCAGGTAGAAGACGTCGCCCGGGTAGGCCTCGCGGCCCGGTGGGCGGCGCAGGAGGAGCGAGACGGAGCGGTAGGCCTCGGCTTGCTTCGACAGGTCGTCGTAGATGATGAGCGTGTGCTCGCCGTTCTCCATCCAGTGCTGGCCCATGGCGCACCCGGCGTAGGGCGCAAGGTACTTGAACGGGGCCGGGTCGCCGGCGGAGGCCACGACCACGACCGTGTACTCCAGGGCCTGGTGCGCCTCCAGCGTCGCAACCGTCTGGGCCACCGACGAGTTCTTCTGCCCGATGGCGACGTAGATGCACTTCACGCCCTGCCCGGCCTGGTTGAGGATGGTGTCGACGGCGACCGTCGTCTTGCCGGTTTTGCGGTCGCCGATGATCAGCTCGCGCTGACCACGGCCGATCGGCGTCATGGCGTCGATGGCCTTGATGCCGGTCTGCATGGGCTCGGTCACCGGCTGGCGTCCGACGATGCCCGGGGCCTGCACCTCCATGCGGCGGGACTCCGAGCTGTTGATGGGGCCCTTGCCGTCGATCGGCTCGCCCAGCGCGTTCACGACACGGCCCAACAGCGCGTCACCGACCGGCACGGTCTGGATCCGGCCGGTGGCCTTGACCGTCTGCTCCTCTTCGAGGGTGTCCACGTCGCCCAGGACGACCGCACCGATGGTGTCCTCGTCCAGGTTCAGCGCGAGACCCAGTGTGCCGTCCTCGAACTCGAGCAATTCGTTCACCGCGGCGCCGGGCAGCCCCGAGACGCGGGCGATACCGTCACCGACCTCGACGATCCGGCCGATCTGTTCGGTCCCGACCACCGGGGTGTACTCCTCCACGTTCTTCTTCAGCGCCGCCGTGATCTCGCTGGCGTCGATCGTCAGTTCAGCCATCAACCTGCTCCCTCTGTCTGTCTCGTCGTACCGCTCATCCGCACCCCTCAGCTGTGGAAACCGCTGTCGTCCCACCCGGCCGGGAGCAGGTGCTCCCGTAACGCATCGATCCGGCCACGGGCGCTGGCATCGACCTGGAGGTCACCGATCTGGATGACGGCCCCGCTGAGCAGCGCCTCGTCGATGATGACCTGGAGCTCGACCGGCGCCCCGGCCAAGGAGCTCAGCGACTCCGAGAGCGACGTCTGTTGCGTGTCCTCGATCGGCGCCGCCGCGCGCACCCGGGCGATGCGCCAGCCGCGGGCCTTCGCCGTCTGTTCGACCAACCAGTTCAGCGTACCGACGATGTCGCGCGCCCGGCCACCGGCCACCACGTAGCGGATCAGCGAGATCGTGCTCGCAGGCACCTTGCCCTGGAGCAACTGGCTGACCACCGCCTGGCGCGCGTCGGTGGCCAGATCACGATCGACCAGGGCGGCACGCAACGCCGGCGTGGCGCCGACGATGCGGCCGAAGCGAAACAGGTCGTCCTCGAGCGATTCGAGCTCGGTGGTGGAGAGGTCTTCGTGCACGGCGACGGCGAACCCGCCGACACGTTGCCGGGACTCGGTCAGGCTCAGCGGCGGCTCTTCGAAGGCCTGGCCTTCTGCGGCATGGCGGGCCCGGGTGGCCACCCAGCCCAATGCGGCAGGAACCTCCGGGGCGCGCACCGCCGACGCGGCGAAGGCGGCGAGGCGGCGGGCCGGGGCTGTCACCTTCCCGTCGAGGAGGTCGAGCATCACGGCGCGTCGGACCGGGGGCCGCATGGTGGTATCGGTCAGGGCGGCGTTCAGGGTCCCGCTGGCCAGGACCAGCTGTTCAATCGAGACAAGGTCATTTGCCAGGGTGCTGAGCACATCGCCGCCGGCCGAACCGGTGGCTTCGAGAATGGCCGAGGTGTACCCCTGCAGTGTGGGGTTCACTGACGGGCCCCCGAACTGGCAGCTGCGCTGCCGGTCGCGTCGGCGTTCAACGCACTGACCGCTTCCGCAATGAGGTCGTGGTGGGCCTCGGCGTTGACCTCCCGTGCGATGACGCGCTCGACCACGTCCATGACGATCTCACCCAAGCGGCCCGCCGCCTCCTCGACCGCCCGCTGGCGCGCCAGGGCGACCTCGATCTCGGCGTTGCCCACGATGCGCTCGAACTCCGCCTGGCCCCGGGCCTGCGCGTCGACGCGCACCGCCTCGGCGGTCCGGTTGGCCTGCGCCACGATCTCCTGGGCCGTCTGCCGTGTCTCTTCGAGCACGGCGCGACGCTCGTCGTCGGCGGCCAGGGCGTCGGTGCGCGCCTGGTCGGCCGCCTCGAGCGAGGCGCGGATCTGCTCTTGCTTTTTCGCCATGGCCGCGTTGAGCAGCGGCCATACCTTCTTCCAGATGATGTAGAGCAGGATGACGGAGACGATCAGCTCAATGATGAAGCTTGTCACTGGCGCGCTCCGGAACTGGCGGCCGCATCGGCCCGTAAGGTGCTGACTGCTTCCGCAATGATGTCATGGTGGGCCTCGGCGCTGACGGGGCGCCCGATGACACGCTCGACCACGTCGATGGCGATCTGACCCAAGCGATTCGCCGCATCCTCGACGGCGCCCTGGCGCGCCCGGGCCACGTCGGCCTCGGCCCCGCCGACGATGCGCTCGAACTCCGCCTGGCCCCGGGCCTGTGCGTCGACGCGCACCGCTTCGGCGGTCCGGTTGGCCTGCGCCACAACCTCCCGGGCCGTCTGGCGTGCCTCTTCGAGCACGGCGCGCCGCTCGTCGTCGGCGGCCGAGGCGTCGGCGCGCGCCTGGTCGGCCGCGTCGAGTGAGGCGCGGATCCGCTCGTGTCGTTCCGCCATCGCCCCCGTGACGGGCGGGATGATCTTCTTCCCGATGATCATGATCAGGACGATGAAGACGATCAGCTCGACGAAGAATGTCCCGTTCGGGAGAAGGAAGATGCCTGCTGTCGTCATTTCGCTCTCGGTCTCCGGTGACTATCCGGCCTGGTGATGGTTGCCGTCGGTTCGCTGCGGGACAACGGTTCCTACTTGACGCTCTTGGCGGCGAAGACGTAGACGAACACCACCATGAACAAGAGGTTGATGAAGTACATGGCCTCCACCAGACCGACGGTCAGGAAGAAGTACTGACGGGCCTTGGCCTCGATCTCGGGCTGGCGCGCGATGGCGGCGATGGTCTGCGACCCGGCCAGGCCGTCACCCACGGCGGCGCCGATGGCGCCTCCCCCGAGCGCAAGGCCGCCACCGACAAGGGCGCCGGCGATACGTATCGAGCTTTCTACTGTGTCTGCTGCCATCTTTCTCTCCTTTGTCGAGAACTGCTTAGATCGATTGAACCGGGATGCGGCGTGTCACACGCCTAATGCTCGTCGGTGCTCATGCCCATACCGAGGTACATGATCGTGAGCAGGGCGAAGATGAAGGCCTGGATCGCGCCGATGAACAATTCGTCGAACGGCTTCCATACGGCCAAGCCGATCCAGGACAGGTACGGCGGGATCAGCGTCACGATGACGGTGATCATCAGAACACCCGAGAAGATGTTCCCGAAGAGTCGAAAGGTCATGGTGATCGGCTTGGTGATCTCTTCGATGATGTTGATCGGGACAAGTGCGGAATAGGGCGTGGCGTAGTGCTTCAGGTATCCCTTGAAGCCGCGGGTCCTGATCGAGTTGTAGTGGACCAGGACGATGACCGTGAGGGCCATGGCCAGTGGCAGATTGACGTCACCGGTGGGCGGAGCGAGAACGCCCGGATCCCCGCTGGGGATGAAGGCGAGCCAGTTGCACACGAGGATGAAGATGCCGACGCTGACGCCAAGGCCGACGAAGCGCCGACCCTGGGGCCCGATGGCCGAGTCGGCCAGGTCCGAGACCTGCTCTGTGATCGTCTCCCAGAAGAGTTGCAGTTTCCCGGGTACGCCCGAAGTGAGCTTGCGCACCATGAGGAAACCCAGGGCGAGCACGATGCCGGCTGCGATGAGTGTGGTCCACACGACATCGAGGTCGATCGTCAGACCGCCGACGTGCACGACGCCGCGGTGGTTACCGATGGTGATGTTGCCGCTGGCCAGCATGAAGCTCTGTCTCATCGGGGACCCCGGCTCACTGGATGCCCTGGCTCACGAGGACCCGGCCCACGTTGGCCACGAAGAGCAGCTGGAAGATGACCAGTCCGACCACCGTGCCGATACCGAGCGCCCCGTTCAGGAACAGGAGGCCGATGGCGATGACGGTGATCACCCCGAGACGCGTCACGCTCTTGGTGCCCATGGCGCGCCGCAAGACCTTTCTGTTGGTCTCCCCCTTGGTCTGCACCTTGGCCACTCC
This sequence comes from uncultured Acidimicrobiaceae bacterium, assembly GCA_963835815.1. GTDB lineage: Bacteria > Actinomycetota > Acidimicrobiia > Acidimicrobiales > RAAP-2 > Bog-473. Next base: position 428,827 of record CAWIGU010000009.1, on the reverse strand, counting down.
CGCGTCGAGGAAGCGTAGGTTCACAATGGCCATGGCCAGCCCCACGACGATCCCCACCGCGGCCAGCGGCGAAGAGACGAAGAGGGCGATGATCACCGCTCCCCCACCCACGATCAAGGCGGACACTGTCGTGCGGCGCAGCACTTTCGCCAGTGCCGTCCCCTCGAGGTCCGATAGACCCGACATCATGCTCATGCTGCCCCCGTTACAGATACTTGCGAATCTGCCCGATCACCAGAAAAGTGGCCGCTGCCAACCCCAGCAACAATCCCACGACCAGCAGAGCCGGCGCGGTGTGCCACGCATCGTCCGCCCAAATGCCCAGCACCACGCCGGCCCCCACGCACACGGCGGCCGACAGGCCCATGTTCAAGAACGCCACTGCGCCGGGCAACGGTTTGACCCCGTTCGCCTCGGAGTATGGCCTGCCCGGCTTCTCCGGATCCATCACCGAACCGGGCGCGCACGACAGTGCTGACTTGACCACTCATGCGAAAACCGATCCTCTACGCGGGACGTGGCGCGCCAGAGTCCGTCGGCCGACCGCCCGCAATGGAGGCGTCGAACGAGGCGAGGTGGACGGAGTACACAGGCGTCATCATCGCACTTTGGCCCTGATGGCGTCCAAACGATTCCCCGGTGCACGATCAGGGGAACCGTATGACTTCGGCCGATCGGCCGCTGTGCCCCGGCTTCGGCGCGTGTCCGTTCTCGCTCTCCCCGGCGGCGGTCACGCCGGGAGCGCCAGGGACGACGTCGTCTGCGGCCTCGTCCGCTGCTTCGCCGTTTCCCTTGCGCAACCCGGGGTGGAACAGGGTGTAGAGGCCGACGCCGAGGGCGGCCGCGCCCAACGGGATGAAGGCGTTGGCCCGGTGCATGAACAGGGGGAACAAGAGGAACCCCGAGAGGATGGCGGTCCAGGCCCACAGGATCAGCACGCTGCGCCGGGGCCCATGGCCCAGGCGGAGCAGGCGATGGTGAATGTGCTGCTTGTCGGGGGTGTGGAAGCTCTGCCCGTGCGCCGTCCGCCGGATGAAGGCGAAGGCGAGGTCCACGATCGGTACGCCCAGGATGAAGAAGGGGATGAACAGCGGAGCGAAGAAGAAGTAGGTCACGCCGCTGGTGGGCGGGGTCCGCCCTCCGATGACCATGGTCGAGGCTGCCATGAGCACCCCGAGCAGGAGTGCCCCGGCATCACCCATGAAGAGCCGGGCGGGGGTGAAGTTGAAGGGGAGAAAGCCCAGGCAGATGCCGCAGGCGATCACCGCCACCAGAGGGCCCACGTTGTCCATCGGCAGGATCCCGAGGGCCATGAGACGGATGCCGTAAATGGCCAGGGCGCCCCCGCCGATGGCCACGATGCCCGCCGCCAGCCCGTCGAGGCCGTCGATGAGGTTGATGGCGTTGGCCAGGGCGATCACCCAGGCGGCGGTGATGAGGGGGATGATCCCGGGGGTCAGGACGATGAAGCCGGCAAGCGGCACCTTGAACTGGTACATGGTGACGCCGAGGAAGTACAAGATGCTGGCCGCGAGGATCTGCCCCGCCAGCTTGGCCGGGGCCGACATGTCGCGGATGTCGTCGATCAGGCCGACGGCGAAAATGGCCCCGGCGGCGAGCACCACGCCCAGCATCTCGGGGGAATCGACGAAGACCGGGCGCAGGGCCGGGATCGCCGCCGCAGCCAGCACCGCCACCAGCAAGCCGAGGAACATGGCGGCCCCGCCCCCGTACGGGATGGGCGTTTCGTGCACGGTGCGCTCGTTCGGCGCGGCCACGTACCCCACCCGGAGCGAGAGCCGGCGGGCGGGGACCGTGAAAGCGGCGGTCGCTCCAGCCGCCACCACCAGCACCAACCCGTACCAACCGAGGTCCGGCATGCCCAGCTACGTCAAGAGGTCCGGATAGGGCGGGAACGTGGCACACAGCGCGGCGACCTCGGCGCGGACGGACGCGATCCGCGCCTCGCCGGCCCTGTCCCGCAGTGTGCGACCGATGAGGGAGGCGATCGTTCGCATTTCGCCAGGCCCCATGCCCGCCGTGGTCTCGGCCGCGGTGCCCAGCCGGAGCCCCGAGGTGACGAACGGTGACCGGGGATCGTCGGGGATGGTGTTGCGGTTGAGGGTGATCCCGGCCCGGTCCAGCACCTCCTGGGCCTCGCGGCCCGTGAGCTCTTCGTCGAACGTCCGCAGGTCGACCAGGATCATGTGGTTGTCGGTGCCACCCGAGACGAGGCGGAAGCCCTCGTCGATCATCGCCGCACCCAGCGCGGCGGCGTTGGTCACGACGTTGGCCGCATAGCGGCGGAATTCGGGCCGGGCCGCCTCGGCGAACGCCACCGCCTTGGCCGCGATGACGTGCTCCAATGGCCCACCCTGGAGCCCGGGGAACACGGCACTGTCGATCTTCTTGGCCAGGTCGGCGCCGCACAGGATGGCGCCACCCCTCGGGCCTCGCAGCGTCTTGTGCGTGGTCAGGGTGACCACGTCCGCCACCCCGACCGGACTGGGGTGGGCCCCGCCGGCGATGAGGCCCGCCGGGTGGGCGGCGTCGAACATGAACAGCGCGCCGACCGAGTCGGCGATCTCGCGGAACGGTCGTGGGTCGATCGTGCGGGCGTACGCCGTCGAGCCGGCCACAATGAGGGCGGGCTGCTCGCGCTTGGCCAGGTCGGCCACCTGATCGAAGTCGATGACCTCGCCCGGGGCCTCGGCATCCTGCGTGGCCGGCGTCACGCCATAGGCCACGAAGCGCCAGATCTTCGAGGTGATCGAGGCCGGGGAGCCGTGCGTCAGATGACCGCCGTGGTCGAGCCGCATGGCCAAAATGGTGGCGCCCGGCTCCAGGAGGGCCTGGTAGACGGCGAGGTTGGCGTTCGCCCCGGCATGAGGCTGCACGTTGGCGTGGTCGGCCCCGAACAGCGCCGTCGCCCGATCGCGGGCCAGGTCCTCCACCTCGTCGATCACCTGGTTGCCCCCGTAGTACCGCTTGCCGGGGTACCCCTCCGAGTACTTGTTCGTGAGCACGGAGCCCGAGGCGGCGAGCACCGCCGGTGACGTGAAGTTCTCCGAAGCGATGAGTTGCAGCGTGGTCTGCTGACGCTCCAACTCCTTGCCGATGAGGTTCGCAACCTCCGGATCGGAGGCCAGTGCCGTTTCGTACGTGCTCATAGAGCTCCTTCGTGGTCGTGGACGAGCTCGCGGTCCCGGTCCAGGACGGCCAGTTTGGCGATGCGGCCATCATGGCGGGCCTCCTCGGTGGCGGCGAGGAAGGCCGCGACGGCATCGATGGCCACCGCGGTACCGACCACACGGCTCCCGAGGCACAACACGTTCGCGTGGTTGTGCTGGCGGGCCAGGGTGGCCGTCGTCACGTCGTGCACCACGGCCGCCCGGACGCCGGGAATCTTGTTGGCGGCCATCGCGATGCCGATCCCCGTCCCGCAGGTGCAGACACCCAGCTCAGCCAAGCCCTGGACGACGGCTCGCCCCACGGCGGCGCCGAAGTCGGGATAGTCGACCGGCAGGTCGGCGTCGGCGGTGCCCAGGTCCGTGACGATGTGGCCCCGCCGTGCGAGCTCGTCTTTGAGGACCTCCTTGAGAGCGAACCCGGCATGGTCCGAGCCGAAGGCGACGCGGATGAGGGTTCAGTGTACCGAGCGGTTCGGGAGAGACCCGGCGACGCAGGAAATCATCGCCGGCGGGACCGGCGGACCCGACCCGGCGTGGATGTTCAGCGCACCCCGTCGTCGGAGCCCTTGCGCGTGAACCAGGTGCGCTTGCGGGCGCCCATCAGGAGTGCGGCCTCGACGTAGTTCTCGGGCAACGCGCCCACCCGCTGCACCCTCGGGGGCGACACGGTGCAGTCGACCACCGTCGAGGTGGGGCCACGACGCGGGCCTCCGTCGACGACGAACGCCACCTCGTCCGCGTCGCTCAGTTGGGCCCGCACCTCATCCGCACCCACGAGTGGCGCCCCGTCGGCGCGTCGTAGGGGCATCACCGCCAGCGGCCCACTCCGGCGGACCAGGGTTCGGAGCGGACGCCATGCCGGCATGGTGACGTGCACCACGGTGTTCCCCGATCCCGCAGGCACGAGCTCGTCCGCTCCGGCCGGCAGAATGACGGTCAGCGGACCGGGCCACATGCGATCCGTGAGGGAGGACGTCTGTTTGTTCCACTCTGACGTCAGCGCGGCCGCCTGCGTCCTGCGACCGACGACGATCAGCACATCCGCATCGCCGGCTGATGCGACGCGTGCGCGCAAGCGTCCGAGGGCTTCGGGGTCCGCCTGCCGGACCGCCAATTGATACCCCCCATCGCCCGGGACGGCGATGGCACGGCCCTCGGCCAGTGCCTCCGTCACCTCGCCGAGCTGGCGCGGCGTCACGACACGCGGACCGCTCATCGGGTCCGACCGACGAGGGCCCTCGGTCGCTGTGACAGGTCCTGCTCCACCCGCACGTCGACGTACCCCAGTGACCGGGCCATGCGGGCCGCAGCACCGGTCTGGCCCGGCGCCATTTCGATGACCACGGCGCCGGGCCGCGCCAGCCACGCCCAGGCTTGGGTCAGCACCTGCTCCACATCAGCCAGCCCGGGTGTGCCCTCGGAACCCGCTCCCGCCACCAGGGCACCGAAGGGCTCACGCCGCACGTCGCCGGGAAGATCGGGCCATTCCTCCGTTGCAACGTAAGGCGGGTTGGCGACGACCAGATCGACGGAGCCCCGTAGTTCGGCGGGGAGCGCGCCCAACCACGACCCCTCCAGCAGAGTGACGGGCAGCAGCTCCGTCCCCTGCCGGCGCGTCCGGTCCAGATTCGCTCTCGCCACGGCGAGCGCTTCGGTGCTCGTATCCGTGGCCCACACGCGGCCGCCCGGGCGTCGTTCCACCAATTCCGTGGCAAAGGAGAACGCGATGGCGCCGGAGCCGGTACCGGCATCGACGACGACAGGCGACTCCAGCCCGAGATGATCGAGCTCGCGGAGCGCCACCTCTACCACCTGCTCGGTTTCGGGCCGCGGAATGAGCACACGGGCGTCGACCAGGAGATCGAGGGTGCGAAAGGCCCAGTGGCCGAGGACGTACTGCAACGGCTCGCCCTCGCGGCGGCGCGCTTCGAGGGTGCGGATCGCAGCGAGGTCGGCGGGCGCGACGACCTGACCGGGACCCGATGTGGAGGAACCGAGAACCTCTTCGACGATACGGCGCGCCTCGTGCCGCAGACCCAGCGATGTGGCGAGCTCTGCGGTCAGCTCGCCCCGGGTCACAGGACCTCTTCGTCCTCGCCGGCAAGTTGACGCGCCCGCTTGTCGGCCATCAATGCATCCGTGAGCTCGGTGAGGTCTCCCGCCAGCACCTGGTCCAGCTTGTAGAGCGTGAGGTTGATCCGGTGGTCGGTGACCCGGTTCTCCTTGAAGTTGTAGGTGCGGATCTTGTCCGTGCGCCCTCCCGCCCCGACCTGGCCCTTGCGTTGGAGCGACATGGCCGCGGCTTGACGATCCTGCTCGGCCTTGAGCAGGCGGGCCCGCAGCACGACCATCGCCTTGGCCCGGTTCTGGATCTGGCTCTTTTCGTCCTGCATCGCCACCACGGTGCCGGTGGGGATGTGGGTGATGCGAACGGCCGAGTCCGTCGTGTTCACCGACTGGCCACCGGGACCGGTGGACCGGTACACGTCGACCTTGAGGTCGTTGGGATCGATGTCCACCTCGACCTCCGCCGCCTCGGGCAGCACGGTGACGGTGGCGGTCGACGTGTGGATGCGCCCCTTGGCCTCGGTCACCGGTACCCGCTGCACGCGGTGTGTGCCCGCTTCGTGCTCGAGGCGCAAGTAGGCATCGGGGCCCTTGACCAAGAACACCGCCTCGTTGATCCCGTCCCGGTCGGAGGCATCCTCCGAAAGGATCTCGACCTTCCACTTCTCCAGCGCGGCGAAGCGCTGATACATGTCGTAGAGCACGCGTGCGAAGAGATTCGCCTCGTCGCCACCGACGGCGCCGCGGATCTCCATGATCACGTTACGACCGACGTTGGGATCCTTGGGCAGCAGCAGCGACTGGATCTTCGATTCATGCTCAGCCACGGCCGCTTCGGCCTCTTCGACCTCCTGGCGCATCATTTCGCGCTCGTCGCCCGAAGCCTCGGTCATCATTTCGCGGGCGATAGCCGCGTCGGCGCGGGAGGCGGTCAGCTCATGCCAGACGCGGACGATCTCCCCCAACTCCTTGTGGCGCCGGGAGAGATCGCGGACGCGATCGGAATCGGAGAGGATGGCCGGGTTGGCGAGATCGGCCTCGACCGCGTCGAATTCAGACTCGAGCGCGGCGATACGGTCATCGAACATGGACGGGATCCAGATGGGAGCGAGGTGGGCGGGCGGAGGACGCCCTCCTGCGTCGCGGCCGGCCTAATCCTGTGTCGTCGCGGCAGGTGCGGCGGCCTTTGCCTTGCCTTTGCGGGCGCCGTAACGGCGTTGGAAGCGCTCGACGCGTCCGCCGGAGTCAACCAGCTTCTGCTTGCCGGTGAAGAACGGGTGACACTCGTTGCACAGTTCGACATGAAGGTCGGACTTGGTGGAGTGGGTCACGTACGAATTGCCGCACGAGCACTTGACAGTGGCTTCGACGTAATCGGGGTGGATATCGGGCTTCATGGTGTCTCCTGCGTCGTCTCGGTCGGACCAGTCTAGGGGTTGGCCCGCAACGTCGGGCCGGCACTGGGCCTAGGTGGCGGGTCCTTTGGCTATTTCAGCCAGGAATTCGTCATTGCTGTTGGTGGTGCGGATCTTGTCCATCAGGAGTTCGAGTCCGGCTGCTTCCTTCCCATCATTGGCCAGGGCATTGAGCACCCGGCGCAACTTCCAGACCTGCTGGAGCTGGCCCCGCTCGAAGAGCAACTCCTCGTGCCGTGTCGAACTCGCGTTGACGTCGATCGCCGGGTACAGGCGCCGTTCGGACAGCCGGCGATCGAGTCGAAGCTCCATGTTGCCGGTTCCCTTGAACTCCTCGAAGATGACCTCGTCCATTTTGGAGCCGGTCTCCACCAGGGCGGAGGCGAGAATGGTCAGTGAGCCACCCTCCTCGATATTGCGGGCGGCGCCGAAGAACTTCTTCGGCGGGTACAGCGCGCCCGAGTCGACTCCACCGGACATGATCCTGCCGGTGGCCGGAGCGGCCAAGTTGTAGGCCCGGGCGAGACGCGTGATGCCGTCGAGAATGATCACGACATCGCGACCGACCTCGACCAGACGCTTGGCGCGCTCGATGGTCAACTCGGCCACCTGTGTGTGCTCGTCGGCCGGGCGATCGAACGTCGAGGCGATGACTTCACCCCGCACCGACCGTCGCATGTCGGTCACTTCTTCCGGCCGTTCGTCAACGAGGAGCACCATGAGATGCACATCGGGATTGTTGGCCTCGATCGAGTGCGCGATCTGCTTCATGACCGTCGTCTTGCCGGCCTTGGGCGGAGAGACGATCAATCCACGCTGCCCCTTGCCTATGGGCGAGAGCAGGTCGACGATGCGCGCGGTCAGGTTGTCCTTGTCGCCCGCCTCGGCCATCTCGAGATGCAGTCGGGAGTCGGGAAACAAGGGAGTGAGATCCTCGAAGCGGGGGCGGTTGCGTGCCTCTTCGGGGTCGAGCCCGGACACGGTGTCGATGCGGAGCAATGCCGGATACTTCTCATTGTTCGACGCAGGGCGGCACGCGCCCTCGACGTAGTCACCCTTTCGTAGGGCGAACCGGCGGGCCTGGCTGATGGAGATGTAGACATCCTTCGGCGACGGAAGGTAGCCACCGCAACGCAGAAAGCCGTAGCCCTCGTCACGCAGGTCGAGCATGCCCTTGACCTCGACCATTTCGCCTGAGTACGGCTGCTCTTGCCCACCGCCCCCCTGCAGCTCGCCACCGACGCCACGCTCCCGGCCACGGCGGCGTCGCCCACGTCGGTTACCGACGTCGCCTCCGTCACCCTGATTGTTGTTCTGGTTATTTGCGATTGTTCTGATTCTGCTGACCCTGGTTGGGCCGATTCCGGTTCTGCTGGTGCGTCGGGGTGCTCTGGCCATTTTGCTGTGGGGCGCCGGCGTCGTTCCCGTCCGAGAGCTCCGGCGGCTCGACGAAAACGGCTGGGCCGCTGTCGCTCGGAGCGCCGGCGACAGCTTCCTCGGGCTTCGGCGACTCGGTGACGGTCGCTGCTTCGGACGACGCCTCGGGCTCCGCCGCGACGGTTGCCGCCGCCCGGGGCCGTCGAGCCGGCTTGGTGCCGTTGGCGGTCCCGTTGGGCGTATCGCCGTTGGACGAGCCATTGGTGCCGTGGGCCTCGCCGTTACTGGTCACGCCGGTGGCGTCGAGGATTCGATCAATGATGTCGGCCTTCTTGGTCCGGGTCGTCGTTTTGAGCGACATGGCCTGGGCGATGGCACTGAGCTCGTCGCGCTCCTTGCCTTCGAGTACCGACCTTTCGAGCTGCTGTTCCGCAGTCATCGGGCTCCTCTTCCATAGAGGGTTATCACCGGCACGGGATGTCCGGGCGCGGCGAGTGAAATTAGGGAGGAGAAAGGATGCATACGGCACCTTCCCCCGATCACCTCTGCAAGAAGCACCCGGGACCTTCTGGTACCCGCGGGAGCGCTTCAAAGCGCAGTGGGGATATACCTACATTAGCGGGACCACACCGACTATGCCAACACCCTCCGAATTCTGGCCGGAAGCAGCTGGTGTGTGAACCAATCCCCATTCTACAGGGAAAGTTCGGCGAGAATGACATTGAGATCCAGATCCACGACCGAAGGCACGCGGATCTGCCCGATGGCCAGGTCAGGGTCCTTCAGCCCATGGCCCGTGAGAACGCACACCACGGTGGACCCTTCGGGCACCCCCATCTTCATCAGGCCGGCCACCGATGCCGCCGACGCCGCCTCGCAGAAGACCGATTCCTGCTGGGCCAGGAATGTGTAGGCGCCGAGAATCTCCTGATCGGTCACCGCGGTGATGGAGCCGCCCGATTCGCTGGCGGCCGCCGTGGCCGAGTACCAGCTCGCCGGGTTGCCGATCCGGATGGCCGTGGCGATGGTCTCGGGATTCTCGACCGGATGGCCGAGGACGATCGGCGCCGCGCCGGCCGCCTGGAAGCCGAGCATGCGCGGGCAACTTCGTGGCACGCCCGCTCTCCTTGTACTGCAGATAGCCCCGCCAGTACGCGGTGATGTTGCCGGCGTTGCCGACAGGTATGCAGTGGACGTCGGGAGCATCGCCCAAGACGTCGACGATCTCGAATGCCCCGTCTTCTGCCCCTCGATGCGGTGCGGATTGACGGAATTGACGACGGTGATCGGCGCATGGTTCGGAAGCTCACGGACGATCGTGAGCAATCTGATCGAAGTTGCCGCGCACCTGCAGGACGCGTGCACCATGCACCAATGCCTGGGCCAACTTGCCCAAAGCGATGTGGCCTTCGGGGATGAGCACCACGCAGACGAGGCCGGCGCGTGCGGCGTAGGCGGCGGCCGACGCAGACGTGTTGCCCGTGGACGCGCACACCACGGCTTTCGCGCCCTCCTCGACCGCCATCGAGATGGCCATGGTCATCCCCCGGTCCTTGAAGGATCCCGTCGGATTCGCGCCTTCGACCTTCAGCCAGACATGGGCGCCGACGCGCTCGGACAAGCCGGGGTGCGGGTACCAACGGCGTCCCACCCTCGAGCAACGTGACGACCGGCGTGTCGCGGCGAATGGGCAGGAGCGAGCGGTACTCCTCCATGACCCCCTTCCAGCCGACCCCCACCCCTACTCCTCGCCCACGCCGATGACCCGCAGCACGCCGCTGACCCGGTCGACCGCCCGCAGCAGGCGGAGATCGTCGATGGTGGCCAGGAGATCACCTTCCCGGGCCAGGTGCGTGAGAAAGATGAGGCGCGCTTCGTCGGCCAGGCCCACCTGCTCCATGGCCCGAATCGACACCTGATGGTCACCGAAGACCTTGGCCACGGCGGCAAGCACGCCGGGCCGATCGGCCACATCCATGCTGAGGTAGAACGCCGATCGCAGCTCGGATTGGGCGACGCACGGTGATGCTCGTCCGCTTGGGCGCCGGGCCCGGGGCACCGGCGCGCAAGTTGCGTGCGGCGTCCACCAGATCACCCAGCACCGCGCTCGCGGTCGGACCTCCCCCCGCTCCTCGCCCGTAGAGCATCAGCTCCCCGCTGACCGCGCCTTCGATGAAGACCGCGTTGAACGCGCCGCGGACCGACGCCAACGGATGCGACGTCGGCACCATCGCCGGGTGCACCCTGACCGAGAGCTCCGGACCGCCGTCCACCAACTCGGCGATGGCCAAGAGCTTGACCGAGTACCCCAGGCGATTGGCGTACGCCACGTCCGCCGCCGCTATCCCCGAGATCCCTTCGCGGTGCACATCGACGTCGACCACGTCGCTCCCGAAGGCCAGCGCGGCCAGGATCGCCGCCTTCGCCGCCGCGTCGTGTCCTTCGACATCGGCCGTGGGATCGCGCTCGGCCAGCCCGAGACGCTGCGCTTCGGCCAGCGCGTCGTCGAAGTCGACGCCGTCCTCCTCCATGCGGGTCAGGATGAAATTGGTCGTGCCGTTGACGATGCCCATCACCCGCACGATCTGCTCGCCGGCCAGTGATTCGCGCAATGGCCGGATGACGGGGATCGCACCCGCCACCGCCGCCTCGTAGAGAAGGTCCACGCCGTGTGCGGCCGCGAGGTCGGCCAGCTCCGCCCCCGAAAGCGGCGAGAACGGCCTTGTTCGCGGTCACGACCGGCTTGCCGGCCCGCAGGGCGGACTCGATCAACTCCTGCGCCGGATGCAGCCCCCCGATCAGCTCGACCACGATGTCCACATCGGGGCGGACCGCCAAGCATGGCGCTGTCGGTCTCGAAGAGCGCGGCCGGAATGGTCGGCGGCCGGGGGCGGTCGATGTCGGCCACGGCGATGCCGACCAGTTCGAGACGGATCCCCGTGCGGGCCGCGATGTCGTCCTGGCGTGCCACCAGGAGCTCCGCCAGCGCGCCCCCCACATTCCCGCAGCCCAAGAGGGCGACCCTCACCGGGGACGAGGCCTGCGGATCGGCTGCCGGAGAGGCCATTCGTTCAAAGCTACAGGGTGCCTGCACCGCCCGAAGGATGACCGGGACTCACGAGTCCAGACGGATCATGTCCTCGAGACGTCTCCCTCCGCACGACCACGCGCGCGCGCTGCCGTCGGCCACGAAAACGACGGCGGGCCGGGGCACCTTGTTGTAGTTCGAGGCCATGGCATAGCCGTAGGCGCCGGTGACCGGGGTGGCCGACGATGTCCCCCACGCGCAGCTCCCTCGGGCACGAATGCGTTGGGCACCACCAGATCGCCGCTCTCGCAGTGCTTCCCCACCAGTCTGACCGGCTCGGGCCGCGGCGCCCCGACGGCACGGGGCAAGAACGCCTCGTAGCCGCTCCCGTAGAGGACGGGGCGTGGATTGTCGCTCATGCCGCCGTCGACGCTGACATAGGTGCGGATCCCGGGAAGCGTCTTCACCGTCCCGACCGTGTACAGCGTCAGCCCGGCGGTGGCGACGATCGAGCGCCCCGGCTCGGCCGAGATCCGCACCGCAGGATCCACGCCGGTCCGGGCGCACGCGGCGCGGGTCGCGGCGGCCCACTCGGCCTGCGTCGGGGCCGATCTCCCCGTTCACGTAGGGGACGCCCAGGCCGCCGCCGACGACGAGCTCGGGCAGGCCGAGCGGAGCGAAGAACGCGCCCAACACCTCCGCCGCCTGCTCGAAGGACGACACATCGAAGACCTGGCTCCCGATGTGGGCATGCACGCCCACCAGCTCGACCCCGGGCAGGAGCTCGAGCGCGGCCACCGCTTGGGCCGCGGCGCCCGATGCCACCGAGAACCCGAATTTGGAGTCCTCCCCTCCGGTGCGGATGAACTCATGGGTGTGGGCCTCGACGCCGGGGGTGACCCGAACCAGCACCCGGGGACGGTCCGGTCGGCCCGTGGGCGCATCGAGCAGGCGGCCCAGCCGGGCGATCTCGTCGAAGGAGTCGACGACGATGCGACCGACGCCGCTCGCAACGCGGCGGCCAATTCCTCCTCGGACTTGTTGTTGCCGTGCAGGACCAGCTTCTCGGCCGGCACCCCGGCAGAGAGCGCGACGTGGAGCTCGCCGCCCGATGCCACATCGAGGTGCATGCCCTCCTCATAGGCCAGACGGGCCATGGCCCGGCAGAGAAACGCCTTGGCGGCATAGGCCACCCCCTCCCCCCAGGCCTCGACCGCCGCCCGGCAGGCCTGACGGAGGTGGAACTCGTCGTAGACGAAGAGGGGCGTGCCGAACTCGGCCGCCAGGTCGAGCAGGTCGATATCGCCCACCCGGAGATGCCCGTCGGGGTCGACGGTGGCCGTCCGGGGCAGCAGCTGCCGCTCCACGGGGGCACTGGCCATTTCCTCGTCCGTCGGCATGGCATCGCAGGATACGGCAGCCACCGCCGGGGCCGGGACGCCCGCACCGGCCGGCAGACTACGCTCGTCCCCTGCTCATGCCCCCGTAGCTCAGCGGATAGAGCACCGGCCTCCGGAGCCGGTGGCGCAGGTTCGAGTCCTGCCGGGGGCGCCATTATTTTGGCTGGTCAGAGGCCACTTTTCGGCTCTTCCAGACGTTGCCGAATACCACTGCCGATCACTGTCGGCAATCAAACGGAGGTTACGGGGAAGACGGTTGCTGCCTGGCTGGACTCGAACCTCAATGCAGGAACACTGCAGCAGATGTGCGAGACAGTGTGGACGAATCGGATGGACTGCCGAGTAAATCCGGCGGCTCGAGTGCCCGATGCTGGCTCTATGCCGTGGCGAGGAGCAGCCCCGCTGGAGTGCGCTGCTCGCCAGCGAGCACGGCGAGCGATTTCGCCAGGGAGGAGCGAAAGGTCACCGATTCTGGGCGATCGAGTTCGATGACGGCCATGGCAGCGAGCTTCCGGTTGATCTGACCCTGGTCCCGGAGTCTGAGGACGGCTTCGGCGAGAGCGAGGCGTCGTTCGGGCGAATCGATGGCGTTGAGCACCTTGTCGAGCGCAGGATAGAGGCCGTCGCCGTCATCATCCCTCAGTGCGTTGATGGCCCGCTCCATGTCAGGCGTGATGATGCCCGGCAGGCGTACCTGCAAGGACACGTCGAGTTCGGGCAGATCGAACAATTGGTCGAAATAGACACGCAGTTCGATCTCGTCGGTTCCTTTGAGATCCGCGATGGCGGCATCTCCGACCTCTCTGGGCAGCATCCCGTCGTGCACCGGCTCTCCGGTTCCATAGCAGCAGCGTTTTGCCTTGTTCCGACTGCCGCACGGGCAGGGACCGTTGCGTTTGATCTTGGCCATTGCCACCTCCTATGGGGCCATTGTCACCTCTGGGTGTGACTCGAGGGTGGACCGACTATGACCAGGAAGAAGGCTCCACCGGTCACTTAGGAATAGTCCCGGATGAGGCCAGTCCCGAGCCCGTACCAGGAGTGATCCTAAGGTCGACGTCAGGATGTCGCGGTGTGCGAAGCGATCGATGGTGCAGCCGTATCCGGCTTCCGGTTCTCTCTGAACTCAAGTCGGGGAGACGGCCGTCACTGGGCTCTCTTACTGCTTGGTGCTTGGTGCTTGGTGCTTGGTGCTTGGTGCTTGGTGCTTGGTGCTTGGTGCTTGGTGTACTAAAGCTAAAGGTGCCTTCACGTCTCTGCACCGCGCTTGACCTCTGGTCAGGTGTCCTCGACTTCGCCGAGGTAGCACAGCCCCACTGCGACCGAGTGCGCGCAGAACGATGGAGGGTCTCCTTCGGGGCAGTCGCACTCAGCAGACAGCCGAGGACTCCCGTGGTGCACAATGGCCTCATGGCGACGAACGCCGTCGAGGACGGTCCCGCACAGGCTCCACTCGTCCTCGTAGAGATCATCGATCGTGTCGGCAAGCACGCGTCCGCGTTCGAATAGTGCCGGCTCCACCAGACGCTGAAGGTCCTCCCTCGTGAACAACAGCTTCACGTGGAAGGCTCCCCGTGTATCTGTTGCCCGATCACCGCGAGCGTCCTGGCGAGGTGAGGAATGGCGAACGCATCCACGTTGACCTGAGCTCTGCGCGATACGAGGTGTGCCGCGGGTACCGGGATTGAGCGGCTTCGACGGCAGCGTCACCGTCCGGCTCTCCCTTGGTGATGGCAATTGCTTCAGCGTGGGCGACGGCGAGCGCGGCGGCCTGCGAATACCGGCGTCGGTCTTTGTTCCCCACGATACGGCTCACCGCATCCCCCGCCAGGGTTGCACCCGCCTCGAGGTACAAGTGTCGCTTTGCCGTTGGGACCGCCATTTCTTCGAGCATCGTTACCAATAGATCGCCGAGCGACAGATCGTGGCCCACGTGGCGAGACAACCCGGGAGCGTCGTCCCCGTCGAACTCGTTGTCCCCGTCGTCCCCGGCGAACTCGTCGAACTCGTCGAACTCGTCGAACTCGTACATGAACGACTGACGGAAGTGGCTCCGGTCGACCTGCGCCTGGGCAGCGCTCAAGAGCCCGGCGATCACCGAATCGGCGAATCCGTCACGATGGGTAGCGTCGGAACCGGCGGCAAGCAGGATAGGAATCAGCACCTCCGCGGCAAGCGACGCGTCGCTCGAGCGTAGCGGCTGGTCGGCAGTCGGAGCCGGCCCCTTGCGGTTCTGTTCCTTGAGGGCGGTGTCGAGCCGTCCTCCGAGGACGAGCAGCACGACGCGGAGCGGCGCAGGTACATCGGCACGTGGACGGCGCTTCGCCAACTCCGTGATCGTCGCCTCCTCGACGTTGGCCCGCCGCGCCGCCTCCACGATCTTCAGCAGACGACTCAGGGAGGGGGCGGAATCCCACGCCTCCACCCAGGCGGTGATCGCGTCCGCGAACCGGCCGGCACGGTGCGCCATTACAGCCATTCGCTCAGCCAGCGCCGCCCGCTCCTCAGTCCGACTCAGGATCCGGAGCCCTTCCTCACCGGCGATGAGGGCTACCGCGTCGTCGTCCTGGCGCCGAGCGGCGTCGAACCAGGCGAGAAAGTTCCTTCCGGCTCGCGGCCCGCCGCGGCGGGCTAGGTCCGCCAGCCCCGGCAGTCCTTCCAGTTGCTCGACCACCTCGAGCAGGAGCCGGTGCGCCCAGTCGCCATAGTAGTGATCCTGGTTCTCGACCAATGGCATGAGCGCCGACACCCAGTCATGAAGCAGCGTCGCGCGCTCTGCCGGTGCCGCCACCCGGGCGCCCTCCACGGCGGCATACGACACGCCTTCGCCAATGAGAACCCGACCCAGCAACGTGGCCGCACGCCGAAGACGGTCTGGACGGTCCCCACGCTGGCCGGACTCACCCACCGCTCGCAGGTACCTGGCGGCCGCCTCCTTCATGACAGCGGTCTCGCCAGGCTCGGCGGCAACCGACCAGCCGTTCTCCAGGGCACCTTCGGCCACGCTGAAGAGGCGCTCGTATGCCTGCACCGCAGCGGACGGGTCACCCTTGAGGAAGACCGTACCGGTCCGTCGAAGCAACTTCACGAGGCTCGGGACCCAGTCGGGTTGACGGAACTCGTCGTCGGAGGACCATCCGTAGCGATCGTGGTAGTCCTCGTAGCCGTCGTAGCCGGGTTCATCAGTGGACGCGGCCTCCTCCTCAAGGAGCTCCACGTCAGCCAGCAACGTGTCGATCGGCTCGTCCGGTCCTGCCGGGCTGGCGCCGAACCGCTCAAGGAAAGTCTGGCGCTCCGACGCTTCAACCGATTCGGCAAAGGCCAAGACCACGGCGCGCAGCTCCTGGGCCGGCATCTTGGCGATCAGGTCGCCGATGGCAGCCAGGAACCGGCTGAGCGATACCGTTACTCGTCGCGGCCTCCCGGTCATGGGCGTTGCGCTCCAATCTTTCGCCGTCCCACGCACGATCGCGGCGTATGTGGACTCCGACCGTCCGTGAGCTCGGTGTCGCTCATCTCGCCGTCGAGGCCAATCAGTCGTTTCGTCATGAGTCCACCGCCATGATGTCCCAAAGCTGTCACGGACCCTTCATATGAAACCCTTGGGACCCCGGGACGCCGCAGTTCCGGGCAGAGCGGGCGGTTGCCACACCGTCCACCTCGCTTCTCCGGCGTGAGGTGCACTGACCTGGAGGACCGGTTAAATCAAGCAGCCGAAATCTCGGACACGTGCGAGATGATCGAATAGATGGCCCACTTTCGGTTCAACGTCCTGGTGCATGTCGGTCGGGCTATGGCGGCGAAGGCCCGGGGCCGGGTCGGTGCGACTGCCTGGCAAACGGTAGCGTAGATACCTGGCAAACGGTAGCGTATATTCTTGGCACCCGGTAGTGTAGGGGCCGTGGACTACCTTTCTCGCATCGTCGACGGCGAGCTGGATGAGCTGATGTCGAACCTGCCGGCCATCGTCTTGGAAGGACCGCGCGCCGTAGG
Organism: uncultured Acidimicrobiaceae bacterium; assembly: GCA_963835815.1. Lineage (GTDB taxonomy): Bacteria > Actinomycetota > Acidimicrobiia > Acidimicrobiales > RAAP-2 > Bog-473. Next base: position 412,356 of record CAWIGU010000009.1, on the reverse strand, counting down.
CAAGACCGAGACGGCACGTCGACGTGCCAGTGAGGTCTTCGAGCTCGACGATCCGGCCCGGCTCGAAGTCGTGGCAGCCGACCCGGGGAGCTTGGTCAGCAGCATCTCCGGCACGATCCTCTTCGATGAATGGCAACGTCACCCTCCACTTTGGGACTTCGTCCGTCGGCAGTCCGAAGGAGATGCTCCGGCCGGCCGGTTTCTTCTCACAGGCAGCGCCATCCCTACAGCACAACCTGTACACCCCGGTTCGGGTCGCCTGGTGGAGCTCAGGATGCGACCCATGAGTCTGGCGGAGCGCCAGATCGAAACTCCGACGATCGGGCTGGGCGAGATGCTCACCGGCGACGGCCGTGCGATCGCCGGGGCCTCTGCCGTGAATCTTCCCGGCTACATCGATGAGATCCTGGCGTCGGGCTTTCCCGGCATCCGTCCGCTCGAAGGCCGTGCGCGACGGGCGCTGCTCGACGGCTACATCTCACGCGTTATCGATCGCGATTTCCCTGAACTCGGCCTTACCGTCCGCAGGCCAGCCACGCTTCGGGCATGGCTCGCTGCCTACGCGGCGGCCACTTCCACCACGACGACCTACAACAAGTTGCTCGGTGCCGCGACACCGGGAGAAGCAGAGAAGCCTGCGAAGACGACCACCATCGCCTACCGAGATGTGCTCGAACGGCTGTACCTCGTTGACCCCGTCCCAGGGTGGCTGCCGACGCAGAATCGGCTGAGCCGTCTCACACAGGCACCCAAACACCACCTCGCCGACCCCGCGCTGGCGGCTCACCTCGTCGGCGTTGACGCCGGCGCGCTCCTTCGCGGCGACGGGCCCGCACAACTCGCTGTGCGCGACGGCTCTTTCCTCGGCGCTCTCTTCGAATCATTGGTCACGCTCAGCGTCAGGGTATATGCCCAGGCCAACGAGGCCACGGTGCACCACCTGCGGACCAGGGACGGAGACCACGAGGTTGACCTCATCGTGGCCCGTCGAGATGACCGCGTTGTGGCGATGGAAGTCAAGCTCCGTGGAGCGGTCGACGACGCCGACGTACGCCATCTGCTCTGGCTTCGCGAGCAGCTCGGCGATGACCTCCTCGATGCGGCAGTCATCACCGCCGGGGATCACGCCTATCGGCGACAGGACGGGATCGGGGTGATCCCCGCCGCATTGCTCGGTCCGTAACGGGCCCGAGAACGGCAACCCAGAGGTTCTCGATGGTTATGCGCGACCACCAGGGTGCTCGAGAAGACAGCTTTCTCCACCGGGAGTCATGCGGTTCAGGCGTTGCGGGCGACAGCCGCCCTCGAGGAGCAGCGGACCTGAGAATTTCTTGGCAATAAGATTTGGCAATCAAATGAGAACTACGGGGACGGACGGCCCATGACGGGGTGGATTCGGACCCCAGCTCAGCGGCACTGTGGCGGACGCAACCAGGCCGCCACGCTCCATCGACCACCGTCGTCGTGTCGGAGACCCAAGGCGGCCAGCCGAGCGAGGTTGATTGCGCCGGCGCGGGTGTCGACGTCGGTGCTGATCCGCTGGCGTCCTCTCACCCGAGCGTTGCGTCCACCCCAGGCCCGGCGGGCAAAGTGCGAGATCTTGCGTTCGACCTTGGGGCGGTCCTCTCGATATCGCGCTTGCCATTCGGGCGTCGCCTGCTCTGCTCTGGCCATCTGCAGGAGACCTTCGTGACGGCCTATGGCGATCGTTCGTCCGGCGCGGGACTTCGTACACGCCCTGCGCAAGGGGCAGTCTTTGCAGTGGATCTTGAACGAGGCCCGTCCGCCGCCGTCACGCGTGGGGTTGATGGCGACGCGCTGGTTGGCCGGACAGGTCACGGTGCGGGTCACAAGGTCGACGCTGAAACGGTCCTTGGTGAACAGCCCCGTGGCGTTGCGCACCGGGGGCACCTTGGCCACCACCTCGAAGCCGGCATCGCCCAGCGCCTGGCGCGTCGCCCCGTCGGCATAGGCCGAGTCGCCCACGATCTCGGGCTTGTCCTTTTCGTCGGCCAAGCCCTCGACGAGGTCACCGACGGCGTCACGGTCGGGCATGTTGGCCGCGGTGACGGCGACTTCGTCGATGAGTTCGGAGTCCGGGTCGATGGAGAGGTGGGTCTTGTAGCCGTCGAAGCGGCGGTTGCGCGACTTGTGGCCGTGGCGGGCCTCGGGGTCGACGGTCGAGATGACCCGGTCCTTGGCGACACCCTTGACGACGCGAAAGACCCCGTCATCGCCTTGTTCGGTGTCTTGGCCGGCGACGAGGGCCAACAGGTCGGCGGCCGCTATCGCAGCGGCGGGGAGAGCTTCTCCGTCGATGACACCAAGGGCGGCCACGGCGTCGCGCACCAGCGCATCGACTAGGGCTTCGCGTGCCGCCTTGTCGTCCCAGTCGCACGGAGGCTTGCCGACCGTGGCGTACTCGTCGTCGCGCAACAGCGCGGCGCGGACCGCAGCGGCCAGGGGGCTCCCCGCCAGATCGAGCGCGGCGAGTAGCTTACGGATGGCGGCGCGTAGCTGGGTGACGGTGTCTTGGGTGGCCACGGCGTCATAGAGCGGAGTCGAGTCGAGCACCCGGGCCCGGGACTTGAGCGCCCCGGTCTCTTTGGCTACAACTTTGGTGTCTTCGAACAGACGCCGAGGCCGAGCCGAAGCCCGCAGGCGGTTGCGCTGACCAACGAGCGAGGTCGGATGGAACGACGCATAACCGGTGTCGACGCCGGCGGCCGCCTGCCAGCGCAGATCGAAGCTGAGACGGTCGGTGGCTTCGGCGTCGCTCAGGCCTTCGAAGGCCTTGAGGAACATCACCGTCGCCATCACCCGGGCCGGGATGGTCGGTCGCCCCCGCACGGACTCCTCGTAGAGATCGGCGAAGTAGTCGTCGCTGAAGAGCTGGTGACCGTGGTCGGCCAAGAGCCGGTAGATCGAACCCTCTTTCAGCCGATCCCCGAGGATCTCCCTCGGGTTCTCGAAGCGCTGTTGAGCATGTGAGCGACCAAGTGCCATGCCTCAAATTCTTGCCCACCGCGGCACAAATCGCGAGCCTTTCGATGGGCGATTACTTCAGGAGCGTCCTAGACGAACCGGATGGCCCTCCGGAGCCGGTGGCGCAGGTTCGAGTCCTGCCGGGCCTCGCCAAAATTTGCGCTGCTCAGAAGGCGAATTCGCCTTACTCCTGACTTGGCCGTGTCCCCAGATCTTCACGAATTGGCCGGCCGGCCGAACCGCCCGCTGGCCGAAACGGGTCTCGTCTCAGATCTCGGATGGCGCCGACGGCACCCGGCCCGTCCGCGGCACCACCACTGGTGGTGAGGTCACTTCCGTCAGCCTGCGGGCAGGAAGGCCTGAGCGTCCCCGTAGGCGAAAACGTCTCCGTCTGCGTCAGTGATCCAATAGCCGAGGCCATCCGCGGTCGAGGTGATGCTTGTGGCGAGGCCATCAAAGTCCGGGTTGTTGAGGGGTGAGCCAAAGGGACCGATTGTGCCGAACGTGTAGACCGATCCGTCCTCGCCCAACATCCAGTAGCCGTGGGCCGACGATGCCAACCCGATGATTGGCGCCGGCTTTTGCATCACTGCCGCCGATCCGAAGAATACGGCGTCGCCGAACGTGAAGATGCTCCCGTCCGCGGCCACCAGCCAGTACCCCATGCCGTCCGAAGTGCTCTGCATCGCCGTGATCGGCTGGTTGAGGTTGGTGCCGCCTTCAGACCCATGGAAGCCGGCGTCTCCAAAGGTGAGGACACCACCCCTGGTATCAAAGAGCCAGTAGCCGCCCTTGTCGGGTGTCGTGACAATACCCTCCACATCGGCCGCGGCGTCGTTGACCTGACCAAAGTTAGCGGCGTCGCCGAACGCGAAGACGTGTCCGGATGTGTCCACCTGCCAGTAGCCACCACCGTCGGCCGTCGCTGCAATGCCGACGGTTTGATTGGACAAGAGGGTGTTCAGGTTGGAACCGTGGTCGGCGGCATCCCCGTACGGGAACACCCCACCTTCGCTGTCGCCCAACCAGTAACCCTTGGCATCGGGCGTCGGGGTCAGGTTGGTGACGAAGACCGGAGGGGGCGAGACGACCGCCATCCCCACGATGGGTTGGTTGAGGCGGCTACCGCCCGCTGAACCCTGGAAGCTGGCGTCGCCGAAGCTGAAGACACCGCCGTCGGACGCAGTCAGCCAGTATCCCTGGCCCGTATTGTCCAGCCCCATCGCGACGATGGGTTTGTTGAGATGGAGTGCGCCGGTCGAACCGTAGAACGTCGCGTCCGGGCCGAAGCTGAAGATGCCTCCGTCGGAGGCCACCAAGTAGTACCCGTTGCCGGTCCAGGTTGGCGTCATGCCGACGATGGGCTTATTGAGGTGTATCGCTCCCGTCGAACCGAAGAAGTGCGCATCAGGACCGAAACTGAAGATGCCCCCGTCGGATGCCACTTCCCAGTAACCGTCCCCGGCCTGATCGGCGGCGATGCCGACGATGGGCTTATTCAGGGGCGTCCCACCCATGGAACCGAAGAACTGGGCGTCGCCGAAGCTGAAGATTCCGCCGTCGGAGGCGACTTCCCAATAGCCACCACCATCTGGCGTGGATGCAATGCCCACGATGGGCTTGTTCAGTACTTTGCCACCCATGGAACCGAAGAACGGGGCGTCGCCGAAGCTGAAGATTCCGCCGTCGGAGGCGACTTCCCAATAGCCACCACCATCTGGCGTGGATGCAATGCCCACGATGGGCTTGTTCAACGGCGTTCCACCCATTGATCCGAAGAATTCGAGCGTCCGCGCCGTAGCTGAAGATGCCGCCGTCACTGGCGACGAGCCAGTAGCTCTGATGGCCCTCGAAGGCGTGGCTCCGGATGTGACTTCTTGCCACCGCCTTGCTCGTCGGAGCTGTAGATGCGCGCTCCGGGCCCGCTGTCGCGGCGGTTGCCATCGAACTCGTCGCGAGAAACGTCAATGTCGTCAATGCGCCCACCAGAACACAACGGGTCGTTCCCTGCGGGCGATATCCGCCACTGCGGATGCGCACCTTTGTCATGAATCGCATTCGACTCCCTCGGCCCGTGAGTGGCTCGCTACCACTGCGTGAAGAGTAGCAAGATGCATGCTCTGCTCCTACATTTTTATAAGACTTTGGTCCGGAGCATCTTGTGTTCCGCGGCGATCTTCAGTGAGCCTCCACTTGCATCCCTGTCGACACGGCCATTGGTGTCGGGCGTCGCTCCGCCCCGGCACCGCGCGGAGACGGGAGGTAACGTTGGTCGTGACCGGCTCGGAGGTCGGTCGGAGAGTGGTGGCCGATGCTGAGCGAGCGGGACTCGTCGTGGTGGCATCACCCGGTGTGGAGGCACGCACGCACTGTGGCGATCTCCGTCGCCCTCATCGCCGGAGTGATCCTCGCTGCCTTGCTCACCGGCTCGGGCGTGCGAGGCGGCAGTCACCGCATCCATACGACGAACGTCTCGTTACTGGCGGCTGCGGTCACCACGACCACCGACTCGAGCAGTTTCGACTTCACCTTCACAGGGTCGGACAACCCTGGGGCGCAAACAGGTTCGGGAACGCAGACGAATCACGGGGTCCCTCCAACATTCATCTCGCAAGCGCTGACCTTCGACGGGAACGGGGTCGTCAACACCGACCCGTACGTGACGCTGTCGAGGACCGATTCGTCCAGTAGCTACGGCGCCGTGACGCTCGTGGTCGATGACTCGGATGCGTGGGAATTCGGTGCGGGAAATGCTGGGGTCAACCCGGGGTCGAACACAGGTCCCGGAGATCCATTGTCGCAATTCGCCCAGGAGGTCGAGAACAGCATCGGGACCGGAGAAGGCGGGTTGGCGATGATGGGTTTGGCTGATCCATATGGCCGGCTCGACCTGGCGAAGAACATGATCACCGGCGCCACCGAGACCGGTACGGGCATGGTCGACGGGATGGCGGTCACGCGGTACGCCGTGACGATCAACGTGGAGAACGAGGCGAAGCAGGCTGGACTGAGTCCCGAGCAACAGACCACGATCGACCAAGCCCTGACGTTCCTGCAGCAGCAGGGCTACACCGGGACATCGGAAGTAGCGTCCGTCGACAGCGCCGGGTACATCCGGGAGATCACGTCGACCGTAAGGTTCGCGTCCGGCGCTTCCGTGGTCGGTGATCAGATCTATTCCGACTTCGGCTGTGCCGGCACTGTTGTGCCCGGGGACCCCGTGGTGCAACCGGCGCCGGCCGGATGCGTCTCACCCGATCAGCCGGGGACGTCAGTTCCGACGCCGGCTCCCAGCACCACCACTCCACCGATTCCCACGACATCGTCGGGGCAGCCGACCTCCACCACATCGACGACCGAATCGGTCGCGACTCCTGCAGCACCCACAACCACGTCGACGGCGTCGTCAGGCAGCATGACGTCGAGCACGACGACCTCAAGCTCAAGGGCGCCGGGAGGGTAAGGCCTTCACCCCGTCCAGCACGGCAGCGGTTGTTGGCCTTACGTCCTCCCCAGCGCGATCGTCAGGGGTGGAGGCGGACTCCATCCCCTCATGTGCTCGAGAGGCATCTGCACCAGTCCGATGGCGTACAGGATCGCCCCGGCCCCATCGGTGTCGAGGTGAATGGCGTCATGACCGCCGGCACGGACACGGACAGTCCCCGTCGTGCACTCACCGCCGTCCCAGGGCAAGCAGCGTTCTTTCAAGTGCCACCTCAACGTCGATGACGAAACATACTGAGCTGGGTACGGGTCGTAGGTCCAGTGAAGTTCTTCACCGAGCGTGGAACGGGCCAGCGCCTCGTAGAGCCGGTTGAGCGCAGGCACACCGTTGAAGCCGTATTCCATCTTTCCGCCCGAGCCCGTATACGCACCGGCTGGCGTCGCCGGGTTCCTTGGTGGGCTCGCCGAGATGAAAACCTGAGCCCCGTGATCACTGGCGTAGCTCGCCATCTCCCTGAGTGAGCTCTTGTAACTGGAGAGGAGCGTCGACAGGGCGTAGTGCCCAGAAGCGTCGGTGCACCCGGTGGAGCGGGACTCCATACCCGGATTGCCGGTAAAGGCGAAGACGACCGCGACGGGCCGGGACTTGTGGAATGCAGAGGAGAATTTCACGTACCGGCCGGTGAGGGGATCCGTGTAACCCTTCTCCCAGTCACAGGGAGCCGAGCCCAGGCCGCCATCGGCAAGTATCGGCACCGACGGGAGATTCCAGGACCGAAGTGCGTTGGCTGCCTGCAAGACCAAACTGTCGCCGACGACGAGGATCGGGCCCTCTCTGTTCGTCCCGGAGGAGGAAGTCGGAGTGAAGACCAACGCGGCCACCCACACGCAGAGAAGGAGGCACACGATGGCTACCACGACGAAGCGAGGGCTTCCACGCCGACGGGCGCGTGCACATCGCAGTGGGTCTTCCCCGCTGGACGACGACTCGGGGCGCGCCAGATCAAGGGTATGGAGCATGCGACCTCCACGACGGCTTTGGTGGGATGAGAACGACAGGTCGATGATGCGAAGCGTGACGTCTCTATGACGCAGCGACCGCCGATTTGGTTTACTTTCACAGTGTCATTGGCCGTCCGACGCTCAATTGCCGGGCCCCGAACGCCTGCGAACGAAGACAGCCGATGGAGACATGCACCCGGTCCGACCGGAGGGGCGAGTCCCTGATGCCGGTCCAGGCAATTCCGCTGGCGCTCATCGCCAGCCTCTATCCCTTTGGCCTCGCCGCGCTGTTTGTGCTCCTCCAGGCGACACGCCCCCGCGCTCGCGCCGGGGTCTTCCTCGCCGGTGCGGCGGCGTGCACTCTGACGGTCGGATTCTTGTTCGTCTTCGTCCTTCGGGACGCAGGGGTCAATCAGAGCAACGAGCAAACGCCTCGCTACGGACTCGAGTTGGCAGTCGGGGTGGCGTTTCTTGTCGGTGCCTTGTTGGTTGCCCGCCATGTACCAAAACCCAAGACGGGCGACGAGCCGTCACGAATGACGAAGGCCGCTGACGCGGGGCTCTTCGCAGTCTTGATCGTGGGGGTCGCGATGTACACTCCCTCGCCCACCTACCTGGCCGCCCTCGAAGCCGTCAGCAGCGCCAAACTGAGCACCGCTGAGGCGACCACCTGGGTCGTCCTCGTCGTCCTCCTCGTCCTGCTGACCATTGAGGTGCCGATCCTGCTCTTCTGGCTGTCACCGGGATGGACAGTTTCGAAACTCTCATCCATCAATCTGTGGCTCGGCCGAAACGGCCGCAACTTCTTCGCCATCGTCTTAGCGGTGCTCGGAGTCTGGGAGGCCGTCAAAGGGTTGCTCGGATTGCTCTAGCCCTCGCCTGGTCCCTCGCTTCCGCTGGTCCCTGCCCGGTGGGTCATCGGTCAGAGCGCACAGCCGGTCAGACGGTCCGCAGCGCCTCGGCCGGCGAGAGTCGGGAGGCCCGAAGTGCTGGGTAGAGCCCGGCCGTGGCCCCGACAACGAGGGCGAGGGCAACCGCGACGAACAGGAGCGGGAGCGAGACCACGATGTGCCAATGACGCGCCGTGGCGTAACCGGCGGTCGCGACCGCTCCGAGGACGGAGCCCGCCGCTCCTCCGACGACTGCGAGAAGCGCCGCCTCGGCGACGAACTGGATCCCTATCTGGGCGCGTTGCGCGCCCAGCGCACGGCGTAAGCCGATTTCGCCGCGGCGCTCGAGCACGCCGATGACCATCACATTGGCGATGCCGATGCCGCCGACAAGGAGAGCGACGGCCCCGAGTGCGAGGAAGAGACTCTGGAAGGCGGCAGACGCGTCAGCCCGCGCCGTAAGCGCATCGGTCGGGTTGGCTACGGAGACGTCTTGGGGTGCCGCGGGATCGACTGTGGCGGCCAACACGGACTGTACCGCGGCCACGCTGGTGGGATCCGTGCGCACGTAGATCTGGACCGGCGACCCGTCGGCCCGTAAGAGCGACTCTGCGACCGGAAACCCGATGAGAGCGGAGCGATCGAGCTCAGGGACCAGCGTCAGCGGTCGAAGAATTCCGACGACGCTGAACCATTGATTCCCGAGCCATACCGTGGTCATGCCGTCGACGCGGTCGATGCCGAGTGCGGTCGCGGCCGAAGCACCGAGCACGACGGCCGGGAAGTGCGAGGTGGCCCGGTTGAGGAACTGCCCCTGGCGGGTCTGCCCCTCCAAGGTCGAGAGCAGGTTCGTCTCGCGCGGCATACACGGTGATCGCCTCCGTGTTGGCGACGGAAATGAAGTTCGTCCGGTACACGTTGGCGGAGACGTCCCCGATTGCCGAGGCTCCGAGCACCGGGCCAATTCGGGTCACCATGGCGGGGGCGGACTTGGGCAGCGCGGCGTTCTGCCCCCCGAAGGATTCTCCTGGCGCCACGGTCAGCAGATTGGTGCCCAAGGTGTCTATTTCCGACACCAGCTGGGCCCGGCTCGAACTGGAGATGCCGAGGACAGCCACCATCGTGGCGACGCCCAACGCCACTCCAGCGGCCGAGAGAACAGCTCGGGCCGGCCGTCCTCGTAGCCCCAGCACGGCCAAGGGCCAGACATCGACCGGTCGCAGGCTGCTCCGCTGGTCCGATGGGACGAACCGTCTCTTTCGTTTCCAGGGCGTCACGATGCAGCGCTGTCGTACTCGATCACGCCGTCACGCAAGCTGATCGTGCGCGGCATGACGTCGGCGATCTCGCGGTTGTGGGTGACGACGACAATCGTCGTGCCGCGTGCATGCAGATCGTGCAATACGGCGAGGATCTCTCCGCCGGTGACCGTGTCCAGGCTGCCGGTCGGCTCGTCAGCCAGAATGATCGAAGGCCGACCCACGATGGCCCGGGCGATCGCCGCACGCTGGCACTCCCCACCCGAGAGCTCGCCGGGTCGATGATGCGATCGACCGCTGAGACCTACCGTTTCGACCGCGTCCACGGCTGCGCGACGTCGGTCCGCGGCCGGAATACCCCGGTACAGGAGTCCGTTCGCCACATTGTCGAGCGTGGTCATGGTGGGAATGAGGAAGTACTGCTGGAAGACGAAGCCGATCTGATGCGACCGAACGCCGGAAAGGGCGTTGTCCGGCAGGTCCTGGACCGCCATGCCCCCGATCCGGACCACACCCGACGTCGGGCGCTCCAGCGTTCCTGCCACGGCCAGAAGCGTTGACTTGCCCGAGCCCGATGGACCGACCACGGCCACCAGCTCACCCTGCCCTATCTGCAAGGTGACCGAATCGAGGGCGACCACAGGAGGGGTGCCCGGGTGCTCCTTGGTCACGGCCTCGAGCTCGAGGGCGATCATTGCGCCACCACGACCTTGACCCCAGGGGCGATATCTCGTCCTGCGACCTGCACACGGCCGCCGGCGAAGATCCCGGTGGTAACCCCTGTCAGGCGGTGCGATCCCGATGGAGTCACGATTTCGACGCCGTACCCGCCCCCGGCCAGGGCAAGCAGAGCCGAGACGGGGACCGCGAGCACACCCCGGGCCTGCTGGACCGTCAAGGAGACCTGGACGCCGACCCCGTCGCCCGTACCCGTGGCGCCGGGGTCCTTCGGTGTGACGCTCAGCACCGTGCTGGTGGACGAGGAGCTCCCCGCGCCCGAGCCCGAACCGGAACCGGAACCGGACGACGATGGGGACGAGACGAGGTTCGGCGGCGGCGGTCCGACCGCAGTCACCGTCCCCGGCGTCCGGGCGTTCGAAAGGAGGACGATCGAGACGGCTTCGCCCACGCTGACGGTGGGAAGGTTCGGGTTGAGCGGGACGTAGACACGACGCGCCGACGTCGTGGCCTGAAAGGGGATGTCTCCCGGGGCCGCGGGTTGCCCTGGGGCGACGCGTTGCGCCCCCACAAGGACAGCGGAGGGGAGGAAGACGATCGTGCCCAGCGGGACGCGGCCGTCGGCGACGTACCCGTTGGTGGTTTGCCAGCGTTTCACGGCGTCGGCGGTCAGCGCGTTGAAGTGACTGCTCGGTTGGGAGAACAGACCGCGGGCATCACCCGAAGCGATCAGGCCGGACTCGAGCTGGGCCACATCGGGCCCGTCGGTCATGCCCATCCCGAACGCGCGGTAGGCGGGCGTGCTCCCGACCATGAGCACGATCGGGAGATTGTCGACCCGGTAGAGAGGTTGCCCCGGCTCGATGGTCGACCCCACGGCGGGAAGCGCGGTGTAGGTCCCACCGATTTCGTTGACGACCGGGTCGGTCGGGGCGTACCCGAGGGTTCCCCCCGTGAGGACGGTCGTGGCCAGGTCGGTCCGGACCACACGGGCTGTCCCGAGAGGAGGGGTCCTATCGGCGGCCGGCGCAGGGTTGCTCCGGACGGCCAAGGTGACCAACGAGCCCGCGAGTGCCGCAACGACGAGCGCCGCCGGTACGGCCATGCGGCCCCGGTTCATGGCCCGGTCCCGTCATCGTGGACGCCTGCAGGCAGGAGATGCCGACATGCGCCGTCCGCGGCGCGGAACTGTGGCGAATAGCGGCCGAAGTCGCTCGTGATCCCCGGGACCGTGCCCAAGTTGAGTTGGCCCTGGGGGCCGGGGTCCAACATATCGATGTCATGGGAACGCATGCAGACGGCGTAGCGCGTCAGCGCCGGCAACCAGGACGCGAGCTGCCGGGAGGCGTTGCCCTCTTTTGTCGCGGTGATCTTGGCGATGAAGTGGTTGCACGCGGCCAGCGCGGCCCGGTTGTGAGAGTTGGGTGTCGGGACCACGATCGTCAACCCGCTGTGCCCGGGACGGTGATAGGGGTCGGGTTCGTTCACGCCGTGACTGCGCAGGCAGTGGGCGAAGTTGATGAAGTCCGTGTCGCCTTGGGCAGCCATCTGCTGTGACGACAGCGTTGACTGGGTTGCCGACCCTTGGCCGTGCCCCGCGAGGCTGGCCACCCCCGGCGCAGCTCGGCCTGACGAGCACGCGGCAAGGACCCCACCAGCCAGGATCATCAGCGTCCCCCTGAGCAGCCAATCCCGCCGCCGTCTCCCCTGATTCCGCACCCGGTACCTCCTCACGATCTGCCGCATCGGCGGCCCGTCGGAGTTGTACGCCTCTCCGCATCACAAGGGCGTCACAGAAAAGGCTGTTCGAAAGGTCCGATCCGAGAAGGGACGCCCTGGTGACGACAGCGGCTCCCGGGGGCATTCGACCGACGTGTGTGACCTCCTTGTGACCCCGCTTGGTGCAGGATGATCCGGTGCGTGTGCTCGTGGTGGAGGATCAGGTCGACTTGGCCGAGGACATCGCGGACGGCTTGCGCGACCAGGGGATCGGCGCCGACATTGCCCACGACGGAGCGGCGGGGATCGAGAAGGCGTTGATGAATCACTACGACGTGGTCGTCTTGGACCGCGACCTGCCCAAGGTGCACGGCGACGCCGTCTGCGCAGCCCTGGTCGGCGCATCGACGCACGCCCGCATTCTCATGCTGACCGCGGCCGGTGCCGTCGGCGAACGGGTCGAAGGGCTCAATCTCGGGGCAGACGACTACTTGAGCAAGCCCTTTGCCTTCGCAGAGCTGGTGGCACGCGTCCTGGCGTTGTCGCGTCGGGGGTCAACGGTGCCGCCTGTCACCGTGCGCGGGGACCTGGTCTTCGACCGGGCTCGGCGGCGGGTGAGCCGGGCCGGAACACCTATCTCGCTCAACCGCAAGGAAATGGGTGTCCTCGAGATACTCCTGGTGGCCGACGGTGCCGTCGTGAGTTCCGAGGAACTCTATGAGCGGGTCTGGGACGAACAGGCCGATCCCTTCAGCCGCACGGTGACGGTGACGGTGGCCCGCCTCCGTCGGAAGTTGGGTGCGCCCGATCTCATCGAGACCGTCATCGGTAGCGGGTACCGCCTGCCGTGAGGTCCGACCGGCTGGCGGCGCGCCTACCGGCGTGGGCGCGCAAATGGCTGCCCCAGAAGGTTCGGACGCGATTGACCCTGCTCTATGCCGCTCTGTTCCTGGCTGGAGGGCTTGTCCTCCTCGGTCTGACCTTCGGTCTCGTCTCCCACAGCTTGGGCACTGGCCAAGGAGGGGCGAAGGCCGCCACCAACAATTTCGAAACTCTTGAAGGAGTGCAGACAAAGCCCGTTCCACGCATTGCCCGACAAGAGGCCCAATCCATTGATCGCACAGTGCAAGAAAGCATTCAATGCCGGCTTTGTCGACGCCGCGGCGGCACAGCGAACGCAGACCCTCGACGATCTCCGTCTGTACTCGCTCATCGGATTGGGTGTCCTCACTTTGGCGTCCGCCGGATTGGGATGGGTTGTCTCGGGCCGGGTCATTCGCCCTGTGACCGCGATCACGGACACCGCGCGGCGTGCCTCGGAACAGCATCTCGGTGAACGCATTGCATTGGCCGGCCCCCGCGATGAGCTGAAGGAGTTGGCCGACACATTCGACGCCATGCTCGATCGTCTCGATGTGGCGTTCAGCACCCAACGAAGGTTCGTGGCCAATGCATCCCACGAGCTCCGTACACCCCTCACCGTCATGCGTACCGCGATGGAGGTGACCCTGGCCAAACCCAACTACACGCACGACCAGATCGCGCAGATGGCCGCCAAGGTTCGGCGGTCGATCGATCAGGCGGAGGACACCATCGACGCGTTGCTGGTGTTGGCCACAAGCGATCAGGGCCTCACCGGCCGCGAATACGTCGACCTCTCCACCGCGGCGGAGGACGCCTTGGAAGGCGTGGCTGGCTCCGCTTCCGAGCTCGATCTGCATGTTGATCTCGACCTCCTTCCAGCCGAGGTCACGGGGGATCGCGTCCTGCTCGAACGCATGGTGGCCAATGTGATCGACAACGCCGTACGGCACAACGTCGACGGTGGGTGGATCCGTCTGCGGACAGGTGCCGACGCCGGCCGGGCCTATCTCGACGTCACGAACAGTGGACTCCACGTGCCCGAGGAACGTATCCCGTCTCTCTTCGAGCCCTTCCAGCGTGGTGAGGACCGGGCCAGCGGACGCAAGGGGGTCGGGCTGGGCCTGTCGATTGTCCGGTCCGTGGTCGATGCCCACGACGCCTCGGTCGTGGTCACCAGCCTCCCCGAGGGCGGGCTCAGAGTCCGCATCGAATTGCGCCAAGGGATCGAAGGCGCAAGCTCTGCACACCGGCAGCCCGCAGATGCAATGTCGTAGTGGACCTCCGAGCGAGCGACCGAACGTCAACTCGTGGGCATCGTCCCCAACCGGCGACGCTCCATCCGCACGGGCCGTGCGTCGTTCACAACGGCAGGAGCAGGCCCACGACGAACCCGGCGAAGGCCAGAATGATGGTCCCGATCGTCAGCATGCGGAACGTCGATTCGGCGGCCACACCCGTTCCGTCGCTGAGGAACCTCGCACGCCGACCAAGTTGCATTCCGACAATCCAGACGGCGGAACCGACGGCGATCAGGACCAATGCCACCACGGCCTTGTCGCCCGTCAGGGGCCACAGACGCCGAAGCGTGACGGCCACCGTGACCGCCACCGCGAGCCCGGACCGACTCCACGCGAGTTCGGTGCGTTCCCGGGCGAGTCCGGAGTCCCCGGCGTCCGTGCTTGCATCACGGTCCTGATTCGGCACGTACGCCGACCTATGGGGACCCGATGAGGGCGAGGACGACCGCGATGACCGCCACGACGCCGATGCCGATTGAGAGCACCAGTGGCATCGGCGAGCGGGGCAACGGCAGACCCTGCCGCATCGCCCGGTCGTTGGCCTTCCAATGGCGATAACTGGTGAGCGCGACAAGGGCGCCGAGTGCGATTAGGGGCAGCCCGAGAATGCGACGGCCACCGTTCACGTGGAATTCGGGCAGGAGTTGGGTGGCGGCGATGCCCGTCGCGATGAGAGCCAGACCCGTCCGGTTCCAGGCGAGGAACGTTCGTTCGTTGGCGTAGGTGAACCTGACGTCCGGCTCCTCCTCCTGTGTTCCGGCAACCTCCGTCATGAACGATGCACCAGCGTGAGCATACCGAGACGGCTGCGAGGGGTGCGGTACTCCGACAGGGCGGACGCTGGTCGACGACGCGCCAGGGAGAAAGGATGGTGGTACTACAGGTCGTAGTAATCTCTTCTTCGTCGAACCCCGGAGAAGTGATGGTTGCGAACTGAAATGTCCAAGCCGCGTGCAACGACAACCTGCGATAACCCGCTGTGTTCTTGTGACCCGTGCATCTGTGACAACTGTCATTGCGGTGCGGCGAAACTCGGAGATCTCGAACGGCGCGTCATGGACATTCTCTGGGAGGAGCCCGATCGCGCGATGTCGGGACGTGACGTGGCCCGGCAACTTCCGGAAAACGCCTACACGACCGTGGCGACCGTCCTCGATCGCCTGGTCCACAAGGGTCTGGTGCGCCGAGAGATGGATGGTCGCCACATTCGATTCACCGCGATAGGTTCCCGGGGTGCTCATACGGCGGTCCTGATGCACGAGGCTCTGGCTGCCGGTGGCGACCGGAATTCCGCCCTCGTTCGTTTCGCGCAGAATCTGTCTCCTGCGGAAGTCGCTGTCCTGCGGCGCTCGTTGCGCGACGTCGATCGGAAGGCGCACGGGTAACTGCGGCGCGCCGATGTGATGGGCTTCGCTAGATCATGAGAATGAGCAAGAATCCCATGCCGACACACATCGCAACATGGCTCGCGTCCTCTAGCCACGGTGTCGTCACCAATCCCTCGATGCCAACAGCGCTCGACGAGTTCAGGCTCTGACCATCGTCCGGGCCTCCTGCTCGGTGGCCGACGCGGACGGCGAAGGCAGGTGGATGGCTCCCATGATGCGAAGCACCCTTCCGTGCGGAGGCAAGCGTGAAGATGGCCGACGCGAGTACCACGAGTGCCAGGAGGAAGGAGAGCCCAGGATCGAGCCGTGGTCCAATCGGCGTGGACATGGGCATCCCCGACATGGCTTCTCGCGGAAACGCAAACATCAACAGCATGGCCAGGCTCATCACGGCGTGGATCGGATAGTGGGACAAGTGGAAGCCGTACCGTTGCAGTGACAGAGCGCCACAGACCAAGAACCAGACCAGCAACGCGGCGAAGACGACTTCCCACATCCGTCGTGCGCCAAAAGCCCAATCAAAAATGAACATGCCGGCCATGGAGACACCCATGAGAACGTGAGCAACATCGACATCCCAGCCGGCAGGTCGGTGCGTGGCCACCGTGACGACGAGCAGGACGAAGGAGTACGCGGCAACAACCAGCATCAGGAGGGCGAACAGGTAGTAGAGCCACAGGGGGTTCGTCATGACCGGTCAGGCCTCGGCGTTCAGGACGCGTGGCGCCGAACGCGTTGTCCGGTTGCTCGAAGCGACCCGCACGGTCGTCAAGGGCCAGTAGAGCACCGCCAGCAGAATGAGGAGAGGTGCGGAGTTGGGATCCGTCGCTCCACCCGCCAAAATTCCGCCGAAGTTCTGCGTCGTCACCCAGATGACCGAGAACGCGAGCATTGCCAAGAGCAGGGTCGCATTCACGGCTGGAGGAGGCAAGTACACGCCGACGGCGACAACTGCGCACACGGCGGCGAGCAAAATCGCACACGCGGCGCCATGCTGCAGCAGCAGTGACTCCGTGGACCGGTCGAGATGGACGAGCCATCCCGGCTCACCACCGACGAGGTCCGCGACCAGATCGTGGAGCGCCTGGGGCGAGCGCCCTGAGCCGACAATGGAGAAGATCGCCAAGATGCTCCAGACGGCAGCCCAGATGGCTTTAGCGGCTGGGGCCCCGACAGTGCGGGCAGCGACAAAAGGTTCGTCGGCACCATCCGTCGGCCAGAGCAGAACGGCGAGGAGGGCGTAGAAGAGTACGCCACCCGGACCGCCGCCGAACGTCGTCGCTCGCCCGCCGAATGTGGCGCCGAGGCCCTCGCCGAACCACCAGACGGCCAGAGACCAGGCGATGGAAAGGCCGAGTGCGGCCCTACACGTGCGTCTCCAGACGATGCCGAAGCCGATGAGGAACTGAATGCCGACGAAGATCGTGTTGGTCAGAACCGGCTGCCGATCGACGATGGAAGCGTTCCATGTGATCGTGTGCGCAATCCAGGTCGGATTTCCTGTAGCCGTTCCACGCAGCATGCCGCTGAGCCCTGCTGGTCCGGGGGTGAACATGTAGGGCTGGAGTTGAAGAACCGCATCGAGCAGCCACACCGTCGCCAGGACGAGTAACGCTGTCCGCTGAAGGTCCCTTGACTGAAGGGGCTTTTGTGGGTGCGGTCGCATGGCGTCGCTGGGAGGGGTCACGTGCGAGGACCCGTCAGCGTCCAGCTCAGCGATGCTCATGTCCTTCCTCGGATCCTCACTCCGAGGCTATTACTACCAGCTGTAGTAGTTGCGCTCAACTCGCGTCGCGCGAGTGGCTCTCCCCTGGCTTGCCCGAGGTGCCGCCGGCCGCTATCGCTTGTTCAATGATCCAGCGTCGACGGGAATCACCGAGCCGGTCACGTAGCGAGCGTCATCCGACACCAGCCACGCGATCGCATTCGAGACATCGATCGGCTCGATCAAATCGACCGGCATGGCGTTCGTCAGGGCACTCGCCAGTGCGGGATTGTATTTCATGAGGTCGTCAAAGTTGATGTTCGCGGCCATCGGCGTCCGGCACGCCGTCGGGGCGACGCTATTGCACCTGATCATGTGCGGAGCGAGAAGATTCGCCCAGCACCGCATCAGCCCGATGACGCCATGCTTCGCCACCGTGTAGCCGAGCAGGCCCGGTGAATCGCTTCCCGGGCCCATGAGGCCGCCGGTCGAGCTCGTGAGCACGATCGCCCCGCCCCGGCCGGCCTCGATCATCGACGGTATGGCGACGCGACCGGTGTTCCACACGCCCGTGAGGTTGACGGCAATGGCGTCTTCCCAGTCTTGATCGCCGGGCACGGGACTACCGGGTCCGATGCCGGCGTTCGCCAGGACGATCTCAACCGGTCCCAGTTCCGCCATGCCCGCTTCGAATGCGCTGCGCAACGCAGCCACATCCCGGACGTCGGTCTGCGTGGCGACAATACGCCGGTCCTGCGCTTCAACCTCCTTGACCGTCTGATCGAGATCGGCGGGTTCGGCCATCGGATACCCCACGGTCTCGATCTGCGCGCAGATGTCCACGGCAATGATGTCTGCCCCTTCTTGCGCCAGACGGACTGCGTGACTACGGCCTTGGCCACGTGCTGCCCCGGTGATGAAGGCTACCTTCCCATCCAGCTTTCCCATGTTTCCTCCTCAGTGGCGGACATCTTCCCTCCGGCGATCGTCGCGTGACGGCGTGGCCCGCACCTCGTTCCTCGCCGGCTACGGCACGAAGACGCGCAGCGTCTCCCAACCTCGTACGGTCGACGTTGGCGCAAGCCGCGCGTTGTCCCAGTCGACATCCCATTCGGGGAAGCGGGTCAGCACTTCCTCGAGGGCGATTCGACCCTCGAGACGAGCCAATGCCGCGCCGAGGCAATAGTGGATGCCGTAGCCAAATGTCATGGGCTGGCCGGCTTTACGGTGGATGTCGAACGTGTCCCCGTTCGGATAACGCCGTTCGTCGCGGTTCGCGGCGCCGACGAGAAAGAGGATGGCGCTGCCCGCCGGCACGGTCTGGCCGTGGATCTCCACGTCGCGCGCCACGTAGCGGCCGACGTGGGGTGCGGGAGGTTCGAAGCGGAGGAGCTCCTCGATCGCATTGGGGATCAGCGACGGATCGTCGACGAGCTGCTGGCGCTGGTCGGGGTGCTCTGCGAGCACCTTGCCGGTCCATCCGATGAGCCGGTTCGTTGTCTCGTTGCCGGCTCCGGCAAGCACGTTGACGTAGATGAGCACCTCGTCGCGGCTCAGGCACCGCACCGTCCCCGTCTCGTCTTCGAATTCGGCGTTCAGCAATTGCGTCATGAGGTCATCGGAGGGGTGCTCGGCTCTCCACGCGACGTAGTCCTCGAGCCCGGCCCCGGGGTTGAATCCCTGGGAGTAGTCCTGCGGTTGGCCGGGTTCGGTACGCAGACTGGCGTCGACCTTGTCCCGGACGGCCTCCTGATCCTCCTCGGGGATGCCGAGCAGCATGCCGATCACGCGCATCGGCATCTGCGCGCCAAGATCGCCGACGAAGTCGAAGCCCTTCGAGCCCACGTGCGGATCGAGGGCACGGGCGCAGAACTCGCGGATTTGCGGCTCGAGAGCGCTCATCTTCTTCGGCGTGAAGACCCGGGACAGGAGTTGGCGGTGCACAGTGTGCAGCGGCGGGTCTTCGAAGATGAGAGTGCCCACCGGCATCTCCACATTCGCCTTGATGAGCTCGAGGATGCCACCCCGCCCCGAAATGTAGGTCGTTCGATCGACCAGGCCGCGCTCGACGTCTTCGAACCGGCTTACGGCAAAGAAGTCGTGTCTCTCGTTGTAGTAGAGAGGCGCCTCCTCGCGTAACCGGCGGAAGACCGGGTAGGGGTCTGCATCGATCTCGACGTCGTAAGGGTCGTAGTAGACGTCGCTCGAATTGATCACGGACATGGTCGAACCCACCCCAGTGTGATTGGCGATAATTTCGTGTCAAGGGATTATGGCACCAATATGCCCTGCCCTCAAAACCCGACCAGCAGGGGGCGACGCCCCCGCCCGACTCCCCCTACTTGGGCCCGTTGGGCCACCGCAGCAGCGAGCCGGCATCGACACGCAATTGCTGGCCGGTCACATAGCGGGACTCGTCGCAACTGAGAAAGAGCACAGCGTTCGATATGTCGATCGGCTCCACATAGGGAATGGGCATGGCCTGGAAATAGGTAAAGGCCGGGATGACGTCCTCGCGTGTCGGATTCTCAAGGTCCGGCCGGAACACCTGGTAGAGCTCCTTGTTGTGGATGAGGTGGGTATTGACGTTGGTGGGATGGATCGCGTTGACCCGGATCATCCGCGCCGCCAGAATCAGGGCCATCTGCTCCACGTAGCCGACGAGCGTCCTCTTCGACCAGGAATAGCCCGAACCACCCGCGCCCATGGACCCGGTTTCGGTGGTGCCGGGCATCAATCCCGCGTTGGAACCGGTGACGACGATCGCCGCCCCGTCGGGCAGGTGGGGGATCGAGACGGCCACGGTGTTCATGACACCGATGAGGTCCACGTCGGTGGCGTCGACGAAGTCCATCGGGTCTTCGACTCCCATGGGCATGATCCCTGCGTTCGCCACCACCACGTCCAGGTGGCCGAACTCGGCCACACCTTCGTCCACGACGGCCTGCAACGCGTTTCGGTCGCGCACATCCGCCTGTCGGGCAATGATCCGTCGGTCGAGATTCTCGACCGCTTTGACCGTCTCGGCCAGATCTTCAGGCGTCGAAAGCGGGTACAGGTTGGAGTCGATCTGCTTGCAGATGTCGATTGCGATGATGTCGGCGCCCTCCTCGGCGAGGCGAATGGCATGGCTCCGGCCCTGCCCGCGCGCTGCACCGGTGATGAACGCAACTTTCCCTTCCAAGCGACCGGCCACGATGTTCCCCCTCGTTCAGTTTTTCAAAGTCGGACGAAACGTAAGATAGCTCCATTACGCGACGATCGACTCCGTCCCTCGAGGACCACCAGCCGGGCTTGGGGGCCCGCTCTACGGTGTCCGCTCGCGATCAAGGTTCGACGACGACGCGAAAGACTCCCTTGGATCTGTCACGAGCGACGCGAAATGCTTCCCGGGCGTCTTCAATTGGAAAGCGGTGGGTGATGAGCGTCCGCACCAGTTGGGGTCGGACCGCAAGCATGTCTGCTGCCTCGGCGAACTCACGCCGGCCTTCGTGACCGCAATACCCGAGCGATGGTCGGATGGCCACCTCCTTCCTGAAGGACGCTGCGTGTGGCCATGCGATGTCACCGAATACCCCGATGTAGACAACGCTGCCGCCCGGCCGGGCCAATTCCACGGCGCGGTGGAGCGAGCTCTCACTTCCCCCCGTTTCGAGCACCACGTCGTACTGGCCTGAGGGCGCCACTGCCCCGATGAGATCGCGGGCATCGAACTGGTGCGGATGCCGTGCCTCGATCGCCACCTCGTCGACGCCCATGGCCTGCGCCGAGGCCGCCGCCAGAATTCCGATCGCCCCACCACCCACGACGGCGACCGTCGTGCCGGGACCTACCGACCCGATATGGCACGCGTGCCAGGCGACCGATGCGGGCTCGACCAATGACGCATCCTTGACGTCCAGGCCGGTCGGGAGTGGGGTCAGTGCACGACGCGGTGCCCGAAAATATTCGCTCATTCCTCCGGACGACAGCATGCCGAGCGCCGTGGGCCCCGCCGTGCACAGATTGAAGTTGCCTTGGTCGCATTCGGGACAACCCGGGCATCCGAACATCGGCTCGACCGCCACGGCTGTTCCGTCGTCGAGCACTCCCGCGAACTCGTGCCCGGCGATCTCCCGGCTGCCGTACTGGAGGTACAGCAGGTCGGAGGCACAGATGCCCGCCCCTGCGACCCGGATCAGCTCTCCGTCACCTTGGGGCTCGTCGACATCGATGATCTCGACTTCCGGCGGAGCGTTGCGCACAGCCCGCATCTCTTGCCCCCTCCTGTACCCGGATCGCTTGCGTGGCCGCTCCGCAATGTACCCGCCCGATCGATCATCATGTGGTGGCCCTGCCGACACCACGAAAGCCAGCTCGATCGGGTCGTCCGCGGGCCTGACCACCTCGGCTGTCGCATCCTCCTCTGCCCCGGAGAACGAATGGTGCGACCAT
The DNA here is from genome assembly GCA_963835815.1 of uncultured Acidimicrobiaceae bacterium. GTDB lineage: Bacteria > Actinomycetota > Acidimicrobiia > Acidimicrobiales > RAAP-2 > Bog-473. Next base: position 390,690 of record CAWIGU010000009.1, on the reverse strand, counting down.
GATGGCCACCAGCGCAAGCACGAGGAGGATCTCCCATGAGCGACGTGACCATCCTGAGGGCCGACCGATGGCTCGACATCGAAGCCCAGGAAGTGCGGTCGCCGGCCGTGATCGTGATCGACGGCAACCAGATCGTGGGCGTGAACCCGACGGAGCTCCCGGGCTCCGCCACCGAAGTGGACCTCGGCGACGTGACACTGCTGCCGGGGCTGATGGACATGGAGCTCAACATGCTCATCGGCGGGCCGGGAGGGCCTGACGGGTTGCCCGACCCGATGCACGGGGTCAAGGACTCACCGGTCTACCGGACCCTCCGGGGCGCGGTGAACTGCCGAACCACACTGATGGCCGGCTTCACCACCGTCCGGAACCTGGGTCTCATGGTCTATACCGCGGGCTTTCTCCTCGACGTCGATCTGGCCCGCGCCGTCGACCAGGGTTGGTTCCCCGGGCCGCGCATCATCGCCGCGGGCCATGCGATCACACCCACCGGTGGCCACCTCGACCCGACGATGTTCCAGGGGCTGGCGCCGGGCATCATGCCGCAGAGCGTCGAGCAGGGCATCGCGAACGGAGTCCCCGAGGTCCGAAAGGCGGTGCGCTATCAGATCAAGTACGGCGTCAAGGTGATCAAGATCTCGGCGTCCGGCGGCGTGATGTCGTTCAGCACCGCGGCGGGAGCCCAGCAGTACTCCGACGAGGAGCTGGACGCCATCGTCGACGAGGCACACCGAGCGGGCCTACGCGTCGCTGCACATGCCCACGGCGATGCCGGCATCCGCGCCTGCATCAGGGCCGGGGTGGATTGCATCGAGCACGGGTCGATGGCCAGCGACGAGACCGTCCTGTTGATGGCGGAGAAGGGCACGTTCCTCGTAGGCACGTGCGCACTCGCTGATCACATGGCGCTCGACCGCATCCATCCGATTCTGCAGAAGAAAGCGGCCGAAGTCTTTCCCCAGGCCCGCCAGATGCTCGCCAAGGCAATAGCTGCCGGGGTCAAGATCGCCTGTGGCTCCGACGCACCGGCAATCCCCCACGGGTCCCAAGCCGACGAGCTGATCGCAATGGTGGATCGCGGCATGACCCCGATGCAGGCGTTACGAGCAGCGACCATGACGAGTGCGGAGCTCATAGAGCGCGAGCACGACCTCGGCCGTCTCGCTGCCGGTTACCTGGCGGACATCATCGCCGTCCCCGGTGACCCGTCCGAGGACATCAAGGTCACGAAAGACGTCAGCTTCGTGATGAAGGACGGCCACATCTACAAGGGTGCTTGAAGACAGGAGTCGGCGCCGGCTCGGCCGAAAGCGCAGTGGTCGCTCGACCGGGCTGTTGGTACGATGCGCGCCATGCTCCGACTCCACCATGTGAACCTCTCGATTCCCGTCGACGGAGCTGACGCCGAGGCGGCGTTCCTCGTCGACTTCCTGCACTACGAACGCATGGAACTGACTCCGGGTACGCCGCCGCAGGCCAAATGGTTCGCCGGGGAGGATGGCACGCAGATCCACCTCAGCGAGGACCCTGATCACCACCCTTCGTCCCGCGCCCACGTCGCCGTCGACCTCGGCGACTCGCTCGACGACCTCCGGTCCAAATTCGACAAGTCGGACTACGAGTACAAGACGTTCGACGGCCCCGCCGGCCCGACGCTCTTCTGCCAGGACCCGGCCGGGAATCGATGGGAGTTGCGCGGCAACCTCGTCGACTGAACGACACCGGCCAGCCCGCCTACAGGGATGCACCGATCCACGCCGGTAGCCGTACCGCCTTCCCCGTGTCGTCGACGCACCCGTGCACGGTGACCGCCGTCGCACGCACCTCGTCGTCGACCGTGAGCAGATAGGCCAACTGGAAGGTGGCACGGGTCACCGCGCCCGCGGTGAGAGCGACGTCGACGACTTCGTCGAAGACGAGAGGTCGCCGATACTGCACGGACACTTCGAGCACCGCGAAGTTGTGCCCGCCCCGGCGCACCTCGGTGTACGGATGCCCGAGGTGCCGCAGATACTCGACCCGTGCCTCTTCGAGGTACGGCAGGTAGGCCGCGTGGTGCACGATCCCCATGGCGTCGGTCTCGGCGAACCGCGTGCGGAGCCGGTGTGCGAACGCGTAGTCGCCCGGGTGGCGGGACGGCTCGAGTGACTGGCGCAGCGCCACGGGTCAATCCGGGATGCGGCGCACCGCGTCGTCGAACGCGGCTCGTCGCCCCGCGGCCATTCGGTCGACTTCCGTCCGGTCGAAGATGGCGAACTCGGCCTCGGCCTCCACGGTGATCGATCCCGCCCTGGATGATCCGACCCTCGCTGAAGACCCGCCGTTCCGTCGCCTCGGTGACCCAACCTTCGAACAGCGTGTCCTCGCCGATCAGGGTGGGCCGTCGATACCGCAGGCTCAGCCGTACCGTCGGTCCGTTCGTACCCGCAATGGAATTGGCGGCAGAAAAGACGATGTCGAACGCCGCGGCCAGTGCGCCGCCGTGCACGCATCCCGGCGCTCCCTCATAGGCCACGCTGAAGGTGGCGTGACCGAGTGCCTTCGGCGGTCACTGGTCAGCCGCACGGGTAGCGCCAACGGGTTGAAGCGACCGACGACGATGTCGAAGGGCATGGAGTCCTGGACGAGCGAACCAGCGAGGGGACCTTCTTCGGGGGGTCCTCCTCAGGTGCGTAGCGCGGCAGGGGCACTTCGGGGGTGTGCTCCTCCAGCCGATCTGCCACGGCGGCCAGTTGCGCCGTCAGCTCGGCCGTTTCACGCGGAGATGGAGCGGTGCTCACCGACAAGCGGATGAGACGCCGCAACTCGTCGGCCAGGGCCTGCGCCTCCAGCGTCCTCCCCCACAAGCCGGGATGACGTTCGACTGACGGCGATGGCTCGGTTTCCACAGTGGGCGAACAGTATCGCCGCCGCCGACGCCGATGACATTCCCGCGCGGGTCACCGGCGGTGTGGCCGATGGTTCGACCGCCCGGCTCAGTCTCGTCCCTAACATGACGTCATGGCCACCGAACACTCCGTCCAATTCACCAGCGGAAGCCCCGAGACGGTGCTGGACCCGATCAGCCCGGAATTGGACGAGGCGCTTCGTGCCGCGATCGCCCTCCCTCCGGCCGAGCGCCGGGCGGCGGTCTCGGCCGTGGCTGCTGCCGACCCCCGTTGCCTTCAGGCCTGGGCGACCCTGGCCGAGCTGGCCGAGGCCCCCATCGATCGGTACGCCTTCGCCCGGGTCGGCTATCACCGCGGGCTCGACTCCTTGCGGGCCGCCGGATGGCGGGGTTCGGGCTATGTCCGCTGGCGCCATCAATCGAATCGGGGCTTTCTGCGCTCCCTCCACGCGCTCGAGACCGCCGCCGCTGCCATCGGAGAAGTCGAAGAAGAGCAGCGCTGCGCCCTTTTCCTGCGGCAACTCGACCCCGAATGGAACTCCCGGGAGTTGTAGTTAGAGGCTCTAACTGTATGATGGTCTAAATGACTTCTTCGCATTCCATCGTGACAACGGCGCGACCGATCAGTGACGGGCCGAGCGTCGGAACCTATGGACGCGTCACCGCATGGCTGTCCAAGCGGGTCGAATTCGCCCTGGCGCAGATGGACCTGACCCTGCCGCAGTATCGGGTCCTCGGGATCCTGGCCGAGGGCTCCGCCGCCGCGTCGGGCCTGGCCGGTCGCCTGGCCGTCCGCCCCTCGTCGGTCACCGCCATCATCGATGGCCTGTTGGCCAAGGGCCTCGTCGACCGCCGGCACGAGGAGGGCGATCGCCGCCGCATCGCGCTTCGACTCACCGATGAAGGGGCGCGCACCGTGGCCGAGGCCGACCTGGCGGTCGACGCCTACCTGGCCTCGATCGCCGCGCACCTCCCCGACGAGGACGGCGCGATGGTCCTGCGCTCCCTCGAGTTGTGGGGACAAGCGCTGGCCAACTTCCACCAGGCCCGGAAATCACAGTGAGCACCACCGAGCACCAGGTCGCCGGCGCAGACTCCGACGACGGGCACGGCGAAACGACCATGCCGACAACGACGCCGACGGAAGCGCCCGCACCCGAGGTCCGGCTCCAGCCGCTCGCCGCCTACGTGCCGATGGGGGTCACGAGCAGCTACAAGCCGCCGAAGGCCGGCGTCGACCCCGACACGACCAAGACGTGGATCAAGCGCGCCTACCCCATCGTCAAATCGCACAAGGGGCACTTCCTCGTCGCCCTCATTCTGTCCTTCGTCGGCCTCGTGCTGCAGCTGCAGATCCCCCAGCTCCTCAGCGACGCCATCGACAACTCGCTCGGCAAGGACCCGACGGTTCCCCTGCATTTCTACGTGTACTGGATCCTGGTCCTGGGCGTGATCGGCGCCATCGCGGGCTATTTCTCGCGGACGTCGCTCTTCAAGGTGGCGTACGACATCGAGTACGACCTGCGCAACGGCATCTACGAGCATCTCACCCGGATGTCGTTCCCCTTCTACGACCGGGTGCAGTCGGGACAGCTGATCTCGCGTGCCAACTCGGACATCCGCTCCGTGCAGATGTACCTCACCTTCGCCCCGCTGATCGTCGTCCAGTGCTCCATCGCTGTCGTGGCCTTCGGCTACATGCTCGCCACGAGCGTGCCGCTGGCGTTCGTGGCGATGGCCACCATGCCGCTCATCTACTGGAGCGGCGTGCGCATGCGCAAGAGCCTCTTTCCCGTGTCATGGGTGATCCAATCCCGCTTGGCCGACGTCGCCACCGTGGTCGATGAGAACACCAACGGCGTGCGCGTGGTCAAGTCGTTCGCGGCTGAAGAGCAACAGCTCAGGAAAATGGCGACGGCCGCCGAAAAGGTGCAGTGGGCCTACGTCAAGGATGCCGATCTGCGGGCCCGCTTCTCCCCCCTGATCCAGAACCTGTCACAGGTGGGGCTCGTCTTCGTCCTTGTGCTCGGCGGGTTACCTGGTCATCCACGGGCAACTCGAGCTGGGGGCGATTCTCAAGTTCAACATCTACCTTCTGATGATGCAGGCACCGTTCATGATGCTCGGGATGCTGATCATGATGGGCCAGCGCGCTGCCGCCTCGGCCGGACGTATCTACGAGATCCTCGACGAGCACGCCACCATCGTCGATCGGCCGGGCGCGGTCGACCTCGTGGACAGCGCCGGTGACGTCCGCTTCGACCACGCGTCCTTTGCCTATGGCACCGCGAGCCGGGTCGCCCTCTCGGTCGAGGACGGCGGGAACCCCGACGTGCTCTCCGACTTCAACCTCCACCTGCGTTCGGGTGAGACCGTCGCACTCGTCGGTCGGACCGGGCAGCGGCAAGTCCACCGTGGCGCGGCTCATGGCCCGGTTCTACGACGTCACCGGTGGCGCAGTCCTGGTCGACGGCCACGACGTGCGCGACCTCACCTTGACGAGCCTGCGCGCCAACATCGGCGTGGTCCTCGACGAGCCCTTCCTGTTCTCCGTCTCCATTCGCGACAACATCGCCTACGGGCGTCCCGACGCCACCGACGAGGAGGTCGTCGCCGCCGCTGTCGCAGCCGGTGCGGACGGATTCATCGGACGCCTGGCCGAGGGCTACGACACGGTGGTCGGCGAGCGCGGCTACACGCTCTCGGGAGGGCAGCGCCAACGCATCGCCATCGCGCGGGCCCTTCTGATCAACCCACCCATCCTCATCCTCGACGACGCCACGAGTGCCATCGACGTCAAGGTGGAGCAGAGGATCCACTCCGGTCTGCGTGTGCTCATGGAGGGTCGGACCACCCTGATTGTGGCGCACCGCCTCTCGACGATCAGCCTGGCGGACCGGGTCGTGCTGCTCGACCGCGGGCAGATCGTGGCCGACGGCACCCACATCGAGCTCTTGGCATCGACGCCGCTGTACTCGGAGATCCTGGCCCAGGCCGCAGCGGTCGAGGAGGCAGACGCAGCGGAGGACGACAGCGATCTCGGCGACTGACGCGACACCTGACAGGGGGTCGCTGATGTTCGGCGGCGGAGGTCCCATCGGCGGCGGCGGCCCCCCGGGGGCGGCCCAGCCGGGACTGCCGTTCGGTGGCATCCCCCACGAGCTCCAAGCCGGGGTCGACCTCCTGCTGGCCGAAGAGCCGGACCACGGCGAGTCCACGCTCACGTTCTCCCAACAACCCTCGCCCGACGAGAAGCGGCGACTGAGCCTGCGTGGCCTTCTCATGGTGTACCCCGGGTATGCTGGCCCTGGCCCTGGTGCTGGTGGGCATCATCGGCGGTGGCCACCCAACTCGGCCCGTGGTTGACGCGGCATCGCCATCGACGACGGGATGACCCCCGGCCACGAGGACTTCGCAGTGGTCGTGCTCATCGCCGGCATCTATCTGGCCTCGGTGATCGTCTCGGCTGCGGCCCAATGGGGTCAGGTCCGGGTGACGGGCCGGCTCGCCTCCTGGGTCATGAACGATCTGCGCGTCACGATCTTCCGCCACCTGCAGCGACTCTCACTCGACTTCTTCACCGAGGAGAAGGCGGGCGTCGTCATGAGCAGGATGACGAGCGACATCGAGAACCTGCAGCAGTTGCTCCAGGACGGCCTGGCGCAGTTCGCGATTCAGGGATTGACGATGATCGTCATCGCCGTCTTCCTCTTCACGACCAATGTGAAGCTCGCCTTCGTCACCATCGTCGTGGTGATGCCCGTGTTGTTCGCCATGTCGGTCTGGTTCAAGCGAGCCTCCGAGCGCGGCTACGACAAGGTGCGCGACGGCATCGCGCTCGTGCTGGCCGACCTCTCGGAGAGCCTGCAGGGCGTGCGCATCGTGACGGCCCACAACCGGCAGCGCTACAACGTGGTCCACCACCGCAACGTGGTCGGCACGTACCGCGACGCGAACTACTACACCGGGCGCATCAACGGTGTCTACGGCCCGGGCTCACAGCTCCTCGGCGTCATCGGCCAAGCGGTTGTCCTGGCGGTGGGCGGGTACATGGTCCTCCACAACGAGCTGAAAATCGGTCAGCTGACGACCTTCTTCCTCTTCGTGAACCGGTTCTTCCAACCGATCCAGCTCCTTGTGCAGCAGTACAACTCCTACCAGCAGGGCCAGGCCTCGATCCTGAAGCTGCGCGTGCTCCTCGAGACCGAGCCCACGGTCACCGAGCCCGCCGATGCCATTGAGCTGCCGTCGATCAGCGGCGAGATCCGCTTCGACCATGTCTCCTTCGGCTACGACCCCGCCGTCCCGGTGCTGGAGGACGTCACACTGACCATCGCCCCGGGCGAGACGGTGGCCTTCGTCGGCGCGACCGGAGCAGGCAAGTCGACGATGGCCAAGCTGGTGACGCGGTTCTACGATCCGACATCGGGCCGTGTGCTCATTGACGGCTACGACCTGCGCACGGTGACGCTACGGTCCCTGCGGAGCCAGCTCGGCGTCGTTCCGCAGGAGCCGTTCCTCTTCGCCGGCTCCATCCGCGACAACATCTCCTTCGCACGTCCCGATGCGCCCGACGATGCCGTGTGGGAAGCGGTGCACCAGGTCGGTCTCACCGATCTGATAGCCCGGCTCCCCTATGGGCTCGACACCGCCGTGCACGAACGCGGCCAGTCCCTCTCCTCAGGGGAACGACAACTCGTCGCGTTGGCCCGGGCCTTCATGGCCCAGCCCCGGGTCCTCGTGCTGGACGAAGCCACTTCCAATCTCGATCTGCAATCCGAGACGATGATCGAGGCCGCACTCGACGTGCTGCTCCAACAACGCACGGCGGTGCTCATCGCCCACCGCCTCTCGACCGCCATGCGGGCCGACCGTATCGTCGTCGTCGGCGATGGCCGCCTGCTGGAGGTCGGCTCGCACGACGAGTTGATCGCACTCGGTGGTCACTATGCCGAGATGTACGCCACGTGGATCTCCCAGTCGCACGCCGCCTGACTCAGGCCCGACTCCAGTCCCGCAAGGTGGCCCGATAGCGGGCGTCCCAACGCGGCATAGCCCTCGCGTAGCCGTCGGCCGGGCCAGCCCACGGGGAGCAGCTCCTCGGGAAGAAGGGGGTCCGCCTGGAGGTGGCGCAGGACCGAGGCCGAGAGCTCGAAGCCCGGTGCCAACGCGTCGGGGTGGTCAGGCGTCAACCTTTCCAGGCCGGCCAGCAGGTCGTCCGCCCGGGCCGACCACTCCCGGAGGTCCCACAAGCGATCCACCAGACGCGGCGGGGTCGGTGGGCCGAGCCGCCATCAGCTCCACGTCACGGCCGAGCTCCTCGGGAAGGTGGACGGCGAGGTTGTCCGGCCGCATCCACACCCCCTCGCGCAGCTCGGCCAGCCGGGCGAACGACAGGCCCGCACGACGTGCCGTCCGGACCTCGGCCGTACTGCCCGCGGTCGTCACCACCGCCATCCACCACTGCCCCGCATAGGGGGTCGTGATCCCGGAGCGGCTGGCCGACTGGCGCGCCTGGCGGGCGCGCAGATGCCCGCTGAGGCGGTAGGTCCCCGCCCCGTCGGTGGTGGCCTCCCCGGTCGCCACCATTCGGCTCAGGGCGACCCGCACCCGGTTGGCACCTATGCCGAACAGGCTGCCCAGTCGGACGAGCTGGGCCACGGGCAGTTCGGGCGGCTCCATGCCCAAGAGGGCGCTGGCCAGGACGGAACGGGCCGTGAACGGCTTATTACTCTGTTGTGTCACTTGACGAAATATAGTAATATCGCACCATGGTCACCACCATGGTGCCGGTCGAGGCGGCACGGCCCGATGTCCTCCCGAGCGAGCGGCTCCTGGCCAACGGCATGGCCGTCCCTGAGCTCCGCCCCGCCCTGCGGCACATCGACAACCTGCGCAATGCCTGGACCGTCGTGTCGGTCTGGCTCGCCGTGGTGCTCCTCGTCGGCGGCGCCGTCTGGCTGCACACGTGGTGGGCGTATGTCCTCGCCTTCGCCCTCATGGGGCCGATGTTCGCCCGCTTCGCCATCCTCATGCACGAGGCGGCCCACAAGCTCCTGTTCACCGACAAGAAGTGGAACGACTGGATCGGCACCTGGATCATCGCCTACCCCGTCTTCACGCCCATAGAGCTCTACCGGAGGGTCCATTTCGCCCATCACAAGGACGAGTTCGGTCCCGGCGAGCCCGACCTCGCCTTCTACCGCCCGTACCCCTGCACGCGAGCTGCCCTGCGTCGCCGTCTCTGGCGCGACGCCATCGGGATCTCGGGTTGGAAGAACCTGAGCCCTCTGATCAAGAACACGGCGATGCCGCGGTTCCGACGCATCGGGCTCTCCATCTTCGGGGTGCAGGCGGTGCTGTGGGCCGTGTCGTGGCTCGCCACAGGCCGTTGGTGGATCTACCCGTTGCTGTGGTGGCTCCCCTGGATGACACAGTGGCGCGTGATCAACCGCCTGCGCTCCATCGCCGAGCACGGAGGCATGGAACGCAGCAAGGACCGTCGGGCCACGACCCACAATGTGCGCCAATCCCTGGCGGCCCGCTTCTGGATCGTGCCGTACCACACCGGGTGGCATCTGGCCCACCACGTGGACATGGGCGTGCCATGGCGGAACCTTCCCGCCTTCCACGCCGAACTGGAACGAGCGGGCTATGTGAACGATGCCTTGACCTACCCGAACTACCGGTCGCTGTGGAGGGCCCTCTCGAGCGCAGGAGCGCCGGTGCCGGCGCGTCCTTCTGACATCTGAGTCGGCTGGTCGTTCGCTACTTCGGTGGCATCCGGATGCCGGCGTCGATTCGTACCGATTCCGCGTTCATGTACGAATTCGCCAGCAATTCGACAGCAAGTGAGGCGAACTCGGCCGGATGCCCGAGACGGTTGGGAAAGAGGACATCCTTGGCCAACTTCGCCTTGAACGCCTCGGAGTCCTCGAAGGTCCCGTAGATCGGCGTGTCGATCAGGCCCGGGAGGATCGTGTTGATCCGGATGCCGACCACCGCCAGGTCGCGTGCGACGGGAAGGGTCATTCCCACGATCCCGCCCTTGGAGGACGAGTATGCGGCCTGGCCGATCTGCCCGTCCTCGGCCGCGGCCGAGGCCGTGTTCACAATCGCACCCCGGGCGCCGTCCTCATCGGGGTCGTTGAGGCTCATTTTGGTGGCGGCCAACCTGATGCAGTTGTACGTGCCGATGAGGTTGATCTCGATGACCCGGCGGTACTGGTCGAGATCGTGGGCCGAGGCATAGTCACCGTCGCGGCCGATGGTGCGGGCCGCCCATCCGATGCCGGCGCAGTTCACCAGGGACTTCAACGGCGCCATCTCGAGAGCCGCTTCGACGGCGGCAATCACGTGTTCCGTGTTGGTCACGTCGGTCGGAGCGAAAATACCCCCGATCTCCTTCGCCAGTTCGGTGCCCTTGTCCTCTTGGAGGTCGGCCACCACGACGCGGACGCCCCGTTCCGCCAGGGCCCGGGAGGTCGCCGCCCCCAGTCCGGAGGCCCCGCCGGTGACGATCGCAGACGTGCCGTTCAGATCCATCGGTTCTTCGACTCCTTCATGAGCCCCACGCTGGGGCAATCGCAGATGTGCCGGCCTGAGGATAGGGCGTGCCCTCCTGACGACCAACTCGCGACCCGTGCGGGAGACCGCTCACATCTGGTCGGGAGCCTCCATACCGAGCAGCGAAATCCCCTGGGCGAGCACCCGTGCCGTCAGATCGCAGAGCGCAAGGCGTGAAGTCCGCACGACCTCGTCGTCGACCAGGACCCGGCACGCCTCGTAGAAGGTGGTGAACGACGATGCCAGGTCGAAGAGGTACGTGCAGAGTTTGGCCGGGCTGTAGGCCTCCGCCGTGCTCTCGATGGCAGCCGAGAAGCCGAGCAGTTGCAGCGCCAGGGCTCGCTCGGGGGGCTCGTCCACCGTCGACCTGGTTCCTGGTGGGGGCGGCGGCATCTCCGCCCTTCGGAAGATCGAACGGATGCGGGCGTGCGCGTACTGCAGGTACGGGCCCGTATTGCCCTCGAAAGCCAGCATGCGGTCCCAGTCGAACACGTAGTCGCGCATCCGCTCCGTCGACAGGTCTGCGTACTTGACCGCACCGATGCCCAGGGAGCGGGCCACCTTGGCCTGCTGCTCGGCACTGAGATCGCTGGGGCGCTCGGCCATGGAGGCGTTCGCCCGCGTCACCCCCTCGGCCAGCAGGTCGATCAGGCGCTCGGAATCCCCGGTCCGGCTGGCCAGCTTCTTCCCGCCGGCACCGAGAATGAGCCCGAAGCCGACATGCACGGCCTCCGACCCGTCCGGCAGATAGCCGGCAAGCCGGGCCACGTCGAACACGAGACGCAGATGGAGCGCCTGCTCGGCCCCCACGACGTAGAGCAGGGTGGTGGCACCGCGCCGTTGCGAGCGGTCGCGGATGCACGCCAGGTCCGTGGCGGCGTAGCCGTACCCCCCGTCGGACTTGCGCACGATCAACGGGAGCGGATCCCCCTGCCGATTGGTGAAGCCTTCCGGGAAGACGCAGAGCGCGCCGTTGTCCTCGACCAGCAGGCCCTCCGCGGCCAGTTCGTCGACGACCAGGTCGAGCAGGGGGTTGTACGAGCTCTCGCCGGCGACGTCGTCGTCGGTGAGGAGCACCCCCAACATCCCGTAGACCTCGTCGATGTGCCGCAGGCTCTCGGCCACGAAGATCTCCCAGAGGCGCAGCGTCTCGGGGTCTCCCCCTTGGAGCAGCACCACCCGCTGGCGGCAGCGCTCGCCGAATTCGGAATCACGGTCGAAGTGGAGGCGCGCCTGGGCGTAGAACTCGTTGAGGTCGCGCACACTGAAGGACTCCGCGGACGCGGCGCCGCCGACGTCGATCAGGTGCTCGATCAGCATGCCGAACGGCGTGCCCCAGTCCCCGATGTGGTTCTCCCGCAACACCTCGTGGCCCACGAAGCTCAGGACCCTCGCCAGCGAGTCACCGATCACCGTGCTGCGCAGGTGACCCGACGTGCATTTCCTTGGCCACGTTGGGGCTCGAATAGTCGATCACCATCGTCTGCGGAGCCGCGGTGCGGGCCACCCCGAGGCGGGCGTCCGCGCTCGACCGCCGCGACCTGGTCGGCGACGAAGGCGTCCGACAGGGTCAGGTTGATGAAACCGGGCCCGCTCACCTCGACCGCCGCGCAGAGATCGTCGAGCGACGCTGCCGCGACGACATCGGCCGCGACCTGCTGCGGCGAGCGCCCGACCAGCTTGGCCAGCGGCAGCGCGCCGTTCGCTTGGAAGTCTGCCCGGTCAGACGCGTGGAGGACCGGGTCGGCCCCGGGGCGGATCGTGTCGAATGCGGATTGGAGGCGTTGGAGGAGAACGCTTAACGCGTCGGGCATCCCCCATTGTCGCATCCACGGAGCGGCCTTCCTCGCAGCGGTGCGAATTGTTCAGGTGGGTCGTCCGCTGACGATCCTCAAGGCCGTGCGTACGCGTAGATCCCCGTGCCGTTATACGAGAGCGAGTCAGACGGCAGGAAGGGGCCATTGACGATGACCGAGAGCCACCCGGTGCGGCCTGGCCCGGCGTTTCCCTCGACGGTGTCGATGGCACCGTCGGGCCACACCTGGGCCACGATGCCCACATGGACAGATGTCATGACCGTCTGAGGCCCCGTGCCGAAGAGGACGGCGTCACCCGGATCGGGCGTCGCGTACGACGGGAGGAGGGCCCCGTGCCCCCCGGCCCAGGAATAGATGTCGCCGGTGAAGGCATAGGAGGGAATCGGGACGCCGGCATGGCGCCAGACCCAGGTGGCGAAGAGCGCACACCACTCCTCGCAGGGACCGTACGGGTTGCACAAGTATCCGGTGTCGGGATCGGGGGCGACCTGGGACGCGGCCGCCGCCACAATGGCCGACGAGCCCGGGAAGCGCCCCTCGGGTGTCGGCAGGGTGAACGAGTAGCTCCAGGCATCGGGGTCGAGAAGCCAGTACCCGGTGCCGGATCCGTTGCCGATGATGGCCGAGACCGGCGTGGCGTCGGGGTTCAGCGTCAAGCTCCCGAACACCTGCGCGTCGCCCAGGGCGAGCACGACGCCGTCCGTGGTGGCGATCGAGTAGCCGCCGCCATCGGGGGTCGGCAGAATCCCGATGACCGCATCGGGGAGATCCTGGCCGGCCCACGACCCGAGGAAGCGGGCGTCGCCGAAGGTGAAGATGCCGCCGTCCGCCGCCACCATCCAGTAGCCCTTGCCGTCGGGGGTGGCCGCCATGGCGGTGATGGGCTCGTTCAGCACGATGCCGCCCGTGCTGCCATAGAACTGGGCGTCGCCGAAGGAGAAGATGCCCCCGTCCGCCGCCACCATCCAGTAGCCCCTGCCGTCGGGCGTAGCCGCCATCCCGACGATGGGCTGGTTGAGTCTGGTCGCACCCATGCTGCCCAGGAAGGGGGCGTCCCCGAAGGTGAAGACCCCGCCGTCGAGGGCGGCCAGCCAGTAGCCCTTGCCGTCGGGGGTGGCCGCCATGGCCACGATGGGACCCTGCAGCGGCGTGGCGCCCAGCGAGCCCTCGAAGGGGGCGTCGCCGAAGGCGAAGACCCCGCCGTCCGCGCTGGCCAGCCAGTAGCCCTTGCCGTCAGGGGTGGCCGCGCCCACCTCGACGGGCGAATTGAGGGGTTGTGGCATGGCCGGGGCGCCCAACGACACGGCGCCGAACCCGATCATGCCGCCGCCGGCGTAGGCGTGCGCCGACAGGGGCGCAGCGCCCGCCCGTGCGGACGCGACGCCTGACGTCGCCGTGAGCACGGACGCCAAAGGGATGAGGGCCAACGCCCAAAAGCAGGCGCGACGAAGGGATGCACCGACACGCTGACCCATTCTCCCCATTCTGCCCACATCGCAGACCGCGGCATACGCGTCCTCCCGACAAGGGTTCCCAATGGGGTGCTCGCCGCTGATGCAGGACAGAATGGGGGCATGGCATCACGATCCCCTGCTGCAGCACACCCCGACAGCTTCGGCGCCCGGTCGACACTCGCGGTCAACGGCCGCGAGTACGAGATCTTCTCCCTCGCGGCGCCCGCCCTCACGCAGGCGCACGACGTCAGCCGACTCCCGTACTCGATCAAGGTGATCCTCGAGAACCTGCTCCGCCACGAGGATTCCCCGCACGTGTCAGCGGACGACATTGCGGCGGTTGCCGCCTGGGGCGCCAATCCCGAGGCCCATGGGCAGGGGGCCGGCGACGCGGCGCACGAGATCGCCCTGACCCCCGAACGAGTCCTCATGCAGGACTTCACGGGGGTGCCGGGCGTCGTCGACCTCGCGGCCATGCGCGACGCCCTGGCCCGTCTCGGCGGCAACGCGGCACAGGTCAACCCGCTCGTGCCGGTCGAACTGGTGATCGACCACTCGGTGATCGTGGAGAGCTCCGGAGATGCCTCGGCCTACGACCGCAATGTCTCCGTCGAGTACGAGCGCAACATCGAGCGTTACAAGCTGCTCCGCTGGGCCCAAGGTGCGTTCGACGGCTTCCGCGCCGTGCCCCCCGGCACCGGCATCTGCCACCAGGTGAACCTCGAATACCTCTCCCGGGTGGTCTTCGGGACGCCCGACGGGCGAGCCTTCTGCGACACGCTGGTCGGCACCGATTCGCACACCACCATGGTCAACGGCCTGGGCGTCCTCGGCTGGGGCGTCGGCGGCATCGAGGCCGAGGCGGCGATGCTGGGGCAGCCGCTCTCCATGCTGCTCCCCCCCGTGGTCGGCCTGCGCATTTCCGGCGAGCTCCGACCCGGCACGACGGCGACGGATGTCGTGCTCACCGTGACCGAGCTCCTGCGCCGGCACGGCGTCGTGGGCGCCTTCGTCGAATGCTACGGACCAGGCGTGGCGGCCCTGCCACTCGAGACACGTGCCACCATCGGCAACATGAGCCCCGAGTACGGGGCCACCTGCACCATGTTCCCGATCGACCAGGTCACCATCGACTACATGCGCTTCTCCGGTCGTGACGAGGAGCAGCTGGCCCTGGTGGAGGCCTACGCGAAGGAGCAGGGGCTCTGGCACACCGCCGACGGGGTGGAGCCGGTGTTCTCCGAGTACGCCACCCTCGACCTGGCCGACGTCGAGCCCTCGTTGGCCGGACCGTCCCGCCCCCAGGACCGGGTGGCGCTGGCCGGCGCCGGCGAGGCGTTCCGGGTCGCCCTGGACCGGCCGCCGCGCTCTTCCGCCGAGACTCCATCGGCGGCGCCGGACCACGCCCTGGCCGACGGAGACGTCGTCGTGGCAGCCATCACGAGCTGCACGAACACGTCGAACCCCCAGGTGATGGTGGGCGCGGGCCTGCTGGCCAAGAAGGCGGTCGAGCGGGGCCTCCGGGCCAAGCCCTGGGTGAAGACCTCATTGGCGCCCGGCTCCCGGGTGGTCATGGACTACCTCGAGCGGGCACAGCTCGTGGGGCCCCTCGAGCAGCTCGGCTTCTACCTCGTCGGGTTCGGGTGCACCACGTGCATCGGGAACTCGGGACCGCTCCTCGAGGGGGTGAGCGACCTCGTCCACAGCGACGACCTCTCGGTGGTGTCCGTGCTGTCGGGCAACCGGAACTTCGAGGGCCGCATCCATCCCGACGTTCGCATGAACTACCTGGCGTCACCTCCGCTCGTCGTGGCCTACGCCTTGGCCGGCACGATGGACATCGACCTGACGACCGATCCCCTCGGCGAGGATGCCGATGGCAATCCGGTGTTCCTGTCCGACATCTGGCCGAGCGAGCAGCAGGTGAGCGAGGCGATCCGTGCCTCGCTCACCTCGGAAATGTTCCGCACCCGCTACGGCGCCGTGTTCGAGGGTGACGAGTACTGGCAGCAGGTGCCGGTGGCCGGGGGAGAGACGTTCTCCTGGCAGGACGACTCGACCTATGTGAAGAACCCGCCCTTCTTCGAGGGCATGACGATGACACCGCAACCGGTCACCGACATAGAGGGGGCGCGTGTACTGGCGATGGTGGGTGACAGCGTGACCACCGACCACATCTCGCCGGCAGGGTCCATCGGGCCCGACACGCCGGCCGGGCGGTATCTGGCCGAGCACGGGGTACCGCGTCACGACTTCAACTCCTACGGCGCCCGGCGGGGCAACCACGAGGTGATGATGCGCGGCACCTTCGCCAACGTGCGCCTCCGCAATCGCCTCGCCCCCGGGACCGAGGGCGGGTACACCCTGCACCTCCCCGAGGGCACCGAGACCTCGATCTACGAGGCGGCCATGCAGTACGCCGCCGAAGGCGTGCCGTTGATCGTGCTGGCCGGCCGTGAGTACGGCACCGGGTCCAGCCGGGACTGGGCCGCCAAGGGCACCGCCCTGTTGGGCGTGCGGGCGGTCATCGCCCAGAGCTACGAGCGCATCCACCGCTCCAACCTGGTCGGCATGGGCGTGATCCCGCTGCAGTTCTACAAGGGTGACTCGGCCGAAGACCTTGGGCTGCACGGTACGGAGACCTTCTCGGTCGCCGGGATCGAGGCGCTCAATACGGGTGAGCTCCCCAAGGAGCTCACGGTGGTCGCCACGGCCGACGACGGTTCGACGACGGAGTTCCGGGTCATCGTCCGGATCGACACCCCGATGGAGGCGGAGTACTTCCGCCACGGCGGGATCCTGCGGTACGTCCTGCGCCAGTTGGCCGGCTAGCACCCAGCTACAGAGCATATTTCAACCTTGCATTATATAATGGAGCTGTTAAGGTAATCACCGTGCAGACCGCCTTCGACGTGCTGGCCGAGCCCAGCCGTCGCGAGGTGCTCACACTGCTTCTGGAGCGCCCCCGGCCGGTCGGCGAGCTCGCAGCGCTCCTCGGACAGAGCCAACCAGGGATGAGCCGGCATCTGCGTGTCTTGCGGGAGGCCGGACTGGTCAAGGTCCGCCAACAGGCCCAGCAGCGTTGGTACGAAATCCAACCGGGCCCGCTCTCGGAGATCGATGCGTGGTTGGCCCCCTTTCGCAAGGTGTGGGGAGATCGCCTGGCCCTGTTGGAGGACCACCTGCGCGAGAGCGCAGAGGCGCACATCGCATGAGGGATGACGGCTCGACCGACGGCACGGTGACCTCACCCGGGACGGCTGAATCCGTCCTCACGGTGTGGGCTATCCGTTGGAACGGTCAGGGAATGCGGGTGACCCGGAACAGCTCGGCCGCAGCACCTTCGGGGAGACCTGCGTCCTTGCCCCCGGCGCGTCCACTGTCCATCACCCTTTGGGTCACGCCGGCCGGGTCACTGATCTGGCTTTCGTGGCGCAACAGCGCTGCCACTTTGCGCTCGATGGTCGAGGTCGTCTCGACCGCCATGTTGGGTGCGGGCACGCCCACGATCCAGAGCTCGTTCACCGTCCACGGCTCGAGCCCCTCCTGTTCGAGGAGCTCAGGGTGCGCGAAGGGATTGCGAGCATCGGGATAGACGGCGCAGACCGCCGCTTCGCCCGCCGCGAGATGGTCGGGATGGCTGGCGTAAATGAAGTCCCACCGTCGTTCGGGTGACTGGGTCAGCACCCGCTCGGGCTTGACCTGCCGGATGACGCGGCTGATGTCACGCCGCAACGCCATGGTTGCCTGCAGGCCCCCGTCGGGGTGCCCCAGGAAGCGGACGTCGCTCACCCCGACCTCGGCCGCCGCGGCACGTTGCTCACGTTGGCGAATGGCCGCCATGTCGGGGCGGGACACCGAACGATCGGATCCGCCGGCGTCGCCATTGGTGGCGATGCAGTAGGTGACCTCGAGGCCGGCCTTCGTAAAGGTGGCGACCGTGCCCGCGATGCCGAAGTCGACGTCGTCAGGATGCGCCGTCACGATCAGCACGCGCCGGACCCCGTCGTCGGGCGTCCAGGTGTCGATCGCGACGCCGTCGCTCAGAGCACACCCTCCTCGGGCAGCGGCGTCCATTCGGCCAGGTTGGCCAGGCGCGGGTCGTTGGAGAACATCTCGACGATGGGAATGCGCAATCCGAGGCGGCGCTGGATGACCTCGACCTCGACCAGCTGGTTCCACAGCGTGAGACTCACCACGACGCCGGCCTTGCCGGCCCGCGCCGTCCGTCCGGAGCGGTGCAGGTATGCCTTGTGATCCTCGGGCGGGTCCCAGTGGATGACGCGCATCGACGGCTTCGATGTGCAGGCCGCGTGCGGCAACATCTGTCGCCACCAGGACGGGCAGCTTGCCGTCGGAGAAATCGGCCAGCGCACGCTCGCGGTTCGCTTGCCGGAGGTCACCGTGGATGGCGGCCGCGTGGAGCCCTTCCTTTTCCAGATTCTCGACGAGTCGGTCCGCCCCGCGCTTGGTGCGCACGAAGAAGAGCGTCTTTTCCTGTGAACGGGCGATGGCGGCGGCCACCTTCACCTTGTCCATCTGGTGCACCTGGATGAACCGGTGCTCCATGAGGGTCACCGTCTGCGTCGACGACGACACCTCGTGAAAGACCGGGTCCGGTGAGGTAGCGCTGGACGAGCCGATCGACCGCACCGTCGAGCGTGGCGGAGAAGAGAAGCGTCTGATGTGGCGTCTCGAGCCGACGGAGCACCCACTCCACCTGGGGCATGAACCCCATGTCCGCCATCCGGTCTGCCTCGTCGAGGACCAGTGTCTCGAGCTGGGACACGGAGATCTCGCCCCGATCGCCGAGGTCGATGAGGCGACCGGGCGTCGCGATGATCACATCCACACCCTTTTGCAGCTTCGCCACCTGGCGGTCGATGTCGGCGCCGCCGTAGACCGCGACGGCCCGCAGGCCCAAGGTCTTGGCCAGCGGAGCCAGCACGTCGTGAACCTGGACGGCCAGTTCGCGCGTCGGCAGGAGAACCAGGGCCAGCGGCTTCGCCGGTCGCACGGCCGTGGTGCCCAGTCCCTGTGCGTCCCTGGTCGCCTTGGTGCGCTGCAAGAGCGGGACACCGAACGCCAGCGTCTTGCCCGAGCCGGTCTTGGCCTTGCCGCACACGTCCCGGCCGGCCAAGGCGTCCGCCACGGTCAGCGCCTGAATTGGAAAAGCGCTGACGATCCCTTGATCGGCCAGCGCTTTGGTCAGTTCCTCTGAAACTCCCAGGGACTCGAATGTTCGAGCCGTTTCGTACGTGTCATCCGCCGAGGACTGGGTCCCCTCATCGGGTAAATCGGCGCCCGCGCCGGTCAATGCCTGAACTGTCATATCTCGCTCTCTCTGTTGAGCGGCGGGACCCTGCGCCAACCAGAGGAGGAAGAAACGGCCCCGACTCACCAACCCCTTGCCGGTGGTCGCGTCTCTATTGTACCAGTACGGAAGGCATCTCCCGTCGTTTTAGCTGTGCAATGGTGTGCGTTCTCTCACTCAGTCAAAGGAGGAAGGTCGATGGCGAAACTCGAAGCAGGCTCGGTGGCACCCGCATTCACGCTTCCTGACCAGGACGGCAAGCCGGTCAAACTGTCCGATTTCAAAGGCCGGCAAGTGATCGTCTACTTCTATCCGGCCGACGACACCCCGGGGTGCACCAAAGAGGCCTGCCAGTTCAACGACAACCTCAAGTCATTCGAGAAGGCGGGCGTCGCCGTCGTCGGCATCTCTCCCGACGGGGCGGAGAAGCACACGAAATTCCGTACCAAGTACAAGCTGAAGTTCCCCCTCCTCACCGACTCGGACAAGAAGGTGATGGAGAAGTACGGCGCGTGGGGGGAGAAGACGATGTACGGCAAGAAGACTGTCGGCACCATCCGCTCCACGTTTCTGATCGGCCCGAACGGCAAGATCCAACGCGTCTGGTCACACGTCCGCGCCGACGGACACGCGGCGAAGGTGCTCGAGGCGATCTCCGAGAGCTGACTCCCCCGGGGAGCACTCCGCTCACCGCTGGTGCAGCGGGCACCACCATGTCGTCCGCCCGCCCACCGCGGCCGTTCGCAACGCTGCGCCGTCCCTGGGGCACCGCCCGCCGGCGTGGCGTTCCTCCATGAGCTCGCCCATGTGCGATCCTCCGCGGCGGCCGAGCTGGCGCAGGGTCGCACGCAGGGCTTTGTGCAGGGTGCGCACCTCGTCGTCGCCGAGGGGGTCCCGCCGTTGCGGGTCGAGGCCGGCCCTCCACAAGATCTCGTCGGCCAGGAGGTTGCCGACGCCGGCCAGGCGCGCCTGATCCATGAGGCGTGCCTTGAGGGGGGCCGCTCCGCTCACACGTGCCGGATTGACCGCGAGGGCGGTGGTCGAGCTCGCCCAACGTCACCGTGAGCGCATCGGGACCGAGCCTGGCTTCGTCGGGCATCAATTCGAGCGAACCGAAGCGCCGCGGGTCGTGGAGGAGCAGGTGCCCACCGTCGGTGAAGGTCACGCGTGCCCGCACCCACTTGTCATCGAACACCCCCGGGCCGTACAGCAGCCGGTCCAGCGCCTGGTCCCCGTCGACGACGAGTCCGCCGGTCATGCCGAAACGGACACCGAGCGTCGGACCATCGTCGGCGTCGAGGAGCATGAGCTTCCCGCGTCGCCGTGCCTCGGTGAACCTGTGGCCGCCCAACGCACGCTGCAGCCCGCGGCCCGTGGTCCCGCCCCGTCCGTAGCGCGCATCGACCATCCAGACCTTGTCGATCGTCCGCCCCAGCGCCTTCTCGGCGAGGCTGCGGTAAAGCTCGACTTCGAGGATCTCGGGCATCGGAACGACGGTACCGGACCGAGGTCGTTCTGCCGAATATGGTGGGACAAATGCCACCCGAAAAACCACAATGGGCCGAGCTCTTCACCGAAGTCGTCACGTCGGGCCTCTGCACCGGTTGTTCAGCCTGCGTCATCGCCTGCCCCTACGACGTCCTCGGGTACGACGATGCGGACGGGCACTACAAGCCCTTCCACGTCTTGACCGACGGCGGCCCGGACAACTGCACCCACGGCCAAAAGGGGTGCACCCTCTGTACCCGCGCCTGTCCCCGCTTCCGCACCTGGGAGCCCGACATCGAGAACCATCTGTTCGGACGGCCCCGCACGGACGAAGAGGTGGCGGGCATCGCGCGTCGGACGGTGCTGGCGCGGGCCGCCGATCCCGAGGTGCAGGGGTCCGGGCAGGACGGTGGACTGGTCTCCGCCCTCCTGATCTGGGCTTTTGAGCACGACCTCATCGACGCCGCATTGGTGTCCGGCCTCGAGGGAGATGGGTCGACCTGGAAGGCCGTCCCTCAGGTCGCCTGGAACAAGCAGGACGTCCTGGCCACCTCGGGGTCCCGCTACACGTACTCGGCCAACCCGCTGGCCTACCCCGAGGCGATCGCCGGAGGGGCCGAGCGCATCGCACTGGTCGGCATGGGATGCCAGGCTTCGGCGCCACCGGTCATGGCGGCGCGCAAAGCCGGCAAGATCGCCCGCCGCTTCACCCTCTCCATCGGGCTGCTGTGCTCCAAGACGTTCGACGACGCCATCTTCCCCGAGCTCTTCGAGGCCAAGTACGGGCTGCAACGAGCCGACATCGTCAAGATGAACATCAAGGGCGTCTTCCAGGTGTGGATGCGCGACGGGGCGTACCACGAGATCCCGCTGAAAGAGGCGCACGCGTGGACCCGGGAGGGATGCACCAGCTGTCCGGACTTCGCAGCCGAACATGCCGACATCTCGACAGGCGGCATCGGTGACTTCGGCGACTGGACGTTGACGCTCATCCGGACCGAACGCGGCGAGGAGCTGTTCAACGCCATGGAGGAGGGTGGTGTCATCGAGACGCGCCCCTCCGAGGACGACCCGGGTGCCATCACCTTGCTCAACCGCTTGAGCAAGGTGAGCCGCAAGCGGTGGCCGGCGACGGCCGTGCCCATGCCGGGTCGCCTCCCGGCACCGACCGCGTGAGCGCGGCTGGACCCGGCAACGACGCTTTCTCCGCCTACCTCGGTATCGAGGTCCGACGTCATGGGCCGGGCCACTCCCTGGCCACCCTGACCACGGCCGACCATCACGCCAATCCACACGGAACCGTCCATGGCGCCGTGTTCTACGCCGTCGCCGGCGCAGCGATCGCCGCCGCAGCCAACGACGAGGAGCATTCGGGCATCGTCACCTCGGTGCTGGTCGAGTATCTCCGGCCGGCCACCATCGGGGACATTCTTCGGGCCGAAGTCACCCGCGAGGTCTCGACCGAGCGTGAGGACATCTTCACCGGCACCGTGAGCCGGGACGTCGACGCCGATCCGGAAATTCTGGCCTGGGTGCGCGCGCGGGCCACCCGCCGGTCCCGTCAGGGCTAGGAGAACCTGCAGTCCGCCGACGTCTCGCTGCCACCGCCCATGGCCGAATATGTGGGAAGTACGTCATTGACGCCACAAGTGGACCCATGCAGTCTGGGGGCATGCGCACACGCAACGTGGTGGTCATCGCGTTCCCCGGGATGCAACCGCTCGACGCGGTCGGGCCCATCGAGGTTTTTGCGGGGGCCTCCAGGGCAGCGGCGGCCGCTGGACGCCAGGGGCAGTACGGCGTGTCCCTGGCCTCCACCGGAGGAGGAACCGTCTGGTCCGAGAGCGGCGTCGGCTTGGCCACGATTCCGCTGCCCGATCCCGCAGGGATCGACACCCTGGTACTGGCCGGAGGCAATGGCACCCGCGCCGCTCGAGACGACACGGCGCTCGTCGCCTGGATCGAGGAGGCAGCGCCACGTTGCCGGAGGGTCGCGACCGTCTGCACGGGCACCTTCCTCGGCGCCGAAGCCGGACTGTTCCATGGGCGGCGCGTCACCACCCACTGGGCCAGTGCCGCACGACTGGCCGAGGAATTCCCGACGTTGTGCGTCGATGCCGATCCGATCTACATCCGTGACGGCAAGTACTGGACGAGCGCGGGCGTCACGGCCGGCATCGACCTCGCACTGGCGCTGGTGCAGGACGACCTGGGTGTCGACGTGGCGCAGACGGTGGCCCGGTGGCTCGTGATGTTCTTGCACCGGCCCGGCGGGCAAACGCAGTTCGCGTCGCCGGTGTGGGTGCGGCGTGCCGAGCGCTCCACCGTGCGTGCGGTGCAGACCCTCGTCGAATCGGCGCCGGGTGGGGACCACCGTGTGCCGGCCCTGGCCGCGGCGGCCGCCATGAGCGTTCGCCACTTCACGCGCGTCTTCACCGCCGAGGTCGGCGAGACCCCAGGGAGATTCGTCGAACGCGTACGGCTCGAAGCGGCACGGATCGAGCTCGAGACGACGAACGACACGCTCGATCTGATCGCGGCCCGGTGCGGCTTCGGGACCGCCGAATCACTGCGGCGCGTGACGCAACGGCGCCTCGGTGTCGCGCCCGATGCCTATCGCCGCCGCTTCCGCAGGGTCACCGGGGAACAGACATCGGCATGACCGACCACCTGCAGATCGTGATTCCGGTCTTCAACGAGTTCACCGCCCTCGACGGCGTCGGACCTTACGAGGTCCTCCAGCGCATCCCCTCCGTCGATGTCACCTTTCTCGGACACCGACGGGGCGAGTTCCGCAGCGAGAACGGCATGCTCGGCCTCGTGGCCGACGCCACGTTCGCTGAGATACCCGAACCCGATGTGATCGTCTTCCCCGGGGGAGTCGGCACGCGCCCGCTGCAGGACGACGACGAGGTCCTCGAGTGGATCCGTCACGCGCATGCCACGACCCGGTTGACCACGTCGGTCTGCACCGGCTCGCTGGTGCTCGGCGCAGCCGGGCTCCTCAGGCATCTCACCGCAACGACACACTGGGCGTGCTACCCCGAGTTGGCGCTCCATGGGGCGCTCCCCACGGCGCAGCGGGTGGTCGAGCACCTCGAGCACCGGATCATCACCGCCGCCGGCGTCTCGAGCGGCATCGACATGGCATTGCGTGTCGTCGAGCTCCTCGTCGATCGCACCGCGGCGCAAGCAGCGCAACTGATGATCGAGTACGACCCTCAACCGCCGTTCGACACCGGCGCCGTGGCCAATGCCGACGATGCGACCCTCACCCGGGTGGCGGAGTACGCCAAGCTCCGGAAGTAGGCCGAGCCTCGACGAGCGCGGCGAACGCGGCCAGCATGTCCTGGGCCTCAGCCGGCACCTCCACGACCAACCACCGTGATATGGCATCGACCTGGACGGAGAAGTCGAAGAAGGCGCAACACGCCTTCTCACGCTGGGCCAGATCGACAGCTTCCGTCAACGCTGCCGAGGTAGCAGCCAGTCGAAGGCGAAGTTGTCGATCGTCCGTCCGTGCGACTGCGGTGACTGAGCTGGCGACAAATCGACGCCACTCGTCGATCCGATCCGACGACGCCTCTGCATTCAGCGTGCAGGCTAGGGGAATGCGCACGACTGAGTATGCCATTGCCTCGCGCCGGTATCGAGCAGGCCGAGCGAACGGCCCATCACCCTGCAGGGCGACCGGTCGTGTCAAATCTGGTGCTCGAGGGCCTCGGCGCGGTATCTTGGCGGATGGTCGGCCGATGTCCCGGGGAGGTCCTGATGGCGGTCATGGTGGTCACACGGCTCCGGCTGGGCGATCCGGCACTGTTCGACGAGTTCTTCGCGGCGGCGGTGGCGGTGGCCGAACAGGCGACGGCCACCGAAGGTTGTCTGGGCGAGCGCGCACTCGCGGACGCGGACAACGTGTACTGGACGGTCACGGGGTGGGAGGACCGCGACGTCCTGACGGGGTTCGTGGGGGCCGAGCCCCACAGGACCACGATGGCGAGGCTGGACGAGTGGTGCGACGAAGCGACGTTCGTCGACTGGGAGCAGACCGCACCGGAGCTCCCCGGCTGGAAGACGTGTTACGACCATCTGGTCAAGGACGGCCAGGCGGCAACGCTGGCCGGTGCCACGGCCGCGAGTGCCGACGCTCGCGTTCCCGATGCCGGTGGGGTTCTCCTGAGCACTGCACCACGCTGGGGTGCCCCGCCGCTGCTCGTCACCGGCGCCGCTTCGATCCGGCCTCCCGGGCGACGATCTGAGAGGCCCGGGTGAACACGGCGTCGAACATCGGCTCGGTGAGCACCCCGGTGAAGGTGTTCTGCTGGCTGGGGTGGTACGAGCACAGGAGCGCGCGCCCGTCGGGCAGGACGTGCTCGGCCAGGTGGCCGAACTTCGGACGGGGCCGTAG
This sequence comes from uncultured Acidimicrobiaceae bacterium, assembly GCA_963835815.1. Taxonomy (GTDB): domain Bacteria; phylum Actinomycetota; class Acidimicrobiia; order Acidimicrobiales; family RAAP-2; genus Bog-473. The sequence continues at coordinate 365,756 of CAWIGU010000009.1, read as the reverse complement.
GCCGAACAGATCGGCCACGCTCTGGAGGGCGAACTGGCCCAGCACCACGATCACGCGGAGGTCCTCCAGGAGCTCCAACTCCCGGGCCAGGTAGGGGGCGCAGGCCGCACGCTCGCTCGGATCGGGCTTGTTGGCCGGCGGTGCACAGTGCACGGCCGCCGTGATGTAGGCGTCGCGCAGCACCAGGCCGTCGTCGCGGGCCGTGCTCGTCGGTTGGGATGCATAGCCGGCCCGGTAGAGCGCGGCGAAGAGCCAGTCACCGGATCGGTCGCCGGTGAACATGCGCCCCGTCCGATTCGCCCCGTGTGCGGCCGGGGCCAGACCGACGATGCCCACCCGTGCGCCGGCATCGCCGAACCCGGGCACCGCGCGACCCCAATAGGCCTGGCCTGCAAAGGATGCCCGGGGCGCGGCAGCGATCTCCTCGCGCCACTGCACGAGACGGGGGCAGCGACGGCACTCCGTCACCTCGTGCTGGACAGCGCGCAGGCCGTCCTCGCCGGCTCGGTTTGGGACCACGACGCAAAGCCTACGATGGGGTCTCGTGCCTGCTTCCGCTCGTCCATCGACTCGCGCGCTCCGCGCACAAGTCCCCCGCACCGACGCGGATCCTGCTGGTCCGTCACGGGGCGACCCCCACCACCGGAAAGATGCTGCCCGGAAGGGCGGGCGGGTTGCACCTCGCCGACAAGGGTCGGGCCCAGGCCGACGTGGTGGCAGGACGGATCGCCGAGATGGAGAAGCCGCCGACCGCCGTGTACGCCTCCCCGCTCGAGCGGACCCGCGAGACCGCCGCCCCCATTGCGGCCGCACTAGGGTTGCGCGTCCGGACCGCACGTGGCCTGATCGAGGTGGACGTCGGCGACTGGACGGAGAAGTCCCTGGCCAGACTCAACAAGGCGAAGGAATGGGCCACCGTGCAACGTTGGCCGAGCGGCTTCACCTTCCCGGGTGGTGAGTCGTTCAGCGAAATGTCGACCCGCAGCATGACCGCTGTCCTGGGCCTGGTGAAGGATCATCCCGGAGAGACGATCGTGGCCGTCTCGCACGCCGACCCGATCAAAGCGGTGGTGGCTGCCGCCGCGGGCGTCCCTCTGGATCTCATGCAGCGCCTCGTGATCTCACCGTGCTCGGTCTCGGCCCTGCTCTTCACCGCCGGGGGTCCCGCTATCCTCTGCGTGAATTCGACCGGCTCCCTCGGCGATTTGGTTCTCTCATGATCGACGAAACCGACTACGACGCTCCCCGACCACTGCACCGTCGGCGTGATCGGCGAGGTCGGCAACCGGCTGTTTCTCTTCTATTGCCGTCAGGGTCTCACGGAGACGACCGTGAAGATGGAGAAGCAGCAAGTGGCGGTCCTCGCCGGCTACCTGGGTCGCATCGTCAAGGAGCTCGGCCGCCCCGGCCGCCTGCCCGACGATCTGAGCTTCGACGGTGTCGAGGACCCCGAGTGGGTCGTGGGGACGATCGGCGTGTCCTACGACGAGGAGCTCGATCGGGTCGTCGTCGTGCTCGAAGAGGTCCACGACGAGGACGACGACGAGGACGAGGACGACGAGAGCGGCCATGTGCTGCGGATCGCCCTCACCCGCGAGCAGGCGGCTGCATTCGCCATCCACGCCACCCGCCTGGTGGAGTCGGGCAGGCCGCCCTGCCCCCTTTGCGGGCTCCCCCTCGACCCGTCCGGCCATGACTGTCCGCGCACGAACGGACATCGCCCGCCGGTGACCTGATCACCAGTGGCCGACGAAACCGTTGCGCACATCCTCACCGAAGGCGACATGGAGGTGCACGGGAGGATCGCGGGGAGCTCGAACGCCACCCTGCTCGTCACCTGCCGGCTCGGGCAGGACGAGCTCATGGCCGTCTACAAGCCGCGCAAGGGCGAGCGACCGCTCTGGGACTTCCCCGGTGGCCTCTTCCGCCGGGAGGTCGCCGCCTACGTGCTGTCCGAATCACTCGGGTGGGGCCTGGTCCCCGAGACCGTCGAGCGGGCGCAAGGCCCGTTCGGCGAAGGTTCGGTGCAGCGCTATGTGCCCGAGGACGGCACCTCGCACTACTTCACGCTCCGCGAGGATCCCAAGTGGCACCCCGCGTTGATCCGGATGTGCGCCTTTGATGTCGTGGCCAACAACGCGGACCGCAAGAGCGGGCATGTGCTGCTGGCCGAGGACCGCCTGTGGGCCATCGACAACGGGCTCTGCTTCAACGAGGACGACAAGCTCCGCACCGTCATCTGGGACTTCGGCGGAGAGCCGCTCTCGCCCGACGACGCGGCAGCCCTGGAGCGCCTGCAGGTTGACGGCCCGTCGCCCCGGCTGCAAGAGCTCCTCACGCCGCCCGAGCTCGAGGCGCTCGTGCAGCGGGTGGCCTGGCTGGTGAACCTGCGGGCCCTCCCCGAGTTGGTCGACGACGGGGGGTGGCCACCGTACCCGTGGCCCCTCGTCTGACGACAGACGGGCAGCGCGTTTCGTCGAGCATGCCTCGCCGGATGGCCACTGCCTCCTACGGCAGAACGAAGTGCAGCGGGCCCCGCAGGTAGTTCAACACGGCCTGGGAAAGGACCTCCCCGCCGGCAGGGGTGAGATGGATGCCGTCGGGCGTGCGGACGTTGATCACCTGACCGGCTGCGTTGGTGATGAAGGGGGCGTAGGTCCCTTGCGCAGTGCCGAGCAAGGTCCAGCTGCTGATGAAGTCGACCGCCGGCTTGCGCTGCGCCGCCTGTTGCTGGTCGACGGCGTCGACGTCGGACATCTTGGCGGAGAGCGCCGAGTTCTGCATGGGGGGCATGCCGACCCAGATGACCGTCGCTCCCCCGCTCTGGGCCAGCTTCATGAAGTCGGCGACGCGTTGGGCGTACATCACGTTCCACTGCGGCGAGGTGAACGGGACGTCGGGCGGCCCCGGGAAGTCCTGCGGATCGTTGGCGCCGATCATGACCACGACGATCTGCGGATGCGTCGTGCCGAGGTCGCTCTGCAGCTCCGCCGGCCAGTTGAAGTAGTCCGGACGCGTGAGCCCGGTGCTCTCCCGCGCGTCGAGTGTGGCCTTGACGACGCCGGTGTTGACCAGATCGTTCTGCAACGGTCCGCCCAAGTCGATGCCGAGCGAATCCCCCAGGATCGAGCACGCGCAGTGGATCGGCGGCCGTCGGGTGCGTGATGTCAGGCACGGTGGTACCCGTACCGGGCTGGGTGACGGTGGTCGTGGAGGTCCCGGTCGCATGACCGCCCGACGGGGTCTTCACCGCTTGGCCGCCGTGCTGATGGGCGGGCCCGAGGGTGGTGAGTGCCCCGTTGCCCGGGCGATTGCCCGTCCGCCCGGTCGCTTCGTCGGTCCACGAGACGATGTGCGACACCTGCAGGGCGCGGCTCGTGGCGGCGATCGGGCCCAGCAGGTCGAGCGACACGGTGCGGCGCGTGCCCACGGGGGACACCTGGGCGTCGTGCTGCAACGTCGGCGCGTCGAGCAGGAGCCAGAGAAGGAACGCCGCCACGCAGATCCGCAGCACGCGCTGCCACGGCGCGCGCAGGCGGGCATCGGGGCCCTCGCTGCGAACTGTCTCTGTAGGCGGAGCGCTCTCAGACATTCTCAGAACCGGTAGTAGATGAACGGGGCCACGCCGGCGGGCCCGAAGCGTGGTGATTCCGAGCAGAATCAACGACAGCACGCCGACCTGCACGGCGGAGCGCTGCTTGGAGAACGTAGCTTGCAGGCGGCCGACAGCGTCGGCAGGGACGAACTGCGAGGCCAGCGTGCCGATCACGATCAGCACGAGCAAGGGGGTGACCAACGGCGACGACTCCCCCCAGCCCGTCAGCATGCGACCCAGGACGGCGAAGGCGCCGGAGATCCCGTTGGCATTGAAGAAGACCCAACCCAGACAGACGAACTGGAACGTCCAGAATCGCTGCAGCCATATGCGCACCGGCCCATCCGCCACCGGCGGCAATCCCTGCTGCACCCGCCGCCGGCGGCGCAAGTGCCCGACTCCCTGCCCGATCCCGTGCAGGGCCCCCCAGAACACGAACGTCCATGCTGCGCCGTGCCACAACCCGCCCAGGACCATGGTGATCATGATGTTGCGGATCGTCTTGGCCTCCGAGCCGCTGCTCCCGCCGAGCGGGATGTAGAGGTAGTCGCGCAACCAGCGCGAGAGGGTGATGTGCCAGCGGCGCCAGAAGTCCTGCAGAGTTGCGCGCCGTGTAGGGCCCGTCGAAGTTGATCGGGAAGCGAATCCCGAGGAGGAGCGCCAGGCCGATGGCGATGTCGGTGTAGCCGCTGAAGTCGCAGTAGATCTGCACCGCGTAGCCCCACGCAGCGAAGACCGCCTCCGGCGCAGAGTGCTGCGCCGGAGCCGTGAAGACCGGCACCACAATGGCGCTCGAGACATACGAGGAGATCACGACCTTCTTGAAGAGCCCGGCCATGATCAACCACAAGGCGCGCGAGTAGTCGACGGCCGTCGGATCCCGGCGCTGGCGCAGTTGGGGCAACAGCTCGCCGCCGCGCACGATCGGACCGGCGAGCAGATGGGGGAAGAACGACAGGTAGAGCGCCAAGTCCAACGGACGCGCCGGCTGGAGCTGACGGCGGTAGATGTCGATGACATAGCTCAACGCCATGAACGTGTAGAACGAGATGGCGATGGGCAGCGCCACCTGCAGGAGCGGCACGGCGCGACCGCAACCCCAACACATGCGTCAGGTTGTCGACGTTGACCGAGACGAAGCCGTAGTACTTGAACCATCCGAGCAGCGCCAAGAGCCCGGCGCAGGCCAACGCCATGGCGACGCGACGGCTCTTCTCCGTGTTCGAATGCACGACCGCGATACCACCGAGGAAGGCGATGGTGGTCGTGCCAAGGAGCAGCAGGCAATAGCCCCACCCCACCCAGCCGTAGAACACGTAGCTCAGCACGAGCATCGACAACTTCCACGCCACCGAATAGGGGTTGAGCAGCCAATTCACCGTAAAGGCGATGGCAAAGAAGATGGCGAAGTCGAATGTGGGGAAGAGCATGCGGGCCGATCGGTTGTCTGCGCCGAATGTATCGCCGCCCCGTGGCTTTCTGTGTCATCGACGTTCCGCGACACCGTCGCCCGGCGTCGTCAATCCGGGACGGCGGCGGGGGTTGTCAGCCCTTCGCTTTGAGGGCCTCGATCAACGCCGGGAGGACCTTGTGCACATCACCGACGATGCCCAGATCGGCCACCGAGAAGATCGGCGCTTCCTGGTCCTTGTTGATGGCGATGATGTTCTTCGATCCCTTCATGCCCACGAGATGCTGCGTCGCCCCGGAAATTCCGCAGGCGACGTAGACCGTCGGCTTCACCGTCTTGCCGGTCTGACCGACCTGGTGCGAGTACGGCACCCAGCCGGCGTCGACGATGGCCCGGCTGGCGCCCGCGGCACCGTGCAGAAGCTTGGCCAGCTCCTCGATCGAGCGCGTAGTTCGCCGCCTCGCCGAGGCCCCGTCCACCTGAGACCACCACGGACGCCTCGTCCAGCTTGGGGCCGCTGCGCTCTTCGACGTGGCGCTCCACCAGCTTGGCGCCGTTGGCTGCGCCGGTCTCGGGCACCGGGACCGCGACGACGGCGGCCGCAGCGCCCCCGGAAGGCTCGGGCGCGAAGGACTTGGCCCTGATCACGAAGATGGCGGGACCGGGACCGGTGAAGCGGGCGGTCACGATATGGCTGCCGCCGAACACCGGGTGCTGGCTCGACAAGCCCTCGGCGCCGCCGACCAGGCCGGTCACGTTGGTCAGCACCGGCCGATCCAACTTCGCCGAGAGGCGGCCGGCGACATCACGCCCGTCGTAGGTGGCCGGGATCAAAATGGCATCGGGGGCGTTGCCGCCTTCGATGAGCGCGGCCAGGGCGGCGGACACCGGGACCCCGGGCAGCGAACCCGCGAGGTCCCCCACGTCGTAGACGGTGGTCGCTCCGTACTCGCCCAGGGCGGCCGCCAGCGAGGCGGTCTCGGACCCCCATGCCACGGCCTCGACCGTGCTCGCCACCGACCGCGCTTCGGTCAGCAACTCGAGGGTGATCGGCGTCGGGCCGGCGTCCCCCGTCTCGGCCAGCACCCATACTTTGTCGATCGCCATCTCAGATCACCTTTAGCTGCTCGAGGAAGGCCACGACGCGCTCGGCGCCGTCCCCTTCGTCCACCACGATCTCACCCGAACCGCGTGACTCCGCCTCGGAGACGTCGGTGATCTCCTGGCGGGCCCCGGCGGCACCCACCTGCGAAGCGTCGAGGCCGAGGTCGGCCACGGTGAGGTTGTCCACCGGCTTCGACTTGGCCGCCATGATCCCCTTGAACGACGGGTAGCGCGGCTCGACGACGCCGGCGGTCACGGTCACCACCGCCGGTAAGGGGCAGACGACCTCGTCGTACCCGGCTTCGGTCTGCCGCTCGACCTTGACCGAGCTGCCGTCGACGGCGATGGACTTGGCGAAGGTCACCGACGGGAAACCCAACAGCTCGGCCACCTGCACCGGCAGCGTGCCCGTGTACCCGTCGGTCGACTCGGTGGCCATGACCACCAGATCGGGATTGGCCCGCTTGATGGCGGCCGACAGCACCTTGGCCGTGCCCAGCGCATCGCTGCCCGCGAGGGCATCGTCACTGATCAGAATGGCCTTGGCCGCACCCATGGCGAGCCCGGTCCGCAGGCCCGATGTCTCACCGCCCGGAGCCATGGACACGAGGGTGACTTCGTCCCCCTCGCCGCCGGCCAACTGCAGCGCCATCTCGACGCCGTAGTTGTCGGAGTCGTCCATGATGAGCTTGCCGCTGCGGACGAGGGTCTTGGTCACGGGATCGAGGGCCGCCGGAGCAGCCGGATCGGGGATCTGTTTCACACAGACAACGACGTTCATGGCCGTTCATCTTTGACGAAACGGACACCCTGCCGCCATTCGGCCCTTTCACCCGCCCCTTTCAATGGCCATTGCGGAACGCTCCCCGACACTTCACCCGGCGCCGCCCGCGGCGGCGATCGACAGGGCCTCGACCAGCCTGTCGGTGATGATGCCGTCGACCCCGAGCTCGACGAAGGTGGCGAGGTCCGCCGGCGCGTTGACGGTCCACACGTTGACCGCCAGCCCTGCTCCCTGCGCCCGCTCCACCAATGCGGGGGTGACCGACGAGACGAACGGATGGATCGCCCGCCACCCCTCGTCGACGGCCAGCGCGAGCCCGGCGTCAGCATCGGCGAAGAACGACCAGAGAGCACCAAGTGCGAGGCGGCTGTCGGCCGACCTGCACCGCTCGCAGGGTGCTGACCTGGAACGACGACACAATCACCCGGTCGGTCCACCCCGCGTCGGCGATCGCCACCGCCGTGAGTGCCGCGACCGTCTCACCGACGTCGTGGCCGGGCTGATCGGGCTCGTTCTTGATCTCGACGTTGACCACCATGCCCTCGCAGACGCTCAGCGCGTCCGCCAGGAGGGGAACAGACGGGGGAAGCTCGGAGACGGTCAGCTGGGCCAGCGGTCCCAGCCCGTCGATCGCCGGATCGTGGTGGATGGCCAGGGCCCCGTCGGCGGTCAGCCGCACGTCGAGCTCGACCCCGTCGGCCCCCAGTCGCTTGGCTTCGGCGAACGCTTCGAGCGTGTTCTCGACCAAGCCGCCTTCCGTACAGCCCCGGTGTGCGAAAACTGCCGTCATGTAGGCCCTTTCCCCTGCAAGACACCCATTTTTACCTTTTGTTCGGAAATTTCACCGAAACTGCTTGCCAGCACTGCGACAAGCCATTACCCTCTTCTCGTCAATCCCTTCTCAGTGACGGACACCAATCTGGGTTCGATCATGTGAAAAGGATCACAACCGCGTGGGTGGAGGCTCTCCCAATGGCTCTCATGTGGAACAGGACGGTCGACTGGGACGCAGACGACTGGCGTCGTGCAGCGGCATGCCGGAACACTGAACCTGATTTGTTTTTCCCTGTCGGAACCACGGGGCCTGCCATCGATCAGATCGATGCTGCCAAGGGTGTCTGCCGGTCGTGCGAGGCGCTCGAGCCCTGCCTGGACTTTGCGCTGGCCACCAACCAGGAGTCCGGTGTCTGGGGAGGCACCTCGGAGGAGGAGCGCCGCAAGCTTCGCAAGGCCTGGTTGGCCGCCCGGCGCTCCCAGCGGACCTTCTGATCCCGACGAAGCTGCATTCGCCGCACCGCCCCGCTAACGGGGCGCCCGCACCGGGACCGAGATCACGACCCTGGTACCCCCGCCCTCCGCCTCGGGCATCTCCTCCATGGCGATCCGGCCCTCCAGCTGGCTGGCGACCAGGTCCCGCACGATGGAGAGGCCGAGGCTGGTCGTCTTCTCGATGTCGAACCCCTCCGGCAGCCCCCGCCCGTCATCGCGGACGGCCACGATCAGCTCGTTGCCCAGATTGGTGAGGGTGACGTCGACGTGACCCACCACGCCCTCCCCGCCCGCACCTGCACCTGCACCCCCACCCGCACCCGACAGGCTCTCGGGGCCACCGCCTGATTCGAGGTCGAACGCATGTTCCACCGCGTTCTGCAGCACCTCGGCCAGCGTCACGGCGAGAGGGGTGGCCACGTCCGCGGTCACGTCGCCCAGGTCGCCGGTGGTCGTGATCACGATAGGCTGCGAGGACACCACGGAGTCCTCCGCCATCTGGACGAGCGACCCCACGATCTCGGCGAACGGCACCTGGTCGCTCGGGTCCCGCGAGAGGATCTCGTGCACGAGCGAAATCGACCGTACCCGTCGCTCGGCCTCCTGGAGGGCGACGCGGGCCGCCCGTTCGTCCACGCGGCGCGCCTGGAGGCTCAGGAGCGACGAGATGGTCTGCAGATTGTTCTTGACCCGATGGTGCACCTCGCGGATGGCGGCATCCTTGGACAGCAACAAGCGGTCGAGCCGGCGCACGTCGGTGACATCGCGCAGGAGGATCATCGCCCCGGTCACGATGCCGTGCGAGAGCAGGGGTATGCAGTGCAGCAGCACGATCACGTCGGGTCGCCGCTCGACCTCTTCGACCACGGGCCGGCCGTTGGTCAGGGCCCAGTCGATCGCCGACTCCTCGATGTCGAGGTCACCGAAGCGCCGGCCCTCCGGCGGGGCGTAGATACCCATGCGGTGGAAGGCGTTCATCGCATTGGGGGAGGCGAACTCAACCCGGCCGTCGGCGTCGACCACCACCACGCCGTCGCCCACCCGTGGCGCCTCCTCGGTTCCGACGTCCTCGTCGGGATAGGGGAAGGCGGACTGGGCCACCATGTCCGCCAGGCGCTCGAACACGTCGAGGTAGGTGCGCTCGTACATGCTCGTCGGGCCCTTGAGCGGCGCCAGCGAAACCCGGAGCAAGACGGCGATCACCACGTCCCCGAAGCGCACGGGGATGGTCTCGACGGGGACCTGCTCCCCTTGCAACGGATGATGGATGCTGCCGCGCGTGATCTCGCCGCTGTGCAGGCACTTGGCGGCGAGGGCCCACTGCGTCTCGTTGATGGTCTGCCCGACGAGGTCCTGATCGACCAGGGTCGGCCGGTTGGTCGGGCGCATCTGGCCCAGCACCACCATCTCGGGGTCCTCGGTCGTCGGCGGCTTCCCGTCCTCGGGCTTCACCGGCACCACCAGGAGGAGGTCCGAGAAGGAGAGGTCGGCCAGGACGCTCCAGCTCCCCAGCAGTCGCTGCAGGTGACCGAGCTCTTCGGGCTTGAGCGCAGTGTGCGACTGCGCCAGCTCGGCCGGAGTGGGCATTCGTTACCCCCCTTCGCTCTCGGGTCGCAGGCGCTTCCCCAATGCCACCGGGTGCGGCTCCCGGCTCCGGTAGCCCTGGAGGGCGCCGACGCCGACGGCATCGAGGATGTCCCGCAGGCCGTCGGCCCGGTCGGCGACCTGCTCCTGACGGTGCGCATCCGAGGCTGTCGTCAACGGCACCCCGCGGGCCACGAAGCGCTCGAGGAGCGGGAGGGCCGGATACTGCTCCCCGACCGGCTTGCGCCAGCCCGCAGAGGAGACCTCGGCCGCCATCCCCGACGTTGCCGCCGCCTCGGCCATGCGGTCCCACCACTCGGCCGGAGCATCCGGGACGTGCCCTGCCACCTTGATCAGGTCGGGATGGGCCAGGACGTCACAGGAACCCGACGCCGCCAGCTCCTCGAGGGCGCGGGTGTAGTCCTCCCAGCAGGTGTCCACCTCCCGCGTCGGCCACTCGTCCATCTGGAGGGGGACATCGATGTCGTCGAAGCGCCACGCGCCGAGCCAGTGCACCGAGCCCAACAGGACGTCGAAGGGGTAGGCGGCGAGCAGGTCGGCCACCTCGTCCATCCGCTGGGGGTAATAGTCGACCTCGAGACCGATCACGACGGGCAGCCCGGCGTCCTTCGCCTCCTGCGCACAACGGACGTACTCGTCGAGATCCGCCGTGGCATGGAAATCCCAGTACTCCGCCATCGAGGCCTGCAGCACGGGAGGGATCGCGTCGTCGGCCCAAAAGCCGCCCAAAAGATGCTCCGCCTGGCGGAAGCGGAACAGGTGCTCGGTCACCGCCAGTTCCTGCACGCCCGCCGCTTGCGCCTTCTCGCAGTAGCGCGCCAGCTGGTCGAGGTGGAGCGGCGTCTCGTGCCGGTCGTGCGGCCACAGGTGGAGGTGGTAGTCGAGCACCGCAGGACCGGGCGGCCGGTCTCAGCCGGCGCGACGGATCAGCGTCACGCCGTCTCGAATGGTGGTCAGCACGCAGACCACGCGGGGATCGTCGACCAGTTTGTCGTTGAATGCGGCGATCGCCGCCGCAGCTTCGTTGCGTGGCCCGGCGCTTTCGAGGACGCCGCCGCCCTGCAGGGTGTTGTCGGCCACGATCAGTCCGTGCGGCGCCAGCATGGGAAGCACCGCCTCGAAGTACGCGTCGTAGCCCACCTTGTCGGCGTCGATGAAGACCAGGTCGTAGGGACCGCTCAGCTCGGCCAGCGAGGCGAGGGCGGGGCCTTCGATCACGCTGATCCGGCTTTCCAACCCGGCGGCGGCGATGTTGCCGCGGGCGATCATGGCGTGGTGGGGATCGACCTCGAGCGAAATGATCGACCCGCCCTCGTGCAGGCCCGCCGCCATGGCGATCGACGAGTAGCCGGTGAAGGTGCCGATCTCGAGCACCCGGGTGGCCTGGGCCACGAAGACCAGCATCTCGAGGAAGCGACCCTCCTGGCGGCCGACCATCATCCCCCACGCCGGGAAGTCCTTCCGCGTGGATTCGTCCACGGCGGCCAGATGGGGCGGCGGCGCCGTCGAGTGGGACTCGGCGTAGGCCAGCGCTTCGGGCAGGAGCAGAGGGTCCATTGCATGCATGGTACGCGGCCCGGGGTCCGGGCCCGGACGCTCACTCCCAGACTTGTTGCCCCAGGCGGATCAATCCCTCCATGTCGAAGATGTCCGCATCGAAGAACGGCACGGTGACGAGAATGTCCGGGGTTCCCCGCAACTCGTTCTGCTGCTCCGCCTCGCGGCGGGCGACGATCCCGAAGTTCAGGAAGCTCTCGGCCACCTCGCGCAGGACGCGGGCCGCCACCACCGGGTCGTCGGTCAACCCCTCACCGAGGGCGTCGACGTCGTCCGCCATGTGCTGGGCCAATCGCGCGGTCGCCGAATCCCGCAGGTAGTCCGGGAGGACCTTGTTCAAGATGATCGCTCCGAGATGCAGCTTGCGCGCCGTGAGCTCCGTCGAGAAGAACTCGGCTTCGCGCAACGGCGTCGCCTCCAGGGTGGACACGACCATGAAGGTGGTGCGGCGGTCCGAGAGGAGGCGGGTGACCGCGTCGGAGCGTGTCACGAAGCCCTCGTACATGGACTGGAACAAAATGAAGAACTCCGAGATATCGGCCAGGAACTGAGTCCCGAGAATGCGGTCGGCCACGGTGTAGAACGGCTTGGTCGCCGCGTTGACCAGGCGGGACCGGTAGGGGGCGATGAGCCAGCGCAACAGGCGCGACGAGAAGAAGTCGGCGAGGCGCTGCGGCGCATCGAGGAAGTCCAGGGCATTGCGGGTCGGCGGCGTGTCGACGACGATGAGGTCGTACGTGCCCTCGGAGTGGATCTCGTAGAGCCGCTCCATGGCGATGTAGTCGTGCGACTGGACGAAGCGCCCCGAGATGTTCTGGTAGAGAGGATTCGCCAGAATCTTCTCCCGCGTGACCTCGTCGGGCGCATGCTGGCGGATGAGATCGTCCCAGCTCTGCTTGGTGTCGAGCATGGCGGCCCACAACTCGCCCCGGGGGGTGATGCCGGCCTGCTTGAACACCTCGTCAGCGATCCGCACCTCGTCGTTCCCGATCCCTCTGAGACCCAGCGCGTCGGCCAGGCGGCGCGCCGGATCGACGGTCAACACCAGCACCCTGCCCCCGTGCTCGGCGGCCGCCATGGCGCCCACGGCCGCCGCCGTGGTGGTCTTGCCGACGCCGCCGGGCCCGCAGGCGATGACGATCTCCTTGGCCGACAGAAGCCGGCCGATCGTCGGCGGAGCCTCGACCGCCCGCCGCGCGGCCATCAGTAGCCCAGCTCCTCGCCCAGGGACCGGGCCATCTGGTGTGTCGTGCGCAGCCCGTGGGTCCGCGTGAACAGCTCGGGCAGCAGGAGAACGGGGAGATCGGGGGGAAGCCCGGCCTGGAGACGCTGCAGGTGCCCCGCACCTGTCCGGCGCATGGTGACGGCCAGGCGGGCCGCCTCGAGGACCGGTGCCACCCAACCCCCGGCCCTCTCGGAGAGCACGGCCTCGGCCGCAGGCAGGCGCAGCTGCTCGAAGACCTCTTCCTCGCGCTGGCCGAAGAGCTCGGGCAGCACCCGGTTCACCACCACGGCGGAGAGCTGCACGGTGGTCTCTTCCCTGACCCTGGTGGTCAGCTCGAGGGTCTCGTTCACGGGCATCTCCTCGGGTGTGGTCACCGCGACCAGGCCCGTCTTCTGCGCATCGGAGAGGATCTCGAGCATCCAGTCGGTCTGGCTCCGGATCAGGCCGACCTTGACGAGGTCGTTGATGGCCTGCGGCGCCGCGAGCTGACCGATGATGTGACCGCTGGCCGGCGCATCGACCACGACCAGGTCGTAGTGGCGCTCGCGCACCTCGTAGCAGAGCTTGCCCACCGTGAGGATCTCCCGCACACCCGGGGCGGCCGTGGCCACGAAGTCGAACGCCTTGGCCAGGGGCCCGATGCGGCCCACCACAGGAATGCGGAGGTGGAGCTTGAGGTACTCGCGCAGCGATGCCTCGGTGTCCATCGACATGGAGGCCACCCGCGGGGCGATCTCGCGAGGGACGAAATCGGCGGGTGCCGCCTCGAAGAGCGCTGCCAGGTCCCCCTTGGCGTCTACCTCACAGGCGAGGACGTGCTTGCCGTGATCGGCTCCCAACTGGGCCAGGGCGGCGGCGACCGTCGTCTTGCCCACGCCACCCTTGCCGGTGACGAAGACGAGCTTGAGCTGCAGGAGGTCAGGAGCGGCCGCGCTCACGGCCCGTCCGTCTGTGCTGCGGCGTCAGGGTGCGCCGAACCCGACACGACGCTCCGCGGTCGGAGCCCCCACCTCGATGTAGGCCACCTTGGCCACGGGGATGCCCACCTTGCGGCCCTTCCTGTCCGTCAGCCACAGCACCCCGTCACCTGCCTTGAGAAGCTTCTCGATGTCCGCCACAACTTTGTCGCGGTCGGCGTCATCCTTCAGCTCGACTTCCAGCTCCTTGGGTGTCTGGATGATTCCGATGCGCACGTCCACCTGATCTGGCTCCTCTCGATGGTCCCTGGCGGGGCCTGCGGGCACCTGGACGTTACTGCCACGCGGCAGACTGCATGACATGAACCAGGTCCGTCCGAGCGACCCGTCCGAGCGCAACTTGCGTTGGGCGTCGACCATGGCCGGCTACGCGGGCCCGGTCCGCCTGGCGCACGCCGATTCGTGGGCCCGCGTCGACCGGCCGGGTCCGGCGATCCCCCGCGGTGACCCAGGCAGGGACGACGGCAGCACAGGCGGGAGCGGTGGCAGCCCTTACGGGGTGACGGACGGAGGGGACATCGCTGCCCCGGCCGAACCACTCAACCGGGCCGCCCGGGAAGCGCGCGAGGACGGCTTCCTCGCTCCCGGGGCCAGCCGGGCGGTCGGAGCCGGCGAGCGCGCCCTGGACGAGGAGCCCGACGAGTGGCGCACCTGTTTCGAACGCGACCGGGACCGCATTCTGCATGCCACCTCTTTCCGCCGCCTGGCGGGAAAGACCCAGGTGTTCGTCTTCCCCGAGGACCATCAGCGCACCCGCCTCACCCACGCCCTCGAAGTGGCGCAGGTGGCAACGGCTATGGCCCGGGCCTGTCGGCTCAACGTCGCGCTCACCGAGGCGATCGCCCTCGGACACGACTGCGGCCATGGTCCGGGCGGGCATGCCAGCGAGGACGCGCTGGACCCGTTCCTTCCGGGTGGCTTCGATCACGCACCCTGGGGGGCGTATGTCTCGCTGGCTCCCCTCAATCTCTGCGTCCAGACCATCGACGGCATCGCCCATCACTCGTGGTCGCGTCCCGCGCCGGCCACTCCCGAAGGAGAGGTGGTCAGCTGGGCAGACCGGGTGGCCTATGTCTGCCACGACTGGGAGGACGCCGTCCTGACCGGCATCGTGTCCCCCCACCAGCTCCCGCTGATCGTGCGCGATCTGTGCGGCGAACGGCGCAGCGCCCAACTGGGGGCGTTCATCCATGCGCTCGTGGGGGCGACCCTGCGCAGCGGCCAGGTGGGCATGGACGAGGACGCCGCCGAAGCGTTGGCTGCCTTCCGCACCTGCAACTACGAGCGCATCTACCTGCGCGACGCCTCGGTGCGGCAGGGTGAGTCCGTCGTGCGCGTCCTGCGGGCACTGGTCGAGCACTTCGCGGACCGGCCCCACCTGATCACCGAGACGGCGGCCCAGGGCCAGCCGGACGTCCTGGCGGGCAGCGAACAGGCGATCAGGGCTGCGGTCACCTACGTGGCCGGCATGACGGACCGCTTCGCCTTCCGCCAAGCGGTCGCCCTCCTGGGTTGGGATCCCGAAAAGCTTCCGGCCGGCGTGGGCTCGTAGCCGGCCGCCGCCGCAGTCAGTCAGTCGGTCAGTCAGTCAGTCAGTCAGTCAGTCGAGAGTGTCGACCCGCCGCGTCACCGAGCTCCCCGGCTCGATGTGACCCGTGAACGCGACCCACACCGGATCCCCCTCCACCGCGTCGGCAAAAGCGGCGGCTTCCTCCTCGCTGGCCCACAGCGTCACGACCATCCAGGACCCTTCACGGCGCGCCGTCGTCCGGCGCATGAACCCGGGCTGGTTCGGCACGAGCTCGGTCTGCACCCTCCGGTCGATGGCCAGGAACGTCCGCTCCTCCACACCCGGGCGCAGCGCGAACATGGTCACCTCGACGACGGACATGGCATCACGCCTGGACCAGCATCACGGGGTTGCCCTCCGGATCGGTGATCCCGGCCAGGGTCGGGCCTCCGGGGACATCGAACGGCTCGGCCACCACCGTCGCGCCCAGCTGCACCGATCTCTCGAGCGAACCATCGAGGTCGGCCACCTGGACGTACAGCGTCACCCCGGATCGCTCGCTCTGCCGGATGTGACCACCCGGACCCGGCTCGGGGCCGCCGATCCCCGGTGCGATGTCCATGATGAACCCGTCGCCGATCTTCCAATTGAACAAGGCCCCGTAGAACGCCCGCAGAAGCTCCGCGTCCTTGGCCTCTATCTCCCAGTGCACGACGGGACGTGCCCAATCCACAGGTATCCGGCTCTCAGCCATCCGGCGCCCTCCCTGCGTTCACCCACCACGGTAGCGGCCGCCATTCGGCCTACCGCAGGCTGAGTTCCTTGCGGTAGACGCGAGCCGGTCCGAGAGAAGCCAGGCGAGCGGCGATGGCGATGAACGCCTGCGCCGTCTCACTCTGCGGGTCCACCGCCACGATGGGCCGGCCCTCGTCGGCTCCCTGCCGGACGGCGGCCACCAGCGGCACCTTGCCGAGCAACGGGATGCCGAGGTCGGCGGCCAAGGTGTCGCCGCCACCGGCGCCGAAGAGCTCGTAGCGCTTGCCGTCGTCGCCGGTGAACCAGCTCATGTTCTCCACCACGCCGCGCACGGAGAGCTTGAGTCGCCGGGCCGCGAAGGCCGAACGCTGGGCCACGCGTTGCGCCGCTGCTTGGGGCGTCGTCACGACGATGATCTCCGCCCGCGGCATGACGTCGGCCAGGGTGAGAGCGACATCGCCCGTGCCCGGGGGCATGTCGACGAGCAGGAAGTCCGGCTGGCCCCAGAAGGCATCGGTCAAGAACTGCTGAATGGCCTTGTGCAACATCGGGCCCCGCCAGATGACCGGTTGATCGTCCGGAACGAAGTACCCCATGGAAAGGCACTTGACGCCGTGGGCCGAGGTGGGGATCACGACATCGCCGAGGATGATCGGGTCGTGGTCGGTCCCGAGCATCTTCGGCACCGAGAATCCGTACACATCGGCGTCGAGCAGCCCCACGCTGTGCCCGGCCCGGGCCAA
Organism: uncultured Acidimicrobiaceae bacterium; assembly: GCA_963835815.1. GTDB lineage: Bacteria > Actinomycetota > Acidimicrobiia > Acidimicrobiales > RAAP-2 > Bog-473. Next base: position 349,220 of record CAWIGU010000009.1, on the reverse strand, counting down.
TGCCACGGCGAGGTTCACGGTCACCGTCGACTTCCCGACGCCGCCCTTGCCCGAGGAGACCCCGATGACGCGCGTGGTCGAGTCCGGTTGCAAGAAGACGGGCGTCGTCTCCGGCTCGCCCCCGTGGCCGTGACCATGGCCACCGTGACCGTGACCGTCATCTGCCTCGGCCGGCGGATCGTCGAGCAACTGGTCGGTCGTGACCCCGAACATGTGCTGGCGCAGGGTCACCCGCAGTGCGGCACGCTCGTCGTCGCGCATCACGGTCAGATCGAACTCGATCTCCTCGACCCCGGGCACGGCCCGGGCCACCCGGTGCACCTCGTCCGCCAACTCGTCGGACCCCGGCCAGGCGGCGACGGGCAGCGCGAGTTCGATCCTGGCCCGACGCCGGCGGACCTTCACCTCGCGGAGCAGGCCGAGGCTGCCGAGGGGCAGGCCGAGTTCGGGCTCCACGATCGCGTTCAGCGCCGTCGTGAGCTGTGATTGATCGATTGCCATGCACTCCCTCGTCTTCAATTGGTGCCTGGACCGGAGCACGCGCCGCAGGCCCCGCCCGGTGGGCGCATTACCCCAGCTGACGGGGCCGATCCTTCGGTAGACTACCTACCGTGAGCCCGGGCCCGATCGCAGTGGTGCCAGAACCACCGCCGGCAGAACCCGGAGCAGGCAGCGACGACGACCGCTTCTCGGCCGCAGTGGCCGCCGTTTCGGCCGCCTTCGGCGACCCTACCCGCCGTGACATCTTTCTCCGCGTCCGTGCCACGCCCGGCATGACGGCGTCGGAGGTGGCGGTGACGTTCTCGCTCCACCCCAACGTGGCCCGCCACCACCTGCAACGTCTGGTCGACGGTGGGTACCTCCGGGTGGAAACCGGGCGTAAGGCCCCGGGCGCCGGACGACCTTCGAAGCAGTACTTCTGCGTGGAGGAGGAACTGACGGTCGGGCTGATGCAGCGCCGGGACGATCTCCTCATGCGCCTCCTGGCCGAAGCCGTGCAGCGCCTGGGCCCCGAAATGGCCGAGCAGATGGCGGCGCACGTCGGCGAGGAGTACGGACGGTCGTTGGCCGCCCGCATGACGCCGACCGAGGGACAGCGCACCGTGCGGGCCGCCATGCACGTGGTGGCCGACACCCTCACCGCGCATGGATTCGCGGCACACGCCGAGGATCGCGGCGAGACCACGGCCGTGGTGGCCGAGCACTGCCCGTTCGGCAACGCGAGCACCACCAATCCCGTCCTGTGCGCCGTCGACCGGGGCATGGTCACGGGACTCCTCGCCGGGCTCTGCGGGAGTGCTTCCCAACAGGCGCTGCCGGTCATGCTCTCGTCCCGCGCCCGGGGCGATGCCGCCTGCACCGCCTCTGCCTGAGCACCGGCGGTGACACGCGCCTATCTCGATCACGCCAGCACGACCCCACCGCGCCCCGAGGCACTCGCTGCGCTCACGCGGTGGATGGCGCTGCCGGCGGCCGATCCGGGCCGGCTCCATGAAGAGGGCCGCACGGTGCGCGACGCGCTCGAACAGGCGCGCCAGCAGGTTGCGGCCTTCTTCGGCACCACCCCGCGCCAGGTCGTCTTCACCTCGGGCGGCACGGAGGCGATCAACGCCGCCGTGTGGGGTGCCACCCGACGGGCCCCGGGCGCCCCGGTGCTCTATGCCGACGTGGAGCATTCCGCGGTGCGCGAAACATCGGCCCGGCTGGCGCCGATCGAGATCATCCCGGTCGACGCCACGGCACGGATCCAGAGCGGGGCCTTGGCGACGCGCCTGCGCTCGACCACCATGCCGCGGCCGGCGCTGGTGCACTGTCAGTGGGCCAATCACGAAGTGGGGACGCTCCAACCCGTGCGCGAGGTCGTGGCACTGTGCCGCGACGCCGATGTCCCGGTGCACGTCGACGCCGCAGCGGCGTGCGGGCACGTGCCGATGGACCTCAATGAGCTGGGGGCGGACCTGGTCAGCCTGAGCGCCCACAAAATGGGGGGCTCGCCCGGCGCCGGTGCGCTGGTGATCCGCCGCGGGAGCCGGTTCGAGCCCCTGCTCGTCGGAGGCGAGCAGGAGCGCGGTCGGCGGGCCGGTCTCGAGGCGCTGCCGACCCTGATTGCGTTCGGGGCGGCCGCCGGCGCATTGGAAGCCGACGGGCAGAGGCTGCTGCACGACGAGGCGGCGCGCGCCAGGGATCAGATCGCCACACTGTCGAACCTCGCCACATCGGAGGAGGATGTCGACATCGTCGGCCCCCCATCGGAGGCCGAACGCCTGCCGTACCTCGTCTGTCTCGGTGTGCACGGCATTGAGGCCGAGCCGGTGTTGATCGGACTCGACCGCGCCGGTGTCGCAGTCCACTCGGGGTCCGCATGTTCGTCAGAGAGCATCGAGCCCTCACCCGTCCTGGCCGCGATGGGCGTCGACGAGAACCACTCGCTCCGCGTTTCGGTCGGCTGGTCGACGACCGACGCGGACATCGCCGCGTTCGGCTCGGCCTTCGGCCACGTGGTCGCCGCCCTGCGCGCGCTACGGGGCTGAGGTTGTCGTCGTTGTCGTCGACCCCGACGCCATCTCTGTAGCCAGCGCCGTCGCAAGGGCCGGCGGGAGAGGCACTTTGGCCTGGTCGTAGCCACTGGCGACGATCGATGCCACGCTCACCAACTGCGCCTGGGGCGGATCGTCGGCCAGGAACTTGGTGAATTCCGCAATAGCTCCGGTCGGATTGTGATCCTGATTGAGGATGATCAGCCCGAGAAAGAGGTGGCCTGCGTAGTAGGACGGTGCGAGCCGGATTGCCTTCTTCTCCTTCTGGCGCCCGACCTGCCTGATCGGATCCAGCTTGGCGGCAGTTCCGTAGTTCCACTCCAACCATCCCGACGCGGCGAGGGCATTGGGGTCCGAAGGGTCTTCGGACAGCACCTTGTCATAGAGCTGCAGCGCCTGGACCGCCTGGCCGTTGTTGTTCAGAATGTCCGCCTCGGTCAGCTGCTGTTCGATCAACTGCACCTTGGACTCGGTGATACTGCCCGACACCGGTTGCCCCGGAAGGCTCGGACTCACCGCATGATCCACCAGGATCACCAATCCCGCGATGATGAGAAGGCAGGAGGCGACGACACCGACCCGGCGCCACGTGGTGAGACGGCGGCGTGGTGACGCGGACGCTGTTTCTCCCGATTCGGTCTCCGGAGTCGCCCCGTCCACGGCGGCCGGGACCGCGTCGGTCCGGGGCACCGGGCCCAGTGCGGCCAGTTCTGCCTCGACCTCGGCCAACCGCGTCTGGTCGCGCGAGAAGGAGGACGTCGTAATCGTCTTTGGACAGGTCGCCCGCCAGCAGTTCACGCGCCGCGTCGTCGATCGAACGCAGGAGAAAGTCGCGCTGGTCGTGCAGCGCCCAGCGCTCGTGTTCGGCCTCCGCCCGTCTCCCCTCGCCGCCCACGACGGCATCGGTCGTCACGGAGCATCCACCGGCGTCTGCGCTTCCCTCGTGGCGGAGAACTGGCGCGATCGCCGCCAGAAGAGAACGCCGATAACACCGAGGGCACCTGCTCCCAGCACGATCGGCAGGATCCAGATGATGGGGAATCCGGCCGCGTCCGGCGGCACCAGAAGAATGGTCTGGCCGTACTGGGAAACCAGCGTCTGTTCGATCTGCGCAGTGGAACGGCCTTGCGCTACTTGCCGTTCGATCTCATGGCGCACCGCCAACGCCGTCGATTCCTCTGATTGCGCCACGGAGACGTCGATGCACGACGGGCAGCGGACGACCGCCTCGATGGAGGCTGCACGCTCGGCCTGGGTCTGCGGCTTCCCCGACAGCACGCCGCTCCCGATGACGAGTGCCACGGCGAGCACCACGAGCGGCAGCGAAACCCGCACCCAGAGTGGCCGATGTCCCCTCTGCTCAGGCACTGGCCCCTCGCGTCTGGTGGCGAGCCAGCTTGCGCGCTTGCTCGAGCATCTTCTGCAGTTCGGTCTGTGTCGCCGGTCCTGTCTCGGGTTGCACGGAGATGCGCCCGGAGGGATCGATGAGATAGGTGGTCGGCGGCGCCGTCACGCCGTAGTCCTGCGCGATGGTGCCGCCGGGGTCGTTCAACGCCGGCCACGGCGCGCCCTGGGTCTTCAAGAATCCCTCAGCCGAGCCGACCTCGTCGTGGAAGACCACACTGACCATGTCGGCGTGGTCCTTCTGGGCATTTTGATAGAAGAACGTGATGAGATCGGGTGCCTCCTGCTGGCACGGTCCGCACCAGCTGGCGAAGAAGTTGACGAACACGTAGTGGCCCCGCAGTGAGCGCAGCGACACATGCGTGCCGTCGGAGTGCTGAAGATCGGCGCCCGAGAAGAGCGGGGCCATGTGACCGACCAGCGGGCTTTGCACCTGCGTCGCTTCCTGCGGCGTGCGCGTGGCCAGGACCACCCCGACAACGGCCAGACAGAGGAGAACGACGCCCGCCACCCAGCGCGTCGTGTGGCGGCGCCTGCCGTGCGTCGTCATGTGGAGGGAACGCCGCTTTCGACCGGCACCGGGTCTCCGCGTGGCACGGTGTCTTCATCTTGTGCGTGATCGGCCCCGTTGGCGTGCTCCACGTGCGGGGAGGAGCCGGCCACCATGTCGGAGGCGGCCGAGACGGGATCGGTGGCACGACGCCGCGATCCGGGGACCAGCGCGAGCGCGCCCCCCAACCCGACGAGGAGTCCGCCGGCCCAGAGCCACGCGAGCAAAGGCTCGACGACCACCCCGATGGCCACGGATCCCGCGGGCAGGTTCGGCACGGGTGAGTTGCCGGACGTGTTCCCCAAACCGCCGACCTGGTCGAAGGTGAGGTACACGTCGCCGAAGGCTCCCGAGTCGATGGCCGGCGTCCCGACAGTGGCGAGCGCTCCCCCGAAGTTGGTGGTGGCCGGGGTGAAGATGGTTCCGTCGACCTTGACCAGCGCCTCGTCCGACTGCTTCGACGGCGTCCGGACGTTTCGCAAACCGACGAATTCGAACCGGTGCCCGCTGTAGATCACGACCTTTCCGCGGGCGAGCGCCAACTCGGTCTGGTGGCGATAGGTGGTTGCAGCGATGATCCCCACCGCGATGACGATGACCCCGAGGTGCACCACCATGCCGCCATTCGTCCGGCCGATAAGCCCGCGCCACCACCCCACGTGACGTCCACGCGTGGCGCGCACCGACAGGACCAGCGCCCGTGCCGCCGTGGCGGCGGCGAAGGCTCCCAGGCCGAACCCGATCAAAGGGGCGAGGCCACGCAACCCGAATGCCACGCAGACGACGATGGTCAGCACGCCGATCCAGGCCGGGATGGCCAGGCGTTGCCACAGGACAGGGGCGTTGATCTTGCGCCAACTCAACGCCGGTGCCACCGCCATCAGGAAGAGGAGCGCCAACCCCACGGGCACGGCAACCGTGTTGAAGAACGGAGCGGCCACGTTCACCTGCTGTTGCGTCACCGCCTCGTAGAGGATCGGGTAGAGAGTTCCGAGGAGCACCACGAAGGCGAAGCCGACGAAGAGCAGGTTGTTGAGAAGGAACGCGCCTTCGCGGCCGAGCGGTGCATCGATCCCACCGGGCGAGCGGAGGCGATCGCCGCGCCAGGCGATCAGCCCGAAGCCGACGATGACGACGGCGAAGAAGAAGCCGATGAGAAGGGGGCCGATCGAGGACTCGGAGAACGCGTGCACCGACTCGATGACCCCGGAGCGTGTGAGGAACGTCCCGAGAATGGTGAGAGCGAAGGTGGCCACCGAAAGCGAGAGGTTCCACACCCGCATCAGGCCGCGCCGTTCCTGCACCAACACCGAGTGCAGGTAGGCCGTTCCGCACAGCCACGGCAGCAACGCCGCGTTCTCGACCGGGTCCCAGCCCCAGAAGCCACCCCACCCGAGGACCTGGTACGACCACCACGCGCCGAGCACGATGCCGACCGAAAGGAGCGTGAACGACACCAACGTCCAGCGCCGGCACTCGATCTGCCAGCGATCCCCGATGCGCCCCGTCGCCAGCATGCCGATGGCAAAGGCAAAGGGAATCGTGAACCCGACGAATCCCGTGTACAGCAGCGGCGGATGGATGGCGACCAGCGGGTTGTCCTGCAGCAACGAGTTGGGGCCGAGGCCCGAGAGCACCTGGTGCGTCGTGACGAACGGATTCGCCGGTCCGAGCATGAGGCCGAAGAAGAACGCGGTGACGATAAAGAGCACCATGGTGGCCCACCGGATGACGGCGTCGGACGCAACAGCGCGGTAGCGCCAGACGAAAATACCGGTGAAGATCGTCAGGACGAAGCCCCACAAGAGGATCGACCCGGCCAGGGCGGACCACAGACCGGTGATGGAGTACAGCAACGGGGTGACGGTGCTGTTGTTCTCGGCCACGAAGACGATGCTGAAGTCATGCGTGACCAGCGCGCGCTCCATGGCCAGGACGGCCACCAGCGCGCCCACCAGCATGATCGGGGCGAACAGCCGGCCTTCGACCAAACCGGCATAGCGGGCCGACAGACGCGGCGTCGACTCGGGCGAGGACGGGGAGGCCGTCGCTCCTCGTTGGCGCACGAGCCCGACCGCGATGGTCACGGCGCCGACCACACTCGTCACGAAGGCGAGCCAGACGCCGATCGATCCGAGTGACGCGTTCAGCATAAAGTTTGGACGGTCTTGGTCGCCTTCACTCGATCGGGATGTGCAGCGCAGTAATTCTCGGAGTGCTTCACCAGAATCTGGTGCGACACGAAGTTGTGGGAGACGTCGGAGGTGAAGTGACCGACGACGACGACGGCGATGTTGGCCCGGAACAGCTGTGGTGGGCTTCCCGTGTTCGTGACCGCAACGGTGTGGGGGCCCTGCGCGATCTCGAAGTTGGTTCCGACCGCCGTCGGATGGATCGAGCCCGCGACGACATCCCCTTCGAGATTGAACGTTCTCGTGCCTAATGTGCCGCGGTGGGCAAAGGCCTGATCGACCGTGTCGAAGTAGTTGAGCGCGCTCCCGAGCCCTTCAACCAGAAGGAAGACGAACGCAGCGAGCAGCACGGCGGCCACGAGCCAGAGCCTCCTGCTGGCACGGCGCCGGGGGCGTGGCAGCGCGGGGCCCCCGTCACCGCCACCGGGTGGCGCCGGAGTGGCGGAACCTGAGGTGCGGGGGCCCGACGTATGGGGACCCGATGAGGGCGTGGGGGTACCCGGGTCGTTGATGGTGCTCGTCACGACCGGTCGCCAGGGGCGCTGGCCTGCTGCGGGTCCTCGGCCACCTCGAGGGCGCGCTCCCAGCGGCGGCGGCGGAGCAACAGGCTGACCCCATAGACGAAGCGGGTGGCCAGTGCGATCGTGTAGCCCGCGACGACGTAGCTCATGAGGTACCACCGTCCGGCGTCCCGTGGGCGGCCGAGCCGGCACCGACGAGCTCGGTGCCCTCACTCCAGCGTTCGGCCAGGGACACTTCCATCTCCTGGTGGCCCACGGTGTCCTGCAGGACCTCGATCCGATACCGCACACCGAGGAGCCAGACGAAGACGAGCGAGAAGGAGACGAAGCCGAGCAAGAACGTCCAGGCCATGGAGCCGTGGACATGGAGATGGAAACCGGGGTCGAGCACGGTCCCGCTCTGGTGCAGGGTCTGCCACCACTGGACCGAGAAGTGGACGATCGGCACATCGACCGCGATCAGGAGCGCCGCCACCGCACAGCGCCGGGCGCGGACAGCCGGGTCGGCGGGAACACGGCGAAGGGCCAGGTAGCCCAACTCGAGCAGGAGGAGCAATGCGGTCGAGGTGAGCCGGGCATCCCAGGCCCACCACACGCCCCAGGCGGGCCGGCCCCAGATCGAGCCGGTGACGCACGTCAGCGCTGCGAACACCGCGCCCACTTCGACGGCGGACGCCGCCAGACGGTCCCAGAAGAACGACCGGGTGCGGGGCCACAGGTACAACAGGCTGCCGGCCAACGCGACCCCACCCGCCCAGTACAGGGCCACGGTGGCAAGGGGCGGGTGGATGTAGAGGAGGCGGGCCAGGTTGCCCTGCACCTGGTCGGGCGGAGTGACCCAGAGCCCGAGCCAGACGGTGAACGCCCATGGAGACGATGCCGAGTACGCCGACGACGGTGAGCCAGCGCGGGCGGGAGACTGTTGCGATGGTGTTCATGCAGCCTCCTGGAGCGGACCGTACAGGACGATTCCAATGACGAGGTAGATCACCGAGAACGGGATGAGGATGCGCAACCACTCGGTCCCCGAGCTCGCATTACCGTCCAGAGCAGCCTGCCATGCCTTCGAGCCAGCCAGCAAAACAGGGGCCAGGACGGGCAGGACCAGAAGCGGCAGAAGGGTGTCCCTGACCCGGAGGCCGGCCGACAGGGCGCCGTAGAGCACCCCGGCGCACGCCAGACCGACGGTGGCCAGGAGCGAGGTGACGAGGGCGAGCCAGACGACGTGGACGCGGACGTTGAAGAGGAAGGTCACCCCGGCCCACAGGACGATCTGGAGCACCAGGAGCTGCAATCCCACTGCGGCGGCCTTGCCGAGAAAGATGCCGGCCGGATCGATCCCCGAGAGGCGGAGCCCGTCGCGGGTTCCCTCACCCGACTCGATGGCCACGCTCCGTTGGATGGTCAACACGGTGGAGAAGAGCACGGCGATCCAGAAGATGCCCGGCGCGGCGTGCCGCAACGAGGCGGAGTCGGGTCCGATGGCGAAGGCCACGAGGATGAGGACCAGGACCGCGAAGGGGACCACCTGCCACAGACCGACCCGCGACCGCGCTTCGATCCGGAGGTCCTTGCCCGCCACCAAGAGGGCGTCACGCCACATGCCACGCCCCCATCGTGTCCTGTTGCGGGGGCAATTCCGCCGCGGGCACTGCACTCAGCATTGCTCGCCGTCCACCTCCCACGGTCGAGGTGACCCGGCCCCCGCTCATCATGACCACCCGGTCCGAAAGCGGTATGGCGAGCTCGGGCTCGTGTGAGGAGAGCAGCACCGCCGCCCCGTCCGCCACGGCTTCGCTGATCAGATCGCCCAAGAGGTCGCGGCGCAGGAGCATCGAGGCCGGCGTGCGGCTCATCGAGCAACCAGAGGGCCGGCCGGCGTGCGACGAGTGCGGCCAGTGCAACCCGTCGTCGTTGCCCGGCGGAAAGCCTGCCGGCCGGGGTGGTCCGGAGGCGACCCACCAGGCCAAGACGATCCAGCGCCGCTTCGCCCGCCGAGGTCGGGAGGCCGAGTGCACGGACGGCGAACCGGACGTTCTCCGCCGCGCTGAGCTCGTCGTAGAGCGGGGCGGCATGGCCGAGGAGCCCGACGTGACGCCGCACGGCGGTGTGGTCGGTGGTGAGGTCGACCCCGAGCACGCTGGCGTCGCCTGAGGTGACCGGCAAAAGGCCGGCGCAGGCCCGGAGCAGGCTGGTCTTGCCCGCACCATTGGCACCGAGGACCAGGACGACCTCCCCGGTCTCGACCGAGAGATCGACACCGGCAAGGGCGGGGAAGCGGCCGGCGAGTGCGACGGCAGCGCGGAATTGGACGACGGGGGCCATGGCCTTCGCCACCCATGGTAGGGGGGCGGGGTACGGGGGTTCCAAGCGGCGACGCCAGGGAGGGTCCTGTGCCCCGGCCGGAGGCTCTTTCAGCTGCGCGAGCCCGGTTGCTGGCTAGATTTCTGCCCGAGCTCCGTTATGGCCACCGTCCTCCTTCCACTGCCCGCCCGGGACTTCGACCCAACCGAGGTAGCAGTCAGCTGGAAGACGCTCGTGGCGGGGGGCCACACCGTGGTCTTCGCCACGCCCGAGGGGGAGGCGGCGGTGGCTGACGATCTCATGGTGACCGGCCGCGGGCTCGATCCGTGGGGCCTGGTGCCCGTCTTGCGCAACGTCGCCGTGGTCGGCCGGGTCCTGCGGGCGAACGCCGACGCTCGGCGGGCCTATGCCGCGCTCGGCCGCTACGCCGGCTTCAAGGCCCCCCTGCGCTGGAACATCGCACAAGAGCAGCAGTTCGACGGCCTGCTCCTCCCCGGCGGCCATCGAGCACGTGGTATGCGCCCGTACCTCGAGAGCAGCGTGCTGCAGCAGCTGGTGGTGGAGTTCTTCGCCCGGAAAAGGCCCGTCGCGGCCATCTGTCACGGGGTCCTGGTGGCGGCACGCAGCATTGATCCGTCGACCGGGCTGTCGGTGCTCCACGGCCGGCGCACCACGGCGCTGACATGGCACCTCGAGCGCAAGGCGTGGGCCATCGGCCGCCGCACGCGCTTCTGGGATCCCGACTACTACCGGACCTACATCGAGGGACAGGGCCAGCCCGAGGGCTACATGTCCGTCCAGCAGGAGGTTACCCGCGCCGTGTCCCGGCCCGAGGACTTCCTTGACGTCCCTCCCGATGACCCGGACTACCGGCTGAAGACGAGCGGACGGGTTCGGGACACGGCGACTGACGCCAGGGCGGCGTGGGTGGTGCGGGATCGGTAATTACATCTCGGCGCGCTGGCCCGGTGACGTCCACACGTTCGGGCGCGCTCTGTCCGATTCGCTCTGACTGCATCCCACCACTCCTGCGGGTACCTGACGGGGGTGGCCTCACCACCCATTGCGGCTGCCCGGGTGCTCGTCGATCGTTGTCGTCGCTCCGTGGTGTGCGTAGGGGAAGAGCCCGTCGGGGTCGTGCGCGCCACGGATCGAGTCGAGCCGGTCGTTCTGCTCTCGGGTCCACGAGTGCGCAGTTGCGTCGGCGTCGTTCGCCCGTCCTACGAAGTTGACGAGATTCACCGGGGCCCGCCACGACGCCGCGGCGTCGAGGACCGCACGGGCGGCTGCGATCCGATCGGCATCGGCCAGGGAGGGGTCTGGTGCCGCATAGACGTTGAGGAGGTGCGGGGTGGAACGGCCTCCCACGGCGTCCGCCTCCCGAAGCGCGCTCCTCGTTGCCGGCCCGAGGGTCCGGATCTCGACCGAGGAAAGGGGTCGATCGGCGTCGAGACCGGCTGCAGCGAGGATGGCCTCCACCGTGTTCTCGTCCAAGGCGGCGAGCGACGCCGTGCCGTTGAGGACCCGCATCGGGCTGGTGGGGTCACCGTGGATCGTCCCGAGCTTCCCGTAGGAAAGCATGCCGACCGTATCGAGCACAGGGCTGGCAACGGCACGCATCCCCGCCAGTTGGGCCTCGGCCGCGGCATCCGCATCGAGGCTCGCGAAGCGCACGTGCACGACGCGCCGCCCCCGGAGCACCTCGGGAAGTGCGTCCGACGGCGGCAGGCGTAGCAATGCGATGGACGTCGTTGATGATGCGGGAAGTGCGGGTGCCCAGTCCGCGTACGCATGGAGAACCGACGGCGCGTCCTCGGCCGCGAAATAGACCCCGCCGCCGTAGACGTGGGACACACCGAGCAGATCGAGCACGACCGAGGTGACGACGCCGAACCCACCTTTGCCTCCACGCATCGCCCAGTAGAGATCGGGATGGCTGTCCGCGGACACCGTCACTGCGCCGTCGGCGGGTGTCACGACGTCGAAGGATCGCACGTGGTCGCTGCTGAACCCGAACGAGCTGGCGAGCGGGCCGAGGCCCCCGCCGAGGAGGTAGCCGATGACGCCCACGCCGGGCGCCGACCCGCACGGTGCGGCAAGGCCGTGCGCGGTCGTGGCCGCCAGGACGGGCTCCCAGGTGCAGCCGGCGCCGACACGCACCGATCGGCCGGCGACATCGACCTCGACGGCATCGAGCTGGCGGACGGTGATCGCCGAGCCACCCCGAAACTCGTGGAGTCGCCCATGGCCCGACCCCAGGACGGTCAGGGCCTGCCCCCGCTCGACCGCGACCGCGACCGCCCTTGCCACGTCCGCCGGTGCCTGCGCGTGGACCACCACGTCGGGCGCGTACTCGACCGCGAGGTCGAATCCGGCCACTGCGTCGGCGTACCCGTCCTCCCCGATCTCCAGTACCCGCGACACGCCCGCGTCACGGAATGCTGCTGATGTCCTCATCGCTTCCACCTTTCTCCTCTCGTCCACGTCGAGCCCTGCAGCGGTCACGGACCTGACCGTGCGACGGGGTTCCGGGATTGCTGCGCTCGAGTATCGGCGCCTGGGCTGCGCTTGCTGCAGGGCCGCGGGTGGGGCGGCGCCCGGTCAGCTGGTGCTGAGCCGGCTCAACCCGATGTGGTCGAGCAGGTTCGAGAACTGCGACGAGAGCCACCCGAGGTGGTCCGTCACCAGGAGCACGCCGAAGATGAGCAGGATCGCCCCGCCCACCACCTCGACGATCCACAGGCCGCGCCGGGCCCGGCCGATGACCGAGGTGAGGCGGCCGAAGGCCAGCCCGGCGATGACGAAGGGCACGGCGAGGCCGAGCGAGTAGGCGAACAGCAGGAGCACGCCGCCGGCCAGCGAGCCGTTGTGCTCCGCCAACCCGAGCACCACGGCGAGGACGGGGCCGATGCACGGCGTCCAGGCGAAGGCGAAGGCCATGCCCATGATCGGCGCAGCCCAGGTCCCGAGCGTCGAAGGCCGCACGTCGAAGCGCCTTTCGCCGGTGATCCTCGACAGCACCCCCAACGGTCCGGTGCCGACACGGGCCCAGAACCGGGAGGGGACCGTCCCGACGAGGAGCACGAGCCCCAGCAGGATCACGATGAACCCGCTCACGTGGGTGAGTGTCTCCTTGTGCGAGGCGAGGAGATGGCCGATGCCCGATGCGGCAGCGCCCAGAGCGACGAACACCACCGTGAAGCCGGCGATGAAGAGACCGATTCCCCGCAGCATGGGGCGCATGGTGACGACGCCCGTCGCCGTCGCGCCTGCGGCCACCGGGACCCGCGTGGCGGCCAGCTCGGCTGCGGACAGCCCCGAGACCATGGACACATAGCCCGGAACCAGCGGGAGGACACAGGGTGAGAGAAAACTCAGGATCCCGGCCCCGAATGCGGCGAGGACGCCGAGCGGATCGGGAGCGATCGTGGCCACGAGGGAATCCACCGAGCGCCCGTTTCTACCTGAGGTTGTTGCGGACCAGGTCCATATCGGCTTTGACCATCATGGCCACCAGTCCGGGGAAATCCATCTCGCGTTGCCAGCCGAGGACCCGGTGGGCCTTCTCGGGATCGCCGACGAGGAGGTCGACCTCGGCCGGGCGCAGATACTTCTCGTCGATCACGACATGCCGTTCCCAATCGAGGTCCGCCGCCGAGAATGCGAGCCTGCACAGCTCGCGCACCTCGTGCGTCTCACCGGTCGAGACCACGTAGTCGTCAGGGCTGTCCTGTTGCAGCATCATCCACATGGCCCTGACGTAGTCCGCCGCAAATCCCCAGTCGCGCTGCGCATCGAGATTGCCCAGGGACAATTTGTCATCGAGACCGTGCGCGATGCGCGCCACCCCGTTGGTGATCTTCCGGGTGACGAACTCGAGCCCCCGACGGGGCGACTCGTGATTGAACAAGATCCCCGACGAGGCGTGCAGGTTGTAGCTCTCCCGATAGTTGACGGTGATCCAGTGGCCGTAGACCTTGGCCACGCCGTAGGGACTGCGGGGGTAGAGGGGCGTCGACTCGCGTCTGGGGCACTTCCTGCACCTTGCCGAACATTTCCGACGAGCTCGCCTGATAGAAGCGGATGTCGGGATCGACCAGACGAATGGCGTCGAGCATGCGGGTGACACCGAGGGCGGTGGTCTCGCCCGTCAGCACCGGCTGGCTGAAGCTCGTCTGGACGAACGACTGCGCCGCCAGGTTGTAGACCTCGGCCGGGCGATGGTCACGCAGGATGTTGATCAGGGAGACCTCGTCCAGCAGGTCGCCCGCAACTATCTCCAGCCGGTCCTGGATGTGCGCAATGCGCTCGAAGTTGAGGGTGCTCGAACGCCGGACCATCCCGATGACCTCATAGCCCTGCTCGAGGAGGAATTCGGCCAGATATGAGCCATCCTGCCCGGTCACGCCAGTGATCAATGCCCGCTTCGCCATTGGACGGCAACGCTAGCCGACCTCCGAGGGGACGGGGCCAGCGGCGAAGGCCTACAGTGCCGCGGCGTGCCGACTGCCGCGCTCCTCTCGTTCCGGCTGGGGGGGAGTGACGGCGTCTCGATCGAGGCGGAGAAATGGGCCGGGGCGCTGCAGCGCCTCGGTTGGGACACGCTGACGGTGGCCGGCGCCGGCCCGGTCGATGTCCTTCTCGAGGGTCTGGCGATCGATGCCCCCACCCCTCCCACCCGCCAGGAGCTGGACGATGCTCTGTCTCCGGCCGATCTCGTCGTCATCGAGAATCTGTGCTCGCTGCCGCTCAACCCTCCCGCCGCCGCCGTGGCCACCGCCGTGTGCGCCGGGCGGCCGGCTGTTCTGCATCACCACGACCTCCCGTGGCAACGACCCCACTTGGCGCACATGCCCCCACCCCCGGACGACCCGTCGTGGGCGCATGTGACCATCAACCAGCTGAGCCGGCGGGAGTTGGCGGCGCGCGGCATCACCGCCACGACGATCTACAACTCATTCGACCCGAACCCTTCGTTGGCCGACCGCGGTCGCGCCCGCGCTGCGCTCGGCGTGGCGCCGGGGACCCCTCTCCTCCTCCAACCGACGCGGGCGCTGGCACGCAAGAACATCGCAGGCGGCATGCACGTGGCCGGCGCCGTGGGCGGAACGTACTGGCTCCTCGGTCCCGCCGAGGACGGGTACGGTCCCGAGCTCGACCGGCTGGTCGCCGATGCCCCCTGTCCCGTACTCCTCGGGCCGGGAACGGCCGGCCTGAACATCACCGAGGCCTACGCCGCCTGCGACGTCGTCGTGCTGCCCTCGACGTGGGAGGGTTTCGGCAACCCGTCGCTCGAATCGGCGACCCACCACCGGCCACTTGCCATCGGGCCCTATCCCGTCGCCGCCGAGCTGGCCGCGTTCGGCTTCCGCTGGTTCGACAGCGGCGCGCCCGGCCCACTCGGCGAGTGGTTGGCCGACCCGGACGAGACGCTCCTCACACACAACCACCGGGTTGCGGCCACGTTCTTCAACCTGGCCGACCTCCCCTCGAGGCTGGCCGACGTGCTGGACCGCCTTCCCTCGCCCCCGAGGTGAGGCTGAACGCCCCGGGGCTCGCTGCGCCCCGGGATCGTGCCGGTAGCCTGGGCGCAATGGCAGCGAATCTTCAGGTCGTGGCGCGACGCCTCACCGCTGAGCAGCGTCGCCAGCAGCTGGTTGCCACCGCGCTGGAGCTGTTTGCACGGCGCGGGCTACCGGTCCACGACCATGGACGACATCGCGGAGGCGGCGGGCGTCACGAAACCGCTCGTCTACCAGCACTTTTCTTCGAAGAGGGCGCTCTATCTCGAGCTGGTCGACGCAATCGCCCAAGAGCTCCTGGTGGCGGTGCGGAGCGCTGTGCTGCAGGCCGATGGGCCCCGCCAGCAGGTCGAGATGGGTTTCGCGGCCTACTTCCGCCTGGTGGTGAGCCGAGAGGACGAGTTCCGACTGCTCTACGGGCGGGACCACGCGGACGACAAGGAGCTCGGGCGAGCCCTGCGCACGGTCGAAGATGCGATTGCCGAGGCCATCGGGCCGCTCATCGATGCCGGCCTCGACGACGAGCACCGCCGCCTTCTCGCCTACGCCGTCGTGGGGATGGCCGAAGGGGCGAGCCGGGAGTTCATGGAGCAGCGGACAACGGACCACGGCTCGGTCGAGGAAGAAGCGCAACGGCTGGCGCAACGGCTGGCCAACCTGGCCTGGGCCGGGCTGCGCTCGGTCCATGCCGACTGACCGAACCTGCAGGTAGAGTCGGCGAAATGGCGGCACAGCACGACAAGTCACCTTCCCAGCTGATTGACGCACGAGTCGAGGAGCTCGGCGACTGGCGGGGCACGATGCTCAGCCGACTCCGCGCCTTGGTCAAAGAAGCCGATCCCGAGGTCGTCGAGGAATGGAAGTGGCGGGGGGTTCCCGTGTGGGAGCACGACGGCATCATCTGCACCGGCGAGACCTACAAGAGCATCGTGAAGCTGACCTTCGCCAAAGGTGCCTCCCTGGAGGATCCGGCGGGCCTGTTCAACTCCAGCCTGGAAGGAAACACGAGGCGCGCCATCGACTTCCACGAGGGCGAGAAGATCAACGAGAAGGCATTCAAGAGACTGATTCGTGCAGCGGTGACCCTGAACCGGTCCAAGGCCACAAGCAAATCCACAAGCAAGGCCAAGAAGTAGCCCAAAAGCCCTCTATAAGTGCCTATACGGACCTATAAGAGGGTGATGAGCTGTTGGCAGAGTACCCAGAGCTCGGCGACGCAGGCGGCGTAGGCCGCCTCCTCGCCACCCGCGGGATCGATGACATCCTCCTGGTCAGAGAGCAGAACGTCCGCCAGCTTCAGACTGGCCACCCGTTCGTTCAGCGCAGGCGGGGCGGGGGGTAGATCCGCGCACAGCCGCCGTATGGTGGCGGTGCGATCCGCCGCCTCGGGGAACTCGCGCCGCACGAACCGCACGTGATCGGCCTCCATGACCACGACCAGCTCGGCCCGGAGCAGATCGGGCCCGTAGACCTGGCGGCTGCGATGGCTCTTGAAGTCGGCGCCGGCCAGCTCGGGGATCATCGACAGCGCCGACCTTGTGCGCAGGCCCATCGGCTGACCGTCGATCGTGTGCGTGCCCGCCGTGACGACGTGGAGGGCCGCTCCCGGGCGACCAGCCCTGAGGTGGTCCAGCATGAACCCGGCCATGACGGAGCGGGCCGCGTTGCCGGTGCACAGCACCAGAAGCTCGGTCACGAGGTCGCTTCCGGGGTCCGCCCGCGGCGATCCTGGTCGCGAAGGAAGAGGGTCGAGCGGTTCACGGCATCGGTGACACTACGTGACCCGCCCGGCGCCGACGGCGGACCGCTGGAGGAATCCCTGGTGGATCAGCTGATGTGGACACCACTGATGGCCCGCGAGATCACCAGGCGCTGGATCTCCGAGGTCCCCTCGAAGATGGTGTAGATCTTCGAGTCGCGGTGCCACTGCTCGACCGGGTAATCACGCACGTAGCCGTAACCACCGAGGATCTGGATGGCCTGCTCCGTGACCCAGACCGCGTTCTCACCGGCGTAGAGCTTGGACATCGACCCCTCACCGTGCTCGAACTTCTGGCCGGTACCCGCCATCCATGCGGCGCGGTGCACCAGCAGGCGGGCAGCGTCGGTCCGCATCTTCATGTCGGCCAGCTTGAAGGCGATGGCCTGGTTCTCGATGATGGCCCGGCCGAACTGCTTGCGGTCCTTGGCGTAGTCGAGGGCGAATTCGTACGCCGCCCGGGCGATGCCCACTGCCTGTGCCCCGACGATCGGTCGGGACGCCTCGAACGTCGCCATGGCCGCCTGCGTCGAGGTCCGCTTGCCCTCCTTGGCCCGGGCCAGGCGTGCGTCGAGCTTCTCCTTGCCCCCGAGCAGGAGGCGCCCCGGAATGCGGCAGTCGTCGAGCACGACTTCAGCCGTGTGGGAGGCACGGATGCCCATCTTCTTGAACTTCTGGCCCTGCGAGATCCCAGGGGTTCCCTCGGGAACGATGAAGCTGGCCTGGCCCCGGCTGCCCAAGGTGTGATCGACCGAAAGGACCAGGACATGCGTGTTGGCGATGCCACCGTTGGTGATCCAGGTCTTGGTGCCGTTGAGCACCCACTCGTCCTTCGCCTCGTCGTAGACGGCGCGCGACTTGAGCGAGGAGACGTCAGAGCCGGCGTCGGACTCCGACACCCCGAATGCGGCCAGCTTCACGTCGTCTGGCGTGCCGAAACACTGCGGGATCCACTCCTTGACTTGCTCCGGCGTGCCGTTGGCGAAGATCCCGGCCACGGCGAGCGTGGAACCGAAAATAGCCAGAGCGATACCGGCATCACCCCAGCTCATCTCCTCGTTGACGAGGCACATCAGGAGCCCGGTGGGGTCGGAGAAGCACTGGCCGACGAAATCGGCGGAGTAGAGGCCGTTCTTGGCGGCCTCCTGAATGATCGGCCAAGGTGTCTCCTCGCGCTCGTCCCACTCGCGGCCGGCCGGCCGGACGACGTTCTCAGCGAAGTCGTGGACCCACTTCTGGATCTGGAGCTGGTCCTCGTTCAGTGCGAGGGAGAAGTCAGACATCGAAAGCCCTCCTTGGGCGCCACCCGACCGTCCGTCGGGTCTCCGTCTAGGTTACCCGATAGTAACCAAGGGAAGACACCACGTCGCCGGACAGCGACCGGAGGCGCCCGGGCTCAGCGCCGGACGGCCGTCCCGGTGGGCGTGTCCTCGACCGTCCATCCCATGGAGGCCAGCTCGTCCCGCAATGCATCGGCCCGGGCGAAGTCCTTCGCGGCCCGTGCGGCATCGCGTTCGGCCACCAGACGGGCGGTGTCGTCGTCGATCTCGTCGGTGTCGCCTTTGAGTGAGAGACCGAGGGCGGCGGCCAACACCGCAGCCGAGTGGGCGAGATACCGTCCCCGATCCTCGTCGCCCGCGTCAGCACTCGTGTGGGCGGCCGTGACGAGATCGAAGATGGCGGCGAGGGCTCCGGGCGTATCGAGGTCGTCGTCCATCCGGGTGCGAAACTGCGCCAAGGCTCCCGGGTCCACATCGGTGGCAGGAGCGGTGCCTTCGACCACGAAGCCCGACTCGGTCGCGGCGAGCAGCTCCCCCACCGAAAATCGCCGGGCCAGCGTGTCGAGGCGCGCCAGTGCCTTCTCGGCATCGGCCACCGTGCCCGCGGTCACTTCGATGGGCGACCTGTAATGGGCCCGCAGGACGAGGAGCCGGTACGCCCGCGCATCGCTGCGGGCCAGCAGGTCGGTGAGGGAGGTGAAGTTCCCGAGCGACTTGGACATCTTCGTGCCGTCCACCTCGACCCACCCGTTGTGCACCCAATGGCGGGCGAACGGGCGACCCTCGGCCACCGCCTGCGCGCGCTCGTTCTCGTGGTGGGGAAACGCCAGATCACGTCCGCCGCCGTGCAGATCGAAGCCGTCGCCGAGAATGTCGAGCGACATGACGACACATTCGGTGTGCCAACCGGGCCGGCCCAGGCCCCAGGGGGACTCCCACGCCGGCTCCCCCGATTTCGCCTTCTTCCACAGCACGAAGTCGAGCGGCGAGCGCTTCTCTTCGACCGCCTCCACCCTGGCCCCGGCCTGCAGGCTCTCGAGCGGCTGCCGGGCGAGCAGGCCGTAGCCGGGCACCTGCGCCACGTTCAGGTAGACGCCATCGGAAATTTCGTAGGCCACACCGCGCCCGACCAGGTCGGACACCAGCGCCACCATGCGCTCGATATACGCCGTGGCGTGCGGGGTGTCGTTGGGGCGGAGGACGCCGAGCTGGTCCATCGCCTCCCACCACCGCTCCTCGAACTCCTGCGCCACCTCGGTCTCCGTCCGGCCCTCGGCGTTCGCCCGCTTGATGATGTTGTCGTCGACATCGGTGATGTTGGACACGTAGCGCACGGCCAGACCGTTGAAGAGCTCGTAGCGGCGCAGCACGTCGAACGTCAGGGTGAAGCGGCCGTGGCCGATGTGGGGCAGGTCGTAGACGGTCGGACCACAGATGTACATGGACACCTCGCCCGGGGTCCGCAGCTCGAAAGGGCGGATGGTGCCAGTTGCGGTGTCGTGCAGGTGCAGCATCCGGGTACGGTAACCCGATCATGTCGACCGACGCGACAGGCGCGCCCAAGGTTCCGGACAAGCCCACCCTCGACGGCGTCGAGGCGAGGTGGGCGGCCGTCTGGGAGGACGAGGGCACGTACCGCTTCAACCCCGCTGCCGCGCGTGAGCAGGTCTTCTCCATCGACACCCCGCCGCCGACGGTCTCGGGCTCGCTGCACATGGGCTCGGTCTTCGGCTACGTGCAGACCGACAGCCTGGCGCGCTACCGGCGCATGAGCGGGTGGGAGTTGTTCTACCCGATGGGGTGGGACGACAACGGCCTTCCGACCGAGCGTCGGGTCCAGACCTATTTCGGCGTCCGCTGCGATCCTTCCCTGCCCTATGACGCAGAGTTCACCCCGCCGGAAGAGCCGGGGAAGGAGGACATCCCGGTCAGCCGCCCGAATTTCATCGCCCTGTGCCACCAGCTCACGGCGGAGGACGAGCAGACCTTCGAAGCGCTGTGGCGGCGGGTGGGCCTGTCGGTGGACTGGACCCGCAGCTACGCCACCATCGACGATCGGAGCCGCCGCGCCAGCCAGCGCATGTTCCTGCGCAACCTGTCGCGCGGGGAGGCCTACTCGGCGGAGGCCCCGACGTTGTGGGACGTCGACTACCAGACTGCGGTGGCCCAGGCCGAGATGGAGGACCGTGAGCGTCCGGGGGCCTACCACCGGCTGCGCTTCGACGACATCGAGATCGACACGACACGCCCCGAGCTCGTTGCGGCCTGCGTGGCCCTCGTGGCACATCCCGACGACGAACGCTTCTCCGCCCGTTTCGGCACCACGGTGCACACGCCGCTCTTCGGCGTCGAAGTCCCGATCGTGGCCCACCCGCTGGCCGATCCCGAGAAGGGGTCGGGCATCGCGATGATCTGCACCTTCGGCGACGTCACCGACGTGATCTGGTGGCGTGAGCTGCAGCTCCCGACCCGTTCCATCGTGACCCGCTCGGGGCGGATCAGCGAAACTCCGCCGCCGGGCGTGCCCGACGGGCCGGCCTGGCAGGCCATCGCGGGGACCACCGTCAAGGCGGCGCAACGCACGATGGTCGAGCTCCTCACGGAATCGGGTGACCTCATCGGAGAGCCCGAGAAGATCTCGCATCCGGTCAAGTTCTACGAACGGGGTGACCGGCCCCTCGAGATCGTGACCAGCCGGCAGTGGTACATCAAGAACGGTGGGCGGGATGCCGCCCTCCGCCAGGCGCTCCTCGCTCGGGGGAAGAGCTGCGGTGGCACCCGCCCTACATGCAGGTGCGCTACGAGAACTGGGTGAACGGATTGAACAGCGACTGGTTGGTCAGCCGGCAGCGCTACTTCGGCGTCCCGGTGCCCGTCTGGTACCCACTCGGCACCGACGGCGAGCCCGACCACGCCCGGCCGATCATCCCGTCAGAGGCGAGCCTGCCCATCGATCCGACGACGGACGTGCCCCCGGGCTACGACGCAGCGCAGCGGGGCAAGCCGGAGGGCTTCGTCGGCGATCCCGACGTCATGGACACCTGGGCCACCTCCTCGCTCACTCCACAGATCGCCTGCGGATGGGAGGACGATCCCGCGCTCTTCGCCTCGACCTTCCCGATGGACCTGCGCCCGCAGGGGCCCGAGATCATCCGGACCTGGCTCTTCTCCACGACGCTGCGGTCGCATCTCGAGCACGACACCCTGCCCTGGCGGGACACCACCCTCAACGGGTGGGTACTCGACCCGGACCACAAGAAGATCTCGAAGTCCAAGGGCAACGCGGTCACCCCGATGCCCTTCATCGACGAATTCGGTGCGGACGCGGTGCGCTACTGGGCGTGCAACGGACGACCGGGAACGGACACCGCGGTCGACACCGGCGTCATGAAGATCGGTCGGCGGCTGGCCATCAAGATCCTCAACGCGTCCAAGTTCTCCTTGGGGCGCCTGGGCGACGAACCGGCTCCGGGACTGACCGCCGTGGACGCGCCCATCGACCGCGCCCTGTTGGCACAGCTGGCCGACGTCGTCTCGAGGGCCACGTCGGCTTTCGAGGAGTTCGACTACGCCCGGGCCCAGGAGATCACCGAGACCTTCTTCTGGTCGTTCTGCGACGACTTCGTCGAGCTGGTCAAGACGCGGGCCTACGGCGAGGGGGAGACCGGAACAGGCGGCACGGGGAACACGGGGAACGCTGGCACTTCGGTGAATTCGGGGGCGGCCTCGGCTCGGGCCACGCTCGCCCTGGCCCTCTCCGTCCAGCTGCGGCTCTTCGCCCCGTTCCTTCCTTTCGTGACCGAAGAGGTGTGGCGGTGGTGGCAACCGGGCTCGGTCCATCGCGCGCCGTGGCCGGTGCTCGCCGAGTTCGGCGAGCACAGCGGTGGGGACGGCTCGGTGCTCACGGAGGCCGCCCAGGTGCTCGGCGCCATCCGTCGCGCCAAGACGACCGAGAAGCGGTCGATGCGCGCCAAGGTGCGTCGGCTCGTCGTGACCGGTTCTGCGCAGACACTGGCCGCGGTGGACGCGGCGCGGGGCGACCTGACCGACGCCGGCGGGGTGGAAGAACTGGAGCTCGTCGAGGGCGACAGCTTCTCCGTGGCGGTCGAGTTGGCCGCTGACGCCTGATCTCACTGCGCAGACCGTCTCCCGGAGGGAGCGGAGAACGGCGGGGCGGAGGCGGGGGACCAGCAGGCAATTGGTTGCCGCCACGATGAGAGGATGCCAGCGTATGAGGCGGCCCGATGCGACCAAGGAGAATCGGTGACCCCCGAACGACTTTCCCGCCAGGATGCCGACTTTCTCTACAGGGAAACGCCGGCTGTCCACATGCACGTCGTGATGGTGGCCGTCTTCGATCCCGGTACCGTCCCCGGGGGCTACTCCTTTCGCCGGATACGCCAGAGGATCATCGACCGGATCCCCCTCCTTCCGGTCTTTCAGCGCCGGTTGGTCGAAGTCCCACTTCGCCTGGGGCAACCCACCTGGGTCGACGACCCTGAATTCGATATCGACAACCACGTCCAGCGAGCGGCACTCCCCTCACCCGGCGGCATGCGTGAACTGGCCGACTTCGCGGCAGACGTCGCCAGTCGGCAGCTGCACCGTGATCGGCCGTTGTGGGAGATATGGGTGGTCGAAGGACTCGAAGACGCCAAGATCGCCCTCGTGGCCAAGATGCACCACGCCACCATCGACAGCGTGTCCGGCGCGGAGCTCCTCGGTGCGCTCTTCGACCTCGAGCCCGACCCGCCGGGGCACGAGCACCAGGGGGAACGTCAACTCGACCTGCGGGTCCCGTCGACATTCGAGCTGGTTTCGCACTCGCTCTTGACGAGCTTCGTCGTCCTACCCTATCGACATGGGCCGCACGGCATGGCAGGCGACTCGATCGATCCCGGGCATCCGAAGGGTGCGGCAACGGGGCTCGGGCACGATCACCGCACCGCGCACCTCGCTCAACGCACCGGTTCACGCACGCCGGCGCGTCGCCTTCGCCGCCGTCAACCTGGGGGACGTGAAGAAGCTGAAGAATGCCATGGACACCAGCGTGAACGACGTCATCCTCGCGATCTGCGCGGGGGCTCTCCGCACCTACCTCCTGGCCGGGGACGAGCTCCCGGGCATCCCATTGGTGGCCGTCGTCCCGGTGTCGGTCGATCCCGATGGGGCGGAGCCGAAGGGCGCCAACAAGATTTCCACCCTGTTCGTCCAACTGCCGTGCGAGCTGGATGATCCCCTCGAACGACTGCGGGCCATTCACGACGGGACGAAGGGGGCAGCAGAGGAGCACAAAGCCCTGGGTGCCGACACCCTGCAGAATTGGGCGGAGCATGCCGCCCCCAACGTGTTTGCCGCAGCCGCGCGCCTCTACACCCCGATGAAGGAGGCGAACCAGCACCGCCCGCTGGCCAATGTGATCATCTCCAATGTGCCCGGACCGGACGTCCCGTTGTACATGGGCGGCAGTGAGATGCTCGGTATGTTCCCCCTGGGGCCGGTGATGGACGGAATGGGGCTTAACATCACCATCATGAGCTATCGCGGCGTCTTCTATTGGGGGCTGGCCTCTGATGCCCGCGCTGTCCCACGGCTCTGGGACATCGCGGCGGCCGTTCCACCGGCACTCTCTGAGCTCATGCACGCGGCCGGGCTGCGACGAGGACACGTTCGACGTGCCGCTGCACGTAGGTCCCGGCATGCCGGCGACGGCCCACTGGGTCCGTACCTCGACCGCGCCGCCGGTCGAGATGAGCGATGCGGTGATCGCATGACCGTCCGTGAGTTGGGCCACATCGTGTTGTACGTGCGTGACATCAGTCGTTCGGCCGACTTCTACCGAGATGTCCTCGGGTGGCGCCAGATCATGCCCGAACCGGGAGAAATCCCCGTCGGCGCAGCGGCATTCTCCTCGGGACGCACACATCACGAGCTCCTCCTGATCGAAGTTGGGCCCGATGCCGCACCCGTACCCGAGGGGCGGCGCGTCGGCATGTACCACTTCGGGCTGAAAGTGGGAGACAGCGACGACGATCTGCGTGCCGTCCTCGCGGTGCTGGAGCGGATGGACGTCACCATCGTGGGAGCATCCGACCACACGGTGACGCACAGCCTGTACATCAAGGATCCCGATGGCAACGAGATCGAGCTCTACGTGGACGTGCCCGGGGTCGACTGGAAGCACGATCCGTCGCTCTTCGCTGCGCCGATCCGCCCACTCCGTCTGTAGTTCCCCCGACCGGTGCACACGACATGAGGACACTGCGCGAGACGGACGCGGGCGCGCTCGCGGCCGCCGCCGCCGCACTGCGCGATGGCGGCGTGGTCGTGGTCCCCACCGACACGGTGTACGGAATTGCCGCGCTCCCCGACATCGACGGGGCGGCGCACCGGATCTATCTCGCCAAGGGCAGGCCGGGGCATCTGCACCTCCCGGTGCTCGCAGCCTCGCTGGACCAGGTCCACGGGCTCGGGGTCGAATTCAACGCCGGCGCGACCACGTTGGCCACGCGGTGGTGGCCCGGCCCCTTGACACTGGTCTTCGGCTTTTCGGCTGCTTCGACCCGACCGCAGTGGTTGGCGGGGCGCGACGAGGTGGCCATTCGCATTCCCCAGAACGACTTCCTTCTCGCCCTGCTGCGCGGCACTGGACCGCTCCTCGTCACGAGCGCCAACCGGCACGGCGCGCCAACCCCACTCTCGGCCGAGGAAGCGGGCCGGCAGCTCGCCCCGCATGTGGATCTCGCCATCGATGCCGGGCTTCTCGATTCCTCGCCCTCGACGCTGGTCAATGTCCGCTCCCCCGTCGCCGAGGTCGAACGCGAAGGGGCGATCCCCCACAGTGCGGTGGCCGAGATCCTGGGCGTAGCCCCGGGACATGGCGCATGACCCGGACCCGGCTCCTGTTGGCCATCGAGACCTCGTGCGACGAGACGGCCGCTGCGGTCATCAGCGAGGACTATGAGGTGCGGTCATCCGTCGTGGCGAGCCAGATCGATCTCCACGCCGAGTTCGGCGGAGTGGTACCTGAGCTCGCCAGTCGCGCCCACGTCGAACTGATCACGCCGATCGTGACCCAGGCGCTGACCGAGGCCGGGATCTCGGGAACCGAGCTCAGTGCCGTCGCGGTGACGTCGGGACCCGGCCTCGTGGGGGCGCTCCTGGTGGGGATGGCCACCGCCAAATCGCTGGCCTTCGTGTGGGGGGTGCCGATCGTCAGTGTCAACCACCTCGAGGGCCATTTGGCCAGCGTCTTTCTGGCCAACCGTCACGTCCCGTTCCCCCAGACGGCGCTCCTCGTCTCGGGGGGTCACTGCATGCTCACGCGGGCGACAGCGCTCGGTGAGTACCAGTTGCTGGGTGAGACGGTGGACGATTCCATCGGCGAGGCCTACGACAAGATCGCCCGCTATCTGGGTCTGGGATACCCGGGCGGGCCCATCCTCGACCGGCTGGCCGGAACCGGGAACGACGTGCTCAGCTTTCCCCGCCCGATGATCCAGGACGGGTACGGGTTCTCGTTCTCGGGCCTCAAGACGGCGGTCGTCAACTATGTGCGCAAGGAACCCGGTTTCGTGGTGGCCGACGTCGCCGCCTCGTTCGTGGCCGCGTGCATGGATGTGCTGTGCGCGAAGATCCGCCGGGCACTGGAGGAATTCGGTGACCCGGCGTTGGCCATCGTGGGGGGCGTTGCCGCCAGCCCGATCCTGCGAAGACGGGCGCAGGCGCTCGCGGACGAGTTCGGCAGCCTGCTCCTGATTCCACCGCAGGCTCTCGCCACGGACAACGCGGCAATGATCGGCATTGCGGGATGGCAGAAGTTCGCAGCACACGGAAGCGACGATCTGCGCTTCGGACCGCAGCCCGATCTGCGTCTGACATTTGCCGATGCGGTCAAGGACGCGGTGACGGTCGCCGCAGCCGAGGCTCCACCGTCAGGAGGAACGGGCCGTCAGTAGAGCCCGACGACGTTGCCGTTCTCGTCGATGTCGATCTTTTCGGCCGCCGGACTCGAGGACAGGCCGGGCATGGTCCGCATGTCCCCGCTCACCAGGTACACGAAACCGGCGCCCACGTTGGCCCTGGCCTCCCGCACCGGCAAGCGCCATCCGGTCGGCGCCCCTCTGAGGGCGGGATCCGACGAGATCGAAAGATGCGTCTTGGCGATGCAGACCGGAAGGTTGCCGAAACCGGCACGTTCGTAGGTTGCGAGTTGGCGCGCCGCGGCCGGCAGGTAGTCCACCCCGTCCGCCCCGTAGACCTCGGTGGCGATGGCATCGATCTTTTGGCGCAGGGTCGCCTCGCTGTCGTAGAGCATCCGAAACGCACCCGGCTCCTCCGTTGCGTTGATCACCGCCTCCGCCAATTCGACGGCACCCTTGCCCCCGTCGACAAAGTGGGTGCAGACCGCAGTGCGCACTCCGACCGAAGCTGCGATCTCCCGGATCGCGTCGTGCTCGGAACCGAAGTCCTCTGCGAACGCGTTGATGGCCACCACCGGGGTGACACCGTGCCTCCGCACGATCTCCAGGTGCTTGAGCAGGTTGGCCCCGCCAAGATGTACCTCTTCGGGGTTCTCCTCCAGCATCTCGGGCGGCAGCGGTCGACCGGCCGTCACCTTGTGCCGACCCGAGTGCAGCTTGAGCGCGCGCACGGTGGCAACGACGACCGCCGCATCGGGAACCAGACCGGATGTACGACATTTGATGTTGAAGAATCGCTCGGCGCCCATGTCCGACCCGAATCCCGCCTCGGTGATCAGGTACTCACCGGCATGAATACCGATCAGGTCGGCGACCACCGAAGAGTTGCCGTGGGCGATGTTGCCGAACGGGCCGGCGTGGACCAGAACCGGGGTGTTCTCGAGCGTCTGGAGGAGGTTCGGCTTTATCGCGTCACGCATGATCACGGTCATCGCGCCTGCTGCTTTGAGCTCCTCGGCTGTCACCGGCTCGCCGCTCGTGGTGAACCCGACGACGATGCGCCCGAAACGCGCGCGCAGGTCCTGCAACGACGTGGCGAGCGCGAGCACCGCCATGACCTCTGATGCCGCCGTGATGTCAAAGCCGGTTTGCCGGGGCGTTCCGTCCTCGCGGGTCCCGAGACCGGTCACGATGTTGCGCAGCGACCGGTCGTTGACGTCGAGCACCCTTCTCCAGGTGATCGCATGTGGATCGATCCCCAGTGCGTTGCCCTGTTGCAGGTGGTTGTCGACCATCGCGGCCAGCAGGTTGTTGGCCGCGGTGACCGCGTGGAGGTCGCCGGTCAGATGCAGGTTGAGATTCTCGAATGGCACGACCTGGCTGTAGCCGCCCCCGGCGGCACCGCCTTTGATGCCGAACGTCGGGCCCATGGAGGCCTGGCGGATGGCGATGGTGGCCTGCTTTCCCAGGCAGCCGAAGGCCTGCCCGAGTCCGATGGTGGTCGTTGTCTTCCCCTCCCCCAGCGGCGTCGGCGTGATGGCTGTCACCACGACGTAGCGGGCCTTGGGGCGGTCGGCGAGGGCGGCCACCGCAGTGAGGTCGATCTTGGCCACGTTGGCGCCATAGTGCTCGAGCATCGTGAGCGGAATCCCCATCTGCGCCGCAATCTCGTCGATCGGCCGCATGGTCGCCTGCCGTGCGATCTCTATGGCTGGAGGAAGCGCCATCTCACCGATCCTTTGTTGGCGGGAAGCGGATCAGCGCCTCCGTGTACGGGTGCATCGTGCATCATGCCTCGCCGCGGAGGATCCCGGCCACGTAGCTGCCCATGTCAGGTACGTCGTCAACGAATCGCGGCTCGGGCACGGGTTCGCCACACTCTTCGAAGAGTGTCGCAAGGTAGCCGGCCGGCATGGATCGAACAGCACCGGGGTGCCCGGAAAGGCCGAGGCGACCAGGGTGAACGACCCCTCGGCACTCGACCACGCGGCGAAGACTCGGGCAGGCGAATTGGGCGGATGTTGGGCCGCGGTGCGCCGCGAATTGGGGGGCGCTCGTGAAACTGATCAGACGGTGTTCGACCGCCTCTCGGGAACTCTCCCAGCTTGATTGCGGTCTCCCGGCACAACGGTGTGTTTCGGTTAGTAACAATAGCGAAGGGACGAGTCAGTGCACATGACCGGACGGGTTGATTCGGCCATACGCGTCCAGCGACAAAGCACAAGGTTCGCCCGCGCCACACTGGCCGGCGTCCTGACGTTGGGCGTCGGGTCGATCCTCGGGATGGTGGCGCAACTCCCCTCCGGGGCAGCTACCCCCAATGCCATTTCCTTCGGCTCGCCCACCTGGCAAACCGGAGTGCTCCCCGACGCGGCGAACCCGATCGCGCTCTCCTCCCCGAATGTGGCGAACCTGCCCGGGGGACGCGCCGTGGTCGTCGGTGATGAATCGGGACTCGTCTACAGCTTCAATCTGGCAACCGGTGCCCCGATCTGGACCTACAACGCCGGAGCACCCGTGAACTCGAGCCCGTCGGTGGCGGCCGTGACCCCTGGAAGCGCTCTTGACAGCGTCTTCGTGGGTTCGGGAGACGCTGCGATCCCCACTGCGGGCGGTTACCAGGCGATCAGCCCGAACGGCGGTGACCAGTGGTTCGCGCAGGAGACCAATCCGCCCACCGATCCCACCACGCACAGCGGCGTGCAGGCGTCGCTGGCCGTCGGCAACCTCCAAGGTGGCATCGACGTGACCGCGGGCTCTCTGGGCCAGAACCAGGACGCCCTCAACGCGAGCAACGGATCGCTCCTCACCGGATTCCCGTGGTTCCAGGCCGACAGCAATTTCACGACGCCGGCCTTAGCCGACCTTTACAGCAACGGAACGACCGAGATCGTCGAGGGCGGCGACTCGTCCGCCGGCTTGGCGTACGGCCAGAACTATCAAAATGGCGGCCACCTGAGGATCCTCAGCCCGGCCGGCAACGCCGGAGCGGCACAGCCCAACGGTGGCCTCTATTGCGAGTACGACACCAATGAGACGGTCCAGTCGTCGCCGGCCGTCGGTGAATTCTTCGGCAGCTCGTCAACCGTCGGCATCGTCTTCGGAACGGGCGCGACGTACCACACCTCCGACACCAACAAGCTGATCGCCGTCGACAGCCATTGCAATTTCCGCGTGGTCCGCCACCCTCAACGGCAACACCAAGAGCAGCCCTGCGCTGGCTGACGTCCTCGGCAACGGCCAACTGCAGGTCGTGGAGGGCACGGACAACGGATCGACCGGTTCGGTGTACGCGCTCAATGGCGCCAACGGCGGCGTCTTGTGGCAGACACCCATGAACCGTGTGATCGGATCGGTCGTGACAGCCGACCTCGGGTCGGGCTACCAAGACGTCCTGGCTCCGACGATCAACGGGGTGGTCGTGCTCGACGGCAGGACCGGGGCGGTCATTACGACCCTGCAAGGCAACACCGGGTTCCAGAACTCACCGCTCATCACCGACGATCCCAATGGCACCATCGGCATCACGTTGGCCGGCTACCAGGGCGGTGGCAGCATCGTGTACCACTACGAGATCGCGCGGTCGAACGGATCGGTCGTCAACGAGCCCGGAGCGTGGCCGCAGTTCCATCACGACCCGGGGCTGACAGGTGACGCCGGGACAGCCCAGGTGATCGAGGTCCCGTGCAACGCACCGTCCGGCACCCCGCACGGATACTACCTGACGGCTTCGGACGGGGGCGTCTTCACATTCGGCAACGTCCCGTTCTGCGGCTCGACGGGAGCCATCGGTCTCAACAAGCCGGTGGTCGGGATGGCGGCGACCCCCAACGCCGGCGGCTACTGGCTCGTCGCGTCCGACGGTGGGATCTTCAGCTTCGGGAACGCCGCGTTCTTCGGCTCGACGGGGGCCATCCATCTCAACCAACCGATCGTGGGCATGGCGGCCACGCCCGACGGGAGGGGTTACTGGCTCGTCGCGTCCGACGGTGGGATCTTCAGCTTCGGCGACGCCGCGTTCTTCGGCTCGACGGGCGCCATCCATCTCAATCGGCCCATCGTGGGCATGGCCGCCACGCCCGATGGGAGGGGTTACTGGCTCGTCGCGTCCGACGGTGGGATCTTCACCTTCGGCGACGCCGGGTTCTTCGGCTCGACGGGGGCCATCCAACTCAACCAGCCGGTGGTCGGCATGGCGCCCAGCCACACCGGGCGGGGCTACTGGCTCGTCGCGTCCGACGGCGGGATCTTCAGCTTCGGGAACGCCGCGTTCTTCGGCTCGACGGGTGCCATCCATCTCAACCAGCCGGTGGTCGGCATGGCGGCCACGCCCACAGGCGCCGGCTATCGATTCGTGGCCTCGGACGGCGGGATCTTCACGTTCGGCGATGCCGGGTTCTTCGGCTCGACGGGTGCCATCCATCTCAACCGGCCCATCGTGGGCATGGCCGGTTTCTGACTCGCCCGCGATATCAGGTTTTCACTCCCGTCGATGCTGAAGGGCGATCCGAATGTCATACTTGGAAGAATTTGGGGCGAGAGGAGATTCACATGGACCCCATCAAAGGCGACACGATTGGTCACGATCCCGTTGCGGAGCTGACCGCCACATTCGCTGAGACAGCCGGGCATCTCTTCTCGGCCGGAAGTGTCAAGGGCACGCTCGAGCAGATCGTCGCCATTGCCGTGGAGACCATCGAGGGTTGTGACTTCGCGGGACTCTTCCTGGTGCAGGGCGGCAAGGTCGTCACCGCGGTGTCCACCGATCCGATCGTCGACGCCGTCGATCTCCTGCAGGATCAAACGGGTGAGGGACCCTGTCTCGACGCCATCGCCCAGGGGGCCATGATCTACGGCGACGACCTGAGCACCGATCCCCGGTGGCCGAATTTCGGTCCACGGGCCGGTGAGAACGGCATGCGCAGCGCATTGGCGCTCCCCTTGACCGCAAACGGAGCCCTGGGCGCCGTCAACCTCTATGCCACCTACTCGTCCGCTTTCGGCGTGGTTGACAGGGCAAAGGGCGTGATCTTGTCGGCGTTGGCCAGTGCAGCCCTGGCGGCCGCCCACTTGTACGAAGACGAAGAACGGCGCATCGAGAATCTCCACTCGGCACTGAGCAGCCGCGAGATCATCGGGCAGGCACAAGGCATCCTGATGGAGCGAGAGCGGATCCCGGCCGACCAGGCATTCGACATTTTGCGGCGAGCGTCGCAGTACCTGAACATCAAACTCAGGGAGGTGGCCCAGACGTTGGTCGACACCGGGGAGCGACCCGACACGGGGCCCCGCGACCGCAGAAAGGGCGACCAGCCGACCTCACGAGATTGAGGCGGCGGCGGGTGCGACCTGAGAGCCTGAAGCTCTAGTAGCTCTGCGCACTCCCGGTGAGAAAGGTCCGGATCGCGCGTGCGAGGCCGCGCGCGATGACCATCTGACCGTGTGCCGTGTCGGCGATCGAGCCTTCGAACGGATCGGTCAGATACAACGGCTCGATGACGGTTCCCGGCATCTGGCTCGGACTGGAGAAGTACCCCGCCTTCGCTGGTCCGATGAGAAGGAGATGGTCGTAGCTGGCCGCCGCACCTGCGATACCACCCTCGGAAGGGTCACCGACGAAGGACCCCAACGACGTATCGGGAACGACCCCGTCATCGGGGATCTCCCAACCCTGGGCGTTCATGTCCGCCCGAACGTCATGCTGTACCAAGGTCGCCAGTCTCTGGTTTGCCGCGGCAAATGGTCGCGCGCTGTCGTACGCCGAGAGGCTTCCGGCGTTCTGGCGCGAAGCGCCTGCATCGAAATAGATCCCGACCAGCACGCTGGCGTGCGCATCATTGGCACAGACGTCGCGTGCCACGACGTCGTCGTGGGATCCCTCGAGGGTGAGTACGCCTCCGGACGCCATCCCGGGGCCGAGCCGCACGACGGTTGATTGCACCGTTCGCGAGGCCACGACGCGAAACCCCATGCTCCGCAGCATCTGCATGGCGTCGAGCTCCACCGGGAGCGTCAAGTGGGCTTCGTCGATCGTGGTGCCGTTCTCCGTGGTCCCGACGCCACCGGGATCGATGCCGCCGTGCCCCGCGTCGAGAAACACCGTCTGGTGGCGATCACCTCGAGTCGGCCCGAATGCGACGCAGGCTCCGGGAGCGAACGCCGCGGCATCGAGAGGCTCGCCGCCCGTCGAGGATTGCGTGTGTGCCGCTCCACCGCAACCGAAGACGGCGATCCCGGCCGCGACGGTGGCCATGGCAGACCCCATCCACCCCGGTCGTCTCAAGAGCAGCAACCAGGAGGACGGGGGGGCACCCGAGGATGGTAGCGAGGGGCGTCCTGCGAACGACATCACCCCACCGTGCGACGGTCCGGCGAGCCGGCACGGGTATCGGGACCCCAACGAGCGTACGCTGCAGCTGAGAACGGATGGGCGACGACCGGTTCGCACCGGCACGGGGAGGTCATGATGAGCACGTACGGGTTGCACCAGGGTTCGGTCGAGATCGAGTCTGCCGGTCCCATGACATTCGGGCCGGCGGGAATCTTGTTCCTGGCCGACAACGGCGCCGCGACGATATTCGCTGTCGACGTGGCCGATCCCGGATCAGAAGCCGGACCCGAGCCTTTCGACCTGGAAAATGTCGACGCACTGGTGGCGTCATTCCTGGGCTGCGAAACCACGGATGTGGTCATTCGGGACATGGCCGTCCACCCCACATCGCACAACGTGTACCTGTCCGTCCAACGCGGCCGGGGCGACCTGGGACAAGCCGTGCTCGTGCGGATCGGCGCTCTCGACGGCTCCATTTCCGATGTGTCCCTCGACGATGTCTCGTTTTCCTCCATCAGAATCGCCGACGCGCCCGCCGTCGATGACGAGCGGCTCGATACGACGCTCCCCCTGGGCCCCGAAGGAGAGGAATTCCAGTTCGGCGATCGGACAATCCGCCTCCTGCGACGGCCGATACGGACATCCACCATCACCGACATGGCCTATGCCGACGGCTTTCTCCTCGTGGCCGGTCTCTCGAACGAGGAGTTCTCCTCGAAGCTGCGGCGCTTTCCCTTCCCCTTCGGAGTCGATGGCAAGGACCACAGCCTCGAGATCTTCCACGTCTCTCACGGCAAGTGGGAGACCGCAGCACCGATCCGGACGTTCGTACCCTACGAGGGCGGTCGGAGCATCGTGGCGGGTTACACGTGCACGCCCATCGTGCACTTCCCACTGGAAGGTCTGGAGCCCGGGTCAAAGACGGTCGGGCGTACAGTGGCCGAGCTCGGTGCCGCCAATCAACCGTTGGACATGATCACGTTCACCGACCAGGGCGAGGAGCACCTCCTCGTCGCCAACAGCGCTCATGGCCTGGTGAAGATCGCCCGTCGTGACATCGACGCACAGGAGCCCCTCACCGAACCCAAGGAGCCGGTCGGGGTGCCACGCGAGACCACGGAGTACCAGGGGGTCATTCGACTGGCCAACGTCGCGACCGATGTCGTGCTCGCGCTCCAGGTGGACGATGACGGTCGTCACCACCTTCGTTCGTTGAAGACGTCCTCGCTCTAGCTTGGCCTCGATCAGCGCGACGTGGTCGCACTGCGGCGACAGTGCGTGCATCCGCCTCGCCGGTGTGCCCCGTGGGGAGTCCGTGCAGGTGCATCCCCGCACGGACGACGTCGTCGCCCGTTTCCCGCCCATGGCCGGCCGCCTCGTCGTTGATGGTGACGACGTGTGCTTCGTCCCCCGGTTCGCGTTCATGGACGGCGCGCCCTACTCGGTGACGATCGGCGGGGTCGCGACGGCCGTCCTCGTCCGACCGGCGCAGGCCGTTGGCGCGGCGACAACCGAGGTTCTCTCGATCCATCCGCAGGCGCAGGACGTCCCGCGCAACCTCTTGCGCTTCTATGTGGTGTTCTCCGGACCGATGAGCCAAGGGTATGCCCGAGACCATCTCCGGCTCGTCGACGAAAGCGGCACACCCCTCCACGGCGCGCTGTTGTCAACCGACTACGAACTGTGGGATGGCCCACATCGACGACTGACCGTCCTTCTCGATCCGGCCCGCATCAAACGAGGGCTTGCGGCGCACCGTCGAGCCGGTTACCCGATCCAGGTCGGCGAACGGTTCCGCCTCGTCGTCGGCGCAGGTTTCCGCGATGCACCGGGCGCCCCCCTTCGCACCGCCGCCGAGAAGATCTACGACGTGGTCGCGGACGAGCGGCGGCGGGTGGAGCCGGCGCACTGGGAGTTGCACAACCCCTTGCGTCACACCTTCGAACCCCTCGAGGTCAGCTTTGACCGCCCACTCGACTACGGCCTGCTCAACCGTTGCCTCCATGTGGTCGGTCCCGACGGCCGGCGCGTGGTCGGGGCGGGGGAGGTCGGGACAGACGAACGATCGTGGAGGCTGACGCCGGCCGAGCCCTGGAGCCCAGGGCCACACGAGCTGGTTATCGACGACGTTCTCGAAGACGTGGCCGGGAACTCGGTCACGAGGGTATTTGACCGCGACCGGACCATTTCCGGCGACGCCATCAGGGAGAACGGGCCGGTCGTCATGCCGTACTTCCCCCGTTGACGAGCCCGCTTACTCGCCAGTCACCGAATTAATCCCGTACGCTGGGCCTGTGATCTCTTGCCCGGCGGACGTCGCTCCACCTGCTCACCCGACTGCGATTGGTCGTTGGTGAGCGAACGTGGCTGCGTCATTATCGGGTGGGGCACCGCACTCCCCCCCACGGTGGTCACCAATAACGATCTGGAGTCGATACTGGACACGAGCGACGAGTGGATCGTCGAGCGTTCCGGCGTGCGAACCCGCCGCGCCGCCACGGGGCCCTTCGTCTCGCCTACCCCGGACGTCCACCCGTCCGGGGGACTCGGCACGACCGCTGCTCTCGCCATAGAAGCAGGTCGGCAAGCACTCGCTTCATCGAAG
This sequence comes from uncultured Acidimicrobiaceae bacterium, assembly GCA_963835815.1. Lineage (GTDB taxonomy): Bacteria > Actinomycetota > Acidimicrobiia > Acidimicrobiales > RAAP-2 > Bog-473. The sequence goes on along the minus strand of CAWIGU010000009.1, from coordinate 314,293 downwards.
ACGCAGCCCGGGGAGATCGATTTCTTGCTGCTGTGCACGACAACCCCCGATCAGGTGATGCCCGGCACGTCCTCGGCGGTCGCGGGGGCGCTCGGGATCACGGGTGGAGCGGTCGATCTCAACGCTGCGTGTGCCGGCTTCACCTACGGCTTGATCACCGCGGCCGGCATGCTCGCGACCGGTGCCCGCAAAGTGCTCCTCATCGGCGCCGAAACGATGACCCGGACCCTCAACTGGGAAGATCGCACGAACGCCTTTCTCTTTGCAGACGGGGCGGGGGCACTGGTGCTCGAGGCCGTCAACGGGCCCGGCTCGCTCCTGGGGTGGGATGCCGGCGTGGACGGCTCCCTCGTCAACCTCCTCTACGTGGATCACGGCCAGGGGATGGTGATGCGCGGCCAGGAGGTCTTCCGCAAGGCCGTGAGAGCCGCTGTCGACTCGGCCAATGCGGCGCTGCAGGCGGCCAAGGTCGAGGCCGCGGACATCGCATTGTTCGTCCCGCATCAGGCCAATCAACGGATCATGGAGGCAATCGCCGATCGGATCGGCATCTCCAACGATCGGATCGCGTCGGTGATCGAATGGACGGGCAACACGAGCTCTGCGTCCATTCCACTTGCACTCGCCGACGCGATCGGTCAGGGGCGCCTCCACGCCGGGGACGCGGTCCTCTTCGTCGGCTTCGGTGCGGGCATGACGTGGGCTTCTGTCGTGTGGCGTTGGCAGACATCGCTGCATCCCTGACGTCGCGCCTGACCGTCGCGGGTAGCGCCATTCCTTTCGCTACGCTCCCCTCGTGGCCGAAGCGCAGGGGCGAGTCGCCGATCTGTTGGTGCGATGCCTCGAGAATGAGGGTGTTGCCTGTATCTTCGGCATCCCGGGTGAGGAGAACATCCGGTTCACCGATGCCGTGGCGCGGTCGTCGATTCGTTACGTCCTGGTCCGCCACGAACAAGCGGCATCGTTCATGGCCGAGATCCATGGGCGCCTCACCGGCCGAGCCGGCGTGTGCTCATCCACCCTCGGTCCGGGAGCGATAAACCTCCTCCTCGGGACGGCCGACGCCAACAGCAACAGCACTCCCCTCGTGGCCATCTCCGCGCAGGTCGGATTGGGCCGCATCTACAAGGAATCCCATCAGAGCGTCGACCTGGTGGCGATGTTCGCCCCGGTCACCAAGTGGGCCGACATGGTCCTCACCGAGGGAGCGGTCCCCGAGATGGTGCGCAAGGCGTTCAAGTTGGCGCAAACCGAACGCCCCGGAGCGGTCTTTCTCGCAGTCCCCGAAGACGTCGAAGCTCTGTTCGTGAGGGATGACGCAACACCCCTCACCGTGAATATCCCACGCCCGGACGAGCCGTCGCCCTCGCAGATCGCGCGCGCGGCCGCCGTGCTCAATGGGGCCAGCCGACCGATCGTGCTCGCCGGCCACGGTGCAGCGAGGAGCGGCGCGGCAGCTGCCCTGATCCGCTTCTCCGAGGTATTGGGACTTCCCGTTGCGACCACCTTCCATGGAAAGGGGGTCTTTCCCGACGACCGCCCGAATGCTCTCGGCGCGGTGGGCTTCATGAGCCACGACCATGTCAACTTCGGTTTCGACGAGGCCGATGTGATCATCAGCGTGGGCTACGAGCTCCAAGAATTCGATCCACAACGGATCAACCCCCACGGGGACAAGCGCATCCTCCACTTGAGCCGGTTCCCGGCCGAGGTCGACGCGCACTATGACGTCGAGGTGGGGGTCCAGGCGGATATCGGCCGGACCCTCGAAGCCCTGGCCGCTGCCACCAGCCGCCGTTTCCAGCTGGGCGCGAGTGGCGAGAGGATCCGGCGCTTGTTGGCCGACGACCTCTCCCGCGGCGCGGTCGATGACAGCTTCCCCCTCAAGCCGCAGCGGGTCGTCGCCGAAACCCGCGCCGCTCTTGACCGTGCTGACATCGTCCTCGCCGATACCGGTGCCGTGAAGATGTGGATGGCCCGGCTCTACCCCACCTACGAGCCCAACACGTGCCTCGTGTCCAATGGGCTGTCGACCATGGGCTTCGCGCTGCCCGGCGCGATCGCGGCCAAACTGGCCGCGCCCGACCGCCGGATCCTCGCCGCAGTCGGCGACGGTGCGTTCCTCATGAACTCGCAGGAGTTGGAGACCGCGGTGCGCGAGCGGATCCCACTCACCGTGCTGATCTGGCAGGACGACGCGTACGGCCTGATCAAGTGGAAGATGAACCTCGAAATTGGACACGACGTGGCCACCGATTTCACGAACCCGGATTTCGTTGCCTACGCCCAGAGCTTCGGCGCACGCGGCTACCAGGTTCGTGCAGCCAGCGACCTTCTCCCCATGCTCGAGGAAGCATTGGCCGAGGACGTCGTCTCCGTGATTGCCTGTCCGGTGGACTACTCGGAAAACCTTCGGCTCACGGCCACTCTCGGTGACCTCGCCGGGCCGTTCTGAACGACGTCGGCGCACGTACCGGGGACGGACGACCCACGGCCAGATCCACGTGTCCGCTCTGCCGTTGAACCCGTGCCCGAGACCCGCTGCACTATTGAGGATGCCCGGGCTCGAAGTCGGCGGCATCGACCTTGGTGAGACGGCCCGAATGTGTGCCCTCTCCGCCCCCGAGCACTGCGATCAGAAACGCCTCATGATCACCGCCACTCATGCGATCGATGACCTGTCCCTCAACCCAGGCAGCGCATTCCGCAAGGATCGGCGCCCCGGTGCTCCCTCGTGTCCACTGCACACGTTCGAACTTGTCGATCACGTCGCCGGTCTGCTCCCCGAAGCGCGAAGCTGTCGCCCGCTGGTCCGCGCCCAGAAGGTGCAGGCCGAGGCCGGTCGACCGCATCGCGACTCCGAACGTGTGGTTGATCTTCGAGATACAGACGATGAATCGCACGGGGTCGATGCTCGCCTGCGTCACAAACCCCGCCAGGCATCCGCTGGGCTCGTCGTCCGCACACGCGGTCACGACGTAGAGCGAATAGTCGGTTGACCGCACGAGCGGTTCGGATGAAAGTGCTGCGTCGTTCGCTGCGTCGTTCTTCGGCACACCCACGTTGCTGATGTACCCGCGTTCGGACAGCCCGAAACCAAGAGCGGGTCCGGTGGTCTGTCTCCGGTGGTCCGTGCGGAAGGGGGCCTGTCGACCCTCAGGGCGGCAAAGAAGCCAACTCAAGAGTTGCTGGTTACGTGAAGCCCTCTTCGGGTACGTGAGACCCACGGTGGAACAGGACATGCATCTCCTCGAGAGGGCGATGCGACGTCTCGACGTCGCACAACAACGATTCGGTCCAGCGGCCGTTGTCGTCGGCGTCACGAAGAAATTCGGCGACGACAACGCCGGCGCCCTCGTTGCAAACCTCGCCTTCTCCGCCTTCTTGTGCGTGTTTCCGCTCCTGCTTCTTCTGGTGACAGTGCTGAACATCGTGTTGGCCCATGACCCGGGAGCGCGACATTCGCTGCTTCACTCAACCCTGCACGAGTTCCCCGTGGTCGGCTCGCAGCTGGGGAGCCAGATCCACGGTCTGCAGCGAAGTTCGGTGATCGGGCTGGTCGTGGGTCTTCTCGCTCTCCTTTGGGGAAGCACGGGTTTGGCCCAATCCGGGCTCTTCTCGATGTCCCAGGTTTGGAACCTGCCGGGGCCCGAGAGGCCGAACTTTCTCAAGCGCCTCGGCCGGAGCTTCGCCTTTCTCGCTGTCCTCGGATCGGGGCTCGTGGTGACGACCGCTCTGGCCGGCTTTGGCACCTTCGGGCGGCACAACGTCGCTCTCGGCGTTGTCAGCGAAGGCCTCGCCATCATTGTGAACATCGCGACGTACGTCGGCGCCTTCCGCGTTCTCACCCCGAAGGTCGTGCCGAGCCGCCAACTTGTGGCCGGTGCCGTTGTCGGAGGCATTGCCTGGACCATCCTCCAAGCAGTGGGCGGCTACTTGATCGGCCATGACCTCAAGAACGACAGCACGACCTACGGAACCTTCGGGGTGGTCCTCGGGCTGGTCGCATTCATCTACCTCGGTTCGCAGATAACGATCTACGCCGCCGAACTGAACACGGTGCTGGCTCGGCACCTCTGGCCCAGAGGACTCGTACAGCCTCCTCTCACCGAGGCCGATCAGAAGTCACTTGCGCTTCAGGCCACCCAGAACCAACGACGGCCCGAGCAAGAAGTCTCGGTGGATTTCACCACACCGGCCATGACGCAGGCGGAATGGCTGTCCTCACGGGAGGACGAAGCGGTGAACAAGCTGGAGCGTGTTCCTGTTGACCACGCAACCGAACGGAGCTCCTGAGAAGCGTCCACACGAATCGCGGGGCTCTTCGGTCCGGCCCGAAACGTTTGGCGCCACGACGAGACGGGTAGGTACGTCGAATGATCCTCCTACTCGCCCTCCTCCTCGTCCTCCTGTTCTTCGGAATCGGATTCGCCGTTCACCTGTTGTGGATTGTCGCGATTGTCTTCCTCGTGCTGTGGCTCGTCGGTGCTGCCGTCGGCCGGGGCGAAACCGCCGGGCGTCACCGTTTCTATCGCTGGTAAGGCGTGAGAATCGAGCTCACGACTCGACCACCACGTCTCGCGGGTCCTTGTCCGGTCGCAGCCCGCGCCAGACCGGATGTCGGAGACGGCCGGCTTGCGTCCATTCGCCGAAGCGCACTTCGCCGACGATCTCAGGCTTCACAAAATGCGGCCCCCGCTCCTTGATGTCAGAAGTCGGGGTGAACGGGTTCGTCGTACGCGTTGCCGGCCGAAGCAGATCCATCAAGGAATCGCGGTCCTGGTCGTTGAATCCGGTGCCCACCTTTCCGACATACCGCAGACCATCATCTGATTGGACCCCGAGGAGAAGCGCACCCATGCTCCCGGCGCGGTTGCCGGCACCATCGGTCCAGCCACCGATGACGACCTCTTGGGTTCGTACATTCTTGATCTTGATCCATGCATCACTCCGCTTGCCCTCGACGTACGGTGCACCGCGCTGTTTCGCGATCACCCCTTCGAGGCCGGCCTCCCTCGTCGCTTCGAGGATGTCTCTTCCTTTGACGTCGCGGAACGAATCTGCCGTCACAAAGGAGGCTCCGGAGAGTCCGAGCTTCTCGAGTTGCGCTCGGCGTTCGTCATAGGACCGGGCGAACAACGCGTGACCGTCGAGATGAAGAACATCGAAGAGCACGTAGGTCGCAGGAGACTCTGCACTTTGCTTCTTGACCGCATTGGCGCTCGCCAGATGGAGGCGGTGCTGCAGGCGGCCGAAATCAGGGATGCCATCTTCTCCGAGAACAACGATCTCTCCGTCCAACACGCAGGGTCGTGACCCAAGGAATTCCCCCAGCTCCCGGAATTCGGGGAAGGATGTGGTGAGGTCCTTGTCGTTGCGGCTCAGCATCCGAAGACGCCCGCCCTCGATGAACGAGATCGCCCGCACCCCGTCCCATTTGATTTCGTAGGCCCACCCCGCATCGTCGACGGGAAGCGATCCCGGGGTCGCCAGCATCGGTCGGACTTTCTCCGGGAGAGGGTGAAAGCCCTCAGGAGCGGGATCCATGCGATGGATCATCCAGTTCTTCCCGCCCGTGGGAAACAGCACATAGCGACCGTTGACTTTCGAGCCGTGGAGCACCACCATCACCTCGTCAGCACGCCATTTCTCGACCTCGAAGTGGCCGTGGTCCCAGATCTTGACCCGGCCCCCGCCATATTCTCCCGCGGGTATGTCACCCTCGAATGATCCGTAGTCCAAGGGGTGGTCCTCGGTGTGGACTGCGAGGTGGTTGGATTTCGGGTCTTCCGGCACCCCCTTCGGAAGCGCCCATGAGACCAGGACACCCTCGTGCTCGAGGCGGAAGTCCCAATGCAGAGCACGAGCGTGGTGCTCCTGGATGACGAAGACGGGCTGTTCTTTGCGCCGCCGGCCTCGGGGCCGATCCCCCATGGGTTCCGGGGTCTTTGCCGCATTCCGCTTCGCCCGGTACGGCTGCAGAGCGGGCTCGCTCTTCTCTCCGGGGGTGCCCTTTCGCCGCGTCGCCATGACGCATGTTCTACCCTGCGGCGTACGCCGCGCACGACGGCTTGCCGAATTCGACCTGGGAACCTACGAGAAGGCGAACAGATCGCCCAGTTCCTCCACCCGGACCAGCACTTCGGCGCTGGTGAACTCCAGCAGGGACGAGTCGCCACTTCTCAGGCACTCGTGGACTTCCTCCCACGTGATGGGCGTCGACACCGTGGGAAGGGCGCGCCCACGAATTGAATAGGCACCAACCGTCGTCTTCGACGGGTGGTTCTGACTCCAATCAATGAGGATCTTCCCGCGGCGGAGGGATTTCCGCATGTTCGACGTGACGGATTCGGGGTGCTCGCGCTCGATCGCCCGGGCGATCTCGTGCGCGTCGGTGCGCGACGTCTCCCATGATGTCTTCCCGTTGAGGTGGGCATACACCTGGATGCCTTTGGATCCACTCGTCTTCACTCGCGACTGGAGCTTTCGGGCGCCGAGCTCCTCGCGCACGAAGAGAGCGACCTGGCAGCATTCGACAAGCGCGGTCCCTTCTCCGGGGTCGAGGTCGAACACGAGCAGATCGGGGGGAGCGGGCAAGCGCCGCCTTCTTCCCACACGCCACAGAGGTACATGGAACTCGATCGTCCCCAAGTTGGCGGCCCACACCAGAGTCGGTAGATCATCCACCACGGTGTACTCCACTGCGTCGTCACCCTCGGAGCTGGGCACGCTCACGGTGCGGACCCACGTCGGGGCATGCGACGGGACGTGCTTCTCGTAGAAGTAGTTCTTCTCCACTCCGTCGGGATAGCGCTTCATGGTGAGTGGGCGATCCTCGATATGCGGCAACATGACCTGTGCCACTTTTGCGTAGTAGTCGATCAGCTCCCCTTTTGTGAACCCGGACTCGGGAAAGAGCACCTTCTCCAAGTTCGAGAGGCTGAGCTCCCGCTCCCCCACCGTCACTCGAGTCTCCTGGCGGGCCATCCCTCAGTTATATCCCGCCTGAAGAATGTTTCGTGCAACGCGCCGATCGGCGCGCTCGACCACCGTCTCCATAGTCCATTTCCCGATTGCGACCCGGATAAACAGATCAGGATCGACAAACGCAAGTGCCGACGGGATTTCGGTTAGAGGGCCACTCTCGGGGTACTACCCCAATCGCCAAGAACTGGGGGTTGACGAATGGTCATTCTGCACGACGACACGGAGAACAGGTCCGGCACCGCGCGCACCGGGAGGGAGCCGATCCGCAGCCTGATCCCGGCCCGGCTCGATCGGCTGGGCTGGTCGCGTTTCCACACGATGCTCGTGGTCGCACTCGGAGTGGCATGGGTGCTCGATGGGTTGGAGGTCACAATCGCCAGCAACGTCACCACCCTCATCAGCAAACCACAGGCCCTGAACCTCTCTTCAGGGGACGTGTCGTTCGCCGTCGGCACCGTCTATCTCCTGGGTGAAGTGGCCGGAGCGCTGTTCTTCGGGCGCTTGTCCGACAAGTGGGGGCGACGAAATCTCTTCATGATCACTCTGGGGGTCTACCTCTTCGGCGGGTTCCTGACGGCGCTCACTTTCGGTCACTCACAAGGGTGGGTGTATTGGCTCTGGGCTTCGCGGTTCATTGCCGGCATGGGAATCGGCGGTGAATATGCGGCCATCAACTCGGCCATCGACGAGCTCATTCCGGCCAAACACCGGGGACGGGTCGACATTGCGGTCAACGGCACCTACTGGGGCGGCGCCTTCCTCGGCACTGTTGTGACGCTGGTCTTGGTAAACAATCTGTCGGCTTCCTCTTCCTGGCGGGTTGCGTTTCTCTCCGGTCCGGTGCTCGGCCTCGTCATACTCTTCGTCCGCAAGAATCTTCCTGAGAGCCCGCGTTGGCTCCTCATGCATGGCCGGGAGGAAGAAGCGGAAACCCAAGTGAAGCGGATCGAGGATGCTGCCGGCGTCCGGTGGCACGCTCGCCGAGGTCGACGACTCCAAGGCAATCGAAGTGGCGCCCGCGACCAATATCGGATTCCTCGCACTGGCCCGCACCCTCTTCGTGACCTATCCGCGACGAGCGATACTCGGGGCCACCTTGATGATCACGCAATCATTCCTGTACAACGCGATCTTCTTCACCTATGCCCTCGTGTTGACCAAGGTGTACGGCGTGCCGACCGACGACACTCCGTACTATTTCATATTCTTCGCCCTCGGCAACCTGATCGGCCCCCTGACACTCGGACGACTGTTCGACACGATCGGTCGGCGCCGGATGATCTCGGGAACGTATATCTTGTCCGGAGTCCTCCTCATCATCAGTGCGGTCCTCTTTGATGCTGGTGCGCTCAACGCGACGACGCAGACAGTCTGTTGGTGCGTCATCTTCTTCTTCGCGTCCTCTGGCGCCAGCGCCGCCTACCTGACGGTCAGTGAGATCTTCCCCGTGGAGATCAGAGCCAAGGCGATCGCCGTCTTCTTCGCGATCGCACAGACGTTCGGCGCCATGGGGCCGTGGCTGTACGGAATGTTGATCGGTAACGGTCAGGACCACTTCAAGCTCTTCATCGGCTATCTGATCGGCGCGGGCGTCATGATCGTTGGCGGTCTCGTGGAGATGGGGCTCGGCGTGGCAGCGGAACAACGATCGCTCGAGGACGTCGCGCTGCCACTGTCGGCGGTGGAGAGGAACCCGAGGGCCGGCGGGTCGGGACAGGCCCCGTCCTCGACACCCAGGCCACGGATAGCCGGTCTCTGAAACTGAGGATCCACTGTGCGGCGCGACCCGCCTGCAGCCTGGCGGCGTTGCAGTCACGGAAGACACGAAATAGTGTCATGTGTTCCGGTGGGACCACCCGATGTTGAGCAACAGAGAACTGTGGCCGTCACTCCGAGTTCGAACACTTGACCAGGAGCACGACTATGAGCCTCGAAGAAGCGGTATGGTCGACCCGATCCGCCCGCACGTGAGTGTACGCGACAACGGTGTCGACCTCGACGTGATCGCCGACGAGGAGGCTCTTTGGCGCCTGGTCACGGCGCTTGCCGGTGCCGTGACGCCATTCGAGGTGGCGGAGGCGTTTACCAAAGAAGGCGCACTCGCCGCAGGGGGATCCTTTGCCAATATGGCCATCCTGAGCGAAACGCCTGACCTGGTCCAGGTGGTACACCGCCCCGTCTTCAATCCTCAAGTGGTCGCGCAGCGCGGACTGTTCGATCTCGGTGCCAACACGCCGGCGTGCGAGGCCATCCGCAGCGGTCTGCCCGTCCTCCTCGGATCAACCGCTGAGATCCGGTCCCGCTACCCGGAGTTGCTCAGCGAGATCGAGCAAGCCGGCCTGAGCGCCAGGGCCTCTATTCCCCTCCACGCTGCGACGGGGACGACTCTCGGCGCGATCGGCATCGGCTGGCCGGAGCCCCAGGTCTTCTCGGCCGCGCAACTCCGCCGACTCGATCTCCTGGCGCAATTGGTGGGACTGGCGCTGGAACGGGCAACGCAGAACGAACTTCAAGACTCGCAGGCGGATCTGCGACCGAACGTCGTCGAGACGATGCCCAACGCCTTCTTCTCACTGGATAGCACGCTGACGATCACCTACATGAACGCCGAAGCGGAACGGTTGGCTCGCACGCCGCGCGAAATGGCGCTCGGCTCCAGCTTCATCGATGCACTCCCTGACGGAGCAGGAAGCGAATTCGCCGTTCGCTATCGGCACGCCATCGCCACCGGTGCCTCGGTTGTCTTCGAAGAGCACTTCGCCCCGCTGGGGGGCTGGTTCGAAGTCCATGCCTGGCCGGACCGCAATGGATTGAATGTCTATTTCACCGATGTCAGCGAGCGGCACCGCTCCGAACTGGAGCAGACCGTGGCCTTGGACGAGGCGCGGCAAGCCCACGCCCGATTGAGCTTCCTGGCCGAGCTCTCGTCAAAGCTGCACGGCGTTCACACCCGGGCCGAGCTCTACGATCGGCTCAGCAGGGCCGTGACCACCTCCATGGCAGACTGGTCCACCATCGTCGTCCCGTCGGGTGACGAACTGATTCGGGTGGCGGCCTATCATCAAGACCCGATTCTGAACAGCCTGGCCCGGCGCCTCGTCGGCGGCTATCCCCACGCATTCACCGGACCCTCGCCGGGCGTCGTGGTCTATCGCAGCGGCCGACCGCTCCGCCTCGCTCATTTGGCCGAACAGATCGTCAACGATCTCGATAGCAGCGTCGCCAGCGCCGCGTACGGCCGGACGCTGCAGCTGCTCGGCGATGGTCCTGGTCTCATCATGCCCGTTCTTTCCGACCAGGGTGTCGTGGCCGTGCTCACGATGGTCCGCCGAGGTGGCGAGCTCTTCAGCGACGAGGACGTCGCCGTCATGGGTGAGGCTCTTGCAAGCGTGGCCGATCTGCTGGAAGACGTACTGCAGCTCGAGACGCAGCGGGAGACGGCGAGTGCACTTCAGGCTGCCGCGTTGCCGAAGACTCTTCCGGCAAGTCCACGTCTCCGCTTGGCCGCCGGCTATCGCGCAGCCAGCGAGGGCACGCAGGTGGGCGGCGACTGGTACGACGCCTTCGAGCTCCAGTCGGGACATATCGCACTGGTCGTGGGGGACGCGGCGGGACACGGCCTCCAAGCCGCGGCGCTGATGACCCAGATCCGCAACGCGCTCCGGGCACACTTGTTCGAATCACTCGGACCATCCGAATCGATCGCCAAATTGAGCAGCTTCGTGGCGACGCAGGAGCCCGATGCGTTCGCCACCATCATCTGTGTGGAAATCGATCCGCTCACAGGAGAAGGCGTGTGGGCGTCCGCCGGACATCCAGCCCCGATCCTCCTGAGCCGCGACGGCACGTCACGCTACCTCCAGGGGAAGCCGGGGCCGCCGATCGGCTGCGGTGACATTCGACCGATCGAGCATGCATTGCTCCTCCGACCTGATGACAGGTTGGTGATGTTCACCGACGGTTTGTTCGAACGCCGCGGTGTCGACCTCGACATCGGCTTGACGCATCTCATGATCACCACCGAGCAGACATTGGGCGACGCAGACGCCTCATCGGCCTGCGAGTTCATCCTGCGAGAAATGCTGGCGGGTGCTCACGATGACGACGTGTGCCTGCTCATCGCCGACTTCTTCCCGCAGTAGTGCGCACCACGGACTCCCGTGATCCGGCTGCGCCACGCGCTCGCTTCAGCCCAGCTCCGCCCAGATGACCTTGCCTTCATCCGAGACCTGCATCCCCCAGCTCCGCGACAGGCAGGCGACCAACCCGATCCCTCGTCCTGGCCGCACGACCAGCCGTTCCGGATCGATCGGCAGGGAATCCCACACGGAAATCCGCACGAGCTGGTCCTCCGCCGCGCAAAGCGACGGAGAAGGCGGACTTGGCGTGTACCACGGCATTCGCCGCAAGCTCCGTCACCACGAGTGCGGCATCGTCAAGGATCTCGGCGCGAAATCCCCAACGGCGCATCGCATCCACCACCAGGTGACGCGCCGCCCTCGGTGCTCCGATATCGGCGGTGAATTGCGCAGAAACATTGGCGCCCGGCAACATACGCCCTTCTCCGTCACGGCACGTCGGCCCAGCCAACACGGACGAATGCAAGCGACACATGCGCTCGAGGTCGTCAGCATGGTCGGAGCCCGAAACCGAGTCGGCTCCGTACGCACACATCAGCGAGAAGGGCATCCTCCTGTGCAATTCGTTCCACAGTTCCTCGAGCTCCAGCGCAGCCATGACATGTCCCGCCTCCCAAAGGAGCGACACCATTTCGCCGAAGACCCGGACGCGGTGCCCGGCCTCCACCTGCTCGCACACGATGCTCCCGATCGCCACCGCAAAGGCGTCGGCGTCGATCCGGCCCTCGGTCGCAAAGGCGGAGAGCGATGTGGCCGCGTCGAAGACGAGGACCCGTCCGCGGCGAAGTGCGTCGTTCACATCGAGGCCGAGCAGCGCCAGTCCCGCTGTACAGGCTTGCCGGTGCTCTTCCGTTGCAATCACGATTGCAACGTCCCCCGCCTCGACGGCGCCGGCGATGTAGCTGGCGGCCTCTCCACACAGATCAGCATCTCGTTCGTAGAGCTGCACCATGTGGACGGGACCCACATCCGCCGTGGCGTGAACCCCCCTCGCCGGCATGATCCCCTCACGCTATTGCCCGGCTCGGCGATACGCAACGACATCGGCATCTCCGCCGTCGCACCCGGACACGGAGCCGAGCCGTTGAAGGCCTCGAAAATCCCCCGGGACTGTGCGCACCAACGGGGATGGCCAATAACGTCTGACCCTGAGGGCCCACGCACGGGCGCCTCCAGGTTCAACGAGAACAAGCAACGGGAACAAGCAACGGGAACAAGGGATTGGTGATCTTCTGTGGCCCATAGCGTCAGGCCGATGGTGACGTGGGGGGAGCCGTGACTCCGCCGGAGCGGATTCGAGCCGAGCTGCCGCCGGAGCAACCGGGAAGTCGTCCGGTGCTGACCGAGGTCCAGCTGGAGGTGCTCCGGCGCTACGGCCGCGAGCAAGTGGTGGCGCCCGGTGACGTGCTCTTCGCCGATGGCGACGAAACCTACGACCTGATCGTCACCCTCGAGGGTGGGGCGGAGATCGTCGAACACCACGGTCAGTCCGACGAGGTGACGATCGTCTCGTACGGACCCTTCGAGTTCCTGGGCGAGATGGGGCTCCTCAGCGGCCAGCACGCGTACCTGACCGGGGTCGCCAGTGATCCCGGCCGGATCCTGCGGATCCCCATCGACCAGGTCCACGTGATCATGGCGGAGGAGCTCGACCTGAGCGAGCTGATCCTGCGGGCCTTTCTCCTTCGACACTCCCGGCTCACCTACCGCGGATCCGGACTGACCCTTATCGGTTCCCGCATGGACGTCGACACCCGAAGGTTGCTCGAAGTGCTGGCTCGCAATCGATTGTCGTCGCGGTGGTTGGATCCGGCGGATTCGCCCGAAGCCGAAGCGCTGGTACGCGAATTCGCCATCGAGCCGGAGCACCTCCCGATCGTCCTCATCGCCGGAGGGCCGCTCCTCCGCAATCCCAGCAGTCGGGATCTGCTCGACGCGTTGGGACTCGTTGTCACGCGCCAGACCGACCTCTCCGAGGTGTGCGATCTCCTTGTGGTCGGCGGTGGTCCCGCCGGGCTCGCCGCGGCGGTCTACGGCGCGTCAGAAGGACTCACGACGACGCTGGCCGAAGACACGGCCCTGGGAGGTCAAGCCGGAACGTCGTCGCGCATCGAGAACTACCTCGGCTTTCCGGCCGGACTCTCGGGCGACGAATTGACCGCTCGGGCGGCCCTGCAAGCCAAGAAGTTCGGTGTTCGGGTCAAGTTGGCCTCCCGGGCGACCAGCCTCTCCAGCTCGGAGGATGCGCACCAGGTCGCGTTCGAAGACGGCGACGTGGTCAACGCCAAATCGGTGATCATCGCCACGGGCGCCCGTTACAACCGACTCCCTCTGAACCGGCTGACCGAGCTCGAAGGTGTCGGTGTGTACTACGCAGCCAGTCAGATGGAAGCGCAGGCATGCGGGGACAAGGCCGTGGTCGTCGTGGGCGGCGGCAACTCGGCGGGGCAGGCTGCGCTGTTTCTCGCCCGCACATGCGTCGAAGTACACATTCTCATTCGTCGGGACTCCCTCGTGGAGACGATGTCGCGGTACCTCATCGACCAGATAGAGCAGCATCCCCAGATCCGCGTGTCGCCCCACACCGAGGTCTCTGGGCTCATCGGCGACTCCGTACTCGAGGGCGTCGAGGTACGCCACAACATCTCCCAGGTGACCAGTACCCTGTCGATCGGCGGGCTGTTCGTCTTCATCGGCGCCGCACCGAGCACCGCCTGGCTCGGCGGACAACTGGCCGAGGATGAACACGGCTTCTTGCTCACCGGGAGAGACGTACCGGCGACCCACCTCCTCGACCCCTCCTATGCTCCACTCTTGCTCGAGACCAGTCGGCCGGGGATCTTCTGCGTCGGCGACGTCAGGAGCGGATCCGTCAAACGCGTCGCCACCGCGATCGGAGAAGGATCGATGGCTGTGCGGTTGGCGTTCGACCGGGCACAGGCCCGGGAACGCCAGGCTCGGACAGCCGCGGCCGCCACGCACTAGCATCGTCATACACCGAGGAGGAACAGATGGCAGATGATCGGATCAACCCCACGGCCCCGCCGAGCGGGACCGGCTGTGTCGAATGCCTGGCCGGCGGCGGGTGGTGGTTGCACCTTCGCCGTTGCGCAGAATGCGGTCATATCGGCTGCTGCGACAACTCGCCCGGCCAGCACGCCACCGCACACGCCAAGGGCACCGACCACTCCGTGATCCAGAGTTTCGAGCCTGGCGAGGACTGGTTCTGGGACTACAGCACCGAGCAGTACGCCGAAGGGCCGCCGCTGGCTCCGCCGCATTCGCATCCGCTGACGCAGCCCGTTCCCGGCCCCGAGGGCAAGGTCCCCCGAGACTGGCAGCGCCATCTCAACTGACGCCCTCCGCCTCTTCTTCGACGACGATGGCTCCTTCCGGGCAGGCCAGCGCCCCACGTCGTGCCTGTTCCCACAGCTCCTGCGGCACGTCGATGCGATCGGTCTCGTTGAACCCCAAGTCGTTGAGCACATACACGTCGGGGCCCTGAAGGTGGCACAGGGCGTGGCCGGTACAAAGTTGTGTATCTACGCGAATGCGCATGTCGTTCCCTCCTCTCCAAGGGTTGCCGCCGTCACAGGAGCCGGCGCCCCGGGCTGAACGTGGCGGGAATGCTCGCCCAGCCCCCGATGGCGGACCAATTCGGATATTCCACGACCTGCTCTTGGTCCACCCGATAGTCCGGCATGCGCGTCAACACCTGCCGCATGATCTCCTTGAACTGGGCGCGGGCCAGGTGTGAACCGGGGCAGCGGTGGATGCCGAGGCCAAATGCCACATGCCGGTTCGGAAAACGATCGACGATGAATTGTTCCGCGTCAGGAAACGCACTCTGGTCGTGACAGGCGGAGACCTCGCTGAGCAGCACACGGTCACCCGCAGCGATGTGGCAGCCTCCGAGCTCAATGTCCCGCACCGCGATCCGTGCATGGGTACGCGCCGGCGGGTACATCCGAAGGAATTCCTCGGTGCCAGAATCGAGAATGGTCGGGTCCTCGAGGAACCGGGACCGGAGTTCGGGATGCCGGCCGAGGTACAGGAGTGCCGACGACGTCAGCGAGGTCGTCGTATCGACGCCACCGCCCACCACGAGAAGGACGACCGCCTCCGCGTCCGAGAGCTGGATCTGGTGGTTTTCGACGTCATGCGACACGATGAAGCTCATGGCGTCATCTCGAGGATGCTCGAGACGCTCCAACAGCTCCTCCCGTACCCTCGTGCCGACCCAGGCGACATCCGCCAGAGCCTGCGCGAATTCGGGCGTCGTGCGATCGAAGCTTCCCGTTCCGTGGAATGCGTTCGACATGCGCTCCCAATCAGATTGTGGGAATCCGAGTAGTTCCAAGGAAACCGCCGCAGGGATCGGGCAGGCGATGTCGTCCGTCATGTCGCACCGGCCCGATTCGATGACCTGGTCGATGGCGTGCGTCACCCAGTGTGCGATGCGGGGTTGCAGGCGCTGCACGGCTCCCGGAGAGAGCAACTCACTGAGGATGCGCCGCAGAGGATGCCATTGCGGCGGATCGAGCTCTTCGGGGTAGAGCGGCGGGATCTTCAAGTTGCCGACAGACAGCGACGAGACGTCGGGGTCGACGCGCGCCGACGAGAACGTCTCCCAGTCCTTGAAGGCGCTGGCCACCTCCTGGTAGCCCGAGATGACCCAGTGGCCCCCGTTCGCCTCGGTCCAAGCGACCGGACACTCCTTCCGGACGTCCTGCCATGCGGAGTCCGATTCGGACAGGCTCCGTTGCCGGTAGTGATCGAAGTCGATCAGCGGCTGCTTGGTCACGCTCCCACCGGCCTCGGATCCGTCCATCGTCCCTCCCCGTCGCTCGACACAGCACTGTAGGGCCATGCTCCCCGCGACGCCATGTCCGGCCAGGGACGACGCACGCCGGGGCGTCCTTCTCTACGCTGGCCGTATGCCAGGAGTCGTGATTGATGCAGATACCCACCTCTTCGAGACGGGTGCGCTTTGGGCCGAGCATCTTCCCAGGGCACGCCGGGACTTGGCGGTTCGTATCGAGCAGGACGCATCGGGGTATGCATGGTTGACTGCACCCGACGGTGCGCGCATCCACCTGGCGGAGGTCCACACACCCGGGGACATCTTGACGATGGGCGCACGACGCATCCGGCAGCGTTCGGGGCTGCCGCCGGCGGTTCCCTTCGAGGCGCTCGCGGCCCATGATCACGACCCCGGCGCTCGCGTCGACCTGATGGACCGCCAGGGCGTGGACCAAGCCCTCGTGTTCCCGAATTTCGGTCTGTTCTGGGTCCGCACCCTCGAGGACCGTCTGGACGCGCAACTGGCCAACATGGAGGCGTGGAACCGCTGGGCGATGGAGGGGATCCGACCCGCGGGAGGAGGCCGACTGCATCCCGTCGGCCACGTCTCGCTCCGCGATCCGGACTGGCTCGACGCTCAACTGGCTTCCCTCTCGGCGGCCGGCGTGTCGGCGGCAATGGTTCCGATAGGCCCCGTCGACGGCCGGCCCTTCTCCCACCCTGACCTCGACAGGTGCTGGAGCTCGTTCGAGAACAGCGGCGTCGCCGTTGTCTTCCACATCTCGGACGGTCCTCGCCCATTCGACGACGCATGGTACGAGGGTGACAGCAACCCGATCGAGCCTCTGTTGATGTCCTCGCTTCATTTCGGTCACCCCCATGCTGGCGCTGACCGACCTGGCGGTGGGCGGCGTGCTCGCCCGTCATCCGAAGCTGCGCATCGGGCTGGTCGAGTTCACCTCGTCGTGGTTCGGTCAGTTCCTCTCTTCCGTCGACGCCTGCTACAAATTCCATGCCGGCTACAACGGACTGTCTCCTGAACGCCTCGATCTCCTCCCGAGCGAGTACATCAGGCGCCATGTGCGGGTGGCGACCTTCGGCTTCGAGCATCCCGCTCAATTGGCAACGACGTTCGGTGACCTCTACATGTTCGGCAGCGACTATCCCCATGCCGAAGGATTGGCGCATCCTCTCGAAGACTTCCAGGCTTCGGGTGGTCCCGCGCCCTCGGCGCAGACGGCCGGGCTCTACCGGGACAACGCGGCGTGGGTCCTCGGCGCGGCTGTGGCCTGACCCGGTCGACTCAACGGTCCTGAAGGGCCGTGACCAGCGCTTCGGGCAAGGTCGGATCGGCAAAGGAGAACCCCGCCGCGAGCAGACGCTGCGGCACGGCTCGCTGGGACGCCAGGAGGAACTCCGCTGCCATTTCGTCCCCCAGCGCCAGCCTGATGACCTTCTCCGGTACGACCAGGCGGGCCGGTCGGTGCAACGCCCGGCCCAACTCCTTGGTGAACCTCGCGTTCGAGACGGGATGGGGAGCGGTGAGGTTGACGGGGCCGGACAACGTCGGGTCGTCGAGCAGCAACGCGATGGCCGCGACGACGTCGCGGCGTGTGATCCAGCTGAGCTGCTGATAGCCGCGGCCCAACCGAGCGCCCAGACCGAGCTTGAATGGTGGGAGCTGCTTCTTCAGTGCACCTCCGGCGCCGCTCAGGACGACCCCGGTGCGGATGTTCACGACCCGGATGCCCGCCGCCGCGGCCGGGGCCGTCGCCCCCTCCCACTGCGCACAGACATCGGCCAGAAATCCGGCTCCGTTGCCCGCGTCCTCGGTCAGCACCTCGTCGCCCCGGGTGCCGTAATAGCCCACAGCCGACCCACTCACCATCACCGAGGGCGGGATCGGCAACTTCGCCATCGCCGTGGCCAGCGTCGTCGTCCCGTCGACCCGGCTCGAAAGGATGACCTGCTTGTAACCCGGGGACCACCGCCGGTCACCCACCCCCGCGCCGGCGAGATGCACGACGCCATCGATACCTTGCAGCTTGTCGATGTCGATGGTGCCGCTCTGAGGATCCCATACGACCTCGTCGCCCGTTGCCGTCCCCCGGACGATGGGGACGACCTCGTGCCCTTTCGAGCGGAGGTAGGGAACCAACGAGGACCCTATGAGCCCACCCGATCCTGTGACAGCGATCTTCACACCCGCTCCTTTCCGGGCAGGCGGGTGCGGCGCGTCACCGGGTCGCACCGGGACCGGCGTCGTCGATTGTGATGCGACGACCCAAGCGGCGCAGGTTTCCTTTCCACAATGCAGTGAAGACGGGCTTGGCCAGCCGCTCCCCGAGCGTCGACCCCAACCACCACGGAAAGTCGAGCTGCTCCTCCCATACCGACGAGCGTGGCGGCACCCGCCGCGTCGGTAAGGGTAAAGCGGCCCGACCCGCTGACGACCCCGTTGTGACGAACTCCCAGTGCTTCGGAGTTCTCCCACTCGGTGATCTCCATGACGTCCGTCAGCCGGACCGGACCGACCTTGGTCGCGCACTCGAACCTCGTACCGACTCCTGATCGTGTGGCGCCGAGAAAGCGGATCGCTGTCGCATCCTGCATCCACTCGACGTGGTCTTCGATCCTCGCCAACTCCGACCACACGAGGTGTCGCTCCGCCGAGACCAGCTCCGAGACCCGCACCTTCACCATGGAACGCTCACCTTCCCTCTCGCGAGGCTAACGTGCCTCGGGCGAGGACGAACTGCGCGACATCGAGATACCCGCTGCGGAATCCTGCTTCGCTGTAGGCCAGGTAGAAGTCCCACATTCTCCGAAAGGTGCGGTCGAATCCGAGCTGGTCGATCCGTTCGGCTCTGGCATCGAACAGCTCCCGCCAGCGTCGCAGCGTCATGGCGTAGCTCTCCCCGAAGTGCAATTGGTCGACAACCTCGAGCGTGGTGTGATCGGCGACGGCCTGGCTGATCGCCCGGGTCGAAGGAATCACGCCACCGGGAAAAACGTACTTGTGGATCCATGTCCATGAGGCCCTCGTGGCCACGAACCGGTCGTGGGCCATCAGAATCGCCTGGAGGCCGATGCGACCCGCGGGCGCCAACCTCTCTTCGAGGATGCGGAAATAGTCGGGCCACCACCGCTCACCGACCGCCTCGATCATCTCCACGCTCAGCACGGCGTCGAACTGGCCGGTGACGTCCCGATAGTCCTCGACGCGAACGTCAACCGCCGCGGACAGGCCGGACTGCTCGATCCGCCGGCGTGCCAGTACGGCCTGCTCCTGCGACAACGTCACCGTCGTCACCCGCGCCCCCCGCATCGCCACGCGCAAGGCCAACGCGCCCCAACCCGTGCCGAGCTCCAAGACGCGCGATCCAGCTCGGACCCCGGTCGCGTCAAGGAGGCGATCCATCTTTCGGGCCTGCGCCTCGGCCAGTGACTCCCCGGCTCCGCCCTCGAAGAGGGCTGACGAGTAGGTCATCGACTCGTCCAAGAACGCGGCGAACAAGTCGTTGGAGAGGTCATAGTGACGAGCGATGTTGCGGCGGGCCCCGTCACGATCGTTGTCCTCCTGCTTCGGGTGCCGCGGCTCGTAGATCCGGCGTAGCCGTTGCAACTTCGGGGGGACAAGCGTGTCGACCTGACGGGCCATGGCTTCGAGCACATCGACGAGCGACGGGGCATCCCAATCGCCGGCCATATAGGCCTCGCCGAAGCCGACCTTGCCCTCGCGTCCCAGCCGGGTGAAGAACGCGGCGGGGCGGCGGACCTCCATCAACGGACCCGATGGCGGCCCGAGCGACGCCCCATCGGGGAATCTCAGGTGGATGCCGGCCCGGCGCACCGCCCGCGCCATGACCAGCCTGGCCGCCGCGGCCCGGAGCGGGGCACGCCCGGGCTCGACCAACGCCGGCCACCGCTCCAGGTCAGGCTCGAGGAACGGGGCATGGAGCCCGATGTCGAGTGACGAGCTCATCTCGGTTGCACCTTGAGCCCGCGACCCCACAGACGGAGCCCCTGCCACTGGATCAGGAGCCGGGTACGGACGCCGGAGTGACGCAGGGCGGAACGGATGACCGTCCTCGGGGTCATCTGCTGTCGCCGGCCCTGCAGCGTCGCCACGAATGGTGCCTCCCCTCGGCGTTCGAGCGTCACCGAGACGCCGAGAGTGGGCCCGGGCGAATCGACCGTGATCCGATAGTTCCCCTCGACCGCATT
Source organism: uncultured Acidimicrobiaceae bacterium (assembly GCA_963835815.1). Classification (GTDB taxonomy): domain Bacteria; phylum Actinomycetota; class Acidimicrobiia; order Acidimicrobiales; family RAAP-2; genus Bog-473. The sequence goes on along the minus strand of CAWIGU010000009.1, from coordinate 294,137 downwards.
GAACGGCGAGACGTACATGACCTTGGCTACCGTCGCCTCGTCGGCGGCGCCCGATTCGAGCAGGTACGCGTGCCGGTCCCCGTAGGTGTTGTGCACCTCGATCACGACGGCGCATTGCGCATCGGCGTCGTCGTAACACCAGAACACAGTGATCGGATTGAAGACGTAGCCGAGCGTGCGTGCTCCTGTCAGCATCACGACACGGGACGCCGCGACCCCCCGCGCCTCGAGCAGGCGACGGATGTCCATATGATCCCGACGCTCGATCCGGACAAGCCACCGTCCGTATCCCTGCGGCTGTGGGAGCTGGTCGAAGTCCACCAACCAGTAGGACGCACCGTAGGTGAACCGGTGCCGCAACGGGGAGTGCCGGCCGTGCGCGACATCCGCTTCATAAAGAGCGGGAAGCTCGAGCAACCCGCTCACCACGTCACTCCGAAGGACGCGGCAGCGGCCACGCCGGCGCGACAGCCGTCTTCGTGGAAGCCCCAGCCGTGATACGCCCCTGCAAAGGCGATCGTGCCGTCGTTGAGACCGGGCAGGTGTCGCTGCGCCGCCACCGAGGTCAGGGTGTAGATCGGGTGCTCGTACAGCATGCGGTCGATGACGAGCCCGGGATCGATCCGTGCGGTGGCGTTGAGCGTGACGAGGTGCGGGGAGCGGGACGGCAGCGACTGCAATCGGTTCATGTCATAGGAGACGAGGACACGGTCGGTCTCCGCAGCACAGTCGGGCAGCAGGTAGTTCCACGAGCTTCTCGCTCTCGCCGCCCGCGGCAGCACGCCTTCGTCGGCGTGGAGGAAGGTCTCGTTCTTGGAATACCCGAACGCACTCAGCACCGCCCGTTCCCGAGTGGTCGGGTAGGCCAGAAGGCGTAGGGCGGCGTCGGCGTGCGTCGCGATCACCACACGGTCGAATGTCGCCACATCGTCGCAATCGTCGTGAATCTCGACGCGGCCCGAAGTCCTGGAGACCGAACGGACCGGGGTTGCGGTGTGCACCGCGTGCAGCTCCTTGGCGAGCCGTTCGACGTAGACCCGCGAGCCTCCCTTGATCGTTCGCCATTGCGGAGATCCGGCGACCGACAACATGCCGTGGTTGTCAAAGAACAGGAACAGGTAGCGGGCCGGGTACTGCAGTGCGTCCGCGGTGGCGGCAGACCATACGGAGGAGACCAGTGGCACGATGAAATGGCGAATGAAATAGGCGGAGAATCTCCCCTCGACCAGGAAGTCACGCAAGGTGAGGCCGTCATCCCCCCGGGCGATCGTCACCTTCGCCAGGCGATAGAACCTCTTGATCTCGACGACCATCCTCACGAAGGAGGGAGTGACGGCCGACCTGGGCCGTGCCAGGACCCCGCCCAGGCCGTGACCTCCGGCGTATTCGAGGCCGCATCCCTCGCAGCGGATCGACAAGCTCATTTCGGTCGCTTGCGTTGCGACACCGAGCTCGCCCAGAAGTCTCCGAAAGAGCGGATATGTCGCATCGTTGTAGACGATGAACCCGGAATCGACCGGGATCGATCCGGCGTCCCGCGTCACGACATGGTGCGTGTGGGCGTGGCCGCCGAGTCGGTCCTCAGCCTCATACAGCGTGACGTCGAAGCTGCGCTGGAGAAGGTAGGCCGCCGTGAGCCCGGCGACACCCGCACCGACCACCGCTACGCGCTGGCGCGCCGCCCCGACTCGATCCGTCAAGAGCTCGCCCACTCGCATCCACATGCAGCCATGCGGCTACTTTAGTGCTAAAATCGTCGGAGTGACCAGCGGGCCGAGGACCATGACGCTGCAAGAGGCCGCCGACAGGCTCGGCGTCCACTACATGACGGCCTACCGCTACATCCGGCAAGGGCGGTTGCCGGCCACCCGAGAGGGTGCCGTGTGGAAGATCCGAACGGTCGACGTGAACGCCTTGCGCGGTCCATCGGCGAAGGGGTCACGACGTGGTGCGGCGAGAGCCCGGGCTGACGCCAAGGGACTTGAGCGCCGCATGCTGGCCGGGGACGGCTCAGGTGCGTGGTGGCTGGTGAAGAGCCAGCTCGACGGCGGTCTCGATCCCACAGGAGTTGTGAACGAACTCGTCATCCCGGCGCTTCGTTCCATTGGCGAGCGCTGGGCCAGGGGCGAGGTGTCGGTGGCCGATGAGCACCGGGCGACGGCCGTCGCCCTGCGTCTGGTCGGTCACCTGGGTCTGCAATTCGGGCGGCGCGGGAAGAGCCGCGGCGTCATCGCCCTCGCCGCGCCATCAGGCGATCTGCACACGCTCCCGGGCGCGATCGTCGCCGACCTTCTCCGTTGGCGAGCCTTCGAGGTACTCGAGCTCGGAGGCAATACGCCGGCCGATGCCCTTGCCGACGCCGTCGCCCGTCAGGATCGCCTCCTGGCAGTCGGCATCGTGTCGACCACACGTGGGCTGGAGGCCGAAGTGGCGTCGACGGTGCGCTCGGTGCGCGCTGCGGTGCCCGATGTCACCATCTTCCTCGGCGGGCCCGGCATACGTTCGGAGGCACACGCACTCGAGCTGGGTGGAGACGTCTGGACCGGGCTCGGGCCGAACGCTGCCGTGGAGACCGTGGAAAGCATCGCCGCTTCACTCCGTGAGCGGGCCCACCGCAGTGTCGCCTGACGCAGGTTCGGTACCCGACGTGCGACGTGCCCTGGCCGGTGCGGCCGACCGCCTGCTCGAAGCGACCGTCGTCGGGAGCTTCTCACGCCTCGGGTTCGAACTCCGTAGCCGGATGGGTGCGTGGACCGCGCCTTGCCGGCTCGACGGCAAGGTCGTCGTCGTCACCGGCGCCTCGTCGGGCATCGGAAGGGCGACGGCCCTCGCGCTCGGTCGACCTCGGCGCCGGACTCGTTCTGGTCGGGCGCGACGAGGCGCGGCTTGCGGCCACCCGGCGCTCGGCCATGACCTTCCACGAGGCCGGTGAGGTCACTCTCGCTCCCGTGGACCTCGTCGACCCCGATGCCGTCAGGTTGTTCGCGGACCGCATGGCTGCGTCGGTGGACCGACTCGACGGGCTCGTCCACTGTGCCGGTGCGCTGTTCGGGGACTATCGGAGCGCAGACGACGGCACCGAACTGACGTTGGCCACGCACGTCCTTGCGCCGTTTCACCTCAGCGGTCTGCTCTCCCCCCTCCTGCGGCGCGCATCCTCGTCCGTCATCGTCACGGTGTCGTCGGGCGGCATGTACACGCAGCGCTTCGACCTCGCGCACCTCGAGGTCAGCGCGCGACGACTACCGGGGGGCCATCGCCTACGCCCGTGCGAAACGGGCCCAGGTCGTGCTCGCCCACGAATGGGCCCGGCGCTGGGGCCCTGACGGCATCGCCAGCTATGCCATGCATCCGGGCTGGGTGGCGACGCCCGGGCTGGCAACGGGACTCCCCCGTTTCGCTCGCCTCGGGCCATTCCTGCGAACGCCGAACCAGGGAGCGGACACGGTGACGTGGCTGGCTTCGGATGGGCCACGGCACGACGCCGCGCCTGAGCCCCGACCCGGGGGCATCTGGCTGGATCGCCGCCGGCGTCCGGAGTACTACCTCCCGACCACGTACCGCACTCCGGCGCAAGACGAACGCGACGGCGATGCCCTCTGGAAGTGGTGCGCCCACCGTCTGCCGGTCGGGGCGCAACGCCGAACGCAATGACCTCACGTGCGGTCGTATGGTTCCGCCGGGACCTGCGCCTCGAGGACAACCCGGCGTGGGCCACCGCAACCACCAGGGCCGATCGGGTCACCGCCCTCTACATCCTCGACCCCGTGCTGTTGCGGGGTTCCGGGGCAATCCGACGGACACAACTGACGGCACACCTCCGCGCACTCGACGAGAGCCTGCATCGGCTCGGCGGACGCCTCCTCGTGCGTTCTGGCCCGCCGACCGTGCTGGTTCCTGCGATCGCCGAGTCCCTCGGGGCCGAACTCCTGTGCAGCAACGCTGACGTGACCCCCTATGCCCGACGTCGCGACCACGCCGTCGGGGGGCGATTCCGTGGCTCTTTCGAGCAATGGTGGGGCAATCTGGTCCACCCCCCGGGATCGATACTCACGTCCACCGGACGGGTCTCACGGGTCTTCACCCCGTTCGCCACGAGGTGGAGCAGCGCGGTACGGCCGACGTGGCCGCCGAACGGGCCCGCCGTTCTCGACGACGATCCGGGAGACGGCGTCCCCGAGCTCGAGGGTCCACCCTTCCAGCGTGGCGGCGAAGAGGCAGCGTGGAATCGACTGCGCGCATTCGCACGGCGAGTCGACGACTACGACGACACCAGGGACCTGCCGGCCGTGGACGGCACATCCCAGCTGTCCGCCGACCTGCGCTTCGGCGTGCTTGCGCCGTCCGCGGTGGCCGGGCACGTCGGAACGTCGACAAAAGGCAGGGCTTCCTTCGTCCGCCAACTGGCCTGGCGAGACTGGTACGCGCACCTCCTCTGGGAGCTGCCCTCCCTGGTCGACACGGCCTTGCGACCCGGGCTCGACGACGTCGCATGGGAGAACGATCCGGACGACATCATGGCGTGGAAGGAAGGTGGTACCGGCTATCCCCTGGTCGATGCCGGCATGCGCCAGCTGGCGACCACAGGCTGGATGCACAACCGCGTCCGCATGGTCGCCGCCTCGTTCCTCGTCAAGGATCTTCTGGTCGACTGGCGGATCGGCGAGCGGTGGTTCCGGGGGCTCCTGGTCGATGCGGACATCGCCCAGAACGCAGGCAATTGGCAATGGGTGGCCGGTACCGGTCCCGATGCCGCTCCGTACTTCCGCGTCTTCAATCCCGTTCTCCAATCGAGGAAGTTCGATCCGGCCGGGGACTACATCCGGGCGTTCGTACCCGAGTTGCAGCACCTCCCGGCGCCGTGGATCCATGCACCCTGGACAGCACCGCCCATGGAACTGGCGGCGGCCGGCGTGACGCTCGGAGCGTCCTACCCCTATCCGATCATCGATCACGGCTTTGCCCGTGACCGCGTCATCAGCGCGTACAACCTGGCACAAAGGAATGGGCCCGCCCGTCAGCGCTGAGGCCGGCGGGCCGGGAGCGATCACGCGCCGCTCGGATTCCATGCTCAGGTCGGTGCAGGGTTAGGGGGTCGTCCTTCAGCCTTGGTACGTTGACGGGGCACTGGTACCAAGGGGGACGGCCACGATGAAGTCTGAGCACAGCCCGATGAGTGGGTTCGATGAGTACCCCATCCATCAGATCCCCGAGCCCCTTCGCATCCTCGGTACCTCGGATCCTCGGGCCTACGAGCGGTACTGGTTCACGACAGCCGATCAGGCACAGGATGTGCTCCTCGTGATCGGTTTCGGCTTCTACCCGAACCTGGGCACCGCGGATGCCTATGCCATTTTGGTGCACGACGAGACCCATACGACCGTCCGGGCGCACCGTGTGCTGGAAGACGACCGGACCGATATCGGGACGGGCCCCGTGCGCGGCGAGGTGATCGAGCCGTTCCGGGAGTGGCGCCTGACGGTCGCGGACAATGCGCAGGAGCTCGGGGTTGATCTCAGATGGCACGACACCAAACGCGCCGTCTTCCATCGCATGGGCGGTGCCGGAATGCACACGAGCCATGACGGGAGGCCGGCGCTCCCCACCGCGGGGTACGAAGGCTTCGGTCGCATGGAGGGTGAAGTGACGATCCGCGGGAAGCGCATCTCCCTGTCGACCGAGTCGACCCGGGGCAGCCGCGACCACCATTGGGGTATCCGTAACGGCGTCGGCGGACCGGGACATCTCCAACCGCAGGCGCGGAGCTCCCACCTCGGCCAGTGGGTCGAATTCTCCGACTGGTCGATCTGGGGCTGGCGCTGCTTGCGCAACATCGGCGACGTCGAGCACCCGGGTGCCGAGATGGTCACTCCGTTCTCCAACAAGATGCGCTTCGATCCCGAGACCAAGCACCTGATCGGTGGGGTGATCCACACCCGCTTCGCCGACGGCACCGTGAAGGAGATCACGTACGAGCAGATCGGCCACAGGGTGGCCCACCTGCGCTGCGGGATGTACATGGGTCCCGATCACAACGGCACGCCCGAGGAGAACTGGTTTCAGGGAACGTACGGCGGAGGCGAGATGATCAGAGGGGAGAGTTTTGACCTACGCGACCCGGCCGTCCGGCAACGGATCGCCGGGTTCGACGACCACCTGGTCATCGCGACGTGCGATGGCGAGCAGACGATCGGCCTCCTCGAGTGCTCCAATCCCGTCCTCTACGAGATGTGCCGGGACGGGGTGCCCGGATTCGCCCTCCTCGAAGGTTGACGGGGCGGCCGATGGATGCATCGACATTTGCGCTCTGCGCCACGATGTACCTGCGAAAGGCCTGGGATGAACCCGGGATCGAGGTCACTGGCGCGCGGAAGATCATCGGGGGGGCATCACGCCACACCTGGTCCGTCGATGCCGCATGGAACGACAGCCATGGCACCCCCCAATTGCGTGAGCTGATCTTCCGGCTTGACCCGCCCGCGTCGCTCCTCGAGAGCAACCGTGGTACCGAATACGCCATGTACCGCGCTCTGTACGGCAGCCCGGGCATCCCGTTGCCCGAGCCGCTCCTCCTCGAAGATGACGAGGACGCCTTCGGCATGCCGTTCTTCGTGATGGAGAGGCTCGGTGGCGTGGCCTGGCCACAGGAGCTGCTGACACCGGCGTTCGAGGGGCGCCGTGAGCCCCTCGTCCGCCAGATGTACCACGTTCTCGGATCGATCTCCGCGGTGGACTACGAAGCCGTCGGGCTTGAGGGTGTCTTGCGGGTACCGCCTCGCGACAACACGTGGGAGCCTGAGCTCGAGCGCTGGGAGAGGACCTTGCACGACCACGATTTGGGACCGATGCCCATCACGGCAGCGGTGATCCGGGAACTGCGTCGCCACCCGCCGCCACCGGTCGCCCGACCGCGGATCGTCCACGGCGATTTCCGAGTGGGGAACGTGCTGCTCTCACCTCACGGGGTCGTCGGGGTTCTCGACTGGGAAATGACCCATCTGGGCGACCCTCATGAGGACATCGCCTGGAGCATGGCCAAGAACTGGCGGAGTGCTGCCGCTCCCGAAATGATCGGAGGTGCCCTGCGCCCCGCGGATGCCATCGCAGAGTGGGAGAGCATGAGCGGAATGCGTGCCGATCCGGAATCGCTCCACTGGTGGCAATTGTTCACCCACGTGAAGGCCACCGCCATTTGGGCCACCGCTGCCCACGAATTTTCCTCGGGCCGTACGAATGAGCTCATGTTCGGCACCATGGGGTGGCTGAACATCGGCTCGCAGGAGAAGTGGGCGCTCGAGGACATGGGGGTCCTGGGGTAATGAGGCCCGAGCCGCAGTTCGTGATGGCGGCAGCGTTGAAGACCCTCGATGAGATCGCCGCAGAGTCAACGGACGCCCAGGAGATCTCACGCCTTCGTGGAGTCTCATCCCTCCTCTCCATACTCCAACGTGAGTGGGACACGTGCGCCTCGACGCGTCTCGCCGGGATCTCGCGGTACACCGACATCGTTCGTCGAGGTTCGGAGCTGACGACGGGTGCGCGTCACGATCGTCTCAGGCAAGTGCTCGTCGAGGGCTCGCGAACTGCCGGCGACTACAGGATCTCGTCGCTCGAGACGACGCTCGACCACCTGCGTTCGGCCGTTCTCGACCTGCAGAGTTGGATCGAGGATTCTGAAGGTGCGGAGGAACGCGCCCTTCTCACCTCCATCTGGCAGGCCGAATACGACGATGCGAAGAGCGAGGATCGGAATCATTTCTTTTGGTAGGGCGAACCCCGGGAGACGCGCATGAGCATGGACAACGAGCACATCGATCTGACACGGCCGGAATTCTGGATGGCGGATCCCTACCCCACGTTGGCACGCCTGCGAGAGGCGGATCCCGTCCACTACCACGACACGGCCGCGCACCCCTTCTGGGCCTTGACGCGTCACGACGACATCGTGGCCGTGTCGAAGACCCCCGAGACCTTCTGCTCGGGCAAGGGGATCGCGATACAGGGCGGGAGCGGGGAGGACATGGCGGAGTTCGAGAACCTGGTGACGATGGACGACCCCGCCCACAAATGGTTGCGGGCCTTGGTGAGCCGGGGCTTCACGCCCGCGCGCATCAGGACGCTGGAATCGCACATCCGCGAGCTGACCACATCGATCCTCGATGATGTCGCAGATCGTGACGAGATCGACTTCGTCGAGGATGTGGCCGCGCTCTTGCCGAGCTACGTCATCGGCGAGCTGCTGGGCGTGCCCCGCGAGGATCAACATCTCATCAAGGTCTGGAGTGACGGGATTACCGAAGGTGGCGGGGGCGGAGCTGGTCAGAATCAAGACGGATTTGCTGCGATCGGGCACATGATGACGTATCTGGCGGGCATGCAGGAGCTCCGCCGGGACTCGCCGAGCGATGACCTCGTGTCCCTCCTCATGCAGGCGGAGATCGACGGAGAGCGACTCAGCGAGCAAGCCCAGCGTGGCTTCTTCCTCCTCCTGGAGTTCGCCGGTAACGAAACGACCCGGAACACGATCGTGGGAGGACTCCTCGCGCTGGCCGAGCACCCCGACCAGGCCAAGCTGCTTCTCGACGAGCCCGGTCTCATCGGATCGGCCGCGGAGGAAATGCTCCGGTTCGTCTCCCCGGTCACCCACTTTCGCCGAACGGCGACCAAGGACGCCGAGCTTCGTGGCCGCCACATACAAGCGGGAGATTGGCTCGTCCTGTTCTATGGCGCAGGAAATCGCGATCCGGAGGTCTTCGCCGACCCTGACGAATTCGACGTGACCCGTCATCCCAATCCGCACATCGCGCTCGGCGGAGGCGGTCCCCATTTCTGTCTGGGTGCCGCGCTCGGCCGATTGGAGATCCGCGTGATGTTCGAGGAGCTGCTGCGGCGCTTTCCTGATGTCGAATTGGCCGGGCAGCCCACGCGAGTCCGCTCCGAATTTCATCCGCGGCATAAAGACGCTGCCCGTGCGTCTGGGCGAGGATCGCGGATGAGGACACGGGATGCCTGCCGTGGTGCGTGAATTCTCCGGAGCGACGGCGATCGCCGGCGCCGCCAACACCGCGTTCTCCTTCGTGTCCGAACGCTCCCACCTCGACCTGGCGCTCGAAGCAATTGTGCTGGCACTCGACGATGCCGGCCTCACCACTCTCGATGTCGACGGCATCACCGGGTATTCGTTCGACCGTGTGCGCGAATACGAATTGGTCAGCAACCTCGGCCTCGGTGATCTGACCTTCTTCGCCGAATCCCCCTACGGCAATGGTTGCGGAGCCGTCGCGTTGGCCGCGTTGGCTGTTGCGAGTGGCCGGGCGAGCACGGTGGTCGCGTTCCGTAGTGTCAAGGCGCCGCTCGGCGACACACTCCACTTCGATCAGGACATGGAATCGATTGCACCTGCCCTTGCCGGTTCCCGGGTCCACCACGCCCCTTACGGGCTGCTCACCGTGATCCAATGGGCCGCCCTGGTGGCACAGCGTTACGTTCACCGCTACACGTGCGATCCGGATGGCTTCGGGTGGGTCACGGTGGTCGAACGCGAGTACGCCGCGACCAACCCGGCGGCGTTGCAGTTCGGTCACCCGCTCAGCTGGGCGGACTACCTCGCTTCGCCGATTGCGGCTTCACCCCTGCGCCTGCCCGATGGCAACGTCGGCAACGACGGGGCGAGCGCCGTGGTGATCACGACGGCACAGCGTGCAGCTGATTTGCGGCGTGCCGTTGTTCCGATCCTGGCGGCAGGGTGGGCCACCGGCCCCGAACTCGAGGTGGTGACCAGCTACCAGCGGGCCGACATCGAGTGGCCAGAGGAAACCGCGCTTCTGGCCCGCCGCCTGTACGGCGAAGCTGGCATCGTCCCGGCCGACGTGGACTTTCTCGAGGTCTACGACCACATTTCTGCTCTGGCAGTGCTCTCGCTCGAAGGCCTGGGCTTCTGCGGGCCCGGCGAAGGGGTCGAATTCGTGCGCGGCGGTGACAACATACGAGTAGACGGCCGGCTCCCGCTCAACACCCACGGCGGCCACCTCGGCGAGGCCTACGTGCAAACGATGAACCACGTGGTCGAAGCGGTTCGACAACTCAGGGGGGAGGCTGTCAACCAGGTGACCGGTGCTTCGATCGGTCTCGTCGTGGGCGGATCCCTCGCGCCGGTGACCGGCGTCGTGCTCGGCCGCTCATGATCGGTCGCCTCGGCCCGCTGCCGGTCCCCGGACCCGATGACGCTCCTTACTGGGAGGGCCTGGACGGAGGGACGCTCCTTCTCCAACGCTGTGACACGTGCGGCACGGTGCGCCACCCGCCCCGACCCCGTTGTGGTCAGTGCGCATCCGCCGCATTCACCTGGAGGCCGGCAACCGGACTGGGGACCGTGTACAGCTTCACGATCGTTCGGCACGCTCCCAATGCCGCACTCGCCGGGGCGGTGCCCTACGTCGTCGCCCTCATTCAGTTGGACGAGGGCCCACGTCTGGTAAGTAACGTCGTCGGCGTGGATCCGGAGCTCGTCGCCATCGGCCAGCGCGTCCAGGTGGAATTCGACCGACTGGGTCCCGAGGCCGTCCTCCCGCGATTCTCGCCGGTGGTGGTGAAGCCGTGACCGGGCGTCGCCCGTACGCGCTGGTTTCGGCCGACTCCCATGTCAACGAGCCTCCGGACCTGTGGACCTCGCGTGTCCCGCCGCGCTTCGTCGATCGCGCCCGCGCATCGAACGCTTCGAGCGCGGCGACGCATGGGTGCTCGAAGGAGCCCGCGAGCCGGTCCCCTTCGGCCGTAACGCCTGTGCGGGCATGGGTCCGTGGCCCCCGGACCCGTGGATGCGCTTCGAAGAGGTGAGGCCGGGAGGCTACGACCCGAAGGCGAGGTTGCTCGACCAGGACCTGGACGGGGTCGATGCCGAGGTGCTCTTCCCGACGCCGAGGGTGGCCAACGCCGTCTTCGTGAACCCTGACCGCGAATTTCACCTTGCCTGCGTCCGGGCCTACAACGACTGGATCGCCGAATTCTGCTCCCCCAGCCCGGACCGGTTGGCGGGTGTCGCGCTCCTCCCCAACTCCGGCGTCGATGACGCAGTCGCCGAGTGCACACGGGTAGCCGTTCTCCCCGGCATCACTGCAGTGACCATCGGCATGTACCCCCACGGGGACATCCGGCTCGAACCAGAGGACGATCGACTCTGGGCGACGCTCCAGGAGCTCGATCTCACCCTGGCCATCCATGTCCGCCTCACGGATGCGGCACCCGGAGCACACCACGCCACGTTGCGCGAAGGGGTGATCAGGATGCTCGACGTCCCCGTTCGCCTCGAGGAGTTCATCTACACCGGCGTCATGTGGCGCTTCCCACGGTTGCGGGTAGCCTTCGTCGAGGTGGATGCGGGCTGGGTACCGTACTGGAAGGAACAGGCCTACAACCGTTGGCGCCGCCAGGATCCCGAATTCGCGCGCCGCACGGGACATGGTTGCATCGCCACTCTCGTGCATGGACCGCATCGGCTTCACGTACATCACGGATCGCCACGCCGTCCACAACCGCCATCTCGTCGGGGTCGACCAATTGATGTGGTCGAGCGACTACCCGCATAGCGCCAGTGACCATCCCTTCTCGTGGCGCACCATCGAATCGGACTTCTACGGCGTACCCGAAGAGGAACGACGCGCCATCTTGGCCGACAATGCCGTACGGTTCTTCAAGCTCTCCCCCGACGGGCGCCGCGTGTGACCCTTGCCGGTGGGTCCGAACCGGCCGGCGCCGGGCGCACCTACGTGGCGTGGCCTGCACGGGCCGATCGTCCCCTCCCCGTCGTTCTCGTGGTCTCGGACATCTGGGGAGACGGAAGCCACCTGCGCGACCTCGCTGATCGTGTGGCGCGATCGGGCTATCTCGTCGTTGCCCCCGACCTCTACAGCGGACTCGCGCCGTCGGGCGCAATGACACCGGATCGTGTCGCCAAGGCGCGGGCCTGGGTCGACGGGCAGGACCCTGCGACATGGACGGACGGAACGGCACGAGCCAAGGCTCTGGCCGAGGTCGGTCCGGACGGCACCGCGCTCGCGGAGACTCTTGATGCCCTCTTCGAGGGTCCGGCGGACCTGGGCCGCTTTGATCCCATCCTGAGCGACGCGATCACACTCGGGTCCGCCCACAACGCCGGGAACCACGGCCCTGTCGGCGCGATCGGGTTCTGCATGGGTGGCAGCCTCGTCGGGCGGCTCGCGTGCGAGGAGGCCCGTCTCGGCGCTGCCGTCATCTTCTACGGGACCCCGCCGCCCCACGCCAGATTGAGGGGCGCCCACTGTCCGGTGCTCGGTCTCTACGGCGCCGAGGACTACGCCATCACCGACGCCGTGCCCGCCCTGGCCGACGCCATGGCAGCGGCCGGACGGCGCTTCGAATTCCACGTCTATCCCGACGCGCCACACGCGTTCTTCAACGACACCCGGAGCGCCTACCGCGTGGACGCTGCGAGGGATGCATGGGTGCGGACCCTCGACTTCCTCTCGACCGAATTGACGACGAACCCGTGACCACACTCGTCACGGGCGCGGGTCTGACCGGGTCCTACGTCGCGCGTGCCCTGCAGGCTCTCGGCGAGCCCGTCGTGCTCCAAGATGTCATCATCGACCCCTCCACGCTTCGTCGTGTCCTCGACTTCGACGCCATAACGCTCGTGCGCAATGACTTGATCGACCTGCCCGAGTTGTTGCGGACCCTCGAGCGCCACCAGGTGAACCGGGTCATCCATACGGCGTCGCTCACCTCGGATATATGGCAGCACCCGTACCGGGGAGCTCGTGTCAACATCGAGGCATTCCTCAATGTGTACGAAGCGGCTCGGCTCTGCGAAGTGGAACGCGTGACGATCTCGTCGACAGCCTCTGTCTACGCTGCAGCGAACACCGCCGACCCTGAGCGTCCCACCGCCCCGGTCGAAGAGGGCGACACCCTACGACCGGGAGACGTCTACGGCACGACGAAGCTGGCCGGCGAGCATCTGGGGCTCAACTACCACCACGGATACGGGATGGGATTCTCGGCCGTCCGCTACCCGTTGGTCGTCCCACCTTACGACGGTGCGCTGGCATTCATTCCGGCGACCGACATCGCCCGATTGGGCTCCAACGTTGCCGTCATGGTGGCGGGTGCCCGCCGGGGAGAGCCCGTGCGCCTGCGTGACTGGGGAGATATGGACTGGGCCTTCGTAGCCGACATTGCACAGGGGACAGTGCTGGCCAACCGGACCGAAGGCGCAGATGGTTGCATCTACAACCTCGGCGTGGGGTCGACGATGCGACTGGAGGCGGTGGCCGACATCGTTCGCCGTCTGGTGCCCGCCGCGGACATCACCATCGAGACGGACGCGCGTGCCCGAACCCGCGAGTACCCGCTCGACATAAGTCGGGCCCGCCGCGAGCTGGGCTATCAGCCCGCCTACGACATGGAAAGGGTGGTCTCCGAAATGCTCATTGCGGCCGAGGAAGGAGTCGTTCCTCCTGAGGCAGGTGCCTTCACCGTCGGAACCAGCTTCTTGGACCTACGGGGCGAGCAACCCACGTGACCGAGCCCGCCGAGTCTCGAGCCGACGCGGTGCGTCGTCGGGTCCTCGGACCCGACCTTCCGGTGCCGATGCCCCCGGCGACCGAGGCCCAAGCCGCCTTTTCCGCGATGGCCGCGCGCGAGATATGGGGAGGCGTCTGGGATCGACCGGCGCTCGACCTGGTCACACGTCGGGTGATCACCATGTCCGTGTTAGTGGCCCTCGGCCGGCCCGAAGGGCTCTTCGCCCACGCGCGCGGCGCATTGGCCGACGGCATGACTGCCGAGCAGATCGGCGAGATCGTGTTGCACTGCGCCGTCTACTGCGGTGCCCCTGCCGCCGACGCGGCCTTCAGAACGCTGGCGCCGCTCTTGTCGGGCGTTGATGCCCCCGTGGCGGCAGCCGATCACGATGATGCCTGAACGCGGAAGCGAAGCACCATTCGAACAGGGGGAGGCTGATCACGCCTCGGGTGCACTGTCCGGCCTGGTCGTCGCCGATTTCAGCCGCGTGCTGGCTGGTCCTCTCGCCACAATGCTATTGGGTGATCTCGGCGCGACCGTCATCAAGGTCGAAGAGCCGGGCCGTGGCGACGACACCCGGGCCTGGGGCCCGCCCTATGTCGACGGCGAGAGCACGTACTACCTCAGCATCAACCGCAACAAGAGGAGCGTTGCTCTCGACCTGCGGACAACGGAAGGCGTGGCGAACGCCCGGACCCTGGCCGCCCGCGCCGACGTCGTGGTCGAGAACTTCCGGTCGGGGCGCCTCGCCCAGTTCGAGCTGGACTACGACAGCGTGGCGCAAACCAATCCGGGCGTCATCTACTGCTCGATCTCGGGGTTCGGGTCGGGTGCAGGTTCGGCCCTGGCCGGCTACGACTTCATCGCCCAGGCGGTCGGCGGCCTGATGTCGATCACCGGAAACGAAGGAGGTCCACCCACTCGGGTCGGCGTGGCCGTCGTCGACATCTTGACCGGGCTGCACGCCTGCATCGGCATTCTGGCGGCGCTGGCGGCCCGACGCGAAACTGGCCGGGGCCAACGGGTCGAGGTGAATCTGCTCTCGAGCGTGATCGCCTCGCTCGTCAATCAGGGATCGGCCTACGCCAATACCGGGCTGGTGCCACAGGCCATGGGCAATCGGCACCCGAGCGTCGTGCCCTACCAGACGTTCCGCACGGCCGACGGCGTCATCGCGGTGGCCGTCGGCAACGACTCGCAATTCCGCAGCTTGTGCTCGCTGGTGGGACTGCCTGCGCTCGCGGACGACGAGAAGTTCCGCGTCAACGCGGCCCGGGTGCACAATAGGACCGAGCTCATCGAGGCTCTCGAACAGGCGCTGGCATCAGATACCGCGGCAAGGTGGGCCGTGCGGATGAACGAAGCCGGCGTGCCCTGTGGGCCGATCAATGATGTGGCGGGTGCGTTCGCCCTGGCGGAGACCCTGGAGCTCGATCCCATCACCATGATGCACAGCCGTGCCGGAGCGGCGATCGCCCAGCTCTCGAATCCGATCCGGCTTTCGAAGACACCACCCCGCTATACGTTGCCACCCCCCACGTTGGGAGCCGATACCGACGCCATCCTGCAATGGCTCAACACACCCAGGTAGGCGCTGATCTCAGAGGGGAATGAGGGAGGTCCCATAACCGACAATCGCCTGGAATCGGTGTGACTCCGAGATCGGCAGGATCATGGCCGTGGACATCTCGTGCGGTGACCAGATACCCGATGCCGAGCGTGCCGCACCGATCCATCTGATGTTGGAGAAGATGTACCAATCGGTGACCACGAGGTTCAAGATCGTGAAACTGTCGGGCTTCCACGTGCCGAACTGTTCGGCCAAGACCGCACGTATCGCGTCCTTCCCGGCGCCGACGCACAGGGACCCCCTCACGTCGGTGCAGCTGCGAATTCCCAGCGCACAGTCTTCTTCGAGGAGATCGACCACCCGCAACTCGTCGCCGGAACACCAGGCCTCCAAAAAGGTCTCGTGGAGATCCACGGTCTCCATGAGCTCCTCGGTCGGAGGTTCGTGGTGGATCGTCCTCGACGTCATGGCCTCTGCGAAGCTGGTTCGGTTCCAGGGGATCTCGCCCAATATGCCTTCGGGAGCAATCGGGAACAGCACGGCGGTGTCCACCGTGAAGTCGTGCGGGTCGCCTGAAGCGTCATCATCACGTGTGCGCATGGTGGCCACGCTCTGTTGCAGGACGAACCAGTCACTGACGATGCGCCGGATCTGGCGCGAGCGCACGACATCCAGCGAGGTTCGCAGGTTGACGTAGTGAGCTCGGACCGCCTCGGGCGTCTCTGCGACCTCCAACTCCAGCCTTCCATGCTCTCGCGTCACGATGAAGAAGTGGGGATCGGGCGCCACCGTGTCCATGATCAGGTCGACGTCGTTGGAGAATTCGGCGCGCAGGTGCGCCATCACCTTGGCCAGATTGTCGTCCTGAAGTTGTGCCGTCGTCATGTACGCCCCTCCCGGTCCCCGTGCCCAGCCGGGATCACGACTGTTACCCGGAGATCACCTCCGGGGAAGCACATACTGCCCGAACCTGACGCTACCGAGCCACGGGGGGAATCTCCGTGGTCAGGCAGAAAGGATGGCCCGCCGGATCGAACATCACCCGCCACCGGTCCGGTGCCGGCTGGATCGGCGCCGGTCGTGCTCCCAGCCTCTCGGGTCGGCAACCGACGCGCTCGAGATCCTCGACGCCCAGGTCCAGGTGTATCTGCTTCGGGATTTCCGCGTCTGGCCACGAAGGAGGTCGGTAATCAGGTACGTGGAGCGCCGTCAGCCACATCCACGGGGTACGCACGCCCACGGCACCGCTCGTCGTGAAGGCAACCTCTCCCCCGAGCATCGCAGCCCAGAACGCAGCCAGAGGAGCAGGCGCTGCGCAATCCAACGAGACGAAGACGTTTCGGGCAACGGCCATGAAGGTCCAATCTATGAGATAGGGCACATGTGGGGCGTCACGAGGACGACGCGTGCTCGACCTACGGTGGACACGACGAACCCAGGTGGACCGAGTGGGAGGGGACCAATGTCCGAACAGATGCACAAGTTCGTGCTCGTCGTTGCCGCCGACAGCGTCGACGGAGGATTCATGGATCGCTTGACCCGGCACATGGGTGGACTGCAGGGCACCTCCCTCACCCATGTGGCGCTGACCCGACAACCGGAACCCGGAGCGGCCGATCCTCCTGCCCCCGTGATCGTGGAATGGTCCGCCGCGGTTCCCCCGACCGCGCCACGTGGGCGGACGCGCTCGGCATCGGCAGCGAACTGCTGCAGTGGTATGCCGTCTCCGAGGTGTTGCGATGGCATCGACCCGGAGTGAGCCGATCCCCCGGCACGGGGGTTTCCCACATGTGCCGGGTAGGACGCGCCGTGGGCCTCACCATGACGCAATTCGAGCACCACTGGACCACCGTGCATCGACCATTGGCGCAGAAGTATCACGTCGGGATGGAGCTCTACGTGCAAAACGTGGTTCGAACTGCGTTCGGTCCCGGCGGCGAATGGATCGACGGGATAGCGGAGTTGGGTTTTCGCTCGCCGGAAGCATTTGCCACGGGGATGTACGACTCCGATGAGGGGCGCAAGCGCATTTCCGCCGACGTCGCCACGTTCGTCGGTACTGCCGCGTGCGGCCTCTACGAGCTCGTGACGACAAGCTGACGACGCCGCACGGCAACGTCGTCGTGAGACCGAAACGGGGTCCGAACCGATGACTTCCGTGGGCCGCAACCGTCGGATCTGTCGTCAGCATCCACGCCGCACGACCAGCGGCTGACCGTTCCGGGGAGGATCCATGGGCAAGGTTGCAGCAGGGATCACCATTTCGGTGGACGGGTACATCGCCGGTCCCAACGACGGACCGGGTTGTGGACTCGGCGACAGTCGGCGAGCGCCTCCACTATTGGGTGTTCGGTGGACCGTGGAGCTATGACACACCCGATCGGGGCGAGCCAACGGGTGAGGACAAGGTCTGGCTGGAGGAGAACCTTGCTGCGAACGGTGCGGTCATCGCAGGGAGGGGAACGTACGAAGCGGCCGGGCACTGGGGGGACAAGAACCCCTGGGGCATCCCGACGTTTGTCGTCACCCACCGCCCCGAAGAGCAGCCGGCCGGCGAGGAATTCGTGTTCATCGGCGGCCTGGCCGAGGCCATGGACCGGTCGGCGGTGGTGGCCGGCGGCAAGCGTGTGCGTGTCATGGGCGGTGCCCAGATCCTCCGCGAGGCCTTGGCGGCCCGCATGGTCGACGAGCTCACGATCATCATCGCTCCGGTGGTGCTCGGAGCCGGGAAGCGACTCTTCGACGGGTTCCCGCACGGGTTCGAGCTCGAGCACCTGGGAGTACGCCAGTCGCCGTTCGCCACCTTCATCGACTACCGGGTGAAGAAGTAGCCGGGCGGTCGCGTCGTCTATCGCAGGTCCGGTGTCAATCCCGTCGATGGGCTGAAGCGGGCGGGGATCCGCTCCCATCCATTGACCGCGCCCACCCTCGGATATCGGGCGGCCGTTGCGACCTCGACCACGTAGTCGCCGATGGTGTCGAGGACGAGATCCAGAACGGTATCAAATGTGACCCGGGCCAGCGGCGCACCGATACAACGGTGCGGGCCGAAGCCGAAGGCAACGTGAGGGCCGGCGTCACGTGTGACATCCACTCGGTCCGGATCGACGAAGACGGCCGGGTCCCTGTTGGCCGCGGCCCATGAAAGCAGCAGGCGATCCCCTCGTTCGAGGTCCCGCCCGCCGACGTGGACCGTACCGGTTGCCGTGCGAGCAGTTGCAGGGGCAGGGCTGAAGACCCGGAGGAACTCTTCGCGAGCCGATGGCCGAAGGCCCGGATCAGCGATGAGCCGGCGACGGACGTCAGGGTGTGCAGAGAGCCAGTAGAGGGAGTTTGCGATCAATGCGGTGGTGGTATCGACCCCGCCGGCGACGATTGCGAACAAGACGTTCACCGCATCGGCATCGCTCACGGGTTGGCCATCGATCTCAGCCACCACGACCGCCGAAGCCACATCGTCGGCGCCCTTCTCGACGGCGCGAGCGGACCAGGTCGAGCAACGCCGCCCGCAGATGGCCGATGCCCTCCAGCGCGGCGAGCCAACTCGGCGAGTGGGGAGGAGCGAAGACGAGGGAATGCAATGGACCCGCAAAGTGCTCCCACTGGTCCGCCTCCAGTCCCACCAGCATCATGGTGACCATGGCGGGGACGGGGTTGGCCAGATCGAGGACAAGATCGATCTGCCCGGACTCGAGGTGGCGGCCAACTCTCTCAACGGTGATCGAGCGGATCACGGGAAGCCAGCGCGCCGTTGCCACCGGGGTGAACCACGGGAGGAGAAGGCGCCTGTACGCATGGAACGCGGTGCCGTCGATCTCCGACGGAATCCCCCGGTAGCGGCCTTGCGGGGGAATGGCGATGCCTCCGAACTCCTGGCCCAACCGAGAGCCATCGAGGTCGTGTTCGGACGAGAACGCCTCGGGGTCGCGGCCACACCGGCGCACGAGGTCGTACGACGTGACGACCCAGTAGCCACCGTGAGCCGGGGTGTGCGCGACGGGACACGAACTCCGCAGCTCGGCGTGCGTGGACTCGGGATCCCATTCGTCCAGAGGACGGTGGTGGTCGTAGGCGTCTCGCGGGGCAACTGCGCGGTTGCCGCAGAGGACGGAGGTGCCTCGTTCCCCATGTCAGCTGGTCGTTCCCTCGGGTGCCGGCCGTCTCACGAAAACCTCGACGTGCTCGATCCGATCATTTTGGTCCAGACGGAACGTCCCGGCCACCCGCACCGTATGGGGCGAGCCTTGCACTTCGATCGTCTCCGTCACGTTCACCTGTACAAGCCGACCTTCTTCGATCACCTCGGTGACCTCGACCCTCTGACCCTTGAGGGTGGGCAGCAGATCCCGCAAGAACGCGAGGTAGTCGTCGGGGGTGCTCCACCACGTGCTCCTCGTAGGGTCCGACCCGACTGAAGGAATCCGAGAGGCATCGCGCCGGAATTCGTCCCAGTCGTGGCGTTCCATTGCTGCGAAGTAACGATCAACGGTGACGTTCACGTCGTCACCGTAACGGTATTTTCGCGCTCAGGCTCGTGCGACCGACGAGATCCCCCGCCTTCACGTGGCAGGTGGCCGCACCCTCCGTCCGGTGCTCGTCACCCACGCCTCGATGACCGCATCGTAGGTCTCCTGTTGGATCGCCTCGGCTTTGCCGGGAAATTCGAATGCCTCGGCCGGTAGATCCCGGTGCTCGAGAAGGTGGGTGGCCCACTGACGGTGCACCCGCGCCGCTGAAGCCGTGCCCCAGCCGGTCGAGAGGACGACGTCCACCCCCGGCATGAAGCTGCCGAAGCCCACGATGGGCAGCGTCACCTGCTCCCTGATGGCGGCGACGTGCTCCTCGGTGGCGAAGGTCGGGAGGAAGGCGTCGGCGCCTGCTTCTTGGTACGCGACGCCCCGACGGATAGCCTCCTCGAGCGATCCGGAACCACCACCGCCCACGGCATAGAGCTCGTCGCAGCGGATGATGATGACGAAGTCCGGATCCCGGCGCGCCTCCACAGCGGCGCGGATCCGCGCCTGCATGTCGTCGATCGACAGGAGAGGGCCGTCCCACTTCGAGTGTTTCGGCGGGATCTCGTCTTCCATATGGATCCCGGCGACGCCGGCGTGCTCGTAGCGCTGAATGCTTCGATAGACGTCCGCCACCGTCTCGCCGCACTGATCCGCGTCGATGATCAGGGGGATCCCAATTGCCTCAGCGACCCGGCCGGCTTGCTCGATCATCTCCGTCGGCGTGAAGACCCCGTTGTCGGGGACGGCATAGTGCATCATGCTCGTTCCGTGGCCCCCCATATAGGCGGCGGGAAAGCCCACGTCCTCGACGATGCGGGCCGTCAGTGCGCTGTAACACTCGGCCGCCATGAACGGCTCACCGGCGATGAGCGATCGCAATTGCTGACGGGTTGACATGCGGGTTCCTCCTGATCGGTCGTTTCCTGCGGGATGGCGGAGCGATCGCGGGTGAACTTCCCCACGCTGGAACGGCCCGAGTCCCCCCTCGGCATGGCCCCGATGGTAACGAGCACCGTGACATTCGGCCACCGGCACACGTCGACTTGCACGGTAGGGATCATCGCGGTGAAGCTCCCCCGGTCGTGCAGTTCACCGTAGAGAAAGATGCCGCCCTGTATGTCCCCGACGGCAACCGGTACGTTCCGACGCACTACTGCCAGGGGCCCTGGGACCCGGGAGCGCAGTTCGGGGGATCCCCGGCCGCGCTCCTGGCCACCCTGATCGATACGACCCCGAGTCTGGTTCCGATGCAGTTGGCCCGGCTGACGACAGATTTGATGCGACCAACTCCGCTCACCCCCCTCACAGCCGAGGTACGTATCGTCCGGGAGGGCAAGAAGATCCAAGTGGTCGAGGGGTCCCTCTTTGCCGACGGCGTCGAGGTCACCCGGGCCACCGCCTTGCGGATCAGGCGCGCTGCGGTCGAGGCCGAGGGTCTCCCCGACGGCCGCTTCCCCAATCCCCTCCCGACCGAGCCGCGGCCAGTGGAAGACGATCTCTTCACGTCGGCGGACCCCCCAGGCTCGAGGCTGGCGATCGAGTACCTCTTCGAGGGATCCGGGGGCTACTTCAAACACCCCGGTTGGATGCGCCTGCGCATCGATGTCATCGCTGGAGAGCGCCCACGGCCCGTGGCCCGGCTCGCCTACGTCGCCGACACCGCAAGCGGCGTAGGGCACGACCGTTCGCAGCCGGTCAGCTGGATCAACGCCGATGTGGCCATCAATGTCGTCCGCGAGCCGGCCGGCGAGTGGCTCTCCCTCGACGGTCGCAGCTGGCTCGGCCGAACCGGCAGCGGCCAGGTCCAGGCCACCAT
The DNA here is from genome assembly GCA_963835815.1 of uncultured Acidimicrobiaceae bacterium. GTDB lineage: Bacteria > Actinomycetota > Acidimicrobiia > Acidimicrobiales > RAAP-2 > Bog-473. The sequence continues at coordinate 272,674 of CAWIGU010000009.1, read as the reverse complement.
CTCGGATACCGAGGGCGTCGCCTGCACCGTCTCCATGGTCAGGCTCGTCGACCCTCCGGCCGCTCCCTAGGTGCCGGATCGACGGGCCTGGCTCAGAGGTTCTCCCGCACGAACACGAACGGGACACCGAGTGTCGTCGCGGGCTCGGGGGCGAGGGCGGGAACCCCGGTCACGTTGTCCTCGATGTGCGCGAACGGCGTGCGTCGCGCCTCGAGGTCGTGAGCCTTCGCCGCAAGGTCGTTGACGGCTATGACGATCGTCCAGGGCAATGGACCGCGTGCATCGACGAGTTCCGCCTGTGGCGTTCCAACTGCGGGCTGCACGAGATCGACGACGGCACTACGCGGATGTGCGCAGACGATCGCCGCCGTTCGCGAGCCATCGGCGGTGCGCGTCACCGGACCGATGGAGCAGTCGAAGGTCGCGTGCAGACGTGCGATCGACTGGTCGAGGTCAGGGACCAGCCAGCGCCGAGCCGTGATGCGGGTCATTGCGCCAGGCGGCAGCTCCGATTGTGGTGGCGGCTCGTCCGCTGATTCCATGACACCTGGGATCGTCACGGACTCGACGAGCTCGATCAGCAGTCCGCCGTCATCCCCCGGGATCCAGACGTCCTTCTCCTCTTCGCTGACGCCGACCCACAACCGGTGATGCGGCATCAGGTCATTGGCAGCATCGAGCCAGTGACGGTAACCACCACGCCGCACGCGCACGATCGCCTCGTCCATGTCCGACACTGCGAATACCGTGCCGTGCGTGCGTACCGGAGCGTCGGCTTGCGCACGCCGCAGGCCGGGCATGTGGGGAAGCGTCTGCGGGGCGGGGAGGTCCGGGTCGACGGCGTTCGCCGCCATGACCTCGAGCCGGGTCGGGGATTCCTGTAGCCGCGGCTCGCGCGGAGAAACACGACGTCGAACCCACGGCCCTCGCCTCCGGCGTACCACTGCGGCTTCGGGTCACCGAACCCGAGGCGCGCTTGCATCGTGTGCACCGCAGCAGGGAGTTCATCGATCAGGAGATCGGCACTCACCAGGAAGTCGAACACCTCAGGACCCGAGTCGTGGTTGTGGGGCGGTGCTCACCAGGTACGCGCCATACCCCCGGTTCGGGCTGCTGAGGCCGAGCCGCATCTGCAATTCGGACGACATCCCCATCAGCCTGTCGTGGGGGATGATCTGCCGCCAATTCGCTTGCAGCCGGAGATAGCCGCTCGCATAGAGCGCGAACAGCAAGCACCGCTCCCGGTCCGCACTGACGTTCTCGCCCGAGGTGTGCCACATGCGGCCGTGCATGATGATCACAGACCCGGCTGACGCTTCAAACGGCCGCATGCCGGCCTTCGGATCAGCGGGCACCTCGGAGAAACGGGTGAACCTGTGGCTCCCGGGAAGATAGCGGGTGGCCCCATTTCCCTCGTCGACGTCGTCGAGACACCAGATCGCGTTGAGGCAGTTCTGCTCCAACCAGGGCTCGGGCATGATCGTCGACTGATCGCAATCCGCGTTCATGGACCCGCTCCCGGGCAGGGCGATATTGCCGGAGAAGTTCGACACCACCCAATCGGGACCCAACAAGGCTGCGACGTAGGAGGTCACGTGCTCGTTCATCACCAGCTGGGCGAACACCGGGTCATAGGCGAGGAGATCGGGAATCCGGATGTTCCTCCCGTTCGGATCGAGGTCTTCCCAGGTGGTCGGATAGCCGCCGGCGGCGGCCTGCTCCGCCGCGGCGACCGATGCTGCGCGGGCCGATGCGGCCGCAGCGCGGTCGATGACCGACGGCAGCACGCAAAAGCCGTCCTCTTCGACCTGGTTCAGAAGGGCAGTGTTGACATTCTGGCCCACGTGGGCCACGCGTCGGCCCTCCGGATCATGGAACACCCGCGAGATCGCTTTCATCCCACTCCTCCCCCTCCTGACCGACCCACCTGCGTGCTCGGGTCTCGCAGGCTGTCTCGAACCCTTTCCACGATTTTGGCACGATGTGCGGACGCGACGTCGGGTCGTCTCTCGGGCTAGTCGCTGCTAGCGTTTCGCCGCGAGGGTGTCGAGTGAGGACTTGCACCGGGGGCGCGCCGACAAGGGCCCGGTGCGTTGTTGGCCGGTATGGACTGAAGAGGATTGGCGAGGGTGGATATCGATCTTTCCGAGGACCAGGAATTGTTCCCGCGAAACGACAGCCCGATTCATCGAAGCGCGGTGTCCCATTGGTGCAGTGCGAGCGATGGCGGACGATCCACTGCGGCGGGATCCCGGTGTGCTTCGAGATGCCGGCGAGCTCGGATGGTACGCCCTCTTCGTCCCCGAGGAATTCGGCGGAGGGTCCGTCTCGGGTGTCCCGATGCGCGATGCGGTCATCGTGGCCGAAGAACGCGGCCGCACCGTCCAACCGGGCCCGTTCGTGACCACCAACGTCGTAGCCTTCGCGCTCGCCGAAGCGGGCCGGCACCACCAGCAGGAGGCATGGCTCCCGCGCCTGGCCAGCGGCGAGTTGTCGGCTGCGTGGGCGATCAGTGACAGTTCAGGGACCCCCGAAGCGGGCGCGCTGACGGCCCGTGCCGCCGGCGACGGCCTCGAGCTCTCGGGCACGGCCGGTCTCGTCTCGGAAGGCGCCGGCGCGGGACTCCTGCTGGCCACCGCGCTCGGGGATTCGGGTGAAGCCGTGCAGTGCCTCGTTCCCACCGATGCGGTTGGCGTCGAGATCACGCAGCTCACGGGGCTCGACATCACCCGGGAGTTCGCCACTGTGACCTTCAACGACGTGCATGTTCCCGAGGACGGGGTGCTTGCCACCAGCGATCCGGGATCGTTCCTCGACCGGCTCATCGATGTCGCCGCGACCCTCGGGGTCGCCGAATCGGTCGGTGCCATGAGTCGGCTCATCGAACTCACCGTCGGCTACGCCAAGGATCGAACGGCATTCGGCCGTCCGATCGGTTCGTTTCAAGCCTTGAAGCACCTTCTCGCCGACACCAGCTTCCTGGTGGAGGTGAGTGCAGGCGGGGCGACCGCGGCAGCCCACGCGGTCGGGGACCGCTCCGGGGACGCCTCGGAGATCGCCAGCATCGCCAAGGCCTACATCGGCGATGCGGGGGTCGCGGTGGCCCAAGCATGCCAACAGGCGCACGGCGGTATCGGCTTCACATGGGAACACGATCTGCACTTCTACCTGCGCCGGCTGGCCGTCGACCGCGTGCTCTACGGCGATCCGTCGTGGCATCGTGAGCGAATCTGCCGGATCCACGGGCTTTGACACGAGGATTGATGCGATGACGATGACGACACCGGTCGACCTTGACGACTACCGGCGTGAGGCTCGCGATTGGATCGCCGCCAACCTCATCAAGCGCACAGAAATCCTGGATCCCGTGGCGGCCAACCTCCGCGGGAGTCACGAATACACACGGGAGCAGATTGAGGCTGAACGGCCCAAACAGCGCGCGCTGTTCGACGCCGGATATACGGGGATCACGTGGCCGGTGGAGTATGGCGGACAAGGTCTGAGCCGTGCCCACGAGCACGCCTTCCTCGAAGAGGCCGCCGGCTACGAGCTGCCGGACTTCGGCTATGCGGGCTCTATGACGTTCGGGGTCTGCGCAGCGGTAATCCTCGGGCACGCCTCTGAGGAGTTCAAGCGTCGGCACTTGCCCCGCATGCTCAAGGGCGAGGAACTGTGGGTGCAGTTCTTCTCTGAGCCTTCGGGGGGATCCGACCTTGCCGGGGTCCGGACGCGGGCGACTCGTGACGGCGACACCTGGATCCTCAACGGCGCCAAGGTCTGGACTTCGTTCGGCCACCTGGCTGACTGGGGACTCTGTCTCGCTCGCACGAACTGGGGTGTACCGAAACATCGCGGCCTGACCTGGTTCGGCGTGCCAGTCGCCGCAAAGGGTGTCACCGTGCGGACGATCCGCCTCATCAATGGTGGTGCCGACTTCTGTGAAGAATTCTTCGACGATGTCGTCCTCCCCGACGCCGAGCGGATCGGCGACGTCGATCAGGGATGGACCATCGCACAAACCATGCTCGTCCACGAGCGTGGCGGGAGCACCAACGTGTCCGAGACGCCACTTGCACCGGGTCCCCTTGCCCCGGACCTCGTCTCCCTCGCTCGTGATGTGGGTCGGATCGATGATCCGGAGGCCCGCCAACTCATTGCCCGGGCACACAGCCTGATATTTCTCCGTGAGGCACTGAGTCAACGGGTCAGGCGCACCCTGCGCCGGAACGGCGCCAATCCCGGTTACGCGTCGTACTGGGCGCTCGCACACGGGACCTTCGATGCCGAGCGGGCCAACATCGGAATCGACCTGGCACGCGGCGACCTCGTCGCGTGGGAACCGTCAGAGACTGACGGCACCAGCGCCTCGACCGCACTCGCTTTTCTCAACGGCATGATCAACTCGGTTGCAGGCGGCACGAACCAGATGCAACGCAACGCCATCAGTGAGCAGGTGCTGGGTCTGCCCCACGAACCGAGTTATGACCGCGACAAGCCGTTCGACCAGGTCGTCCGCGACGCCGAGCATTGGGACGGACGGACCTAGGTCTTCCGAAGGTGCCCGACGAAGAAGTTCACCACGAATTCTTCGATCTGCTTCGCGTCCGGCTGACCCCCGGAGCCATCGAGGGAGTGGCCGCCGCCATGCACGACGACCAGCGTCACGGGGACGCCCGCCGCTTCCAAGGTGCTCGCGAGCTCCTGGGATTGCGCGAGCGGGACGAATCCATCGTCGTCGGCGTGAATGATGAGAAAAGGCGGGTCCCCGGGTGTGACGTACGTGACGGGGCTGGCGGCGAGGAGCGCTGCCGGTAGATCGCTCTTCGAAATGGGCCCGAGGAGGGACCTGAAGTTGCTCTTTACGAGTCCCGGCACCCCTTCTTCCCCCAGAGTGACAAGGTTCGATGGTCCGGCAAGATCGGCGACCGCCTCGACCCGGCTCGACTCGTCGAGGTAGGCGCCCGTGTCCCAACCGGCTGCGGGTCCCGCCGTCCCCACCAGGCTGGCGAGGTGCCCGCCGGCACTATGACCCCAGATCCCGATCTCGGTCGGGTCGATATTGAGGGCCCTGGCGTTCGCCCGGAGAAAGCGAACGGCACATTTGGCATCGACGATCTGCGCAGGCCATGGTTCTTCGGGCCCGAGTCGGTAGTTGACGCTCGCAACGACGAAGCCCTTGGCATTGAGCGCCGGACCGATCTGGTGGATGATGAAGCCTCCCGTGTCCTTGTCTCCGCCGATCCACGAGCCGCCATGGACGTAGATCACCGCCGGTGATCTCCCACCGCCCGTTGGAGGTTCGGTGATCCGGGCCGTCTCGCCGTTGCAGTACGTCACCGTCGTCGTCTCGCCGGGTGAGAGTGGTGCGGGTTCCGTACTCGATTTCGACGGCGTGCTGCAGCCCGCCAACAGGGAGGCACCAGCCAATGCCACCATCGACAAGAGGAGGCGGGGTGAGGGCAAGCAGGTCGAGTTCGGGCAGAGGATTCGGAGCGCCTGACTTTTTTTCAGAACTGTCTCAGGCCTTCACGAACGACAGAAGGTCCGCGTTGATGGTCTCCGCCGCTGCCCCAATCCGTGGGGAAGATCTCGGTGCCATCCGTCCTTGTGATCGTTCCCATGTCTTCCTCCCGCTTCTCCTACAAGATAACTGAACCGACTTCGAGGAGGAGAGACCATGGGACAAGCCATCGGTGACAGCATTACCTTGGCCCTGGGGGTGGCCATCAGTCCGGTTCCTATCATCGCCGTCATCTTGATGCTCCTGTCGAAGAAGGCCGGTGCGAACAGCCTCGCCTTCGCATTCGGATGGGTACTCGGCGTCGCGGGCGCGCTCACAGTGGTGATCGCCGCGTCCGGAGCAATCGGAACGGGATCGGGCGGAACTCCGTCCCACGGTGTCTCCGTCGTGAAGATCGCTCTGGGTGCCCTGCTGCTCCTGGTGGGGTTGCGCGACTGGAAGAAGCGCCCGAAGGCGGGGCAGCCGGCGGCGTTACCCAAGTGGCTGCAGGCCATCGAGAGCATCACTCCGGTGAAGAGCGCCGGCCTGGGCGTCGCGTTGGCGGCGATCAACCCGAAGAACCTGCTTCTGATCGTTGGAGGAGGTCTCGCGATTGCCAACGCACCCACCTCTGTGGGTGGCAAGGTCGTCGCCGCCGCCATCTTCGTCGTGCTGGCCATCTCCACGGTCGTGTTGCCGGTCGTGCTGTATCGGGTTCTCGGGGCGCGAGCCCAGAGCACCCTCGAGTCCCTCAACTCCTGGCTTCAGGCCAACAACGCCACGGTAATGGCGGTACTGATGCTCGTCATCGGCGTCGTCCTCATAGGCAAGGGCGTCGCAGGGTTCTGATCCTCGCCTTTCAGTCCTTCTTCCGGCTCCGTAGAGGCAGGACCATCTCACCGAGCCAGCTGAAGACCCCGACGATCAGGCCCCCCAGAAGCGCGGCGCCGAAACTGTCGACGGACAACCGGCTCGAGAGCCAAGCCGTGATGGCGAACAGGACTGCGTTGATCACCAGCAGGAACAACCCCAAGGTGAGGACGACGAGCGGGAGACTGAGCAAACGGAGTATCGGTCCGACGATGGCATTCACGACAGTGAAGATCACTGCGATCCACAGGAGAGACAGGAACCCACCGTTGATATGGATGCCATTGACGAGGTGGGCCACCACGCCGAAGACGACGGCCACCAACAACAATCGGATACCCAAGCGCGCCAGCACCCTAAACCCTCCTGTCCGAGTGTTGAGGTTGCACATCGACCCCTTTGCGTGATCCGGCGGGCCCATAACCGTAACCCTTGCGGAAACCCTCCACCGACGACACCCGTCGCGAGAGCGCGTCGTGCGCGTGGCCGCGGGAAGGAAGGGTAAGGGCTACCTGCCGGTCCGCTCGCGGTGCTTGCACCCTGGCCAACAGCACGGACGCCGCTGACCTTCCTCCAGTTCCTCCTGCGTCCGGCGGATGCGGCGTGCTCGGGTCACCTCCTGCTTGGCATCCTCGACCCAGCAGATGAATTCGTTGCGGGCCAGGGGTGTGATATCCATCCACGCGTCGAGCGCTGTGCGGTTGCCGACCAGCGCCGTACGTAGGTCCGCGGGGAGCTTGTGCACCACCCCACCTGGTACTCGCGTGCTGCTCACGTGATCACGGTAGCGGGTGTCCGCCGGTGCGCCACCGGACCGTTCCGCCGCGGGGACCGACGACATCACATCCGGGTCCGACCACGCAGGTCAGCCTGAGCCCGTCAATGCGAGCAGGCCGAGTGCAGCGGCCATGGAGAGCGGAACCGCCACCAGCCCCAGCCGGCTCGCTTTTGCGATCGAAGGTTGGGCTCCTGCGGTTCTCGCTGCTTGTAGCCACAAGAGCCACGCGAGCGATCCCGTCACGAACAGGTTGGGCCCGAGGTTGAGTCCGATCAACAGGGCGAAGGGATGGCTGGGGGTCCGTGCCGCGAGGAGTGAAGCAGCAGGAAGGTTGTTGAACGCCACCGATGCGAGGGCCGCCAACCCGGCCGTTCCCCAGGAGTCCAGATGTGACAGCAAAGTGGCTGGTCCGGACCACACTCGGCCCAACGTGCCGAGGGCGACAGCGACGCCGAACAGCCCGACCAGCACCGGAAGACTGAGCACGCCTGCGACGTGTCCGATGTCGTCCTTGCCGGTGGCGAGTCGAACTCCGATAGCCGCCACGCCGACCGCTGCGACCGGGAGGGCCGGAGCGGAGAGGACGACGACAAGGACGGTGGCGGCGGCCACGGCAGCCAGGCCAAGACCGAGCGCAGGCCGGTCGGTCGGCGTCGGCGTTCCTCCCTTCGCGCGAAGCGATCGGTGCTCGATGACGGCGATGACTGCTGCGGTGACGATGAGCGCACCCAGCGCCGGTGCCCACATGTGGGCCAAGAACTGCCTCCCGCTGAGGTGCAGGTGACCCAGGACGATGAGGTTCGTCAAGTTCGAGCCCGGCAAGAACAGGGATCCTGCGTTCGCGAGCAACAGGGCGCCGTAGAGGAGCGGTGCCTCTCCCTCTCCCCGGCTCCTTGCCGTGTACACGAGCACCGGAGTGACAAAGGCCACGGAGGTGTCGAGATTCAACACTGCGGTCACCACTCCCACCATGAGAGCAGCGCCGAGGAACAGCACCGGACCGTTTCGCGCCATACGGGCGAGCTGATGCCCGGCTGCTGCGAACAAGCCGTCGTCGTCGGCCACGATGCCGATCAGAAGAAGACCCGCGACGAGAACGAACGGGGACCAGTCCTGCGCCGCGGCGGATCGGGCCTGGGAGGGATAGGACGCCGCTGCGACGACCAGCCCCACGATGCCGATGGCGGCCAGCCACCAACCGAGGCGGCCTCCGGATGCGATCGCATGTCCGCCCCGTCCGGCCACTCGATCTGTTCGGCTCGTGACGGCCTCGGGGTCTCTCACGCGAACCAGCTTGCCGTACCACCGCACGCCGCAAGAACGGGCGGGCCGAGCTGGTGCCCTCCATATCCTGGTTCTCGACGACGAGGCACGGAGGCCGGTCCGTACAGCAGGCGGCTCAAGACCCCTTCGGTGCGGTCAGTTCGGCCAGCAACGCCCGGACGCGACGGTCGATCTCCTCGACGATGGGACGGACCTCTTCGACCGGCTTGTCGGCCGGGTCTTCGAGGTCCCAGTCGAGGTAGCGCTTGCCGGGATACACCGGGCAGCTGTCGCCGCAGCCCATAGTGACGATGACGTCAGCCGACCGGGCCGTGTCGTCAGTGAGCGGTTTGGGGAATTCCAGGCCCGGATCCAGTCCTCGTTCACGCAGGAGCGCCACGACCGAAGCGTTGAGCTGGTTGGCGGGTTCGGACCCGGCGGAAAGAACCGTGAGCCGACCCTCCGCGTAGTGATCGAGCAGGACGCGAGCAGCCAGGCTCCGTCCGGCGTTGTGGATGCACAGAAACAGCACGGTAGGTGTCGCGCTCACGAGGACTCTTTCGACAAGACGGGTGTCGACGTTCCAGCCGGATCTGTATCGGCGGGGGGCGTCCTGATGCATCGTCGGAGAACGTCGAAGAGTGCGGGACGACGACCTGTGCCGCTTCGGCGGGCGTCAGTCTTGGATAGAGGGCTTTGATGACGGCGATGGCGAGGACCCCGCCGACCACTCGGGCCGCGACAAAGCTCGGCACGGATGATGGAGCGATGCCGGCGAAGGTGTCGGAGAACATCCGACCGACCGTGATGGCCGGATTGGCAAAGCTGGTCGAGCTGGTGAAGAAGTAGGCAGCCCCGATATAGGCACCCACGGCGGCGGGGCAGACCTGCTCCGGCCGGTCCGGGCAAGGGAGAAGATCACCAGCAGCAGCCCGAGAGTGGCCACGACCTCGGAAAGGAAGTGTCCGCCCGATGCGCGGTGCTTGGTCGAGATGCTCACGGCTGCCCGACTGAACATGAGGTTCGCCACGACCGCTCCACCCACACAACCCATCACCTGAGCGGGTAGGTAGGCCATGGCGTGACGCCACCGCAAGCCCCCGAACACGGCATCCACGGCGGAGACGACCGGGTTGAAGTGCGCGCCCGAGACCGGGCCGAACATCAGGATCAGAGCGAAAAGGCCTGCCGCGGTGGCGGCCGCGTTCTCGAACAGCTCGAGGCCGACGTTTCCCGGTGAGAGCTGTTGAGCGGCGATCCCCGAGCCGATAACGATGGCGGCGAGGAAGGCGCTGCCAAGCAATTCGGCGACAAGGCGCCGCCACAAGGGGTGCGCGTCCATAGTAGGCCCGTGGTGCTCTGCGGTTCCTCTCCTCGGTCGGAAGCTCAGCAGCAGGAGGACGCCGGTGCGTTCACGGCCAGACCGGGCCTGGTGGCGCAGCACCCCGTGTCGGGCGAATCCACCGTTCGGAGTTCACCGGGGGGTACCTCGGCGTCCGACAGCACGGTATAGATCTCCCACGGCTCGCCGCCGGGGCCGTCGACCCACACCTTGTCCTGCACGGCGAAGCAACACGACACCTGCTCTTCGGTCGCGGTGGCCAGTCCCGCAGTGGCCAAGCGAGCCTGAGCGGCCGCGACCTCGTCGGTGCTCTGCACCTCGACGCCGAGATGATTGAGCGAGCCGGGCACCTGGGTGGCGTCTTCGAAGAGGACGAGCTTGAGCGGTGGGTCAGCAACGGCGAAGTTGGCGTAGCCGGGACGAACTTTGGCTGGTTCGGTGGCGAACAACTTGGAGTAGAAGTCGATGGCCTCGTCCAAGTCGGCGACGTTGAGGGCAAGCTGCACTCGGGACACTCGGCATCCTCCTGATATATTTACGTTTATCGATGTAGAGTATGGAACACACATCGACCGCTGTCAATATCTAAGGGAGCCGATGGCCAGGAGCAGAGACACGACGATCGCGACCCCGGACAAGGGCGGCCTGTGCTGCTCCTCGGTGGTCGATGCCCCCCTCAGCCCGAAGGAAGCGGCCGAACTGGCGCGGGTCCTCGGCGCGCTGGCCGATCCTGTCCGCCTTCGGTTGCTCTCCCTGGTCGCCTCGCAGGTCGAAATCTGCTCGTGTGATCTGGAGCGGCCGCTGGGCAAGAGCCAGCCCACGGTTTCCCACCACACCAAGGTCCTTGCCGACGCCGGCCTGATCGTCGGGGAGAAGCGCGGGCGGTGGATGTGGTGGAGGGTCGAGCCGACCCGCCTCGCCTCGGTGCGCGCCGCCCTCGGCGGCTGACACCGCTCGCCCGCGGGGAGATCGGTCTTCGTGAACCAGGTCAGACGGGAACTCCGGACAGAGCCACGACCACACCAACCGCCCCGGCAATGAGCAAGGCGGGGACCACGCCCCGTCGGAGCACGAAAAGCCAGATAAGCGCACCCGCGAGCACGGGGATCTGCCAGAGGTGTCCGAACGCGAGACCGAGGGGGATGGCTGATCCCGCGATGGCGCCGATGACCGCCGGCCCGGCCCCGGTGAGGAACGACTCGACTGCGCTGTTGGCTCGGATCTGGTCGAAATGCCGACCACCGACCAGGATGAAGGCGAACGATGGGGCAAAGGCGACCAGCGACGCCAGCAACCCGCCGCCCATTCCCCCGGCGGCATAGCCGACCACGGCCACGGTCTGTACGACTGGACCGGGAGTGATCTGACCGAGCGCAACGGCATTGAGGAACTGCGCGCCGGTCATCCAGTGGTACGTCGTGACGGCGTCGTGCTGCATGAGCGGGATGATGACGAACCCGCCGCCGTAGGAAAGAGCACCGACCTTGAATGCCACCCACGCCAGCGCCCCGAGACCACCAACCGCCGCCCCATGGAGGACGAACGCAGGGAAGAGCGCCGGGGCGGACCTCGGTGACCATGGTCGGCCCTGCCGGCGGATCACGATCTCCGTCGCCCCACAGGCGATGAGCAGGAGCACCAGGTAAGGGCCGACCGTGGCCGCGGCGACGCCTCCTGCGACGGCGTAGACGACCCAGCGAACCTTTTGAGCGGAGTGGCTCCCGATCCGCTTCCAGCTCGCAGGGGCCAGTCCCCATGCGGCGTGGAGAGCGACCGCAGGTACGGCCGCTCCGGCGCCAACCGCCGCGCCGAGGATCCAATCGGGCGGGTGACCGGCCAGAAAGACCGCCGACAGCAACAGGATGAGCACCAAGCCCGGGACGATGAAACACAGTCCGCCGAGAATGGCGCCCCTCGCCCCCCGCAGGCGCCAGGCACAGTAGATGGCCAGCTGGGTCGACGCTGGGCCGGGAAGAAGGTTCATGGTCGCAATGGCGTCTTCGAACTCCTTCGTCCCGATCCACTGCCGCTCCTCGACACACAGGCGACGGAGCAGGGCGATGTGGGTCGGGGGACCCCCGAATCCGATGCACCCGAGACGAAGCCACTCCTTGGCGATGGTGCCGAAACGGACTTGTGGCACAGGCGAGCGATCGCCTTCGGCTTCATAACCCGTCATCGGGACTCATCGCCGAGCACCTCGTTGACGAGCTCTCTCAGCTGGCGCTTGGTCGACTCGAGAGTCCGGCGACCCTTGGCCGTCGCGGTGTAGGAGCGGCGTGCCCGCCCGTCGACGACCTCGTGGCTCGATCGGAGGAGCCCCTCGGTCTCCATCTTGTGGAGGGTGGGATAGAGCGAACCTGGACTGATCTGGTAGCCGTGCTGCGCCAACTCCTTCGACATCCAGGCGCCGTGCACCTCGCCGTGAGCCGCGTGGTGGAGGATATGGAGACGCACGGCCCCTCGCAGGAACTCTCGCATGGGGGGACACTAACAAATATCGATTTTTGATATCGGTTTTCGATCTTTACTTGTGCCGCAGGCTCACGGTAACGTGGGCTGCCACATCTTCGACACGGTGCGCGATGGCAGACGCTGTCGTTCAGTGACCGTTCGGCGACAGATGACCCGTGACCGCGGTGTTTCCCGCAGCTCCGCCCGCCCGCCATGGGCCCACTTTCGGTGCCACCGCAGCCGCCAGCAGCAGCCCGACGCACAGTGCCCCCACGAGCGCCCATTGCCGTGCGCCGGCCCCGCGGACCTGGCGGCGCGTCCGCCGGTAGAAATCCTTCGGTGCCAGGCGCGCCGTGTCGGCGATATGTGCCAGGACGTGCAAGGACATGACGGCGAGCCATACGACAAACGTCGCCTTGTGCAGGAACGAGAACTCGCTCCGCGAACTGGCGGGTCCGAGCAGCAACGCGATCCCGGTTCCGATGACCGCTATCGTCAGGACGACGACGAAGGGGCCCAACAACCTCAGCAGCGCAGGGGGAGGGCCCTTGCGTGTGTACTGGGGAGAACCGAGGTAATACCGGGCAAACCGCCACGTCGTGCTCCCTATTTTCAAGAGCGTGGGTGGGACCAGCACCATACCGACCACGACATGGAGCGTGAGCAGTCTGCCGATCCGCAGGATGGTGAATCCCTCAGCCGCGAGGAGCACGAGGAGGACGACCGCGGTCATACCGGTCAGTCGGGCATTGCCCTCCACCCCCGAGCCAGTTGCTTCATCTTCTTTCGGGGCAAGCTCCCCCGCGACCGACGCTGCAGAGGTCTCCGGTGGGAGCACCGACGATCGTGGGTCCTCGCCTCGAGACGGTGACGGTTCCGGTTGACCGCCGGTGGAGCTCGCGACCCACCGAAGCTGTCCGGCTTCAGATTCCGTGCTTCCGTCAGACGCCCTTTGGCGTCGTCGATCGGCGGATGGGTCAGGACCCCGGGACATCGACTCAGCGCTCCGGCGATGGTGCCCGAACGGATTGATCCACACAGAGGGCGGCCCCGCGACCGAGTCGAATCCGGTGAGGTCCGCGACTCGAATTGCCTCTCAGCTTCAGCTCCATAAGCTGACGAGGTGGGACCGGTTCAAGGCCATGGGTGCACGCTACAAAGCCAACCTGACGACAACATGACGGCCCGCCGGCCCCAACGAACGAGGTAGAGCGGACGAAAAGGGTCGATCTGCGATGCGGAAGAAGCCACTTGTCGCATTCGCAGGTGATGACGTGAGCGACCACCTCAGCCGGTAACCGGGTGCGTCGGCGTTGTGCCATTCGCCTCCAGGAGGTCGAAGCCGTCCGGAATGCTGATGAGGCCGGGCGACGTGCCAGGCGTATCGGTGAGGCCGTACTGCCACACAATGCTGTCGATGGTCGGATCGATGACGACGACCCGGTCGCGGTAGTCATCGTTGACCATCAGGAGTCCGTTGGGCAACCGCTCGGCAAGTGAGGGCTTCTTCAGCATGGCATCACCGGTGGTGGCGTCATAGCTGAAACTGATGGCGCCCTGTCGGTTGAACTCGATGACGCGGCCTTCGGCGGGCGGGTCATAGTCGGTCATCAGATAGAGGTTGGGGCCGAGCTGCTGTGGATCCGAGGGATAATTCACCGTGCTCATGTGGACGGTCCAGATCAACGTGCCCTGTTGGGTGTACTCGTCGATCCACGAACCGTTGATCTCTGAGACGAGGACGTTGCCATCGGCCAACGGTGTATCCCCATTGGGGTAGGCGATGGAGGTGGGGGGATTGTGGGCATCGGCCCCGTTCCCGATCGTCCCGATCACGCTCTTGGTCGGCGAAATGAACAGGATCCGGTTGTTGGACGCATCTGCCACTGTCACGATCCCGGACTTCAAGAGGTAGGCATCGTCGGGTTGATTCAGATAGCCAGCCTGAGCCCCGGGAACGCCAGGGTGCCCGTACTGCCAGAGAAGCTTGCCGGATGGGTAACCGATTTCGACAATGGTGTGGTTGTCTTCTTGATTCGAGATGATGCCGGTTCCCTTGTTGAAGAAGAAGGCGTCGTCAGGAAAATAGAACCCGCCCGGTGGTGGCGGCATGGATGTCGACGGGTAAGTCCAGGTGATCTGTCGGGCCGGAGTCAGCGTGATGAGCCGGTCGTTGCCCCGATCGGCAATGAGGAGCGTTCCTGCATAGGGAGCGCCCGCGCTGACTGAGCCGGCCACACCGCCATAGCGGCTCACCCGCAGTGAGATGACCGACTGGAGCGAACCGGAGGCTACGCCAGCGGCCTCGACGCCTGATTGAGTGGTCACCTCGCCTCCGACGATGTAGCCGATGCTGGACCCGCCGGAGTTCACGGTGGCATATCCGCCAAAGGCCACGGCCTGAGGCAGGAGGCCGGCATGCAGCATCCGATGCGTGCGCGGGACGTAGGCCTCTATCGCTGTCTGCGTCGTCCCTTGGGGCACTTGACCGCCCGCGACGTAGATGGTCCCGTGGATCACGAAAGCAGCGGCGCCATACAGGGACTGCGGCAGGTGACCGACAACGGTGGCAACACGTGTCTTGGGATCAATCATCTGGATGTCATCGGTGGCCGTCGTGGTCGAACCGGTCGACGCGGTCTGTCCGCCGAAGGCGTAGATCTTGCCGCCCAGCGCCGCCACGGCCGGATACCGAACTGGAACCGGCAGAGTCCCAGCTGAGGAGAAGCGCTTGCCATCCACCGTCGCCAGTACACCGGGAAGGTAGTTGGTTCCGTCGTAACCACCGACGATGTAGTCCGTGGTCGTGACGTGGCCGCCGCTCTTTTCGGAAATGGTTGCCACGGCCAGATCCGATCGTGGCTGGGGAAGCGTCCCTGTGACTGACCCCGTGCTGTTGACAGCCGGTGGGATCGCGGGCGACGTGATGGACTGGATGCCTGCAACGGTGGAGGGCGACCCGCCGCCAAAGAGCACAGTCTGGCTACCCACGGTCGCGGCGGCAGCATCGTGAACGACGTTGGCGAGCCTGCCCGCAACAGAGATGGCCC
The DNA here is from genome assembly GCA_963835815.1 of uncultured Acidimicrobiaceae bacterium. GTDB lineage: Bacteria > Actinomycetota > Acidimicrobiia > Acidimicrobiales > RAAP-2 > Bog-473. Next base: position 257,417 of record CAWIGU010000009.1, on the reverse strand, counting down.
CGGTACGCGGGTCGATCGTCGAGACGCCGGCCAGCGATGACCCCTGCGGCGTGAGGCCGCCGAGAATCGTCAATCCGGGGCCATTGGCCACTACCGCTTCACGCGAGACGGGAGCGCTCAACGACCACGGCTCGACTCCGGCTTCGAGAGCAGGGGGGCCGCCGGTGCCGTTGGATCGGTGGGTTGCTACACCAGCCGAATGCGTCGGAGTACTCGGATTGTGTGCGACGCCTCCATTCGAGAGGCTTATGACCACGGCCGCCAGCGCCACTGCCACGACACCGGTCACCACCAGGGTCCGTTGCAGGCGGCGCTGGCGACGACGAGTGCGGGCGGCCGCCTTAGCGGAGGGACTCTGCATTCCGCATGTTTACCCGCGGTCGATGCCTCACGCCGCGATGCATGGAGCAGTGCGCTTGCAGCGAGGACGGGCGGCCGATGGCGACGGGACGTCGCGGAATGTCAAGGCCGAGGTCAGGCCCACCACAACTGACCAGGCGATGTGTCGAGGTGGGATCCGAACGTCGTCGCGCATCCGCTCGGACCTCAACCGTCGACATACAGTTGCCCGTTTTGACCCAGGGCGATCGGAATAGAGGAAAGTCCCGTCGCGGCAGGACCACGTTGGACCGCTCCGGTCGATCCGTCAAATGTGGAACCATGGCATGGACAAATGAACAGATCGCTTTGTTGGTCAAACTGCACTTGACAACCAGCGTGTGGACAAACCGCCGAGAAGGCCCGGAAGTCGCCGCGCCGCACCTGTACCACAAGCGCTGGAACCCCTTCCTTGGGGTCCGTAAAGCTGGCCGCACCACCGACAGGAACATCGCTCGCTGGTCCAATGAGTGTTCCCTTCGGCGTCACGGCACCTGACGAACCCGCTGTCGTTGACGTTGTCGTCCCGGCAGTGCTTCCACTGGTCGAGCTCGAGGTGCTCGAGCTCGTGGTGGGACTTGCTCCAGCTCGGCCGATACGACCGGCCGACGTCGATTGCTGGGAACCGCCGACAAGACGACCGATCGCCGCAACGAGTCCGCCGGTGATAAGTCCCGCTGCTCCGATGACTCCCGCAGCGGTGGCCTTTTGCAAGAAGACCCGCCGCTCAAGCTCCACCGCCCGACGCTGCGCTGCGGGTTTGCCGCGTTGTGTTGCTTCCTCAAGAAGCACGCGCGCGCGCTCGGCGCGCCGAGCAAAGAAGGCGTCGAGCGACCAGGCTCCCGGAGCCGAGAGAACAAAGGGGGTCCAGGCGAACAGAAACACGATGTCCGGACCGTAGTAGTAGGGGTTGTCATTGAAGCTGACCGTCAAGAAGAACGAGAGCGAAAGGAGCAACCCACCCACCGCAGCGATGCGGCTGAACAGGCCTACGAGCGTGCCGAGCCCGACCGCCACCTCGCCGAAGGAAATGATCAGTGCCACAGGCGTCGAGGCGTGCAGGGCAGGGGTAAGGAGATGGTGGAGCGGGCTCGTAAGAATCGAACCGCGCAACTGTTGCTGGAAGGATCCCGGAGCCGTCGCGCTCGAGGAAGTTCGGGTTGGCAAGCTTCTGCAACCCGGCAAACGTGAACGTCACACCGAGGAAGGCCCGGAGAAGGAGCAGGGTGCCTCCAGGCGCTCGAAGCACCGTCGTGAGGCGTGAAGGAGTGACCGCTGTCGGCGTGCCCTGGGGCGGACCGTCCCCGTCCTGGTTCGACCGTGGCTTCCCCACGGGGTGCATCGACGATGATCGGACCGGATACCCAGATCGCTTCTGCGCTCGGCTGTTCGCCATCACCCTCTTTGCTCAGTTGCTGGCCCTCTGCCAAGCCACCGCTGAGAGAGCGATACTAGGGGCCGGACCTGACGCCAACATGAAGCATGGGGTCTGACCTGCTCGGCGATGTGCCGGTTGTGGGTCTGGCAGGTGCAGGCCCACGATGAGGTAGGGACCCTGACCCCGCACTTCCGGTCAACCCCCGGCGCGATCGGATCTTAGGAAGTCCTTAGGTTCTTCGGAGTCTTTGTCATGTAGTCGTCAGGAACGTTCCTTACCTTGGTGCATATGGCACGCCCACTGCAACGATCGACGACGGACCACCCCCGTATCGCGCGAGTGCGGCGAGATGACTCACTGGCCCTGATGAGCAAGATCACAAAGACGCTTGGTATCGGCGTCCTCGCTGCTACAGGAGCATTGGGTCTCTACCTGAGCCAAGCCCTGCCGGGCCATCACACCGCCACCCAGAATTCTACGGCATCATCGTCGGCCGGCGCCGGGGGATCTTCGAGCGCCGGAGCTTCCTCAGGCCCCCTGTCACCGCCCTCGAGTAGTCCCGCCCAATCTCGTCAACCGGCACCCGTTGTCTCGGGAGCCAGTTGACGATGGTCGTCAACGCTCCGCCCGTCGACGACCAACATATCTACCGGACCCGTGGGCTCGGGTGCCGAGCGGAGATCTGGGTGACCGACGCGAACTCGCTCGTGGGTGCGATCGAAATTCTCCACCATGAGCTCGATCTCATTGACCGAGCGGCCAGCCGTTTCCGGGCTGACTCAGAGGTCGCCGTTGTCCAGAGCGCCAAGGGGCGCCCTGTCAAGATCAGCTCCACCCTGGTCGAAGCCGTCTCCGTCGCATTGCGGATAGCCGAAGCTACCGACGGCGCCGTCGACCCCACAGTCGGTAATGCCATCACCCGGCTCGGCTATGACCGTGACTTCGCACAGATCGCCGGCGGCGTCTCTGGCTCCCTGCCTGAGGAGTGCCCGGTCGTGGGCTGGCGCAGTATCGAGCTGGATCGCGACAACAAGACCCTGAGGGTGCCCCCAGGCACGCTGATCGATCTGGGCGCAACAGCAAAGGCCCTCACGGCAGACCGGATTGCCCTCCGTGTGTCGGTGACGGCTCGGCTGCGGGGTCCTGGTCTCGCTCGGTGGTGACATCTCGATCGGAGGCCCCGCACCTTCCGGTGGATTTCGTGTCGGTCTGGCCGATGTCAGCGGTGGGGTCGACGTCGCCGAAACCGTGGCGATCCAGTCAGGAGGGCTGGCGACGTCAGGCATCATGTCTCGGCAGTGGCGGTTGGGGCACCACATCGTCAACCACATCGTCGACCCTTCGACCGGGCGCTCTGCCGCGCCGGCGTGGCGCACGGTCACCGTGACTGCCGCATCGTGCGTCGATGCGAACGCCGCGTCGACGGGGGCCATGGTCAAAGGAGCCTCCGCCGTCCAATGGCTGGATTCGCTCCAACTCCCGTCACGGTTGGTTGCGGTTGACGGGCGCATCCTCAGGGTTGCGGGATGGCCCTCCGGTGCGTCGGTGATGTCAGACCTGTCGGAGTGCACGCAATGACCGTGACGCTCGCGGCAGTTGCCCACAGTGGGACGGCATTGTGGTACTTGACCCGTGCCACCGGTCTCATCTCACTCATTCTTCTTTCTGCCACTGTCGTGCTCGGCATCGTTGCATCGGTCGGTTGGACATCCACGCGGTGGCCGCGATTCCTCTCGCAGGCAATGCACCGCAATCTCTCGCTCTTCTGCATCGCTCTCATCGCCATCCACATCGTCACGACGGTGGCTGACGGGTACGTACCCATCACCTACGTGGACGCGTTCATACCGTTCCTGACGCCGTATCGGCCCCTCTGGATCGGCTTCGGTGCCTTGGCGTTCGACATGCTGCTCGCCGTCGGCATCACAAGCGGATTGCGTCGTCGAATTGGCGTTCGAGCCTGGCGAGGGGTGCACTACCTCGCGTACGCGTGCTGGCCCATCGCGGTGGTGCACGGGCTGGGGAGCGGAAGCGACACTCGCCTGCCGGTCATGATGCTGATCGAGGTGGTGTGCGGCGCCGCTGTCGTGACTGCCGTCGCCTGGCGCCTCCTCGCCGCTCGTCGTTCGCGTAACTCCTGGCGCATGGCAGCAGCAGGAGGCACGGCGGCGCTGGTGATCGGCATCGGCGCCTTTGCCCTCGCTGGCCCCCTCCAGCCCGGTTGGTCGCGACGAGCAGGCACGTCGTCCGCCGTGTTGGCCGAGATCAACGCTCGCTATGCCGCCACCACCGTAGGAAATGCGAGCGGAAGCACGGTCGACGACGGTGCCGAGCACCACCGCTCCCAACTCGACAAGCGTGCTTCCGACGCCCCCGTTCAGCGCGAATGTCACCGGGACAATCACCACGTCGGCCCAGAACAGCGCGGGAGAAGTGGAGGTCCGCCTTTCGATGCAGCTTCAGGGATCGAATACCCCACTTGTGGTAAAACTGATCGGCACACCCGTCAACGGAGGGGTTTCGATGACGAGTAGCAGCGTCGCCCTTGGCACTGCACAGGGCGAGGTGACCGCACTGGACGGCACGGCCATCCAGGCCACGGTTCGTGGACCGAGCGGACACATCGACCTCAACATGCAGCTCAGCATTGACCAGTCGACGGGCCGCATCACCGGGACCGTCGCAGCAGCATCGAGGAGCGACCGGTGAGAACTCGGACGGCAGCGTTGACGGCCACGCTCCCGCAGGCCCCGGAGTTCCCACGCCTTTTGAGCGCGCTCCCCGCAGCTGGCGCGATCGTCGATCTGGACGCGCACCTTGCACACTGGGGTGATCTGCCGCTCCATACCGCGCGGACCACGCTCTTGGACCAGCTTGACGCCAGTGGCCTCCGAGGCCACGGGGGCGCCTGGTTTCCCGTCGGGACCAAGTGGCGGGACCTCGCACGCGGACATCGCAGAACGGTGGTGGTGGCCAACGGGTCCGAAGGGGAACCGGCCAGTCGCAAGGATGAGTTCCTCTTGACGCACACCCCCCACCTCGTCCTCGATGGCGCCTGTCTCGCCGCGACGGCGCTCAGCGGGAGTCGAATCGTGTTGTATGTGCCGGGGCGCCTGGTCGACGGCCTTCGTCGAGTAATTGACGATCGACGGCGTGCCGGCATCGACCCGATGGAGATCGAAGTCATCGAAGCACCAGACGCATACCTTTCGGGTCAGGAAACCGCCGTCGTCCACGCCCTCAACGACGGACCTGCGGTCCCCACCTTCGTCGGTCTACGGTCAATCCGCGAGCGCGGCGTACGCGGCCGACCCACCCTCGTACAGAACGTGGAGACGCTCGCCCATGTCGCGATGATCAGCAGGTACGGAGGGCTCTGGTTCCGCTCCCTCGGGACACAGGATTCGCCCGGCACCATGCTGCTCACCGTGACCGGGCGGTGGCCGGACCGACAGGTTGTCGAAGCACCTCTGGGCACCACATTCCGAGACCTCTTGACGCTGACCCCACAAGATGCGGACAGATACTGGGGCGCACTCCTGGGAGGCTACGGAGGAGGATGGGTCTCGGTCCCCGACCTTCTCGACTGTCGCCTCAGCGAGGATTCGGCCCGGCAGCTGAAATCGTCGCTGGGCGCCGGCGTCGTTGTCCTGCTGCCTCGCACCCATTGCCCGCTGGCTGAATCGGCTCGAGTGGTCCGCTACATGCAGCAACAGGGAGCCGGTCAGTGTGGGCCATGCATCCACGGTCTCGCAGACCTAGCTGCCCACTTCGAAGTTCTCGCCTTCAATCCGACGAGTTTCCGTCGTCACCTTCCTCCCATTCTCGAACTGTGCAATCTCATCGAGGGGCGGGGTGCTTGCCGTCACCCCGATGGCGTTACCCGATTTGTTCGGAGCGCACTCGTCGTCTTTCGCGATGAGATAGAGAACCACCTCCGCCACGGCCCCTGTGCCGCGATCTCGACACCGGCGCTCTTGCCCTGTCCGGCCTACGACGGCCGAGATCGGTGATGGAGACCCGACGCGTCAGCGGTCAAGGTGTCCGTGTAAAAGCACCGGTGTCACGTTGGCGGGTCAACCTCGTGGTCGACCCCATCCTGTGTGACGGGCACGGAGTGTGTGCAGAGTTGTTCCCCGAGCGGGTCATGATGGATCATTGGGGCTATCCGATCATCGATAAAGAAGAGATTCCAGCCGGACTCACCGAACACGCTCGTCGCGCGGTCGCCGCATGTCCACGCCTGGCCCTTCACCTGGTGGAGGGACGCGGGTGAATTCTGACCTCCTTCGGGACGATCTCGAGCACGAGATGCCCCAGCGGGAGGGATCACGCCCCTACGGCAGCCCGCGACCGGTGCGGAAGACCCCCCGGCGGCCGACAAAGGCCAGAACTCCGTACCGACGCAGGCGATTCCTCCTGGTCCTCGCCCTGGCATTTGCCGCCTTCTTCGTGTGGCTCGCCTTCTCGCTCGGCGGAGCCCTGATGAATCCGGCGCTTGGAAGTTCCTTCAGCTCCCGCTTTTCCGAATGGGCTCGTGGGCATGGGGGCGCCAGCATCGTGAACTGGGTCGAAAAGGAGTGGTACAGCCATCATCAACCCCCGGTCGGGGGTAAACCCCCGGCCGGCGCGATCCTGGTGCCACACGCGTCGACCGCCACCACGCCGTCGGGACCGGCCCACCTACCACCCCCAACAGCGATCCGGCCCATTGCGCAGCCGGCGATACCCGGCGAAGGGCAGTGGTCGCCTGCCGGCCGCCTCGTCGCAGGCGTCCCGGCGATCTATGAGACGACCCTCCGGCCCGACGCCGTCCACACCAGCTATGTCGTCGGTGTGGCCTGGATGGACACAAAGCTCTTGAAAGCCACCCTCTACTCGGGAAGTCAGATCCCCGGTGGTGGCCCCTTTAGCCATACCGCCCCCGTACAACCGCAGGCGGCCAACAGCCTTGTAGCGGCGTTCAATGCCGGATTCCTCATGAACGCAGCCAACGGTGGCTACTACACGGACAACAGGACGATCCTCCCGTTGCGCGCCGGTGCGGCGTCGTTCGTCATCTATCGCAACGGCACGGCAACAGTCGGTCAATGGGGTCATGACGTCACCATGTCTGCGGATGTCGCATCTGTCCGCCAGAATCTCAATCTCTTGATCGACGGCGGGCAGCCTGTTCCGGGATTGAACGCATCGGACACGACGCAGTGGGGGAACACGCTGGGAAATGCGGTCTACGTGTGGCGGTCGGGCATTGGTGTCACTGCGAACGGCGCGCTTGTCTATGTGGGCGGTCCCGGGCTCAACATAACCGATTTGGCCAATCTCTTGTTACGGGCGGGCGCGGTTCGAGCAATGGAGCTCGATATCAACACGGACTGGGTCAACTATTCGGTGTACAAACCAACGACACCAAACGGGCCGGCATCAGGAGCCAACGGAACCGAGCTACTCCCCGGCATGACGGGAACACCGGCACGTTACTTTCAGACGTGGTGGGCCCGTGACTTCTTCACCATGTCCGCCTCAGTCGGAACTTGACGTGTGCTCTCACAACAAAGCAGCGCTTGCAGCACCCGACATCATCGTTGAACAGCCTTGCTTTCCCCCGTTCGACACGGTGACCTCCCCCCCACGTGAGACACCTGAACGCTCAGCGCCATTCCTTGCCGTCGTAAGAAGCATGCGTCCTCGCCAGTGGACCAAGAATACTTTGGTCTTTGTCGCACCGGCAGCAGCCGGAGTGCTCCGTCACCGGATCGACCTCTTGCATGCACTGGCTGCGTTCGGGATCTTTTGTGCAGCGGCATCAGGCACGTACTTGGTGAACGACGTGGCCGATGCGAAGGCTGACCGGGAACATCCCGACAAACGGCTCCGACCGATCGCTCACGGCAACATCAGTCCGAACTTCGCAGTAGTGGTGGCTGTGGGACTGATGGGTGTCAGTCTGGCGGCATCTTGGTTTGTCGCGCGTTGGAGTCTCGTCCTCGTCATGGCCATCTATCTCGCCATAAGTACCCTCTATACATTGAGGCTCAAGCGCGAGCCGGTTATCGAACTGGCTGCTGTCGCTTCGGGATTTCTCCTTCGGGCCATTGCTGGTGGCGTGGCCACCCATGTGCCTCTCTCGAGTTGGTTTCTCGCGGTCGCTTCCTTCGGCGCGCTGTTCGTCGTCACAGGAAAGCGTCTGGGAGAACTTCTGCGATTAGGTGAACGAGGCGGCGAACACCGGGAAGTGCTCTCGCTCTACACACCTTCGTTTCTACGATCGGCGCTGACATTGACTGCCTCGGTAACGGTCACGGCCTACTGCCTGTGGGCATTCGACAAGGCGGGTCTGCTCTCGCACGCTGGTCACCACTTTGTGTGGATCCAGCTGTCTGTGGTTCCGGTGATTCTCGGGACCCTCCACATGCTCCGGCTCGTCGATGCCGGACTGGTCGATGCACCCGAAGAACTGGTCTTTCACGACCACATCCTCCAAGGACTCGGTGCATTGTGGGTTGCGTTGTTCGCAATCGGGATCTACGGGTGAACAAACCGGAATTGGGACAAACCCGCCTTCTATCCGGGTGGGGGCATACCTCGCCTACTGTCAGCCGCGTCATGGCCTTCGATGATGCTGACGAGCTGGCCGACCTCCTTTCGATGGACGATCCGGAGGAGTTCGTCCGCGGCGTTGGAGTGATCGCACGAGGATTGGGGCGAAGTTACGGCGACGCCGCCCAATGTGCAGGGGGCCTGGCCATTGACATCTCACGGGTCAACTCGATAGGAGCCATCGATTCCGACACTGGGTCAGTCGAGGTGGGTGGGGGAACGAGCCTTGACGCACTTCTACGCGCTGCACTCCCCCAGGGCTGGTTCATCCCGGTATCGCCCGGCACCCGGCAAGTAACCGTCGGAGGCGCTATAGCCGCCGATGTCCACGGCAAGAATCATCACCGCGACGGCAGCTTCTGTTCCTATGTCACGTCACTCGCCTTGGCTACTCCGGTCGGGTTGCGAACGATCCGTCCCGAGCGCGACCCGGAACTGTTCTGGGCCACAGCTGGGGGAATGGGGCTTACCGGCGTCATCGTGAAAGCCACACTCCGACTCACAAGGGTTGAAACGGCATGGGTGATCGTGGATACCGAACGCTTTGCCGACCTCGATGACGCCATGTCCACCATGGATGCGACGGACCACGCCTACCGATTCTCCGTGGCCTGGGTTGACTGCAGCTCCCATCGCAGAAGCTTGGGGAGATCCGTAGTGACGAGGGGTGACTATGCGCCGCTCCATACCCTGCGTCCAGGGTTGCGCAGCGACGCTCTCGCCCTCCCCCGAGTCGCCAAGCTGCGAGTGCCCTGCAGCCCGCCGGGCCGGCTCGTGAACCAAAGTTCTCTGCGCGCATTCAACGCACTGTGGTTCCACAAGTCGCCACAGCGCAGACTTGGTGAACTCACTCCTTTGACATCCTTCCTGCATCCTCTGGATGGAGTGGCAGATTGGAACCTGCTCTACGGACCGCGCGGATTCGTCCAATATCAATTCGTCGTCGCACCTGATCACGCCGAGGTCATTCGTCAGGTGATTTCGATGATCGCGTCTTCCGGTGTCGCATCCTCAATGGCCGTACTCAAACGATTCGGTCCCGGAGACCCAGGACCACTCTCGTTTCCGATCGAAGGCTGGACCTTGGCTCTCGACTTTCCCGCCGGATTAGCGGGACTGCCGGCGCTGCTGGATCGGCTGGACGACGTGGTGGCCTCTCATGGCGGGAGGGTATACCTGGCAAAGGACGCACGGCTTCGACCTGAACTGTTCAGCGTGATGTACCCGCGGCTCAAGGAATTCCTCGAGGTCCTGCGTCGCGTCGACCCCGATGGACGTCTCCGTTCCGACCTTTCGCGTCGCCTCGGGATTGGAAATTCGGCAACCGCATGAACGACGCCTTCAACCATCCCCAATCGGTTCTGGTACTCGGGGGTTCGTCGGAAATCGCCGGTGCGCTCGTCGATCGTCTGGTGGCCGATGGATGCCGGACAGTCGTGCTCGCGGGGAGAGATCCCGAAGCGCTCGAAGCCGCGGCGACACGTGCCCGGGACCATGGGGCGGGAACCGTGAAGAATTGTCGAGTTCGATGCTCTCGATGTCGTCCACACCGAGGCCGCAATCGGGGCTTGTTTCGATGCGATGGGCGACAGCGTGGATCTCGTGCTCGTCACACTCGGCCTTTTGGGCGATGCGGCCACCGATGTCAGGGAAGCAGACAGAATCGCGGAGAACATCACCGTCAACTTCGTGTGGCCGGCTGTTGCTCTCGGGTCGGTTGCCCAACGCCTACGGGATCAAGGCTACGGGCGAGTCGTGGTTTTCTCGTCTGTCGCCGGGGTCAGAATCCGTGAGACCAACTTCATCTACGGGTCTGCGAAATCGGGCTTGGATGGCTACGCGCTGGGACTGGCCGAAACCCTCCGTGGATCTGGCGTGCGACTCCAGATCGTACGACCGGGATTCGTCCGCACCAAAATGACGGCGGGACTTCGATCGGCTCCCTTCGCCGTTGACCCGGCGACGGTCGCCAGTGCTGTGCTGCGAGGTGTCGAACGTGACCAACCCATCATCTGGGTACCTTCCACCCTCCGTTGGGTCTTTCTCGTCCTGCGTCACATGCCCCAACAGCTCTGGCGACGACTACCGGGATGACCATCTTCTTCCCGTCCGTTTCGCAGTGCGGCGACGTAAGTGGTTTCATGCACATGACGCTGTCCTATACCCGAGACAACACGTGTCAGGTTCTTGTGCTCGATGCCGTGATGCGGCGTGAAACGTGTCCGCGTGGCCAGCAGCGGTGTCGTCGTGCTCCTTTCCGTACGTAGAACGCCAAGTTTGACGCCGTGGTTCGCAGAGAGTGGCGGCCCAGCCCGGTCGTCAGTGGAACGTGGAGAGCCATCGTTCGGTCGGAGGGCCGCCCGCGTGTGACGAAGCCCTCCGACAAGGCTGCCTGGCCCCAGGGACTCCAGAGGATCGGTCTCGCCGGACTGATCGTTGTCGCCGCCCTTTTCGTCCTCGCGGGGCGAGCAGATCCATCGTCAGATCCACACAGGGCGACCGCTCTCTCCGCCGGGCATGCCGTTGATCCAGGCCTGTTCACCAACGGATCATGTGTTTCATTTCCGCCCACTTCTGGAAACCGTCACAAGACCGTCTTCCTCGATGCGGGCCATGGCGGCCTTGACCCAGGAGGCGTTGGCCTCACCGAGTCGGGCCTGACGATTTACGAGGCGAACGAGACGTTGCCCGTGGAGTTGGACACGACGGCCCTTCTGCGTGCCCAGGGATTTGAGGTGGTCGACTCCCGGACTCGCAACTCCACCGTCGCCCGGATCAAACCAGGAGATCAGTCAGGTGGCATCTTCACCGTTCAGGGCGAGCACAACGACGTCGCAGCACGAGACAGATGTGCGAACCGTGCCCGAGCCAACATTCTCGTCGGGATCTACTTCGACGTGGGTGCTTCGTCGGATAACGCGGGAAGTATCACCGGTTACGACGCCGTTCGACCGTTTGCAGCTTCGAATCTCAGGCTCGCCACTCTCGTGCAGCGCGATGTCCTCTCCGAGTTGAACGCCTACGGATGGGACATTCCAGATGCCGGAGTGGTCTCGGACGTCTACCTCGGTGGGCCGCCATTGACGCAGGCAGCAGGACGATACGGACATCTACTCCTGCTGGGGCCGCCTGAACCCGGTTACTTCACCACCCCGAGCCAGATGCCCGGTGCGCTCATTGAGCCTCTCTTCATCACCGATCCGTTCGAAGGCACGATCGCCGCCAGCGTGAGTGGCCAGGAAGCCATCGCCAGGGGCCTGGCCCAAGCGATCAACGAGTACTTCGGTCCTGCTGCGAAGTCGCAGAAGACGCACGGCCGTGCTCGGCCTACCCAGGCCGGATCTTCCGTGTCCGGGTGAAGATGCTCGTGCCGCTGACGTGATCAGGCGTCCTTGGTAAGCACCCTCCAGAAGACCAGACCGATGAGGGAAGCTGCGGCGATCACGAAGACCGCGGCCTCGAGACCTTGGAATGCCCAGAATCTCGTGCCAGGTTGAAAAGTGACCATCTGACGGAATCCGTGCGAGGCCAAGCAGCCCACGATGCCGCTCTTGTCACCGGATGCTCCCGGCTGACAGGCGGCAGGAATGATTCCCGGGGTGAGACTGCCCAGGCTGCGGCCGCTCGTCGTGACGATCCCTTGGGAGATCACCCAAGACCCCGCCGGAGGATTGATCCTCGAACCGGCGAGCGGATAGACCCCTGAGAGCGGTGTCATGAAGTGCGGACGCACGTAGACGCCGATGGCAACTCGCAGCGCGACAAAGATCCCAAGCGTTGCGGCGATCGCCGGCAACACCCGCCGGAACAACGATCCCATCGCCAGGCCGAGGGCAACCGCGAAGAGCGCATAGGCAACCGGCACGATCCCTTGGATGTCGAACGCATCGAACCGGCTGCCGAGCGCATTCTCCGGACTCCGCCACCAGCTGGTCAGAGCGGCAATCGCCGCACCCCACAGCCCAGCCGCCAGGAGAAGCCAGATCACATTGGTCCGCAACCAGTGCCCCCTCGTGACCCCCTGGGTCCACACCAGGTTGTGCGTCCCGTCCTCGAAGTCCTTGGCGACCAGAGGCGCTCCCCAGAACAGACCAAGCAGAAGTGGGGCGGCGATGGTGAGATTGACGATGTCCATGATGGCACCGTCGCCGCTGAACAGCTGGCCCTGGCCATCGGCACAACTCTGCGTTGCCGCACACGTGCGAAAGAACGCGTGGTAGTCGTTGGCCATCGTGACACCGGTGATGATCAGGAGTATGGCGAGCACCAAGAACCCTGCGGCGGCGAAGTAGACCTGGTTACGGTGCAGTCGCCAGATGAGCTGGTTCACGTCGCTCCTCCCAACACATTCAGATGTCCTTCGGTGGCCGTCGCCCCCTGGCCCATGTAGGCCAGGATCACGTCTTCGAGCCCTACCTCGCTTATCTCCCACGACGGGTCGAGCACCGGTCCATCGAGTCTGGCTATCAGACGGATCTGGTTCGCGGTCTCGGTGGCCTTGATGACATGGATTGAGCGCTCGGTGCCGGACGCGCTCCTCCGTGGGCCGACAAGCATGCGGTGCGACGCCAGGACATCCTCGATGTCGTCGCAAAGCTGGGTACGGGACTCGGCCAACAAGATCACGTGGTCGCAGACCCGTTCGAGGTCGTGCAACAGGTGCGACGAGAGGATCACCGAGAGGTTTCCTTCGGCCACGGCCTCCGTCAGGGACGAGAGGAACTCGCGCCGGGCGAGCGGATCCAGGGCCGCAACGGGCTCGTCGAGCAACAACACCTGTGGGCATTTGGCCAACGCCAGACCGAGCCCGACCTGCGCTCGTTGACCGCCCGACAGCTTGGCGACGGGGTTGTTCATCGGGATACGAAGTCGCTCCAGCCTGTCCCTCGCCCCTGATCCGTCCCAGAGATGATTGAGATGGGCGCCAATCCGGAGATGGTCCTCGGCCGTCAAGCGGCTGTAGAGCGGCACGTCTTGGGCGAGATACCCGACGCTCGAAAGGAAGTCCTTACTTTGGCTCGGCCGGCGACCAAGGACCTCCGCAGAGCCTGCGCTCGGCGAGATCAGGCCAACGAGCAGTCGCAGCAACGTCGTCTTCCCTGCACCGTTCGGGCCGACGAGAGCTGTGACGCGCCCCCGAGGCACGCTGAACGAGCAATCCTCGAGCGCCCAGGTGGAGCCGTAACGTTTGCCGAGACCCTTCGCCTTTAGGACGGGCGTGTCCTCGAGCGCGGTCATGCGATTTTCGCGTTCTGCCCGGAATCCAAGATCGCACGCAGCATCGAATCGATCGACTCGTCGTTCAGACCCTCGGCGCGGGCTGTTTGGACCCATCGACTGAGTCCCCGAGCCAGACGCGAATGAACCTGGGGAGGAGGTCCCTCGGGGAGAGAGATGACATACGTGCCCACTCCCTGGCGCCCCTCGACGAGGCCGTCATGTTCCAGCTCCCAGTAGGCCTTCATCACCGTATTCGGGTTGATCGCAACCTCTGTCACGACTTCTTTGACCGAGGGCAACTTGTCACCAACGGTGAGGTTCCCCATTCGCATGGCCTGCTTGACCTGTTGGACGAGCTGCACGTACGCCGGGACACCGGAATTCGAGTTCAGGTGGAAAGTGATTGACTGGTTCAGTACTTCTCTAGTCATCTATAGAACTGTAGTGTATGGCCACCGGGCAGGTCAACCCACGAGATCCCCCTCTCTCACCGAGCCTCAGTGCAAATGTCGGCCAGGAGACGTCACTTAACCTCCGCAGTTCGGATCAAGGTAATGGCTCGACGGGGGCAGTCACGAACGGCCCGCCTGGCCATGGGGACGAGTTCGGCGGGAAGTGGTCGAGCATCGACGATCGGGTAGCCCCACTCGTCCAACGCGATCGCTTCGGGCAGAAGCTCAGCGCAGAATCCGTACGCGTCACATCGCACAGGATCGATACGGATGCGCATGGTCACCTCACTGCGCGACGGAACGAGGGAGGCGCAACGTCGTGGGTCGGTTGCTCTGAGCGCACGGCCCCCCCTTGTGGTGCGACGCCACGTCTTCGGCAAACACGCGGAGACAGCTGCGCACCAAACCGACTGCTCCGTCCGGATGCCGACAACCTCCCCGTCCAGATATCTCGTTGAGTCGCCTCTGTAGGCGAGCGGGTAGGCCCGGGTCGGTGTGTCCACGGGCCAACCTGGCCATGTCGTCGGCTATGGCAGGAAGACCGAATACACACGGCCCACATTGACCCGCACTCTGATCGGCCAGATAGCGGACAATCCTCGCTGTTTCGGCTATGCCGCATGACGATTGACCGAGCACGACGATCACTCCGACACCTGCCGTCGCCCCGATAGCTCTGAGAGGCATCGATGCGTAGGGGGTCGAGAAGTGCTCGGGCGCGACCCACGTTCCCCCGTAACCACCAATCAGAAGGGCCCGCGTGGGCTCGCGTGGAGTCGCGCGCATCGCCACCTCCCACAAGGGAGTTCCTTGGTCCGTTTCGACGACGCCGGGTTGCGTCACCGCTCCACTGATCGTGATGAGGCACGTTCCAGGCTCGTCGGGCAGACCTCGCGCCCGGAAAAGGGCCGGTCCGCGACGAGCGATCAGCGCCACATGAGCCAACGTCTCGGTGTTGTGCACGAGCGCGGGCCGCTTCCCGATGCGAAGAGAGCGTCCCTTGTCGGGGCGGAACACCGGGAGGGACCTCGCCGTTTCGATCCAGTTCACCAGGGCCGACTCCTCGCCGGCGACAAAGCGGTCAGGCGGTCGTGCGACTTCTTCCATCACTCTGCTGTGATCGGCACTACGCCTTTCGGCGATGGCCTGGTCCACTGCAGCAGCGACGCCATCACGTCCGGCAGGTATGCAGACGACGATCTGGTTGGACCTGCACATGGCGGCGAGGAACTGGGCACCATCGAGGACAAGATGGGGAGCTCGCGTCAGGAGCACCTTGTCCTTGTCGCTAGCCGGCTCACCTTCCATCCCATTGACCACGACGGTTCCGCCGGGTCCCTGGGAGCTGGCGAGCGCCAATTTGATAGAGGCCGGGAAGCCCCCACCACCGCGTCCGGCGAGCCCGGAGGATTCCAGGCTGGTAGCCAGTGCACGTTCCCATGAGCTGTCATGTCCAAGAAAGACAGCCAACGGACCATGCGCTTCAATATGCCCGCGTAGGTCGCTTGGATGTCCCAGCACGTGGTGGAGGTCGCTCCGAGGAGGGGCGACGGTGGCGCTAGTGCTCATGGCGTGGTCCCCGCACGGTGGACGCAGCGACGAGGCGAGGCGCGGGAGGAGGAGGCGTATCGATGACGACCGGAGTAGCTTTCGGACCCCGACCGGCTGTCGTCGTCGTGCGCCACAGCAACGCCACGCCCACCGACAAGATGCACAGGGCGCCGACAAGGATCACCCAAGGTTCGCCGGCGTCGGTGCCCAAGCCGAAGGTATGGGCCAACGCGATCGGCCAACAGCCATACGCCAACCAGTGGATGCCACGCCACGTACCGGGCTTCATTCGTGAACGGAGCAGGCTCGACAGAAACACCGCCACCATGAGGTCGAGGGCCACCGTTCCCGTGCCACCCAGAATCGACCGTAGGGGGATGCGAAGGGCACGACGATGGCCCACCAGCCGATATGCACGTACGTGTCGAGGATGCTGGTGAGCACGTGAATGGCCAGGAAGACGACCGAGAGCATCGAGATCCGGCGGTGGAGCTCTTGTTGGGCGAAGCCCGGCCAGTTGCGGGCGCGAGCTCGAGAGGTCGTCGTGATGCCGAGGACCATGGTGACCGTCAGCAGCACGAGCGTCACGATCCCGCTGGCGCGTGTGATGTACCACAAGGTGGTCGAGCTCACGGGGTCCCACCATCAGGCCACCCGCCCAGGGTGAAGATTTCTCCGTCACATCGAAGCAGACGAGCGGCTTGCCCGAAGGGACCAGACGATCGAGAGCATCTCGACCCCAGACGACAGCAGCGGTGGAGAGGGCATTGGCCTCGACACAGGTGGCGCCGGCCACGGATACCAAGGTCCAGTACGGGGCCGCGGCATACCCGGTTGAGGGATCGATGATGTGATGGACCTTCTCCGTTCCGACGTTCCACGTTCGTACGGCCGTGCTCGAGCTGGCCAGGCCACCCTGAGAGATTGCAACGACCTGATCCGACTCCCCCTGCTCCGCCGAGGACTCCACCGCGATGCCGATGGCCCAGCCACCCGGTGGCGGCGGGCCGGCAACTGCGATATCACCGCCGACGCTCACCAGAACGCCCGTATCGAACTGGTCGGCGATCCTGGCCGCGGCCCGATCCGCCACAAATGCCTTTGCCGACGATCCGAGGTCGAGGCGAACTCCCCTGGGAATCCGAACCGTCCTCGTCCGCGCAGTCGAGGTGGATATGCCCGATACCCGACGACTGGACCGAGAACCGTTGGAGGAAGCTGGGGTTGATCCCTGATCTGGTCGAAATCACGGTCGTAACCGAGGGTCGACATGGCATTGCCCACAGTTGGATCAACGGCCCCGTGGGTCCTTTCGGCAACGGCGACGGCTACCTCGAGAGCATCGAAGAGCAGTGGCGACACGGTGACGGCGGTACCCGCACGCGAGTGAAGGTATTCGAGTTCAGAGTCAGGGCGAAAGCGGCTGCACGCCAGATCGATGGCGTCGAGCTCGTCGCGCAAGATCGATTCTGCAGAGTCCACCCGGTGCGGATCACACACGACAACCGTGGCCGTCGTGCCGATGGCCCGAAAGGAACGCTGAGCCAACGGAGTTGGCAATGTGCTCATGGTGGCCGTCAACGCGACGTCCCTCCAGAATGCACGACGGGACGAGTCGTTGTCGTGGTGGGAGGACTGGTCGTCGTTGTCGTTGGCGCCAATGTCGTCGGGACCGTTGCCGGCACTGCACCCGAGGTTGGAGTGGTCGGTGCCGATGTGACGGGAGTCGTTGTCGTAGGCGCAGACGTAGAGGGCGTGGTGGAAGGCGAGGTGGAGGTTGAGGTCGACGGAACCCGAGGTGGCGCCGTCCCGCTGCCACTGGCTCCCGAGCTCGCGCCGGGGTGCTCCTTGGCCACGACAATGCCGATCAGCGCAGTGGCGCCAGTTGCCGCAATGACCGCCGAACGGGTGAGACGGCGAAGTCGAATCTCGGCCCGTTCGCGGGTCTCGGGGGAATTGCGCACCCGCGCGTGCCTCACGTGCGAGGTTCGACCGTTTCGTTCGATGCAAGCAGGTTGAAATGGTCGCTCTTCCACTTGGACAGAGAGCACAGGACGCTTGAATTCCAGCTGGGGGCCCGTCCGGGTCCGGCGGAAGAGTCCACCACGTGCACGGCGGTTGCCGATGGCTCCGGCCCCGAAATGAAGAGGGGAAAGAGATGACCGGGCACACTCGAAGCATACGGAGCAGGCCTTACGGCAGCATTACAATTCGGTAAGAGCCCGCTAAGGACGCATCCCTCCTCCTTTGGCGGGTGCTCATATTCTTCTGGTCAGGGGGCGGTACGTCATGCTCGCGTCATCCTGAACAGGTAAAAAGGGCAGATGCGGGTGCTGGTGGCCGAAGACGACGAAGGGCTGCGGTCGGTCCTCGAGCGAGGCCTGCGTGAGAACGGGTATGTCGTCGACGCCACGGTCGACGGCCAGCAGGCTCTGCGGTACCTCGACGCCTACGACTACGAGGTCGCCATCCTCGATTGGCGCATGCCGAAGGTCACCGGACTCGAAGTGATCCAACAGCTTCGTCGTCGTGGCTCCTCGCTCCCCGTCCTGATGCTCACGGCCCGAGATGCGGCCGGTGACCGGGTAACGGGCCTCGACGAAGGAGCGGACGACTATCTGATCAAACCGTTCGATTTCGCGGAGCTTCTCGCACGCATCCGAGCGCTGCAGCGCCGGGGGGAAGCGATGCAATCGCTCTTGATCAAGGTGGGCGACGTGACTCTCGACACGGTAACCCGGGAAGTGACCGTTGGAACCGCACACCCGCGTCTCACCGCGATCGAACTCGGCATTTTGGAGATCCTGCTGCAGCGATCGCCGGCGGTCGTTTCACGTCGGGCCATTGCCTTGGCAGTGTGGGACGACGAGGCAGACGCCCTCGGTTCGAACACGCTCGATGTCCATATGGCCAGGCTGCGCGCCAAGATCTCCGACGGAGGGGCCAAGATCGAGGCGGTACGGGCACTTGGCTACCGGATCGTGGCTGAATGAAAGTCCCACCGAGGTGGCGCAGCCCGATCATCATCCACGCCGCCAGAGTCGCGGTGGTGGTCACGGTGATCATCGGGGCCATCTACGTCTGCGTCGTGGCTGGTTTTGACGCGGTTGACCGGCATCGACTGGTCGCGCAGATCGATACCCGTCTCGAACAACGACTCGACGATGCGACCCGGCAGCCGACGACCGCCAGTTCGGTGGCCAACTACGACAACGCCCACGACGTGGACGACGCCCCGGTGTTCCTCTGGAAAGTCGGGCCCAATGGCCGGGCCGTTGCCCTTACCCCAGGAGCGCCCCTGATGTCGGCTGCAGCATGGTCGCCTGCCGACCAGTCGAATGAAGCTCGACTCGGCGCGGCGAACTTCAGACTGCACTCCAGGCACGTGAACGGCGCATGGTTCGTCGTTGGCCAAAGCTTGGCTCAATGCCGACCATGTCGAATCCGATCTGATCGCCCTGGAGGTCGTGGCGGGCCCGGTGCTCCTTCTCGGCGTGTTCCTGGGAACGCTGCTGATCGGCATCAAGGCGGCGGGCCCCGTCGAGCTCGCTCGCCGCCGCCAACTCGAGTTCACTGCAGATGCGTCCCATGAATTGCGGACGCCGCTCAGTGTCATTGAGGCCGAAGTGAGTCTGGCGCTCAGCAGCCCACGAACCGTTGCGGACTACCGGGACACCCTGGGTCGGGTGAGTCGGGAGAGCACTTCGGCTGCGCGACATCGTCGAGGACCTTCTCTGGCTCTCCCGGTTCGACTCGGAACCACCGCCTCCCGGAGATGAAGCCGGTCGACGTCGGTGCAATCGCGCTTGCGTGCGCCGACCGTTTTGATGCCATTGCCGCAGGTCGCGGCATCACCCTCTCGGTGCAACAACTGGTTGAGGGCCAGCCGTGGGTCAATGCCCCTCCTGAATGGATCGATCGGCTCGCGGGTGTCCTGGTCGACAATGCCTGTCGCTACGCCGGGGACAACGGGGCCGTGCATATCACCGTGCGTGCGCAGGGCAATCGGGTCAGTCTGGCCGTGGAGGACAGTGGGCCCGGCATCGCTCCTGAGGAGCGAGCCAGCCTGTTCGACCGCTTCCACAGGGCCACCGACGAGGGCAACGGCGCAGGTTTGGGCCTTGCCATCGGTGACGCCGTCGTGAGGGCCACCGGCGGAGAGTGGCGAGTGGGAGAGGGGTCACTGGGTGGCGCCCTCATGGAGGTTCGCTGGCACCGATCGTCTGCTGCCAAAACTTCAGCCGATCAGGCGAAGTGGGACCGGGAGGATCGATCCCTCGATCCCAATCGCTCGGGCCAGTCGGTTCGCGGATGACGTCGGTGTGATGTCGTCGCGTCATGTTGGCGTAAGTGTCAACCTCTACGGTCGTAGCAGGTGGCGAAGAGTTTGGCAGAACGCGTGGTCAATCAGTCGTGCATGAAACAGATTGTCCCGGTTGAAACCCGAAGTGATGAGAGGAACACATTGAGCACCGATTCCATTATCGATCGATCTCTTGATCTGGTGAAGGTCGACTTCGCACCGACGCACCGCCAGCCGGCCAAAATACGGGTTCTTCTCGCCACACTGGTGTCGTTGGTCGGTTCACTCGTCGCAGATGCTGCGCTCGTCGCCATCAGCAAAGCGGCATTTCCCTCGACCAAGGGCTACGTGCATTTCCACTTCAGCGACTACGCCAAGCTGACTATCGTCGGCGTCATTATCGCGTGCGTCGCGTGGCCCATCGTGACCAGAATCTCTTCGGCACCGCGGTGGTTGTTCTTCAGAATGGCGATCGCCGTGACCTTGGTGTTGCTGTTGCCCGACCTCTACATTCTGAAGCAGGGCCAACCAGCGAAAGCGGTAGCTGTACTCATGTGCATGCATGTGGCGATTGCCCTGATCACCTACAACGCCCTCGTTCACTTGGCTCCCGTGCGAACCCGACGTCGTCGCACCACCATTGAAGCGTCGGTGTCCGGGTGATCGCACCCACCTGACCGTGCGGCGCCAATCTGCCAGTGCGGGTGAACCAGCTCGAAGCGACCTCGATCAGCGGATGGGGCTTCCGAAGCGGACCACGTTCCCGTCGGGGTCGGCCGCAGAACCTTCCCGCTTGCCATAGTCCTCGTTACGCGGGCCGTCCACTTCGATCCCCGCCTGCCGCCACTCCTCGGCCACCCGGTCGGCGTCCTGGCAGTGAATGTAGAGGGCACCATGACCGACCGATTCGTCTCCGGCAGTCAGGGCGAGGTGGATCGTGAGATCACGTTCTCTGTGGGCGAAGGCGTACGTGTCGTCGTGGAACGACACCTCGAAGCCCGCAGCTCGAACCAGGCGACAGCACGAGCCACATCGCTGACTCTGAAGATTGGTTCGAATCCGGTGACCAACCACTTTCCAGTCATGAGCTGCAGTTGGCCGTCTCGTTGTCCGTTCAATCCGGCGAGGCAGTTGTGGCAAATGGGCAAATCAGGGTGCGAGCGCATCCTGACCCACCAATCCACTGACATTGAACAGCACGTACACACCATGGCCATTGGCCGGATGGTAGCGGGCGCTCCGACCATGCGTCGCCTACGGACCCGGCCCCTCCTAACGGATCGTCGACCGCCGGAGTCGCCTTCTCCGGTGCCAGACGTGCACCACCAGATAGACCACGAGGACGAGCCCGGAGTCGAGGTGCCATCGGTAGAAGGGCTTTGGCAGCGGGACCCGGGTCGGTGCACCGCGGCTCCAGTCGACGATGCCCGACACGAGGACGTTCACCGTGATGATGAAGAGCAGGCCGTCAGAAACGACGAGGCGGATCGTCCGTTCGGCGAGCGTCCGGGCCCGCACAATTCCCCTGGCCATGCGAGCGAGGGTGTGGCGGCGCTGGATCAGGTGTACCAGTACCAGTCCGACGAATGCGAGGCCGACATCGGCGTGGTAAGCGACCCGCACATGCAGGAGCTGCAGCGTTCCCAATGCCGCCGCGGCCGAACAAAGGAGTCCGAGGTGGACAGCGAAGCGAGATCGGGCGCGCCACGCCGTTCGACGGTCCGCCGGCCGTTCGAGCAAACCCGCCCTCCGTCCGAGTGGCGCTTGTGACTGTCTCACTCGATCGCCTGATGGGCCATGGCTGACGGCTCGCGACCGGCGAAGATCCAACCGACTACTGCTGCGAAGGCCGGCATACCGAGGAGAATGAGGAGGAGGTCAGCAACGGGGACATTCCCGAGTGCGGCGATTCCCCCGTTCAGCGAGTTGCTCCGCAGCCAACCGATCATGCCGACGTAACCGCCGACCACGCCGAGCAGTGCGCCGAGGAATCCGAGCGCACCCGCCGTCACGGCCGTCAGCGTGCGCCGTGTAGAACTCGACGCCCCGGTCGCCGTCAGTGTGCGAAGATCGCCGGCCGTCTCGCTTCGAACGAGCCCGACCGACATCCCGAGCACACCCAAGGCGATGACGATCCCGAAGATCGTCGCCCAGGTGATGACGGCGGACGAGGAGGGCTGGTCGTTCTTCGCTTCGACCGAGAGTTGCGCCGTCGACGCGGTCAGCTCCGCACCGCTGATTTGAGCCGCCGTGAACGGCTGTGACCCCTGGATCAGCCAGTCCGTGGTGCTCGATGAAATGTGGATACTTCTTCATTGCGTGTTCGGTGACCACCGTGTTCGGCGCCGATGTCCCTGTCGGCAGCGCCCCGATCTCCTGGATCACCGGGTGTGCGCTACAGCCCGACGCGGATGTGCAGCTCTGGGAAGATCCGGGCGGGCCGGATTTTCCCCCAGATTCGTAGTTGAATTCGAGACCCGAGACGCCAGAGAGACCGGGACGTGAGCTCAAGATGTCGGCATTCGGGTCGATCTGCGATGAGGTGATGCCGAACGCGCGTAGCAGTGCAGGTGTCGCGACGTAGATGGAACCGCTCCAACTGCGACCCCCTTGGGTCCCGTCCAATTGCGCATTCGGCGATTCGAGAGCAATGAGCCGTGCCCCGAGGCCCTTTGCGATCTTCTCGGCACCAGCGGTGAGTTCAGCCGGAGTAGCGGTCTCGACTGGTTGGTTCGTAACCGGAACGAGCTGGCCGCTGGCATTTCGATGCACAATCGGCTGGCCTTGTGGCGGGAAGGCGGTGGCCAGTGCGATCTCGTTGGAGGAGAGGTTCGGGCCCGCGTAGTCGAGGACGTTTCCATAGCGGGACGATGCGGCGAGAATCACGATCACAGCGACGAGCACGCCGACGCTGATCGCCGCCAATGCTGAACCCGAGCGTGCGCGGTAGCGATCGAGATCGCGGAAGGCGATTCGGGTGGCAATCGGCGCACGACGACCGAGGCGCGCGGTCAACGTCAGGAAGAATGGGGCGAGCAATATCAGCCCGGGGATGAGAAGAATGAGGCCGAAGAGGAGTTCGGGTGCTCCTCCGCTCCCGTTTCCGTGATTCGTGCCACCTGAATAGCCGAGCAACAGGAAGGCGAGAACGAGAAAGACGATGCCGGGGAGTGCGGACCGGTGGATCTGACGTGGAGGAGCCGGTCGGCCCGAAAGGGCTTGGACGATCGGCACCTTGGTGATCGCCCGCGCCGGACGTGACGCAGCGAAGTAGGCCGCAACGACCGCAAGCACCATCGCTGCGATCACCACGGTCCATGAGAGGGCGAGCACCCCGATGACATGGTGCGAGCTCTGTTCGAGGCTTGGTCGATAGGCGAGCCAGACGAGGAGGCCGAGGACGAAGCCGAGAATCGCTCCAGCGACCCCGACCACTGTGCCGTTCGCGCTGATGACGAGGCGGACGTGGCGGTCCGTGGCGCCTGTGGACTCGAGCATCCCGATCGAGCGGAGGCGTCGCTGCGCCAGCACCGTGAAGCCGCCGATAGAGACCAGCGCGATGAGCAACATACCGAGAACCAGTGCAGCGAGGGAGATCGTCTCGGGATTGAACGGGTTCGATCGGGCGACCGAGGCGGGGGTCTCCACATGATTGCCGATCGATTTCAGCGAGGCACCCGGTGCGTCGAAGAGCGCAGTGACGCCGGTGGGATGGGCCACCTGCCCGGGTGCGACGAGAGCGAACTCGTCGAGGAGGCTTTGGGGATTCTCGACGATGCCGACGACCCGGCGCTCGACCCCGCCGATTCGCCAGGAATCGCCCACCCCAAGGTGGAACGCCGACGCGACACCGCTCGTCACTGCGACCTCGTTGGCACCAGACGGGTAGTGACCCGAGACGAGCGTGAGCATCGGGCCGCTGAAGGCTCCGTGGGGGTCTTGCGCCCGGAGCTGATAGGTGTTGATCGATCCTGGGATCGACAGCGTTTCGTTCTTGATGACCTCGACACGACCGAAGCGGTGCTCCAGGCTCGTGATGACGCTTGACGTGTGGGCGTCGTAGGCCGTGAACGACACGGCGTCTTGCGCTGTGCCGAATCCGGCATTCTTCGGCGGCGGGTTGTTCATCGTGACAGCTGAGCCCACGATCGTCGCCGCAACCGCGACCGTGATGAGCGCCAGGATCAGGAATTGCTGACGCCACTCACGCCGGAAGAGCCGCCAGGCCCAACGGACGACGGCACGACGGGCGGGCGTGCCGCCATCGGGTGGACGAGAGTCGGCAGTAACGGGTGTGAGGACGGCGGTGCTCATCGTGACTCCTTCGGAAGCGTGCGCTCGACGCGCTACGTGCGGGGCGTGACGAGGGACGAATCGGAATTGTCGAGCACGTGGTCGACCGCTCGCCCGTCACTGAGGAAGATCGTCCGATCGGCCCACGAGGCGAGGTGGGCGTCGTGGGTGACCACAACCGCAGCGACGCCGCGCTTGCAGGCGTCGAGGATCATCCGCATCACGACGTCACTGTTCTTCGAATCAAGCGCACCCGATGGCTCGTCGGCGAGGAGGAGGGTGCGCTCCCCGACGACGGACCGAGCGATGGCGACGCGCTGGCGCTCACCGCCAGAGAGCTGGTCGGGGTAGTGCCCGGCGCGATCGGCTAGCCCGAGCTCCTCGAGTGCGAGGAGTCCCGCCTGGTGCGCTTTGCGCGCCGGGATGCCGTCGAGCTCGAGGGGAAGCGCAACGTTCTCCGTGGCGGTGAGGCCCGGGAGGAGGTTGAAATCCTGGAAGACGTAGCCGATACTCCGCCGCCTGAGCCGCGCCTTGTCGTTGCGTGACATCGAAGAGAGCGCGGCCCCCCCGATGCGCACCTCACCGCTCGTCGGCTCCTCGAGGCTGCCGGCGATGGTGAGGAGCGTCGACTTCCCCGACCCACTCGGGCCCATCACCGCGACGAGGTGGCCCTCGTCGACCGAGAGATCGATTTCGTAGAGGGCGCGCACGGCGGTCTCGCCCTCGCCGTAGAACTTCGAGATCTGTTGGAGTTCGAGCAGGCTCATCGGGGCAGACCGTCCTTCGCCGAGCGTGCGGCAGAGTTTTAGTAGGACACGTAAGACTATACTCAGTATGCTACCTCGATTCCGCGCTTTGTCAAGGGTGGGAATGCCACAGTGCTGCTTCCATGAGGCGGGCGATTACCGCCGAGGACCGGACGGGCTGCTTTCCTGGAGGAGCGCCTCGGGCGTCGGGGGCGGCACCGTCTGATCGACGACCCGACCGTCCCGGAGAAAGACCACCCGGTCCGCCCATGAGGCCAGCTGTGCGTCATGGGTGACGACGACGGCGGCGACTCCCCGCTTGCAGGCGGTGAGGATCATGCGCATCACCACGTCGCCGTTTGCCGAGTCCAGCGCTCCCGAGGGTTCGTCGGCGAGGAGGAGGCGACGCTCCCCCACTACTGCCCGGGCGATTGCGACCCGCTGACGCTCACCGCCCGAAAGCTCATCGGGATAGTGCGTCGCCCGATCCGCGAGGCCCAGCTCTTCGAGCGCTGCCATTCCCGCCGCTTGCGCTTTCTTCCCTGTCAGCCCGTCCAGCTCGAGCGGAAGGGCGACGTTCTCAACCGCAGTCAGCCCGGCCAAGAGGTTGAAATCTTGGAAGACGTAGCCGATCGTGCGCCGCCGGAGGCGTGCCTTGTCGTTGCGCGGACATCGCCTGGAGCAATGCACCGTCGATGGCCACCTCGCCACTGGTCGGCTCCTCCAGACTGCCGGCGATGGTGAGGAGGGTGGACTTTCCCGAGCCGCTCGGGCCCATCACTGCGACGAGCGTCCCACGCTCGACGGCAAGGTCGATGTCACGGATCGCGTGCACCTCGGCGCCGCCCTCTCCGTACGACTTCGAGACGCGTCGCAATTCGAGGAAGCTCACCAGCGGACGACCAATCGCCGCGCGAGTCGTGGCGCCGTGGGGGATGCGGGCGGCTCAGACGCGGCGCGCTTCAGACGACCGTCGGCCGTGTCGAGCCATCGCACCACCGAGTCCAGCCGGAACAATTCCGCATCGACGACCAGAGCGAAGGTGAGGTCGAAGTCCGCCTCGTCCTCCTTGAGTCGTGTCCACTGCTGCATGAGTTCGACGAGGTAGCGGCGATGGACCTGGATCACATCGTGCACCGAGACACCCGGCACTCGGAGGGCGGAGAGTACCTTGATCACGAGTTCGTCACGAGGCGGTGATGTCATGTCCGGTGGCGTGTTCAGCCACGACGTGAGCTCCGTCGATCCGGCGTCGGTGATGTGGAAGCCCTTCTGTGGACCCTCACCCTCGGGCTCGTCCGATCTCGACGAGTCCGTCGCGTTCGAGGCGCTGCAGCGTCGTGTAGACCTGCCCGATATTGAGCGGCCACACCTCGCCGGTGCTCGCCTCGAACTCCTTCTGCAATTGGAGGCCGTATTTCGGGCCCTCGCTCAAGAGCGCGAGGATCGCGTGGCGAACACTCATCGGGGTTCCGGATCGAACACCATACGCAGTATGCTACAAGATGCGCTCCTGCCGTCAACCTCTGCGTGGACGCTCGCAGTGGAAAGGCGGGGTGGATTACTACGTGTTGCGTAACTACGTCTGACGTAGTAAAAAGAACGCATGGCACGAATAATCACGGACCAGAAGCGACAACGGCCCAACGATCCTCCGATCCTGATCCTCACCAGTCTGGCGGGCGGTCCAAAACACGGGCATGCGCTCTCGAAGGACATCGAGGAATTCGCCGGGGTTGTCCTCGGCCCCGGTGCGCTCTACGGCGCCATCACGCGGCTGGAAGAGCGAGGCCTCATCGAGCCGCTGGAAACCGAAGACCGTCGACGTCCGTATCGGATCTCGGCCGCGGGGTCGGCGTATCTCGCCGAAGCCGTGGCTGAGATGCAGCGACTAGCTGGTGAAGGTGCGAGACGCTTGGCCGGCGCGAACCAGGCCTCCATCCGTCGAAGCGGTCCGAGAATCGCCGGTAGTCCGGCATGAGGCGCGACCGCAGCCCGATGCGCACCGGCACAACGACCCGGTCCATGCTCCGCTGGTACCCGGCCCGATGGCGTGCCCGCTACGGCGACGAGTTCGCCGCCATGATCGAAGATGACCTCGGAGGCAGGCCGCCGACCGTGCGCTATCGGCTTTCGATCGCCCGGTCGGGGTTGCATGAGCAGCTGCGCGATGCCGGCCTGATCGGCAACTCCGCACCGCCGTCCGAACGGGTCCGAGGCGGCGCCTTGACCGTCCTCTGCGCATTTGCGCTCTTCGTCATTCCGGGCGTCGGCTTCGCGAAGACTCAGCGAGCACTGGGACCAGTCACTGCATCGCGGTCCACGGCACCTCCCCGCCGTCTCCTACAATTTGCTGGCGTCTTTGGCCGGAGCTTGTGCCGTTGCGGCACTCCTCGCCGCGGTTGTCCTCCTTCCCGCCCTCGTGCAGTTCGTGCGGGCCGGTGGGTGGCCGGCGGTCAGGCGACGAGTGGGATGGGCAGTGTCAGCCACATTGGCGACCGCTGTGGTCGGCGGGGGTTTGGTCCTCTGGGCCCATCACCTCACGCAGCACCAACGCAATGCCGGGTTCGGGTGGTACCAATTCGTCTTCGTCATCGTGGCGATCCTGTTCACCACCACCATTGCCATGTGGGCGGCTGCGGCCGTCACCACTGCCCGTCGCCTCGACATCGGGTTGACGCAACTCAAGTTCGACGGAGTACTCGCCGTCTTAGTTGGGGTGTGCATGCCGGTCATGACCGCAGCTGCCGCTGTCTGGTGGGGATCGATGGCGACAACCGCTCCTTGGTTTCTGGCCGGTACCCCGACGGGAAGCTCCCCGTCGCCGGTGGCCCTCAACCTGATCGGTGTGCTCATCGTGATGACGATCGCCTCTGGTGCCGGGGTGTTCGGGGTGCTCCGGGTCGTCCGCTCGTGGCGCCTGTTGCAAAGCGTCTAGGACGCCGGAAGGCGCCCCCGGGTACAGGAAAGCCCTCCCCACCGGGAGGGCTCTGACCTGCGCTTTCAATGGTGGCGGGGGTAGGATTTGAACCTACGACCTTCGGGTTATGAGCCCGACGAGCTACCAGACTGCTCCACCCCGCGGCGAAGAAGAAAAGTGTACACGGGTCGCGTGTACCCGCACCACGGGCGCATTGACTCATCAGAAACCTCCGCGTAGCCCTATACGTTGCCTCAGGAAGAAACCTCCGCTTGGGAGGGATCCCAGAAGCTGCTCGTAGCCCGGGTTACGCCCTACGTCATGGAGCTTTCGATGGGGCAACGCCAGGCAGTGACCAAGAAGTTGGCGACGAGTTACAAGCGGGGGTCGAAGGCCGACAAATCGCGGATCCTCGACGAGCTGGTCGAGTTGACCGGGTGGCATCGGGACTACTGCCGGGCCGCCATCGCCAGTGCCGGGACGCTCAAGATTGCTCGCCCGCGGGCGACCCGCACCCCCAAATTCGGGTCCCACGTGGTGGCCGGCCTCAGCGTGTGCTGGATGCTGACGCGCACCCCGGCCGGCAAGCGCCTGGCTCCGATGCTGGCCACCATCGTCCCCCTCTTGCGCCGCGACGGCGAGATCATCATGTCCGACGCAGACGCCGCTCTCTTGGTCTCTATGTCCGCGGCGTCGATCGATCGTCACCTGGCCCCCGAGCGGGCCAAACTATTCCCCCGGGGACGCTCACACACCAAGCCTGGCACGTTGCTCAAAACACAGATCCCGATCCGCACCTGGGCGCAGTGGAGCGAGAATACCCCCGGATTCGTGGAGATCGACCTGGTCGGCCACGAGGGGGGCAACTCGTCGGGCGAGTTCTGCTTTACCCTCACCGTGACTGACATTTTCACCGGTTGGACCATCAACCGCTCGGTCAAGAACAAGGCGGCCATCTGGGTCTTCGAGGCCATCGAGTACGTGATCGCCCAGTTCCCCTTCCCGATCCTCGGCATCGATTCGGACAACGGTATCTGAGTTCATCAACCACCACCTCTTCGACTACTGCACCGAGCACGAGATCACCTTCACCCGCTCACGCTCGGGCAACAAGAACGACGGGGCCCACGTCGAGCAGAAGAACTGGACCCATGTCCGCGAGCTGGTCGGCTACCTGCGCTTCGACACCGAAAAAGAGCTCTTCGTGCTCAACGAGATCTGGGCCCTCGACATGGGGTACACGAACTACCTGTTGGCCCAACAAAAGCTCGTCTTCAAGCAACGAGATGGGTCCAAGGTCACCAAGCGTTACGACCGGGCCACCACCCCCATTGCGCGGACGAAAGACCGCAAAGAGATCACCAGAGCTGAGCGAGCACGCCTGGACGAGACCATGGCCGGCGTCCGCCCGGGTGAGCTCTATCGCCGGATCCACGACCTCACCACACAGCTCGAGCGGATGGCTCTGACCAAGGCGCCTGCGCCCGTCAAACCCCAGGTGAATCGGGCGTTCAACCCAAGTCTGCATCCGGAGGTTTTAGATGAGGCAACGATTCAGGCTTCCCGGAGGATTTGACGTGATGCAACGGGGGGTGGATCAGACCGTCTGCGCCGGCGGGGCGGGGGCGGGGGCGGGGAAGGAGGTGGCGCGCTGCCGGTCGGGGCGGCGGTGGGTGCCGCCGCTGCCGATTCGGGGGCCAATGTGAGCGGACCGTGCTCGGCTTCATGGGATTGGAGAGCGGTCACCAGGCGGTCGATGTCGGCTTCGGTGGTGGGAGTGGCCCGTCCTGTCTTGGTGGCAAAGACGGCTGCTCCAAGGTCGCGCAGTATGCCGTCAGCCACCTTCTTGGCCTGGACCTCGTCGAACTTGGCCTGGCCCTTCTGCGCCGCGTCCTTGGCCATGACGGTGGCCGCCGATGCTTGCGCTTTGACCTTGTCGAGCAATCCCATCAGGTCAGCCTTTCCGTGCGGGGTCCCATCAGCATCGCATGCGGCAACGACTGGCGGTTCATCCTGACGGCGAGGCCGTGGCCAACGAGGTGGCGGTCGTTGAGGTCTTGGGCTCGGTGCTGGTCGGCGGCTTGGTGGTGGTGGTGGTCTTGGTGCTCTTGCCCTTGGCCGGGGTGGTGGTCGTGGTTGTCGTCGGCGTCGTGCCGGCGCCTGCCGTCGCTTTAAGGGCATCCTGGGCTTTGGTGATCTGTTGCTGCATCGCGTCGATATTGGTCTGGTAGGTACCCAGATCGCCGGCCGCGAGCGCCGCCAGGGCATTCTGGTAGTCGGTCTGCGCCGCATCCAGATACTGCTGCACCACAGCGGGAACCGAACCGGTCCCCACGCTCGTGCCCGGTCCGCCGATCCCTGTTATCGGCGTCTGGAGTAGTTGGCTCAAGGCCCCGGACACGGTGGGCTCGACCACCACCTTCTGCCCCAACACGCCGATGACATAGTTCAGCTGGGGTTGCGGGCTCGAGGACGACGCGACGTACAGCGGACGCAGATAGACGATGGACTGCCCGACCGGAACCATGAGCGTGTTCCCCAGCAGCACCTCCGACCCGTGCTGGTCCAAGAGCGTGATGTCCTTGGAAACGGTCGGATTCTGTCCGATGGACGCGTCCGCATTGGCGGGACCCGCGGTCCCCTGCGGGACCTGGTACACGGTCAGCTTGCCGTAGTCACCCGGATCGGACGTTCCCACCATGAACGCAGTGAGATTCGGGTTGTTCGCCCCCGTTGCATTCGACTGCGTCGCCGGCACATACGCATCGGTGACGGTGAGCGCCTGCGCCGGCGAGGGCGACCCGGGCATACCGGTCACTTGATACAACGGGGCCATGCGGTCCGGGCTGGACGAGACCGGCTGCCCCTGCTGGTTGAAGGTGACCTGCACCTGGAGGGACTGCGACTGCGGTCCGGCCCCCGCCGTGGGTGAGAGTTGCCAGGCATTGGAGGCCGCGTAGAACTGTGAAGGCGACGTCAGGTGGTAACGGCCGAAGATGGCGGACTGAATCGAGAAGATGTCCGGCGGATACCGCAGGTGTGCCATGAGCCCGGGGTCCATTTTGGACAAGGGGGTGAACATGTTCGGGAATGCTGCCTCGTACGCCTGCAGGATCGGGTCGCTCTTGTCGGCGTTGTAGAACGTCGTCTTACCGGAGTAGGCGTTGATGACGACTTTCACCGAATTGCGCACGTAGTTGTAACTCCCGGGAAGGTTGCTGCCCGACGCCACCTGCTGGGTGTTCGCGTTCTGCGAGTAGGGATACTGGTTGGTGGTCGTGTACCCGTCGACGATCCAGTAGATCTGCCCTTTGTTCACCACCGCGTACGGGGTCTGATTGAAGGTGAGGAACGGTGCCGCCTTCTCGGCGATCTGGACCGGGTCGCGCACGAACAAAAGGCGCGATTTGTCGGTGATCTGGTCAGAGATCAAGAGGTTGAAATCACCCAGGCGAAGTGCGAACGCAGCGCGCTTGAACACCGACGAGATCTGGACGCCTCCCGTGCTGGCATAGTGGCTCTCGACGTTCGTACAGCAACCCTGTTGGTAGTTCAGCTCCAGCTGTTTGGTGTTCGCGACCACGTACCCGGTATCACCCGTCGAGAAGTAGACGTTGCCCTGGGTGATCTTCGGCAACCCTTTCGACGAGGCCGGTGGCACGTCCTTAATTCCGTAAGTCGGGTTGCCATTGGATTGCGCCTGGTTGGCGAGCGCGACGACCGCCCCGTCGCCGTGGGTGTACTGCAGGTGCTGGTTGACCCACGATTGCGACGGCAGGTTGTTCGGAGCGATACCACGGACACCGATGAGGACAGGGGTGACCTGCCCGTCCCTGGTGTAGCGGTCGACACCGAGTGACTGAAAGACGTAGTACGACTTGATCGCCTGCTGTCGTTGGAACGTCTGCAACGTGATGGTGGGATCCGGATCCCACAGCCTGATGTTGCTCAGCGTCGCGGAGGAATCCGACGCTGCCGTCTTCGTGATGTCGGTCGTCGCGTTGAAGGACTTGACCACGACATGGTTGACGCCGTACGCGCTGCGTGTCGCCGAGATATTCCGCGCTATGTAGGGCGCCTCGAGCGAGGACTGGGCCGGCGTGACCTTCAGGGTCTGCAGAAGTGCCGGGTAGATGACACCGACGACGAGAGCGACGAAGGCCCAGATCCCGACGGCGAGCACAGGCAGGGTCCACCCCTGCCGACGGATGTTGAACAGGAGGATCGCGGCGGCGAAGATCGACACGACGACGAGCAACAGCAGTGCGGGGAGGCGGGCATGCACATCGGTGTAGCCGGCGCCGTTGACGTAGCCGTCGTGCGAGTTCACCAGCCCCCAGCGCTGGAGGATGTACCCCGCCGCCTTGGTCAACGCGATCAGCGCCAGGAGCACGGAGAGATGTGCCTTGACGGCCGGCCGTACCCGCGGGATTCCCCGCTGCGGCAGAATCCCGCCGTTGAGATAATGGAAGATCGCCGACACAATGAGCGTCACGATCAGGATGGCCAGTGTCCAGTCCACGACGAAGTTCAGGAAGGGCAACTTGAAGACGTAGAAGCCGACGTCCTTGCCGAACTGCGGGTCCTTGATCCCGAAATTGCCGCCGTGGCGGAAGAGGATCCAGTTCTGCCATTCCCCGATCGTTCCCGAGGCGGCGATGAGGGCCATCACGATGGCCAGCGCTATGTAGAGACGTCCGGCGTAGGGTCGCACGATCTGTTGGTACCGGCGGACGAGCTCGTCCTTTTGGACAGCGCCGATGTCCTCACTGGCCAAGCGATCGCAGACGACCAGATTGACCCACATGACGACGAAGAAGATGGCACCGAAGACACCGAAGAGGCCGAGCTTCACCACCAGCAGGGTGGAGAACACATCGTGGTAACCCACTGACGAGAACCAGAGGCTGTCGGTGTAGATGCTGGCGAGCGTCCGCAGCGAGGCCAGCAGGATGATGAAGACGACGACGGCCCCGATGATCCACCACCGGGCTCGCCGGCGCGAGCGGGGCGAGCGGGGTGGGGAGAGGTCCTTGGGGGTTCGCACGGGGGCGAGCCTAACGTCCGCCGCCCAAGAGTCCTGGTCTAGTGCTCCACGGGTGTGACCAGACAGCGACAGCCGGAGTGGGCAGGGGGATAGGCATGACCTGTGGGGAACCCCTCGGCCAGGGGTACGGGTCCCGCCAGGGCATTGTCGTCACAGTCGGAGCAACCGGTCGGCGACGTCATGACCCAGCGCACCATTCCATCCGACGACGAGGAAGCGGCCACGCCGGCCGAGAAGGCTTGGACGGCGAAGTCACCGACAAGTCGTTCGATCCGCTCGCCCCGCCATTCGCGAAACGCAGACCCGACGCGGTCGGCCACCTCTTCTCCGTCATCGCCACCATCGAGGATGCGCCGGCGCAACATGGTCACGACGGTGCGGGCCAGGCCCGCTGCGGCCTGCTCCACCGCGCCGTCGGACGAAGCAGTCCCCGCTTCCCCTCCGCCGAACACGGTGCCGGCGGCGAATGCATCGCCCAGGTGGCCCTGCGCCGCTGTGATGAACATCGCCAGGTGGAGGTCCTCGGGACCCATCAGCGCTTCCCCCGCCAGATTGGGCGAACTGCGCAACACGTCGAGCAGCCGGTTCTGGTCATCCCCCAGCGCACGCTTGATGTGACTCGAGAGCGCGGCGGAGATCGGCGAGAGAAGATCGTCCCGGCGGCCGATCAACGCCGCGTCCGGTCCCTCGGCTCTCGACCTCCTCGTCGACCTCGATGACAATCGCAGTTGCGACGTGGCCCTGGCCGGCATCGACCGCTGCTCCGGGTGCAGGCACCGGTTCTACCGGGGCGCCAGATTCTGAGGCCGCCCGGATCCGTGCGAAGAGTTCGTCGACCGACGGAGTCATGCCGCCGGGCGTCGCCTCACCGCGCGCCTCACGCTGCTGATCGCTCTCTCCGCCGGCACCGTTCTCTCCGCCGTCGATGGCCTCCTGGTCGTGGGGCACGTCTTTGGGCAGGTGCAGGCGGGCCTGGTCGCCCGCCGCGAGGGCGGCGGCGCGAGCATCGTCGTCGGTGTGGTCCAGACGGGCCAGTATTTCGTCGACGGACGCCCGTGTTCCTTTGATGGAGGCGGCCATCTCGTCACGGGCGGCCCGGAGCTGCTCGATCTGAATCGAGAGTGCACGCCGCCGGCCCGCCAGATCCGTCATGAGACGCTTGCGGGCCTCTTGGACCTGCTCGAGGAGCGCACGTCCCTCCTCCTTGGCGCGCGCGATCACGGCGTCACCCTCGGCCACCGCGTCGGCCTGATCCCCTCCACCTCCGCCAAGGCCTCCTGGCGGGCATTGGCCACCATGAGCTCGGCCTCTGCCACCCGTTCGGCCGATGCGCCTTCGCTCCGCTCCTGGATCTCATTGGCGCGGCTCTGCGCTTCACGCAGGAGGGTGGACGCACCCTCCTGGGCCTGGACCACGATTTTTGCTGCCTCGTCATGCGCGTGGCGGAGGATCTGGGCGCTGTGCTGACCGAGCGAGGCCGTCAGGGTGGCCTCGTCGACCACCGGGTGGGCCGCTCGTTCGTCGGCTTCCGCCACCGCGGCGCGCAACTCCTCCTCTCGCTGCTCGAGGAGCTCGATGCTGCGGGCAACCGTCTGCAGGTACGTCTTGACCTCGTCGACGTCGAAGCCCCGGCGAACGACGGCGAAGGAGTGACGGGCGATGTCCCCCGCCGTCAGGCGGGCGGAGGAAATGGGTAAACGGCCTTCAGGCATGGAGGAAAGACTACGGCGCCGCCCCGGCCGACACATGTTTGTTGGGCAATGTGCCTCCAAGCTTCTTCAGAATCGTCAAGGCCTGGTCGAGCGTCGACACCGCATAGACGTGGAGCTGGGGGGTGTCCTTGGAGCGAGCCGCCTTGTACTCCTGGGGTGGCACGAAGAAGGTGGTGGCCCCGGCTCTCTCGACCGCGACCGTCTTTTGGGGCACACCGCCGACGTCACCCACCGCACCGTTGGCATCGATGGTGCCGGTGGCGGCAATGGTGTGGCCCCCGGTGAGGTGGCCACCCGAGAGTTTGTCGATGATGCCCAGCGTCATGGAGAGCCCGGCCGATGGCCCACCGATGTCCACCGTATTGACGGTGACGTCGATCGGGAAGGTCCAGGACTGCTGTGTGCTCGGGTCGATACCCATGTAGACGGTGGGTTTCCCGAGCCCGCACCCACCGTCGGTCAGCCCTTTGGGCGGGGACCCGAGCTCGATCTGCCGCTGCACGATCGGTCCGTTCACGAACGCACCCGAGGGCTTGACCGAGGACTGTTCCACCGAGAGCGTGGCTGAGGTCCCGGGGGTGAGGCCGTGCAGTGCGGTGACCATGCGAGCACACGTCCGTCACCGCGACCCCGTTGACCGCGGTGATGACCTGCGACACCTTGAGCACGTGGGACGGCCGGGGATCCTGGCGTGACCCCGAACACGAGCGCACCCGCATTCTGCTCCTTCGGCGTGTAGCCGAGATACGAGAGCGCAGCAGCCTTCGCCTGCGACTGGGCCTGGCTCATCTCGAGGTAGCCCTGCGTCTGGAGCTGATCGGGCGGGGTGGTGGGCCCGAGCAGTTCCTCCGCCGGGACGACCTGGCTGTCCGAGGAGAGGAAACGCTCCTGGAGGTACGTCAGGACGGTGAGCGGCTTGACCAGGACGTCGGTGAGGAGAATGTTGCCCGATAGCGGGTGATCGAGATCGGACGGAACGGTGATGAACGACGTCACCGGCGAGGCATCGCCGGGAGAGAGGGCGTAGTAGTTGACATTCCAGCGGCTGAGGACCACCACCGTGGCGACGAGCAGCGCAGCGATCACGGTGAGGACGAGGGGCCAGCGCCGGCGGCGTGCGTCCTGGGGCGCGCCGGGACGTGGTCGTGTGGGGATGACCTCGGCCTCCCCGGCGGTATTTGTCGTGATGTCGGCCATACTCGAATTTGTGAGCGATGATCCTCCCACGGAACCCGCCACAGAAGGCCGCGCCGTCGCCCTCCGCCGGCGGCGGGTGATCGCAGCCGGTCACTCGGGCCGCGTCGAGATCGCTCGGGCGGGTCTGGATGACCCCGACCCCGACGTCCAGGCTGCTGCGCTCGGGGCGCTGGCCCGTCTCGGCGCCCTCACCGTGGGCGATGTCACCCGTGCCCTGCGCACCGGGGCGGCACCCGTGCGGAGGCGGGCCACCGACGCCGCCCTCTCGGTCCGGGGCCCGGGCTCACGCTCGACGTTGTATGCGGCGGTGGTCGACGCGCTGTCGGACCCCGATCCTCTCGTCGTGGTGGGCGCGGCATGGTTCCTCTCGGAACGACGGACCGCATCGGGCGTCGTGGACCTCGTCAGCGGTCGCAGGCACCCATGGGGACGTGCGGTGCCGCGAGGCTGCCGTCGCGGCATTGGGTGCCATCGGCGATCCGGCGCGGGCTCCCGGCGGTCATCGACGCGCTCGGATGACAAGCCGACCGTTCGACGCCGGGCCACGGTCGCCCTGGCCGGATTCGACGATCCCGCGGGTCGAGCCGGCCCTGCGACGCTCGGCTGAGGACCGGGACTGGCAGGTGCGACAGGCCGCTGACGAACTGCTCGAGGAGGACGGCTAGCCGACGCCGTCGGTCGTCAACACGTCATCAGTCGTCGTCGGTGAAGAGGCGTTTGAGGCGGTCGAACGACTCGAGACACTGCCCGGCGCCCTGCACGACGCACTCCAGCGGGGCATCCACCAGGTGCACCGGGACGGCCGTGGCATCGGCCAGACGCTGTGTCATCCCGCGCAGGAGGGCGCCACCGCCGGTGAGGTGGACACCCTGGAACATGATGTCCTGCGCCAATTCGGGCGCGGCCTCGCCCAGGCAGGTGGTCGCGGCCGCGATCACCTGCGTCACGTTCTCCTCGAGGGCCGACCGCACCTCCTCGGGTGTGAGCACGACGATCTTCGGCCGCCCCGTGGCGACTTCGCGCCCCCGGATCTCGGCCCCCTGCTCACCGGGATAGGCGAAGGCGGAACCGATGGCGTGTTTGACCGCCTCGGCCGTTCGCTCGCCGATGGCGACACCGTGCATGTGACGCACGTAGGCCTGAATGGACGCGTCGAAATCGAAGCCTCCACAGCGCAGCGCCCGCACCGCCACCACACCACCGAGGGAGATGACGGCCATTTCAGAGGTTCCCCCGCCGATGTCGACCACCATGTTGCCCACCGGCTCGTGAATGGCCAGACCGGCGCCGATGGCGGCCGCCATCGGTTGCTCGATGAGAAAGCACGCCGACGCGCCGGCACGTCGCGTCGCCTCCTTGACCGCGCGTCGCTCCACCGCCGTGATGGCCGAGGGGACGCAGATCAACACCTTGGGTCGGTTCAGACGGCTGACTCCCACGCGGTGCAGCAGCACGCTGAGCATCCGTTCGGTGACTTCGAAGTCGGTGATGGCACCGCCTCGCAGCGGGCGTTCCGCCACGATGTACCCGGGCGTGCGGCCGATCATCTGCCAGGCATCGGTGCCGATGGCGAGGACTTCACGGGTGCGCGAATCCAGAGCCACCACGGTGGGCTCGTTGAGCACCAGACCCTTGCCCTTGGCGTACACCAGTGTGTTGGCCGTCCCAAGGTCAATGGCCAGATCGCGTGACATCGTGGCCTCATGGTACGGCGGGTCGCGGACCCCGACCGCATTTGTGGCCCGTTCATCGGTAGCCTCGTTCTGTGACCCCTACCCCCGAGGAGCCACTGGAAGAGGGACCGGACCAGGACAATTTGGGCAAATCCCCCTATGACGCCGACCCCGCGTTGCGCGGCTGGATCGACCCCGATGATCGTCTCTGGCGACACCCGAGCGAGCTTGCGAGCGCGGGCGACGAGGGCGGCGGGGACTCGTCCGCTCCTCAACCGCCATCCCCGCGCCACCCTGTTGATCGGCGCCGCCGCCACCCTGGCCGCCGTGGCGTGGGCCATCGTGTTGCTCTCCCCTGCCTCCGACCACACGGGCCTGGCGCCGTCGAGCGCAATCGCGTCCGACGTCCCGGTGACCACGCTGGCTGCCCGGAGCGAGACGGTTCCCACGCTGGCCCAGGCGGCCGGCCACTCGATGGTGCAGCTGCGCGCCGTCACGAGCCATGGCGTCGTCTCCCTGGTCGGTGTGGCCGTGGCCGAAGGAGGCCTGGTGGCGACCACCGCCGACGCCCTGTCGGGACTGCGCAGCATTTCCATGGTGGCGAGCGACGGCCGGACCTTCCGCGCGTCACTGGTCGGTGTCGACACTGCGTCCGATGTCGCCCTTGTCAGCGTGCCCGACGCCGTTCCCGTCGCCCCGTTCGCCGATGACGCGGCGCTGTCCACGGGGAACGCCGTGATGACGTTGAGCGTGGAATCCCCGACCGCCGCGGACGGTCACGCTGCACTGCGAGGGCGGCACGGTGACGGCAGTCGACACCGCGATCGCCAGCGGGTGGGCCAAGGGGATGCCCGGGATCACCTCGACGGCGACGGCGGTGAACCAACAGCCGGGCGACCCCCTCTTGAATGAGAAGGGCGCCGTGATCGGCATCCTCTACAGCGCAGGACCCTCCTCCACGTACATCCCAACGCAACTC
This sequence comes from uncultured Acidimicrobiaceae bacterium, assembly GCA_963835815.1. Lineage (GTDB taxonomy): Bacteria > Actinomycetota > Acidimicrobiia > Acidimicrobiales > RAAP-2 > Bog-473. The sequence continues at coordinate 218,968 of CAWIGU010000009.1, read as the reverse complement.
GTGCTCGGCGTGGCGGACGACCTCCGTTCGAACGGTCGGGTCGTGCACGGTTGGCTCGGCGTCGATGGTGTCACCGCCCCGGGTCCGAGCGGGGTGCAGGTCTCGGCCCTCATGGCCGGGAGCCCCGCCACCGGCCTGCTGCACCCCGGCGACGTCGTCATGACCTTGGGCTCGGTGCCTCTGCGCTCCATGGCCGACCTACGGGCCCGGCTGTACGTGATGGCGCCGAAGTCGACCGTCGGGCTGTCGGTCCTCGATGGCGCAACCACCCATGTCGTGGACGTGACCCTGGGCGCCTCCCCCTAGCATGTCGACGTGAGCATGTTCGGCGCGGGAGACCCTGACAACCCGATGGGCGGACTCCTCGGTGACCTGTTGAAGGTCATCGGATCCGCCCCGGGAGGTGGCGACACCTGGTTCGAAGCGGCACGCACATTGGCCCACGGCGTCGCCACGGACGGCGAGAGCGACGACAACGCCGACCCCCTGGTGCGCATCGCGTTCGAAGAGCTGGCCCGGGTCGCCGAGTTGCACGTGGCCGAGGCCACCGGAATCTCGCTGACGAGCGGCGGCGCAGCGATCTCGTTCGACGCCGTCGGTCCGGGACAATGGTCCTACCGCGTCCTGACCGCCTATCGGCCGACGCTCCAGCTCATGGTGGAGGCGCAGCAGCAGGGCGCGGCGGCGGTCCCGCCGTCGATGGACCTGGGCCTTTCGGATGACCCCTCGGGCGGCATCGGCGGCCTGTTGAGCCAGTTCGCCCTCACGCTCGGCCCGGTTCTCCTCGGCATGCAGTTCGGCTCGGCCGCCGGCCACCTCGCTCGACGGGCCTTCGGCCAGTACGCCCTCCCCCTCCCATGGCCCGAGTCCAACACGCTCCTATTGGTGCCGGGCAACGTGGCCAAGTTCGCCGAGGACTGGAGCCTGCCTCTCCAGGAGGTCCAGCTCTGGGTCTGCCTGCGCGAGCTGACCATGCATGCGGTCATGACCCGTCCCGGCGTGCGATCCTCCATCAACCTCCTGCTGGCTGACGCCTCGGCACACGCCGCGGCGTCGCAGCGCTCCATGGTGGAACGACTCGGCGACGGGTTGGGCGACCCGGCGGCCCTCGAGGGGGTGCTCAGCGATCCCGAATCGCTGCTGGCCGACCTCATCAGCCCCGAGCAACAGCACATCTCGAACGCGCTCACGGCCTTGACCACCAGCATCGGCGCCTACGTCGACCACGTGACGGCAGGGATCGCCGCGAGACTGACCACCTCGCCGGCCGCGCTCCGTGAGGCCTGGTACCGCTACCGGGTCGAGGACGCCAAGGGCGAGCAGGCCTTTGCCGGGCTGTTCGGGTTGAACGTCGGCCAGGCCGAAGTGGATCGGGGCGCCGCCTTCATCGAGGGCGTGGTCGAACGGGCCGGGGAAGAGGCGCTGACCCGCCTGTGGGCCGACGAACGCGACCTGCCCACGCCGGCCGAGGTCGATGCACCGGGCCTGTGGCTGGCCCGGATCGGCCTGCTCGACTGACGCCTACTCCGTTCGCGGCATCCTCGGGAATACCGAGGTCCCACTCCAGCCTCAGGTTCTCCCGCTCGGCGTCCCGCACGACACGTTCCCGGTTGCGCCGGAATTGCGGGTCGTGCGGCGGCAGCAGGACCAGACGGGCCAGCACCCGCTCCCGGAAGGCATCGACCACGTCGGCCGGGCCGAAGTCGGACTGGACGTCCCAGTGGGGGGCGATGGGCCCGAGGTAGACCACGCGCACGTGCCCGATCGGGTCGATCGGTTCGGCGGTCTCGACTACTTCGTCCTCGTTTTCCGGGGACATGGCACCTCCTGGCCTTACTGCACGGGCGAACGGCCGTCAGCGTACCGGAGCCCCGGGCCCCGGGTTTCCCCGTGCCTGAGCGACCAGATTCTTACGAACTTCCTATGCCCGAGATGTTCTCCTAGCAGCCCTTTTTCTCTACAATGAGGGCCAGAAAGGGAGTGCAAAGTGAACACAGAATGGATGGCCCGGGGAAAATGCCAAGAGGTTGCACCGGACGTCTTCTTCCCGAGTGACGGCATGGGAGTGCTCGTGGCGCAGAAGATCTGTGCGGACTGCCCCGTGTCGGAGGCCTGCCTCGAATACGCCCTCGAGAACCACATCGACCATGGTGTCTGGGGTGGCTGCTCGGAGCGTGAGCGCCGTCGCATCCTGCGCCGTCGTCGGGTTTCCTCCGCGCAGGCCGTCTCGGTCGGCTAGCAGCCCCTTCGCCCGCCCACGCGGGCAAACTGACCGGCGTGTTCATCGAATGCGTGGTCAACGTGAGCGAGGGCCGCGACCAGGCTGTACTGGGAGAATTGGCCGCATCGGCCGCTCCCGCCCTGCTCGACCTGCACTCGGACCCCGACCATCACCGTTCGGTCTTCACCCTGGCCGGCACGGTCGACGACGTCTCGGGCGCCGTGAGGGCTCTGGCCGCAGCGACTGTGGCCCGTCTGGATCTCGACGCGCACCAGGGCGCGCACCCGCGCCTGGGTGTGCTCGATGTGGTTCCCTTCGTCCCCTACCGCCCCGGCCGACCCTCGCCCCGTGACCTCGGCGCTGTCGTGCCGTTGCGCGACGAGTTCGCCCAATGGCTGAGCGCACAATTCGACATTCCGACCTTTCTCTACGGACCACTTCCGGGCGGCGGGAGCCGTACGTTGCCCCAGGTCAGACGCCATGCATTTGGGGAGATCGTCCCAGATTCCGGCCCGGACCACCCACATCGCACGGCCGGGGCGACCGCGGTGGGTGCGAGGCCGGTGCTGGTGGCGTACAACCTGTGGGTCTCCTCGGTCACGGTGGCAAAGCTGGTGGCACCCCGCGTCCGCGGCCCGATGGTGCGCGCGCTCGGGCTCGCCGTCGGTGACCGGGCCCAGGTCTCCTGCAACCTGGTCGATCCGGACCAACTCGGCCCAGCCGAGCTCTATGACCTGGTCACGGAACTGGTCCACCAGGAAGGGGGTGCTGTCCTCGGAGCCGAACTGGTCGGGCTCATCCCGCGGTCGATCCTGACGGGTATCTCAGCGATGCGCTGGGCCCAACTCGGGCTTTCGGCGGACACGACGGTCGAGAGCCGCCTGCGCGATTAGGCGGTTAGGACGGCGCTGGTTCCGGTGTCGCGGCGCTGCAGGGCACGGGCCCGACGGACACGTCGACGCTCGCGCTCGCTCATGCCACCCCAGATACCGAATTTCTCGCCGTTGGCCAGGGCATATTCGAGACAGTCCTCACGCACCACGCACCCACGGCACACTTCCTTGGCTTCGCGCGTCGACGCACCCCGTTCCGGAAAGAACAGGTCTGGGTCGACTCCCATACAGTTCGCCTGAATCTGCCAGCTGCGTTCCTGGCGACCATAGAGCGTGGTCACAATGTCCACGAGTTCGCCTCCCTCGCCACTAGGTGGCATCGGTGTAGTTACAACGGTGTCATCTTTCACCACACCGTCACGGAACGCAAGGGGAAATAGGAAACGGCCGTGCCTGGAGAGCCGGCGGGGGCAGCCGTCGGGCGGCCGTCAGCCGGCTGGGCGGAGGACGCGGCGGTGCTTGAGGAAGTCGACGAGGACGTAGCCGCCGAGGGCATCGGGCGTGGTGTAGAAGGTCCGGCCGCCGTTGACCCGGGCAATCTGCTCGACGAAGGGATAGTGCGTCCGTTGCAGATCGAGCGCGAAGCAATTGATCACGATGTTGGCCCGGGTGCAGCGGATGACCTCGGCCATCGTCCGGCGCAGCGTCTCGGGAACCGGTGGGTAGTTGAAGAGGACCTCGCCGTAGTCGTCGATGTGCGCCGTGGGCTCGCCGTCGGTCACCACGATGATCTGCTTGGTCCCGTGCTGATGGGCCAGCATGCGCCGGGCCAGGGCCAAGGCATGCTGCAGGTTCGTGCCGTAGACGTAGTCCCACATGGCGGTGGGCAGCTCGTCGGGACGGATCTCCCGGGCCACCTCAGAGAATCCGACGATGCCCAGGTAGTCGCGCGGGAACTTGCTGCTGATGAGGGTCTGGAGCGCCATGGCCATCTTCTTGGCCGGCACGAAGTTGTCCCGCATGGGCATCGACATCGAGAGGTCGACCAGCAGCACGGTGGCCGAGCGGGCCAGGGCCTCGGTCTCGACCACCTCGAAGTCCTCGGGCAGGAGCCGCACCGGGACCCCCGAACCGCCCCGGCGCACCGCGTTGTGGACCGTCGTGGAGAGGTGGAGGTTCAGCGGATCGCCGTACTCGTAGGCCTTGGTCGTCTCTTCGCGGTCGTTCCCCGACCCGGTGGACACGGTGCTGTGGTCGCCGATGCGGTCCTTGTTGATCTGTCCGAAGAGGTCGTTGAGGGCCTTCTGCCCGAGCCGTCGCGCGCCCCGGGGCGTCAGTTCGGTCCGGCCCCCGTGTTGTTCGATCATCCCGGCGTCGGTCAGCGACTTGGTCAGCTTGGCCAGCCTGTCCAGCGCCCGTGCCGCATCCTCGCCCATGTGGTTCCTGACCTGGTCGAGGTCGATCTCGCTCAGCGCAGCCGGCGACGACGCCGACTGGAGCAGGTCCTCCATGCCGTCGAGTTGTCCCAGCTGCGTGGCCAGGTCGGTGGCCTGCGAGAGGCCCATGGGGCCCTCGCCCTGGAAATCGTAGGAACGCTGCCAACCGGCGCCGGGCACCGCCCGCTGCAGGTTCTGCGCCAGGCGCTCCACCTGCCAGCGCAGGTCCATGTCCTCGAGCACGGCTTCCATCAGGCCGCGCAGCTGGGCCTGCTGCTCGGGTGAGAGCGAGTTCCACACGGCCTGGGCGGCCGCCATGCGCTCGGCCAGTTGCTCCAGCAGCTCGTCGAGCGTGGACGGGTCGCCCGGGAACATGTCGCCGTACTGCTCCATGAACTGCTCGAAGCTCGGGTCGAGCTCCTCACCCCGTTCGCGCTGCTCGAGCATCTGGTTCAGCGCGTCGTAGGCGTCGCGCATGCGCGCCATCTGCTCGGGGTCCATCGAGGACAGGGCGTCGGAGGCTCCTTGGAAGAACGTGTCCGCCATCTCACGCCGGAGCTCCTCGACCAATTCCTCGAACTGCTGGCGTGCCTCGGACGAGACGAAGTCGTAGCTCTGCAAGGACTGGATCCGCCCGCCGGGGTCACCGGGCTGGAGATCCAATGCCATGCGCCGCTCCGTCGCGACGTCGTTGGTGACGTCGGCCCGCCGCTCGTCCCCCGAGGACGTCGCTTCCTCGACCAAATCGTCGATGGCCGCCCGCTCCTCCGCCTCGATCTCGTCGAGCCGCGCCGCGATCTCCGCCATGTGACCGTCGGGATCGCCCTCGGCCAGCAGCTCCGCCCGGCGCCGGCGCAGTTGCTCGATGAGATCCCGCAGACCCGCGATCTGCTCGCCGTCGGCGGTGCGCATCCCGGCGCGCATCAGGCGGCGCAGGGCGTCGTCGAGGTCGCCTCCCGTCAGGAGGTCGTCGGTGAGGCCGGCCAGCAGGTCGTCGACATCGAGATCGGTGAACTCCTGGGTGCCGTCCCACCCCGAGTAGTCGTACCGTGCCGTCACGACGACGCCTACTTGCGACCCCGGTAGAGGGCACGGGCACCCGAGGCGTCCTTGTTGAGCCGCTTGGTCAGATGGAGGCCTTCGAGGAGGAACTCCAGGGCGCTGGCCATCAGCGCCGGCGACTCGGCTGCATCGGGTCCGGCCAATTGACGTGTGGGGGGCTCGAGCTCGGGGATGTCGGCCAGCACGGCCAGATAGGCGGCCGAGGGCAGGTCGTCGCCGGCGTGCACCACCACCTGCTCGGTGAAGGCCGCCGACGATGGCGCTGGGGTCGTTCAGGGTGACCCGGCGCCGGAAGACGGCCAGCGTGGCGGCAGCCACCAGGTGGGCCACCACGTCCTGCTCGTGGCCCTCCTCCATGGCCTCCACCTCGACCTTGCCCTGGGTCGACGGGACGAGCGAGGCCAGATCGCTGATGCGCGGGCACCGCGACCGGTTCGCCGGTGCGCAGGGCCCGCCGGACCGAGTTGGCCACGAGCGTTTCGTAGTTGGCGATGGAGAGGCGGACCGAGACGCCGCTGCGTTGATTCAAGTGGGAGCTACGGCGGGCCAGCTGGCTGATCTCAGCCACGACCTCTTTCAAGAAGAGCGGCACGGTCACCGGGATCCCGGCCGTCGGCAGCTCCGCCTCGGACTCCATGATCTTGACCTCGGTCATGGTGTCGTAGGGGTAGTGGGTGCGGATCTGCGCCCCGAAGCGGTCCTTGAGCGGCGTGATGATGCGGCCGCGGTTGGTGTAGTCCTCCGGGTTGGCCGTGGCCACCAGCGTGATGTCGAGCGGCAGACGGATGCGGTGGCCGCGGATCTGCACGTCGCGCTCTTCGAGGACGTTGAGGAGGCCGACCTGGATGCGCTCGGAGAGGTCCGGCAGCTCGTTGATGGCGAAGATGCCCCGGTTCACGCGCGGGATCAGGCCGTAGTGCAGCGCCAACTCGTCGCTCAGGTACCGGCCTTCGGCGATCTTGATCGGGTCGACCTCGCCGATCAGGTCGGCGATCGACGTGTCGGGGGTGGCCAGTTTCTCGCCGTAGCGCTGTGAGCGATGGACCCACGCGATGGGCGTGTCGTCGCCGAGGTCGTTGACGGCGTTGACGGCACCGCGGGAGACCGGCGCATAGGGATCGTCATTGATCTCCGAGCCCTCCACGATGGGGAGCCATTCGTCGAGCAGGCCGACCAGGGCCCGGATGACCCGGGTCTTCGCCTGGCCCCGCTCACCCAGCAGAATGATGTCGTGGCCGGCCAGGATGGCGTTCTCGAGCTGGGGGATGACCGTGTCGTCGAAGCCGAGGACCCCGGGAACCAGGGACTCGCCGGCAGCGATGCGGGCCATGGTGTTGCGTCGCATCTCCTCGGCCACAGGCACGGACTTCCAACCCGAGGCCCGCAGGTCGCCGAGCGTGCGAGCCAGCTCGGCGGGAGGTCGAAGCGTCCCGGGCCCGGGAGTCGACGAGGGGTCTGTGTGCGCTGGACCGTCCATACGCGGAGTGTAGTGACTTCTCTGTCGCCTACAGCCGTCGCCGTTCCCGGGCACCCGGGAGTGGCCGGCCTGCGTCCTCTGCGTCGGCGGAGCGCCGCCAGCTGCGCCACGAGGGCTTGGGCCGGTCGGGGGACCGGACGATCCGCCCGGTGGGCCAGGGCCACCGTGCGGCTCAATCCCGGGGCCTTGAAGCGGATGGCGATCAACTTGCTCTCGGCGGGCATGGCGATGGCGGGCACCACGGCGGCACCGAGTCCCGCGGCCACGAAGGCGAGGACGCCGTCCATCTCGCCGCCCTGGCTCACGAGGCGCGGTTCGACGCCCGCGTTGCGACATGCGGCCAGCGTGACCTCGCGCAGGTCGTAGCCCTCGCGGAACATGACGAGGGGCAGGCCGTCGAGCTCGGTCACGGCGACGCTCCGGCGGGCCGGGTTGGCGAGCGGATGGTCAGGTGCCACGGCCAGGACCAGCGGATCGTCGAAGAGCGCCGTGGTGGCGACCAGTGGATCGTTGATCGGCAGCACCACCAGTGCGAGGTCGACTTCGCCGCTGGCCAGCTGGCGGACGAGCTGACGTGAGCCCGCTTCCACCACCAGCAACTCGATCCCGGGGTGACTGGCGTGGAATTCGACCAGGGCCGGCGCCAGGACCCGTGTGATCAGGCTGGGCGTGGCGCCGATCGAGAGCCGGCCGCGGGACATGCCGCTGAGCGCCCGTGCTTCGGCGCTCGTCGCTTCCACGTCGGCCAGGACGCGGCGGATGAACGGGAGGAGCGCCTCCCCGTCGGCCGTGAGCGTCACGAGGCCCTGCCCGGGTCCGCGGTGGAACAACAGGACGCCCAGCTCGCGTTCGAGCAGGCGCACCTGACGGCTCAGCGAGGGCTGGGCCAGATGCAACCGCTTCGCCGCCTGCGTGAAGTGGCGCTCCTCCGCCACCGCCACGACATAGCTGAGCTGATGGAGTTGCACCGCCACAGCTTACGGACTTCCATAGCTGACGGCTATCTCTCTGATGTCAACTATGTCTTTGACGTCTGGATGAACGCTGTCTAGCGTCGCGCCGGGCGCCGGCGCGTCACAAAGTTGCGGTCTCGCTCCAAGAGGATGAAATGATTGGCCCGCCACGACCCGCCCTGTGGGGGCACTGAGGAGGTCTGAAGTGACGACGACGGTCGAGGAAGCACCGGGTACGCCGGGTACGCCGGTTGCCATCGGGGAGCCGAGAGGCGGTCCGGACAAGCCCACGCTGCGCCAGGACAGGTGGTGGGTCGAGCCGGCTCGTCACCGTCACCATCCTCACCGCTGTTCGCCGTCTACTCGACCTGGGCCGCCTTCATGGACCGGAACTACTACGCCGGGCCGGCGCTGCACCGCAACCTGATCTCCCCCTTCGACTCGCCCTGCCTGACCGGCAGCTGCGTGGCGGGCAGCCATCCCTTCGGTATCTGGATCGACGCCTGGCACATCACCCCGGCCCTGTTGATCCTGATCTTCCCCCTCGGCTTCCGCCTCACCTGCTACTACTACCGCAAGGCGTACTACCGCTCGTTCTGGTTGTCGCCCCCGGCCTGCGCCGTGGCCGACGCCCACGGCAGCTACAGCGGCGAGACCCGCATCCCGCTGATCCTGCAGAACGTCCACCGCTACTTCTTCTGGCTGCTGCTCATCTTCAACGCCATCCTCACCTACGACGCCGTCGAGGCCTTCCGCCAACCGGGCCTCGGCATCGGCATCAGCGTTGGCACCGTGGTCCTCTGTCTCAACGCCACGTTCCTCTGGCTCTACAGCCTCAGCTGTCACGCCTGCCGCCACTTCTGCGGCGGTCAGGTGCGCTCATTCGCCAAGCACCCCATCCGCCACAAGCTGTGGAAGCTGGTCACGCCGCTGAACGCGCACCACATGAAGTTCGCCTGGATCAGCCTCTTCGGGGTGGCCCTGTGCGACCTCTACGTCCGACTGGTGGCGAGCGGAACCATCACCGATCCCGGCTTCCACTTCTAAAGGACCTCAGCACATGGCCGATTACCAAACGCACGACTACGACGTCATCATCATCGGGGCAGGCGGCGCCGGATTGCGCGCCGCCATCGAGGCCACAGGAGCGAGGGCTTCGCACCGCATTGGTGTGCAAATCCCTTCTCGGCAAGGCCCACACGGTCATGGCCGAGGGCGGCTGCGCCGCCGCCATGGGCAACGTCTACTCCGAGGACAACTGGAAGGTGCACTTCCGCGACACCATGCGCGGCGGCAAGATGCTCAACAACTGGCGCATGGCACAGCTGCACGCGCAGGAGGCACCCGACCGGGTGTACGAGCTCGAGCGCTGGGGCGCCCTCTTCGACCGCACCAAGGACGGGCGCATCCTCCAGCGCGACTTCGGCGGGCACCGCTACGCCCGTCTCGCCCACGTCGGCGACCGCACCGGCCTCGAGATCATCCGCACCCTGCAGCAGAAGGCGGTCTCGGACGGCATCGACGTCTTCATGGAGTGCAAGATCCTCAAGCTCCTCCCCGACGGCGACGGGCGGATCTCCGGTGCGGTGGGGTACATGCGCCCAACCGGTGAGATGGTGGTCTTCACGGCCAAGTCCGTCGTGCTGGCCACCGGTTCGATCGGCAAGTCGTGGAAATACACGTCGAACAGTTGGGAGTCGGTGGGCGACGGCCACGCCATGGCCATCTGGGCCGGCGCCGACGTCATCGACATGGAGTCGGTGCAGTTCCACCCGACCGGCATGGTGTGGCCGCTCAGCGTGCGCGGCATCCTCGTCACCGAGGGCGTGCGCGGCGACGGCGGGGTGCTGCGCAACTCCGAGGGAAGACGGTTCATGTTCGACTACATCGCCGACATGTTCAAGGCCGAGACCGCCAAGACCGAAGAGGAGGCGGACCGCTGGTACGACGACCACGCCAACAACGGTCGCACCCCCGACCTGTTGCCCCGGGACGAAGTCGCCCGCGCCATCAACTCCGAAGTCAAGGCGGGCCGGGGCACTCCGCACGGTGGCGTGTATCTCGACATCGCATCACGTCGACCGGCCGAGTACATCCGGCGGCGGCTCCCGTCCATGTACCACCAATTCATGGAGCTGGCCGGTGTCGACATCACGGCCGGCCCGATGGAGGTGGGACCCACCTGCCACTACATGATGGGCGGGGTACGGGTCGACGCCGACACCGAAGCAGCCACGGTGCCCGGACTCTTCGCGGCCGGCGAGGTGGCCGGCGGCATGCACGGCGCCAACCGTCTCGGTGGGAACTCGCTCTCCGACCTCCTCGTCTTCGGACGCCGGGCCGGCATCGGTGCCTCGGACTTCGCCGAGGGCCGCACCGGTACACCGAGCGTCGATGCGGCGGAGATCCGATCGATCATCGACGATGCCCTGGCCCCGTTCAGCCGTGAGGGTGGCGACAACCCCTACGACATCCAGCACGAGCTGCAGGAGACCATGCAGTCGCTGGTGGGCATCATCCGCACCGGGCCCGAGCTCGAAGAGGCGCTCGTCAAGCTCGAGGAGTACAAGGGTCGGGTGGCCAAGCTCAGCGTGAAGGGCGGCAAGGCCTACAACCCGGGCTGGAACCTGGCCACCGACCTGCCGTCGATGATCACCACGTCCATCGCGGTGGCCCAGGGCGCGCTCAACCGCAAGGAGTCACGGGGCGGGCACACCCGGGAGGACTTCCCGCTCGCCGACCCCGAGATGGGCAAGGTGAACTTCGTACAACGTCAGACCACCGAGCACGGCTACCTGGCGCCCATATCCGTCAATCCCGAGCCCCTGCCTGAGATGCCGGCAGAGTTGCGGGCACTGCTCGAGGAGGCACACTGATGCCGGAGGAGGCGCAGATGCCGGAGAAAGAAGCGACTGGCGAGTTCACCATGCGCCTGTGGCGCGGGGACGCCGACGGCGGCGAGTTCACCGACTACGTGGTGCCCGCCGTCGAGGGGGAGGTCGTCCTCGATGTGATCCACCGGGTCCAGGCCGGGCCGGCGCCCGATCTGGCCTGCCGCTGGAACTGCAAAGCGGGCAAGTGCGGTTCGTGCTCGGCCGAGATCAACGGCCTGCCACGGCTGATGTGCATGACCCGCATGGACACGCTCCCCGAGGGTGTGCCGGTGACGGTGGCGCCCATGAAGACGTTCCCCATCATCCGCGACCTGGTGACCGACGTCAGCTTCAACTATGAGGTGGCCACGACGGTCCCCGCCTTCAAGCCCGGTCCCGAGCCCGAGGGCGGCTATCGCATGGCACAGGTCGACGTGGAGCGGGGCCAGGAGTTCCGCAAGTGCATCGAATGCTTCATGTGCCAGGACGTCTGCCACGTCATCCGCGACCACGAGGAGAACAAGCCCAAGTACGCCGGGCCCCGTTTCTTCATCCGTTTCGCCGAGCTCGAGATGCACCCGCTCGACACCAACGACCGTCGTGAGTTGGCCCGGTCCGGTGCCGGTCTGGGCATGTGCAACATCACGAAGTGCTGCACCGAGGTCTGCCCCGAGCACATCAAGATCACCGACAATGCCATCATCCCGATGAAGGAACGTGTGGTCGATGCGGACTACGACCCCGTCGCCTGGCTCGGTCGCAAAATACTGAAACGCACCAAGAAGACTGCCGAAGAGGCGTCCGCCGGCTGAGCCGGAGGACGAGCTCGCGGTCCGCACGATGCCTCCCTACCTTTCGTCCGCCTGGATCCGGGCGTTCAACGCCGCCCTGGAGGGACTGGACCTCCGCGATGCGATCGCGGAGGCGGGTGCCGGTTCACTGACGGCTTCGAGGGGGAGCTTCCGAGTGGCCCAAGTCGTCACGGACGCTCCGGGCGGGGCGGGCGGGGCGGGCGGGGCGGTGCGCACCGTCCTCACGGTGGACGATGGCCACATCACCCTCACGCCAGATCCGGAGGAGTCGTTGTCCTCGGATGTCACCATCGTCGTGCCGTACGCGGACGCGGTCGCCATCGCGCGCGGCGAACTTGACCCCGCGCGAAGCGCTGGCGGCCGGCCGGGTCCGTGTGCGCGGCGAGCTGGCCGTCCTCGTGGCGGGTCAGTCAATCCTCAATGCGGCATCCGCTGCACTCGGTCGGACACTGACCGACCTGACCGACCAGGACCATACGGCCCGCCCCGACGAATGACCCGACCCTCGCGTCGGCCGCCTTTCTACGGCAACCGATATCGCGATCGTGTGGCCGTGGTGACCGGCGCCTCGAGCGGGCTCGGCGCGCAACTCTGCCTCGATCTGGTTCACGCCGGCGCCACGGTTGTCGGACTCGCCCGCAACGCGCAGCGACTCGAGGACATGGCACAAGTGCTCCGCGCTTCTTCACCTGCTTCGTACTTGGTGGAGTGCGACGTGACCGATACCGAGAAGTTGCGCGCCACGTTGGTCGATGTCATCGAGATGCGCGGCGGAATCGATCTCCTCATCAACAACGCGGCACAAGATCCCGGTGTGCGATTAGCGGATATCACCGTCGAAGATTTCCGGAACACCTTTGACGTGAACTTCTTCGCACCCGTTGCCGCCACGTTGGCCGTGCTCCCCTCCCTGCGCGCCCGAGGTTCGGGGACGATCGTCAACGTGTCGTCCGACGGTGGCCGGCTCCCCTCGCCCGGTCCTGGCGCCTACCCGTCATCAAAGGCGGCGCTCTCGGCTTTCAGCGAGTCGACCTCGTTCCGACTCGCTCCACAAGGAATCGATGTCCACGTGGTGTACCCCGCCTTCATGGCGACCGATCTCGGCCTGGGCGCTCTACGCCGGGGGCTGCGTCGGCCGCCCCGGCTGACCGTCCGCCGCGTCGAGGCGGTGTCGCGCATCATTTTGGCGCGGGCGGGGGAATCCTCGCTGGAGATAAGCGCATCCAGGCTCATCGACGTGGCCATGGTGTTCCGGCACCTTCTACCGAGGGCCTACCATCGGGCCCGAAAGAGCTGGTGAACCGTTCGCTGCGCGTGGCGCCGACAGCAGCAGTATCGTTGACGGGTACCGGCTCGTAGCGAGCGGGCCGCAGTAGGGAGGATGAACGTGCATCAGCCGATCAGCGACCACTTCCTGTCCAGGTACCGCAGTCTGCTCGACGCCGAGGATGTGGCGTTTGATGAACTCGAGCACGCGTGCGAAGAGGGTGATCGCGCCCAGTTCGACAAAGACATGGTCGATTGGCAATCGGCGTTAGAGCACAAGTTGGCCTTCCTGCAGAACGCGGGCATAGAGGTGCGTCTCCCCATTCCGTCCTAGGACGGACATCCGCAGTAGACGCAGTTCTGCAGGACTCAGCGCGGTCCTCGCATGAAAGGCGCGCACACGGCCACGCCGCGCACACGGGCCACGGAGCGCGTGCGGTCGCCCGAGCAGCCGAGCGACGCCTCCCTCAGACCGTCGATGACGAGCATTTCGCGAACCGCCTCTTCCGCGATGCGCTCTTCTTCGAGATACAGAAGTGCTCAAAGTCCCCCGCCCCACGCCCTTCTGTCTTGCCCTTCGGTGCTCTGATACACCCCCTCGGTAAGGTCTCTTCATGGCTTTTCGCCCCATCTCGTGCAGCGTGCAACGTGCCCTCGACACGCTCGGATCTGCGTTGGGCGACCTCCAAGAGGTGCTGCGGGTCGCGGCGCCGGGTTCGACGTCAGGCGATGAGGCCAAAACGTTCGTGGACCTGTTCGCCCAAGCCGAGCGGGCCGCGGCCTCGGGCATCGCGCTCTATGCGCCCAGAGTGGTCGAAACCGGTGCCCATGCCAAAGACGGCCATGGTTCGGCGGCCGACTGGCTGGCCGCGGTCGCCGGCTCTTCGTCGGGCGTGGCCAAGAGCCGATTGGCCGCGGCCACGCGGGCCACGGGTGACCAAGCCCTGACCGAGGCCCTCCACGGAGGCGACCTCTCCTCCTCCCAGCTCAAATTGATGGGGGAGACCGAAGCAGCGGCACCGGGGAGTGCCAAGACCCTCTTGGAGCTGGCCGAAGCAGGGGCGTCGCACCAAGAGCTGGGCGATGCCGCCTCCCGGCTGTCCGCTGCCGCTCGGAGCACCGAGAGCGAACGCACCCGGCGGGCCCGTGTCCATGAGCGGCGCCACTTCCGCTGGCACCAGTGCCCCGAGGGCGGGGTCCGGGGCGCCTTCTCCTGCGACGAGGTGCAGTGGGCCCAGGTGGCACCCCGGCTCGAAGCACGAGCCAAGGAGCGCTGGAAGACGGCGGGGTCCACGGACCCGACGACCCTCGAGGCGTACCGGCTCGACGTGTTCATCGACGTCATGGCCGCCGGCGGCTTTGGTGCCAGAACCGACGGCGCAACGGTGTCGGACCCAGATCCAGAGTCGGGTGGCCGCTCCGGCTCGAACAGCGGGCCCCGGGTCGAGACCCTGGTGCTCATCGACGCCGCAGCCTTGCGCCGGGGCACGACCAAAGGTGCCGAGATCTGTGAGATCGAAGGCATCGGCCCGGTGTCGGTCGCGGCGGCGACCGAGCTGTTGAGCGAGGGGGGCCTGCGCTACTTGATCAAAGAAGGGTTCGACATCAAGACCGTGACCAGGTCCACCCGGGTGGTCACCCAGTGCATCGACATGGCCCTGTTGGTGAGGGACCGCACCTGTGTCGTCCCGGGCTGTGGAAGACGGCTCGGCCTCGAGCGGGACCACGTCTTCGTCGACTACGCCAAGTTCGGCCCGACCGAGCTCAAGAACCTGGTGCGGCTCTGCGTCTTGCACCACGACCTCAAGACACATGGCGGTTGGCGCCTCACCGGCGGACCGGGCCACTGGGACTGGATCGCACCGGCTCATCCGAAGAGTGCGGGCGCTATCTCCCGGGCCCGCAAAGTGGCAACGGCCAAAGGCAAGGCCAACCGCCCCGGGACTCAATTCCCTGATCCGCCTCAGCGACCCGATCCGTAGGCAGCCTCCCCGACTCGCACATCATTGACGAAAGGGTCGAGGTCCTGGGTGACCACGAAGGGGACGGATCTCGCCGGTGATCTCTAAATCTGCCCTACGCGTTGATGAGGAAGGCCCATTTGATCTCCAAGGGACGCAACCGTCTCGATGAAGAAAAGTTGTGGATCGAGCACGGTATTGCGCCAATGCCCGAAGAGTTCGAGGCTGATGACGCCGATGATCGTGCTCCAGGCTTGCAACGCGCGCAGCACAACTGAAGTCGGGGCATCGCTCATCAGCGCGTCGTGCACCGGCGCGAGCGCTGCGTCGAGCGCGGCCACACGCGCAGCATCTGACTCTGACTCTGAGTCCGAGTCCCAGTCCGCGTCAGAGTGTTCAATCCCGAGTCGGCCGGATCGATAGGCCTCAGCAATCGGACGCACAAACACAGCGGCCAGCCGGGTGTACGCAACGATCGTGTCCTCGGGAGCACGGTATCCCGGCACCGGCGAGCCGAAGATGAGGCCCCATTCATGTGGACGTGCCAGTGCCCAGGCGCGCATGGCGCACGGCACGGCCATCCAGCGCGGGGCGTAGTCCACTGTGTCGCCCCTTGACTTCTCGGCCGTTGCTTCCGCCACATCCACTTCCGCCGCCCGTTCGGCCTCGTCGGCTAACGAGGTATAGGCGGCAACGATCAATGCACTGAGCAGAGCGTCCCGTCCATCGAAATAGCGATACAGCGCCGATGGCGCCATCCCGAGATCGCGTGCGATCGAACGCAGCGAGAGGGCAGCGGCACCCTCCTGGGCGAGGTGTCTCCCGGCAACCTCGAGAATCTCACGCGTTACCTCGTCCCGTACCCGATCACGGGCGCTGCGCGCGACTGACATCGGGCCAGTCTGATTGGTCAGACCTGAGAACACAAGTACTTGACAAGAACAGTGTTCACGCTTAGGATTGATGTTCTCGCATGAGCACCCAAGCGAGAGGCCCAAGCAACACGAGAACGGAGAATCCCATGACTACCCCCTCACTGGAACCCAACTACTACAAGCGCCCCGGCTGGTTCACCCGCAAGGCCGTCACCCCCTTCCTGAACCTCCTGATGCGGCTGGGCATGAGCGCCTGGGGGTCCCGCGTTCTTGAGCATCGGGGCCGCAAGTCGGGGACGCTGCACCACACGCCGGTCAACCTCCTCACGCTCGATGAGAAGGACTACCTCGTCGCGGCCCGGGGTGAGACCGAGTGGGTACGCAACGTGCGCGCCGCCGATGGCAATCTCACCTTGATCCTGGGTCGTCATCGTCAGGCCCGCACCGCAGAGGAAGTGCCGGTCGAAGCCCGCACCGAAATCCTGCGGGCCTATCTCCGGCGGTGGAAGTTCGAGGTCGGCATGTTCTTCGAAGGCGTAGGTCCCGACTCGACCGATGCGGAGTTCACAGTCATTGCCGAGCGACACCCGGTGTTCGTCCTGCGCTGAGATCCGACCACACCAGGTCCGTCTCGCTCGTTTGCGATAGACCATCACATCACTGATCACATCACTGATCACATCCCTGGGCCCGACGATGCGGGGAGCGCCATGTCCGACGAAGACGAGGTCCGACGAGGTCACCTGAACCTGATCGACTACAGCCGGGCCTCCACCCAATGGGCCAGCAAGGGATCGTTGCATCAAGATCACAGCGCGCTGTTCTACGCCGGCGGCTCATGGATCCCCGTCGTCGGTAACGGAGCCTTCCGAACCGATGATGCGACAGAGCCCGCCGGGTTCCTCGCCCAGGCGGATGCGTTCTTCGGCCGTCACAAACGGGGCTACAGCATCAAGGTTCGTGACAATGGGAAGGACGATGACCTCCAAGCAGCGTGCGAGGCCCACGGCCTGGTCCCGCTCGGTGACCCGACGCCGCAGATGATCTGCCATCAGAGGCTCGACACACCTGCTCTGCCGGATGGTGTTTCTCTGCATGCGGTGCGGGACGAGCAGGGTGTAGCGGAGTTCGCCGCGGTGGACGCCGACGCTTATGGAACGTACGGCATGCCGGCGGACGTCTTCGTCCACATATTCGATCGGCCTCAGCGGCTTGTGGCAAATGTCCAGACGACGATAGTGCTTGCCCGTCAGGGGGACCAACCGGTCGCCACCGCGCTCACGTTTCTCAGTGGGGGCGTGGCGTCTCTGCAGTGGGTCGGCACTATCGCCGCCGCTCGTCAGTTGGGCCTGGGCCGGATAGTCACTGCATGTGCGACCAACGCCGCCTTCGACATGGGCGCAACGTCAGTGACGCTGCAGGCCTCCCCCATGGGCGCGCCGCTCTACGCCAAGCTCGGCTACGAGACCCGGTATCACTACCGCGAATACGTGTGCTGGACCGCCCCTGTCCCCAAGGCCGGCGGCGGGCGTCAGACCGCTCAGGCCATGTCGATCGGTGCCCCGCCCCGTTCGGCAGACAGGTAGGCGGCGTCGACGAGCCGGTGAGCCACGAGCGCCTCGTCCAGGCCCGGAACGGGAGGGCTGCCGTCCAGGACGGCTTCGACGAAGGCCCGATCCGCTTCCACGTAAGCCCGAATCGCCAGGCCGACCTCGTCGTGGCTGAGGGGTAGCCCGTCGACCCATGGCGGGGACGGGCACGGGCGGACCTCGGTCATGTCGCTCGTCTGGACGTGCAGCGGTCCTCGGAACTCATCGTCGAGCCACACCATTCCCTCCTGGCAGAACAGCTCGATACGACGTGTCGAGCCGCGACTGAGGATGCTGTGCCACACGCTCGTCAGGTCTGCCTCCAGACCTGAGGCGAACGAAAGCGAAAGGGTCGCCAGATCTTCGATGCCCTCGTAGCCCGAGAAGTTCGCTGTCCGGGCACTGATGCGGTCCACCTCGCCGAAGCAGAACCGCAGGATATCCACGTCGTGGATGGAGTGCTCGATCAAGCAACCGCCGCCGGCCTGGGCCACGTCGGCTCGCCATTGTGAGGCGTACGTGCCCTGGATCGGAAAGTACTGATCGTCTCGGAAGATGGCCGCCATGGGCTGGCCGAGCATGCCCGAGGCGACCAACTCGCGCAGCGCTCGAAAGACCGGAGCCGAGCGCAGGACGAGGCCGCACTGTGCGAGGACCGGGGTCGCGGCGACCGCTGACACGAGTGCCTGCGCGCCTGCGAGGTCGGTGGCCAACGGCTTCTCACAAAAGATGGCTCGGCCACAGGAGATCGCAGCGTCCACGGCACTGCGATGAGCCACGGTGGGCGTGCAGATCCAGACGGCATCGCAGCTCTCCATCAGCGCATCGAGCTCGTTGACCACTTCGGCTCCGAAGGCCGTGGCGAAACCCTTGGCCCGGTCCTCGCTCCGGTCCAGCACCATCGAGATGTCGGCGTCGATGAGACCGGCTTCGATCATCGCGCGGAGCCCGAGCCCGTGGGCCCAGGTGATGAGCCCGGTGCCGACAAATCCGATGCGCACCACGCTCCGGAGGTTACGTGCCGGCGTGCGGAGCGACATGCAGCGGCGCCGCGGGCGGCCGGGGCGTGTGGCTCCTCGAACCCGTGATCCCCTACCGTTGACGTAAAGGTACGATCGATGCACATCGGAGCTCGTCCGAGACATTTCGGGAAAGGAAGCGCGCATGAGGGGTAGGCGGTGTGCCGGGTGCGCACGCCAAGCGGCGACGGACGCGGAATGCGGGTGCGGGTGCGGGTGCGGGATCTCCGACGCGTGAGCGACACGCTTCCTTCCCCTTCGCTGGCCCTCGCTGACGAGCGGGGGGATCGCTACAAGTGGACGGTCCTGTCCAACACGACTCTCGGTGTCTTGATGGCCACCATCGACTCGTCCATCCTGCTCATCGCACTGCCCGACATCTTCCGTGGCATCGGCATCAACCCACTCCTGCCCGGGAACACGTTCTACCTGCTGTGGATGATCCTGAGCTTCCTCATCGTGAGCAGCGTGCTCGTCGTCAGCCTCGGGCGTCTGGGGGACATGTATGGGCGGGTCAAGATGTACAACCTCGGCTTCGCCGTCTACACGTTCTTCTCGCTCCTGTTGTCCATCACCTGGATGTCGGGCTCGGCCGCCGCCCTCTACCTGATCATCATGCGGATATTCCAGGGAGTGGGCGCGGCCTTCCTCATCGCCAATTCCGGGGCCCTCCTGACCGACGCCTTCCCCGAGGATCAGCGGGGGATGGCGCTCGGCATCAACCAGGTGGCCGGCATCAGCGGGTCGTTCCTCGGCCTGGTGCTGGGCGGGATCCTGGGCCCCATCCAGTGGCGTCTGATCTTCCTGGTCTCGGTCCCGGTCGGGCTCTTCGCCACGATCTGGGCCTATCGCAAGCTGCACGAGGTCCCGGTGCGCCGGCACGGACGGATCGATTGGCCCGGCAACATAACGTTTGCCTTGGGCCTCATAGCGCTGATGGTGGGGGTCACCTACGGGATCCAGCCGTACGGCGGCCACATCATGGGCTGGACCAGCCCGTTCGTTCTCGGATGCCTGGCCGGGGGCGTCGCCCTGCTCATCGCCTTCGCCGTCATCGAGACGCGGGTCGAGGATCCCATGTTCCGACTCGACCTGTTCCGGATCCGCGCGTTCACCGCCGGCTGCCTCTCGACGCTGCTGGCCGGCATCGGCCGGGGTGGCCTGATGTTCATCCTGATCATCTGGCTCCAGGGGATCTGGCTGCCCCTCCACGGCTACGACTTCGCCCGCACCCCGCTCTGGGCGGGCATCTACATGCTCCCGCTGACGGCCGGCTTCCTCATTGCCGGCCCGATCTCGGGCATTCTGTCCGACCGATTCGGCTCCCGCCCGTTTGCCACCGGCGGGATGTTGGCAGCCGCGCTGACCTTCGGACTGCTCGAGCTCCTCCCGGTTGACTTCCCCTTCCCGGCATTCGCGGTGATCCTGCTCTTCAACGGGCTTGCTATGGGTGCGTTCGCGGCACCCAACCGTGCAGGTGTCATGAATAGTCTGCCCAGCCAGCACCGAGGCGTGGGTGCCGGCATGAATTCGACGTTCCAGAATTCGGCGCAGGTGCTCTCCATCGGCATCTTCTTCACGCTGATGATCATCGGCCTCTCTTCGACGCTGCCGGGAGCGCTCTTCGTCGGGCTCAGGGCGCACGGGGTGCCCGGGCCGGCAGCGCGGCGGGCGGCCGGCCTTCCCCCGGTCACTTCACTCTTCGCCGCATTTCTCGGCTTCAGCCCGGTTCAGCATCTGTTGGGCGAACCGGTGCTCGCGCACCTGTCGGCGGCCAATCAGGCGGTACTCAACGGGCGTGGGTTCTTCCCGTCCCTGATCGCCAAGCCGTTCAAGGCCGGGCTGCATGCCGCCTTCGACTTTGCGATCATCGCCTGCCTGATCGCCGCCGCTGCCTCGTGGCTCCGTGGCGGCAAGTACATCTACTCCGAACAGCCGGACGCCGACCTGACGACAGCCGAAAGCGAGGGCGCCGAGAGCGAGGAGGCCGAGCCGCTCGAAAACGCGGGTGTGGGCGGATGATGCCGGTGGGGGACCCGACTGGTGATCAGTGCACGCGGTCGCGCCAACCCAGGGCATCGACGAATCGAGCCGTGACGACGACCAGCATGGCGATGGCGTGCCGTTCGCGGCGACGGATCGGCGCCGGTCGCCCGCCGCAGACCGTGAGCTTGGTCTCGGGGATCGCCTCGACGAACACGCCCGAGCTGGTGGTGTCGTTCGACGGGTCGGCCCCGCTCTGCGATCCCTCGGCGAACGCGGTGAGCCAGCGCGATGCCCGGCACGTCGCCATGCACCTCGACGAAGGTCTGCATGCCGAAGTCGGCAACGGCCAGCCAGGTGAGATCGAAGAGCGACATCAGCTGGCCTGACAACGTGTTCATGGCAGCCGTGGGCGTCGCCGCCTGCAGGATGGCGGCCGCGGCGTTGAGGACGGTGTCCTCCCGGTCCTGAGCCACCCCGGCCAGCTCGCGCACGTCCTCGACTCCCGCTCCGGGGATGTTGCGGATGCCCTTGCACACCGCATCGACAGCACCGGGAGCGTCGGGGAGCTCGACGACGAGTTCGTCGATGGCCACGCCTGCTTCGCGCTCGAGCACCTCGAGCCCTATGACGTTTCCCATGACGGCCCCGATCTCCGCGGCCACCGCACCGAGCACGCCCGGAGCGTCGGGCAGCCAGATCCGCATGCGGGTCAGCATGATCTAGTTCGTCCTCATGATGCGCACACCGACGTGCATGGTGTGTTCGGCGTTGCCGGCATAGATGCCCTTGACCGGGGGCACGTCGGAATAGTCACGCCCCCGACCGATGGCAACGTGGCGTTCCCCCACCGCGCAGTCGTTCGTCGGGTCGTACGCCCACCATGAACCCGTCCAGACTTCGACCCATGCATGGCTCTCTCCGACGATCTCTTCGCCGATGACGGCGTCGGATTCGGGATGGAAGTACCCCGACACGTAGCGCGAGGGCAGGCCGACCGACTTGGTCATGGCCAACGCCAGGTGGGCGAAGTCCTGGCAGACACCGGCACCGTCGACGAAGGCCTCGTTCGCCGAGGTGTGCACGCTGGTCACGCCCCGCACGTAGCGCAGCGACTCGTGGGTGCGCTCCATGATGTTCTGCGCCGTCTGCAACGGGCTCGAGGCGCGCAGGCTGGATGCCAGCTCCGCCAGCTCGGGCCCGGGCGCGGTGAAGAGCTTGTGCGAGAGATAGTCGGCCATGGTGAGCGACGCGTCGTCGACGTCCTCCCACGATGCGTCCTGGGGCGCCTCGGGTCGCTGCGTGTCGATCAGCGCGGTCCCGGTGATGGAGAGCATCTCGTGGGCCCGGTCGACGTTGA
Source organism: uncultured Acidimicrobiaceae bacterium (assembly GCA_963835815.1). Taxonomy (GTDB): domain Bacteria; phylum Actinomycetota; class Acidimicrobiia; order Acidimicrobiales; family RAAP-2; genus Bog-473. The sequence goes on along the minus strand of CAWIGU010000009.1, from coordinate 197,248 downwards.
ACGCGACGACCTGCGTTCCCCAGTAATCGACGTAGGAGTACTGGGGTGCCGGCGGCAGCGTCGCGATCTTCGTCTCGAGCGCGGTCTGCCGGCGCTCCGTGCGCGGTGTCAGACGGAGCTCGTTGTAGGAGGCCCGCGCCGGCGCGTTGTAGTCGAAGCGGGTCTCATGCGAGACGTGTAGCCGCCAGCCATCGGCCCGGGTCACCCTCCCCCACCCCCTCGTCGCCACTGCGTGGGCAGGTCCTGGGCGAAGTAGCGGCGGGTCACGGCGTCGCAGACCGACGAGATCGACCCTTGCAGGCGCTCGAGCCGTGTCCCGAGACCACGCGAGAGCGAGGCCGGAGAGGAATACTCGAGCTCCGCACGGGCCAGGCCGACCAGCCCGCGGGCGTCCTCCCACGTGCCGTGACGACCCGAGTTGATCTTGTCCAGACACTCTTCGGCCAGCGTCAGCGAGGCGTAGGCCGAACGGGGAAAGAGGCGGTCGCGCAACAAGAAGTCGAGCACGCGTCCGGGCTCGACCACACCCTGGGACAGTCGCAGATACGGCTCGTACCCGCCGCAGGAGCGCAGGAGCATGACCAGGCCGCTGTCGAAGACCTGGTCGAACTCGACCGTCGCCAGCTGGCGGGCCACGACGTCGGTCGTCTCGAGACAGCGGCCCAGCGTGAAGAACAACCAGGTCTGGTCCCGGCTCATCATGGTGTCGGCGAGGCCCGTGATGCCGGCCACCTGGCTCTTGACGAAGGAGAGATACGGCGCCGGACCCGGCTCGGCGGGTGGCCTCCCATTGGAGGGGAAGGGCCGACCACGTGGCGTTGATGTGCTCCCAGAACTCGACGGGCACGACGTGGCGCACACCCCGGGTGTTCTCGCGGGCGGCCGCCAGGGCGCCGGCGATGGAAGAGCGGCTCTTGGGGTCGGTGGCCAGCCGCTCGGTCGCCTGCCACAGCGTCTCGTTCTCGTTGTCGGGCAGGCCCATGACGGCCAGGAGCCGGCGGGCGGCGTGGCCCCCTTCGGTGTCGCTCTGCTCGAGCGCCTGGAAGACCGACACGTCGAGGATGCGCGCCGTGCCCTCGGCTCGCTCGACGTAGCGGCCGACCCAGAAGATCGACTCGGCCACCCGGCTCAGTAGGGCTTGCGTCATGCTGCTGTTGCCGCTCTGCTGCTGTTGCTGTTGCTGTTGCTGTTGCTGTTGGTTGCGGTTCTCCGAGTCGTCGCCCGGCCCGGCGTCCATGGGCGGGCTTGCGCTGACCGCGACCACCTGGCGGGGCGGCAGCACGGGCGTCGGAGGGCCCCCGCCCACCACCCAGGTGTCCTTGGAGCCGCCGCCCTGGCTGGAGTTCACGACCAGGCCGCCCTCTTGCAGGGCCACCCGGGTCAGACCCCCGGGGAGGACCCACACGTTCTCGCCGTCGTTGACCGCGAAGGGGCGCAGGTCGACATGGCGGCGCACCATTTCGGTGTCCACCCAGGTGGGAGAAGTCGAGAGCGCGACCACACGCTGGGCGATCCATTGGCGTGGCTCGTCCTCCACCTCGAGGGCGAGTTGGTCCAGCTCGCTGCCCGGTGGCCGGCGTGCCGATGACCAACCCCTTGCCGCCCGAGCCGTCGACCCGCTTGAAGACGAGCTCGTCGCGCCGCGAGAGCGCGTCGGCCCGTACCGCGGCGTCCTGCAGATGCATCGTCTCGACGTTCTGCAGGATCGGGTCCTCGCCCAGGTAGTACTTGATCATCGCCGGCACGTAGGCGTACACGAGCTTGTCGTCGGCCACGCCGTTGCCGACGCCGTTGGTGATGGTCACCCTGCCCGCCCGGGCCGCGTTGACCACACCGGGGCAGCCCACCAGCGACTCGGGGCGGAACTGCAGGGGGTCGAGGTAGTCGTCGTCGATCCGGCGGTAGATCACGTGGACCGGCACCTCACCCTCGGTGGTGCGCAGGAACACCTCGGTCCCGTGGCAGACCAGGTCCCGGCCCTCGACCAGGTGCACGCCCATCAGGCGGGCCAAGAGCGCGTGCTCGTAGAAGGCGGAGTTGTGCACGCCCGGCGTGAGCACCACCACGGTCGGATCCTGCACGCCGGTCGGCGCGGCGCGGCGCAGGGCATTGATGAGGTGGGCCGGGTAGTCGGTCACCATCTGGATGGGTTGGCCCCAGAAGAGCTCGGGCAGGACGCGGGCCATGGCGGCCCGGTTGGCCAGGACGTAGCTGACGCCCGACGGGCTGCGGACGTTGTCCTCCAGGACGCGGAACTCGCCCTCCTCGTCGCGGATGACGTCGATGCCGGCCACGTGGATGCGCACGCCGTTCGGCGGCGCGAGCCCGAAGGCCGCCCGCACGAAGCCCGGCGAGCTGGTGATCACCTCGTGCGGGATCAACCCGTCGCTGACGATGCGGGCCGCCCCGTAGACGTCGGAGAGGAAGGCCTCGAGCGCGCGCACCCGCTGGGCCACCCCGGTCGAGACCTCCTTCCACTCGCTCGCCGTGAAGATGCGGGGCACGACGTCGAGGGGGAACGGGCGCTCCTCGCCATCGAGGTCGAAGGTCACGCCCTGGTCCATGAAGGCACGGGCGAGACGGGTGGCCCGGGCCGAGACATCCTCGGGGCCCATCTGCGACAGAGAGGACGCCACGCCGGCATAGGGCGAGCGGGTCGTGCCGTCGTGGCCCACCATTTCGTCAAAGGCAGCCTTCGTCAGGCCGCGTGCGGCCTCCCCGTAGCCATCGAACAGATCGCCCACTCCCTTCACGCTTACAGCCTTGTGTTTCGCAGGGGTTTCATGGGCGCGAACGGTCGATGACACCCCGGCGGGATCACTCGATGAGGCCGAGCTCCCGCACGTCGTTGCGTTCGCTGAGCAGCTCGTCAGTGGTCACCGCGATGCGCTGCCGGGCGAAGTCGTCATGCTCGAAGTTCTCGGCCACCGACCAGTTGCCCTGGCCGTCGGCCACGATCGGGAAGCCGAATTGGAGCCCTTCGGGAGCGCCGTACTCACCCGAGCTGGCCACGGCCACCGAGGTGCAGTCGCCCGGTGCGGTCTTGGTACGCAGCGAGACGACGGTGTCGATCGCGGCCGAAGCGGCCGAGGCCGCCGAGGAGGAGCCGCGCGCCTCGATGATCGCCGCCCCGCGCTTTTGCACCGTCGTGATGAAGTCGCCCTGCAGCCACTCGTGGTCGGTGATGACCTCGGTCGCGGGGTCGCCCCCGATACGGGCGTTGGCGAAGTCCGGGAACTGCGTCGCGGAATGGTTGCCCCAGATGGCCACGTTGGTGACGGAGCCGACGGGTGCGGCCGCCTTGTGGGCGAGTTGGGCCTTGGCCCGGTTCTCATCCAGACGGGTCATGGCGAACCAGCGATCGGAGGGGATCTCGGGCGCATTGGAACGGGCGATGAGACAGTTGGTGTTGCAGGGATTGCCCACGACGAGAATGCGCACGTCGGAGGCCGCGTTCTCGGCGATGGCCCGGCCCTGGGGCTTGAAGATCCCGCCGTTGACACTCAGGAGATCGCCGCGCTCCATGCCGGCCTTGCGGGGGACGGAGCCGACCAGCAGGGCCCACGAGGTGCCATCGAAGGCGGTCTTGAGGTCGGAGGTGGCGACGATGTCGGTCACGAGCGGGTAGGCACCGTCGTCGATCTCCATGACGACGCCTTCGAGCACGCCCAGCGCCGGTTCGATCTCGAGGAGGCGCAGGACGATGGGCTGGTCGGCACCGAGCAGCTGGCCCGAGGCGATGCGGAAGAGGAGGGAGTAGCCGATCTGGCCGGCCGCGCCGGTGACGGTGACGTGGACAGGGGCCTTCCCCGCCGGGGGGTGCTGATCTGCCATGGGTGCTGGTCCTTTCTCAGAGACGGTCGACGATGGCGGAGGCGAACTCCGAGCACTTGACCTCTGTGGCGCCCTGCATCTGGCGGGCGAAGTCGTAGGTGACGATCTTCTCGCCGATGGTGGCCTCCAGCGCCCGCACGATGTCGTTCGCCGCCTCCTGCCACCCGATGTGCTCGTACATGAGGACGCCCGAGAGCAGCACCGAACCGGGATTCACCTTGTCCTGGCCGGCGTACTTCGGCGCCGTGCCATGGGTCGCCTCGAAGATGCCGTGGCCCGACACGTAGTTGATGTTGGCGCCCGGGGCGATGCCGATACCGCCCACCTGGGCCGCGAGCGCATCGGACAGGTAGTCGCCGTTGAGATTGGTCGTGGCGATCACGTCGAACTCCGAAGGGCCGGGTCAGGACCTGCTGCAGGGTGATGTCGGCGATCGAGTCCTTCACCAGAAGCTTGTCGCCCGCATCCCCACCGCAGTCGTCCCAGCCGACGGCGACGTCGGCGAACTCCTCGCGGACCAGCTCGTAGCCCCAGTTCATGAAGGCGCCTTCGGTGAACTTCTGGATGTTGCCCTTGTGGACCATGGTGACCGACGCCCGGCCGTGTTCGATGGCGTAGTTGATCGCGGCCCGGATCAGTCGCTTGGAGCCCATCTCCGAGATCGGCTTGATGCCGATGCCGGAGCCGTCACGGACGGGCCAGTGCATCTCGTCACGCAGGAAGCTCATGAGCTTGAGCGCCTCGGGGGTGCCCGCCTGCACCTCGTACCCCGCATAGATGTCCTCGGTGTTCTCCCGGAAGATGACCATGTCGACCAGCTCGGGATGGAGCACGGGCGAGGGCACGCCGGTGAACCAGCGCACCGGGCGCAGGCACACGTAGAGATCGAGGATCTGGCGGAGGGCGACGTTGAGCGAACGGATACCGCCGCCGATGGGCGTGGTCAGCGGCCCCTTGATCCCGATCAGGTGTTCGCGGAAGCTCTCGACGGTCTCGTCGGGGAGCCAGTTGCCCGTCTCGTCGAATGCCTTCTGGCCGGCCAGCACTTCCTTCCACGCCACCTTGTTGCCGTGCTTGGCCGCGGCGGCATCGAGCACCAGCTTGGCCGCGGGCCAGATGTCGACCCCCGTGCCGTCGCCTTCGATGAAAGGGATGATGGGTTCTTCGGGGACTTTGAGCGCACCGTCTGCGCCCATGGAGATTCGCTCTGGCATTTCTTCGATGCTAGGGGGTGGGTTGGCGCCGTCCCAATTGGGCTGTTCAGGCCGCGTCCTAGCCCGTGGCAGCGAGTGTCGGCCCGAGGCCGAGGGCGGCGTAGATCTCCCGGGTCGCGCTCGAGGTATTGAAGGTGTAGAAGTGCAGGCCAGGCACGCCGAGTTTGAGGAGATCGGCACAGAGCTCGGTGGCCATCCGCACGCCTTCGCTGCGGACCGCCTCCGCCCCTCCGGCGTCGTGGGCGGCCTGCAGGCGCTCCTGCATCCACCCGGGCGCCGGCGCGCCCATGGTGCCCAAGCGCCCCATGGAGGCGAGCGAGGTCACGGGCAGGATCCCGGGCAGAACGGGGGTGCGGACCCGGCGGGCCTCGAGGTCGGACTGCAGCCCTTCGTACTCTGATGCCTCGAAGAAGAATTGGGTGATGCCGAAGTCGGCCATCTCCAGTTTGGCGGCGAGAAAGTCACGGTCGCTCTCGGTACTGGGCGAACGGGGATGTCCGGCCGGGTGGGCGGCCACGCCGATGGAGAAGCCGCCGATGGCACGCGCCAGCTCCACCAGCTCCGCCGCATAGGCGAGCTCACCGGGGCCGGCATCGGGGTCCGACGGAGGATCGCCGCCCAGCGCCATGAGGTTCTCCACCCCGGCCTTGCGGAGCGTGACCAGAATGTCGGCGAGTTCGAGCCGGCTGTGGGCCACGCAGATGAGGTGCGCCATCGGGTTGAGCGAGGTGGTGTGCAGCATGCCGCTCACCAGGTCGAACGTCCGCTGGCGCGATGCTGCCCCGCCCCGGTAGGTGACCGAGACGAACGACGGGCTGAGGGGCTGGAGCTCGCCGATGGTGCGGGCGAGGGTGGCCAGCTCGGCGTCGTTCTTCGGGGGGAAGAACTCGAAGGAGTACGTCTTCCCGGCCGCGAGCAGATCGGCGATCTTGGTCACGGGGTGCTCCCCGGGCTCCCGGCCCCGGCCCCGGCCCCGGCGTCCGCCCGGCCGAAGTCGTCTTCGATCCGGACGATGTCGTCCTCCCCGAAGTAGGTCCCGCGTTGCACCTCGATGAATACGACGTCCTCCGCCCCTTCGTTCGCGATGCGGTGGGCCGCCCCCATCGGGATGTCGATGGCCTGGCCCGGCGCGAGTTCGGTCACGGTGCCGTCGACGGTCACCTGAGCCGTTCCCGCCACGATGAACCAGTGCTCCGCCCGCTTGGCGTGGAGCTGCAGGCTCAGCCGCTTGCCGGGGAGCACGACGATGCGCTTCACCTTGTGATCCTGAGCTTCGTCGCTCAGGACGGTGTAGTTACCCCACGGGCGCTCGGAGAATTCTCCCTCGGACATGTCTTCTCCCGGATAGGCCGACCCTACGCGGCACGTTCGGCCGCGCGCACGGCGTTGCGCAAGAGCATGGCACGGGTCATGGGACCGACCCCACCGAGCCGGGGTGTTACCCAGCCGGCGACCTCGGCCACGTCCTCCTGCACGTCGGAAAGGAGCTTCTTGCCGGCCCAGCTCGTGCCCGCCCCGACGACGGCGGCACCGGGCTTGATCATGTCGGCCGAGACCAGTCCGGCCCGGCCGGCCGCGGCCACGACCACGTCGCCCGTCCGCACGATCGCTGCGAGGGATGCGTCGTCGACCCCCGTGTGGACCACAGTCACCGCGGCGTTACAGCCCGGGCGCTTGGAGGCCAGGAGGAGGGAGAGCGGGCGACCGATGGTCAGGCCCCTCCCGATGATCACCACATGGCGACCTTCCACCGGGACATCGTACGCCCCGAGCAGGTCGACGATGCCCGCGGGCGTGCACGGCAACGGGCCGGGAGCATTCATGACGAGGCGGCCCAGATTGGTGGGGTGCAGGCCGTCCACATCTTTGGCGGGGTCGACGGCCAGCAAGATGCGCTCCTCATCGAGCCCTGCGGGAAGCGGAAGCTGGACGAGATACGCGTTGACGGACGGATCGGCATTGAAGCGGCCGACAACCGCTTCGACCTCGGCCTGGGTAGCCGTCGGCGGCAGATGCTCGCCCACCGAGAGCATGCCCACCTCGGCACAATCGGCGTGCTTCATGGCGACGTAACGCTCGCTCGGCCCGTCGTCCCCGACCAGGACGGTGCCGAGCCCGACGGTGATGCCCTCGTGGGCCAGCCGCGCGACACGGTCGGCCACCTCGGCCCGCACCCGGGCCGCCACCGCCTCGCCGTCGAGCAGGATCGCTGCCATCAGTTCGCCTCCATCAGTTGCGGTCCGATCAGTTGCGGTCCGATCGGCATCAGTGGCGGAAGTGCCGCTCGCCGGTGACCACCATGGCCAGTCCGGCGTCATCGGCCGCCGCGATCACTTCGCCGTCCTTGACCGAGCCCCCGGGCTGTACCACCGCCGTGACGCCGGCAGCGGCCAGGACGAGCAATCCGTCGGGAAACGGGAAGAACGCATCGCTCGCTCCCGCTCCCCCCTTGGCCTTTTCTCCGGCCTTGCGCACGGCGATCTCGGCCGCCACGACGCGCGACTGCTGTCCTGCGCCCACGCCGACGGCCTGCCCGTCGTTCACGACGGCGATGGCGTTGGAAGTGGTCCGCCCGCAGACGCGCCAGGCCAGCACCAGGTCCTGCCACTCCTCCTCGGTCGGTGGCCGCTTCGTCACGACGCCCCAGTCGGCCCGGGGTGCGACGAAGTTGTCGATGTCCTGGACCAGCACGCTCGAACCCAGGCTCCGCAACTGGCGCACGGCGAGCTCGGGAGCCGGGCCCGAGAGGAGCCGGGTGGCCTTGCGCCGGGTCCTCAGCTTCTCCAGTGCCGCCGGTTCGTAGGAGGAGGCGATGATGACGTCGGCCTGGGGTCCAGCAGCGACGGCGTCCGCCAAGGCCTCGGTCACCACCCCGCCGATGGCCACCACGCCGCCGAAGGCCGACTGCACGTCGCATTCGAGTGCCCGTTCATAAGCGGTGACGAGGTCGTCGGCCACCGCGGCGCCACACGGGTTGGCGTGCTTGATGATGGCGACGGCCGGCCGCCCCGCGTCGTGCGAGAGCTCGTGGACCAGCCGCCACGCAGCGTCGCCGTCGAACAGGTTGAGATACGAGAGCTCCTTACCACCGTGCTGTTCGAGGTCGTCCCACCAACTCGTCGTACCGGCGGTGCGGTAGCGGGCGCCGCGCTGGTGTGGGTTCTCGCCGTAGCGGAGCACTCCGGTGCGCTCCAACGTCAGGTGCAGCGTCGGGGGAAGGACGGCGGCGAGCGCCTGCTCGGCGGCGGCGGCCCCGGCGTCGGCGTCGGCGTCGGCGGCGTCGGCCCCGGAGGCAGAGGCGTCGGCGGCGGAGGCGACAGGCCCCGGGCCGCCCGAGTCGAGCCAGGCCACGATGGCGGCGTCATAGGCCGCCGTGTGGGCGAAGGCCGCCCGGGCCAACCGGCGGCGCGTGGCATCCGAGAGCGACCCGTCGCCCTGGCGGAGCTCCGCCAGGACCCCGGCGTAGTCCTGTGGCGACGTCACGATGCCCACGTGCGCGTGGTTCTTGGCCGCACTGCGGACCATCGACGGCCCGCCGATGTCGATGAGCTCGATCGAGGGATCGGACGAGAACGGGTAGAGGTTGGTGACCACCAGGTCGATGGCTTCGATGCCGTTGGCCTCGAGGTCGGCCATGTGGCTGGGCACGTCCCGGTCGGCCAGGATGCCGCCGTGGATCTTCGGGTGCAGGGTCTTGACCCGCCCGCCCAGCATCTCGGGAGAACCCGTGACCTCGGCCACCTGGAGATGGGCAATGCCGGCATCGGCCAGGGCGGCTGCGGTGTTGCCACTGGCGACCAGCTCCCATCCCAGGTCAGCCAGGCCCTGGGCCAGGTCGACCAGCCCTTCCTTGTCATAGACCGACAGCAACGCCCTCAACGTCTTCTCCTTACTGCGGGCACCGGTGCCATTGTCGGCGCCGGCCCCGCGAATGGTTCGATCGGTCGTCCGGCCTCGAGCTCGCCCAAGGCCCAGGCCACGGTTTCGGGGTACAGGATGCGCTCGGCCACCTTGATCCGCTCATGCAGGGCTTCCTCCGTGTCGCCCGGGAGCACCGGGACGACCTGCTGGGCCAGGATCGGTCCGGCATCCATCTCGAGGGTGGCCAGGTGCACGGTGCAGCCGGTCTCGGTGACGCCCGCGGCGAGCGCGTCGCGCACGCCGTGCCAACCGGGGAAGGCGGGGAGAAGCGCTGGGTGCGTATTCAGGATGCGGCCGGGAAACGCAGTGTGCACGGCCTGGGACAACACGGTGCCGAAACCCGCCATGGCCACCAGGTCCACTTGGTGGGCCACCAGGGTGGCCGCCACCGTGGCCGTATAGGCGGCGCGATCGAAGTCGGGCCCGAAACCGCCGTACCCGTTGCGGTCGACCAGCTCGGCCGCCGCGCCATGTGCACGGGCCAGCTCGAGGCCGGCGCAGGGCCGGTCGGAGAGCACAGTGGTCACAGGAAGCCCGGCCTCGAACATGGCTTCGAGGATCGTCCCACTCCCCGATACCAGGACACCCAAGCGCACGCCGGTCACGCTAGCAACGGCGGCGGCGACGTCGTGCCGGATGGGCTAGCTCATTCCAGCTTGCTCAGGCCGGCGACCCGTAGAAGGTGGCGTCGCCGAAGTTGAAGATGCCTCCGTCGGACGCGACCAGCGTGTAGCCCCCTCCGTCGGGCGACGACGCCATGCCGACGATGGGCGCGTTGAGATGGATGGCGCCCGTGGAGCCGAAGAATCTCGCGTCACCGAAGGTGAAGATGCCGCCGTCGGAGGCCACGAGCCAGTAGCCGTTGCCGTCGGGCGACGACGCCATCCCGACGATGGGTGCGTTGAGATGGATGGCACCGGTGGAGCCGAGGAATCTGGCGTCACCGAAGGTGAAGATGCCGCCGTCGGAGGCGACCAGCCAGTAGCCGTTGCCGTCGGGCGACGACGCCATCCCGACGATGGGTGCGTTGAGGTGCAGGGCCCCGGTGGAGCCGGCGAACGTGGCGTCGCCGAAGGTGAAGATGCCGCCGTCGGAGGCGACCAGCCAGTAGCCGTTGCCGTCTGGCGTCGGCGCCATCCCGACGATGGGCTGCGTTGAGGTGCAGGGCGCCTGTGGACCCGTAGAACGAGGCGTCACCGAAAGTGAAGATGCCGCCGTCGGAGGCGACCAGCCAGTAGCCCTTGCCGTCGCGTGTCGGCGCCATGCCGACGATGGGCGCGTTCAGGTGCAGGGCGCCTGTCGACCCGTAGAACGAGGCGTTCCCGAAGGTGAAGATGCCGCCGTCGGAGGCCGAGAGCCAGTAGCCCTTGCCGTTCGGGGTATTGGTCACGTCCACGGCGGGCTGGTTCAACCCACCCGAGGGGGTACGCAAGGTGAGGGGGGCGACGAACAACCGGCGTGCCCCGCCACACGAGTAACTCGTGCACCCCGCGGTCCAACCCGCGTAGTCGAGCCAGTAGTTGCCCGACGAATCTTGGAAGAGCGATCCCCCGCCGGGGCCGGCGACCGAGCCGTAGGACGACAGAATCGGGTTGGGATCGGTCTGCGCGCAGGGGCTGGTCGGCGTGGCGCAAACAGCGAAGCCCTGGGCGTAGCCCGACGAGGTGTAGATACCCCCGCTGAAGAGGAGGTAGAACTCGCCGCCGAACGCGATCATGGAGGGGTCCTCCACGGTGTTCTCCCAGGGGTAGGCAGCCGTGTTGTTGAAGAAGATCTCCGTGGGCGACGAACCGGCCAGGAACCCGGTGCCGGCGCTGTTGAGCTCCTCGGTCCAGATGCCCGCCGGCATCGACGAACCTCCGTCGTTGGACTTCCAGACCAGCCACGGGGTCCCGTTGGCGGGGTCGATGAAGGGGCTGGGGTCGATGGCCCCGCCGAGGGCGGATTGGCAGAGCAAGGGTCCGCTCGAGTTGTCGGTGAAGGCTGCACCGGTCGGGCTGATGCTGGCGGCGGTCGCCACCGACAGGCAGTCGAATCCGGTGCCGGTGGCATGGCCCGCCTGCGCCGCGTCGTAGAACATCACCCAGTGACCTCCGAAGAAGAAGACGCCAGGAGACGTCTGGGTGTTGACGGCCTCCCATGCGGGCACGTTCGGCAGTGCGGTCGACCCGAATGACGTGCCGGTATAGCTCCGCCAACCGGTCTGCGGATTACCGGAGGTGTCGACGAGCGCCTGCAGGTGGTTGCCGAGGGCGGTTCCCGTCGTGAAGGCGTAATAGGTCCCGCCCGACTCGATCACGTCGGGGTCACCGGCGTCGCCGCCGAACGCGGGGGCGGTGGGTGCGGGTGACGAGAGGGCCATCCCGGGAGGAGACGAAATTCCGTGTGCAACGACGGTGCCGGCGCTCGCCGGCGTGCCGGAGTTGGCCAGCACGACGCCCAGCGCCACCGACGCGGTAACCAGCAGGACAACAGCTCCACGCGTCCTGGCGGCGCGAAGAACTGACGTGACACCCATTGGCACCAGCCTCATCGCCGGGCAACTCCGGAAGATCCACCGAAGCCCAACAACAGCCCAATTCTCCGGATCTCTGTGGTTCCAGGGTTCGAAACAGCCCGCGGCGGTCTCCTTCGCTGCGGTCAGGACCGGATCAGGCCTGCGAGCGGGAGGCGGGCGATCAGGACAGCTCCCGCACGATGGCGACCATCTTCTCCCCGCACTCGGTCGGGTTCTGCGTCACGAACACGCCGGCAGCGGTCAGTGCTTCCATTTTCGCCTGTGCGGTGCCCTGGGAGCCCGAGATAATGGCTCCGGCGTGCCCCATCTTCCGGCCCGGCGGCGCGGTCACGCCCGCCACGTAGGCCGCGACCGGCTTGGTCATCGAATTGGCGATGAACTCGGCTGCCCGCTCCTCCTCGGAGCCGCCGATCTCACCGATCATCATGACGGCCTTGGTCTCGGGGTCGGCCTCGAATGCGGCGAGGCAGTCGATGAAGTTGGTGCCCGGGACGGGGTCGCCGCCGATGCCGACGCAGGTCGTCTGTCCGATGCCCTGTTGCGAGAGCTCGTGGAGCGCCTGGTAGGTCAGCGTGCCCGAACGGCTCACGATCCCGACCGGACCGCCCGCCAGCGCGATGTCGCCGGAGGTGATCCCGATGTTGCACTTCCCCGGGGAGATGATCCCCGGGCAGTTCGGTCCGAGCAGGCGGGTGCCGGGAAACTCGCGCACCAGCCGGTTGTAGGCGAGCGCCTCGTCCTGGGCCGGAATGCCCTCGGTGATGCACACGATGAAGGCGATACCCGCCTCGGCCGCCTCCACGATCGCGTCGGCGGCACCACGCGGCGGCACCGAGATGAACGACGCGGTCGCACCGGTCTCCTTCACCGCTTCGGCCATGGACGCGTACACGTCGATGCCCTCGATCACCTCACCCCCACGCTTGGGGTTGGTCCCGCCCACCACCTTGGTGCCGTAGGCCTTGTTGCGCAGGCCGTGGTACAGGCCCTGGCTGGTCGGGCTGATGCCCTGGATGACGACCTTGGTCGTCTCGTCGACGAAGATGCTCACGTTGTTTCCTTTGTTCCCTTCTGCCTCAGGCCTTGGCCAGGGCAACAGCGCGGCGGGCGGCGTCGAGCATGGTGGGCTCGGCGATCAACTTCTCGGACAGGTGGTCGGCCAGCAGGGCGCGGCCCTCGGTGGCGTTGGTCCCGTCGAGACGCATGACCACGGGCGAGCTCAGCTTGACCCTGCCCATGGCCTCGATGATCCCCTTCGCCACCTCGTCCACCCGGGTGATGCCCCCGAAGATGTTGACGAGGATGGCGCGGACGGCCGGGTCGGCGTTGATCACCTCGAGTGCGGCGGCCATCACATCGGCGTTGGCCCCCCCTCCGATGTCGAGGAAGTTGGCGGCGGCACCCCCGGCCTGGGTCACGACGTCGAGCGTGCTCATGGCAAGTCCGGCGCCGTTGGCGATGATGCCCACCGAGCCCGAGAGGCCGATGTAGTTCAGGCCTCTCTCCTTGGCCATCTTCTCCCGCGGATCGACGTCGGAGTCGTCGGCGTACTCCTCCCATTCGGGGTGGCGGAAGGTCGCGTTCTCATCGAGCGTCACCTTGGCGTCGAGTGCGTGCACCTTCCCCTCGGGCGTGAGGATCAGCGGGTTTATCTCGGCCAGGTCGCAGTCACCTTCGACGTAGCAGTGGTAAAGGCGCACCAGCAGCGTGGCGGCCTGCTCGCGTGCCTCGGGGTCGAGGTCGGCCCGCTCGACCCACTCGCGTGCCGTCTCCTCGTCGAGGCCGTCCAGGGGGTTGATGTGCAGCATGGCGATGGCGTCCGGATTGGTGACCGCCACCTCCTCGATCTCGACCCCGCCCTCGGCCGACAACATGCCGAGGTGCAACTTGTTGGGGCGGTCCAGGGTGAAGCTGGCGTAGTACTCCTTCTCGATGTCGGACGCGTGCTCGACCCAGAGTCGCTTGACGACGTGGCCTTTGATATCGAGCCCGAGGATGTTCCCGGCGTGGACGCGCACCTCGTCGGCATCGGCGGCAAGCTTGACGCCGCCCGCCTTGCCGCGACCGCCGACCTTGACCTGTGCCTTGACGACGACCGGGTAGCCGGCGTCATCCGCCTGCACGACCGCTTCGTCCACCGTGTCGGCCACCCCTCCGGGTGAGGTCGGAATGCCGAAGCGGGCGAAGTACTGCTTGCCCTGGTACTCGTAAAGATCCACTTGCGGTGCCTTCTCCTTCTGTCGTGTCGCTCGGGGGGGTCGTGCTGGTGCGGCGGGTCGTGTGGTGCGGAATTCAGCCCGGGGGTGCAGCGCTCAAGGATGCAACGCATCCTCTCGTCCGTCGAGGGCCTCGCCCAGCCAAGATCCGATGGAGTCCAGCGGCGCACCGGGTGTGAAGACTGCGGCCACGCCCTGTTCCTTGAGGATCGGGATGTCGTTCTCGGGGATGATCCCCCCCACGATCACGAGCACGTCGTCGCGCCCGGCCTCGGCCAGGAGCTGCACCACGCGGGGGACCAACGTCAGGTGCGCGCCCGAAAGCAGGGAGAGCCCGACCGCGTCGGCGTCCTCCTGCACGACGGCTTGGACCACTTGTTCGGGCGTCTGGTGCAGTCCGGTGTAGACCACCTCGAAGCCGCTGTCGCGCAGGGCGCGGGCGATGACCTTGGCCCCACGATCGTGGCCGTCGAGCCCGGGCTTGGCGACCACCACCCTGTAGGGACGCTTCATGAACCCTCGATGATAGGGACGCCCCTGCTCGGACGCCAGACCGGGGCCGGGGCCGGGGCCTGGGCCGGGGCCGGGGCCGGGTTCAGGCCCGCCGCAGCGGGGTGGCCGAAAGGAGGAGGTTTTTCTTGCCGACCGACTCGAAGTCGACCGTGGCCTGGGCCCGCGATCCCTCCCCCTTGGCATCGATGACGACACCGGGGCCCCAGTGGTCGTGGACGACCCGGTCGCCCGCCACCAGACCCAATTCCTCGGCCCCGCTGTTGGCCCGCGGGCCACTGGGCCGGGGCGCCAGCGGGCTGCTGGGCAGGAACGAGCCACCCGCGCGGCCGCCGCGGGTGCGGTCGTCGTCCCAGCGTCGTCGTCCCAGCGGTCGGCCGACCGGCCATAGCCCGATCGTCGGCTGTCGGTCGAGAGGTTGCGGCTCTCCCGCGTCGTGACGAGCCCGACGTCCTTGACCAGTTCGGTGGGGATCTCGCCGAGGAAACGGCTCGGGATGTTCTGCTGCGTGCGTCCGAAAATAGTGCGCGACCAGGCATGGGACAGGTTGAGGTGGCGGCGGGCCCGGGTGATGCCGACGTAGAAGAGGCGCCGCTCCTCCTCGAGGTCCGCCGGCTCGCTCAGGGAGCGCAGGTGAGGGAAGATCCCGTCTTCGAGGCCGACCACGAAGACCGCCGGGAACTCCAGGCCCTTGGCGGTGTGCAGGGTCATGAGCGAGACCCGGGTGCCGTCGCCGTCGAGGTCGTCGGAGTCGGCGACGAGGGCCACCGTCTCGAGGAATCCCACGACGTCGTCGAACTGCCCGGCCACGCTGCCCAGCTCGGCGATGTTCTCGATGCGCCCGTCCGACTCGTGCGTGTGCTCGGCCACCAGCTCGGCCATGTAGCCGGTGCGGTCGGCCACCAGTTGGATGAAATCCGCCGGATTGACGGTGGAGACCAGCGGGCGGAGCTCGCCCAGCGTCTTGGAGAGTTGCTCGGCACCCCTGAGCGCCTTGCCGGCGAGCCCGGCCTCCTCGGCCCGGTCGATGGCCTCGCTGAAGGACACCCGATTGACCTGGGCCCAGGCGGCCAGACGGGCCACCGACGTGTCGCCGATGCCGCGCTTGGGCACGTTGACGATGCGGCGGGCCGACACCTCGTCGTCGGGATTGGCCAGGACCCTGATGTAGGCCAGGACGTCCTTCACCTCACGGCGGTCGTAGAACTTGGCGCCGCCCACCACCTTGTAGGGGATGCCGGTGAAGATGAACGAGTCCTCGAGCGCCCGGCTCTGGGCGTTGGTGCGGTAGAAGACAGCGACGTCGCCCCAGGCGAGCGCCTCGGCCGCCCGGAGCCGAAGGATCTCGCCCGAAACCCACGATGCCTCGTCGCGCTCGTCCTCGGCCCGGTAGCGCAGCACCGGATCGCCGGCGTCGCCCACCGTGAAGAGCTCCTTGTTCGGCCGGTCGAGGTTGTTCGCGATCACCGCGTTGGCCACGTTGAGGATGGTCTGCGTGGAACGGAAGTTCTGCTCCAGCACGATGATGGTCGCGCTCGGGAATGCCTGCTCGAACTCCAAGATGTTGCGGATGTCGGCGCCGCGCCACTTGTAGACCGACTGGTCGGAGTCGCCGACCACACAGACGTTGCCGTGGACCTGACCCAACAACTGGACGATCTCGTTCTGGGCGTGGTTGGTGTCCTGGAACTCGTCCACCAGAATCTGGCTGAAGCGCTCCTGGTAGGACTCGCGCACATCGTCGCAGGCTTGCAGCAGGTTGGCCGTCACCATCAAGAGGTCGTCGAAATCAAGTGCATTCGCCGCCAGCAGGCGTTGCTGGTACTCGGCGTAGACATCGGCGATCTTGCGCTGGAAGGGATCGTGCTCCTGGCGTGCGGTCTCACGGAACGTCTCGAAGTCGATCAGCTCCGCTTTGGCCTGGCCGATGACGGCGGCGACGGAGCGGGGCGGGAGTCGTTTCGTATCGAGCCCCATCTCGGCCACGATCATCTCGATGAGCCGGCGCGTGTCCGTGTCGTCGTAGACCGTGAACGAGGGCCGGTACCCCAACCGGTGGGCGTGACTCCTGAGGATGCGCAAGCACGACGAGTGGAACGTCGACACCCACATCTTCTCGGCCCTCGGACCGACGAGCTCGGCCACCCGGTTGCGCATCTCCTCGGCCGCCTTGTTGGTGAAGGTGATGGCGAGAATCCCCCATGGCGGAGCGTCGCCGGTGGCCAGCAGGTGCGCGATGCGCCGGGTGAGGACCCTCGTCTTGCCCGAGCCGGCTCCGGCCACCACGAGCAACGGCCCGCCGCGGTGCACCACCGCCGCCCGTTGGGGCAGGGTCAGACCCTCGAGGAGGAGCGCTGCGGCGGATCCACCGGGGAGGGGTCGGCGGTCGGGCGGTCGCCCGGCGGCGGCGTCCCCGGACTCGGCCTCGATGTCGACCCCGGCTGCAGCGAGGGCATCTGCGGCGGCGGCGGCACCTGCCGCGGCGTCATCAGCGGCGTCAACAGCCGCCGTCAGTTTCGGATTCGGCGTCAGTCGAGAACAGTTGGGGGGGACCGCCGCGCCGTGAACCCGCGCTCACTCCCACTCGATCGTGCCGGGGGGCTTCGACGTGACGTCGAGTGCCACCCGGTTGACCCCTTCGACCTCGTTGATGATGCGCGAGGATATGCGCTCCACCAGGTCGTACGGGAGCCGGGCCCAGTCGGCCGTCATTGCATCGTCACTCGTCACGGCTCGTATGACGATCGGGTAGGCATAGGTACGCCCGTCACCCATGACGCCGACGGTTCGCACTGCCGGGAGCACGGCGAAGCTCTGCCACAACTCACGGTACAGACCGGCTCGACGGATCTCCTCGACCACGACGGCATCGGCGTTGCGCAGGATCTCCGCCCGCTCCCGCGTGACCTCGCCGATAATGCGCACACCGAGCCCCGGACCGGGGAACGGCTGACGCCACACGATGTCGTGCGGAAGTCCGAGCTCCTCGCCCACGGCACGGACCTCGTCCTTGAACAAGAGGCGCAGGGGCTCGACGAGGTCGAACGACAAGTCGTCGGGCAGCCCGCCGACATTGTGGTGCGACTTGATGTTGGCCGCCGTGTCGCTCCCCGACTCGATCACGTCGGGGTACAGCGTGCCCTGGACGAGGAACTTCGGTCCCGCCCCGTCGCCGTCCCCGTCGCCGTCGCCGTCACCACCGGCGTCGCCCGCTTCACCCGCACCGAGTTCGCGCGCCACCTCTTCGAAGATCCGGATGAACAGCTCGCCGATGATCTTGCGCTTGCGCTCGGGATCGGTCACTCCTTCCAGTGCGGAGAAGTAACGGTCGGCCGCCTTCACGTGCACCAGGTCGATCTTGAACTGCCGGCGGAAGGTGTCCTCGACCTGATCCGCCTCACCGGCGCGCATGAGCCCGGTGTCCACGAAAACGCAGGTGAGCTGATCGCCGATTGCCTTGTGGACGAGCGCCGCCGCCACCGCCGAGTCGACCCCGCCGCTGAGGGCGCACAGCACACGCTCCGAACCGACCTGCGCCTGCACCGCGGCCACCTGCTGCTCGATGATCGACACGTGGGTCCATGACGGCAGGCACCCACAGGCGTCGAGGAGGAAGCGCTCGAAGATCTCGCTACCCCGCTCGGTGTGTACGACCTCGGGATGGAATTGCAGGCCGAAGATCCCACGTTCGACGTCGTGCATGGCCGCCACCGGCGCGCCCTCGCTGGTCGCCGTGGCCACGAACCCCGGCGGCGGTACCGTGATGGCATCCCCGTGGCTCATCCAGACGGCTGACGTGGTCGGCCAGTCGAGGCACAGCGGCGAGGGTGCGGTCAGCGTCAACTCCGTGCGCCCGTACTCTCCGTTCTCGGTGTGCGCCACCTTCCCGCCCAATTGCGTGGCGATGAGCTGGGCCCCGTAGCAAAGGCCGAGGATCGGGATGCCCAACTCGTAGACGGCGGGATCGATGGTCGGCGCCGGCGTGGCGTAGACCGATTTGGGACCCCCCGAGAAGATGATGCCCTTGGGCTGACGGGCCCGGATCTCCTCGATGCTGATGGTCGAGGGCACGATCTCGGAGTAGACGTGCGCCTCACGAACCCGGCGGGCGATCAGCCGGGCGTACTGGGCCCCGAAGTCAACGACGAGGACGGTATCGGTCACCGAGTCCGACTCAATGACCCATACCGACACCCTGCGTCCGTTGGAAGAACTTCCCTTCGGTCTGCAGGGAGGGGGCGACCATCACTTCGGCCTTCTGGAACTCCTTCACCGTCTCGTAGCCGCACGTGGCCATGGCCGTCCGCAGGGCCCCGAAGAGGTTCATGCGGCCGTCGTTCTCGTGGGCCGGACCGAGCAGGATCTCACGGAGGCTGCCGCGTACCGAGGTGCGTACCCGCGCCCCACGCGGGAGGGTCGGGTGGAAGGTGGCCATACCCCAGTGAAAGCCGCGGGCCGGGGCCTCGAAGGCGGACGACAGCGGCGAGCCCAGCATGACGGCATCGGCCCCGCAGGCGATGGCCTTGGCGATGTCGCCGCCCTTGGACATGCCCCCATCGGCGATCACGTGGACGTAGACGCCCGTCTCGTCGAGGTGCCGCATCCGCGCCCCTGCCACATCGGCGATGGCGGTGGCCTGCGGCACGCCCAGGCCGAGCACCCCACGGGTCGTGCAGGCATTGCCCGGGCCGACGCCTACCAGAACCCCGACCGCACCGGTTCGCATGAGGTGGAGCCCGGCCTGGTACGAGGCGCAGCCACCGACGATCACCGGCAGGTCGAACTCCCGGATGAAGCGCTTGAGGTTGAGCGGCTCCACGGTCTTTGACACGTGTTCGGCCGAGACCACGGTCCCCTGGATCACCAAGATGTCCAGCTCGGCCGCCAAGCACGCCGGCGCCAACGATTCGGTGCGCTGCGGTGTGACCGAAGCTGCGGTCGTGATGCCCGCCTCTTTCATCTGGCGGATGCGCGCCTCCACGAGCTCGGGCTTGATCGGCTCGCTGTACATCTGCTGCATCCGCGCCGTCGCCTTCTCATCGTCCAGCTCGCGGATCTCGTCGAAGAGGTTGCTCGGATCCTCGTACCGCGTCCACAGGCCCTCGAGATTCAGGACGCCCAGACCGCCGAGCTGGCCCAGCTCGATCGCCGTGGCCGGGCTCATCACGCCGTCCATGGCCGACCCGAGGAGCGGCAGCGCGAACCTGTACGCGTCGATCTCCCAGGAGATGTCGACGTCCTCGGGGTCACGGGTGCGCCGGCTGGGCACGATGGCAATGTCATCGAGGCCGTAGGCCTGCCGTCCGGACTTGTAAACGCCGATCTCGATCTCAGCCATTTGTTCGCCCTCCGGCATTCGATGGGGCCGGTACGGCACTCTCGGTCCACACCGGCATGGCAATAGCGAACGCCGGGCCGACACTCCGACGATCCACCACTTTACTCTCTCGGGATTGGGCCTCGGGCCGCTTTCGGCTCGTGCAACTGCGCTTTCAGCTGAATTCGCCCGCAGCTCAATCCCATGGGAGCAGGACGACGTTGAGCAATTCGTGGATCATGCGGGCCGTCGCGCCCCAGATCATTTCGCCTTCCACCTCGAAGAACCACACGGTGAGCGCATCCCCGCCCTCGCCCGGAATCGCCCGATCCGCGAACCGCCAGCGCTCCTCGTGGAAGTTCTCGAGGTCCGCCAGATCGCGCAGCGAGACGTCGAAGACCCGCTCCACCTCCGCCGGGCTGGCGACGACGTGGGGGCGTGACGGGGTGCTGGCGACGATCGGCATGATGAGCGAGCCGGTCACCACGGTGACGACGGGGTGGATCCAGCCTTCGGGCGTGACATGGGCCGGGTCGAGCGCGATCTCCTCGTACGCCTCCCGCAGGGCCGCGGTCGGTGGGTCCTCACCCGGGTCGATGCGGCCTCCGGGGAAGCTCACCTCGCCCCGGTGGGACCGCAACTTCGTGGAGCGCCGGGTGAAGATCAGCCGAGCCTCGCCCTCTTCCTCGAACAGGACGGCCAGGACCGCCGCGTTGACAACCCGATCAGATGCGCGTGACTCGTCGGCGAAGATCAACGGGACGATCACCCCTTGGTCCCCGATGTCCTCGGGGACGGGCCCGAACTGCCCCCGGGCCGCCAGCGCTTCACGCACACGCCCGAGGCTGATGCCCCTGCGTTCGCTCGCCGCAAGCTTGGCCCATGGCGCATCGTCACCCATGCGCCAGTCCGCCGGGCGTGGAATTACCTGCGGCGGAACCGGGCGGGACATACCCGTCACGATATGTGCATCCGCCGAGATGCCCACCGCTCCACCCCGCCTTCGGCCCGCCTCGGCCGGACAGCACTGTGGCCGGATCCGAAGACCCGGCCACAGCCACAACGAATCAGCCAATCGCTGGTGCGAGAGGCGGAGTTACATCATGCCGCCCATGCCACCCATTCCGCCCATGCCACCCATGGCGGCAGCAGCGGCGGCGGCGTCTCCGGCCTTCTCAGGCTTGTCGGCCACCAAAGCCTCGGTGGTCAGGAGGAGCGCAGCGATGGAGGCTGCGTTCTGCAGCGCGGAGCGGGTCACCTTGGCGGGGTCGATGATCCCGGCCTTGACCAGGTCCTCCAACTCCCCCGTGGCGGCATTGAGACCGATGTTGCCCTTGGCCGCCTCCACCTGGCTGACGAGCACCGCGCCCTCGAGGCCGGCGTTGAAGGCAATCCAGCGCAGCGGCTCCTCGAGCGAGCGGGCCACGATACGAGCGCCGGTGGCCTCGTCACCCTCCAGCGTCGCGGCCAGAGCGTTCACCGACGTGCGGGCACGCAGCAGTGCGGTGCCACCGCCGGCGACAACGCCCTCTTCCACGGCAGCCCGGGTCGCGGACAGCGCGTCCTCGATACGGTGCTTCTTCTCCTTGAGCTCCACCTCGGTGGCTGCCCCGACCTTGACCACGGCCACACCGCCGGCCAACTTGGCCAGCCGCTCCTGCAGCTTCTCGCGGTCCCAGTCCGAGTCGGTGTCCTCAATGGCGCGCTTGATCTGCGCCACGCGGCCCTTGACGTCTTCGGCACTCCCGCCGCCTTCGACGATGGTGGTGTCGTCCTTGGTCACGATCACCCGGCGGGCGTGGCCCAACAGGTCGATCGTGGCGCTCTCGAGCTTGAGCCCGATCTCCTCGCTGATGACCTGGGCGCCGGTGAGGACGGCCATGTCCTGCAGCATTTCCTTGCGGCGCTCGCCGAAGCCCGGGGCTTTGACGGCCACGGAGGTGAACGTGCCACGGATCTTGTTGACCACCAGGGTGGCCAGCGCCTCTCCGTCGACGTCCTCGGCGATGATCAGCAGCGGCTTGCCCGTCTGCATGACCTTCTCCAGGACGGGCACGAGGTCGTGCACGGCGCTCACCTTGGAGTTGTAGAAGAGGATGGCCGGGTCGTCGAGGACGGCTTCCTGGCGCTCGGCGTCAGTCACGAAATAGGGCGAAAGGTAGCCCTTGTCGAACTGCATACCCTCGGTGAGCTCGAGCTCGATACCGAAGGTGTTCGACTCTTCCACCGTGACGGTGCCGTCCTTGCCGACCTTGTCGATGGCTTCGGCCAGTACGTCGCCGATGGCCGGGTCGGCGGCGGAGATCGAAGCTACCTGGGCGATCTCGACCTTCCCGTCAACGACCTTGGCCTGCTTGGCGAGGTCGTCGACGGCAGCCTTGACGGCCTTCTCGATGCCCCGCTTGAGACCGGTCGGGCTGGCACCGGCGGCCACGTTGCGCAGCCCCTCGGTGATGAGGGCCTGGGCCAGGACCGTCGCCGTCGTGGTGCCGTCACCGGCTACGTCGTTGGTCTTGGTGGCCACTTCCTTCACCAGCTGGGCACCCATGTTCTCGAACGGGTCGTCCAGCTCGACTTCACGTGCGATGGAGACGCCGTCGTTGGTGATCGTGGGTGCGCCGAACTTCTTCTCGATCACCACGTTGCGACCTTTCGGTCCCAGGGTGACCTTGACCGTGTCGGCCAGCTTGTTGACGCCGGCCTCCAGCCCACGGCGGGCGGCCTCGTCGAATTTCAGAATCTTGGGCATGACTGTAGGGAACTCCTCTCGAGTCCTGTTACTTCAGTGAATGGGGTGACGTACCGCCGGCTGACCGATGAAACGGCCAGCTCGGCGATGTCGTCGTGGAACTAGGCCAGCTTGGCCAGCACGTCCCGGCTGGACAGGATGAGGAGGTCCTCACCTTCGACGGTGATCTCGGTTCCTCCGTACTTGGAGTAGACGACGGTGTCGCCGACCTTGACATCTACCGGGATGAGCTCCCCGGAATCTTCTCCACGGCGTCCTGGACCTACGGCAAGAACTTCGCCCTGCTGGGGCTTCTCTTTGGCTGTGTCGGGGATGACCAGGCCGGACGCGGTGGTCTCTTCAGACTCGCCGGGCCGGACGACGATCCGGTCTTCGAGCGGGTGCAGCTTCATCTGAACGGGCCTCCTTGGCATTCATTACTTCATTAGCACTCTCGGGTTGAGAGTGCCAAAGATAGCGGGCCTGAAGCCGAGGGGCAAGAGGGAACGTGCCATCGGGCGGCCATGTTCGGGTTACTCCCTGCAATTCCCGTAATCTCTCGCCCACGACCGGGCGGAAGCCGCCCGCGAAAGTACTGGAGGTCTGATGCCCCTGTCGACCGGCCGGAAGGTCCTGCGGCGCGCCAACATCGCTGGCAGCATCGCCGTGGCCGCCGTCACCACCTCCGTCCTCCTCGGAACCTTGCAGGCAGGCGGCGCAGGGGCCAGCACGGCCTCGGACAAGGCACAGGCCAAGCACTACCTGTTGACCCTGTCCGACATGCCGGCGGGGTGGACGAGGGAGAAGGGCGCATCGGGCAACGGGTCGGGCAGCTTCCCCGGTGCCAAGCAACTGGCCAGCTGCATCGGCGTCCCCTCCAGCCTCATCAGCTCCAATCCGCCCGAAGTCGACAGCCCCTATTACCAGAACAAGGCCCAGACCCTCGAGATCCAAGACACCGTGTCGATCTTCCACTCGCCGAAGGTGGCCAAGTCCGAGCTGGCCGCCATGGCCAACGCCAAGACGCCTTCGTGTATGGCCACCCTCATGAACGGCACGTTCAAGACGAAGATCGCGGCCTCGGCCGGCAAGGGCGCCACGGTGGGGACGATCGCAGTGTCGAAGGCCGACCCGGCGCAATTCGGAAACGGCACCGCCGGGCTCGTCATGTCGCTCCCGATCTCGTCGCAGGGGATCTCGGTCACAGCCACCATTGCGGCCGTGTACTACGTGAAAGGGAAGTTCGGCCAGCAGATCGACTTCAATTCCTACGGATCGGCGTTCCCCAGCGCGATCGCCAAATCGATCACCACGGTCGCGATCAATCGCCTGTAGGGAGAACGTCCGGAGGAGGGCACGCCGATACGCTCCATGATCATTCCCGGCCCCGCACCGGGCCAGTGAGCCTGGAAGGGGACGTCATGGCGGCAGAGGACAGAAGGGTGCCGACCGCGCCGACCTCACCTGCGCCCACCCGGCGGCCCCGCAGTGCGCTGCGCGCCGCCACCGGAACCGCAACATCGGCGCCCGGAGCCCGCCGGGCCCCACGCGCCGTACGACGGCGGGCCCACAGGAGCGGACCTTCGTCTCCCGAGACGGGCGTGGTCGTCACCGGGGGTGCCTCGGGCATCGGATTGGCCACCGCCCTGGCGTTGGCACAGGTCGGCCGGGCCGTGGCGATCTGGGACCGCGACGGCGCTGCGGCGCGGCGGGCCGCCACCCGGTGCAGCGAAGAGTACGGCGTGCGCGCCGTCGGCCTCAAGGTCGATGTAACCAAGACGGGCACGTTGAAGGGCGCAGTACGGCGGTCGTTGGCCGAAGTCGGGCCTGTCGGAGGTCTGGTCCATGCAGCCGGGATCGGGCGGCCGGTCCCGGTCACGCTCATCGACGACGACTCCTGGGACGAGGTGCTCGACGTGAACCTGCGCGCCGGTGCGACCGTGACCAAGGAACTCCACCCGGCGCTCCTCGACGCCAATCCCGGGTCGGCCATCGTCTACATCTCGTCGATCGAGGGCTGGGTAGGCGATCCCTTCCTGCCGGCGTACTGCGCGTCCAAAGCCGGGCTGCTCGGGTTGACCCGCTCCGCGTGTGCGCTGCTCGGTCCCGACGGCATCCGTGTCAACTCGGTCTGCCCGGGCGCCGTCGAGACGCCCCTGCTCGCTCCCCTGCTCGCCATCCCCGGGGCGAAGGAGAACCTCATCACGCGCACCCCGCTCCGGCGCCTGGCCCAGCCCGAGGACATCGCATCGGTCGTGCGGTTCCTCCTCTCCGACGAGGCAGCCTTCATCACGGGTACCAGCATCGTCGTCGACGGCGGCATGACGGCGATCGGTCCCCTCTGATGGTCGGCGACGGCGACCGGTGGTGGCGGGGCGGCGTGTTCTACCAGATCTATCCGCGCTCCTTTGCCGATGCGAACGGCGACGGGTACGGAGATCTCCCCGGCATCATCAGCCGTCTCGACTACCTGGCCGACCTGGGTGTCGCCGCGCTGTGGCTCTCACCGGTCACGGTCTCGCCGAATCGTGACTGGGGCTACGACGTGTCCGACTACTGCGACATCGACCCCGACTTCGGCAGCCTGGAGGACCTCGATACCTTGGTCAAAGAGGGCGCGGCGCGCGGTATCCGCATCCTGCTCGACCTCGTTCCCAACCACAGCAGCGATCAGCACCCCTGGTTCGTGGACGCCTGCCGCGGTCGCGACGCCGACCACCGGGACTGGTACGTCTGGGCCGATCCGGCACCCGGCGGAGGTCCTCCCAACAACTGGGTGAGCATTTTCGGCGGCTCGGCCTGGGAGCTCGACGAGGCCAGCGGTCAGTACTTCCTCCACAACTTCGAGACGCAGCAGCCCGATCTCAATTGGTGGAACCAGGACGTGCGTGACGCCTTCGACGCGATCGTGCGGTTCTGGTGGGACCGAGGGGTCGCGGGTTTCCGCATCGACGTCTGCAACATGATGATCAAGGATGCCGAGCTGCGTGACAACCCGCCGGCCACCGAGGACGATCCCCTCGACCAACAGCTCATGGGCGTCAAGTCCGTCTACAACAGCGACCGCCCCGAGGCCCACGACATCCTCCGGCACTGGCGGTCCGTCTCCGACACCTATGACCCACCGCGGCTGCTCATCGGTGAGACCAACGTGGAGCAACTGACGACGCTCATGGAGTTCTACGGCAACGGCCGCGACGAGTTGCACGGCGGGTTCAACTTCGTCTTCATCAACGCCGCCCTGGAGGCGGGCGCCATGCGGGCAATCGTCGAGGACGTGGAGGCGATGTTGCCCGACGGGGCCTGGCCACTGTGGACAGGTTCGAACCACGACGTGTCGCGCCTGGCCACCCGGTGGGCCGGGGGCGACACGCCCAAGGTGCGCTGCGCCCTCATGATCATCCTGTGCCTGCGCGGGACGCCCTTCCTCTATCAAGGTGACGAGATCGGCTTGACCGACGGCCCCCTCCAGCAGTCCGACCTGCGCGACCGGGTCGGCATCAGGTTCTGGCCGCACTACAAGGGACGCGACGCGGAACGAACGCCGATGCCCTGGTCGGCCGCGCCGGGAGGCGGGTTCAGTGCCGACACGAAGGTGCGCCCGTGGCTCCCGATGGCCGATCCCACCCTCTGCAATGTGGCGGACCAGGCAGCGGACCCCGACTCGATCCTGTCCTTCACGCGGCGGGCGATCGCGCGGCGTAGGGACAACGAGGACCTTGCCCTCGGGTCCTACCGGTCCCGTCTCTCGCCCGCCGACACCTGGGTGTTCGAGCGCGGCCGGCGGTCGGTCGTCGCCCTCAACATGGCCGCGACTGCGGTCGAGCTCACGGGGCTGACCGGGTCGATCACGCTGGCCACCGATCGGGCCCTCGAGGGAACGGCTGCGGTCGGTGCGCTCACCTTGGCGCCCTGGAGCGGGGTCGTCGTCGAGTCAGTCGTCGAGTCAGTCGTCGAGTCGGTCGTCGAGTCGTAGGCCGCGCCGCGCGTCGGCGCTATTCGACGTTGGACGACACCCGACCTACCGACTGTGCCGCGTTCGTGGTGGCCGCATGGGCGTTGGCGGCGTTGCCGCCGTCACGCAACCGCTGGTAGCGGTTGGCGTACATGATGCTGTCGGCCCGCGTGATCAGATCCGCCAGGGAATCGTCGGTCCCCAACTCGGCGAGCCCGAAGGCGACCGACGCTTCTTCGGTCGCTGCCAGGTCTCCGTTGATGCGGGCGAACCGCTCTGCGGCATCGTGCACGTCGAGGGCAGGGAACCCGCAGACGAACTCGTCGCCCCCGTAGCGTACGACGAGGTCGTACGAACGGACATTGGCCCGCAGGGTGTCGGCGATCTTCCGGAGGAGTTGGTCCCCGGCCAGGTGGCCGTGGGTGTCGTTACGGGCCTTGAGGTTGTTGACGTCGACGAACGCGAGCACGAACGTGTCGCCCGTCCTTCTGGCCCGGGTGATCTCGTGCTCCAACTCCATCATCCCCGCCTCACGGCGATAGGCCCCGGTCAACCCGTCGATCGACGACTCCACGCGCTCGATGGCCGACACGACCCGGTCCAGGCGGGCCGCGGCACGGTCGGACTTGGCATGGAAACGATCGCGGGCGGCCGCATAGCGATCCTGCCGAGCCAGTACCCGGATTGCGATCATCTCGTGGTCGGTCCAGCCCCGGGCCGCACCGTGGACATGGGCGGCCTCGTCGCGGGCGCAGGCCCTGGCGTCACGCTCGGCGGCCCGGGCGTCACGTTCGGCGGCCCTCGGCGTCACGCTCGGCGGCACGGGCGTCGCGGGCCACGGCCCGCGCATGGCGCGCCTCGGAGAGCGCCTCGCGCTCTTGGAACGTTGCGCCCCCGTCACGATCGACCTCACCGCGCGCTCCCCCTGTCGGGTGCACGGCCGCCGCCGCGGAATTCCCACCCGTCTCTTCGCGGTGCTGGCGCTCGATGGCATCGGTCACCGTCGCAGCCAGAGCGACACCGGGCGTGACGAGGTTCTCCGGCCGGGTCGACGGGCCCCAGTACATCGTCAAGGCCCCCCAGATCGCTCCGTCCCGCAAGAGGGGCACGGCCCGGGCGCCGACGACGCCGTACACGGAGAGGTTCTTGGCCAGATCCGAGCCCGTCAGGCCGCGCTGTCCGAGTCCGTCCCCCTGCACCGGCGCTGCCGTCTGACAGCACTCCCAGGTGGGACCGATCTCTTCGCTCAACTGAAAGTCGTCGAGGGTACAGGCCCACTCGGCCGAACCCGTGGCAGAGAAGAACCCGAAGGGATCGTCGTTGACCACGATGGAACACGCCAAGACGTCCGTGAATTCGGCACACTCGCGACACAGAGCGGAGAGAAGTCCGGCCAGGTCCGCACTCGAGCGCGTTTCTCCGCCGCTCTCCTCAACAATCCGCCTACCACTCACCACGCCGTCTCCCATCACATGCGCCACAGATGCCGACTCATCCGATTGGATTCACCTCTCGCAGAGAGGTAACCGAGACACTACAGGTCCTGGCCGCGCGCGCCACCTCGACACGCATAGAGATACGCAGCTCGGCTCCGCACCGCCCGGGCCGAGCCCCCTCCATCCTCAGAGGGCGAGCGCGCACGACGTGACGTGGGGGAGATCCTCAGGCGGTCAGGTCGGCTGCGGCGTCGACGTCATGCCCACGATGGGCGAGTTCAGGTGCGTGGCACCCTCGGAGCCCAAGAACGCGGCGTCACCGTGGGTGAAGATCCCGCCGTCGGCGGCCACCAACCAGTAGCCGCCTCCGTCGGGGGTCGACGTCATGCCCACGATGGGCGAGTTCAGGTGGGTGGCACCCTGGGAGCCCAAGAACGCGGCGTCGCCGAAGGTGAAGATGCCGCCGTCGCCGGCCACCAACCAGTAGCCGCGTCCGTCGGGGGTCGACGTCATGCCCACGATGGGCGAGTTCAGGTGCGTCGCACCCTCGGAGCCCAAGAACGCGGCGTCACCGTGGGTGAAGATCCCGCCGTCGGCGGCCACCAACCAGTAGCCGCCTCCGTCGGGCGTCGACGTCATGCCCACGATGGGCGAGTTCAGGTGGGTGGCACCCTGGGAGCCCAAGAACGCGGCGTCACCGAAGGTGAAGATGCCGCCGTCGCCGGCCACCAACCAGTAGCCGCGTCCGTCGGGGGTCGACGTCATGCCCACGATGGGCGAGTTCAGGTGCGTCGCACCCTGGGAGCCCAAGAACGCGGCGTCGCCGTGGGTGAAGATCCCGCCGTCGGCGGCCACCAACCAGTAGCCGCCGTCCGTCGGGCGTCGACGTCATGCCCACGATGGGCGAGTTCAGGTGGGTGGCACCCTGGGAGCCCAAGAACGCGGCGTCACCGTGGGTGAAGATCCCGCCGTCGGCGGCCACCAACCAGTAGCCGGAAGGCGGCGGCGGCGGCGCCTGTGTCACGGCCACGCCGAAGACGGTGCCGGTGAGTTGGGCCAGCGTCGGGCTGGAGGCGGACGTGAGGGTGACCGACAGGCAGGCCGGAGGCCCATTGGTCACGACCGGTGTCGGCGACACAGGCACCCAAGCTCCTGCCCCGGCATTCGCTGCCGGATTGAACCACTCCAAGGCGTTACCTGTGCCCAGGTTGCAGTCGCTTATCGAGACCGCAGTGAAGCTGCTTCCGGCGGCGATGGCGACGTCCAGGTACTTCCCGCTCGAGACGAAGGTGGGTGCTGCGACCGGATTGGACGGGTACTGGGCAACGGTGAGTCCCCCGATACCAGTGGCGCTCGCCGTGGTGCCGGCATTGGTCGCGGTGGCCGTCCCCTGGGCGGTACTGGACGTTCCAGAGGCTGAACTCGTCGCGCCGGAGGGTGCCGCCGGGGCGGCCGGCGTGAAGTTGACCGCAGCTGTCTGGGCGATGGTGACGTGCACCGACGTGTCGGTGGCGGTGTAGGTGACGTTCTGCGTCGCGGCGTCCTTGACGGTGAAGGTGACGACGCCGTTAGCGTCCGAGGGCCCGCTCGCCGCCGAGATGACGGAGCTTCCGCCACTCGGGGTCAAGGTGACGGTGTCACCAGCGACAGGATTGCCATTGGCGTCGAGCAGGGTGACGGTGACGGTGGACGTGGAAGTACCGTTGCCCACGACGGCTGTCGGACTGGCGGTGACGGTCGACTGGCCGGCGTCGGCCGGGCCGGTGAAGAAGACCGTAGCGGTCTCGGCAATGGTGATCGGCACCGAGGTGTCAGTAGCGGTGTAGGTGACATCTTCCGCTGTCGCGTCCTTGACGGTGAAGGTGACGACGCCGTTGGCGTCCGAGGGCCCGCTCGCCGCCGAGATGACGGAGCTTCCGCCACTCGGGGTCAAGGTGACGGTGTCACCTGCGATCGGATTGTACTGGGTGTCGAGGAGAGTGACGGTGATCGTCGAGTGGGTCGTGCCGTCGGCGGGAACCGAGGTCGGGCTGGCGGCGACGGCCGACACGGTGGCGTCGACCGGGCCGGCGATGAAGTTGACCGGCGCCGTCTCGGTGATGTTGACCCCCGCCGGCGAGTCGACGGCCGTGTAAGTGACGATCTCCTCCGCCGTGTCGGTGACTGTGAAGGTCGCGACGCCGCTGGCGTTCGAGGCGACCGGGTCGGAATACTGCGAGTGTCCTCCATCGGGCGACAGGTACGTGATGTCGCCGGGGACCGGGTTGTGGTTGGCGTCGAGCAGGGTGACGGTGATGGTCGAATGGGCCACGCCGTTCGCGGTGACCGTGGTCGGGCTGGCGGCGACGGTCGACGTGGCCGGCGTCGACCGGTCCGGCGGTGAAGCTGACGGTCGCGGTCTGTGTGATGACGACGGGCCCCGTCGTGTCGGTGGCCGTGTAGGTGACGGTCTCCGCCACGAGGTCGCTGACGGTGAAGGTGACGACCCCATTGGCATTGGAGGGGCCGCTCGCCGCCGAGATGATGGAGCTTCCGCCGCTGGGACTCAACGTGACAGTGTCACCGGCGACAGGAGTGTCTGTGGCGTCGAGCAACGTGACGGTAATTGTCGACGTCGTGCCGTCAGCGGTGACCGTGGTCGGGTTGGCGGTGACGGTCGAATGGCCGGCATCTGTGGTGGCTCCGAACGCCGATGGGGTCCCGATCGCCAACGATGCGACGATCGTGGTGAAAAAGAGCGCAGTGGTCGCCAATGTGATCCGGCGCGTCCGGGTGACTTGCATATGTGTACTCCCGCTCAGAGCGGGGTTCCCCCCACTTCGGTCAAAACATGGATGCAGATGAGTTGCGGCACGATAACACCGAACAATGCCGAGCATCGAACAATTCCGGACACGCACCCACGCGTGCGTACGGGGCAATACTCGTTGCTCTTGACGAGATTGCCGGCGGAACGACCTCCGCAATTCCCCGCTACGGGGGAGCGAGTTCCTCGAGCCGTTCGGAGTACTGCGGGGTGTCGATATCGTACGCCCACATGACCAGTGCGTCCTCACCGGTCACCGGGTAGTAGTTCTTGCGTACGCCCACCGGTGCGAATCCGAAACGGCGGTAGAGCGTCTGCGCCGGTTCGTTGTTGGCCGCCACTTCGAGCGAGAGGTGCTTGACCCCCAAGGGGAGCAGCGTGTGGATTCCGTCGATGAGGAGAGTGCTCGCAACCCCGCGCCGCTGGTAGGCAGGGGCCGTGGCAATCGTCGTGACATGTGCCTCGTCGCCCACGATCATGAACCCGATGTACCCCGCCATGTCGCTGCCGTGCCAGGCGGCGCGGTAGAGCCGGCCGTGGCGAAGGGCGAGCTCGGACTGGAACACACCGACGCTCCACGGCTCGGGAAAGACGACCGCCTCGATCGGCAGGATATGCCGAAGATCTCTTCGCTTGAGCTTCTCGATCCGCAGCTCCATCGCGACGCCCTCAGCCCGAGGTGACCTGCGCGAAGTTGCTCTTGGCGTCGGCCTCGCGGATGTAGAGCGGAACGACGAGCTGCGGATCGAGCGCCGGCTGCCCCATCCTCGACGAGCTCGGCCGCCCGATCCGCCAGGGTGAGCGGTGGTGGGAATCCGAGTGCATCCATGAGGCACGCCACACCCGGCACGTGCCCGAGGATCTCCGCGTAACGCTGCACCCCGTCGCCAACACCCACGATCGGGTCACCGCCCAGCTCGAGCAACGCTTCGGCCAACTCCTTCGGCGAGAACAGCCCCGGAGCGATGACGTCCTGCGCCTCGGGCGGATCGTCGCGCAACACGCGGACGGAGGCAAAGACCTCACCTCGTCGGGCGTCGACCGCCGCCAGCAGGTAGCCGCTGTGGCCCTGCTGATGGGCGGCCCGGGTGAGGATGTCGAGGCTGGAGAGGCCGATGATGCCGATACCCAGCGCCTGCGCCAGCGCCTTGGCTGCGGCGACCCCAACGCGAAGCCCGGTGAAAAGGCCCGGACCCAGGTCGACCGCCACCAGATCGACGTCGCGGACCTCCAGCTCGAGCTGGAGCAGCACATCGTGCAGCGCCGGGACCAGACGTCTCGACGTGTCGACGCTTGCCGCTCAAGGTGAACACGGCCCGGGCGCCGCCGTCGGTGCGCGCGGCCACCCCGATGGTCTCGGTGGCGGTCTCGATCGCCACGATGTTCACGATGCGGCCTCGGTCGATCGGAATGACAACGCGCCGTGCTACTTCCGCTGCCCGCCCCGACCAACGACCGCGCCCGGTGATGCTGATGGTGCGCGCTTCGGGCTCGATGTCCTCTCCGGCGGCGGTACGGTGCTCGCATCGGGGACCTCGAGCAACACCTCGAGCGCATCGTCGCCCAAGGCCGGTGCTGCGAGCTCACCCCATTCGACGAGCGCGATGGCCCGCTCCTCCACCAATTCGGCCAGCGCGAGCTCGACCACCTCGCTCAGACCGCCGGTGCGGTAGACGTCGGCGTGGATCAGCGTCGAAACGGGCGCCGACTCGGCACACCGATACTGGCGCACCAGCGCAAAGGTCGGACTTGTCACGGGGCCCTCAACTCCGAGCGCCGCCGCGAATCCCTGGGCGAACGCGGTCTTGCCGGCACCGAGATCGCCCATCAAGAGGACCACATCCCCCGAAACGCAGAGCGCGGCCAGACGACCGGCCACCTCCTTGGTCGCGGCCGGAGAATCCGAGGAGACGAGCAGCGGCCAGCCGATCATGCGCCGGACGTCCCGCACATCGGCGGCCCGGATACCGCGTCCGGCACACCGGCTCGTCAAGAGCGACGTCACGGGGTCCGGACCATGAGCCGCTTGGCCCGGACGAGGTCGGCGCGGATTTCGGCCATGGCCTCTCCCCCCGCCCGCAACACGTAAGCCGGATGGTACGTCGGCACGAGGTGACCGGCCCGGAACGGGTAGACCGATCCACGCAACTGGCGGATCCCATCGGTGCTGTCGAGCAGCAACCGGGTGGCGAAATTGCCCAAGGTCACGACGACCGAAGGATTGATGTGTGCGATCTGCTCCTCGAGATAGGGCCGGCAGGCTTCGATCTCCGACGGTGCGGGATCCCGATTCTGGGGGGCCGGCACTTCACCACGTTGGCGATGTAGCACTGCGACCTCGTGATCCCGATCTCCTCGAACATCAGGCGGTCCAAGAGCTTGCCCGAACGCCCGACGAACGGTTCGCCGGCCAGGTCCTCGTCCCGGCCCGGTGCTTCACCCACGAACAGCAATGCGGCCCGCGGATCCCCAACCCCGAAGACGACCTGGGTGCGCTTTTCGGCCAGCCCGCATCGGGTGCACGCGCACGCCGTCGTGCGCAGCTCTTCCCACGTCGACGCAGTGCCGTCCGGCGTCACAGCGCGTTCCTCATCCGCCTCGCCATTCGCCTCGACATTCGCCTCGCCGCTTTCAGGGGATCGGCGGTGTGATGCTGCCGCCGGTGTTCTCGGGCGCATTGACGACAACCCGAGGGACCCTCGGTCCGATGCCACAGAGGATCTCGTAGCTGATCGTACCCAACAGCTCAGCCCACTCGTCGGCCGTGATCTCCTCGTCACCCTGGCGACCGAGCAGGACCACCTCGTCCCCCGGCCGCACGGAGTCGTCCTCCTCGCAGTCGACCATGATCTGGTCCATGGTCACCATGCCGGCCAGCGGGCGCCGCTTCCCTCCGATGAGCACGGTGGCGCCCTGGGCGAAGAGCGCACGCGGCACCCCGTCGGCGTAGCCGATGGGCACCGTGGCCACCAACGATCGCCGTGGCAATGCCCGGAGGCGCCCGTAGGAGGGTCGTTCGCCCTCGGCCAGGGTGCGCACGGAGACCACACGGGCCCGCAGCGACAGCGCCGGGCGCAGCGTCTCGCCCCCCGAGGCCGCCGTGAACGCCGTGCCGACCGCGGCCCCGGGAAGGTAGCCGTACAGCCCGATTCCACAGCGGACCATGCCGTAGCGCGCCTCGGGGTAGAGGATGGCGCCGGCGGTGTTGGCGGCGTGGATCACGTCGGGATGGACGTCCGCCCGGGCCATCTCGTCGATCACGCCATCGAAGAGCGCGAGCTGCCGGAGCGTGAACGAGCGGTCCTCGGAGCTCTCCCCGTCGGCCACCGGGAAGTGGGTCCACAGACCTTCGAAGCGCAGGAGAGGATCGTCGGCGATGGCACCCAGGAGTGCCGGCACCTCCGCCGGTGCCGCGCCGACCCGGTGCATCCCGGTGTCCACCTTGATGTGGACCGACGTGCGTTGCCCCAACATCCGGGCCGCTTGGGCGAACTGCTCGATGCCCTCGGCGCTGTAGACCGTGGGCGTCAAACCATAGGCCATGGCCGAATCGACGGCGTCGGGCCCACATTCGCTCAGCAGCAGGATCGGGCCGTGCACCTTGTTCTGGCGCAATTCGACGCCCTCGTCGACCAGCGCCACGGCGAGTCCGAGCGCGCCGCCGGCCAGAGCGGCCCGGGCGACGGAAACCGCCCCGTGCCCGTAGCCGTGCGCCTTGACCACAGCGCACAGCCTGGCCGGGCGCACGAGGTTCGACAGCATGCGTGCGTTGTGGGTAACCGCCGCCAGATCGATCTCGGCCCAGGCCCTCAATCCGGCCGAGTTCGAGGCCTCGTCCGAGGTTGGCGGCGCCTTCGGGGCCTTGGGCGGTGTCGGTCCGTGCACGCCGGCTTTCAGGCGCTTGAGCGTCCCATCAGCCATCGCCACGCACCTCACTGAGAACCGTCGCAGCCAGTTCGGGCAGGTCGCCGGCCACCAGGCCCTCGCTCGGGCCGCGTGCGGCGGCTCTCCCGTGGACGTGCGCGGCCAGTGCGGCCGCCAGCTGCGCCGGCAGGCCGCGGGCCAAGAAACCCCCGATGAGGCCGGAAAGCACGTCGCCCGTCCCCGCTGTGGCGAGCGCCGGGACCCCGGCCCCGGCCAGCAGCACGTCGGGCGGCGCCCCTTCGGCACCGGTCCCGTCGGGGGCGGCCACCGCGGTGAGCGGGCCCTTGAGCAGGACGATCGCCCCCACCGCATGGGCAAGGTCACGGGCGGCCGCCAGCCGGTCATCACCAGGCGGCGATCCGGCCAGCCGGGCGTACTCACCGTCGTGCGGCGTGAGGATGGTCGCATGGGCGCGCTGCGCCAGGAGCGCGCGGGCGCTCGCCAGATCACCGAGGGCGGTGATGGCGTCGGCGTCGACCACGAGGGGATGTGGCGCGGCGGCGATGACGGCACGGATCTGCTGTCGCACCGCTTCCCCCGTACCGAGCCCGGGCCCGATGACCATCGCTTTGCACTTCACGGTCGCCTCGAGGAAAGGGGCAGACCAGAGGGGATCGACCAGGCTCACCCGCACGGCCTCCGTGGGCCAGTTGCCCGCGGGATTTCCCGGCGTACCCAAGCGGACCATGCCCGCACCCGCTGCCAACGCCCCTCGCGTGCACAAGATGGCCGACCCCTCCATGCCGACCGATCCGGACGCCACGCCGAGGGCGGTGCTCCATTTGTTCGATTGCCGCGGCCGGGCCGGCAGCGACGCCCCGATATCGCCGTCTTCGATCATGGCGGCGCGGGCGGTGGCCAGGGGGATGCCGATGTCCACCACCTCGACCAGGCCGCTGTGCGAGGGCCCTGCACCTTGGAGGAGCCCGGCCTTGTAGGCCGCGAACGTGACGGTGTGGCTGGCCACGAACGCGGCGCCGGGCGCCGCGCCGGTGTCGGCGTCCACACCCGAGGGAATGTCGATGGAGAGAACGGGAACCCCCTCCGGCACCGAGGGCGCGTCATAGGTGCCGCGAAAGCCGGTGCCGTACGCGCCGTCGACGACGAGGTCCGCCGGGGCAAGCGTCGGTGGGACGTCCGCCGCTGCGATCATCGTGACCCGGGCGCCGCGTCGGGCAAGGAATGCTGCCGCCACTCGAGCATCGGCACCGTTGTTGCCCTTGCCGACGATCACGGTCACATGGCGGCCGTAACCGCCGCGCAGGATGCGCAGGGCGGCGTGGCCGACGGCCGTGCCGGCCCGCGCCACGAGCGTCTCCTCGCTCACGCTCGAGAGTGCAGCGGCGTCGGCCGCACGCATCTCGTCCCGGGTCAGGACGGGGAGCACGGAGAGTGCCGTTCCGCCACGACGAACGCGATGGCCACCTCGGTCGTGTGCGTCAGGGAGAGATGGAACTGTCGCGCGCCGCGCTCGATGGCAAGCGTGGCCGCGGCCCCGTGGAGGAGGACTGACGGAGCATTGCGGGTCGGACCGTCGGCGACAGAACGGCGTACCTCGACGTCGGTCAGCGCAAAAGAACCGAGCCCGGTTCCGAGCGCCTTCATCACGGCCTCCTTCGCCGCGAAGCGCGCGGCCAGGGACTCGCTCGGATCGGGAGCGCGGCGTGCGTCCGCCTGCTCGATGTCGGTGAAGAAGCGGGCGGCAAACCCGGGACGGCGCGCCAATACCCCCCGGAACCGGGCCACGTCGACCGCGTCCACACCGACGCCGACCACGGAGCCCCCGTTGGCGGTGCTCACACGTCCGGCCACGTCGTCGGCGGACGAGCGGAGGGCGACGTCGAGCGTTGCAGGCACGGTCGTGGGTGCGGGACCGGGCGCACCGCCGTGGCGCGAGGCGGGGCTCATTCGACGGTCACGGTCTTGGCCAGATTGCGCGGGCGATCGACATCGTGGCCGTGCAGACGCGCCAGGCGGTAGGCGAGCTGCTGGAGCGGGACGACCCCCACCACGGGCGAGAGCAGCGGCTCGCAGGGGGGTACCCAGAGGACGTGGTCGGCGACGGCCGCCGCCTCCTCGTCGCCGTCGTCGGCGACCAGCACGACGGTGGCGCCGCGGCTGTGCACCTCGGCGATGTTGGAGAGCAACTTCTCCCACAGGCGGTTGCGGGTCGCGATGCCGACCACGACCGTGCCCGGCTCGATGAGGGCGATGGGACCGTGTTTGAGCTCGCCCGCCGCATAGCCTTCGGCCCGCAGATACGCCAGCTCTTTCAACTTGAGGGCACCTTCGAGCGCCATCGGGTATCCGACGTGCCGCCCCAGGAAGAAGAAGTCACGCGCCTCGACCAATTTGCCGGCGACGTCATCGACCGTCGGGCGCCCGCCGCAGCGTCTCCTCGACGAGGTCGGGCAGGCGGTCCATGTCATCGAGGACCGCCGCGATCTCATCGGGGGTCAGCGTGCCGTGAATCTGGGCCAGCGTGAGGCCGAGGATCTCGAGGGCCACGATCTGGGCCAGGTGGCATTTGGTGGAGGCCACCCCCACTTCGGGCCCGGCCCTGGTGTAGAGCACCCCGTCCGCCGAACGTGCCATCGACGAATCGACCACGTTGGAGACGACCAGGACCTTGGCCCCGAGGCGGGAGGCCTCCTGCATGGCCTTGGACGTATCGAGCGTCTCGCCGGATTGGGAGACCCCGACGCACAACGTGCGCGCGGTCATCACCGGGTCCCGGTAGCGGAATTCGCTCGCGATGTCGACCTCGGTGGGCACCTTGACCCAGCGCTCGATTGCGTACTTCGCCACCAGCGCAGCGTGGTAGCTACTGCCGCAGGCCACGATGAACACCTTGTCGATCTGGCGGAGATCATCGGAGCTGAGGCGCATTTCGTCCAGCACGAGCTGCCCGGCGGGACCACGGCGGTCCAACAGCGTGTTGGCGACCGCCCGTGGCTGCTCGTGCATCTCCTTGGACATGAAGTCCTCGAAGCCGTCCTTCTGGGCCGCCTCGAGGTCCCATGTGATGTGCAGCTCCTCGAGGGTGACCGCGTCACCCTCGAGGGTCGTGACCGTGATGGCGCCGGGGGTGAGGACAGCCAGTTCGTCGTCCGCCAGCGAATAGAGGTGGCTGGCGTGTCCGAGAAGTGCGGGGATGTCCGAGGCGAGGAGTGCCACTCCGTCGCGCAGCCCGAGCACCAGGGGCGTGGAGCGGCGCGCCGCCACGATCGTCTCCGGCTCATCCGCGTGGATGACGGCGATGGAGAAGGCGCCGCGCACGTGCCCGAGCGCAGCCCGAGTGGCCTCGGTCAACGGCAGCCCCCCCGCCATGTGGTGTTCGATGAGATGGGCCATCACTTCGGTGTCGGTGGCCGAGGTCATCGTGTGGCCGGCGCTCACGCAGCTCGTTGCGCAGGGCGCTGTGGTTCTCGATGATCCCGTTGTGAATGATGGCCAGGCGTCCGGTGCAGTCGAGGTGGGGGTGGGCGTTCTCGGCCGTCGGATGGCCATGGGTGGCCCAGCGGGTGTGGCCGACGCCCGCACCGTGGACGGCGGGTGCGGGCATGCGGGCCGGCGCATCCTCGTCGCCGCTCGTCAGCTCCGCCAGGTCGGCCACCGAACGGGTACCGTCGGCCGCCCTGGCCCGCCAGATCCCCCCGTCGACGACGAGCGCCACCCCGGCCGAGTCGTAACCCCGGTATTCCAATTGGTGCAGCGCGCCGAGGATCAGAGGGAGGGCGTCGGGCTCGCCCGTGACGCCAAAGATGCCGCACATAGCTGACCAGGCTACTTGGGGGTTCGACCGCCGCCGGTAGTCACCGTCGGGCTGACGGGCCCGGGGCGGCCGGCGTCAGCCCCCGACTTGCCCGAGCTCGGACTCGACCACGCGGGCCAGCTCGGCCGCCATGGCATTCGCCTGGGCCTCCTCCCTGGCCTCGACCATGACACGCACCAGCGGCTCGGTCCCACTGGCCCGGAGCAACACCCTCCCCTCGTGCCCGAGTTTGCCCTGTGCCTTGGCCACTGCTTCCCATACCGGATCGCAGTCGGCCAGGCGACCGGGTTGGGGGATGGGGACGTTCACCAGGACCTGGGGCACCCGCTCGACCAGGCCGTCGGCCAGGTCGGCCAACGACCGCCCCGTCCGCTGCATGAGGTCGGCCAGGGCGATCCCGGTGAGGATGCCATCGCCCGTGGTCGAACGGCTCCGGAAGATGATGTGGCCCGATTGCTCGCCGCCGAGGGCGAGACCGTCCACATCGAGCGCGGCCAGCACGTGGCGGTCCCCCACGTCGGTCTCGCGCACCCCGATGCCGTGCGCCTCCATGGTCAAGCGGAATCCGAGGTTGGTCATGACCGTCACCACCACCGTGTTGCCCGCCAGGTGGCCCCGGCCGGCCAGGTCGAGGGCGAAGAGAGCCAGCAGGACGTCGCCGTCCACCACCGTTCCGGTGTGATCGACCGCGATCACCCGGTCGGCATCGCCGTCGAGGGCCAGACCCGAGATCCGCCCCCCGCTCGGCCACCGTCCGCGCCAGCAGGCCCGGATCGGTCGACCCGCACTTGTCGTTGATGTTGGTGCCGTCGGGCGCGGCGCACAGCGCGGTCACCGTCGCCCCCAGCTCGGTCAGGATCCCCGGCGCGAAAGCGCTGGCGGCCCCGTTGGCGCAGTCGACCACGATGTGCAGCCCGCCGAGCCCCCGGCCTTCGGTGGCCGTGAGGAGATGCTGGCGGTAGACGTCGGCCGCAGTGGCGTCGACGCTGATCTGGCCCACGCCGTACCCGGTCGGTCGCCGCGGCGGCCGGTCGGCGTCGGCGAGGATCGACGCCAGCTCGTGCTCCACCTCGGACTCGAGCCCGACAGGCAGCTTGGTCCCGAGCGAGCTGAAGAGCTTTATCCCGTTGTCGCCGAACGGGTTGTGCGAGGCCGAGACCATGGCGCCGGGCATTTTGCGGCGTTCGGCCACCGTGGCCACGCCGGGCGTCGGCACGACGCCGAGATCGATGACGTCCGCACCCTCGGTCGCCAGTCCGGCCGACAACGCGGCCTGGAGCAACGGGCCCGAACGGCGTGTGTCGCGGCCCACGACGAAGACGGGAGCGGGAAGTACACGGGCCGTGGCACGACCCAGGGCCAGGGCCAGCTCGGCCGTGAGCTCTTCGTTCGCGACGCCGCGGACGCCGTCGGTGCCGAAGCGTGCCGACGCCACCCTCCTA
Organism: uncultured Acidimicrobiaceae bacterium; assembly: GCA_963835815.1. Lineage (GTDB taxonomy): Bacteria > Actinomycetota > Acidimicrobiia > Acidimicrobiales > RAAP-2 > Bog-473. Next base: position 157,652 of record CAWIGU010000009.1, on the reverse strand, counting down.
CCGCTTGGAGTACTGCGGCGCCTTGCGGGCCTTCTTCAGGCCGTACTTCTTCGACTCCTTCTCGCGGGCGTCGCGGGTGAGGAGGCCCGACCGCTTCAGCGCGGCGCGGTGCTCGGGGTCCATCTCACACAGGCTCCGGGCGATGCCGAGGCGCATGGCACCGGCCTGGCCCGAGATCCCGCCCCCGTCGATGGTGGCGTCGATGTCGTAGGACTCGGTGGTGTTGGTCACCCGCAGCGGCTCGGTCAACAACATGCGATGGGTGGCCGAGGTGAAGTACGCCTCGATCGGCTGCTTGTTGACCCGGATGGCGCCTTGGCCGGGACGGAAGCGGACACGGGCCACCGCCTGCTTGCGGCGGCCGGTGGTCTGGGTAAGTGGTGCGGGCATCGGTGGTGAGCTCCTTCAGTCGTTCGGTCAGCTGGCCCGGCGGGCCGCGGGCAGCTCGAGCGGCTCGGGGCGCTGGGCTGCGTGGGGGTGGTCGGGTCCGGCGTAGACGTTGAGCTTGCTCAACATCGCCCGCCCGAGGGTGTTCTTCGGGAGCATGCCGCGGACGGATCGCCGGATCATTTCGTCCGGCGACTTCTCGAGCAACTCGGCGTAGCTGGTGGAGCGCAGCCCACCCGGGTAGCCGCTGTGACGGTAGGCCATCTTCTCGTCGGCCTTGCCCGAGGTGAGGATCACCTTGTCGGCGTTGACCACGACGACATGGTCACCGGTGTCGACGTGGGGGGCGAAATAGGGGCGGTGCTTCCCGCGCAGGATGCGCGCCACCTCGGAGGCCAGGCGACCCAGGACGAGACCATCGGCGTCGACCACGTACCAGGCCCGCTGGATCTCGCTGACTTTGGGTGAAAATGTGCGCAAGGGAACGGTCTTTCGCTGACAGATGAATCGGGGAGCGCCCACCTACAGGTGTGCTCAGGCCCTCGGAGGTCCCGTGGGCCGACGTACCAGGATAGGGCCCCGGAGCGGGCCGGGCAAGCCGGGTCTCAGCGCGGCGCAGGCGGCGCGCGGCGGCGTGCAGGCAGCCGTTCAGCCGGCCTCGGGCCCGTAGTCCACCGAGACCAGGCACAGGCCCTGGGCCGGCGCCGGATCGGCCGCACGGTGCCGGGTCGTGGCCCGCAGGCGCTCGAGCAGGGTGGCCGCATTCGCCCGCCCACGACCGACCTCGACCAGGCTGCCGACGAGCGAGCGGACCATCTGATGGCAGAAGGAATTGGCCTGGATCTCGAAGCGGAGCAGGCGACCGGTCCCGATGTCGGTCAGCTCCCGTCCCTCCGTCGAGGAACCATTTGGCCCGCGTCACCCGCCGGACAATGGGCTCTTCGGGGCTCGAGCCGGGCTTGCGCCGGCAAAAGGAGCGGAAATCGTGGGTGCCCAGCAGGACGTCCGACGCCGCCTCCATGGCCCGCAGATCCAGCGGATCGCGCACATGCCAGGCCATGGGGTCCAACAGGGGGTCGGGGGCCGGGGCGTTCCACACCAGGTAGCGGTAGGTGCGGGCCAGCGCCGAGCGCCGGGCGTCGAACGTGGAGGAGACCTCGTCGGCCGCGCAGCACGACGATGGACGGCGCCAGTTGGCGGTTGAGCGCACGGGCCAGGCCGACGCCGTCGAAGGGGACGGGAGGCAGGTCGACGTGGACCACCTGGCCACGGGCGTGCACCCCGGCATCGGTACGGCCGGCACAGGTCAGATGGGGCGGCTCGCTCAGTGCGGGCCGTCCGACCGAGGGCGTGGCGCAGGGCCCCGGCCACCGTCGGGACCTCGGGTTGGAGGGCGAAGCCGCGGAAGGCGGCACCGTCGTAGGCGATCAGGAGCCTCCAGCGCTGCAGCTGCTCCGGCAGCGCTGCGGCGTCCGCAGGGACGAGCTCGCCCAGATCGATGCCGGGACTAGACGAACTCAATCCGCGCCATCGGCGCGTTGTCGCCCGGGCGCGGGCCGAGCTTGAGGATCCGGGTGTACCCGCCGGGACGCTCCGCATAGCGGGGCCCGATCTCCTCGAAGAGCTTGTGGGCCATGTCCTTGTCCCGGATCAGGGCCACGACGCGGCGGTGCTGGTGGATGCCTCCCTTGCGGGCGGCGGTCACGCACTTCTCGGCCACCGGGCGCAGGGCCTTGGCCTTGGCCTCGGTGGTCACCAGGGACTCGGCGGCGATCAACGAGGCCACCAGGTTGCCCAGCATCGCCTTCTGGTGCGCCGAGCTCGCCGCCCATGCGACGTCCACGCTTCGGGGTTCCTTGCACGGCCGATCAGTCCCTGGTGCGGAGCGAGAGCCCGCGCTCGTCCAGGCGCTGCACGACCTCGTCGGCCGACTTCTGCCCGAAGTTGGTGATGGCCAGCAGGTCGTCCATGGTGCGCTCGACCAGCTCGCCGATCGTGTTGATCTGCGCCCGCTTGAGGCAGTTGCGGGGGCGCTCGGAGAGGTCGAGCTCCTCGATGCGCAGGTCGAGGTCCGGCGAGCCGCGACGTGGTCACGCCGGTGTCGCCCAGTTCCAACCCCTGCGGCGCATCCTCGAGGTCGGCCACCAGACCGACCAGGTTGCGCAAGGTGTCACCGGCCGAGGCCAGTGCCTCACGGGGGGTGATGGTCCCGTCCGTCTCGATGTCGAGCACCAGGCGGTCGTAGTTGGTGGACTGCTCCACCCGCACCGGCTCGATGTCGAAGGTCACCCGGTGCACGGGCGAGAAGATGGAGTCGATCGGGATGACGCCGATGGTGTTCGAGCGCTTGTTCTTGTCCGCCGAGACGTAGCCACGGCCCCGCTCGACCGTCACGTCGACGGCCAGGCGGCCCTTGGCGTTGATCGAGGCGATGTGCAGATCGGGGTTGAGGACCTCGACGTCCGAGGTCGTCTGCAGGTCGGCAGCCGTGGCGTCGATCGGGCCCCGCACGTCGAGACGGAGGGTCACGGGCTCGTCGGTGTGCATGCGCACCAGCAGGTCCTTGAGGTTCAAGATGATGTCGGTGACATCCTCCTTCACCCCGGGCAGCGTGGTGAACTCGTGCAGCGCCTCATCGAAGCGCAGCTGCGTCACCGCCCCCCCGGGAATGGACGAGAGCAGCGTGCGGCGCAGCGAGTTGCCCAGCGTGGTACCGAAGCCGGGGTCGAGCGGGCCGATGGCGAAACGCTGCCGGTTGTTCTGCTCTTCGTCGACTGCTTCCACTGTCGGTCGTTGGATGATCAGCATCGTGGGGACTCCTGTTTGCGTTGCGGGGTGGGTCGGGGCGGCGTGGGGACGCCGGGTGAGAGGGTCAGGTCCTACTTCGAGTACAGCTCGACGATGAGCTGCTCTTGCACGGGCTCGTCGATGTGCTCGCGCAGCGGGGGGTTCAGCACGGCGACGCTGAAGCCGCCGTCGCCGGTCTCGAGCCAGGCCGGGGTCTGCCGCTCGAGGGTGTCCATGTTGCGGCGCACCGAGAAGTTCTCGCGGGTCCCGCTCTTGAGGGTGACCCGGTCGCCCTTGCGCACCCGGTAGCTCGGGATGTCGACGCGCTTGCCGTTGACGAGCACGTGCCCGTGGCGGACGAACTGGCGGGCCTGGCGGCGGCTGGCGCCCCAGCCGGCCCGGAAGACGACGTTGTCGAGGCGCAGTTCGAGGTTGCGCAGGAGGTTCTCGCCGGTGATGCCGGGCTGGCGGCTCGACTCCTCGTAGAGGTTGCGGAACTGCTTCTCCAAGAGGCCGTAGATCCGGCGGGCCTTCTGCTTCTCGCGCAGCTGGGTCAGGTACTCCGAGCCCTGCCGCATGCGGTCACGCCCGTGCTCGCCGGGCGGGTAGGCGCGGCTGTGACGGTCGGTCACCGCCTCGGAGACGGGGCACTTGAGCGAGTAGCAGCGCTCGCCCTTCAAGAACAGCTTGGTCCGCTCGCGCCGGCAGAGACGGCAGACGGGTCCGGTGTATCTCGCCATGAAACTCTTCCTCTAGACCTAGACCCGACGCCGCTTCTTGGGGCGGCAGCCGTTGTGGGGGATGGGGGTGACGTCCTTGATGCCGACGACTTCGATGCCCACGGCAGCGAGCGACCGGATGGCCGTCTCACGACCCGAGCCGGGGCCACGGACGAGGACGTCGACCTTGCGCACCCCGTGCTCCATGGCCCGCTTGGCGCAGGCTTCGGCGGCCAGCTGGGCGGCGAACGGGGTGGACTTGCGGGAACCCTTGAAGCCGACGTTGCCGGCCGAGGCCCAGGCGAGCACGTTGCCCTCGGGGTCGGCGATCGACACGATCGTGTTGTTGAACGAGCTCTTGATGTGCGCCACGCCGTAGCTGATGTTCTTGCGCTCCTTGCGGCGCGGGCGACGAGCCTGCTTGGTGGGCTTTGCCATCTACTTCTTCACCTTTTTCTTCCCGGCCACGGTCTTCTTCGGGCCCTTGCGGGTCCGGGCGTTGGTGTGCGTCCGCTGGCCGTGGACCGGCAGCCCCTTACGGTGACGTACACCCTGGTAGCAGTTGATCTCCATCTTGCGCTTGATGTCCTGGGACACGTCGCGCCGCAGGTCACCCTCGACCCGGAAGTTGGCGTCGATGTAGGTGCGCAGGCGCGCCACCTCTTCGTCGGTCAGGTCACGCACCCGCGTCGAGGGATTGACGTCGACCGCTTCGCAGATCTGGCTCGAGAGGGTGCTGCCGATGCCAAAGATGTACGTCAGGGAGATCTCCAGCCGCTTCTCGCGGGGGATGTCCACTCCCGAAATTCGAGCCATATCGTTCCTCTCCTCAGCCCTGGCGCTGCTTGTGGCGCGGGTTCTCACAGATCACCCGGACGACGCCATGCCGCCGGATCACCTTGCACTTCTCACAGATCGGCTTGACACTTGGCCGAACTTTCACGTCGCGTCCTTATCTCTCGCTACTCGCACCGGTGGCTACTTGTACCGGTAGGTGATACGGCCCCGGTTGAGGTCGTACGGAGTGATCTCCACCTGGACCTTGTCCCCCGGAAGAATGCGGATACGGTGCATCCGCATCTTGCCCGAGCTGTGCGCCAACACTTTGTGTCCGTTCTCCAGCTCGACGCGGAACATTGCATTGGGCAGTGGCTCGACCACCGTGCCTTCGAGCACGATGGCATCTTCCTTGGGCTTGGGCAGGTGACTCTCCTCAATGATCGATTTCTGGTGCTGCTCCGAGCGCACCGGTGGCGCGAGGCCGGAACGGGGCGGAATCGGATGTGGCTCGACGGCAAGTGGCCCAAAAGCGACCTGGCCCAGAACCAGCGAATGATTCTACCCCAATTGGCGCACAATTCCAACGGCCCCCACACGGCCCCGCCGCAAGCGCCGCCGGGGCCCCCTCTCAGGCCAGGGTGAACACCTCCGGACCCTCGGGCGTGACGGCGATCGTGTGCTCGAAATGGGCCGAGAGGCGCCCGTCGGCGGTCACCACGCTCCATCCGTCATCGAGCATCTCGGTCGCGGCCGAGCCGGCATTGACCATGGGCTCGACGGCGAACACCATTCCGGTCTTGAGCGTGGGCCCCCGGTTGCCGGGCCAGTAGTTCGGCACCTGGGGTTGCTCGTGCATGGCGGTGCCGATGGCGTGCCCCACGTACTCGCGCACGACGCTGAACCCGCCGGCCTCGGCCACGTTCTGCACGGCCCGGCCCACCTCGTGCAGGGCGTTCCCCTTCTTCAGCTGCTCGATCCCCGCCCACAGACTGCGCTCCGTCACCTCGATCAGCTTCTGGGCCTCGGCCGAGATCTTCCCGATGCCCATGGTGAAGGCGGCGTCGCCGTGGTACCCCTCGATGATCGCCCCGCAGTCGATGGAGAGGATGTCCCCCTCCTCGAGCCGGTAGGCGCCGGGGATGCCGTGGACGATCATGCTGTTGGGCGACGTGCAGATCACCGCCGGAAAGTCGTGATAGCCCAAGAAGTTGGATCGCGCCCCGCGGCGCTCGAGCACCGCCCGGGCCACGGCGTCCAGCTCGGCCGTCGTCACCCCCGGCTTGGCGGCCGCCCGGGTCGCCTCGTGCATCTCCGCCACGACCTTGCCGGCCTTGCGCATTTTGGCCAGCTCTTCGTCGTTACGTCGCACTACTCCCTCATCTTCTGCCGCCGGGTGTCGATGGCCCCCACCACCCGGCGGGTCACCGCATCGGGCGACCCGGTCCCGTTGATGGAAACCAGAAGGCCACGTTCGGTATACCAGGTGATGAGCGGCGCCGTTTCGGCCTCGTAGAGGTCCAGGCGCCGCTGGATCGCCTCTTCGGTGTCGTCCTCGCGCTGGATCACCTCGCCGCCGCAGACGTCGCAGGTCCAGTTGACCATGGGCGGCGCCGCCGTCGAGTAATTGGCCCCGCAGTCCACACACACCCGCCGTGAGGCCAGCCGCTTCATGACCAGATCGGTCGGCACGTTGAGGTCGATCACGATGTCCAGCCCGAAGGGGTGCACGATCTCCTCCAGCTCGGTGGCCTGGGCCGTGGTGCGGGGACAGCCGTCGAGGACGAAGCCGCGACCCCTGGTGTCACGCTCGGAGAGGCGGGCCTGCACCATCTCCATGACCATCTCGTCGGGGATGAGCTCGCCCTTGTCCATGAGGGACTGGGCCCGCACGCCGAGCGGCGTCTTGGACTTGACCTCGCCCCGCAACATGTCCCCGGTCGAGACATGGGGCACGACGTAGTGATGCGAAAGGCGAACGCACTGCGTTCCCTTGCCGGCCCCCTGCTTGCCGAGGACCACGAGCCTGACCCCGGGGATCACAGATCCCTACTTGAGGAAGCCCTCGTAGTTGCGCATCATCAGCTGGCTGTCGATCTGGCGCATCGTCTCGAGCGCAACGCCGACGGAGATCAACAGCGTCGTTCCGTAGAAGGGGAACGAATTGAGATGCCACAACGCCATCAGGAGGGACGGGACGACCGCCACGGACCCGAGGAACACCGCGCCCACGACCGTGATCCGGCTGAGGATGTGCGCGAAGTAGCGCTCGGTGGGAGGGCCGGGCCGGATGCCCGGGGACGAAACCGCCCTGCTTGCGGATCAGATCCGCCTGCTGATGGGGGTCGAACGCCACGTAGACGTAGAAGAACGTGAACATGAAGATGAGGACGAAGTACGCCCCGATATAGAAGAAGCTGGTCGGCGTCAGGCTCCGCCGCACGAAACTCTGGAACCAATTCACCTGGATCACGTTGGACAACAGGACCGGGATGTAGAGCACCGACGAGGCGAAGATGATCGGGATGACGCCGGACTGGTTCACCTTCAACGGGATGTAGGTGCTGCTCCCCCCGTACATTCGGCGACCGACGACCCGGCGGGCGAAGGTGACCGGAATGCGTCGCTGGCCCTGGTCGAAGAAGACGATGGTCACCAACAAGATGAGGGAGACGGCGATGATGACCCCGAACTTGAACTTGCCGCCCTCGGCCAAAATCGACCTGAACCCGTTCGGGATGGCCGCCACCACGTTGGCGAAGATCAGGATCGACATGCCCTGCCCGATGCCGCGCTGGGTGATGAGCTCGGCGAGCCACATGACGAACGCCGTCCCGGCGGTCAGGATCAGGACCATGAACGCGGCCAGGGCGAAGCTGAACTTCGGAATGAGGTCGACCGTGGTGCCGAGCAGTGCGGCGTCGTGCCCGTGGAAGGCGTAGATCAGGCCGGACGACTGCATGAGCGCCAGCGCCGACCGTGAGGTAACGGGTGGTCTGGGTGATCTTCTTCTGCCCCACCGCACCCTGGTCGCGCCATTCCTCCAGCTTGGGGATCACGGTCGAGAGCAGTTGGATGATGATGGAGCTGGTGATGTAGGGCATGACGCCCAGGCCGAAGACGGCCAGACGCACCAGGGCACCACCGCTGAAGAGGTTGAGGAAGCCCGAGCACGCCCGATGAGGAGGCGCCCGATTCGAGCGACTGCAGCCGACCCCAGTTCACCCCCGGAACCGGGACGTTCGCCCCGATCTGGTAGAGGGCGATGATGGCCAGGGTGAAGATGACCTTGTTACGAAGGTCCGGAACCCTGAACACATTGGCAAGCCGCGAGAGCATGGGCGCGCCTTCTCAGTGCTGTCCGGGTGTCGTCACTACCGGTTCATCAAGGCGTTGCCCGATGCCGGGGGACGCCCATGGCCGAAGGGAAGTGGCATCTTCTCAACGCTACCGCCCGCCGTGGTGATCGCGGCGGCGGCCGAAGCCGAGAATGCGTGCGCTGTCACCCGGATCGGGCGCGACAACGCACCCTGCCCGAGGACCTTCACCAGGTCCTTCGGCCGGCACAACCCGGCGTCGACCATTGTCTGCACGGTGAACTCGTCACCCTCCAGGCCGGCCAGCACCCCGATGTTGACCGGGGTGTAGACGATGCGGAAGGGGTTGGTGAACCCCTTGAGCTTGGGGATGCGCTGCATGAGGGGCAGCTGCCCACCCTCGAAGCCGGCGGGCACGGTGTTGCGTGCGTGCTGGCCCTTGGTCCCGCGGCCGGCCGTCTTGTGGCCCTTGCCACCGGTGCCGCGGCCTACCCTCTGCTTGGCCTTCGTGGCGCCCTTGGGTGGCGCCAGATCGTGCAGCTTCATTGCGACACCTCCTCGACGTTGATCAGATGCGGGACGCGGGCGATCATGCCCCGGATTTCGGGGCGGTCCGGGAGGTCGTTCGACTGCCCGATGCCGCGCAGCCCCAGGGCACGCAGCGTGCCGCGGTGCTTGGGCTTGCTCCCGATGGCAGAGCGCGTCTGGGTGATCACCAGGCGCGCCTTGTCGTCTTTGGTGGCCTTCGGCGGACGTGCGGGCATCGTCAGCGCGTCTCCGCCGCATAGAGGTCGGTCTCGCGCTTGCGCTCACGGTAGGAGCGCAGCACGCCGCCCGGGGTTACTTCGTCGGCCGCCTTGCCACGCAGGGCCGCCACCTCGTCGGGGCGGCGCAGTGCCTTGAGACCGGCGATCGTGGCATGGGCCACGTTGATCCCGTTGGAGGAGCCGAGCGACTTGGCCAGGATGTCGCGGATGCCCGCCATCTCGAGGATGGCCCGGGCGGCACCACCGGCGATGACGCCGGTACCGGGAGCGGCCGGCTTGAGCATGACGCGGCCTGCCCCGCTCTCCCCGATGACCGGGTGGACGATGGTGCTGCCGGCCAGCGGGACCTCGAAGAGGTTCTTGCGCGCCTCTTCGATGCCTTTCTGGACAGCCAGCCCGGCCTCCTTGGCCTTGCCGTAGCCCAGGCCGACCTTGCCGTTGCCGTCCCCCACCACCATGAGCGCGGCGAAGGAGAACCGCCGGCCACCCTTGACGACCTTGGCCACGCGATTCACCTTGATGGTGCGCTCTTCGTACTGTGTGTCGACCATGCTCAGAACTCCAGTCCCTCGGCCCGTGCCGCATCCGCCAGGACGGCGACACGGCCGTGATAGACGAAGCCACCACGGTCAAAGACCACCTTTGTGATGCCGGCCGCTTTGGCCCGTGTTCCCAACAGCCGCCCCACCGATGCGGCGCCGGTCACGTTACCCCCGCCGCTCTGGCCCAAACTGGCGCGCAGCTCGGGCTCCACCGACGAGGCGGACGCCAGGGTCCGTCCGGTGGTGTCGTCGATGACCTGGGCCGAGATGTGGCGATTGGAACGGTGCACGGCCAGGCGCGGGCACTCGGGGGTGCCGGTGACCTTGGCCCGGACCCGGGCGTGGCGGCGAACCCGGAGCCGGGTCCGATCGTCTGTACGTGCCATTACTTCGCTGCCTTTCCGGCCTTGCGGAGGACCCGCTCGCCGGCGTAGCGCACGCCCTTGCCCTTGTAGGGCTCGGGCTTGCGGAGCTTGCGGATGTCGGCGGCCACCTGGCCCACCTTTTCCTTGTCGATGCCCTTGACCGTGATGCGGGTCGGCAGGGGCACCTCGAAGGTGATGCCCTCGGGGGCGTCGACGAAGACGGGATGCGAGAAGCCGAGGGCCAGCTCGAGCGAACCCGGGCCCTTGGCGGTGGCGCGGTACCCCACGCCGACGATCTCGAGTTCCTTGGAGAATCCGTCGGTCACACCGGTCACCATGTTGGCGACCAGCGAGCGCGACAGGCCGTGCAGGGCGCGGTGGCGCCGCTCGTCGTCGGGACGGCTGACCACGAGCTCCTCACCCTCGCGGGTGATGGAGATGCCGGCCGGGAGCTCCCTGTCGAGTTGGCCCTGGGGTCCCTTGACGCTGACCGCGTTCCCGTCGAGCGTGACGGTGACGTTGGAGGGGACCGGAATGGGCGATCGTCCGATACGTGACATCAGGCTTCACCTCCCGTACGGGTTGCGGTGGCGGCGGGACTACCAGACATGGCAGAGCACCTCGCCGCCCAGGTGCTTGCGGCGCGCTTCACGATCGGTCACGAGACCCTGGCTGGTCGACAGCACGGCCACCCCCATGCCGCCGAGCACGCGCGGGATGCCGTCGGCCCGCGCGTAGATGCGCAGTCCCGGCTTGGAGATCCGCTTGATGCCGGCGATGGTGCGGGTGCGGTCAGCCGAGTACTTCAGGGAGATCTCGAGCGTCGTGCCCGGCTTGTCCCCGTTCGGCTCGACGTGGTAGCCCGCGATGAAGCCCTCACGCTCGAGGATGCCGGCCAGGGACTCCTTGAGCTTGGAGCCGGGCATCTTCACCGTGTCGAACATGGCGGAATTGGCGTTACGGATGCGCGTGAGCATGTCCGCGATGGGATCGGTCATCGTCATGGTGCGCCTACCAACTCGCCTTTGTGACACCCGGTATCTCGCCGGCGTGCACCATCACACGCAGGCAGATACGGCAGAGCCCGAACTTGCGATACACGGCCTTGGGACGACCACACCGCTGGCAGCGGGTATAGCCCCGAACCTTGAATTTCGGTGTGCGCTGTTGCTTCTCAATCAAAGCCTTTTTTGCCATGATGCTTATCGAGTCTCCTGTCGGAACGGGAAGCCGAACGCCGCAAGGAACGCCCGCCCTTCCTCGTTGGTGCGTGCTGTGGTGACGATGGTGATGTCCATGCCGCGGACGCTGTCGATGCGGTCATAGTCGATCTCGGGGAAGATGAGCTGCTCGGTGACCCCGAAGGTGTAGTTGCCCTTCCCGTCGAACGAGCGGGGGGAGAGCCCCCGGAAGTCACGGATGCGGGGAATGGCCAAGCTCAACAGACGGTCGAAGAACTCCCACGCCCGGTCGCCGCGCAAGGTCACCTTGGCGCCGATGGCCTGTCCCTCGCGCAACTTGAAGCCGGCGATCGATTGCTTCGCCCTCGTCACGATCGGCTTCTGGCCGGTGATGAGCTCCAGGTCGCGCTGGGCCCCCTCGAGAAGGGAGGCCTGCTGGGTCGCCCGGCCCACGCCCATGTTGATGACGATCTTCTCGAGGCCGGGGACCTCCATGACGTTGCCCAGTTCGAGCTCGCCCTGCAGCTGGGCCCGCAGCTCGCTCAGGTAGCGCTCCTTGAGCCGGGGGCGGGCCGGTGCACTCACGGTCGCGCTCATAGCTGGGCTCCGCACTTGCGGCAGACGCGCACTTTCTCGCCGTTCTTGCCGATGTCCATTCCCGCCCGCGCCGGGCCGTCGTGGCTCTTGCACCACAGGGCCACGGAGGAGACGTGCACGGGCATGAACTTGTCGATGACGCCACCCTGCTGGGTGGCACGGGTCGGCTTGGCGTGGCGCTTGGCGATGTTCACGCCTTCGAGGATGACCTTGTCCTCGCGCGGGAAGGCACGCACGACCTCGGCCTTCTTGCCCTTGTCCTTGCCTGAGCGCACGATCACCTGATCGCCCTTGTGGATCCGCATCACAACACCTCCGGAGCCAACGACACGATGCGCATGAACCGCTTGTCCCGCAGCTCGCGCCCGACCGGGCCGAAGATGCGGGTGCCGCGGGGCTGTTGCTGGTCGTTGATCAGCACCGCCGCGTTCTCGTCGAATCTGATGTAGCTGCCGTCGGCTCGACGCTTCTCCTTCTTGGTGCGCACGACCACGCACTTGACCACGTCGCCCTTCTTCACGGCGGCACCGGGGATGGCGTCTTTGACCGTGGCCACGAAGACGTCGCCGATGCTGGCATAACGACGGCGGGACCCACCGAGCACGCGGATGCACAGCACCTCACGAGCCCCGGAGTTGTCGGCCACCCGGAGGCGGGACTCCTGCTGGATCATCGGGCCCTCTCCACAACTTCGGTGAGCCGCCAGCGCTTGAGCTTGGACAACGGACGGGTCTCCTGGACACGGACCCGGTCCCCCACCTTGGCGGTGTCCTCGGCATCGTGCACGTACAGCTTCTTGGTGCGCTGCACCGTCTTTCCGTAGCGGGGGTGACGGACACGCTCCACCACGGCCACCACCACGGTCGACTGCATGGCATCGGACACCACGACGCCCTCACGGACCTTGCGCCGGTTCGGGCGCGCGCCGTCGTCTTCGGCCGCGGGCGACGCCGACGACGTGGCCGCGGCCGGCGCAGCAGCGGCCACGACCGGGGATGCCTCGGCCTCAGTCTCGGCCGGCGGCGCGGGCGTCGTCGCCTCGGCGCCTCCGCAGGCTCGGTCACTTCGTCAGTTGTCGTCTCTTCGGTCTCGTCGGCCATCAGGCCTCTTCCTCTTCATCGTCGTCATCGTCGACGTCGTCGATGTCGTCGACGTCGTCGTGATCGTGGTCATGGTCGTGATCGTGGACGTGGCCCTCGGCCTCATGGCCCGCCGCCTCGGCTTCGGCCGCGGCGGCGCGGGCGGCCGCCCGTTCGGCTACCTCCGCGTCCTCGGCGGCCAGCTTGGCCAGCGCCTCGGAGTGCGCAGCTGCGGTCGGTGCCACGTAGACGCCTTCGGCCTCGAGGATCTCCCGGGCACGCAACACGGTCAGGATGCGGGCGACGTCGTGGCGCACCTGCCCGACCCGCGCCGGGTTGTCGAGCTGACCGGTCGCCAGTTGGAAGCGCAGGTTGAACAGCTCGCGCCGGGCGTCACCCAGTCGGGTGGCCAGCTCGTCGCCGTCCAGCTGCGCCAGATCGCTTGCACTCGCCATCAGACCGCTACTTCCGCATGTCCGTGCGTTCCCGGCCGCACCACGAAGCGCGCCTTGAACGGCAGCTTCTGGATGGCCCTCTCCATGGCGGCACGCGCCAACTCCTCGTCGACGCCTGCGAGCTCGAAGAGAATCCGGCCCGGGTGCACGACGGCCACCCACAACTCGGGGTTGCCCTTGCCCGAACCCATGCGGGTCTCGGCCGGCTTGTGGGTCACCGGCTTGTCGGGGAAGACGCGGATCCAGACCTTCCCACCACGCTTGACGTGGCGGGTCATGGCGATACGTGCGGCCTCGATCTGACGCGCCGTCAACCACCCGGGCTCCATGGCCTGGATGCCGAAGTCGCCGAAGGCCACGGACGCGCCACCCTTGGCCTGTCCATTCAGGCGGCCGCGCTGCGTCTTGCGGTGCTTGACCTTCTTGGGCATCAACATGTCAATCCGACTCCTTGCGGAAGTGCGGAGCCTCGTGGTGCTCGTGGCGGTTCTGACGTTCCATCTCTTCGTCCTTGGCCAACTGGCGCTCCAGGTCGTCCGGCTCGGCTCGGCGCGACCGGAAGAAGGTCGGCCACCGGGGCCTCGACGATGTCGTCGGTCCGCTTCGTCGGCGACGGGCGCGTCCACGATGTCCACCTCGAACGCCTCGGTCCCGTTCGGGGTGTCGATCAGGAGTTCGTCAGCAGGTCGCCGTCGGCGACGGCGCCGTTGCCGGTCGGGGATCCTCGCCGGGCGCCCCGAAGTCAGCCTTGCGGCGGCCGCCGCCGGCGGTGATGAGGCGGCGCGGCCCGCTCTGCCCGGAGGTCTCCCCGACGGCCATGGCCGCTTCGCGGGTGATCTTGTCCTCGATGGAGACCTTGTAGGGCAGGATGTCGCCCTTGTAGATCCAGACCTTGACCCCGACCCGGCCCGACGTGGTCTCGCGCCTCGCGGAAGCCGTAGTCGATGTCGGCCCGCAGGGTGTGCAGCGGCACCCGACCCTCGCGGTACTGCTCCTTGCGCGACATTTCCGAGCCACCGAGCCGGCCCGAGCACTGCACCTTGATGCCCTGGGCACCCGCCTTCTGGACGGTCTGGATGGCTCGCTTCATGGCACGCCGGAAGGCCACCCGCCGCACCAGCTGGTCGCAGATGCCCTGGGCGATGAGGGCGGCGTCCAACTCGGGCTGCTTGATCTCCTGGATGTTCAGCTGGATCCGGTTCTGGAGACCGGTGATCTCCTCGAGCTTCTTCTTGAGCCGGTCGGCTTCCGAGCCGCGCCGGCCGATCACGATGCCCGGGCGGGCCGTGTGGATGTCGACCCGCAAGCGGTCGCGCGTGCGCTCCACCTCGATCCGGCTGACCGCGGCCGCCTCGAGCTGTGTCATCAGGTAGTCGCGGATCTTCCAATCCTCGACCACGAACTCGCGGTAATGCCGCTCCTCGAACCAACGGGACTTCCAGTCGGTAGTGATACCGAGGCGGAAGCCATAGGGGTTTACCTTCTGGCCCATCTACTCGCCCTTCTCCTCGGCGTCGGCGTCTGCCTCGACCGTCTCGTCCTCGTCGTCCATATCGACAACTTCAGCAGGACCTTCGTCGCTGACGTCGTCCACCTCGTTCTCGGCGGTGCCGTTGTCCGCCACCTCGGTCCCGATCTCGTCGGCCTCGGCCACGTCGAGCTCCGGCACATCGATCACGTTGGGATCGGTCGCCTCATCCTCGGCCTCCGCCGCTGCCGCGGCCTCGGCTTCGGCCACCGCCTGCGACGCACGGCGGCGTGAGAGTCGGCCCGAGAGGTCGGCCCGGCGCCGTGAGGCGTCGACCCGGCGAGAACGGTGCGCGCTGACCGCTTCCATGCGCTTGCGGCGCAACTCGAGCTTGTCGGCCGGCAACCGGCTCACGATGATCGTGATGTGGCTGGAGCGCTTGCGGATGCGCGTCGCCCGGCCACGGGCCCGGGGGCGCCACCGCTTGGCCGTCGTGCCCTCGTCGGCGTAGCAGGCCGACACGTAGAGCTCGTCGGGATTCTGGAAGTCGTTGTGGGCGGCGTTGGCCACGGCCGACGCCAGCACCTTGCCGATGATGTTCGGCCGCTTCGCGCTCGGTGCCGACGAGGATCTCGGCGGCCCGGTCCACGTCCTGGCCCGCGGATGAGGTCGAGGACCTGGCGGACCTTGGAGGCCGACAACCCGCTGTGGCGGAGGACGGCACGCGTCCCGGGACGCTCGTTGGTCTTGGTGGCGGTCATGTCAGCGACGCGCTCCCCGCTCCTGCCCGGCGTGGTACCGGAAGGTGCGCGTCGGGGCGAACTCGCCCAGCTTGTGGCCGACCATGGACTCGGTCACGTAGACCGGCACGTGCCGGCGGCCGTCGTGGACGGCGATGGTGTGGCCGACCATGTCGGGGATGATGGTCGAGCGGCGAGACCAGGTCTTGATGACCTTCTTCTCCCCGCTCGAGTTCAGCACGTCCACCTTCTTCAACAGGTGGTCGTCGACGAATGGGCCCTTCTTCAAGCTACGCGGCATACCTGCTCAACCCTTCGCCTATCGCCGCGCGCCGCGGGTGCGGCGCCGGCGGACGATCATCGAATCGGACTTCTTGTTGCGGGACCGGGTGCGGCCCTCGGCCTTGCCCCAGGGCGAGACCGGGTGGCGCCCACCCGAGGACTTGCCCTCGCCACCACCGAGCGGGTGGTCCACCGGGTTCATGGCCACGCCACGGGTCTGGGGGCGCTTGCCCTTCCAGCGGTTGCGGCCGGCCTTCCCGATCTTGATCAGCTCGGCCTCGGCGTTGCCGACCACACCCAGGGTGCCCCGGCAGTCGATCGACACCCGGCGCATTTCGGTCGACGGGAGGCGCAGGGTGGCGAAGGCGCCTTCCTTGGCCACCAGCTGGATGCTCATGCCCGCGCCACGGGCCATCTTCCCGCCGCCGCCGGGACGAAGCTCGACGTTGTGGATGGTCGAGCCCGACCGGGATGTAGCGCAAGGGGCAGCGCGTTGCCCGGGCGGATGTCCGCGCCCTGGCCGCTCTGGACCTTGTCGTCCACCTTGAGCCCGGCCGGCGCCAGGATGTAGCGCTTCTCACCGTCGGCGTAGTGGAGCAGGGCGATGCGGGCGTTGCGATTGGGGTCGTACTCGATGGCCGCCACCCGGGCCGGGACGCCGTCCTTGTTCCGACGGAAGTCGATGATCCGGTACTGCTGCTTGTGACCGCCGCCGCGGTGGCGGGCCGTCTTGCGGCCGTGGTTGTTGCGCCCGCCCGATCCGGGGCTGGGCGCCAGCAGCGACTTCTCCGGGTGATCACGGGTGATCTCGGAGAAGTCCGAGACCGTCTGGAAGCGACGGCCGGGGCTGGTGGGTTTACGTGAGCGAAGTGGCATGGAGTGCGATCCTGTGATCAGCGATCGAAGAGATCGATGGAGTCGTCGGGATGGAGGGTGACGATGGCGCGCTTGGTGTTGGGACGGTGCCCCTTGATGTTGGTGCGCCGGTTGCGCGTCGACTTCCCCTTGCGGTTCAGGGTGTTGACGTTGGTGCACCCGGACGTTGAAGGCCTGCTCGACCGCGTGACGGACGTCGATCTTGGTGGCGCCGGGATCGACGATGAAGACGTAGACGTTCTGGTCCATGAGCCCGTAGCTCTTCTCGGACACCACCGGCCGGATCAGCACTGACATGGCATCACGCATCGGCGTCGGACTCCTCGGTATCGGCAACCTCGGCGGTGACTCGGCGCTGGCATCGGCCTCTGGTGCCACCTCGTCCGGCGCCACAGCCTCGGGCGCGGCGGCCGCCTTCGGAGCGGCGGCCTTGTGAGCGGCGACGGCCTCAGGTCCATCCGGAGCCTCAGCGGCAGCGCCGCCGGGAATGCGTCGGAGCCCGGCAGCGTGCGGTCGGAGAAGACGATCCAGTCGTTGCGCAGGACGTCGTGGGCGGAGAGCTGCCCGAATGAGGTGGTCGTCACCTGGGGCAGGTTGGCGAAGGAGCGGCCGGCGATCGTCTCGTCGTCGGCCAGCACCACCAGCACGCGTGCCGGTGATCTTGAGGTTGGTGAGCGCCGCGACGGCGTCCTTGGTCTTCGGACCTTCCCAGCCCCACTGGTCGACCAGGGCGACCCGGTCGTTGGCCGCCCGGTCGCTCAGGGCCGACAGCAGCGCCAGGCGCACCATCTTCTTGGGGGTGTGCTGCTTGTAGCTGCGGGGCTTGGGCCCGAGGGCAATGCCGCCACCGCTCATCGACGGCGATCGGCTGGAACCCTGACGGGCCCGGCCGGTGCCCTTCTGGGCGAACGGCTTGGCCCCGCCGCCACGGACCTGCGACACGTGTCTTCGTCGACTGGGTGCCGGCCCGGATGGCGGCCAGCTGGGCCGTCACGACCTGGTGCAGCACGGCCAGATTGGGCTCGATCCCGAAGATGGAAGGCTCGAGGTCGACCGATCCCAGTTCGTCGCCGGCCACGGTGCGCCGCGTCACGGTCCGGGTGACGGGCGCCGGACGGTCCTTCTTGACCGGTCCGCGGATCACCGTGTCGGTGACCGTCATCGCGACCCTCCCGGCTTGGTGGTTGCCTTGACCGAGTCCCGGAGGACCACGACGGTGCCGCGGGCCCCGGGTACGGCGCCCTTGACCAGGACCAACTGGCGTTCCGGGTCAGCGGAGACCACCTGGAGATTGAGGGCGGTCACCTGCTTGCCGCCCATCTGCCCGGCCATCCGGGTCCCCTTGAAGACGCGGGACGGCGTGGCGCAGGCGCCGATGGATCCCGGGCACACGGTGGCTCTTGTGGTTACCGTGCGAGGCTCCCTGTCCCTTGAAGTTGTGGCGCTTCATGCCACCGGCAAACCCCTTGCCCTTGCTGACGGCGATGGCGTCGACCCGATCGCCGGCCGTCCAGACATCGGCCGCCAGCTCCTGGCCCACGCTGAACTCGGCCACATCGTCGAGCCGCAGCTCGACCAGTCCCCGGCCCGGCTCGACACTGGCCTTGGCGTAGTGCCCGATCTGGGGCTTGGTCAGGGTGGAGGCCCGCCGAAACCCCCAGGTCGACCTGCAGTGCCGAGTACCCATCCGACTCGACCGTCTTGACCTGGACCACGCGCACGGGCGCGACTTTCAGCACCGTCACCGGGATGGCGCGGTTCTGTTCGTCCCAGACCTGGGTCATGCCGACCTTCTCGCCGACGATCGCCTTGCTTGCCACGTGTCTTATCTCCCTGCGCTGCCCACGGCTTCCCGTGCGCACGCCAACGCTCCGCCCGGGAATCCCGAGCGGAGCGCTCGAATGGTTTGGCGTGAGGTACCGGAGTACACCGGCGTTCACGCACTTCTGTTGTAGAGGACGGCGCCGGAGGCGCCATCGGGTGCCAAATCGGCCCGTGCGACGTTACACCACCCGGGCCCCGCTCTGCCAGGCGGAAAAGCCTGGATTAGGCGGTCTGAATCTTTATCTCGATATCCACGCCGGCCGGCAGGTCGAGTCGCTGGAGCGAGTCGACCGTCTTGGGCGTGTGCTCGACGATGTCCACCAAGCGCTTGTGCACCCGCATCTCGAAGTGCTCGCGGGAGTCCTTGTACTTGTGGGGCGAACGGATCACCGTGTAGCGGTGCTTGTCCGTGGGCAACGGGATGGGACCCGAGGACCTTGGCCTGGGTCCGCAACACCGTCTGCACGATCTTCTCGGTCGACTGATCGAGGATCTCGTGGTCATAGGCCTTGAGCCGTGATGCGAATCTTCTGCTTGGGGCCGTCGGCCATGATGCCTGCTCTCGTTCCGTTACGTCTCGGGTGTTACTTGAGGATCTTTGTAACCCGACCGGAAGCAACGGTGCGACCACCCTCACGGATGGCGAAGCGCAGACCTTCAGTCATTGCAATGGGCTTGCCCAACTCCACGGTCATCTCCGTGTTGTCCCCGGGCATGACCATTTCGGTGCCCTCAGGCAGGGAAATGGTGCCGGTCACGTCGGTGGTCCGGAAGTAGAACTGGGGCCGGTAGTTGGTGAAGAACGGCTTGTGACGGCCACCCTCCTCCTTGTTCAGCACGTAGACGTTGGCCTCGAAGTTGGTGTGCGGGGTGATGGAACCGGGCTTGCACAGCACCTGGCCACGCTCCACCTCCTCCTTCTTCGTGCCTCGCAGCAGCGCACCGACGTTGTCGCCGGCCCGGCCCTCGTCCAGCAGCTTGCGGAACATCTCGATACCGGTGACCGTGGTCTTCTGGGTGTCGCGCAGGCCGACGATCTCGACTTCCTCGCCCACCTTGACGATGCCCTGCTCGACCTTGCCGGTCACCACGGTGCCACGACCGGTGATGGACATGACGTCCTCGATCGGCATGAGGAACGGCTTGTCCACGTCACGCTCGGGCTCGGGGATGAACGAGTCGACGGCGTCCATCAGCTCGACGATCTTCTCGCTCCACTCGGGGTCGCCCTCGAGGGCCTTGAGCGCGCTGACCTGGATGATCGGCGTGTCGTCGCCCGGGAAGTCGTAGTTGCTGAGGAGCTCGCGCACTTCCATCTCCACCAGCTCGAGCAGCTCGGGGTCGTCCACCATGTCGGCCTTGTTGAGGGCCACCACGATGTACGGCACGCCGACCTGGCGGGCCAGCAGGACGTGCTCACGGGTCTGGGGCATGGGGCCGTCGGCCGCCGAGACCACCAGGATGGCGCCGTCGATCTGCGCCGCACCGGTGATCATGTTCTTGATGTAGTCGGCGTGGCCCGGCATGTCGACGTGCGCGTAGTGACGCTGCTCGGTCTCGTACTCGACGTGGGCGATGGTGATGGTGATGCCGCGCTGCTTCTCTTCAGGAGCGGCGTCGATCTGGTCGAACGCCGTGAAGGACGTGTTGGGGTTCTTCTCCGACAGGACCTTGGTGATCGCCGCCGTGAGCGTGGTCTTGCCGTGGTCGATGTGTCCCATCGTTCCCACGTTGACGTGAGGCTTGGTGCGCTCGAACTTCTTCTTGGCCATCGCCGTAACTACTCCCTGATATCGGACGGGACCCCCATGGGCCCGCCGCGGCGACTGAACGCCGCTTTCTGTGTCTGCTTGTGCGAATTTGTCTGCTTGTGCGAACTGTTGCCGGAGCCCTGGGGCCCCGGCTACTCCCCGTGGGCCCGGGCGATGATCTCCTTGGAGATCGACTCGGGCACCTCGTTGTACGAGTGGAACTGCATCGTGTACGTGGCGCGACCCTGGGTGCGCGAACGCAGGTCAGTAGCGTAGCCGAACATATCGGCCAGCGGTACCTCCGCGTTGATCACATGGCTGTTGCCCTGCTGGTCCATGCTCTGGACCTTGCCCCGCCGGGACGAGAGGTCCCCGATGACGTCGCCCATGTAGTCGTCGGGCGTGGTCACCGTGACCGCCATGACCGGCTCGAGGAGCACCGGGCTGGCGGCCCGGAGCGCCTTCTTGATCGCCATGGAACCGGCGATCTTGAACGCCATTTCCGAGGAGTCCACGTCGTGGTAGGAGCCGTAGGTCAGCAGGACGCGGACGTCCACCGTCGGGTATCCGGCCAGCACACCCGAGGTCAACGCCTCCTGGATGCCGGCGTCCACCGAGGGGATGTACTCCTTGGGGATGACACCACCGCTGATTTTGTCGACGAACTCGTAGCCGCCGCCGGGCCCGGTCGGCTCGGCGCTGATGACCACGTGGCCGTACTGGCCCCGGCCACCGGTCTGGCGGACGTACTTCTCCTCGATCTTCTCGACCGGCTTGCGGATCGTCTCGCGGTAGGCCACCTGGGGCTTGCCCACGTTGGCGTCCACGCTGAACTCCCGCAGCATCCGGTCGACGAGGACCTCGAGGTGGAGCTCGCCCATACCCGGAGATGACCGTCTGCCCCGTCTCCTCGTCCGAGCGGACGCGGAAGGTCGGGTCCTCCTCGCTGAGCGAGTAGAGGGCCTTGGAGAGCTTGTCCTGGTCCGCCTTGGTCTTGGGCTCGACGGCCACGTGGATCACCGGCTCGGGGAACTCCAGCGCCTCGAGCACGATGGGGCGCGCCGGGTCGCACAGGGTGTCGCCTGTCGTGGTGTTCTTGAGACCGACCACGGCCATGATGTCGCCGGCGAAGATCGCGTCCTTGTCCACGCGGTCGTTGGCGTGCATCTGGAGGATGCGGCCGATCCGCTCCTTCTTGTCCTTGGTCGAGTTGGAGACCGTGGAGCCTTTGGTCAGCGTGCCCGAGTAGACCCGGATGTAGGTCAGCTTGCCGACGTAGGGGTCGGTCATGACCTTGAAGGCCAGGGCGGAGAAGGCGTCGGTGTCGTCGGCCTTGCGCTCCTCGATGTCCTCGGGGTGGTTCGGGCGTGTCCCCTGGGTCGGGGGCAGGTCGAGCGGGCTGGGCAGGTAGTCGATGACGGCGTCGAGCATCGGCTGCACGCCCTTGTTCTTGAAGGCCGACCCGCAGAGGACGGGCACCACTTCGGCCGCCAGCGTGGCCGTGCGCAGGGCGCGGCGCAGGTCGTCGGCCGTGATGGGCTCCTCGGCCAGGTACTTCTCCATGATGGTGTCGTCGAAGTTGGAGACGACGTCGATGAGCTGGTGCCGGGCGTCTTCGGCGTCAGCCACCATCTTCTCGGGGATGTCGGTGACCTCCCACTCCTCACCCATGCCGTCGCCCCAGACGAGGGCCTTGCTCTCGAGCAGGTCGACCACGCCCAGGAACTCGGACTCCGAGCCGATCGGGCAGCTGGGTCACCGCCGGCGTGGCGTCGAGGCGGTCGCGGATCATCGATCGACCGTCCGCTCGAAGTCGGCGCCGATGCGGTCCATCTTGTTGACGAAGCAGATACGGGGGACGTGGTACTTGTTGGCCTGGCGCCACACGGTCTCGGTCTGGGGCTCCACGCCGGCCACGGCGTCGAACACGGCAACGGCGCCGTCGAGGACACGCAGGGAGCGCTCCACCTCGACGGTGAAGTCCACGTGACCCGGGGTGTCGATGATGTTGATCCAGTTGTCGCGCCACTTGCAGGTGGTGGCGGCCGAGGTGATCGTGATGCCCCGCTCCTGCTCCTGCACCATCCAGTCCATGGTGGCCGCACCCTCGTGGACCTCACCGATCTTGTAGTTGCGGCCGGTGTAGTAGAGGATCCGCTCGGTCGTGGTGGTCTTGCCCGCGTCGATGTGGGCCATGATCCCGATGTTGCGGGTCTTGGCCAGCGGGAAATCGCGGGTTGGCGAGGGCGTCAGCCATGGTGCTGTGTGTTCCTTCGAATGGAGTTGCGGTCCACTACCAGCGGTAGTGGGCGAATGCTTTGTTGGATTCCGCCATCTTGTGCATGTCCTCCCGGCGCTTGACGGCGGCGCCGATGTTGTTGGAGGCATCCAGGATCTCGCCGGCCAGGCGCTCGGCCATGGTCTTCTCGCGGCGTTGGCGGGAGTACGTCGTCAGCCAGCGAATGGCCAACGTGGTGGCCCGGCGGGGACGAACCTCGACCGGCACCTGGTAGGTGGCGCCACCGACCCGGCGGCTCTTCACCTCGAGCTCGGGGCGGGTGTTCTCCACCGCGCGCTTGAGGGCCGCCACGGGGTCACCCCCGGAGCGCTCCTGTACGAGGTCGAGGGCGCCGTAGACGATGCGTTCGGCCAAGGTGCGCTTGCCCCTCGAGAGGATCTTGTTGACGACCTGGGTCACCAGGACCGAGCGGTAGACGGGGTCCGGGGCCAGTTCGCGGCGGGTTGCTGGTCCGTTACGGGGCATTAGGACTCCTTCTTGGCGCCGTAGCGACTGCGGGCCTGGCTGCGCTCACGGACGCCGGAGGTGTCGAGGGCACCCCGGACCACCTTGTAGCGCACACCGGGCAGGTCCTTCACACGACCACCCCGGACGAGGACGATGGAGTGCTCTTGCAGGTTGTGACCCACACCGGGGATGTAGGCCGTGATCTCGACCCCCGACGACAGACGCACACGCGCCACCTTGCGCAGGGCCGAATTCGGCTTCTTCGGTGTGGTCGTGTACACGCCGCGTGCAGACACCCCGTCGCTGGGGCGCGCCCTTCAGGGCCGGGGTCTTGGTCTTTGTCACCTTGGCCTGACGTCCCTTGCGGACGAGCTGGGCGATTGTGGGCACGCGCTACCTCTCGATACTGAAAATGGTGAACCCATGTGCGACGCGGTGACCGCGTAGGCCGAAGCCCCACATGGCAGACGGAAGATGATAGCCCGTGGCCGGGGGTCCGACAATCGCGCCGGGTCACGGACCTGCAACAACCGCTCCTCCATTGTAGCGGTTGCGCTCCGTCGACCAGGCGGATTGCCGACCAGGTCCGACCGGCTTCCGGGCGGGTGCCGGGGGGCGTTAGCCTGCCCGGCTATGGAACATTCGATGGCTGAGCGTTTGACGGAGCTGGCCGAGCGCAAGGAACAGGCCTTGCACGCGGGCAGCGAGGCATCGGTGGAGCGGCATCACTCCAAGGGCAAGATGACCGCTCGGGAGCGGATCGACTACCTCCTCGACGACGGCTCGTTCCAGGAGCTCGACATGCTGGCCCGCCACCGGGCCCACGGCATGGGCCTCGAGGACAACCGGCCCTACACCGACGGGGTCGTCACGGGGTTCGGCACCATCGACGGCCGCCGGGTCTGCGTCTTCAGCCAGGACTTCACCGTCTTCGGCGGGGCGCTCGGCGAGGTGTTCGCGGAAAAGATCCACAAGGTGATGGACCTGGCCGCCTCCACCGGGGTCCCCATGATCGGGCTCAACGACGGCGCCGGCGCACGCATCCAGGAAGGCGTGGTGTCGCTCCACTCCTACGGGGGCATCTTCCACCGCAACGTGACGGCTTCGGGCGTCATTCCCCAGATCAGCGTGATCATGGGCCCGTGCGCCGGCGGCGCCGTCTACTCGCCGGCCATGACCGACTTCATCTTCATGGTCCAGGGCACGTCGCACATGTTCATCACCGGTCCCGATGTGGTGAAGACGGTCACCGGAGAGGACGTCACCCTCGAAGAGCTCGGCGGGGCCATGAGCCACGCCACGAAGTCGGGCGTGGCCACCTTCGTCTCGCCCGACGAGAAGGCCTGCCTCGACGACGTGCGCCTCCTGCTCTCGTTCCTGCCCTCCAACAACCTCGAGGAGCCTCCCCGGGAGCTGACCGGAGACGAGCCCGACCGCCAGGTGCCCGAGCTGATCGACATCATGCCGGTCTCCCCGAACCAGCCCTACGACATGAAGAAGGTCATTGCCGCCGTCGTCGACAACGGCGACTACTTCGAGGTCCACCGGCACTGGGCCATGTCGATCACCTGCGGCTTTGCCCGCATGGACGGGCGGGTGGTGGGGATCGTGGGCAACCAGCCCGCTGTCCTGGCCGGCGTGCTCGACATCGACTCGTCCGAGAAGGCCTCACGCTTCGTCCGCGTGTGCGACGCCTTCAACATCCCGCTGCTCACCTTCGTCGACGTGCCCGGCTTCATGCCCGGCACCGATCAGGAGTACGGCGGCATCATCCGCCACGGGGCCAAGCTCCTCTACGCCTACTGCGAATCGACCGTGCCCCGGATCCAGATCATCACCCGCAAGGCCTACGGCGGGGCCTACGTGGTCATGAACTCCAAGTCGATCGGCGCCGACCTCGCCTTCGCCTGGCCTTCGGCCGAATTGGCCGTGATGGGCCCCAACGGTGCGGTCGAGATCGTCTACCGCCGCGAGTTGGCCGAGGCGCCGGATCCGGCCGCCCGACGGGCCGAGCTGATCGACGAATACACCGAGCGCTACGCCAATCCCTACATCGCGGCGGAACGGGGCTATATCGACGACGTGATCTCGCCGGCCGACACCCGGGCCGTCATCTGCCGCAGCCTCGAGATGCTGGCCTCCAAGCACGAGGAGCTCCCCCGCCGCAAGCACGGGAACGTGCCGCTGTGAGCACGGCCCGTCCCGGCCATCGATCCGGCGCAGCTGACGCTGCGGCCGCGTCCGGGGCCCGACCCCGACGTCATGGCGGCGATCACGGCCGCGGCGCAGCTGGTCTGGCCCCGAGCGGCTGCGCCCGATGCACAGAATCCGGTGCACGACGCCTGGCGATTCAGCGGTCGCTGGTGGGCGCAACCGATCACCATGCGACGGTCCCGACCCTGGGCGCGCCCCTGACTGTCTACGTCGACGACTGGCGTCAGCGGGCCACCATCCGCCAGCGCGAGGACCGCTGGTCCCACCTTGTGGCGGACGATCCCGACGAGCTGCACGAGATGGCGGCCCGGCTCGGCATACCTCCCCGCGGCTTCCAGCGCCATCGGCGTTCCTCGGCCCTGAACCACTACGACCTGCCCGAGAGCCTCCGCCGGCAGGCCATCGAGTTCGGGGCCGTCGCCATCACCTGGCGCGAGCTCGGACCGCCTTACGCGCGAATGGCGCCGCGCTGGCGCTCCGCCAGACCGACCAGGTCCGCCATGATGCGATCGAACGAGTAGTCCTTCGGTGTATACACCGAGGAAACCCCCTTGCCGAGGAGGATCTCGGCGTCGTCGGGCGGGATGATCCCTCCCACGACCACGGCGGCACCGACCCCGGCGGCACGCAAGCGGTCCAGAATGTCGGGCACCAGCTCCATATGGGATCCCGAGAGGATGGAGAGCCCGACGATGTCGACGTCCTCGTCGCGGGCCGCCGCCACAATCTGCGCCGGGGTCAGCCGGATGCCCTGGTAGATCACCTCGAAGCCGGCGTCGCGGGCCGCCACGGCGATCTGCTCGGCACCATTGGAATGGCCGTCCAGCCCGGGCTTGGCCACCAACAGGCGAGGCGGCCCCCCGGTCGTCGCAGCCAGGGCCCGGGTGCGGACGATCAGGGGTGCAAGGTCCTCGCCCCGGCGTCCGACCCCACCGCTGACCCCTGTCGGGGCCCGGAATTCGCCGAAGACCTGCCGCAGGGCTCCGGCCCACTCTCCCGTCGTCCCGCCGGCATGGGCCAAGGCGATCGTGGCCTCCATGATGTTGGCGTCGGGGCCGTCGTCCTCGGCCACCCGGCGCAAGGCATCGATCGCCTTGTCCACCGCGGCCCGGTCCCGAGCGGCCCGCCACCGCTCGACATCGGCGATCTGTTCGGCCTCGACCCGATGGTCGACCTTCAGGATGTTCTCGATGTCGCCGTCGGCCGTCAGCGGCGACGGCGCCGTCTCGGTGAAGCAGTTCACACCGACGACGTGCTGCTCCCCCGTCTCGATCCGGCGTACCCGCTCGGCCTGGCTGCGCACGAGCCGCGTCTTGAGCTCGTCGATGGCGGCGAAGGCTCCCCCGAGCGCCTGGACATCGTCCAGCTCGGCGCCAGCCGCCTCGATGAGCTCGGCCGTCTTGGCCTCGATCACCTTGGAGCCCTCGAAGATGTCGCCGTACTCGAGAAGGTCCGACTCGAAGGCCAGGATCTGCTGGATGCGCAGCGACCACTGCTGGTCCCAGGGGCGGGGCAAGCCGAGTGCTTCGTTCCACGCCGGCAACTGCACGGCGCGCGCCCGCGCACTCTTCGAGAGCGTGACACCGAGGGACTCGAGCACGATCCGCGGCACGTTGTTCTCGGGTTGCTGTTCCGTCAGCCCCAGCGAGTTGACCTGTACCCCGTAGCGGAAGCGGCGCAACTTCGGGTCGTCGACGCCGTAGCGCTCGCGGCAGATGCGATCCCACATGGCCGTAAAGGCCCGCATTTTGCAGGTTTCCTCGACAAAGCGGACGCTCGAGTTGACGAAGAAGCTGATCCGGCCGACCACCGCCGGGAACTCTGACGCCTCGATCTTCCCGCTCTGGCGGACGCCGTCGAGCACCCCGATGGCGGTCGCCAGCGCGAAGGCCACCTCCTGGGTCGGCGTGGCACCCGCTTCTTGGAGGTGGTAGCTGCAGACGTTGATCGGATTCCATTTGGGTGCGTGGCGCACCGTGTAGGCGATGGTGTCGATGGTCAATCGGAGACTGGGACCAGGCGGAAAGATGTAGGTACCCCGGCTGAGATACTCCTTGACGATGTCGTTCTGCGTCGTCCCCGCCAACAGGCGCGGATCGACGCCACGGTCCTCGGCGTGTGCCACGTAGAGACCGAGGAGCCACGCCGCCGTTGCATTGATGGTCATGGACGTGTTCATTTTGTCCACGGGGATCTGGTACATCAGCTCTTCCATGTGGCCCCGGTGCGCCACGGGAACTCCCACCTTGCCCACCTCGCCGGCGGCCTCGGGCGAGTCCGGGTCGTAGCCCGTCTGCGTCGGGAGGTCGAAGGCGATGGAGAGACCCGTCTGCCCCTTGGCCAGGTTGTTGCGGTAGAGCTCGTTCGAGGCCTTCGCCGTCGAGTGCCCCGAGTACGTGCGCATGACCCAGGGGGCATCACGTGGGGGTGTCTGGCTCAATCGATCTCACCTCCCGGGCGTGAGAGAACGTCATGACCATTGTGCCCCTTCCGGCCCGGCATCGTGGACGGGCACTGGCGTCGTGGGCGGGCAGCGGGTCGGTCGGGCGCGTCGACGGGCAGCGTCGGGCGACGGCCTAGCGCTCGTAGTCGTAGAAGCCGCGCTTGGTCTTGCGGCCCAGCTGGCCTGAGCTGACCATGCGTCGCAGCAGCGGGACGGTGGCGTAGTTCGGCTCACGGAACTCGTCGTAGAGCGCGTCGAGGATGGCCACCGAGGTGTCGAGCCCGACGAGATCGAGCAGCGCGAACGGGCCCATCGGGAACCCGCACCCGCCCTTCATCGCGGCATCGATGCCCTCCTTGGAGGCCACGCCCTGTTCCAAGAGCCGCACGGCATTGTTGAGGTAGGGGAACAGCAATGCGTTCACGACGAACCCGGCCTGGTCCTTGACCTCGACCGGGTCCTTCCCGCAGGCGGCGATGAACTCGAGCGCCGCCTGCATCGTGGTGTCGAGAGCGGTCACCGGGCGCACCACCTCGACCAGTGTCATGACGGGGGCGGGGTTGAAGAAGTGGATGCCGCACACCAGGTCGGGTCGGCCCGTGGCCATCGCCATCTCCACCACGGGCAGGGTGGAGGTGTTGGTGGCCAGAATGGCATCCGGCTTGCAGATGCTGTCGAGCTCGGCGAACAGTGCCTTCTTCACAGTCAGGTCCTCGACCACAGACTCGATCACCAGGTCGACGCCGACCAGGTCGCCGAGGTGGGTGGTGGCCGAAACCCGGGCCGCGATCTCGTCGGCCTGATCTCGGCTGCGCTTCCCCTTCTCGACCTGCTTGGCCAGCGACGCGGCCAGTCCGGCCAGCATGCCGTCCGCAGACTCTTTGCTCCGGCTGCGCAGGACGACCTCGAAACCTGCAGCGGCAGCCACTTCGGCGATGCCCGAACCCATGATTCCGGACCCGAGAATTCCAACCCGCGCAATGGACATAGGGACAAAGGCTACTGGCCGGTAACCAGGGTGCTCGACACCGGGGCGTCGTCGTGCGTGCAAGAGTGGCTCATGACGACAAACGGCCTGCTCGCCCTGGTGGGCGGGTTCGAGTGGACAGAGGGTTGCACCTTCGACGCCACCCTGCTCGCCGCCTCGGGCGGGAAAGAGGTGGTGGTGCTGCCGACCGCGGCCGCCTACCAGCACCCCGAGCGCGTGGCGCTGCACGCGGCGGAATGGTTCGCCACCCTGGGCGGCCAGGTCGAGGGGCTGATGGTGGTCGACCGGGCCTCCGCCAACGACCCCGGCATGGCGGCGGTGGTCCGCGGGGCTCGCTTCGTGTATCTCGCCGGCGGGTCGCCCCTCCACCTCAAGTCGGTGCTCAAGGGCTCCGCCACCCTCGAGGCCCTCCGGGAGGCGTGGGCCTCGGGTGCGGTCGTGGCCGGCTCCGCCGCCGGCGCCATGGTGCTCACCGACCCGATGGTCGATCCCCGCGGCGGCGCCTTGACGGTGGGGCTCGGACTGGTCGATCAGCTGGCCGTCGTGCCGCAATTCGGCGACGGCCTCGAGGACGCCCACGGCCAGAAGCTGCAGCGCACGGTTGCGCTGGCGCCGACCGGGTTGCCCGTCGTCGGGATCCCGGATCGCACCGCCCTGCTCCGTGCCGGCGACGGGACCTGGAGCTACGAGGGTGCGGCTCCCCCGGTGGTGTTCCTCAACGGCGCCCGCACCGAGGGACTCGGCGCCCTGCAGCGCTGAACCGCCGGACCGCCGGACCGCCGGACTGCCGAACTGCCGGACCCCGGGAATCCCGCCCGGACCCCTGGGAGTCAGTCCTCCTCGGAGATCGTCACCGATTCGATCGTGACCGTCTCCGTCGGCTTGCCCGAACGGGTGCCCAGAGCGTCGATGGCGGTGACGACGTCGCCCCCGCTGACCACGGCCCCGAAGAGGGCGTACTGGGGCGGCAGGCGGACGCCGTCGGGGCCACTGATGACGAAGAACTGGCTCCCGTTGGTGTTGGGACCGGCGTTGGCCATGGCCAGGGAGCCGATCTGGTAACGGCCGGGCGCCGGCAGCTCGTCCGCGAACTTGTACCCGGGCCCGCCGGTGCCCGTGCCCGTGGGGTCGCCGCCCTGGAGCACGAAGCCGGGGATGATGCGGTGGAAGATGACGCCGTCGTAGTAGTGGTACCGGGCGAGGAACACGAAGCTGTTCACCGTCTTGGGGGCGGCCAGGGGATCGAGCGCGATCACCATGGTGCCGTGTGAGGTGACCATGGTGGCGGTGTAGCGCTTGTTGGTGTCGATCACCATCGGGGGCTCCTGGTCGAACGAGCGCTGCTGCGGGCTCGATCCATCGGCGGCGGGTGGGGTGGGTATGGCCATGTGTGCTGTCTCCCAGCTGGTTATGACGCTTGGATGGTGACGGAGATGATGCGTTGGGTCACGTCGGGTGGGACCCCTGCGGTGGACCCCTGGGCGTTGATGGAGTTCACCACGTCCATGCCCGAAGTGACGGTGCCGAAGAGCGAGTAGCTGTTGGCAAGGCCCTCGCCCTCGGGCCCGGCCACGATGAAGAACTGGCTGCCCCCGGAGTGGGGCTGGCCGGTGTTGGCCATGGCGACCGAGCCCAACGGGTACTGGGCGGACGCGTTGGTGGCCTTCGCCGGCAACTCATCGGGAATGGTGTAGCCGGGACCACCCTGTCCGGTCCCCGTGGGGTCCCCCGTCTGGTCCATGAAGGACGGGATGACCCGGTGGAAGATCACGCAGTGGTAAAAGCCCTTGTCGGCCAGGAACACGAAGTTGTTCACGGTGACCGGCGCCGTCTTGGGATCCAGTGCGATGGTGAACGTGCCGGCGGTGGTCACGACGGTGGCCGTGTAGTTCTTGGACGGGTCGATCGTCATCGGCGGAGCCGCCGAGTACTTCTGCGTATTCACCCTGGCGCTCGTGGAGGAGGGGCAGCCGGCGGCGACGGCCACCTTGTCGGCGGCCTCCTGCGCCTTCTTGTTCGCCGCGGACCCGCCGGCCTTGGTCGTCGTCGTGGTCGTGGTCGACGTCGACTTGTTGTTGGAGCTGTTCGAGCTGGTGAGGAACACGATCAGGATGATCACCCCGGCGATGACGGCGATGATGATGCCGTTGCGGATCTGCTTGCGGCGCTTCTTGGCCTTGGCCTCCTGCGCCAAACGGCTCTCTCTCGCCGCACGTTGACGGGCTCGCTTGTCGCTGGGCACGGCCTGAGACCCTATCCGGCCCCGAAGAGGTTGTTGGATCGGGAGCGGCGACCCGTGTCCCGGCTGTCCCCGCGGAGACCATTATCGTCATGTGCCTATGCCGGTGGTCGTCCAGAAATTCGGAGGAACCTCGGTCGGGGACGCAGACCGGATCCGTGCCGTGGCCGATCACATCGCCCGTACCCGACGGGAGGGCACCGATGTCGTGGCTGTGGTGAGCGCCATGGGCAAGACCACCGACGACCTGATCCATCTGGCGGACAGCGTGAGCAGTGTCCAGCCGCCGCGTGAGTACGACATGCTCGTGAGCACCGGAGAGCGCATCTCGATGTCCCTTCTCTGCATGGCGCTGGCCGAGCTCGGCGTCGAGGCATCCTCCTTCACCGGGAGCCAGGTCGGCATCATCACCGACAACGACCACACCAGAGCCAAGATCCTCGAGGTCAAGGCGGACCGGCTGCGCGAGGCCCTGGCCGCCGGCCGTGTCCCGGTGGTGGCGGGGTTTCAGGGCGTCTCGATCGATCGCGAGATCACGACGCTGGGCCGGGGTGGCTCCGACGCCACCGCAGTGGCGCTGGCGGCGGTGCTGGGCGCCGACGCCTGCGAGATCTATACGGATGTGACCGGGGTCTTCACCGCTGACCCCCGCGTCGTGCCCACCGCACATCGGATCAACCGGATCTCCTTCGACGAGATGCTCGAGATCGCGGCGACCGGGGGCCGCGTCCTGATGCTGCGGGCGGTGGAGTTCGCGAGGAATCACAACGTGCCGTTGCACGTGCGGTCCAGTTTCACCTGGGAGCCCGGAACCTGGGTCGTCGAGGAGGATGCAGACATGGAAGAAGCTGTCGTCACCGCGGTGACCCACGATACGAGCGAAGCCAAGGTGACGGTGAGCGCCCTGCCCGACCACCCCGGGGTGGCTGCCAAGCTGTTCCGGGCCCAGGCCAACCAGTCGATCAACGTCGACATGATCGTGCAGAACGCCTCGGCCAACGGGACGACCGACATCTCCTTCACCGTCCCCAAGACCGACCTGGCCACCTCGGTGGAGACGGCGCGGGCCACGGCGGACGAGCTCGGCGCCAGGGGCGTGAGCTCCGACAGCGACGTGGCGCGTGTCTCGCTGATCGGCGTCGGCATGAAGTCACATCCGGGCATCGCCGCCACCATGTTCGAAACGCTGGCCCGTGAGGAGATCAACATCGACATGATCTCCACCTCGACCATCCGCACCTCCTGCATCGTGCGCACCGCCGACGTCGAGCGGGCGGTGCGCTCCCTGCACGCCGCCTTCGAGCTGGGGTGAGCACCACGCCGCCCCGCACGCTCTGGCTCTTGCGCCACGCCAAGGCCGTGGCGGACCCGCCGCCCGGCGGCGACGACTTCGACCGGGTGCTGGCCCCGCGGGGGCGCCGCGACGCCGAAGCGCTGGGCCGGCGCATCGGGCCGACCGGCAAGGGTCTGGGCCTGGGCAAGGTCCGATTACCGCAGGTGGCCCTCGTGTCTCCGGCCGCCCGCACCGCCGCCACCGCGGACCTGGTGCTCGAGGGCATGGGCACGCCGACGAAGCAGGAGCGCCCCGACGACCTCTACGGGGCCGAGCCCGACGAGGTGCTGGCGCACGTGCGCCTGGTACCGGACGAAGTCACGTCGGTCATGGTGGTGGGCCACAACCCGACGGCACATGCCCTCGCCGGCGGCCTCATCTCCGCCCTGGACACCGAGGGTCGCGACCTTGTGGTGCGCCGGGGGTTCCCCACCTGTGCCCTGGGCGTCTACCGGCTCGACGTCGCGGCGCTGGGCCGAGGTGGACGCGCAGTGCGCCAAGCTCCTCGGGCTGTTCATCCCGCCGTTCGGCAAGCCCTGACCGCGGCGGGGGACTCGCCGCGGTTCAGCCGAAGACGCGCAAGATGGCGGCGTCGCCCTGACCGCCACCGCCGCACAGGGCAACCGCCGCCAGGCTGGCCCCGCGTCGACGGAGTTCGAGCAGCGCCGTCAGGGCGACCCGGGTGCCGGACATGCCGACCGGGTGCCCGAGGGCGATGGCGCCGCCGTTCACGTTGATCTTGCTCTCGTCGAGTCCCAGATCGTCAGCCGAGGCCAGGCCGACGGCGGCAAAGGCCTCGTTGATCTCGAAGAGGTCGATGGTGCCGATGTCGATGCCGGCCTTCTTCGCCGCCTGGGCGATGGCCCGCGAGGGCTGGGTCAACAGCGACGTGTCGGGCCCGGCCACCTGGCCGTAGCTGACGATCTGGCCCAGCGGGGCGATGCCGAGTTGCTTCGCTCTGTCGGCTGACATCACGATGACCGCGGCGCCGCCGTCGGAGATCTGTGAGGCATTGCCCGCCGTGATGGTGCCGTTCTTGTCGAACGCCGGCTTGAGAGCCCCCAGCGTTTCGGCCGTCGTGCCCGGGCGCACGCCCTCGTCGACGTCGACGAGCAACGGGTCGACCCTTGCGCTGCGGGACGTGCACCGGGACGATCTCCTCGGCCAGCCGGCCGTCCTTGGCCGCCGCGGCCGCCTTCTCGTGGCTGGCCGCGGCGAACGCGTCCTGGCGCTCACGGGAGATCTTGGCCTTCTGGTTGTAGTGCTCGGTGGAGAGCCCCATGGCGATGTGGTCGAACGCGTCGGTCAGGCCGTCGTGCATCATCGAGTCGATCAGGGTGCCATCGCCGAGGCGGTAGCCGGCCCGGGCCCCCGGCAACAGGTACGGCGCCTGGGTCATCGACTCCATGCCGCCGGCCACCACGATGTCGGCGTCCCCGGCCCGGATCATCTGGTCCGCCAGGTAGATCGTGTGGAGGCCGGAGAGGCACACCTTGTTGATGGTGTTGGCCGGCACGCTCAGGGGGATCCCGCCTTTGACCGCGGCCTGCCGGGCTGTGATCTGGCCCTGCCCGGCCTGGAGGACCTGGCCCATGAGCACGTAGTCCACCTGGTCCGGGGACAGTCCGGCCCGCGTCAACGCCTCGGCGATGGCGAATCCCCCCAGGTCCATGGCGGTGAAGCCGGCCAGCGCCCCGGACAGCTTGCCGATGGGGGTCCGAGCTCCAGCGACGATGACGGCTTCAGCCATGACCACAACCTCCGAGTCAGTGCCGGTTAGTTACCGGCCGGAAACCACATCTTACGGGCCAACTATCGTCTGGGCACATGAGCGACATCCTGAGCGCCGCCCTGGCCGGTGCACCTGCCGATGAGCTGGCCGGACTGCCCCTGCCCGACAGCTACCGGGCGGCCGTGGTGCGGCGCTCCGAGACCGAGATGTTCGTCGGCATGGAGTCCTCGCAGAAGGACCCCCGGGCCTCACTCCACGTCGAGGAGGTGGCACTGCCCGAGCTCGCGCCCGACGAGGCCTACGTGGCCGTGATGGCCTCCTCCATCAACTTCAACACGGTGTGGACGTCGATCTTCGAGCCGCTCCCCACCTTCGGCTTCTTGGACCGGCTGGGCAAGGAGAGCATCTGGGGCAGGCGCCATGCGCTGGACTACCACGTGGTCGGCTCCGATGCGTCGGGTGTCGTGCTGCGCACGGGCTCGGCCGTGCGCAACTGGAAGGTGGGCGACAAGGTCACGATCCACTGCAACTACGTCGACGATCAGGACCCTTCGGCCCATGACGACTCCATGCTGGCCGCCAACCAGCGCATCTGGGGCTTCGAGACGAACTTCGGCGGCCTGGCCGACGTGACGGTGGTGAAGGCCAACCAGCTGATGCCCAAACCGACCCACCTGAGCTGGGAAGAGGCCGCGGTGAACGCCCTGTGCAACTCGACCGCGTACCGCATGCTGGTCTCGCACAACGGGGCGCAGATGGCCCAGGGCGACAAGGTGCTGGTCTGGGGAGCGAGCGGCGGCTTGGGGAGCTTCGCCGTGCAGTACGTCCTCAACGGGGGCGGAACGCCCGTCGGCGTGGTCTCCTCGGCCCAGAAGGTGGAGCTTCTCCACGACCTCGGGGTCGAGGCGGTGATCGACCGGCGCCGAGCCGACTACAAGTTCTGGAGCGACGAGCACACACAGGACGAGTCCGAGTGGCGCCGATTCGGCAAGGACATCCGGGACCTCGTCGGCGGTGAGCCCGACATCGTCTTCGAGCACCCGGGACGCCAGACCATGGGGGCATCGGTGTTCGCCTGCACCCGTGGCGGCATCATCGTGACCTGCGCCGCCACCTCGGGCTACATGATCGAATACGACAACCGGCACCTGTGGATGAAGCTCAAGACGATCAAGGGCTCGCACTTCGCCAACTACCGCGAGGCCTGGGACGCCAACCAGCTGGTCTGCCAGGGCAAGATCCTCCCTCCGCTCTCTGCCGTCTACACCCTCGACGACGTGGGCGAGGCGGCCTATCAGGTGCACCACAACCTGCACGAGGGCAAGATCGGCGTGCTCTGCCTCGCCCCCGAGGAGGGCCTCGGCATCGACGACCCTGCACTGCGCCAGCGGGTCGGCGAGGATCGCATCACCTTGTTCCGCAGGCACGGGGCATGATGATGGACATGCTGACCGAAATCGACCACGTGGCCATCGCCGTCAACGACCTCGAGGGCGCTATCGCCTGGTATGCCGAGGTCTTCGGGGCCACGGTGGCCCACCGCGAGCGGGTCGAGTCCGACGGCGTCGAAGAGGCGCTCCTGGCCGTGGCCGACTCCTACGTGCAACTCCTGACGCCCATCAGGGACGACTCACCGGTGGCGAAGTATCTCGCCAACAAGGGTGAGGGCCTCCATCACATCGGGTACCGGGTGGACGACTGCGCCGCCGCCCTGCAATCGGTCAAGGATGCCGGAGGGCGCGTGATCGACGAGGCTCCCCGGCCGGGCTCACGGGGGACGACGGTGGCCTTCGTGCACCCCAAGACCTCGTTCGGCACGCTGATCGAGCTCGTCCAGGAGTAGCGCCGGCGCTGTTACCCGAGGGCACTGTGCGCCGCCTCGACGCGAAGCGGGCGTGACCCCGACGCTGTAACGCCGAGACCACGCCCTCTCCGGGACTGCTCTCACTTCTCAAACGGCTGTGCTTGACGC
Organism: uncultured Acidimicrobiaceae bacterium; assembly: GCA_963835815.1. GTDB lineage: Bacteria > Actinomycetota > Acidimicrobiia > Acidimicrobiales > RAAP-2 > Bog-473. Next base: position 122,071 of record CAWIGU010000009.1, on the reverse strand, counting down.
CGGTCCGGATGATACCGACCCCGGACAGACTTCTTTTTCTAACCGCTAGCCTTCTAGCGATTAGAAATCACAATCACCCGGACGCCGGCCCCGGTCCCGGCCCTGTCCTACGCGCCCGCCTCCGCCGCCCCTTCGGGCGGGCTCGGGAGCGCATTGCCGAAACCGTCGTCGGTCGTCGGGGCTGCGCCCAGCCAGCTGGCATCGATGGACGGGTCGAAGGGGTCGTCGCCGACGCTCTCCCCGCTCATGTCACGCAGCCAGGCCGCCAGGTCCTCGGTGTCCGAGTCGCCCGAGCCGAGAGCCCAGAACGGCATGGCTTCGGCGTCCGGCATCTCGAGACGGATGTTGCGGTAGTGCTCCATGCCCGAGCCTGCCGGGATGAGCTTGCCGATGATGATGTTCTCCTTGAGCCCGAAGAGCTGGTCGCTCTTGCCCTCGATGGCCGCCTCGGTCAGCACTCGTGTCGTCTCCTGGAAGGAGGCGGCCGAGAGCCAGCTCTCGGTGGCCAGCGAGGCCTTGGTGATGCCCATCAGCTCGGGGCGGCCTTCGGCCGGGGTTTGCCCTTCCTCGACCAGCGTGCGGTTGACCTCGGCGTAGATCTGGTTGTCCACGCGCTCACCGGGCAGGAACGGCGCGTCGCCCGGCTCTGCCACGAGGACCCGCCGCAGCATCTGGCGCACGATCAGCTCGATGTGCTTGTCGTGGATCGACACACCCTGGTCGCGGTACACCTTCTGCACCTCTTCGACGAGGTACTGCTGCGTCTCGCGGATGCCCTTGACCTCGAGCAGCTCCTTGGGATCCTTCGGCCCTTCGACCAGCGCATCCCCGGCGCCGACCTCCTGGCCGTCGGTCACTTCGAGGTGCGCCCGGGGCGCGACGAGCGTGGACACTTCGTCCCCGTTGTCGGCGATCACGGTGACGTGGCGACCGACCTCGTCGTCGTCGATGCGGACCACACCGGAGTGATGGGCCAGGACGGCGGCACCCTTCGGGGTGCGGGCTTCGAAGAGCTCGACCACGCGGGGCAGGCCGTGGGTGATGTCCTCACCGACCACACCACCGGTGTGGAAGGTTCGCATGGTCAGCTGCGTTCCCGGCTCACCGATGGACTGGGCCGCGATGACGCCGACCGCCTCACCGAGCTCGATCATGATGCCCGTGGCCAAGGAGAGGCCGTAGCACGACGCGCACACACCCTGCGGCGACTCGCACGTCAGGACCGAACGGGTCCTGATGCGATTCACCGTCGGATCGTCACGGATGGCGGCGATGTTGACGTCGTCGAGCAGTGTCCCCACGTCGTAGACGGTGCCGTCGGCCAGCTTCACCGGCTCGGTGAGCAGGCGGCCGAAGGCGCGCGTCTCGAGGTAGTTGCGGTGACCCGGGCCGTCGGGCGAGACGCCCTCGATCCAGATGCCGCGCGTGGAGCCGCAGTCGTCGATGCGGACGATAAGTTCCTGGGCCACGTCGACCAGCCGTCGGGTCAGATACCCCGAGTCGGCCGTGCGCAACGCGGTGTCGGCCAATCCCTTGCGGGCGCCGTGGGTGGAGATGAAGTACTCCAGCACGGACAGGCCTTCACGGAACGAGGACTTGATCGGCCGGGGGATCATCTCGCCTCGGGGGTTGGAGACCAATCCCTTCATACCGGCGATCTGCCGGATCTGCTGCGAGTTCCCTCGGGCCCCGGAGTCCACCATCATGTCCAGCGGGTTGAAGGCGATGGTGGCCAGCTGCGCCTCCATGGCCCGTCCCACCTCCGAGTTGGCGGAGGTCCAGATCTCGATTTCCTTCTGGCGCCGCTCGTCGTCGGTGATGATGCCCCGCTTGAACTGGGTCTCGGCCTTCTCGGCCTCCTTCTCGTAACGGTCCAGGATCGCCTGCTTGTCCGGCGGGGTCTGGACGTCGTTGATGGAGATGGTCAACCCCGACTGCGCCGCGAAGCGGAAGCCGAGCGCCTTGATCCGGTCCAGGCTCGACGCCACGACGTGCTTGGGGTAGTTCGCCGCCAGGTCCTCGACGATGGAACCGATCGGGATGTTGCGCTTGCCCACCACGTCGTTGACGTAGGGGAATCCCACCGGCAGTGCCTCGTTGAAGAAGACGCGGCCCGCCGTCGTGCTGAACGCCAGCTGCTCGTCCTCGGGCGCGGTCACGCCGGCAGCGGCCAGGCGCTGCGCCAACCCCGAACCGGGGAGTGGACGCACCACGATCGGCACCTGCAGGTCGAGGTCGCCGGCGTCGAACGCCGCCTCGATCTCGTGGATGTGGCGGAAGGCCCGGCCGGCACCCTTACGACCCTCGCCGGCCCCGTTGCCGTTGCCGTTGCCGTTCACCTCTACGCCGTCGTCAACCATCAAGGTGAGGTAGTACGCCCCGAAGACCATGTCCTGTGTCGGCACGGTGATCGGTCGCCCGGTCGCCGGCGACAGGATGTTGTTGGCCGACAGCATGAGGACACGTGCCTCTGCCTGCGCCTCTGCCGACAGGGGCAGGTGCACGGCCATCTGGTCGCCGTCGAAGTCGGCGTTGAACGCGGTGCAGACCAACGGGTGCACCTGGATCGCCTTGCCCTCGACGAGGACGGGCTCGAAAGCCTGGATGCCCAAGCGGTGCAGGGTCGGGGCACGGTTCAACAGCACCGGGTGCTCGCGAATGACACCCTCGAGGACGTCCCACACCTGGGGACGTCGACGCTCGACCATACGCTTGGCCGACTTGATGTTCTGGGCCAGCTCGGCGTCGACCAGCCGCTTCATGACGAAGGGCTTGAACAACTCGAGCGCCATGAGCTTGGGCAGGCCGCACTGGTGCAGCTTGAGGTTCGGCCCGATCACGATGACGGAACGGCCCGAGTAGTCGACGCGCTTGCCGAGGAGGTTCTGGCGGAACCGCCCCTGCTTGCCCTTCAACATGTCCGAGAGCGACTTGAGCGGGCGGTTGCCCGGCCCCGTCACGGGACGTCCGCGGCGACCGTTGTCGAACAGCGCGTCGACGGCCTCTTGGAGCATGCGCTTCTCGTTGTTGATGATGATCTCGGGCGCGCCCAGGTCCAGCAGGCGCTTCAGCCGGTTGTTCCGGTTGATGACGCGGCGGTACAGGTCGTTGAGGTCCGAGGTGGCGAAGCGGCCACCGTCGAGCTGCACCATCGGGCGCAGGTCGGGCGGAATGACCGGGACGGCCTCGAGGATCATGGCCCGGGGGTCGTTGATCCGGCGCCCGTGGTCGTCGCGGCGGTTGAACGCGGTGACGATCTTGAGACGCTTGATGGTCTTCTGGCGACGCTGGGCCGACAAGGGACGGCGGCCGTCCTTGGCGTCGATCATGTCGCGGAGCTTGATCTCCTCCGCGTCGAGGTCGATGCGGTCGATCAGCTTGAGGATGTACTCGGCCCCCATGCCGCCCTCGAAGTACTCGTCGTAGCGCAAGCGGAGCTCGCGCCACAACATTTCGTCCTCGATGATTTTGCGACCGTGGAGATTGCGGAACTCGTCGAGCGAGCGCTGGGCGATCTCCGCGTCCTCCTGGGCCCGCTCACGGGCGGAGGCGATCTCCTTCTCGACGGCGCGCTGGCGCGCCTTGATCTCGGCGTCTCGCGCCCCTTCGGTCTCGAGCTGCTTGAGCTCCTCCTCGAGCGCCTTGAAGCGGCGGTCGATGTCGAGGTCGCGCTTCTTCTCGATGTCGCCGATCTCCTCGGCCATTTCGGCCTCGAGGGTCGGGAGGTCCTGCTGGCGCTTCTCGTCGTCGACCCAGGTGACCAGGTTGGCGGCGAAGTAGATGACCTTCTCCAGCTGCTTGGCCTTGAGCTCCTCGCGGGGCTCGGTGCCCATCAGGAGATAGGCCAGCCAGCTACGGGTGCCGCGCAGGTACCAGATGTGGACGACAGGGGCGGCCAGCTCGATGTGACCCATGCGGTCACGGCGGACCTTGCTCCGGGTGACCTCCACGCCGCAGCGCTCGCAGATGATGCCCTTGAAGCGCACCCGCTTGTACTTCCCGCAGTAGCACTCCCAGTCCTTGGTCGGACCGAAGATCTTCTCGCAGAACAAGCCGTCCTTCTCGGGACGGAGGGTCCGGTAGTTGATCGTCTCGGGCTTCTTCACCTCGCCGTTCGACCAGCCCCGGATGGAGTCACCCGTGGCCAGGCCGATACGCAGTTGGTCAAATGTGTTCACGTCGAGAGCCATTAGGAGAAGCTCCTCTCTGCGGCACGCCGCTCATCCTCTTCATCGGACCCACGCTCGTTACGACTGATGTCGATACCGAGCTCCTCCGCGGTCCGGAACACGTCCTCATCGAGTTCGTGCATTTCAATTTCTCGCCCGTCGACGGCGAGCACCTCCACATCGAGGCACAGCGACTGCATCTCCTTGATGAGCACCTTGAAGCTCTCGGGGATACCCGGTTCGGGGATGTTCTCGCCCTTCACGATTGCCTCGTACACCTTGACCCGGCCCAGCACATCGTCGGACTTGATGGTCAGCAGTTCCTGGAGGGCGTAGGCGGCGCCGAATGCCTCGAGGGCCCACACCTCCATTTCTCCGAAGCGCTGTCCGCCGAACTGTGCCTTCCCACCCAGCGGCTGCTGGGTGATCATGGAGTACGGGCCGGTGGACCGGGCGTGGATCTTGTCGTCGACCAGGTGGGCCAGCTTCAAGATGTACACGTAGCCGACCGAGATCGGGTTGTCGTACGCCTCGCCGGTGCGGCCGTTGAAGAGCTTGACCTTTCCGTCGGTCTGCATCTGGACGTCACCGTTGGCCGAGTCCGAGTTCAGCGTCCCGAAGATCTTCTGGATCGTCGGGTGCTTGCCGGCGTCGTCGACCTCGTCCCAGTGGGCGCCGTCGAAGACCGGCGTGGCCACCCAGGCGGCCGGCTGCGTCCGCGGGCGCGTCTTGCGCGCCGCCCCGTCACCCTTGGCACTGGTGCCCACCTCGTCGTTGACCGTGACACCTTCCCAGCCGTGCCGGGCGGCGTAGCCGAGGTGCGACTCGAGCACCTGACCCACGTTCATCCGGCTCGGGACGCCGAGCGGGTTCAAGATGATGTCGACCGGTGTGCCGTCGGAGAGGTAGGGCATGTCCTCGACCGGGAGGATCTTGGAGATGACGCCCTTGTTGCCGTGACGGCCGGCCAGCTTGTCGCCCTCGGAGATCTTGCGCTTCTGGGCGACGTAGACCCGCACCAGCTGGTTGACGCCCGGCGGCAGCTCGTGCGACTCCTCGCGGGAGAAGACGCGGACGTCGATGACCTTGCCGTACTCGCCGTGCGGCACCTTGAGGCTCGTGTCACGCACCTCGCGCGCCTTCTCACCGAAGATGGCCCGGAGCAAGCGCTCTTCGGGCGTCTGCTCGGTCTCACCCTTGGGGGTCACCTTGCCGACGAGGACATCGCCCGGCGCCACTTCGGCGCCCACGCGGATGATGCCGCGGTCGTCGAGGTCGGCCAGGATCTCCTCGGACAGATTCGGGATGTCCCGGGTGATCTCCTCCGCCCCGAGTTTGGTGTCGCGGGCGTCGACTTCATGCTCCTCGATGTGGATGGAGGTCAGCACGTCGTCGCGCACGAGGCGCTCGGAGAGGATGATGGCGTCTTCGTAGTTGTAGCCCTCCCACGGCATGAAGGCGACCAGCAGGTTCTTGCCGAGCGCCAGCTCACCGTTGTGGGTCGAAGGCCCGTCGGCGATGAGGTCGCCCCGCTCCACCTTCTGTCCCTCGACCACCAGGGTGCGGTGGTTGATGCAGGTGTTCTGGTTGGAACGGCGGAACTTGGAGAGGCGGTAGGCCTTCTTGCCCAGCGTCGTGCCCAGCCGGTCCTTCTGGCCCGGGGCGTACTCGATCGTGACGGTGTCGCCACTGATCTCGACCACGGTGCCGCTGCCTTCGGCGACGAGGACGTCGCCGGCGTCACGCGCCGCACGGGCCTCCACGCCGGTGCCGATGTACGGAGCTTCGGGCACCACCAGGGGAACCGCCTGCTTCTGCATGTTGGCGCCCATGAGGGCCCGGTTGGCGTCGTCGTGCTCGACGAAGGGGATCAGCGCGGTCGAGACCGAGACGATCTGCTTGGGGGAGACGTCCATGAGGTCCACCTCGGAAGGCGGCACGAAGTCGATCTCACTGGTCGTGCCGTACGAGGTGTTGACCGCGCCCATGCGGACACCGGTGCCTTGCGGGCCACGGCGCACGAGCACGCGCTCCTCGGTGAAGTTGCCCGACTCGTCGACGGCCGCGTTGGCCTGCGCGATGACGTGCTCTTCCTCCTCGTCGGCGGCCAGGTAGCTGACCTCGTCGGTCACACGGCCGTCCACCACCGTGCGGTACGGCGTCTCGATGAAGCCGTACTCGTTGACCCGGGCGTACGTGGCCAGGGCACCGATCAGGCCGATGTTCGGGCCTTCGGGGGTCTCGATCGGGCACATCCGGCCGTAGTGCGACGTGTGCACGTCACGCACTTCGAAGCCGGCGCGCTCACGGGACAGGCCACCAGGTCCGAGCGCCGAGAGGCGGCGCTTGTGGGCCAACCCCGACAGCGGGTTGTTCTGGTCCATGAACTGGCTGAGCTGGCTGGTGCCGAAGAACTCCTTGACCGCCGCCACCACCGGGCGGATGTTGATCAGGGTCTGCGGCGTGATGGCCTCGACGTCCTGGGTGGTCATGCGCTCACGCACGACCCGCTCCATGCGGGAGAGCCCGACACGGACCTGGTTCTGGATGAGCTCGCCGACCGAGCGGATGCGACGGTTGGCGAAGTGGTCCTGGTCGTCGATCCGGTAGGTCGACTCGCCGTCGGCCATGTGCAGCGCGAGGTGCAGCATGTAGGTGGCCGAGGCCAGGATCTCCGACGGGCTGAGCACGCTCTGGTTGGGCGCGGGCTTCTCGATGTCGATGCCGAAGAGATCCGACAGGCGATCGATCTCGGGTCCGAGCTTGCGGTTCAACTTGTAGCGCCCGACCCGCGTGAGGTCGTAGCGCTTGGGGTTGAAGAAGGCGTTCTCGAAGTAGACCCGGGCGGCTTCCGCCGACAGGGGCTCGCCGGGACGGGCTCGCTTGTAGATCTCGAGCAGCGCCTCTTCCCGCGTGGGCGTGAGGTTCCGCTCCTTCTCCCACTGGCCCTCGAGGAAGTCGAAGTGGCGGACGAAGCGATCGAGGAAGGCCTCGTCGCCGTACCCGAGCGCACGCAGGAGCACGAACAGGGACAGGCGACGCTTGCGCGCCACCCGGCAGCCTGCCGTGACGTCCTTGCCCGGCTTCGCCTCGATGTCGAGCTCGATCCACTCGCCGCGGTAGGGGTGGATGGTCCCGGTGAAGACGGTCTTGGCATCACGACCGGGCTGGAAGATGACACCCGGGGAGCGAACGAGCTGGCTCACCACGACACGCTCGGTGCCGTTGACGATGAAGGTCCCCCGATCGGTCATCATCGGGAAGTCCCCCATGAAGACCGTCTGTTCCTTGATCTCACCCGTGGTGGCGTTGAGGAACCGCGCCCGTACGAAGACGGGGGCGGCATAGGTCATGTCCTTCTCCTTGCACTCCTCCACCGAGAACTTCGGCGGTGGGCGCAGGTCGGGATCCGTCGGGTCGAACTCGAGCTCGAGGCTCAGCTGGCCGGTGAAGTCCTCGATCGGACTGATGTCGTGATAGGCCTCGGCCAGTCCCTTGTCGAGGAACCATTGAAACGAATCACGCTGGATCGCTATGAGATCCGGAAGCTGTAAAGCCTCATTGATGTTGGCGAATGAAACACGTTCGGGACTGCGGGACCGTGAGGACAACGGTCAACTCCTCCCAGGTGGGCTTGCGGCGGGTGGGTCGGTACTGCGTTGTGGGTGGTGAGGGACGGTAAAAAGTGGACCTGATCAGGGTCCGAGGGTTGCCAGGGCGCGCGCCGACCCCACGGAATTGCGGGGACAGCAGACAAAGGGACGCACGGCAACCCTGCATCTTACCCATGGGCGTGCCTGAACACAACCCCTAGGCCGCGACAGCCTAACGGGCGGGAGCCCGGAGCTGTGCGACAGGGTATGGGCGCCCTCCCCCGGCGTCAAGATCCCCGGTTCCGGACCGGGCACGCAGGCCCGGCCGGAACCTCGGACTACTTGACTTCGACGGTGGCTCCGGCGGCCTCGAGGGCAGCCTTGGCCTTCTCGGCGTCGTCCTTGTTGGCCTTCTCGAGGACGGGCTTGGGAGCGGCCTCGACGAGGTCCTTGGCTTCCTTGAGCCCGAGGCTGGTCAGGGCCCGGACTTCCTTGATCACCTGGATCTTCTTGTCGCCTGCGCTGGTCAGGATGACGTCGAACTCGACCTTCTCCTCTTCCGCCGCGCCGGCGTCGCCGCCACCGCCGCCCGCCGCCGGAGCGGCGGCCACGGCCACCGGAGCGGCCGCCGTCACGCCGAAGCGCTCCTCGAAATCCTTCAGCAGCTCGCTCAGTTGGATCACCGACAATTCGGCAATCCCATCGAGGATCTGTTCCTTCGTCAGGGTCCCTGCCATCGCAATGGCCTTCCTTTCTTTCCTTCGGTCTGTGTGCTGTAGCTGTTCGAAATGTGCTGTTGGTCTTGCTATTCGGCTGCGTCGGCGGCCGGAACCTCGTCTGCCGCAGCCTCAGTCGGGGCATCCTCGGCGGAGGCCTCCACGACTGGTGCGTCGGCAGCCGCGGCGTCGGCGTCGGCGGCCGCCGGTGCAGTATCCACATCGGTCTCGGCTGACTCGGGTTCGGCGGATGCCTCAGGAGCAGCTGCGGCCTCGGGCAGCTTCTCCCCACCGGCCTCCCTCTGCTCGATCAGTGCGGAGAGCCCGTAGGCAAAGCTCCTCGGCAACGCCTGCAGGAGTCCGGCCATCTGTTGCATCGGCGCCGCCAGGGCGCCGGCGAGGCGGGCCAGCAGCACGTCGCGCGGGGGCAGGTCGGCCAGGGCCGCGAGGTCGGAGGACGACAGCAGCGAGCCGTCGGCCAGACCCCCCTTGATGACGAGGAGCGGGTTGGACCGGGCGAAGTCCTTCAGCGCTTTCGCCACGGCACTGACATCGCCCTGCACGAAGGTCAGCGCGCTGGGACCGTTGAGGTACTCGGACAACGGCTGGTACTCGCCGCCGTCGATCGCCCGGCGGACCAGAGTGTTCTTGAAGATCCGGTAGTCGCCCCCGACGGCCGCGAGCGTGATGCGCAGCTCCTTCAGCTCGGCGACCGTGAGACCTCGATACTCGCTCACGATCGATGCGCTGGCATCGCCGATGCGCGTGCGCACCTCGTCGACCACGGCGACCTTGTGCTTCATCTGTGCGTTCTGCGTGACCATCTGTGTCCTCCACCGGGATCAACCGCCCGGCGACGGGTCAGGATCTCCGATGTGCGACAGAACGACACCGGCACAGGTCCGGTTCTCGCAGGTGTCGCCTCGTCAGGCGGGCCCGGGTGGGCCCCTTCCGCACCCGAGGGTGCACCGGAGGTCTTTGGCGTCTGGGTTCAGTGCTCGTCGCCCACGGGCGGTGAGCTGTTGGGCAAAGCGTAGTACGCCGGTCAGGGCATCTCCGACCGGCAGTGGGACTCAGGCGGTGGCGGCGAGCTCCTCGTCCACCAGCCGGGCCCGGGTGGGGTCGATGTGGACCCCGGGGCCCATCGTCGTGGCCACGGTGATCGACAGCAGGTAGCGGCCCTTGGCCGATGCCGGCTTGGCCCGCTGCAGCTCCTCGATGACGGCACGCAAGTTGGTCACGAGCTGCTCGCGGGTGAAGGACGCCTTGCCGATGCGGATGTGCACGTTGCCCACCTTGTCGGTGCGGTACTCGACCCGGCCGCCCTTGAACTCGGTGACGGCCTTGCCGACCTCCATGGTGACGGTGCCCGTCTTGGGGTTCGGCATGAGACCACGGGGACCGAGGACGCGCCCGAGCGTCCCCACCTGGCCCATGAGATCAGGCGTGGCGATCGCCACGTCGAAGTCGAGGAATCCCCCGGCTGACCTTGGCCACCAGGTCGTCGGCGCCCACGACGTCGGCGCCCGCGGCCCGGGCCTCGGCCGCCTGCTCGCCGGCGGCGAAGACTGCGACGCGCTCGGTGCGGCCGGTTCCCGCCGGCAGCGACAACGTGCCGCGCACGATCTGGTCCGCCTTGCGGGGGTCGACGCCCAGGCGGACGGCGAGCTCGACCGTCTCGTCGAAGGTGGGGCGGGCCAGCCGCTTCACGATGTCAATCGCTTCGGAGACGCCGTAGAGCGCCTCGCGATCGACCTGGGCCAATGCGTCTCGGTACATCTTGCCGTGCTGAGCCATCGTCTCTCTCCTGTGGTGCGGTCGCTTAGCCGGCGACCTTGATCCCCATGGAACGTGCGGTTCCGGCGACCTGCTTCTTGGCCGCTTCGAGGTCGGTCGTGTTGAGATCCTTCAGTTTCACCTGGGCGATGTCAGCCAGCTGCGCCTCGGTGATGGTGCCCACCTGCTCACGGCTGGTCGTTGCCGAACCCTTGGCCACGCCGGCCGCCTGGCGTAAGAGGAACGGCGTCGGTGACGTCTTGAGCACGAAGCTGAACGTGCGGTCCTCGTAGATCGTGATGTCGACGGGGACGACCTGGCCCCGCATGCTCTCGGTGGCCGCGTTGTACTGCTTGCAGAATTCCATGGTCTGGACCCCGTGGGGTCCGAGCGCTGTTCCGACCGGCGGGGCGGGCGTGGCCGACCCCGCTTCGAGCTGGATCTTCACAACGGCGAGCACACGCTTCTTGGGTGCCATCGTCTCTGATCTCCTTCTTCTTCTTCGTGCGTCCGCTTAGAGCTTGGCGACTTGGCTGAACTCGAGCTCGACCGGCGTCTCTCGTCCAAAGATATTGACCAGCACCTTCAACTTGAGCTGGTCCTCGTTGATTTCTGCGATCTGGCCCGAGAAGTCGGCGAACGGACCTTCCTTGACCCGAACCGTCTCGTCCACCTCGTACTCGAGGCGGGGGCGGCTGCGCTTGGTGGCCGCCTCGACCCCCTCCACCTTGACCTGCAGGATGTTCTCCACCTCGCGCCGGGACAACGGAGTCGGCTTGGTGCCGGGTCCCACGAACCCCGTCACGCCCGGGGTGTTGCGAATGGCGCCCCAGGTGTCGTCGTCGAGGTCGCAGCGCACGAGGAGATAGCCCGGGAAGACCTTCTTCTGCACGGTGACCTTCTTGCCGCCCTTGAATTCGACGACGTCCTCCATGGGGATGACGACCTCGAAGACCCGGTCCTCGATGCCACGGGAGGCCACCACGTTGCCCATGTTCGAGCGCACCTTGTTCTCGTACCCCGAGTAGGTGTGGACGACGTACCAGCGACCGGGACGGTCGTAAGGGCTCTCGACCGGGACGATCTCCTCGTCCTCGTCGTCGCCGCCCCAGCCCAGTCCTTCGTTCCCCGTCGAGGCATCCTGCTCCGGGACTTCGTTGTCCGCCGTGGCGTCGAGCACCAGATCCGGCTCACCCACCGAGCTCTCGGCTGTGTCGTGGGCAGTCATAGGTGCATCCTCCGCGTCGGTGTTGGTGGTGTCGGTCATCGTCGGGCTACTTGCTGAAGAGAAGCGTGATGAGTCGCCCGATACCCAGATTGAGCACGAAAATGAGCCCGATCATGAGAGCGAGGGTGGTCATCACGACCGACGTGTAGTTGATGAGCTCTGCGCGAGAGGGCCATGCCACCTGACGCATCTCGTCGCGGACTTCGCGGGTGAACTGCACCGGGCTCGTCCGCTTGCGTCCCGAGGGGCCCTTGCCCGGTGTCCGGGCCGCTCCACGACCTCCGGTTCCCTGTCCACCGGCGGGCGCGCGCCGGGAAGCCGGCGACCCGTCGGCCTCCATCTGCCCCTGGCGCTGCATCATGCGCTTTGTTTCGCGATTCACGAGTTGTGCCTCACATCGATGTCGGGTCGTTACGTCTTCTGGGAACTGCTGAGTCTCGGAGCAGGGCAGGAGGGACTCGAACCCTCAACCGCCGGTTTTGGAGACCGGTGCTCTTCCAATTGAGCTACTGCCCTCAGTCGGCTGCCTTGGGTTTCCGTCCGGCAAAAGGTTCATCCCCCCTGACCTGGGGAACAGCCAGCCAGAGTAGCACCGGCCGGCCGAACATCGTTCAGCGGGTCTCCTTGTGCACGGTGTGCTGGCGGTCCCACCGGCAGAACTTCTTCATCTCGATCCGCTCCCGGTCGTTGAGCTTGTTCTTGGTGGTGATGTAGTTCCGCCGCTTGCAGACCTCGCACGCCAGCGTGACCTGCACCCTCTTCTCGTTCTTTGCCATTCTTCAGTCCTTCCTTGTCGCTGCCCCGGGGACCGCCCCGGAACTGGTAGCGGCGGCGGGACTCGAACCCGCGACAACACGATTATGAGCCGTGTGCTCTGACCAACTGAGCTACGCCGCCAGGGGCGAGCCCCCTGTCAGAATCGAACTGACGACACCAGCCTTACCATGGCTGTGCTCTACCGACTGAGCTAAGGGGGCGCCGCGGCCATCCGGCCACGAACCGTCAATGATAGCCAGAGCACGACACACGACGCCTGCGCCTCCACTGCTGGTGAGGGGCTAACAGTACCATCCGGCCATGCATATCCGATTGGCCGCCCTCGGCGACGCCGAAGCGATCAGGGCGATCTACAACGTCGAGGTGCTCGGCAGCACCAACACGTTCGACATGGTCGCCCGCACCAGGAAGGAGCAGGAGGCCTGGCTCCTCGAACACCGGGGCGTCCACCCCGCCATCGTGGCGGTGGAGCCGGCGACGGTCGAGGACGGTGCACCTGGGCGCCAACGACGAGATCGGTGCTCGGGTTCGGGTCCCTCTCGCCGTTCCGGGATCGATCGGGCTACGCCGCCACGGCCGAGAACTCGGTCTACGTCGACCGGGCCCAACGGGGCCAGGGCATCGGTCGGGCGCTCCTGGCTGAGCTCCTGACCCTGGCCTCGGCCCACGGGTTCCATTCGGTCATCGCCCGCATCGCGGGCCACAACGAGACGTCCATCGGGCTGCATCGGGCGGCCGGCTTCGAGTTGGTCGGCGTCGAGCGCGAGGTCGGGCGCAAACATCGCCAGTGGCTCGACGTGGTCGAGCTCCAGCGCCTCCTCTGACCTGCTCCTCGGCGAGAAGAGCAACCGTGGAGGGGTCAGGACTCGAAGACGGGGGTGACGGAACCCTGCGGGGCCGGGAGGGCCGACCCCAGGCGGGCCCGGTCGAGACGCCACGACGTGGTCCACGTCCCAACGGCAGCATGACGATGCCCCACAGCACGAAGACCGCCAGCACCATGCTCAGGGGATTGGTGGCCAGCAGCTGCTTGAGGAGCGACGCGCCACCGGTCAGGCCGATGAAGGGCGCCACGATCGAGAGGGCGAGCACCAAGGCCCGCAACCGCCCGATGACGACCGGCGCCATGAGGATGATGCCCCAGGTCAGGTACCACGGCTGGACCACCGGGCCGAGCAGGACGAAGGCCAGCGCGGTGACGCCGAGCGCGGTCAGCAGTCCCAGCAACTCCTTGTGTCGCAGGCAATAGGCGGCGATGGCGGTCGCCGCCAGCAGGCCGAGCAGCCGGGTGACGGTCAGGACCCCCCCGAGACCCACCCCGATGTGGAGCACGTGGAGCGCGCCGGAGATGACCAGGCCGACGGCGGTGGCCGGGGCCATCCAGGAGCGGACGGCATCGGGCGTGCCCAGGTTGGCGATCCAACCCCAGCCCAGACCGGACACGAACGACAACAACGCCATCACGGCGAAGGAGATGAGGCCGCCCTTGAGCAACGGCCGGACGCGCGCCCGCCACGCCACGTCGGGACCGGCCCAGTCCCAGGCCACGTAGACGATGCCGATGGCCGCCGGCACCTTGATGGCGGCCGCCAGGGTGCACAGGACGATCCCGACGACCGGGTGCCGGTACTTGGCCGCGGTGATGCCGGCCAGGAGCAGGCCGACCATGATGGCGTCGTTGTGCGCTCCCCCGATGAGGGCCAGCAGGGTCAGCGGGTTGAGCAGCGCCAGGGTGAACGCCGCTCCCGGATCACGCCCGTAGGCCCGGGCCAGCTTGGGGATGCAGTAGGCGATGAGCGCGACCCCGGCCACCGACATGAGGCGCAGCAAGCACGACGGTGACCAGGGCGTTGTGGCCGCTGAGCGAGGCCGCCCAGCCGGCCAGCATCAAGAAGAACGGGCCGTAGGGGGCGGGGGTGTTCAGCCACAGCGCGTCCGACCCCGGTCACGTACTGACCCGAGCCGATGGTGCCCGGCCCGTAGTTGTACGGGTTGATGTGGTGGCTCATCATTTCGCCCTGGGCGGCGTAGGAGAAGACGTCCTGGCTGAAGAGCGGGGCCACGAACGAGGAGCGGGACGATCCACAGGGCCAACATCCCGGCCAGGGCGCGGATGGGAGCCCCGGGGCGGTGGCGCAGGGTCTGGACCAGGCCGAACCAGACCCGGATGAACAGGATCATGCCGCCGTAGACCGCCACGACGCCGGGGAGCAGCAGGAAGGTCTCGCCCGGGTTGCTCTGGCTCGGGTCGCCGAAGAACCACGTGCCGGCCAGTCTCGAGCTTGAAGGGCGAACCCGGCAGGGAGGCGCCGACGCAGACCGACAGGATGGCGAGGAAGCCCAGGAGTGCGGGCCGGCGCAGGAAGCGCCAATCGTCCGGGGCGCCGTTGTCCGCTTCGACCCGCTCGGAGAGGGCCAGGCCGGGGGGTGAGCGCGCAGGCGGACGCCGTCGACCGACCATCGAGCATGCGCTGCAGCCGCGAGTGGACACGATGCCATCAACTCGGGTGGAGAAGGCCTCGTTCCTTGTTCTTCCACTGGGGTCTTCAGTCTCGCTTCTTCGGTGACCGCTCGACCGCCCGACTGCCTCGGAAATGGATCATTGCCGAGTAAGCTCCGCAACAACCCGAAATGCATTGTAATGACACACGGGGACGGCAAAGCACGGCTGGGCACCGACTGCTCTACGTGGGCCGGGGAGGATTCGAACCTCCGTAGGCGTCAACCGACAGGTTTACAGCCTGTTTCCTTTGGCCACTCGGACACCGACCCGCAGGCTGGGAGGTTAGCCGGGTCCGAGACCCCGCCCGCAACCCCGGGCCGCCGCATGCGGCCGGTACGCTGCAATCCATGCCTACCTTCGACATTGTCTCCGAAGTCGACATGCAGGAAGTCCGCAATGCGGTCGACCAGGCCAACCGGGAGGCCGCCACCCGCTTCGACTTCAAGAACACGGATTCGGCCATCGAACTGAGCGAAACCGAACTCGTGCTGCGCTCCTCGACCGAGGACCGGCTGCGGGCCCTGCACCAGGTGCTCGACGAGAAACTGGTCAAGCGGCAGGTCTCGCTCAAGGCCTTCGAGGACGGCAAGATCGAAGAGGCCCAGAAGGGCACGTCGCGCCAGAAGATCGCCATCCGGGCCGGCATCTCCTCGGATCACGCCAAGCGGCTGAACAAGTTCATCAAGGACCTCGGGCTCAAGGGCGTGTCCTCACAGACCCAGGGCGACCAGCTGCGGGTGACCGGCAAGAAGCGGGACGACCTCCAAGAGGTCATCGCCGCCTGCAAGGGTGAGGACTTCGGCATCCCACTGCAGTTCGAGAACTTCCGGGACTGACCCGCTGGCGGCCGTCTGCCCACGGGCATCGGCTCACTGCAGGAGTGTCAGTGGACGGTGCTTTCCTCGACCGACTCCTCGACCGTCAGGTGCTCGTCGAACTCCTCCAGCTCGACCTTGAACATGCGGTTGAAGACCAGCAGCTTGACCACCCAGAAGATGGCGAAGGACAAGAAGTTGGCCACCAGGACGATCACGGTCTGCTCGAGGTGGGTCAGGTTGTAGTGGATCCCGATGTGGCGGGCGACCGCCGCCCCGACGATGGAGAAGGCGATCCCCAGCGCCGCCATGGACCAGAACGGGAGCACCTCTTTGACCATGTGTGAACGTCCCGTCTTGCCCCAGGCCCAGCGGCGGTTCAGCCAGTAGGACGGGAAGGTCGCGACGGCGTTGCCGAAGATGGTGCTGGGCACCTCGGTCCACAGATGCAGGACGCCGTAGACCAGCACGATGACGAGCGTCGACACCCCGGTGGAGATGACCGACACCATCGTGTAGCGGAAGATCTTGCGGCCGTTGTGGGTGTGCAGCCAGGCGTACAACGTCCGGAGCCGGGAGAGCACGGCCCGACTCTAGCCGGGAGAATGTACGAGCTTCTGGCAGGGCGCTCTCAAGAATTGATCGACACCGCGTTGGCCCGGGCCACCTCGCCGAACCAGTGGGCACTGGGTTTGGGCCGACGCTCGAAGGTGCCCGGCGCCACGGCCACCATCCCGAACTTCGGCCCGTAACCGAGGTGCCATTCGAAGTTGTCCAGCAGGCTCCAGACGAAGTAGCCGCGCAGGTCGACCCCCTCCTGCAGGCAACGGTGTGCGCTCTGGAGAGCCTCGGAAAGGAATGCGATTCGTTCGGTGTCGTCGTCTGTGGCGATGCCGTTCTCCGTCACCACGATGGGCCGTCCGCTGACCGCGGCCGCGCGCCGCACGCGTGTGCTCGACCGCCTGGGGCCAGCGCTCGTCCCCCATCTGCGTCAGCGGCACATCCGGGTCATTCCCGGCGAGCCCATCGGGGCCGAAGTGCATGCGGGTGTAGCACTGGACGCCGACGAAGTCGTCGCCGGCGGTCGCCCGCAGGAAGACGTTCTCCAGCATCTCCTCGGCCGCATCGCGCAGCGACTCGCCGCCCTCTGTCGGCCGTGATCTCCGCCATGGAGAGCGTGAGGCCCACCGGGTAGTCGCCCGGGGCCGGCGCGCAGGGCCTCGACCGCCAGGCGGTGGGCCCGGATCATGGCCTCGTTCACCGCGGCGTAGCGATGGAAGTCCTCCTTCACTCCCGGCGGGTACTCGCCCTGGAAGTAGCCCATCACCGCCGACCACGTTGGGCTCGTTGATGGTGCAGGCCCACCCGATCAGATCGCCGAGGTGGGCCGCGGCGCGTGCGACGATAGCGGGCGAAGAGCTCGGGCGCGTCGGGCGATTCCCACCCGCCGCGTGCGGCCAGCCACAACGGTGTCGTGAAGTGGTGGAAGGTGACGACCGGCAGGATCCCCCGCCCGACGCAGGCGGCGCAGATGCGCCGGTAGTGCTCCAGCGCGGCGAGCGAGAACTCACCCTCCGCCGGCTCGATCCGGCTCCATTCGAGCGAGAAGCGGTAGGCCGACAGCTCCGAGCTCGGCGATCAGGTCGACGTCCTCGGGCCAGCGGTGGAACGAGTCGCAGGCGTCGCCGCTCGGCGCCACCGTGCCCGAGTCGGGATTGTGCTCCCAGGCCCACCAGTCGTTGTTGACGTTGCCACCCTCGATCTGGTGGGCGGCCGTGGCCACACCCCAGATGAACCCGTCCGGAAAGACCAGGCGCCTCCCCGGCGCGTCGTCGTGCCCCTTCGTCATGCGCCGCACGGTACCGGCCCGGGCCGACGCGTGCCCGGCGACGTCGATCCCCGGGGCCTGCGATGATCTGGTCGCCATGAGTGCATCTCTCGATTTCCTGGTGAACCTGCTCGACCTCGAGCCCATTGAGGTGAACATCTTCCGCGGGATCCAACCTAACGAGGAACGCCAACGGGTCTTCGGCGGGCAGGTGGCCGGGCAGGCGCTCATCGCGGCCGGCCGCACCGTCGAGCACGGCCAGGTCCACTCACTCCACTCGTACTTCTTGCGCCCCGGTGACCCGCAGGTCCCGATTCTCTATGAGGTCGACCGGATTCGCGACGGCCGGTCCTTCACCACCCGGCGCGTGGTGGCCATTCAGCACGGCCGGGCCATCTTCAACCTGTCGGCCTCGTTCCACGACCTCGAGGAGGGTCTCGACCACCAGTTCCCCATGCCCGAGGTCCCCGAGCCGGCATCGCTTCCCCCGCTCTTCGAGCGTCTCGAGCCCTGGCGCGACGAACTGGTGGAGTGGTTCGAGAAGCCCCACCCGATCGACCAGCGCCACATCGGCGACCTGCCATGGCATCGCCAAGGAGCCGGCGAGCCCTATCAGCGCCTGTGGATCAGGGCCGACGGCGACTTGCCCGACGATCCCCTTCTGCACGCGGCGATCGTCACCTACGCCTCGGACATGTCGCTCTTCGACACCATCTTGGCCCCCCACGATGTCCGCTGGGAGGACGTCGACTTCATGGGCGCCAGCCTCGACCATTGCATGTGGTTCCACCGGCCCTTCCGGGCCGACGAATGGCTGCTGTACGACACCGACTCCCCGATAGCGGCCGCTGGTCGGGGGTTGGCCCGCGGCTTCCTCTTCGACCGATCAGGGCGTCTCTGCGTCTCCATCGTCCAGGAGGGACTCGCCCGGGCCAGGGACCCAGGCCTCTAATTGTGGGTGGCGATCAGTGACGCGTGGCGATCGGGACGTAGTCCCGGGGCTCCGAACCGATGTAGAGCTGGCGGGGCCGGGCGATCTTGGAGTCCTGGTCCAGCATCTCCTGCCAGTGCGCCAACCAGCCGACGGTACGGGGAATGGAGAAGAGCACGGTGAACATCTCCATCGGGAAGCCCATGGCCTGGTAGATGAGGCCCGAGTAGAAGTCGACGTTCGGGTAGAGATGGCGTGAGGTGAAGTACTCGTCGCTCAGCGCGATCTCCTCGAGCTTCAGGGCGATGTCGAGGAGGGGGTTCTTGCCGGTCACCTCGAAGACCTCGTATGCAATCTGCTTCACGATCTTCGCCCGGGGGTCATAGCTCTTGTAGACACGGTGCCCGAAGCCCTGCAGGCGCTGCCCGTTGCCCGATTTCACCGTGGCGATGAAATCGGGGACGTTGTCGATGCTGCCGATATCGGTGAGCATGCGGATGACCGCCTCGTTGGCCCCGCCGTGCCGCGGGCCGTAGAGGGCTGCCGCGGCGGCGGCCGTCGCCGAGTAAGGGTCCGAATGCGAGGACCCCACGACGCGCATGGCGGTCGTCGAGCAGTTCTGTTCGTGGTCGGCGTGCAGGATGAACAGTACGTCCAAGGCATGGGCCAACACCGGATTCGCCTCGAAGCGCGGCTCGGCCACTTTCCACAGCATCGACAGGAAGTTGTCAGCGAAATCGAGTGAGTTGTCCGGATAGACGAACGGCATGCCCACGCTGAACCGGTGGGCGGCGGCGGCCAGCGTGGGCATTTTGGCGATGAGCCTGATGACCTGCTTGTTGCGTGACTCGGGATCGAAGATCTCTTTGGCATCGAGGTAGAACGTCGACAGTGCGGCAACGGCTGAGACCAGCATCCCCATGGGGTGGGCGTCG
Source organism: uncultured Acidimicrobiaceae bacterium (assembly GCA_963835815.1). GTDB lineage: Bacteria > Actinomycetota > Acidimicrobiia > Acidimicrobiales > RAAP-2 > Bog-473. Next base: position 102,800 of record CAWIGU010000009.1, on the reverse strand, counting down.
TAGTGGAAGCCCTCCAAGAAGCGCTTGCGGACATTCTCGTGGATGAAGGTGTGGTTGGTGATCTCGTTCTTCCACGCCGCGTACTGCTCGGTCGTGGGGAGCTCGCCGTACAGAAGGAGGTACGCCACCTCCAAATAGGTCGAGTTCTCCGCCAGCTGTTCAATCGGATATCCCCGGTAGCGCAAGATGCCCGCCTCGCCATCGAGGTACGTGATGGCGCTCTCACAGGCGGCGGTCGACATGAAGCCGGGGTCGTAGAACCAAACCCCGGGGAGGAGTTTCGACCACTCGGAGGCCGAAACACCCCCGTTCATGATGGGGATCTCAATCGACTCGCCGTTGCGGTTGTCTGTGATCGTGATGCTGTCGGTCACGTGGGCGATCCTTCCAATTCCTCTGAGTTCGACAGCGATCCTATGACCCTTCCGGGCTGCGGTCGAGATGGCCCCCCTCGACCGAATGGGCATACCGCAGGTAGGGCACCGCAGGTGGTGGAACAGCGCCCGCCCATTGGTGGAGAAGGCGCCGCCTGGATCAGGTGCTCGGGGCGATCTGCAGGACCTCGCTCAGCGCCGTACCGGTCGGGTCCGTCTGCCCCTGCGGAACGACGATGGCCACGTTGAGCTGGTAACTCGTACCGGGCTTCACGGCGAACGACACGGGCGGAAGACTGACCGACCCGGCGGGGGCGAGGCTCGACGTCCGGGTGACCGTGACCGCCGTGCCGGTGGGCTGGGGCACCAGCTGGAATTGCACCGACGCGTGGGGCTCGTCCACCGAGCCCAGATTGGAGAGCACCACCTGCACGAGCACGCGTGTGGTGGGCGACAGGGTCGAGACCCCCGGCGTGGCCGCCCCCGTCGGAGACGGCAGCGCCGGCGGGGTGACCTTGACGACGCGCAGAACGAGCCTGTGCGTGACCGGCATTGAGGAGCTCACCAGCTGCACCTGGGTGGCGATCGGCCCGGACTGCCAGACCGTGGCGTCGGTGATCCACCGCGACGCCGGCAGCCTCGCGTGCCCGGCCAATCGCGGAAGCGCACGGCGCAGGGAGCTGTAGCTGTGATCGGCACGGGTCAGGATGGTGCCCGCCGCGGCGATCTGATCCGTGGCCTGGGCCGACGACAACAACGTGGGCGCCGCGGCGACGACGTCGGATTGGCCCCCGGGCGCTCCGGCAACCGGGAGGGGTCGGAGGCCCAGCAGACCGTCGTAGGACGAGCGGATAGCGCGCGCCGCCTGCTCGCGCTCGGCAAAGACCGTGGCGAACGCTCCCTGTACCCCTCCGGGCGTGACGGGCGTGGCCAGGTTCGCGGCCGCAGTAGCTTCCTTGTCCGCCTGTGCGGTCACGATGTCGAGCCGGGCTTGGAGCGTCCGTCGATCCAAATTCTGGATATTCCCCATCAGTCGCCGCAGGGTCGCACCGGTGGCATTGGACTGCTGGACCACGATCGCACCCTGCGCCGCGAACGAGCGGTTCACGCTCGTGTCGAAGGGGCTCGATTGGCGCCCGATCTGGGTCACGCCACCGACGAGCACGGCCGCGACGAGCAGCGCGCATGCCCCGATGATGAGGAGTTGCCGGCGCGAGCGCCTGCGGGCGCGGCGGTAGGAGGTCAGCGGCGGCATCGCCGCGTCACGCTACTGCCGGGTCAGACCGCGAGGAATGGCGCGTCCGACGATGCGTTCGACGTCTTCAGCGTGCTGGCACTCGACCGCCACTGCACGGTGGGCGCGATCGCGTCGACATCGACCCGGTCCCGATGACGCTCGATGAGGCTGAGTATCCCGCCGATAACGCTGTCGGTAAGGAGATGCGGCTCCAGCCCCAGATCCAGCAACTTCGTGTTGGCGGCATGGAAATAATGCTCTTCGTGCTCGACCCGGGGGTTGTCGAGTCCCTCGGCGATCTGGACCGGTTCGGCGGAGGCGCGCTGGACCAACGAGGCCATGTCGCGCACAGAGAAGGATTCCGTGAACTGGTTGAAGACCCGGAACTCACCCGCGGCGGCCGGGTTCTCGAGGGCCAGGGTGACGCAGGCCAGGGTGTCTCGGATGTTGAGCATGCCCCTGGTCTGTCCCCCGGCCCCGTAGACCGTCAACGGATGGCCCATCACCGCCTGGACGCAGAAGCGGTTGAGGACGGTGCCGAACACACCGTCGTAGTCGAATCGGGTGGCGAGCACCGGGTCGAGGTCGGTCTCCATGGTGGATTGGCCGTAGACGATGCCCTGATTGAGATCGGTGGAGCGCAACCCCCAGACGCGGCAGCCGAACATGATGTTGGCGCTGTCATGGACCTTGGACAGGTGGTAGAAGGACCCGGGCTGCTTGGGATACGGGAGCACGTCGGTGCGCCCGTTGTGGTTGATCTCGATGAAGCCCTCTTCGATGTCGATGTTGGGATACCCGTACTCACCCATGGTCCCCAACTTGACGAGGTGGATCTCCGGGATTGACTTCGGCGATGGCGTACATGAGGTTCAACGTGCCGACGACGTTGTTCACCTGCGTGTAGACCGCGTGCTCGCGGTCGATCATGGAGTACGGGGCGGACCGCTGTTCGCCGAAGTGCACGATGGCATCGGGCGCGCAGTCGGCGACCACGGCATAGGTGAATGCGGCGTCGGTGAGGTCGCCGATACGGACGTCGATGCGGTGCCCGGAGACCTCGCCCCACTTCGCCACCCGTTCGGGCAGAGAGAAGATCGGCACCAGGCTGTCGACGCCCATTTCGGTGTCGTACTCCCGCCGCACAAGGTTGTCCACCACGGTGACGCGGTGACCCAGGGCTGAAAGATGGAGAGCGGTCGGCCATCCCAGATAGCCGTCACCGCCGAGCACCACTATGTTCATCCTCGTCCTTTTCTCGATCGCCCAGCGGAGAAACGAAAACGCAGTCGTTCCCATCTTGTGTCGTTCTTCTGTGCGTACGCTGAGCGGTCACTGAACAATTACTGCGTGGCAGGGGGAGCGGTGCAGGAATGCTCGAGCGGACCGCCGCTGAAGCGAGCGACACGACGTCATTGGGGTTGCAACAGCTTGGAATGCCCTATGCCCGCCTGGCCTCGCGGCCAAACCTCACCCCGCCAGGTCGGCGCGGTCGCCCTCGCCCGAGGCGACGTTTCCGATGACCGCTTTGTCCACGTCCGCGACCAGCTCGATGGCCTGGAGCAGGCGCGGAGAAGCCTCCACGGGTTGCAGATCCGCGATGACCTCGGTCTCGATCCCCACGACACCGAGCGCAGGGAATCGGCGCGCCGACACAAGGACTCGGGATTCGAGGGAGCCCACGGCGTCGTTGTAGGCCGACACGCTCGCGGACAAACTTCTCTGCAACTTCTGCATGTGCGCGCTCATGGTCCGGAGCCGCTCGTAGAGCTCTGCTCCCAACTTCTGCACCTCACGCGCGTTCTCGGCCAACGACTCCTGGCGCCAGCCGAAGGCGACGGTGCGCAACAGGGCGATGAGCATGGTCGGCGTGGTGAGCAGCACGTTGTTGGCCATGGCGTGCTCCTGCAAGGTTGGATCGGACTCGTAGGCGGCGGAAAGAAGCTGGTCGCCGGGAATGAATGCCACCACCTGCTGCGGGGACTGCGCGAACTGCTTCCAGTACTCCTTCTTGGACAGCAGATCGACGTGGGTCCGGAGTTGGCGGGCGTGCGAAGCTTGCAACAACGCGCGCGAAGCATCGTCGTCGGCATCGATCAGCTTCAGAAACGCCTCGAGTGGGACCTTCGCGTCAACGACGATCTCCCCACCTCCGGGGACATGGACGATCATGTCCGGGCGGAGCCGGCCCTCCTCGGTGTTGGTCGAGACCTGCTCGTTGAAGTCGCAGTGTGCGACCATCCCGGCCATCTCCACCACCCGGCGCAGTTGCATTTCCCCCCAGCGCCCTCTCGTTTGCGGCGAACGGAGGGCGGTCACGAGATTGCGGGTTTCCTTCTGCAGCAGTTCGTGACCGAGATGCAACTGCGCCACCTTCTCGCTCAACCCCTCGTACGCACCCTTGCGCTCAACTTCGATCTGCTGCAATCCGCGCTCGTAGCGGGCCAACGTCTCGCTCAGCGGATGGAGCAGCTGGGAGATGGCCTGTTGGCGCTGGTTGAGATCCCCCTGCGCCGCGGTCTGCGCCTGGCTGAGCTTCGTCTCGGCCAGGGCGAGGAATTGTTCGTTGTTCTTCTGCAACGCTTCGGCGGACAGCTCGGCAAACGTGCCCATCATCTGCTGGCGGTCCTCGTGGGCCCTGGACCGAAGCTCCTCGGTCGACCGCTTGAGCAGTTCCAGTTCGGAGGCTGTCACGGCGCGTGCGGTCTCGGCCGCTGCGGCCGCCGTGGCCGCCTCGTGCAACTGGTCCGTCAATTGGACGGAGGTCGCCTGGGCGTCGGCCAGCCGCGCCTCGGTCGCGCGTGCCTGCGCCTGCAGGGCGGAGTGGCGCAGGAGATGCCAGACCAGCCCCGACGCCAGACCAACCAAGAGACCGATAACCACTCCGAGAGCCATGAATTCAGCGTAACGGGGGGGTGTATCGCGAACGTGGGACCCCGTGGCGACCACAGGTTTCGGCCCACGCCGCCCGGTAACGTGGGTGGGATGGCGTTTCGGATCGGTGGCAACGTGCGCCGGATGAGAGGGTCGGACGAGGAGGACGGTGCAACCCCCGTGAGCGGTCCGCTGGTCATGGAGCAGCCGCTCTGGCCGACCGTCCCCGTCCCCCACGAGGTGGACCGGCTGTTCGCACAGGTTTTCGCCCTGGTGGGCGAAGGCATCGCCGGCGCCACGCACGCCCTTCTGGCGGGCGATCGAGAAGCGGCCAAGATCCTCGTGCAGCGCGACGACGTGATCGACGAGATCATCAGGGAGATCTCCCGTACCGTCCAATACCAGCTCGTGCACGGCGTCACGACGCCCGAGGAGCGGCGCGAGATGGTGGCCACCTTGCGGATGCTGCCCGACATGGAGCGCAACGGCGACCTCGCCGAACACATCGCCCGGCGGGCCGCGCGCGGATTGGGAGCCGAAATGTCAGCCCGCAGCCGCGGCCTGGTGGAACGCATGGGCGAGGTGGCGACCACAATCTGGCGCAGCACGGGCGATGCCTTCGCCGAGCGGTCGGCCAGCGCGGCGACCGCCATCGACGATCTGGACGACGAGCTCGATGATCTCCACGTCACACTGACCGCCGAGGTCGTATCGGGGACGATGCCGCTTCCCGTGGCGATCGAGCTCGCCATGGTGGCGCGCTTCTACGAGCGCTTCGGCGATCATGCGGTCAACCTGGCCCGACGGATGTCCTCACTGGTGGCCGGAGGCCCCGAGCCGGGGTCATCGGGACCGGATTGAGGAAGCCCGTCAGCGCAGACCGGCAGCGAGCAGGGCCTCGGCGATCTGCACCACGTTCAACGCCGCCCCCTTGCGGAGATTGTCGCCGACCACGAAGAAGGCCAAGGCATTCGGGGCGCCTTGGGCCCGACGGATGCGCCCGACATAGGAGAGGTCGCCACCTGCCGCCATGAGCGGTGTGGGGATTTCCGCCAGCTCTACCCCCGGGGCCGCCTCCAGCACCTCCGTCGCCCGCTCCACGGACAGATCATTTCCGAATTCGGCCACGACGGCGGCCGAATGACCTGTGAACACCGGCACCCGTACGCAGGTGCACGTCACCGCCAATTTCGGGAATCCCGAGAATTTTGCGGGCCTCGTTGCGGTACTTCTGTTCCTCGTCGGTCTCCAATGAACCATCGTCGACGATCTTGAATTGGAGCGGGATGACGTTGTGCGCGATCGGAGCGGGATAGACGGAATACGGCGGGTAGTCGACCGCCCCGCCGTCGAAGGTGAGGTCCTGAGCCCGGTCGGCTGTCTTGGCCAACTGCTCAGCCAGTTCCCGCACCGCCTCGACGCCTCCGCCGGAGACGGCTTGATACGTCGAGACGATGAGCCGTGTGAGTCCCGCCGCGTCGTGCAGCGGCTTGAGAACCGGGATGGCCACCATGGTGGTGCAATTCGGATTCGCCACGATGCCTTTGGGGATGGAGGCCAGGGCGTCCGCATTCGCTTCGGGGACGACCAGCGGGACGTCCGGATCCATCCGCCAGGCGGACGAATTATCGATCACGATGGCGCCGGCAGCAGCCAGGCGCGGGGCCAACGTGCGCGAGACCGATGCGGGGGCCGAGCACAGGGCCAGGTCGATGCCGGACAGATCGGCGGTGAACGCGTCCTCCACGACGATCTCCTGATCACCCCACGGCAGCGTCGTCCCCGCAGACCGGCTGGAGGCGAGGTAGCGCATCTGGTCCACAGGAAATGCGCGCTCGGCCAGGATGGAGCGCAGGACCACACCCACCTGCCCGGTGGCACCGACGATGGCGATTCGCATCTCCCCAGTCTACGAGAGCGGGAAATGCCGGTTCGCCACGCCCCTGGCTACGAGGCCACGCGACGGCGACGGCGGACATACCCGACGGCGACGCCGAATACCACGACCGCCAACCCGCCCAGCATAAGGGTGTCGGGTGCCTCCGGAGTGGCCGTCGGCGGCAGCGCATCGAGGGTCACCGTGAGGATGGTCCGGTACAGCGCCGGATCGGTGGTGCCCACCGTGTACGGGTTCGCGGTGTCGGTGCCCAGCACCGTCCCCGCCGGTGCGATGGGCTTGGGCAGGCGGTAACCGGCGAAGATCATCGTGAGCGAACCATCCGCGTTCTGGATCACGCTCGGGCAGTACGCCCGGCCCGAGTAGCAGGCACCGATGCTCAGCGGGACGTCGGTGCCGAGGCCGAGAGCCTTGTCCTGTGCGACCGAGTCCTTGAAGGTGTAGTCGGTGCGCCGCCGACACCGCCGGGGTTCGAGACTTCGTTCGCGTTCGGTCCTGATTCGATGTGGAACTGGCTCGTGGTGAAGCCTTCCATGACGTCGATCTCACCGGTCGCCGGCCAGTTCTGTCCGGTGAGCCAGAGTCCGGACCAGTTTGCGATCACGCCGTTCGTCGAAGGGAGGGTTGCGGTGTGCTCGACGTAGACGGATTGGCCAGGGGTGGGCGCAATCCGGAAGCCGGTGTGACCCGGCTGTCCGTCCGAAGGGTTGGAGCTCACGATGGCGCCGGTGCTATCAGAGTTCAGCTTCAGCTCGAGCCCGTTGGAATCGACCGACACGTTGGAAGAGTTCATGACCGTCCCGTTCTGGGTGTTGCCATTTCCGAACCAGTTCGGTGACCAGACAGACGTGTTCAACGATCCCGAGTCGAACTCGTCGTCGAAGGCCAGGTTCGTGGGGGCGTTGAGATTGGCTGGTGCGTCGGGGACGGCCGAACCCGTCGCGGCGCTCGCCGCCACACCCCCACAGACACCCAGAACTGCAAGAGCGACGACACCGGTCACAGCGATCTCAGAGCGCGCTCTCAGCACCGCTCTCTTGACACGAGCATGAACGCGGGCGCGAACTCCGGCCCTTGGCGATGACGACTCCCTCGCAAGGACGCGAACCGGAGGACGACCGTCGCATTGCCGCCCCTCGAATTCATCCGCCATCGTCAACTGCTCCCAGCCTCTTGCAGTTGGAGATCTGCGTCAGTCTTGTCGGGAGGAATGACTTCCCTGTGACTTGGAAATGAACTCTGCGTGAAGGCGACCAAGACCGGCGGCTCCACCATCCGTACGATGTTGCGACTCCACCCGGAACATCGAGATTCGACGTGCAGCAGCACTCTATGGCGCGTAAAGAAATCCCGTGACACCCGCTGGTACGCATTTGCACGCCCGTGAATTCGTCGCGAACAACGTGCGAATTTTCGCCGGCTTCTTCAGGCGGACGGCGGCTTCACACTTCGAGGGGGCGTCGCCCTTCGAGAGCTCGCCCGAGCGTGAGCTCGTCGGCGTACTCCAAATCACCCCCGACCGGTAGGCCGCTCGCCAACCGCGGAACGACGATACCGAGCGGTGTCAAGAGCCTCGCGACATACATCGCAGTAGCCTCGCCCTCGAGGTTCGGGTTCGTGCAGACAATGACCTCTTGAATGGCACTGGCATCGATACGTGTCAGCAGCTCACGAACCTTGAGTTGATCGGGTCCGATACCTTCCAGGGGATTGAGTGCCCCACCGAGGACGTGATAGCGGCCGTGAAACTGCCCCGTCCGCTCCACCGCCACGATGTCCCGGGGATCTTCGACCACGCAGAGAAGGGTGTCCGTGCGTTGGGCGTCGCTGCATATTGCGCACAAATCCCCCCCCTCCGCCACATTGAAACAGATGCTGCAGAGAGTCGTCCGCTCCTTCACCGTGACGATCGCGTCGGAGAGCCGACGGGCGTCTTCAGCCGGCACACGCAAAATGTGGAACGCGATCCTCTGGGCTGACTTCGGACCGATTCCGGGAAGACGTCCCAATTCGTCGATGAGGCTTCTCAAGGGTCCCGTGTACATCACTCGACGATTTCCTCGGCCCCCGGGAATGCCTGCAAGAGCCGGTCGACAGCAGAAGCGGGTTGCTCTTCTCCGAAGTCGGTCGGGGTCTCATAGTCGAATTCGTCAGCAGCTTGCACAGATGGCGGTTCTTGCTTCGATGCGGGAGGGTTCGGCGAAGGACCGCCATGGTCTCCGCCTTCGACGACAAGAACGAGCTGCAGCTTCGTCTCGAACCGTCTGCTGAGCGCCGACTCGACCTCTGGGGCAAGTTCCAAGCAGTGTCCCCGATGTGCTTCGTTCGGGAGCGCGAACTGCACTCGATTGTCGTCCACTGCGACGAACCTTCCCGCGCTGTAGAGCGCCTTCGCACGAGCCGACAACCCGTGCAATACACCGTCTCCCCACGCTTGCGTGACACTCTCCCGGTCAATCGAAGGAACCGAGATGCCTCCGCCCCCGTTCGACGCAGACGCGACCGGTGCTGCACTGCGGTCCGGTTCGGGTGGCACGTCCACGGCAACCCCGGGGGCTGATGGAGCCGAGGCAGATTTGTTGCGCCGGATCGCACCGACAGAGGGGCGTTGCGCCACGTCGGGCTCCTCGTGCACTGTTGCAGTCGGCACTTCGGCACGCACCGGTGCCTTCGGCTCTTCGGCACTCTCAGGTTGACGAACCCCATGGCCCCCCGTGGCAATGGCACGCTCCAAGATGCCCACTCTCTCGGCAAGTCCCACCGTACCCTGATCGAGGTCGGGTCGGACGGCTCGTACGAGAGCAATCTCGAGCACTACTTGCGCGTCGGGCGCATCACGCATATCGATCATTGCGTGCCCCAGTAACTCCATGCCGCGCACCACCCGGGGAAGTCCCATTGTATGGGCGAGATCGGCCAACACCGAGCGCTCCGGCCCCGATGCACTGCACAGCTCCGGAGCGAGTGCAGCAAGGAAGATCTGACGGAGATCGTCCACAAGTTCGGTCGCCAGTTGCTGGGGGCCCCACCCTTCGGCCAGCAAGGAGCTCAAGGCAACCAGGACGGCAGCCACTTCCGATTCCGCGATAGCCGACACCACGGACGACAGCTCCGGGCGGATACTCTCGACGGCACCTGAGGCGAGCACCTGATCGAGGGCAGAGAGCGCGTCACGGGCGGAGCCGCGGCCCCGACGAACCACAGTCCGCAAGGAGCCGTCGTCAATATCGATCCCCACGGTGTCCCTGACGGACTCGAGCAGCGATTGCAGCGTGTCCGCGCTGAGCAGCCGGAACTCCAGGTGTTGGGTTCGGCTCCGAATGGTGGCAGGCACCTTCTGCGGATCGGTGGTGGCCAACACGAACACGACGTGGCTGGGCGGCTCCTCGAGGGTCTTGAGCAGGGCATTGGCTGCAGCGCCCGAGAGCATGTGCACCTCGTCGACGATGTAGACCTTCCAGCGCCCCGGAGTCCCCAACGCTGCGTGCGACACCAGCTCACGCATGGCGTCCACTCCATTGTTCGAGGCTGCGTCCAGCTCGAACACGTCGAGCGACGTTCCCCGCGTGATCTCCGTGCAAGAACTGCACACACCACACGGTTCGCCGTTCGTCGGGTCGAGGCAGTTCAACGCCTTGGCAAGGATGCGGGCTGACGAGGTCTTCCCGGTACCCCTTGGTCCGCTGAACAGGTATGCATGCGAGACCCGGTCGTCTCGTACGGCGCTTTGCAGCGCTCGGACGACATGATCCTGCCCCCGAAGCTCATCGAATCGGCCTGGGCGGAAGCGCCGGTACAAAGAGACGAACGGAACCTCAGCCATGGTCGGGCAGCTTAGCTGGCAGCCAAAATCGCCCATCCCGAGCCCTACGACCTCGGCTCGTCCGAGCCGATGGCCTCGAGAGGCGCTGATTGCGCCCCCTCGTTACCTATGAAGCTGCAGCGCGGCGTCGGCGACCGCGGATGAAGAGCACGCCACCCACGACGACAACCCCTGCAACAGGTAGGGCGATGACAGCGGGACTCTCGGGAGTCGGGGTACCCAGGTCGTCGCCGACGTAGAACGGCTGTGAGAACACGAGGGGCGCAGTGAAGTCGGTGACGTTCTGGCCGATGTAGAGCAGGCAGGCTCTCGTGGCACTGCACACGGGACTGCCGTTCGCGCTTTCGAACAATGCCGCGCTTGGCAGCTGGTAGATCTCGTAATTGGTCTCGTCGACCGTGCCGCCTGTACCTGCAATGAGGCTCGGGCCTACGTTGATGGTCAGGCCATCACACGCTGTGCCACCTGTGGGAAGGTCGTCAGGCAGGCCATCCGCATCGGCGCACTCGAAGATGTTCAGCTTCTGTCCCTTAGTGAAGGGCGAACCGCTTGCGGGGACCACCACCTCGACCTTCGTCTGATCGTTGATCGTAGGGATGGGGGTCGTCGGTAATTGGGTGTCGCCACCGGTGCCCGGCTGGAGCAACTCGCCGGTCTGCGGGGGGGGAAGCTGCACCGGCTTAGCTCGCCATCGGCCACGCGACGGCGACGACAGCGGCCAATGTCACCATCGATGACACGACGAACCTCTTGGCTCGATCCCGTCCCGTTCCCTGCACGATCGTTGGTGCTCCTCTCATCGGAAGCCGTACCGCACGACGCCGGCGCGGGGCCGAAGGTGCGTTGTACCGGATAGCTTGCGGCCGCGCTCACCGGGAAGCAAGGAAGAGGACAGTGTCCTCGCAAGAGTTCATTCCTTGTTGGCGGTCGGTTCGCACGACTGTCACACGCTTGGTCGACACCGCCTGCGCGACTCTGATCTCACGGGTGATGCAAGGACCGGTCGATGCCGGTGCACTCCCGGTGATCTTCGAGCTCGGCAGGACCTCCGCCAGGCGCGCGACCGCTCCTGTGCCGAGCGCGGTGGCCAGGTTGGCTACGGCACCCGGCCATACCCGCTGAGAGCTGCTGCCTTCCGACCCTGACTCGATTCACGAGCGGCCGTTGCGCAGGACCCGGCCACCGCACCCAGAACAGGAGCGGCGCAACCACGCAGGCTAGTCCCTTCTGAGGCAGTCGGGACTCGACTAGCCTGACCGGGCTGCAATCTAGGAGGCGTGCGAGAGCGGCCGAATCGGCACGATTGGAAATCGTGTGTTGTGAAAGCAACCGTGGGTTCAAATCCCACCGCCTCCGCGGACGACCTGGGGTTACCCGGACCTCGAGTCAGAGCTCCCGGTGCGCCGAGCACGCCGCGAGCCTCATCCCCGCCCTAAAGGGCCAGCTCAGTTGTTGATCGTCAAGGAACTGACATACCAACCTCCGGGAGCCTGCACGACGTCTATCTCGTAGATGGGGTCGGTCGGGGAGGCCCCACCCGAGGCGCCGTACGTGCACACGATCGGTGAGAACGCGACGCTGCAGCCTCGATCACCAACAAGGCCTGGCGTGTAACGGCCGGCGAAAAGGGTGGCGACCGCGGGCAGGTCGAAGCGGCGCTGGGCGACAACACGTGGCCCTCGAGATGCAGAACAGCCAGCGTCAACGCGCTCGCCGTCATAGCGGCCAGCACAGCGATGAAGGCGTATCTGGTCGAGCGGGTCATCGGTGGGCTGAGTTGACGGACGGGGTCAGCCGGGCGAATCACGAGAACTGGCTCGGGCGTACGTGCATGCGAGCACGCATTGCCATTGGGGAGGGGTTGCTTCCCAACCTCGAAGGCGAGCCCGGGTAGTGGGTCCGGTTCGCGCACGGGTTCGATCGGCTGGAGAAATGGCGCGCTCTCTGGCGGTTGGTCATAGGACCTCACCGTCGCGGACCAGCAAGGTCGGCTTGCCGTCGTCGGAGAAGAACCTGAACTCGTGAAGTCCGAAGGGGTCAGGCTGCCAACCCTTGAGCTCAGCCGTCGTCATTCTGGATGCCTGCTTCCCGCTGGCCATTCGTGCACCCACCCAGAGCACACCTCGCACGCAGTGACGCGCGCTCGGTCCGGCACCTTTCCCAACCGGATCTGCCGGTAAAGAGTTCGTCCGGACGCATGGTTCACCTCAACCCAATTGGATTGTTGCAACCGGCATCGAGGAGAGTACCGGCACTCCACAACTTCAAAGGACGATGTTCGCGTGTGTCGTCGTCACTCCCGGGGTGGTGCAAGGCGGGACCGTGGCATCCGCATTTCCTTCCTTACTCGAAGGTGACGGGTAGGCGAACCCTTGGAAATTGAACTGGCCTGTCGTTGGGGCGAATGGTAGGAACTCCTTCAGATGAGCAGCAACCCGATCGACCCGCGGTTCGGCTCCACCTCCCATTCATTCGACGACGTTCCACCTTTCAACGGGACCACGGCGGACTACGCCCCGCACGATGATGCAGCGGTGGAGTCAGCCAGTTCGGAATTGGGCTCCATCGCCGGGGCAATCGAAACACTTCAGAATCGGCTCACCCAGGCCCAGGATCAGTTGAACAGCGTCGCTGCCGTGCAGACGACCGAGTACGAGATAGGTCGACTCTTCGTAGAGGCACAGCGGTTCTCCGAAGCGTCCCTTTCGAAACTCGAGATACAGATTCAGGAGATCCTGATCGAGGCGGAGGCAAAAGCGGCCGAGATCATTCGTGAGGCAACCGAGGAAGCAGCTGGAATTCGGCGACAGGCGCAACAGTCAGCGTCCGTCGCGAATCGCGCCACCCAGGAGGTACAAGCTGCGATCGCCGGATTCGCCAGTGTCAATAGCGAGCTGGTGAGAGAACTGGCCGCACTGAGCGACATGTTGACGTCGACGACCGACCATCGCTCGCCTGCAATGGGCGGGTCGTCCGGCACCGTCAATTCTCAATAGCCGCGTTCCACACTCCCTTTTCGTGTCCGAGCTTGCGCCAAGAAGGGGACGAGAGACTCAGCATGGACATACATTTCACGACGCACTCCTCGTCGCCAGACCCCGAGCTCGTCGCGAATTGCGGACTTGCCGGGGAATTCGTCGACCATCTCTTGACCCGGGAGGATGCGCCCGATCCCACCGAGATCTCGGCGAAAGCCTTACGAAACGCCGCGAGAAATTCGAACTCCCTCGAACAGGCGGTCGGACGATGGGTTGTCGTCGCAGATCTGGTAGCGCGCGGCGTCCTTCCGCCGTCGGACCTCGACGCAGCTCACGTGGACGCGAAGCGTCCCGCATCAGTCGTCGGAAGATTACTGTCGACCCGAAGAGGCGCGTCGGCCGTCCTGCTCGGAGCGACCATTTTGTTGGTGAGCCTGATCGTTGCTGCCGCGACAACCTTCGGCGGTTCGCCCCCGGCAGCGAAGAAGGCGGCACAGCACGCCGGCGACACCAAGGGCTTTTACAACATTCCCGCGCTCGCCCCTGCCGTGGATGGCTTCTTCGTGATGGCCTACCAGTTGAACCTTCAATCGACCGGTTCGTCCGATTCCCCCCTCACCAGCTCGATGTTCAGCGAGAAGACCGCCATTGTGCAGTACGCAGCGGCGGTGCCTCCGGCGAAGGTCATTCTCGGGCTGCCGTACTTCGGGATCGATTGGCCCACGAGCGACGGCACGCTCACCGCCATCGCCACGGGGCCAGCCACCAATGACACCTACGGTCAGGTCATGGCCAGTGGGCACCCGATCTACTGGGATGCCACGACCCAAACGGGCTGGACGTCGTACTTGGTGGGGACCCAGTGGCACGAATCCTTCTTTGAAGTACCAACCTCGATGTACGACGCGGCACAGTTGGCGTCGTCGTACGACTTGGGCGGAATGGGTATCTGGGCCCTCGGCATGGACGGGAACGACAAGACGCTCTTGTCCGCGCTCCGTGGGTTCTCGCCTGCGGTAAAGGGTCTGCCGGCAGGACCGACCACGACGTCGACATCGTCCACGTCGACAACGGCGCCATCCACAACGACTTCATCCACATCGACTTCACCAACATCGACTTCATCCACGGGCCCCGCCACGACGTCGACATCGCCGGCCTCGACGACATCGACGTCGGGCATACCGGCATCGACCACCAGCACGACGGCCCCGCAAACTCGGCGGCCCATACAGTCCACTTCCACGACTTCGTCCGATGTGGCTCCCCCGCCATCGACGACGACCACGAAGCCTGTATCTCCTCCTTGACCGAACCTTGAGGACGAGGGTGAGGGTCTTCCCGGGTAAGTCCCCGGATGAGGCGAGCTCTCGGCCCCGAAGGCCACCGACGTGGAGGGCCGCTGAACCCCCGATGGCGCACCCCGGAAAATCGGGTGACGCGGGCCGCGATTTAGGGCACGATGTAGCCCGTGGCGCACATGGGAGAGACACGTGATTTCAGGGGCTCCCGCGATCCCGAGTCTTCACCGGACGACCGATTCGCCACCCTGCCCGACCCCGAGGATTCTCATGCCGTCGACGAGCAGCTCGCCGCCATTCTGGAAGCGATCCGATCCTGGGATTGGCGGGCCGGCATCTTCGCCGATGACGGAACGCTCAAGCGGGGAACGGAGCCAGCGGGACGCCATGTTTCGAAACTCCACTCCACGTCTGATCCGCTTTCATCGTTCAGCGGCCTCTTCGTAGAGCCATCGATCGACGCAATCGGGTCGCACCACCCCAATGGTGTCAACACCTACCCCGCCTCAGACCCGAGGCCCTTGATCGACGACCCTCTGGAGCCACCGGGGCCTCGGTCCGGGGATGGCGACGACCGGTCCGCAGTCGACCTCACCGCCGCACCGATTCCGGCGTCGCCACCGAGAGCCATACCGCTACCTCCGACCTGGACGCCCCTCGTGGCTCCCTCGGCCACGCCCCCATCCCTCCCTCTCTCCGGGCCACTGCTCGCTCCCCAGACAGTTGCCATTGCCCCACAAGCAGCTCCGCCTCCGCCTCTGCCAGCACCGCCGGCCACGGTCGAAACTCCGAGCGCTCTCGTAGAAACCTCCCCCGCCCCGGTCGAGTCACCCGTCACCCTGGTCGAGAGCACACCCGCCCCGGTCGAGACCACGCCCGCCTCCAACGTCGCATCGCTCGCCCCGGTAGCGACCCCTTCCACCTATGGCGCAGAGCCTCTGCCTGCAGACATCGCGCCGGTCGCAGCGGATCCCGAGCCACCGGCATCTGTGGGGGCACCGGCCGACGCCGCCGCGCCGGCAGCCGCGGCGGTTGGCGCCGCTGCTACGCCGAAGCCCCGGGCGGCGGCAGGCACGGCGGCCGGGGAGCCGGTACCACAGCGGTGGTGGGTGAAGTACGTGTTGTGGCTGGGGACCGCCATCATCGTGGTCATCATCGTGGCCATCATCCGTTCGAATTCCCCGGGCTCGACGTCGAATCCCCCCGTGTCCTCGAATTCGGCATCTTCGGGCGCCAGCGCTACAAAGCCGTCGGTGCAGGTCAGCGGCCCAGTGCTCACGCAGTTCACGACGATCTCCAAAACCCTCGACACCGCAAATGTCACGGCGACAAAGGCGCTCGCCAACGGCAGCAGTCAATCGGTGGCGCAAGTTGCAACCGAGGTCGCGCCGTATCTCACGGCTCTGGACACCTTCAACTTCGATCTCCATTTGATGACGTGGCCCACGGCGATGCAGGTGCCGAGCCAGGAGCTCACGCTCCGGACCCAATCCCTCGCGTCGTTCCTGGGATCCGTGTTGTCAGCCGATGCCGCCAGCCTCAACACCTGGTTCACCCAGTTCCACGCGCTGGCCCGAGAGACCCAAGCGGCGGACAATGTCGTCCGCCGCGACATCGGGCTACCCCTCACGACCAGCTATCCGTGACGGGCCGGATTCGGAAAAGCAGCGCCAGCGCCCTATAAAGGGGCGATCACCGACCCCTCTTCCACCCCCTTCTCGTCACCCTTGACCGACGACGCCGCCATGGGCCTGGCCCTCGAGGAGGCGATTGCTGCGCCCGCGCACGTGGACGTGCCGGTGGGGGCCGTTGTCCTCGTCAACGGCGAGGTGGTCGCTGCGCGGCACAACGAACGTGAGCGCTCGGGCGACCCGACCGCACATGCGGAGATACTGGCTCTGCGCGATGCCGCGGCTGCGCTCGGAGGGTGGCGGTTGTCCGCTGCCACCCTGGTAGTGACACTGGAGCCCTGCCTCATGTGCGCCGGGGCGCTGGTCGCAGCCCGGCTGGGGCGCCTGGTTTTCGGGGCATTCGACCCCCGGGCGGGCGCCTGCGGAACCCTCTACAACCTGTGCTGCGATCCACGGCTCAACCACGAGCTGCCCGTGACCGGTGGTGTGCGCGAGGCGGAGTGTGCAACCCTTCTGACCTCGTTCTTTGCAGAGAAGCGCGCGGTAACTGACCAGCCCGACTCCCGGAGAGTGGGGACGCACCCGCTAGGATCTCTCCGGAGGGATGCGAGAGTGGCCGAATCGGACGGTCTCGAAAACCGTTGTGCCTCATGGGTACCGTGGGTTCGAATCCCACTCCCTCCGCCACAGGGTCGAGACGGCCCGTCGCATCTCTGAGAAGGATCTTTACGGTAGGGCAGGCGCTCTACCGGCAGCACCTGGTCGTCGCTACGACCGGAAAGGAGTTAACCATGGCACGCGGACGCTCGACGTTTGGCAAGCTTCAGCGCGACCAGGCCAAGAAGGACCGGGCCCGGGCGAAAATGGACGATCGGCAGTCCCGTCGCGAGGACAAGGCCGCGGATGATCTCGATGGCAACAGCAACTCGAACGGCGAGGTGGTTGATCAGACCCGCCTGCTCGAACAATTCGCCCGCTTGCACGAAGACCTGGCCGACGGCCGGATCTCGCTGGATGACTTCGAGGTTCGCCAGGAGGAGCTCCGCGCCAAAATGGTGGTCGAGTAACGGCCCCTGGGCGGGTCGATGGCGTCAGGGCGTGATGTCACGCCCTTCGAGCCAGCGGCGGAAGCCGGCGGCGTTGGAGTGGACGCCATTCAAGGTGTCGAGTTTCTCCTTGTGGGCGGGGTCGATGTCGCCGAGCGCGGCATCGAAGCGCGCTGCGAGGGCCTCGGCGATGTCCGTCCCGGCTCTGTAGGCGGTCTCGGCTGTCTCGGCCCACTCCCGCAGGGTCTCGCCGGCTTCGGCCAGGAGCTCTTCAGGCTGTTCGAGCAACCCGTAGTGCGCCAGCGCGATAGCCGTGGGGCGACGGGCCGCGAACTTCTCCAGTGAGGTCAGCGCCTGGCTCAGGTCGAAGTCCGGAGGTGGGGTGGCCGGGCGCAGAACCCCGCCATCGGGCAGTTTGACCCCGACGGCGTCCCCGGCGAAGAGGACACCGCTGAGCGAGTCGTGAAAGCCGACATGATGCTTGGCGTGCCCCGGCGAGTCGACCGCGACCAGGGCCCGGTCGGGCCCGACGGCGATCGACTCTCCGTCTGCGACCACGTGGAGACGAGCCGACTCGGTCGGCTCCATCCGACCGTAGAGCGAATCGAGCAGGGGTCCATACACCCGTGAGGCCGAGTCGATGAGCCGGGTGGGGTCGGCCAGGTGCCGGGCGCCCTTCTCGTGGACATACACCGTCGCCGCAGGAAAGGCCCGTGCCACGTCACCGACACCTCCCGCATGATCGAGGTGGATATGGGTGACCGCCACGCCGGCCAGTTCCTCGGGCCCGACCCCGATCTTGTCGAGGGCCTCCAACAGGACCGGAACCGACGACTGGCTCCCGGTCTCGATCAGCACGGGAGCGGAGCCTTCGATCAGGTAGCCGGCAGTGACCCGCTCCCACCCGCCGAGCAGGGTATCGATCTCGAGCACGCCCGGCGCGATCGCATGTGGCATCGGCACGGCCGGGAGCTCGGCGCCGCTATCGGGGTCATGCGTGTGCAGAGGGGAATGCCCGTGGCGGTGCGGATGCACGCCACTCACGCCGGGTTCACCTCGATGAGAAGTGCCAGCCCCTTCGGATCCGCCATCAGGGGTACGACGGTCAGAGCCTTCATCGCTTGGCCGCGCCCCTGTTCCGTACGACGTGGGTCCGTTTCCGTTTTGGAGGGCGTGACGTCGTGGGCAACAGGGAAACGGCGTGGTCGACCACCCGGTTGGGACGCCAGGACTGTGCCTCTTCCAATTCCGCTTCGGTGGCCAACGTGTCGTGGCCGGTCAAGCGGAAGGCGGAGTTCACGAGTGACACGTGGGAGAAGGCCTGGGGAAAGTTGCCCACCAGACGCCCGCTTTGGGCGTCGTATTCCTCGGAAAGAAGGCCGAGGTCGTTGCGCAGTGACAGCAGGCGGCCGAAGAGCTCTTCGGCCTCGTCGATGCGACCGATCATGTGCAGGCAGTCGACCAGCCAGAAGGAGCAGGCCAGGAAGGCTCCCTCGCGTCCGGTCAGTCCGTCGACCTCGCCGTCGTCGGCCGTGCGGTACCGGAGGACGAATCCGTCGTC
This sequence comes from uncultured Acidimicrobiaceae bacterium, assembly GCA_963835815.1. GTDB lineage: Bacteria > Actinomycetota > Acidimicrobiia > Acidimicrobiales > RAAP-2 > Bog-473. The sequence continues at coordinate 84,078 of CAWIGU010000009.1, read as the reverse complement.
CATCAGGTCTCTCTGCACTGCTTCGATCGTGCCGATGACGCGTGGATCGGATGGCGGCAGGAACCCCACCAACGGGATCATGAGGACGCTGGCGTCGAGCAGGTCGCACTCGTAGTACTGCGTGAACGAGCCCAGCTTCTCGTTGTAGCCCTTCTTGCAGACTTCGGTGAAGATCTGGTGGCGCAGCACGCGCCACTCTTCGAGCGGCCCTTCGAGTTCCGGCCACTCCTCCAACGTCCGCACCGCCCGGTCGACTGCGACCCACGCCATCACCTTGGAATGCGTGAAGTGCCGGCGTGGTCCCCGTACCTCCCAAATGCCGTCGTCCGGATCGTCCCAGCCCGTGCGCAAGAAGTCGATCAGTTGCGTTTGCAGTGCCCAGGCGGCCCTGCTCTGGACCCCCTCGCTGTGGGCGGAGGAGTGGAGGGCCGACATGACCTCGCCGTACACGTCCAGCTGGAATTGTCCCGAGGCGGCGTTGCCGATCCGCACCGGAGCCGACTTCTCGTAACCCGGCAGCCACGGGGCCTCCCACTCGTCGAGCCGTCGTTCACCGGCCGGGCCGTACATGATCTGCAACCGCGACACGTCACCGGCGACGGCGCGCAGCAGCCAGTCGCGCCAGGCCATCGCCTCTTCGAAGTACCCCCCGCGCATGAGGGACTCCAACGTCAGCGTGGCATCGCGCAACCAGCAATAGCGGTAGTCCCAGTTGCGACTCCCCCCTATCGCTTCTGGCAACGAGGTGGTGGCCGCCGCCACGATGCCACCGGTGGGCTCGTAGGTGAGCGCCTTGAGCGTGATGAGCGAGCGCACCACCGCGTCGCGGTAGGGACCCTCGTACGTACAGCGCGAGGACCACTCCTTCCAGTACGCATCGGTGAGATTGATGGCGTAGTACGCGTCGAGGGGCGGCGGCGGATCTTCGTGCGAGGGGAACCAGACGAACGTGAAGGGAAAGCGTGACCCTTCGCGCACGGTGAAGTCAGCCTCGGTGTGCAGGTCGTGGCTGATCGGGTCGACCCGATGCCACAGCGCCACCGCGTCGGGGCCGGCCGTCATGCGGATCAACCCGTCGGTCGACGTGAGCCATGGAACGATGTCGCCATAGTCGAAGCGCACGGCCATGTCCATGTGCATGTCGACGGTCCCCGAAATTCCTTCGACGAGGCGGACCACATGCGGATGCGTGTCGCGCATCGGCATGCAATCGGTGACGCGCACCGTTCCTGTTGCCGTTTCGAATTCGGTCTCGAGCACGAGGGAGTCCTCGCGGTAGCGGCGTCGTGTGGCCACGATGCTGTCTGCTCCCCCGACGGGAGCCAGCTGCCAGAATCCGTTCGTCCGATCACCGAGGAGCCGGGCGAAGCAGGACGGGGAGTCGAAGTGCGGCAGGCAGAGCCAGTCGATCGAGCCGTTGTTGCCCACGATGGCGGCCGTGTGCAGGTCGCCGATCACGGCATAGTCCTCGATGCGCAGCGTCATGACCTCATTCTGCCCTTCTTCTCCGGTGACGTTATTCGGCGGCGCACTTCTGTGTGCTCACGGGCGCCTGTCGCGACTCGGCCAGTTGCACGCGCGCGAGCACCCCCGGCGACGCCAAGGCATAGCCCACATTGGGGTACACCGTGGAGCGGGAGAAGACGATCCCGACCACTTGCCCACCGGCGATCAGCACGGGACCACCCGAATTTCCGGGCCGTACGCTCGCGTCCAGGGAGTAGACGCCACGCGTCACGGCCCCCTGGTTGTAGATGTCACGTCCGAGGGCGGTGATGTAGCTCGAAATGCCGGCTCCGCCAAGGGTCAACTGGCCGTTCTCGGGATAGCCCAGGATCGCCGCCTGCGTGCCCCGCGGCACGGTGTTCGGGTCGAGCGTGAGGACCGGGCCCAACGGTGCGCTGGTCCGCAAAATGGCGAGATCGAACTGCGGATCGAAGAGGACGACCGTCCCTCGGTACGAATTGCCGCCGACGACCACCTGGGTGCTGGGCTCGCCCGCCACCACGTGCGCGTTGGTGGCCACCAACCCGTGGCCCACCACGAATCCCGAACCTTCCTGCTCCTCACCACACGCCGCACCGAGAATTTTTACAGTGGACGAGAGGGCCGGATTGGCCACGGCTCTCGTCGCGGCGTCCGTCGGTGTGGCCACAACCGACGGCGAGGGCTGCGTCAACGTGGAGAAGACCTGTGGGAATCCCTGTTGGTTGAGATAGTTCTGCAGATCGTTGAACACCGGGGGCACCGTGGGCAGGATCCGATCGACCGAGTGCAAAATGTCGGAGCGGGCGACGGCGGAGCTCAGCCACGTGTAGCGGCTGTTCGGCGAGGAGATCACGCTTGCCACCAACCACGACGACAGCAGGACGGCGACCACCGCCACGCCGACACCGAGCGCGGAGTCGATGTGCCCGAGATGGTGCCGGCGCAAGGTGACGTTGCTGTAGGTCCCGGCCACCCGCCCGACGATGCCCAGCGCACCTGCGGTGAGGAGCACCGCGGCCACCGTGATCCCCAGGCGCTCGTTGGCAGGGTGAACGAACTTCAGGGCGGGCACCCACACGACCGCGCCGAGGAGGAATCCCACCCAGAAGCCGACGAAAGCGAAGATCTGCACGAGGGCGCCGAGCCGTAGCCCGTGGACGGCGGCGATCAGCATCAATCCGATGATCAACAGATCGACCCAGTTCACACGACGAGGGTAGCCAACGATGCACCGAGAATCCGGCTGCCCACCACTATTGTCCTCCCGCGGTGCCCTGCAAACCATCACGACGACCCTGGCGCGCCCGGCTCACTGCCGGCTCCCGCTGGGCAGGCGTCTGCGTCACGCTGGGACTCGCCGCGGCGGCCTGCAGCACCACCACGCCCCACACGGTGTCCGGCGTCCCACCTGTGCTCGGGCAACGATCGGGCACCCCGGACGTCGTGGGGCAACCCGCCCCGGCCGGGACAGGACAACTGGACGCCGTTTCGTGCGCCGATCCCCGGCATTGCTGGGCGGTGGGGACGCCCGGGACGACGTCTTCGGCTCCGGCCTCGGCCCCGCCGTCTTCGACCACATCCACGACGGCCCCGCCCTCGCCGTCAACCGTCATCGACGTCACCGTCAACGGCGGTACGACGTGGGTGGCCCAGCCGCTGGGTCTCGACCCGGCTCCAGCTCTGACGGGGATCGCGTGTCCGACCGCTCACCTCTGCATGGCCGTCGGTCTGAGCGGATCGGCCTCGGCGGGCATCGTGGTCACCACCCGCAACGCGGGGGCGTCGTGGGCGGCCGTCGCCGTGCCCGCAGGCGCCACGGTGATCACCAGTGTTGAGTGTTCCAGTGCCATCGATTGCACGGTCATCGCGACCGATGGCACGACGTTCTGGTCGGCGCACACGGTTGATTTCGGGCGCCAGTGGCAGCGCGGGGGCAGCCTCCCGGCGGGCTTGGAGGACGCGGGGTCTCTCACCTGCGTCACCGGGGGACCCTGCCTGGTGACCGGGTTCACGGCCACGACGGCCGGGCACGGGCAAGGGGCGATCGCGGTCAGCAGCGACGGGGGCACCACGTGGACAGCCGCCAACGTCCCGGCGAAGACCGGGCTGTTGCAGAGCGTGGTCTGTGCCAGCGTCACCTCGTGCGTGGCCGCCGGTACGACCTCGACCACGGTCAGCGCCGTCGTCCCCGCCCACGGGGAAATGCTGACGAGCCAGGACGGCGGGCAGACCTGGACACCCTCCCCCGCCAGGCCCTCGATCGACGCGATCTACGGAATCGCGTGCCCGTCGCCGCGCATCTGCGCCATGGTGGGCACCAAGTGGGTGGGCAACCCGGCCGTCGGCACGGGAGGGGTGGCGCAGAGCCACGACGGCGGCAGTTCGTTCTTCGCGTCCACGACCGAATACACACCCCTCCCCCTCACGGCACTGGACTGCCCGAGCACGCGGGCATGCATCGGCGTGGGTGGAAACACCATTGCGCAGATTGCGCTCACCAAGGGCAAGGCCGGCACATCCACCACCCCGACCACACCCGCGGGCGGCGTGCACCGTCCCGGACTCAACGGCCGGGACTAGGTGTCACCACGAGGACAGGCGTCTCCCCAGCCCAGCGCTCAAGCGAGTTGCGGCAGCACACGCTCGCCCAGGAGCCGGATGTGGTCGAGATCCCCGAGATCGAGCACCTGGAGGTAGACCGTGTCGGCGCCGGCCGCTCCGAGAGCCCGGCAACGCGCCACGACTTCGTCGGGCGTGCCCGCAGCCCCGTTGGTGCGCAGTTCGGCCACCTCGCGACCGATGGCCTGGGCCCGGCGGGCGAGCTCGGCTTCGTCGTTGCCGCAACAGACGACCTGGGCCGCCGACAGACCCAGTGTCGCCGGGTCGCGGCCGATCTGTTCGCAGGCCTCGCGCACCCGGGCGAACTGTGCGTCGGTGTCGGCCACACTGCGGAAAGCCAGGTTGAATTCATCGGCAAAGGTGGCGGCCAAGCGGGGGGTGCGGGTGGCCCCGCCGCCGCCGATGATGACCGGCGGGTGTGGACGCTGCACCGGTTTGGGCAGGGCGGGGCTGTCCACGAGTTCGTAGTGCTTCCCCCTGAAGGAGTAGGTCCCCCCGGTCGGGGTGTCCCACAGGCCGGTGATGATCGAGAGCTGCTCCTCCAGACGCTCGAAACGCTCGCCCAGCGCCGGGAAGGGGATGCCGTAGGCCGTGTGCTCTCCCTCGTACCAACCGGTGCCGAGCCCGAGCTCGATACGACCCCCGCTCATCGCGTCCACCTGGGCCACGGTGACGGCGAGGACTCCCGGCCAGCGGAACGTGGATGACGAGACGAGGGTGCCCAAGCGGATATGGCTGGTCTCCCGGGCGAGGGCGGCCAGGGTGACCCAGGCGTCGGTGGGGCCCGGCAAGCCGTCGCCGCCCATCGTCAGATAGTGGTCGGAGCGGAAGAACGCATCGAAACCACACGCTTCGGCCTCTTGGGCCACCGTCAGGAGGCGCTCGTAGGAGGCCCCCTGTTGCGGCTCGACAAAGATTCGCACCTTCATGCGTGCGACCCTAACGGGAACGGGCACACTACTGGCATGCAAATTGGAGTCATCTTCCCGCAGACCGAGCTCGGGGGCGACCGCGGCGCGGTGCGCGCCTATGGGCATGCCGCCTCGTCCCTGGGCTACACCCACCTGGCGGCCTACGACCACGTTCTCGGCGGAGACACCGCCGTCCTGGGCGACCTCGGTGGCCCCTACGACGTGCACACCACCTTTCACGAGCCTCTGCTGCTCTTCTCCTACCTGGCCGCCTTCACCAACCTGCACTTCGCCACGTCCATCCTCATCGGGCCCCAGCGCCAGACCGCCCTCCTGGCCAAGCAGGCGGCCGAGCTCGACCTGCTCTCCGGCGGGCAGTTCCGCCTCGGGCTCGGCATCGGCTGGAACCGGGTCGAGTACCAGGCCCTCGGGCAGTCCTTCGCCGACCGGGGGGCGATCCTGGACGAACAGATCGAGGTGTTGCGCCAGCTCTGGACGCAGGAGAGCGTGACGTTCGAAGGTCGTTTCCACCACATCGAGGCGGCGGGCCTGGCCCCGCTCCCGGTCCAACGGCCGATACCGATCTGGATCGGTGCGACCGTCCCTTCGGCGCTGCGCCGGGTCGGGCGTGTGGCGGACGGCTGGTTCCCGATGGTCCGACCCGGAGGCGGCCTGGCCGGCGCTCTGGAGGTCATCGCCGAAGCCGCCCGCGAAGTCGGGCGGGACCCTTCCACCATCGGGTTCGAGGGACGGGTGAATTACATCCCCGACGACCCCGATCTCATGGCACAGCACGCAGAGAAGTGGCGCGCCGCGGGAGCGAGCCATATCTCGCTCAACACCATGGGAGCCGGCCTGCAGGGCGTGGACGCCCACATCAACGCCATCTCGCTCTTCGCCTCCCAATTGATGTAGCCCTGATGATGTCGTCCCTGACCAACTGACGCGGTCCTGGTGATCGTGTCCGGGGCTGGCGGGGGGTCGGGTTTCACCGGGCCGGCGACGGTGAGGGAGGATGGCAGGGTGAGCGACGACGTGAGCGGCTACCCGGGCGCGCCCCCGGGTGGTACGCCGACCCTGCCGGAGGCCCGGGCCAACGCTGGTGGGACGGCTACGCCTGGACCGAGGCCACCGTGCTCCCCGAGATCCCGCCGCCGCCGCCGCAACAGCCGCCGCAGCGCCGCACCCCGCCCCAGCCGCCGCAGCCGCCGCAGCCGCCGCACTATCAGGTTCCACCACCGCCGCCGCCGGCTCCGGGCGCCTACCCCCATTGGGTGGCGACGCCACCGAACACAGCGGATCTCGTGAACCGCGAGCTCGCCCTGACGCAAACGACTCGAGTTGCCGTGATCTTCTTCGGGCTCTACAGCCTGAGTGTCCTTCTCGACCTGCAGCTGCGTCGCTCCGCATTCAGGGCGTTGGGCCACCACATTCGCGTCGCCGTCGACGCCTCGAACAACGGGCAGCCCGTACCGCGCTACACCACGCCCTCGACCACCGACCCGCTCGAACTGATCCTCGGTCTGGCTGCAGTTGTCGCGCTGGTCTTTGCCCTGATCTGGCAGTTCCGGGCCGCCTCGGCCGCCCGAGCTCTGGGCTACCCCGCCGCGCGCTCGCCCGGGTGGGGGGTCGGATGTTGGTTCGTGCCGATCGTCAGTCTCTGGATGCCGTATCAAGCCATCCGGGACTGCCTCGCGCCCGACGATCCGCATCGCCCGCTCGTGCTCCGCTGGTGGCTCCTGTGGATCGGCACGCAACTCCTCACGACAGCGGCCACGGTCGCTGCCCTCGCCTCGAGCCACATAGCCCTGGGGATCTCACTGGTCGCCGCGATGTCGGCGCTCGCTTTCGTCGCCACCGCACGGCAGGTGGTCGCCGCCATCTCCGCCGCGCACCAGACGGCTGTCGTTGATCCACGCGGGACGTGAGCGGAACCACTCGCGGACCATAAGGTTGGTTGGTCGTACCGTTCGACACGAAAAGGAGTTCAGGTGAGCGCAGGACCTGAGTGGGGGCCGTTGGCCCGATTGGCGGGCATCTGGGAGGGCGACACGGGGGAGGACGTCGCCTACTCCAACGAGAAAGGGAGTGTCGGCCTGACGCCCTACCGCGAGCACACCGAGCTCAAGCCCTTCGGTCCGGTGGAGAACGGCAGCCAGACCCTGTATGGCTTGGACTACCGCATGGCGGCCTGGCGCGGAACTGAAGAGAACCCGTTCCACACCGAGCTCGGCTACTGGTTGTGGGACGCCGCCGACGGTCAGGTGATGCGCTGCTTCCTCATCCCGCGTGGCTCTGCCCTCATCGCCGGTGGTGCGGTGGCGGCCGACGCCACCACCTTCACTCTGGGCGCAGAGGTCGGCTCGGAGACCTACGGGATCCTCTCCAACCAGTTCCTGGCCGCCCAGGCCCGTTGCGTCCGCTACGAGGTGATCATCGATGCGAGCGAGGAAGGTGTCTTCCGCTACGAAGAGGTATCGCTGATCGAGCACGGCAAGCTGACCGAGCACCTCAGCCACACCGACAGCAACACCTTGTACAAGATCGACGACGCGTAGTCCGTCACGATCGGGCCCCAACCCTATGCGGGAGGCATCATGTGCGAGTGGTCTGAAGAGCAGCCGACCCTTCCTGGCATCAGTGCGCTCCTTCACAGCGCACGCACCCTGGCCGTACCGTGACGGTAACCGATCTGTTCTCCATCGCCGGTAAGACCGCGCTCGTCACCGGTGGGACCCGGGGCATCGGCAAAATGATCGCCGAAGGTTTCGTCGAGGCGGGCGCCATCGTCTACATCTCCTCACGCAAGGCTGACGCATGCGCCGATGTGGCGGCCGAGCTCTCCGCCAAAGGCACGTGCATCGGCCTGCCGGCCAACCTGGCCACCGAAGCGGGGTGCCGCGGACTGGCTGACGAATTGGCCTCGCGACTGGATCGTCTCGACATTCTGGTCAACAACGCCGGCGCAACATGGGGCGCACCGCTGGCCGAGTTCGAAGAGGCGGCGTTCGAGAAGGTGCTGGCGCTCAATGTCAAGGGCGTCTTCCACCTGACCAGGTTCCTGGTGCCCCTCCTCCAGGCGGCCGGTACGGCCGAACAGCCGGCACGCGTGATCAACATCGGCTCCGTCGAAGGCTTCTCGGTGCCGATGCTGGAGAACTATTCGTACTCCGCCAGCAAGGCGGCCGTGCACCACCTGACCCGGCACCTGGCCAAACGCCTGGCTCCGGCCATCACGGTCAACGCCATTGCACCGGGACCGTTCGAATCGAAAATGATGGCGGCAACGCTCGAGGCCTTCGGAGAGCAGATCGTGGCCAACGCCCCGCTCAAACGGATCGGACGTCCCGACGACATGGCGGGCGCAGCCATCTACCTCTCGTCGCGGGCCGGGGCATATGTCACCGGTGCTGTCATCCCGGTCGACGGCGGCATCGCCACCACGCGCTGATCACGCGCCGGTGGGCGGCGGTCGACACCGGGACTACCGTGGCGCGAGGTTCTGAGGCCCGGTCGACGGATACCCGCCCGCAGCGCGTATCGCATCGCCCCACGTCCTCAGCTGCGTGATCAGTTCGTCGAACTCGTCGCCCAAGGTCCGCACCATCACGGTGCACTGGCGGTCGGTTGCCGCCTCGATGTTCTCGCGCACGGTACGACCGAATTCGGTGAACCCGCCATCGTCGATGAGACCGTGCTCACGCAGATGGGCTTCGGCGACATCGAGCTGGGCGCTGGACCAGGCGCGTCGAGCGCACGTAGCTGCGCAGCGGGATGCCCCAGAACAGCTCGGACAACAGGCCGATCTCAGGCGCCTTGAACCCGCTCGAGATCCACGCCGCCGTGTGCGAATCGCCGCGGTACTCGCGGAGGAGGTCGGTCAGTCGCCACATGTCGCCGAGCGGCGTTCCGGGCAGTCCGAGATGCAGCAACCCGGCGTAGAGGGGCCTGCCCTCGGGTCGCAGTTCGGATGTCGCGCGGGTCAACAGCTCGGTCGCGCGCGCCAACCCTTCGGGTTGCTCGCCCAGAATGCGCTCCAATTGCGCCGTTGCACCGTCGGTGCGGGCGGCGCAGATGGTCGCCGCATCGGTGAGCTCCCACCCGTGACGCACCCCGCGGGCAACGGTCTCGGGATTGAAGACGGCGAAGGCGGATGCCACCACCTCACCCGGGACCTGGCCCATCACCGAGCCCCGACTGGTGAAGTAGGCCGGACCGTCGGGTAATTGCACCCCATTGTCCAACGCGCCCGGGCTGGGCGAGAAGCCCAGCTTCTCGTAGGCCTGGTGGCACTCGGCGGCGAAATAGACCTGCGCCGCCACCGGCTCGAGGGCAGCAGCCAGCAGGCGCGTCTGGGGCTCGAGGTGCTTGTCCATACTCATGGGCCAACCCTACGCCCGGCGGTCAACGATTTCCCGGCGAGGCGATCTCCTCTCGACCTACCGGGTGCAGAGGCCCGAGGTGGGCGGTCACGCCTTCTCTTCAACCTCTGCAGCTGCGTCGTCAAGGTCCTTCGGACGGACCTTCAGCTCCTTTGCGATGTGCGTCTGCGCCCGCAACTCGGCTTTCTCGAGTGCCGCCTGAATCGTTGACTCCCCGATGACGATGAGGGCGGCCTCGCCCCTCCGCGGCGCGCGGACGGCCCGGAATGCCGTCTGATGGTCCCAGCTTCAGCTCAGTTCGTCCCCAGATCCCCGGAGACGTCAGAGCTTGGCTCAGGGCCTTCCGAGGCCTCTGAGGCTGGATCCGCTGATCAACATGGAGGCGACGATGCCCAGCGGCAACATCCCCCAATACCCGACGGCGTGAGTCTGGATATTGCCGAAGAAGAGCATGAGCAACCATGTCGCGGGGAACGTCGATACAAGGAAGACGACAATTGCCAGCAAGATCATTCGGATCATGAGTACCCCCTCGTTGTCTGCAACTCGTGCTGGCCCGAACTCTAACCCTTTGCGGTCACGACACGTCGACTCATACGTTTCAGGGACCACGCGCGGCGCGGGCGGTGCGTTGTCGCAACAACGTTCATCGATGATCGTTCGTACGAGTCGCCTAGCGGCGTCGAGTCGGCAACAAGGCGCCGATGAGCCAGAAGATAGGCAGAATCAGGCCGATCAGGAACATAACCCAGTGGCCTTTCCTGATCGACATGATGCCCAACGTAATGAGGAGCACCAGATAGAGAACGCTCCACAGAGCGATGAAGCCGCCACCCGTCATGTCAGCAATCATCGGCCGCCTCCCTTGCTCGAGCCTCTACTCGATCGACGATTCTTGCAGGCTTACTGAGCCTTCGCGGTGAACCGCATCGGGAAGTGCTCGATGGATCGGATGTTGGGTGTGTACACCAACGTGTGGCCGGGCTCCACCGAGTATTCGGGGATCCTACGGTGCCACTCGCGCAGCGCCACTCTTAATTCCATGCGGGCCAGGTGTGAGCCCAGGCAGCGATGGATGCCGCCGCCGAAAGCGATGTGGCGGTTCACTTCGCGATCGAAGCGAACCTGGTCGGCGTCTGCAACCTCATTGTCGTCCGTATTGGCCGAGCCGAGCATGAGAACGATCGAGTCACCCTTGTGGACCGGGCAACCGGCGAAGGTCGTCTCCTCGAGGGAGGCGCGGGCCACCATCTGCACCGGGGTCTCCCACCGCAGGAGCTCCTCGATGGCCGAAGGGATCAGGCTCGGGTCCTCGGCCAACTGGCGGCGGTGCTCGGGATGCTGGGAGAGGAACGCGAACATGCAGTCCAACGTCGCGGTCACGGTGTCGAGGCCGGCGATCAGGAACAGGAAGCAGATGTCCAAGATGTCCTCACGGGTCAACGTGTGTCCGTCGACCTCTGCGCTCAGGAAGCGCGACACCAGGTCCGCTCGTGGCTCCTTCTCGCGCTCGTCGAGTACCTGGTTGAAGTAGGCGTAGATGGAGTCGGCCACCTCCTGCTGATGCGCGTCCGCCTTCTTGCTGCCATAGGGCGAGCCGGTGACGTGATCGGGGCGGATGATGCCGTCCTTCATGGCCAGGAAACGGTCGAGCTCCTCGGGCGGCAACCCGAGCAACTTGAGAAAGACCTGCGACGGATAGGGCACCGAGAACTCCGTGGAGAAGTCGACCTCACCCCGGTCGATGAAACGATCGATGAGATCGTTGACCAGGATCGCAACGTCGTCCTCCATGGCCGTCATCAAGCGGGGGGCGAAGATCGGGTCGAGGAGCTTGCGGTATTTCTTGTGGTCGGGCGGATCGATCTGCAAAGGGATCAGCGGACGGATGTTCTTCAGATCGACCGCGGACATGTTTGACGTGAACATCTCGGGGTGCCGTAGCGCCTCGTCGATGTCGGCCTTGCGGCTCAGGACCAAAGATCCCTCGAGCGCCAACACCGGGCTGTCGTCCCGCAGCGCTTTGAAGATCGGTTGGGGATTGGCTGCCATGTCCGATGCACCGTCAAAGGGGCTCGCGGCTTCTCCCCCGGTGGCCTCGGGTGCGTCAGTCGTTGCGTCCATGTGCTCTCTCCTGAATGGGTTCGTGGTCGAATCGGTTCGACGCGGGCTGCGGTCTCATGGGTCGGGTCGGCTCTCTTCAGGCATCCGTCGAAGGCAGCAGAATGCCGTTGACGGATTGCACCAGGGCGCGGTCGTCCGGTTCGGGGATGATGAAGCTCGAGGCGAAGAGGCGGACGACGACATCAACCAGTTGTTCCCGGCTGAGGGCACCGGTGGCCACGGCCGGCACGGAGTCGAAGGCGTCACCGAGTTGGCTCAGGAGGGCCACTTCCAGTTTCGGCAGGTGTACCAGCAAGTATCCGAGGACGAACCCAGGTTCGTGCTCGAAGAGCGCCCGGGCAGGATGCATGCGGATGTAGTCGAACGCGAAGGCCACGAATGCCCGCATCCGCTCGGTGGGTTCCTGGCATACAGCCAACGCTGCTGCCAGACCCTGGTTAAACGCGCGCTCGTCGAAGACGGCCACCGCGTCGAGCAGGCACTCCTTGCTCGGGAAGTAGCGGTACAACGTGCCCCTCGACACCCCCGCCGCTTCGCTGACCTCTTGCATCCCGAGCCGCTTCACTCCACGCCGGCCCACCAGCTGGAGCGTGGCGCTGAGTATCCGCTCCTCCGTGGACCCGTAGCTCCCGGACCCGGCAGGAGCAGGACCGACGGCCCCGGGATCCGCGGGTACGGACGCCGCGCTCCGGGGAGGGTCCAGCGCCACTGTCATGGTGGACATACTAGACATTTACCGTTCTGTTTGTCTCATCGAGGCTCGCGAGGGAGGCCCGGTGTGGTCAGATGCGGTGGCCGAGACGCGCGCCGATGCGGCGTTAGCGTGCGCTGGTGCGCATCGTGTCCCTGCTCCCGTCAGCCACCGAAATCCTGTTCGCGCTGGGCGCTGGTCCCGAAGTGGTCGGTGTGACCTTCGAGTGCGACTTTCCGCCCGAGGCGCGTTCGTGCCGGATCGTCTCCACGACGACGCTGCACGAAGGCCTCTCACCCCTGGAGATCGATGCCATGGTCCGCTCTCGCATGGCCGCCGGCGAGGACCTCTACACGCTGGACGAGGGCGCGCTCCGCACGATCGATCCCGACCTCGTGGTGACGCAGGACCTCTGCGCCGTGTGCGCAGTGGCTATCAGCGAGGTGGACCAGGCCCTCGAGCATCTCGGGTGCCGGGCCGAGGTCCTCACGCTCGACCCCATGACACTCGACGAGGTTCTCTCCTCCATAGAGACAGTCGGTCGGGCCACCGGCACGCTCGAACGCGCTGCGGCGCTGGTCCTGTCGCTCCGGCAGCGGCTTGACCATGTCGCCCGGGCCGTCGCAACAGGCGACCGCCCCCGGCTGGCCGTCCTCGAATGGACCGACCCGCCGTTCTCATCGGGACATTGGGTGCCGGACATGGTCAAGGCGGCGGGGGCTGCATCGGTCCTCGGTGTGGCGGGCGAACGTTCGAAGAGCATCGAGTGGCGCGATGTCCGCGCGGCGCAACCGGACGTCATTGTGGTCGCCCCCTGCGGGTACCGGCTCGACGGCGCGAGGGAGCTGGCCGACCACGTTCTCGCGGCCGGAGTGCTGCCCCCGCATGTATCCGTGTGGGCGGTCGATGCCGATGCGGCCTTCGTGCGGCCCGGACCGCGGGTGGTCGACGGCGTCGAGACGCTGGCCGGAATCGCACACCCGGATTCGGTGAACGTCCCTCCCGGCATGGCCGTACAGGTTCGCGGCGCCTCGGACCGGAGCCACGGATAGCCCTGGCTAGCGTGCGATCGTCGTCACGCTCCGGAGCTGGGTGGCCCCACCGGCATCCGCTCTCGTCGGAGCCGACGGTTGGCTGCGGCGGCTCTTTACGTGGGCACCGGCCTTCCGCACCTGGTTGACCACCTCGATGGCCTGTTTGCGGCGCGCGCTCCCGTGAGCGGGATCGAAGAAGTAGGCCACCGAGAACCCCAATCCCGAGACGAGCAGCCTCCCGGTTGACTTCCGGGCCCGATGGACATGACTGCGTGCCGCTTCAAATGTTCCCTTTGGGTCGATCACAGCATCTGCCTCGTTTCCGTCTGCCATATCCCCTGTTTGCCTATACCCCAGGGCAACCCGGCGGAAACGCTACGTCCTCGTCTGACGGCCAGCAGCCCACAGAAGGGCTCAGTCGATGATGGCCAATTCCTCCTCGATGTAGTCGAACCCCTCCTCGATCTCGTTGAGCTCGACCTCGGTGCCCTGCACCTTCGGCCCGGTAAACCACTTGCGCGCACTGAGCAACCAGTAGCCACCGGAGAACAGCAGGACGACACCGACGGCGATGGGGGCGTAGTTGAAGTTGTCCCGGTTGATGGTCGAGAAGGAAACCTGAGGAAGCATGAAGAGGACCGCGATGAAGGCCACCCAGATGATCCCGACCCAGCCCACGAGTGGGCTCCACTTGCCCAACGACCAGCGTCCCCCTTCCCAGCTCTTCCCCTGCAAGCGTCGTAACAGCGTTGGCAGCACGTACGCGATATAGAGGCCGATGGTGGCGATCGACGTCACCGCGGCGTAGGCCACGCCGCTCCAGAGCGAGGGGACCGCAAGGATGAAGGCGAAGACCACGCAGAACCAGATCGAGTTCGTGGGCGTCCTGGTGCGAGGGTTGATGCGGTGCCAGTACTTGTGCCCGGGCACCGCCCCGTCACGGCTGAATGCAAAGAGCATGCGGGAGTTCGCTGTCACCGAGGCCATGCCACAAAAGGCCTGGGCTATGACGGCGATGAGCAAGAGGAGCTCCGCGCCCAGGCGCGACAGCGCGACCTCCCAGATCGCCACGGGGGCAGCGGTGTCCGCAGCCGTGGCCGTGTAGACCGCAGGGTGGGTGGGGATCACCGAGGTGATGGCGAGGATCAAGATCCACCCCGCGATGAGGGAGACCACGATGGAGCTCACGATCCCTCTCGGCGCCGCCAGATCGGCGTTGCGGGTCTCCTCGGACATATGGGCCGAGGCGTCATACCCAGTGAAGGTGTACTGCGCCATGAGAAGTCCGAGCATGAACACGTAGATCGGCACACCCAGCGTGCTCTTGTTCTCGAACTTGGTGAAGATGAAACTGGCCGAGGCGTGATGGCTCGGCACGAAGAAGAGCACCACGGCGATGGTGAGCACGCCGAGCACGTGCCACCAGGCGCTCACGTCGGAGAGGAACGAAACGATGCGGACCCCAAAGGTATTGAGGGTGCCGTGCACGATGAGGATGGCGGCGTAGATGATCAGGACGTAGCCGGCTGTGTCCTTGTAACCCGTGGTCAGATGCAAGAAGACGGTGAAGAACGTGGCGAAGCCGTAGTCGATGCCGGCCGTGACCGCGACCTGGCCCAGCAGGTTGAACCACCCGGTGAACCAACTCCACGCACCCGCGTTGTTCTTGGACAGTTTCGCCGCCCAGTAGTAGAGGCCGCCGGCCGTCGGATAGGCCGAAGCGATCTCGGCCATTCCGAGGCCCACGATGGTGGTCATGACGCCGACGATGACCCAGCCCCAGACGATGTCCACCGGCCCGCCGTAGGTCATGCCGAAGTAGTAGAGCGTCAGGCATCCGGACAAGACCGAGATGATGGTGAAGGACACGGCAAAGTTGGAGAATCCCCCCATCCTTCGCCGCAGTTCCTGCGCGTAGCCGAGCGCATGCAATTGCGCCACATCATGATCGTGGACCGGACCGCTCACCGTTGCCTCCGGAGTCGTCATGGTCGTCCCCCTGCCGACGCAGCTCCACGCCGCTCGATGTGCCAAATGTGGTGACACATGGGAGCAGGGATCAACGCCTGTGTCAAGCGCCTCCCGGTTGAGATCGAAGCGGCGCGGGTATAGCACCGAACCCGAGTCATCACCCGACATCTCAGGTCGACACCCGAACGTCCTCCTCACCCGAAATTGCCGTCTTTTCGGGGAGTGAACCCGTACGAATGACCTGCCGGCCGCCCAGAGGACTTGCCCCATGTCAGAAGACAACGCCGCTCGCTCAGGATGGCGGCAGCGCTACCGCGTCCTTCCCCGCGTCGAGCAACGCACGCTGGGGAGCCGCTGGCTCTATCGCGTCGATCACTACAGCTCGCTCCCCGTTGCGGCCGTGGGCGTGGGCGTTCTGCTGGTTTCCGCCTTCCTTGTGGGCATCATCCTCGGGTTCCCCGACGGGTGGGTCATCGCCTTCGAATCGGGAACATCGGCCGTGACCCTGGCCATGGTGTTCGTCATTCAGCACACACAGAGCCGCGAGCAGGCCGCCACGCAACGCAAACTCGACGAGCTCCTCCGTGCCCTCCCCGAGGCCCGAAGCGGACTCATCATGCTGGAAGAGGCGTCGGAGGAAACCATGAAGTCCTCTCCCTCATGGAGGACTACGCCAAGCTGGGCGTCACGCTGGTCGAAGTGATGCCGCCCGGTCCGGACCCGGCGGCCTGGGTGACCGAGCTCGGCGAGAGGGTCGTGCCGCGCCTCATCGAGGTCTGACCCCAAGCGGTCAGATCGATCATCAACGCCGGCCGGCGTTCCTCACGCCTCGAGACGGAAGGGCGGGTACACGTCGGTGAGCAGGACCGCGTAGGCCATCACCCGAATACTCCACCGGTAGTAGCCCACACAGAATTCCCGCATGCCGTCCGGCCATTTCCCGGTGAAGAGCACGATGAACCACGCCAGGAACAAGACCAGGGACGCCGCGATTCCCACGAAATAGACCACCACGTAGGCGGGGATGACCCAGATCAGCCGGAGACCCACAGTGAGCCGGTTCCGGGTTGCGTCCGGCACGCTGCTCAGGACGGCGGGGTAATCCCCTGGGTCGGCGTAGCCCGAAGGCAACTCAAACCCGGGGTATTGCTCGGTCCAGCCGTAGAGATAGGCATAGATCCGCCACTGGTAGCGGAACACCCTCACCATGAAGGCGCCCCAGTTCTCGGGCATGTTCCCGGTGAAGAGGATGACGAACCAACTGACGATGGACAGGATCTGCAGACCGATGAAGTAGACAAAGAGCACCACCATCGGTGGGATCACGAGGAGCCAGTTCAACAGCGGACGCCATCGGGGGATCTCCGCGGGACTGCTCACCTCGAGATTCAACGGGTAGGTCATCGACATTTCTGCCCCCTCTGTCGCTGCGTGCCGCTGACCCTAGCCTTCCCCCCGCGGCCAAAGCGGCTCCGTGTCACATGGGACCTCGGCTCGGGTGCGGGTACCCGGCCGACGGAGCGGCTCTCTCGCTTCCTTCGGTCACGCTTCTTCGGACGGGACCACCTTCATCGACTCCAGGATGTCGGTTGCCGCCCGAGGCACGGTCCAATCCACTTCCGTGTCCACTCCCGCCAGAACGGCGAAGGGCCGCAGCGTCGTGAAATAGGAGAACGCGCCGGCGGACATCTTCTCCTCCCAGCTCCAGCCTGCAACCTGACGGTAGAGGCTTCGGTGGGCGCTCCTGGCCGCTCCGGCCGCCAGCTCCAACTCCTCGAATCCGATCGGGGTCAGGATCCCTCCGTCGCTCGCGAACAGGCCGACCGCTTCGAGATCGACCATTGGATCGGCTGGTATGCACACGCTGGTGGCGGTATCGCCGACCTCGATGCACACGCCGGGACGGAATACCAATGCCGCCACCACGCTCTCGAAGGGCGCATCGTGTGCCACCGCGCTCCACGGCAAGAAGCTCTGACCGAGGTACGCGAATTCGCGCACGAGCATGACCCGGTCCCGGGGCAGGGGGTAGGGACCCGTCTCGCCGATCCCCACCCGGCACTCCATGAAATTGAGGAACAGAAACTGCATGAGTGCGCCCATGGCCCGACGCAGATGCGTCACCTCGGCCGGCGAAACGGCGATCGCCGTCGCCGCCAGCTCGGAGATGCACGCCGCCGGGTACGGCTGGACGACGTTGCCGCCCGCCCATGCCGTGGAGAACCCGTCGGCGCGCCAACTGCTCGTGGCGCCGTGCCAGAACTCGTAGAGGGTGGAGTACCGCTCGGCCGCGTCGGGATACGACACCCCGTGGCGCAACCATCCGTCGTGCCCACCCGGCGGCAGGCAGGCCAGGCAGAAGAAGTGCGTCGAGTTCACGCCCAGTCCGGGCCGTCGCAGGCCTGCGCCGATGGACTCGGGTGAACGTTCGGCCGTAATGCGATCCACGATGGCGGGCCACCGGTCCCACACCTCGAGCCCTTGGATGGCGAGGTATTCCATCGGGATGAGCGGTGAGGCGAACATCGTGCGGGTCCCCGCCTGGTAGCCCGAGATGCGGGTCAGGATGTTGTGACGCCACTCGTCGATATCTCCCGCACTGAGCACGCGGCGGGCCGGGCTCATGGATTCAGGTTTCCAGCGCACGGAGTTGGCCGCTCTCGAGATCGAGCTCGACCAGCATGCCCTCGCGCAACTCTTGGCCCTCGGAGATCTGCAAGCCCACCAGGGCCGGTGTCCCCAACTCCCGGCTGACGATAGCGAGGTGACTCCCGAGATCGCCCGAGAGACAGACCAGACCGGCCAGGTCGGCCTGGACCGGCCCGAGGAAAGTGGCACCCGCATCGCGGACGACCGCCACCAGCGCGCGCTCGCCCGCGTCGTCCAACAGGGCGAGAACATCGGACGGCTCGTCGAGCGCGATGAGGTGGCCCGAAACCGCCGCACCATCGGCGACTGGTATGCCGATGCCGAGGACGGTCACGACGGCCGCGTTCGTCGCATCAACTCGGCTCACCGGCGCTGCCGGCCTCGAGCGGGTACTTCACGTGCTCGCCGACGATCGTCGTGTCGAAGACGCCGTACCCGACATCGTCCCCGCGGCGGAACCGGCACAGACAGGCGTCGATCCGGCTCGTCGGGAAGAGTTCCGCCTGCGGCGTACTCGGAGAATTCCACACGCCGGTCACCCACGTACGACCCGTGCTGCCAGGCTTCCGACTGCCCGTACCCGCTCCCTTTGTCCAGGCAGAGGCGGGTCAGGGCCTCGATCTCGATGGCAGGGAACTGCGTCGCGAACGAAATGGACCCTCCGGCCAGTCGCCGTGACCCGGGCTCGAAAAGAAGTTGATGGTCGGTCGGGCCGAGATCGGCCACTCCCTCGCTCGGGAGGCACGCGACCAGATGTGCCGCCCGGCGTTCCGGCACGCCCTTTGCATCCTCGAAGGCGGCGTAGAGGACCGTGTACTCCTCGAACTGCATGGGGGCCCAGGTGAAGAACGACGTGAACGAGGTGCGGGGGAATGGCACGAGCGGGACGCTGTCGGCCAACCGGCGCAGACCCCAGCTTCGATCGCGCGCCCCCAGTAGCGGTCCGGCGTGATCGAGAACCGCTCGTCGCCCAGCCGCAGGCCGCCCGTCCAACGACCGGTCTGCACGAACCGTTGGCCGTCATCGGTGGTACGCGGCCCCACCTTGGCGTTGGTGCGCTGCTCGAGATACGGCGCAATGTCGGCCTGCCATGTGAGATCGAATTCGATAGGCGACCCTTCGTACTCGTCGGCCCGTACGTTGACGGACCGGGTCCCCGAGAGGATTTCAATACCCAGCGGACCGGCCCGGGTGATGGCGCGGTCGCCATCGAAGACGATGGAGCTGCGCAGCGAGTGCTGCACCCCGTGCCGCACGGCGATGGCATAGGCATCGATGAGCCCGCGGTTCGGGTACTGGCCCAACCCGACGATCATGAACAGGTCGTCGCTGTGCGAGTACAGATTGAAGTAGAAGCGTTCGAAGAAGTTCGGATCCGTGGTCGCCACCGTGGCCAGCAGCTCCGGGGCCTGGTGAACGGCGTAGTCGTCCATGGCGGACACATGCCCCCGCTCATCAGCCATTGCGTGATGGTATCCGGCATTGCCCTCGACGGCCCCCTGCGGCGGGAAAGTAACCTGGGGAGTGTCATGACGAGCTTGCCCTCGGGGCCACGCAAGGTCCTTCCGCCCGTGCCGGGTCAGGAGGACCTTGACCCGGACGCATTCCTTGTGATTCACGCGCTCTGCGTGAAGCAGGTCGCCACAGTCTCTGAGCTGGCGGCCATGACGTCCATGGAGCAAGAAACACTCGAACGACAGCTGGCTCTGTTGGAGCATGCCGGCGAGGCCGTCCTCCGGGCCCGCCATCAGCTCTGGCAGCTGACGCCGGACGGTGCGGCCCGCCACAAGCACAGGCTGGCCGACGACGCGAAACGCAACCCGGGCGCCGACCAGCTACGCCAGGCCTACGACGACTTCCTTCCTCTCGATGTGGCCCTGAAGGAACAGTGCGGAGAGTGGCAACTCCGCCAGGGAAAACCGAACGAGCACGACGACGTCGCCTACGACGCCGGCGTGATCGAAGGACTCGGAGAGATCGACCAGAAGGTCGGCATCGCCCTGGCCGCCATGACGACGGCGCTGCCTCGCCTCGGTCGCTACCGCCCGAGACTCGAGGCCGCATATGACCGCGTGCGTCAAGGTGATGGAGACGCCTTCACCGGCGTGTCGTGCGGTTCGTATCACGACATCTGGATGGAACTGCACCAGGACCTGCTCCTCACGCTCGGCATCGACCGTCTCGCCGAAGGGTCGGTGTGATCGCTCGGCCGGACGGCGAGCGACTCGTCTTTCCCTTCGACCATCACCACGGCGCGCCCCCGAGCTCGTTGCGCCATCAGCTCGGGGGGAAGGGCGCCAACCTGGCCGAGATGACCGCGGTGCTCGGCTTGGCCGTCCCTCAGGGCTTCACCATCACGACCGGCGCCTGCCGGGCCTACCTCACCGAGGGGTGGCCGACGCATCTGGACGAGCAGATCGACCAGGCTGTGGAGGAGTTGGAAGCTTCGGCTGGGCGCCGCCTTGGCGACTCCGTCGACCCGTTGCTCGTCAGCGTGCGCTCGGGTGCGAGCCACTCCATGCCCGGCATGTTGGAGACCGTGCTCAATGTCGGCCTCAACGATGAGGTGCGTCAGGTACTCGCGGCCAACGCCGGCGACGAGGATTTCGCTTGGGACTGTTACCGGCGTTTCCTCCTCATGTATCGCAGGGTCGTCCTTCAACGCGACGATCAGGCCACCGACAGGGATGCCCCGGGCGCCCGCGAGGCGTGCCGGTCCATTCTCGCCCACGACACCCGGGCGTTTCCCGACGATCCACGGGAGCAGCTGGCGGCGGCCGTGCGCGCCGTCTTCGCCTCGTGGGGCTCGCCGCGTGCACGCGCCTACCGGCAGCACGCCGGCCTCGACGACAACGAGGGCACGGCGGTCAACGTGCAGGCGATGGTGTTCGGCAACCGGGACGGACTCTCGGGAAGCGGAGTGGCGTTCACCCGCGATCTTTCGAGCGGCGAGCGGGTCCCGCGTGGTGAGTTCCTCTGGCGGGCCCAGGGTGAAGACGTGGTGGCCGGCACGCATGCGACCCGGGACCTGAGCGCCGTCGTCGAACGTCTCCCCGACGTTCATCACCAGCTCCTGGCGACGTTCGATCAACTGGAAGCGCACTTCGCCGACGCGTGCGAGGTGGAGTTCACGGTCGAGTCGTCGCGCCTGTGGATCCTCCAGGTCCGCCGTGCCCGGCCGTCCGGATTGGGCGCCATCCGACTGGCGGTGGGACTCGCCGCACAGGCGGGATGGTCCATCACCCGAGAGGACGCGGTGGCTCGCATCACCGGCGAGGACCTGGCTCAGGCGCAGCGGCCCACATTCGACGGCGGCGCCCACGCACTCGCCTTCGGTGTGGGGGCATCCCCCGGCGCCGCCGTGGGGCACGCCGTCTTCAGCACGGATGAGGCGCTGGACCAGACGGCGCTGGGTGTCCCGGTGATCTTGGTCCGCGACGAGACTTCACCTGCCGATGTTCGTGGGATGCAGGTGGCAGAAGGAGTGCTCACCTCCCGCGGCGGTATGGTCAGCCACGCTGCAGTTGTAGCCCGGGGTTGGGGCATTCCGGCCGTGGTCGGCGCGCCGATCGCGATCGACGTTGACGCCTTCCATGTGGGGGACGTCACCGTCGCGGCAGGCGACCTACTCTCGATCGACGGCGCGACGGGCGCCATCTCCCTCGGCGCGCACCCCCGGACACACGCCGGATTCGACGACGATGTGGAGACGATCCTTTCGTGGGCGGACCAGATCTCGGGAAAAGACCCAAGCACCGCCAGCCCCGCGGAACGCCTGGAGGCGGCGCACCGACGCCTCCGCGCGGGGGACCAGGAGCGCAGTCGCTGAGCGGTTGGCGGCGCAACCCGTCGAGCGCCATGCCGAGGACCCGGTCGCGCTGTCCCGGTCAGGGCATCCCAGGGGGGCATGCTCGCCACTTGCTCGCAAGCGCGGTGGCCGTTTCCCCGTTAGCGCTGATTCTGGCGGGGAACGGCGACCTCTTCGAGGAGCAGATGGATGGTGGCCGCGACGGGAATCGCCACCAGCGCACCGATGAGGCCCAACAGGGTGCCACCGATGAGGGTGGCGATGATCGTGAGGCCAGGGGTGACCTTGACCGTGTGCTTCATCACCCGGGGATTCACGAAGTAGTCCTCGAGATACCGATAGACGATATAGAACACGACCGTCGCAATGGCGACCGGGAGGCCCTGGGTCAGCGCCACGAGCGACACGATGATGCCGGCGATGGTCGATCCCACCATCGGGATCAGATCGAAGAGCGCCACGACGAGCGAGAGCAGCAGGGCATAGGGCACACCGAGGATGAGCAACCAGATGTAGGTGCCGATGCCGGAGATCACCGACGTGAGGAGATTGCCGAGCATGAACCCGCCAACGCGGCTGAACACCTCGTCGGTGAGCAGACTGGCCCGCACGCGACGGCTCTTCGGCAGGAGCGAGAGCCACAGCCCCTTCACTCCCGGAAGTGCGATCAGGAAATAGATGGTGAGGGCGACGACACTGATCGTCGCTATCCCCACCGAAAGGAGGACCTTCCCGGCTCCGAGGATCCCCCCGTAGGGGATCTTCAGCTTCTGCGTTCCCTTGAGGTAGCTCGTGAGATGGAACCTCACCGCCAGCTTGCCTGCCCATCCTCTCCCGTGCGCGATGTTGGACTTGTAACGGGGGTAGTTCTTGACGATCGTCTGGATCTCGTGGGACAGGGGACCTACCGCAGCGAGAACGAACGCCCCTATGAGGAGGACGAAACCAAATGTGACGATCCCGACCGCCAGACCGCGCCCGACGCCTCGACGGTCCAGAAAGACGAGGATCGGGTTCAGCCCGATGGCGATGAAGAGGGCCAGCCCGATGATGATGAGGACACTCGAAATGTCCGCCAGGCCGCGCACGAGGAAGTAGGTCACGGCGACGCCGAGGGCGCCCGACAAGCCTATGAAGAAAGGGGAACGGTGATCGAAGGGGCGTCCGAGCGATCCCAGGGACTCGTCCGATTGATCGAGCTCCCGCTCCACGCTCGACGGCAGAATCAGGACGCCATTCGCCGAAGGCGGCTCGTCACCGACTACAGGCGCGGACGGATCACTCGCATCGAATGTCATCGGCATGTCACAGGCAGTGACGTACCCGATCATGGCCGGCTGAAACGACCGGGCAGCGATCTCGTGCCGTACCCTTGGTGGCATGCCGCCGGAGGGTCGCTGCCCAGGGCGATTGTGAGTAGTGTCCAAGACCACGATTGGCAGGGCGTTCCTGGGCACTCCTCGGGGTAGATGCCGAGCACCGGGCCCGACGACGAAGGGGGAGCATGCGAAGGATCGGATCTGCCGTCGCGGCATCGGCCGCGTTCTTCCTCGCATTCTCCGCCGTGGTCGCTGCCGGATCCACATGCCGGCGCCACCACCGCCGCCGGCAACGAACGCGTCCGTCCAACGCCACTTCACGGCATTCGAAGCCGCCGTCGCCCAAGCGACCACAAAGGCCAAGCTGTACCAGTACGTCAACCCGGCCTCGCCCCGGGACTCATCCGACGCGGTGCGTTACGTCCGGCAGTTGGCGCAGCTCAACCTCGATACGCAGCTGTTGGCCCTCGATCCCGGCCACCCCGTGTTCTTTCGCGATCCTGATCCATTTTCGGTTCCCGGTTCCGATCCTCCCGTCCGCTCGGGGATCTACGACCCGGACAACGTCAGTTACATCGCCATCGTCAACGGCTCCGAGCAGTACCGGATCACCGGAAAGCGCGGCAACTCGGACGACCTCAGCGTGCAGGCCATCAGCGGGTTCCCCGGCGCGGGCTCAACCGGAAATCCCACCGCGACGTTGCTGAAGAGCCAGATCGCGGTGAGCGACAACGGGACGTACACCATCACGATCGGTGGGGCGCGACCCGCGGGCTCTGCGAGCAACTGGTTGCCAACCGTTCCCCAGACGTCGCTCATCTCGGTGCGCGAGGCGTTCAACAATTGGCCCGATGCGGTCGGCGACCAGTTGCGCATACAAACGGTCGGTCAATCCGGGCCGCCCCCGGCCAAACTGACCAACCAGCAGTTGATCACCGCCATCGATGCCGCCACCGGAGCCGTCACCCAACAGGCCTCCTACTGGACGACCCTCTGGGGCTCGCTGCTCTCCTCGTTGCCGGCGAACCAGGTGCGGACGCCCACTCCGACACAAGGTGGTCTCGCCGGGCAGCTCTCCTCGCTCTCCCACTTCGATCTCGCTCCCGGCCAGGCGCTCGTCGTCAGCGTCGGCAAGTCCGATGCCGCGTACCAAGGGTTCGAGGCAGCGGATGCGTTCGCACAGTCGCTGCCGTACGCCACGCACCAGAGCAGCCTCAACGCCACCCAGGCGCAACTCTCGAGTGACGGTCGCTACTGGTTCGTCGTCGCGGCCAAGGACCCCGGCGTTCCGAATTGGATCGACACCGAGGGCTACACCCAAGGATTCCTCTTCCTGCGCTGGCAGGAGCTCACCGGGACGCTCCCGCCTGCCGACGATCCAACATCGCACGTGGTCGCGCTCGCGGAGGTACGCAGCGCACTGCCGGCAGGAACGCCGATGATCACGTCGGCGCAACGAAAGGCCGCGCTCGCAGCGCGGGACAAGGCAGAGGCGCACCGTCTCCGCACGGCGAGCAATCAGTCCGCCGGCATCCTCACCGGCTACCTACGCCAGATCGCCACCGAAGTCGGGCGAGGTCCCCTCCTCGCGGTCTATGCCGGCTCCACTCTCGGATCCCGTCTCTAGACCCGGCGACCGCCGGCACCGACCCGAGCGCGGCGGTCCGCTCAGCGGGCGTAGGCCTGCGGCGCCCCCGCGTGGATCTCGATCCACTCCGCTCCCTCGTCACCGGCCGTCCAGGCATAGAGCCGGTCCGGGCTGTAGTAGCCCATACCGACGCCGGTGACCCGGTTCCCGTAGTGCAGGGAGCCGCGCAGGACGTAAGTGATCTGGTGCGTCCCATGACGATGGGGCTTGACCTGTTCGCCCGGTTTGGCTTCTTCGTGGAAGACCGAGAGGTTCGGCGACTGCAGAATGACTTTGGTCATGAGATCACGCCCAAAAATGTCGTACATCGCCTGCTTGTCCTCTTCACTCGAATCGGTCTGATCGAGCATCTGGGAAATCGATGCTGCCGGCAGATCGGCGATCGAGTAGAAGAACGGCCGTAACCCCCCGTCATCCTCCGTGGCCACCGTCGCTGTCTCCTCTGCTTCCATCGGATCTCCTCCCCGTTACGCACCGACGTTCCCCGCCCTTGCGCCCTAATGTTAACGACGTGGCGCGCACGGAAGGTCTGGCGGCATGGCGCGTTCCACCTCGGCGGGAGTCGACCGTGCCGACGCCGGTCGAGCTTCACGACCAACGGGCCTCCATTCCACGGCCCACCCCCACCTCGACGGCGACGGTCGAGCGTGGCGACCGAAACCCTGGGTGGCGTTCCCTGTGTGGTGTGCCAACCCGAGGAGCCCTCCGCAACGCTGGTGCACCTCCACGGTGGTGGATTCCGGCTCGGATCCGCCGCCGGGTCGGCCGCGTTCGGGATCCGCATGGCCGAGGCCGCACAGGTGCGCGTCGTGCTGGTCGATTACGCACTGGCGCCGGAACACCCGTTCCCGGCCGGACTGCACGACTCCATCCACGTCTACGACGCCGTCTGTGCCGATTCCTCCGCTCCCGGTCCTGCTGGGTGGGGACTCCGCCGGAGGCGGGCTGGCCACGAGCCTGGTGGTCGCCGCCCTTGCTGCTGACCTGCCTCTCCCCCGTGGCGTCATCCTGTTCTCGCCCTGGCTCGATCTCACGGTGAGCGCCGACTCGTACGGCTCACGCGCCCAGTCGGACTTGCTCTTCTCCGCGTCGAGCGCGACCGCGGCGGCGGATCTCTACCTCCAGGGCTGGGACCCCCGGGATCCGCTCGCCTCGCCTGTCCTGGGCGACCTTCACGGGTTTCCGCCCACGCTGCTGTTCGTCGGGTCCGAAGAGGTCCTGCTCGATGACGCCCTGGCCCTCGCGCATGCCCTGTCCCGGGCCGGTTCCACGGTGTCCCTCCATGCCGTTGCCGGCATGCAACACGTCTGGCCGACCATCTGGCCCGAACTGCCCGAGTCCGAGACCGCGTTGCACCTGCTCGCAGCTTTCGTGGCGGACCTCCACGAGAAGACCGGCTAACTTTCCGGAGTCGTCTGGGCTGCAGTACCTGAATGGGGGACCACCGTGAAGCTCGATCTTCTCTATGAGATCCAACCGAAGGTAAGGCCGTGGGATCTTCCCCACCCCTACGGCCAGCGTAAGGCGGAGCAGGAGGCCTACGACGAGGCCATCGCACAGATCCAGCTGGCGGACCGGCTGGGCTTCAACACGGTGTGGGTGGTCGAACACCACTTCCGCGACAGCCGCTCGGCCTGCCCTTCCTCCGAAGTCGTGCTCGGCGGCCTGGCTCTGTCGACCAGTCAGATCCGGCTGGGTTTCGGGGTGACGCTGATGCCGTTCGGCTTCATCCACCCGGCTCGAGTGGCCGAAAAGGTGGCGACGGTGGACATCTTGAGCCACGGCCGCGTCGAGTGGGGAACCGGCCGCTCCACACCGATGGAGCAAACGGCGTTCGGCGTCCCCATCGACGATCGCTCGCGCGACCAGTGGAAGGAAGCGATCGAGATCGTCGTCGGCATGTGGGCCGAGGAGAGGTACTCCTACAGCAGCCCGAATTTCGAGTTCCCGCTCCGCATGCAGACCCCGAAGCCTTTCCAGGATCCGCACCCACCGGTGTGGCAAGCGGCCACCAGCGACAGCAGCGCAGTGAGCGCCGGCCGCTACGGGCTCGGCTTGCTCTCGCTCTCTTTGAGCCGGACCGTCGACCAGATGGCCGAAGTGATCGCCAGCTACCACGCCGCCCAGTCAGAGTCCGAGCCGCTCACCCACGTGAGGAATGACCGCGTCGGCGCGTACACGCTGGTCCACTGCTGCGACGACCTCGACCAGGCGGCGCAGTCCTACGGCCTCTGGGACTCCGTCGAATGGTGGTACCGCAATCTGGCCGAGTTCATCATCGAGTGGGAGCTCCCCAACCTCACCAAAGAGGCCCAGGACCGTGCGTTCCCCCTCCTGCATCTTTCAGCGACCAGCGAGACGGATGTCCAGCGCTACCAGGAGCAGGACATGATCATCATCGGAACGCCCGAAATGTGCCTGGAAAAGATGATCCGTTATGCCGAGGCCGGCGTCGATCAGTTGCTCTGCTACATGCAGTTCGGGATGCTGCCACACGAGACTGTCATGCATTCGATAGAGCTGCTGGCCGAGCACGTCATGCCTGAACTGGAGCGCCGGGGGCATCGTGTGAGCGCCACAGCAGTCGCCGTCTGAAGACGAGGCGGCATCACAGAGATTTCATGACTCGGTCACGGTCGTGTTACCTGCGGTACGGCAGACTCGACGCGATGCCGAAGCGACTGCAGGCGAACACGGATGTACGAAGGGGATGGCAGCCGGATCCCCACGGAGGCCATGAGCTCCGGCTGTTCACGCCCGAGGGCGCTCCTACCGCGCACGTCTCCGATAACGGTCACAACTCCTACGAGGAAATGCCGGGAGCGGTCGTCGTGGATCCCCCCCCGCCCGCGGGATGCCACCATCACACGTTGCGCGGGGCCGCACCCAGAGTTCCGTGAGATCCCGCTGATGCGATCCAGCCCGATGCGTTCCCGCCTGCACGCGTGGCAACCGGCCCTTCTCGTCATCTGCGTCATCCTCCTGACGACCGTCGACCGCTCCCGCCGGAGCGCCACCGGTCGCTGAGCGCGCCGTGTCGGCCTCGAGCCGAAACCCAAGATTCATCTATGAGTCGCTTCGTCGTTACATCAGCTTCGCGAGCCGTTCATCTGGGCTCCCTAAGGTGAGAACCACGCAGCAAGCCTCCTCCAAGATCACACCGGGGCAACCTCCCTCCCCGCGTGTTCAGGCGACGACGGGGGTTCCCCCCCGCTCCCCCGTCGTCGCCTGCCCTCCCCGAAAGGGAAGGTGCCCGAAGCTCACGACGAAGGTTCGACCAGCGGCTCTGATCCGGAGAGGTCCAGCTTGCGTAGGTAGAGCTCCCGGGAGTGCGGGTACCCGACCCCGGTGGGGAGCCAGGCGTGAAAGGCGATCCACGGCGATCCCGAAGCGTCGGCGAAGACGGACTCACCGCCCGGGCCGACCTCGTGCGCATCACCGGAAAGGATCGGCTGTGTCCACGGTTCGGTGCAGGGACCCAGGGGCCCGCTGCAGGCCGCCACCCCGACGGCGTAGTTGGCGGTGTCCCAATTGTTGCCCGAATAGAAGAGCAAGTACCGACCGGAGACCACGACGAGGTCGGGTGCCTCGATCACCCCGCCCTCCCAGCTCAGATCAGCCGTGAGCAGCGTGCTCGGGCCGTTGCCCGTCACCGCCGTTCCCGTCGGAGCGAGTTGCTCCGACCAGAGGCGTGCCGGCTGACTCCTCGTCCCGTTTGTCTTCCATTCGAGATAGGGCACCCCGTTCACATCGACGAAGGGCGAGGGGTCGATGGATCCACCCAACGAAGGCTGACAGACGACGGGACCGGCCGAATTATCGACGAAGGGTCCCTGGGGCTGTGTCGCGGTAGCAGCAGAGATACACAACTCACCACCGCCGGACCCGCCCACGATGGCCGAGTAGTAGAGCACGTAGGTGCTCCCCAACTGCACGACCGAAGGGGCCCAGGTAGCACCCGGTCGCGCCCATTTCGGAAGGCTCACGAGCGCGTTCCCCAGCGCGCTCCAATGGAGGAGGTCGGTCGACTCGATGATCTGGATGTTGCCTCCCACCGAGTTGGTGCCGTAGGCGAAGTAGTCACCGCCCACTCGCAAAACGTACGGATCCGGAAAGTCGAAGGGGTAGACCAGACCGTCACTACTACCGCCGTCGACGGTCAAACAGGCCGACGAGACGCCGGAAAGGTCCGAGGCTGCCTGGTTGTTGTCGTGCGCGGCGATCTGCCCGTAAGCCTGCTGGACACCTGTCAGGCACGTCTGCAGGTGGCCGATATCGAGTCCCTCGAGGTAGGTCGAGATATTCATCTCATTGAGCGACTGCTGGGTGGTCCCCAGGAGCTCGAGCGCCACGGAGACGGAGTCTTGAAGCGTTTGCTGATGCGTCGAAGCCTCTCGTTGCGCCTGTGTCTTCGCAGCAAGTGTGGAGCTGGTGTTGGCCAGCGTGGTACGCGACGACGCCAGCTCACTGTGCTCATGCCGCGTGCGAGCGTGAGCCTGCACATCGGTCACCACTGCGGTCAACAAGATGACGAGCGCGGCCGACACGACGAGAAGCCGTGCCAGGGCACCGCGACCGCGCTTAGCCACCCGATGCCGCCGCACTCTGACAGGCAGAGGAGACTCCATTCAACGCCGAGACGGCATGGTTCTCGTCACCCACCGAAAGCGCGTTCAGTGCCTGTTGGACGCCACCCTGACATGTCTTCAGGTTGGCGATATAGCTGGACTTGTCCGCCACATTCTTCTGGGCCTGCACCAAGGCGGTCCGCACGCTTTGCAACAACGCCGAATCGGAGGACAGAGCCGACTCTGAAGTGTTGATCTGCACCTTGAGAAACTGCAGATCCTTACGAACTGCAGAGAGCAGGATCTCAGTGGCCGCAATTCGGCCTTTGGTCTGGACGAGAGCGTCATGGGCCTGCTCGAACTGGGTGGTGGCTTGACGCTCGTTGCCGAGGACGAACATCAGCGCGGCGAAGGCCACCAGCAGCACCACCGCGAGCGCGACACGCCTACGTCGCCTCCGGACGGCTCGGGGCCGGGCCTCGAGCCGGACGCCCCTCTCTTCAGTCAGATCGAAGGAGACCGCCACGAACCCTTCTCAGTGCCCTCGCACGCGAGCTCGGATCCGAGCGACCGAGGCTGAGTCTCCTTCTTCGCCCGTCGTCCGCTACCGGATACCTCGGGGAACGGCGCGCCCGTCACGGATGGACAGGGCGCGGCGATGGGCACCGGGGCGAGTCGTCAGCAGCGACAGTTGCGCACATCGGGCGCAATGTAACGCAGCGAACCACCGGTGACTTTGCGCGCGTTCAAATGCCTGGAGGCGTGAAACCCGCATTGCGGATGCGCCGGGCATGCCGTTGAACTGCGCCGATCCAGCGTGAACCCGCAGCGTCGGCCGTTTCGCGTTCGCGAAGAAATTATCCGAAGGTCACGCAGATGTCATCGACCCCATCCGACTATGAGACGCCCATCACTTCCTGTAGCTGGGCGGTGTCGACGAACTGCTGGAAATTGACAAGCTTGCCATCGCGCATGGTGAACACGTGGCAGTACTGGGCGTCGAGATTCTTTCCTGATTCCTTGAAAGTTCCCGTGTAGCGCCCTTCGACAATGACGCTGTCACCAGCATTGTCCGCCTCCTTAGGCTTCGCCCCCCTGCGCAGAGTAGGTCCGTTCAGGTGCGCTCGCAATCGGTCTTCAGGTTGCGGGCGCAGGTGGCCTGACCTCGGGCTGCGTGGCCGACGGGCGGTCATTCGACACCAGCGGAAGCGAGTTGCACCGCCGTCGCGACCGCCTCGTCCGGCGTCGCTACCTGGACGATCCGCCCGTCTCGCTGACCATTGGGACGAATGAGGGACCACGTGCCCAGACCGATCACGGGAATGCCCCTTCGAAGCGCCGCCGCAATTTCGGACAGGGTCCCGTCTTCACCGTCGACGGCGATCACTGCGGCGGCCGAGTTCACAACCAGAAAGTTCCGAGCCTCTCCGAGGCCCGTGGCAATGACCACGTCGACCCATTGATTGGCCGCTGATCGTTCCGAGCCGGGCAGGATGCCGACGGTACGGCCCTCGGCCGCCTTCGCACCTCGACAGGCGGCGGCCATGACCCCTCCGAGACCGCCGCACACCAGCGTCACGCCGGCGGAGCCGAGGCCCCGGCCGACCGCTTCGGCCGCGACCAGTACTTCGGCAGAACCCTCGGCCCCACCTATCACGGCGATCTGTATCGGCACCGACGTCAGCGTAAACCGTGACCATCCGGTCACGGAGATTTCATCGTGTGGTCGCGGACACGTCACGCGATTTCACGAGGCGGTCGGCATACTTTCGCTCATAGGTGAATCGCTCACAAAGAGCACGCATCGTTGACAATCGACGCACGCGAACACTCACGAGAGGTCAAGGAAATGTGGAGTCGGCTCGCGGCAGTTGCTGCAGCTCTGGCGTCGATCACCGGGTCGTTCGTTGTGCTGGCCCGGCCCGCCGGCGCGTCGGCGAGAACTCCCTCTGCCATGAATTCGATGGTCGTGGTATCGCGCTTGACCACTCCTGCCGACGGGCATACCGAGGCCGTGGTCATCGTGACCATTGATGGTCAGTGTGACGACCCGCTCCGAGGAAGAACCATCGAGTTACAGACCAACACGCCGAACTCGGCCCAGATTCACCCGCTCTCGATAGACGGCTCGGTGCCGGGAGTCACCAACGCTTCGGGCGTTGCCGAGTTCGGCGTCACGGACACAGCAGTCGAAGCGGTTACGTTCTCGGCCCGAGATGACACCGACGATCTTGTCGTGAACAACCAAGTCACCGAACACTTCCAGACACCGGCAGCGCCACCAGCGGCAACTCCGGAGATGGCGGCGCCCGCGTTGCTACCTTTGTCGGCGCTGGTAGTGGGTGGGATCGCCTTACTGATCAGACGAATGCGTACCCACAAACTCGAGCGGGCGACGACGGGGTGAGCGGCCTCCCGGAGCGCAGCACACGTCAGCCAAGCTCAACCGCGGGGAGGTGTGGTCAGGCTCCGGCGACAACCGCGTCGGAAGCAACCAGGGCGTCGATCTCTTCTGCCGTGTAGCCGATCTCGGCCAGAACTTCCCGTGTGTGCTGCCCCTTGTCCGGGCCGGCGCGGCGGATGGAAGGCAATTCGTTGTCGAACTGGGCCGGCGCGGCGGCGAGTCGGAGCGACGGATGGCTCGGATGGGCCATCAGATACCCGTTCTCGGTAACTGCGGGGTCGACCACCACCTCGGGCGGAGAAGCGACAAAGGAGAAGATGCAATTCTCTCGGGTCAGCCGGCCCATCAACTCGTCACGGCTGAGTGAACCGATGGTGTCGGCGAACTGGTTGCAGATTTCCTCCCATGCGGCACGTCGGACCGTCCCGTCCGCGTACTTCTCAATGAGTTCTTCGTGGCTGAGGGCACGGCATGCGGGACCCCAATAGCGCTCCTCGTCGAGCATCATCAGCATCAGCCATCGCCGGTCAGCCGTCCGATATGTCCAGCCCAGCGGCGATCTCGCCCCGGGCGAGGCGGTGGCTCTCGGGGGTTCGGCCGCGGTCATCGACGCGTAGGCAAGGTCGGGGCTGAGGGTCCAGTTGGCACCGTTCAGGAGAGAGGTGTCCACCAGGACCCCCTCCCCGGTTCGCTGGGCGTGAACCAGTGCGGCACAGATCCCGCCCGCCAGAAACATCCCACTGGGCACATCGCCGAACGCAGGCCGGGGCGAGAGCAGCGACTCGGCGTTGGGGTCGGTGAGCATGTGGCCGATCCCGCCCCTCGACCAGAACGAGACGGAGTCGAAACCGCCCTGCTCGGCCCCGTCGCCCCGCTGTCCCTGGCCGTGCCCCCGGGCGAACACAAGACGAGGGTTCAGGGCAAAGAGATCCTCAGGCTCGGTATGCAACTTACGCCGAACCCGGGGTAGCTGGTTGGTGATGTACACGTCGGCCCACTTCACCAGGCGCTCGAAGACCTCACGCCCGGCCGGGTTCACGACATCGACGGAGACCCCCCGCTTGTTGCGGTTGACCAGTTGAAACAGGTAGTCGTACCCGTCCACGTCGGCGACGAGGCCTTGGCGGATGATCTCCCGCATCGGGTCGCCTTCGGGTCGTTCGAGCTTGACCACGTCCGCGCCCCAATCGGCGAGGGCCGCCGCACCGGACGGCACGAAGCCGTGTTCGGAGAAATCGAGAACCTTGATCCCAGCGAGAGGTTGCGTCACGCACGTAACCCTATGGCCAAGACGGGCGTTCGTGCATGAGAACGGCGGACGTGGGTGGGTTCATCCAAGAGCACGCCCAATTAACGCTTGTCGGGACCTGAGTGGGTACTGAACACCTTCGAGTGGATGACGAAGTGCATGTCCTCACCCGCCGGAAGCGAGAACCCCTCAGGAGCACCCTCTCCAACGTCCAGGATCAACTGCGTGTGCTTCCATACTTCATATTGGCGTCCGTCAATGTAGAACGGACAACCTCCCACCCGACCCAGCAGCACGTCGTGAGGGCCGACCACCAGCTCCCCATCCTCGAAGCACATGGGCAAGCTGCCGTCGCAACAACCACCCGACTGGAAGAACATCAGTGGACCCCGCTGCTCGACACCATGCGCAATGGCATCGAGAGCAGCCGGTGTGGCGATCACCCGCTCCGCTGCTGGGTTCATGAGCTCGCCTTCCTCTTAGAAGAAGCCGAGTGGTTTTGTGCTGTAGCTCACGAGGAGGTTCTTTGTCTGCGAGTAGTGCTCGAGCATCATCTGGTGATTCTCTCGACCGACCCCGGAGATCTTGTAGCCGCCGAAGGCTGCTCCAGCCGGGTAGAGGTGATAGCAGTTCGTCCAGACACGTCCGGCTTTGATAGCTCGACCCATGCGGTAAGCGAGGTTGCCGTTGCGGGTCCATACACCAGCCCCGAGGCCGTAGAGCGTGTCGTTGGCGATGTTGATCGCATCCGCTTCGTCCTTGAACGTAGTGACCGCCAGGACAGGCCCGAAGATCTCCTCTTGGAAGACTCGCATCTCGTTGTGGCCCTTGAGCACCGTGGGCTCGAAATAGTAGCCACCGTCGCATTCGCCGCCGATCTCCGCCCGGTGTCCGCCGATGAGGCATTTCGCTCCCTCTTGGCGGCCGATGTCGACGTAGGAGGCGATCTTGTCGATCTGCTGAACCGAGACTTGCGGCCCGATCATGGTTGCAGGATCGAGGGGATTTCCCTGACGAATCAGCGCGATGCGCCCCAGGCAGCGCTCCATGAATCGGTCGTAGATCGACTCGTGGATCAGCGCCCGAGATGGGCACGTGCACACTTCGCCCTTGTTGAAGGCATAGAGGACAAGTCCCTCGATCGCCTTGTCCAAGAACTCGTCGTCATGGTCCATGACGTCGGCGAAGAAGATATTCGGTGACTTCCCGCCGAGCTCGACCGTCGAAGGGATCAGGTTCTGCGCTGCGTACTGCATGATGAGACGCCCTGTCGTGGTCTCGCCGGTGAATCCGATCTTTGCGATACGAGGGCTCGAGGCAAGCGCTTTGCCGATTTCGCCCCCGGGTCCGGTGATGATGTTGAGCACGCCGGGAGGCACGATGTCCCCGATCACCTCGGCCAGTTTCAGAATCGACCACGGGGTTGGGGAGGCCGGCTTCACGACGGTGCAGTTGCCGGCCGCCAATGCCGGGGCGATCTTCCACGCGGCCATGAGAAGGGGGAAGTTGAAGGGGATGATCTGACCCACCACCCCGAGAGGCTCGTGGAAGTGGTAGGCCACGGTGTCCTTGTCGATTTCGGTCGAACGCCCTTCGAGGGAGCGCGTGGCTCCGGCGAAGTAGCGGAAATGGTCAACCGCCAATGGGATGTCGGCGGCGAGTGTCTCGCGGACCGGCTTGCCGTTCTCCCAAGTCTCGGCGACGGCAAGCATCTCGAGATTGGCCTCGATCGCGTCTGCAATGCGATTGAGGATCGCGGCGCGCTCGGTGAGCGAAGTCTCACCCCACGCGTCTTTGGCTGCGTGGGCGGCATCCAGGGCGAGTTCTACGTCCTCGGCACTGGACTTGGCGACCTCACAGAACGGTTTGCCGTTGACCGGGCTGACGTTGACCATGTACTGCCCCTTCACCGGCGCTACCCATGTGCCGCCGATGAAGTTGTCGTAACGTGCCTTCACCTCGACCAAGCTGCCCGGACGACCGGGAGCTACGAAGGGGACTGAGGGAGACTCGCCGACCGACACTTCGAGTCGGTCGGCGGTTTTGGGATCAGTGGTCAATGTCATCGTGGGCCTCCATTGCGGCACTCTTGTGATGCAAACCTAGGAGTGCGGCAGGGAACGGAGTAGGGCCGAAGGTCCCACGACGAGTTCGACGAAGGAAGAGATTGCGGCGTCGTGACGTGTCACTCGACTGCGCTCTTGCAGATCGACTACCACGCAATCAGTCGTTGATAAACCGACGTTCCAGCGAGCGGGTCAGTCGGTCGGGGGCGTCGGTCCCATCGGTGCCGGCTCACCGTCGAGCTACAAGCCTGACTCGACCGTGATTCTGCCACTGGCTGCAGCAGCCTTGAGGGCGTCGTAGTCCCGCTGGTTCTGGTCTGCATACGTCTCGGCGAAAGTTGCAATCGCCTTGTCAAAGGTGGGGCCGTTCCCCAGGTAGCTGGCGATGGCGATCCGGTCACCGGAACGGGCATGGGCGCGGGCCAGGGTCTGTGCACAAATGCCGGCGTATTTCGTCAGTCCTTGCGGAATCGACCCCTCGACGTCGAATGATCCCTTCCAGTCACGCAGCTGGCGCACGTAGAAGTCACGGGTGATCCCGTCGGGGCTCTTCACCTGCTCGTAGCCGAGGAAGATATCGCTTGCCGACTGCATGAGGTGCTGGCCGGCCACCACACGTTCACCGTGGGTGGCGTACCCGCTCCGGCCAACGAACTCCTCCAGCACCGAGGCCTCTGCTTCCTTGGCCTGGAGGAAGAGAACATCATTGTTGTCCCGGCCCTGCAACAGCAGGATCCACGCGCGAGTGCCGACGCTGCCGACGCCCACCACCTTGCGTGCCACCTGCGTCACCTCGAACTCCTCGAGCAGGTGACGTCGGTCCGTCTGAAGACTGTGCCGGTACTTGCGCACGAGCTGGTGGAATTCGTCAAAGAGGGCGCGGCTCAGCGACGGCGTGAACACCTCTTCCACGGGGACGATCAGTGGCGGGTCGCTAATGATGCGGCGCTGGCCGTCGACCACACGGGTGAGCTTGTCGAGCGCTTGCAGACTGTCCCGCGTCCGGGCCTTGGAGACAATCTTGGCGGTGCGTTCGGCCATGTGCTTGTCTGCCCTGGTGCCGGTGCCCGCCGTGGCCTGCAGGTCGGCGAGGAGCGCGGCAACGTCGACACGGGTGTACCAGACGTCCATGGTCGACATGGACGCCAGCCGGTTCATCTCGGTTCGATAGCTGGTCCCGACCTCGAGGGCCGCCATATGGGCTTCTTTTTCGGCGAACCCCCGGTCCCGGGCGGCGATCACCACACTGGCGGCGAGCCGTTTCACGTCCCACTCCCAAGGTCCCGGAAGGGTCTCGTCGAAGTCGTTGACGTCGAACATCAGCGCCCGCTCGGGCGAAGCGAACAAGCCGAAGTTGGACATGTGGGCATCCCCGCAGACCTGGGCTTTGAGGCCCGACCGGGGGGTGGTGGCCAGATCGGAGGCCATGATCAGAGCCGCGCCCCGAAAGAAGGTAAACGGAGAAACCAGCATGCGCCCATAGCGAATCGGAACAAGTTCCGGCACCCGGGTCACAGCCTGGCGCTCGAGCAAGCTGACGGGATCCGGGCGGTCAGCTGCGGGGCTGAACTCCGCCTGGGACGATCGTGGCGCCCTGATACGGGCATCTTTTCCCAGCTTTATCCGCTCCTCGACCGAGGGGTGCGGAACGCTGCTGGTAGGGACCGGTTGTTCCGTTTGATTCACCATCGATTCCCTCGTTCCTACTTCATTGCAGCCTGTGATGTCTGGTTCCAGCATGGTCCAAGAAGGACGAAGAGGTAGGGCCATATGGCCCTGGGAGAACCCGCATTGCGGGCGCAGAGTCGTAGATAGCGGTGAGTTGTGGCCTCTTCGTGGAGGGAAGGAAACCGCACCATGAATACCGAATGGATGGCACGGGGAAAGTGCAGAGGAGTGACATGGGACGCTTTCTTCCCGCGTGACGGGACCGGCGTGGCGGCGGCGCGAAGGTTGTGTGCGACGTGTCCGGTGTCTCAGGAATGTCTGGAGTACACGCTCGAGAACCACATCAGTCATGGAGTGTGGGGAGGCTGCTCCGAACGTGAGCGGGGACGCATGCTGCGGCGGCGCCGAAGTGGACAAGAAGCCTCCCTCAGCTGAGCGCGGCTTCCCGCACGCTGACTTGTAGGGACAACTCGTCGATATACCTTTTTCCAGCAGTCGCCCGCGTCTCACGGTGGCTTGAACGCCAAGGGCATAAAGGCGAGTAACGCCACGCTTACCTCGTTCGATACGTCGGGAGCTTGGTCATCGGAGCGGGAGCGCAATCCGCTCACCGTCACTCACGTCAGTTCTTCGAGCGCTTGGTGTGCTTCTTGGCGAACCGGAGAACGGCGATGTGCTTCTCGGTATCACGCTGCATCAGGTCGACGAGCAGGCCCCATAGGGACGTATCCTTGACAGAACGCAACTCGTGCGCCAGACGCTTCAACTCCTGCGCGTCCTCCAGCTCCTTTTCCAACAGCTGGTCGGTGAGGTCGAGGACCGCCTCGCGGTTTGCCGCTTGATTGAGGTCCAGGTACGGAATGCTCGGCTCGCGGCCAGCAAGTTCGGCTTCGGCCTTGAGTGACTCGGCAAGCTCCTTGAAGATTTGGTGATGACGGATTTCATCCTCGACGAGCAAGTTGACGAGGTACCGCATCGCCTTCGAGGGACTGGTTTGCGCAGCCGCTCTGTATTCTTGGAGCAGTCCGCGCTCCCGCTCCACATGGGTGCTCAGATGGGTATAGAGATCACGTTCCCACCCGGAAAATCCTGCGCTCGCATCCGACATATCAGTAAGTTCGGCCATGGTTCCCCTCTTGCTCCGTGGTCCACGCAGAACCAATTGTCCAGCGGGCCATTATCCGATCGGCGTAGGACAAGGATGTGGCAGAGACGACGTCGCAGCTAGGGCCGATGGTCCCTCGCCGCAAAATCTTTCGGCCCGCTGCCGCGTCAAGCCGACAGATCATCGGGCGGGTCACGCCGAGAACCGGCCGGGGAAGTACTCCGGTGCCGGGTCCACCAGGACGTTGAGGATCGAGGGAGCTCCGCTACGGCTGTGCTCGAACGCCTGGCTGAGGGCAGGGGCGATCTGCTCCGGCTTCTCGACAAGGGCGCCGAAGCCGTCGAAGGCGCCGGCCATACGCTCGTAGTGCCGCCCCTTCAGCGGACTCCAACCGGCGCTCCAGCCGCCGTTGTTGACGATCACGGTCACGATCGGGAGATTGTGGCGGGCGGCTGTGTCGAGCTCCATCGCGTGAAAACCGAAACTGCCGTCACCGACCACCCAGAGCACCTGGCTACCTGGCCGGGCGCACGCTGCGGCCAAGGCATAACCGACTCCATGGCCGATGTTGCCGAGAGGGGACATGCTCGGGTTACGCCCCGGTAGTCGGGCTTGGAAGGCCACGTTGGTCCACATCAGCATGTTGGAGCCGTCGGTGATCACAGTGGCGTCCGGCTCGAGCTGGCTCGAGATCTCGGCGCAAAGCCGCATGGGATGGATCAGCACGTTGTCGGATCGGCCCATGGCCGCCTTGGAGGCGGTGATGGCCTCGGCCTGCTGGCGCAAGCCGCCGACCCAGTGGGTGGTGTCCAGGCGCCCGGTCTCGTGGGCCAGCTGCGCGAGAACGGCGCCGGCATCACCGACGATGCCCAAGGTGGCCTTGGTCAGCTGGGTGGGATCGATGTCCACCTGGATCAGGTCGTCGAGATGGGGAAAGTGGCCATAGCCGACGGAGTAGTTGAACTGGGTGCCGACCACCAGCAGGACGTCGGCCCGGGCAACGACGTTCTGCCAGTCGCGTCCAAAGCAGAGCGGGTGGTCGTCGGAGATGGTGCCCCGACCCTGCTGACGGGTGACGACGGGGATCCCGGTGTGCTCTATGAACGCCTGCAACTCGGCGGCAGCATCGGACCAGAAGACGCCGCTGCCGGCCAGCACGGCCGGACGGCGGGCGCGGCCCAAGATCGCCCCCGCCTCGTGGACCAGCGTGCAGGGCGCCATCAAGCGACGTTGCTCGGGCCAGGCCCGGGCCGGGGATGGGAGAGGAGCATCCTCCGACGCTGCCGAGGAGTGCACCAGGTCGATGGGTACCTCCAGGTAGACCGGACCGGGGCGCCCGGTCACGGCGTGGGTGAAGGCGGCAGCTACGTAGTCCGCGAGCTGCTCGACGTGTTGGACGGCCCTCGCCCACTTGGTGACCGGCGCCGCCAAGGCCAGTTGGTCCAACGCCTCCACCTCCCCCACATCGCGTCCTCGACTGGTGGCCGCTCCGGCGATGCACAGCATGGGTGAACCGTTGGCATATGCGTTGGCCAATACCCGTCAGAGCGTTGGTGAGTCCCGGTCCGGCCGTCACCATGCACACACCGGGCTCGCCTGTGGCCAGCGCCCAGCCCTCGGCGGCATAGGCGGCCGCCGCCTCGTGGCGGACGTCGACCACCCGGATCCCCGCCTTGGGCGCGGCCGACCAGGTGGTGTCGATGTGGCCGCCTGCCAGACCGAACAAGTGAGTGACCCCGTGCGCCGAGAGCGACCGGGCGATCAGCTCGCCGGCGTTGAGAGCGCGGCTCACGAGATCTCCAGCAGGTCGTCGAGCATCTGACGGACCGTCTCCACCCGCTGTTCGGCGGGCGTCGCATCGTTGATCCGGGCCAGCTCCTCCACCACGGTCTCCGGCAAGCCGTAGAGACGGGCTACCACGTCCACCGCCAGCCCGCTGCGCCTGGGATCGGGATCAGCCACGAAGAGGGTGCTGTTGTACATGGTGATCGGGTGGAAGCCGGCCAAGGTCAACATCCAGCCGAGAATGCAGAAGCCACCGTCGCCGAGCAGCATCCCGGCGTTGAGGCGCTCGGGCAACTTGTCGCGGACACGGCGGAGCTCCGGCGTGCTCACCCGACGAGGTTCCCTCTCGCTCAAACTGCCCCCCTAGAACCGCTGGCCGAATGTACGTCCGGGGCCGGAGGTTGTCAATGGATGTGGAGACGGCTCCGCGTTCCTGTCGCTGGGAAGAGCTCGAAGAAGGCCGCTGTCACCGTGGATGTGGCAGGACATCGTGGACACCTCCAGAGAGGTGGCCCGATGGAAGCGCGCTCGGAGGGATTCGAACCCCCAACCTTCTGATCCGTAGATCGGGCTGGGCCTTGGACGGGAGATGCCGGGAGTGGCAAGAAACGGCCAGAATTGCCTCACAGACTGGTGAGATACAGACGACGTCTTGGCCTGCTGTGGCCACCGGGTGCCACCGATTTCCACGGTTTCCCGGGCTTTTGTTCTCACGGTGGTTCTCAACCAACGACGTCATCTCGGGGAGGTAGGTTGCAGTTAGGACACTTTATGCTATCCTCTCTTTCGAGAGGTTCCAACCCCATGGCCAAGACCGTGTTTGTCCCGTCAGCATCATTCCGAGTGCCAAAAGCTCAACGAGACCAACTGCGCCGCGCCCTCGAAGCGGGAGCCGAGGTGATCGTGGAGCGGCCTGACGGTGAGCGATTGTCATCCAGCGAACTATCGCGATTTCTGGCTTCAGCGGTAGCGGAACTCGCTACCGGAGACGAAGTGGTGCTGTTACGTGGTGACGCGGAAATCTCACCTGCAGAGGCCGGCGAGTTGCTCGGAATCTCGCGTCAGTTCGTCGATCGGCTCATCGATACAGGCAAGCTCCCTGGTCGGCGACTACCTGGCAGCCGTCACCGGCGTCTCCGGGTTGCCGACGTGCTCGACTTCGGAGAGAGCCGGGACAAGCGACTGACCCACATCGCTGACGCCGTGAACACACTGGTCGACGGAGGGGCGGAGTACTGATCGCTCAGGCGCGTCATGCCCCGACTTGAGCGCGTGTTCGTGGACACCGCGACCTTGTACCCGATTTCGCTCGCTGATCTGGTACTGCGCCTTGCCGAGTTGGGAATGTACGACTTGTTGTGGTCGGATCACCTTCTGAGTGAGGTCGAGCGGGTCCTTGTGGAATACAAGGGCCTCACCGCGGAAAGCGCCGACTATTTCTGCGAGTGTATCCGCATCGCCTTCCCTGCTGGCCGGGTGGCACCACAGGAATATCTTCCGCTGGTAGCAACCCGAACGGGACCAGACCCAGATGACCATATCCACAGCGCTGCCGCCGTTGCCGGAAACGCAACAGTAATGCTGTCCGCAGACAAGGTCGGTTTCCCCGCGGCAGACATCTCGCCGGCGCGTCGCCGGAACCCCGATGCCTTCCTCACCGACCTTCTCCGAAGGTACCCTCGGGACGTGGGCGGGGTGATTGATGCAATGGGTGGCGCGCTGCGAGTGCCGTTGACCCGGGCCGAAGTTCTCCGTCGCCTCGCGGCAGCCGGCGTCCCCGGCTTCGCAACGCTAGCCAACGAGCTCCGCTGATTCGAAGATGGTCCACCAACCCGATGACAGCGCTGGAGATGACCAGGCGGCTCGGTTGGAAGCGGAGATCCAAGCGCTTCGGGCGGAGAATGCTCGACTGAGGGGTCTACTCGGCCTCGATGATCCCGCCCGTCGAGAGGCGACCACCCCCTGGAAAGCGACGCTGTTCACGAATTTCAGAATCGATTGCTTCGACTTCGACCTCGGTCGACCGACATTCGTCGGCCGAGGAGAAGATCGCCCTTTTCAGGTCTCTCTTCGCCGGGCGCGAGGATGTCTACGCTCTTCGGTGGGAGAACCAACGGACCGCCAAGTCGGGCTGGGGCCCAGCGGTGAGAGGCGGATGGGCGAATGCCCGCCGACCAGATCGGGAATATCTGCCCTATACCGACGACGTCATCGAGAGGCATCTCGCCGGCGAAATCCATGTCGGCCTGTACCCACTTCAACATGGCGATTGCTGCCGAGTGTTGGCTTGCGACTTCGATGACGCGGGTTGGGTCCTCGATTCGCTCGCGTATCTCGACGCTGCGCATGCCAGTGGAGTGCCCGCAGTATTGGAACGTTCCCGATCTGGCGACGGCGGCCATGTCTGGACCTTCTTTGACGACAACGTTCCGGCCGCATCCGCCCGACGCATCGGCGTGCACCTCCTCCGCGAGGCAATGACGATGCGAGCTGAGCTCGACCTGGTCAGCTACGACCGGTTGTTCCCCGCGCAGGACTTCATGCCGAAGGGATCATTCGGGAATTTGATCGCCCTTCCCCTCCACGGCGAATGCCGCAAACGCGGAACAACCGTGTTTATCGACCCAGCCACCCTGGAGCCTTTCGAAGACCAGTGGACGTTCCTGTCGACACTCCGTCCCCTGTCGGCCCAGTCCGCAATCGAGCTGGCCGCTGCGCTCGGGGATCTCGCGACCGGGCCCGATGCCTCGACGTTCCGCCGACCGACCAACGGGTCTGCAGGGCCAAAACCACCGCCCAAGATCTATGCGCGATCCGAGGCAATGTTGGCCGTCGACCGGATCGGCATGCCGCCGGCCATGTTGGCCGCACTCAAACACCTGGCCTCACTGCACAACCCGGAGTTCTACGAGAAGGAGAGGCTCCGCTTCTCGACGGTGGAACACCCCCCGGTTCATCCGCTGCTACCGGGAGACCCTCGACCAGCTGCTCTTGCCACGAGGTCTTCGGGACAAGGCCCATGGAATCGTCGCCGATGCCGGGAGCGAACTGGTGATCGCGGATGGATGTGCGGACCCACCCTCCCTCAGAACTGCTCTGTCGGCGACTTTGACGCCCGAACAAGCCACAGCCGCAGCGGACCTCGGAAAACATGACCTCGGAATGCTGGTCGCTCCTCCGGGATCGGGCAAGACGGTCGTCGGCTGCGCCCACATTGCTCGGCATCAAGTCCCGACGCTCGTGATCGTGGATCGCAAGCCGTTGATGGAGCAATGGCGCGACCGGTTGGTCACCCACCTCGACCTCGATCCCAAGCAGATCGGCCAGCTCGGCGGCGGTCGCGCCAAAGCCACTGGGGTCGTCGATGTCGCGATGATCCAGAGCCTCGCCCGACGCGACGACCTGGCAGATCTAACTGCTGCATACGGACTGGTCATCGTCGATGAGTGCCACCACGTCCCCGCAGTGACCTTCGAGCGGGTGGCACGTGAGATACCTGTTCGGCGTTGGCTGGGGCTCACTGCGACGCCCTACCGTCGGGACGGACTTCAGTCAATGATGTCAATGCATTGCGGTCCCGTGCGCCACACCATGACGATCGGGACTGGTCCGGTGCTACGAACGCTGAACCTCATCGTCCACGAGACTGATCACGAGACAGCCGAGGAGGGGCAACACATACAGACGACCTTCCGCGGTCTCGTCGAGGACAGTCAACGGACCGCGGCGATCTGCGACGACATTGCAGGTGCCAGGGAGTCCGGCCGGCATTGCCTTGTGCTCACCCGATGGACCGAGCACCTCGACTCGATCACCGAGTTACTCGCTGCCAAGGGAATCGAGGCGCTCGTCCTCCAGGGTCAGATGGGCAAGAAGGCTCGGGCGGCGGTCATCGAACAATTGGCTGCACGTCCTGACGGTGAGCTCGGCCTGGTGCTCGCCGCTACTTCCAGCCTGCTCGGAGAGGGATTCGATTGCCCGCCCCTCGACACTCTCTTCCTGGCCTTTCCGATCAAGTTCAAAGGCAGCGTCGTGCAATGCGTCGGACGTGTCTTGCGACCTACGGATACGAAGACTCGAGTGGAAGTGCACGACTACGTCGACGTTCGCATCCCTGTCCTCGCCCGCATGCACGCCGAACGTCGCCGCGCCTACGCCTCCCTTGGCTTCGACCTCCCCAAATCCCGATAGTCAGGCGTTCGCGGCTCGGTCGGCCTACACGCGCCATTCCTTGGAAAATAGAAATTCGAGACGAGTCCCGGTGACTCACTCGCCACCCGACGCCGGTGGCGCCAGTCGACTCCCCCCAGAACCCAGCATCTCGTCGATGTCGTCGGCGACGCCCTGATCTTCCAACGGCATGGCGTGGGCGTAGTTCCGCAGCGTCGTGGAGGCATCGCGATGTCCGAGACGCTGTTGCGCCTGAAGGAGATCTCCCCGCCCAACCAGATACGTGGCCACCGTATGTCGAAGCCGGTGGAGGCTGGCCCCAGGTAGTCCAGCTTCGTCCCGAAGCTCGGCGAACCAGTGGCCCAACCCGCGGTGGTCAGACGCCGGCGATGGTCCAGGTCCTTGGAGAAGAGCCATTCGCCGAATCCGTTCGGGCCCGTCGCACGCTCACACCAGGACGCTTCGCTTGCCCTCCAGAGCTCGGCCGTCGTCCGCCCCAGCGTGAGCCGACGCACCTGCTCTGGTCTTGGTGGGGCCAACCTCTTCCGCTGATACCCCCCTCTCGATGGTGAGCACCCGGCCGTCCAAGTCGCTGAAACGAAGAGCCACCAACTCCCCCCGCCTCGCACCGGAGTCGGCCGCCAAGCGGACCAGGAGTCGTACCTGCTCCGCCTTGTGGAGCGAGCTGCAGCGAGCTCGGTGTCCTGTCGAGCGCTCCCTCGGCCTTTTCGGTGATCCTCTCGGACGTCTCGATGAGTGTGACGACGTCAGTGACAGGCACGTGCATGCGGGCGCCCGGCCGGGGTGGCCCCCGCATCTCACTGATCGGATTGCGCTCGATGATCGATTCTGAATGGGCCCACCCGAGGGCCGATCGGAGAACCCGAAAGCGGCCCGAAACGACGGCGACTCCGGCGCCCGAAGCCGCCACCTGGCCATGGCTTCACGGACGGCCTCGGGCCGAAGGGACGACACCCGCCTTCCGGCGATGGGGCCGGTGAGCGCCTTGACGTTGGAGCGGGCGGAACTCCACGTCGAGGGTCGCCAGTCGTGCTGGGCGGCCAACCACCGTTCGAGGAGCTCACCGACGGTCAGGAACGGTGCGGCCCGTAGGATCGACCGGTATTCGGCAAACTGAGCTGCCAGCTCGCGCCGACGCTCCTCCGTCGCCGGCAGCTGCGCCAT
Organism: uncultured Acidimicrobiaceae bacterium; assembly: GCA_963835815.1. GTDB lineage: Bacteria > Actinomycetota > Acidimicrobiia > Acidimicrobiales > RAAP-2 > Bog-473. Next base: position 39,234 of record CAWIGU010000009.1, on the reverse strand, counting down.
GGACCAGAACGAGCGCTGCACCGTCCGGCCGGACACAGGGTCGACACCGACGGCGATGCGGATCTCAAAGACTCCGGGGCGGCGTTCGCGCAGCGACCCCTGACCCCATGCACCCACAGAGGGAAAAATAGGGTCATAAGTAGGGTCATCGGTGGACCCCTACTTTCCGCCCGGTCCGTCTCAGCCCGTGACCAGGGACTACATCGGAAATTCAGCGCGCTCGGAGGGATTCGAACCCCCAACCTTCTGATCCGTAGTCAGATGCTCTAGTCCGTTGAGCTACGAGCGCCGGGTGCGACGAGCCAGTGTACTTGAGACGCATCGCCTCTTTGAAAGGGCAGGTGGGCCGCTCAGACGGTGATCGGCAACTTGGTGTACCCCCGCACCGTGCTCGTGTGGAGGGGCACCGCCTGCTCGAGGTCGACCGACCACTCGGGGAAGCGCCGGAATGTCTCCTCGAGGGCGATGCGGCCCTCGAGGCGGGCCAGTGGAGCGCCGAGGCAGAAGTGGATGCCGTAGCCGAAGGAGAAGTGGTGATCCATCTTCCGGCGGATGTCGAAGTGGTCGGCGTCAGGGAAGGAGCGCTCGTCGCGGCCCGCAGATCCGGTGATGAGGAGCACCTTCGAGTCCGCAGGGATGGTCTGTCCGTGGAGCTCGACATCTCGGGTGGTCCACCTTCCCTGCACGGGAGATGGTGCCTCGTAGCGGAGAAGTTCCTCGACTGCGTTTGGGATGAGCGCAGGGTCGGCCGCCAGTTCGGCGCGTTGGTCAGGGTTGGCGGCAAGCACCACGCCGGCCCAGCCGATGAGGCGGGCAACCGTCTCCGTGCCGGCGCTGGCAAGGAGCAACCCGAACATCGTCGCTTCCTCGAATGTGAGCCGTCGTTTCTGCCCGTCGTCGTCGAGGATCTCGCCTTCGAGAAGATCGGTGAACATGTCGTCACGCGGGGATGCCCTGCGCTCCTCGAGCTGCGCCCCGATGTACGCATGGAGCTTTCCCATGAACTCCGCGGCGACGTCGTTCAGCATCCCTTTCTCAGGGTCCAGGTGAAAGGAGCCATCGATGAGCTCGCGCGTCTCTTCGCGGTGCCCCGGTTCGACGCCGAGAAGTGCTGCGATGACAGTCGCCCGGACTCGGGCGCCGAAGTCCTGCACGTAGTCAAAGGCGCCGCGGCCGACGAAGGGGTCGAGCAGGTTGGCGCAGAGTTCCCTGATTTCGCCCTCGAGCACGAGCATCCTCCGGGGGGTGAACGCCTTGGACACCAGACGCCGGAGGGCGGGTGTGATCGGGGGGATCCGTGAAGATCATGATGCCGCCGATGACGTCTGGGCCCATGATCTCGAGCACGGTGCCGTGGGCCGAGCTGAAGGTCTTGGGGTCGCGGTGGGCCGCATCGACGTCCACGAACCGGCTGAGGGTGTAGAAGTCGAGTGTCGGGTTGTAATAGACCGGCGCCTCGTCCCGCAGGAGCCGCCACACGGTGTGAGGGTCGTCCTTGTACTGCTCGCTGATGGGATCCCACGACAGTGGGCTGGCAGTCTGGGTCGGATTCACGAAACGTCCCACAGCTTGATACCGCCCAGGATGCCGGCGCTGTTGTCGACGATCGTGATGCGCTCGAGCGTCTCACCCAGCTCGTCGCGGTCGACCCGTCGTGCGTTCCCGCCGCCGATGTAAAGGTGGTCGAAGAAGAACAATCCGTCGATCCTGGCGATGGCCTCGCGAACTCGATGATTCCAATGTTCGTCGCCCTTGTTCTTGCGCGCCAGCTCACCGAGATTGTCGTCGTAGGTCTCGTCCTTGCGAAACGGATGGTGACCCAGTTCCAGGTGCGGCATGAGCTGACCGTCCATGAAGAAGGCGCTCCCCATCCCGGTGCCGAGGGTGATCACGACCTCGAGGCCCTTGCCCTGTACGACGGACGCCCCTTGCACGTCGGCGTCGTTGGCCACTTTGGCGGGCTTGCCCAGGGCGGTCGAAAGGGCGGTGGCCAGATCGAATTCGTCCCAAGCCTCGACGAGGTCTTTGTCCACGGGTGAGCCAGGGCCCTTCTTGGAGATGAAGTGCGGCGCACTGAGAACGACGCCGTTGCGCACCATGCCGGGAAATCCGCAGGAGATCCGGTCCGCATCGGGGAGTGGCTTGGCCAACCTCACGAGTGTGTCAACCAGTCCGGAATCGCCGTCAGGGGCGAGCGGGTACTTGGTGTCGACCCTGACCCGGTCGGCCACCATGGTGCCCGTCCTGCTTAGTACCGATGCCTTCAATCCTGTGCCCCCCACGTCAATGGCCAGGGTGAAGGGGTGCTCGGCTGTGTCGTCGTTTGGAGTGAGTGCCACGTTCCGCACTGTACTCATGCGGTCTCGTGCGGTTCGTCGTTACGCGGGTTGTCTGAGAAGGTCGGCGATGGCGTCGCGCAGTATGTCGCTCAGCTCAGCCGACGGAACGTCGGCGAACGCGTCGCCGGACATGAAGATCCCGCCCAGAACAGCGCCGAACGACGCCGCCATGCGAACGCGGTCTCTCACCGACAGTCGTTCATCGGAGAGGACCCTCTGGAAGCTCGCCTGCAGGTCCTGGTGTTGCGTGTCGTGCTCCTCACGATGGAGCGCTTCGACGGCAGCTTCATTTCTCTGATGGAGGAGGAAGATCTTGCGGTGGGCCAGCATCTGATCGACGATCTTGTCGAGGAGATGCGCCCATCGCTCCGGTGTGGGCTCCCCTCCGCTGAGCTCATTGAGCGCGTCCAGTCCGAACTCGTGCAGGCGCAGGTGGAGCGCCATCAAAATGTCTTCCTTACTGGCGAAATGGTAGTAGAGCGCCGCCTTGGTAACCCCGAGTTGCTCGGCGATCTCTCGCAGTGACGTCTTGTCGAATCCCTTCTCGATGAACAGGTCGAGCGCCACATCGAGAATGCGCTCGCGGGTGCTCAGGGGCTCTGTCGGGGCTTGCTCTTGGGTTGGTGCGTCGGCGACGGCGGTACTGCTCTTCTGGGCCACGGCCTCCATGTTACTTGACGACCGGTAAGTTTGCCCCGTACCATGCCGGAAAGTGACTAACCGACCGGTAAGGAAACCATGGCACCGCTGAACATGATCGAAGCTGTCGGGTTGACGAAGGCCTACGGCGAAACCCGGGCGCTGGCCGGCGTCGACTTCGCAGTCCCTGCCGGGTCGATCCTTGGAGTGCTCGGACCGAACGGAGCCGGAAAGACGACGGCAGTGCGGATATTGACCACACTGGCGACGCCCGACGACGGTCGGGCCACCGTCGCCGGTTACGACATCCGCACCCAGGCCGGTGACGTGCGCCGCCAGATTGGCGTGACGGCGCAGGACGCAACCCTCGACGGCCTGCTGACCGGGCGCCAGAACCTGGCGCTGATCGGCGAACTGAGCCGCATGGGACGCTCGGCCTCGAAGGCTCGTGCAACTGAGCTGTTGGACCGGTTCGAGCTGACGTTCGCCGCCGACCGGGTCTTGAAGGGCTACTCGGGCGGCATGCGCCGGCGCCTCGACCTGGCAGCCAGCCTCATGACCCGGCCGCCGGTCTTGTTCCTGGACGAGCCGACGACCGGGCTCGACCCCACCAGTCGCCAGAGGGTGTGGGACGTGATCCGGGAACTGGTGGGTGAAGGCGTCACCGTGTTGCTGACCACGCAATACCTCGAGGAAGCTGACACGCTGGCCGACGAGATCATCGTGATCGACCATGGACGTGTCATCGCCGAAGGCACGCCGCGCGAGCTCAAGGAGGCCAGCAAGGGCGCTCGACTCGTCGTCACGTTGGCGGCACCACACGAGCATGCGGTTGGCGCGTTGCAAGAACTGGTCCAAGGACGGGTGCACGTGAGCGACGACGGCCGGCACCTCGATGCCGCAGTCGACAACTCCCCCGGTCTCGCCACCATCGTCGTGCGCGCGCTCGATGCCGCCGGAATTCTGGTCGACAACATCGAGGTTCGACCTCCCTCGCTCGACGACGTCTTCTTCTCCCTCACGGGCCATACGGCCACCATCGACCCCGACCCCGCCGCCGGTGAGCCCGCCCGCACACTCGAAGGAGCCACACTGTGACCGCCGCCGTCGCCGTCCCACCACTCCGCGACGCCCCCAGCAGGCCCGCAAACCGCATCACCGACCGGCTGGCCGACGTGTGGGCGCTGACCCGGCGCAACATCATCCATGTCTCACGTGAGCCCATGCAGCTGTCCGATGTGACGGTGCAGCCGGTGCTGTTCACGCTGCTCTTCATCTACGTCTTCGGCTCGGGCATTCCGATCTCCGGCGGGAGCTACAAGGATTTCGCACTGGCCGGATTGCTCACGTTGAACCTGACCACGTCGACCATGGGCACGGCGGTCGGCTTGAGCACCGATCTGCACGAAGGAGTGATCGATCGCTTCCGGACCCTGCCGATGTGGCGCGCTGCGAATTCTTGTCGGCCGGTCGATGTCCGACCTGCTGTCGGCCACAGTGTGCGTGATCATCGTGGCGCTCACCGGTCTGGCCATCGGTTGGCGGCCCGATGCGAGCATTTCTTCGATCATCGCCGGTTTCGCGATCGCCCTGTTCTTCAGCTACTCGCTGTCATGGGCGTCCGCGTGCTTCGGCTTGAACAGCAAGGGGCCGGAGTCGGCGCAGTCGGTGGGCTTCATCTTCTTGTTCCCCCTGGCCTTCATCTCCAACGCGTTGGTGCCGACGACGGGCATGCCCGGATGGCTACAGGCAATCGCCGATTGGAACCCGGTGAGCGCGGTGACCGCGGCCGCCCGCCACTTGTTCGGCAATCCCAATCCCGCTGGATCGGACCCGGCCTGGCCCATGCAGCATCCGGTCGAGGCCGCACTGTTGTGGTCGATCGCCATTCTGGTGGTGTGCGCGCCGTTGGCCGTCCACATCTTCAAGGTGCGTACGGCCGAGTAGCCGGTGCTGCGGAGGCATAATCTGCGGTGACGATGTCACCCACGGTCGTCCACGTCGCACCCCATCCAGATGACGAGGCACTGGGCTGCCCCGGCGCACTGCTCCATCTGTTGGATCGGGGTTGGGAGGTGGTCAGCGTCATCGCCAGTCTGGGCTTCCCCCACCAGTGGGAGCGGCGGCGGGCCGAATTCGAGGAAGCCTCGCGGCGAGCAAACTTCCTGCCGGTCTTTCTCGAGCCGCCTCTTGGCATCTCACTGGACGACGACCTGGCGCGGGCAACGGAGCGGGTGGCTTCCGAGTTGCCCGGGATCATGTCGACCTACGGGGCATCGGTGGTCGTATCACCCTCCCCGCACGACGTGCATCACGGGCACGAGGCGGTGGCCCGGGGCGTACAACGGGCTCTGGGGTCGTTGCCGCCGACCGTGCGGTGGTGGATGTGGGGCATCTGGGGAGATCTGCCGGCCCCGAACGTCTTCTACCCGTTCGGCGAGCCGGCGCTCGTTCGGATGTTGCACATTTTGGAGGCTTACGAGGGGGAGCTCGAGCGTAACGACTACCGGCGCCTGCTCAGAGGACGCGCTCTTACAAGCGCCGTGCTGGGTTCTGAGCGGGTCTTCGGGTTCGGCGCGGCCTCGGCCAGTTCGTTGCCGTATGCCGAAGTGCTGACGGAGGTACGAATGGTCGGACGGCGCTGGATGGCCTCGCAGGCGCACCAGCTCGACGAGGGCCCTCTCCTCGACGAGCAGTTCACCATCGACCTGACGGCGTGGCTGGAGGCACCGAGCGTGCGCCAGCTCGTCGGCCCCATCGGCGAAGTGCACGGTCAGGATCTCGGGTCGTAACGCCGACCCACCACGGGCGCAGGCGCAGTCTGGCCGGCGGGAGCGTCCCGTAGACGAGGATGGCGTCACCGCGCCGCAGACAACGCAGTCCCTCAGGCGGGAGGAGGCGGCGAGGACCTGTGCTCGAGGTGGTCGACCGGCCTCCCCTGGGGTCGCGTGTGACCGAGGGCGTCGTGACCTCCTCGTCCCCGATCAGACGGCTGGCGTATTCCAAGGTGTCCGGATCAGCGATCCCGGGCAAGAAGACTTTGGCCCGGTGGTTGTTCAGCACCGTGGGCGCTCGTGCTGCGTAGCGGGCGCGCACCTGGGCCAGGTCCTGCCAGATAGTCACGAGTTGGATGCCGTGGGAGGCGCAGGTAGCGGCGAGCCCGTCGAGCTCGGGCAGGGGCGCAATGTGTGCTGCCTCGTCGAGCACGACGAGGAGCGGTGGATCAAGGGGCTTGCCGCTGCGAGTGGCTTGGTTGAAGGCATGCGAGAGGACCTGCTGGGTCAGCGCGGTGAAGTAGCCGCGCAAGCGGCGCTGATCGTGGGCCGGCGCACAGAGATAGAGGGTATGGCTACCAGTGAGCAGATCGGACGGTTCGAAGATGTCCGTGCTCGATTGCGGTGTCGCCCCGACGAAGGGCGCCAGGATCGTCTCGGCCGTCGTGTACACCGAGCTGCGCGTTCGCTCGTCACGGCACCACGTCGAGCGCGCCGCATCGAGCGCCTCGGTCATACCTGCCCGTTCGAGGATGAAGGAGACCTCGCTCGCTTCCTGGGTGTCGACCCACCGGACGACATCGGCCATGGAGCGGCGATCGCGCGCCGCAGCGAAGAACAACGGGGCGAGCAGTTTGGCCGCCGTGGCATACCAGAACTCTCCATCAGCCGTGGTGCCGTCCGCCTTGGCCGACTCTGCCAGGTCAGCGGCAACTCGGAGCGCCCCGGTCCAGTCTCCACACCGGGTCAGAGGCGACCACGTGCTCGGACGGGCACCGGTGGATCCTGTGGGATCGATACACCAGACGCGGCCACGTTCGTTGCGTTGACGCCTGGTCGAGCGCAGGAGGTCGCTCTTCACGCTGGCTGCCACCACCGGCCCCGCCCACGCCAGGATGGCCGGGACAGCGAGCGCGGTGGTCTTCCCACTCTGCGTCGGGCCCACGACGACGACCGACTGGGCCCGCTCAGCTGCCACGAGGGCCGGACGCACGCGACCGGGCACGGTGCCCAGCGCCAGCCGACCCCTGTGGTGGTCGTTGTGGTCGAGCAGCAGTGACCGCAGGTCGCGGCGGTTGGCCCAACGGGCGCCCCGGGTCTGTGGTCTCCTCTGTTGCCAGGGAAGCGTGAAGGAACCCCGGGAGGAGACGGCCCCGAAGAGCACCCCGGCGAGAGCGAGCGGGAAGATGGCATCTGTGAGCGCCGGCACGGGTTCAGCCGACGCCCATCGCCGCGTCGGTGTTCACCAGCATGCGCTCCATCCGGCTCAACCGGTGCTGGACGAGAAACGAGCCTTGGCCCACCTTCCAGAGCGCGACGCCTCGTCGCAGTTGCGGGAGGAGTTCGGCTTCGGTCGTCGAAAGCGACAGCAGGTCTGCGGCCACGCTCAACTCCCCCGGTGATTGGGCATAGATGACGCGTGTCTCCGAGTCCGCCAGGAGTCCCTGCGCCAGTGCCACCTGCTCGGAGTCCGATGCGCCGACCGAGTGCAGGTCTGAAACGCGGTGCAACACCGCCACATTGGAGACACCGAATGCGCGCGACAGCTTCCACGACGACTGGAGCCATCGGGCCACGCCGAGATTCGACAGAATGGCCCAGGCCTCGTCAACCACCAAGAAGACCTGTCCGCCCGTTGACGGGCCCGATGTCGTGCGGGCCAGGGCCGCTTGGAGCCAGGCCGTGGCACACGCCATCAGGACACCCAGGGCAGTCGACGTGTACAACGCCGAAAGGTCGAGGATGACCAGAGGGGCGGAGAGATCGAGCCCGGGTGTCGTCGGCCCGTCGAACATCCCGCGCAGATCCCCGTGGACCAGCCGACGCAGCTCGAGCGCCACATCGCGCCCGTCCTCCAACAGTTCACGCAGACCGGTGCGCAGCGATCCCGCCGCTTGTGCCGAAGGGGTGAGCAGAGCCTCGACCACAGACGGGACGGTCGGACTGTTCGTCCGTTGCGTCGCTGCAGCAAGGGCCATGCCGAGAGCAGCCCGTTCACGCGGGAGCAAATTTCGGCCGAGGCACGCGCAGGCGAGCGAGGTCAGGAGTTCGGTCTGCCGGCGGGCCGTGCTGCCGGGTCCGTCCTCTCCGGCGCGCTCGGGCCCGGCGTCGAGTGGGTTGAGCCGGATCGATCCCCCCGGTCGCAATGCCACCGGGCGCACACCCCATGCCGCCGCCAGGTCGCCGTACTCTCCCTTGGGATCGACCACCCACGCTCGACGGCCAAAGACCGCCTGGCGCCAGAGAAAGGTCTTGACGAACGCGCTCTTCCCTCGACCGATCTGGCCGAAAACCACCATGTTGGGGTTGGAGACGACCCCCTGGGCGTAGAGCTCGAAAGGATCGAAGACGAAGGACCCGCCGAGAAGGTCGTCCCCGACGACAACGCCTCGCTGGCCCAATCCCCTCTCTGCGATGAACGGGTACGCCGCACCGAGGTTGCGCGTGGTGACCTGATGGGCGGGCACCCGTGGTGTTCGGTCCATAACGGGGAGAGAACGGTTGCGGCGCGCGGGTCCGAGTTACCTCCGAGCTGCGCTCCACATGGTTGCCTGCGCACAGACCCGCATGAACCCTCATGGCGGGGTGGACGGTGATCCGAAGGCGCGGGACGATCACCGGTCGCATGGCACCGTGCCGACCTGGGTCCGACCTCCAGCGACCCGAGATACGGGAAGTAGCCTGCTCCACGAAAGACAAGACGAGCGCGCAGCGCGGAAGGGCATCGTGAAGACAGGGAAGGACTACCTGGCGTCACTCCGAGACGGCCGCCGGGTCTACATGCACGGCAGGCGGATTGAGGATGTCACGTCTGAGCCCGGGCTCAGAGAACCGGCACACGAGATCGCCAGCGGGTATGACCGCTATTTCAAGCCGGTCACCAACGTGTACCACCCCATGTTCGAGGTGCCCCGTTCGTCTGACGACCTCCGCTCCCGGATGAAGATGGTCTTCGAAGCCGACTTCACGGCCTTCAACTCCGCCGCGTGCCTTGCGCTGCTGGGTGTCCGTGACGCGCTCGGGGTCGCCGATCCGGCGTACATGGAGCACATCGACCAATTCGTCGCCCGCTGCCGGACGCAGGACCTGCGCGTGGCCGAAGTGATCAGCGACGCCAAAGGGGACCGCTCACTGGCACCGTCCCGTCAGGCGGATCCGGACGCGTATCTTCGCGTCGTCGAACGCCGCCACGACGGCGTCGTCGTCAACGGAGCGAAACTCCACATCACCGCAGCGCCCTTCGTCCATGAGCTCGTGGTTATGCCGACGAAGCGAATGAAGCAGGGCGACGAGGACTACACCATCGCCTTCGCCATACCGGTCAACTCGCCCGGGGTGTCCATGGTCGCCGTGTCGCACGCGCCGCTGGGGTCAGATGTCCGCCACTTCCCGGTCAGCGGAAAGTACGCCATACCGCAAGCGCTCGTCGTCTTCGACCACGTCTTCGTACCTCACGAGGCGATCTTCCTCAACGGTGAGGTCGCTCTCTCGGCCACCATCGCGCACTCCCTTGGTTTGTGGGAGCGGCTGTCCGGTCTGGCACAGATGGCCGAGCACGCCGACATGCTGACGGGTTTGGCCCATCTGATCAGTCAGGCCAACGGGGTGCCACACGCCCCCCACATCGCCGACATGATCGCCGAGATGGCCATCTACGCCACGATCACCCGGGCCAACCTGGAAGCCAGCTTGACGCACGCCGAGGCGGCGGAGAGCGGGATGATGAAGCCCAACGAGCTCTACATCAACGCCGGCAAGTATTACGCCGCCGCCGAATACCTTCTCATGGTGCGACACCTGCACGACATTGCCGGCGCCAGTGTCGTCACCAGCCCGTCCATGGCCGATCTCGACAACCCCGAGATCGGCCCGTTGGTGGAGAAGTACATGCAGGGGGCCGAAGGTGTCGACGCCCGCTATCGGATGTCCCTCTTCCACGCCATCCGCGATCTCACAGCTGACGTGCTCGCGGGATGGCACCTCGGGTCGAACATCTCAGCGGGGGGAGGCTTGATGGCGCAACGCCTCGTCACGCGCAATCAATACGACATGGCCAATGCGGATCGGCTTGGCTTGATCGCTGCGGGACTGGCGACGTGAGACGCCACAATGACTGACCACGCCGTGCGCGAGCTCGTGGGCCCGAACCTCCCGCCTTTCGCTCCCATCCGGATCGGAGAATGGCTCCAGCTGAGTGCGGCGGTGCGTCCCAGTGAGCGCTGCTTCGTGGACGAGGGTTTCGGACGGACGTTGACCTTCGCCGAAGTGAACGCCAGGGTCAATCGACTGGCCAATGCCCTCCTCGACAGGGGCGTCCGTCGCAGCGACCGGTTGGCTGTTCTCGCCGTCGACTCCCACTGCTACATGGAGACGCTGCTGGCATCTATGAAGGTGGGAACCATGTACGTCCCGCTCAACTACCGCCTGGCACCCAGCGAGATCGTCACCTTGATGGAGGAGTCCGGCGCGAAGTGGCTCTTCGTGAGCCAGGACTACGCCGACCTGGCGTCAGAGCTCGTCGAGAAGGTGCCACGGCTCGAACGGGTCGTGGTCTTCGAGAAGGTCCAAAGTGCCCACATCGACTTCGAGACTTTCTTGGCCGGGAGCCATGACGGTGAGCCTGAATGCGACGTGGCCGACGAGGACATTCTCGGCTTGGCCTTCACGAGCGGCACCACCGGCCGGCCCAAGGGTGTCCTGCAGTCGCACCGCATGATGAAGATGATGGTGACCAACGGCATGGTCCAATTGCATTCCACCGAAGGTGAGTTCAGGTATTCGGCCGCCCCCATGTTCCACGTCGGTGGCATGGCCATGGCCATGCACGGCGTCGCCCTGGGCTTCCCGAACCTCTTCATGCCGCAGTTCGATCCGGCGGCGGTCGTCCGCTGGCTCCAGAGCGGGGAGATCACAAGTGTCTTCCTCGTGCCGACAATGATCAACCGGATACTGAACGTCCCTGGTGTCGATGGGCACGACTACTCAAACCTGAAGTCCATCGTCTACGGCGGTGGTCCAATCACCCCGATGCTGTTGCGGCGGGCGCTCGACGTCTTCAACTGCGATTTCATTCAGACGTTCGCTGCCGGCACCGAAGCCGGGGGGCAGACGGTGTTGACGGCGGGGGATCATCGTCGTGCGCTGTCGAGCGAGCCCCGGTTGTTGGCATCGATCGGGCGCCCAGCCTTCGGCGTCGCGCTCCGCCTCGTCGATGAGGAGCTGCGCGATGTCATTCCGGGCCAGGTGGGCGAGATCGCCACCCGGAGCGACACCGTCATGAGCGGCTACCTCCGCCAACCGGTCGAGAGTGCGGCCGCGCTTCGAGGGGGATGGTTCCGCGCCGGCGACATGGCGTGGGCGGACGACGAGGGATACCTCTACCTTGCCGGCCGGAAGAACGACATGATCATCCGTGGGGGCGAGAACGTGTACCCGATCGAGATCGAGACGGTCCTGGCTGACTATCCGGGGGTGGGCGATGTCGCGGTCATCGGCCTGCACGACGACGAATGGGGAGAGTCTGTCTGCGCGGTGGTGGTGATGGCAGCAGGACACGGTGTGCCCGACACCGAGGAGCTTCGGGTACACTGCCGTCGTCGCCTGGCGGCCTACAAGGTCCCCACGAGGTTCGAGTTCCGGACGGATCTGCCGGTGAACGTGAGCGGCAAGGTACTCAAGTCCGAACTCAGGCGCACCATTGCCTAGACCCGGGGGTCGACGCTGATGGCCCGCGGCGCGTGAGCCTGCACGTCGCTGACGGCACGCCGGACGGTGCCTTCCGGGACGAGGTGCGCCAGTGGTTGGCCGGCGTCGATCTGCGACCCGAAGCCCTGCCGATGCGCCCCAGTGGATCAGGCGGTGTCGGCGACAACGACGAGCAGGCATTCGTGGCCCGGGCCCGGGCCTGGCAAGGCGTGCTGCACCGAGCAGGATGGGCCGGCGTCAGCTGGCCGGCCCAATACGGGGGTCGGGGGGCCACACCCGTGCAGGAGCTGATCCTGCGTGAGGAATTGGAGGGCGTCGGCGCCACGCCGAGCCCCATCTTTCACGTGGGGACGGCGGTGGTGGGCCCGACGATGATCGCCCATGGCACGGAGGCGCAACGCCGAGAGTTCCTGCCGAAGATCCTCACGGGCCAAGAGATCTGGTGCCTCCTGCTCAGCGAGCCCGATGCCGGATCCGACCTGGCGTCGGTGCGGGCCCGGGCCGAGTGGCGCGACGGGGAATGGACGCTGACAGGCCAGAAGATCTGGACGTCCGGCGCGCAGTTCAGCCGCTGGGGGTTGGCCCTCGTGCGCACCGATCCCACCCGGACGCGGCACAAGGGGTTGTCGTGCGTCGTCGTCGATATGCAGGCTTCCGGGGTCGACATCCGGCCACTGCGGCAGATGACCGGCGTGGCGGAGTTCAACGAGGTCTTCCTGACCGATGTCCGGGTCGCCCCGCATCGGGTTGTCGGGGAGGTGGACCAGGGTTGGCGGATCCTCATGACCACCTTGTCCAACGAACGCACGCTGATGGGGATCGGAAAGTCGTGGTTCCCCGAGAGTGAGCTGCGGGACATGACCCGGCGATATGAGAGAGGACACGATGCCACGCGCCGCGGGCGCACGGCCGCCGTCATCAGCCAACTCGAGATCGAGCGCTTCTTCGATCTCGAGGCGCAGCGGGTGCTGAGCCGCGGTGGTAGCCCGTCCGCCACGAGCTCGTTGAAGAAGCTCCTCCTGGCCGCTTTCGTCCGCCAGGCCAGCGATCTAGGGCTCGAGTTGGAAGGGCCGTTCGGGATGTTGTCCGGCGAGGAGGCGCCCGCCGGAGGGACATGGCAGGCCCGCTTCTTGGACGCTCCCCACCTGCGAATCGCCGGAGGCACCGATGAGATCCAACGCAACATCGTGGCGGAGCGGATTCTCGGCCTTCCACCGGAACCCACGGGGGCCGGAACGTGACGAGGATGGGGCCGCCCGATTGCGGCGGTGTCCGATGAGCGTCTGGCCCGCTCGGCCTGTTCCGCAGCACACGACGGCGACAACAGCAAGAGCAGCCGACACGTCGCCGATGTAGCTGAATGCGTTAAGGACGTGCGGTTGCTACTGCCGAGCTCTTGCCACGGTGGCCAGTACGGCACACCAGATGGTGCAGCCGATGACGGTGAACAGAAGGAACTTGGCCATCGCAAACACACGTCCAGGATCAATAGCTCGGTAACCGACGCCGAGTCTCAAATGCGTTCCTCGCGCATCGTGCGGATACGGTGCCAGATCAGCAGGGCCACTGCCACGACGACAAGGACGGCCACAGCGTAGGTGACGTAGCTGAACTTCTTCTGCACGCTGTCGTAGGTGCTCCCGAGTGAGTAACCCAGCAGTGACAGGGCGGTGCACCAGATTGTGCAGCCGATCACGGTGAACAGCATGAACTTGGCGAAGGCCATCTCGGCGAGGCCGGCCGCGAACGACACGAACGAACGCAGGAGGGGAATGAACCGGCCGAACAAGACAAGAGGGTCCCCATGGCGGTCGAACCAAGCCTCAGCCCGATCAAGGTCCTTGTGGGTGAGCAGCAGGTACCTGCCCCACTTGTCGACGGCAACCCGGCCACCCTTCAGGCCGATGAGGTAGCCGACCATCGACCCCAGTACCTCGCCGAGCACCGCCAGCAGGATCACGAGCGGGAGCGACAGGTGGAAGAAATCGGACGAGGGCTGCCCGTTGCTCATCAACTTGTGGACATCGCCGCTGGCCAGTGCGCCACCGCCGATGATGGCGACCTCTGACCCGGCCGGGATGCCCATCGACGAGATGAAGCTGAGGATGAAGACGGCGAAGTAGCTGTAGTGCAGCAGGAAGTTGTTCAAGGTGGATGACATGCGTTCCAATCGTCAGGCGCCGCACATTGTCGCGTGTCCCACTCCCACGGCGAATCCACCCAAAGGATGACGTGCAGAATTCCTCCGCCCTGTTGCTGGGCGACTGCCGCCTCTTCCTATGCAACCAAATGGTTGATCATGTCGCTGACCTCGATGCTTTCGTTCACGGCGGGGCTCAGACCACCCTTCATCGCCCCGCGAGACCTCGGGCGAACGGCAACGTGCACGTGTAGGCGCCGGCTTGGTCCCCGTAGAGGCGGCGAATGACCAGGCGGGCCTGGCTCGCCGCGTGCTGCACGACGTCACAGGCGGCAACGAGCTCAGTTTCGGAAGCAGCGGAGACGGTGATGAACCCCGAGTAGCGAAACGACGCGTGCCCATCAGCCAGTTCGCTTTCGCGGCGGGCCAGCACCTCGGATTCGCGCGAGTGGCGGGCCGTCGACATGAAGCCGCTCCGGCGGCGCAGTTCGGCGTCGGCCAGATCGGCGGTGCGCGAGGCCTCGACCTTGCGCACCGCCTTTTCGGGTCCGAGAGGCTCCATGACCACCGACAAGGTCGCACGCGCCGAGCCGAGCAGCAACGGCGCCAGGAAATCGCTTCGCACCTCGGTACGCGGCCACTCCGCCACCCAGAAGGTGATGTGCAGCAACCCGTCGATGCGGACCTGGGCCCATCCCTCCTCCATCGCCATCGGCCAGGGATCACTCGAGCCACTTGCGCCGTCTGTCACTTCGGGGAACGGCTCATAGGTCCGCACAAGCCGTGCAATGAAATCGTCGGCGCTGAGCACTCCTTCGACCACGACATCCGCATCCGCCAGCAACCGGGTCAGCGAGGCCAACTCGCGCTGCAGGACTGCGGCACCGGTCTCGACCGACTTCGTCAGTCGCACCTGCACGGCGAGGACGATGTCATGGGTGCACGCATCGGCGTCGATATCGGTCAGCAACGCTTCGTACGACGCCACAGCGGCCGACCCAGGATCGACCCGCTGGTTGGTGGACAGGTAGTTGCGTACACCGAACCCCTGATCAGGAAACGAGGCCGCCAACCACTGGACGCGTCGAATCTGGGACCCTTCACGGGCCAGAGTGGCCAGTACCGACGACCAGCCGGCCACCCGGCGGTCCTGCTCATCGGGTCCGAGCAGCGCGAAGCCCTGCCCGCGCACAGAAAGTGCGGCTGTCAGGGTCCGACCCCGTTGGTCGTGCACGACGCCGATGGCCTGCGTGCCGATACTGAGCAGTCGCAGTCCTGCCAATGCGTCCATGCTTCTTCTCCCCCGGGGACGGGCGCGCTTCGTGCCCCAGCGCACCACCACGGGGATCCACTGGTCACCGGTTCGCCCGCTAACCGGCCAGGTGGCCATGGCGCCGCACGCCACCAGGATGACGACGCCGGCCGCGACGCCGACGGGGTTCGGTTCCGCGCGCAGGATGAACACACCGATGACCAATCCCACCGCCACGGTGAGAATCTGTCCGGCCCGCCATCCCGCCAGGGCACCGCCCCGTTCACGCGGGCCGAAGCGGTACCGCGCGCCCTCACCGTTCACGAAGAGCCCGCATCGCCGGGGCGCGGCCTCTCGCGCAGCGGATCCAATCCCCAGACCTTTGGTCCGTACTTGT
The DNA here is from genome assembly GCA_963835815.1 of uncultured Acidimicrobiaceae bacterium. Classification (GTDB taxonomy): domain Bacteria; phylum Actinomycetota; class Acidimicrobiia; order Acidimicrobiales; family RAAP-2; genus Bog-473. Next base: position 23,768 of record CAWIGU010000009.1, on the reverse strand, counting down.
CATGGCCCACCGCCCAACGCCTGTCGTACGGACCTGGCTTCCCCAAGAGTCTGGTGCCGGGTGGCAACCCGTCCGTGACGGACCCGCCACCATCCGCGCCACCCGACTCGCTGCCACCGGCCTCGCCGCCACCGGATTCAGCGCCCGCGGCTGCCGCCTGGCGGGCGGCCCGCGTCTCGGCCGGCGAGGGAAGGAGTGGCTTAGGCCCCTTCGGCTTCGGCGGAGCGTTCAGGCGCTCCATGTAGCTCTCCCTCGAGCCCGGCGTACCCTTCGCCATCGGGACGAGCCCATCAAAGGGCACGGGGTCACCATCTGCGGTGCTCCCCGGGTCGGCCCCCATACCGCTCACTGCGCTCACACCTGAACCTCCTGTCTGTTCGCGGCCACCCGTTCCGGGCGGTCCGGCCTGCGCCATCAACTTGGCGGTGCCGCTCGCTTGCAGGCCCCGCTTCAGGGCGTAACTTCCCGCCTTCATCGGCAGTTGGGTGAGCCCGGCCGCGGCACGTTGCCGCACACCGTCGAGATGACCGACTGCGCCTGCTTCGACCAGCGGGATGAGCCGGAGAATGGAGAAAGGGACGAAGGTGGCGAGAACGAGAAGGGCTCCCCCCGCCAACACCGCGGCGAAGCCCGAGCCGGCGTCGCCCGTGCCGGACGTGCCCGATCCCACCGCACTCGCGGCAAGGCTCAAGGTCGCCACGATCACGAACTTCGAAAGGATGAGCGCGGTCAACGTCTCCACGAGTCGGCGGCACCAATGGGCCACGGTGGGCCAGACCAACGTGGCCATGGCCAGGGGGAGAAAGAGGACGGCCACATAGACCGCCGCGGCACGCACCAAGAGCTCCAACCAGAGCACGAACGCGGCCGCGGCCACGAGGAGGCCGACCAGCAGGAGCACGAAGGTGGCCATGCCCGGGTCGGCCACCGCGACGATCAGCCCCTTCGACATGCCCGCCAGCAACGCGTGCACATCAGAGCCCGATCCCCCGGCGACTTCGGTACAGAGGGCATCGACTGCCGACAGACAGAGGATGACGATTTGCACGGCCACCACGCCGAGGAGCAGCGCCAGAGGGAGTTGTACGAAGAATGACCGGACGAGTTGACCGGCGTTCTGCCGGTAGACCGCCTGCAGCGTCGACACCAGGAGCAGCGGCAACACCACGACACCGGCCAGGGCGGTCATGACCTCGTAGTGCTTGATGAACCAGTCCGCGCCGAGATCGATGGACGTCGTGCTCACGAGCACGTTGCCGATCTGGGCGAGCAGCCATTCGGCCCCACTCGCCACCCACTGGCTGAGCCCGTTGAACACGGCATCGATACCGGCGGCGGCCACCGATCCACCGATGCTTCCAACCGCCGTCGCGGCGTAACAAAGCGGGTCTACCGCCTGGATGCCGCTGCAGCCACCGGCACGGACCGCGGTCGCGGCCATCGGGCCCATGGCGATCAAGTGGACAAACATCGTCGGTCCGGCCCCTTTCAGTGGAGGGTGTGGCCCTGGCCCCAGAAGAAGTTGACGATCTGAGGCGCCGCACCGATCAGGAGGGCGGCCAGCCCTGAGACGAGGACCGCCCGGCGGCCCACCATCGACTGCTGGAAGTTCTGCGAGTGCACCCCCAGAGCCCAGGCCCCTGCGCCGATGACGAGCCCGACGAGCGCCGCGACGAGCGCCCATGCCCCCAACCCGTTGACGAGGGCTTGCAGCGTGCCTCCGCCGGGGAGCGAGTCCAGTGAAGGGTTCAACGTCACTCCGGTCGAGGCGCCGGCTAGGTAGGCCAGAATCATCGGTCACCCTCCATCAGGCTCTTCATCTTCCGGCATCTCCGGTTGACCATCACCACATAATGAACGGTTCCAGCGCCATTCAGTGTTTTTCATAAACCTGACAGCCGACGTCGCGAGCCTGTGTTCCCACACCCCTCCCGGGGCTGTCATATTGGGGACCGTGATCGGTGGCGAGGAGTTGATTGCACTGAGCACGGCCAGCGCCATCTTTCTGGTGATCGGCACCGTGATCCTCTTCATCGTCGCCATTGCCGTGGCAACCTCGTTGGGAAGGCGCTGGGGGCGCAGGGGGATCTCGCAACGGCTGACCTCACTCGGATCGAGATTGGGCCTCGATCCGCCAGAGGACGAGTCGAACATCGAGACGGCGTTGGCCTATCTCGAGCAGGTGACGGGTGGGGCGGCGCAGTCAGTCGCCGAGTCGAGTTCGGACGCCATCCGCCTCAGGCGTTCACTCGACACGCTGACCCAGGGCGTCGTTCTCTGCGACGAGAACGGAAACGTGATCTACCGCAATGGGCGCGCGAACGCGCTCATGGTCAGCCGGCACGGGGACGCGTTGGCGGCGCAGGCGGTGACCGAGCTGCTCGAGGGCGCGTGGCATGAAGGTACGGCGGAGCGCACGCTCGATCTGTACGGACCGCCGCGCCGGACATTGCAGGTGCGGGCCCGCCAGATCGATGACGGTCGCCGCCCGCTCGGAGTGATCGCATTGATCGAGGACATCTCCGAGCGACGGCGGCTCGAAGAGATCCGACGCGACTTCGTGGCCAACGTGAGCCATGAGTTGAAGACGCCGATCGGTGCGCTCGGGCTGCTGGCCGAGACACTGGTGGCCGAACCCGACGCCGAGGTGGCACAGCGCCTCGCCGGTCGGATCCATAACGAGGCCTTTCGGGTCAGCCGGATCATCGACGACCTCCTCGACCTCTCGCGCATCGAGTCAGAGGAAGCGCCGTCACGCGAGCCCGTCCTGGTCAACCTCGTCATGGCCGACGCCATCGAACGGGTCCGCTCCACAGCCGATCAGCGCGGCATCGAGATCGTCCTGCACGAGCCCTCTCCTCCGATCGCCGTCGTGGGCGAACGCCGCCAACTGGTCTCCGCCATGCACGCCCTTCTCGAGAACGCCATCACCTACTCCTATGACGACTCCAAGGTGGTCGTGACGGGCACGGTGCGCCGGGGCGCTGTCACAACGGGTCCGCCGGCCATGGTCCTCGCTGAGCCGGTGGAGGCGGCCTTCACGCCCGAGACCTTGGGCGAGGAAGGAGCGGCGCGTTCGGACGCTCCGGGTGCGGACACGGCTTCGGCGGCCGTCGCCTCGAGCACCACCGCCCTCATTCCAACCGATGGCGAACAGGTGCTGGGCGGGATCGACAATGTGGCCGGCCGGAACGACGTACGGGTTGAAGAGCGCGACTACGTGCGGCTCTCCGTCCAAGACAGCGGCATCGGGATCCCGGCCCGCGACCTCGACCGGATTTTCGAGCGCTTCTACCGCGTCGACCACGGCCGGAGCCGCGACACCGGCGGCACCGGGCTGGGCCTCTCCATCGTCCGCCACGTGGCCAACAATCATCAGGGCTGGGTCGACGTCGAATCACGCGAGGGCGAGGGTTCCACCTTCAGCCTCGTCCTCCCTCTCCACACGGACCGACTCGTATGAGCAAGCAGGGCGCGAGCAGGTCGGGCGGCAGCAAGCCCGGCGTGAGCAAGCAGAACCAGGCGTCGGTACGCGCGGGCGGGGATGGTCCCATCCGGGTACTGCTGGCCGAAGACGAGGAGTCCTTCATCGACGCCCTGGTGATCGGGCTCACCAACGAGGGGTTCCGGGTCATTGTGGCGCGCGACGGCGCCGAGGCCCTCCGCCTCTACGACGAGACCGATCCCGACATCCTCCTGTTGGACTTGATGTTGCCCAAGATGTCCGGCGTCGACGTGTGCCGTGCCATTCGCACCCGCTCGCGCGTGCCGATCATCATGGTGACCGCGAAGGGGACCGAAATCGATACAGTCGTCGCCCTCGAGATGGGCGCTGATGACTACGTCACCAAGCCTTACCGGCTGCGCGAACTGGTGGCGCGCATGCGCGCCGTCCTTCGCCGTGCGCCCGGCGGTCCCGACGCGGTCGAGCAAAGCAGCCCGGTCGATCTGGACGGTGAAGGGGTCTGGGAGGCGAGCGGGATCAAAATGGACTTCGACCAACGCCGTGCCTTCGTGCGCGGTGAAGAGGTCCACTTACGGCGCAAGGAGTTCGAGCTGTTGCGCCTGCTCGTCGAGAACTCGGGTCGGGTCCTCACGCGCGACGTCCTCATCGACCGCGTCTGGGGTACCGACTACATCGGCGACACGAAGACGCTCGATGTGCACATCAAGCGATTGCGGTCGCGTATCGAGGCCGACCCTTCCGTGCCGGTCCTCATCACCACCGTGCGGGGCGTTGGCTACCGCTTCGCCGCTCTCACCCTCTAATCCTTCGCAAAAGCCCATGTTGGCGGGGGTGCCCTGCCTACACTGGGGCACTCATTGGCGGAAGGAGGGCCCCGGATGACGACCGCGGACGCGACGCTGGCGCGACTCCTTGACGAACTTCCCGACCTCGTCCTCGTGCTCGGGGCCGAGGGCCAGGTGTTGTGGGGCAACGCCAGAGCCGAAGCGATGTTCGGGCACACCCTCGAGGACTACAAGGGGCGCTCCGCCATCGATCTCGTGCATCCCGACGATCTGGAGCTGGTGGGACGTTCGCTCGCCTCCGTCCAGAACAAGGAGATCGGGACCACTCTGGAGGTGCGGGCCAAGACGCCGTCCGGCTGGCGCCTGCTCGAACTCATCGGCACGCCGGTGAGCTGGTTCGCCGAAGGTGCCGTGCTGTTCAACATGCGCGATCTCACCGAACGGCGCCGCTTCGAAGTCGCCCGCAACGAAGTCGACCGGTTCCGGTCCCTGGTCCACAACGCGGCAGCCATCACCATGTTGGTGTCGTCGCAAGGTGAGATCGAATGCACCTCAGCGGCGTTGACGCGCATGCTCGGGCACGACCCCGAACACGTGGAGTACATGCCACTGACGGGCATCGTCCTCGACCACGACTGGCCGGCGCTCAACGCCGCCATGGAGTGCGCCGCCCGGGAGGCCACCGTCGCCCACCCGGTCACGGTCGAGGTCCGCCTGCGGCGCCACGCAGGTACCGGGAGCGTGCCGTTCGAGCTGTCGATCGTCAATCTGGTGGACGACCCGACCGTCGGTGGTTACGTCATCACCGCGCACGACATCAGCGCCCGGGTGGCGGCGGAGGCCGAGCTGCGCTCTGCGTTGTCGGTGCTGCGCGCCACCCTCGACTCGACCGCCGATGGGCTCATTGTCGTGGATGAGGCGGGCGCCATCTCCAGCATCAACGGCCGGCTCGCCGACATGTGGAGACTGCCGGAGTCGTACTGGATGAACCAACCCAACCAGACCACGCTCTCGGCCGTGATCGACCAGCTCGTCCATCCCGAGGCACTGATGGCCAAGGTGGAGGAGCTTGGCCTCCACCCCGACATGGAGACGACCGACATCCTCGAATTCAAGGATGGGCGCGTCTTCGAGCGCTTCTCCAAACCGCAAGTCGTTGACGGCAAGGTAGTCGGCCGCGTCTGGAGCTTCCGCGACAGCACCGAACGGGTACGCCTCGAGTCGGAGCTGACCTATCAGGCCTTCCACGACTCGCTCACCGGCCTGGCCAACAAGGCACTGTTCGCCGATCGACTGAACCAGGCCGTCGCACGCATGGAACGCACCCGCCGGCCGATCGCCGTGATGTTCCTGGACCTGGACAACTTCAAGACCGTGAACGACAGCCTGGGGCATTCCACCGGAGACGAGCTGCTCGCGCGCAGTAGCGAACGTGCTGCTCGGCTGCATCCGGCAGGCCGATACCGCGGCCCGTCTGGGCGGCGACGAATTCGCCGTGCTCATCGAGTACATCGACGGGCACTCCGACATCGTCAAGCTGGCCGAGCGGATCCTCAACGCCCTGCGCCGCCCCGTCACGCTCGACACGACCGAGGTCGTGGCCACCGCGAGTATCGGCATCACCTTCGGGGTGCCGGGCAGTACCGGAGAACAACTGCTCCGTAATGCGGACCTGGCCATGTACATGGCCAAGGAGCACGGCAAGAACTGCTACGAGGAGTTCCGCGACCAGATGCACACGGCCATCGTGGAGCGCCTCGAGCTCGAAGCTGACCTGCGACGTACGACGACCGGCAAGGAACTCGTCGTGCACTATCAACCCATCGTCAACCTCCAGACAGACGAGCTCATCGGCTTCGAAGCACTGGTGCGTTGGCAACATCCCCTGCGGGGCTTGCTGGCGCCCGGCGCCTTCGTCCCGTTCGCCGAAGAGGTCGGGCTCATCGACGTGGTCGACCGTTTCGTCCTCGCCGAAGCGTGCGCCCAGCTCCATCACTGGCAGACGCGGGGCCTCGTCACTCCCGACGTCAGCATCAGCGTCAATCTCTCGGCCCACGAGCTGGCGGACACCGCCACCGAGGCGAACGTGGCCGAAATGTTGGCGGCCGGCAAGTTCGACCCGTCCAACCTCGTACTCGAGATCACCGAGAGCGCCATGATGCGCGACACCACGGCGGTCATCGAGAACCTGAAGGCGCTCAAATCCCTCGGGCTGCGCATCGCCCTCGACGACTTCGGGACGGGGTACTCGTCGCTGGCCTACCTGGAGCAACTGCCGATCGACATCCTCAAGATCGACCGCTCGTTCGTCGACGCGCTCGGTGACGACGAGAAGGTGACCCTGGCCCAGGCCATCATCAAGATCGCCGAGACGCTGGGCCACATCACCATTGCCGAGGGAGTCGAGAGCCCGGCCCAGGTCGAGCGATTGCGCGAGCTGGGGTGCCGGTACGGCCAGGGGTATCACCTCGGGGTCCCGATGGACGCCCGGGGCACCGAGGAAATGTTGCGAGAGCGCAAGAAGTCGCGCCAGACGTCGTCCCGGCCCTAACGCCCCTTCCTCAAGGATCCCTCGGACGCATTCCCAGCAGTCTGAGAAAGGCTCTTCCGAGTCGTCCCGGGCTGTGGTGCTCCTTGCCGTCCGAGCCATGGCCGAACCGGCCGCCGGAGTGGTCGTCCAGCCCGCTGCCACCGGTCAGGCCTGGGATCGGAAAGCTGTTGGGCTCCTCGTACTTGGGCACCTTCGGGAGACGATGTCGCTGCTTGCGCGGTTTGTCCCCGGCTGAGCCCATCCCGTCATCTTGCCCGACGGGTGTCACCCCGCCAACGTGCGGTACCCGACAAGCGTGGCGAGGCGAGATCGGGATGGAGGACGGCTGGGCCTAAGGTCCGGTGTGAAAGAGTCGGTCCGGGTCTCACGAGTTTCGGGAAGGGATGGTCCGCAGTGGTCGAGGATGCTTCAGGGTGGTCACTTCGGTCCGTGTTGATCAGTGTGAGCGATCTCGACCGGTCGATAGCCTTCTACCAGGAAGTGATGGGCATTCAAGAGCTGCGCCGGGACGGTGCATTGGCGATTCTCGGAAGCGATCTGACCGGCTCCTTCATGTTCATCCTGCGAGAAGCGTCACGTTCCGCGGTGCACGCGGGACAGCAGTCACTCGGCGTGCGGACCTTTTCGTGCAACGTGACATCGCATGCCGAGCTCGACGGGTGGAGCAACGACTTCGAGCGCTCGATGCTTTTCGAGACCGCCGGAAGATCGGCGATGCGGCAAAGTTCGAGATACTCCGCGGGTACGATCCAGACCGTCTCCCCATGGCGTTCGTGACCGTCGAGCTGCTCAGCGCCATGTCAGAAGACGACTATCTCCAGGCGATGTCCGAAATGTACGACGTGGACGTCTAGGCAGTACCCCCGCGCGGGGTGGTGGTAACCCCATTGCCAACGAGGGCGATCCGACGTACCGTCGTCTGCGAGCAGCCCATGCCGCCACGTCGGTGGCCGGGGATGGCGGAAGGGCCGCACAGGCGGCGCGATCGGTACTGCTTGCTCGTTTGACAACGAGGCGGTACGTTCGGGGCGCCAAGAGAGATGGGGTCGTCATGAGCAATCAGGCACTTGCAAGCCGCGGCAACGGATCATCCACTTCCGGGAACGCCAAACGCGGCCCTCGGCGACTCCTGATGGCGACCGCAGCCACCGCCGGCAGTATCGGCCTCGGTGTGTTCGGTGCCGCCCTGCTCGCGCAACCCGCCGGTGCGGTGACCGCAACCCTCACGGTGGATGCCGCCACCGGGGCCGACACCGGGAACTGCACGACAACGTCGTGCCTCACGCTCGGGTACGCGCTGTCCCAGGCTGGCGCAGGCGACACCATCCTGATTGAGCCCGGCACCTACCAGGTATCGGCCAACCCCGCGGGGACGTCGAACACCGTGCCTCCTACACTGAACAACCTGACCATCCAATCCGACCTCGGTACGGCCGCCAACACCATCATCGAGGGTGCTCCCGCGTACGGGCTGGTGATCAATGCGAACGACGTGACCGTGAGCGGTCTCACGTTCGATCACTCCGGGGCGGCAGGCATCCTGGTGGCTCCGCCGTCGACGGCGACCGCTCCCGCGGCGATCAATGACGTCACGATCGACGGTGTCGTGAGCAGCAACAGCGACCAGTGCACCAACACACCCACGACACCCGTCTGCACCGCCGCCATCGGCGCCGGAGACTACGGGGAATCGCTCTGGTTGGAGAGTGTCACGAATTCCACCCTCCAGAATTCGACCCTCACGAACGGCCTTTCCGGTGGCCTGCTCGTCACCGACGAGGTTGGCCCCAGCTTCGGGAACACCATCAAGAACAACCAGGCCCTGAACAATCTGCAGGGCTGTGGCTTGACCCTGGCCGCCCACAACAGGAACGCGATCTTCACCTCCGGACCCAATGCGGGCCAGCCCAACCCGGCTGGCGGTGGCGTGTACAACAACACCATCCAAGGCAACACCTCGAGTGGCAACGGGGCGACCGGTCTCGGCGTGTTCAATGCCGCGTACAACAACACCATTCAAGGCAACACGTTCAACAACAACGGTGAGCCGGGGGTGAAGTTGAACCCGACGTTCCCCGGGGGAGATGTGAACGGTAACTCCATCATCGGCAACACCGTCGGGGTGAACTCCCTCCTCGACGGTCCGGGCGGCGGTATCCCCGGCAGCCACAACTCCCTCTCGACACAGACGACCGGCATCATGGTCGTCGCCCCGGCGGGACCCGTGACCGGCACGGTCATTCAGGGCAACACGGTCAGTGGCAACTTCTTCGGCATCTACCTGGCGGCAGGGGCTTCCAGCACGACGGTATCGAGCAACACGATCACGGTGACAAAGGGCGGTGTACCGGTGTTCACCGGGGTGCCGCCCGGCAGCGCCAACTGGCTGGCGAGCTCCGACGGTGGCGTGTACAGCTTCGGCAAGGCTCCCTTCGAAGGCTCGGCCGGCGGTATAGCCCTTAGCCAGCCCATCGTCGGTCAGGCGGCCGCCCCCGACGGTGGCGGGTACTGGTTGGCAGCCAAGGACGGTGGCATCTTCAGTTACGGCTCAGCCACCTACTGGGGCTCCCTCCCCGGCGTGCACGTCCACGTGTCGAACATCGTGGGGATCGCGCCCACCCCCGACGGTGGCGGGTACTGGCTCGTCGGGTCCGACGGCGGTGTCTTCACTTTCGGCGACGCCGGCTTCCACGGGTCACTCGGCGACAAGGTGCTCAACAAGCCCATCGTGGGCATAGCTGCGACCCCCGACGGTGGCGGGTACTGGCTTGTTGCCTCCGACGGCGGTGTCTTCACCTTCGGCGACGCCGCCTTCTACGGGTCTCTCGGCAACAAGGTGCTCAACAAGCCCATCGTGGGCATAGCTGCGACCCCCGACGGTGGCGGGTACTGGCTTGTTGCCTCCGACGGCGGTGTCTTCACCTTCGGCGACGCCATCTTCTACGGGTCTCTCGGCAACAAGGTGCTCAACAAGCCCATCGTGGGCATAGCTGCGACCCCCGACGGTGGCGGGTACTGGCTTGTTGCCTCTGACGGCGGTGTCTTCACCTTCGGCGACGCCGCCTTCCTCGGCTCGGTCCCGGGGCTCAACATCCACGTGTCGAACGTCGTCGGCGTCACAGTGACGCCGTAACCACGACCACAGCGACGCTGCTGCGGACGATCAGGGCGGCGTCCCGAAGAGGCCGTCCGTCTGCTCCTCCAGGTCGGCACCGATGACGGGTGTCAGCCAAAGGGCGTAGGTGGCGGTGATGTGGTTGTCGTCGCGGTACACAAGCAGGTTGTCGACGATCACGGCGCACGAGGTACCGGCGCAGAACCAGGGCTGCGTATCGATGTAGCCGGCCCCGGCAGCGGCAGCCGCGGCCTCCTCCTGGCCCACACCGGAAGGATTGAAGTAGGGATACTGCTTGGGCATCGTGCACGCTGTGGCAGTTGTCAGATGGGCCGAGAGGCAGTTCGGCACGAGCCCGCTCTGCGGATAGGGGACGTCGCCCATCAGGACGACGCGGGCCCCCGTGGCCCGTAACGTCGCCATCATGGACGAGAGCCCCTGCATCCAGGCTGCTCCGTCCACGACGACGCGGTCGTCGGGAATGCCGTACTCACGGGAGAACCCGAGCACGACCAGGGCGGGGCGCAGCGCCTCAATCCGGGCAACGACCGCGGCCCGCCACTGGTCGCACCCGGTGTACCACTCGCCCAGAACGGGGCTGTAGACGGGGACGTCGATCGGGGGGCACGTCGCTTTGGCCTGGGAGATCAAGTGCCACCCGTTCTGCTTGGCAAGGCTGTCAAGAGCCGGGAACCACATCAGGGCGTGCGAGTCGCCGAAGAGGACGACCGTCTTCGAGGGGGGTGCAGTGACGTCGCCGTCGTTACACGGGTTGACCGAGTTCTCGGTGAATCCGTCGAAACAGCCGTCGACGAACGGCGCCGCCTCGTCCGAGGAAGCGCCGGTCAGGCTCGGTGTGAGGTTGGCCGGTACGGCTTGGATCCCCACCGAGCGGGCAACGTCGGCTTGGACCTGGCCCGTCAGGTTCTGGGCGGCGGCAGCAATCGGGTCGATGGTGGTTCCGGTCACGCCGATTCCACGCTGCAGATGCGTCGAGAGCTTGCTGGTGGCGGCGTGCCCGCTCCCCGTGAGCGAAGGCAGTGTCGCCGTCGAGAGGAGAATGACCGCGACAACAGCCGTGCTCAAACCCACCGTGAGAAGAAGGCTGCGGCGCGGGCGAACCAGCCACGAAGCCCGCTGCAGCGGCCGCTCGAGTAACACCGTCGTCACGGCGGCCAGCACGAGGGCGATGGCGCAGACGGCCACATTGCCCCATACGCGCAATGGGTGGCCGACGATCGAGGGAGCGAGGATCAACGCCGGCCAATGCCAGAGATACCAGGTGTACGAGACGCCACCGATGACCTGCAAGGGCCGGCGGCCCAGTAACCAGACGGCGCCCAGCCGGGTGCGGGCGGAGCCGCCGGCCACCACGGCGGCGGCGCCGGCCACGGGGACGAGGGCCGCCGTGCCCGGGAACGGCGTGGACGGCGAGAACGCGAGTGCTGAGAACACGATGGCGCCGAGGCCCGCCCAACCGAGCAGGGCCATCCCTCCGGTCGATAGCCGGCGCAACCGCGGGGCAACGAGTGCCAGGAGGCCCCCTGCGGCCAGCTCCCAGGCCCTGGTCGGGAGGGAGAAGAAGGCCCAAGGCTGGTTGACACGCGTCAGCCAGATCGACAAGGCCAGGGAACACGCTCCCAGGGTCGCCAAAGCCACCGAGACAGCGGAGAGCAGGGGCCGGGGTTTGCGCGGCGAGCCCACGCCCGTCCCCTTCTCCCGGGCCCTCGGCCACCAGACCAGGGAGGCAACGAGGAGTAGTGCCGGCCACACCAGGTAGAACTGCTCCTCCACACCGAGGGACCAATAGTTGAGGAGTGGCGAAACGGGGCCGCTGGAGGTCAGATAGTCCGTGGCCTGCAGGGCGTAGCGGTAGTTCCCCACGTACAGGGCGTTGGCCAGTCCGTCCTTGGCCACGGCGATGGCCTGGAGCGGGGGCAGGACGACGCAGGAGACGGCGACGGTGACCCCGATGACCAGGAGGGCCGAGGGAAGGAGCCGGCGGGCCCGGCGGGCGTAGAAGGCCCCGAAGGAGATCCCGCCCCGCGCAGCCAGCTCACGGCCCAAGTGGTCTGTGATCAAGAACCCCGAGATCACAAAGAAGACATCAACGCCGACATAGCCCCCGGGGATGGACGACAAGCCGGCGTGGTAGGCCACCACGGCGAGAATCGCGACGGCGCGTAGGCCCTCGATGTCGGGTCGAAAATCGTCACCCCGGCGACGCCGAACGGACCGCTCGGAGAGGGCGGCCCCTGCCGTCGACTCGATCGTCGTGGGCGTGCGGGCGTCACCCATTTGCGTCGCGAATTACAGGGCCTCGAGGAGGAGCTGCCCCCCGACGTAGGGCGCCAGGCATTCGGGGAGCACGACGGTGCCGTCGGCCTGGCGTCCGCTCTCGATCAGGGCGGCCCATATGCGTGGCCACGCGAGGGCGGAACCGTTGACGGTGTGGACGAGTTGGGGCTGTCCCCCTCCGGCCGGGCGGTACCGCACCTGGGCCCGGCGGGCTTGATAGTCGCGATACCAACTCGTCGAACTGACCTCGAGCCACTTGTCCACGCCCGGCGAGTACACCTCGAGGTCGAAGGTACGCGCCGAGGGGCCGCCGAGGTCGCCCGTGCACAGGTCCATGACCCGGTAGAAGAGGCCGAGCTCTTGGAGCAAGGACTCGGCGCGGCGGAGGATATCGGCCTGTGCATCGAGCGCCTGTGTCAGGAGTCGTGTAGGCGAAGAGCTCGACCTTGTCGAATTCGTGCACGCGGAGGAGTCCCCGGGTGTCACGTCCGGCGCTCCCTGCCTCGCGCCGGTAGCAGGAGGTCGCCGCGGTGAAGCGCAGAGGGAGCGCTGACTCTTCGAGGATCTCGCCGCGATGCATCGACGTCAGCGGGACCTCCGCCGTCGGGATGGCCCAGAGGTCGTCGCGTTCGAGGTGGTACGCGTCGTCGGCGAACTTCGGGAGGTGACCGGTGGAGACCATGGTCTCGGTCAGCACGACCGTCGGAGGCCGGATCTCCTCGTAGGTCGGCGTGTGGCGGTCGAGAGCGAACGCCGTCGAGCGCGCGCACCAGGCGGGCGCCGGCACCGCGGTAGAGCGGGAACATGGAGCCGGACAGGAGGGCGCCGCGCTCCATGTCGAGCAACTGCAACGCCTCACCGATCTCCCAGTGCGGCACGGTCTGGTCCCTGCCCCGAACGGGCTCGGGTTCGCCACCCGCCTGCCCCGGCCACCAGCGCCGGATCTCGACGTTGTCGGCGTCGCTCTCCCCCGTCGGGACATCGTCGGCCGGGATGTTGGGCAGATAGAGAAGGCCCTGGTGGACCTTTTCCCACTCCGTGTCGGCTTCCGCCGCCGCCGCACGCTCTTCCTCCCCCAGGCTGCGGCTCTGGGCGCGGAGGTCCTCGGCCCGGGCCACGTCACCGGCCTTCATTGCCTCTCCGACAGATCTGCTGAGCGTCTTCACCTCGGCCCGCAGCGCCTCAGCCCTGGACAGACGGGCACGGTGCGCCACGTCGGCGGCGATCACCGCGTCGACTTCGGACTCTGCAACACCCCGACGGGCCAGCGCCGCTTTGACCCCCGCGGGATCTTCCCGCAGCGCGCGGATATCGATCATGGCTGCTCAAAGTAGCCTGCGACGCCATGCCAACAGAGACGGTTCCCGCCGTCGTCGTCCGAGACCTGAACATTCGTTACGGGCCGGCCGCCGAAGTCGCTGCGGTGAACGGTCTCGACCTGGAGGCCCGACACGGTGAGGTGCTGGTCGTGCTCGGGCCGAACGGGGCCGGGAAGACGTCCACCATCGAGGCACTGGAGGGCTACCGGCGGCCGAGCAGCGGCCACATCTCCGTGTTGGGGCTGGACCCCTTGGCCGACCACCATGAGCTGACCGGCCGCGTGGGCGTCATGCTGCAGCGGGGCGGCGTCTACCCGATGTTGGGCCCGCGCCGTGTGCTCCACCTCTTCGCCCGCTACTACCCGGATCCCCTGGGTTCGGATGCGCTCCTCGACCTCGTCGGGCTACGAGCTGTGGCCACGACGCCCTGGCGACACCTTTCGGGGGGCGAACAACAGCGGCTCTCCCTCGCCCTGGCGCTGATCGGTAAGCCGCAGGTGGCCTTTCTCGATGAACCGACGGCCGGCGTCGACCCCGAAGGACGCCTGGCCATACGGGCCGTCGTGGCCGACCTCCGCCGTCAGGGCGTGTGCGTGCTCCTCACCACCCACGAGTTGGCCGAGGCCGAAAAGATGGCGGACCGTATCGTCATCCTGTCAGGGGGGCGTGTCGTCCTCGAAGGAACCCCGCAAGGGTTGACCGCAACCAGCAGCACCACCGGGATCACCTTCGGTGCGCCGGCGGGACTCGACACGGCCTCGTTGACCGAGGCGCTGGGAGCAGAGGCAACCGTCACCGAACGCGAGCCCGGTCGTTACGACATTGCGGGCGTGTCGGGGCCGGAGGCCACGGCCACCTTGGCCACGTGGCTGGCGGCGCGCCAGGCCACCATGACCGACCTCGTGACCGGGCGGACGCTGGAGGACGTGTATCTCGAAGCGGTGGGCACGGGAGCTCTCGAATCCACAGAGTCCGCTCGAATCCACAGAGTCCCTCGAATCCACGCGAACCGCTCCAGCCCGAACACGGGCGCAACAGCGCCGAGACGCACGGCGTCGGCGGCGATCACGCGGTGACGGATCGTGAGGGCGTTCCTGGCCCAAACGGAGGCTGAGGTCTACATGACGCTGCGGCGCGGTGAGACCCTGCTGTTGACCGTCGGGATCCCCGTGCTCTTTCTCGTCTTCTTCTCCACCGTGCGCGTGGTGGCCACGCCGCATCAACAGGCGGTCGACTTCTTCGTGCCGGGAATTCTGGCCCTCGCCGTGATGTCCACGGCCATGGTCTCGTTGGGCATCGCCACCGGCTTCGAGCGTGGCTACGGCGTGCTCAAGCGACTGGGCTCGACCCCTCTGGGCCGGCCACGACTCCTCGGAGCCAAGATCGCCACCGTCATCCTCGTCGAGATCCTGCAGGCCGGTGTGCTCGTCGGGGTGGGCTTCGCTCTCGGCTGGAACCCGGGCGGCCACGGCTCGGGCGTGGCCGCCTTGGGTGCCGTAGGGGCGGCGCTGTTGGCCACCGTCGCCTTCGCCGGCATCGGGCTCTTCATGGCCGGCGTGCTCAAGGCCGAGGTCAACCTGGCCGCGGCGAACGGCCTCTACCTGATCCTTCTGCTGCTCGGTGGCATGGTGATCCCCATTTCGAAGCTGCCCGAAGGCGTCGCGGCAGTGGCCAAGCTGCTCCCGGCCGAGGCCCTGTCGGCCGCCCTCCACGCCAGCTTGGGCACGGGGTCCGCCGTGCCGACGCTGTCGTGGGTGGTGTTGGGGGTCTGGGCCGTGGCGGCGCCGCTCGCCGCCGCCCTCAGCTTCCGCTGGGAATGAGCTTCTTCTCTTCGGCCGTGAACTTGGCCACCGAAAGTGGTCCGGGCACGATGTCGCTGATGGTGCCGTCCCCCTTGACGAACACGGCGTAGGGGTCACCCTGGAAAGCGAAGTCCTGGTTGGTGATGGCGATCACCGCGTCATGGGCGACGGGGAACCCGACGCCGGCGGCCTTGACGAATCCCTCGCCCACATTCCGTCTGTGGTCACTGTCCACGCCGATGACGTGCACCTTGGCCAACGCTCCGCCCGCGCGCTCCTGTCGACGGACCGCCGCCGCCAGCGGTGGCAGTTCCGTATGACATTGGGTGCACCACTCACCGAAGAACAGCAGCACCGCCGGCGTGCCCCCGCCCCCGCCATCAGCCGGTACCCGGACCGTGCCCGACCCGTTGAGGCGGGGCGCGGAGAACGACGGCACCTGGCCGCCAGGCTGCGGTGGCCCGGCATTCTTCTTGGTGCCGACCGACGTGAAGAGCCCGACGCCCAACGCTGCCGCGAGGACGAGGCCGACCACGAGGAAGATCTTGCGGGGCTTGCGCGGAGGCGCTGACGCCGGAGCACCGGATGCGGGAGGTACGGATCCGGCAGGGTCCGAATCTGGAAGGCCGGCGGTGGGATCCGTCATGCGACGGCCAACCTAGTGAATGTGATTCGAGATGAGTACGTCACCGGCCATGGCCACGAACAAGACCGTCAGGTAGGTGATGGAATAGCTGAAGACCCGCATCGCCTCACGCCCCGTGGCGCGGCCGGAGCGGGCCAGACCCCAGAGCCGGGTGGTCATGAAGAGGAAGCCGGCCCCGAGCGCCGCGGCGGCGATCATGTAGATGAGCCCGAGGTGGGCCACCGGACCGAAGAGTAGGGAGACCGCCACCAGCAGCACGGTGTACATGACGATCTCGCGCGTGGTCCGCTTCATCGAGGCCACGACGGGGAGCATGGGCACCTCCGCCGCCGCGTAGTCCTCCTTGTAGCGCACGGCCAATGCCCAGAAGTGCGGCGGCGTCCAGATGAAGATGACGGCGAACAGCACCACCGGGGCCCACGAGAGGCTGTTGGTCACGGCGGCCCATCCGACGAGCACGGGGACGGCCCCGGCCGCGCCGCCGATCACGATGTTCTGCGAGGAACGGCGCTTGAGCCACAGGGTGTACACGAAGACGTAGAAGAGGGTGGCCGACACGGCCAGCACGGCCGAGAGGAGGTTGACCGCCAACCACAGCTCGACGAAGGCCGCTACCTCCAGGCTGAGGGCGAAGGTCAGCGCGGCCCGGGGCGACATCGCCCCTGTCACCAGCGGCCGGTTCTTGGTGCGGTTCATGAGCCGGTCGATGTCCCGGTCGACCACCATGTTGATGGCATTGGCCCCGCCGGCGGCCAGCGTGCCCCCGACCAGCGTGGCGAGCATCAGCCAGAGCGGCGGCAGCCCGCGCTGGGCCACGACCATGGTGGGCAGGGTGGTGACCAGCAGCAGCTCGATGATGCGCGGCTTGGTCAGGGCGACATACGCGCCGACGGTCGACCGCGCCGAAGGCTGAGCCTGCAGTGTGGGGGCCAGGGCGGACATTTCGCTCAGCCTACGACCAGGTGCCCGTTCAGGACCAAGCGGGAGGTCCCGGTACGATTAGCCCAAGTGTCGCGACGTCGCCCCTTCACCGTTTCCGCCTCTCTCAGCCATCGCCTCAACATTCTGGCCCTGGCGCTGGTCACCCTCATCGTGGTCACCGGGGGCGCCGTCCGCCTGACCGGGTCCGGCCTGGGGTGCAGCGACTGGCCGGCGTGCTCAGTGGGCCACCTCACCCCGGCCGTGCAGTTCCACGGGCTCATCGAGTTCGGGAACCGCCTGGTCACGGTGGTCTTGACCATCGTCGTGGCCGCCGCCTTCCTGGCTGCCGTCTTTCGCCGCCCCCGCCGGCGCGACCTGATCTGGCTGAGCGGGGGCCTCGTCGTCGGGATTCTGGCGCAGGCGGTGCTGGGAGGGATCGTGGTGTACACGAAACTCAATCCCTATCTCGTCATGGTGCACTTCTTCGCCACGATGGTCCTCCTGGTCAATGCCGTGGTCCTTGTCCACCGCTCGACCCGGGCCTACGGGCCGGGTTCGGGCCGTCTCCTCGTCCCCCGCTCCCTGCTCCACCTGTTCTACGGCGTCCTTGTCCTCCTCGGGTTCGTGATCGCGGCCGGGACGGCCGTCACCGGCGCGGGACCCCTCGGGGGCGAGTCCTCCGGCCAGGTGATCGCCAAGCGGATACCGGTGCCACTGCGGGACCTGGCCGAGCTCCACGCCAGCCTGGCCATGCTCCTGGTCGGTCTCACCGTCGGGCTGGTCGTCGGGTTGCACATGGCGGACGTGCCCGAGCGGGTGCGGCGGGCGGGGCGTGTGTTCCTCGCGGTGATGGTGGCGCAGGCCGCGGTGGGGTACACGCAGTATTTCACCCACCTGCCCGCGGCTCTGGTGGAAGTCCACCTGCTCGGGGTGACCGTTCTGGTGATCGGCGCCACCCAATGCTTCTTGGCCTGTACGTTCCACGCCCCCGAGGTCGTTCCTGCGGCCGAACCGGAGCGCTGGCGCGCGGACACCGGCCTTCCGATCGGCGCCCGATAGGCTTACCCACTGCTTCGTCTTCGTCCGGTCGGTCGTCGCACCCCCGAAAGGTGCCCGGCCGGCCAACCGGCCCCCATCGTCTAGCGGCCTAGGACACCGCCCTTTCACGGCGGCAGCACGGGTTCGAATCCCGTTGGGGGTGCTCTGTGAGCTTGACCCGCAGCTACCGTTTTGGCTTTCGACGTGCCCCCCTTGCCTTCGGAAGAGGCTGGTCCGCCATCTGCGCCAGTCGTGTCTTGATCAGCGACAACGACCGGAGCAGGGGCTCACGATCGGCTTCGGGAACCTCGGCGACTGCCTCCGTGATGACCGCGTGAATGACGGGAAGCTGTGAATCGATGATCGGCTGCGCCAGAGGCGTGAGATCGACAAGGATCTTGCGACCATCTGTGGGGTGGGGGCGGCGCTCGACGAGGCCCCGGCGCTCCAGCGTGTTGAGCAGCGACGCCATGCTGGCGGTACTCACGAGGAGACGCTCTGCAATGACGGTGGAGGGAAGAGCGCGTCGTGCACCGTCGAGGATGGCCAATGTTTGGAAGGCGCTGGTGGACAGATTCGCTGCCTGTCGCGGTGCGCGCTCGATCGCCGCATCGAGCACAGTCGCCGTGCTGACAAGTGTGGCCGCCACCTCGGCAGCCGATCGGCTCGCACCCGGAAATTCGTCTCGAAACTGGGAGGCACACGGATGATCGGGTCCTCAGCCACAGCCTGATGTTACGGCCGCTACGTCCTCGGGCATCTTCAGTCGGTCTGTTGTGACCTGCCCGGCAGTGAGGGAGACCACTCGATCGAGATCGCTAGACTTCTAACGATCTACCTGTTACGGTCACCGCCCGGGCTCGAGAAAGCAGGCAATCGATGTCACAGGAGAACAAGGAACTGGTACGCCGCTTCTACCAGCGGCTCAATGCAGGTGACCTCGCCGTGGTCGACGAGGTCGTTTCCGACGCGTTCATCGAACACGAGTTGGTACCCGGACTGGAGCCGACAAAGGCCGGATTACGCCAGCTGTTCAAGATGTTCCATGCCGGGTTCCACGATGCCTCGATCCAGGTGGACGACATCATTTCCGAAGGCGACAAGGTGTTCGTGCTGGCGCGGATGACCGGGAGACACGAGGGCGAATTCATGGGGATGCCTGCCTCGGGAAACCTCATCGACGTGAACCTCTGCGACTTCTTCCGCATCGACGGAGGTTCAGTGGTCAACACTGGGGCGTGATGGACAGCGGCCGGAATGCAGCACCAACTGAGCACCGCGTAAAAGGCCGGATCCACCCCTGACGCATCAACGAGAACCTTCAACGCAGAGCCTCTGAGACTGCGGCGAGCCGTCCTCGCGTCAGGTCGCGGCGTACGTGGCTATCCAATAGAGCGATGCCGTGAGGGGAGCGGAGGCTGGAACCGAACTGCATTGACACATGTCCTGCATCTGCATCACCGGGATCTCATTGCCCAGGGGTGTTCCGACAGTGCTCGTGGGAATTGTCGTGACGTACTGCCCGTCCATATAGAGGCTATCGCCGCCACCCGCCTTCCAAAGGACGGTCACTGCATGCACGCCGGTTCCGGGTGCTGCAGTTGGGTACGAACCTTGAGCCAGAACTTGACAGGTACTCGTGCACCCGTCGGCCTCGAGGATGACCCAGTTGGCTCCCCCGGTTCGGTTGCCGGCCCACATGAAATCTATTTCGCCGTAGCCCCAGATGTTGTTCTGCGGCCAAGCTTCAAAGACTATGGCGACTTGTTGCCAGTTGGCCGCAGGGCCCGACAGCGCGTAGCAATAGGTGAACCCACCGCCGGCACGAGGTGCAGCATCGTTGGCGACCTGCATGCCGTCCCCGACGACACCAGGTCCTGCGGACGGGTCGTTGTACCCGAGCTCCTCAAGAGCGTTGCCGGTGACGACAATGTGATTTGCCGCTACATATCCACTTGGCGGTAATACATGAGGCCCGGCCGCACCATAGTTGTAGTAGCCGTCTCCGGCACTCGTGGCGATCTGGGGGCCGGTCAGGGTCCGTGTCAGCGAGTACCCGGGAAAGCCCGAACTTGTCGGCGGGGTCGGGTTGGCGCCCTGCAGCCCCCACTTCCACCAGGAGCGGGTGTGAGCGTCGGAACGACAGCGATCCCCTGCGACTGCACCAGGGTGTAGTTCGATGTCGCCGGGCTGACGATCATGCCGATGACATTGCCGCTGCTGCCGAGGGTTCCGTGGAACGCGGCATCACCGAAGGTGAAGATGCCGCCGTCGGAGGCCACGAGCCAGTAGCCACGTCCGTCGGGCGTGGAGGCCATGCCGATGATCGGCTGGTTGAGGTGGAGCGCCCCGGTGGACCCGTAGAACGCGGCATCGCCGAAGGAGAAGATGCCGCCGTCGGAGGCCACCAGCCAGTAGCCACGTCCGTCAGGCGTGGCGGCCATGCCGACGATGGGCTGGTTCAGATGGATGGCGCCGGTGGACCCGTAGAACGCGGCATCACCGTAGGTGAAGATGCCGCCGTCGGAAGCCACCAGCCAGTAGCCACGTCCGTCCGCCGTGGAGGCCATGCCGACGATGGGCTGGTTCAGATGGATGGCGCCGGTGGACCCGTAGAACGCGGCATCACCGTAGCTGAAGATGCCGCCATCACTGGCGACGAGCCAGTAACCACCACCGTCGGGGGTGGAGGCCATGCCGACGATGGGCCGGTAGAGGTGGAGTCCGGAGAGAGCCGGAGACCCGAACGACGGAGCGCCGCCTTGCGGAGTGATTGCACCAGCCCAGTTGACGGTCCAGTACCCGCCATTCGGGTCAGCGGCCAGAAAGTGCCCGCCGCTGTAGTAGTTGGCGGTCGTCGAGGCCGCAACAACATGTGCAGTGGTCACTGTCGGGTTCACAGAGGCCTGGGCTGCGTCACCGGCACCGACACCGACACCGACCGTGGCGGCGAGGACGCCACCCATGGCGCCGAGAAGACAGAGGAGCCACCCAGTCCGTTTCGGAATCGCGTCCCGAAGCTGCCGGATCTTTCGCATTCTTCTCCTTCGACCCGAGAAGGGGGCCGCTGGAAAATAGCCATGCGATGATCGCTATTTCGGCGGCCCGGCTAACTCAGAGAGTCCCGTGACTTTGCGTCCCCCTCTCGCGAGAGGTATGCCCTTTCGATTGCTGTACAAGAATGGTCGTCGATTTCCGCCCCCACGTCAACGCGGACACCCCAATTGGAGACCGCCTGCAACCACGTGGCAACCGGTGAGCACACGGAGGAGCGGTACAAAATGCGGTCAAACCGGTGCCTGCTCGGCCGCATGGCTCCTGAGGGTGGGACACGCACCGCAGAATCCGTAGTTCTTCAACCCCACGCAGCCCATGTTCCTGCCGCTTCCAATCAGGAGCGTTCGGGGTTGCTCTCCGTGCTCTTTGCCGCGTGACGCCGTTTGACGGTCCAGGCTTGTGAGAGCTGGTCGTGATGTAGCCGGGGGTGCCGACTGGCAAAGGGGAGCACGCCCGACGGTCCGCTCGTCACGACGCGAGGGAATCGATCCACCGGCCGAGCCGTCGGCTCTCGCGGATCATCAGAGTGGGATCCCCGAGTGTGTTGCTCAACAACGCGGTGCCCTGGTAGGTCGCGATGAAGGTCACCGCCAACTCGTCAGCGTCTCGGCGCCCCATGAGCCGGAATTGGTCCTCGACCCACGCGAGTGGAACGCGGATGAGATCCGCCGCGAAGTGGTCGCCGCCGGAGCCACGCTTGTTCAGCTCAGAGCAGAGAGACCCCTGCGGGCAGCCGTACTCGGCGATCAGGTCGGGCTCCCCTGCCAAGATCTTCACCAGGGCCTTGAGGCGGCTCTTGGGAGTACGGTGATTCGCTTCGATTGACGCGAGCGTCGCCCGAATGGTGTGCAGGTGAGACTGGACGACGGCGTCGATGATTTCGTCCTTGGTCTTGAAGTAGTAGTAGACGTTCCCGAGGGGCACCTCCGCCAACCGGGCGATATCGGCAAGGGTCGTCGTTTCCACGCCCTGTCGGTACAGCAGCTCGCACGCGGCGGCGATCAGCCGATCCCGCTTGCCCCCGCCTGCCTCGACCGCCTCGCCGGCCTTGCGCGTCTCTGAGTCAGTCATCTCACTTTCAGTCTAGACGGCAGCGGCTCGCTCTCCTATACTAAGTCAGACAACTAACTTCTCTCTGAGGAGCCACCACCTATGACCGCAACCCATCCCGAGGTGTCCGTTCTCGCGACACGCCGCGGCAAGCTCACCCTGCTCTTCGTGTGCGCCGTCGCGTTCCTCGATTTCGTCGACGCTTCGATCGTCAACGTGGCCCTGCCCTCCATCCGGCACGATCTGCATTTCTCGGTGCAGAACCTCCAGTGGGTCCTGAGCGGCTATCTGCTGACCTACGGCGGATTCCTTCTCCTTGGCGGTCGTTCGCGCGGACCTGCTCGGCCGGCGCCGGGTTTTGGTTGCCGGGATCTCGATCTTCGCCCTGTCATCGCTGATGGGCGGTCTGGCTCCCAGCGCAGGCGTGCTGATCGCTGCCCGGCTCGCGCAGGGGTTTGGTGCGGCGATGATGCTGCCTGCTGCGCTCTCCATTCTCACCACGACCTTCAGCGAGGGAACCGACCGACTGAAGGCGCTCGGCGTCTGGGGCGCCGTCGCGGGTATCGCCTCGGCGGTGGGGGTCTTGCTCGGGGGAGTCCTGGCTCAGGAGCTTGGCTGGAGATGGGTGCTCTTCGTCAACCTTCCGCTCTGCGCCGTTCTCCTGTTTCGCTCCTTCCGGGTCGTGGCCGGAGAGAGGCGAACCGCATCGTTAACCCACTTCGACGCGCTCGGTGCCGCGGCCGTGACCGGTGGCATGCTCCTCTTGATCTACACCCTCATTCGCGTCCCAGAGGTCGGTTGGGGGAACCTGCGCACGATCGGCGGGCTGGCTGGGTCAGCGGTTTTGCTCGTCGCCTTCATCTTCAACGAGCAGCGGCATCCGAGGCCGCTCTTGCCACTGTCCATCTTCCGAATCAAGGGACTCGGCGCCGCCGACGCGACCCAGGTCATCTCAATGGCCGGTTTCTATTCGATGTTCTTCTTCGTGACGCTGTACATGCAAAATGTCCTGCACTTTTCTCCGATTCGTGCCGGGGTGTCCTACGTACCCGTGACCCTCGGGAGTCGCGGTCTCAGCCGGCATCTCCTCGAAACTGTTCGAACGGGTCGGCACGAGGCCGATCATCGTCGGTGGCGCTCTCGTGGCGGCTTCTGGCGTCTATTGGCTGTCACAGCATCCCCGTCCATGGGACCTATCTCTCGGATCTGCTTCCCGGGCTGATGATCATGTCGCTTGGACTTGGCGCCGTGTTCACGGGAGTGACCACCGCGGCCAACGCCGGAGTTCCGCCGGACAAAGCAGGTCTGGCTGCGGGGCTGGTGAACACCTCCCAATGGTTCGGTGCTGCACTCGGCCTGGCCATCTTCTCTTCGATTGCCACCAACCGGACGAACGAACTCTTGGCCAGTCACGTCTCCGCGCCCTTGGCCCTGACCGAAGGCTTTCATCGGGCGCTTCTCGCCAGCAGCCTCTTTCTGTTGGGCGCAGCGGTGATCGCATTGAGGGCTACCAACACACGGGGCGAACCGATGCAGCCGGTCGAGACGGCGGAGCGGTACGACGACCAGTCGGAACCGGTCCTCGAGGCCGAAGGCGCTTGAGACCGCCGTGGTCTCGCAATTCGCTTTGGCGGTCACCGTCGCGCCCGCCCCTCCTGCCCCGTCGGAAAGGCCCTCTCCACCGGTGGAGGCAGTCGGCAGGGTGGACACGTTCGCACGG
>CAWIGU010000008.1:0-565760 GCA_963835815.1 uncultured Acidimicrobiaceae bacterium | reverse complement strand
TGCTGAGCCCGCACACGGGAAAGAGGAACTTACGGCCGCCTGCGATCCACCGCGAGCCGTCATCGGCCAGAGCGCCGGAGGCGATCAGGCCATGCACATGGAAGTGGGCCCGCAGTTGCTGGTCCCACGTGTGCAGCACGAGCGTGAAACCGACCTTGCCGCCCAACTCTTGGCGGCCAAATTCCAAGAGTGTTTGAGCCGCTGCGTCAAACAATAGCTTGAGCAGGCCGCGTTGGTTGCGCCGGCGGTACAGGATCAATCCGTTCAGCTCGTGCGGCAGCGTGAACACGTTGTGAAAATAGGGCACCGGCAGGAGCTCTTGTCTGCGGGCCGCCACCCAGGCGGCCGTGGCGGTACTCTGGCACTTGGGGCAATGCCGGTTGCGGCAACTGTGGAGCATGTAGCGTTCAAAACCGCAAGCCTCGCACCACTTCGATGGCCGCCCATGGCGGCCGTGCGGCAACGGGCGATCGCCGAGACGACCTTACGCTTCGCGGAGGTCAGGCTATGGGTCTGCCCATACGCCTCGCCGTAATGAGGAAAATGTCGGCCAGTTCACAGCCAGAGGTCTTTGCCGGTGCCGTGCAGGTTGGCACGGCGTTGGACATGACGACTACACCCCGGCGTCCGCAGGCTGGGGTAGGCGGAGCAGTTCGAGCGGGCTGTGGATGTGCCCAGGTGCTGGCTCGTGACGTGCAAATACTTGGCGGTCGTACTGAGACGGTTGCGCCCATCAACCGCTGGATGGTCGGCATATTCACGCCGGCTTCCAGCAAATGCGTGGCAAAAGAATGCCGCAATGAATGGATGCCGTGCCCATGCCGGATGTGGCGCTCGCTCTTTGGCCCGGTAGAACAGCTTCTGGACGGTATCCGTTGGCAAGGGGCCGCTGCCGTTCCCGTTGGGAAACAGCCACTCCTGCGGCCGATACTCGCGCCAGTAGGCGCGCAGTTCCGCAAGCAGCCCAGGCGAGAGCAGCGTATAACGATCCTTGCGCTCTTGCCTTGATTTACGCGCATTAGCATCCGCTCGGAGTGGATGTCTTGCGGTTTCAGATGCACCAGTTCCGCCAACGCAACCCGCCGCCATACGTGGTCATCAGCAACACACGGTGCTTGGTGTTCGTCGTGGCGTCGAACAATCTGGCAATCTCGCCGCGACTGAGCGGTTCGGGCAGCCGACCCGAACGCTTCGCCGGGACTCGCAGGGGGAAATCGTCTCGGCGAAGGACCTGTTGGAAAAAGAAGCGGATTCCCGCCAGCCTCGTGTTGCAGGTGCTGAAGGCAACCTTGCGCCGGGCGATCAAATGGTGGATAAAATCACGCACTTCTTCGATCGAGATCGAATCGGGCCAGCGCCGGTAGTGCCGGGCCAACTCGGCCACGGCGGAGACGTACTGCTTGATGGTGCCAGTGCCTTGCCATGCAGTTCGAGTTCGCGGATCATCTTGTTGCGCAGGGGAGTCATGTCGGCAGCTCCTTGCAAAGGGGAAACGAGGAAATCAATGCCACCTTCCACTTTCCCTTCGCAAGTCGCCGCTGACTCCCCTCCGCGCATAAAAAAACCCGGCCAAACACCGGCCAGGCAACCACTTCCTATGCTTCTTGCTCTGCCGCGTAGCGGCTTAGTTCAAGGAACCATTTGCCGGCACGCTGCGGGAGTGCGCCAGTTGCAGTATAATGATGGCCATTCCGTGCCTGGATCAATTTCAGGTGCTGTTCGTAGGCTAAACGTCGGTCTTCGCCTACTGCACTTCGCGTAGGCTAAAAAGAGCACTGCGAGACGATGCAGCATAAAGCGACCGGTGCGGCACGAGAGTACGTCCGATTTGTTGTTTCCGCAAGGCTTCACGCCATTCGAGTACTATTACTATATCGAGCATCGGCCCGGCTATCCCTCGGTGTTTCCCATTCGCATGGAATGCCATGGACCGCTCAATCGAGCGGCTATTCGAAGAGGCGTTCAAGAAGGCACACCGGCGGCATCCGTTTCTTTCGGCCCGCATCGAGCACCAGGGCAACGCCTGGCCGGCGTGGATCCCCGGCGAGCCGGCGCCGATCGAGTGGGCCGAAGACGAAGGTGTGTTGGGCGATGTACAATCGACGACGCCCGAGCCGTATGGGCTGAAGCTGACGGTTCGCCGACAGGTAAACAAGACCGTCCTGCTGTTTGTCTTTCCCCATGCTGCGGTCGATGGCCTGGGCGCATTTCAGTTTATCGCGGATTTGATGGTGGCCTACGCACACGGTTGTTCGGCGGACCCAGGAGAACCTCCCTGGCGGAAGCTCGACCACGGCTTACTCGACGATCGGGACGGGCACTCGCTTCTGAACCGCCGCGTGCGATTGATCGACCTGGGCCGCGCCGCGGATCAGCTTGGCTTTGTTGCGCCCCGCGCCGCGGTGGTAGATGATCACGGTGCGCGACCCTCGGCGGCAAGCGATGCTGCTTTGGCCGAGGATTTTCTGGTTCACACCCTCTCAGAGCACGAGACGGCCGAACTGGGGCCGTCGCGCAAGCTGTCGGTTCGGCTACACGACCTGTTGTTGCGCGACTACTATCTGATGTTGGCCAGTTGGAACCAGGGGACCCCCGAATCGCGACGACCGATTCGCATGATGGTGCCAATCAACGTGCGACGGAAGCAGGACTATCGGATGCCAGCGGCCAACGTTTTCAGCTATGCGTTCCTCACGCCGAACAGGCGACTGCCGACGGCGAACGTCGCTGCTCGAATCGATCCGCACGGAAATGACCGCGATCAAACGCACCCGGCGCGGTCTGTCATACGAACTGAGCTTGCGCTTGCTTTGCCTTTGGCCACCGCTGCTGCGTCGCAGCCTGAATCGTAAATGGGCGTTTGCCACCGCCGTGTTCAGCAACTTAAACGCGGGCTTCGACCACGTGCGATTGCCGTGGCGCGACGGCCGCCGCGAAGCCGGTGACTTGGTCCTGGAAAACGGCTACGGCATCGGCCCCATCCGACCGGAGACGCGAGTCTGTTGCGCGGTACACACCTACGCCGGGAGAATGTCGATCTGCATGTGTTGCGACCGAAAGTACTTTGGACAGGAGAATCAGCGCCACTGTTCGACGCGTTTCTAACGCAGCTACGCGAGACCATCGAGACCGAGACTTGAGATCCTATCGGGACGTGAGGGTTTCCGGTAATCACCGATGACACCCTTCAGGCCGCGGACGGAGAATGCCGGACCTGACTCTGGCGAGGCGTACCCGAGCGGGGCGCTGGCCGTGCTGGACCCTGTCCGGCGCGACGGGTAGACTTAAAGCGCGGGAGGATCGCTCGTGCCCCGCCGCACGCGGGTGTCACCGCGCCGCGGGTTGGGGGAGTTCCGCATGCCGGCTTGGTTGAGTTGAATCGATCGCCAATTCTTGCGACTTGGACGTAGGAGGTTTCGTCATGTTGCGTCTACTGACCGTGTGCGCGGCGCTGGCCGCGTTGGCCATGCCGGCCGCCGGAGCGACCGGTGAGCTCAAGGGCGACTACATGGAAACCCGCACCTGCGACGTCTACACCGGGCCCTGCTTCGCCAATGGCCAGGGCGGGCTGGTGGGCAAAGACGCCATCATGGCCTGGAGCATCGACCGGGGCAGCTACGATGGGTACGACCTGGCCGGCTTGAAAGTCGTGGTGGTCGCGACGGCCAGCGACACGCTCGGCTTCGGCGGCACGCTGGTCTGCAACCCCGAGCACGCTCGGTGGTGATCGTCGACCGCAAAGCCAACGAGCGCCAGCGCAACGCGCTGGTCGAGTTCGCCGCGACGACGCCAGGCATGCCGGCGAGGTGGTCAAGGTCGTGGCCGCGCCGATTTCGATGAGCGTCGACCATTTCGAGGCGGCCGGCAAGCTCGCGGCCGGCAACCTGGCGGGCATCGAAACCCGCAAGCTGCACAAGGGGGACTGCGTGTGCTCGAACGAAGAGACGTTCTATCCGCCGCTGTGCGAAGTGAAGAACGCCCTGCCGGCCTACACGACCGCGGGCCACTACGCCCGCCGGCCTGGGGACGCACTGGTCGAACGACGGCACGCGAGGCGCGTTCCTGGCGAGCTTTTCGTACTGAAATGTCACGATCGGACGCCGGCGGCGGAGTGTCTAATCGCGACTCCATGCCGCGGCTTGGGTCGTGGCCCCGGCGACGTCAGCGCGTGCGGTGCGCGTTTTTTCTGGCCATCGCTATGCTCGTCCCGCTGGTTTGGATCGGCGATGCTTGGGCCGCGGTGCCGCTCGACGAAGTGCCGCTGTTTCGCCTGCGAGTTCGCATTGCACGGCGCCGCGCCGGCCAAGACGACGAAGTCGCGCAGCGCGCAGGTTCGCTTCGAAGCAGGTGGCCCGCGGGTGCCCATTGTCGGGTCCGGCTGGAGCCCGTGGCTGGCGTTCGATCGAGCCGTGGCCGAGGCGACGCTAAAGCGCTATCCGGCCACGCACCAGCGCGGCTTTCCGGTGGTCGTTCGGCTGCGATTCGATGGGTTGAAACTGCCTGCGGCGGTCGAGGGTCAGTTGGAGCTAGGCGTTTCGAGCGTGTCGGCAGTCAAGCTGCGCGGCGAGTTGGCCGGCTCGGCGTGGGGGCTGTTGCTATGGCACAACGACGACCACGCGCCGCGCGCGGCCACGATGGCCGAGTATAACAAGCGCTATTCGCGCGATCTGGATCGCGCGAAACTGGCGCCCGAGCAGCGGCCCCGGCAGTTCATCCTGGCCGATCGGTTCGTCGGCGGCGACGACGACCGGCTGGCGTGGCGCGACGGCATCGAGAGTCTGGCATCGATCGGGCTGACGACGTTGGCGTTACCGCCGACGAAGCTCGGCACGACGAGTGGCGGCGGAGCAAGCTTCCGCACATGGGCTGGGCGATTTACAGCCCGCCTGGGGCGGCCTTCGATTTTTTCGAAAACGACCCGAAGAAATCCGATCTCGGCACTTGGGCGGCCAGGCAGATCGAGCCGTTTACGGCGGTCGGCTACGCAAGGCGCGATCTGGCGCTATTCGCCATGTCGGACGAGCCCGGCTGGTATTTTCCGGCGGCGTACGCGCGGCTGGAATCTTCGCCGGCGGCCCTCGCGCGATTTCGCCAATATCTTGAAGCGCAACACCTCACGCCGGGCGACCTGGGCGCGAGCGACTGGACCGCCGTCAGGCCGCTTGGCCGCAGTCGGGCCAAGGACCTTGCGTTGAAGCGGCTGTTCTACTGGACGCAGCGGTTTTTCAGCTACGATTCGGCCCGGTATTTCGCGTCCTGCACGGCCGCACTCGAGCAGGCGGCCACGCCGGCGATGCACGTGATCACGAACTGGAATTTCTTTAGCGGCCGCAGCTACGTTCCCGGAGCCGTGGCCAACAACAAGGACAAGCAAAGCCCGGACGCGGCGATGGGCGGGCACGACTGGCTGGAGTTCGGCAGGCTAGGCGGTTCGTCGATGCTGTGGACCGAAGATTGGTTCGCCGACTCGCAGGCTTATCAGTGGTCGTTCTATGCGGCCAAGCTGCGTCGGCGGCCCGTCAACGCGGCCTGGAGTTCGGCGGCTACGTCGTGCCCCGCACGTCGGGTGATCGGTCGGACGGCATCCTGCAAAAGGTGCTGTGCCTGGTCGGTTCGGGCGCCAAGGCGGTGCAATACTTCCGCTTTGGACCGGAGTACAACTTTCCGGGCAACTGCTACTCGGAAAAGCCGGGCATGCTGGAGAAGGTTGCCGGCGCGCACCGGATGCTGGCGGTCGCCGAAGACGTGATGTGGACAGGACGGACCCGCGCTGTGCGGCGGCGCTGCTGATGCCGCGCAGTTCGCAGCTTTGGGACTTGAAGGACGAAGCGCATCCCGGCGAGATCCGCGATGCCACGAACACGCACCTCAATGCCCATACGGTCGATTACCTGGCCGAGGTATTCGACTTGTACGTGGCATTGCAGCACGCCAACGTGCCGGTCGAGTTCGTCGAAGAGGACGATCTTTCGCCGGCGGGGCTGAAGGCGTATCGGCTGCTCTACGTGACGGCGCCCAACCTGCCGCGCGAAAGCCAGGCGGGGCTCGTAGAATGGGTGCGCGGGGGAGGCGTGCTGGTGACGGTTTCGGGAGCCGGCGCCCGCGATCGCTATGACGAGCCGTGCGACGTGTTGGCGACGGCCACCGGCATTGGAGAAGAGCCTCGGGCGCCGCTGATCGTGCAGACGCTCGAAAAACTGAAGGCCGCCGGCAAACTGGCCGATCGCAACGGCGGAATTCCCGTCGTCGGGGTTCGCGGACACGCGCGCATCGATGCTTCGAGAACGAAAGTCGACGCCAGCTTCGACGACGGCTCACCGGCCATTGTTTCCGCAGACGTGGGCCAGGGCAGCGCCATGCACTTCTGCTTCCTGCCGGGGCTGTCTTATTTCCACTCCGGCGCGGACAAGCAGGATGGGCTACCGGTCGGCTTTTCGCCGGCCCTGCGCGAGTGGATCACCGAGGGGGTAAGGCGGACCAAGATCGAGGCGCCGACGGTCGTCGACCGGCCGCTCGTCGAGGCGCCGCTGCTGCTGTCCGAGGCCGGCGCCGCCGTGACGCTGTTGAATTGGACGGGCCAGCCCATCGAAAAACTTGTCGTCAGGGTGCGGCTGCCTTTTGCGGCCGGCTCGGTCCGCAGCGTGGCTCACGGTGCGGTCGCGTTCGATGCCGGCCAAGCGGGCATCTCGTGCGAGCTACCGCTAAAGTCGGCCGACGTGTTGGTGATCAAGCCGTAGCCGGCGGTTTCTACCCCTTTTGCGGTGGTGGGATTCATGGCCAACGACCGCACTACCCACTACCCGGCATACCCCACTCTGTTTTGACAATACATATAGCAGGAGATTCTGCCATGAAGCGTCGTTTTGAGTTTGTCGGCGGCACGTCGGCCAAATTCTGGGAAATCACCCTGGCCGGCCCGAGCGTCACGGTTTGCTTCGGCCGACTGGGGACCGCTGGCCAGGTGCAGGCCAAAACCTTTCCGACGAGCGACCTGGCCGCTCGACACGCCCAGAAGTTGGTCTCTCAAAAGACTGCCAAAGTGTACGTCGAGTGCGCCCTTCGCTGAGCGCTGCCAATTGGCCGGCGGCCCGGCGGTACGTGAACCCACTTTTGCGTTGCAGTTTCGATTTGCGCCTGCTGCCGGCTGTCGGCGCTACTTGATCGTAACCGTTTCAGGTAACCGTTCACGGGCCGGCCCCGAAGAATCGGCTTGGCCGCGGCTTTCGACTCGTGCTACTCACCGCGGCCCAAGCCTGCTTCTTTGCCTGCCCGCTTTCGAGGGCGGGCACGCGGGATGGTCGGGTAGTCCCTGAGCCCGGCACGGTCCCATGAGCTTTTGACACCCAAGGGAATCTGGCCGATTCGGGACGTGGCTACTTTGCCACGGGTCCTGAATAGTTTCAGGGGCTTGCCACGCGGAATCCGATGTTGTTGTTCTCGTTCGTCGGATTGTTGTTGTTCCGGTTCGAGGACTGCAAGTTGTTCGAGTTGTTGTTGAACGAACCACCCCGCAAGCCCCGATACGAACCGCATGTTCATCCCAACCACCCCTCCTCGGTCCGCCCGGTGAGCACCGAGCGGCGAAGTCCAAAACTTTGTGCGTGTCGGGCATGGGCCACCCACGCGCACACGCTCTCGGTCACCCGGGCGGGCGATTCAAAGCGGTGTCGCACTTGCCACAGCAGCCGCTTGTAGCGGCGGTCAAACCGCCGCACGCTGGACGACCGCACGCGCACCCGGCCATTGGCAAACACCACGTAGCCCGCGAAGTCCACGCCGCAGCGCGTCGGCTTGAGCCGGTACTTGTCGGGGTGCATCTCAAGGCGCAATTCCGCCAGCTTTTCACGAATCGTGGCCCCCTGCCGCCGCAGCGTCGCCCGGTCGGCTCCGAACAACAAGAAATCGTCCATGTATCGCACGTAGCCTTTTACCCGCAAGTCGTGCTTTACAAAGTGGTCGAGCGGATTCAGGTACACGTTGGCGAAGAACTGGCTGGTGAGGTTGCCGATCGGCAGCCCACGCTTGCGCAACTGCACGTCGAACAGGTCGCCGCCCGGGGGCCACTCCTGCCGCACGTCGTCGGCGTGGGTGTCCAAAATCGTCGCCATCAGCGCCAGCAATCGTTCGTCGGCGATCACCCGGGCCAGTTGAGTCAGCAGCACGTCGTGGTCGATCGACGGAAAATACTTCCGCACGTCGCACTTCAAGGCATAGGGAAACCGCCGAGCGAACTGCCCGGCCCGCCGCATGGCCGCGTGGGTTCCCTTGCCGCGCCGGCAGGCGAACGAGTCCTCGATGAAACGCGGCTCGAAGATCGGCTCGATCACCCGCACGATGGCGTGATGTACCACGCGGTCCCGAAACGGGGCGGCCGCGACGAGCCGCTCCTTTGGCTCATAAATCGTGAAATACCGATACGCCCCGTGGCGATATGTGCCCGACAACAACTCGTCGTGCAGCGTGCAGATTTCGTACTCCAGCTCGCTCCAGAAGCGGAAGCCCGGTCCCCGTTGACGTTTGCCCCGCAGCGCCGCATGGGCGGCGGCCAGCAAGTTTTCCAGGGAGGAAATCCGTTCAAACAGGTGGCGATGCGTGTGCATGGCGGTTGCCGTCCGTGGTCGCCGATTGCTTGAGCCAGCCTCCGACCATCCGGCCGCATTCAGCCAGCGCCTTGCACGACAGCAAATACTGTCGCTCCGTGAGCAGCTTGCGGTCCTTGGCGAGCCGCACCAGCCAACGCAGCACTTCGATCTCGCGATTGGCCCGCACCAACAACGATTGTTTCTCGCCGCTGTAGGCCGCTTCGACCAGCAGTTCCAGAATGCCGATCGCGCGGTCGGCCAGTCGAGTCCCGAAGATGAACCGCTGGTTCTTCGGGAAGCTATCCACGCGGTCCAGCAGCCACTTGAGCCAATCGTACCACTTGACCAGGACGGTTGGCGGTTGCTTGGCGGCCTCGGGTGGAACGCGCACGATAGTGATTCAAAAAATATACTCGCGCCGGCGGCTGACGCCACCGACGCACGGAAGAAGAAAAAGGGTAAAGGAGCAAAAGGATAAAGGGCTACTTGAACCGCTTCCTTAGCACCCACATCAACCCACAGGCCATGATCGCCAGCACTGCCGTACTTGGCTCAGGGACCGATGCCACGCGGAACCCGAAACTGTTGTCCTCGTCCGTCGGGTCGACGTTGTTCCGGTTCGAGGACTGCAAGAAGCCCGAGTTGCCGTCCAACGAACCACCCCGCAACCCCCGATACGAACCGCTAATCAAGGCTTCGTTCCATTGAAAAACGTTGCCCGCCATGTCGAACGCGCCGTAGGGGCTGGTCGTTCCAGTGTACGCGCCCACGTCGGTTAGATTGCCAACGACGTTGTTGTAGTTCGCCGAATTGGGCGTCGCCGTAGGGCCGCTCGCGTTCGGGGTCGAACTGCTGCTGGTCCCGTACAGCCAGTAGTGGCTGTCCGACGGCGGTCCACCTTGCGCTGTGGTGCGGGGGTCGTAGTACGCCGCCTTGTACCACTCGTCCTCGCTGGGAAGGAAAATGGTCGCGCCGGCTTCCCGCGTGATCGTGTTGGCGTTGCGACGGCGTGGGCGTGCCGCCTTGCAAGATGTAGGCCCCGCTCTCCGTATCGCCGGTTCCCTGCCCGTTGTTCAGCCAATTGGCAAACCGCAGCGTGTCGAACCAGGTGACGAAGTTCACCGGGTGGTTCCCGTCCCCCGACATCACGCTGTACTTGCTGCCGCTGGCCGCGCCCGAGTTGTAGGCGATGCCGCCGTAGGTCGGGTCGCTCATGTTGCTGTTGTACAGCTGGAGCGGGCTCGACCCGTTCGGGTCTTTGGCGTTGAGGAACTCGACGTATTGGCTATTGGTCACGTCGTACGTGTCGATGCTGTAGTTGTAGGCGACCGCACCATAGCCGGTTGCCGAATCGGCTGCATTGCCTGGATCGCCGACCGCGGACCACTGGATGGTGACCGCCGAAGCCGATTGGAGCGCGACGAGAGAGATCGCGCAGAAAAGAAGTAGCAGAGTGAATGTGCGGTTCATTAGCGGGCTCGCCGTGAGTTTTTTACCGACAGTTCTGATGACCAGCCCCGCCGGCCAACGCCGGCTACGGGCAGATGCCCCCCAGAGTAACGACGGCTGCGCGCCTGTCAAGTAATTTTTACCCCCCCCCCCCCCCCCCCCCCCGAAAATACCTGAAAAACTGCTTTCGGGCGGGGGTAAGACGCCTCGGTGGCTACGAGGTGTCGGGCACCAACAGTGACCCAGTGGGCTGGCCCTGAAAATGTAACCGCACGGTTTCAGCCAGGAATTCAAAGGCCGAATGCCCCTGCTGGGCGCAGGTCGCCATCACTGACCAGATGCGTTCCAGCCAACGGCGGCCCGCTTCGCTCCTTGAACCTTGCGTCACCAGCCGGTCAATGATCACGAATCGGATCGCCTGTTCAGCCACATTGTTCGTCGGGTCGATGCCCGGAGTCGTGACGAACCGGACATAGCTTTCGCCATGCTCGCGGAACCGCTGGGCCAGATTCTGGGCTTCGCTGGTGCCGGGCACACGGTACACCGCCTGGGCCAGCAACTCGTCGGCGGCGTCCTGCAGTTCGACCGCGAAACCGGCGAGCCGACAGCTTGTCGCGCCGATGGATGACGCCGAACAACTCCCGAAAGGCCGCCAACAGACGCTGGCCATAGGCCTCGATTGCGGCGCGTCGGGATGTTCCACGAGAAATCGCACGTCACGCAGCAGGTGGGCCAGGCAGAACTGCACCAGCACGTTGAAATCGCCCATGTATTTGCGGTAGGCGCTGAAGTAGTCGCAGCCCAAGACGCCCTGGAACTCCTCGCCCAGCACGTCCACCAGCACCTGCGACGAACGCGACGGATCGATCTTGAACAACGTGAATGTGGCGGCGCGAAAGCACCAGGTCCACAGCCGCTGGGCGTATTCCTTGTGGCCCGTTTCATCAACGTTGAGCACTGCTTGTTCAGGCGCGGCTGCCAAGAGTTCCTCGTAGGCCTGCATCCAGACTATCGCTGACTTTGGCACACACGTTACGCAACTGAGAGCGACTGACCGTCACGCCGACCACGTCTCGCAGGAACTTGCGGATCGTCGTGAACGAGCAGTGACAGCCGCCTTTGAGAAACGCCACCAGCGCGGTCAGTCGCGGTCCAAGCAGTCCGGCGCGACGGAGCGGGACGGGAAGCTCGGCATAATGCGTCTTCTGGCAGCGGCGGCAATAGCACGCTCGGCCAAGATGTTCGCTGATCGTGATCGGTCTGGCGACAATCTCCACTTGCTGCACGACACGCGCCGGCAATTCGAGCGGCGTGACCCGGCCACCGCAGTCCGGGCACACGCTGAGCTTGTAGTCAATCCGCTCGTCAATCTCTTCGGCTGTAAACGCGGGCCGCTCGTGCCGCGGATGACCCGGTTGGCCGCCCCGTTTACGCTGGCCGGCCACGCCGGAACTGGGTCGCGGCGGTTTGACGATGTCGCTCGATGGAGGCTTGGAGGAGTTGCCAGAGTTCTTACGAGCGGCGGCGAGTTGTGCCGTCAAATCCGCAACTTGTCGTCGCAATAAAGCACAGTTCGGGCAGTCGTCATCAGCAGAAGTCGGCATCCTGCCAACCTACACGATGCACACCCCTGCTAGCGCAGGTTGCCGAAGCGGTCGACCCACACCACCTCGGCCCGGAGGGATCGGCGACCATCGGCCAGGGTGAGGTGGGCGACGGCGGGGGGCACGAGGCGAACCAGGGAATCCGGGTCGAACGCAGGCCCGAGCTCACCGAGAGGGACTCCCCGCGACAGCGCGGCGGCCGCCGGGGCGAAGAGGTCGCGGCCGTCGAACGTGCGCGCCTGACCGGGCACCGGTGGCAGCGCAATGGCACGGACGATCGATCCGCCGCCGACCAGTTCCGCCGCAGGGAGCAGGAGCCCGTTGTCAGGACCGACGAAGAAGGCGGGCCCCGGCCCACGCGGCGACACCTCGAGGCAGACCCCCCGGCGGCCTGACCCCACACCGGGATCGACCACCGCGAGGACGACCCCGGGCCCGAGAAACGGCGCCGCCCGCTCCAGGGCCATCGCACCCGCACGGATGTCGAACGGCGGAATCTGGTGGGTCAGGTCGATGATCGCGACGCCGACCGAGGCCACGGCGAGGACGGCATGGACCACACCGACGAACTCGTCCTCCGTGCCGTAGTCGGAGAGGAAGAAGACGGTCGGCGGAGGGACCGCGGCGACGTGGTTGCCCCCGCTCAACGATGCAGGGAGCGCGAGCGCTCCGTCGCCGCGGCCACCGCTTCCATGAAGGCGGAGCGCACGGCTCGTGCCTCGAGGACGCGGACCCCGGCAGCGGTGGTGCCGGCGGGCGAGGTCACGCCGGCTCGCAGTGCCGCCGGGTCCTCCCCGGTCTCCGCCATCAACTTCGCCGAGCCGAGCATGGTTTCGACGACCAGCATGTGGCTCACCTCCCGGGTGAGGCCCATCTGGACCCCGGCCTCGATGAGGGCTTCGGCCACCAGGAAGAAGTAGGCGGGGCCGGATCCCGAGAGGCCGGTGACGGGATCGAGCAGACGCTCGGGCAGCCGGACGACGGTACCGACAGCGGCCATGATCCCTTCGGCCCATGCCAGATCGGCCGACGTGGCATGCGAGCCGCCGGAGAGCGCTGTGACACCGGCCCCCACCACGGCCGGGGTGTTCGGCATGGCCCGGACCACCGAGGGTCGACCGCCCACTGCCGTCTCCAACCGCCCCGACGGAATGCCCGCCACAATGGAGAGCACCCGCGTCACCCCGACTGCGCCGAGTACCCGGCAAGCCCCTTCCGCCACATCCGGCTTCACGGCGAGCACCGCACCGGCGAGCCGTGTGGGCGTGTCCTCGAGGAGATCCGGGCCCGGAGCCTCGAGGATCTCGACGCCGGGGAACTCGATCGCCAGCTCGAGGCGGCGGTCAGCCGACGTCTCGGCCACGGCGACGGCGTCGGCGCTGGTCCAGCCCGCGCCGAGGAGACCCCCCAGGAGGGCACTGCCCATTTTGCCGCCGCCGACGATGAGCAGGGTGCGTGCCATGGGACGGACGTTACCCAGTCCGGAGGGTGGGGACCGTCAGGCCGGGCGCTAGGAGCGGCGGGGGCGCCGGCGGTACATGGTGGGGTGGGCCAACGTCATCGCCGTGGGGAAGTGATCGTCGACGTAGATCACCGACGACCCGGCGATCCGATCCAGCTCGTCGTCGTCGATGAGGGCGGCCGGGACCTTGCCGACCAGGTACACGGCGTCCTCCGGACCGAGGCTGAACCACATGCCGTAGAGGTTGGCGTTGCAGCGCATGAGATAGGCGAGGGTTTCGGCCACGTTCTCCTCCGGGGCCGGCATGAATTGCACCTCGTGGTGCAGGGTGCGTTGGCGCAGGGTGAACCAGACCGTGATGAAGTCCTTCTCCTCCCCCTTGAAGCGGAGGTACCACCGCTGTGAGGCAGTGCGGTCCGTGACCTCCTGCCGTTCCGCGGCGATCAGCAGTCCATCGCTCGCCAGCTCGCGGGCCACCCAGGCATCGATGCAGCTGACGGCGGCCGCCATCTCCTCTTCGGCAGGTAGATCGACGACGGGCACGTGACCGGGCGGTCCTCGTTCAGCGGCACTCGAGGAGGCGACCCGAGGCCAACTCGTCGTGCAGGTCGAGCAGTGCGCCGGCCGCGGCGCGCCAGGTGTAGCGGCGGGCCCGCAACACCGAGGCCGTGGAGAGCCGTTCGGCCATCAACGGCGCATCGAAGACACGCCGCACGGCAGCGGCGTAGCGCTCCGGCGTGGGGTCTTCGACCAGGAAGCCCGTTCGCCCTTGATCCACGAGCGTGGTCAACCCGCCGACAGCCGACGCCACGACCGGGGTACCGCAGGCGGCAGCTTCGAGGGCGACCAGGCCGAATGATTCGGAGCGGCTGGGCACGATGCACACGTCGGCGGCCCGGTAGTACGACGACAGGAGCTCGTGGGGTTGGGGGTCGATGAGGTGCACCCGGTCCCTCACACTCCTGGCGTCCGCCAGGTCGATCAGCCCCTGGAGCGACTTCTCACCGTGGGGGCCGCTGGGGCCGCCGACGACGACCAACCGGTAGGGCTCGTCGTCGGGTTGGCGCAACTCGGCCAAGGTCTCGACGGCACAGTCGGCACATTTGAGCGGCTGGATCCGCCCGACGAAGAGGAGCAGCCGCCCGTCGAGCGGGAGACCCAGAGCACGGCGGGCCTGGGGGCGGTGGCCCGGACCGAAGAAGGCATGGTCGACCCCGAGGGGCACGATACGGATCCGGTCCGGGTCGGCTCCGTAGAGGGAGGAGATCTGCTCCGCCTCGACGCTGCACGACGCCAGCACGGCATCCGAGCAATTCGATGATAGACGCCTCCGCCTCGGCCCGCCGGTGGGGCATGTCGGCCTCCACCTCTTCGGGCATCGATTCGGCCTTCACCCGATCGAGCGTGTGGAAGGTACAGACGAGAGGCAGGCCCAGCTCGTGCTTGATCACATGGCCCGACAACCCCGAGAGCCAGTAGTTGGCATGGACCGAGGTGAACGGGCCGTCCTCCTCACCGAGGCCGGAACTGGCCGGGGAGGTCATCCGGGCGAGCAC
The DNA here is from genome assembly GCA_963835815.1 of uncultured Acidimicrobiaceae bacterium. GTDB lineage: Bacteria > Actinomycetota > Acidimicrobiia > Acidimicrobiales > RAAP-2 > Bog-473. The sequence continues at coordinate 551,107 of CAWIGU010000008.1, read as the reverse complement.
CCCCTGGGTGAACTCGTCGACCACGGCAGGAAGCGCTTCCTTCGGCAAGGTCGTCAGGGGGCCGGCGGGGACATGGTGCACCCGCAGCCCCGGCTCTACCTGCACGACGGCCGGGAGATCCGGGGACCAGGCCCTGGTGAACACATCGCAGACGGCGCCGGACCGGGCCAGCGCGGCGGTGAGCTCCCGCACGTAGACGTTCATACCCCCGCCGTCCCCCGTACCGGGTTGGGCCAGAGGAGACGTGTGGAGGGAGAGAACGGCGAGCCGACGCATGGCCCTCAAAGCCTACCGGTGGGTGGGGTTTTCCCAGCCGACACCCTCGGTCCGGAGGTGCTCAGGGGAGGGAGCGAAGGGATGCGGACGGGTGCGGCCCGTCCACGGCTTCGTCCTCGACCGCGTCGTCGTCACTCGGCCCTGAGACCGGCCGGGCACCGGTGCCGGCGCCGGCCGGTCCCTGCAGGTGACCGTGCCCGTGCTGGTGCCCGAGCCCGTTCGCATGCTCCTCCTCGAAGTCACGGCGGAACGAGAGGTAGATCCGGACGAGGGCCTGCTTCTGATCCTCGCTCAAGGTCTGATCGGCCAGGATCAGGCGACTCAGGTCCGGGGTCCCGTCCGGCGGCTCGAGGATGCCGGCCTGCACGTAGAGCGTCTCGGCCGAGATGCGCAGTGCCTTGGCGATCTGCTGCAGGATCTCGGCGGACGGCCGACGCAGTCCCCGCTCGATCTGGCTGAGATACGGGTTCGATATCCCGGCCAGCTCGGACAGGCGCCGGAGCGAGAGGCGGGCGGTGTTCCGCTGCTCACGGATGAAGGAGCCCAGATCTCGCCAGCGATCCTTCGGATCAGCGCTCACTTTTGTAAGCGTAGTGCGAACCGCCGCCAACCTTCAGCTCCGCGTTCAGGGGACCCCGTCCACCCCGGTTGGCGGCCGCGTCGTTCGGGTATCGTCACAGCGGACGACCCCATACGACGACCGACGAGACACAGGAGACGAACCCCCATGGCTGAGTACACCCTTCCGGACCTGCCCTACGACTACGCCGCGCTCGAGCCGCACGTCTCGGCCGAGATCATGCAGCTCCACCACGACAAGCACCACGCCGCCTACGTCACCGGTGCCAACACGACGTTGGAGAAGCTGGAAGCGGCCCGGGACAAGGACGACTTCGGTGCCGTCGTCGGCCTCGAGAAGACCCTGGCCTTCCACATCTCGGGCCACGTCCTGCACTCGGTCTTCTGGAAGAACCTGAGCCCTGACGGCGGGGACAAGCCCGACGGTGCGCTCGGCGCAGCCATCGACGAGAACTTCGGATCGTTCGACAAGTTCAAGGCGCACTTCACCCAGGCCACGTCGACCATCCAGGGCTCCGGCTGGGGTGCGCTGGCCTACGAGCCGCTGGCCGGCCGCCTGATCATCGAGCAGGTCTACGACCACCAGGGCAACGTGGGCAACGGCTCGGTGCCCCTCCTCGTCTTCGACGCCTGGGAGCACGCGTTCTACCTGCAGTACAAGAACGTCAAGGCCGACTTCTTCACCGCCCTCTGGAACATCGTCAACTGGTCCGACGTGGCGGCCCGGCTCGACAAGGCCAAGGGCCTGGCTCTCTAGGAGGGCGGGTCTCCCGCTCCCACTGATCCGGCCGTCCCCGATACCCCGAGGTCAGCCCCGGTCGTCCCGAGGTCAGGTCCGTCCGCGGACGGCGGTTGGGCCGTCCCGTGCCGGTCGCACACCCGGCGCGTCGGGTCCGCCGCAAGATGCGCGTCGGGAATCACCGCACCGCAGGTCTCGCATGAGCCGTACGCGCCCGAGGTCAGACGCTCGAGGGCGCGATCGACATCATCGAGCACGCGGGTCGACTGCGCGAGTTCGGATTCATAGCGCTCTTCCACGCCCCGAGAGTACCGCGGGCGGGCGAATCGTCCGTAGTGTGGCGCGGTGACTCCCGAGGCGCCCATCGTCGACCTGGTCGGGGCGGGACTCCTCGTCCCCTGCCTCGACGGGACCGACCGCCCCTACCGCGACCTGGACTGCGCCGCCTCGACCCCGGCCATGCACGTGGTGGCCGACGCGGTGGCCGACTTCCTCCCCTGGTACTCGAGCGTGCACCGCGGGGCGGGCTACAAGTCCCGCCGGGCCACCGCCGCCTACGAGCGCGCCCGCGAGAGCACCCATCGTTTCGCCGGGCGGCGCAGCGAGGACGACAACGTGGTCGTGCTGTGCCGCAACACCACCGAGGCCATCAACCACCTGGCCTACCGGCTGCGAGCTCGCACCCGACGATGTCGTCGTGACCACCGTCGTGGAGCACCACGCCAACCTGCTTCCGTGGGCCCGGGTGGCGCAACGGCGTTGGATCGAATGTGGATCCGACGGCACGTTCACCGTCGACGACGTCACCGCCGTGCTCGATGCGGGCCCACGACCGAAGCTGCTCGCCATCACCGGTGCCTCGAATGTCACCGGGTGGTTGCCGCCGATCGACGAGATCTGCGCCGAGGCGCACGCCCGCGGCGTACCGGTCCTGCTCGATGCGGCACAGCTCGCGCCGCACCGTCGCCTCCCACCGGGTCCCGACTTCATCGCGTTCAGCGGTCACAAGCTCTATGCGCCCTACGGCGCCGGGGCCCTGATCGGGCCACGTCGACGTGTTCGCCTCAGGGGATCCCTTCCTCGCCGGAGGAGGGGCGGTGGACCTGGTCGACCTGGACGAGGTCATCTGGACCGAACCACCCGAGCGCGAGGAGGCCGGCTCGCCCAACGTGATCGGTGCAATCGCCTTCGGCGCCGCCATGGATGAGCTCGACCGCATCGGCTGGGACACCATCACGCAGCACGAGGTGGCGCTGTCGCGGCAATTGCACGAGGGACTGCGAGCCATCGACGGGGTGCATGTCCTCGGACCGGCCACCGCGCCGGGCGAAGCGACCCTGGCCGTGGCGGCCTTCACCGTCGAGGGGATGCACCACGGCCTCGTTGCCGCCCGCCTGAGCGCAGAGTTCGGCATCGGCGTGCGCCATGGCTGTTTCTGTGCGCATCCGTACCTGCTCCGCCTCCTCGGCGTGGGTCCGGCCGGGGTGGCCGAGGCCCGGGCGGCCGTCCTGCGGGGGGACCGGAGCGAAATTCCCGGAGCGGTGCGTGCCAGCTGCGGCCTGGGGACCTCGAGCGAGGATGTCGACACGCTGCTGCGCGCGCTGGAGAGCGTCATCCACGGCGGGCCGGCCCCTGTGCCCTACGAACAGGACGACGTCACCGGCGACTTCTGGCCCGAGGGCCAGGCGCGGGGCTGGAGCGAGGGTGATCGTCCCGCGGGCGCCGCCTGCGCCCGCGGCTGAACCGCTCAGACGGCCGGTTCCGCCGAGACGCTGTACACGGCGCGAGCGCGGAAACGCAGGGGACGCTCCGCGAGCTCCTCGAGATAGTGGGCCGTCCACCCCGCGACGCGTGCAACGGTGAAGATCGTCCGGCCCGCATCGGGCGGCATGCCCGTTCCCCAACTGAGGGCGGCCAGCGCCAGATCGCAATTGGGCGGTGGCACGTCGTTGGCTGACGCCATGCCGATCACCTCGAGGAAGAGATGGCGGCGCTCCTCGCTGAGCAACGGTGCCGCCAGTTCCCACAGCGCGTCGAAGCGAGGGTCGCGCTCTTTGTAGATCGTGTGCCCGAACCCGGGAAGAAGACCCTGCCAGCGCAATACTTCATTGAGCGCCCGGGCCACCCCGTCACGTTCGACTGCCACCAACAGCTCGTAGGCACGTTGGCTCGCTCCACCGTGCAACGGCCCGGCCATGGTGGCGAGGCCGGCCAGGAGCGCGTCGTACAGATCCGCCCGGGTGGACGCGGCAAGACGAACGGCCACAGTGGATGTCGCAAGCTCATGATCGGCTAGGAGGACCAGCGCCGCGTCGATGGCGGCAGCGGACAGCGAAGCTGCTTCGGCGCCGGCATCTTCATCGCCACCTCGGTCACCGGGAGACAGACGCTGCGCCAGCCGGAGTGCGATCGATCCCTGACCGGCGGGTCCGACCGCGGCGGAGCGCCTCGCCGACGACATCGGTGAGGGCAGCGATCACCCGGCGAGCAGCTCTGGTGACGGCAGCCGGGCGGAGATCGGCCCGCAACGGGTCACCGGCCCCGCACATGATGAGCGCCCAGTGCATCCGATCGGACGCGTCGACGAGGGGGCACTCCCCCGCTCCGATGTCCGGAGGTCGCCAATCACCGCCCCGGTCAACCTGCCAGAGGAGTGCGGCAACATCTTCGAAGGCCATCTCTCGCGCCAGATCGGTGGCACGGCGCCCGCGGTAGAAGGGGCCGTCCGTCCGCAGCTGGGTGACGCCGGTCGTAATGGTGGCCAGCCTGCTCTCCACCTGACGCCCACCGCGCTGCCGGACGGCGAGGCGCTCGATGTCGGCCAGGTCGAAGAGACTCCGTCGCCCGCCCGGCTCCGGGTGCGAGGAAAGCAGGCCACGGCTGACGTAGGCGTAGAGCGTCGTCACCTTCACGCCGAGGCGGAGCGCTGCCTCCTCACTCGAGACCATCCGCTCCACGGTGGCATTTTATATTGACTTGATCAACATTTACAAACCTCGGCGACCAGCGTCATAGTTGGGGTCATGGAAACCGTCGTTCGTGATCTCATGACCTCACCCGCCGTCACGTGCACCAGCACCGCTTCTCTCGCCTTCGCCGCACGGGCCATGGCCGAGGCGGACATCGGATCGGTCGTCGTGACCGAACAGGGGAAGGTGGTCGGCATCCTGACCGAACGCGACCTCCTCCGCGCCGCCGCAGCGTCCGCCGGGCCCGGGGACGAAGGGGTCGCGCTCTGGATGACAGCCCACCCCGACGTGCTCAGCCCGGGCGAAAGGGTCGATGCGGCATGGTCCAGCTTGACGGCGCATCACTACCGGCATCTGCCGGTGGTCGATGGGGGCTCACCCGTGGGCGTGGTCTCCCTGCGCGATCTCATGGGCTTGGCCCGGATCCGGCCGGCGGTCGAGACCAGCACCGAGGTCCCCGCAGGTTTGGAAGGCGTCGTGGTGGCCGAGACCACGGTGGGAGACGTGCGGGGGCAGGAGGGCTTCTACCACTACCGGCAGTACTCCGCCGTCGATCTGGCCGAGAAACGTTCACTGGAGGACGTGTGGCACCTCATGTTCCGGGGGGAGTTGCCCGAGCGTGCGGCCTCCGCCGCCTTCGCCGCCGAGGTGCGGGGTCGCCGACGGCTGCCGGCGGGACTCGCGTCGCTTCTCCCCGCGCTCGCGCAGCGCGGCGCCCCGCTCGAGGTGCTGCGCAGTGCCGTCTCCGTCCTGGGTGCGGAACTGGGCTGGCGTCCGACCCTCGACATAACGGGGGACGAGCTCAGCGACCAGGCCCTCGGGCTGTGTGCCATGGTTCCGACGATCCTGGCTGCTGCGGACAGGCTCCGAGCCGGGCTCGAACCGGTGGCTCCCCGAGACGATCTCGACGTTGCCGCGAACTACCTGTACATGCTCACGGGAGACGAGCCTCTTGCCGCACATGCCAGGGCTATCGAGCAGTACATGATCCTGACCATCGACCACGGGTTCAATGCCTCGACCTTCGCCGGGCGCGTCATCACGTCGACCGGCGCCGACCTCGCGGCGGCCATCGTTGGTGCGATCGGTGCCCTGTCAGGCCCCCTCCACGGAGGAGCACCGAGCCGGGTCCTCGACATGCTCGACGAGATCGGCACGCCGGACCGGGCGGAAGGCTTCATCCGGCCGGCCATCGAGCGGGGCGAGCGCATCATGGGCTTCGGACACCGGGTCTACAAGACCGACGACCCCCGTTCTCTCTTCCTGCGGTCCGTGGTGGAACCGTTCGGAGGTCCCCTCGTCGACCTGGCCCTGCAGGTCGAGTGCACTGTGGTCGACGTCCTCGAGGAGCTCAAGCCCGGGCGCCACCTCTACACGAATGTCGAGTACTACGCATGCGTCGTGATGGATCTGTGCGGCATCCGACGGCACATGTTCACTCCCACCTTCGCGGCGGGCCGGACCATCGGATGGAGCACGCACGTCATGGAGCAGGCATCCCACAATCGACTCATCCGCCCGTCTGCCCGCTACGTGGGCCAACCCCCGCCCCAACCGGTACCACCCGGGAACTGAGGCACCGCCCGTGTGCGCCCGTCTGAAAAGACGACTAATCTGGTCGGGGTTAGGCGGTATCGTCGGACCCGGACAGGACACCCATGAGCCTTTTCTCCTTCCCCAACCCGGTCAATGAAGTGTCGGCGCGGCTCGTGGCCGGCGGGGTGGTCGTCATGACCCTTCTCACCATCAGCCTCGACCTCAAATGGGCGACGGCCGTCATCGCCTACGGTTTCGTGGCCCGTGTGCTCACCGGACCGACCTTGAGCCCCTTGGGTCAGTTCATGACGCGGGTCGTCACCCCTCGCCTCCACCTGGCTGCACGTCCCGTTGCGGGACCGCCGAAGCGGTTCGCGCAGGGCATCGGCGTCCTCTTCTCGGTCACGGCGTTGGTGCTCACGATCCTCGGCTACTGGGGCGCAGCCCAAATCGTGCTCGGCCTGCTTGCCCTGGCAGCCCTTCTCGAATCCGCGTTCGGCCTGTGCCTCGGCTGCAAGGCATTCGCATTACTCATGCGACTGGGTGTGGTCCCTCAAGAGGTGTGCGAGAGGTGCAACAACATCTGGGCACCCTCGGCAACCGCCTAATCGGTCCAGATCGTCGTCACCTTGCGGGCATAGCGGGGCTCCCACACGTACTGGCAAAGGACCCGCACCGGAGGCGGAGGCATACTGAGAACCGCCTTGCGTTCGACCGGATCCGCGGTGTCGAAGATCCACGGGAAGAATTTGGCCGAGCCCCGCATTCCGATGGCCTTGGCCGTCGCCTTTCCAAAGGACTCGAACTCTTCTGCGCTGAGCGCCTGATCAATGACGGGAAAACAGCGCTGCTCCTCGTCGTCGAGATGCGACCCCAGTTTGGTCGCCAGTTCGTCGATGCTCCCCGCGAGCTCATTGCTCGCCTCGGGGGTGGGCTGTTGCACCAACGATGCGAATCCTCGGCCGATTGCCTCGCACCTCGGCAGGAGCTCATTGTGCTGGGCTTCCATCTGGGCCAGGACGCCAAGTTGCTCCTCGTGACCAGCCAGCTTCGGCCGTACGAGCGGCCACAAGGACGCGTCTTCCACCTCGTGGTGGTGATGGAGCTGCTCCTCGACGAACGCCCAGTGCGCGCTGAGCTGGCGGGCCCGCGCCTGATCCACGCCCGGTGCCCGCAACGCCGAGCTCAACCGCTCCAGGTCGCGCCGAAACGCCTCGTGGATCAGATAGACGATGGTGAATCGACCTCGCGGCGGCCTTCCCTCGGTCGGCAACCCGTGCTCCTCCGACATGTCCACCTCTCTTTCTGAGGGTGGAGCGTAGGACGAAAACACAGCGCGTCGGCGCGTCGGACACACGCTGCGGAAATAGGGGTTCTTGCCGCATCCGGGGGCGCCCCCCGTGAAACGCCGACGTTTGCGTTGCCGAAGTTAACCGACGCCCACCGGTGTCGGTCCGCTCTGCCCGTCGAGTGCGTACCACGAGACGACATCCTCGTCGGTAACGGTCGCGGCAGGGCCGTCGAACACGACAAGCCCGCGTCCGAGCGCCAGCACGGAGTCGGCGAGAGCGAGCGCTCGATCCGTGAACTGTTCGATCACCACGATCGTCACTTCGCCTTTGAGCCGAGCGAGGATCTCGAACATCTGACCGACCACGATCGGGCTAAGCCCGTGGGAGAGTTCGTCGACCACCAGAATGGAGGGTGGAATCACGATTGCAGGGGCAAGGGCCACCATCTGCTGCTCTCCGCCGGACAGTGATCCGGCACGCGTCGAGACATGGCGCCCCAGTGCCGGGAACAGCTCCAAGACGTTCGCGATCCGATCTTCGACCTCCCCCTTGGGGGCGCTGTAGCGGAAGGCCATCCGCAGGTTCTCCCGGACCGTCAGGGATGGATAGATCGCGCGTGAGTCGGGAACATGGAACACTCCCTGTCGAGCCATTGTGGACGCCGACGACCCGGTCACGTTGCGGCCGTCGATGAGCACCGCTCCCGACATCGGGACCATCTGTCCAGTGATCACCCGTGCGAGCGTGGTCTTTCCACCGCCGTTAGGACCGAGGACTGCCGTGACACTGCCCTTGGGCATGTGCATCGTCACCCCGCTTATGGCGAGACTCTTTCCATAGCCCGCGGATATGCCTTGTAGCTCGAGCGCCGCTTCCTTCGGGCTCTCGGGGTGTTCGGACTCCACTCCTGTGGGCATCGACACCTGAATTGTCGTGGGTGTGCCTTCCTCCCCCACGCTGTCTTGACCCAGATAGGCCGCCCGAACGACCGGGTCGCTGAGCACCACCGGCGTCGCGTCATCAGCGATTTTGTGGCCGAAGTCCAGGACCACGATACGGTCGACGAGGGAGCGAACGAACTCCACGTCATGCTCAACCAACACGAACGCCATCCCCCGGTCGGAAACATGGCGCCGAAGAAACGCCTTCAGACGATCCCGTTCCCGCTCGTCGAGCCCCGACGACGGCTCATCGAGCAAGAGGAGATCCGGCTTTCCGGAGATGGCCCGGGCCACATCCACAAGGCGGGCGATCCCCAGCGGTAGGTCGCCCGCCGGCACGTCCGCGTGGGACTCGATTCCGAGTTCTGTCATGAGCGCGCGAGATTCCGTCATTGCGTCGTCGAGCGGATGCCCGCGGCCCAGGACGCCCCTCACGAACGGGTGGTCAGTACGGTGCGCCAGAATGGCGACTGCGATGCTCTCGGCCGCGGTCAATGCGGTAAAGCGACTGCTGTGTTGAAAGGTTCGGCCGATCCCCAGGCGTGCCCGCGCCTCTGCGGAAAGCGCCGTCACGTCCCGACCTCGCCGGTGGACACTCCCCGACGTGGGACGCAGGAGCCCCGACACCACACCTAAGAGCGTGGTCTTGCCGGCACCATTGGGACCGATGAGGCCGACCCGCTCTCCGGGCTCCACCCGGAAGGAGACATCGTTCAACGCCACGGTGCCACCGAATCGCATCCCGATCTCGACGAGTTCGAGGGGAGTGTCAGAGCCTTCGGCTACCTCTTCGGAGCCGGACCTCGTCGATCGGGACTTCAGTAATCTCACTTTGCTTCCGCTGCCTTCGCTGACTCGATGAGCGGAGCGGCGTCCCCTCGAGCCGCCAACTTGGCTCGGGTATTCTTCAGGTACTCGCCGTACATACTGATGACGCCATCAGGTGCCTGGGCCAAGGCCACTGCACCGAGCCCGAAGAGAATGGTGGGAACCTGGCTCCAAGAGGCTGGCAACCATCGAGTGAACACCGCCGGCATCAGATAGAACACAAGTCCGGCCACCAGAGCCTGTGCCGGATGGCGCCATCCGATGGTCACGATGACCGCAAGCCAGACCACACCGACGAGAGTCGCAACGTCGCCTTGTCCCAGATGGAGTTGGTACATGCCGAGCAACGCACCCCCGACGCCCGCGATGAACGAACTGGAGGCGAACACCAGCAAGCGGACCGTTCGGGGAGACAGGCCCACCGCTTTGCTCAAGACCTCGTCGCTGCGTACAGCGCGCAACGCGAGTCCCGTCGGCCCTCGGAGAACACGGCCCACGACGAAAGCCAGGATCACGAACACCACCATCATCAGGTAGGCGAACGCGCGATCTGACTCGAAGCTGAGTCCCGGGAGCTTGGGGCGGGCATAGATAGACCCTCCGGCTCCGGGTACGAGCCACGTCATGTTCACCGCGAATTCGTCAAAGAACCCTGCGATAGCCAGCGTCATGATGGCCAGCGACAGGACCCCGAGACGGGTGGTCACGAGTCCCACGAGGAGACCCAACCCCGCAGCCGCTGCTGCCCCGATGAGGACAGCCACGAACGCTGGGTAGCCATGCGAGGTGATGAGAAAGGCCGCGAAGAACCCTCCGAATCCTGCGTATGCGGCCTGGCCCAGCGACGTAATCCCTCCGGAGCCCAAGACCACGAAACTCAGGAAGATCACACCCATCGTGATGCCAGCCGCTACCGCGGCCATCCAGTACGGGGTGAGTAGGAGAGGCACGATGATTGCGATCGCCAGAACTACCGCGACGCGGATAGCGCGGACTCTGAGTGTCGGGTTCGACTGCGACACTGGTCGGTCGCCGGCGACGATGACCTGCGTTGTGCTCGTCTGCTCGATCGTGGGACCGACAAGAAGGAAGATGATCAAGACGATCAGCGGTATCGCAGGCTGCACCGCAGTCGCAAGCAGGCTGCCCGTCGGCGCGACGTCGACCAATACGCTTTGCAAGACGCCCATGGCCAGCGCAACTCCAAATGCCAATGGCACACTCCGAAGGCGGGCAACCACCGCCGCCGCCAGCGACGTGATGACCAGCCCCGTGAAGTTCGACGACCCGAGCCCGACAATGGGCGCGAGCAAGACGCCGGCGAACGCCGCCAAGAAGCAACCGATCATCCATGCGACCGCTTCCACCGGTGCCGTCCGAGTTCCGTGGGCTTCGGCTACGGCAGGCCGATCAACCACAGCGCGCATTGCGAGTCCAAACCTGGTGCCGCGAAGAAGGAACGACATCAACAAGGCCACCACCGCAGCCGCAACGAGGACGATCAACTCATTGGCGTCGAGCGTGACAGATCCAAGGCGATAGACGTGCGGCGGTTGATTGGCCAGACCGGGCGCGGAGTACACAGCCGGGGGGACGAACGCCATGACGGCTGCCGCGGGAAGGGCGACAAGGACGCCAACGGTCGCAACGATCTTGACGACCACCGACATCTGGCGTGCGTGGCGGAACAACATCCACCACAACACGAGCCCTATGACGGGCCCACCAACGACAATCGTCACCCCGGCCGATGCGAGCATCGGCCAGCCATGCGTGCTGTGCAGCGTGTAGTAGAGGACGGCCGCTGAATAGGCGATTCCACCGAATGCGAAATTCAATACCGAGGTCGCCGAGTAGGTGACCACGATACCGGTCGCGGCGATGGCATAGACCGACCCGATAACCAGCCCGGAAACTACATACGCAAGCACTCGTTCCCTCTGCCGATCCGGACCTTTGTCAGTGGCTCAGTATTTGCCCGCAACCACTTTGCCGCATTGCCACGGCTTCGTGCCCACCACGACCCACTTGCCGTTCTGCACCTGCGTGATGGTGTTGCAAGGAGTGGCGGAGTACCGCATGGCCGGGTAGGTGACAGGCGGGATCAGATTCCCCAGTGTCAGGTTCTTTTCCGTGTTCAACGCTGCGACGAGCGATGACTGCGTCGGGTTCTTGCCCGCACGTTGCAATCCCCATACGAATTGCGAAGCGATCACGTAGCCGAGTTCGTTGTAATAGAGCGGGGTCCCGCTCACGCCGTCGGCCTTCATGGCGTTCAAGAATCCTGTGATGCCGGGACCCTTCTGCGTGATGTAAGCCGCGGCGTTCGCCTGGACGTAGACGCCATTCATATCTGCACCGAGCTGCTCGATGAGGCCTGGCCCATAGCCCGTCAGAACCATGATCTTCATCTTCTTCCCCAGCTGGGCGTTAGCCTGGATCAGTGGTGAGTTCACTCCCATGAAGGACAGGATGAACTGGGCGCCGGACTGCTGAGCCTTTTGCGCCACTGGTATGACTTGCGAAAGGTCGGCGCCGTACGCCGGCACGGCGACGTTCGAATAGACGACGTTCAAGCCCAAGGACTTCGCTTGGGCGAGTTCGTTCTTCCCGGCGGTGCTACTGCCGGCCGACGAGTCCGCCAGGACGGCGATCTTCGTGAAGCCCTTCTGCTTGATGAACCTCGTGATGGCGTCCGTCCCGACCGACTGGCCTGCCTTGTTCTCGGTGCTCCCACCAAACCCGAACATGCTCTTGCCGTTCCATCCCGGACTGACCGCCCATCCCACCATCGGGATGTTCTGCTGCTTGAGGTACGGGAGGGCGTACGAAGCAAACTGCGACCCGACGAGAAGGGCCAGGTTGCCACCTTGCACCCCCTGCTTGGAAACCGCGACGGCTTGGGTCGGAGACGACTGTGTATCCAAGACGGTGTAGGAGATCTGGTGCCCATTGACACCCCCCGCCGCATTGACCTGCTTGAGCTCTGCCTCCATACCGGTCGTGACGCCGGCGAAGACGGCGCTGTAGACGCCAGTGTTGTCGGCCAGCAATCCCACCTTGATGGTCGAGGCGGCGCCGGCCGGAGTCGAACTCACTATCGGCGCCACCGCAGCAGTCAGCGAGAGCACGAAACCCATCACCAAGAAGCGGCGAAATCGCAATGACGAAAACATGGTCCCCCCTTTTCAATCGGCGAGACGACAGCACGCCGAAGGACTGCTCGTTCTAGTTCTGTTGCGATTATATGTCAACACCATCTCCTTGGAGATGACCATGTTCGAAGTGTCATATGACGTCGAAGTCAATCATCGCCGGACAGTTGTACGAACGAAACTCAGCTGACGTACAGGTGGGGGCGCTCCGTAAGATTTGACGAAGACGCCCAGAGGCAACGAAATCCATCTGTGCCGCCGGCCGATGGGTCGAGAGGCCGCTCCGCCGTTGACATGTGCGACCCCCGCGCTCGGGCACGGGAGTCGCAGATGTCAACGGGCCATGCAGCAGGCTTTCTGGCCGATCACACCAGCTGCAGCGGTTCGGATTCGCGCCGATCATCGGGTCAAGTCGACCGTGCACACGCTTCAGCTGGCCGCGTAGAGCGCGCTGAATCTCGTCCCTACTGCCGGGTTGGCGACCATGCGAGCATTCCAGCCCGCGACGGCGATCGACCAGCTCTCCTCCGAAACTCCCTTGTCGCCGGCCAGGCGGATGCTCCGGCTCAAGTCATAGTCAATTGTGGCCAGGCTCTTGGCGATCTGGGCGTAGAGCTCCAGGCTGACCGATGCGATGGGCTCGAAGTCCGGCCCATCGCTTCCAACTTTTGGCCGAATTCGGACCACGCGGGAGCCATATGCGGTGCTGTGCATTTGTGCCTTGGCTGCCATCCGTTGGGCTTCCTCAATTCTCGTTGGACCATCCTCCGCCACGTAGTGCATTTCCTTCACCTGCTTGAAAACTCCCATGGCGACTTCCCTCCTGCGTTCGCGCCGCTTTCCTCCTTGTCCACTGTGTGCCACGGGGACGACAAAGGAATGAGTAACAGCTACTCATTTCGGAACCCGTCGGCAGGCACCTCGGCCGCACTGCCAAAATGTGCAGGTGAGCGCGCTGACGACGTTCGACCCATGGCCGGTCATCGGCCGGGAGGAGGAGCTCGCAGCACTCCGGAGCGCACTCGGTGACCCTGACTGCGGGGGAGTCGCCCTCGTCGGTGGGGCAGGGTTCGGCAAGACCTGCCTGGCCGCCCAGGCAGTGCGACTCGCCGCCGACCAGGGAATGACCTTCGCCGCGTTGCGAGCCACCAAGAGCGCAGCAGCCATCCCGTTTGCCGCCCTCAGCCCCCTTTTTGCGGAACTGGATCTCACTCCACGGCTCGATGCGGGCCTCTTGCGGCTCGTGGCCGAAGCCATCGACCTCCACCGCGGGGACCAGCGGATGGCATTGATCATCGACGACGCGCAGGAACTCGATGACGCATCGGTTGCACTCCTCGACCAGCTCGTTGAGCACAACGGCGTTGTCGTTGTCTTTACCGTGCGGATGGGTGAGGGCGAGGCGGAATCCATCGTCGGGAAGTGGAGGGACCAGAAGATCGTCCGGATCGAGGTGGGTCCGCTTCCCGATGAAGAATTGCGGACGCTCGCCGTCATGGCCGTCGGCGGACCGATCGACGGCGCCACGCTCCAATCTCTCGTCGAATCAAGCGGCGGCAATGTCCTCTTTCTGCGAGAGCTCATCCAAGGCGCTCTCGAGTCGGGCGCGCTGACTTCCGAACTCGGCCTGTGGCGGCTGCGCGGATCATTGGCGCATTCCCCGAGACTCCGTGATCTGATCGAACAGCGGCTGTCCGGATTGAGCGATCAAGAGCGTGAATCCCTCGAGCTGATCGCGCTCGAGCGACCCCGTCCGATTGGATCTGCTCGAACACCTGGTCGAGCTCCGGTCGATCGAACGATTGGAGGCATTGGGGTTGCTCGATGTGTTGGACAAGGAATCGGGTCCAGAATTACGACTGAACCATCCGCTCTACGGCGAGGTTGTGAGGGCGCGCCTTCCTTCGATCCGAAAGATTCGCTTGAGCCGAGCCCTGGCCGACGCCGCGGAAGTCAAGGGCAAGGTCGACGATCGGGACACTCTGCGCGTGGCGGTCTGGCGGCTCGACGGTGGGGGTGGCGGCCGCATGGACACCACGCTCGAAGCCGCGTCCATTGCGCTGCGGACCGAGAACTACGCGCTCGCGGCACGGCTCAGTCGCTCGGTTTGGGAAGAATCCAACTCCGTCGATGCCGCAGTCGTCCTCGGCGATGCCCTTGATTTCCTCGGGAGGAGCCAGGAGGCCGAGCGGGTATTGCGGACCGCTGCACCCCTCGCCGAGTCTGATCGACAACGCACCAGCGTGGCCGTACGCCGAGCTTCGGCCTTATTCCGCACGCTTGGAGATGCAGACGGGGCACAGGGGGTCATTGAGGAGGCCGTCTCGCTCATCTCTGACGACGGCTGTCGTCGGGAGATCGATGCACTGCGAGGTAATTTCTTGCTGCTGTCAGGCGATGTGGCCGGCTCAATTGCCCTGGACGAGTCCTTGCTCGAGGTGTCGGGTGACGCCGCATTTGCCCAGGCATCGCTCGACTTGGGCGTGGGATTGGCCCTCGCCGGACGCGCGGACGAAGCGATTTCGCACACCAACGTTGCGCTGTCAGCCCGCACGGACCTTGACAACGAGGAGCAGCTCTCTGCCATCGGCGTCTACTGGGTCGCCCAAGCGCTCGCCCATTACTACGCCGGCCACCTCACAGAGGCGGAATCGATCGGTGACGCGGGTTACCAGATCTCCGTCGAGAAGAGCAACGTCGATGGCCAAGCGTGGTTTGCCTCCATACTTGGCCTCATCCGCCTCGCCCAGGGGCGTCTCGTCGGTGCAACCAACATGTTCCGTGAGTCTGCTTCGCTCTTCGGAAGTCTCAGTCATCCCGGACGGCGGTGGGGCCTGAGCGGAATTGCACTGGCGAGCTCCTACCTCGGCGACTCGGCCACGACGAGCACGGCGCTCGCCGACCTCGACGATGCGCCGCCCACGGCGGTCCGCATGCAGGACGTCAACACGCTGCGCGCCAGGGCCTGGGGCACGTTGCTGCGAGGAGAGGTGACCGCGGCACGAGAACTGCTCTGGGAAGCGGTGGCATTGGCCGAAAGCTGGGGGCAGTTCGCAACAGAAGCCGAGGCTCTGCACGACCTCGTGCGGATAGGGGCGGTCAGTCCCGCCGCCGAACGGCTCGAACGGCTCCGGAATGTCGTTGACGGAACGTTCATGGAAGCGCGACTCTCCTTCGTCGGTGCCGCCCTGCGGGCGGATGTCGACCTGGCCGCGGGCGCAGCGGCCCAATTCGACGCCATTGGTGCCGATCTGTTCGCTGCTGAGGCTTCGATACTCGAGGGTCGCCTGGCATCATCCGCCGGGCTACGTCGCCGCGCGTCGACTGCCGATGCCCGAGCGGCGCGTACTCTCGAAAGATGCGAAGGGGCCACCGTCGCATGGATTCCGCGGTCTGCGGAACGCTCCCAGCTGTCAGATCGCGAACGTGAGGTCGCACTCCTGGCCGCGCAGAACTTGACGAGCCGCGAGATCGCTGAGCGACTCTTCGTATCCGTGCGGACAGTGGACAACCATCTCCAACAGGTCTATGTGAAGCTCGGGGTGAAACGTCGCACCGACCTGGCTCCCCACCTGTAACCCACCGTCAGGTCCGTGGCACGAGCATGAATGTCGCCGTCGCACGCGCAAGCTCCCGATTCTCATTGTCGACGATGGAGCACTCCGACGTCAGAATGCGACGACCGGAGTGTACAAGCGTGGCATTGGCCGTGAGCGGTCCAGACAGCGGTTGCCGGTAATACCGAACGTGCAAGTCCGTCGTCACCGGCACCTCTTGTTCGATGTCGTACGTGCCCGCCGCTGACAAGGCGCACGCGACGTCCGCCAAGGTAGCCAGTATCCCACCGTGAACGGTGCCCTCGAACGCTCCACGAACTTCGTCGTTCAACTCCATCGTCGCGACAGTCCGGGGGCCGTGCTCGACAATCCTCAAGCCCATCCGGTCATGAAGCGGGATTGAGAGCGTCGGCTTGGTACCTGCGGCTTTGCCTTCAGCATCATCGGTCACAGAAAGCCACACCTTCCGGGTCGCGGGTGCGAGGCACTGCGCCGCCTCGTCTCGGTTTCGAAGAAGAGTATGGTCAAGCGACAGGGGCATTGACACTCTTTGCCGATGGACTCCACAAACTGGCTGATCACGACCAGAGGGCCGGGATCGAATTTCGCGGGCACCCGAACAAGCTCGGAGTCCCGAGGCCCGTTGCCTGTTCCTCCTGTGGAATACAGTGCAAAACCGTGAGGGTGCCTGACGCTGCACTAGAGGAAGTACGTCACCGGGGGTTCTTCCTCATGGAAGGATTCTTGGCGCCCGACGAACTGGAAGCGGCGCAGAATGCCCTCTGGCTGCACTTCCCCACACCGGAGGACTATTTCGCCGACCCAGAGCGCTTCACCCGCTTCAGCAACAGCCAGTTCGCCGGTGTCGAAGAATTTCCCTACAAGTCGTGGGACCTCAATCGCCTCGCCGTCCATCCGGATCTGACCGACGCCGCCGAGCGGTACCTCAGGACGACCGAGTTGCACCTCTACAAAGTCGAGCTGTGGGCGAAGTATGCGGGAGCCATCAACTACGACCAACCGCTCCATCGCGATTTCGGTAGCCACAGCCTTGTTGTCCCTCGGCTCGACGACCGTTACCAGCAGATGACCACCTTCATCTACCTCTCGGACGTGACAGCCGACGACGGTCCGACTCGCATTGTCCCCTACGAGGACGGCGCACATGTGCCATTCACCCCTCTGTACATCGAGCGCGGCGCAATGGCAGATGTCGAAGTCCCGATGATCGGACCGGCCGGCAGCCTTCTCATGTACCGCTCGGACATTTTGCACCGGGGCTCCGATTTCAAAGCGAGCACGCGCGCCCGCTTCTCTGTCCTCGTGGACTTCCAGGCACGGGGGACGACCTGGGGCGGAAAGATGGCGTGGCCGAAGGATTCGCCCGAACGATGGGCAACGTTCATTCCTCGGTGCACCGTGCGTCAGCGTGACCTCTTTGGATTTCCCAGGCCGGGCCACGACTACTGGAATGAGCAGACGCTGACCGACGTGGCTCTCCGCTACCCGGGCATCGACATGGAGCCCTACCGGCCGGTCGAGCCGACTCCCACCGATCGGTAACGATCATCTCCACAGTCGTTCCGGGGCCTCCCGTCAGCCTCCGGTCGAACCGCCGAGGCTATGGAAATGGAATTGCCGTTAATGCTACGTTGGGCCCCCGAGGACCTGGGAGGGTGGTATGACGGACAGCAAGACCGACATGGGGTCACGGGACTATTTCAGCGATCCGGCGCTCTTTGAGAACCCGTACCCCTACTACGACGAGATGCGGGCCAAATGTCCGGTCCAGCGTGAGGCATTCCGCGACGTCTTCATGGTCACCGGCTACGACGAAGCGCTCGAGATCTATTCGAATCCGACGACGTGGTCGAACTGCAACACCGTCGCCGGTCCGGGCTTCCCGGTTCCACTCGTTGGTGACGACATCAGCGACCTGATCGAGCAACATCGCGACGAGTTGGTTTTCAGCGACCAGCTCCCTTCGTTCGACCCGCCAAAGCACACTGCCCAGCGAGGGCTGCTCATGCGCTTGATCACGCCGAAGCGGATGAAGGAGAACGAGGAGTTCATGTGGGGCCTGGCCGACCGTCACATCGACGAGTTCTTGGGCAAGGGTGAGTGCGAGTTCATCGCCGAGTATGCGAGCTCCTTCACGCTTCTCGTGGTCGCCGATCTGCTGGGCGTGCCCGAATCCGACTTCGGGATTATCAAGTCCCGCATGGGAAACCACCACCCCGCCGAGCAACCGCTCGGTGAACAGGACCATAAGCCCCTGGAATACCTGTATGACCAGTTCATCGAGTACATCGAGGACCGACGGAGAAATCCTCAGAACGACGTCATGACCAGTATGGCGACAGCCACGTTCCCCGACGGCTCCACGCCGCCGGTACACGACGTCGCACTGATTGCAGCGAACCTGTTCGCCGCCGGGCAGGAGACCACGGTGCGGCTCCTGGTTGCATCACTGCGGATGCTGGGCGAGCGACCGGATCTCCAAGACCTCCTCCGTCGTGAACGCCATCGCATCCCGGCCTTCATCGAGGAGATGCTGCGACTCGAGTCTCCACTCCAGGGCTCATTCCGCCTGGCGCGGCGTGGAACGTCGGTCGGTGGCGTCGACCTGCCGGCCGGAACCACCGTGTACGTCGCTGAAGGTGCCGCCAACCGCGACCCTCGGCACTTCGAGAATCCGGACGAATTCGACATCGACAGACCAAATGGGCGCCAACACCTGGCGTTCGCGCACGGCATTCACACCTGCGCCGGTGCCCCTCTCGCCCGTGCCGAGGCCCGGGTGACCCTCGAGCGCTTCCTGGACCGGACGGCCGATATCAGGATTTCCGAGTCGGCACACGGTCCTGCCGGTGAACGGCACTATGACTACATCCAGACGTACCTCATCCAAGGCATCACGAACCTGCATCTGGAGTTCACTCCGGCGTCCTGACCGTTACTCGGTGCCGTCAACGAGAGGCGGCGGCGGAGTCCCTCAGTGTTCGTGCATGATGACGCCGCGGATATTGCGCCCCTGGACAAGGTCATCGACGGCGACATTGATATCGTCGATGCCGTACCTCGCCGTGATCAGCTCGTCGAGCTTGAGGTGTCCGGCTCGGTAAAGGGCGACCTCTCGGAGGACATCATCGGCGGGACTACCCATGCCGTAGAGGCACCCTTGGATCCGCTTCTGATATCCCGCCAACACGAGGACGCTGATGGGGATGCCCGGCGGATCCTTGACGCTCGCCATGCCCGTCACCACCACCGTACCGCCCTTGCCGATCGCGTTGAATGCTTCGGCAACATGTTCGCCTGTCACCACGTCGATAGTGACGATCGCGCTGTCGGCCCCCTGGCCGTCGGTGATGGATCGGGCGAATTCAGCTGCCTCGTCGATGTGGGCGAACGTATGTGTCGCACCGAGCTTGGCGGCCATCTCCAGCTTGAATGGCACCGGGTCGACCGCGATCACCCCGGCGGCACCCATCATGGCTGCTCCCTGGACGGCGTTGATACCGACGCCGCCGACCCCCATCACGATGACGGTATCGCCGGGGCGGACGTTGGCGGCGTTGATCGCCGATCCGAACCCCGTGCCGACTCCGCAGCCGAGCAGGCACATCGTCTCGAGCGGAACATCGTCGGGCACCTTGACCACTGAGTTCTGCGGCACGGTGCTCCACGCCGAGAATGTCGACACGAGCATGAACTGGCTGATGCCTTGTCCCTCGTAATGCATGCGGTAACTTCCGTCGAGCTGCGGTCCTGCCTGGAGCTGCGCGCCCGCCTGACAGAGGTTCTGGCGGCCCGAGGCGCAGAAGCGGCAGTGGCCACAGCTCGGGATGAACGAGGTGACCACGTGGTCCCCGGGCCGTAGGCCCGTCACACCAGAGCCGACCTCCTCGATGATCCCAGCTCCCTCGTGCCCACCGCACACCGGCATGACGGTTACCTGGTCGCCGACGTTGTAGTGGACATCGCTATGGCATAAGCCCGACGCCACCATGCGCACCAGGACTTCGTGGTCCTTGGGAGGGTCGACATCGACCTCGCACACCTCCCAACGGCCTGGTGACTCAAACAGCAATGCCGCCCGTGATTTCACCTGTCCCCCTTCCCACCCGTTGGACAACGCCATCCTAGGTCGCCTGTCTGCCGGGTGCCGGATCGGACAAAACCCATGGTCATCCGCCATGCGTGGCACGGGGAGCTCGATGGCGGGCGAGCGTCGACCGAGGACGCTCACGAGGCGGGAGCAGCGTTGTAGAGTCCGCTGTCGGTCCTAGCCGAGAAATGGGAGGGGATTCGTGATGACGGACGACCGCGCTCTGGTTGATTTCGATCAACACTCGCTGACCTACAAGGCTGGCTTTCCTCAGATCAGCCACGAGGTGCGTTCCAAGTGTCCGGTGGCGTGGACCGATGCCTACGGCGGTTACTGGGTCATCAGTGGTCGGGATGTGATCGGGGAAATGGCCAAGCATCCTGATTTGTTGTCGAATGACCACGATCCGACGGGGGTCCGGAGAGGTTACGACGGGATCGCCATCCCTCCCCCTCGAGGGGGAACGAATCGCGGTGGGTTCATCGAGATGGATCCACCGGAGCAGCTCGAATACCGCCACGTCCTCAACCCCTACTTGTCGCCTGTCGCGATCGAAGGCTGGCGTCCGATGATCGCGGAACTCAGCCACGCCTGCATCGACGAAGTCGTGGAGTCAGGTCGGTTGGATTTCGTTGACGACCTGGCAAACATCGTCCCGGCCGTTCTGACCATGGGCATGCTCGGGTTCCCCCTGAGCGATTGGACCATCTACTGCGAGCCGGCCCACGCGATGGTGTACACGCCTCCACACAGCCCCGACTTTCCTCGCGTCATGGAGCAGGCCATTGCGATGTCAGGCAAGCTCGCCGAGGAGATGGGTAGGGCGCGCAGCAATCCCCGCCCAGGCATGCTCAAAGCACTGATCGACGCGCAAAGTAACGGTGCCGCATTTGTTGATGACGACATCTTGGGAACATTGACCTTGCTCATCGGAGGCGGGTTCGACACGACCACGTCGTTGACTGCCCATGCGCTGACATGGCTCGACAGCCGACCTGAGCAGCGCCGTGCGCTCCTCGACAATCCAACGCTCCTCGATACGGCCACCGAGGAGTTCGTCCGCTTCGCGACGCCGGCCCAGGGAGGCGGGCGGACGATTACACAGGATTGCCAGATAGGGGGCCACTCGTTCAGTGCCGGGGATCGCGTCTGGATGGCATACGGACTGGCAAACCACGATCCCGAAGCATTCGAGGAGCCGGATGAAATCGTGATCGACCGCTTCCCGAACCGTCATGCCGGGTTCGGGCTTGGTGTACACCGCTGTATCGGCTCCAATCTGGCCCGGATGAGTTTCAAGACCATGTTGTCGGTCGTCCTCGAAAGGTTGAGGGACTACCGGCTGGTGCAGGACGGGGCCGTCCGCTACGAGGACATCGGCACCATCAACGGCTACAAGCACCTGCCGGCGACCTTCTCGCCGGGAACCCGACGGGGGCAGTCTCTCGACCAGGTCATGGCCAAATGGGAGACGAAATTGTACGCCGACGCAACCACGGTCTGAGAGGAGCATCGAGATGCAGGTCCACATAGACGCAGACGTCTGCCAAGGCCATACCCTGTGTGCCCTGGCGGCACCGCAGATCTTCCTCCTGCGTGAGGAGGACGGTCACGCCTACGTCACCTCCCCCGATGTCCCGCCTGACCAGGAGGACGTCGTGCGCAAGGCCGTCGCCACGTGCCCCGAAGGGGCTATCAGCATCACCGAATAGCCGCATCACCCGGAGTCACGGGCACCGCGACGCCCCTTCCTGCGGTGATGACGCGAGCTCAATGTGACGGCAGGTCATCCTGTCGCCCGTTGTCCCTCCAAGTATCAGTGACGAGTCAGCAGGCGGCTCGCGTTCGCTGAACCAATCTGGTGACGTTCCTCGTCGGTGAGCGGAAGTGCCTCGAAAGTGGCGACGCAGGCCGCTTGATCCACAAGCGGGTAGTTCGTACCGAACAGGACCCGATCAGCACCAATGCGCCGGATGATCGCGACGAGCTCGTCCGGTGGTCTTGTGTCCAGCTGCATCGACGTGTCAGCTACCACGTTTGCGTGCCGAGCGCTGAGCGCCGCCACATCGTTCTCGGCACCAATTCCGAGGTGCGCCAGCTGTACGGTGACCGTCGGATACGCCTGCAAGACCGAGTCAAAGTAGGCAGGATGCCCCCACGCCTCCTCTTGGCCGGCTTTACGCGATGCACCACTTTGACTGAGGACGAAGACCCCGTGATCGCGGGCGCAGCGCCAGACGACCTCCATTGCCTCATCGTCAGGTCGACGGTGGATGAACATCGGTGCCACCTTGATTCCACAAGCGCCACTTGCAAGCTGCTCTGCCACCTCTCGGACGACGCCTTCGTCGCCCATGAGCACCGGATCGACGCCCACCAGACAAGAAAGACGATCCGGGTTGGCGGCCACTGCGTCGGTGGCCCATCGATTCAGACGTTGCCACTGTCCGATGACCTGATCGACGGCCTCGTCACGGTCGACACCGAGCGCAACGTGCTCGGCCACCAGATCTTGTGCCGGCAACCACGGCACAATCATCGTCCGCGCCACGTGGCTGCGCTCCATCATGGAGAACAGCTCCGCCACTGTTCCCTGCCTGTCGGAGTCGAACCCGTAACGAGCAACGAAGACCTTCACCGCTTCGGCCGAGGGCTGGGTGTGGGTGTGCGAGTCGATCAGGCCAGTGCCGGTCATCACGAATGAGAGTAGAACAGCCCGCCGGTCCGGTGCTGGACCGATGCAATGGGTAGCGGCATTGTAGGCCTGCAAGGTGACCCTGAGCCGGCGGCTTTGAGGGCGGCCGGGCGATCAGAGCCAGTTACGCCTCTTGAAGATGACGTACAGCCCCGTCGAGATACCCACCATGAGTGCGAGGGCAAAGGGATACCCGTAGTACCACCCCAGCTCGGGCATGTGGACGAAGTTCATGCCGTAGACGGTTCCCACCAGGGTGGGAGCGAATCCGATGGCGGCCCAGGCTGAGATCTTCTTCACCTCTTCGTTCTGGGCCAGACTCGTCTCGGTCAGGCTGCGCATCTCGTCGTTCTGCTGCTGGCTGACCAGGGTGCTGTTCACCGTCAGCGCGCTCTGCAACAGCGAGCGGAAGCCATCGGCCCGCTCCACGACGCGCAGCACGTGGTCGCTCACGTCGCGCAATCGCCGGCGCAGCTCGAGCTCCACCCCGTACTTGTCGAAGCCCGCCTCGAGGGAGCTCAGCATGGAGACGAGTGGTTGCGTGGCGCGCTGAAAGCCGATGACCTCACGGGACAACTCGTAGATGCGCCGCGACACAGCCGGGTCGCCCTTGAAGAGCTGGTCCTCAATCTCGTCGATGTCATTCTCCAGGCCGGCTACAACGGGCTCGTACTCATCGACCACCTGGTCGAGGATGGCGTACAGGACGGCCTCGGGACCGAGCTTGAGCAGCTCCGGCGCATCCTCGAGTCGTTTGCGCACCCGGCTCAGGTCCGGAGTTTCGGCATGGCGAATGGTGACGACGAAGTCCTCGCCCGTGAAGATATGGAGTTCTCCGAACTCGACCTCTTCGGTGGCGTCGATGTAGCGGGCGGGTCGTAGGACGGTGAAGAGCGTCGTCCCATAGCGCTCGATCTTCGGGCGTTGATGGGCGGCAACGGCGTCCTCGACCGCCAGCTCGTGCAGATCGAACTCGCGCGCGACGGAGCGGATCTCTTCGACATCGGGGCGGTAGAGCCCTATCCAGGCCATCCCTCGTCGCTCACGCAGGACCTCATACGTCTCGTCGAGGCTCCGCGGGTCGGCGGTGCGCTTTCCGCCCACGTAGACCGCATTGTTGACGAGTGCCATCTGAACCTCAATCGTTGGAGATAAGCGTGCGACCCGGCCACATACGGTAGTGCCACGACGGAACCACCTGGTGGTGACCGGCCAAACCACAGCGGGTGGCACAACCCGCTCCCCGGAATTTCGGGCCTCGCGATTTCGAGCTGCTCAATCGAGAGCAGCGCCGACACCTTGCGAACGGTGAGTTCGAAGATACTGTGCTCCAGAGAAAGAAACCGAGACAAACTGGCCGCGTCCTGGCTCATCGCTGCGAGTGATGAATCCCCGTCCGTCGGCTTCCTCCCAGACGGGCAGTCGCGGGCATGAGGTGCGCCATGCATCCTGCACCTCGCTATATGGTCGCGGTCCTGACCCGAGCCATTCGAGCAGGTCGAGGATCAGCGACTCCACCGGGTCAGACGCATCTGCCACCTCTCAAGTCTCGCGGCAGGCTCGCGGCTACGTCGAAGAAGCGGATGGCCGCGCGATCGAATTCCGCGAAGGTCTCAGAGCCTCTGAGGAAGGAGCAGGCCACTTGCACACAGCCGGCTTCGGCGAACCGATGTAACAGGTCGACCTTCTCCTGAGCGTCACCGTCGCACCGGAGGCGGATTGTGCGAGGGATCTCCCGGCCGGCCAGCTCGTTGAGTTGCTCGCCCGTCTCTCGGAACCTCTCAGGGGTCAGGGAGCGGCCCTCGGTGTCGGCTTCGCTCGGATGCCAGTAGTCGGCATACTTCGCCACCCGTCGGATGGGCGCACCCGTCGTGTTGAGACTGCCAACCCAGAGAGGTACCCGTCCACCCTGCTGCACGGGCGGTGCGTCGAAGACAACGGGCGGTATGTCGAACCAGACTCCCTTGAACTCGACGGTGCCGCCCTTCCAGCAGGTCAGGATGACGTCGAGGACCTCATTGCTATAGGGCCCCCGTTCGGCGAAGACATCTCCGACACCGAGCGCCTGGTACTCCCGACTGAGCCAACCTACGCCGACGCCCAGATCGATGCGACCGGCCGAGAGGTGATCCAAGGTGGCAACCATCCGTGCGGTGAGCACCGGATTCCGATACGGCAACACCAAGACACCCGCGCCGATGCGGATGCGCTTGGTCTGGGCGGCGAGGTGCGCCATGGAAACCAGGATCTCGAGCCACTCCTGCTTGTGCAGATGGTCTTCTGCAATGCCCAGCAGATGGTCCGAAAGCCACAACCCGTCCCAGCCCATTGCCTCAAAGTGGGGTCCCGAGTTCATCGCCTCCACCATGTAGTCGCCCTCGTTGGGCAGAACGAGATCGAGCCTCATTTCTGACATTCCTTTCGTACCGACCGGCAGGTCGAATGTATCGGTTCCGATCGTCAGATCTCCCGAAGATGCCAGCCAAGGCCTTCAGGCATCTCGCTCAGCTGGTCCTCGACCACGTAAGACTTGGTGCACCCGAAATGGGGCGTTTCTCTGGTTACACTCAGGCGGCGATCGGGCTCGTTAGACAGTCAGCAGTTCGGTTCGCTTTGGTCACGGCCGCCTGTCCGAGCCCGGGAAGCTGCCCCAACGACGGGGGACCTTCGGCCCTGATCGGGCACACCCTGGTCAGTAATCATGGAGGGCATGGCCCTTCTCGCAGCCGATATTTCCAAAAGGATCTTGCGAGCAATCGCCGAGGCGGCGCCAAGTGCCGGTCCTGGGGTCGTGACGGGGGTCAACATTCGACATGGTTGGGGCGACGTTATCTTCGTCGAGGTTCACGTTGGTAGGGATCTCCTCACCGGCTTGCCGTTCGACCGTGACGCAGTCGACGGTTTCCGTTCGGTTGTGCAGGGAGAACTCGATCTCGATCGACACAATGTCCGGATAATCGAGTCCTTGATCTGAACCTTCTCGGGCGCCCGGGCGCACTCAGCCCGCATCCACGGTATTTGAAGCCACGGCATCGGACCGGAGCCTGTCGGGTGGCGCCACCCAGAGCCACAGGGCGAACAGGCCGGCCGCACCTCCCGAGATGAGCAATGGGACAACGCCGGTACCGTGCCAAGTGAGTCCTGCCCAGACGCCGGCCACGACGATCGCCATGCCCGTGCATCCTTGGTAGACGCCCTGCGCGTGGCCCTGAAGGGCGGGACCGACGAGTGACGACGCCCACGCCTTGCCGACTCCGTCGGTACATGCTGCGAACATCCCATACGCGCTCAAGATGACCCACGCCACGGCGACGTCCTGGGTCAGTCCGAGGCCGATGTACCCGAGACTGAAGAAGGCGAGCCCGACCGCGTAGATCCGCGACCGCGACAGTCTGTCGCTCAAAGCTCCCGCCGGGTAGCTGAACATCGCGTAGATGATGTTGTAGGTCGCATACGCCAGGATCGTCATGGCGACGGAAAACCCGATCGAGCGCAGCCTGAGCAACAACAGCGCGTCGGGGAAATTCACCAGGCTGAAGACGGTGAGAATGGCAACCACACGCCGGAATGTCGACGGGAGCGGTGGCAGTGTCGCGGTATCAGCTCGAATGGGATGGCGAGTCTCTGCTCTGTCCTCGGATTGCACTTTGAAGCGGTCGCGCAACGGGTCGTGCACGAGCGCCACCAGTGCGACGCTCAACACGGCCGGGATCACGGCAATCCACAAAAGGGGACGAATCTGGTGATTGAGGGCCTCGTACGCGACAAGTCCGATGAGCGGGCCGACCACCGCGCCGGACGTGTCCATCGCCCGATGGAAGCCGAACGCCTTGCCCCGCTGCGTCGGGTGAACACCGTCTGCGATCGGCGCGTCGCGGGGTGACCCGCGTAGCCCCTTACCGAACCTATCGGCAGACCGGGCGACAAGGACGGTGGGCCAAGCGGTGGCCAACGCAACGACGACCTTGCCGAGCGCCGCCAGGCCGTAGCCGGCAGCGATCAGGGGCTTGCGGCCTATCCTGTCCGAGGCGGCACCGGCAAACGGCGACACGATCGCACTGATGCCGTCGGCCAGACCTTCGATGCTGCCGAGGACGGCCGCTGGGGCACCGAGGACGACCGTGATGAAGATCGGGAGAATGGGGTAGACCAGCTCGCTCGCCGTGTCTTGGAGGAACGACACGGCCGAGAGAACGAGGAGGTTGCGGGTCAGCCACGCTCTTGGTGATGGAGGGTCGTCGGAAGGTTCGGGTGTCCCGGTTCCCGCGGGCTCGGTCACGGGGTCAGCCTCCCATCCTTACGGGTTGGATGGAGGACCATCGAGACATTCGGAGAGATCCGGGACTGCCCTCCGCTACATCACGGCCAGCCAGAAATGGCCTCGGCTGGGTTGTTGCTCCTCGCGAGCCACCATGAGGCCCATGGTGAATCCTTTCGATCCTTCGGGACGCGGCTATGGGCTATCGCGTTCGAAGCGCAACGTCTCGAGCCGCAGTCGAGGAACCGGCTCAAGATTCGATGAGCGAGGCAGTGGGATCGCGAGGGGAAGAGCCGGCTTGTGGAGGGGTGCGCTTACGCACGCACCAAAGTCGTCCGGTGACCCTTCTTCTTCTTCTTCTTTTTCTTCTTCGTCTTCACTTGGTTGTCCGTCGCCTTTGCAATCGCTGCACAACGAGCGCAAATGGTCTTGTCGCTGACATCCCCCGTGACGCCGTGGCCACGGGTCATGATCTGCTTACCAGGACCGCAATCGGATTGATTGTGAAAGACGTTGCTGCGGACCACGATTCGGGTCGCATAGAAGGGTTCGACCTGCATACCATCAAGGATACGGCCAACCGCGGTTGCAGAATGGTTGCACGTCACGTTCGCGGGCGATTGGCCATGGGGCCAGCTACCCACCCCTTTTCAGCGTCATGGACGTCGCCGAGATCCGGGCCGTTTGGTAGAGCTGAGATCGGCTACTCGGGGGAACGCCATCGGGATATGGCAACTGGTGCAAGCAAATCAGGGAAGTCAGACTGCCGGGCGTAAGGGCGTAGAGCTCGAGATCGAGGAGCCCGTGAAACTCATATGTGCACAACCGCCACCCGTCAACGCGACCTATACGCCGCTTCCTGTCCGCTGACTCCCCATGAGACACCGAGACCGCCGGTAACGAGCTTCCAGTTGGCACAGGGGTGATACAAGTGACGGTAGTGAGATCACCCGGCGTCACGACCCGAGGCATCTTGGACCGGTGATGCCGAAATGGGATTGCTTGGGACCAGGTCTTTGTGTGGATTAGGTTAAGGACCTGACGGATCTGTGGCGCTCGGGGTGCTCGATCGGCGGAAGTCTTTCGGCATCACTGCCCTGATGTGAAACTGCAAACAGATTGTGACCGAAATTGCCGACGCCCAGCTCGCTTCGTCGGTCACCGGATTCGCACTCTGCTCGCAGGCACGTGGATCCATGCCGCAACTTCACCGAGAGGAGCGAGAGATGAACCATGACATAAAGATCGTGGCCGCCCTTGTCCCGCGGAGCGCGGCGAGGGATGGGGGCGTACGCGTGATCCTCGTAGCCAAGGGGGACACGCCCCTCGAAGAGTGCCCGCGGAGGAGAACACTCGGCCTGAGGCGGGACCGGGGACTGGAGCAGAGTGTCTCGTCTTCTAGGTGCCTTAGGTGCACTTGCCGCGTCTGCGTTCATCTGCTGCCCCTCTGCGGGCGCAGCAGTTCATTCATCGGGCGTCGTCGGCGCGAGCTCCTGGACTGTGTACCACGGTGATCCTGCCGGCACGGGCACAGTCGAGTCGGTGAGCAGTGTCAACACCGCGGCGCCGGCGTGGACCTCACCCACACTCGATGGAAAGCTCTACGGTGAGCCACTCGTCTTTTCTGGGCGCATCTACGTTGCCACAGAGAACGACACCGTTTATGCCCTCTCTTCTCGTACCGGCGCGGTGATCTGGTCTGCGCATGTGGCCACTCCCGTCCCCTCGGGACGACTTCCGTGCGGCAACATCATGCCCACCGTCGGTATCACCGGCACACCCGTCATTGACCAGTCGAGGGATGAGATCTATGTGGTGGCCGATGAATTGATCCATGGAAAGTCCGCCCATGTGCTCGTCGGCCTCAATACGACTTCGGGTGCGAAAGAAATGACACAACACGTGGATCCCCCGGGCGCAGATCCTGCTGCCCTCCTGCAACGCACGGGCCTGACCCTCGACGCCGGGCAGGTCATCTTCGGAATGGGTGGGAACTACGGTGACTGCAATCCGTACCGGGGCCGAGTTATCGCTGTCAATGAGGGGGGCGGGGCACCTACCTACTTCACCGTCGATGCAGCTGCTGGCAACAGCCAGGGGGCGATCTGGATGGGTGGCGCCGCACCTGCCGTCGACAGCAGTGGTCACATCTGGGTCACTGCCGGAAACGGATCGGTCCATTCGGCAGGGAAACCCTACGACGACAGCGATTCGGCACTTGAGCTTTCTTCCTCCCTCTCACTCGTGCAGTACTTCGCTCCGCTCCACTGGTTCCAAAACAACGCCGACGATCTCGACATGTCGACGGCACCTGCGTTGCTTCCCGATGGCCAAGTCGTTGTGGCCGATAAGTCCGACACCGCCTATCTCCTGAACGGCGCACATTTGGGAGGAATCGGCAAACAGCAGGCGATCTTGGATCCCGGTTGCCCCGATGACATCGACGGTGGGTCAGCAGTCGTTGGTATGACTGTCTTTCTCCCGTGCATCGAGGGCACTATCGCCGTCCGGGCAACTCAATCCCCTCCTGCCCTCCGAGTGCTCTGGCGCTCCGGCGTAGGTGGCGGACCACCCATCGTCGCTGCCGGCTTGGTATGGACCATCGGGCAGAACGGCCAACTCTACGGGCTCAGCCCGAGTACAGGCGAAGTAAAGCAGCAAACGGCGATCGGAGTACCGGACAACCACTTTCCGACAGCGAGCGTTGGTGCAGGTCTGCTGCTTGCCCCCTCATCGATGCGTGTCGTCGCCTTTACGGCGACTACCTCCACGTCTCCTTCAACGACCACGGCTCCTTCAACGACCACGTCTCCTTCAACCACCACGTCTTCTTCGGGAGCCCTGCCGTTGGCCGGGGTCGCTGCAATTGTCGTGGGCGGCCTGATTCTGCTCGGTGGAATTGCATGGGCCTTCACCGGACGCCGAAAAGGCCGCCATTCTCGACCTCGAAAAGGCCGCCATTCTCGACCTCGTTGATCTCCTACTCGCGGGAAACCGCCGTCACTCCACTCGCAACCAACTCTGACCTGGTGGGCCGCCCGGGTCTCGATCCCGGCACCTTGGGATTAAAAGTCCCCTGCTCTTCCGGATGAGCTAGCGGCCCGGGACCGACAGGATAGCTACCGCGGATGGGTCGTGAAAAAGATGGGGGTGGTCATCCACCTGGATCCTATTTCGGGCGAGGCCGGAGCAGAGCTGAGGGCAATGAGGACGGTCATCTCGGGCTTAATGCGATGTCAGAGACTGCTTGTTGGCTGCACCTGTTCGGCCAGGGCGGACAGTCGCGCCTCGGTGATGTCGATCCAACGCAGATCAGCCTCCAAGTGGAAGAGTCCGTAGTCGGCGAGGAGCGCATCCACCAAGGTGCCCGTGCGTTTGAGCACGTTGAGTTCCTTCCTACGCTCCAAATGGCTGGCTCTTTGCGTGTCGAGGTAGTCCTCGGCCGAGCCACCCCGCATGAGGGTGAGCGCCACTTTGGTGAAGACCATTGTCTGAAGATGGGGTTCGGCCTCGGTCGGCTCGCTCAGCCAGGCATCGAGTTCGCGCTTGCCCTCGTCGGTGATGGCGTAACGCTTTCGATCCGGTCCGCCTCCGGACTCGACCTCTCCCGGCTTCACCTTGCCGTCCCGCGTCAAGCGGGCAAGCGTTGCATAGACCTGGCCATAGGGGAGCGGCTTGTAACGGCCGAAACACATGTCGTAGTCCCGTTTGAGGTCGTACCCGTGACGGGGCTCCCGTTCGAGCAGGCCGAGGAGGGTGTGGGGAACGCTCATCGCGGAAATATACGCTCAGTGCATACACTCAGTCAATACCAGCGCGGGTGCGTCCTCGGTCTTAGTAGCTCGCAGCCTCCCCTGCCGCATCGAGTGCCGCCTGGATGCATCGAACGAGTTCTCGGGCAGAATTGGGACTCAGCTCGATCGCCACCCGAGCGCTCGGCCCGCGACTGGTTGACGAAGTCGATGTTCAGGGAGTGCTCCAGCGGCGCGTGGAAAGGGTGGTCGTAGTACACGGAGGCCGACGTGACAGAGAACCAGCCGTCCGGCCCTTTGGCGCTGCCCGTCACTTCCGCGGGCACGGTGAGGTACGAGCACATGGTCAGGCCTCCCCTGGCGTCAGGTACGTCTCGAACCAGGAGAAGATCCGCTGCCAACCGTCCAGCGCTGCCTCTGGGCGAAAGCTCGGCCGATCGGTAGCGAAGAAGGCGTGTCCTGCACCTTCGTAGCTGTGGAACTCGTAGGTCTTCCCGTGAGCAATGAGCGCCTGCTCGAGTTCCGCCACGTGTTCGGGGTCGGGAAACTTGTCTTCGACACCGAAGAGCCCGAGCAGGGGGCAGCGGAGCGAGGCCGTCTTGTCCACGATCGGCACCACCTTGAGTGGGAACCCTTCTGGAAGCGTCCCCGAGACAAACGCCCCATAGCAGTCCACCGCCGCGTCCACCGGAAGGCTCACCGCGGTGAGGAACGATTGGCGGCCACCCGAGCAGTAGCCGATGACACCCACCTTGCCATTGGAATTCGGCAGTGACCGAAGCGTCTCGATGGCCCCGTTGGCATCCCCGAGAAACTGCTCGTCCGACACTCCGCCCTTGGCCCTGGCCGCGGCAGCGGCGTCATCAGGGTCGACGTCCAACCCCTCTCGAGCGTAGAGGTTGGGACAGATGGCGTTGTACCCGTGGGCAGCGAACCGCCTGAGCAAATTCCTTTGTCGGGGAGTCCCATCCGGGCAGGTGATGGATCACCAAGACGCCCGGCCGCGGCCCATCTTCTTCACTCACCGCCTGGTAGGCATTGATGTCGTCTCCACCGTGACCGGTGATGCGGACGTTTCCTGCGATCAGCGCTTCTTCACGTGGTGCCAACATCCTCTCCTTTGTCGTTGAGCATTGCGCCGCCCACTATGGCGCGTCGTGAGTCGTCGAACCAACGCCGAACCCGGCGGAATACCGAGCGGCGGAACCGACACCGTGGGTACGGCTCAGTCGCTACAGGTGACACCCACCGGCGGAGTTACCAAGCCGATGAGATAGGTCTGCACGTAGGCGCGCACGCACGCGCTGTAGAAGTACGACACGTGGTCGCTTCCCTCCACGGTCAAGAGATCACCCTTGCTCAGCTCGCCGGCCAGACTGACCGACCACGCATAGGGCGTGGCCGGGTCGCGTGTGGTGCCAATCACGACAATCGGCGGGGAACCGGGCGCAGTTGCGGGCGCCGGCGTACGGTCTGCCTTGACCGGCCAGACGGCGCACCCCACCTCGCCCCAAGCGAGGAGGGGGCCGAAGACCGGTGCCGACTCCGCGAAGACAGTCGCCAACTGACCGTACGCCCCCAAGACCTTGGAAGCGGGATGGTCGAGGCAATCAATGGCTTCACCCGCGTCGGAACCGTTGGTCGAACCGTCCATCGAGTAGTGGTCCGACATGGCCACGACGTCCGCCCCATTTCCCCCGGTGTCCGTCGCCAGTGCGTTCCCCAACTTGGGCCAGTCCGACGCAGCGTAGAGTCCGGCAAGCAGCGCGTTGTAGAGCTCTCCGGGACCTGCCGTACGGCCATTTCCGGCCGGCGTCGGGCTCGCCCGGCTCCGAGCCAGGAGCGCCAAGAGCGCCGTTGTCGGGTCACCGGCCGGTCGCCAGCGGCACGAAGGGGACGCGGCGCACCACGTGAAGAAGGAGTGCAGCACGCCCTCGAACCCCATCGCTTGTCCCAGCGTCAGTTGGCTGAGCGAGAGGGCGGGATCGATCGCGCTGTCCAGGACCATGGCGCGAATGTCGCTGGGGAAGAGTTGCGCGTACGTGGCCCCGATGAGCGTCCCGTACGACTGGCCCATGTAGGTGAGGCCGCTGTCACCCAGTGCTTGCCGCAGACGGTCGAGATCCCGGGCCACATCGACCGTTCCGACGTACGGCTCGATGGCCCCGCTGGCCTTCTCACAGTCGGCCCCGAACTGTCGCATGTTGGCGATGAGCGACTTCACCGCAGCCGCATTTTGCGGGACGGGATCGGGCAGAGGGCCACGGGCAGCGCCAGGAGTCTCGCCGCATGTCACGGGATCGCTGCGCTCGACCCCGCGAGGGTCGAAGGTGACGATGTCAAAGTCGTCAAGGAGCTGTGGGGTGAGCGTGTCGAGCTCGTTCACGAAATCGTCGATACCCGAGACTCCCGGGCCGCCAGGGTTGATCACCAACGATCCGATCCGCTGTGCCGGCTGCCGCGCCAGATGTCGCTCCAGCGCAATCCCGATCGTGGTGCCCTGTGGATGGGTGTAGTCCAGGGGGACGGTCAACGTTCCACACTGGAGATCCCCGTTGCACGCCGTCCAAGTGATCGGCGTGATCGGCAAGGAGGGCGGGGTCGTCGCGGTGGTTGCCGATGTGGCCGGCGACGGGCCGGTCGTCGGAGAGATGGACCTCGGAGGTCCCGCCGATTTCGCACAGGAGGCAAAAAGGAGCGATAGCACGAGGGCGACAGTCAGAGCTGGCAAGCACCTGCCGCGCGGACGGGGGCATCGGTGCACCCGGCCAGCGTGCCACGACGCCAACTTCTTCACCGATCACCCCCATGAGGTTCCGCCAGGGGTATCCGATCTGTGATTGTTACAGGGTGTGCGTCGAGTGGATCTCCAGCGACGCGACGACCAGAACGGCGATCACGATGAGAGCCCCCACGAGGATCCCCCGACGCCACGACCGTGCCACCCATTTGGAGTGCCGAATCGGATTCTCGATGAGCGCATACGTCAGGAGTGCGAGGACGAGTGACACCAGAATGGTCAAAAGACGTTGCACGACAGAAAGTGGCTTCGACGTC
Source organism: uncultured Acidimicrobiaceae bacterium (assembly GCA_963835815.1). Classification (GTDB taxonomy): domain Bacteria; phylum Actinomycetota; class Acidimicrobiia; order Acidimicrobiales; family RAAP-2; genus Bog-473. Next base: position 517,362 of record CAWIGU010000008.1, on the reverse strand, counting down.
GATTCAACGGCAATGGTGAGGACGGGCCAGCTCCACAGATAGAGGGAGTACGAGAGCTTCCCCAGCCAACGGAAGACGAAGGTTCCGAGTAAGAGCTCCGCGCCCCAACGCTTCGTGTTGCAATCGCCCTCTCGATCGAAACTCTTACCGGGTTTTCTACGAGAGTCAATCGTCCAACGTGATTACAACCGGCTCGCAACGAAGCCGCAACCATGCTGCTCGGCCTCAGCGAAAGCTCCGAAATCGACCCGATGGTCCGCTCCCTCGGGAGCGAGACGGTCACTCCTCAATAACGCGGGAGCGCGATGAAGGCGATGAGATAGGCGAAGATCCCCGCGCCCAACACCGTGCAGGCATGGAACACCTCGTGAAACCCGAACGTGCCCGGCCACGGGTCCGGTCGCTTGCGGGCGTAGACGAGCGCGCCGGCCGTATAGAACATGCCTGCGATCAGCATGAGCGCGAAGCCGACCCAGCCCAGGCTGCGCACGAGCTGCGGAGCCACGATGAGCGAGCACCAGCCGACCGCAACGTACGGCACGGCGACCGCCCACTGCGGTGCGTCGAGCCACACCTGGCGCAACACAATGCCGGCGCACGCACCCGCCCACACCATGCTGAGCATGAGCGCCTGGGACCACCCGGAGAGGGCCAAGCCGGCCACCGCAGTGGACGTTCCTGCGATGCCGACGAAGATGGCGCTGTGGTCTGCGCGTCGCATGCGCCGCCAGGCCGGGGCCGACCAGCGAACGCGATGGAACAGCGCACTGGTCCCGAACATCGCCAACATGGAAAGCACGTACACGGTCAACGCCGCCTTGCTTCCGGCATCGGGTCCGGCGGCAATGAGGAACGGGCCACCGATCAGCCAGGCGATGAAGACGCCGAGATGGAGCCACCCCCGCAGCAACGGACGGTCGCCCAGATTGTCGGCCAGTGCACCCATGCTCGCCCTGGGCCGCGCTCATCTCGCGGACCGCGCCGGGCTGGGTCATTGCCGCACAGCTTGGTCCAACTGATCGGCCGACTCCACCTCACCCCGGGATATTCCGAGAAGAAAGAGGATGGCGTCGAGGTAGGGGACGGTGAGCGCAGTGTCTGCCGCGTCCCTGACCATGGGTTTCGCGTTGAACGCGATGCCGAGGCCCGCCGCGGCCAACATGTCGAGATCATTGGCTCCGTCGCCGACGGCGATCGTGCGCGACTGGGGCACGCCTGCCGCCGCGGCGAATCGAACGAGGGCCTCGGCCTTCCCCACCCGGTCCACGATCGGCCCGACCAGTCCGCCCGTGAGCACGCCGTCCTTCATCTCCAACTCGTTGGCCGCCAGGTGATCGATGCCCAGGTCGGCGACGACTGCCTCGATGACCTGCGTGAAGCCGCCGCTCACGACCGCGGTCTCGTAGCCCAATCGGCTCAGTGTGCGGACGAGCGTGCGTGCCCCGGGTGAGAGGAGCAGCGATCCACGCACGGCATCGAGGTCGGACTCGTCCAGTCCGGCCAGCAGCTGCACCCTCCGACGCAGGGCCTGCTCGAAATCGATCTCTCCGGCCATGGCCGCCTCGGTGACGGCGGCCACTTCGGCCCCACAGCCGCATCGTTCGGCCAGCAAGTCGATCACCTCGCCCTGCAACAGGGTCGAGTCCGCATCGAGCACGATCAGGTGCTTCGCCCGGCGATGCAGACCGTCCACCTGGACCGCGATGTCGACTTCCGACCGCACGGCTTCTTCGGCCAGGGCGCGCCGCAACAGGTCCAGGTTCCCTCCCGCCACGGCGAACTCGTAGCTGTGCACGGGATAGGCGGCGAGCCGCACGATCCGCTCGATGTTTCCCTGGCACTTCGGCGATCCGTGCACAGACGCCCTCCAGCGTCGATGCCGCAATCTCGGGCGCCAGGACGGTGACGAGGAATCTGTCGTGTTCCGAGGGGTCGTCCGCTTCGAGGAGTGGAGCGATGGCGACGTCCACGTCGCCGGACGGGAATTGGTCGGCGATCGCCCGCGCGGAGATCCTCGCCCGATGTCAGCCGTCGCGCCCAGTACTTCCACGCAGAGCAGCAACCGCCCGTGAATCCGCACCTGCTCGACGTCGCTGACATCGACTCCTTGTGCGTCCAGAACGGCGAAGACGCGTGCTGCGATGCCGGGCCCGTCCTGCCCGGTGATCGTCACCAGGTGGGGAAGTCGGACCGGCATGCCACGCTCACGGTAGTGGGCCGCACCAGCCGGGCTCCAACCGAAGGTCGGCGTCCTGGCTCACGACGGGCAAACCGCTCAGATGCCCCCGTGGCCCGTCACGTCCTTCTCGTCGATCCACCCCTGGCCCTCGACCCACCGGCGGACGACCCTGGCCGGAACCCCGGCGATCACGCACCGATCGGGAATGACGCCGCGGACGACGGCTCCGGCAGCGACGACCACATGCTCCCCGATCTGCGCCCCGGGGAGCACGACGACATTGGCCCCCAACCAGCTGCCCGAGCCGATACGGACCGCTGCTTCGGTGGGCCACTGCCGCCCGATCGGCTCGACCGGATCCTCATAGCTGTGGTTCTGATCGGTGATGTAGACGTACGGGCCCGTTTGGATGTCGTCGCCGATCTCGATCGACCAGTGACCGACAATGTGCGAACCCCGGCCGATGATGCAGCGGCTCCCGATGCGCACCACCGGGTCTGGTGGGCATCGACTGTCCCGGCACCATCCCCGCGGTGAGAGAGGTGTACGGGCCCACGATCGTTCCCGCACCCACGTGGATGTGATGCTCGTTGTAGATGGCACCCTGCGGGAAGATGAGGCACGCGCCTCGTCCCATAGCGCCGAAGCGACGGCCGCGCTCGTCATCGGGGCCGATGGCGCCCACCGCACCCGCCCTCTCCCATGCCGCGCGCACCAGCTGTGCTATGACGCGGCGCACTGGTCCAGGAAAGAAGTGCGGTCGAGTCATTAGGCGGCATGTTAGGTGCAGACCGCCCTGTGCCCGAATCAACACACCTATACGATGACCGGCGTGGGCCAACCAATTGATCGCCGTCGCTTCTTGCGGATTGCGGCAGCGAGTGCGACAGGAGCAGCAGGCCTCATCATCGCCAGCTGCACCGACAGCGGCCCACCGAGCCCGAAGGCGGCGAAGAAACGCCCACCTGCGCGCGCGCCAAGCGGCCGGCAGCACACGGCCACGTCCATACGGCAGCGACAGAGACGACGCTGCTGAGTGGCGTCGTCGTGCCGACTGCAGCGTGGCTCGTTGCGGAGAACCAACGGCCGGGGACCCTCGACTGGATCGTCAACTTCGTGCAGCCGGACCACGCGCTCGAGGGATTCGCCAGCCAGGTCAGCGCGACGAAAGGGGACGACGTCACCCTCTTCGTCAACACGACGGCCAAGGCCGTGCGGGTCGATGCGTACCGAATGGGCTATTACCAGGGGCTCGGGGGACGACTCGTCTACCGGAGCGACACCGTACCGGCCGGAGTGCAACCGCCTCCAACCGTGAGCCTCGGCATCGGGACCGTCAGTTGCCCGTGGTCGCCCACGCTGAGCTTCACCGTCGACGACACCTGGCCCCCGGGCTGCTACCTGTTGAAGCTGATTGGCGACGGCGGTCAACAGCAGTTCGTTCCGTTCACCGTCCGCGACGACGCGAGCACCGCCGCCTTCGTCTTCCAGAACAGCGTCGCCACATGGCAGGCCTACAACCTCTACGGCGGCTACAGCCTCTACTACGGGAGCAATGGACGGGGCGGTCGGGACTTCGCCCATCGGTCCCGCGCCGTGTCCTTCGATCGCCCTTACCCCCAGACGTGGGCCTCGGGGGCGGCCGACTTCATGGGAAACGAGTACCCGTTGCTCTATGACATGGAGCGCTTGGGGCTCGACCTCACCTACTGGACCGATGTCGATTTCCATGCGAAGCCGCAACTGCTCGGGAAGCATCGCTGCCTGTTCAGTCTGGGACATGACGAGTACTGGTCACGGCCGATGCGCGACGCCGCCGAGTACTTCACCGCGGGTGGAGGCAATCTGGCCTTTCTGGGCGCCAACGCGTGCTATCGCCAGATCCGCCTGCAACCGACGTCGGTCGGACCCAACCGGCTCGAAGTCTGCTACAAGGACGCAGCAGAGGACCCGATGGCCTCTGTGGACCCGTCGCAGACCACCGTCAACTGGAATCAGGCCCCGGTCAACGATCCCGAGTCGACGCTGATCGGATCGACCTACCAGTCCGTCGGCGCCCAAGCGGACATGGTGGTGACCGACGCCTCCTCGTGGTTCTTCGACGGCTGCAACCTCACGGACGGGTTCGTGTTCCCCAACGTGATCGTGGGCGAGTACGACCGCTACGTTCCCTCTCTCCCGGGGCCCCGCAATCTCGATGTGCTGGCCCACTCCCCCATCCCGGGTCAGGCCAACTGGTCCGACCTCACCTACTTCACCACGTCCAAAGGGGGCGGGGTCCTGGCCAGCGGCTCGGCCTACTTCGTCTACCGGCTGGCCGCCTCGACGGCGATGCCCCCGAACGTCCTGCCCGCGGCCATACCGGGCGAGACTGACCTGCTCCTACGCGCCATGGAGAACCTCTACGGGCTCTTCGGTCTCGGGCCCGCCGGGGCCAAGGAACCATCGGCCGGCAACGCCAGTTCGGTCTATTCCGGTGCGACGGCAGCGGCCGGCCCTGCCGTTCCCACCAATGGCGCGTAGACGCTCAAATGACGGCCGCGGTGCCGTCCATGCCCTACGATGACACTTCGATCATGAACGTCATTCCCCCCAGCCTTGCCCCGTCGAGGTCACACCGCTGGCGAACGGTGCTGGGCGTGGCCGGTCTGGCCGGTCTCATCTTGAGCGCCTGTTCCTCGACGTCCGGCCTCCCACCACAGCTCCGGGGCACCGTCGCACACGACGACGACCAGCACCACCGCGGCAAAGGCGTCAACGGCCACCTGCCCGCTGACCGGCACACCCGCTCCCGGGGGGTCGGTGCCGCAGCGACCTGCCCTGGCGGTAAAGGTCGACAACTACCCGGCTGCTCGACCCCAGAGTGGTTTGGACAAGGCCGACGTGATCTTCGAGGAGCCCGTCGAGAGCTTCATCACCCGCTAAGCGGTCGTCTTCCAGTGTCAAGATGCCGCGCTGGTTGGACCGATCCGCTCGGCTCGCAACATCGACATCGGCATTCTCGGACAGCTGGGAACGCCGTTGCTCGTCCACGTCGGTGGGATCAACCCCGTCCTCGCCAATATCAACGCATCACCCCTGGTCAACGTCGACCTCGGCAACTACGGCTCCATCCAGACGCACCCCGCCGGCCGAGTAGCCCCCTACGCCACCTACTCCTCGACGGCGCAGCTCTGGGGCACCCACCCCACCATGTCGACGCCCCCACAGCCGCTGTTCACGTATTCGTCCAAGACACCCAGCGGGACACCGGTGTCGTCGATCAACATCAACTTCTCGCAGACCGCCAACGTGACGTGGAAGTACAACGCCTCCATCAGCGCGTTCCAACGGTTCTACGGCACGACGCCGGACGTGCTCGCCAACGGGGTGCAGAACACGGCCGCCAACGTGATCGTCCAATACGTGCAGATCAGCTACGGGCCGTGGCTCGAAAACAGCGAGGGCGGGCTCGAAGTGCAGGCCGCCCTCTATCCCAACGCGAGCGGTGTCGCCAAGGTCTTCCGGGGGGGAACCGAGATCACCGGCACCTGGAGCCGGTCGGCGTTGGGCTCACCCACGAAGTTCCTGACCGCATCCGGGGCGCAGATTCCATTGCAGCCGGGGCAGACGTGGGTCGAGTTGGTGCCCAATACGATTACCGCGGTGACGACTCCGTAAGAGGCTTACGGGCCACCATGGCCAAGAGCAAACAGTCTTCGGGGGCGGCGAACACGCCGGGATGGGCGCTCGCCTCGTGCTCGTCGAAGTGGCCCGCGGCCACGCCTTGCTGCATGAGATTGAGCCCTTTTGCTTCCGCCACGTGGAACCCGCAAGCCTCCAGCTTCGCCTGCAAGGCACCGGCGCCATATTCGACCTTGTGATCGTCATTCATCAGTTCGGCTGAACGCAGTCGCCATACCGGCCCGTTCGGCGTATCGAGGCAGAGCCATCCTCCGGGAGTCAGGACCCGATAGGCCTCCCGCAACACGGTGTCACCCTCGGACTCCGTGACGTGCTCAATGGACTGTCCGCTGTACACCATGTCGAACGACGCATCCGCGTAGGGGCTGAGATCGACCATGGAATGAAAGGCGAACTCGACCGGGCCGAGCTCGGACTCCACCGTGGCTCCTTTCGATCCCTTCTGGTAGATGGCGTGACGTTCCTCAACCGGCAGATCCACGACGACGAGGCGCTCAAAAGGGTAGGGGTATCCCAGGTGGACCAAGGCCCCGTCGGCCATTCCCTGGTGGGTTCCCCCGAGGTCCAATATGCGCGACGCCCGGGGCAGGCCCGCGACGAACGCGCTGCGGCTGACGTGCATGGACAGCAGCACGTCGACGATCGGAACGGTGCGGCGGAATTCCTCCGAATACGCCAGCGCTTGCGCCAACCCGTGGCGGGACAGTTCACCGCGTGCCAACTTCGAGCCGTACTCCGCACCACCCCGCGGCGTCAGGCTCCCGGTCGAGAATGACGTTGTACGCCATCCGCACGGAGTGCTTCGGCGGCAGATAGCGAAAGGGAATCGAGGGGGCAAAACGGTCGAGAACGTCGAATGCTCGCTGCTTCCACCCTGAAGTTGCCATGGCCCCATTCTGGCGCGAAGCGCTCCGGGTCGATCCCCGAGGGAGTGGCAGGGTCGGCCCGGAGCACTTCGGTGTACTGCGAAGGCTGCTCTGCGATGACCTCGTTCGAGCGACAGAACCCGGCTAGCCGTCGATCGAGATCGGAAGGTCGTCGGGATCAAGCGCCGCGTCGTCCTCGGGGATCTCCTTCGGTGCCAGGCATTCACGAACCCGATCGTCAACCTCGGCCATGAGCTGGGGGTTCTCGGAGAGGAACGTCTTGACATTCTCTCGACCCTGGCCGAGCTGCTCGCCCTCATAGGTGAACCAGGCCCCGGACTTCTTGATGAAGCCCAGCTCGACGGCAACGTCCAGCAAGGAGCCCTCGCGGCTGATGCCCTTGCCATACATGATGTCGAACTCCGCCTGACGGAACGGCGCCGAGCACTTGTTCTTCACCACCTTGACCCGCGTCCGGTTACCGACGACCTCGGCTCCATCCTTGATGGCCTCGACGCGCCTGATGTCAAGGCGGATGGAGGAGTAGAACTTCAAGGCCCGACCACCGGGAGTGACCTCGGGTGAGCCGTACATCACGCCGATCTTTTCCCGCAGCTGGTTGATGAAGATAGCGATGGTGCTGGACTTCGAGAGTGTCCCGGTCAACTTGCGGAGGGCCTGGGACATCAGGCGAGCCTGCAGGCCGACATGGGTGTCACCCATTTCGCCTTCGATCTCTGCTCGTGGGGTCAGCGCGGCCACCGAGTCGATCACCAAGATGTCCAGGGCGCCCGAACGGATCAGCATGTCCGCGATCTCGAGTGCCTGCTCCCCGGTGTCGGGTTGGGAGATGAGGAGATCATCGACGTTCACCCCGATGGCCCGGGCATACACCGGGTCCATGGCGTGCTCGGCGTCGATATACGCGCAGATCCCGCCGTTGCGCTGTGCCTCTGCCACCGAGTGCATGGCCAGGGTCGACTTTCCCGAGGATTCCGGTCCGTAGATCTCCACGATGCGTCCTCGTGGCAGCCCTCCGATGCCCAATGCCAGGTCGAGCGAGAGGGCTCCGGTCGGAATGGACTCGATGTTCATGCTCAGGTTGTCGCCCATCCGCATGACGGAACCCTTGCCGAACTGCTTCTCTATCTGGCCCAACGCTGCTTCCAGCGCCTTGTCCCGCTCTTCGGCCATCTCTTTTTCTCCCTCTTGTCCTGTGTGGCGACTCGTACTCGTCGGTGCGAGGACCGCAGTCCCGGTGCCCCTTCGATCTGCTGCTGTAACCCTACGGACGGGGTGTGACATCGCCCCGACCAGCTCTGCCTCTGGCCCCATAGTAACGAACGTGTGTTCGCCGTGCGAGGACCATCACCGTGGAGAAACGGTCGCCCCGCTGGGCCGGGTGGCACCCGGGTGGGCGACCACCCTCATCCAACTCCACCCTTCCCGGCTAGGGGCGGATCCCCCCGGAGCAGGGACAGGCGCGCCGACGCGCACGTGAGCCCTGCGGTCAGTCGGGTACGCCGACTCTGAAAGAGTGGTGGCGTGGCGCGAATTCCCAAAATCCGGGCGGGTGGTTGCGCCGTCCTCGCGGCTGCGGTCACGGTGCTCGCGATGGTGCCGGCTTCGACCGCGTCAGCGGCTCCCGACGCGTCCGTGCTCTACAAGGAAGCGGTCGCCACCACGCAGGCGTGGAGAGTGCACTACGTGTCGACGAGCAACATCTCCAATGTCCCCTTTTTCGAGAGTGGCGACACCGGCCCGGCCTCGGGCACCCAGACCATTCTCATCGGCAAGGGCGCCACCCTCGACAGCGCATCTCTTATCGTCATCGGGGACCTCACCTACGTGAAGGGCAACGAACGCGCGATGGAAGACCTCACGGGACTCTCGCCGACGGACGCGGCCGCCGCGACGGGTCACTGGGTCTTGTTCTCGAGTGACAACCCGGCCTTTTCCCAAGTGGTCGTCGGCGTTCGCTCGCATGACGTTGCACAGGAGATCGCGCTGCAGGGTCCGGTCACGTTGGGACCGTCGCGGGAGTTGCACGGTTACCGCGTCGACGCTCTCCAAGGTACCCAGAAATTCCAGGGCGCCAAGAAGATGCGGGCCGTCCTGTACGTGCGAGCCTCGGGTCGGCATGTCGTCGTCGAAGAGGACACGGTCGATACTCAGGGCAAGACCAATGGCATCGAGCACATCGTCTTCTCGAAGTGGGGTGAAGCGGTCAAACCGAAGGCTCCCGACGCGTCGATCACTCTCGGATCCATAAACGCCACGTAAATCCTGACCCGGCCGACGGAGCGGTGCCGCACCCGCGTGGGAGACTGCATCGGTGAGCAGCCGCCGCCGCGGGTGCCAGGAAGAGAGCACATGCGACGAAGTCATCGAATTGTCGGCGCGGTTGCCGCGAGCGTTGCCACCTCCGTGGCAGGCGTGACGGCCGTTTCCAACGGGGCGGGTGCCGTCACCACGGCCAAATCGGAGTACGAGGCTGCGCTCAAAGCCGCCTCGGCCCAGAACGTGCACTACATCTCGAAGGCGAGCGAACAGGGCATCGGCACCCTCAAAGTGACCGGTGATACGGGAAAGACCTCCGGCTCAGAAGAGATCCAGGTCATCAACGGCTCGACGACCGAGAGCTCTCAAGGTCATTCTCGTCGGATCCACCGGGTACGTCCGCGGCAACGAGGCCGGGTTGGAGAAGGCGCTGGGGCTCACTGCGGCGCAGTCCTCGACCTACGCGAACAAGTGGCTGTCCTTTCCCACGAGCAACACGTCATTGGCGGAGTTGGTGAGCGGACTTCGCAACGCGGACGTTGCGTCGGAAATCCAGATGAGCGGGCCCTACACGTTCGGCTCGTCCAAGACGATCAACGGGCAGGCCACGACGGCGATCAATGGAACCGCGGCCACTTCGTCGGGGACGAAGGTTGCGATCATTCTCTACGTGAGCACGTCAGGGACACCGCGTCCCGTCGAAGAGGTCACCAATCCCAAGGCGAAGTCGTCATCGATCAAGGGCACCGTGACGTTCTCGAACTGGGGCCAAGTGACACATCCGCAGGCACCGACGAAGTCATCCCCCCTCGTCCCACTCCTCCCCTCCGCGTAATCCGCAGGGTATCCACGACCCGGGCAGGGAAGCACGCCGCCGGGCAACGAACGGAGCCCCGCGCACCGGCGGCATGTCTCGTTGCTCGGTGACGCAAGCACTCAGCTCGATGTGGCCTGTGTCGTGAGGTCGTAGACCGTGGTGCCGCCGACCGACTTCGCCGTGAAGTGGCTCTCGACCCAGCTGGTGATCTTCGTCGAGTCATCACCGCTCCCACCGCGGCCGAAGCCGCCGGCACCGCCGCCGGAGATGAAGTAGTGGATCTTCCCCTCGGCGACGTACTTCTCGAATTGGGCGAGCGTCGGCGCCGGGTCAGTGCCGTTGAAACCACCGATGGCCATGACGGGCTCGTCACTGGCGAGCTGATACCCGGCGGCCGAGTTGGAGTTCACGGTCGCCGCCACCCAGGTGTACCGACCGGCGTCGGCCTTGAGGAGTTTCGTGAGGGCCGGGTTCGAGCTGCTGGCGTTGAGGAATCCGCCGCCGAACCCCCGGCGCCCCTTCCGAATCCGCCGCCGGGGAACCCGCCGCCCGGAAATCCACCGGCTCCGGCGCCGATCCGCGTCTCCACCGCCTGGGAACCCACCGCCCGGAAATCCACCGGCTCCGGCGCCGACGCGCGTTCCTCCGCCGGTTCCTCCGAAGTTCGGGAATCCACCGGCTCCGGCGAAGCCACGCCGGCGAAACCACGCCCGCCACCGGGGAAGCCGCCGCCGCCAGGGAAGCCGAACCCACCGGAGGGCGAGGGCGTGACCGAGGGAATCGCACCGGAGTGCGGCGTGGCCGCCGTCGCAACGGTGGAGAACAGCGGAGCGGCGAGGGCGGCGCTCAACCCGAGCCCGGCGACGAGACCGGCGGCGAGTTTGGGCGTGTGGCGTAGCCACGGGAGGGCGAGGATGGCGACCGCACCGAGGATGCCGACCGCCAACACGAACCAGCGGAGGAACGGGAACCAGTCGGGCGTCCGGTCGAGGAGGACGAAACCCCAGACGCAGGTGACCAGGAGTCCGGCCGCCAGGCAGGCGCGGGCCGTCCATCTGGACCGCCGCTGCCAGAGCCCCATGGTGCTGATGCCGACCAGGCCGGCCAGCGGCGGGGCCACGGCGACGGTGTAGTAGGGGTGGATGATGCCCTGCCCCAGACTGATGGTCAGCCCGATCGCCGACGAGGGCGCCACCCCAGAGCAACAGTGCGGCTCGCTCGCGATCGGTCCGGCGGGCGCGAATGGTGAAGACCAAGAGCGCGGCACCCATCAGCAATGCGCCGGGAAGGAGCCACGACGCCATGTCACCGAAGCTGGGGTTGAACAGACGGGTGAGACCCGTGGGCCCCCATTGGCCCGCGGTGCCCGGCACCCCCGCCTCCGACGACGCTGCCCGATTCGCTCCCGGTCAGTCGGCCGAAACCGTTGTAGCCGAAAATCAGGTTGAGAATGCTGTTGTTCTGCGAACCGCCGATGTAGGGGCGATCGGCGGCCGGCGTCAGGGCGACGGCGGCCACCCACCACCCGGCGGCGATAAGTGTCGACACCCCCATCACGACGACCTGCCAGACGCGTCGCCACCATCCGGTGGGCGCGGCCAGGAGATAGACGATCGCCAGGGCGGGGATGATCAGGAATGCCTGCAGCATTTTGGTGAGGAATCCGAAACCGACCAAGGTGCCGGCCAGCACCAACCATTTCGTCTGCGCCTTCTCGAGGCCACGGACGAGGGCGTACATGGAACCGGTGAGAAGCAGCGCGAGGAGCGCGTCGGGGTTGTTGAAGCGGAACATCATGGCCGCCACCGGCGTGAGGGCCATGACAACACCGGCGAGGAGTGCGGCTTGGGCCGTGAACCAGCGCCGCACCGTCAGATAGACGAGACCGACCGTGGCCACTCCCTCGAGCGCTTGAGGAGCCAGGATGCTCCAGGAATTCACTCCGAAGATCCGAGCCGAGATCTCCATCACCCACAGGGAGGCGGGGGGCTTGTCCACCGTGATGAAGTTCGACGAGTCGGAGGAGCCGAAGAAGAAGGCTTTCCAGCTCTTCGTGCCGGCCTGCACGGCCGCCGAATAGAACGAGTTCGCCCAGCCGGACGCGCCCAGGTCCCACAGGTAGAGGATCGCTGTCAGCGTGAGGAGGGTCAGGAGCGCGGGGCGGACCCATGCGGCGTCGCGTCTCGCGGCCCCTGACGAAGCGAGCCACGCGACCACGCCTGGCCGGTGGGGACTCGCTCGAAGCCGGTGCGGCGGCGGCGGGCTCCGGCGGGTCGAGTTACTCGATCGGCGGCTCCAAAAGCCCCACGGACGCGTGATCCGAAGGTGGTGGGGTCAGGCTCGTCATGAGGTTGTCTCCGCAAGGGGCGTCGTGGTGGTGGATGGCGCAGGTCGGAAGACCCAGGCCCGCAGGATGGCGAAACGAAGCACTGACGGCCACGGCATTGGCTATCGTCACCGCGACGAGCGCAACGGCGAGCGAGGATTCGCCGAGATCGCATTCGCCGCGATCAGGGCCAGGCTGGTCAGGGTCAGGCTGATGGCGAAGAGACCGGTCGCCACCACCACGAGACGACCCCGGTGCGCGGGGCCGTTCATGTTGCGCGCGAGCTCCCGGTGCACGGCGGTGTTGAAGATGGTGCAGATGGCCAAGGCCAGCGTGTTTGCTCCGAAGGTTCCGGCCACCGGGCGCCAGGCGACGAAGAGGAAGAGGTACCCCAGCGTGCTGATGGCACCTACTCCGGCAAAGCGGAGAAGCTGGTCAGCCGCAACCTGGTGACGCGTGGCGTCGCCGTTGTCGCGCTCTGGCACGCCAGATCGGCGGGCGGGGCCGTGCGAAATCCGCCACACCCCGCGCAGATCGTTCAGCGCCGTGCTGAGGATCTGTACCCGGCTGTCGGGGTCGTCGACCCAGTCGACCGGGACTTCGCTGATGCGCAGCCCGAGACGCTGTGCGGTCACGAGCAGCTCGGTGTCGAAGAACCATTCGTCGTCCTTGATCAGCGGGAGCAGCTGCAGGGCCGATTCTCGCCGCAATGCCTTGAATCCGCACTGGGCATCGCTGAACCGACCGCGCACGGAGAGCTTGAGCAACAGGTTGTAAGCGCGCGAGATGAGCTCGCGCTTGGGGCCGCGTACCACGTGGGACCCGCGCGCGAGCCGTGTGCCGATCGCCACGTCCCGCTGTCCCGAGAGGAGCGGCGCGACCAGGGGCAGCGAGCGCCGAGAGCGAGGTGGAGAGATCGACGTCCATGTAGGCGACCACGGGGGCGTTGCTGCTCATCCATGCCGTGCGCAGCGCATAGCCCTCGGCCCTTTCGTGGCAGGTGGACCGCGGCCACGCCCGGGGTCGTCGTGGCGAGGTGCGTCGCAACGGCGAAGGTCTCGTCGGTACTGGCGTTGTCGACGACGGTGACGAGGGCGCGGAACGGGAACGAATGGTCGAGGAAGCTCCGCAGCTCGGTGATGCGTTCCGCCAGGTGCGGGGCCTCGTTGTAGACCGGAACGATGATCTCGACATCGAGGGGGATCTGGCGTGGGCTGGAACCCGCTTCGGGAGGAGCCAGGACTGTCATGTGGGCATCATGTCGCTCCGTCTTCACGAGTCCGTGGGGACCCGCTGTGTGTCGCATGTGAATGCCGAGCTACGGAATCCCGGCCCCTCCGGTCGTCGGCAGGGTCTTGTCGGCCTCGTCAGGCCCATCAGGCACGCCGGCGGCACGGGCACCGTCAGCTCCGTTGGCCCCGTTGGCCCGCATTGTCCCGGCTCGCCTCGAAGGCTCCATTCGTCTCGCCCGGCTCAGCCGCTCTCGAGGGGCTCCGCAATGACGGGGAGGCGCACCGTGACCGTCATTCCCTCGCCGATGGCCGACTTCGCCGACACCGTGCCGCCGTGCGCCGTCACGATGGCCGCCACGATCGACAGGCCGAGCCCGCTCCCCCCCTGGCTGCGGGCCCGGGAATCGTCCGCCCGGTAGAAGCGCTCGAAGCACGCGGGCCGCCTCCTCGGTCGGCATGCCCGGTCCGGTGTCCTTGACCACAATTTCGGCCGGTCTCGCCCTCCTGGTCGACGCGTACCGTGGCGGTCGTGCCCTGAGGCGTGTGGGCGCGGACGTTGGCCAAAAGGTTGTCGATCACCTGGCGGAGCCGGACCGGATCACCCATGACCTCGACCGGATGCGACGCCGTGAACTGCACCGGCCACTCCGGGCCCACCGTGCCGGCGGTGCGCACCGCCTCGGCGGCGACGCCGACCAGCTCCGTGGGCATGATCTGCAGTGGCAGCCCTTCGTCGAAGCGGGCCAACGTCAGCAGGTCGTTGACCAGACGCTCCATGCGGGCCGTCTCGGTGCGGATGCCGGTGAAGACCCGGGGCAGGTCATCGGCGTGTTGCGCCGCTCCCCGCTCGAAGAGCTCGGCGTAGGCCGACACGGCAGCGATCGGTGTGCGCAATTCGTGGGAGGCGTCGGCGACGAACTGGCGCAGGTGCCGATCCGATTCCTTCAACCGGTTCTCCGAGGCCACCCGCGCCGCGAACGCCGCCTCGATGCGTTCCAGCATCACGTTCAACGCGCGGGCCAGCCGGCCGACCTCGGTCGGCTCGTCGGCACCGGGCACCCGCTGATCCAGGTTGCCCGCGGCGATGGAGTCCGCGGTACGCTCGACGTCTTCGAGCGGGCGCAGGCCGAGCCGGACCAGCCACCAGCCGGCCGCCACGGCCAGTACCAGCGCGCCGGCGGTCACGGCCAGTTCGATGAGGAAGAGGGTGTGGAGCGTGTTCGTGGTGGCGCCGATGGGCTCGGCGAGAACGCTGAGCACGTTCTGCCTGGCGCCGGCGACCTGGATCCGTCAAGTAGGCCTTGGTCACCTGCACCCGGAACGCCGGGCCGCCGCTCTTGATCGAGGCCGCGGTGAAGTACGCGACCTGCGTGCCGTCGGGCTGCGTGGAGAACCCGCTGATCGGCGTCGGAGCTGTGGGGTGTACTTGGTGTCGCCGACATAGGCCGGACACTGCCGCCGCCGACCACGTGGCCGCTCGTCGTCAGGACCTCGATGAACGGGATGTTCCCGAACGCGTTCGGGCCATCGCCGCCGCCGCCGTCACGGCGGGCCGCCGCCTGATCCGCCGCCTGACCGCCGCCGAAGAACGGCGTAGTTGGGGTCTGACACGTTCCCGAATGGACGAACTGGGTGATGCGGAAATTGCTCGTCTGCGCCAGGCTCTGGTCGTCCTGCTTGTAGAGCGACGAGCGCAGCGCCGAGTACGTGGCGAAGTCAGCCAGCACCAGCGCGATAACGGCGATCGCTCCTACCGCCACCAGGAGTCGGAGGCGCAGGGACACTCAGGACGACCCGTTGGCGAATCTGCCTCGCGCAGGGTGTAGCCGACGAGTCGGATGGTGTGGATGAGGGGCGGCCCGTGGCGCTCCAGCTTCTTGCGCAGGTAGCTGACGTAGGTCTCCACGACGTTCCCGTCACCACCGAAGTCGTAGTGCCAGACGTGGTCGAGGATCTGCGACTTGGAGAGGACATGACGTGGATTGAGGAGGAAGTACCGCAGAAGGTTGAACTCGGTCGCTGTCAGTTGGATGTCGTGCCCAGCCCGCCGCACCTCGTGCGCGCTCTCGTCGAGCTCGAGGTCGGCGAAGCGAAGTATCCCGTCGTCTTCGGGCTCATAACCGGTGCGCCGCAGGATGGCGTGCACGCGTGCGATGACCTCGGCCAAGGCGAACGGCTTGGTGACGTAGTCGTCGCCGCCGATGGTGAGGCCCGCCAGTTTGTCCTGCAGGGTGTCGCGGGCGGTCAAGAAGAGGATGGGCACGCGGACCCCGTCGGCGCGGAGGCGCCGCGTGACTTCGAGCCCGTCGAGGTCGGGCAACATCACGTCGAGGATGACGAGGTCCGGCGGATCGTCCTGGGCCCGGGCCAGCGCACGGCGCCCGGTCGTCGCCTCGTCCACGGTGAACCCTTCGTAGCGCAGCGACGTGGCCACTGCATCGACGATGGATGGTTCGTCATCCACCACCAGGACTCTCGGTCCGTTCTCCGCTCTCACCATTGCCACCTCCATTGCCCACAGGCTCGCACCCGGAGTTACCCCTAAAGTGTGCCTTGGCTGTGGTCTTCCTGTGAGAATCCGGCCGTGGCCAGGCTCATAGATTCGAGTTCGATCAGGTGCCGGCGCAGCAGGTCGAGGGCGGAGATCGCCCCGTACTGGCGCACCCGCTCTCGATCCCCCGGGACTCGAACCTCGCGGGTCACCGTCGCTGCGCCGGGCAGGGCCAGGCCGACGAACATGGAACCCGGGGCAATTCCCTCTTGCTCGTCCGGACCTGCGACCCCCGTGATGCCCAGCCCCACGTCTGAGCCCGTGGCCCGGCACACGCCCTCGGCCATGGCGGCAGCGGCCGCTTCCGAGACCACCGGGCCCACCGGCACCGCGAGCAGATCGAACTTCACCTGCTCGTGGTACGCCACCACGCCCCCACGGAACCAGGACGACGCACCCGGAACATTCACCAGCCGTGAGGCGATGAGCCCCCCGGTCAAGCGACTCGGCCACGCCCAGCGTGAGGCCGCGGGCGGCGTAATTGCGCGGCCACGGCGACCTCCATGGACTCGTCGTCGACGCCGAACACGATGTCGCCCAGCTCGGCCTCTATCGCCTCCCGGACCGCCTTCTCCTCCCGATCGAGCAGTGCCGTGCCCTCGGGCAGCGTGGCGGCGCGGGCCGTGATGCGCACCTTGATGCCCTCGATGCCCGATGCCAGGAACGCGAGCGTGACCGAGCCGGCCGGGACGCCCTCGTCGTCCTCGTCATCCGCATCGAGCACGTCGATCCGCCCCTGGAGCGCCTCGGCCAACCCCGATTCGCTGGCCCCCCACGTGCGCACCACGCGGCTCACGATGACGGCTTCCTCACCGGCCTCGGCCATGCGGGCCCGCAGGTCGGGCAGAATGCCCCGTTCGAACATTTCGGCCATCTCGTAGGGCACACCGGGGACGGCATAGATCACCTTGTTGCCGAGCGGGCAGATGAGACCGGGTGCGGTGCCCATCACCTGTGGGATGAGGGAGGCCCCGACCGGGACGTCGGCCTGGCGGAGGTTGTTGGCCGACATGGTGCGCCCCCGGGACCCGAAGAACGAGGTGATGAGCTCCACGATCTGCGGGTCGCGTACAAGCTCGACCCCCATGACGTCGGCGATGGCTTCGCGTGTGATGTCGTCCTGCGTCGGTCCGAGGCCACCGCAGACGATGATCCCGTCGCTGCGGGCCAACGCCGTGCGGAAGGCCAACGTGATGCGCTCGTGGTTGTCCCCGACGGCCTGATGGAAGTGCGACGTCACGCCGGCCGACGCCAGCTGGTCGCCGAGCCAGGCCGAATTGGTGTC
This sequence comes from uncultured Acidimicrobiaceae bacterium, assembly GCA_963835815.1. GTDB lineage: Bacteria > Actinomycetota > Acidimicrobiia > Acidimicrobiales > RAAP-2 > Bog-473. The sequence continues at coordinate 500,142 of CAWIGU010000008.1, read as the reverse complement.
CGCGATCTGACCCGAGCAGCAACTCGGTGCCCACCGCCACGATCTCGATCCTCATGCGCCCGCCTCCTTGAACGCCCGTCGCCCGTCCGCCAGATACTGCCCCCCGGTGACGAGGGTGAGTGCTGCTGCGATCCAGATCACCGTGACCTGTCACCCCGTGATGGTGGACCAACGGTGGCGCGAGGCACACGCCGACGGCCAGATCCTGCACGAACGTCTTGAGCTTCGCCGAATTCGCGTGCCGGGATCGAGACGCCGCGACGGGCCGCCCACGAGCGGTAGAGCTGCATACCGACTTCCCGGAGGGCGATGAGGACCACGGGCAACCACGGGAGCGTGCCCTCACTGGCCAGTGTCACCATGGCGCCCAGGACGAGTGCCTTGTCGGCCAGCGGATCGAGAAAGGCACCCGAGCGCGTCGTGCCCTGGCGGCGGGCAATGTAGCCATCGAGCCCGTCGCTGGCGGCGAAAATGAACCCCACCGCGAAGTTGAACCAGGTGGCGCCCCAGACCACGATCATGATCACGAACACCGGGGCGGCGAAGAGCGCGCGCGATCGTCACGGCGTTGGCCGGGCGTGGCCAGCGCCGTCGGCCCGAACGTGGTCTGCCGGCGGGCGTCGGTGTCGCTCACCGGTCTCTCCGCTCCCCGAACAGATCGGGGCCGACCGCGGCGGTCATCACGACATCGATGAGCTCGCCGGCCACGGTGTCGTCGGGCAGGTGGACGATGCCGTCGATCTCGGGCGCCTCGTGGACCGTGCGTCCGCGACCCGGCGCGTCGACGAGCACCTGGCGCCGCTCGCCCACCAGCAGATCCCGGCGCGCCGCGGTGATCTGATCCTGCAGTTCGGTGCACTCACGGAGCCGCTCCAGGGCCAGCGGCGCCGGGACCTGATCGGGCAGGTCGGCGGCGTGGGTGCCGGCCTCTTTGGAGAAGGGGAAGAACCCGGCCCAGTCCAGTTGGGCCTCGGCCAGGAACTCCAGCAGCCGATCGTGATCGCGCTCGGTCTCCCCGGGGTAGCCCAGAATGAAGGACGAGCGGAAGGTGGCCCGCTCCTCCGCGGCGCGGATGTCGGCGATACGGCGCAGGAAGCGCTCGCCGTCGCCCCAGCGCCGCATGCGCGCCAGCAGCGGTCGCGACACGTGTTGCAAGGAGAGGTCGAAGTACGGCACGCCGGTGCCGAGCACCGCCTCGATCAACTCGTCGGTGAGGCCGGAGGGGTAGAGGTACAGCAACGCGGGTGCGCTCGACCCGGGCCGAGATGGCACGGGTCAGGGCCGCGATGGGAGAGGCCCCGGCCTTCACCCGCTCACCGGGCCGGGAGCGGTCCCGCCCGTAGGACGCCAGGTCCTGGGCCACCAGCACGATCTCGCGCACGGGCGGCGCGTCCAGGCCGGCCGGGGTCGTCCCGCCGGCCAGGAGGAGCGACACCTCGTCCATCACCTCGTCGACGTGGCGGGACCGCTGCTTGCCCCGGAACGATGGAATGGCGCAGAAGCCGCAGATGCGGTCGCACCCCTCGGCCACCTTCACGTAGGCCCAGGGAACCTCGGACGCCGGGCGTGCCAACTCGAGCAGGTCGAAGCCGTGGGAGGGTCGGGGACCGGGCTTGCGGGCGAGAGCCACCGGGACGCCGGCGTGGCGCGACGTGGTGGCGCCGAGGTCTGCACCGACCGGCTCGGCGAAATCGATGCCGAACCCGGCGACCAGGTCCACCTCGGGCAGGGCATCGGAGATCTCGCTGCCGTAACGCTCCGCCATGCAGCCGGTCACGACGAGACGGGCGCCGGGGCGGCGCCGATCCGCCAACTCCAGCACGGTGTCGATGGACTCCTGCCGGGCCGACTCAATGAAGGCGCAGGTGTTGACCACGACCAGATCGGCCTCCGACGCATCCGGCGGCACGGCGGTACCCCTGACCCGCCAGACGTCCCTCCAGCTTGTCCGAGTCCACCTGGTTCTTGGGGCACCCCAGAGTCTGCAACCAGTACCGACCCTCGACCACTCGTTCTCCTCACAGCCTGGCAGGGACCACCACCGTGGCGGCGCACGGAGCGCCCACGGTGGCGGACCTTGTGGTTCGGGCACTCCGTGTGCCCGCCCCCCGAGCGGAGAGGGAGGGATTTGAACCCTCGGACCCGGTTACCCAGGTCAATTCATTAGCAGTGAATCCGATTCGGCCGCTCTCGCACCTCTCCAGGTGGTACTTCTCTGCCCTTCTGCCAACTCTGACCATTATCTGACCACCACTGACCCTGTACGGATCCAGTCGGCCAGAAACGACAGCGCCGTCCCCCAAGGGTACAGGCTCCGTGAGGGGGAGATCGAAGGGTCGCCGGCAGCTCCGCCTGTCCGCGGGCCCCGGTCCGGACACCGGCAAACCAGGGCCGACGTTCAGCAAGCTGTGCTTCGCTGCGCCCCGGTTTGGAAGAATGCCGGGGTGCGCATAGGTCTCCACGCACTGGGAATCGGTTCCGGTGCGACACCTGACGTGGCAAGTGCTGTAGCTCGAACAGCCGATGCCGCAGGGTTTTCGACGCTCTGGTCCGGTGAGCACATCGTCATGGTCGATCGACCGGATTCGCCATACCCCTACGTGTCAGACGGACGGATCGCCGTGCCTTCGGACGCCGATTGGCTCGATCCGTTCGTGACACTCTCTTTCGTCGCGGCAGTCACGTCGAGAATCCGCCTGGGCACCGGGATCTTGTTGCTCCCCGAGCACAATCCCCTCGTCGTCGCGAAGCAAGCGGCCTCTTTGGACTCGCTTTCGAGAGGCCGGTTCATTCTGGGAATCGGCATCGGCTGGTCGTCAGAGGAGTTCGCAGCACTCGGGATTCCGTTCCACGATCGCGCACGTCGCACGGAGGAGTACGTCGCCGTCATGCGTACGTTGTGGAGCTGTAGCCAGGCCACGTACAGAGGCGAGTTTGTTCAGTTCGATCAGGTTCGCAGCTATCCCAAGCCGCATCTCGACTCCTCGATTCCAGTCATCCTGGGCGGGAACAGCGATGCCGCGCTCGACTCGCGTCGCTGCGTTCGGCGACGGTTGGTACGGCTTCAATCTCTCCCTCGCTGAAATCGAAGAACGGATCGCAGCGCTGTCGCTGCTGTGTCGACAACACGACAGGGACATCGCCGCACTCGAAATTGCGGTATCGACTCGAGATTGCGCGCCCGAGCACATTGCCGAGCTCGAGCAGTTGGGAATCGATGAGCTTGTGGTGGTGGACTCCCCACCCGAGACGCCTGAAGCTGCTGTCGCTTGGGTCACCGGTTTGTCCGTGCAATGGGGTCTTGGTTGAAGCCCGGAATGACGGCAGCCCGGCGCGGTCGGGTACGCTGCGTTCAACGACCGTCAGCGTCGGCATATGGGGGGTCACGGTGTGAGGCTCAGAGCCCGTCTGCGTCAGCGACGTCCTGCCCGCGTCACTCGGTCAGTCATCGTGTTGTTGGTCGTGGCGGCCACCGGCCTTCTGGCCGGGCTGCCCGCGTCCGGGGCGACCGTCCAAAATGTCGGAGGGATCGGAACGTTCAACGGGGTGGCCTGCCCTTCGAACTCCCAATGTGTCGGGGTCGGCATCATCTTCACAACCGGCTCGTCCGGCGCCATGGGTGCCGCAGCTCCGCTGACACCAGCTTCCGGAGCAGTTTCCACGGGACAGGCCGTGCGGACCATTCCCGGCACCGCGTCGCTCTCCGCGGTGAGTTGCGGTTCCGGCACGCAATGCCTGGCCGTCGGGGAGAACGCCGACACGTCGGAAGGGGTGGCCGTTCCCCTTGACCCGAGGACCGGGGCCGTGGTGGCTGGTCGGAGCGTGCAGAGCATCCCCGGGATCTTCATGACCGCGGTGGCGTGCCCGTCGACAACCCGGTGCCTGGGCGTAGGCCATGCGCCGGACGGACAGGGCGTGGCGGTGTCGCTCGATCCTGCGACCGGTGCGATCGCGACGGGAGAGAACGTCCAGACGATCCCGGGAACGGGCGGCGTGGGGCTCGAAGGGGTGGCCTGCCCCACCACCACGCGGTGCCTGGCGGTGGGGGAGAACGCTGGTGCGTCAGCCGGTGCGGCCGTGCCGCTCGACCCGGCGACGGGAGCGCCCTCGACGGGACAGAGCTCGAAGAGCGTGACGACCAAGGGGGTACTCGTCGGCGTCAGTTGCCCATCGGCCGCTGTGTGCCTGGCGGTCGGTTGGGGTGCGGACCAACCATCGGTGGCGGTGCCGCTGGATCCGGCAACCGGCATGGTCCCCAGCGGGCAACGGGATCAGACCATTTCGCCCCGGACGGCAAATTTCGAGTGCGGTGACCTGCCCCTCCATCGCACAATGCCTGGCGGTGGGGAACGACGCCGGAGATCCGTCCAATGGCCAGGCGGTGCCGCTCAGCCCGGTCACCGGTGCCATTTCGAGCGCCCAGTCCATCCAGAGTCTGGCCGGTACCGGCGCATTGAATGCGGCCGCCTGCCCGTCAACGACCCGGTGCGTGGTCGCCGGCTCGGGTTTCGAGGCCTCGAGCGGCGCGTCGCTGGTGCTGAGCCCCGCTACCGCGAGTCCCGCCACGGTGCCGCCGCCCAGCTCGACACCGCCACCCCCGGCCGCTCTGCCCACGACGACATCGGGCGCCACCCGCTCGGCCTTCAGCGGCGGCAACCTGCTCCTGCTTCTGGTTGGCGGCGCGGCGCTCGTAGCCGGAGGAGTCGCGCTCGTCCCGCGTGCGGTCGTGTCATCGACCAAAGAGGACCGCCGCAGCTCAAGAGCATCGAGCGCCCCCGGCAGTACAAAACTGACGGAGTTCCTTGACCCTCGAGTCCGCTCACACGGGGGCAGGCGCCACCACGGCCATCCCGACCACCGGCGATGGGGCACCCTTCAACCCGAATGCCGCCACCACTCCTGGCACCGATCCAAAGAATCCGGCATCCCCGTAGGTGAATATCCCGCCATCGGTGCCAGCGAGCCAGTAGCCCTTCCCGTCTCGCGTGATGGCGAGTGCGGTGAGTGGACCGCCGAGTTTCGAACCGGAAAGAAGTGGTGATCCGAGGAAGAACCCACCACCGAAGGAGTACACCCCTCCGGCCGCCGTCGCGTGAAGGTAGCCCGAACCACCTGCGTTGGTGCGCGATCCCGACGACGGGCGACGTCGACGGTGCGCCCAGCTTGTCAGCCAAGTTGCCGCCGTACACCGCGTCACCGAAGCTGTAGACGGCGCCATCGGATCCGACCAGGTAATAGCCCTCCCCGCTCGTGGTCACCGCCAAGCCGGCGATCGGCGCGCTCGAGTGTCAGGTTGGCCGCCGAGCCGGCGAAGGGTGCGTCACCGAACGTGAAGACTCCGCCGTCCCGCGCCACGAGGTAGTAACCCCTGTGATCGGCGGTGGCGACGATTCCCACGATGGCAGCGTTCAGATGCTGCCCGCCCAGCGAGCCGTAGAACACCGCGTCACCGTAGGAGAACACTCCTCCGTCGGCGGCCGCGACCCAATAGCCTTTGCCGTCCGCGGTCGACGCAATGCCCACAACCGGAGCGGCTGAGAGACCCAGCGGGCTCCCGAGGCTCGGCGCCGACCCGAATGCATACAACCCCCCGTTCGCGGCAATTTCCCAATAGCCCGTTGCGGTGGCGGGCGCGGCGATCGCCCTGCCCGGTGCCAGCAGCGCACCGAACACGACTGAGAAGGACCGCTATTGCCGTCGCACACGTAAGGGAGCGCCACCGAGGCTGCGTTCCACGACTATCGGTCCCGATCGTCGCTGGGGATCCGAGATTCGACACGTCATTGTCCTCCGGTCTTGTGAGTGGTGAGATCAGAAATGCAATGACTGTGCGTCTCTAGAAAGGCGACGAAGTCACGTTCGGAGGCAGGAACCCTGCATTCTTGAGCGCCTGCTGTCCGGTGCCCGACACAATCTCGTTGACGAAGGCCTTGTCGGCGGCCTGGTTCTTCGACGACTTGAGAATCGCGATCGGGTAGACGGCGAGTGATGTTCTGATCAGACGGAATCGTGCACGCCCGTCACCGTAGAGCCAGCAGAGACGACATCGCTCACATACACCACGGCGGCGTCGGCGTTGCCGGACGTCACCGTGGCCAAAGTCGACTTCACGTCGAGAGGTTCCGACACCGGGTGGACGACGATGTTCAAGCTTGGCGAGCGCTTCGGCCGTGTACTTGCCGGCCGGCTGTGACGGATCCTCGATCACCACCTTCAAGCTGGGATTGGCGAGGTCGGCGAGACCGGTGATGTGCTTCGGATTGCCGGGAGCGACTGCTATCTCGAGCAGGTTGTTGGCGAATACCACGGGGGTTTCCACCGAGCCCCGCCGACTGCAGCTGCTGCATGCTGACCGGATCGGCCGTAGCGATGATGTCGGCCGGCGCACCAGCCTGTATTTGCGTCACGAGCGTGCCGGACCCCGCGAAGCTGTAGGTCAGGTGCAGCGCCGGGTATTTGCCGATCAAGGTCTGTTGCTCGTCCTGGAATGCCTCGGTGAGTGACGCGGCGGCGAACACCGTCAGCGACCCGCTCACCGGGGCCGCCGTGGTCGAGGTGTTGTCGTCGGTACCACCGGGCGCCTTGGTGGTCGGGCGTCGTACTCGAACCGCCACTAGTGGATCGCGCCGTTGTCGTGGTCACCCCGCTGCCGCGAAGTGGTCGAGCGTCGACGGCGTCGTGGTCGAACTCGTCGATGGACCACGTCGTCGTTCTCGTGGAAGACGAGGTTGCGTGCGCTTCTTGGCGTGATTTGCCGAAGGTGTCGACGTTCCGCACGCGGCCGCAATGAGTGCAACTCGCCACCACCAACAGCCCACGTGTGGTCGGCGGACCATGGCTCCTCCCTCCGCTGGAAACGGTCACGGCCGTCACATCGATTGGCGGCGGAGCGCACCCTAACGTCAGCCGGAGTAGGCGTCAATCTGATAGCGCATATGCCAATCTCTTCGCTCGATGTACGCCATATTCTCATGTTCTTTGCACGGCTTATTCCCGCATTTGCACGGTAGAGATCCCCGACAACTACCATATGGCTGGAAAATCTTGCATTTGCAAGGCCATTCCGTTTCTCCGGACCGTAGAGTGCAGGAATGAACAAATATGGCGTTGGCGATGCGGCAATCGTGTTAGGAGTAAGCACCGACACTGTGCGCCGGTGGGTGGATGCGGGCCGCATCAAGGCCACCCGGACGCCGGGGGGCAGGCGTCAGATCGACGGGGTGGCCCTGGCGCGGTTCGCGCAATCGCTCAATGCGGTCTCCGACTCCGGCCATCTGGGCCGCGAATCCGCCCGGAACCGATTCGCCGGCATTGTGACGAACATCGTCAAGGACAAGGTCATGGCACAGGTCGAGATCCAATCCGGGCCGTTCCGGATCGTCGCACTCATAAGTCGGGAGGCGGTCGACGATCTCCGGCTCGCCCCGGGCGTCATGGTGGACGCTGTCGTCAAGTCCACGAACGTGCACGTCGAACTATCCGACGGATGAGAACTCGCCGCCCGCCTCTGATTCTCGCCATCCCGGCGTTCGTTGCCGTCGCGTTCGTGGTGATCCCACTCATCGCACTCCTCCAACATTCCCCCTGGGGACAGCTCGGGACGCAGCTCACGTCGGCTCCGGTCCGCCAGGCGTTGTTGCTCTCGATCGAATGCTCACTGAGCGCGCTCGGCATATCGCTCGTCCTCGGCGTCCCCCTCGCCTGGGTACTCGCCCGTGTCCCGTTTCCCGGTCGTTCATTCGTCCGAGCCCTGGTCACATTGCCGGTCGTCCTGCCACCGGTGGTGGGAGGCGTGGCGCTCCTCTATGCCTTCGGGAGGACGGGATTCGCGGGGAGGGCCCTGGAGAGTCTGACGGGAGTGACCCTTCCGTTCACCACCGCCGGCGTGATCATGGCTGAGACGTTCGTCTCCATGCCCTTTCTCGTGATCGCCGTCGAAGCCGGTTTCCGCCAGATCGACGGCGGCTACGAAGAGGCCGCCGCCACCCTCGGTGCCAGTACCTGGACCCGGTTTCGCCGCGTCACACTGCCCCTCGCCGTGCCCTCGCTCATTGCGGGGGGTGCCCTCACATGGGCCCGGGCACTCGGGGAGTTCGGCGCAACCATCACGTTCGCCGGCAACCTCCAGGGGCGGACACAGACCATGCCGCTCGCGGTCTACGTGGCGTTGGAGTCGCAGCCGGCCGGAGCGATCACCTTGTCCCTGGTGTTGTTGGCCATCTCACTGCTCGTCCTCATCCTCCTCCGTGGACGTTGGCTCGGCGGGTCCACCGCATGATGTTGTCGGGGCGCTTCTCCGGGCGCCTGGGCACCCTCGATCTCAGGATAGAGATCAGCGCCGAAGCCGGGGAGGTGGTGGCCGTCGTGGGACCGAACGGCGCCGGCAAGACAACCCTGCTTCGATCCTTGGCTGGTCTGGTGCCCCTGCAGGATGCGCATGTGGCTGTCGGCGGGGTTGTACTCGAAGATTCCGCGATCCGGCGTCTTTCTGCCCACGGAGCAGAGGCCGATCGGGTTGTCTTTCAGGACTACATGCTCTTCCCCCACCTCAGTGCACTCGACAACGTGGCATTCGGCCTTCGAAGCCGGGGCATGCGCCGCGAAGCGGCACGCCGTGAGGCGGAGAACTGGCTCGACCGGATGGAGCTCGGCCAGTCGGGCAAGGCGAAGCCCAAGGCGCTGTCAGGCGGTCAGCGGCAGAAGATGGCTCTCGCCCGTGCGCTCGCCACGCGGCCGCAGCTTCTCCTGCTCGACGAGCCCCTTGCCGCAGTGGGATGTGTCCGCCCGGGCCGAACTTCGGCAGAGCCTCCGCAAGGTGCTCGCGCAATTCGAGGGCGTGGGCGTGATCGTGACGCACGACCTGATCGAAGCCTTCTCCCTGGCGAACCGGATCATCGTGATGGAGGCGGGGACGATCATCCAAGAGGGCACCGTCAGCGAAGTGGCCTCGCACCCCCGCTCGACCTGGGCGGCCGAGTTGATGGGTCTTAACCTGCTTCGTGGAACGGCGTCGCGGGGCGTCGTCTCCGTTTCCCCCTCGACGTCGCTGCAAACAGCGACCTCGATCGAGGGCCCGGTGTTCGTCGCCATCTCTCCCGGATCCGTGGCGATGTATCGGACGCGTCCCGACGGGAGTCCACGCAACGTGTGGGCCGGCGATGTCGACGGGCTCGACCTCCAGGGTGACCGGGTCCGCGTGCATGTTGCCGGGGACCTGCCGATCGTGGCCGAGATCACACCGGCAGCCGTCGCCGAACTCGGGATCGCCGAAGGTGCGCCCGTATGGGTCTCGGTCAAGGCCACCGAGACTGTCGTCTACCCGGCCTGACGTTCCCTGTCTTGTCCGGCGCAGCGGAAGGCCCGCTCCACGTTCGAGGACGGTTTCCCAACAGGCACGAATAGGGTGGCGGGCGATGCCCACCCCTCTCCCGGACGACGGCACGGCAAACCTCGACCCTCCCGATGCGGCGGAAGTCGCCCTCCTCGGCCGGGGCGTGGTGTCGGCCGTGTCGCCGCAAGGTGGCCTGACAGAAACACAGAAGCTGTTGATCGTCGCCCTCTTCAAGGCGATGACCGGCTACCCCGTCCTCCTCGACGCACCGCGCATGGAACCAGGGGAACTGGCCGCAGGCATGGCCCGGCGAACGCTCGAGTTCAGGACCCGCATTGTGCAGATCATGGTGCTGCTCGGACTCGTGCTCCGACCCCTTCCCCCCGAGGTGGCGGATCGGATCGCTCGCTTCGCCGCCGCGCTGGGAGTGGACGAGGGAATGCTCGACGTAGCCCGGCGATTCGCCGATGGCAGCCTTGGACTTGCGGCCGTGGACTTCGAGCGCAACGGCTACACCTCGACGTGGAGCCCGGAAGACGCCACAGAACTTCACTCATCGCGCGAGCTGGCCTCGGCCTGGGATGCCGCCGTGGCCGACCCGGGCCTCGCCGAGCGCTGGCAGGAGCTCGAACACCTCGCTCCCGACACCCTCGGTCGCCGCATGGCCGATTTCTACCGAGCCCGTGGCTTTGTCTACCCCGGTCGTCCCGGATCCGCGCCCCCGCTGCTCGCCCAACACGACTGGGTCCACGTGGTCGCCGACTACGGCACCACGGTGGAATCCGAGCTGGAGGTCTTCGCATTCATCGCGCGGGCCAATGACGACATGCGCGCCTTCTCGCTCCTGGCCATGGTCGTCTCCCTCTTCGAGACGGGATACCTGCGCACAGGCGCCGGACTCTTCGAGTCCTCACCGGGCCACTTGTCCGAGCGCGGGATGGCCATCCGCGTGGCCGACGCCATGCGGCGCGGTGCGATGTGCCGCGGAAGCGTCGACTTCTTGCGCACGGACTGGTTCACGCTCGCCGGTCGCACGGTGCCCGACGTCCGCGAGCACTTCAGTGTCCCGCCGAAATCCCCTGACGCCGTTGGCGCCGGCTCGGTCGGGCCATGGGAGCGGGGTGGCATCAGCCACTTTCAGGTCAATGCGGGCACTGCCCTGGCGCAGGAGCGTGGAGAGCCCTACGAGTCGTTCGGCGCGGCGGTCGCGGATGCGTCATGAACGTGCCTCCCTACGGTCTTCATCAGCGCCCGCGCGCTACCCATGGGTCTCAGTCGGCGGATGCGTGCAACCCGGGCAACCCGACGGCGCGCGCCAGGCGCCGTAGCTGCTCAGGGTCCCACGGACGAGGTATCGAGATCAGTGCGCGTTCGACGCCGACGCGCTCCAACGACGCCATGTAGCCGCAGAGTCCCTCGAGTGGGCCGATGTACGAGCGCGGCGACGGGATCCTCTCCCGCCAGGAATGACCTCCCGCTGCGCGTAACGAGCCCGAGGGGCGGCGCGCACTGCGTGCGCCTTGGCCTCCCTCTCCTGCTCGGTTTCACAGAGCTCCAGCCGCACGGTGGCCGTGATCTCCACCGTTCCCGACCTCGAAGCTCTCGAGCTCCTCCGCGCGGAGGAGCTCCACCCGCTCCCCCAAGAAGGCCGGGGAACCGGTCGCATTCCAGGCCCGGCCCCAGCGGGCGGCGATGCGGACCGCGTGATCGGACGCACCGGCCACGAGAAGCGGGGTTGAGTCGTTGGACCGGTCGTGGACGGAGCCGGGCGCCGCGCAACGGGAAATCCCCCTCCTTGTGTACCGGATCGGGATCTTCCCAGAGCGAGACGAGTGTGCGGCAGGCATCCTCGAGGAGCTCGAGGCGGCGGGACGCCGGCGGGAACGGCAAGCCGAAGATCTCATGTTCGGACTGCGACCAGCCCGCGCCGACTCCCACCTCGGCCCGGCCTTCGCTGATGAGATCGAGCGTTTGCATGGCGCGCGCCAGGACCACGGGGTGGCGGATCGTGATCGGCGACACCATGGCGCCGAGCCGCAACGTCGTGGTCACCGGCGCAAGGGCGAGCAGAAGGGAGACCGCGTCGAGGAGCCCGGCGTCCTCGTCGAATCCGGCCACCGCCATGAGGTGATCCGCCGCGAAGAAGCTGTCGAAGCCCAGCTGCTCGCCCAGCTGGGCCGCGTCCCGGATCTCGGACCAGGTCAGACCCGTCGAACCACTCAGGGAGTAGCGCATGTGAGGGGCGGCTCAGTTCGCCAGTTCCAGGGGGAGCCGCTTCATCCCGTTGAAGAAATTCGAGGCGACCCTGACCGGTGGCCCGCTCACCCTCAGGCGGGAGAGCAGCGGGCCGAGCTCCTCGAAGACCACGCGGGCTTCGAGGCGCGCCAGGTGCGCACCGAGGCAATGGTGTGGGCCTCCGGCGCCGAGCGACACGTGAGGGTTGGGCGTGCGCCCGATGTCGAAGGCATCCGGCGTGGAGAAGACCGCCCGATCGCGGTTGGCCGACACGATCCACAACGTCACCCGGTCTCCGGCGCCGATCGTGGCGTCACCGACCGACGACTCGGTCGTTGCCCGTCGCGAGTGATGGAGGACCGGGCTGACCCACCGGAGCATCTCTTCCACCGCCATTGCACTGGTCACCTCGCCCTCGACCAACCGGCGGCATTGCGCCGGATGTTCGAGAAGCGCCAGGAGCCCGTGCGAGATGAGCTGACGCGTGGTCTCCGTGCCACCGACGATGAAGGTGTCCAAGAAGTTGGCCACCTCCTCATCGTTGAGCTCCCGCCCGTCGAGTCGTCCCTCGAAGAGCGTCGTGGAGAGGAAGGGCTTGTCGCCGGCGCGTTCGGGCCCGCGCGAGGTGGAGGCAGTAGTCGCCCAGCGCAACCCGGGACGTCTCCGCCGTCGCGTCGGTGGGGCGATAGTCGGGATCCGCATTCGGCATGACACTGTTCGTCCAACCGACGATCAGGTCCTGGTCGGCCAACGGAACGCCGGTCAACGTCGCCATGACGCGGAACGGAACCGTGCAGGCGATGGCGTTGACGAAGTCCCCGCCACCCTCGTCGACGAACGAGGCAATGGCCTCCCGGGTGATCCGTCGGACCATGTCTTCGAGGCGGCCGATCGGAATGGGCGTGAACGGCGCCATCACGAGGCGGCGGTAGCGACCGTGTTCGGGAGGATCGAGACCCGTGATCGGTTTCCACTTCGGAGCTCCTGCATCAGCGGGGTCGACCACCCCGTCACTACTCGAGAACCGCACGTAGTCCCGGTTGCACTGTTCGACGAGCTCGTAGGAGGTCACGACCCAACAGTTCATGGTGGGCGACCACCACACCGGAGCGTTCTCCCGCAGCCAGCGCAAGTCGTCGAAGGGGACTCCTGCCGCAAACCGCTCGGGGCGGAGGTCGAGCGTGGTGGCGTCGATCATCGGGGTGCCTGCCTCACGGCGTCCTTGGATCGGTGCTCCCCAGTCGTCCATCGCACGCGCACCGTAGTGCATGGACGGCAGAACCTGCTGACCGACGACGAGGACCCCACTTCAGGGGTGAGGCCCAGCGGTCCGCTCCTCGATCAGCGATGCCCGGCTGATCTTCGTCGCAGCCGAGCGCTGGCATGCGCGCGATGAACTCCACCGTCTTCGGCACCTTGTAGGGGGCCAAGCGGGACCGGGCGAACTCCCGGACGTCCTCCTCGGTGAGCTCGGCGCCCTGCGCCAGTTGCACGATCGCGTGCACTCGCCTGCCCCATTCCTCGTCCGGCAGCCCGATCACGACCACGTCGTCGATCCACCTGTGCTCGCCCACCGCCGCCTCCACCTCGGCCGGATAGACGTTCGCTCCTCCGGACACGATGAGGTCGACCCGGCGATCGGACAGATACAAGAAGCCGTCCTCGTCGAGCCATCCGAGGTCACCCACCGTGGCGAAGCCATCCGGCTGAACGGCGAGGGGGGCGACACCGGTTCCCACGTACGTGCCCGAGGGTCCGCCCGGCCGGCGGAGGAAGATCTGACCGATTTCGCCCGGCGCCAGCAGCTCGCCCTGCTCACCCAAGATCACGATGTCCGTGCCGAGCGCACCGCGGCCCAGGGTGCCGGGGTGCGAGAGCCACTCATCGCCCCGACACGCGACCACGCCGACGGCCTCTGCCGACCCGTAACTGGTGAAGAACCGCTCGGGACCGAGCAGGTCGATCCAAAAGCGCGCGAGCCACTCGGGAAGGGGGGAGGCTCCGTGCTGCACCCATTCGACCGAATCGAATTGCTCCCGAGCGATGTCCGGACTGCGCGCCAGACGGAGCAGCATCGGCGTCGGCGCCATGAAGCCGGTGACCCGATGGCGCACCACCGTATCCAGCAGGACCTCGGGGCCGAAGCGCCTGAGCACGATCGTGTGGTTCCCCGACACCAGATTGAGAACGGCCGTCGTGATGCTGGCCGAGTGGTACAACGCGTTCGGCACGAGCAACCGTTGCGGTGAGGACAAGGTGCGATAGGCCTCAACGACCGCGGAGGTCGACCGCTGCCCGGGGGCGTACAGCCCGGGCGACGTATGGAGGATGACCTTGGGCGTCCCCGTCGATCCTGAGCTGCAGACACCGAAGCGGTGCGGTGGTGCCACTCCGGCATCGGCGATGGGGGCGGCGGCGGCCCTCGCCACGACGTCACCCGGTTCGCCCCGGAAGCTGGCGCGGGGAGCCAGCACGTCGATCACCCTTGTCAGTTCCCATTCCGGTAGGTCCCAACGGATGGCGACCGGGACCGCTCCGATCTTCCATGCCGCGATGTCGGCCATGAAATGCTCCACGCAATTGGGCAGGCAGACCGCCACCAGGTCTCCGGGGACGAGTCCCTCGTCGTGCAGCGACGCCGCCAGCCGACCGGAGAGGTGGTCGAGCTCCTGCCAGCTCAGTGATCGCTCGAGGCCGTGTGCGTCAACCTCGGACACAGCCGGCTGCGTCCCGTTTGTCCTGGCAAGCTCGGTGAGACGACCCCCGTAGGTGATGCTCACTGCTCGCCTGCCTTCATTCCACCGTGCGCGCTCCGCATGGACCTCCGCCCGAACTCGACGGGACACACCGTACGCGGTCATGAGACGCCGGATCGGACCTCCCGGTCCCCGACGATGAACGCAGATCTGCGGTGGAGAGCTACGTTGCCGTGGCGGACGAGCCGGAGAAGGACCCGGCGACCTGCTGCAAGAAGCTCTGGAACGACTCCACATCGCTGGCCGGCGGCGCCGCGACATTGACGTCCACCCCGTAGTCGGAGAAGTCCATCGAGAACCCTTCGGTCACGGAAAGTCCGTTCACCGTCACGGTCGTATTCGTGGTCATGCGGACCAAGCGACCGGAGCCATCGACGTACACCTTGTAGTCAACATTGGGATTGCTCACACTCGCTACGGCGTCCTGCATCCATGAGGGGAGATCCTCCTTGGCAATGTCAGCTTTGAGTGCCGCCGCATCGAGGTGGACCGCATACCCCTCGACCGCGACCCCGCCGATCGTCGAAGACCCGAGATCGGTGGCCTTGTTGCCGTCTTGGGCCAAGGCCTGGAGCGCGGCCGCTGGATCATTGCCCAGCGAGCTCCCTGTCCCCAGGGACTGGGCCGCACCACCCTGGGTCAGTTGGCCCAGGTCCAGCGAGAGCCACGACTTGCCGGGCAAGACCTGGCCCACTGCACTGCCGAGGTTCAGGTAGATCACCTTGTTGAGGTAGACGGCCTGCTCTGTGACCTGCTCAGGCCCGCTCGACGCCGTGATCGACATCCGCATGGCGTTCTGCGTGAAATCGATGGCACCGCTACCGGTGAGGGTGAAGTCGCGACCCGCGGCGCCCCCCGACCCGCTGACCGTGAAATCAGCCGAGTGGCTCGCCAACGCCGAGTTCACCGCGTCCGCCACGGCGGCGTCAGCATCCGCGTGCCGGCCGACGAGCAGGAACGCCCCGCCGCCCACGAGAACCATCGCCAGCAGAAGGCTCAATGCCTTGACCACCACCGGCCGACGGGGACGATGGCTCTGGGGCGCGGGTGTCCCTGCGTCCGCGGCGGCGGTGGAGGTCTCGAACATCGACACCAACCCGTCCGCCGTGAGCACCGGCTCGGCCAACGACGGCGGGACCGGCGACTCGAAGGGCCGCACTCCGGGAAAACGCGCCTGCTCCGTCCACGCCCTCTCCGTCCCAGTAGCGCTCGGTATTCGGTCGTGTCGAGTCCGGGTACCAACCACTCGGTGTGCTCACGCTGTGTTCCTTCCCTCTCCAACGGCTTTTTCGTGCGCGTGCAAAGGGCTCGTCATACCTATCACCCCTGGCCAGCGCAGAATTCCCCCCAAGTATTGACCAGGCCGGCCTTCGCCGACTTGGGTCCAAAGCCCTGAAAAACGAGGGACGAAAGACCCAATTTCTCGACGCCATCGAGGAAGTGTCGGGCCCAAAAGCCCTGCAAGAGAGGGCAAAGAGCGGAAGGAAACGGGCCGGGAGTGCCTCAGCCGACCAAAACAGCTTCACAGGCCCCTTGGCGGCGGGATCCTGGAGCTATCGGCTGAGGCACACACTCCGGCTAGGGCGATCAGGCGGAAGATCGCTCACGCGATGTATTTCCACGCCCCCCGATTCTCAAACACCGGAATGAGTAATTCTTGCCCGATCCTCAGACGAGCGACTCGAGCTGATCGTCAACCGACATGGCGGCCAGGAGAGCACGGTCGCGCTCGTAGGTCAGGAGGAAGCCGGCGGTGACGACATCGACCCACCGCAGCTCGTCCACCTCCTCGTTGGGTACGAAGGATCCAGACTCTGCGAGCATCACCCAGTACGCCACCACCTTGGGTCGACCCTTACGGTCGACGTATTCGGTGTGGCCGATGAAGCGAAGCAGCCGGCAGGCAAACCCGGTCTCCTCGAACACCTCTCGTTGCGCTGCTTCTTCGAAGGTTTCGCCTTCTTCGAGCTTTCCCTTCGGGTACGACCAGTCCTGGTGGATCGGCCGATGCACCAAGCCGATTCGAAGCTGCCCGTCCTGCCGACGGACAAGCAGCCCGCCTGCGGCCTGGACAACATCGGTGGAGTGATCGAATTCCATAGTTGTCGTTCTGCGGCCCACTGTAGGCACCCTACGCCGTGCGCATCGCCGAACCGTGTATTCCCGCTTTTTCGGTGCACCGGCACTACCCTGACCGTATGGGTCACGAAAAGGACGTCGTCGGGGTCCAATGGCAGTTCGACGCACTCGATCTGCGCCCGGTTGAGCGCTGGTTGACGACTCCGCCCACGTTGTCAATCGGGCCTGACGACCAGAGACTCCTCGACGCAGTCGCCCAACCGTCGCAACGTCTGATCGATGCGTATCTCGACACCGCGGATTGGCGGATGGCGCGGGCGGGCTTCGTGGTCCGCACCCGGCGGCGCGGGCGCCACGATGAAATCACCCTCAAGACGGGACAGAGGCCCGAGGCGGGCCACCTCCGAAAATTCGAAGCCTCCCAGGAGCTCCGCGAGGCCGGTGTCAGCGCACTCGGTTCGGAAGGGCCGGTGGGCCGGCGGGTCCATGCCGTCGCCGGGCGACGACCGTTACGCCCGTTGCTCCAGGCCCGCACGCGACGCCTGCCATTTGTTCTGCGAGTGGACGGTGTCGCGGCCGCCGACATCGCGCTCGATGACACCGAGATCGTCGTCGGCAACGGGCAGCGCCCCATGCAGGTCCGTCGGGTGAAGGTCGAAGTACTGCCCGAATGGGCCGACGTGCTCGCACCGCTGCTCCTGCAGCTCCGGGCGGCATGCGGCTTGCGGCCGGCCACGCTCTCCACCTTCGAGGCCGGTCTTCTGGCCCGCGGCGTCGTCATCCCGAGCCCGCCCGATCTGGGATCGACCGACATCGAACCCGAAGCCACCCTGGGCGAACTGGCCTACGCCGTGTTACGGCGCCAGCTCGGCGTCCTACGGGCCAAAGAGCCAGGTACCAGGCTGGGTGAAGACCTCGAAGAGCTGCACGAGATGCGGGTGGCGACACGGCGGCTGCGCGCGGCGTTGGACCTCTTCGTCGACGTCCTTCCACTCCGCGCGCGCACGTTCCGCCGCGAATTGGGCTGGCTCGCGGGGGTCCTCGGCGCGGTGCGCGATCTCGATGTGCAATTAGAAGGACAGGCTGCGATGGTCGAGCCGGGTCAGCAGGATCTGTGGGCCGACCTGACGTCCCTCTTGCTGGCGGAGCGAGAAACGGCACGAGCCGAGATGTTGGCCGCACTGGACTCGGCACGCTGGGACCGGCTCAAGAACGGCATGACCGCCATGGTCCAGCAGGGACCACACCGCCGCTCGACGGTGACGCGCTTGCCGGCGCTGGCGGTGGTACCCGATCTGATCGGATCTCGACACGTCTCCGTGGTCAAAGCGGCACGGCGGGCAAAGCGCTCAGGCGAGGCCGCCGACTTTCATCGGCTCCGCATCCGGTGCAAACGCCTCCGCTATTCGCTCGAATTCAGCGCCGAGCTCTACAGCGGGCGCACCAAGCGGTATACGCGGCAGTTGGCGAAGCTCCAGAACCAGCTCGGCCTGCTGCAAGACGCCGAAGTCGCCGCCAACCGCCTGTCCGAATTGGCGATGACCGCACACCTTCCCGCTTCCACCGTCTTCGTCATGGGCGGCGTGGCGGAGCAGCACCGCAGGGAGTTCGCGCGCATCCTCGAACGACTACCCGGCGAGGTCTCGCGCGTCCGGGGGCCCGAGTGGACGGAGACGACCTCAATGATGGAGCGGGGCCGGGAACAAGCTCTTGCATTGATGCCCCTGGCCCGCCGCGCGCTGCGGATCGTGCCGGCATCCGTGACTCCGGCACATGGGGAGGACCCGAACCCCGCCCCCATGGCTCCCTTCGTGTTGCCAGAGGCAGCTCATGCCATGAGCGGCGCCGGGGAGGGCCCCGCCTGAGCAGGCCGCTGGACAGGTCCGGCTCCTCGGTCTGAAGGTCCGCTGACCCTCCCGGCGATCGAGTCTGCCGCCGTCCCTTACGCTTCAGGCCCATGCCACTGACGGTGCTGGGAACAACATCCCTGACGACGTGGCACATTGTCGTACTCCTCCTCGGTGGCCTCGGTGCCGGCATCGTGAACGGCGTGGCGGGAGGTGGAAGCCTCATTTCGTTCCCGATCCTCCTGGCTCTCGGGTACCCCGCGCTGACGGCCAACATCACCAACACGGTCGGCATCTGGCCGGGCTATGCCGGAGGTGCCGCTGGTTTCCGCCGCGAGATCAGCGGACAGAGAGAGCGCTTCCTGCGGCTGACTCCCGTCGCCGTTGTCGGGAGCATTGCCGGCGCGATCCTGCTCCTCACCACCTCGTCCGCCGACTTTCGAAAGCTGGCACCGTGGCTCGTCCTCGGAGCGTCGCTGCTCTTCGCCGCCCAACCCCTCCTCAAGCGGGCATTAGGTGGGTCAGCGCACACGCCACCGCGTACCCGGCCCCTCCTCCTCGGTGTCGGCATGTTGTTGGCCTCGGTCTACGGCGGCTACTTCGGCGCCGGTCTGGGCGTCATGCTGCTGGCCATCTTGGGCCTGGCTCTCCCCGATTCCATCGCTCGCACCAGCGGGCTGCGCACCGTGCTGTCGATACTGGTCAATGGGGTGGCTGCCGCCGTGTTCATCCTTCATGGCGGACTGGCATGGCGGGCGGTCGGGCTGCTCGCCATCGGGAGCCTGGTTGGGGGGTGGCTCGGGGCCCGGGTCGCACTCGCCATCCCGGCGGTGGCCCTGCGCGCCGTGGTGATCGTCGTGGGTCTGGCCACCGTGGTGAAGCTTCTCGTCTGACCAGCGACCACGGCACCAACCGGTCCGGTGCGTTCACGACACGTTCATTTCGACGTCGCGGCCGTGCCATCTTGGCCGGTTACGGTGCCGCCCAATGGAGAATCTTCGATGAGGCTGCGCAATCGAGTTCGGATGGGCTCGGTGACCTTGGCGGGTTTGTGCCTCGGCGCATCCGCCATCTGCAGCCAGGCGGGCGCCTCACCGAAACCACCCACTCTGGCCAGCGTGCTCGCGACCGCGACAGCGGACGCGACCCATGCGGGATCCGTACGGGTCGTCGTCAAGTTCGTGTCCAATGGGAAAACGGGTGACCTCGTTGTCGACTCGGCGGCGCCGGTACGTCGGTGCCGCAGGTCACCAACGTCTCGACCCAGTACCAGAAGGCGCTGCAGACATTCGTGTTCTCCGTGCACGGACTTCATTGGACCGGATCCACGCAAGCCTCGAGCGAGCAACTGACTCTGGGGATTCAGACCATGGTGGCATACCTGTCGACCGTTACTTCCGTCCAGCAGGCCACCCTGCAGATGTGGCTCGACAAGTTCCACTCACTCGCCGGGAGTATCCAGACCGCGGACAACACGGTCCGGGGGCAGCTCGGGATACCCACCACCAAGTCCTACCCGTAAGCAGCGCGGGCACGGGAGCGAGTCAGTCGACGGCCACGGGGTAGTGGCCCAGCACCGCCGTTTCCATGTTGCGGCGTTGTTCCACCCGCGCCTCCGCTGCCTGGTCCTGCTCGATGGGAACGAGCCGGACGGCCATCCCCGGTGCGCACTGGCCCAGCCGCCCGTGGTCGACGCAGACAACGACCGCGATCACCGGGTATCCGCCAAGAGTGGCGTGGTCGACCAGCAGGATCACCGGATCACCGTCGGGCGGGACCTGCACCGCGCCATGCACCATTCCCTGGGAGTCAAGCTCGAGGATGGGACCCGGTGCCATGCCGATCGGTGGCACGTCACGGTCCCGGCGCAGCCGGAGGCCCACCCGGTTGCTCTCGTCGGTCACAGTGAACTCCATCGTCTGCAAGGCCGCGAACGCCCCCGGTGCGAACCGCTCGGCATGGGGTCCCGCCAGCACGCGCAGGGAGATCGGCTCGCCCTCGATCCAGCCCTTCGACACCCCCTCTCGAAGGTGGTCTCCCAAGGGTGGCGTCATGCCGGCGGCCCACAGTTGCTGCCCCGGACTGATCGGTCCGGGACCGACGCCGCTGAGTTGGTCCGTGGCCAAGCTCCCGAGCACTCTGGATCCCACCAAACCGCCGGCAACCGCTATATACGAGCGGAGGCCGCCACGTATCGTGCCGAGGTTCAACCGCTGGCCGGCGCCGACCGGCAAGACCCGTCCGGGCTCAACCGCTTGACCCTGCAGAAAAAGGTCGGGGGATGCACCGACCACGGCCACGAACGCCGAGTCCATGCAGCGGAGGATGGGACCACGTGCTGTCGCTTCGAGCGTGCCCGCGTCGTCGACATTGCCCACGAGCCGGTTCGCCAGCTGGAACGAGAAGGGGTCCGCCGGACCGGCGGCCGGCACACCCAGCGCCGCCATGCGGCGGCGGCCGGCATCCTGCAGCACCGTCCGGAACCCGCCTTCTTCAACGACGAAGAGCGGGCGTGTACCGGGAACCGGCGAGGACACGGGCGGTTGCGTTGCCGTCGACGCCGGCTGGTCGTCGACGACCGCTGTCGCGTGGACGAACTGCACCCGGTCCCCGGCCTCGAGCCGGGCATAGGGGGGCACGGCTGGTGTGAACAGCGTCGCAGATGTCCGACCGACGAGCTGCCATCCGCCGGGCGACGCGAGGGGATAGACCGCGGCATACCCGTTGGCGAGGGCCAATGATCCGCCGCGAACCGACGGGCGCGGCCGCCGCCGTCGCGGAATTCGGCGTAGTTGCTCGGGGAGGCCCGTCAGGTAGGCAAAGCCGGGGGAGAACCCCACCATGGCCGCCGTCAGGGAGTGCGCGGTGAGCAGCTCGACCACACCCTCGGGGGCGCACCCGGCCAGATCCGCGACCTCGTCGAGGTCAGGCCCGTCGAACGCACACGGGAGGACGACGAGACGGCCCCCGACGTCCGTTTCAACCGGACGGTGGAGCACCTCTTCGACGAGTTGCGCCACCTCGCGCAGCTGCGCCTCGGGGCCATCCCCGTCGAAGAGCGCCATGACGGTGGCCAGTCCCCCGACGACGTCCTGCAGCCCGTTGATGCGTCCCGCCTGAAGGGCCCGTGCCAGCGAACGGGCGGCGGGGGGATCCTCCACGCCGATGAGCAACGCACGCTCGCCGAACCGACGGATCTCCCCTACCGGGACCGAGCGGGTCGACACGGGTCCAACCACGTTCAGAGACGACCGGCCGACGGTGCAACCACGGCGATACCGGACGCTGCCAGTACATCGCAGACAGCCCGCGCGAGCTCTGGCGCGTTCGGAGAATCGCCGTGGATACAGAGGGTGTCCACCGGCAACGAGAGGAGTGTGCCTTCGCGCGACCTCGCCGTGCCGTTGAGGACCAAGTCGAGCGCTTGCGTCGCCGCTTGCGATGGCTCGCTGTAGACGGATCCCGGGTCCCGGCGGGAAGCGAGCCCGCCGGTCGAGACATAGGCGCGGTCGGCAAAGCCCTCTCGCAGAACGTGCACGCCCGCCTCTTGCGCCAGCGCCACGGCCACCGCACCCGACGGGAGCACCAGAGAGACCTCCGGCCCACAAAGCTCGAGGCTCACCGCGAGGAGCGTCTCGAAGGCAGCCGTTCCGAGTGCGACCTCGCCGTAGAGCGCGCCGTGCGGCTTGATCGACTGGACAGTTGTCCGGAGCGATGCCGCCACGTCGATGAGCGCGCCGATCTGCGCCGCGAGGGATCCGGCAAGGTCGCGTGGCGTGATGTCCATCGGTCGGCGGCCAAATCCGTCGCGATCGGGATAGGACGGATGGGCACCGACGCGCACACCGTTCTCAACGGCGGCGAGCGTGGTGGTGCGCATCGACGCCTCGTCGCCCGCATGGCCACCACACGCGATGTGCGCCGAGGTGACAAAACCGAGGAGGGCGCGTTCAACGCCGATCTCGACGTCATCACTGGCTTCGCCGACGTCGGCGTTCAGGTCTATGGAAGGTGGCTCACCCGGCACGGAGATCGTCCACCACGACGCCGTCGCGGAACGTCACGCGCTGGTTGCGTCTCGTGGGGACGCGCGTCCCACCCATGATGGAGCCGGTCACGTTGAGGGGATCGGCCCCGGCCACGACCAGTTGCTCACCGCTCGGGGCCCGGCGGTGCACCTTGAGGAGCTGCGCCGCTGCATCGGGCAGCGCATACTGCTCGCCCGAGAGGCCGACGACGAAGCGTCCTCCGAGTGCGAGCCCGCGCGCTTCGAGCCGGCGCAAGGCCCACACCACTTCACGCCACGGGACGTGGAACGACTCGCGACTCCACACCTCCCAGGCCACGACGCCCCAACGGACCAAGAGTTGCCATGCCACGGCCTCGGCCAGCTCCTCATTGGCCGGCAGCGTCACCTCGTTCGCCCCGTCGTCAGCGAGAAGCTCGTCGCCGGTGGGGAGGAGCGACCAACGGCCTTCCCCGATGCCCGAGCCCACGGGCGCCCGCCGACGGGCGAGTCCGGGCCGGGCCGGTCGCCCCCCATTCGGTCGGCCGTTCGGCGTGCGATAGGTCCGCGTGCGCCAGCGGTCGCGGGCCGAGAGCAATGACCGCACAGCCGAGAATGCGTCTGCCGTCACGATGCCTCGGGCCACCAGGTCCCACAGCCCTTCGTCCACTTCGGCCGGGAGGCGGCCGGCGAGAGTGGCGAGCTCGGGCCGGAAGCAGGCACCGCGGGACCGCAACGCGGCCAGTACGTCAGCGGGCGCCCCGACCTCGGGCTCGGCCACCTCGGCGCCGGCCCGCACCGCGCGCAACATCCACGGGAGGTCCTCACGAATGACGAAAGCCAGCGGCGTCGCCGGCGACGGGGTGCCCGTACGTCCTTGGCGCTCGGCTCGAGGCGTCAACCGGCCCCACACCACCTCACCGGAGAGGCAGAGCTCGTCCAACCAGCGTGCGTCGTAGTCCTCGACGCGTGCCGGCAGGATGTGGGCCTCCCATTCGGCTGCGGGCGCCTCGATCCCCTGCAGTTGTTCGAGCACCGACAGCAATCCGGCGCGCCCTTCGGCGCGCGAGGACGGGGTGGCGTGTTGCCACTCGCCGAGGAAGCGGACGAAGTCGGCGATGGGTACCGGGTCGACCAGGCCCCGCCGACGTTGGCGGCTGGCACCGTGCAGACGCACCAGCAGATGGCGCGGCGCACCAGCGGCCGTCGGGCAACTCGATCGCCGACCCCTGGGCCTCGAGACGGGCGAGTGCCGTGCGGGCCCGGGCCGGTGTCACCGGCGCCCCCATGGGCGCACCGGGAGGGAGCGGCACCGCTGACGTCAGCTCGTCGACCGACACCGGTCCGGCGAGTTCCAGATGGCCGCCGACACACGCCGCAGCGGCATCGTCATCCTCCTGCAGCGCCGCGGCGGCATCGGTCTGTTCCGTGGCCACCCAGCACTCGCCGATGCACGCGGCACGTCCCGCCTGCACCAGGGCGTCGAACCAGGTTCTCCACTCCGGCACCGGTCGGCAGGCGACCAGGGAAAGCAACAGGTCGTGGAGCTCGTCTGCGTTGCGCGGTCGCGGGCGTACCTGGTCGAGGACGACGGAGACCGCGTCGGGATCCAGGGCTCCCAGTTCGTCGGTCGGCACCGGCAGGCCGTTGGGGCCGAGCGCACCCAGGCCGCGGCGCAACGAGAGGGCACGCGTCCGGCGTTCCTCCAAGGGTGCGCCGTCGAGGAACGTGAACGGGCGTCCGCTCAGAATCCCGTGCGCCAGAGGCGACGGCTCGGAGGACTCCACCGTGTGCAACGCGATGGCGCCCGACTCGACTTGCGACCACAGATCGATCAGACCCTCCACGGAGAGACCTTCGTGGAGGCAGTCGTCAACCGTCTGGCGCACCAACACATGATCGGGCACCGCCACCGGCCCCACGCCGGCATTCTCCTGGCACGCGGCCAACGACGGCCACACCGCGGCCAGGAGATCGTCCGCTTCCATCCGTTGGAGATGGATGGGCCGTCGTTTCCCGCCGCGTTGGCGCGGCAGCACCAACGCACGGTTCAAGTTCCAGCGCCAGCGGGCCGCCAGCATCGGGTGCGGCAGCACGGCCTGCGTCAACACCTCCGCGGCGTCCTTGGAACGGAGCATCGACGAGACGCTCGTGAGGGGGAAGCTGTGCTGAGGACCTAGCGAGAGCACCACCGTGTCGTCGTCCGCTGCCGCCTGGAGCTCGAAGTCGAACGAGACGCAGAAGCGCTTGCGCAGTGCCAGGCCGAGGGCACGGTTGATGCGTCCGCCGAATGGTGCGTGCAGGATGAGCTGCGTCCCTTCGCTGTCGTCGAAGCAGCGTTCCACGACAATGCGTTCACGGGTGGGCAAGTGGCCGAGCGCGGTCAGTCCCGCCGCACAGTACGCCACCACTTGTTGTGCCACGTCGTGGCCCACGCCGGCCCTCTCCATGACCAGCCGGCGTGCCCCGTCCCCGTCCTGCGCGCGCAAGAGAGGCTCGAGCTGTGCCCGCAGCTCACTCACGGCCTGGGAAAGCTCGGTCGTCCGCGCCGGTGCCTCGCCCAGCCAGAACGGCACCGATGGCGGGAGATCCCCGGCGTCGTGCACGCGGACGGTGCCCACCTCGACCTTGGCCACCCGCCACGAGTGCGTGCCGAGAAGGAAGATGTCGCCGGCCATCGCCTCCACCGCGAAGTCCTCGTGGACGGATCCGACCGTCACGCCTTCGGGGTCGAGGACGACGCGGTAGTCGCCGGTCTCGGGAATCGCGCCACCACTGGTCAGCGCGGCGAGACGTGCGCCGCGGCGCGCCCGCAGGCGGCCGTTGACCGCGTCAAGATGCAAGTGCGCGCCGCGCCGTCCGCGCCCTGTCTCGATGCCCCAGCTGGCCAGAGCGACCACCTCGTCGAAGTCCGAGCGGGGCATGGCGGCGTAGGGAGCGGCTTGCCGGGTCATCTGCCACAGCTCCTCGACCCCGCGCTCTTCTACGGCGGCGACTTCAGCCACGAGCTGCTGGGTCAACACGTCGAGCGGAGCGACGGGGGGATCGAGCATGTCGAGTCGGCCGTCCCGCACGGCCGCCAGCAACGCAGTGCATTCGACCAACTCGTCGCGCGTCATGGGGTAGAGGCGCCCGGCCGGGATCCCGTCGCGCTGGTGATTGGCCCTGCCCACCCGTTGGAGAAACGTCCCGATGGCGCGCGGCGAACCGATCTGGCACACCAGTTCCACCGGCCCGACGTCGATGCCCAGTTCCAACGACGCGGTCGCCACCAGCGCGCGCAGATCGCCGGCCCGCAACCGCGTCTCGACGATGCGACGGCGTGCAGCCGAGAGACTGCCGTGATGCGCCGCAACGAGCAACGACGCGTCCACGTCGTCACCCTGTCCGTCTGCGCTCCCCAACCGTTCTGCCAGTTGATGCGCCACCCGTTCGGCCATCTTTCGGGTATTGACGAAGATCAGGGTGGTGCGATGCTGGCGCGTGTGGTCGGCGATGCGGTCCAAGATGTCGGAGAACTGCAGACCACTGGCCACCGCTTCCAGTTCGCTGTCGGGCAACTCGATCGCCACGTTCAGTTGGCGGGAGTGCCCGCAGTCGACGATCACCGTCGGTGGGCGCTCGTCGTGCACACCCGAGAGCAGGCGGGCCACGACGTCGAGCGGGCGCTGCGTGGCGGAGAGCCCGATGCGCTGCAGATGGCCGCCGCTCCCGGTGACCAGACCGTCCAAGCGTTCGAGGCTCAACGCCAGGTGGCTCCCGCGCTTGTCGCGGGCCAAGGTGTGCACCTCATCGACGATGACCGTGTGCACACCGCGCAACAGCGCGCGCGACGAAGGAGCGGTGAGGAGGAGGTAGAGCGACTCCGGTGTGGTCACGAGTATGTCCGGCGCGTTCTTCCGCATGGCGGCGCGCTCGGCCGCCGGGGTGTCGCCGGTGCGCACGGCCACGCGCAGGCCCGGGTCGGCATACCCCATCCGCGCCGCCTCGTCTCTGATTTCGGCCAGCGGGATGTGCAGGTTCTCGTGCACGTCGACGGCCAGGGCGCGCAGCGGTGAGACGTAGAGAACCTCGGGCGGCCCGTCCTGGCGCGTCCCGGCCTCGGCCGCCTTGTACGCGGCGTCGATGGCGACAAGGAAGCCGGTCAGCGTCTTCCCGGTCCCGGTGGGCGACGCCACCAGGACGTCGTTTCCTTCCGCGATGTGGGGCCAGGCCTCCCGCTGCGGCGCGGTCGGACCGTCGGGGAACCGTCGGGCGAACCAGGCCGCCACCGCCGGGTGAAAGCTGCCCATCATGTCGGAAGGTGGTGCCGGGTCAGGAGGCGCTGCCGTGTCGGTAGCCGGAGCGGTCATCCCTCTATTTCACCAGGATGCTGTGACAGGCGTGCACGGACCGACCGGCACGGCGCCGGGGCAGCCCTTCAGAGCGGGCGGCGCCCCCAGGCGGCGATCATCGGCGGCTGGGTCAGGTCGAGCTTCCCGGAGGCGACGTTGGCCAGGTGGAGGTCGATCTCCTCGGGGCTGGCGATGTCGTTCTCGACCAACTGGTCGGCGATGAGACTGATGGTCGCCGTCTCCAGACGGGCACAGGCCGGGTGGGCCACGGGGAATGAGGCGTCGGCCCTGACGTCGGACAGCCCAGCTTCGCGGAGCAGGTCGCGGCAGCGTGCGCCCGTAGGCGAGGTCCGCCCCCCGACTCGGCCATGAGTGCCCGGAAGCCGCTCCGCAACCGGTTGGCCAGCTCCTGCTCGGGCCCGCGCACCTCCAGGGAGCTGAGCGGTTGCAACGCCGGGTCCGCGTCCTCAATGAACAGCCACCCGCCGGGGCGCAACGCGCCCACCATGGCTTCCATCGCCTTCGCCCGCTCCGGGACGTGGACCAGCACCAGGCGGGCGTGGACCAGGTCGAATCCGCCGGCAGGTGAAGGATCGACGCGCCACATCGTGGGCGCGCACCTCGACCTGCGGGCTCACCTCGTCCGCAGCCGCACCGGCCCACGTCACGTCGATGTCGGTGGCGAGGACATGGCCCCGGGCTCCCACCCGCCCCGCCAGCCATTGCACCACCGATGTTCCCCCGGCACCGACCTCCCAGCAACGCCAACCAGGTGCGATGCCGAGCTTCTCCATGTGGGCGAAGGTAGACGGGTCGAAGAGCTCGACGAAGGCGGCGAAGCGCTCTGCGGCGGCGCGTGTGGCGTTCGGGAGCAGGTAGGGGCTCTCGGTCACGAGGTGGGGGTGGGGGCCGCTGACGAGGATGGAGGTGCCACCGGCGTCTCGCTCGAGGGCGCAGGTTGCTCCGGATCCACGGCCGAGCTCGGCTCGAACGTCGGGTCCCGGGGTTGCGCCGGGACGCGCGGTGGTGGCGGCCGATGCGGGAGGAGGTCCTGGGAGGTGCCGGCGTAGCGGTCGAGGACCTCGGCCACTTCGGCTCGGCCGGCGTCGATGAGGTCCTTGGTCGCGGAGAAGTCCCGGTACTGCGCCGACGGTTCACCGCCCCCGCTGAAGACCACGACTTCGACCCCCGGTGGGAGCGACGCCAGCTCGCGGACGAACCGGGCGTGCACGGCAACGAAGAACGCGGTCAGGGCGGCCTCGGCCGGACGCTTGGGAAGCGGCGGGTGATAGTGCAGCGGTCCGCAGAGCAGGACATAGATGCGCGTGCAGCCTGCGCCGATAGCCCGGCTGATCGGCACATTGTTGACGACTCCCCCGTCGACGAGGACATCGCCGTCGATGACCACCGGAGGGAAGATGGAGGGAATCGCCGACGACGCCAGGATCGCCTCGACCGCGGGTCCGTGCGTGATCCAGCGCTCGCGCCCGTCGGTCAGCGACGTCGTGACGACCTCGAACGGGATGGTCGTGTCCTGGAGATTCTCGAAGTCGATGCCCGCCTCGATGATGGCGCGCAGCCCCGAATTGGAGTGGACCGCTGCGCGCTTCTGGAGAAATGCCCAGGGGCCGTCGAGGGCGGACCGGGGGAAGATGTCCGTGCCCTTCACGTCCCGCCAGATGCCGGCCATGCGCTCGATCCCCTCGAGGGTGGGATTGCCGGCATAGGCCCCGCCGTTGATCGCCCCCACCGATGCGCCGAACACACGGTCGGCACGGATGCCCCGGCCACGAGCTCGCCCAGCATCCCGACCTGCACGGCTCCCCGGCTCCCGCCGCCGGCCAGGACGAAGGCCGTCCGATGGACCGGTGGCGGTGGCTCGTGCCGGCCGACGGCGGGATCGAACGAGCTCCAGCCGGGACCGCATCCGTTCGGGCCACGTCAAGGTCGGCACGCCCTCGACCGTCTCCGGTCTCGTGCGCATCCTCAATCGACCGATCCCGCGCTCACGGGCGCTGAGCGGGCGGCGCGTCGCCCTCGGGCGGCGTAATCCTGCTCGCCTGTCGCTGCTTCCAGAGCTCGCGGCCCTGGCGGTCGCGCCGGATGGCCCATCGCAGCGACGATCACGATCAGGACGAGCAACGCCACGAGGAATATCCCGAAGATGACGCCGAAGGCGACCGAGTCTGAAGCCAGCAGTGAGCGCACGGGATCCATGGCACCAGCCAGGCTAAAGGAGCGGGCGCGAGGGTCCGCGTCACACCCCTCGGGCAGACTCGTCCATGGTTCTCGTCACGCCCCGACAGGAGTCCTTCGCACCATGGGCGCCGCCCGGGACGGGGGCCCCGGAGAGGTCGACGGGGGCCGCAGCCGGTCCGACGGCCGCACGCGACGAGGTCCTCGCCCTCCTGCGCGACGGCTCGGGGCGGCGACCCCGGTTCGACCCGGGACTGTCCGGCGGCCTGCGGGCCTGGTTGGAGGACGGGGCGAGCGAGCTGGCGTCGGCCCGTGGCGACGATGCCGGTCCTCTTTATCTCGGACCGCGGCTCCTGTGGGGCCCATCGAGCCGCGGCGGCCGACCCGCGTTCCGCCCTGGCCGCCGACCCCTTTCCCATCGAGGTGGTGACGTCGTGCCTGGTCCGCGCCCTCTTCCGCCAGCTGGTGACGACAGGTCGCTTGGGAGACCCCCTCACCGATGCGCTCGACGCCCTTCGCGTCGACCCTGACCGGCTCGCCATGGTGCGGTGGATCGACGAGATGACCCGAGCCGGCTCGCGCCGCACTCTGCGGCCACGTTGGTCCCTCACGTCGCGCACCTGAGGAACCTCACTCCCCGCTTCGCCGCCGGATGGTTGCCCCGGACCAACGATCGTGTCGCCATCCCGCTCGCCGGGGGCCGGGTCGTGCTGTCAGGAGTCTTCGATCTCCTGGTGGGCGCTCCGGTTCCCGGCACCGCGCCACCTTGTGCGCGCTCGGTCTGACGACCGGAGGCCGATGGGCCCAGGCCAGGACTGCACTGCACTATCTCGCCCTGTTAGAGACGCTCCGCAGTGGTACGCCACCCTTCCGCATGGCGCTGCTGCACTCCACGGTCGGCCGCTACGGCGTCGAGGACGTCAGGGAGGAGCACCTTCGGGCGATCGTCTCCCATGTCGCTCTGCGACTGTCCGAGCTCGTCGCCGAGGCGGTGCACCCGGACGTGGCGGCTCCCATGTCTGACGGACCCGTCCCGAAGGGATCGAGAGGGGACCTCGCGGGTTCGAGCCTGCTGACGCATGAGCTCTTGGACCCCGTGACGGCGCTGACCGCGGAAGACCGCACCTCGTTGCTCGACGCGGCAGCGAGACTTCCGCGCGACCCTGGCCGACCTGGCCGCCCCCGGAATCGGCGGCCCGTCCCTCCGGATCACCGATCACCAGGTGCGGCTCGCCCTCGGACCGGCCGACCTCGCCCTGGCCGCCCCGTTCACCTGGTCGGCCCGCACGGCTCGGCGCGCACTCGGGGTTGCGTGCCGTCCAGGCGCTCGTGGCCCGGAAGGCCCACGCACCGGTCGATGCGGCGCCGGATGGCGATTGCCGACGCCATCGATTCAGCCCGGGCGGGCGATCGACTCGCCTCCCCGATGGGCCGGTGGCTCGCCACGTTGCCTGCTGCAGGAATGACCGCCGTGCAGGCCGACGCCGCCACCTGGGCCACCCGGCTGTGGTGTGCGCTCGATTGGGAGGCCTTCCCGGAACCGCCCGTGATCGGGCGGGACCGCTGGTGGGACAGCCCGCATTCTGCCCTTCTCGCCATCCGCAGCCGGGCCGAGGTGCGGTCGGTCGTCACCGATGAGGGGGGCAGCGCCTTCTCCGTTCACCTGGTCGTCCTGAGTGGTCCCCGGCGACCCACCATCAGATCCGAGCTGAGTGTCCTCGCAGTGGTGGAGGCGATGCAGGCTCCGCGCTCGCTCCCGCCGGGACGGATCGTCGGCTGGTGGCCGGACTCCGGCCACCTGGTGAAGGTCGAGGTCGACCGGGTCGCGTTGGCCGACGGCGTGGCTGCGATCGCCCGCACCCTGGCCCGCTCGGGGGGAGCATCCACACCTTTTGAGGCGGTCGCGCAGGGCCGCGGCATGAGCCGGCCTCTGACCTGGCCTATCGTTGTAGCCCCCATGCAGAACCGAGATGACATCAGAAATGTGGCCATCGTGGCCCACGTCGACCACGGCAAGACGACGCTTGTCGACGCCATGCTGCGCCAGACCGGAGCGTTCGGCGCCCACCAGGAAATGACCGACCGGGTCATGGACTCGGGCGACCTCGAGCGCGAGAAGGGCATCACCATCCTGGCCAAGAACACGGCCGTCCGGTGGGGCGGCGTGAAGATGAACATCGTCGACACCCCCGGCCACGCCGATTTCGGCGGTGAGGTCGAGCGCGGCTTGACCATGGTCGACGGCGTGCTCCTGCTCGTCGACGCCTCCGAGGGCCCGTTGCCACAGACCCGTTTCGTGCTCCGCAAGGCGCTCGAGGCGCGGCTCCCCGTCGTGCTGGTCATCAACAAGGTCGACCGGCCCGACGCCCGGATCGAAGAGGTCGTGGACCAGGTCGAGGAGCTCTTCTTGGACCTCGATGCCGACGAGCACCAGATTTCGACTTCCCCATCCTCTACGCCAACGCCCGGCGCCGGGTGGGTGAGCACCGAGCGCGGCGTCGAGGGAACCGACGTCGCCCCGCTCTTCCAGGCCATCATCGACCACGTCCCGGCCCCGCAATTCGACGAGAACGCCCCCACCCAGGCGCTCGTCTGCAACCTGAGCGCCTCGCCCTATGTCGGCCGCCTCGCCATCTGCCGGGTGTACAACGGCGAGCTCACCAAGGGCGGCGATGATCGCCTGGTGCAAGCTCGACGGAACGATCGAGAAGGCGAAGATCACCGAGATGTACGTGACCGAGTCCCTCGAGCAGGTGCCGGCCGAATCGGCCGGGCCGGGCGAGATCGTCTCCATCGCGGGCCTGGCCGAGGTCACCATCGGCGAGACGCTGGCCGATGCGGACAACCCGCGTCGCGCTGCCCGCCATCACGGTCGACGAGCCGAGCCTGGCCATGACCATCGGCATCAACACGTCGCCGCTTGTCGGGTGCCGACGGCACCAAGCTCACCGCCCGCCTGCTGAAGAACCGCCTCGACTCCGAACTGGTCGGCAACGTCGCCATCCGGGTCGCACCGACCGATCGGCCCGACCTGTGGGAAGTCCTCGGCCGCGGCGAGCTGCAGCTGGCCGTGCTGGTCGAGACGATGCGGCGTGAAGGCTTCGAGCTGACGGTCGGGAAGCCACAGGTGGTCACCCGCGAGATCGACGGCAAGGTCTTCGAGCCGGTGGAGCGGGTGTCGATCGACGTGCCCGACGACTATCTCGGCGTCGTGACCCAGCTCCTGGCGCTGCGCAAGGGAACCATGACGGAGATGGTCAACCACGGAACGGGCTGGGTCCGCCTCGACTACCGGGTACCGGCCCGCGGGCTGATCGGCTTCCGCACCGAGTTCCTGACCGAAACCAGGGGAACCGGTGTGCTGCACCACATCTTCGACGGCTGGGAGCCGTGGCACGGCGAGCTCAAGACCCGCCGCAACGGCTCCATGGTGGCCGATCGACGCGGCCTCGACGACCACGTTTGCGCTTATGAACCTCCAGGAGCGCGGCACGCTCATCGTCGGACCAGGCGAGGACGTCTACGAGGGCATGGTCATCGGCGAGAACGCCCGGCAAGAAGAGATGGACGTCAACCCGACCAAAGAGAAGAAGCTGAACAACATCCGGTCGTCCACCGCGGAGGAGTTCGAGCGCCTGACTCCGGTCATGGCCTTCTCCCTCGAGCACGCCCTCGAGTTCATCTCCGAGGACGAATGCGTCGAGGTGACGCCCAAGGTCGTGCGCTTGCGCAAGGTCGTCCTCGCCCAGGCCGAGCGCGGGCGTGCACGAGGCCGGCTGCGCGACCAGAACGCGTCGGATCGCTGACGCCGACGACCGAATCGGCCGTTGCAACGGCCGCTGCAAGAGGGCGATCTCACCTAGCATGGCCGTGCCACGGATTCGCTGGAGGGATGGCAGAGCGGACAAATGCGCAGCTCTTGAAAAGCTGTGAGGTGCAAGCCTCCGTGGGTTCGAATCCCACTCCCTCCGCCAAGACCGCTCTGCTTGGCTCACTGAGCCGGGTCGCCTCCTGCCGCCAACACGATGACGGTGGTCGGCCGGATCAGGATCCCTCCGGGCACTGCGCGCATCGGCACGGCGAACGCAGGAGTTAGGTCAGGTCGGGTCTTCGAGCTGCTCCATGAACTCGAGCCGATGCCGCCCGGAGCCTCGACAAAGGCGATGCGCCGGACACCGAACGAACCCGAAACGATGCGCGGTCCCCACAGGACATCGTGTTCGGAGCCAGCTCCGCATCCAGATCGTCGACGAAGAGCGCCGGATGCAAGAATCCCTCCGGCGGGCAACTCGGCATGCGTCCTCGTAAATCGCCTTGGTGAACAGCGTGAGATGCAGCCAGCCGAGTGTCACGTCAGCCCGCCTCCCGTTTTCCCACTCCAACGGTTCGGTGACCGTCGCCCCCGCGGCGGCATACCAGGCGCACGCCGCCTCCAGATCGGCCACCTTGACCGCGAGATTGGCCATGCCGATGACGCCCATCAGGGCAACATGCTCGGTCGCAGCATGGATGGCGAGGTCGGGCCGTCGTGGAGCGCGTCATTCGATCGACCGCCCGCAGCCCCGCGAACCACTCGTCGGCCGCCTGCCAGGCCGCGCCGGCCTCGCGTCGCTTGTCGTCCCCTGCTGTGCCGGCCGCCGGATACGAACCGAGGAACTTCACGCCGGCCAGGCTGGCGTGCAGATCACGCAGGCAGTCGGCGATCACCTCGTCACCCACATGCCCGCTCAGGTCGATCACGAAGCAGTAGTCACCCAGGCCCTGCTTGGTCGG
This sequence comes from uncultured Acidimicrobiaceae bacterium, assembly GCA_963835815.1. Taxonomy (GTDB): domain Bacteria; phylum Actinomycetota; class Acidimicrobiia; order Acidimicrobiales; family RAAP-2; genus Bog-473. The sequence continues at coordinate 466,585 of CAWIGU010000008.1, read as the reverse complement.
TCGTCGACTCCAGCTTGGTCAGGTTGATGTTGCGTGCCGCGAACTGCCCGAGGATGCCGTGCAGGCTCCCGGGATGGTCGGCCTGCTGGAAGCACACGATGCTGGTCTTGTCGTGACCCGACGGCTGCGGGCACGCGACCACGGGCCACCGCGACGAAGCGGGTCTGGTTCTCGGGGTGGTCCTCGACGTCCTCGGCCAGGATGGCCAGCCCATAGCGCTCGGCCGCCAGACGCGGGGCGATGGCGGCGCATCGTCGGCATCGGACTCGCCGAGCAGCCGGGCCGCATCGGCGGTCGAGTTCGCGGCCACGCTGCTCGGCCGTCGGGACTGTGCTGGCCAGGAACTTCTGGCACTGGGCCAGGGCGTGGGGATAGGACGACACCGCGCCGATCGTCGTCGAGGCGCGTACCCGGCTTGGCCATGAGGTGGAGGTGGATGTCCATCACCACCTCGCGCTGGATGTAGAGGTCGACGTCGAAGATCAGGCCGTCGATGGTGGCGCTCACGGTGCCCTCGATGGCGTTCTCGATCGGGACGAAGCCCGAGGTCGACCTTTCCTGTCGGCCACCTCGTCGAGCACGGTCGCGATGGTCGAGAGGGGGCGGAGGTCGGCCCGGCCAGGTCGGGCTGGGTCAGCAGCGCCTCCTGGGTGAAGGTGGCCGCCGGGCCGAAGTAGGCGACCGTGGTCGCAGGGGGTTTCACTCCCGGGCAGGATAGAAGTGAGATCTATGGACCCCTCCTCACTCCGCGCCCTCATCGATCGGGTGGCCTCGGGCGACTGCACGCCCGACGACGCCGTGCGCCAGCTGCGGCGCCTGCCCTACGCCGATCTGGGATTCGCCCGCATCGATCACCATCGCGACCTGCGCCAAGGGATGCCCGAGGCCGTCTACGGCCCGGGCAAGACGCCCGAGCACTGCGCCGCCATCGTGGGGGAGCTGCTCGCCGCCAGCACGGCGCCGGTGCTGCTGACCCGGGCCACCGACGACCAGGTCAAGGCCGTTTCCGCCCACACCGAGGCCCTCGGCTACGGGCAGCGGGCGACGTCACCGAGACCGGGCTCGTCCCGCACCATGATCTTCCGACCCGCCACCGCCGCGACGCCGGGCGACATGGTGGTCGATCACGGCCGGCACGGCGGACCTGCCCGTGGCCGCACGAATGCACGGCCGTGCAGCGCGCTTTCGGGTTCGCGCCCAACCTCCTGGTCGACTGCGGCGTGGCCGGCCTCCACCGGCTGCTGGCCGAGGTCGACGAGCTGGCCATGGCCGACGTGGTGGTGGTGATCGCCGGCATGGAGGGTGCGCTGGCCAGTGTGGTCGGCGGCCTCACGCCGGCACCGGTCGTGGCCGTACCCACCAGCACCGGCTACGGCGCCGCCTTCGAGGGGATGACCGCGCTCCTCGCCATGCTCGCCTGCCTGTGCCTCGGGCGTCACCGTGGTCGGCATCGACAACGGCTACGGCGCCGCCTGTGCCGTCGCCCGGATTCTCCCGTGAGCGCAGCTCCCGCCGCCGGCGAGGTCACGCCGGACAGTCGCCTGGTTCCACTGCTTTGCCGGCATCGCCGGTGACATGGCGCTGGGTTCGCTCATCGATGCCGGGGCGGATCTCGAAGAGATCCGTCACCTCCTCGAGCGCCTCTCGCGTGTCCGGGATGGGAACTCCGAGACCGAGGAATCGCTCCGCGGCGGGGTCGCCTGCACGCGGGCGCTCGTGCTTGCCCGACGACGACGGCACCGTGCGCACGCATGCGCACATCGCCGACCTCATCACCGAGGCGGCCCTGCCACCACGTGTGACCGAGCGGGCGCTCGCCGTCTTCCGCCGCCTGGCCGAAGTGGAATCGGCGTTGCACCGGCGCCCGGTCGATCAGGTGCACTTCCACGAGGTGGGCGGCCACGATGCCATCATCGACATCGTCGGCACCGTCGCCGCGCTCGAAGTGCTCGACGTCGACGAGGTCACCGCGTCGGCCGTCGCCACCGGAACCGGCATGGTGCGCGTCGGCGCACGGCCTCCTCCCCAATCCGTCGCCTGCGGCGGTCCGCCTCCTCGAGGGCGTGCCGACCTACGGACGGGCCACCACGGTGGAGCTCACCACCCCGACCGGCGCCGCGCTGCTCGCCGCTCTGTCCACCTCGTTCGGGCCGATGCCGGCCATGGTGGTGACCGCAGCGGATTCGGCGGCGGGGACGAGCGAGATCGACGATCTGCCCAACTGCACCCAGGTCATCATCGGGCAGCGGGACGAACGGCCGACGATCGGTGCGGGACAACCGGCGTTGGTGCTCGAGACGAACCTCGACGATGTCACCGGCGAACAGCTGGGCTATGCCGTGTCGGCCGCCCTCGAGGCCGGCGCCTTCGACGCCTGGGTCAGCTCGGTCACCATGAAGAAGGGACGGCCGGGCCACGTCCTGCACGTGCTGACCGACTCCGCGCACCTCGACCCGCTGCGCCACGTCATGCAGACCACGACCGGCACCTTCGGGGTGCGGGCCACGGCCGCCGAGCGTTGGCCCGCCGCCCGGACCTTCGACGAGGTCACGGTCGACGGCATGGATCGTGCGCATGAAAGTCGGCCACGGGCGGGCCAAGCCCGAGTTCGACGACGTGGCGCTGATCGCGGCGGCGACCGGGCCGCCGGTGCACGAGGTGGCGTCGCGGGCCGAAGCGGCATGGCGGCCGAAGCACGGCGGTGCACCCGAAGAGCCCGACGGCGGGAAGGCTCCGCCCGCATGACGCCACCAGGGCGATGTTCGACTACGACGAGGCCATGACCGACCTCGTGATGGCCTATTGCAAGGAGCGATCTGGCCCTCGATCCGGTGCCGCTCGACTTCGGAGGCCAGGCGCCGGGACTCGGCTCCGTGCTGACCGGCCTGATGCGCCCGGAGGGCAACGAGGCCGCCGATGTCTTGCGGCTCTTCGTGGACGAGTTGGCAACGGCCGTCGTGTCCTGCGACAGCCCGCGGTTTCTCTCCTTCATCCCCGCTGCACCGACCAAGGCCGCGCTCCTCTTTGACATGTTCGTCTCCTGCTCCTCCCTGCACGGCACGTCGTGGCTCGAAGCGGCCGGGGTCGTGGTCGGCCGAGAATCAGGCGCTCGAGGTCATCGCACGCGGCAGCGGGCCTTCCCCCCGGAGCAGGCGGATGCTTCGTGGCCGGAGGTTCGGCGGGCAATCTCTCGGCGCTCGTCGTGGCCCGCGATACGGCCGGTCACCGGCGGGGCGGGATCGGGCCGGCCCGCCCGCTCATCGCGATAAGCGACGAGGCCCACTCTTCGGTCGGCAAGGCGCTCCATGTCATCGGCGTCGAAGCGCTCGTCGTCCCCACCGAGGACCACCGCCTGACCGGCGCGGGGCTGCGCGGCAGTGCTGGCCCACCATCCGCGGTCCGACGAAGTCGTCGGTGTCGTCGCAACGGCCGGGACGACCAACGCCGGCATCATCGACGATCTCTCGGGCGTGGCCGAGGTGGCGGACGAGCGCAACTTGTGGTTCCACATCGACGGGGCCTACGGCGGAGCGGCGCTGTTCGCACCCTCGGTGCCGGCACAAGTTCGCCGGGATTCGAAAAGGCCGACTCCTTCATCGTCGATCCTCACAAGTGGCTGTTCGCACCGTTCGACTGCGCCGCCCTGCTCTACCGCCAGCCCAATCTGGCCAAGGCGGTCCATACCCAGGACGCCTCCTACCTCGACGTCCTCCACAGCGACAACCCCGAGGAGTGGAACCCGAGCGACTACGCCTACCACCTGACCCGGCGCGCCCGCGGCCTGCCGATCTGGTTCTCCATGGCCGTGTACGGGCTCGACGCGTACAGCGAGGCGGTGGAAGCCGCGTCTGTCGATCGCCCGTGAGGGCGCGGCGATGATCGAGGAGACGCCGTACACCGAGCTCGTGCGTCGACCTGAGCTCTCCGTCGTCCTCTTCCGTCGGACGGGCTGGGGCAAGCCCGACTACGACGCGTGGTCGGCCCGGCTGCTCCGAGACCAGATCGGTTTCGTGACGCCCACCACCTGGGAGGGCGAGACCGTGGCCCGCTTCGCCTTCCTCCACCCGAACACCACCGTCGAGATGATCCGCGAGATCCTCGACACCATGGCCTGTTAGGTCGTCGCTGCCCGTGCCTGTTCCGGACCCTCGGTTTCCCGATGCGCCATGCGCTCCCAAGCCCGGCCGAGCGCCAGCACCATGGTGTCCACATCCTGGGCCCCGGGAATCGCCCATTTGCCGTTGATCACGAAGTGCGGCACGCCGGTGATCCCCATGCTCGTGCGCCAACCCTTCATCCGCCCGCACCTCGTTCGCTCCGGCGTCGCCCTGCAGCGCGTGCCGCGCCACATCGGGATCCATGCCCGCCGACGTGGCGACGCCCACCAGAACCTCATGGTCCGAGAGCAGCTGGCCGTCGGTGAAATAGGCGGCGAAGAGGCCGTTCACCACTGCGCCCTCGATCGCCGTGCCGCGGGCGGCGCCGGCCAGCCGGTGGGCGTCGAACGTGCTGCCCAACTGGATCCGATCGAAGTTGAACGCCAGACCGACGTCAGCGCCCAGCGCGGCCAGGCGCTCGTGACCGGCCTGGACCTGGGCCGGGCTCATGCCGTACCTGGTCGCAAGCAGCTCGGTCATCGTCTGCGGGCGGCGAGCCGGCGCACGCGGATCCAACTCGAACGCACGGTGCACCACGGTGATGTCGTCACCGTGTCCGAACTGCTCCTGCGCCATGTGCAACCGGCGCAGACCGAGTGCACACCAGGGGCACGCGAAATCGGACCAGACGTCTATCTGCACACCTCTACCAACGCCACCCAGCGGCCCCTATTCCACAGCGCCCCTCGACGTCACTCCCACGGCAGGTCGGACCAGCCTTCGGCTGCGGCCATCAACGTCCAACACGTGGCGCCGTCGAGCGACTCGCGGACGATGTCGGCGTGGCCCGCATGGCGAGCTGTCTCCTCGATGAGATGGAGGAGCACCCAACGCGGCGACCACACCATGCCCGGCGGGAATCCACGGGACCCCTTCGGTCGTGGCCGCCAACGGGCTCCCGAGATCGGCCAGTTCGTTGATGGTCTTCTCCGTGTGCTCCGCCACGTCGGCCGAGAAGCGCAGCACGTCCTCCAACGTCTCGCCGTGCACGAGTCGGAACCCGTCACCCCAGTCCTCTTCGGGCTTGAAGACCGAGGTGTCGCCGTTCCTGGATGAAACCGATCCAGGTCTGCTCGACCAGGGCGGCGTGCTTGACCAGCCCACCCGGACTGAGCTCGCTCACACTGGGGCGGGCCATGGCCTGCTCGTCGCTGAGACCGTGGGTGGCGTAGCGGATGCCGTCGCGCTGCTGGGCCAGGAACGCCAGGAGGCAGGCGCGCTCGTCGACGACCGGGGGTACGAGTCCGGGCATGGTGGGTTCTCCTTTTCTGCCGGCAGGCCGGCGCAGTCGGTGATGAGCGTTGCGTGCAGCATGCGCCATTGAAGTGGCCATCCTCTGGCCACTTTTAGGGTCAAACTGGAAAGATGCGCGCTGACCGACTCGTGGCTGCCCTCCTCGTCCTTCAGGCACGGGGACAGGTCACGGCAGAGGAGCTGGCCGGCGAGCTCGAGGTCAGCCCCCGGACGGCTCGCCGTGACCTCGAAGGCCTGGCCATGGCCGGTATCCCGGTCTACTCCCAGCCCGGACGGGGCGGCGGCTGGCGGCTTCTCGGTGGATCACGAACCGATCTGAGCGGTCTCACGGCGGCCGAGGCCCGCATGCTCTTTCTCGTCGCCGGTCCCTCGACGGCCACGCCACAGGTGAAGGCGGCCCTGCGCAAACTGGTCCAGGCGCTCCCGTCCTCGTTCCGCTCGGAGGCGGAGGCTGCGGCAGGTGCAGTCGTGCTCGATCCCGTCCGAATTGGGACCATGGCCGGATTCCGCCCCCTCCGCATCTCGACGCCGCTGCAGCAGGCGGTGATCGACGGCCGTGCAGATCACACTCGGCTACGGGCGCCGCGACGGCGCGGCGCTCCGAACGCACGGTGCACCCGTTGGGTCTGGTGGTGAAGAACCAGGTCTGGTATCTCATCGCCGGGACGGAGGCGGGGCAACGCACGTTCCGGGTCAGCCGGGTCCTCTCCGTCGAGCGGACCGGCGAACGGGTGCAACGACCCGAGGGCTTCGATCTCGCCGCGGCATGGCGGGCCATCGTCACCTCGCTCGACGAACAGCGCGCCCCGGCCACGGTGCGACTTCCGGACCGACGCCGAGAACGCTGGACATCTTGCGCTACATGTTCGGGACGCGACTGGTCCAGGGCCCGGTCGAGGCGCGGACGGGCGCATCGAGGCTGAAATCCGCGGTCACTCAGAGGAGATGGTGGCGCGGCAGCTCTCCGGGCTCGGCGGGAGGTTCGAGGTTCTCTCGCCACCGAGCGTGCGCCGGCACCTGGCCGACATCGGCCGCACGTTGCTGGAGCAGTACGGGGCTGTCGCTGACGCCACGCGTCACCCGCCAGCGTCTGCGGGCAGCCCGTCGTCCGTCAGCCCGTCACCCGGCAGCGACGGCTGACTCCAACCACGCGCCGGCGGCCAACAGCCGCTCCTCGCTGCCGGCCGGGCCGATCAGCTGGATACTGGTCGGCAATCGTCCCCGCGTCGGCAACGGACAGCGCGAGGGCCGGCACACCGGCCAGGTTCACCGGGATGGTGCAGCGCGCCCACCAACAGATCGTTCCCGTCATCGAGGCGGGGCGGGAAGATGGTCAACGTGGGCGTGACGAGAAAGTCGACCTGCTCGAAGCAGCCCCGTCAGGGTCTGCTTCCACGCCCGCTGCCCCGCCCACGCGGCTGGCGATCGTGGCCGCGTCGAACGACGCACCCATGGCCAGGCGCTCGCGCACGAGGTGCCCGATCCCTCCGGGGTCCCGCGCCACCGAGCGCCCGGTTGGACTCCCAGGCCTCGACCAGGAGCAGGAGCCCGGCGTCCCCCGTGGCCTGGTCCCACTCGGGGCACGTCCAGCTCGAGGACGGGCCATTCGGCGTCGCGCAGGGCCTTGTCGACCGCGGCGTCGATCAGCGGATCCGCCGGGGGCCGGAGGCGGCCGATGGTCACGCCCGTTGTCTCGGCCACCACGAAGCCCGGTTCGAGCAACTCCATGCCGAGGACCAGACCTGCGACGTCGCGCGCCATGAGGTCCCACCGTGTCGAAGCTGGGGGAAAGTGGCCAGACGTCGTCGAGCGGGATCCTGCCCCACGTCGTCTTGAGCCCTGCGGTGCCGCAACACGCCGCAGGAATGCGAACCGAGCCCCCGGTATCGCTGCCGTAGGCCACGTCGGCGTCTCCGACCGCGACCGCCACCGCCGACCCGCTCGATGAGCCACCCGGCACGCGGGTCGGATCGAGCGGGTTCACCGGCGTGCCGTACCAGGGGTTGATGCCGGTCACCCCGAGCGCGAGCTCGTGGAGGTTGGTCCGCCCGACGATCCGCGCCCCGGCCGCCCGGGCCCCGGCCATGCAGGCGGCGTCGCGTGGTGCAGGAACGGCGCGGTCAGCCACGGCCCGGCAGCCCGCCGTGGTGGGCTCTCCTTCCATGTCGATGAGGTCCTTGACGGCGAGGCGGACGCCAGGGCCCGACGGTCTCGTACCGCGTGATGAACGTCGTCATGGCCGTACCCACGGGGCATCGTCCGTCCCGCGCACACGAGCGGCGGCAGCGGTGATCACGAGCAGGACGAGCGCCATCGACGAGCGGCAGCGACAATGTGCGACATGCAGCACGAACACCGCTCCGACGAGCGCGCCGAGCAACATGGACGTCACCGAGACGACGCGGCGTCCGTTCGACGATCCGGCACCACCCGCGTTGGATCTGTCCGCTGCGATCCCGGTGATGGTCAAGGTCAGCACCGTAGTGGTCAGATCGGGGACGGCAAGCTTGCGGGCTGTGGCGTTCTGAATTCCCATGGCCAGCGCCAGGGCCACGATCAGCGGGTAGCGAAAGCCGACCGAGACCGGGCTCCCGCTCACCGCGGCCAGCAGCACCGCGACAGCCAGGAACGTGGCCTGGATGGTCGCGGCCGTGGCGAGAAGCCGCCCTCGATTCTCCCCGAGGCGGGCGCCGACGTTCCCCCCGGCGAGAGCGCCGCACCAGAAGGACACCAGGGCGACGGCCGAGGCGCCGACGGAGAAGCCGGGGGCGCCGACCAAGGCAAACCCGAGGAACACGACGTTTCCGGTCATGTTGGCCACGAAGACGTGCCCGAGCACGAGATAGCTGAAGGCATCGACAAGACCTGTGACGATCGTCAGTGCGACCAGGAACAGTGGAAGGGGGCCGTGGCGGCCGCCGGGTGGGGGGACCAGCGTCTCCCGAACGCCGGCGAAGAATGACGTCATCGCGGACCTCGTCATTCGGTCGGGCGCACCTCGGGAACGGCACCCGCTTCGGGACTGGCCTCCTGCAGCCCACGCTCGAGGGCCAGGAGAGCCACCAGGCCGGCGAAGCCCATGATCGCGCACATGACGTAGAGGACCGATCGGGTGGCATAGGCAAAGTCCAGCGACACGTAGTGCGGGATCGAGCTGACCGAATGCCCACCCTGGGACTGCGAGAAGCTGGCGGCCACCGTCGCCGCGTGGGGTACGTGGCGGGCGATGAGCGACGTCGTCAGCCTGGACCGTTGCACGGTGAGCAATATGGTCCCCAACACCGCCAGGCCGAGACTCGCCCCGTAGTTGCGCACCGTCTGGGTGATGCCGGTTGCTTCGCCGTAGGAGAGACTCGAGGCGCGGTTGATCGCGTCGGTGTTGGCCGGGCCCAACATCATGCCCATGCCCGCCCCGGCCATGATGATCCAGATCACTTGTTTCGAGAGTTCAAGCTCGTCACCTTGGATGCCCAGATGCCGAATCCCACCGCGGCGATGGCACAGCCCATGACGACGGCACGTTTGGCCCCCTCGCGGTCGAGGATGCGCCCGCCGATCTGCGCCGCGATGGCGAAGCCGATGAAGAAGTAGAGCAGGAACAGCCCGGTCTCCGACGCCGTCTTGCCCAGTGAGATCTGGGCGTACTCGCTGGCGAAGAAGAACACCGGGATGAACACCATCATGGAGATGAACAGGACGACGTTCTCCACGGCGAAGGCCCGGATGCGAAAGATCGTGACGTCGATGAGGGGCGCCGGCTGTCCGCATCTCGACCACGACGAAGACGGCGATCACGAGCAGACCACCGATGATGCAGGCCCACGTCCCGCCGTTGTCCCATCCCCACAAGACCGATTGCTGCAAGCCCGAAGATGCTCAGACGCGATTCCCACCGCGACGAGAACCGCGCCCCGGTAGTCGATCCTCGCCGGAACGGGCTCGTTCTCCGGCTTGGAGATGAACGTCAGTACCAGCGCGATCACCGCCACGGGGATGTTCACCCAGAAGATGGCCCTCCATGTCCACTGCGTCAGATAGCCGCCGAGGATCGGCCCGATCGCGGTCAGACCACCGGCGATGCCGAAGAAGATGGCGAGGGCCTTGCCGCGGTCATGAAAGGGGAACGTCCGCACCACGATGGCCAGGGCGGCCGGGAACATGAGCGCGCCACCCGCACCCTGCACGACGCGGAAGGTCACGATCCACGCTTCGGCCGCGCCGCCCTTCGGCGTCAGACCGCACAGTGCCGACGCGCCGGCGAAGATGATCACCCCGAGCACGCACATGCGACGATGGCCGAAGATGTCGGAGAGCCGCCCACCCAGCGCGAACAGCGCGGCGAGCGAGAGCAGGTAGCCGTTGACCACCCACTGCACGCCGGTGGCGGACAGAGAAAGCTCACGTTGAATATTCGGGACGGCGATCGAGACGATCGTCTGATCGATGAACGTCATGGCGACCGCGAAGATCATCGCGGCAAGAACGAGATTCCTGTTAGGGGCGGTGGCAGTCGTCATCACGATCCTTCGCTCTCGGTGCCGACATCGTCGCGCAGGCCAGGAACCGTCGTGCCATCCTGCCGCGGCCCTTTCTCGTTGCCGTCGAGTCGGTCGCTCGGGTAGGTCGATTGGGCTACGGTCGGTGACCTGAGAACGCGCCGCGCCGGAGCCGCAAACGGGCGCTGCTGGCGATCTTCTTGCTCGCCGGGATGGCATCGGGTGGACTGGCGCTCGTCGCTGCGCCGGGGACGGCATCGGCCGGCTCGCCCCTCCCGGGCGCACCCAATTGCCAGATGTTCCCCGCCGACAACGTGTGGAACACCGAACATCTCGGCCTTACCGGTGGACCCCCACAGCGCCGCGTGGCTGGCCAGCATGGACAGCTCCACGCACCAACCTGCATCCTGACTTCGGGCCCTCGGGCGACCCGACCAACCCCTACGGCATGCCCTACACGGTCGTCTCGCCCTCGCACCCTCTGACAAACGTGTCGTTCCAGTACAGCGGCGGAGAGCGACCCGGGGCCCTACCCGTTCGGCGCCGACACGCCGATCGAAGGAGGCGCGCAGTCGACCGGCGACCGGCACGCCCTGATGGTCAACCCGAGCACGTGCACCCTCTACGAGCTCTTTGACGCCCACTACAGCGCGTCGGGTTCCACCGCCGGTTCCGGGGCGATCTGGAACCTCAACTCGAACGCGCTGCGTCCCGAGCGGGTGGACCTCGGCGGACGCCGCCGGCCTGCCGATCCTGCCCGGCCTCCTGCGCTACGACGAGGTGCAGTCGGGCAGCATCACCCACGCCATCCGCATGACGGCGACGACGACGGACACTGCGTTCATCTGGCCGGCCCGCCATGCGGCGGGCGCCGCCGACAACCCCGACCTTCCGCCGATGGGTGCCCGTTTCCGGCTGAAGGCGAGCTTCAACATCTCGACCTTCTCACCCCAGGCGCAGGTCGTCCTCCGGGCCATGCAGCAGTACGGCCTGATCCTGGCCGACAACGGCTCGAACTGGTACTTCGGGGGAACGGCCGATCCGGCGTGGCCGAGTGCACTCGTCGATGAGCTCAAGCAGGTGCCTGCCGAGCGCCTTCGAGGCGGTCGACGAGTCCTCCCTGATGGTCAACCCGAATTCGGGACAAGCCCTGCAGAACGGCGGCACGGTGCAGTGCACGTCCGCGCCCGGCTACCGCCTGGTGGCATCCGACGGTGGCGTCTTCTCCTTCTGCGAGCCGTTCTTCGGGTCTGCCGGGCGGCCTCCCGCTGGCCGCGAAGGTCGTCGGCATGGCGACCACCCCCGATGGCGGGGGCTACTGGCTGGTCGCGGCCGATGGCGGTGTCTTCACCTACGGCGACGCCCGGTTCTTCGGGTCCACCGGCAACCTGCATCTGAACCAGCCCATCGTGGGCATGGCGGCCACGCCCGACGGGAACGGCTACTGGTTGGTCGCCAAGGACGGCGGCGTCTTCAGCTTCGGCTCCGCCGCGTTCTTCGGCTCGACGGGCAACCTCCACCTCAACCAGCCCATCGTGGGCATGGCCGCCGCGCCCGGCGGCAGGGGCTACTGGTTGGTCGCCTCGGACGGGGGCATCTTCAGCTTCGGCTCCGCTCCGTTCTTCGGCTCGACGGGCGCCATCCACCTCAACCGGCCCATCGTGGGCATGGCGGCCGCGCCCGGCGGCAGGGGCTACTGGTTGGTCGCCTCGGACGGGGGCATCTTCAGCTTCGGCTCCGCTCCGTTCTACGGCTCGGCGGGTGCCCTCGCCCTCAATGAGCCGATCGTCGGCATGACGACCACGCCCGGGGGTGGTGGTTACTGGCTGGTCGCCGCCGACGGGGGCATCTTCACCTACGGGGATGCCGGCTTCGAAGGCTCCACCGGCGCGCTGCATCTCGGTCGCCCCCATCGTCGGCATGGCAGGTTGAGCCGGCCCTACCCGTTGGACTCGAGCGTCCGCCGGTACACGTTGGTCTCGCGCTTCTCGAAGCCCAATCGGACGTAGAGGCGGTTGGCGGCCTCACGGTGCGGGCGTGAGGTGAGGTCGACGGTGCGCGCGCCCGCGCTGTCGGCGCGATCGATCGCGGCCCTGATCAGCGTGCTGGCCACGCCGCCGCCCCGCGACGCGTCGTCGACGACGACGTCTTCGATCCAGGCGCGCACGCCGGTGGGGAGGGTGAAGATGACCAGGGTGAGCATGCCCACCACCTGCCCCGGTGCACCCGGTGCGTCGCCCGCGCCCGCACGGGCGAGCAACAGCGTGGTGGCGGGATCCTCAATGATCCGCAGCGAGGCGTTCGAGTGACGGGGGCGCGGAGGAACGGGAGAGTTGCGGGACCAGAGCGGCCACGACGGCGTGCAGTTCGGCGTCGGCTGTCTCCGCCACGTCAATGGTGAGACCGTGATCGGCGACCATCAGATCTGCGGCGAATCGCCCCGCCACATGGGTTGGCGGACACTGTCGTAGAGGACATCCCTGTGTTCGCCGGCCAGCGCAGCGAAGACGGTGTCGCTCCATCGCTCTGATCCGACGATCGGCGAGGGCATGGTCTCCCGGGTGAACCAGCCGACGTCGCGACACTCCAGGGGATGCGGTTGCAGCGAGCCCCCCACGGCGCGGCAGAAGAAGAGGAGGGAGTAGAGCGGGACGCGGGTGAAGCCGAGACGAAGGCCGTCGAGAACGGCGATCAGGCGGACCGGCTCCACCTCGATACCGGTTTCCTCCTCCACCTCTTTGACCACGACCTCCGCCGCCGAGTACCCCACGTCGCACCAACCGGTCGGGTAGAGCCAGATACCCGAGTCCGCCCGCTGAATGAGCAGCAGCTCTCCTTTGTCGTTGCCCACGGCGGCGCCGACGGCCACTTTCGGGGTGACGTAGCCGGGGACGCCCTTGCCGACGGTGGCCATCCACTCCTGGACGAGGCCGTCCTCCGCATCGGCGTCGTGGGGCTCCTCGTCGGCTTCGAAGCGGATGTCGGCTGCGACCTTGAGGATCTCTTCGAAGCGCTCTTGCTCGTACAGGCTCTCGGTGAACCCCAGGCCGGTGCGGGCAATGGCCGAGAGACTCTCGCTCCACCGAAGCAGGGTCTTGAGGGGAACATTGCGGTCCACGGCTGTTGACGCTACCGCGCCGCGCCGCATGGGCCAGAATGGCCCATGACCGTCAACGAGGATTGCCGCCACTACGTGATGCGGACAACGCCCCGCGGCGATCGCCTGGAGCGCTGCAAGGTGGACGCCAACGAGCCTCTCCCCTTTGCCTGCCCCGACGGATGTGTGTTCTACGAGCCTCGGAAGGTCTCCCAGGCCGGATGGCAGGTCAGCCGCAAGGAGGGCGAGGACCCCGGGCCGCGGCCCCGGCCGGGATAGGACACCGGGTCCGGTCGTCCTCCCAGCTCACGCCGGCCCGAGTCAGCTCTCGAGGACGTCCCCGAGAAGGTCGACCGTGATGCCCTCCTGCCGCAACCAGTCGAGGGCCGCCTCGACCTGCAACGCCTCCCCGTCGAGCTCGCAGACGATCCAGCCCCTGTGCTCCTCGACGTCCGCCCGGCGGATATTCGGCTCCACGTCGAACCTGCGCACGAGCGTGGCCAGGACCGCTCGCCGGACCTCGGACTCGGGAAAGGTCAATTTCACCCGAACTTGGCTCACAGGGCCTCCTCACTGCCGCGGGTACCGCCGGTCTCGCCCCACATCGGTGCGCGCACCGATTCGTCCAACATCCGGTTCATACTGCCCGAGCGGAAGCCTTCCAGGTCCACTGCCACAAAGCGAAAGCCGGCCGACCGCACCGCCGCCACGACCTCGCTCCGGCGGTCGAGGACCGTACTGAGCACGTCGGGTGGGAACTCGAGCCGGGCGGCCGCCCCGTGGTGGCGCACGCGGAGCTGGCTGAACCCGAGGGCCCGGAGCGCGGATTCAGCGGCGTCGACCGCCTGCAGACGGCCGAGCGTGACCGGGGTGCCGTAGGGCAGCCGGGAGGCCAGACAGGCGGCCGCGGGCTTGTCCCATGTGCGCAGGCCGAGCTCCTTCGACCAATGGCGGATGTCGTCTTTGGTGAAGCCGGCCAGCACCAGGGGGAACGTCGCCCCGGCGGCAGCCGCGGCGGCCTGACCGGGGCGGTGATCTCCCAGGTCGCTGACGTTGACACCGAGCACGACGTGCGCCGATTCGCCCTGGGCCAGCGGGCCCAACACGGCCATCAGCGCCGTCTTGCACCGCGCGCACCGGTCGGCCCCGTTGGCCACATACGTCGGGTCTTCCATCTCGCTCGTGGGCACCCCCACCCAACGGAGGTCCCACTCGTGGGCCAGGGCCTCGCACTCTTCGGCCTCGTCGGCGGCGAGCGAGGGCGACAGAGCGGTGGCACACAACACCTGCGAGCGTCCCGAGCGTGTCGTGCGCCACCTTGGCCAGCAGTGCCGAGTCAGCCCCGCCGCTGAAGGCCACCACGACCCGGCCCAGCTGGCGCAACTCGTCCCGCAGGGCGTCGAGGGAGGCCGTCACCCCGCTCGCCCGGCGGTCATGACGGCCGCCAGCACGGTGTCCAGATCGCCCACCATGCCCGTGTAGAAGGGCCCGAATTCGGCGTAGTGCGCAGACGCCTCGTCGAAGCGCATCTCGTACACACAGTCCTTGAGGTCGTCGGGATGCACGCCGAACAACGTCACGCCCCATTCGAATTCGTCGAGACCGGTGGATCCGGTGATGACCTGCAGGATCCGGCCGTGGAAGGTGCGCCCGACCTTGCCGTGCCCCATCATCAGCTCCCTGCGGCTCTCGAAATCGAGGCTGTACCAGTTGTGCTCGGCCGATCGGCGCTTCGACATCGGATAGAAGCAGAACGCCGTCTTGCCCTCGGGTGGCAACTGGGGATAGAGACGCGCCTGGCGCATCTCCTCGGGGACACCGGCGGCGTATTCGGAGATTTCGGTGAGCGAGACGTAGGACGCGGCGACGGCGGCCCCGGAGCGCTGGACCGCGCTCTGGAACTCCCGCAGGCGCCACAGGTCGGGACCGAGCACCATCAGACCCATGTCCGCCTTGTGGCCCAGGAGGGCGACCGGAACGACCTGGTAGCCATCCCCCTCAGCCGCGTGCACCGCCTGTCGGAGGACCTCGGCATCGAGCCCACCGGCCACGGGCACATGGCAGAACAGGTGCAGCACCGCCTGACCCACCGAGGGGGCGAGCGGGGAGTCGGTTGCCACGGACGCCAGTGTAGGGAACAGCGGGGCTTTCGGGGTCCGACCGCTCTCCCCCGGACGCGAAGAAGCGCCCCGGAGGGCGCCTCTCGCATCCGAACAACGATCTGCGTCTGCCCGCCGTTGCCGACCGGCTCCGCCCGATCTAGTAGTCGTCCATCCCACCGCCGGGCATCGCGCCGGCGTTCTCTTCGGGCTTGTCGACGATGACAGCCTCGGTTGTGAGGAACAGGGCCGCGATGGAGGCCGCGTTCTGCAGGGCGGAACGGGTCACCTTGGCGGCGTCGATGACACCCTCCTTGAAGAGGTCGCCATACTCGCCCGTCGCGGCGTTGAGACCGTGGGCGCCCTTGAGGTGGCGCACCTTGTCGACGATGACCCCGCCTTCGAGACCGGCGTTGACGGCGATCTGCTTCAGCGGCTCTTCGACCGCCTTGGCCACAATGCGGGCTCCGGTCGCCTCGTCGCCCTCGAGCTTCTCGGCGCGCTCGAGAATGGCCACCTGGGCCCGCAGCAGGGCGACGCCTCCACCGGGGACAACGCCTTCTTCGATGGCCGCCTTCGTCGTCGACACGGCGTCCTCGATGCGGTGCTTCTTCTCTTTCAGCTCGACCTCGGTTGCGGCGCCGACCTTGATCACGGCCACACCGCCGGAGAGCTTGGCCAGACGCTCCTGCAGCTTCTCCCGGTCGTAGTCCGAGTCGGTGTTGTCGATCTCAGCCTTGATCTGGTTGATCCGGCCCTTGATGTCGTTCTCGCTCCCGGCGCCCTCGACGATGGTGGTCTCGTCCTTGGTGATGACCACCTTGCGGGCGGTGCCCAGCAGGTCAAGGGTGACGTTCTCCAGCTTGAGGCCGACCTCTTCGGTGACCACCTGGCCGCCGGTGAGGATGGCGATGTCCTGCAGCATGGCCTTGCGGCGCTCACCGAACCCGGGGGCCTTGACGGCAACGGAGCGGAACGTGCCGCGGATTTTGTTGACCACCAGCGTGGCGAGGGCCTCGCCCTCGACATCCTCGGCGATGATTAGCAGTGGCTTCCCGCCCTGCATGACCTTCTCGAGCACCGGCAGCAGGTCGCGCACGGCGGTGATCTTCGAGCCGACGAGGAGGACGAAGGCGTCCTCGAGGACGGCCTCCATGCGCTCGGGGTCGGTCACGAAGTACGGCGCGATGTACCCCTTGTCGAAGCGCATGCCCTCGACGAGGTCCATGTCCATGCCGAAGGTCTGTGACTCCTCCACGGTGATGACGCCGTCGCGGCCGACCTTGTCGATGGCCTCGGAGATCATCTCGCCGATCTCGGTGTCGGCAGCGGAGATCGACGCGACCTGGGCGATCTGCGACTTGGACTCCGTCTCCTTGGCGATGGAGTGGATGGAGGCCACTGCGGCCTCGACCCCCGCCTCGATACCCCGCTTCAGCGACATCGGGTTGGCCCCGGCCGCCACGTTGCGCAGGCCCTCATGGACCATGGCCCAGGCCAGGACGGTGGCCGTGGTGGTCCCGTCACCGGCGACATCGTCGGTCTTCTTGGCAACTTCTTTGACCAGTTCGGCCCCGATCTTCTCGAAGGGGTCCTCCAGGTCGATCTCCTTGGCGATGGAGACTCCGTCGTTGGTGATAGTCGGGGCGCCCCACTTCTTGTCGAGCACCACGTTGCGGCCTTTCGGGCCGAGGGTGACGCGTACGGCGTCCGCCAGCTTGTTCATGCCGGTTTCGAGCCCGCGTCGGGCTTCTTCGTCGAAGGCGATCAGCTTGGCCATCTGGTGTGTTCCTCCATCGCTCTGCTGGCCCATCGAGGGCCATTAGCACTCTCATCTGTCGAGTGCTAATAGGAAACCACGCCCAGGCCCCGCGCGCAAGAGCGAGGCTCGAGAACCTGCTCAGCCGCCTAGCGCCGCCCGGGCAGGATCACCGACGGCGACCGATGGACCGCCTAGCCGCCCGCGACGGCGGGGACGATCGAGAGGGTCTGCCCGTCTACAACTGGCGTTGCAAGACCATCCAGAAAGCGCACATCCTCGTCAGCCAAGAAGACGTTGACGAAGCGACGCAGCTCGCCGGCCTCGTCGAAAAGGCGGTCGGCGAGACCGGGGTTGGCCGCATCGAGGGCCTTCAGCGCCTCGCCGACGCTGGATGCTTCGACTTCGACCTCTCCCGCGCCACCGGTCAGTGTGCGCAGCTGGGTCGGGATGCGGATGGTCAGGCTCATCGGTTGCTCTCCTCGGTGAGGTCGGTACGCCCCAACTCAGTGCCCCTCGAGTACGGCGTCAAAGTCCGCCAGGGTGGGCGAGATCGTAGCGGTCGGGCCGGTGTACTCCGACAGGGCCTCGACCGTCTTGAGGCCGTGCCCGGTGACCAGAGCCACCACCCGCTCATCGCGCCGGACGGCTCCCGAGGCGACCAGCTTGATCAGGGAGGCGATCGTCACGCCTCCCGCCGTCTCGGCGAAGATTCCCTCGGTGCGGGCCAACAGCCCGATCGCCTCGACCACCTCGTCGTCGGTGACCGAGGCACAGGAGCCGCCGGACGTGCGCATCGTCTGCAGCGCGTACCACCCGTCGGCCGGATTCCCGATGGCCAACGACTTGGCGATGGTCTTGGGCTTGACCGGCCTGATGGCATCGGAGTTCTGGGCGAATGCGGTTGCGACCGGAGAGCATCCCTCGGCCTGGGCACCCGAAATCCGCACGTGCGGCGCCTCGTCCAGGAGGCCGACCTTGCCCAGTTCGGCGAACCCCTTGGCCACCTTGGTCAGTTGGCTGCCCGAGCCGATGGGCACCACGACGTGATCGGGCGCCTGCCACCCCAGCTGCTCGGCGATCTCGAAGGCGAGCGTCTTGGAGCCCTCGGCGTAGTAGGTACGCACGTTGACGTTGACGAAGGCCCAACTCGGGCGCTCACTCGTCAATTCGGCACACAACCGGTTGACGTCGTCGTAGGTGCCCTCCACCGCGATCACGGTTCCGCCGTAAATCGTGGTCATGGTCACCTTGGCCCGTTCCAGGTCGTGCGGGATGAGCACCACTGATTCCATCCCGGCCCGGGCGGCATGGGCGGCCACCGAGTTGGCGAGGTTGCCAGTGGAGGCGCAGGCCGCCACCTTGAAGCCGAGCTGGCGGGCCTTGGTCAGCGCCACCGACACCACGCGGTCCTTGAAGGAGCCGGTCGGATTGGCCGTGTCGTCTTTGATCCACAGTTCGTCGAGGCCGAGCTCGGCCGCCAGGCGGTCGGCACGCACCAGCGGAGTGAAGCCGGCGCCGAGGTCGACGGGCGCCTCGTCACTCACCGGCAGGAGATCCCGGTAACGCCAGATGGTGCGCGGCCCGGCGGCGATCCGCTCCCGGCTGACGGTGGCTGCGATCTGCTCGTAGTCATACGCGACCTCGAGCGGCCCGAAGCAGTAGTCGCAGACGTGCAGTGCCTCGGCGGGGAACGCACGCGCACATTCCCGACAACGCAGCCCAGTGACAAAATCGACCATCGGTCCTCCTCATCGATCGGGCATTGGCACCTGTTGGGCCCCGGGCGGGGTGTCCAACGGTTGCCGCGACGTCAACGGGCCCGTCCCTCAGTCGCTCTGGATGATGCTGACAATGGTAGCTGCTCTCCGCCCCCCTGTGCGCCGACGCACCCGACCCGCCCCGACCGTCCCTCCCTCCGCTCCTCCACCCGTGCACTCCGGCCGCGCACTCCGCCGTGCCCTTCCGGTGGCCACCGGCTCGGAAACGCCGCACGGCGGGTACGATGCTCGAGGCATGTCGGGCGAACACGACCAGGAAGCGCCGAGTACCCGCACCTTTCACAACGCTGACTTTCCTGCCGCCAAGGTGCTCGAGGCCAAGGCCGGCCGCACCGTGTCGGTCTGCATCCCTGCCCGCGACGAGGGCTCCACCGTCGGCTCGGTGGTCCGGGCCGTTGTGCAGCCCTTTTTGGCCTCGGCCGGTGGCAACGGCCTGGTGGACGAGGTCATCGTGCTCGACGACGGCTCTACCGACGACACGGCGGCGCAGGCCGTCGACGCCGGCGCCCGGGTCGTTGAGGGCGTCGAGGTCGGCGGGGGGAAGGGTCAGGCCATGGCAGCCGCTCTCGCGGCGTCCGTCGGCGACCTGGTCGTCTTCCTCGATGCTGATGTCGCCAACACGACGCCCGCCTTCGTCACCGGCATGCTCGGGCCCCTCCTGTTCTTCGACGACGTCGCGTTGGTGAAGGGCTTCTACACGCGGCCGTTGCACGGCGATCCGACCGGAGGTGGGCGTGTGACCGAGCTGGTGGCCCGCCCGGTCCTCGAACTGCTGTTCCCCGAGCTCTCCGATGTGCGCCAACCGCTGGCCGGCGAGACCGCTGCCCATCGCTGGGTCTTCGAGAACCTGGATTTCGCTGATGGCTACGGCGTCGAGATCGGCCTGCTCATCGACGTGGCCCAGAAACTCGGGGCCGGCGCCCTGGCCCAGGTCGACCTCGGCGTGCGCATCCACCGGAACCGGCCGCTGCACGAGCTGCGCCCCCAGGCCACCGACGTGTTGCGTACGGCGCTCGCACGCGCCCCGCACTGACCCCGTGCCACCGGCCGCCGATCAGCTGCTGGTCGTCTCCAATCGGGGCCCGCTCTCCTTCCGCTTCGACGACGACGTCACGGGTGACGCCGCACCCACCGGAGGCGACCACACGGGCGCTGGGCGCAAGCTCCGGGCGGTCCCCGGCGGAGGCGGCCTGGTCTCGTCAATCGGCCCGCTGTTGGCGGGCACGGGAACGACCTGGGTCTCGGTGACGATGGGCGCGGCCGACCGCGCCGCCGTCGCACAGGGCCGCATGACACACGAGGACTTCACGCTGCTCCCGGTGGTCGTCGATGACGACACCTACCGGGCGGCGTATGACGTCGTGGCCAATACGACGCTGTGGTACTGCCATCATCACCTGTTCGATCTGCCCCGCCGGCCCCGATTCGACCGGTACTGGCGGCAGGCCTGGGACGGCTACCGCCGCTACAACCGGTCCGTGTCCGACACGGTGTGCGCGCACGCGGCGCCGGACTCGGTCGTTCTGGTGCAGGACTATCACTTCTCTCTGCTCGGGCAGATGCTCGCCGAGGCGCGGCCCGATCTGCGCACCGTGCACTTCTGCCATATCCCCTTCGCCGATCCGAACATGCTGCGCGTGCTCCCCGATGCCGCGGTCGGCGAACTCCTCGCCGGCCTGGCCGGCTTCCACGCGTGCGGTTTCCACGCCCACCGGTGGGAGGCCGCCTTCGGGGACTGTTACGCCGACGACGAGTTGGCCGCGCTGGCCGGGTCGGCGATGTCCCCGACCGCACCTGCTGCGAAAGCCGTTGCACCGACGACGTTCGTCTCCTCGCTCTCCTCCGATCACGACGGCCTCCTGTCCGAGGCTGCGAGTGCCGATTGCGCGCGGTCCGTCGACGCGCTGCGCACCGAGACGGGAGGGCGACGCATCATCCTGCGGGTCGATCGGGTCGAGCCGTCGAAGAACATCGTGCGCGGCATGCTGGCCTTCGAGGAGCTGCTGGTCGCCTACCCCGAATGGCTCGACAACGTCGTCCACGTCGCGCTCGTCTATCCCTCGAGGCAGGGGCTGGCCGACTATCTGGCGTTGCGGGCCGAGATCACGCACGTGGCCGAACGGATCAATCATTCGTGGGGGACATCCACCTGGACGCCCATCATCCTCCATGTCGAAGACGACCGCCCCCGCTCACTGGCCGCGCTGACCATCTCCGATGTCCTGCTGGTCAATCCCGTGCGCGACGGCCTCAACCTCGTGGCCAAGGAGGGCGCCCTGCTCAACGCGGGCGCCGGGGTGTTGGTGCTCTCCCGCGAGGCCGGCGCGTGGGAGGAACTGTCCGGGGCCGCGCTGGGCGTCAATCCGTTCGATGTCGCCGGCACCGCCGACACCCTCCACCTCGCCCTCTCGATGGGGATCGAGGAGCGTCGCACCCGGGCCGCCCGCTTGCGGGAGTTGGTGCTGGCCCGGACGGCGTCGGACTGGCTCAGGGAGCAGTTGGCCGCGGGGGAGACTCCTCGAACCTGAGACGTTCGGACGGGGTGCCCCTCACCCGTCGACACCCCCAGCCGCGGCCGTGGCCAACTGCTCGAGCAGTGCGACGGCCCCCGCCGGCCCCTCGACCACCAGGTCGGCCTGCTCCGCCACGTCCGGGTCGCTCTCCTCGTCGACCACGGCCACCCGGGCCACGGCCACACCCTGCGTGCGCAGTCCGGCCGCGGCATCGAACGCCGGGAGATCGCCGAGGTCGTCGCCGAACACCGCCACCGCCCGCATGCCGCCGACCAACGAGCGGACGACGGTCCCCTTGTCCACGTCGAGCGGTGGCCTGACCTCGACCGACAGACGGCCGGGCAGCGCCCGTACCCCCAGTGCGCGCTCCATCCGGGCCGCGAAGGCGGTCACCCAGGGCCCGGCCTCCGGTGCGTGGCGCCAGTGGAGCGTCACGGTCAGGCCCTTGGGCTCCACGTAGACGCCGGCGGGCGCCTCCTCCCGCGCCGGGAGACCACCTCGTCGATCACCGACAGCCACAGGGTGGCGTCGGGCCCCACGTGACCCAACCCGTAGAGCCCGATCAGGCGGACACCGACCGGAGACCCGAGGACCCGGTGGAGAAAGTCGGCCGGCCGTCCCGAGATCACCGCGACCAGCGCGAAGCGGGCGGCGAGGCGCGCCAGGAGCTCGGGGACCTCGGGCAGGGGGCGCGCCCCGACGGGGTCGCCGACGATGCCGGACAGCGTGCCGTCGAAGTCGAGGCACAGTGCACTGTGGCCCGGGTCCCTGGCGAAGGGGAGGAAGATGTCCGGCAGCGCACCCACGGCGGCCGCCGGGTTATGTGCCTGCAGCGGCAGCCAGATCAGTCCCGATGACCACCACGACGTCGTTCCCGGTGGCACCGGTCACGGGCACGGCCGCGGTCAAGGGGAGGACGGCCGTCGACCCGATGCCGAGGGCCGCGGCGATGGCGGCGGCCGAGGCCTGTTGCCCGGCGGCGTAGTACACCGACGAGGTCGGCACCGTGGTCGTGGCGTTGGCCGGAGGCTTGACCGCCCACCCTTGCGCGCTCAACACGGAGGAGTAGTGCGCCGCCACCGCGCCCGCGCCGGTCGCATTGGCGACCTGCACGCTGACCGAACCGTGGGGCACCGTCGTGGTGGTCGTGGTGGACGTCGTCCCCGAGTGGTTCGTGGTGGTGGTCGTGGTCGTCGTGGTGGTCGCAGCAACGCCGCTGACCGAGGGGCGTGTCCCGACCGCCACGAGCGCGATCGCCGCCACGACGAAGATGACCAGCACGACAAAGGCACGGACGGGCGCGATCCCGCCGGAGGTATGACCACCGGGCGAGGCCCCTCCGCCCGAACGTTCGGGATCAGAGGGGGGAGGTTCAGAGGTCATCGAAGGTCCAGCCTGCCGTGCCTACTGCCCCAACGCAAGCCTTTCGCCCCCGATGCGGCGTCACCCACCTGGAGGGGGGCCTCGCCACCACCCACCAACTGCACGTCTGCACGTGCGCGATTTCGGTGCGCCGCAGCGCGGGCCCGGGAGGGCGACGCCATCGTGGCGCGGCTCAGGGCCCGAGATGACGGGCTCTTACGCGGTCGTCAGCTCCGACCTTGCAGGAGCGGGCGTCGCCACGACAGCGATGTCCACCGGCGGCGCCACTGCGACGTCGTGTGCGGACACATCCTCCAGAGTCCTTCCTGCAGGCTCGGGTAGGAGGAACGTCACGGCAAACCCGAGCACCGCCGACGCACCCGCCACGGCCAAGAGGCCGCGTAATCCGATGTGGTCCTGGAGAACCGGCACCAAGAACACCCCGACGAACGCCCCTAACTTGCCGATCCCCGCGGCGATGCCGTGGCCGGTCGTTCGCATGCTCACCGGGAACACCTCTGAAGGCAACACGAACGTGGTCATGTTGGGACCGAACTGAATGAAGAAATAGCTCAGACCGAGGATGGCCAAGAAGGGCGCGACGTGCTCGGTGAGCGCGGGGACGATGGCCAACACGACGAAGCACAACGCCATGACGGAGAATCCGATGAACTGCAGACGTCGGTGGCCGATGCGGTCCATTTTGGTCACCGCGAGCAAGTAGCCAGGTACGGCGAAGATGACGAACATGCCGAGCGACCACAACAGCTTGGTTTCAAGCGTCGCTGTGGGATTGACCTCCTTCAAGATGGCCGGCAACGACAGCGTGTTGCCGTAGTAGGCGTAGTCGAACAAGAACCACGCTCCTGCGGTGCCCAGGATCAGCTTGAGCATGCGGGGGTTGGACAAGAAGCTGCGAAGCTGCAAGCGCCCCGAGGCGGCGGCGGCGTGCGTGGGGTGGGCAATGACACCGTCGGAAAAACGCTTGAGATCATGCGCCGCTTTCGCGGACTCACCCTGCACCTGGGCCAAGTAGCGAGGCGATTCCGGCATTTTCGAACGGAGGTAGACGACAGCGGCGGCCGGAACTGCCCCGAGGCCGAGCAGGATGCGCCACGTCAACCCGTCGCCGATTCCCGACGACAACAGCAAGAGGGCGATGAGGGGCCCGACGATCAGACCCAAGGCCTGCATGGAGAAGACAAGGCCCACCAGTCGACCCCGGTCCTGCCGGTTGGAGTACTCGCTCATGAACACCGCCGAGACGGGATAGTCACCGCCAATGCCCAGCCCGAGGACGAGTCGGGCCACGACCAGGAAGATGAAGCCGGGGGCGAAGGCGGAGGCGACAGCCCCGAAGACCATGATCACGGCCACGGTGACGTAGACCTTCTTGCGGCCGATCACGTCGGCGATGCGCCCGAAGGTGAAGGCACCGATGAAGGCACCCAGGATCGCCGTTCCGGTGACCCAACTGGTCTGCAGCGTGCTGAGGTGCCACTGCACCGCCACCAGGGCGGCCGCCGTGCCGATCACGAAGAGGTCGTAGGCATCGGTGAAGAACCCGACACCCGAGATGATGACGGTGCGGCGGTGGAACTTGCTCGTCGGAGCTTCGTTCAGGAGGTCGGTGACCGTTTGCCCGCGTGAAGCGGCCGGCCGTCCCCGCCGTCGACCACCGGCGTGTCAGGGACCGTGATCTTTCCTGCTCGCGAGGTAAGCACACCCAAACTCTTGCTGGCCCGGGTAATCCCGAAACCATCCGAAGGTAAACGTTACGTGAACGTTACGCGAAATTCTAGGGTATCGATCCAGCTAGTCTGCGCTGGCGATGGATCCGGCACCTCGACAGGGCGACCCCATCGAAGAGCGGGTCATCCAGCTGTTCGCCCTGGTATCCGAGGCCCTGGCCACAGCCACCGAGGCGTTGTTGGCCGACGATGCCGCCATGGGATCAGGCGTGGTCGAGGGCGACCAGTTGGTCGACGATGTCACGGCCGAAGTGGAGCTGATGGTCTGGCGGCACATCGACGACCCCAGCACGCCGAGCGAGTCCCTGCGACACCTCGTGGGCATCTTGTTGATCCTGCCCGAGTTGGAACGCAGCGCAGACCTGGCCGAACACATCGCGCAGCGGGCGATCACCAATCTCGGCTCCGAAATGAGCCCGCTCAGTCGCGGCATCGTGCAGCGCATGGCCGACGTGGCGTTGGAAATGTGGCGAGACGCAGCGGATGCCTATGCGGATCGATCCGACCAGTCGGTGTCCCTGCAGGAGGACGACGAGGAGATCGACATTCTCCACGACCGGCTGATGGGGGAAATCGCCGCCGAGACCATGCCCACCGCAATCGGCGCCCAAGTCACGTTGTTAGCCCGCTTCTACGAGCGGCTCGGCGATCATGCCGTCAATCTGGCTCGCCGGATCGAGATGCTGCATCGGGGTGAATGATCGGCTCGTCGGTGCTCCGCTCCCCTCCCCCACGACGACTTGACGGGTCCTCTACGTAAGTCCATACTTACCGTAAGTGACAACTTACGATACTGCCCTGATCGCCCTTGCCGACCCGACACGCCGGGCCATCCTGGAGCATCTCGTCCAGCGCCCCTCCGCCGTCGTCGATCTCGCCGCGTTGCTCCCTGTCAGCCGGCCGGCTGTGTCCCAGCACCTCAAGGTGCTGAAGGAAGCAGGCCTGGTGCACGACGTGCCCCTAGGGAATCGCCGGGTCTACAGCCTCGACCCTGCCGGCTTGGCGGGCCTACGCGACTACCTCGACCGCTTCTGGAACTCGGCCCTGCACTCGTTCAAACAAAGAGTCGAACAATGACACCACCACGCACAAGAGGAGAACACCGATGACTGACACCCAGGCGACCTCGGTGACCACGTCGATCGTCGTCGAGGCACCCGTGGAACGAGCCTTCGCCGTCTTCACCGAGGACATGGCGGGCTGGTGGCCCCCCGAGCATCACATCATTGCGGCACCGCTCGCCGGCATGGTGCTCGAACCTCGGGCGGGCGGCCGCATCTACGACGTCGGCACCGACGGGAGTGAGTGCCAATGGGCCCGCGTCCTGGCCTATGAACCCCCGAACCGCGTCGTCTTCAGTTGGGACATCTCCCTGCGCTGGGAGATCGAGACGGACCACGCCAAGACGAGCGAGGTCGAGGTGTGTTTCATTGCCGAGGCACCGAACCGCACGCGGGTCGAACTCGAGCATCGGCACCTCGACCGCCACGGCGACGGATGGGAGGGCATGCGCGACGGCGTCGGGTCACCCGACGGCTGGAGCTCGGGACTGCGCCGGTACGCCACGTGGATCGCCGAGCGCACCACTGCTCAGGGCGGGACCGGCGTCGGCGCCTCCACCCAGTAGCGGGGGAGGCTCCAGAGCCACGGTCCGGTACCGCCGGGGACATGCGACACTCGACGCGATGGCGATCCGGATTCGAGATGCGGAGATCTCCGACATCGATGCACTCCAAGGGGTGTTCCGGAGGGCATCACAGTCGAACGAGAACGACCGTGCCCTCCTGCTGAAGCACCCCGAGTGGCTCGTCCTCTCGCAGCAGGGAATCAGGGAAGGCCGGATGAGAGCCGCTGTCGTCGACGGTGGCGCGGTCGTCGGCTTCGCCACCTCCCGGATCATCGACGGCCTGGCTGAGCTCGAAGACCTCTTCGTCGACCCCGAATGGATGCGGCATGGGCATCGGGACCGCGTTGGTGGTGGACATCGCGGCGCAGCTGCACGACCTCGAAATCGAGTGGCTGGAAGTGACGGCCAACCCCCACGCACTGGCGTTCTCCGAGCACCTGGGATTCGTCGAGGACCGGAACGTCGACACGCAGGGATACCCGGTTCCACGCATGAGGCGGCCCACGAGGCCACTCGACTGAGCATCCCGCCTTCCCGGTAGCGGAACACGTGGATGTGCATCGTGGGAAAATGGGTAAGAACCGATCGAAGCGAGGAACCCATGGAGACGATTCGCGCCTACCGGAATCAGATAGCCCTCGCCGCTGCGGTCGTCCTGCCGCTCAGTGTGGCTGCCATCCTCGTGCCGTTGCGATCAGGTTTCGCCAACACTGCATCGGCCTTGATCCTGGTCGCGGTCATCGTGGCCGTCGCCGCGCTGGGCAACCGGGTTTGTGGTTTCTTGGCCACGATCTCGGCCACGCTGTGGTTTGACTTCTTCTTGACCCGGCCCTACGAGAAACTCGCCATCACCCATCGGCCGGACATCGAGACAGCACTTAGCCTGTTCGTCGTTGGCGTCATCGTCACCGAGCTGGCCGCCCGCAATCGACATCACCACGCGACGGCCACCCAGGAGGCCGATTACGTCGGCCTGATCTACGACGTCTCAGAGCTCGCGGCATCGGGCGCACCCGAGAACGAGGTGGTCGAACGAGTGCGTGGAGAACTCGTCGAACTTCTCAACCTGCGAGGCGCACGATACGACGCAGCGAAAGCCGATCGTCCCATGATCCGACTCGACCACGACGCGCGGGTGCTGCTGGGCGGAGGGATCTGGGACGTCGACCACAGCGGCCTTCCGGGCCGCGAGATCGAGCTTCTCGTGCAGGCCCGTGGCGAGATGCTGGGCCGCTTCGTGCTGACACCTAGCCCCGGGGCCCCGGTCTCCTACGAAGAACGCGTTGTGGCGGTCGCGTTGGCTGACCAGGTTGGCGCAGCCCTAGGACGACCCGAGCTCCACGCGGTCTGAGCGATCACCCACGCTCCGTCGTCGGTCGACGCGTCGTCCGGATCGCGATTCCTTGCGCTGCGAGCGAACAGGTCGAGTCCCGATTTCACCCTGGTTGTGATCTTCCGCTTGTCTACGAGTTCGTCTGCGGGATAGTGCGCCCGACGAGCCAACTTATGGAGGACAGCGCATCATTGATTGTCCAGTTCGGTTTGCTTTGGTCCTTGAGGTTTCGGACACCACCGTCATTGAGCAAGCCCTCTAACGATTTCTTGAGACGTCCATGGAGATTGGGCGCATTGGCGTCCACAAACCGCTCACGCCCTTGTCGGTTGATGAGGATGTAACCGTCGGTGTGATTCACGTCGTAGGTCAGGGGTTTTCCGGTGTACCAATCGAGTTTCGGCGGTTGTTCCTCGGGGACGATCTGGACGGAGATACCGAAGAATTTCCAGAGGGCCTGAAGATTCGCCGGGGTGCCGGTCAGAAGAGGCCAGTCGGCACCAAACTCCTTGGAGTAGGCCGGAGCCTGGCCGGCGTGTCGCGTGTGGGGTCGTCGGTGATCTCCATGAACACGACCTTGTTGCCAAGCCGCGGCCCTGACCTCGCTCTGCAACGTGATGAACGCCCCGGTAACGAGCGGACACTCGTCCTGGCAAAGGGTGAGGAAGTTGGCCAGCACGATGTACTTCCCTCGGTAAGCGGCCAACGATGTCGGCGAACCGTTCGACGTCATCAGCGGAATATCTGGAACCGGACGATCAACGACAACTCCCTGGCTGGGTGGCGGCGCAGGCGGAACACCGGAGCCGCATGCCGCCAGGACGAGTGCTGCGCACAAGAAGATCGTCGAACCGACGAGAACCCTTCGCCCGGTGCAATACGCAGCAGATGGCACTGTGTAGTTGTTGTTCAACGGTCACGCACCGTACAAGAGGGTGCACGTCAGGTTCCGTCGCTGTGACCTCCCAGGGAACTGGACATCGGCCACGATATTGACCACGTCGGGCACCGTACTACTACACTGCGTAGTAGATCAAAATGGCCGGTGCCGACGAGCGGTCATGCGAGCATCGGAAGTGACACGGCGTGCACCCAGTGGTCTCCGCCTGCTGGAGTACTGGAGGGACGTTACATGACCATCACCGACGAAGAATCCGATCCGACGACCGAGCATTCGCCACGAGCATCGCGCCTCGTGAGGACGCAGCGCAGCCTGCAAATCATCCTCGGTCTGTTTTGGCTGCTCGATGCCGGCCTGCAGTTCCAACCCTTCATGTTCGGCAAGGGGTTTGCCACCATTTATCTGTTGAACAACGCACAGGGCCAGCCAGCGGTCATTAGTTGGATCATCACCAATGTGGGCCACTTTGTCGAGCCTCATGTCGCCGTCTGGAATACGTTCTTTGCCCTCATTCAAGTGGCGATCGGAGGGGGCCTGCTCTTCCGGCGCACGGTGCGTCCGGCCCTGGTCGTGTCCTTCTTCTGGGCCTTTGGCGTCTGGTTCTTCGGCGAAGGTCTCGGGCTCCTTCTCAGTGGTTCCGCCTCGGCTCTTACCGGTGCGCCGGGTTCAGTCCTCATCTATGGCCTACTGGGCGTGATGGCATGGCCCCGCCGATCAACGGCGACGCGGCTGGAGCACCGAAGGGCAGGTAGGCATCGCCTCATCCGCCGCCGGACGAGGACCCGGGGGGGCAACCACCCCTTTATTGGTTTGGTGCGGCTATTGGTCACTGGCGGCAGTGCTCTTTCTGCTGCCTGAGAATCGAACTGCCACGTCGATATCGAGCGCGATTATCGGCATGTCACCGGGAGAGCCGAGCGGGTACTCACACTTTCTCAACAGTTTTGGCACCCATTTTGGCCATGGTGGTATCGAGACGACGTGGCTCTTCGCCATTGCGTCGCTGATTGTCGGCTTCGGGCCCTTGTTGGTGCGTCGACCATCGCCCTTTTTGTGTTATTGGTGGGTTCATGGCCGGGCTCTTCTGGGTGAGCGGCCAAGGTCTTGGAGGCATCTTCACCGGATCAGGTACCGACCCGAATACCGGCCCTCTCATTATTCTCTTGGCTTTCGCCATGGTGCCCACTGTCCTGCCTGATCCCACCACTTGGCAATCCCCGTACTCGAAGCTGCTCTTTCGGGCGCCGTTTCTTGTGTTAGCAGGAGTGGTGTCACTTGGTATCGCACTCTTTTTGGCCGCTGCGTATCCGGCGTCGACTCAGGAGTCCGCCGCAACGGCCATGTCGGGTATGTCGGGTATGTCGGGTTCATCGATCTCGGGTTCCGCGGGGAGTCAGCGGCACCGCCTGCGTGCACGAAAGGCAACAACGATGCCCCGAGGACCGGTCTCGATGTGAACGATACGCCCAACATGCTCATGAGCGGAACTCTTGGCATGAATATGAACGGGTCTGACGCCAGCGCTGCTGCCGGGCTCAATACCACCAAGGCAAACTGGTCCTACAACGGACCGGCTCTCCCGACCGCTGTGGCCCACGAGTTGTTGACCAAAGGCGACAACGGTTCCGACGCCGTACATATGGCCGAGTCCGGGTGCGCGATCGAGCCCACCTTCTCCCAGGAGATCAATGCGGTCCAGTATGTCCAGTGCACGAGCCAGGCGGTGGCGCGCTATACATCGCCCGCCGTTGCCATGGCTGCTGGTTATCTTCCTGTCTCGCCAACAACTTATCCGGTGACGTACTACGTGAACCCCACCATTTCGGCGGCAAACGCTGTGGCCAAGCGGACCCTCAGCCCCCAAGGCGTCGATGGGTTGGTCTTTGCTCGGACGCCATCTGGTCAGGAAGTATCTGGCGGCTGCCATGTACCTGCTGCCTCCGACGGTGGCGACACCGCCGATGCCCTATGGCCCCTTGGTACAATGGCACCGCCGAACCGACGTGTGCGGTCCCGCAACCGCTCCGGTGACCAGTACGCTGCTCATCACCGGAGTGACCCCGTGCGGGCCGGCTACCGTCCAGAAAGCCACCCCTTACCTAACCATGGTTTGGCAAGTGCCGGTCGCCGGTGGTCCGTTGGCCATCCAGCCGCCCGACATCCAAATTGTGGAAGCAGCAATCATGGCCTACGGCCTCATGAATCCCCTCGGGACGGGTTCCCTGAGCAAACGTCGTGAGGACCTAGTGCCGCATCAGGCAACGTTTGCGCGCTTGACCAGTTCACGTAGCGTTTTGTCGTGAGCGTTGCGGTTGCGCCAGATGATGTAGCGGCGGATCATCGAGTTCTGCTCTTCATGTGAGCGGTGGTCGGTGCCGTCGAGGGTGAAGTAGCGCAAGGCCTGGAACTGCGCCTCGATCCGGTTCATCCAGCTGGCGTTGGTCGGTACGTAGGCCAACTCCACGTTGTTGGCCTCGGCCCAGTCGCCCACCCGCGAGTCGACCTTGGTCGAAAGGTGCGGGCTGAAGTTGTCCAACACGATGGCGATGCGGACGCTCGGCGGGTAGAGGGTGCGCAGGTAGCGGCAGAACTCCAAGAACCTGGTGCGGTCCTTGGTGACCTTGATGTGGCCGTACATCTTGTCCGTGTTCAGGTCGTAGGCGGCCAGGAGGTGTCGGACGCCGTTGTTCCGGGTGTAGGTGGCCCGGCGTCGTCGGCGCCGGGGCTCTGGTCGGGCCCGCTCGTCCTTGACGATCCTCGGCGCCCACTGCTTGCCCGGTCGGGGCAAGAGGTTCAGCGGGCCGAACTCGTCCATGCAGATGACGACGGTCGGGTCGCCCTTCTTCGGTTTTGCCTTGCCATCGGCGATCTCATAGAGCTCGAGCACCCGATTCTTCTTGGCCTCGAAGTCGGGGTCGTTGGACTGTTTGTAGGTCTTGATCACTTGAAAGGAGACACCCTCCTCACGGAGGAGCACGCGGAGACCCTCGTGGCTGATGTCGTCGACCACCCCCTCGGCGACGAGGAACTCGGCCAACTTGGACAAGCTCCAGGTGGAAAAGGGCAGGTTGTGGTCGACCGGGCGGCGACAGGGCGACCTTTTTGATCTCCCGGCGCTCGGGCAGGGTGAACTTCGGTGGCCGGCCCCCCGAGTACTTGGCGGCCAACGAATCGAACCCGTCGGCGTTGAAGTTGTGGATCACCTCTCGGACCCGGTCCTCGGAGGTGAAGGCGATCCTGGCGATGGCCGGGCACGTCCATCCTCTGGGCCGACCACAGCACGATCTGGGCTCTTCGCCATCGCACCACCGATCCCGACCCACGGCGCACGATCGAGAGGAGCTTTCGTCCCTCCTCGTTGGTGATGTCCCTGACTGCCACGCGTTCTGCCATGCCACTACTTTGCGCGACCAGCAGGTCAAAGTGGTGGACGCGCCCCACCAACGTTGCCGGTCACGGCACTAGAATGCTCCTGCCGCCCGAGTAGCTCAGTTGGTAGAGCACTTCACTTGTAATGAAGATGTCGCGGGTTCGATTCCTGCCTCGG
The DNA here is from genome assembly GCA_963835815.1 of uncultured Acidimicrobiaceae bacterium. GTDB lineage: Bacteria > Actinomycetota > Acidimicrobiia > Acidimicrobiales > RAAP-2 > Bog-473. The sequence continues at coordinate 434,908 of CAWIGU010000008.1, read as the reverse complement.
GCTCGATTCGATTGTCACAGTCGCAAGACATCGGAGACCGGCGCCTGCGACAGCGTGGACCTGGGCCGTGGCTCAGGGTCGCGCGAACGCTCCGTTGCCGGGCCACTTCGAAGGCGGCCACGGCACCGGCCACGCCCACGTTGAGCGAGGGTAACGCGCCGTGTTGGGGAATGGAGACCACGGCGTCACAGCGGCGCCGCACCAGTGGGGCCAGCCCCTTCTCCTCGCTCCCCACCACCAGGGCGATCGGGCCCTCGCCGAGCGGGAGGTCGTAGAGCGACTGGGGCGATTCGCCGGCCAGACCGACCGACCACACGCCGAGCTCGGTCATCTGCGAGAGGGCGGCCGGTATGCCGCCCACCACGGCGAACCGGAGATGCTCGATCGCTCCCGCCGCCGTCTTGGCCACGGTCGGCGAGAGCCGGGCCGAACGGTGACGGGGCAGGACCACGCCGCTCACGCCCGCGCACTCGGCGCTGCGCAGGAGCGCGCCGAGGTTGCGGGGGTCGGTGATACCGGCCGCGACGAGCAAGAAGGGTTGCACCCCTTGTCGGCTCGGCGGCGCACAGGTCCTCCAACGAGACCGGCTCCACCGGGCGGGCGAGGGCGAGGACGCCCTGGGGCGCCTCGGTGCGGGCCTGCGCATCGAGCCGATGGCGTGGCACCGTCTCGACCGGGACGCGCAGGCGGGCCGCCAGCTCCTCGATCCGGTCCAGCAGCGGTGAGGGATCCTGATCCTCGGCCAGCAGGATCTGGCGCACCGTGCGGCGACCCACCGAGAGAGCTCGAGCACGGCCCGGCGCCCCTCGACCTGATCACCGCCCGAGCTCGCTCGGCTCCCGCTGATCGGGACGTGCGGTCGGGCGCCCGACGCCGCGCGCCCCCGTCGCCGGCCGGCCCGCGTGTCCACCCCCGCCGCTCGGCACCGCCTGCCGCGCCGCCCCCGCGGCGCGCCCCGGCGGCCCGGTGGCGGCGTCATGCTTCGCTCCAGCAGCACGACGGCCAGGCAGGCGATGCCTTCGGCCCGTCCCAGGGCGCCGAGGCCCTCGGCCCGGGTGGCCTTCACCGAGACCGGGGCCGCCCAGGACCGCCGAGAGCTTGGTCGATCATGGCCTCGGTGTAGGGCGCCAGCCGCGGGCGTGTCGGCCACCACCGTGCAGTCCGCATTCGCACAGCACGTAGCCCTGCTTCGCGCGCCATGCGCACCACCTGGGTCAACAGCTCGACGCTGTTCGCCCCCTCCCAGACCGGGTCGGTATCGGGAAAGTGCCGGCCCAGGTCGCCGAGCCCCACTGCGCCGAGCACGGCGTCGGCCAGATGGCGTGGCAGACCGCATCGGCATCGCTGTGGCCGCCCAGCCCCCGAGCCCCCTCGATCACCACGCCGCCGAGCACCAGGGGCCGGTGGGGATCGTCGGAGAACCGGTGGATGTCGATGCCTTGTCCGATACGCACGCTCAACCTCTCAAGAGACTGCTCGGCCGTGCCCAGGTCGGCGGGGGTGGTGATCTTCAGGTTGCGCGGATCGCCCGGGACGACCCGCACGGTAGCGCCGAGCGCCTCGACCAGCGCGGCATCGTCGGTGGCCTCGGTCCCCCCGCGCGTGGGCCCGGCGCAGCAGTTCCGCATCGAACGCCTGCGGGGTCTGCACCGCCACCAGCGAGGCGCGGTCGAGGGTCCGGGTCACGCTGTGGTGCCGTCCACCACCTTGATCGTGTCGCTCACCGGCACCCCGGGGATCGCCCCACCGGCGCCGTCGGCGAGTGACGGCGGCGATCACCGAGCGGAACAGATCGCGTCGGAGGCCAGCGGGCGGGCAGCGTCGTGCACGACGATCACCTCGGCCGTCTCCGGGACCGCGGCCAGGCCGAGGCGGACCGACTCGGCCCGCGTGGCCCCACCTTCGACGACGACATCGGCGCCGTGCGCGACCCCGACGCCCGCACCCCGGGGGACGACCAGGACCACGCCGGTCGAGGACGGGCCGGCAGGCGGCCACCGCCCACTCGACCACCGGCCGTTCCGCCAGGAGGGCGAACTGCTTCATCTGGCCGAAGCGCTGGCCGGAACCGCCGGCCACCACGATCGCCCACACCGTGGACACGGCGCCGCCGCTAGGTCAACGCGTCGTTCAGACGCTCTTCGGCCGTCTCTTCGTCCACGTTGAGGGCGAAGGTCAGCTCGGAGACCAGGATCTGGCGGGCCCGCTGCAGCATCCGCTTCTCACCGGCCGACAGACCCTTGTCCTTGTCCCTGATGGAGAGGTTCCGCACCACCTCGGCGACTTGGTAGATGTCGCCGGACCGCAGCTTCTCGGAGTGGTTCTTGTAGCGGCGGGACCAGTTCGTCGGCATGCGCGCTTCCTTCTTGCGCAGCACGGCGAAGACCTCTTCGACCTCTTCGTCGTTGATCACTTCGCGCAGGCCGACACCCTCGGTGTTGTCGGCGGGCACGTTGAGGATCAGGTCCCCGTAGGCCAGGCGGAGCACGAGGTACTCGCGCTTCTCGCCGAAGGCGACCTTGGTCTCGCGCTTCTCGATGACTGCGGCCCCATGGTGGGGGTATACGACTTTGTCTCCGACCTTGAACACGGAACTCCCTTGCACGGACACGGCGCCGGGCCAGCGACGATTTCAGAGGTGCCGCACCGGTCCCGACAGGTCAGTCGGCCGAACGGCAGCTTCTCATTTTACCAGATTCGCCCACTATTCGTACCGCTCGAAGATGCTGGCCTCGACCATGCGCGCCAACCCGTCGCGGATCAGACGGGCCGTGGCCGCGCCGATCCCCTCGACCGACTCCAGTTCGGTCGCGCTGGCCGACATGATCTCGGGCAGGGTCGCGAAGCGCTCCACCAGCCGTTCGATGAGGACCGGGGCCAGCTGGGGCAGGCGGTGCAGGAGCCGGTAGCCCGTGCGGGGCCATTTCGGCGTAGAGCTGATCGTCGGGCGCCGGCAGACCCAGAATGGCCACCACGTGGGGCAGGTCCATCAGATGGTCGGCCGAGAGCGTCCGCAGGCGCGCCTGCGCCAGGGGGCCGGCGTAGTCGCGCAGGACCAGCGAGACGGTGTCGCTGACCCCGGCACTGAGCTCCACGGCCTGCAGCTGCACCAGGCGCCCGTCGGAGCCCAGCTCGACGAGATGCCCGTCGATCTCCTCCGCGATGCGGCGCACCATCTCGCCCGGCTGCAGCACGGCCACCACGTCGCGCACCGAGACCGTGTCCTCCATCTCGAGCCGCGTCAGCACCGTCAAGGCGTCGTCGAAGCGCATGCGGAAGCGCTGCTGGGTGGCCAGCGCCTGGCTGGAGCGGTCGATCAGCCACCCCGAGGACTGGCTCGTGTGCTTGAGGCCGTTGCGGTAGACCGCGATGGTGGCCATGGCCTCGGAGACGGCGATCACCGGCACGTCGATGGAGCGGGCCACCCGCTCGGCCGTGCGGTGCCGGGTGCCGGTCTCGGTCGTGGCGATGCTCGCCTTGGGCACCAGATGGACGTTGGCCCGGGCGATCCGGGAGGCGTCGGCGGCCAGAATGATGGCGCCGTCCATTTTCGCCAGCTCGGAGAGCCGTTGGGGGCTGTACTCGGCATCGAGCAGGAAACCCCCCGTGCAGACGGAGAGCACGGCCGGATCGTCGCCCACGACGATGAGCGCCCCGTGCTTGGCCTGGAGAATCCGGTCGAGCCCCTCGCGCAGCGCGGTGCCGGGTGCGACCAGCGCGAGCGCGTCGTTCAGCGGCTGGCTGCCACGGTCGACCACAGGGGAAGCGTACTGGTCAGTGCTTCGTCGAGCGTACGGACGCGGTGGAGCACCATGCCCGGCGGGACGCCCTCCGACGACGTGGACGCGGGCACGAGCGCCCGGCTGAAGCCCGGCTCGCCACGCCTCGGCCAACCGGCGCTCGGCCCCGGGCACCATGCGGACCTCGCCGGCCAGTCCCAGCTCGCCGAACACGACGAACTCGGGCGGAACCACCAGCCCCTCGGCGGCCGACGCCACGGCGAGGGCCACCCCCAGGTCCACCGCCGGCTCGACGATGGTGATGCCCCCGACGGCGGCCACGAAGACCTCGGCCGGCCCGACGGCGACCCCGGCCCGGCTGCTCAGCACGGCCAGCAACAGGGTCACCCGCGCCGCGTCGATACCGAGGGTCTTGGGGCGTGTCCCCTCGGCGCCCGGGCCGAGGAGGGCCTGCACCTCCACCAGCAGCGGGCGTCGGCCCTGGAGCACCGGGACCACGACGCTCCCCGGGACGCCGGGCATGCGGTCCCCCAGCAACATGGGCCCGGGATCGGGCACGGCCCGCAGGCCGTCCTCGCGCATTTCGAAGATCCCCACCTCGCCCGCCGGCCCGAAGCGGTGCTTCACCGCCGTGAGCATGCGCAGGGCATGGTGCCGGTCCCCGTCGAAGGAGAGGACGGTGTCGACCAGGTGCTCGACGGCCCGGGGGCCGGCCAGGTCGCCGTCCTTGGTGACGTGGCCGACCAGGACGATCGGCATGCCCGGTGGACTTGGCCAGCCGGGTCAACCGGTCCACGCAGGCTCTGACCTGGGCCAGGCTCCCGGCGGAGCCCGGCAGTTCGTCGTCGGAGACGGTCTGGATCGAATCGACGACGACCAGGGCCGGCTGGTGGTGGACGATGGCCTCCTCAATGGCCACGACGTCGTTGCCGGCCAGGGCCAGCAGGTTCTCCGGCACGGCCCCGATCCGGGCCGCGCGCCCGCTGACCTGGGTCAATGACTCCTCGGCCGAGGCCAACAGCACCTCGGCGCCGGTCGCGGCAACCGACGCCAGCACCTGGAAGAGCAGGGTGGACTTGCCCACGCCGGGGGGACCGAAGACCAAGGTCACCGGACCCGGCGACGAAGCCTCCGGCCAGCACCCGGTCGACTTCGACCACGCCGGTGGGCATCGGCAGCGCCTCGCAGCCATCGACCTGGCGGAGCGAGACCGCGACGGCACCGGCCGACACGGGCGACGGCGCGGGCGCGCCGGTTGGCCGCCGGCGACGTGGACGCCATCAACGTGTTCCACTGCCCGCAGTGCGGGCAGCGCCCCACCCATTGGGGGGCGACGCCCTCGCAGGCGGTGCAGAGGTAGATCTCGATCCGTCGGGCCATGCGGCACCCTACGGAAAGCCTGTGACACAGCGGCCGGGATACCTACCCGAATCGCCTGCCGGGGCTCGAGACCCTGCGCTTACTCGCCTTCGACGCCTGCTCCGGCCAGCTCCATCGGCGGCGGCTGAATGCCCTCGATGGCCCGGAAGCTGAGCTGTGGCCCTTCACCGTCGATGGGGGAGTCCTCCACGTCGACGACAATCGTCTCGCCGACCCGGAACTCCTTCCACAAGATCCGCTCGGACAGCGGGTCCTCCACCAGCTGCTGGATGGCCCGGCGCAGTGGCCGTGCTCCGAGCTGGGGGTCGTAGCCCTTCTCGGCCAGGAACGTGCGGGCGGCCGGGGTCAGCTCGAGGCCGATGCCCTGATCCGACAGCTGCGTGATCGTCCGTGACATGAGGAGATCGACGATCTCGGTGACCTCCGCCAGCGAAAGCTCGTGGAAGACGATGACCTCGTCGATGCGGTTCAGGAACTCGGGACGGAAGTGGGACTTCAGCGCCTCGTTGACCTTGGCCTTCATGCGCTCGTGGGTCACGGCCTCCGAGTTCTGGGCGAAGCCGATGGCGGTCTTGCGCAGGTCGGACGTACCCAGGTTGGACGTCATGATCAGCACCGTGTTCTTGAAGTCCACCGAGCGACCCTGGGCGTCGGTCAGCCGACCGTCCTCCAGAATCTGCAGCAGCGTGTTGAACACGTCGGGGTGCGCCTTCTCGACCTCGTCGAAGAGGACGACGGAGAACGGCTTGCGCCGCACCGCCTCGGTCAGCTGACCGCCCTCTTCGTAGCCGACGTAGCCCGGAGGCGAGCCGACGAGACGGCTGACGGTGTGCTTCTCCATGTACTCGCTCATGTCGAGCTGGATCAGCGCGTCCTCGTCGTCGAAGAGGAACTCGGCCAGCGTCTTGGCCAGCTCCGTCTTCCCCACGCCCGGTGGGGCCGAGGAAGATGAACGAGCCACTCGGACGCTTGGGGTCCTTGAGGCCGGCCCGCGTGCGACGGATGGCCCGCGAGAGCGCCTTGAGCGCCTCCTCCTGGCCCACGACCCGCTTGTGCAGCTCGTCCTCCATGCGGAGAAGCTTGGCCGTCTCCTCCTCGGTCAGGCGGTAGACCGGAATGCCGGTCCAGGCCGCCAAGCACCTCGGCGATGACTTCCTCGTCCACGACGTCGAAGAGGTCGACGCCATCGGCCCGCAACTCGGCGTCCTGCACCTCCTTGCGATCCAGGCGCTCCTTCTCCTGCTCGGCCAACTTCTTGGCCTGCTCGAACGCACCCTTCTCGATGGCGGCTTCCTTGTCGGCACGCAGCCGCAGGATCTCCTCGTCCAGCTTCTTGGTGCTGGTCGGCGTGGACATGCGGCGGATGCGCAGCCGGCTGCCGGCCTCGTCGATCAGGTCGATCGCCTTGTCCGGGCAGGAACCGGTCGGCCAGGTAGCGATCGGCCAGGTTGGCCGCGGCCACCAAGGCCTGATCGGTGATGCTCACGGCGTGGTGCGACTCGTAGCGGTCGCGCAGGCCCTTCAAGATGTCGATGGTCAACGCCACGGAGGGCTGCTCCACCTTGACCGGCTGGAAACGACGCTCGAGAGCGGCGTCCTTCTCGAGGTGCTTGCGGTACTCGTCGATGGTGGTGGCGCCGACGGTCTGCAACTCGCCGCGGGCCAGCATCGGCTTCAAGATGGAAGCGGCGTCGATCGCGCCTTCGGCCGCGCCGGCACCGACCAATGTGTGGATCTCGTCGATGAACAGCACGATGTCGCCGCGGGTGCGGATCTCCTTGAGCACCTTCTTCAAGCGCTCCTCGAAGTCACCGCGGTAACGGCTGCCGGCGACGAGTGCGCCGAGGTCGAGCGTGTAGAGCTGCTTGCCGGTCAGGGTCTCGGGGACCTCGTTGGCCACGATGCGCTGCGCCAGTCCCTCGACGATCGCCGTCTTGCCGACGCCGGGCTCGCCGATCAACACCGGGTTGTTCTTGGTGCGCCGCGAGAGGACCTGCATGACCCGCTCGATTTCCTTCTCGCGCCCGATGACCGGGTCGAGCTTGCCGTCGCGTGCCAGCTGGGTCAGGTTGCGACCGAACTGGTCGAGCACGGGCGATCCCGACGGGTTCTCGCCCGAGGCGGCACCCTGGCTGGCGCCGACCGACTCCTTGCCCTGATTGCCCGACATGAGCTGGATGACCTGCTGGCGCACCCGGCCCAGATCCGCGCCCAGGCTGACCAACACCGTTGCGGCGACACCTTCGCCCTCACGGACGAGTCCGAGCAGCATGTGCTCGGTCCCGATGTAGCTGTGGCCCAACTGCAGAGCTTCGCGGAGCGAGAGCTCCAGGACCTTCTTGGCCCGCGGGGTGAACGGAGGGGACCCGCTGGGTGCCGTCCCGGCCATCCCGATCGTCTCCTCGACCTTTTCACGCACGGCCTCGAGTGAGATCCCGAGCGACTCCAGGGCCTTGGCGGCGACCCCTTCACCCTCGTGGATGAGCCCGAGCAGAATGTGCTCGGTACCGATAAAGCTGTGGTTCAGGAGACGTGCTTCCTCCTGAGCCAACACCAACACCCTCCGTGCCCGGTCGGTGAAGCGTTCGAACACCCTGACCGCCTCTCTCTCTAACTCGTACTTCAGTGTACCTGCGGGCCCTTGTCCAATCGGCGGCAGGCCGTATGTTGGGATCATATTGGGAACCCATTGGGGACCAAGCTGGAGACGACCTCGGACACGGCAGGCTGGTCGATCAGCTGTCACGCCAGTTCGGCTGTCGCCTATCGTCACGGGGAGTGAATGCGTCGGAGGCCCTCGACCTGCCCCTCCTGGAGGAGGGGTTGCAGCGCGTCGAGCCCCTGCTCAACGCCAACGTGGTCACCGGCGACAGCTTCCTCGATTCGGTGACCACGCACCTCATCACCGCAGGTGGCAAGCGCCTTCGGCCCCTACTGGCCCTGGCCGCGGCCACGGGTGGGGAGCGTGACGCGACCCATGACGAGCTCATGGGCGCCGTGGCGGTCGAACTGGTCCATCTGGCCTCGCTCTATCACGACGACGTGATCGACGAGGCCACCATCCGGCGCAACGTCGAGAGCGTAAACAGCCGTTTCGGAAATTTGGTGGCCATCGTGGCCGGCGACTACCTGCTGGCCCGATCCGCGGCGATCGCGGCCGACCTCGGCGTCGAGATCGCCGCACTCCTCGCCGAGACGCTGGCCAACCTCTGTCAGGGGCAGGTCTCCGAGGTCCGTTCGGCGTTCCAGATCACCCGCACGCCGAGAGGACTACGTCAGGGCCATCACCGGCAAGACGGCCGCCCTCACGTCCACCTCCTGCCGCATCGGTGCGCTCACCGGCGGGCGTCCGTCATCCGAAGTGGACGCCCTGACCGAGTACGGCCACTGCTTCGGCATGGTGTTCCAGATCCGCGACGACATCCTCGACATCACGGCCACGGCGGGCGAGCTACTCAAGCCGGCGGGGCAGGACCTGGCCGAAGGCATCTACAACCTGCCGACGCTGGTGGCACTGGCCGATCCCGATTCGGGCCCCGACCTTCGCGCGCTCCTGGGGCGACCGCTGGGCCAACCCGAGCGCGAGAAGGCGTGCGCCATCGTGGCGGCGTCGTCGGGCATCGCCGTCGCGGTCGACGCGGCCCGCATGTACGTCGACCGGGCTCGGGATGCCACCTCGGGAATCGCCAACCAACCCCTCCAAGAGGGGCTGACCCAGTTGGCCACCGAGCTCCTCACCGACCTTCCCGACTAGCTCCCGCACTTCGCGGCGATCTTGGCCAGGAGCGTGTTGCCCTTGCCCTCCAACTTCTGCACGCCGGGAGATCCGGTTGGAAATCCTCGTGGCTACCTTCGTGTGGCCGGCAGCTGTCGCCTTCGCCTCGCGCGCCTGCGCCTTGGGGAGCCAGGCGGCCGCCTTTGCCTCACGGGCGTGAATCCGCGTTGCCACCGTTTCTGCCTGCGCACACCGTGCGGCGTGCGTCGCCGGCGTGACACTCGTCGGCGTCGTCGGCGTTGCGGCGCCGGCTGTTCCTGAAAGCCCGATCACTCCGGCGGCGCCGAAGATCAACGAACCCGAGACTGCGGCCACAGCAATGAATTTGCGCATCATGACCTACTCCTCAACTTCCGGTTACTTTCGTAACTCCTGTTCGCAGAGCCCGGTGTGGAGCTCGCTACCCATCACTCTGCGGGTCGAATGTGAGGAACCTGTGAGGAGAATGTCAGGGGTCGACCCTGACGCAGACGTCACGGACGCAGACCTTACGGACGCAGACCTTACGGACGTTGGGCTTCGGGCGCAGTGTCGGGAAGGCGATCACCTCGCGGATGTTGGTGACATCGCCCAGCAACATGAGCAGACGGTCGACGCCGAGACCGAACCCCGACGTCGGAGGCAGCCCGTACTCGAGCGCCCGTAGATACTCCTCGTCGACCTCGGCCGCCTCTTCGTCACCGGCAGCATGCCGGGCCGCCTGTTCGGTGAAGCGCGCGCGCTGGTCATCGGGATCGATGAGCTCGCTGAAGCCGTTGCCGAGCTCCCGCCCCGCCACCACCGGCTCGTAGCGCTCCACCAGATCGGGGCCGTCGCGATGGCGCCGGGCCAGTGGCGACACCTCGGCCGGGTAGTCGATGACGAAGACCGGTCCCCAGAGTTCGGCCTCGGTGGTCTTCTCGTAGATCTCCAGCAGGATCTTTCCCGGACCCCAGTCGTCCGCCACGGCGATGCCGACTTCGGTGGCCACGCTGCACCAGGTCGTCACGCGGGGTGCGCACGGTGACCGAGAGACCGGTGGCTTCGGCGATCAACTCGGACAAGGTGGCGCGTCGCCACGGCGGGGTGAGGTCGAGCTCGCGGCCGCCGTAGGACAGCACGGTCGTGCCCAGGACATCGCGTGCGACGCCGGCCACCAACTCCTCGAAGACCACCATCGTGTCGTTGTAGTCGGCGTAGGCCTGATACAGCTCGAGCGTCGTGAACTCTGGATTGTGGCGCGGCGAGATGCCCTCGTTGCGAAAGCTGCGGCCGATCTCGAACACCTTGTCGAAACCGCCCACGACGAGTCGCTTCAGGTACAACTCCGGCGCCACCCGGAGATACAGGTCGATGTCCAACGTGTTGTGATGCGTGATGAAGGGTCGCGCCGTGGCCCCACCGGCGATGGGGTGCAGGATCGGCGTCTCGACCTCGACGAAGCCAAGGGCCCACAACCGCTGGCGCATCGCCTGCACCACGTCGCTGCGCAACGTCAGGAGCTGCCGCGTCCGCTCGTTGGCCCAGAGGTCGACTTCGCGCTGGCGGTATCTGGTCTCGACATCGGACACGCCGTGCCACTTGTCGCCGAAGTTGCGGCGCGCCTGTGCCAGCAGCTCCCACTCGGTCACCTTGACCGAGAGCTCGCCCCGCTTCGTGCGCACCACCTCACCCTGCGCGCCGATCCAGTCGCCCAGGTTGAGGCGGATGAACTCGTCGAACCGCGCCGTCACCGCGGCCAGCGCGAAGAGCTGGATCGAACCCGACGCATCGCGCAGCTCGCCGAACGCCAGCTTGCCCTGCGGCCGCAGGAGCATCAGACGCCCTGCGACGGCGACGGTCGCCCCGGACTCCTCGCCGTCCGCGAGATGCGACCAGCCCTCGATCACCTGCGCCGCGCTGTGGGTGCGGTCGAAGCGGTACGGGATGTCGCTTCCGAATCGGCCCCGGTCCCGCCCGCGTCGACCGGCTCGCCGGTCTCGCTCACCTGCTGCCGTCCGACACGTTGCGCTCGTAGACGATGCGCAGTCCGTGCAGTGTCAGCCAGGGTTCCACGTGCTCAATCGTGTCCGAATGTGGCGCGATGAGCGAACTGAGCCCACCCGTGGCGACGACGGTCGACGGCCCGAGCTCCTGCATGAAGCGCCGCGCCAACCCGTCGACCTGCGCCGCGAACCCGTACAGCGTCCCCGACTCGATCGACTCGACGGTCGAGCGCCCGATGACGTGACGGGGTTCGACCATCTCCACCCGGCGCAGCGCGGCAGCATGCTGGTACAGCGCCTCGAGGCTGATGGCCACGCCCGGGGTGATGGCGCCACCCAGGTACTCGCCGGCCGCGCTGATCGCCTCGACCGTCGTGGCGGTCCCCATGTCGATCACCACGCACGGGCCGCCGTAGAGGTCGTAGGCCCCGACGGCATTGGCCACCCGGTCGGCGCCGACCTCTTTGGGGTTGTCGTAGAGGATGGGCATGCCGCTCTTGGTCCCGGGGCCCAACACGACGCACGGCACCTGCTCGAACCAGCGACTGGCCATCTGCCGCAACTCGCCCGTGACATGGGGCACCGAGGAGCTCACGGCGATGCCGGTGACCGAGCTCGCGATGTCGAGCCCTTCGAGGTCGAGCAGTTGCGTGAGCAGGACGGCGTGCTCGTCGGGCGTGCGCGTGGGCACGGTCGAGAGCCTCCAGTGGTGCGTCAGCCCGCGGGGCGTGTCGGGATCGGTCTCGGTGCCGATTCCCACACCGACGCTCTCTTCGGGCTCCGAGGCCGAATCGGCCTCCGACAGCGAGTACAGCCCGATCACCGTCTCGGTGTTCCCCACATCGATTACCAACAGCACGGTCAGTCCCCCTCTGTGCGACGCCAGATGAGATCGAGTCCCAGGTCGAGCACGGTGGCCGAGTGCGTCAGCGCACCGACCGATATCCGGTCCGGTCCGGCCGCCGCATAGTCACCGATCGACTGCAGCGTCACCCCTCCCGACACCTCTGTCAAAATCGGTCCACGCGACTCGGCGTGCGCCACCTCGATCGCCCGTGCGACGGTGGCCGGGTCCATGTTGTCGAGCAGGACGGCGTCGGACCCCGCCCGCGCCGCTTCGACCACCTGGTCCAGGGTGTCGCACTCGATCTGCACCACGCGGCCCGGCCACATCGCCCGCGCGCGGGCGACCGCTTCGGTGATGGTGACGCCGGCCAGGTGGTTGTCCTTGACCAGCACGGCCTCGGAGAGGCTCGAACGGTGGTTGACGCCCCCGCCGGCTTGGACCGCCGCCTTCTCGAGGGCTCGCAGTCCCGGCGTGGTCTTGCGCGGTATCGAGCACCTCCACGGCCGGATTGCGGGCGTGCGCCGCGGCGACGTAGCGCGCGGTCAAGGTGGCGACGCCCGAGAGACGGCCGAGGAAGTTGAGGGCGGTGCGCTCCGCCGTGAGGATCGGCCGCAACGGCCCGGTGACCTCCATGATGGTCTGCCCCGGCACCAGCACGCTGCCATCACCGAGATACCAGATCAGGGACAGTGCCGGGATCGAGCTGGCGGAACGTCTCGGTGACACATGCCCGCCCGGCGAGCACCCCGGCCTGGCGGGCCCGCAACGCAACATGCGCCGTTGCCGCTTCGGGCACCAGCGCGGTGGTGATGTCGCCGTCGGCCAGCAGGTCTTCGGCCAACGCGCGTGCCACCGCGTCGGCCACGACCGGGTCGGGCGCCGGGTTGGCGCGCGAGGTTTCCTGGGTCACTGCGCCGGCTCAACGTGCACTCGGGGCGCGCCGTGCACCTCGTGCGGGCCGTGCACCTGGGCCTCGCCGTGCACCTGGGGCGCGCCGTGCACCTGGCGCAGGCGCCACCGGGGCTCGGTGTCGGGGTAGTCGCTGCGGGAGTGGGCGCCCCGGCTCTCGGTACGGGTGCGGGCCGAGACGAGAAGGGCGTCGGCCAGCTGCAAGAGGTTGCCCAGTTCGCCGGCCGCCACCGACGTCGTGCGGTCGCCCAGGGCGGCGGCCACGTCGGAGACGCCTTCGGCCGCCTGCTCCAGCGACTCCGCGCTCCGCACCACGCCCGCCCCGCCGGTCATCGCCCGCTGCAACGAGTCGCGCAACTTGGCCACGTCGGGCTTCGGATCGGCAGTCAGCCGTCGGCCAGGCGCGCGGCGGCTCGGGGAGCTCGATCGAACCGATGCCGTCGAGGGGAGCAGCACCGAGCACCGCCCGCAATGCCCCGCTCGGCTCGGGCCCGCGGTGAGCCGGACGCGATCGCGCTCCGCCAGGCGAGCCCCGAACACCATGCCTTCGAGCAGACGAGTTGGAGGCCAGCCGGTTGGCCCCGTGCACGCCCGTGCACGCCACCTCGCCGACGGCCCACAGCCCGGGCAGCGCCGTCGCACCCCACAGGTCGGTGACCACGCCGCCCGACAGGTGATGTGCCGCCGGCGCGATGGGGAGCCAATCGGTCTCGGGATCGAGGCCGATCGACGTCAGCGACGCCGCAATGGTCGGAAAGCGCTGCGGGAACCGCTCCAGCCCGGTGGCGTCCAGCCACAGATGGTCGGTGCCTTGCTCGGCCATGCGGGCCGCCATGGCCCGGCTCACCACATCTCGCGGGGCCAACTCGTCGACGAAACGGTCTCCCGCGTCGTCGCGCAACAACGCACCGTGCCCCCGCAGCGCCTCGGAGAGCAGCGGACGCGGCATGGCCGGATGGTGCAACGCCGTCGGGTGGAACTGCACGAACTCGACGTCCGCGGTCGGCACGCCGGCGCGCAGCGCCATGGCCACGCCGTCCCCGGTCGACTCGGGCGGGTTGGTGGTGACCGAAAAGAGCTGACCCGCCCCGCCCGTGGCCAGCACGACATGGTCGGCCCGGACCTCGACCGCAGGACCCTGCGGCGGCAACGCCGTCACTCCGACGCAGCGCCCGCCTTCGATGATGAGGTCGAGGGCGAACCACCCTTCCAGCACCGCGCTCGCCGTGCGGTAGGTGGCGTCGACCAGGGCGCGCTCCACCTCGGCGCCGGTGGCTGCACCGCCGGCGTGGACCACGCGCGGGCGCGAGTGCCCCCCTTCACGGGCCAGGGCCAGCAGCCCGGTGGCCTCCCGGTCGAACTCCACACCGAGCGTGATCAGCTCGTGGACCCGGGCCGGCCCTTCGTCGACGAGGATCCGGACGGCCTCCTCGTCGCACAGCCCCGCCCCGGCGGCCAGCGTGTCGGCCAGATGCAGATCGGTCGAGTCCTCGTCGCCCCCGAGCACCGCGGCGACGCCGCCCTGGGCCCATCGGGTGGCCGACTGGGAGAGCACGCCCTTGGTCAACACGCCGAGCGAGGGCGACGACCGCCGTGCGGCGCCGGCCCCGCCAGCCGGACCGCGGCCGAGAGCCCCGCCACCCCGCTCCCCAGGACCAGGACCTTGAACGGTCCCGGCCGGACGGGTGTGCTCACGCCGGTTCGGTCAGGCTGAGCTCGGTGTCGAGGAGGGCCGACGCTGCATCGATGACCCTGTTTCGCCCGTCGACGTGCACAACCCGCGGGAGGTACGTCGAGAGCTCTTCCCGTTCGTACTCGGCGTACGTGATCAGAATGACCTTGTCCCCCGGGGAAACCAGCCGGGCCGCGGCGCCGTTGAGGCAGATCTGGCCCCGCTCGCCCTCGATGGCGTAGGTCTCGAACCGGGCCCCGTTGTCGATGTCGAGCACGGCCACCTGCTCGTACGGAAGGATGTCCGCCAGCGCCATCAACTCGGTGTCGATGCTCACCGAACCGACGTAGTGCAGGTTCGCCCCGGTCACCGTTGCCCTGTGGATCTTCGACTTCATCATGCGGCGCCGCACCGGTCAAGCGATCCGTTGCAAGTGGCGTGCCGGCACCTTCTCCGCCGCGCGGACGCATCGGACGCGGCGCCGGCGCCGGCACGCTGCCTCGCCTACTTCGACCTCGACCCCGGCGTCGACCCTGACCGCCGGCACAGTTGTCGATGAGCCGGACCGGTCCCACTTCGGCCGCGATGAGCAGTCGTACGGACGCCGGGTCCTCGATGACCTCGCGCGCCACAAGATCCTCGTGACCCACCGCCACCGCATAGTCCAGCCGCACCAGCGGCTCGCGCTCCACGACGTGGCGCATGGCCTCGGCCACGGAGGAGGAGTACGCGACGCCCTGTTCGAGCAGGGCCCGCCCTTCGGCCAGGGCCCGGGAGAGCACCACGGCGGCGCGGCGCTCCTCCGGCGAGAGTCGGACGTTGCGGCTGGACAGGGCCAGGCCGTCACGCTCCCGGACGATCGGGCATCCGACGACGTCGATCGGGAGCGACAGGTCGGCGACCATCTGGCGCACCACCGCCAGCTGCTGGAAGTCCTTCTCGCCGAAATAGGCCCGGCAGGGACCGGCGATGGCGAAGAGCTTGGCCACGACGGTGGCGACGCCGTCGAAGTGGCCGGGCCGCGACGCCCCTTCCCACCCCTCGCTCACGCCGACGACCGAGACGGTGGTCGCCACGGGCGTGGGCCAGTGCGGGTACATCTCGCGCACCGAGGGGGCGAAGACCAGGTCGACGCCCGCCTCGGCACACACGTCCCTGTCCCAGTCGAAGGTGCGGGGATAGTGCGCGATGTCCTCGGGGTCGCCGAACTGCAGGGGATTGACGAAGATGCTGACCGCGACGACGTCGTTCTCGGCCCGGGCCCGGGTCATGAGAGAGACATGACCCGCATGCAGGGCGCCCATGGTCGGGACCAGCCCGACGGTGCGACCGGTGGCACGGGCCCACTGGAGCAGTTCGCGGCATTCGGCCACGGTCTCGACGATCCGCATGGCTCAGACCGCCGCCGGGACGGTGGAGCACGGTCGGCGTGCAGCCAACTGCGTCGCCAGGGCGGCGCCGGCCTGGTAGCCCGGCCCGCTCCCGGGCCGGGAGCGCATCAAGATGCCGGCTCAGCGTGTCCCAGTCACCTCGCATCGCCGGCCCGGTCAAGGCCCGCCGAGGCCCGAGCGCCGCCACGTCATCGACCGCAGCCCTGGTCAGGGGCAAGAATGCTTCAAGATCGAGACCGGCGGCGGCTGCCACCCGCTCGACCTGGCCCAAGAGGGCGACGACGTGGTTGGCCGCGATGCAGGCCGCGGCGTGGTAGGTGGCCCGATCGGCGTCGTCCACCTCGACCACCCGCCCACCCAGGGAGAGCGCGATCTGGCGGGCCACGGGCTCGCCGCTCACGGCGAAGGTCACGCCAGAGGCCAATCGGCTGGCCCCGACGGCGGCGTTGGGGAGAGGGACGAGCGGGTGGAGGGCCGCCCGCTGGGGATGTGGCGCCAACGCGTCGAGCCCGAGGGAACCCGACAGGTGCATGACGGTCGTTCCCGGGTGCGGGGCCACCGAGGCGGCGACGCCGGCGACGGCATCATCGGGCGTGGCGATGACCAGGACATCTACGCCGAAGGCGGCGCCTGTCAGGTCGTCGTGGCGACCGAGGAACCCGACGACGTCCCACCCGAGCACCGAAAGCGCTGCAGCAAGTGACGTTCCGGCCCGCCCGGGGCCGATGATACGGATGGATTGCACGAAACCTCCTTCGGCGTTCCAGCCCCTCTCGGGTGCCGTTCGCCTACAGACGATCGAAACAACTAACAGCTACAGATTACCCACGCGGGCGACCTTTCCACCAGAGGCAATTAGATCGCTCGGTCGGAACGAGCTCCGGCGCCAGGTCGGCGAGCGGCTGGAGCACGAAACGACGCTCCCACATCCGGGGATGAGGGACGATGAGGTCGGTCTCGTCCACCGTCAGATCATCGACGAGGAGGACATCGGCATCGAGCGTGCGTGGGCCCCAGCGGACCGTGCGCACCCGGTGCGCCGCCTCCTCCAACGCCTGGCAACGGCGCAGAAGCTGGCGGGGGTCGTCCGCCGTTTCCAGCTCGACCACGAGGTTGAGAAAGGCGCCCTTGATCCTCGGGCCCCCCGACCGGCTCGGTCTCGTAGAGCGGCGAGACCGCGACGACGTCGCCCGCAGCCGCCAGCTCGGCCACCCCTTGTCGCAGGGTGGCCTCCCGATCGCCCAGGTTGGACCCGAGCCCGATGAAGGCCCGGTGCCGGGCGTCCGCGGTCATGAGAGCGGCGTCACGGAGAGCGGCCTCACGAGAAACTGGGCATCCAGCGCTTCATGAACTGGTCGAACATCGGGAATGTGAACGCGAGCTCGTTGAAGCGCGGGGAGAAGCAGATTGCCTTCTTCATCAGGGAATCCCGCACCGGGGCGACCTGGGTGGTCTTCTTGTGCAGCAGCGTCGCCACGTCGGCCGAGCGCACGATCCCGGGGCCCAGCTCGGCCATGGCCCGCAGGTACCGCCGCTCCGGATCCGTGGTCTTCGCCGCCCGGAACTGAAAGAACCCCTGGTCGAGCTCTGCCATTGCCAGCGGAATGCTGCGCTCGACGTCATTGGGGCGGATCGCGCCCGAACCCTCCTCCGCCAGATCCCATGCCTGCCGGGCGAACTCCTGAATGAAGTACGGGTAGCCCTGCGTCACCTCGAACAGCCGTGTCACGGCGGCGCTCTTCCAGCTCACCCCTTCCGCCGCGGCCGGGACCTGCACAGCCGTGCCGCACTCGTCCGCCGCGAGCGCCCCGATGGGGTGGAACCGGAACATCCGCTCGGCGTGGGCCCGGGCCTCCTCGGTGACAGCGGCCAGCGACGGGCAGGCCGGCTCCGGCCACAGCGAAGGGAAGGCCCATCTCGTTCGTCCGGTGCAGTCCGAGAAGGAGGGCGTCGAGGCCGGCGGAGGGCAGGTGGTGCATTTCGTCGATCGTGAGGAAGATGCCCGCGTCGTGGGCCCGGGCCGCCCCGCCCACCTCTTCGAAGAGGTCGGCGAGGTCGCTCCCCAGATCCCCCGAGTCGGCGACGCCCGGGACCGCCTCCGCCTCGCTCTGAAGGGAGCGCGCCACGGGGTAGGCCGAGGTGAAGGCCTTGAGAACGCCGAGTGCCCGCCGGTTCACGCCCTTGGTCTTCTTCTTCCCCCCTAACTTGAGCAGGGCCTTGCGCAGGGCGACGGCGAGCTGCAAGGGGGAGCTCCTCACCGTCGTGCACCTCGATGTGCTCGTGGACGAAGCCCCGCTTGACCGCAACCCGGCCGAACTCGTGCAACAGGACCGTCTTGCCCACGCCCCGCAGCCCGGTCACCAATTGGCTCTTGGCGGTGCGACCGACCAACATCCTCTGCAGGGCCACGTCCATGTCGCCGACTTCGTCGGCCCGCCCCGCCAATTCGAACGGTCTCGCACCGGCACCGGGGTTGTACGGGTTCAGTACCTGGTCCATTCGGGAAATCTATATCTGCGTTAGCGCCATATAGCGGATGCTCTATACGGTGGCAGCCCAGCGCAACGACGTCGTTGAGCTGCGGGAATGCGACTTCGATGCTGCGCTAGGTGCGAGCGCGCAGCACACGTACCCCGGTGGAGGCCACGTCGAGGGCCAAAGGTGGGTGCAGCTTGCGCACCGTCACCTCGACCGCCGTGAGCCGGGCATCGGTGATCAACAGGGCGTCGGCGAGTCGACCGGCCAACGCCTCGAGGAGTCGGTAGGACCGCTGGCTCACCGCGTCGACCGCCACCTGCGCCAGCACGCCGTAATCCACGGTGTCGGGCAGGGCGTCGCTCTGTTGCGCGGCCGCCATGTCGACCCAGGCCACGATGTCGAGGGAGAAGGGTTGCGCCGCGTTCCCTCTCCTCGGGCAGCACGCCGTGCACCCCCACCACCCGCAGGTCCCGGATCTCGATCCGGTCCCCCCCGGGCCTTCCGTCGCTCATGCCTCGGCTGGACGCCGCGGAGGGCCTTCGAGCGTGGCCAGGAGCTCCCGTCCAGGCTCTCCCATGGCGTGCCCACAGACGTGCTCGACCAGGGCCACCGCCTGCGGCTGGCTATGGAGGCGCTTGGACCACACCAGGTAGCCCGCGACGACTCCCATCACCCGGTCGCCCAACTCGTCCTGGTGCACCAACAGCCGCAGACCCGCGGCCAACGAGGCGTCGATGTCCAGGAAGCACTCGGTCAGAACGGGTCGGGGATCGCCCACCTTCGGCAGGGGATAGTGCGCCCACGCCAGGCCTTCATCGTCGTACGCGGCCAGGTTGTGCGGGGAAGGAAGAAGGGAGATCACGCGCCCGAAGCCCTGGTTACGCAGCCAGATGATCTCCTCCCGGCGGCGCACCTTGCGGTGATTCGGCGCGTAGCCCCCGGGGCGCTCGCTGATCGCCAGGTGATCCTTCATGACCCAGGTGAAGTTCCGCGGCGGGATCCCGGCTGCCCACTTTCCCTTCATGCTGCTGGACCATACAACCGGGCAGCCTGCACCGTGACCGCAACATCGTGCACCCGCACCATCGAGACCCCCGACACCAGCGCCAGGGCGGCCGTGGCCAGCGACCCTTCCATCCGGTCCTCGATGCCGGCCGGCTCATCGCTCCCCGGGGCGGCCAGCACACCGAGGAACCGCTTCCGACTGGTACCCACCATGCACGCCCGCGCAGCCGGTGGCCTCCGCCGACCGCACGAGCTCGGGCAGGTGATGGAGGAGCGAGAGGTTGTGGGCCATCGTCTTGCCGAAGCCGATCCCGGGATCCACCCAGACCTCCTCGACGCCGGCATTCAAGGCGCGTGCGGGCACGCTCCAGCACGTAGCCGAAGACCTCGGTCACCACGTTGTCGTACTGCGGTGCCACCTGCATGGTGGCGGGGGATCCCTGCATATGGACGGCCACCCATGCCGCGTTCGCCGAGGCGGCCACTTCGAAGAGGGACGAGGAGATGTCGTTGACCAGGCTGGCGCCCGCCTCCACTGCCGCCGCCGCCACGTCGGGCTTCAGCGTGTCGACGGAGACCCGCACGTGGCCCGCCAAGGCCTCGACGACGGGGAGGACCCGGGCCAACTCGACCTCTTCGGAAACCGGTTCGGCTCCAGGTCGGGTCGACTCGCCGCCCACGTCGATGATGTCGGCCCCATGGGCCACCATGTCAAGCCCGTGGGCGATGGCGGCGTCCGCCTCGAGATAGAGCCCGCCGTCGGAGAAGGAGTCCGGCGTCACATTCAAGATGCCCATCACAAGAGGGCGATCCAGGAGTGCGGGCACGCCCGTCAGCGTAGGGCGTGCAGGAAGCGTCAGTGCCCGCGGATGAACTGCATTGCTTCGGCCCGGGTGGCCACGTCGGAGCGGAACAGGCCACGCACCGACGACGTGACCGTGACCGTCCCCGGCTTCTTCACACCGCGCATGGACATGCACAGGTGCTCGGCCTCGATCACGACGAGCACGCCGCGAGGTGCCAGCACCTTGTCGATGGCGTCGGCGATCTCGGTGGTCATCCGCTCTTGGACCTGCAGCCGGCGGGCGTAGCCGTCGACCAACCGGGCCAACTTGGAGAGCCCGGTGATGCGGCCGTCTTCGGCCGGGATGTAGGCCACGTGCGCCTTGCCCAGGAACGGCACCAGGTGGTGCTCGCACAACGAGGCGAACGGGATGTCGCGCACCATGACCATTTCGTCGTGCTCGGCCGCAAAGGTGACCTCCAGGTGCCGCGCCGGGTCGTCATGCAACCCCGAGAACAGCTCCTCGTACATGCTCGCCACCCGGCGCGGGGTGTTGAGCAGGCCGTCGCGATGGACGTCCTCACCGATGGCAATCAGCATCTCGGTCACCGCTGCCTGTACGCGCTTTACGTCTACCGCCACCGGATCCTCCTCCTAGGCTCGTTGTTCACGTCGCCTCATCGTCAGATCCGACATAGAGGTGGACCCCCGGCAGGTTACGGTAACGCTCCCCCACATCGAGCCCGTAGCCCACGACGAACGACGCCTGGAATGTGGAATCCGACGTAGCGCAGGTCCAGTTCCACCCGCTGCTCGCCGTCCTTGACCAGCAGCGCGCACACCTCGACGCTCTTGGGGAGCGGGCGTGGAGATAGTGGCGCAGATAATTCGAGGGTCAGCCCGCTGTCGATGATGTCCTCGACCACCAGCACGTGTCTGCCTTCGAGCTCGGAGTCGAGGTCCTTGACGATGCGGACCACACCTGACGTGCGGGTCGCACTCCCATAGGACGAGACAGCCATGAAGTCGACCTCGACCGGCAGGGCGATGGCGCGGCAAAGGTCGCTCATGAAGAGCATGGCGCCTTTCAGGACCGCCACCAGCAGCGGCGGGTCGGCGGCGTAGTCCTCGGTGATCTGCGCGCCCAGCTCGGCGACGCGTGCCGGCGAGGCGGAACTGATCGACGAGCACCGGCCCCACCTCCGGCTCGGCCCAGCTCGGGACCGCGCCACCGGTCTCATCGGGGATCACCGGGGGGACACTATCCGAGCCCAACCCCTCCACCGAAAGCCGGCCGGCGCTCCGGCGTACCCGGCGGCCGCCAGAGATCTCCGTGGCCACCGCAGTCCCGGCGGCAACGGCCAGCACGCGCTCCACCTCGGCCAGGGACGGCGGGTAGGCCCGGCCGCCGGGCTCACCGCACGTTTCCTGGAGCCATTGCCGGACCGCTCTGCGGGCCAATGCGGTGGGAAGGGCAGCGATTGCTTTTGCATCTTGGGGGTCGGGGGCCGCCTCGCGGGCCAGCGCGTTGAGCAGCGACACCTCATCGCGCAGGACGCCGGCCTGACGTGCCAATAGTGGCACCGGATCCCTGCCCGCGATGTCGGCACAGAGAGGCAGCAACTCATGACGGACCCTGTTGCGCAGGAAGGCCAGGTCGTCGTTGCTGGCGTCATGGACCGGCATCAGACCCATCGCCGCGCAGACCGCGTGTGTCTCGTAGCGCCGTAGCCCGAGCAGCGGAT
This sequence comes from uncultured Acidimicrobiaceae bacterium, assembly GCA_963835815.1. Taxonomy (GTDB): domain Bacteria; phylum Actinomycetota; class Acidimicrobiia; order Acidimicrobiales; family RAAP-2; genus Bog-473. The sequence continues at coordinate 413,218 of CAWIGU010000008.1, read as the reverse complement.
GCCGGTACCCCGGCTCCATCCCGGCCAACCCGTCGGCGCCCGATCCCCTCAGAAGGTTGAGCAGAATCGTCTCGGCCTGATCATCCATGGTGTGACCCGTCGCCACCGCATCGGGTAACACGTCGAATCGGGCGGCACGAGCCCGCGCCTCGAGATTCGGCCCGGGGGCGACCGAGACCTTCTCGGTCACGAATTCGGCGCCGACCAGGGCCGCAGCGTGTTCCACCACCGACGCTTCGGCCGCAGATTCGGGTCGCAGTCCGTGGTCCACGTGGAGCGCGGTCACGCTGCAACCGGCGGCGGCCGCCAGTACCAGAAGCGCCAGCGAATCAGGTCCGCCGGAGACGGCGCACGACAGGACCGAGCCCTCGGGGGGAAAGCCACATCGGGGGAGGAGATCGACGACCACCGGAGGCCAGCCGCCGGTCACAGCGTTCACGCCAGCGCGCCACCCGCCCGAGCCACCCATTCATTCGGACTGCGAATTTCGGCGAGCGTCGGCAGCCACTCGGGCCCGCGCCAGACCCGGCTCAACAACTCCGGGCCGCCTGCGGCCTCCACCGATTCGACGAACACCTCGCCTTCGGCGTACTGGCGCATTTTGGCTTCCAGACCGAGCAGGCGCGACATGAGCTTCGTGAAGCCCCGGGTGTTGGTCCGGCGCTCGTGGAGCACCTTGCTGAATGCGGCAGCTCCCGGCACTTCCGCTGCGCCGGCCCGGTCCATGGTCACATCGCCGTGGCCCTCGAGCAGGCTCATCATCCCCGAGATCTTCGAAAGCGCGAGTTGCTGTTCAGGGGTTGCCAGTACCCCGATGACCCCGGACTCCTCCAGCGGGTTGCGACCGGCCCGGACTTCGACGTAAACCCGCCGGATCGTTTCCGACAGCCCGGACGGGTCGGTGTGCAGGGGCTCCAACAACTCTCCCACCAGGCCCACGAAGTGATCGCGTAGCCACGGGCACCGCCGTGAACTGCATCCGGTGGGTGACCTCGTGCAAGGCCAGCCAGAGGCGGAACTGGCTGGGGACGAACTCGTAGCGCTCCTCCATGGCCACCACATTCGGTCCGACGTAATAGACCAGATCCTGGTCCTCGGGATTCTCGTCATGGATGAGCAGGTCGTACTGGCCAAGGACGCGGGTGGACATGTAGGCCAGCAACAAGCCGAGTTGGGTACCGCTCATCGCCCGACCCGCCGCCAATGTGGTCTTCCCGGCCTTCTTGCCCGGACGGTTCTCCTGGATGTTGGCCAACGCCGGTCCAACCAGGCGCTGCATGGAGCGCACATTTGCGGCAGCCCACTCCGGCCGGTCGGTGACCTTGGCCCTCGCCAGCCCTTGCGACGAGTGCAGGCCGGTGGCCTCGCTGACCAGGAGCTCGGCCCGGGCCGTCAGTTCGTCGAAATGCGCCTGGAGGTCGGCCGAGCGGTACGTGGCCGGGGCGGGCTTGAGGACGAGGGCACCGGTCGCCACCCGCTGCGCCAGGTCCCAATCGACCATGCTCGGGGGTGCGGCGCTCCCATCGCCCTCCATGAGTACCTCAGTCCCCGCCGTCGTGCTGGCGACTTTCCTCGTCGATGGCAGCCGCGATCCGCCGGATGAGGCTCTCGGGCACGTGATCCCGGCAATGGTTCGCGATGACCAACCGCAGTTCGGCCTCGAACTCAACCGCACCCCCGCAGGGGGCGCAGTACGTCAGATGCTCCTCGATAAGCGCCCGACGTTCCTCGGTCAGCTCACCGTCGAGGAAATGGTAAAGCTGGTGGACAGCCTCGTCGCAGTCCATCGTCTTCCCGAAGAGGGCGCTGGCTCCTCCGCCCTCACCCGCATCCTCAGACATTCGCGCACCTCCTCATTCGATCGTGCTCCCCACGAGGCCACGCGCGGCCGCTGTATCGAACAACGTCTTCTGGAGCGCCCTTCTTCCCCGGTGGATCCGGCTCATGACCGTTCCGATGGGCACATCAGTGATCTCGGAGATTTCCTTGTAGCTGAATCCCTCCACGTCGGCCAGCAAGACGGCTATGCGGAAGGCCTCGGGCAATTCCTCCAAGGCCGTCTTCACCACGTCGTCGGTAAAGGTGTCGAGAGCCTCGTCCTCGGCGCTGCGCCCCGCACGAATCCCCCCCGGACCGGACATGCGCTTGTAGAGATAGAGGTCCTCGACATCCTCCACGTCGGTCACTTCGGGTCGCCGCTTGGCCGCCCGATAATTGTTGATGTACGTGTTGGTCAGGATCCGGTAGAGCCAGGCCCGCAAATTGGTGCCCTCTTGAAACGAGGCGTAGGCGCGATACGCCTTCAGGTAGGTCTCCTGGACCAGGTCCTCGGCATCGGCCGCGTTGCGCGTCATGCGGAGGGCCGCGCTGTAGAGGCCCGGCATGTGTTCCATCGCAACTTCGGTGAACCGGGCCTGATCAGCCATCGTCCCACCCTACCCACCACAGGGTGGGATGTCCGACCCCCTCCCTCAGGCGAGAGACTCTCCCTTCGACGGGTCGATCGGTTCGTCGTCCTCGAGGATCAACCGGGCCCAATTCTGGAGAAGGTTGAAGGGCGTGACCTGCTCTCGGGCACCCGAGACGACTTCCACGTTCTGCGCGTCCAGCGTGGCCGCCAGGGCCGCCATCTTCATACCGACCTGGCCGAGGGCAATGGTCAGGAGTGTCCAGGACTTCGCATCCGGCTTCGCCCCCAACGCGGCCCGAAGCTCCCGTTGCAAGAGCTCGGGGCTGTCGAGCCCCGCGGTGACGATCGCTATCGCCTGAAGCTGCGCCTCCCGACCCTCCGGCGTCTCCGGGCGGTAGTGGACGAAGGCCATGCAGCATCGTAAGCGGGTGCGAGCCGCGAGTGACACCCTGACTTTGGGGGCTCGCACACCGCTTCGCAGCGCCCTTTCAACGGTGTACGCAGCGCCCTCCGAAGGCCCCGGCGCCGCAGTTATCGCGTATTTGTGCGCGCGGTATCCGCCACTTTGTCACACCCGATCGCTACGGTCGTCCCCATGAGCCGGCCCAGGGTCTACGAGGAACCACGAGTCGCTACGGCGATCCGCCTTCCCTCCTCCCTCCATGAGGAATTGCAGTCGGTAGCCTCCGAACGGGACGTCTCCGTCAACTTTCTGGTGACTCGAGCCGTCTCCACGTTCCTGGCCCAGCTTCCACCGGCAGGATCGGAGATGCATCCCGACACCGCATCCAAGACCCCCAAAGGCAAGAAGCATCGTCATGACCGTTGAGCCCCTGCCCCGCCCTGCGAGCGGGCGTGTCCGCCGCACCACGGCAACTGCCCGATTCGGATCCTCACGGCGTGAGAGCCACGACGCGACCGACTTCTACGACCGCTTCGTGGCGCCCGAGCTCTCCGATGACTCGACGGTGGTGGCCCCGAAGAAGGTTGACGTCATCTACAAGCAGGACGCGCGCGACATGCGCAAGGTGGAGTCGAATTCCGTGGCGCTCGTCGTCACCTCCCCGCCCTACTTCGCCGGCAAGGAGTACGAGCAGACGCTGGGCCAAAACGGCGTCCCGGGCACATATTTCGAATACCTCGATCTCTTGCATGGTGTCTTCGAGGAGTGCAAAAGGGTGCTCGAACCCGGTGGGCGTCTGGCGGTCAACGTGGCCAATCTGGGTCGCCGCCCCTACCGTTCATTGGCCGGGGACGTCACCGAGATCCTTCAAGATCTGGGGCTGCTCTTGCGGGGCGAGGTCATCTGGTGGAAGGGCAGGGCCGCCGGTGGCTCATGTGCCTGGGGGACATTCCAACGACCGAGCAATCCTGTGCTGCGGGACGTGACCGAACGGATCGTGATCGCCAGCAAGGGCCGGTTCGACCGAGCCCTCAAGCCACACCAGCGACTTGCCGCCGGGCTGCCGTCAACGGGAACGATCTCGCGCGATGAGTTTCTCGAGGCCACCACAGATCTGTGGGAGATCCCACCCGAGAGCGCTACCCGGGTGGGGCACCCCGCCCCGTATCCGATCGAGCTCCCAAAGCGCCTCATCGAGCTCTACACCTACGAAGGCGACGTTGTCCTGGATCCATTCATGGGCTCTGGTACGACCGCCGTCGCGGCGCTGCGTACCAACCGGCACTACATCGGCTTCGATACCGACGTGGCCTACGTCAGCCGCGCGAGGACCCGGATAGCGGTGGAGAAGCAACGCCTCGAGCATCCGACGGACATCGCCACCGCGTTCCGGGTCCAGTTGTCCGCCGATCGAAGCATCGCCGCAGGAACGGATCTACCGGCGCTCGCCGTACGTGAGGGACGGCAAGCCAAGGACTTCGCGCAGATACTTCTGGAAAGCTGCCAGTTCACCAACATCCGGGCAGACGTCAAGTTCCCCCGGCTCGGAATAGAGCTCGCGTTCCTGGCCACCGACCACACAGGCGAAGAGTGGGCATTCGACCTCTCCGGTGCGTTCTCGGCGAGCCAAACGGGCCTTCGTCGCACCGACACCCTGTGGAAGACGCTCGGCAAGGCAGCAGTACTGCACCAGGGTGGTCAGAACCTCCCGCTCGTGCTCCTGACCACCCATGCGCCCATAGCGGGTAGCGCCGGCCAGGCTGCCCTCGAGGCACTCCGGGGACCGAGCGGTTCCGTCTTCGATCTCATCGAGCTCCTGAAGCTCACCGACGCCGAGCGGCTGCGCACCTACGCCCTAGAGGGCCGACCACGCAACACACAACCAGCCTCGGAGCGGCCGAAAGGATCGAAACCGGTTCGTGCGGGACGGCGCAATTCAGCCGCATCACAGACGCCGGCGGGGGGGCGGTCTGCGGCCGGGGGCGGTCTGCGTGATGGTGACGCTGCCCGTCGTGCTCCGATCGGCCTCCGTAGCCGTGACGGTGCACGAACCTGGCGTCGTCGACGCTGTATACGTCGTGGTGACCTGACCCGAGGCATTCGTGGTTCCTGCGAGCCCACTCCTTCCGCATGATCCAGGCACACTTGAGGACGTTGTGAGCGTCACGTCATCGTCGTAGGCCACACCAGAACCGTTGGTCACTGTCACCGTCAGGGCAGAAGTACTTCTGCCGTCAGCGGGGAGACTCATTGGATTGACCACAAGGCTACCGCCGGTGGAGGCGGTTCGAAGTATCCGAACGCGTCAATGACGACATCGATCGGTGCGACCCCACCATTAAAGATCTTCGTGGCCGCGCCATTTAGCGGCGCCATGTCAAAAGCCTGGGAGATGGAATTCGATATGAAGTTCATGTCAATGGCCGTGGGCGGGAGGACTCGTAAGCCGGATAAATGGTCACGAATCCAGCGGCCGTCCGTGATATCACCGTGACATTGCTTACCAACGCCGTAGCCGTCGGTGAAATGTTGTTGACCAGAAAGTTGAAACTCTCAGTTGAGTTTGCTGAAATCGTCGAACCGCTAACTCCAACACGCGTGTCAGTTAGCCGCGTTGGCGGTAAAGGCGTGAATGCACTTCCCAGTTCTCCGGCAGATCCCGTGTAGTAGCCGTCCAAATCCACATCGACCTGAACGGAACCAGTGTTGTTGTACACCTCAATCAGGCCGTTAGCCCCGACGGGAACAATCACCCGATTGGCAATGACCTGGCCAGTTGCAAAGCTTACGTTCGACGCCAATGGAGGACTCGGAGGGCCCGAATCCGTGAGCCGGGAAGACAGTCAGAAATCCGGGAGCGGTCGAACCTGCCACGGTCACGTTGGCCACAATTGCGGACGCGTCTTTCGGAACTCCACCGACACCCGCAACCGACACCGGTGTGGCTTCTCCCGCACCGACCGTGACCCCGGCCGCCAGGCTGCCCAGAGCTCTGAAGGGATCCACCGGGTCGTAGAGGCCGACCGATTGAGGTGAGGTCGTGTAATAGCCCTCGAGATCCACAACGACATCCGTGCTCCCAGCCTGGTTGAAGATGGTCACGCCACCTCCATTTCCGAGGGGGACAGTTACCAGATTGGCAAGCGTTTCATTGGCATTGAAATTGAGATTCACCACCACCGGTCGCGTCGTGCCTTCCGGAAACACAGTGAGGTAGCTCGCTGTCGTCGGCCCGACAACCGTCACATTCAATACTGCGGCCGAGACGCCACTTGACGGCACTTCTCCCGCTCCGGCTATTTGGACATCGAGAGAACCAGCATTGCCCAGTGTCTTGCCAGCGCCGGGATGGTTGGACCCCGAACGGGTGTCTGCAATGCGCACGCGGATTCATGGGCACGTAGCTTCCCGCCACCGTCGAGCTCGGAGTGCGGCACCACCTGCGCGCCACTCAACTCCGACCCGACCAGGGGAATCGAACCAAGGAGCAATGCGATAAGGATGGCCCGCCGCCCGTACCTCACCGAGCGCCCTTCGAGGCGCGGTGCCGATGGTCTCTGACTCACACTCAACCCACGTTCTTTTGGACTGCGGTCGTATGGAGGTTGGATACCTCCACTCAGGGAAAGGTCGACCCCTCACACCGTTCGTAACTGGTTCCTCGAGTTTCCTTACGTCCGGGTCCGAGCGAGTCCTCAGCACCGGTAATTGTCCATGGGTTCACAAACGTGAGCCCATGGACGTACGTACGCCCACGCTCGCAATGCACGAAGAAAACTGCGGGGTCCAACCGGCTATCCGGCTGCGCCCCGGCAGAAGCTACCAGGTTGCTTATCCGAAATGATTTCGGTTACTGTTATGGCATGAAGCTTTTGGTCCGCACGCATGCCCGATTGGTCCTCCGAGCCATCGCGTTTGGTCTCACTGGTTGTCGCAGGGCTGGCCACCCTCAATGCCCGCTCAACCTCTCGGCGCATCATCGCCGCACAAAGTGGTTGCGGTTGTGGCAGCAGAGAACTTCTGGGGAAACATCGCCAGCCAATTGGGCGGGCGTGACGTTTCGGTGATTTCGTTGATCGCCAATCCCAACGCCGATCCTCATCTCTTCGAGACCGACGCGGCCGATGCGGCGAAATTGGCGCAGGCGCGGGTAATTATTGAAAACGGCGCCGGATACGACGGGTGGATGAGTTCCCTCCTGAGCGCCGATAGCGGGAACCCAATGGTTGTCAACGCCGGGAGCGTCCTTCATGTGACGGGCAGCGATCCCAATCCGCACCTCTGGTACGACATCCCTGAGGTCCCCAAAGTGGCGGCAGCAATATCGGCGGCCTTGTCAAAGGTTGACCCTAAGGACGCCGCCGTCTTTCGTCACAACCTGCGCCGATTCAATCGCTCACTGGCTCCCCTCACCGCGATGTTGGCCTCGATGAGGAACCAGTTCGCGGGCGCTCCGGTTGCGTATACCGAGCGCGTGCCTGGGTACGCCTTGGCCATCGCCCACCTCGACGTGAAGACGCCGCAGGGCTTTGCCCGGGCGATCGAGGACGGAGAGGATCCGGGGCCGGCGGACACCCTGGCGATGGAGCAACTCCTCACCAAGCGCCGCGTTGATGTTCTCCTCTATAACGTCCAGACCGTGACTCCGGTGACCACACAGATCCGTGCCTTGGCTCAGAAAAACGGCGTAGCGGTAGTGGGCGTCTCTGAAACAATGCCGGCGTCTGACCACACCTATCAGCATTGGCAACTGTCACAGCTGACGGCTCTTTTCCATGCACTCCAAGGCGCTACGTCTAAACCGTGAGTCCTACTGCACAGCCGTTGGTCGAACTGCGAGAGGCCGCCGTGCGCCTCGGAACCCGCACGTTGTGGTCCGATCTCACCCTCTCACTGCAATCGGGCGAGTTCCTCGCCGTACTCGGACCAAACGGCGTGGGCAAGACGACTCTCTTGAAGGTGCTACTCGGGCTGGTCCCGCTCTCTTCGGGCGAGGTCCTGATCAACGGCGCCCCGCCACGGAGGGGCAATGACGAGGTGGGCTACATCCCTCAACAGCGCGCCTTCGACCCGAGCCTTCCAATCCGAGCGCGAGATCTGGTGCGATTCGGCCTCGATGGCCACCGATGGGGCGTCCCGCTGCGTTCCCGGCCCAACCGTCGGCGACTGGACCACGTCTTGGAGGCAGTCGGTGCCCTCGCATATGCCAATGCTCCGGTCGGTCTGCTCTCGGGAGGCGAACAGCAACGTTTGCGAATTGCACAAGCGCTCCTCGGGGACCCTCGGGTCCTGCTCTGCGACGAGCCGCTGTTGGCATTGGACCTGGCCAGCCAAAATGCCGTCGCAGAGCTGATCGACAAGCGTCGCAGGAGTGACGGGACCCCAGTTGTCTTTGTCACCCACGAGGTGAACCCCGTGCTGCCGTACGTCGATCGAATCCTGTACCTCGTTCGGGGCCGGTGGGCCATCGGCACGCCGAACGAAATCCTGACGAGCGAGCGCCTGAGTTCGCTCTATGGGATTCCCGTTGACGTCATCAAGGTGCGGGACCGCTTCATCGTCCTCAGTGCTGAGCACGCGAGTTCCACCGAGCCCGGCAGCCACGCACACCACGACAACGGGCAGTCGCGCTGATGGGCATCGGCTATTACCTTCAGTTCGGATTTGCTCAACATGCGCTCGAAGCCGCGTTCTTAGTAGCGGTTAGCTGCGGACTCATCGGACCATTCGTGATCAGTCGCACAATGGCCTTTGCCGTCCACGGCACGAGCGAATTGGCCTTCACGGGAGCAGTCGTTGGACTCCTCGTTGGAGGCAACCCGCTCGTCGGCGCCCTTGTCGGTGCGGTCGTTGTTGCCGGGCTTATCGCCACGATGGGACAAAGACCGTCGGAGCGCGATTCGTCGATCGGGGTGATCCTTGCCGCCGGTCTGGGACTCGGTGTCTATCTCCTGAGCTTTTACCACGGCTTCGCCAGCGAGGCGCTGAACATACTCTTCGGCAACATCTTTGGAGTCAGCACCGGACAGATCATTCTGCTGGCTTGCATTGCGTTGGGGGTTGCTGTCGTCATGGGCGTGTTGTGGCGACCGCTTCTCTTCTCCTCGGTCGATCCAGACGTGGCTCAAGCCCGCGGTGTACGAACCGGGCTACTCGGGCTCATCTTCCTCTTCGTCCTGGCCATCACCGTCACCGAAGCAGCGCAGCTGGTGGGAACACTCCTCGTTCTCAGCTTGGCCATCACTCCAGCGGCCGCTGCTCAGCGGCTCTCGGCGAGTCCCACTGTGGTGGCAGTGCTCTCAGTCGCCTTCGCTATCATCTCCGCCGAAGGAGGGCTCCTCCTGAGTTTTCAGTTTGCCTCGGTCAAGCCGAGTGTGCTCATTGTGGCGATCAGTTTCCTGCTCTATGTCGTTTCTCGTTTGGCCGGCCCGACCTTGGTGGCACGCCAACGACTACGGGCGCGTCCCGCCTGCGACCGACCCCGCCCTGCGAAGATTTGGCAGAGTTGCAGGGTGACTGAACACCCGACCCGGCCCTCGCGTATCACGCGCCAAGGTCAAGCCGTCCTCAGCATCGTGGACAGTTCCGAGAACTTCCGTAGTGCGCAAGACATACATGCCCAACTCCGCGCGGCTGGAGAAGCCGTCGGCTTGACCACGGTATACCGACACCTGGCACTGCTCACCGACGATGGCCAGCTCGATGCCCTCCAGACCGCAGACGGCGAGCTTGTCTACCGCCGGTGCCGCAGCAGCAAGCACCATCACCACGTCGTCTGCCGTCAGTGCGGGCGGGGCATCGAAGTGGAACTTCCTGATCTCGAAGAGTGGGCTGAGTCGACAGCCCACGCATTGGGGTACACCGACATCAGTCACACCGTCGAGATCTTTGGCCTCTGTTCCACCTGTAGCAACGAGACGCAGGGCTCGAAACCCTAGGTGCTGAGGGTCTAACTGATGCCGACAATCGGTTGGTTGAGGGGCGTGGCACCTTCGGAGCCGTAGAAGGCGGCGTCGCCGAAGGAGAAGATGCCGCCGTCGGAGGCCACGAGCCAGTAGCCGAGTCCGTCGGGCGTGGAGGCCATGCCGACGACGGGCTCATTGATATGCACGCCACCCTCGGAGCCGAAGAAGCGGGCGTTCCCGAAGCTGAAGATGCCGCCGTCAGCGGCCACCAGCCAATAGCCCAAGCCGTCGGGCGTGGACGCCATGCCGACAATCGGTTGGTTGAGGGGCGTGGCACCTTCGGAGCCGTAGAAGGCGGCGTCGCCGAAGGAGAAGATGCCGCCGTCGGAGGCCACGAGCCAGTAGCCGAGTCCGTCGGGCGTGGAGGCCATGCCGACGACGGGCTCATTGATATGCACGCCACCCTCGGAGCCGAGGAAGCGGGCGTTCCCGAAGCTGAAGATGCCGCCGTCAGCGGCCACCAGCCAATAGCCCAAGCCGTCGGGCGTGGACGCCATGCCGACAATCGGTTGGTTGAGGGGCGTGGCACCCTCGGAGCCGTAGAAGGCGGCGTCGCCGAAGGAGAAGATGCCGCCATCGGAGGCCACGAGCCAGTAGCCGAGTCCGTCGGGCGTGGAGGCCATGCCGACGACGGGCTTATTGATATGCACGCCACCCTCGGAGCCGAAGAAGCGGGCGTTCCCGAAGCTGAAGATGCCGCCGTCAGCGGCCACTATTGAGTATCCAGTCGTTGGCACAAGTGTAACCAATGACACTGCAAATACGGTGCCTGTGAGCTGTGTCAGGTTCGGACTGCTGCTGGCGTTCAAGGTGACGGACACGCACGGCGAAGGGCCTGCCGTCAATGTTGCTGATGGCGTAACTGCCTGCCAGGCTCCAACGCCGGCGTTGGCGGCATGGTTGAACCACTCCAAACTGTTGCCCCCGCCCAGATTGCAGTCCGTGATTGTGACTTCCGAGAACGCGTTCCCGGTCGACAGAGCCACGTCAAAGTATTCGCCTGTCGAGGTGAAGGTTGCCGCACTGACGGGGTCAGATCCATATTGCGCGACGGTCAGTGCTCCGAGTCCGGAACCGCTCGCCGTGGTACCGGAATTGGTGGCCGTGGCCGTTCCTCCCGAGGTGTTGGATGTCCCACTTGCCGAGCTCGTTGAGCCTGCAGGTGCCGCCGGCGGCGTTGGCGACGAAGTGAGCCCAATGGTTGCCGATCCGGTGATCGGGTTGCCACCGATGGTGCCCGTAATGGTTGACGATCCGGTCGTGGTCGGCGAGGTGAATCTGGCCGAGTAGGTGCCGTCGGCGTTGTCGGTGACGGTGCCGATGGTGCCGAGCGTGGGCTGAAGGGTGACAACTCCGCCCGATGTGACGAGGTTGTTGCCGTTGGCATCCTTCGCCTGGACGGTGATGGTCGACTGGGTGGAGCCGTTGGCAACCAGTGTCGTCGGGCTGGCCACAATGGTCGTCGTTGCTGCACTCACCGGTCCGGTGGTGAGCCCAATGGTCGCCGAAGCGGTGATCGGGTTGCCACCGATGGTGCCGGTGATACTCGACGTGCCGGTCGTGGTGGGTGACGTGAATGTGGCCGAGTAGGTTCCGTTGGCGTTATCGGTGACGGTGCCGATGGTGCCGAGCGTGGCGTGAAGGGTGACAACTCCGCCCGATGTGACGAGGTTGTTGCCACTAGCGTCCTTCGCCTGGACGGTGATGGTCGACTGGGTGGAGCCGTTGGCAACCAGTGTCGTGGGGCTGGCCACAATGGTCGTCGTTGCTGCACTCACCGGTCCGGTGGTGAGCCCAATGGTCGCCGAAGCGGTGATCGGGTTGCCACCGATGGTGCCGGTGATACTCGACGTGCCGGTCGTGGTGGGTGACGTGAATGTGGCCGAGTACGTTCCATTGGCGTTGTCGGTGACGGTGCCGATGGTGCCGAGCGTGGCGTGAAGGGTGACAACTCCGCCCGATACGACGAGGTTGTTGCTGTTGGCGTCTTTCGCCTGAACCGTGATGGTCGACTGCGTGGCTCCGTCCGCGACCAGTGTCGTGGGGCTGGCCACAATGGTCGTCGTTGCTGCGCTTGCGGGTCCAGCCGCAATCGAATAGGTCGGACTGCTGCTAGCTCAGTCTGGTCCGATGAAGTGAAGACACCGAGCGAATACGTCCCAGTGAGGGTGGGGTTGGTGGCCGTATCGCCAACTCCCGCCACTATCGCAACGGTGCCCAAGTTCCCTACCACGACTGGCGATGTGATGGTCACGTTTGCGGTTCCAACCTGAGTCGGAGTGACAGTTACAGGAGTGCCATTCACTGTGTAATCGGCTGCAACGAGGGGAAGCACCGTGCCTGACGGCCCGATCAAGGTGATGGTGCTTGTCGTGCTTAACGATCCGGTTGCGCTGACTGAGAATCCAACTGCATAGGTTGCCGGTGCTCCCGCAGTGTCCGGATTTGGAGAAGCAGTCACCGTGGACACTGAGGACGCAGATGCGACTGGCGTAATGACGACGAACGAGGCGCCGAGAGCCAGTACGGCACCGAGCGCGAATTTCTGAACCCAACGGATACGCATGTGAGGTCTCCTTCTCGGGAAGGACCTCAGGGTCAGAGTCCCAACACAAACTGCGGTGATGTCCGCCGTGTCCTTGCCCATGTCGAGGAGATTCAAAACAACCACACGTCACATGAGGGTTGCCCTGCCATGGGGGGCTCAGAATGCTGATGGGTCCCCGGATCGGTAGCGTGTGCCGGTGGACACCAGCCAGAGCGTGCACTTTCTGGAGTGGACCGAAGCGGCCGCACTCGGTGTGGCCGTTGCGGTGACCACGAGGTACGGCGGGGTATCCGAGGGAGCCCACGAATCGCTGAATTTGGGGTTGCACGTGGGAGACGACCCAGAGCGCGTGATCGAGAATCGACGGCGTGCGGCAAATGCCTTCGGGGTCGACCTGGGGAACGTCGTCTTCGCCGAACAGGTGCACGGCGCAGCGGCAACCGTCGTGGGCGCCGCCGAGCGTGGCCGGGGAACGCTGCGGATGGACGATGCCGTCACCTCCACTGACATCCTGGTCACGACCGATCTCGATACGACACTGGCCATCCTTGTCGCCGACTGCGTTCCCATCGCACTGCTCGACCCCGAGGCACGCGTGCTGGCCGCGGTCCACGCCGGATGGCGGGGAACGGCATCGCAGGCCGGCCGCCGGGCACTCGAGGCGATGAGCGAATTGGGTGCGGTGCCCGAGCGGGTCGTCGCCTTCATCGGGCCCGGGGTGCATCCGGCTCGCTACGAGGTCGACGAAGGAGTCCTCGAGGCCCTTCGCGAGGCCGTTGCCCCCTGCGACCTGACGCCGGACGTGGCCCGTCCCGCCGGGGACGGGCGCTGGCGGGTCGATCTGATGGCGGCCAATCACCAGCAGCTGGTGCTGGCCGGTGTCGCTCCCTCCCGCATTTTCGATTGCGGCGTCACCACGGCGGACGACGACTACTTCAGCGACCGGGCGGCACGCCCGTGCGGGCGATTCGCCCTGTTCACTCGCCTCGTCGAGCGCTCCCGCGGCTGATGACCCCGCAGTAACCACTGGCCCCGTAGCATGAGGGCGCCCCATGCCACCTGCCCCCCAAAGAGCCGAGCGATTCCGCTACGACGGTTACACCATCGACCCGACCCGGGGTGTGGTGCACTGCACGTACTCGACCGGTGGCTTCTCCTTCACCGAGCGCTATGTGTTCGGTCCCGAAGGCAACTGGAGCGATCCTGCAGTCGAGGCCGCCGTGCGGATCCTCTTTCTCATGGCCGGTGTGTCGTATTACAAAGCGAGGGCCGCCCGGGTCATCGATCTGGGCGCCACCACGACCACGCCAAAAGAACGTACCTTCCTGGCGCAATACTTCGTGGACGGCCTGGGTGAGTTCGCGTATCGCAACGACCTTGACCTGCAGGACGTATCATGGGTCGGGCTCGAGAAGACCGAACCGGCAAGCCCGCACTACGTCCCCGACGCAGTCGACCCCCTGCGGCCTCTCATCCCATTTGGCGGCGGCATCGACTCCATCGTGACCGTCAGCGCACTTCGGGAGGTCTCCGCCGATGCAGCCCTTTGTGTCGTTCATCCCCCAAATGAACGGTTTGCAGTCATCGAAGACGCGGCCGCTCTGACCGGGTTACCCGTGATCCACATTGCCCGTGAGATCGACCCCAAGGTCACGCGAACCGAGAGGATGGGATTCTTCAACGGCCACGTTCCTGTCACGGCGGTCATCACGGGGGCCGCCCTCGTTGCGGCGGTACTCGATCGACGCGACGCCGTGGTGCTGTCCAACGAGTGGTCGGCCTCGGTCCCCACGCTTGTGCACGAGGGCCGTCCGATCAATCACCAATGGTCAAAGGGGGCCGAGTTCGAAGTGGGTTTCGCCCAGATGGTCGGCGACGCATTGGGGCCACAGCTCTCAGTCTTCTCCTACCTCCGGAGCCGGAGCGAGCTGTGGGTGGCGCAACAGTTTGCTCAACTCAAGGAGTTCCACGGCGTTTTCCGCAGCTGCAATCGCGCCTTTTACCAGAACCCCGCTGAACGCCTCGGCCAGTGGTGTGGGACCTGCGACAAGTGTTGCTTCATCGATCTGATCCTGTCGCCCTTCATGGATGCGGCGGCCCTCCGGGAGATCTTCGGTGATCGAGAGCCGTTGGACAATGCCGAGCTCGAGGGCCGCTTCGAGACGTTGCTGGGGCTCGCGCCTGACGGGCGGCCCTTCGAGTGCGTCGGCGACGTGGGCGAATGCCGTGCTGCGGTCCGCCTGGCGGCCGCGCGATCGGACCGCCAGGCGAGTGCGCTCCTCCAGTCGTTGCGCGCCGCCGTCGACGCCGCGCCGAGTCCGGGATCCCTCGAGGCAACCGAGCTCTTGTCACCCGTCGGATCCCATCGCATCCCCGATCGCTATGCCCCCGCTGATCTCCTGGTCCGCGCTCACTAGCGCGACGGTCGGCCTGTGGGGCCTGGGAGTCGAAGGAAGGGCGAGTCTCCGCCGCCTCGAGTCCATGGGCGTGATCCCGGTTCTTGTCGACGACGAGCCGGCGGGAGCCGCACTGGGTGACCACGAAGTTCTGGCCACCGGACAGGGCGGCCTCGAGGCACTGTCGGCCTGCGAGGTCGTGATCAAGAGCCCCGGCATCAGTCGCTACCGCGCCGAGGTCGCCCAACTCGAGGGAGCCGGCATCCCGGTGAGGAGCGGGCTCGGGCTCTGGTTGGAGGACGTACCCCTGGAACGGGTGACGTGCATCACCGGCACGAAGGGCAAGAGCACAACCACCGCCATTGCCGTTCACCTCCTCGGCCGACTCGGCTACGACGCCAAGGCGGGAGGCAATATCGGTCAGCCGCCCTGGGACCCGTCTCCGGCGGCCGAGCCCGACTACTGGGTCATCGAGACATCGAGCTATCAGGTGCCTGATCTGACCAAGGGCCCACCCGTCGTCGCTGTCACCTCACTCTCCCCGGACCACCTGGACTGGCACGGGTCGGTCGAGCATTACTACGCCGACAAGCTGGCCCTCTGTACCAAGAGAGGTGTCAGGGTGGCGATCGCCGACGGCTCGAGTGCGACACTGCGGGCGCAGGCCGGTGCCCTGGGCCCCCACGTGCAATGGCTGGACGCCGGCGACCCCGCGTTCGGTGGTCCCTGGGTCAGAGCGCTTGGCCTACCAGGCGAGCACAACGCCCGGAATGCAGCCATGGCACGCGCCGTGCTGAGGTCCCTCGGCGTTGTCGAGGCCGAGGACGCCGCCCTGATGGAGGCGGCCGCCGAAGGATTCCGGGGACTGCCCAGCCGGTGCCACTCCATTGGCCGGGTCGGGGCGGTGGAGTTCGTCGACGACAGCCTCTCGACAAACGTGCTGCCGGCCCGGGCCGCGCTGGAGGCGTACGGTGACCGCCCCGTCGCCCTGTTGGTCGGCGGGCACGACCGCGGACTGGACTACGCCCCTCTGGGCCAGGCCGTGGCTGGGCGCACGGCTGCCGACCCTCGTCGTCACCATGCCCGCCAACGGGCCACGCATCGGGAAGGCCATTCGGGAGGTGGTGGGCGATACGGTCGAGGTGGTCGATGCCCCAAGCTTGGAGGAGGCCGTTGCTCGTGCATGGGGCTGGGCCCGAAGGGCCGGAGACGACACTCCCAACACGGACCGTGACGCGAGAAGCGGCGGGGCCGTCGTGCTGTTGTCGCCGGCCGCGCCCAGCTTCGGCGGGTATTCCGACTACCGGGAACGTGCCAGGGCCTTCACTGAGGCTGCGGCCGCGTGCGGGACTCTGACCTGAGCGATGCCGCCGCGGCCCGCTCGGGATTGCTCACGGCCCTTCAGCAGATTGCGCCAGCCGGCGCGAGCGCTTCGCGCTCGCTGAGGAAATCCCACCAGGCCCCGGCGGCGATGCGTGCCGCCGACCGCACCGCGGCCGGGTCAGCCTCGAGCGCGGCCAGAGCCTCGATCGACCAGTCGGCGTGCGCCACTTCCTGTGAGGTGTGCACGTCCCAGAATCGGGTGCCCTCGGCGTCCATGCCGTAGTGCCGGCGTAGCCCCGCTGCCTTGGATGCGGCGATGTCGGCTGCCTGCACCTCGTAGGCCGCCACCATGGCGAGTGCGGCCACCGGGTCGGCCGCGGACGCGTGGCGTACCGCAGCCAGAAGTGCAGATGTGGCAGGCGTCGCCTCGGCGTCGGACGCCGCACCGGACGCTTGCGCGAACGACTCGAACAGCACCGTGTGGGGCGCGGGCACCCCCAGCTCGTCAGCCAGGTTGGACTCGACCAGGGTTCGGGCGGTTCCTTCCGGGAGGCCTGCGGCGATGTCGCTCAGCGTCGTCGGGAGGGCGCGCTCGATAAGCCGGTACTGCTCGGCGTACGCCCCCAGTTCGCCCTCGGCCAGCGTGCCGGCCTCCCAGCGTCGGTAGAAGGGATGGGTCAGGAGTTGGCGACCAGCCAGTGCGTCGGCCAAAGCTTCTCGGATCCGCTCAGTGTGCATGGGCGCACAATATCCCGGCTGGCTGCTGCACCCGCATATGGGCACCTGCATGGCGCCTCCCCCTGGGGCGGGCACAATCGTGTCCGTGCTCAGCCTCCTGTGCTTCGTCGTGGGAGGTCTGATCGGATGGTTCGCTTCTCGCAGAGGCGGGCGGATCCAGGTGGTCTGGCCGATCGTGCTGCGCGTCCAGATCCTGCTTACCTCGGCCACCCTCTCGCTGGTGGCGGCCTGGCGCCTGACGTCGATCGACCAGCTGGTCGGCCCCCTCCTGCTGGCAGGGGCCCTCTGGCTCCTCCTGGTCGCGGCATTCGTGACGCGGGGCGCGCGCAGCACGGGCGAGGCGATGCTCGAATCGTGGGCCGTCGGCCCGAACAGCGGGTTCTGGGTGGTACCGGTGGCCACGGCGTTCGCGGGGTCGGCGGGAGCCATGATCGCCGTACTGGCCAATTGCGCCAACGTGGCCCAGAACGCGGTCGCCGTGCACTTCATGCGGCGGGACGCGCCGATACGCCAGCGGCGTTCCACCACGTGGGTCGACCAGTCCCCGATACTGGCGCTGGCCGTCGGGCTCCTCCTGCACCTCTGGGGCCCTGCTCCGCCCGCCACGAAGGACGTCCTGACGCTGGCCGGTCCCCTGCTGGCCTTCTCGGGTGCCGCCCTCTTCGCCGGATCCGTCGTCCATCCGCACAACTTGTCGGTACCGACCCCGGGCCATGCCGTCCGTCGCTGGGGCTGGCTCACCGGGCTCCGTGTTGGCTATTTCCTGCTTATCGTCGTGTGCACGTCATCGACGCCGCTGGCCATCGTGGCCGCCCTGAGCGCGTTGAGCGCCCCGTCGTTCACCCCCATCCAGCAGGCAGTGCTCTACGGGTTCCGCTCCGGGGTCGTCAACGTTGCGGTTCGGTGGGGCTGGATACTGGTCCCGTTCGGGCTCGGGCTGGCCGCCCTCATCCGCTCGGGCTGACAAACCCGGAAAGACCCGGCCACGCACGCGCGGATGGATCGATTTGGCGTTTATCATTGAATGATGACATCATCTGATGACATCGAGTCGATGACAAGCGCCCTGTGCGATCACCCGGCAACGCGGAAGAACGGAAGAGAAGTGGCACGGTTGGTCGCAGGACCACAGATCAGCGCGGGCGGCGGCGCAGGGCCGGAGGCGCACGCCCGCCTTCTCGTGCCCACCCTGGTGGCCGCCGGCGCCTTGATGGCGGTTGTCTCGAGCCTCGGCGCCCCCCTCATTCCCGACGTTGTCCAAGGCTGACGGTGTCTCCCTGAGCACGGGCGAATGGCTGCTCACGATCACGCTGCTGGTCGGTGCACTCGTGACCCCGGTCATGGGCCGGCTGGCCGACGGGCCCCGGCAGCGAGACGTGATCCTGTTCGCCCTGACCTGTGTCGTCGCCGGCTGCATCGTGGCCGCCGTCTCGGACAACTTCACCGAGCTCCTCATCGGCCGCGGCCTTCAGGGTGTCGGTCTCGGCATCCTCCCCGTGGCCATGGCCATCGCGCGGCGGCACCTGCCGGCGGACAAGGCCCGCAGGACGATCGCCACCCTCTCGGTCACCACCGCCATCGGTGTCGGTCTCGGCTATCCCGTCACCGGGCTGATCACGCAGGCCTGGGACTTTCGGGCCGCCTACTGGTTCGGCGCCATCGCGGTAGCAGGCGCGCTCCTCCTCGCCGCATTCGTCCTTCCCCGTCGCTCCGAGGTCGCTTCCCGGCCGGTTGGACACAGTCGGCGCAGCCGTCCTCAGTGCGGTCGTCATCGGGCTCTCCGTTGTGTTGAGCGAAGGTGGCGGGTGGGGGTGGACGTCTGCCCGTTCGCTGGGAATTCTCGCCGCGTCCTTCTTGTTACTGGCCATCTGGATTCCCTACGAGCTGCGATTCGCCGACCCCCTGGTCGACCTGCGCCAGGTCCGACATCGGTCGGTGCTCACCGCCGATGTCTCGGGCTTCTTCATCAGCGTCGCCATGTATATCCTCCTCCCCATCGCTGGTGGTCTTCGTCCAGGTCCCGGTGGCACAGGGCTACGGCTTCGGCGCCTCGATCGTGGTTTCCGGACTGGTCCTCGTCCCACTTTCGGTGTGCAGTTTTCTCGCCAGCCAACTCCTGGGCGTCTACGAGCGGAGGTTCGGAGCCCGCAGCATGATCCCCCTCGGATCCATGGTGTTCGCCTTCTCGGCGGCGTTCTTCGCCCTGGAGCACCGCGCATTGTGGGAGGCGTTCGTGACGGCCGCACTCTCGGGACTCGCCATCGGCTTCACCACCGGTGCCATGCCGGGGTTCATCGTGCGAGCGGTGGCCCGCACCGAAACGGGAAGTGCCACGGGCTTCTACCAGGTTGTGCGGAGCATCGGCCTGACCCTCGGCAGCGCGGTGAGCGCCGCCGTCCTGATGGCGCATACCCGACCCGGACAGACCCTGCCCGATGTGGGTGGCTTCCGGGACACGCTCCTGATCGCAGCGGGAATCTGCGCCGCCACCGCGATCATCAGCTTCGTTCTGCCCGGCCGTACGGTGGACCAACGTCCGCCCTCGACAGCCGACGAGCGAGTAGAGCTCGAAGAAATCATGAAAGAGGAGGGTGAATTGGCCGGCGCCGGTCTGGTGTTGGCCGAGGCCCAGAATCCTTCCGCGTCACGGGAGCATGCACCATGAGCATCTCGGATTGCAACGTTGACGACGTGGGACCTTGCCGACGTAGCGCCCAGGGCTGGGCGCTCCCGCGACGCAGCGGCGAGCAAGGAGTCGCTGCTCCAGGCCGCGCAGGAGCTGTTCGGACAACGGGGATTCGAGCGGACGACCATCCGTGACATCGGCGAGCTGCGGGCGTCGATGCGGCCCTCATCGCTCGCTACTTCGGCAGCAAGGCAGACCTCTATGTCGCAGCGGTCGCCGCCGAAGATGCCAGTGAGCAGTACCCGGGAGGTTTCGAAGGGCTCGAGCAGATGGCGGACACCGTCGTATCCAGAGCCGACGACCATGGCCCGGGGCCGATCATGCAGGCGCTGATCCGCCTCGACGGGTCCGACGACATCCGCCGAGCGGCGCTACAGCGGGTGAAGCGACGCCTCGTCGATCCACTGGTGGTCGACATGACGGCGCGCGGCGTCGACCGCGCCGACCTGCGGGCGCAGATCGCGACGGCGGCCATGTTGGGCATCAGCCTCTCCCGATCGCTCGGGTGGTTCGAGGAAGTCCGATCGGTACCCAAAGACGAGCTCGTCGCCCTCATGGCAGAGGCGCTCCAAGAAGTCATCGCGGACCAGGGCCCGACCGGTCGCGCTCCACTGCACTGACAATCGGGGAACAGCCGGCTCGTCCCTATTTCCGAAAAGGCCGTCGCAATCTGCGCAGTGGTCGGGTGAGACGCCAACTCAACGTGTTTCGTGTCTGGACGAGTTCGGTCTGGGTTGCTTCCCTTTGTGCCTCGGACGCCGCGTGTTCGACACGAAGAGATTCGTGGTCCGATCTCAAAGCCTCGAGTTCCGAAGCCAAATGGTCGCGCTGGGAAGCCACCGCATCGCGCTCGGAGACCAGAGCGTCGCGCTCGGCCGCCACGGCATCGCGCTCGGAGGACAAGGCATCCCGCTGGGAGACCACGGCGTCGCGCTCGGTGACCAGAGCGTCGCGCTCGGAGACCAGAGCGTCGCGCTCGGCCGCCACGGCATCCCGTTCCACGACCACGCCGTCGCGTTCCAATGCGAGCTCAGCGTGGCCGTGAGCAAAATGTTCGATTGCCGCGAGCCAACCCCACGCAACCGGTGAGGTGGGCCATACCGCTGTGTCCACGACCAGAGGCGCCTTCCAGTTCGCAGCGAGATCCTGGAACACGAGTCCGTCTCGTGGGTGCGTCATCAGTGTCGAGATCAAGGAGATGACCCGTGACGGGAATTCAGCTCGATCGATACCGGTAAACCGCGGGATCACCAAGCCTGGTTGATCCGAGAATGACCCCCAGAGTGAGACGAGCCACACCAAGAAGGAGAAGTACGCATCATTCGGCCACATCACGTCTTCGGGCAACGGACTCAAGGCACCGTAATCGATGATATGAGCTACACCGTCGTCCGGGTTGAATAGGACATTCCACAAGCGAAGGTCCACGTGGTACAGCCCGTGAGCTTCGAACATGGCGAGAGCATCAAGCACCTGCCCCGTGATGACGGACTTGACGTCTTCGTCGATCGAGGCGATGACCTCACTCAAAAGGACGCCAGGATAGGCCGTGCGAAAAAAGAATGATTCGTATTCGCCGTCGACGAATTCGGAATTTTTCGGAGCCTCGATACCTGCTTGTCCTAACGCCTCCAGAACGTGCGCCTCTCGACGCTGCTCCTGTCGGAGCTGTCCGACGAGTGCTTCTTCGGGATCGTCTGTGAATCGCGCGGTGATCTTGAGGATGCCGGACACGACGAAATAGTAACGTCGCAGGCCCAGAGTCGCTCCTTGCAGGTCGGCGTGCGACTCGTTCTTCCAGGACTCGATGACTTCCAGTCCCTCCTTGGCGAGCACATGCGTTGAGCTGGTAAACAAGAGCGGTCGTCGTATGTCGGACAGGTGCGTCCCGACAAGTCCTATTTCTCGGATAAATGCGTAGGGCGCCAACGTCACACGCGGATCTGCAGGCAATGAGTCCGCCCAGTAGACGGGTTCCGATGCCACCGCCATCTCGAATATCGCAAAGGGGATGTGCCCGGCCAACGTCGATACCAGCTCGACGGCAGCTTCATGACCGTTGCGCTCCGCGACATGGTGCAATACGGAGAACCCGATCACCATGTCGTAGTCACTGAGGCTGACAAGGGTGCGACAGTGACGATGTCGCCCTCGAGGAAGTCCGCGTCGAGTTCCGGGTACTCCTCCTTGAGAGACCGGGCAATGGCGATGTTCTGGGGGAGTGCCTCGATCCCCGTCACCTGGTGACCGAGCTGGGCGAGCCGGAAGACTTCTGGCCTTGGGCTCGCCCCCAGATCGAAAATCTCGCAGAGATCGATCGAGGTGTGAAGAGACTTGGTCGACAGCTTGGGTCAGTACGTCGATCCGGTGATTGTCCGCAGCGCGGAAGCCAGAATCTCGGGGTGGCCCGATACGGGTTGATAGAGTTCAGGAAGCTCACCAACGAGCCCAGCGAGCCGATTTCGGACGTCCGCCTCATCCATCTCGTCTGCCGCCGGCGTCGTCGAACCGGTTCCGGCGGTTGGCGCGGCTACGACCGGAAATCTCGTCCGCAGCACCGAGGCCATGTCCGTTGGCCGTATGCATACCCAGCCGTCAGCATATCTCCGGAGCTGGGCGGGACTGGAGTAGAGCTGGGGTTCAACTGGGTGGAACCTTAATGATCCCTGAGACTTCCTACTGATACCGCTGACTACGGAAGACGCCCACCCACGACAAACTCTCGGAGCCTGAGAGGAGATTCGAACTCCTGACCTGCGCATTACGAGTGCGCTGCTCTACCGACTGAGCTACCCAGGCATTTCTTGCTGTTGTTCCTGGCAACCAGGACTTTTGGGCCGTTTGCCATTGACGGCCCTTTTGCTGCGATGTGCGACCTGCTGCGACGCTTGGAGCGTTGGATCTCGGGCCAGCCATTTGCCTTCAACGAAGGCCGGCCGAGCAGAATACCCCGCCCATGTCGGACTCCTCTCAACGACATTCGAACGCCGAAGGATCTCCTTGCGATGCAGCGGAGAGGCGTTCGACGATTTGGAAGGTTACACGACCGAGGCCGGGCGGTGGATGGTCCTGCCCGGTGACCGGTGGCGCACCAGTCGGATTCCGACGCGCGGCGTCCCTCACGCTGAGGGACGCCGGCCCCGAGGGACCACGATGGACCGATGTTGCAACCGATCGATGTGGCATGCCACGTCGGGGGCGAACTCGTCCCACGTCCGCGCTCCGTGCGTCCCGAAGTGAAAGTGCGCCGGAGGCGGATCTGAGAGGTCGCCGTCGCCGGCTTGTGAGATACAGAACGCCCTGCGTCAACCGGCGAAAGGAGCCGGTTCCAGGAGTGGATGGGAGGGATCCTCATTGTCGCCCCTGATCAAAACGGTCCACTAGGGTGCCCGAACGTTCCGCAATCGTGGAGGTCGGTCCGTGGGTCTCACCGTTTGCACAATCGTGGCCAGGAATTCTCTGGCTCACACGCGTGTGCTGGCCGAGTCCTTCCGGTCTCTTCATCCCGACGGACGGATGGTGGCGTTGGTCTTCGACGACCTGCGACGGGACGTGGATCCCGACGCCGAGCCGTTCGAGGTCTACCGGTTCGACGACCTTCGCGTGGACCTCTCGGAGTTTCACCGGACAGCAGTGATCTACGACGTCATGGAGTTCGCGACACTGCTCAAGCCGTGGCTCCTCGAGGCCGTTCTGGACTCCGGTGCGTTCGCCCTCTACCTCGATCCGGACGTCAAGGTGTATGACTCCCTCGATCGACTCGGAGAACTTGCGGTCGAACATGGAATCGTCTTGACCCCGCACGCCGACGCTCCCTATCCACGTGACGGGAAGACGATCGAAGAGAACACAATTTTGCATGCTGGCATCTATAACCTGGGATTTGTCGGGGTTGGCCCGGGCTCGCGCCCATTCCTCCACGCTTGGCAGGAACGCATACGGCGAGAATCCGTCAAGAGTCCGCATGATGCGCGATTCGTCGGCCAGCGTTGGGTGGACTTCGTACCGGGAATATTCGACAACGCCATTGTGCGAGATCCCAATTCAACGTCGCCTATTGGAACCTCCATTCCCGCTCGTTGCAACGGACGGGTGCACGCTACGAGGTGGACGGACGCCCGCTCGCCTTCTTCAATTTCAGCGGTTACTCTCCCGACGTCCCGCACCGCCTCAGTAAGCACCAGGGCGCACATCCCCGCATCCTTCTGAGCGAGCATGCCGACCTCCGCGCCTCTGTGATGACTATGCGACGTCGCTGATCGAGCATGGGTTTCACGCTGACCGTCAGACTCGGTACGGCTTCGACCACATGGCCGATGGTTCGCCGATCGACCACGCCATTCGCCACCTCTACCGTCGGTTGGTCGAGGACGCTGACGAGCGAGGATCGGCTCCGCCTCCCGATCCCTTCGATCCGGCCGAGGTCGGCGACCTGATCGCCCTCCTCAACGAGGCCCCGAATGTTGAGGGGGATCCCGGGAATCTGACGCTCTATTTGGGCACTCTCTACTCGACACGCACGGACCTCCACGATCTGTTCCCGGATCCGCAGGCCACCAATCGACCGGCGTTCATGCAATGGGCGCTCGTTGAGGCAGAGCTCGGCCGAATACCTAGCACGCTCGTCGCCGTGCCGGCCGGCACCGGCGGGCCATCGGAAGTCCCGGCGCTCCAGTGTGGCCACGTGGGCTTCGCCCGATGCCCTCAAACCCGGCATCACCGTGGCGGGGTTCTTCAACGCCGAGTTGGGGGTCGGAGAAGGGGGCCGTCTGACGGTTCGAGTCGTCGAGGCGACAGGAATCGACTTCACGACACTGATGACGAGCGCCCCGAACAGTCGCCTCCAACACCCGTTCAAAGTGCAAGGAGAGCCCAAACGCAACCTCGACACGAACATCGTCGCGGTCAACGCGAAGGAATTCCGCCACTCGCCGCGGGAGGTGGGCCAGGATTCTTCTCCGGTCGCTACACGATCGGGCAATGGGCCTGGGAGTTGGATGAATTTCCCAGCAGGTTCTGGCCGACCCTCGACATGGTCGACGAGGTGTGGGCGCTGTCCGAATTCAACCGGGCGTCGATCGCGTCGGTGACCGACAAGCCCGTCTTCACGGTTCCGCTCCCGATTCTGGCGCCGACCGTTGCGCCCGGGCTCGACCGAGCATCGTTCGGACTGCCGGACGGGTTGATGTTCCTGTTCTGCTTCGACCTGCTGAGCATCTTCGAGAGGAAGAACCCGGTCGGGCTGGTCGACGCGTTCCAGCCCGCCTTTAGCCCAGGTGACGGATCCCTGCTCGTGCTCAAGATCATCAACGGGGACCGGGGGTCGACGATGTCGAGCGAATCCGACGGGCTTGTAGAGCTCGACCGGACATCGTCATCATCGATGATTACCTGGGACACGGCGAATTCGGTGCCCTCATGGCATTGGCGGATTGCTACGTGTCGCTCCACCGCAGCGAGGGTCTGGGACTGACGATGGCAGAGGCGATGGCGCTGGGCAAACCCGTCATAGCCACGGCCTACTCCGGCAATCTCGACTTCATGAACTCCGAGACGGCCTACCTTGTGCCATGGAAGCCGATCTCTGTTCCCGAGGGTTGCGATCCTTATCCCGTGAGCAGTACCTGGGCCGACCGGGATCTCGATGCTGCAGCACGATTGATGCGCACTCGCCCTCCACCGCGAGGAAGCGACCGAGAAAGGCCGTCGAGCACGTCAGGTGGTGGCGAAGGAGCACGGGATCGACCGGGCCGTGACGTTTGTCCAGCAGAGGTTCGAGGAGATTCAGCGGAAGCTGATCCCGTAGTGCCGGTTAGAGTGCATGACGACGTCGCCGCCAAGGGCGATGCGCCCGCTGCTCGCATGTCCCGGTCTGGACTGCTGCGCAACCAATCATGCGCCGGCTACGTCAACGCCAGGACAAACACCGCGAGACTGAAAGCAAAGCTGTCGCGAACACCCTCGACCCACATGCAGTTGCCCAGGAGAAAGGCTGAACTGTTGGTGCACCGGAGGGTTCTCATCACCGGCGGAGCCGGCTTCATCGGTTGCGCCGTTGCGCAACGCCTCGTCGCACAAGGCCACGCTATGTCCTGGCGGTGGATGTACTCCATCCCCAGGTTCACAAGGGAGCGGCCGGCCGGGCCGGCTGCCGGAATCCGTCCCACTCTTTCCCTTTGACGTCACGAGTTCGACTTCTTGGGATGCATTGCTGAAGATCGAGCGACCTTCGGTGGTGATTCACCTGGCGGCAGAGACGGGAACCGGGCAGTCATTGCGAGCGGCGACGAGCCACGGTTCGGTCAACGTGGTCGGGACCACCCAGATGCTCGACGTGATGTCACGGAACGAACATGTACCCGAGCACATCCTCCTTGCCTCCTCACGTGCGGTCTACGGCGAAGGCGCATGGACAGCGCAAGGAAATCCGTATTACCCGGCATCGAGAACGCACCAGAATTTGAGCCGAGGAGTCTGGGACCCGCCGTCTCCCGATGGGAGGTCGGCACGCCCCTGCCGAGCCGCGCCGATTGGACCCGAACTGAGCCCACCAACGTGTATGCCGCAACCAAACTTGCCCAGGAGCACATCCTGAAAGCATGGGGGGCAGCCATGGAATGCCCGATCTCCGTCCTGCGTCTACAAAATGTCTATGGGGTCGGTCAATCGCTCGACAATCCCTATACGGGTGTCCTTTCGACGTTTGCCAAGCAGGCGCTGGCGGGATCCAGCCTCAATGTCTACGAAGATGGGAATATCGTGCGTGATTTCGTCTACGTCGACGACGTAGCTGATGCAATCTGCTCAGCCATCGACCGGCCGCCGATCATCAACCGGACACTGGACATCGGTTCCGGATCACCGACAACGATCTTCAACGTCGCCTCGCGAATTGCTGCGTCGTGCGGCGCGCCAGCTCCAACTGTGACCGGCGAGTTCCGCGACGGCGATGTTCGAGCGGCCAGCACCGACATCGACGCTGCGCATCGGGACTTGGGCTACGCGCCGGCATGGACGCTCGACAAAGGCCTCGAGGCACTTCTCGCCGGTGCCCGGATTGCATTGGGGGATGGGTGACGGCAGCCGAGACAACCGATGGAGGCCAGTCGGAAAGGTTCGATGATTGTGTGGGTGCCATCTTCATCACGGCGGTACCCGAGGCGTGGATTCCAACCATCAAGTCCCTGCAGGCCGCTGCCCCCGACCTCCCCATCATCGTCGGAGGTCCCGACATGGCGGTCCTGTCGCGGCTCCAGGGTTACGGCGTCCAGCTCGAAGTTCAACCGTCAGCCTCCGGGTTGGTCAACCATGTCCACGCGCGCCATCGAGTGCACGTTCTCCTGGTCCATGATCCCGCGCTCGTTCCCACCGGAGTTTCTCGACCGGGCTTTGACACTCGTCGACACGGACCTTCGTTGTGCCAGCGTCTCGTTCTTGTCGAATATCGCCGGCTACGCGGGATTCCCACATCCGGACCAGGTTTCCATCCACCAGATCGACAATCTCGACGAGGTGGCCATCACCAGGCGGCTCCGTGCTCACCCTGAGGGCCTGGACCCCGTGCCGATTCCGTACCCGGTGGGGCCTGCTGTTCTGATCAGCGCCCAGGGACTGTCGCTGGTATGGCCATTCCCCGATGGTGGCGAGCGTGTGCCCGTCTGCCTGGCTGACTTCGGAGCCAGCGCAAGAGATCGAGGGCTTATCAGCATGCTCGACCCGGGGACTTTCGTCTCGCGGCCCACCGACGTCCCCGGCGACCATCCCTCAGTCGCCGGGCTGACCGCGTCAGAGGAAGCGGCGCTCGACCGCTACCACCCGGGGATCATGCGAGCCCCGAATGATCCCGCCGAATCCCGCTCGGCGCTGCGCCAGGCTTTGACCTTGGCTCGGGCCAACGGCGCTCGGCATGCGCATCGTGCTCGAGGGATCGTGCATCGGGCCGAAAGAAATGGGCACGCAGGTGGCGATTCTCGCCCTGGCGGCCGCACTCGCCGATCTTGCGGATGTGGCATACCTGGGAGTGGCCATCCCCGGCCCGATACCGCCCTATGCCATTCCTTGGCTCTCCAATCCAAAAATCGATGTCCGCACCGCCCCGGTTGGAGAGGTGACGGGCTTTCCGGAAGTCGACATCGTCCACCGCCCGTTCCAGGCGACGCCCGGTGTCGACCCGGCTGCTTGGCGGGCCGTCGGGAAGCGTACGGTGATCACCATCCACGACCTGGTTGCGTTTCAGGTTCCGGTGTACCACGAAAGTGCGGATCATTGGTTCGCCCATCGCACGACAACGAGGGCATCGACCGCCGCGGTGGACGGGATCGTCGCCAGCTCGGCGGACACCGCTCGTCAGATCGGGCTCGAGCGGTTGTCGGTCGACGAACAGCGGATCTTCATGGTCCCGGCGGGAGTGGACCACATGCGGGGCGACGAGCCCGAACAGGAACCCGTCGAACTCCTGGCGTGTGGATTCGGCGGACAGCCGTTCGTGCTCGTGCTCGGGACCAATTACACCCACAAGAACCGTGATGTGGCCATACGGGTCCTGCACGAATTGCAGAATCGAGGATTGAGCCTGGCATTGGTGATGGCAGGCGCACTTGTCCCGTGGGGATCGTCGCGGATGGCCGAGGCCATCGCCTGGTCGCCCGGAGATCCGATCTTCACCATTCCCGATGTCTCCTCGGAAGAGCGGAACTGGCTCCTCCGCCACGCCGAACTCGTCCTGTATCCGAGTGGGGCCGAAGGGTTCGGTTTCATCCCCCACGAAGCCGCAGCGTTCGGGACACCCACCGTGGTAGTACCATTCGGCCCGTTCGAAGAACGAATGTCGGGGCTACCGGTAGCTCCGGCGGACTGGTCGGTCGATGCCTTGACCAACGCCTGCGTAGAGCTTTTGTCCGACCCGGCCCTTTCGAGGGCCCAAGTCGAAGCCATCGCAGCGGGAATGCCCTCGTATGACTGGCACCGATGCGCCGAGTCTCTCTTGCAGGTCTATAGAACATTGCTGGCCCGACCACCACTCGGTAGCCTGTGACCGCATCACACGAAACGGGGATCGATGCCTGAAGAAGCGAAACTAGCCCAGAAGACCGGAGCCGAGGCGATTGCGCCCAAGAAGGCGGCGCCGAGCCAACGGGCTGCAGCCGGCGACCGGGCAGTGAAGGATGCTCAACTAGAGCATGAGTTGGACCGGCTCTCCCTCATGCAGGCGATCCGGGACTTCGAGATTGCCAATGCGCGTGTCGTCGATCTCACTCAGCGGTTGATCTCGGCCAACCAACGAATCGTCGAACTCCAGAGGGTGATCGATCAATCGGAGACGGCCTTCGTCGAGTTGCAGAGTCGTCATCATGAGTTGCACAGTCGTCACGCCGAGCTGAGTGCCTCGCGTGCCTATCAACTGGCGCAAAAAGCGGGCGCACTCCGAAGTCTCCTCCGGAGATAGGCGTGCAAAAGCCACGCTTGCTGTTGGCCATCACCGTCTACAACGGACGGGCGGTCGTCCCGGCCTGCCTGCGGTCCGCTGCTGCCATTCAACCGAAAACAGTTGCCATGGACGTGCTGGTTCTCGACGACTGCAGTCCAGAGCCCGGGTATAGCGACGAGATCCAAGGGCTGTGCGGTGAACTCGGGCTTCAGTACTACCGAAGTCCGAGAAATCTGGGGATTCCCCGTAATGTCAACCTGGGACTTCTACGGGCCATGGATGCCGGTTACGACTACGTCATCATCGCCAACTCAGACGTGCTGTTTTCGGAGACCCTGCCCGACACGATGGTCGAGACGGCGGCATCAGACCCGAACATCGGATCTGTGACGGCATGGTCGAACAACGTGTCGATCTTCTCATTGCCGAACGACGACCCGGATCTGTATCTGCGTGATCAGGACAAGGTCAACTGGCTGTCAGCCTCCATCTACGGCACCTTCGGAGCTGCCGCTGTCGACATCCCCGCCGGTATCTCGTTCTGCATATTGATTCCGGTTCCGGTGCTCCGTCACGTCGGGCTCATGGACCCGGTGTACGGCCGCGGCTACTGCGAGGAGACGGATTGGAGCCTCCGCAGTAAAAGCCTCGGGTACCGGATCACGCTCTCCCCCTCGAGTTTCGCTTACCATCAGGGAGGAGCCACCAATATCGAAGCGGGACTGCTCAGCTCGGGACACACTTCCGTTCCCGCGCATGAGCGCATCATCGATCACCGGTATCCCCTCTTTCGAAGTCAGGTCGCAGGATTCGTCTACTCCGAGACCCTCGACGACCTCCGCACGGGTGCCATCAGGAAGATCATGGTCGACGCGGCGCGCCACTGGGGCTATTCGGTGGTAGCCGGCTTGAACCCCCCAGGACCTGGTGCCATACGACCGGTCGTCAAGCTCGAAAAAACCCAGGGGAGATTTACGACCGTCGTTCATTTCATCGGATTTCAGTTGGTCCTGCCGCAATTCGAGAACGTACCCCAAGGCCTCTTCGAGTACTTCGGCTCAGCACCGACATCGGTTCGCGTGATAGAGCCAGCCGCTGAGCTCGGTGAGGTGACCGCTGGATTTGGAGCCATAGGAGCGCAGGTACAACGCGAGGTGTGCTACCCCTCACGTGTCTGATTCTGCTCCAACTGGTCCAGGTCCCGCCCCGCAGTCGGGTGGTGAATCGGAAACGGCTGGCGAAACAGAGCCTCTTGGAATCAGCCCGCCACTCCCGCCAGAAGACCGAGAATGGTACCCGGCGATCGAGGCCCTCCGTGGAATCGCCGCGGCAGCCGTCGTCGTCGATCACACATGGGCACTCTCCGGGGGGAAGGCCTCGTTCGGCTTTGGGATCGTCCAAGGCCTAGGGGCTTGGGGCGTCAACGTTTTCTTCCTGCTTTCAGGTTATTTGTTGGCAGACTTCTTCTGGGTGAACCGGCGGGGGAAGACGGTCCTCGAGTTCTACATCCGAAGGTTCTTCCGAATCGCGCCTGCCTACTACGTCTGCGTCGGTCTCACCTTCTTGTTCTATGCGCAGCGGAGCCAGGTGTTCAGCACACAGGGAATCCACCAGATCCTTGCAAATGTCACCTTTACCCAACACTTGTTTCCCACGACCGAGAGCAATCTCAATGTCAATGGTGCCCTGTGGACGCTGAGTATTGAAATGACGTTGTACCTCTTCATGCCGTTGATGGCGTACCTCATCGCTCGTCGCCCGATCATCTCCGCCTTGGCGATGGCGGCGGTCGGCGTTGGGTGGAGACTGTATGTAGCTCTCGATGGCACTGCCGTGACCCACTGGTATTTTGGATCGCATTCGCCGGCGTTTCTTCCCTTCCAGTATCTCTTCCTGTCCCGTCAGTTCATCGGCCTCCTGCCCATTTTCGTGTTGGGCATGGCCGTTCGATGGGCCGTCCTGCGCGGGTATCTGGACCGATGGGTGAAGAGGGCCACGAAGCATCCGAGCCTGCTGGTGCTCCTGCTCCTCCTCGTCCCCAGTTTGGTATTCCTACGCGAGACCGGGCGTGCCTCCTTCTACACCCACTGGATCTGGTTTACCTTCTTCGACTATGCGATGTGCGTTCTGGCCCTGCCCGCCCTGCTCTACGGTTCGAAGCCAGTTCGTGGTCGCCTTGGTTTCCCGATGAAAGCGGGGGTCTGGCTTGGAGAGAGGAGCTACGGTCTTTATTTATGGCATTTTCCGGTTATTCTGAGCGTTTTCGGGATCGGATCTGCTCTGGCCCCCCCTGAGACAAGCCACATTGTTCTCAAGATCGTCGTAATCTGGGTCATCTCCATTGCCTTGGCCTGGGGCAGCTTCTCGCTGGTGGAACGGCCCGGGCGTCTGCTGGGTCGGCGTATCGGACATCAGTTGAGCGCATGGCAGCGACGAACACATCACCGTGCAACAAACTTGTCACCAACGGAGGAACACCATGAATGAATCGAAAGGACCAACTCTGGGGATACGACTAGAGACATTGGTCGGAAGGGCAACCTCCAAACTGAACGCCGGTTCGGAGCGCCAGAGAGGCTCCAGCTCACCACCCGCACCCCCACCCCCGCTCCCTGACGACGAGTTCGAGCTCGTCGAAGTCGATGCGGGCAACCTTTGGATGAGCCGACATGACCAGGTGATGCGGCCGTTCATGCAGCGTGCGCACACCTGGGAGCGAGAGGTGGGACAGCTGCTTCTTTCATTCGTCAAGCCCGGGTGCCGATTTCTTGATGTTGGCGCCAATGTCGGCTACTTCTCCGTACTCATCGGCAACGCGGCGCCCGGTGTCATCGTCGACTGTGTAGAACCGGACCCCGGCAATGTCCGAACCCTCCGGTTCAATTTGTGGGCGAACCGGGTCGCTGCGACGGTGTGGCCCATCGCCCTGGACAATCGTGATCGCTATCTGCATCTTTCCGGCAACGCCAACAACCTCGGTGACTTCAGAAGCGGTCGGGTCAAGCCCAGTGCTGCCGGCGAGGAATCTGCGGCATTCGACCACGTGTCCGACGAAGCCCCGGCAGGGTGGTTCGTCCCGGCCGCATCCGGTGACGAACTCTTCGGAGACCGCACCTTCGACCTCGTCAAGATCGATGTCCAAGGTTGGGAGTTCGAGGTGCTCTTGGGACTTGACGGTGTCTTGGCGCGGTCATCCGGCGTCCGCGTCGTGACCGAGTTTTGGCCGGCGCCCTTGCGGGCCACTGATCGCTCGCCGACCGACATTCTGGCGAGATACCGCCAACTGGGCTATCGGATCAGGGTCTCCGCCGGAGATGATCTCCTCCAGATGTCCGACGCAGAAGTGGTCGACCTCTGTGACACGGGAGGGCCTGACGGCCAAGTCAACCTGTTACTCGAACGATGAACGACACAGGCCCACGGCTCACACACGAACCCACGGTAGATCCTTCACGTCGCCCACTCTCGCCTGATCCAGGAGACACTGCGGATGACGCAGGCAGTCTTCAGGTGTGACCGTAGGTAACGTGTCACGTGCGAGATCGTCGCGCACGAAGAATGCATTAAACCCATAACGTTGTGCGCCGACGAGCCTGTAACCCTTCTGCGATGCGAGCTTGCACATCGCCGCGATCGTCGCTCCGGCATACGCGGTGCCCTTCTCCCAGCTGAAACTTGGTCCATAGGGGACGGTGAGCGACTCGTACGGCCCCCAGACACCATTGCACTCAGCAACTATCATGCGCGGTCTCACACAATCGAGAGCCTTCCAAATCCAGTAGTCCATGCCATCCAGGTCGATGCTCAAGAGATCGATATCCCCATCGAACCCGGCATCCTCGACCAACTGGTTGACGTTTTCCGTAGTGACCCAGGCCTGCTTGAGCCTCGGGGGGTGGATCCACGTATCAGGCCCCCCTTCATAGAAATCGCGTCCCACGCGTGACAAGTTCCTCACCGCCATCGATGAGGAGGCCACTCCAACCATGATTGATCAGGAGGTTCGCCGTATTGCATTCGATTCCGTCGCCCGCACAAATCTCGACCGACCGTTTGGTCACGGTGCCCACCGCCTCGATCAGCAACTGGATGATGCCGTCCTCGCCGTTCTGGGAGTAAAAGCGCATCTCGATGTCACTGAACGGCGGTAACGGCCGCCCGCTCTCGATGAGATCCTTGTAGTGCAATCGAAGAAGGTGTTGGATCGCCTGATCGGGCCCTCTGTTGCGCCGAGGGTGGGAGCCCGTGCTCGAGATATTTGCCAAGTATTCGGTCCTCGCCATCACGGCGGAGATCGAATCACTTCGACTGGCCAACTCCCTCTCGAGACTGTCGATGCGCTGCTGCAACCCGGTAATACCAATGACGTCACGCGTGCGGCGAGCTAAGCGTGTCCGGAGCCTCTCCAATTACTTTCACCTCAAGCCTGAGTGGTCGCGAAGGGAAGCTAGCAGCGAATGCATGGATTCCCCAAGTGCCGGTCGTTCCGGTCCGAGATCACGTCACCAGGGCACCCAACCGCACAAGAAGGGCCTGCAGCAGCAGTGTCTCTTGCGGGTTGCGGACCAGGGACCGCGCGGTCTCGGTGATGAGCGCCACCGCCTCTGCCGCCGCCTGGGCGTGAATGTCGGCGACGGCACCGCCACCTGTTGACTGGTCGGTGAGCCGATCCCGATACGCCCGGGCCAGGGCGCCCAGCCCGGCCCGCAGTGCGTCGGTCCGCCAGCGCCGCTCCTCGCGCTGGAACCGGTCCGTGATCTCTTTGCGCCCGGGCAGTGTCTTCTCGCCGAAGGCCGTTGCTTCCTCGGTGAGGCGCTCGAGCTCGCGGGCGTGCTCCACCCGCAACGGCTCCACCGCCTGCTCGGCCGAGGCAAGAAGGCCGCGGACCAGTTCCGCCGCCACGACGCCCGTCCCGGTCAGTTGATCGGGTACCGACGACCACAGCAATGCCCGCTCCGCCACGTCGGGGTCTTCGATCATGACCCGGGCCCGGTCCGGATTCCCCCCGCTGGTGTCCGCCACGACAGCGGCCACCTCGGCCGTCATCCCACGTCCCATCAGCCAGTCCACCATGGTCGATCGGCGCACCGGAGGGAAGACGATCTCGACGCAGCGGCTGGCGATCGTGGCCAGTTCCGGGGTGATGTCGTCGGCCAGGAGGATGAAGACCGTGGGGCCCGGCGGCTCCTCCAATGTCTTGAGGAGGGCCGGGGCGGCGCGCCCCCCAAGGTGCACGTCGGTCATGATGACCACTTGGCGGGCCGCCTGCAGCGGTCGGCGTTGCGCCACCGCGACCAGGCGGTGCACGTCGTCGACGCTCATCATGGCTCCGGTGCGGTGGATGACATGGAGGTCGGGATCGCTGCCCGAGAGCGCGGCGCGACAGGTCCGGCAGGTCCCGCACCCGCCGTCGGGACAGAGGAGCGCGGCGGCGAAGCCGTGGGCCGCGGCCAGGCCCCCGTTCCCCGCGGCACCCCGGAAGAGGTAGGCGTGGACCGGGCTGGACGCGCCGCGCTGCGCAAGCCGGCGACAGCCTGCTCCTGCCCCACGACCTCGGCGAAGAGCGCCGCGACCGGTGGCGTGGTCCCGCCGTCCGCGCGGGCCCGCCGGCGGTACTCACGGTGCGGCTCCCGGGGCCGGCGGTCGCCCAGGCGTTCGTGCACGACCGCCAGGATACGGGCGGCCAACACGCCGCCGGATCGGTGGTGCCGTCGAGCACCACCCAATGTGCGGGATCATCGGCGGCCAGGGCCAGGAACCCGTCGCGGACCAGCTGGGCGAACGCCGGGCCGAGGCGTTCCAGGCGGTCCGGGGCGGCCGTCCCCAGCCGGGCCGCGGCCACCTCGACGGGCACGTCGACCAGGATCGAGAGGTCGGCGCCGGAGGCCCGCGGTGGCCCAGGCGACCAGCGCGCGGAGCTCCCCCGTATCGAGCCCACGCCCGTAGCCTTGGTACGCCAACGTCGACCCCGAGAAGCGATCGCTCACCACCCACTCCCCGGCGGCCAGGGCCGGCTCGAGGACCGACGCCGACGTGCTCGGCCCGGTCGGCCGCCATCAGGAGGGCCTCGGCCCGCAACGAGATGGGCGGTGCATCCGGCGCAAGCAGGAGCCGGCGCAGGTCCGCGCCCGAGGAGCGGTTGCGCCCGGCTCATGGGTCAGGCGGGCACCGAGCAGCGCCGGCCAGGGCCCGGGCCTGGGTCGACTTGCCACAGCCGTCGATCCCCTCGAGCGCGAGCAGGCGACCCCGTGGCCGCCATGTCAGAACGGTTCGAGGAGCACCGCGTTCGCGGCGGCCCCGGAGGCGACCGCCGCCTTCTTCGCCCCGGCGGCCTTCTTGGCGGCCTTCTTCGCCGCCGCGCCGCCTTCTTGGTGCCGGCGGCCTTCTTCGTGGCCGCCGCCTTCTTGGTCCCCGCGTCTTCTTGGCGGCCTTCTTTGCGCCGCCCGTCTTCTTGCGGGTCGAGGGGCCCGGCGGCCCGGCGCTCGGCCAGGAGCTCGGACGCCCGTTCGATGGTGATCGATTCCACGTCGTCGCCCTTGCGCAGCGATGCGTTCGTCGTCCCGTCGGTCACGTAGGGCCCGAAGCGCCCCTCTTTGACCACGACGGGCAGTTCGGATGCCGGGTCGGCCCCCAGCTCGCGCAGGGGAGCAGCCGCGGTGCGACCGCGGCGTTGCTTGGGCTGGGCGAAGAGCGCCTGGGCCTCGGGCAGCGTCACCGTGAGGATCTGGTCCTCGCTGGCGAGGCTGCGGGTGTCGGTCCCCTTCTTCAGGTAGGGCCCGAACTTGCCGTTGTGGGCCACCACCTCCTCGCCGCTCTCGGGGTCGGTCCCGACGGTGCGCGGGATCCTGAGCAGCTCGAGGGCCTGCTCGAAGGTGAGGGTGGCCGGGTCCATGGTCGAGAAGAGCGACGAGGTGCGCGGCTTGCCCGACGCCGAGCCCGAGCCCTCGCCCGCCTCGCCGAGCTGGACGTACGGGCCCGAAGCGGCCGGCCTTGACCGAGACGTCGAGACCCGTCTCGGGGTCGGACCCCAACACCCGGTCGTTGGTGGGCGCGGCCAGGAGCTCCTCGGAGCGGGCCACGGTGAGCTCGTCGGGTGCCATGTCGTCGGGCAGCGAGGCCCGGTCATCGCCCCGCTGGAGGTAGGGCCCGTAGCGGCCGACGCGGGCCACGATCGGCACGCCGTCGCTCCCGGCCCCGATCGGGATGGAGTTGATCTCCCGGGCGTCGATGTCGCCGAGGTGTGCGGCCACGCTGGCCTTGAGCCCGAGCGTCGCGCCGTCGTTGCCTCCGGGCAGTGTGACCCCGGGCGACGGGTGCCGAAGTAGAAGCGTGAGAGCCAGGGCAGGGACTCCTCGCGGCCCGAGGCGATCTCGTCGAGATCGTCCTCCATGCTGGCCGTGAAGCCGTAGTCGACCAGGTCGCCGAAGTAGCGCTCGAGCAGGCCCACCACGGCGAAGGCCGTGAAGCTGGGGACCAGGGCCGTGCCCTTCTTCCAGACGTAGCCCCGGTCCAAAATGGTGGCGATGACGCTGGCGTAGGTCGAGGGGCGGCCGACGCCGAGCTCCTCCATGGCCTTGACCAGCGAGGCCTCGGTGTAGCGGGCGGGCGGCTGCGTGGTGTGGGAGCCGGGGTCGAACGCGGTGCCCTCGACCACATCGCCGACGACCAGTGCCGGCAACACGACCTCACGGTCGGCCAGTTCGGCGTCGGGATCGTCCTGCCCCTCGACGTAGGCCCGCAGGAACCCGGGGAAGGCGATCACCCGGCCACTGGCCGAGAACTCGGCCACTTCACCGGCCGCGATGTTGCCGGGGCCCCCGGCGGGAACCTCGCTGACCAGTCTGATCTGGGCACTCGTGCCCGTGGCGTCGTTCATCTGGGAGGCCACGGTGCGCTTCCAGATCAGGTCGTAGAGGTGGAGCTCGTCCCCCGTCAGCGACCGTGCGGCCTGCTCCGGGGTACGGAACGTCTCGCCGGCGGGGCGGATCGCCTCGTGCGCCTCCTGCGCGTTCTTCACCTTGCGCTCGTAGCGGCGCGGCGTGTCGGGCACGTAGGCGTCGCCGTACATTTCGCGGGCCTGGGATCGGGCGGCGGTCAACGCCTGCTCGGACAGGGTGGTCGAGTCCGTCCGCATGTAGGTGATGTAGCCCTGCTCGTAGAGGCGCTGGGCCACCTGCATGGCCCGTTGGGCGCTGAAACGCAGCTTGCGTCCGGCCTCCTGCTGGAGGGTGGAGGTCATGAACGGCGCCGCCGGCGAGCGGCGGAACGGCCGCTCGGTGACCGCGCTCGACGGTGAAGGACTGCCCGGCCAACGCGGTGGCGACCGAGGTGGCCTCCTCTTCGACCAGGACGCGCACCTTGCCCTTGCTCGTCTGCTCCCCGTCCTCGTTGAAGTCCTTGCCGGTGGCCACCGCTGTGCCGCCCAGCGAGACGAGGGTGGCGCCGAACGGGGCCGCTTCGGTGACGGTGTGGGTGAACGTGCCTTCTATGCCCCACCAGGTGGCGGAGTGGAAACGCATGCGGGCCCGCTCGCGCTCGACCACCATGCGGGTGGCCACGCTCTGCACCCGGCCGGCGGACAGCCGCGGCATGACCTTGCGCCACAGGACCGGGGAGACCTCGTAGCCGTACAGCCGGTCCAGGATCCGTCGTGCCTCCTGGGCGTCGACCAGGCGGCGGTCCAGCTCCCGCCACTCCTCGACCGCCCTGGTGATCGCTTCGGGGGTGATCTCGTGGAAGACCATGCGCTTGACCGGGACCGTCGGCGACAGCACCTCGAAGAGATGCCACGCGATCGACTCGCCCTCGCGGTCTTCGTCCGTGGCGAGATACAGCTCGTCCGCGTCCTTGAGCAGCCGCTTGAGATTGGCCACGACCGACTTCTTCGAGGCCGACACGACATAGAGGGGCTTGAAGCCGTTGTCCACGTCGACGCCGAGCCGGGCCCAGTTCTCGCCCTTGTACGCCGCGGGGACTTCGTCGGCCCCCCGGGGGAGGTCGCGGATGTGACCTATCGAGGACTCGACGATGAAGTCGGGGCCGAGCAGCCCGCTGATGGTGCGGGCCTTCGCCGGCGACTCGACGATGACCAGTGCCTTACCCATGGCAGTCCTGTTCGCGCCGCTCGTCGAGCGGGAGCTCGCACCGCGGCTGACGCCTCAGTTGGTCGTTTCGTTCGGTCCGCATGGTCACGCAAGGTTGAAGGTCCCGCACCCGCCTGTCAAGGGCACCTCACCGGAGGAGCACCGCGACACAGGGGTTCTTCGTGGCCTTGACCAGGTCAGTCGCCCGATGCGGCAGCTACGGCAGGTGGTTCGACCACGCTGGCATCGGCCCCCATGTCCTCGGTGGCCCGCTTCGAGAAGGCCAGGGCGCCCAGCAGGATCACCAGCGACACCGCGGCGATGGCGTAGCGCTCGCCGTTGTGGTGACGCAACGTGATGACGGCCGGGAGGATCAGCAGGGAGACCAGGTTCATCACCTTGATCATCGGGTTGAGGGCCGGACCGGCGGTGTCCTTGAAGGGGTCGCCCACGGTGTCGCCGATGACGGCCGCCTTGTGGGCGTCGGAGCCCTTGCCGCCCTCGTGCCCGTCCTCGATGTACTTCTTGGCATTGTCCCAGGCCCCACCCGAGTTCGACAGCGTGTTGGCCATCAGCTGCCCGGTCAGGATGGTCCCGGCCAAGAAGGCGCCGAGGGCCAGGTAGTTGATACCGAAGCCGACGATGACCGGGGTCAGGATGGCGAGGAGGGCCGGCGTGGCCAACTCGCGCTGGGACGCCGCGGTGCAGATGGAGATCACCCGCCCGTACTCCGGTTTCTCGGTGTAGTCCATGATCCCGGGGTGCTCACGGAATTGGCGCCGCACCTCGAGCACCACGGTACCGGCCGAGCGTCCCACCGCCCTGATGGCCAACGAGGAGAAGAGGAAGGCGATGGAGCCTCCGATGAGCAGCCCGATGAACGTGGTCGGGTTGGCCACGTTGATCTGGATGATCGAGAACAATTCCTTCCCTGTCGCATGCAGGCTCGGGATCTGTTCACCGATGGTCTCGATGAACGAGGCGAAGAGGGCGACCGAGGCGATGACGGCTGACCCGATGGCCACACCCTTGGTGATGGCCTTGGTGGTGTTGCCGACGGCGTCGAGGCTCACCATGATGCGCTCGGCCTCGCCGGTGAACTCGCCCGACATCTCCGCGATGCCGGCCGCGTTGTCCGAGACCGGCCCGAAGCTGTCCTCGGAGACCACCATGCCGGCCGTGGCCAGCAGCCCGATGCCGATGAGAGCCACCAGGTAGAACGTCAGCTCGATGTTGCCGTCACCGAGGCCAATGGCGACGCCGATGGCGATCGCGATGGCGATGATGGCCCAGACCGAGGACTCCAGGCCGATCGAGATACCGGAGAGGACCGCCGTGGCCGGCCCGGTGCGCGTGGAGGCGGCGATCTCCTTGACCGGGCCCCGCTCGGTGGAGGTGAACTGCTCGGTGATCTGGCTGGCGACGAGGGAGAGCACCACGCCGGTGAGCACGGCATAGAACACCTTCAGGTTGTGCACGTAGTACTGGGCCACCAGGAACGCGCCGATGACGGTCAGCACCGCGGCCAGCCAGAAGCCGCGATTGATGGGGGCCAGCGCGTTGCGGTCCTTGTTCCGGGCCTTGACCACCAGCACGCCGATGACCGAGGCGAAGATCCCGATCGCGGGGACGATCAGGGGGAACAGGACCGCGGGCGTCGGGTTGTGGCCGATCGTCCGGAAGGCCGAGTAGCCGAGGATCAGCGCAGAGATGATGGTGATCTCGTAGGACTCGAAGAGGTCGGCCGCCATGCCGGCGCAGTCGCCCACGTTGTCGCCCACGTTGTCGGCGATGGTGGCCGCGTTGCGGGGGTCGTCCTCGGGGATGCCGGCTTCCACCTTGCCCACCAGGTCGGCGCCGACGTCGGCCGCCTTGGTGAAGATACCGCCGCCCACACGCATGAACAGGGCGAGGAGCGAGGCACCGAAGGCGAACCCGATGAGGACGGCTGTCGCCGAGTTCTGGAAGATCAGCACGATGGCGGTGGCGCCCAGCAGTCCCAGGCCGACGCAGAGCATGCCGGTGACGGCGCCGGTCCGGAACGCAACCCGCAGCGCGCCGGCCATGCCGCCGCCCTTGGACGCGGCGGCCGCCGTGCGCACGTTGCCCCGCACGGCGATGCTCATGCCGATGAACCCGGTCAGGCCGGAGAACGCGGCCCCGAAGAGGAAGCAGATGACCCGGTAGAGACCGTCCTGCTGGAAGCTCAGTGCCAGGTCGCCGTTGGGCTTGACCACCTTGGTGGCCGTGAAGAAGATGAGGATGGCCAGTGGTACCACGATGATGGCGATCGTGCGGAACTGGCGCTTGAGGAACGCCTCGGCCCCCTCCTGCACGGCCAGGGCGATCTCCCGCATTTTGGGGGTCCCGGTATCGGCCGCCAGCACGTTGCGGGCCAGCAGCAGGCCGGCCGCGATACCGACAAGGCCGGCGGCCAGGCAGATGTACAGCCAGGTCTTGTCCGCTCCGCCAAGGTGGAACGCCTGGTATCCACCATTGCCTGCAGCGAGGAGGTTGATCATGCCTGGTGTGCCCTTTCTGTAGCTGTCTCGGTCCGCCTACGTACAGCCCACTTCATTGCGATGCGGTATTCCCAGGTCGAAGGCGCGCATGCCCAATGCACCGGTCGACGGGCCGGGGGGCACGTTAGCGACTGTGGGGGTGTGGAGCAAGAACGCTCGTCGCGGTCAATTCCCGCCGGCGTCCTGTTCGGCCCCGGCCACCAGCTCGAAGGCCGGGTTCAGCATGGCCGGCCGGCGTCCCCAGGTGCCGACCATTCCCTCGGCCACGAGACGGGCGCCCGGCTCGATCCCCGCGATCTTCGGGCGGCCCTGGAACACCAGGAGCAGGCCCCCCGTGCCGTCGCTCAAGACGCATTCGAGGTTCGAATTGCCCGCCCGCGGCTGCACGCGCACCGATTTGACCCGTCCCGCCACCTTGACGCGCTGGCGCATGGTGACGTTGGCGATGGCCGTGGTGGCCCCGGCCCGCCGGGCGAGCTCCCGGTCGGCGTCTTTCACTGCGTTCGCCTTGCGCTGGTTGTCACGGCGCGAGCTGGCGCGGTCCACGCCCGTGCGCCCCTCCGCGTCCACGGGAGGGCGCTGGCCGCGGCCATGACCGTGCCCACCGGTCGGCGCTTCCGGGGCGTCTGACGTCGTCAGGCGGGACTGCTGCACCGATCGGCCGTAGGTGCGGACCCGCTCGCTGAAGCGCCCGGGGAGGTTGTAGGGAATGATCGTGGCGGCCACGTGGGGCACCTGCGACAGGACGGAGGCGATCTTGTCGGCTGTGCGATCGTGCAGCACGTGCTGCCACAACCGCGAGTAGCTGCGGCGGGGCAGCAGCACCGTGCACTCGGTGTCGCCGTCGAGGGTGGCGTCGGCCACCAGCTCAATGGCGGCGCGGCCCAAGCCGGCGGTCGGGACACTCGATGATGTCGAGGGGGAGGCGGGCCAGCCCGAGTCGACCCCACTCCTCCTCGAGCTCGCGCGCTTCTTTGGAGTCGATGTCGAAGTGCACGGCGCGCAGGTCGTCGGGCGTCAGGGTGCGGGCGTACTGCAGCGCGCGGGCGGTGGCCATATCGAGCCGGGCGACCAGGACGACGACCACGTGACGGCGCAGGATGGGCGCCTCCGAGGCCTCGACCGCGCCGGTCTCGAGCAACGTGTTCTCCAGGTCGTACTGATGGTGCAGCCGGATCAGGCCGAAATAGAGCAACGGGGCGACCACCGCGATGACCCAGGCGCCCTCCTTGAACTTCGACACCAGGAAGATCAGCACCACCACGCCCGACAAGAACGCCGAGAACCCGTTCACCGCCACGCTGCGTCGCCAGTGCGGCCCCTTTTGACCGAGGTGGTGCTTCACCATGCCCGAGCCCGCCATGGTGAAGCCGGTGAAGACACCGATGGCATAGAGCGAGACGAGGCCATCGACCCGGGCCCTGAACACCAGGACCAGGGCGATCGACACCCCGGCCAACACCAGGATCCCGTTGGAGAAGGCCAGGCGGTGACCCCGCTTCGTCAGGGACCGGGGGAGGTAGTGGTCCGAGGCCACGAAGTTGGCCAGGAAGGGGAAGCCGTTGAAGCTGGTGTTGCCGCCGGTGTAGAGGATCAGAAGCGTGGCCAGCTGCACCACGAAGAAGAAGAAGCCGCGCCCGAAGATGGCCTCGACCTCTTGGGAGACCACCGTCGGCGAGCCACTGGCGTAGGGGACCGCATGCGTCCACTTGGCCAACAACGTGGTGCCGAGGACCAGGAACGCCAGCACCGAGCTCATGACGACCAGGGTCTGGCGGGCGTGGACCGACTCGGGGCGGCGGAACGTGCCCACCCCATTGGAGATGGCCTCCAGGCCGGTGAGCGACGAGCCGCCGTTGGCGAAGGCCCGCAGCAGGGTGATGAACGCCAGACCCATCAGCCAGCCTTGGCCGGGCGTGCCCACGTGCCCGCCGAAGAGCACGTTCTCGGGCGGGAGGGGCGTCGGATGCAGGGTGCCCAACGCCTCTTTGACGTAGCCGGCGATGATGACCGTGCCCAAGCAGGCGACGTAGAAGTACGTCGGGACGGCGAAGAATCTTCCCGGCCTCGCGGATACCGCGGAGGTTCCCGTACAACAGCAGCAGGACGACCCCGACGGTGATCGCCACGGTGTCGACGGTGTTCGCCAGGCTCGGGACGGCGCTCGTCAGGGCAGCCGTGCCCGCCGACGTCTGCACGGCGACGGTCACCGTGTAGTCGATCAACAGCGCGACGGCGGCGATCTGGGCGATTCTCGGCCCGAAGTTGTCCCGGGCCACCACGTAGGCTCCCCCGGCCTTCGTGTAGTAGTGGATCACGTCGAGGTAGGACAGCGTCACGAAGAAGAGGACGCCGAGAATGGCAAGGGTGATGGGGACCAGCAGGGTGAAGGCGGCCAGCCCGATGGCCGGCACCAGCTGGGTCAGCATCTCCTCGGTGCCGTAGGCCGAGGAGGAGATGCAGTCGGGGGCCAGCACCCCCAGCGCGGTGGGTCGTCCCAGGCGCTCCGAGCTCAGCTGTTCGGTCACCAGCGGCGGGCCGAGCAACTTGTTCTTCAAACGGTAGAGGCGTCGCTCGGGGATGCTGTCCGCCACCAGCCCTGACAGCGGAACTGGTGGCCGAAGACCTGGACTGGGCGCCACGGCGCCAGCGTAGAAGGAAACCGCGACCTGCTCGGGTTCCTCCTCTTTGCACAACGGCGCGTCGCGTGTTGTGCTGTGGCGTGCACGTGATCGTGGTGGGCTGTGGCCGAGTCGGCTCCGGACTGGCAATTTCACTGGTGGCGCAGGGCCATTCGGTGGCCATCATGGACAAGAACGCCAAGGCCTTTCGCCGCCTGAAGAACTGGGACGGCCCCCGTATCATCGGCTCGGGCTTCGACAGGGACGACCTGGAGCGGGCCGGCGCGGTCGGCGCCGACGCACTGGCGGCGGTCACCAGCGGCGACAACACCAACATCTTGACGGTGCGCATCGCCCGCGAGACCTATCTGATCCCCAACGTGGTGGCACGTATCTACGACCCGCGACGGGCGGAGATCTACCAGCGACTGGGCATCCCCACCGTGGCCACGGTCACCTGGACCATCGATCAGGTCCGCCGCCGCCTCCTCCCTGACGAGGACGTGGACGATTGGTCGGACCCCTCGGGGCAGCTGACGCTGTTGGACCGCTCGCTCCCCGAGTCGTGGGCCGGGACGACGACTCGCGGATCTCGAGGAGCCGGGGCAGCTGAGCGTGGTGGCGGTGACCCGCTCGGGCGTGCCCCGACTCGATGCGCGCGAGCTCGTCGGGCAGGAGGGTGATGTGCTCCACCTGGCGATCATGACCAGCGCGCGGCAAGAGCTCGACGCCCGACTCGAGCCGGGTGCCCCGTGAAGGTCGCGATCGCCGGAGCCGGGAGCGTCGGGACGGCCATCGCCGCCGACCTGTTCGCCAACGGCCACGAAGTGTTGGTGTTCGAGCAGGACCCCGATCTGGTGGAACGCCTCCGACCGACGTTGGACATCACCTGGATCGCCGCCGACGCCTGCGAAGCATCATCCCTCGACGCGGCGGGGCTCTCCAGCGTCGACGTCGTCGTGGCGGCCACCGGCGACGACGAGGACAACCTGGTCATCTCGCTCCTGGCCAAGCAGGAGTTCGCCGTCCCCCGTGTCGTGGCCCGGGTCAACCACCCGAAGAACCAGTGGCTGTTCAACGAGAGCTGGGGCGTGGACGTCTCGGTCAGCACGCCGCAGTTGCTCACCGCGCTGGTGGAGGAGGCCGTC
This sequence comes from uncultured Acidimicrobiaceae bacterium, assembly GCA_963835815.1. GTDB lineage: Bacteria > Actinomycetota > Acidimicrobiia > Acidimicrobiales > RAAP-2 > Bog-473. Next base: position 368,948 of record CAWIGU010000008.1, on the reverse strand, counting down.
TCCGTCGGCGCGCTCGTGCGGCTGCTGCAGTTCCAGGGTGGCGCGGCCCATCTGGTGGAGATCACCCTGGCCGAGGACTCGCCGGCCAATGGCATCGCCATCGCCGACCTGGCCTTTCCCCGTGACGGGGTGGTCGTGGCCGTCGTCCGCGGCGAGCGCTTGATCGTGCCCCGGGGGGATACCGTCCTCATGTCCGGCGACGAGGTGCTCGTGCTCTCGACGGCAGACGCCGAGGACGCCGTCCACACCCTCTTCATCAAGGACTGACGTCGCCCGCCCCGGGCCGGTGCCCCGAACCGTCGCGGGCAGTTTCGTCAACTGTCACCCGCGGTACTGGGCTGACCTGGACCGATTTACCATAGGGGTATGGAAGCGGCCTTCTTCGACCTCGACAAGACGGTCATAGATCGCGCGTCGATCGCCGCCTTCGGCCGACCCTTCATGAAGGGAGGCCTCATCAACCGTCGGGTGGTGGCCCGCGCCGCCTTCTCCCAACTCATCTACCTCTACTTCGGAGCGGACGAGGAGAGGTTGGTGCGGGTGCGCCAGTCGATGCTCGCCATGACGAAGGGGTGGGACCGTGACCAGGTGCGCCAGATCGTCCGCGAGACGTTGCTCCAGACCATTGAGCCGATCATGTACGCCGAGGCCCTCGAGCTGATGGAGCTCCACCGCGCCGCCGGTCACCGGGTCTATCTCGTCTCCGCCTCACCCGAGGAGATCGTGCTCCCGCTCACCGACATGCTGGGTGTGGACGGTGCCATCTGCTCGCGGGGCGAGGTCGACGCCGAGGGTCGTTACACCGGCCAGATGGAGTTCTACGCCTACGGCCCGGAGAAGGCCACCGCAATTCGTGAGCTGGCGGCACGCACCGGGATCGATCTCGCCTCCAGCAGCGCGTACTCGGACTCGGCCACGGACCTGCCGATGCTCGAGGCCGTGGGTCGTCCGGTGGCGGTGAACGCCGACCGCGCCCTGGCCAAAGTGGCTCGGGAACGGGGTTGGGAGACGCGACAGTTCACCAAGCCGATTCGCCTGCGGGATCGGGTCGGGCGCACGACACCCGTCGTGACCACGAGCCTGGCCGTGGCCGGGGCCGCTCTGATCTTGTGGCGTCGGGGCGTACGGGGCCGCGCTCCCGGTCCGGATGGGCGCGCTGCTGCCTGACCCGCCCGCGCCCTCAGGAGCCAGGTAGGGGACGTCCCGTCTGTTTGGTCAGGCGTCGCTACGCAACCGCTTTGCGGCGACGAGACCGAGACCGATGAGGATGGCAAGCAGCAGAAACTTCTTCATGCGGCTCAGCCTATCGGTCGCGGACCGACGGAGAGGACTTCTTTCTCAGACGGTGAGGAGATCGCGGGCGCCGGTGTCGGATGAGGGGTGGCGCAACTTCGACATGGCACGCGCCTCGATCTGCCGGATGCGCTCACGGGTGAGGTTGAAGTGCTCCCCAACCTCTTCGAGCGTCCGGGGCTCGCCGCGGTCGAGGCCGAAGCGCAGGCGCAGGATCTCGCGCTCACGCTCGTCCAACGGGGACAGAAGGCGTCCGATTTCGTCGGGCAGCAGCGACACGGCTGCGACTTCGAACGGGGACTCGGCGGACCGGTCCTCGACCACGTCGCCGAGCTCGGCGTCGCCGTCCTCACGCAACGGCTCGGAGAGGGAGAGCGGCTCGGCGCGGAAGCGAAGGGCCTCGACGAGCTTGTCCTCGGGCATTTCGACTTCGATGCCGAGTTCGGCCAGTGTGGCGGGGCGTCCCAGCTTGAGCTCCAGACGGGCCTGCGCCTTTTGCACCCGGGCCAGCGTGTCGCCGGCGTGCACCGGGAGGCGGATGGTGCGTCCCGTATTGGCGATTCCACGGGTGATGGCCTGACGGATCCACCACGTGGCATAGGTGGAGAATTTGAACCCCTTGCGCCAGTCGAACTTCTCGACGGCATGCATCAGGCCGAGGTTCCCCTCCTGGATCAGGTCCAGGAGCGGCAGTCCAGACGCCTGGTACTTCTTGGCGATGGACACGACCAGACGGAGGTTGGACTGGACGAAGGTCTGTTGCGCCTGCTCACCCTCCATGACGGCACGCCGCATTTCGCGCTTCTTCGCCGTGGTCAGGCCTTTCGGAGCCTTGGCAACCGCTGCTTCAGCCTCTCGACCAGCTTCTATGGCCTGAGCCAGGCGGACCTCATCGTCCTTTGTCAGCAGTGGGTACTGGCCGATGTCGGTCAGGTAGAGACGTACGAGATCCTCGTCGTCGCGCTCGATACGTTCCTTGGCCAAGATGTGCCGAACCTTCCCTCGCTGCGGGCCTCGGCAGTAGGTCCTTGCCGGGCGCTCACTTTCGTCATGCAGCTTTCGGCGCTTTCGGCGCACAAGGGCTGCAGAAACATTGTAGTGGGCGTGTCAAGATGCCCGTGCAGCAGGGAAGATGGCACTCCCGGAGCCCAACACCCGTTGAAGGCTGCTCGCCAGACCGGCCGCCGCCCCACCGGTGGCGGCGCCCGTGACGCCGCTGCCGGCCAGCAGCCCGAGACCCCGCTCGATCTGCTGGTGAACCCCGGGTCGGACCAGGTCGAGCAGCGCTCGCACCGGGGCCTCGCTCACCGCTGAGGCGCGGGCGAACTCCTCGTCGTAGGCGGCGAGCAAAGCCGGCAGGACCTGCCCGACCAACCCGCCGAAAGCACCGAGGAGCTCCTTCTCCCCCGCCAAGAGGTCGAGGGCCTCACGGATCGGACAGGCGGGCGGCACGACGAGCGCTCCTGCATCCATGCCCGCCCGCACGGGAAGGCGGTCCTGCCACGCGGCGGCGGCGAAGCCGTGCCACGAGGACATCTCACTGCAGATCACGCGCACCTCGTCGTCGCGCGCCGCGGGAGGCCCGGCCCCGGCCCCTTCGGCCGGCGCGCTCGCCCACCGCCCCGTCAACGCGAAGAGCTGATTCTCCAGCCAGCAGTAGTGCCCACAACGCTCCGCCAGCTGACCGATCGTGCGGAACCCGATCGGGCCGGACGCGGGGAGCCGCTGCCTCAGCCATCGATCGCCTCAGCCATCGGTCCGGTCAACCACGCGACGGCTCCTGCGGCACTGGCGGCCGGTAGTGGTTGGTGATCGGCATCCGGCGGTCCTTGCCGAACGCCTTGGTGGTGATGCGCACCCCGGGCGGCATCTGGCGTCGCTTGTACTCGGCCCCGTCGACCAGCCGCACCACCTGGTCGACGACGATCGGATCGAAGCCCTCGGCCACCAGGTCCGGTGCGGTGCGGTCGCGCTCGACATAGCCCTGGAGGACGGGGTCGAGCTCCTCGTAGGGCGGGAGCGACTGATCGTCGCGCTGGTCCGGCCGCAACTCCGCCGACGGGCGGCTTGTCGATCACGCTCTCGGGGATCGGTGCCGGCAATCCCTCCAGGACGGCCTGGGTGTTGCGATAACGACAGAGCTCGTAGACCAGCGTCTTGGGTACGTCCTTGATCACCGCGAACCCACCGGCGGAGTCGCCGTAGAGAGTGGAATAGCCGGTCGCCATCTCGCTCTTGTTGCCTGTGGTGAGCACGATCCACCCCTTGGCGTTCGACACGCCCATGAGCAGCACGCCGCGCAGACGGGACTGGAGGTTCTCGTCGGTCAAGCCCGACGGCTCGTGGCCCAGCACGGTCTCCAACATGGAGGTGAATGCCACGTGTGCATCCTCGATCGGGACGACGCGCAGGTCGATCCCGAGCAACGAGGCCAGCTGGCCGGCATCGTGACGCGAGCCGTCGCTCGAATAGCGCGACGGCATGGAGATCCCGTGCACGTGGGAGGGTCCCAGGGCATCGACCGCGATCGTGGCGACCAACGACGAGTCGATACCGCCGGACAAGCCGATGACCGCCTCGGTGAAACCGTTCTTCCCGAGATAGTCGCGTGTGCCCAGGACCAGTGCGGCGTAGACCTCGGCCTCGTCGGAGAGTGCCGGCCGCAGGTGCGGCCGCAGTGGGGGCTGCGCCCCCCGCCGGGGCTCGGGCCGCTGTTCGGTGGCGACGACCCGGGGCAGCGTGTCGTCCGTCGTCCGCGCCCCCCCGTCCCCGAAGGGGACGTCCACGACCACCAGGTCCGGAGCGAACTGTGCCCCGCTGGCCAGAAGTGTGCCGTCGGACGCCACAATCGAGCGAGTCGCCGTCGAAGACCAGCTCGTCCTGGCCACCGACCTGATTGACGTAGGCGATGGCGCACCCGGCCTCCGCCACGCGTGTGCGCAGCATGGAGAGGCGCTCGTGCCGACGTCCCCGGTTGTAGGGCGATGCGTTGAGGTTGACCACCACGGCAGCCCCGCCATGTCCCTGCTGGGCCACCGGGCCGTCGGGAAACCACACGTCTTCGCAGATGGAGATACCGACCCATGCTCCCGCCACCCCGAAGAGGGTCGGCGTCTCGCTGCTGGACACGAACCAGCGCTGCTCGTCGAAGACGCCGTAGTTGGGCAGGCAGCGCTTCCGGTAGGTCCCCACGACGCGGCCTCCGGCACAGAGAGCGGCGGCGTTGGACAGACCCGGGCCGGTGGGATTGGCACCCACGTAGCCGACCACGATGGCGCAGTGTCCACTGGCAGCGGCGACCTTTTCCAGGGCGGCGACGTTGTCGGCCACGAAGGCCGGCTTGAGGAGGAGGTCCTCGGGCGGGTACCCGGGTATGGCCAGCTCGGGCACGATGCAGATGTCCGCTCCCGCTTCCTCCGCCGCCGAGAGCGCGGCGAGAATGCGGTCCACGTTGCCCGAGAGATCGCCGACGACGGTGTCGAGCTGGGCTGCGGCCACGCGCAGGGAGGGCATGCGCCCAGCCTAATGGGCCTCAATTCCCCCGAGGAAGCTGCGGAGGAGCGAGGCAAACGCCGCCGGCTGCTCGAACACGGGCAGGTGGGCGGCGTCCGTCACCACGGTGAGACGGGCGTCGGGCATCTGCGACGCCAGCACACGACAGCGCTCCTGGATATGGACGAGATCGAGGTCCCCCACCACCACCTGGACCGGACAGCGCACCTCGGACAGGCGGGACCAGGCCTCGATGGAGGGGGCGGGTTCGTGCCCGGGGCTGTCGGCACGGAGCGCGATCCGATTCATGTCGAGCGCGAGCTCTCGGCGTGCCCCGCCCACCCGCCCCTCGGAGGCGTGCGGACCGTCGAGCCAGAGCCGGACCTCGCCCAGGTTGAGCGCATCGAGTGCCCCGGCGGCATCCGCCGCGGCCAGGGTGTCCCAAATGGCGGCTTCGACCGGGTCTATCTGCCGCGTCATCGACCGCGGGCGCCCCCGACACCGCGGGAGCGACGAGCACCAGCGCCGCCACTCGTCCGGGGTGGGTCAAGGTGAAATCGAGCGCGATCTGGCCTCCGCGGGAGTTCCCGACCAGAACCACCCGGTCCAGCGCCAGGGTGTCGAGCACGGCCAGCAGATCGACCAGCTGGTCGTGCGCCTCGGCCCGGTACGTGGTGGCGCCGAAGCCACGCCGGTCGTACGCCACCACGTCCATGTCGGAGGAGAGGAGGCCCATCACATCGTCCCAGCTGCGCTTATCCGAGATGCCGGTGTGGAGGAACACCACCTGCGGCGCCCCACCGGACCCCTGACGTACGACGGACAACCGGGCCCGGCCCGAGGGGACTTCGAGGTTGTGCCGCGGCAAGACGTCGCCCCCGTCTCGCTGCCCCTGGCCGTTGCCCACCACGCCGACAGGGTACCGGCGAGGCCGGGAATGGACGGAGGGGGTCCGGTACCTGCGAAGCTTGTGGGGTGCAGAGCCAACGTGACTACGTGCTGCGAACGGTGGAGGAACGCGGGATCCGCTTCGTCCAGCTCTGGTTCACCGACGTCCTCGGGACGCCCAAGGGCTTCAACATCACGTCGGCGGAGCTCGAGAACGCCCTCGACGAGGGGATGACCTTCGACGGGTCCGCCATCGACGGGTTCAGCCGGGTGCAGGAGGCCGACGTCCTGGCCCGACCGGACCCCAAGACGTTCCAGCTCCTGCCGTGGCACGACGACGACTCGGCCGTCGCCCGCGTCTTCTGCGACGTGGCCAACCTCGACGGCACGCCGTTCAGCGGCGATCCCCGCCACACGCTCCGACGCACCCTCGAGCGGGCCCGTGGGGTCGGGTACACCTTCTTTGTCGCCCCGGAGATCGAGTACTTCTATTTCGCGGACGCCGATCCCGGCCACGGTCCCCAGACGCTCGACTCGGGCTCGTACTTCGACCTGAGCGTGGCCGATCTGACCAGTGACCTGCGGCGGCGCTCGGTGCTCATGCTGGAGGAGATGGGCATCCCCGTCGAGCACACCCAGCACGAGGATGCCCGCAGCCAGCACGAGATCGACCTGCGGTACACCGACGCCATGACGATGGCCGACACGGTGATGACGGCCCGCATGGTGGTCAAGGAGATGGCCCGGCGCGAGGGAGTGTTCGCCAGCTTCATGCCCAAGCCCCTCGGGGGGGTGCAGGGCTCGGGCATGCACACGCACATCTCTCTGTGGGAGGGCGAGCGCAACGCGTTCGTCGACGAGCACGACGAGTACGGGTTGTCCGAGGTGGCACGCCAGTTCATCGCCGGCCTCCTGCGGCACGCCCGCGAGATCACCGCCGTCACGAACCAATGGGTGAACTCCTACAAGCGCCTCATCGGCGGCTACGAGGCACCGGTCCACGTCAGCTGGGCCCGCAACAACCGCTCGGCGCTCGTGCGGGTCCCCGTGGTCAAACACGGGAAGCCGGACTCGACCCGGCTCGAGTACCGGGCCCCGGACAGTGCGTGTAACCCGTATCTCGCCTTCTCGGTGATTTTGGCTGCAGGGCTGCGCGGCATCACCGAGGGCTACCCCTTGCCGACCGAAGCCGACGCCAACCTCTTCACCCTCTCCAACCGGGATCTGGCGCTGAAGGGAATCGAGTCGCTGCCCCCGAGCCTGCACGATGCCGTCAACGAGATGGAACGCTCCGAACTGCTGGCCGAGACCCTCGGCGACCACGTGTTCGAGTGGTTCATCCGCAACAAGAGAGCCGAGTGGGAGGACTACCAGTCCCAGGTGACCCAATTCGAGCTCGACCGCTACCTCCCCCTCTTGTGATACCTGCCACAGCACTGATGGCACCGCATCTCATGGCATCGACTCGGCACTAGGGCGCTCGATGGACGCCCTCCTCTGTTTTCCTCCGGACCTGCCCGCCGAGGTCACCCTCGCGCTCCAGAGCGCAGGGCTCACGCACCGCGCCGTGTCGGGCCCCGAGGCCGTCGGCGACGGGACCGGACAGGGCACCGCAGAGACATGGTCCGGTGCGGTCGTGGTGGCCGGCGACGACATGACCGCGGCGGTGGCCTTCTGCCGCCACATCCGCCTGCGCGAGGTGCCCCTCAGCCCGCTCCTCCTGGTCATTCGGCCCGAGCAGGTCGGCGAGCTCCTCCTCCGCGATGACCTGTTCGACGACTTCTGCGTCCTTCCGGCCCGTCCCGACGAGTTGACGGCCCGGCTCCAGCACCTCTTCTGGCGCAACGGGCAGAGCATGCGGCCTGACCTGATCGAGTACGGGCCGCTGATGCTCAACCTCGAGACGTACCAGGCCGCGGTCGCCGGACGGGTGCTCGACCTCACCTACATGGAGTACGAGCTGCTCCGGTTCCTGGCCGGGCACCCGGCCAAGGTCTTCACCCGCGAGACGCTGCTCAGCCGCGTCTGGGGTTACGAGTACTACGGCGGTGCGCGCACCGTCGATGTCCACATCAGGCGGCTCCGGGCCAAGTTGGGCGAGGAACACGCACATCTGATCCAGACCGTGCGCTCGGTGGGCTACCGCTTCGGCCAGGTGGCCTGGCATCCCGGGCTCACTCAGCGATCGGGTGGCTCCGGCATCGACGCCGGCGGCACGTAGGCCCAGGCCTCCACCTCGACCCGCGCCCCCGCCGGCAAGGCCGCCACGGCCACCGCCGAGCGCGTCGGCCGTTCGGGGAAGTACCCGGCGAAGACCTCGTTGACCGCGGCGAACTCGCCCATGTCGACGAGATACAGCGTGGTCTTGACGACGTCGCGCATCGTGACGCCCTCGATCGCCAGGACGGCGGCCACGTTGTCGAGCGCCTGCCGGAGCTGTGGGATCGTCCCCCCTTCGACCATGGCCGAGGCGCCGCTGTCATTGGTGGCCAGACCGATCTGACCCGAAGTGATCACCCAGTCGCCGGCCCGGCGGACCGGGGAATACGGACCCAACGTCGCACTCATCGTTTCTCCTCCTTCTGACCTGCGCCGACAACGCGGGTGCTGTTTCTCGCCGACCCGTCCCGCCTGGTCGGCCACCGCGGTGGGACACCCTCGGCCATCCACGCCGCCGCCACCGTTGCCGCGAAGACCGCGTCGGAGCCGTTCACAGGCCAGCGTTCCTCGGGATGCAGGACCACCTCGATCTGGGGCATGTCTCGGGCAGCCAGAATGCCGAAGGACCGGATGGTCAGGTCGAGCGGTTCTCCGTCGGCGTCCACTGCGATCCCCTCGGACCAGACCAGACCCAACGCCTGGTGGACTGCTCCGAGCGTGTAGGAGCGCAACGTCACAGGATCGAGGATCTCCCCCGCCCACACCTCGACACGGACAGTTCCCCGACCGTGCAACCCACCCGTCAGTTCCACGCCGACGTTGGCGCGGCCGCCGCCGGGGACGGTGACATCGCAGCATCCGGTCCCCGGACGCCGTCCGGTCGGGCTCGTCCCGTTGTCAGTGGAGGCGCGCAACACGTGCTGCGCGGCCAGGACCTCGGCCCAACCCGCTCCTCGGAGCTCGACCCCGACCGGTGGCCCGACGATGTCGACCTCCTCGATCGCCAACGCAGGGGCGATGGCGGCCACCCGCTCCCGCAGGTTGGCCAGATCGGGGGAGCCCGGGGTGCGGCCGATCCGCACGCACACCTGAACCGTCGGCCCGCAGCCCGAGGGCGAGCGGTGGTCGTTTTGGCCCGTAGCGGACGACGTCTTCGCGGCTCCAGAGCACCCGTGCGCTGTGTCCCAGCTCCGTCGCGAGCGTGCGGGCCCGCCCGGGGACGGGGCTGCGCTCCTTGCCGCCGAAGGCGCCGCCATTGGCCAGCGGTGTGGCCGGTTCGCCGCCCGGATGGCACCAACTCGCGTCGGGCTCGACGTAGGCCGGCTCCACCCACGTCGTCTGGAGGGTGAGCACCCACTCTCCGTCGGCGACTTCGGGCAACGCGACCGGATGGACGAGCGGCATGGTGCTGTTTCGTCCCTGCACCTTCGTCGCTGCCGCTCGCTGCGCACTGAGTCCGTCGACCGGGGCCTCGTTGCCGGCGCCGAGCTGCAGCACGCAGGCTGCGGGGGCGCCGTCGTCGGCGAACCCTCCGCCACCCAGCACGACGTCGTGCCCCGAGGTCTGGGACGTCGACCCTTCGAGCTGGGCCCGCCACTGGGTCAACAACCGGTCCTCGACGGGAGGCCCGGCTGTCGTTCCTGCATCGTCCGAACCTTGCACCCCGAGCGCGGCACAGGCGGCTTCCACAATGGACTGCCACCCCGTACAGCGGCAGAGGTGGGCCAGCAACGCCGACTCGACCGCGTGCCGGGTCAGAGGCCGGTTCCCGTTCTCCAGTGCGGCCAACCGCATGAGGATCCCCGGTGTGCAGAAGCCGCACTGGCTGGCTCCGGCCTCGAGGAAGGCGTCGACCCAACGGGCCTGGAGGGCGGGGTTCAGCCCCTCGATGGTGGTGACGGAACGTCCGGCGATACGTCGCACCGGCGTGACGCAAGCGACGCGGGCGGCGCCATCCACCCAGACCGTGCAGCACCCGCATTGGCCCTGGGGACTGCAGCCGTCCTTGACCGACCGGCAGCGCAATTGCTCTCGGAGCGCGTCAAGGAGAGAGGTCCCGTGATCGTCATCGACGCGGACGGTGTCCCCATTGAGGAGGAAGGAGACGGCTGACGCCGTGGAGGCTTCGCTCAGCTGAACGAAGAGCCACAGCCACAGGTGCGGGTGGCGTTCGGGTTCACGATGTGGAACCCGGCTCCCTGCAGCCCGTCGCTGTAGTCGAGTGTCGAGCCGACCAGAAGCTCCGCACTCGCCGAGTCGACGACAACCTTGACGGTGCCGAACTCACGGACCACGTCATCTGCCATCACTTCGGAGTCGAAGAACATTTCGTAGCTGTAGCCCGAGCATCCACCCGGCTTGACGGCCACGCGCAGAGCCAGCGAGTCGCCTTCTTCCTGAGCCAACAGCTCGGCCACTTTGGTGATGGCAATATCGCTGAGGGTGACCGGAGCTGGCTTCTTGCCGATGTTGACCGAAGTGGTCATGGTGGTCACAGGAGCCTCCTTGTCGCGCGCCCTGCGGCGCTGGCCGCCCCGCCGCGCCGTGCAGCGGGAATGGACCCATGATACCGGTGTGCCGGCACCGTCTGTCCATATGGGGGCAAAGGATCTGTCGACAGATGGGGGTCGGCGGGCCAAAGGGATCGGAATTCACCTCCACGCAGGTAGAATGCGGACATGAGCCCCGAGCCGGACGCCGCTGCTGTCTTCGCTGCTCAGGAGCGTGAAGAGAACGTGCGCCAGAGCCTGCGTGCCGTGATCGACCCCGAGCTCGGCGACACCATCGTCGACCTGGGTATGGTCCGTGCCATCGCCGTCACGGGCGATCACGTCGTCGTCGACGTGGCGCTGACGATCGCCGCCTGCCCGTTGCGGTCGCAGATCGAACAGGACGTCCGGGGCCGCATCGAGGCGTTGGACTGGGTGGGCTCCCTCGAAATCCGCATCGCCACCATGGATGCCCCCGAGCGTGCGGCGGTCATGGCGCGGGCCCGTTGGAAGGCCCGGGAGGATGCCCCGGAGACCGCCATTCCCGCCACGACCCGCGTCCTGGCCGTGGCCTCGGGCAAGGGTGGGGTCGGCAAGTCGTCGGTCACGGTCAATCTGGCCGTGGCCCTGGCCCGCAGAGGCCTGACGGTCGGCATCCTCGATGCCGACATCTGGGGCTTCTCGGTACCACGCCTTCTCGGCATGGAGGGAGACGTCGAGGCACGACAGGGGAAGATGGTCCCGCTCGAGAAGAAGGTCGGCGCCGGCCTGGTCCGGGTCCTCTCCATGGGCTTCCTGGCCGATGAGGAGCAGGCGATCATGTGGCGGGGACTGGTCCTCAACCGGGCGGTGCAGCAATTCCTCCAGGACGCACACTGGGGGGACCTCGACTACCTGTTGATCGACTTGCCCCCCGGAACGGGCGACGTGCAGATGGGACTGGCCCGCCTCCTTCCCCGCACCGAGATGCTGGTGGTCACGACGCCCCCGCTGGCGGCCCAGAAGGTGGCCGCCCGGGCCGCTGACATGGCGCGCAAGGGTTACCTGCGTGTCGCCGGGGTCATCGAGAACATGAGCGACTTCACGTGCGAGCACGGCACCACCTACGCGCTCTTCGGCTCGGGCGGGGGGACCCGCCTGGCCAAGGGGCTCGGGGTCCCACTCATCGGCTCCATCCCCCTCCACCCGGATCTGGCCGCGGCGGGCGACGCCGGCACACCGGTGGCCGAGGGCGACGGTGAGCTGGCCCCGCTCTTCGCCGAACTGGCCCGGGTGGTGGCCGAGGAGGTGGCGCCGATCCTCGAGACGTCCTCCTGCTCGGCGCGCCTCGTCGAGCGGGTGGAGGCGGCCGTGGCCAGCGGCGAGCACCTGCTCAACTGAGGGTGGCGGCCGACGACCCGGCATTCATGGCGTTGGCGCACGCGATTGTCGCCGGCGAGACGACCACGGTCACCCTGTTGCTCGAAAGGTCGCCCGCGTTGGCGACGTGGCACCTGGCGCACGGAGCGACCCCGAGGACCCCACCTCGTACTACTTCGAGGAGATCCAGCACTACGTCTACGGCGGCGACACGGCACTCCACCTGGCGGCGGCGAGTTACCGCCGGGACATCGCACGGGATCTCGTCGACCGCGGCGCCGACGTCGGGGCCGAGAACCGGCGGGGCGCCGAGCCTCTGCACTACGCCATCGATGGCGTCCCCGGCTCGGCCCGTTGGGATCCCACAGCGCAAGCGGCCACCGTCGCCTACCTGATCGAAGCCGGGGCGGATCCGAACGCGGTCGACCACAGCGGCGTCATGCCCCTGCACCGCGCCGTCCGCACCCGCTGCGCCGAGGCGGTGCGGGCCCTGCTTGAAGGCGGAGCGGATCCGCGGAGCGAGAACAAGAGCGGCTCGACGCCGGTGAAGCTGGCCACCCGGAACACCGGCCGGGGTGGTACCGGCTCAGACGACGCGAAAATGCAGCAAGAAGTGATCATCGACCTGCTGGAGCAGTACGGCGCCACACGGTAGGCGAGCTACCCCGCTCCGGCCCAGCCCCAGCGGGTGTCGATGGTGTCGTGACCGACCGCTGCACCGGCTTCCTCGAGTGCCACGGCCCGGCCCTCGCCGGCCAAGAAGCGCAGGTGTGCCCACAGCGAGAGGCGGGCCGGCGTGAATTGGGCCTCGGTCACGTCGGCATAGACCCGGGGCAGGAGGTCCTCAACCGTGCCTTCCCCGGCCGCGCGCAAGGCGTCGGCCACCTTGGCGTGACGCCCGAGCCGGTGCGCGATGAGCGCCTCGATCACACCCTTGGTGTCGCGCATGAGCCGGCCGTGGCCCGGGGCGAGCCGGACGATCGGCGGTGCGAGATCGCGCACCAGGGCCAGGCTGGCGAGGTACGCCCCCAGATCCCCATCCGGTGGGTTGATGACAACCGTCGACCCGTGCATGACATGGTCCCCGGTCAGGAGAGTTCGGCTCTCCCGGATGAGCCAACAAAGATGGTTCGATGCATGCCCGGGAGTGTGGACCGCCTCGAGCGTCATCACAGGGTTGCCGCCGTCGCTGCCGCCGGTACCGTCTGCCGCGGGGAGCGTCAACGTCCAGCCGCCGCCCACGCTGAGGTCCGGGACGAAGTCGTCGGCGGGGCCGAAGCCGACCACCCGGGCACCGGTGGCTTTGGCGAGCTCGGCCGCACCCGGGGCGTGATCACGGTGCGTGTGCGTCACCAGAATGAAGCGGAGCGTGCCACGCGCCGCGATGGCAGACAGCAACGCGGCCCGGTGAGCCTCGTCGTCAGGCCCGGGATCGATCACTGCCAGCTCCGAGATGCCGATCACGTAGCTGTTCGTGCCGGGTCCGGTCATGAGCCCCGGGTTGGGGGCGGTGAGGCGCACGAGACCCTTGTCCAACTCCATCGGCTCGCCCGGCACCGGTGCCGGTCCCACGCCGGTGTCGGGGACCGCCGGGATCACCGTCGGTGTCATGTCGAACGGGGGGCGGCCGCTCCACCGTCGAGAGGCCCGTCATCGGTGTTCGCCGCAAGGGAGGCGGCCCGAATGGCGTCGTTGAAGTCAGGACCTCCCGCCGCCACCGGGTTGGCGTCGTCCCCACGCACGTCGTCGTACCCTCTGTCACCGGGCAGCAGGATCCGCACCCCGTTCCCGTCGGCGATCACCCTGGGCTCGATGGTCGGAACCGAGCGAGATGCGCTCTCCGCCGCCTCCAGCAACTCGGCGCTCGTGGCGAAGCGGCTGATGGCCTGGAGGTTGCGGACCGTCGGGAAGATGATGTCGAAAACACCTTTGCGGTGACCCTCCAGGGCCCGACGTGGCGAGATCCAGGTGTCGGCAATTGTCTCGCCGGCGTCGTGCGCCGCCTGTTGTCCCGGCGGTGCGGCCGCGACGAAGAACCGTGTGTCATAGCGGCGCGGGGCCCCTCTCGGCGTGATCCAGTGCGCGAAATAGTGCACGTCGCCCACCAGAAGTTGCAGGCGCTCGTCACGGCAGACGTCCAGGAACCGTCGCGTCCCCTTGTTCACCCGAGCGCGCTCGGCCACGAAGCGAGCCTCTTCCTCCGTGTCGCCTGCCAGCAACGGCGGGCCCTCCGGCCGCTCCGCCAACAAGAGGCCGGCCTCCTCGAACGTCTCGCGGAGCGCGGCGACCCAGTACGCCGAGGCCGCCGGTCTCGATCCCCAGCAGAATGCTGGCTTCGACGTCGCTCCGACCCTGCGACACGGCCTCGGCCTCCCGACCCCCGTCGAGCGGATCGACTGCACCACCCGGAAAGACGTACACGCCGCCCACGAAGTCGGACTGCAGATTGCGCCGGACCATCAGCACCTCGAGCGCGCTGTCGTCGCTCGCCGGTTCTTCGGCGTCGCGCACCAGCATGACCGTGGCCGCCGGCCGCAGCACGACGGCATCGGCCGACGGCCCGGCAGCGCGCTCGGGAAGGAGTGAGGCCACGTTGGGAGGCTACCGTCACGGAGCCGAGTGTCCCCAGAACGGGGCGGACCCGCCCCCGGAATGGTCAAAGCGCTGGTCTACGCTGATGCCTCCCATGAGCCTCGACGCCCCCGAGCCTGCGGAGCCGACCGTCGTCCACACGATTCCCCGGCGCTATGTCGCCCTGGGGCTCATCGTGCTCGCGATCATTCTGGTGGGGGCGCTCATCGTGATCCGCAACGCCAAGCAGACCGACGACACGTCGGACGTCGAGACGATCACGCCCGCCCCCACCTCGCTCCTCACGACCCTCGCCCATGTGCCCGCCTCCTCGAGCAACGCAGTAGGGGTGACGTCACCCACCAATCCGATCACGTCGCCAACGGCCACGGGCAACGCACCTCTCTGGGAGTCGCCGCCGACGGGAGCCGGAGCGCGCCCCGTGGTCTTCTTCTACGGGGCCGAGTTCGCGCCCTACGCGGCGGCCGAGCGTTGGCCCGTCATTGTGGCGCTCTCGCGGTTCGGCACGTTCAGCCAGCTCGGCCTCATGCAGTCGAGCTCCTCGGTCGCGTTCTCCGACACCCCGACGTTCACGTTCTGGCACGCCAAGTACTCGAGCGTCTGGATCGACCTCCAGACCAACGAGCGCTACAGCTCGCTCGACCCGACCGGCGCCGGGTACACCGTCTTGGAGACTCCTACAGCCCGCCAGTCGGCGTCGGTCGCGGTCTACGACACATCCGCCAAGACGTTTCCCCTGCTCGACATCGCGAACCACTACGTGCTGGTCGGATCGAGCTTCTCGCCCACCATCCTCGACGGACTCTCACAATCGCAGATCGCCGACGACCTGGCCTACCCGACGAACCCGGTCACACAGGCCATCCTCGCTTCGGCCAACGAGATCACGGCTGCCATCTGCAGCGTGACCGGCGAGCGCCCGGCCGCCGTGTGCGCCGCGCATGGCGTGACCGCAGCGGCCGCCAAAATGGACATCCAGGAGACGGGCTGAGGCCACGAGGCCTCGGGCACCCTACGAGCAGTCGGCGAGCTGCGGTTCGCCGGACGAATTCAGCTGGCCCGGCGGTCGAGCACCAGCTTGCGCTCGACCTCGTTCAGACCGCCCCAGATCCCATGTGGCTCGCGGATCCGGATGGCGTACTCGAGGCAGTCCCCCCGCACATGACACTGATGGCAGATCTCCTTGGCCCGGAGCTCCCGTGCGGCCTTCTCTTCCTTCCGTTCAGCGTGAGACGGCGGGAAGAACGCCGATGCTTGCGGTCCCCGACAGGCTGCTTTGACCTGCCACGTGTCTAGTCCTTGACGCATATGACCCCCAGAATGGGTACGTGGTACCCCCCGCTCGCCAACTTACTGCCGCGCTGCGACAGCATCAAGGGCCCTGAACTGGATCTTTAGTTGATCAACGCTCGCTCGAACCAAAGCCCCAACTACGCTCGGCCCGACATGGACGTGGGAATCTTCTGCGCGCAAAGCCACGTTCTGATCGTGGCCGGCAAGGGAGGCGTCGGGAAAACGACGATGGCGGCAGCGCTCGCCCGGATGGCGTCGCAGACGGGCCGTTCGGTGCTCATCGTCGAATTGGAAGGGAAGTCCGGCATCACGGGAGCCTTCGGGCTCGCTGAGGACCTGGGATACGACGAGGTGGAGCTGCAGCCGGCCCGCGGCCCCGGGCAAGGAGCGGTACGGGCCCGGCGCATCACGCCGGACGACGCACTGGTCGAGTACCTCGAGGATCACGGACTGCGCCGCGTCTCGCGAGCGGCTCGTCAGCTCCGGGGTGGTCGACGTGGTCTCGACGGCGATTCCCGGTATCCGCGACGTGCTCGTGCTGGGCAAGATCAAACAACTGGAGCGCGACGAGGTCGCCGACCTGATCGTGGTCGATGCGCCCGCCACCGGCCACGCCATCACCTTTCTCACTTCAGCCAGCGGGCTCGTCAGTGCGGCCCGGGGCGGCCCCCTGCGGACCCAGGCCAGCGACGTGGTCGAGCTCCTCGCCGACCCCTCCCGATGCCGGGTGATCCTGGTCACGCTCCCAGAGGAGATGCCGGTGAGCGAAACCATCGAGTCCGCCTTCACGCTCGAGGACAAGGCCGGGGTGCAATTGGGCCCGGTCATCGTGAACGCCTCCGACCCCGAGCCTGTCGGTCTGGAACGATCGGCCCAGGAGGCGGCGGCCGGGCTCGACGTCGACCCCGATCTCCTCACGGCACTGGAAGAGGCGCGCCAGTTCCGCCTGCAGCGACACGCGCTCTCCGTCGCCCAGATCGAGCGGCTGGCCCGTGACCTTCCCTTGCCGCAGCTCCTGGTGCCACGGATGGAGTCCGAGGAGATCGGTCCGACCGAGACCGACCGATTGGCGGCCGCGCTTGCCGCTCGCCATCGGAGAGCTCGCGCCCGAGGTCCCCGCCACATGAGCGAACCGCCGGGCTCCCTCACTGCGATTGTCACCGAACGCTCGGTCATCGTGTGCTGCGGATCGGGCGGCGTCGGCAAGACGACCGTTTCAGCCACTTTCGCCCTGGCCGCGGCCCGCGCCGGGCGACGGGCCTGCGTCGTCACCGTCGACCCGGCACGCCGCCTGGCCGACTCCCTGGGCGTCGAGTCCCTTCCCAACACCCCGACCGAGGTCGAGGGCGACTGGCCGGGCCATCTCTACGCTCTCATGCTCGACACCAAGGGGACATTCGACGACCTCATCCATACCTACTCCCGCACGACCGACCAGGCCGAGGGCATCCTGTCCAACCGGCTCTACCAGAACCTGGCCGGCGCCCTCTCGGGCACCCAGGAGTACATGGCCATGGAGAAGCTCAACGAGCTGGTCGAGTCCGGCCAATTCGACGTGGTCGTGGTCGACACTCCCCCCACCCGCAACGCGCTCGACCTGCTCGACGCACCGCGTCGGCTCACCCGATTCCTCGAGAACCGCATCTTCCGGGCCCTCCTCCTTCCCACCCGCGTGTCCCTGCGGGCGGTCGGCCTGGCGACGCAGGCGCTCTTGCGCACGTTCTCCAAAGTGGCCGGCGCCGAGATCGTGCAAGATGCCATCGCCTTCTTCCAGGCCTTCGATGGGCATGGAGGAGGGCTTCCGGGCCCGGGCCAGCGCCGTGCGCGAGCTCCTGGCCGATCCCTCCACGGCCTACGTGCTCGTGACCTCGGCCCGGCCCGACGCCATCGCCGAAGCCAACTTCTTCGCCGAGAAGCTGGCGGAGCGCGAGATCGCACCCGCCGCCCTCGTGGTCAACCGCATCCACCCCCGCTTCGGTGCCGCGGGCGGCACTCCGTTCCTTGACTCCGCTGACTCGCGACTCCGGGACCTCCGGACAGCCGGGCCGCTGGCGGCGCTCGCAGCGAACATGGCGACGCTCAACGATGTGGCCGGCCGTGAGGAGAGGTCGTACGCCGCGCTGGCCGCAGAGGTGGCGCCCGGCCGTGTTGGGGCGGATCCCCCTCTTCGGCGCAGGACGTCCACGACCTCGGCGGTCTTCAGCGGGCGGCGGACGTGTTGTTCGGCTGAAGGGTGTCCGACGGCCCGCAACGCCAGCTACCGCGCTCCGCAGGCTTCCGATAGTCTGCGCTCGTGCAGACCATTCTGGTCGCCAGCGATGCGCCCACCCTCCGCCGTGGAGATCGAGGCCGTCATCAGCGGCCCCGACGTGGACAGTCCATGCCGTGACCTCGGGACCCGAGGTCATCGCCTTCGTGACCGACGAAGCTCCCGATCTGGTCATCGTCGACATGCAGATGGGCAACATGGGCGGCATGGCCGTGTGTCACGAGTTGCGGCTGCAGGAGTCCTACGACGCCCTGGACCACGTGGCGGTGCTCATGTTGCTGGACCGCCGGCCCGACGTCTTCCTGGCCCGGCGCTCCGGAGCCGAAGGGTGGCTGGTCAAGCCACTCGACCCTCTCCGCCTGCGGCGGGCCGTCAACGCCCTCCTCGACGACGGAACCTACGCCGACGACTCCTACACCCCCGTGCCCGTGCTGGTGGGCGCCGGACCCCAGCTCGAGGCGGGCAGCGAACCGACGAGCTGATCCGGCACCCCGTGTCGACCCCTCGGGAGACGCAGCCAGCAGCCGATCCGCCACGCAGGGCCCGCTCGGCCCTGGCGCCGAGCCGCCGACGGCGATGCGGCGCTCGGATGGGCCCCAACTCCCCAAAGACGACGTCTCCGAACAGGAGCGCATCATCATCGAGGCCCTGGCGCGACCTGCGGGACATGGACGTCCGCGAGGTCATGACCCCGAGGGTCGACGTGACCTTCTTGACCATTCCCGTCCAGGCGGACGACATCGCCCGCGCCGTGCGGACGTCGGGTCACAGTTGCTTCCCGGTGGTGCACGACGACCTCGACGACCTGATCGGCATCCTCTTCGTCAACGACATCTTCCGGACCGGGCAGGACGGTCCCCTGACCCGAGACGCCACCGACCCGAGCCCATTGGAGATCTCCCGCAAGGTGCGCCAGCCGTATCTCGTCCCCGAATCGTTGGGCGTGCTCGAGGCCCTGGCCGACATGCGCAAGCACCGCCGCGCCGTCGCCGTGGTCGTCGACGAGTACGGCGGAGTGGCCGGGATCCTGACCGTCAAGGATCTTCTCGAGCCCTGGTGGGCGACCTGCACGACGAGTTCGACGAGGAAGAGGAGCCGATGATCGTCCGGGTCGACGGCACCCGCTGGCTGATCGACGGTCAGACCAACGTCGACGTGGTCCGCGAGCGCCTCGGCATGGACATACCCGACGGCGAGTACGTGACCCTGGGCGGCCTCCTCTTCGCGCGTTTCGGCCACATCCCGACCGAGGGCGAACAGGTCCGCGTGGGCGACTGGGACCTCCGGGTGGTCGAGATGGACAAGCGCCGGGTGGCCCAGGTGGTGGCCACATCGCTCGGTCCGCCACCCGCCGATCCCGACGCCGAAGGCCCGCCCGACTCAGAAGGCTAAGGTGGCTGGCCTGCTTCCTTCGGGGAGGCGGACGGGCTGTGGCGCAGCTTGGTTAGCGCGCTGCGTTCGGGACGCAGAGGTCCCCGGTTCAAATCCGGGCAGCCCGACCACGTGGGGTTCCTGTTACAGCGACGTTGAAGGCATTCAGTCCGACGCGGTCGCTGCAGCCGGATGTTTACCCGGCAACTTTGGCTCGGCGCCGCTCGACTACGGCGGCACAACTTCTGGACGGCCGCCGACCATCACAAGCTCAGGTCGACATCACGGCCGGATCCGGTCTCTTTCGAGGCGTCGGTCTGTCATGGGGAAGTCCCTCGTGAACCCGAGCGAAAAGAGGGCGAGCAGTGCGGCGGCCAGCAAGCCCGCTTTGAGCGACCGGAGCTGCGCCGACTCGTAGTCGTCCACCAATGCGGCTGTGGTCGCGCTGTCGAGCCCCGCCTTCTTGCCGCAGTCTCGACCTGGGTGGAGGAGACAAAGTTGGTGTTGGAACCCGCGGCCACGCCAACCTGGGCCGAAACTCGGCGCTGATGCGGGGATCGTGCTCGACGTTGGAGATGAAGGTGCTGGTCAGTCCCATCAGGACGATGGCTCCGATGAGAGCCACACCGAGCGATGAGCCGAGTTGCTGCCCCGTGTACTGGAGTCCGCCGGCCTCGCTCCGCCCCGACTCTTCGACCGATGACTGGACGACGTTGCCCAGCTGGGACACCATCAGACCCATCCCGATGCCGAGCACGCCCATGCCGATGGCGAACCCGGCGTCGGAGAGCGTGGGCTTGATCGTTGAAAGCAGGATGAGCGCACCGGCAATCGTCATCAGCAGCCCGCTCCGGACGATGGACCGAACGGGGAACCGGTTCGACAGTCTTGACCCGATCGCAGCGGTCACGAACATGGTGATCGAGACGGGCAGCATCTTGATCCCGGTCTCGAGGGCGTTGAGCCCGAGGACGAGCTGGAGGTAGAGCGGAATGACGAAGAAGATGCCCATCAGGATCAGGTTCTGGCTGAACAGCCCGATCAACCCTGATCTGCACCGGCGGGATCCGGGTCAAGGAGAGATGGACGAGCGGATCGAGATTCGCTGCTTCTCGCGGTGACGCTGCCAGGCCACGAATCCCCAGATCAGCACCCCACCGGCGGCGATGACGAAGATGGTGAGCGAGAAGCCGAAGATGGTGATCGGAGAGTTCTTGGGCTTGAGCCAACCCCAGGTACTGGACTGCAGGACCCCGAAGACGAAGAGCCCGAGACCTGTAGCCGAGAGGACCGAGCCGACCACGTCGAGTTTCGGAGTGGGATCGGGACGTGGAGCGTCCCCCACCTTGGGGGTCATGACGAGGATGAAGGCGACGATGATCACCTCGCCGACGAAGACGATCCGCCAGGTCACCTCGGTGGTCGCCCACCCGCCCAGGATCGGCCCGACGGCGATTCCCGCTCCGGCCACTCCACCGATGATCGGCGTAGGCGACCTTGCGCCGGGAGCCCTCGAAGTTGCCGGCAATCAAGGCGGCGAGTGCGGGGAGGACCAGGGCCGCACCGATGCCTTCGAGCACCGACCAGCCCAGAGCGAGGACCGCCACCGACTGCGAGGCCGCGGTCAGGGCTGAGCCGCAGGCGTAGATGATCAGGCCGATGACGAAGGCCCGCCGGCGGCCGATGATGTCGCCGATCTTGGCTCCGGTGAGGATGAGCATGGCCATGACCAAGCAGTAGAGGGTGATCACCGCCTGGATGGTGGTCACCGTGGTGTGGAAGTCCTTGACCAGCGCACTGATCGAGACGTTCATCACCGACTGGTCGAGCACCATGAGGAACTGCGCCGTCGCCAGGGCGACGAGTGCCAGCCAGCCCTTGCTCGATGTCGTTTCGTCGCTCACTACTCTCCTCGCCCGCGAACTGGACCGGGCCGACCCGAGGCCGATCGGGTCTCGTTCGCGCCGAACGGGGACTTTACGGCATGCAACCACGCCGTAGTGAGTACCTCGCATGTACAGGTCGAATCGGCAACTGGTCCCCGGGTCGTGTGCCTGGAGCACCTGATCAGGCCGGACCATCGCTCCCTCGTGCGAGCAAGAACGACGCGGGTGTGAAAACCTCCTCTGTGATTCGACACAAGGAGGCTCGAGGAGAATGCCGATCTACTACCACGAGACCATCGACGCGTCGATCGTTCGGGAGAAGGCGTTGGCGTATCTGGAGAAGGTCGGCAAGTCCGTGGAGCGCACGAACGTTCCGGGCTCGCAGATGCGCAACCTCGGCAAGTGGGTGGTGAACTGGACGACGGGTCGCTGGATCCAAGTCGTCGGCCAATGGGAGATGACGAGTTGGGACTGGTTCATCGAGCACTTCACGAAGACGAACCTGATGTTCGATCACCCCGAAGGTCAGGAGCAGTACCGCAGTGGCGGGTTCGATCGGCTTCTCAAACCGTGGGAAGGCACGCCGACCCTCGACCAGATCATCGAAGAAGGGCGGCGTGCACCTTTCGTACTCCAGGAGACCGTCGGTGTCCCCGGAGGGTCAGCGCCGGCGTACCTTGAATCTCTGAGAACGGCCGGCGCGCGCCATCGGTCGGGCCGGGCGAGGAATGCAGCTGCACGGAGCGTACGAAGTCCTCTTGCGTGACGAGTCCGAAGTCATCGTCCAATGGGCCTTTGCCGACTTGTCGTCCTTCACCGAGGCGATCGGCGATACCCGAGGGTTCCGCGAGCTCGCCGCGTGGCGGGAGCAGGCCCGCGCCACCGAACGGACGTACATCGCCGCCCTGTTGGAACCAACGGAATGGTCGCCTCTGCGCTGATCTCATCCGGGACCGCCCACCGAGATGCACCGTTTCGTCCGCAGGTCGACGCGACCGACACCGACCGCTGACCCTGCTGCCCGTATGGATCATCGGTAGGTAAGAATGCCCCGGATGCAAGGCGCGTCCCGACCAGGCTCCGTCGTTCTCTTGGCGCGATTCAGCCGACGGATTGACAGGGAATGCCCACGTCGGTCCCGACGTGGGTGCCCCGGAGCAAATGGACACGATCAAGCAGGTTCGAGAAGCCGTGAATGAACATGACTCCTAAGCACGCCGCTTCCTCCCGCTCCGCGTTCCGTCGGGAGCGCGATCCTGCCGCGGACGGAGGCGGCCAAATGCCCGGCACCGCGCCGCACGCGAGAGACCCGGGAGAGCCCGGCGCTACATCCTTTTCGGAGGCCTGGCGCTCCTTCTCATGCTGGTCGGTGCCGGGGCCGGCTACGAGTGGTCCCGCCCCGTCCCTCGCCGGTATTCCACGCCAGCCTGTCCGACTCCGTTCATCTTCCGGGGACCGCTCCTGTGCTGCCCTGGCCCACGACGGGCTCGGCCGCATTGACGATGGAGGGAGTGGGAAGTCTGGGCGGAGTGGGAAGTACGCAGCCAGTACCGATCGCGAGCATCACCAAGGTCATGACGGCGTACGTCGTGCTCATGGATCACCCCCTCTCATGCCGGCGCCACCGGCCCGGCCATACCCGTCGATGCGGCGACCATTGCTGCGTATCAGTCGGGACTGGCCACCCAGCAGTCGGTGGTGGAGGTGGCCGCCGGAGAGAGCCTCACCGAGCTCCAGGCACTCGAGGGGCTCCTCATTCCTTCAGGGAACAACATCGCCATCCTCCTCGCGGACTGGGATGCCGGGAGCACCGACGCGTTCGTCGCCAAGATGAATGCCGCGGCGCACAGCCTCGGGCTCACCTCGAGCCACTTTGTCGACGTGAGCGGGTTGGATCCCGGATCAGAAAGCACCGCCGTCGACCTCATCCAACTTGGGAGAAGCCGCCATGGCCCTTCCGGCCTTCGCCCAAGTTGTACGGATGGGGGAAGTCACGCTCCCTGTGGCAGGGCGATTGATCAACTTCAACTACGACCTGGGCCATAACGGAATCATCGGCATCAAGACCGGAACAGACGAGGCTGCGGGCGGATGCTTCCTCTTCGAGGCCCAGAACATGGTGGGCGGGCAGAAGGTGACCCTCGTCGGGGCGGTCCTCGGCCAACAGACTTCGAGTCCCATCACTGCCGTCCTGCGTTCAGCGATCTTGCTGACGCAAGCGGCCTTCGCAGCCATTGCGAAGATGCCGTTGGTCGCTCCCGGACAAGTCGTCGGGCATGTCGTGACGAGCTGGGGCAGCTCGGTGCCGGTGAGGTCGCACACGCCCCGGAGGTCGTCGGCTGGCCCGGATTTCCCCTCAGCCGCACAGCTTCATGTCGGATCGCTGTCCTCGAACATCGTGGCGCATGATCCGGTGGGGGTCCTCACGGTCGACTGGGACGGTCAACACGTGGACATCGACGTGCGGACCACGGGTCATCTCCAAGGCCCATCGCCGACTCTGGCGCCTCACCCGCCCGTAGCCGACAACCGCGTTCGGGGTGCGACACCTCGGTCAGTGAGCGGTTGGTTTCGAATCCCTGTCGAAGCGGTGCCAGGACCGACCGATCCCGCCGGCGATCCGAGTCGGGCACGCTGGTGTACCGAGGGCCTCGGCGATCAGTCGACGGGGTCGATACCTCCACCGCGGATCATGGCACGCCAGGCGACGAGCGGAGCACCTTTCCAACCGCCCTCCTTGACTGCCTTCGCGAACTCGGAGCCGGCCAGGGCGAGGCCTGCGAGCCCGAGGAGTATCTCCACTGCCCAGGCAACCGTGAACCATGCTCCAGTGAGCCCAAGGAGTATTCCGTAGGGCACCCACGACAGGAACCACAAGGCGATTCCCAGCCGCAGCTTCATTCCCCAATCCTTTCAGTCGAACCAGGGACTTCGTCGAGACCATGGATCCCCGAGACGCGCCGCGGCTGGGGACAGAATCGACGTCGTGGTTGTGACCGAATGAAGGCAGGGACGCCCCGGACCGATTCGGACGGCCAGGTGCTGGACCGGTTTCGGGCCCGAATGCGGATTCCCATCGTCCTTGCTGCACTTCTGCCCCTGATCATCGTCCCCGAATCCGGAGGGTGGGTCGCCGAGCTCGTGGGGCTGGTCGCCTGGGTGGTGTTCGTCGCCGACTTCGTCGTCAGCGAACAGCGACTGACTCACTATCTGGGCACGTGGCTGGGGAGGTTCGATCTGACTGTCGTTGTGCTCACCGCACCGTGGTACCTGCTTCCTGGCGCGCATGAGGGACGCTTTGTGGTCATACTGCGGCTGGCCAGACTGGCCCGGGTCGTCATGGCGTCGCGGGGCGCACGCCGGCTCATGGAACGTCTGGGACGCGTCGGCCTCGTTGCGTTCGGCGTCCTTGTCATCTCCTCGGCGGTCGCCTACCACGCGGAACACGCAACGAACCCGGGCTTTGCCACCTACGGTGATTCCCTCTGGTGGGGAATCGTGACCATGACCACGGTGGGCTACGGCGACATCGTTCCGAAGACATCAGTCGGCCGATGGGCTGCCGTTGATCATGCTCACCGGTGTGGCGGTGATCGGGGTGCTGGCAGGTTCATTGGCCAGCTTCTTCCGGTTGGAACCAGCAAGCCAAGACGATGAGAAGGAGCCCCCGTCCGACGCTGGCGGCCCGCATGATGCCCTTGCGCGGGAAGTGACGCCCACGCCTGAACTCATCTTCCGCAAGATGGACGAGCTCCGGGCTGAGATGGAGCTCCTCATGGCACTGCTCCCGACGCGATCCCAGGATCAGGCTGGCGATTCGGGCTGAGAAACCGCGCTGCAATCTGCGGGCGGTCTCGGATATCCGCCCGCGGGACGCAGAACATCCCCAGTAGCGTCAGGGCATGGACCGCCCCAACATTCTGCTGATCATGACGGACGAGGAGCGGTACGCCCCGCCCTACGAGTCCGATTCGGTCCGGTCCTTCCGCACGTCCCAGCTCACCGCCCGCGAGTCCATCCGCGATCGGGGCCTGGAGTTCCACCGGCACTATGCCGGTTCGACGGCCTGTGTCCCCAGCCGGGCGACACTGTTCACCGGGCAGTACCCGTCGCTTCACGGCGTGTCTCCAGACGGACGGACGTAGCCAAGCAGAAGACCGACCCCGCCATGCAGTGGCTCGATCCGAACACCGTGCCGACCCTGGGGGACTGGTTCCGGGCCGGTGGCTACCAGACCCATTATCGGGGCAAGTGGCACGTCTCGTTCGCCGATCTCACGATGCCGGGTTCGCACGAGGGCCTCAAGGCCTCGGACGACGACGGCAACCCGCTGCCGGCGGCCGTGGAGGCATATCGGAAGGCTGACCGGCTCGACCCCTTCGGGTTCTCTGGTTGGATCGGGCGAGAACCCCACGGGGCCGACAAGTCCGACTGTGGAACGGTCCGGGACGGGGTTTTCGCCGAGCAGGTAGTCGAGCTGTTCGGCGAGCTGGCGACATCTCGGGCAGTCGGCCCGTGGTTGACCGTGGCCTCGTTCGTCAACCCGCATGACATCGCCTTCTCGGGCTTCGGGTGGGAGCAGATGCTGAAGTTCGGACCCCCGACGACACGGTGCCCGACGTGCCCGAGCGCCCTCTCAGTCGGACCCGTTCACCGGCCGGCCTGCGTGCCAGGAGGCGTTCAAGGCGGTCTGGCCCCAGATGATCTTCGAGACCGCCACCGATCTCGGCTACCGGAGGCTCTACTACTACCTTCTAAAGCTGGTGGACAGAGGCCATCGGGCGCATCCTCGAGGCGCTCGAACAATCGGGCATGGCCGACGAGACCATCGTCGTGTTCACGTCCGACCACGGTGATCTCCTCGGTGCCCATGGTGGCTTGATCCAGAAGTGGTGCAACGCATTCGACGAGGCCACCCGGGTGCCACTGCTCATCGCCGGTCCGGGAATCGAGCCCCGACCCGGCGGCGTCGACCTGCACGACCAGCCATGTCGACCTCATCCCGACGCTCCTCGGACTGGCCGGGATCGACCTCGAGAAAGCGGCCGCGGGCGTCGCCGCCCACCATGACGAGGTCCAGGCTCTGCCGGGTAGGGACCTGAGCCCGATGGTCCGAGGACAGGTCGACCCGATCCTCGCTGGTGTCGCCGATCTACTTCATGACCGAGGACAACGTCACTCGGGGATTGACCGAGGTAACATCCTTACCGGGGCTGCGTTCGACCCGGTCGCACCGCCAGTGAACATCGAGTCGGTGTTGACCACGCTCCCCACTGGTGACGATGGCGCGCCCGAGCTCTGGAAGTTGAACCACTACTACGAGCGCCTCGACGACTGGTACGCAGCACAGGGGGTTGCTCCGAACCCGTTCTTGGGTCCGGCGGCAGAGCCAGAGTGGGAGCTGCACAACCTGACCATGGACCCCGAGGAACGTCACAACCTGGCCGTCGACAATCCTGCGACCGCGTCGAGCATGAAGTCAGTGCTCGATGCGGAGCGTGACGCCAAGCGTCGGATCCCAAAGCTGCGGAACGCCACCTCGTAGGGCGAACCTCGAGTTCGCTTCCGTCAACCGACGGCCATTTTGTCCTAAATCGGTGGTCCACCGAATGGGGTAATACCCCAGTCAGTGGAGGTGAAGGGACTCGAACCCTCGGCCTACGGCTTGCAAAGCCGCCGCTCTACCAGCTGAGCTACACCCCCGCATTCCGCAGCACAGCGGAATCGGAACCGTGGACTCGTCGACCAACGGCGAGGGACCATGTTAGGGGCACCGCACGGTATGCCTGGACCTCATTCCCAGGCGGCTGTCGCTTCTGACGGTCAGCCAGCGGCAACAATGACGTGAATGGCACGCATGCGGCACGTGGGAGGCGTACGTGGTTGCTGGTCGCCATCGTTGTGGTTCTGGTCGGCGCCGGCGTGGCGGCCTTCGCGCTGACCCATCATCCCGGATCCCCGCCAGAGCGCCGCCGCCGCCAACACGCAGCTCGGTTCGCCGCACCACGACGGTTCCACCACCACGACCTCGACCGCTCCGCCCACAACGACCACGAGCACCCTTCCCCCGCCCGGTGCCGGGATTTCTGCCGGGCCATGTGACCGCCGTCGGCGACTCGGTGATGATCGACTACCAAGCACCTCTGGCGGCGGGCATCCCGGGCATCGACGTAGAAGCCGCGGTGAGCAGGCAGTGGGGAACCGGGGAGCAGCTGTTGGCCCAACTCAAGTCCGAGGGACGACTCGGGCGCCGAGGTGATCGTCGCGTTGAGCACGAACGGTCCCATCTCCGCGACCGACTTCGACAACATGATGAGCGAGTTGCAGGGTGCTTCCCGGGTCGTGTTCGTCAACGTCCACGTGGATCGCTCATGGCAAGATCCCAACAACGCGGTCCTGGCGCAGGGCGCTGCCCGCTATCCCCGTGCGGTGATCGCCGACTGGGCCACCCTGGCGGCGGCGAATCCGCAGTGGTTCGGCGCGGACGGAACACACCTCGCCATCAATGGAACGGGGGCCGATGCGCTGGCGTCTCTCATCGCCACGACATTGAACGCAAGGCTGAGCCACCACCTAGGGTGCGCCCCGATGGATGCCCGAACCTTCCTTGGAATGGAACAGGTGGGCGACAGCCTCCATTGGCAGATGCGGGTCGAACCGCAGCTCACCACACCGGGGAACTTTCTCTTCGGAGGCTGCGGACTCGGCGCCGCCCTGGTGGCCCTGGAGGAGGCGTCAGGGCGGCCGACCGTGTGGGCCACGGGCCAGTACCTCTCCTACGCTCCGACGCACGCACTCGTGGAATGGGAGATAACCCTGGCGGTCGAGGGCACCCGCGTGACCCAGGGGCGTGCCGTCGGAATGGTCGGGGAACAGGAGATCCTGACGGTCAATGCCGCCCTGGGTGACGACCAGTTGCCACTCAACGGTGTCTGGGTCGAACCCCC
Organism: uncultured Acidimicrobiaceae bacterium; assembly: GCA_963835815.1. Classification (GTDB taxonomy): domain Bacteria; phylum Actinomycetota; class Acidimicrobiia; order Acidimicrobiales; family RAAP-2; genus Bog-473. The sequence continues at coordinate 340,909 of CAWIGU010000008.1, read as the reverse complement.
GGCGGTGTTGCCGCCCGATGAGTGTCCCCCTCGCTTCGTGCCCGAGATATTTCGGAACACCATTCTTGGACAAAATCGAGGTACGCGTGGCAAAGGGTCTCCCGCTCGAGGAGATGCGCGGAATACCGGGCGGCCCCGACTCAGCCCTGTGGGCACGCGTCCCTGGTCATCTCTCTCCCTCAGCTGCCACCCTGGCCATCTTCGGCGACTACGTATCGGGCGGTGCGTCGCAACCTTTGGGGCGCCGTTCGATGGGGCGCAGCCTGGACAACACCTTGCGCGTGGCCCGGCTGTCGCCAACTGCGTGGGTGCTCTGTGACGTCCGTCATCCACGCCCTGATCAATGGCTACGCCCAGGGTGTGGCCTTCTTGTGGTCCCAAGACGGGGAACTGCTCGCCACCGCGAGCCAGTCGTTCGTCGTCCGACTGTGGCCCGGCCAGGACGGGGCGTCGGGGTGAGGGGCCGATGGGCGTGGTGTAGCCTCAATCTCCCTCTGGGGCTATAGCTCAGTCGGTTAGAGCGCAGCACTGATAATGCTGAGGTCGCAAGTTCGATTCTTGCTAGCCCCACTCAACTCAAGAAGCCCAGTTCAGACAACGGTTCGCCTCTTCGGTCGAACCCGTCGGGAGACCTGCTGAGCTTCCACCAAAGCCACGGTTGCATCTGCTTTTCATCTGCTCACCGCCGAGCCGCACGTGCATCTTGTGGCTCGTGTGAGCGGGGTCTCGACGGTTATGCAGCTCCCACTCCGTCGATCAGCCCGGAACGATGCACGTGTCGACGGGCATGAGCAATCGCTGCATCGAGATCATCGAAGAGGTGACCCTTCGAATCGAGGTCGGCCAGGATCCCCGCAGTGGCCAGGATCCGCCCATGCTCGGCTCGGGCTCCCTTGATCAGAACGGTGATCCCACGCTCATTCAGATCACCGATGATGCGAGAGAGAGCCTCGGCCCCGGATGCATCGATAAACGTCAGACCCTTGAGACGCAGGATGACCACCTGTACGGCATCCACCTGTCGAAATTGCTCGAGAAACCGAGGCGCCGCTCCGAAGAAGAGGGCTCCATCGAGCCGGAACACGACGATATGGTCGGAGAGAAGTTCGATCTCGTCGATGGGAACGTCGTGGTGATCGGCCAACTCCTCTTGTGTCGCTCCGGAGCCCGAGGCGATTGCCCGTAGCGCCAACAAGCCCGCCACGACGAGTCCGACCTCGATTGCCGTGACGAGATTGACGGCAATGGTCACGACCGCCGTCAACCCGAAGACGATGGCTTCCGACACGTGGACGCGGATGACTTTCAGCACCCGGACGTGGTCCACCATCTTGATCGCCGTCATCAGCAGGACGCCGCCCAGCACCGCCAAAGGAATCCGGGACACCACCGGTGCAGCCAACATGATCACCGCGACAATGACCAACGAATGGGTGATTGCCGCCAGCCTCGTGCGCGCTCCCGCTCGTACATTTACGGCGGTCCTCGCAATCGCTCCGGTGGCGGGCATTCCTCCAAAGAGTCCGGTAGCCATGTTGGCCAGACCCTGCCCGAACATCTCGCGCCCATCGGATGTCTTCGTCGAACCGGTCATGGCATCCGCCACTCGCGCCGAAAGCAGGCTTTCGATAGCGGCGAGGATGGCGACCGCCACCGCAGGGCCGAAGAGATGGCGGACGACTCCGGGGCTGAGGTCCGGGAGGCGAGGGACGGGGAGGTGGTGCGGCAGCGCCCCGATTGTCGGAACCGACACAGAGAGCAACACGGCCACCGAGGTGACAACGAGAACAGCCACGATCGAGGCGGGAACCCGCCTCGTCACTCTGGGCCAGAGCGCCATGACCAGCACGACCGCGCCTCCCAGTAGAAGCGTGTTCAGAGAGGTACTCCATGTCGCGTGTCTCGCGGCTTGCCAGGCCGAGTCGAGCACGGAGGAGCCCGTCCCTTTCGATTCCCCAAGGAGAAGAGGGAACTGCTGAAGGGCGATCGTGACGGCGATCCCCAGTGTGAAGCCCTCGAGTACGGGCCAAGGGACGTATTGGATCATGCGTCCGAACCCGCACACTCCCATGGCGATGACGATCACGCCTGCGATGATGGCCACGGTGGCAACCGCGCCCACCCCGTCGTGGGCGACAATGGGCACGAGCACCACCGCCATGGCACCGGTCGGTCCTGAGACCTGGACGGACGATCCCCCGAATATGGCAGCCACGATCCCCGCCACAATTGCGGTGACGATCCCGGCAGGCGCCCCCACTCCGGAGGCAACCCCGAATCCCAACGCCAGGGGCAGGGCGACCACGCCGACGGTCAGCCCGGCGAGGAGATCGCCTCGCCACGATCGGCGGAGACCGGCATAGTCGGACATCTCGGGGAGGTATTTGGCCAACCCCTGTCGCACCGCTGAAATGTTGCGAATCACAGAGTCCTGGTTCCCTCGAGCTCCTCGAGGGCCGAACGGGCTCGTCCCAGCGTGACGGCCAGGACACTTCGGGCGGCGGACAGGAACCGTGCCACTGACTGGTCAGCCAGTCGGTAGGTCACGGCGTTTCCCTTCCGGCTTGACTCGACGAGACCGATCCTCTTCACCACCGCCAGGTGCTGGGAGAGCGTGGACGGTTCGAGCCCGATCTGCGCCAACAGGCTGCTGACGGGTTGCTCCCCATCGACCAATAACTCCAGGATCCGGATCCGAGCCGGATGGCCGAGGGCCCGAAAGAGGTCAGCCTTCGCGGCGTAGACGGGTTGGTCGAGGGTCGACAGGGGCATGGTATGAGCATATCTGTGGATTCACAACTTTAGCAATCCACTAACCGCTGTCGAATGATCCGTTCGTCACTGCCTCGGGCGTGGTGCACCCCGCCGTACGCCGAGCGACCGCTCGAGTCAGGGCCCGAAGGAGGGGCGTCGGCGAGACATCCCAACGCCGATGGTGGTGTCTCCGTCTCGCGGAACTACGAGGGGCCAGAAGTCCTTGCGATGAGATCGAGCTCCATTGCGCACAGGCCCTCATACCGGCACTCGCCGAACTGGCTGAGTCCGGTTGTGCAGCGAACGGCATCCAAATTCTCCAGTTGCATGCGCACGAACTTGCTCGAGTCCTACGTACCCGCAAGAACCCGATGCCGTGTGCTCCGGTGGGAACGCAGACCGTTCAGCTCACCGTGAGCCCATTGTCCACGGTGTACACCGCGCCGGTGATCGAGCGAGCGTCATCCGACGCGAGGAAGCAGAACAGCGCGGCGACTTCGTCCGGCTCGACAAGTCCGCGTAGACCAGCCATGCGCGCGGCCAGGTCGGGATCCATGTCGGCGGGAAAGTTCGCCTCATTGGCGATGTTCGTATTGGTGCCGGCGGGGGCTATGGCATTGACCCTCAGCCGCGGTCTTGAGGAACTCGACCGCCAAAGAGCGCGTCAACTGGATCACCCCGCCCTTACTCATGCAATACGCGGCCGAATACGGCACGCCCTGGATCCCGGCATTCGACGCGACGTTGACGATGTTGCCATCGGTCGCAAGGAGGTGCGGGATGGCGGCCTGGGCAAGAAAGAAGTAGGCGTCGAGGTTCACCGCCATGACCTTGCGGTACTCCTCACGGCTCATCTGTGTCGTATGGGCGGGACGGTAGATACCCGCCACATTGCCCAAAATGTCCAGGCGTCCGAACCGGGTGATGCAGTCGGAGACGGCAGCGAAGCACACGTCGGGATCGCTCAGATCAGCACGGTGGACCGAAAGGCTGTTGCCCGCCGCCTCGCGCGTCTCGTCCAACCGGGCCTGCTGCACGTCCACGCCGAGCACCGATGCCCCCGCCTCGGACAAGCGCAGGGCCACCGCCCGACCGATGCCCGATCCGGCGCCCGTCACGAGCGCGACCTTGCCGTCGAAATTCATGCCACCTCCGTAGGCCTTCGAACGGCCGTCGCACCGTTCCTCGGCTGAGTCTGACCGACCGGCGCCGGGGATGCCAGGGGCCCCTTTCTGTCAACGCCCTCAGGCTCAGGCACGTTCAGCGAATATCGCCTTCGCGACCTGATAGCCCTCGACGGCTCGTGACGCTCCCGCGTACGCCTGGAGGTGGATGAAGAGCTCAACGATCTCCTCTTTTGTCACGCCGCAGTTGAGAGCGATCCTGAGCTGCCCGCCGAGGGGTTGCGGCGTGCCGAGAACCGCCGCGATCGTCACCGAGATCAGCGCGCGACTGCGAAGGTCGAGGCCGCTTCGTTGCCAGACGCCTCCGAAGGTGTGTTCCATGCCGATCCGCAGGAAATCACTTCCAACTTCGGGCTCCCCCGGCCCGAGCGCAGCGACCAACGGGAACCCCAAGAGTCGTTCGGCCGTGGCGTGAGCATCCTCACCTTCAATTACCTCCGTCATCCCTCACTCCTTCATGTAGCCGGTCGGTCCGGTACCGACGCCGTAGAAGGTTGCCACGGGGCGCCGACGGCCGCTCCCGGAGCCTGTCCCCGACGACTTTCGGTCTATCCGGTTGCGGCGACGAGGCGATTACCGGGGATCACGACGCAGGCGTTGCCCGTGGTCCGATCCGCTCTCCCAAACGAGAGAGCGCCGACTCCAGGTCGGCGGACCGGGCACGGCGAGCCTCGTCGGCCTGCGCGAGCTGCTCGCCGGTGGGTGCGACGGTGCGGTCATGGAGCAGCCGTTCGGACTCGATCGCGAAGGCGAGTCCCCGCAGGGCGTCGGCCGTCGACGTGGCCGCCTGCCGCGCCACGTCGTCGGGAGCGGTCTCCACCGCCCGCTGCAGGGACTCTGTCGCTCCGTCGACTTGGCGCCGCACCGCGACGAGTCGTGACGGATCGTCGGGAACGGCGGTGTCCGCCAGAACCGAGTCCCGGGCGAGCTGGGCTGCGGTCATCGCTGCCGTGGCGATCGGCTGCCACTCTTGTTCAGCGCGGCGGCGATTGCCGGCGGCGACCAACGCCACAACCACCACGATGATGGCGGCGACAAGAAGAATCGCCCCGATGATCCAGCCCCATGGTGTCGAGCTCCCGGACGCAGGTTGCGTCGGCGCGATCGTCGTTGTCGACGCACTGGTGGTCGTGGTCGTCGACGCACTGGTGGTCGTGGTCGTGGGCGCTTCGGTCGTGGTCGTCGTGGGCGCTTCGGCGGTCGTCGTCGTCGACACACCGGTGGACGTGGTCGTCGGATCGGTCGTCGTGGTGGTCGGATCGGTCGTCGACGTCTGCAACGGCGCCTCCGTCGCGGGGGTCTGCGACGCGATGCCCGTCGTGGTGGTGGAGGGTCGGTTGGCGAGGTTCGATCCATTGCCGGTCCCGCAGGCAGCGATCATCCCGGCCGCGCCGAGGACCAGGAGACAGCGGATGACCCAGCGCACCCTTCGCTTGGGTGAAGGTCGCGGATCCCCACCCGCGCTTGGGGGGGAACCGTCACTTCTGTCTTCTACAACTGCCGTGCGCAGCGCGTCAAGTGCTTCCATCCCCGGGGGGAAACCTGCACGAGTCCGCGACGATCGACGGCGTCGGTCTGGCAAAACACGCCGCTCGATATGCTGTCGACACCTGAACGTCGAGATACCCCTGCGGGGTCACTTTCGATTCCCGGTCGCGGTCCGCCTCGTCCGTCACGAATGCACGACTGAGGCCCCATGCCCAGAGCCATCCCACGGAACGGAGACCCACAATGAAGGAGCGACAGATCGGCGACCGGAAGGTCAGCGCCATCGGGCTGGGCGAGATGCCTCTGTCCATAGAGGGCCGACCCGACAGGACGCGGGCGATCAACACCATCCACGCATCGTTGGACGCGGGTGTCACCATCATCGACACGGCCGATGCCTACGCGTTGAACACCGAGGAGCACGGCCACGGGGAGCGACTCGTCGCCAAGGCACTCTCGACCTACGGCGGCCCCACCGATCACATTCTGGTCGCCACCAAAGGCGGGCACCGGAGGCCGGGCGACGGCAGCTGGACCGTGCACGGGGATCCCGAGTACATAAAGCGGGCATGTGACTTGTCCCTCATCGCGCTGGGTGTCGAGTCGATCGGTCTCTACCAACATCATCGACCTGATCCCGAGGTTCCCTATGCCGAATCCATCGGGGCCCTGGCCGACCTTCTCGATGCCGGGAAGATACAGATGGCGGGCATCTCGAACGCCACCGTGGCGCAGATCGACGAGGCACAACAGGTGCTGGGCGGGCGCCTGGTCAGCGTCCAGAACGAGTTCTCTCCCCGGTTCCGCTCGTCGGAAGGTGAATTGCGGCATTGCGAAAGCATCGGCGTGGCCTTCATCCCGTGGAGCCCGCTGGGGGGAATCAGTCAAGCGGATCGGATCGCGCACGAATTCCCGGCCTTCGCCGAAGTGGCCGCCGAGGTCGGGACGACGCCCGAGAACGTCACGCTGGCCTGGATGCTGGCGAAGGGTTCCGGGGTCATCCCGATACCGGGGAGCAGTCGGCCCGAGACGGCCATCGCCTCCGCTGCCACGGCCGACGTCACGCTGACGCCCGAGCAGGTGGCGAGGCTCGACGCCAGCTGACCGGACGGAACAGAAGCGTGCGCTCCGGCGTTGCACCATTTGCTGTGAGTCAGCACTAGCCAGATGGAGTTCGACATGCCTGCAGTAACCGTTCCGGACAATTTGACGCTTCCCCGCATTGCGGCGACCGGGCCCGGAGCTGCGGTTCGCCCCGTGAAGGGCGTCACCGACGCACCCTCGGGGTTGGAAGGGGAGGGATTCCCGGTTCGTCGCGCCTTCGCCGGTGTCTCGCTGTCCGATCTCGATCCCTTCATCCACATGGACCAGATGGGCGAGGTCGAATATGCGCCGGGCGAGCCCAAGGGCACCCCCTGGCATCCCCATCGCGGCTTCGAGACAGTGACCTACATGATCGACGGGACGTTCCAACACCAGGACTCGATCGGTGGTGGAGGACTGATCACCAACGGCTCCACCCAGTGGATGACGGCGGGATCGGGCATCCTGCACATCGAGCGCCCACCCGAGCAGCTGATCGCCACCGGTGGGCTCTTCCACGGCATTCAGCTGTGGGTGAACCTCCCTGCGGCCGAGAAGTGGGTCGACCCGCGCTACCAGAACCTCGAAGCACGAGATGTCGTGCTTCTGACCTCGCCCGACGGTGGTGCGCTCGTGCGCGTGATCGCCGGCGACGTGGCGGGCGAACGCGGGCCCGGCTCGACGCACACGCCGATCTCGCTGGTCCATGCCACGCTGCAACCGGGTGCGGAACTCGTCCTGCCGTGGCCGAGCACGTTCAACGCCCTGCTCTACGTGTTGGCCGGGAACGGCGCGGTGGGTCCGAACGCGCGACCGATCCATGCAGGACAGCTCGCCGTGCACGGATCCGGCGACGTCATTTCCCTGCGAGCCGACACCGTCCAGGAGTCGCGACACCCCGCACTCGACGTTCTCATTCTCGGGGGCCAGCCGATCGGCGAACCCGTGGCCGCACACGGCCCCTTCGTCATGAACACCCGCGATGAGTTGATCCAGGCGTTCGAGGACTACCAGGCCGGCCGATTGGGAACCGTTCCGGCGGACCACATCGGCCAACGTTGAACGGGATCAGGATGCCGGGCGAGGCGTGGAGCCTCGACGACATGGGTGATCAGACCGGGCGCATCGCGCTGGTCACCGGTGCGAACAGCGGTATCGGTTTCGAGACGGCGCGTGCCCTGGCTGATCACGGTGCCCACGTGGTCATGGCATGCCGCGACGTCGAAAAAGGCGCGGCGCGCCGCCGACAAGCTCGAGAACGACCTCGAGCAGACGTCGCTCGAGATCCTTGCACTGGATCTGTCGGACCTGGTCTCCGTCCGTCGTGCTGCGGACCGGTTCTCGTCCGAGCACGCCCGGCTCGACCTCCTGATCAACAACGCGGGCGTCATGGGAACCCCCTACCGCCAGACGGCGGATGGCTTCGAACTGCAGATGGCCACCAACCACCTGGGGCATTTCGCGCTGACCGGCCTTCTCCTCGATCGACTGTTGACGTCCGGCCATTCCCGTGTGGTCACCGTGAGCTCGCTGATGCATCGCAACGGCCTCATCGACTTCGACGACGTGGCCGGCCAGAAGATCCGCAACACGTGGCAGCACTACGGGGCCTCCAAGCTGGCCAATCTTCTCTTCACCGCTGAGCTCAGCCGACGTCTCCTCGCAGATGGCGAGGAGACCATCGCGGTAGCGGCCCACCCCGGCTGGACCCGGAGCAACTTGTTCGGCACGGGCGCTGCAGTGGGCAACGCCGGAGTACGGGCCAAGGCCAGTGGGACCATCGGGTCGCACCTGGGGCAAGCCGCGGCAGCGGGTGCGCTGCCCTCCCTTTATGCGGCAACCGCCCCTGAGGTCGAATCCGGCCAGTTCATCGGACCGAGCCATGCGTTCCAACTCTTCGGACCGCCGACGGTCGTGCAACCGTCCAAGCGGGCACGGAGCGCCGCAGATGCCACCCGCCTCTGGGAGATCTCCGAAGAGCTCACGGGCGTGCGCTACTCGCTGCCCGCGTCGGCCTGACCGTCGCCCCCGACCCACCACGCACCGCGGCGCGTGGCCGTTGCCGCCCCCGGAAGCGGCGGCGAACGCGGCGTGGGCGGCGAAACGCTCAGGGCGTACGACGCGGCCAAGGGGGACGACGAGAACGGTGCGGGCGCCGGCGAGTCGGAGCGCCGCCGCGGCGCTCTGCGCGCGTGATCCGCTGACATAGACATCGTCCAACAGGATCACCCGGGAGCCGCGCACCGCGGCGCGCCACGGAGCGGGCACGGCAAAGGCGCACGCGTTGGGACGCATGGGCCCGATGTCGCCTCCGGCCCGCCGCAAGACCGGCGGCAACCACAGCGCATCCGGCCCCAGTGCCGCGACCACACCTTCGGCCAGCCCATCGGCACGTTCGAGCGAGGCCCGGTCGGGACGGGACGACGACGGAACCGGCACGACGAGGTCCGCCGCGCCGCCGAGCGTGGCGAACACACACGCGGTGTGCTCGGCCAAGAAGGCGGCGAAGGAGTCTCCGACGCATCGGGCGTAGTGCCGGCGGACCTCGTCGACAGGTGCTTCCTTGTAGCCCATCAGCATGCGGTAGAGCGGACCGGGTACGGGGCACAGGTGAGCCGGGAGGACCGGCTGCAAAGGGAGATTGAGGGTCCGGCTGACGGTCCTGCAGGCGAAGCAGTGGGCGAAGCGACGGCTGGTCGGGCCGCAACAGGTCAGGCACGCCGCGGCCGGGCGATGTTCAGGTGTGGGAGGGCGCCTCATCTCGATGCAGAAGAAAGGTCCCCGTGGCCCGGCTCACGAGCAGGCCCTCTTCGTCACGCATCGTCGCCTCCCCGTAGGCGACCTGCTTGGCCATCCGCACCACCTCGCCGCGCAGGACGTACGGGGTGCCGCGCATGGCCGGTCGCATCGTCTCGGTCTTCATCTCCAACGTGCCCCGTGTGCGATCTCGACCCGACAGGGCCGCGTTGATGGCGAAGTTCATGCTCGCGTCGAGCAGCAGGGAGTGGACCCCCGCCTGGGTGACCCCGTGGGGGTTGCAGGCGAGCTCCTCGGGGGTGAAGGTCCCGGCCACCCAGCCGAGGTCCTCCCCGTCCACGCCATAGGCGGTGAACGCGCCGCCGACCAGGGCGATGATCGGCATCCCGCCGTCGCCCAGCCAGCGGTCCATGTTCTTACGGCCGCTACCTCGTCGATCCGTGTCCCCGCCGCCCATGGGCAGACCCTATCGGCCTCGGATCGTCGTCCCCCGGAGCTCCACCGTCCCGAGCTGTCGCTGCGCGACACGGCGGCGGTTCCCTTCTGCCGCTGGCGGTGGTCTGCGACGAGGCCGGTAGAATGCCCTGATCCGCATCCGGTCGGGAACCCCGCCGGCGCAGGGAGGAGACACACCATGACCACTGCAGTCATCGTCGATGCCGTCCGCACGGCCGGAGGCAAGCGAAACGGGAAGCTCCGGAACTGGCACGCCGTGGATCTCGCCTCCGAGGCCCTCCGCGCGCTCCAGGAGCGCAACGGTCTCGACCCCTCCCTCGTCGACGACGTCATCATGGGCTGCGTCATGCAGGTCTCCGAGCAGGCGCTGAACATCGGGCGCAATGCGGTGCTCGCCGCCGGCTGGCCCGAATCGGTGCCCGGCACCACGATCGACCGCCAGTGCGGTTCGTCCCAGCAGGCACTCCACTTCGCCGCACAGGGCGTCATGGCCGGGGCCTACGACGTCGTGGTGGCCGCCGGCGTCGAGAGCATGACCCGCACGCCCATGGGCTCCTCGGTGGTACGTGAGCTCGGCTATCCCTTCGGACCTCGCATGATGAACCGCTACAAGCCGAAGGGCGGCCTGGTGGGTCAGGGCATCGGGGCCGAAATGATCGCCGACCAGTGGGACATCTCCCGCGAGGAGCTCGACGCCTTCTCGGTCCAGAGCCACCAGCGCGCCGCCCGGGCCACCGCCGAGGGCCGGTTCGAGAACGAGATCATCCCGGTCAGCATCCGCGACGACGAGGGCAAAGACACCGACGAGCGGTTGACCGCCGACGAGGGCATCCGCCCCGACAGCACGGTGGAGACCCTGGCCAAGCTCAAGCCGGCCTTCAAGCCCGAAGGCGGCAAGATCACGGCCGGCAACTCCTCGCAGATCACCGACGGATCCTCCGCCGTCCTCATCATGAGCGAGGAGAAGGCCAGCGAGTTGGGCCTGCGCCCCCGGGCCCGCTTCCACGCCTTCGCCCTGGCCGGCGTCGACCCGATCACCATGCTCACCGGGCCCATCCCGGCCACGACCGCCGTGTTGGAGCGGGCGAAGATGACGCTGGACGACATCGACGCGGTCGAGATCAACGAGGCCTTCGCCTCGGTCGTGCTGGCCTGGGAGAAGGAGCACCACCCCGACATGGAGATCGTGAACCCCAACGGCGGCGCCATCGCCCTGGGACACCCGCTCGGTGCCTCGGGAGGCAAGCTCCTCGCCACGCTGCTCAACGAGCTGGAGCGCACCGAGGGTCGCTACGGGCTGCTCACCATGTGCGAAGGCGGCGGCTTGGCCAACGCCACCATCATCGAGCGACTGGGCTGAGCGTCGCCGGGTCGCTCCGAGCGGCCGCTAGCGGTACCGGGTGGCCAGCAGGAACCCGGCGAAGATCAGCACCAGCCCGGCCACGAGGCCCCAGGCTGAGCCGTGCCCCACCCCTGGTATGTGGGCCAGGTAGTTGAGCACGATGATGGCCACGCCGACGATCAGCAGCGCGAGAACGAGCACGCCGTACCAGTGCGGGCTGCGGCGGACGCTCTTGGGGATCGGGCGCGTGTAGCGGCCGCTCTCCTCGGCGGTCGAGGGACGGCCGACTTTGGACGTGCCTTTCGTCGTGCTCCGTCCCGCCGGCCGACTTCCCCTTGCGGGAAGCGCCGCCCGGTCCTGTCTTGGTGTTGGTTGCCACGGTGCGTGAGGATAGTCAGCCCGGGCGGGGCTTTCCGGCCGGCTCGGATTATCCTGCCTCCCCATGCCGGCCCGGATCCTCGTCCTCGACAACTACGACTCGTTCGTCTACAACCTGGTCCAGGAGCTCGGCGAGCTGGGGGCGTCTCCCGTCGTCTTCCGCAACGACGCCATCGACGTCGAGGGGATCCGGGCGCAGCGACCTGACGCCCTGCTGATTTCGCCGGGACCGGGACGGCCCGAGGACGGGGGCGTCTCGCTGGCGCGCCATCCGCGCCCTGGCCGGCGAAATCCCGATCCTTGGGGTCTGCCTCGGCCACCAGTGCATCGGCCAGGTCTTCGGGGGCACGGTCGTGGCCGCCCCCCACCTCATGCACGGCAAGACCTCGGAGATCCATCACGACGGGCAGGGCCTCTTCGAGGGACTGCCCAACCCGTTCGTGGCCACCCGCTACCACTCGCTCGTGGTCGATCCCGATTCGCTGCCCGAAGAACTGATGGTCACCGCCACCTCCACCGACGGGGTCATCATGGGGCTGCGCCATCGTGAGCTACCCGTCGAAGGCGTGCAGTTCCACCCCGAATCGGTCCTGACCGTCTCGGGTCCGGCGCTCCTGGGCAATTTCTTGGCCCAGCTGGCGGGAGCCCCGGCCTCGGCCTGACCTCCCGGGTCCCGGTCGGCGACCTCAGGGCCCCGGCTACGTGGTCGGCGTGGTCGTCTTCGTGTTTCGCCGTCGTGGTCGTGGTCGTGGTCGCTGCGGTCGTCGTGGTCGTGGTCGTCGACGTGGTCGAGCACACCGAGATGGTGACCGTCTGGGGGAACGGCGGGTTCAGCACGGTCCCCGCTGAGGGGCTCTGGCTCTGCACCTGGCCCGCCGTGCCCCCGCTCGAGGAGCAGTCGACCTGCGTGAACGTCGGATTCAGACCCGGGGTTCCCGAAATTGCGCTGCCCGCCGCGCTCTGCGAGAGTCCGACGACGTTGGGCACGGTGGCCGAACAAGGTCCCGTCGACACGACCAGATTGACCGGCGTGTTCGGCGGTTGTTGGCTGCCGGCGGCGGGGACTCTGCGAAGCGACATTCCCGGCGGAGACCTGCTGCGAGCACGCGGTGGTCTGGGTCCCGACCGTGAGGTTGCTGCCCGTGATCGTGGCTCCCGGCCGAGGTTTGCGAGAGTCCGACGACGTTGGGCACCTGAGCCGATGACTGGCTGATCGACACGGTCAGCTTCACCACCTTGGTCGAGGGGACCGTGGTACCTCCGGCCGGGTCCTGCTGTGAGCACGGTTCCGGGCGGCTTGGTGCCCGTCACGTCCTCCACCTTGTACGTCAGCCCCTTGCTGGTGATGAGCTGGATGGCCACGGCGAGCTGCTGGCCGACGACGGAGGGCACGGCGACGTTTGTCACGGTCGGACCCGCACTGACGACCAGAGCGACCTGGCTGTTCTTGTTCACCTTGGCGCCCGGCGGCGGGGTCGCTGGATATGACGTGGCCCTTGGCGACGTTGGAGCTGGTCTTCGAGGACGTGGCGCCCACGGCGAGATTGTCGTTCTGCAGGGTCTGCGTGGCCTGCGCCAACGTCTGCCCGGCCACGATCGGGACGGTGACCTGCTCGGTGGTTGTCAGCGCGCGGACCAGGAAGAAGGCGATCACCGCGAGCACGACCAGAAGGGTCACGAGAAGGATGACCATCCGCCGGATGCGACGTTGGCGCTCCTGCTCGGCCCTGCTCTCGCCTCCGGCTCGGCCTCCGGCGCCGGCTCCGGCGCCGGCTGCGCCGAGCGCGAGCGCCTGGGTCTGTCCCGTCACCATGACGGGCTTCGGTGGCGCCGACCAGCGCCATCGTGGTGGTCGCGCCGGGATCACCGGCTTCCACCGGCCGCCCATCGGTGAAGCGGAGCAGATCAGCCCTGAACTCCTCCGCCGTGGCATAGCGGTCGTCGGGCGACTTGGCCATGGCCTTCATCACGACCGCTTCGAACGCCGCCGGTATCGCTGGGTTCACGCTGCGCGGGCAGGGCCGGTTGGTCGCGGACGTGCTTCGAGGCGACCGCCACCGGCGAGTCACCCGTGAACGGCGGCTTGCCGGTCGACATTTCGTAGAGCACGACCCCGAGGGAGTAGATGTCGCTGCGCGCGTCGACGCCGTGACCTTCGGCCTGCTCGGGCGAGAAGTACGCGGCGGTACCCATGACCGCTCCGGTCTGCGTGAGGCTCTCCTCGGTGTTCATGGCACGGGCGATACCGAAGTCGGTCACCTTCACGATGCCGTCCGCCGTGATGAGCACGTTCCCGGGCTTCACGTCGCGGTGGACCACGCCGTGGCGATGGGCGAATGCCAGGGCGGCAGCCACGTTGGCGCCGATGGTGGCCGTCTGTTGGGGCGACAGCGGCCCTGATTCCCGCAGGACGGCCGAGAGCGGACGCCCGTCGACGAATTCCATGACGATGAAGTAGGACCCGTTGTCCTCGCCCCAGTCGAAGACGGGAACGATGTTCGGGTGCGAGAGGTTGGCGGCCGCCTGCGCCTCCCGGCGGAATCGCTCCACGAACGCCCGGTCGACCGAGAGCTCGGGAAAGAGCACCTTCAGGGCCACCGGGCGGTCCAGCTGGCGATCACGTGCCCGGTAGACCTGGGCCATGCCTCCACGCGCGATCAGGTGCGTCAACTCGTAGCGATCAGAAAAGACCCGCGGTGTCTCGACCGGTTCCATGGCGCCCTGAGCCTACGCTGCGCGTCCGGAGTCGCAGTGAGCGTGCAGCAGGGTCATCCGTGTCCTCCGGTCTCGTTGATGTAAGCCTGAAATACCTGTTTGACGATCGGACCCGCCACCTGGGCCCCGGTGACCGAGAAGCTCTGCTTCGGCACCACCACTGCGATGGCCAGCTTGGGGGTCCCGACCGCGGGCATGAAACCGATCATCCAGTCGTCGGTCTGCTCGGGGCCGGTGGGCGCTTGGACCTGAGCCGTACCCGTCTTGACGGCGACGTGCCACGAAACGGGGAAGATCCCGTTCGCCGTTGCGCCCGGAGACAGTGTCGTCGGCGACGTTCTGCATCAGCTTGCCCACTGCGGCGGCAGCGGCCGGCGTCGAAACGGTGAGCATCGGCGTGGGCTTGTAGGTCGCCACCACGTTGCCCTGCGAGTCCCGGACCTGGTCCATCAGGTGCGGCGTCATGATCACCCCGCCGTTTGCGATGCCCGCCGCGACCAGTGCGTTCTGCAGGGGCGTGGTGGCATCGTCGTACTGCCCGATGGCGCTGTAGGCCAGGTTGGCCTGGCTGTTGGACGGCAGGTCGGAGAAGGTCGAGGCGACGACGTTGGGGAGATCGAGCTTCGGCACGTACTGCGTGGCCGCCTTGTAGATGGAGTAGCCGAAGTCCTGGGCCTGCTTGGTCAGCGTGGGGACCCCCAGCTCGATCCCGAGCTGGCCGTACCCGGGATCGCACGATTGCGGCAGCATCAGCGCCATGGTGCCTCCGCAGCGCGGAACCGCCGTCATTCCTCAGGGTCTTGTCCGAGTCGGAGAACTTGATCGAGACGGCGGGCGGGAAGCTGTAGTTGATGAGACTCGGGGCCAGGTTGTACGCCGCGGTGCTCGTGACGACCTTGAACGTCGAACCTGGGGGGAACCGCTCCTGCGTGGCGATGGGCACCAGACCGGAGAATCCCTCGTTGTCCCGTTTCGCCACCTGCGCGTCGTAGGCCTGTTCGGTCGCCACGTCAGGGCTGGAGATCTGGTTCGGGTCGTACGTCGGGCTCGAGACCATGGCCAGCACGGCGCCGGTCGTCGGATCGATCACGAGGACCGAACCGTCCTTATCGGGCCCCGGTATGGCGGCCAACGCCTCGGTGGCGGCCTTCTGCAGGACGGGGTCCACGGTGAGCGTCACGTTGTCGGGCTCCGACGGCGGCGTGTCGAACAGCAGCTGGCTCAAGTTCTGCGGGCTCTGAGGATGGGCCTTCAGGTACTGGTCGTACTCGTACTCGATCCCCGAGGTCCCGTAGTAGAGGGAGTCGTATCCCGTGATGTCGGCGTAGAGCGGGCCCTCCGGGTAGACCCTGGTGTAGTGGTACTTGTCTGCTGACACTGTCGTCTCGACCGATTTGGCCAGAACCGTTCCGTCGGCGGCGGTGATGGTCCCACGCTGGTTGTCGTACACCTTCGCCGCCACGCGTGGGTTGTCAGGCGAACCGCTCAGCGCACCGGCCTGGCGGAACTGGATGTTCGACAAGCTGGAGCGCCACCAACCCGAAGCACAAGAGCAGCACGACACCCATCCAACGAATACGGCGTCCCACTAGTGCTTTGCCGTCATGGTGCGGTGGTTCCGGCGGCAGGTGTGACGTTCGCCGCCGCAGCCGCGGCGTTGGTCGTGGTCACGCCGCCGATCGCAGCCGTCGTCGCCGGTCCGGAAATCGTTGTCTGTCCGAAGCCCAGCGTCGTGGTCGTGCCGCCACCCGGGCTCACGCCATTCTGGCTCTCCTTCTTGGCTGCCTGGGCCTTGCGGTACTCGTCGTGCAGGTTGGCCACGTATTGCTTGGCGGCACGAAGCGAGGGCTCCTGCACGAGCGCCCGGATCTGGGCCGCCCCGGATGGGGGTACCTCGGACAGGGTCACCTTGGTCTTGTCGACCACCCGGGGATGGAACCAGAGAACTCCCGCCGGATGGCCCTGTTTCACGACAATCTGGTTGTTCTGGACTGCCAAGAACCAGTTGTCGTACGCATACCAACGAATGGCGTAGAACGCGGCAACCGGGATGGCCGCCACGAGAAGGATGAAGAACACCACCCGGAAGGTGATCCGTCGCGGAATCCCGAGCCGGCGCCGACGTGCCCCGCGGCTTTCGTTGAGCGGAGCTTCCGGTATGTGCGACGGGGGGGCGACCGCGGCGGAACGAACGGTGGCACGCGCCACCGGCACCGCTTGCGTGTCGTCCGACAACACCTCACCGGTGCCGGTCCCGGTTCCAGCGGCCCCGGCGTACTCGTCCGTCAGGACGGCAGCTGCACCGCCGGCACCGGCCGCCACCTCCGTCAATGACGACGCCGATCCACTGCCTGCGGTCGACTCGGGCGCGACGACGAGGGGCAGGCCGGCGCGGGCTCCGATCGGCGTGATGACCGACGCGTCCGAGGCTTCCTCTCCCACGAGGACGTCGACCACGATCACGGTGATGTTGTCGGATCCGCCATGCTCGTTGGCCATGTCGACCAACTGGTGCGCCGCATCGTCCGGATCAGGCTCGTTCGCGAGCACCTCGGCCATCTGCTCGTTGGTGAGCTCGTTGCTCAGCCCGTCGCTGCAGAGGACGATCCGGTCCCCGGAGCGAAGCTGCAGCTCCCACATGTCGGTTTCCACTTCGGTGGAGATCCCGAGCGCCCGCGTGAGGATGTGCCGCTGCGGATGCACGGCCGCTTCCTCTTCAGAGATCTCACCTTGGCGCACGCGCTCCTCGGCCAGGCTGTGGTCGGCCGTGACCTGCACCAGGCGTTGGTCCGAGAACAGGTAGGCGCGCGAGTCCCCCACGTTGGCCAGGGCCAGGGTGTCCCTCCCCTGATCATCGCCGACCGAGCGCAGCCGCCGTGAGGGTCGTACCCATGCCGCGCAGTTCGCTGTGGTCCTGGCTCTCCTGCCACACGGCTTGGTTCGCCTTGGAGAATGCGTCTTCCAGCCCGGCCTTCGTGGGCTCGCGGCTGAAGACCTGGAGCAGGGCATCCACCGCCACCTGCGCCGCGACTTCCCCGCCGACGTGCCCACCCATGCCGTCGGCCACGGCGAAGAGATTGGGCGACTCCAAGGGGAGGTCCTGGTTCACCCTTCGCACCCGCCCGACATCGGTTGCCGATCCGGAGCGGAGGACCGTCACCGTGTCGACCTCGAAGACGGTGGAACCGGCCTGGAGCATGTCTCCCCGGCCGAGGCGCTGGGCCTGCGTGATCTTCTCGGAGTTCACGTAGGTCCCGTTGGTCGAGCCGAGGTCCTCCACCCAGAGCTGGCCCTTCTGACGGAACAGACGGGCATGCAGCGTCGAGGCGTAGATGTCGTCGGGCGTGGGAACCCCGCAGCCGGGGGATCGGCCGATGGTGAGCTCGTCGTCGAGGTCGTAGGTCTGGCCCTCGCGAGCCGGCGGGTCCACCACACGCAGGTAGAGCTCTTTGCGCTTCGGCTCGGGCCGCGGGGGCCGGGCGGCCACCTTCTCCTGGCGCCGTTCGCGTCCGGGTCTTCCGTATGGTGGCCGGGCTCATCTCCACCCAGACGGCACGGATGACGCGCAGGAAGAACAGGAAGATGAGCGCGATCACCGCCCATTGCATGACCTTGAGGACCGCATTCAGATTCTGCGTGGCGAAGAGGGGCGCCAGCGCGGTCAGCTCCTTCACGTCATCTCGAAGATGAGTTTCGTCGACCCAACACTGACCTCGTCCCCGCTGGCAAGAATTCGCTCCCGGATAGGTGCGCCGTTGACCCGCGTCCCGTTGGTCGAGCCCAGGTCGGTCAGGACCACGGTGTCGCCGGCGCGACGCAAGTTCGGCGTGACGGCGGCTCACGTTGGAGTCGGCCAGGACGACCCCGCACTCGGGGAGACGGCCGATGACCAGCGGTTCGGTCGCCGACCTGCACCCGCCGCCCATCCGTCAGGATGAGCTCGGCCAGGAATCCGCCGTCGGCGTCCTCCCGGACTTCCGCCTCGACGGTGAACCTCCCGGCCTTGAGGCTCGATCCCTCGAAGATCTCCACTTCGACGGGTCCCACGAAGAGATACCCCTCGGCCTTGGCGTGCTCCCGGGCCGCATCCGAGAGCTCCCGGGAGAGGGCATCGATGAAATTGGAGAACCGCTCGACGTCGGCGGGCGCCAGCGTCACCGACGAAGACATTGGGCGCGATGAGGCCGCGCACGCCCACCCGGCGGTGCAGGTCCATCTCACGTGTGAGCCTCCGGCCGATCTCTACCGGCTGGAGGTTGCTTCGAAACGGCTTGGCCAACGTACCCTCCACCAAACGCTCGAGGCGCTCCTCGAACTGCTGGAGTCCCATGGTCCTCGTCAGACTAATGGGCCGGTGCGACCAATACAGGCCTATTGGCGGCGTGACCTGCCCGCCGAGGCGATCGGGGCCACCCTCAGCCAGGGACTACTCTTGCCCGGTTGCTCGGGCGAGTGGCGGAATAGGCAGACGCGCAGGATTCAGGTTCCTGTGTCCGAAAGGATGTGGGGGTTCAAGTCCC
The DNA here is from genome assembly GCA_963835815.1 of uncultured Acidimicrobiaceae bacterium. GTDB lineage: Bacteria > Actinomycetota > Acidimicrobiia > Acidimicrobiales > RAAP-2 > Bog-473. The sequence goes on along the minus strand of CAWIGU010000008.1, from coordinate 322,232 downwards.
CCCTCGCCCACCAAGGGCTCCCGACATAATTCCCAAGCACTGGACGCCATCTCCAGCCTGAGCGGCGCGGCGGCGGCGAACGCCACGCTGGCATGGCTCGGCGGTGGGTCGCTTGCGGCCGGAGGTGGCGGCATGGCCGCTGGCTCGGCGGTTCTTACGCTCGTCGCTGCGGCACCTGCGGCTCTTCATCGGGGGCATCACAGTCGCGGTCGTCGGTTCCAAGCAGAAGACGAGCGCCAAGCAATACGCCGCGCAGGTGCAGCCTCGTCGTGCCAACACGTGCGTACGGCAATCGACCTGATGCCGCGGATCACCCAGCGTGTCACCGAGCTGTCGGAGGTACTCGAAGCGACTCGTCGGTCGTGCCGAGCATGCGATCAGCACCCTTGACCAACTGACCTTCGATCCAGATGTTCACGGTCCAGATTCCTCAGGGCACTTCAGCTCGTGCGAGCGATCCGGGAGGTCGTCAACACTGCCGTGCTCGACGAGGAAACCGGCGAGCTCACCGAAGTGTCCCTCAACGTCGTGAGGAAGTACCGATGAACGCAGCCCATGGAGTCGTGGTCGTCCAGAAGCTCGGGGCCAACGTCAACCCTTTCGAGGTTGTCCAGACGATGGTCGAGTACGCCGATCGTTGGGTCGCCGAGGTGCAACGTGCCAACACCGATCGAGCGGCGATCGCTGCATGGGAGCACGTCCAGACTGACAAGATCCACGCGCAGCGAGCAGTCCTGCTGAAAGCGCTGACCTCACCTTCGACGAGCGGCGAGAGAACTTCCGCCGACTGTTTGATGCCCTGGATACGGCGATAGCAGCGGGCGACGCGGCGCAGGCCGCCTCGTACCTCTAATCGATCACCGACCTCGCTGTGAGAGCCCTTTCAAAGAACTCGGCTAACCTGGAGATCATCGTCTCGCAGTTGAAGCGACCGGATCGCCGTTTGCCCCGGTGGAGGTCGCTCCGACCACCGGAGCGTTGAGACGGAGGGCACCGGTGGAACCGAAGAACCCGGCGTCACCGAAGGTGAACACGCCGCCGTCGGAGGCCATGAGCCAGTAGCCCTTGCCATCCGGGGTCCCTGTCATGCCGACGACCGGCTTGTTGAGGTGCAACGCGCCGGTGGAACCGAAGAACCCGGCGTCACCGAAGGTGAACACGCCGCCGTCGGAGGCCACCAGCCAGTAGCCCTTTCCGCTCGGGGTCGGGGCGATGCCGACGACCGGCTTGTTGAGGTGCAACGCGCCGGTGGAACCGAAGAACCCGGCATCACCGAAGGCGAATACGCCGCCGTCAGAAGCCACCAGCCAGTAGCCCAGCCCGTCGGGGGTCGGGGCCATGCCGACCACCGGCTTGTTGAGGTGGATGCCACCCGTGGACCCGAAGAACCCGGCGTCCCCGAACGTGAAGATGCCGCCGTCGGAGGCCACCAGCCAGTAGCCGAGGCCGTTGGTCCCGGGGGTCCCGGGAGGCCCGCCGGCCGCCGGCGTCATGGCCACCCCGACGATGGGGGCGTTCAGGTGGGTGCCGCCCATGGAGCCGTAGAAGGTGGCGTTACCGAAGGTGAATACACCTCCGTCGGAAGCTGCCAACACGTAACCACCCTGGTCACGGGTCTGGGCCATGGCGACCACTGGGGCGTTGAGCCGCAGGTTGCCCGTCGACCCGTAAAACCCGGCGTTGCCGAAGGTGAAGATGCCGCCGTCGGAGGCGTTCATCCAGTAGCCGCGACCCGGAACGGGCTGGGTGAACAGGAGGGTCGTGCCGGTGAACGTGTTCCCCGACTGGGTGGTGCTGGTCACCTGCCAGCTTTGCCAGATGCCCACATACTCGCTCATGGTGTTGCCGGTGATGGTGGTGCCGGACAGCGTCGGGGTCGCCGGTGGCGGGATCGGGTTCACCTCAAGGGCGATGGCGGTTGTCTGGGGCGCTCCGTTGACCCGGCCCCAGTTGTTGCCGCTCAGAGTGTTCCCGGTGATGGACGTCCCCGTGATGGAGTCGCCCGGGGCGTTGGAGTGGACAGTGATTCCGCTCAAGAAGCTACCGGTCACGGTGTTGTTGCTGACGTTGGTGCCGGACAGGGTGGCGCCTGGGGCGTTGGTGGCCACGACGATCTGGCCGATCACCGGGCCGTGGGGTCCGAACATGCCGGGTGCGCCCTGGATGTGGTTGTTGCTCACGGTCGTCCCGCTGACCCCTGCGCCGGGGACCCATGCTTCGATGACGATGGCGCAGCCTCCGAAATTGCCGGTGATGGTGTTGCCCGTCACCGTGTTGTTCGTGGAGGGCACGGGCGTCGTCGGTCCGTTCGGCGCGGCGGGGTCGAATCCACCACCCTCGTCGGTCACCGAAATGCCCCCATCGGCCAGGTTGCCGGTGACCGTGTTGCCGCTGATCGTCGAGTTCGCCACTCCTACCAGCTCGATCGCCTTGTCGGCGCCCAGATTGGCTGTGGGGTTCACGCCGTTGTTCTGGACGGTGTTGTTCTGGATCGTGAGGTTCGACACACCCTCGGCCATGATCCCGTGGTCGCCCGCCCCCGAGACGGTGATGCCGCTGATGGTGACGTTGTTGGCTCCAGGGGCGACGTAGATTCCCAGGTCACAGCCGGTTCCGTCGACGTTCGAGCTCACGGTCGTGCCGCTGGTGCTCACGACCTGGGCGGCGGTGAACCCCGTGCTACCCGCCGGGCTGCACGTCACTCGGGGGGCGGCGCCCGCCGTCGGTGTCCCGAGAGCAGCCGGTGCCAACCATCCGACGCCGGTCGCCACCATCGCCAATGGCACTCCCTCGAGCAGAGCTCGCCTCACGGACCGCCATCGAGTCATTGTTCCTCCCGTGGGTAGCAGGTTCGGGGAACAGCCGATCGTCATTCGCTGAAACTGTTGGCCGTAGCGCCGAATGTAGGCGCCCATTTTTGTCGCTGCAACCGCGAATTCCCTGGGGCTGGCTCGCGGCGGGACCGTCCCCGAGCTGTTCTTCGTCAGATCCCGCTCCGGGTGCTCAAATCTCATCGATCCTGAAATGGATCAAACCCACTCGACTGCTGACGCCGCTCCTAACCCGCTCAGACCGACAAAACTCGGCGGCAAGCCGTCGGAATTGCGGAAATTGGGCCTCTAGATGGTGCCCCCGGAGTGGAACTCATTGGTGGCCGGGGGCAACGTGAACTTCTACGACCCTTGCCTCCCGCACGGCATCGAATACCGCTTCTTCAATGGCGGCCACGATGGGTACCGTGGCCCCCACGGTCGTCGAGGCATCGATTTCGGCTCGGATGTCGAGACGCAGCGACCGCCCGGACCAGCGCCCCCGCACCCGAACAGCTTCCACGCCCGGAACACTCACGGCTCCGCCCTCAGCCTCATCGAGGAGAGCGGGGTCGACGGCATCCATCAGATGAGCCACGATTTCGGCGGTGACTTCGTAGCCGACGTGACAGATCATGATAGTGATCGCAAGCCCGGCAATCGGGTCTCCGAGTGGGAATCCGAATGCCACTGCCACGAGTCCCGCTGCTGCCCCGAGTGAGGAGATGGCGTCGAGCCAAGAATGGTGGGCGTCGGCAAGGAGTGTCGCCGATTGAATCCGCTTCCCGACCCGACCCTTGTACCAGGCCACTGCCTGGTTCCCGACTATCCCAGCGACGGCCGCCGCGATGCCCCATCCCAGATGGATGGTCTCGCCGTGATGCACGAGTTTCCTGACGCTCTCAATCCCGGCAAAGACGGCGGACACCCAGATTGCGAGGATGACCCCCAGCCCGGCGATGTCCTCGGCTCGTTCGTAGCCATAGGGATGGGTGGGCGAGGATGGTCGCTTCGAAACCCAGAATCCAAGGAAGACCAGCAGCGATGTGCTCACGTCCGAGAGGTTGTGGAGAGCATCGCCGAGCAGCCCCACTGAATGGGAGAACAGGGCGACGACCATTTCGATTCCCCCAGCGGCTCCGAGGCCAATGGCCGAGAAGATAAGAGCCCTGTTGGCGGCTGACCGGTGCTCCGCCTCATCGTGGCGCGTAGCGGCCAGATCGCCGACCGGGGTCGAGTGGTTCTGGAGATGCGAGTGTCCGTGACTCTGCACCAGACCACTCTACGTGGATTAATGAATATATGTTCATGCGAACACTTCTTATTTCGGACCCGCTACTGTTAGCTCCATGGGCCACGGCGTTGAAGGACGCACTCCCCAGGCAAAACTCGATGCAGCCACTGCAGAGTCCGTCGCCGACACGCTGAGTGCGCTGACCGCCCCAAGCCGGCTATTGATCTTGGGCCGGCTCCGCGAGGGACCGGCCAGCGTTACGGAACTGACGCAGGCGGTTGGGTTGGAGCAGTCGGCGATCTCCCATCAACTGAGGGTGCTGCGATCGCTTGGATTGGTCAGCCGTGAGCGCTCGGGGCGAAACGCGACGTATTCCCTTTATGATCGACCACGTCGCCAGCCTTCTTGACGAGGCCGTGTTCCACGCGGAGCACTTACGCCTGGGCACGCCAGATCGAACTACCCAACAGTCTGCATAGGTGCACCCCGGTGCGCACACGGCTGCGCCAGCTGCGCTGGCATGTTGCACAGGTAGAGACCCCGGATAGGCAGCTTCGGCCCGACGCCCGAGCGCAGCTATCCGCGCCTAACGAAGAGCCGCACGCCAGGGACGGCAAGTACGGCGACGCCTACAATGAAGAAATTGATGGTGCCGACGCTCGCTGCAGCGCGTTCCTGGCGAGAGAGGCGATCAGGGCTTAGATCAGATCTTCTGCCTCTCGGACATATGTCATTCCGACGTACTCCGTCGCGAGATGAAGGCTGGAAACTCACTCAGCAAGCTATCCCGTTCCACATGCGCGATCCGGAATTCTTGACCGTTTGCACATTCACGCAAGCCCTCCCGAGATGTCGTGTGCGCTCGCCCGATCTGCTGCACCAGATATCAGCAGAGAATATTCCTATGCCCTCACATGTCCACCCCCCGTGCCATGAAGCAAGATCCGCGTTGACGCCACGATCGCGATATTGCCTGGAGTCACGCTGGACTCTGAGGCGCAACGCTTGGCGAATCTCCTCCTCCGATGGGACTTGCTCACACTCCAATGTGTAGACACCATTGAGATTGCCAAAGAGCGTTCGAGACATCGCTCCGCCCAATTGCAATGGTTCGAGCGGCTTCGGCTTAAGCCGCCCGAAATCGGCGATTCGGCCAACCCTGTCGTTCCTGATTGGGTGTGTCACTTTCCTCTCCTCTCCGCAAGGAACCGCTCCTCGGCTCCCACGCCGCCATATTTGAGGCGACAGCCCTTCGAGTTCCTGAACCTGCCACGAGTGCACGCGGTGATTTGCAAGCGCACCAGCCGGATGGGTGCGCTGCCACCAGAGATCGTTCGTAAAGACCGCCACTTGAAGAATGGACCTCCGAAGCCGAGCCCCCTGTACTTTGGTCGCCGAGTAATTCCGAACGGTTGGGGCAACCTGAGTGGCGCCTGTCATGATGCAATTCTGCATGGTCGTCATGACAGCGGGCATCGTGTGGGCTGTGAGCCCACTGTCCATGACGAGGTCATGCGGAGTACTCTACGGACCGGACCTTACGGCTCGATGAAGCCGAACATGGCATGCAACACCAGGATGAAAGCCGTCGATTTTCTTGGATAAATTTTTGCTAAGAGGTCGACGTCATACGCGATGAACTGTCGGCTCCTCTCCCGCGGCGCAAGGAAATCACGGCGCGTCGAACCAATACTGGGCAACTTGCCGTCATTTGTCCGTAAGGATCGAGGCTTACCGTACTTTCATGTGTGTGGTCCGAACGATCAGCGGCCCGGCGAGCCGGGGCAAGCATGCCGACCATGTGTCAACGACCGACCCGAGGGCAGACCACCGCCGTTCGGTTTCGAACCGACGTGCACAGTCCTGACCAAGCGAGTGGACTCATCTGGTCGTCGTTCGCGACTGTCCGATCGACCGCAACTGCGGTAATCGTGCATTGACACGAGGAACTGTGAAGAAGCAACGAAAGAGACGCCTCCAGGGGCTACGTCACCTAACGGTAGGCGCAGCGGTCTTGCTTGGTTCATTCGCCTCTTTCGGTGCGTCACAATCGGGTGCGACGAACATTGGGAATGCGCCTGACCACACGTACTACCTCGCACTTGGTGGCTCTGGTTCCCTTGGGGTCCAACCCACCGTTGATCATCCAAATGGGCAACCGACCAGTTCGGGCTACGCCAATGACCTCTTGGCATTGGAGCGCTCCCGATGGAGCGGCCTCCAGCTCGCTCAGCTTGGATGTCCAGGCGAGACAACCGGGTCCTTTCTTGCCGGAGGCGACCATTGTCGACCTGAGGGAGAGTCCCAATTGGCTCAGGCAGTGTCGTTTGTCCGGTCACATTCGTCCGTCGTCCTGGTGACACTCGATCTCGGGTTCAACAACCTGCTTCCCTGCTTGGTGAACCACCGGGTGAATGAGACTTGTGTCTCGCAGAGCCTCGCGACGCTCCGTCAGCAACTCACCCAGATTCTTGCTGCGTTGCGCGCCGCGAGCGCTTCCCTGCGAATCGTCGGTGTTGGACACTACGACCCGTATCTCCATGCGCACATCCACAGTTTCGCCGTGCCATCTTTTGCGTCGGCCAGTCTTTCGGTGATTGACCGTCTCAATGCGGTGCTCCGCGTGGTGTATTCAACCGCAGAGGTGCCGATAGCCAATGTGGGAAGCGCATTTGCGCTCACACAAGCGGTTCCGACGACACTCTCCCCTGGAACGACGGTCCCGAAGGATCTGGTGCGCCTCTGTGCCCTCACGTGGGCATGCGACTCTCCGCCCTTGGGCAATTCGCATCCCAACGAGGATGGCTACGAGGTCATCGCTGAAGCAATCGCCGACGTCGTACGGACATGACTGTCAAGTGGCGGCGTGGGCAACGATGCGACTGGGCGGCAGGACCTGGGTCTGCTCCAAACGCGGCACAGCACGCCTCGACCTGTCCGTCGTCCACCTCACTCACCATTGGGGGCAGCCGTTGATCGTTCGCACAGGTGCCCGCCCCGATGCGCATTGGGCCCGGGTGCCCGCTCTCGGGCTCTGCCTCGCCCTGATCCTCGCCGCATGCAGCACGCCGGCCAGCCGCGCCGTTCACGCGAGATCCTCGAGTCGATCTGGTAGCAGTTCGCCTTTGCCGCCGACCACATCGACTACCACGAAGTCCGCCGCGACCAACACGACCTCACAGGCTCCGAAGACAACGGTGGTCCCTCCCCCGCCTCCGGCGCCATTGATTCCCTTGCCCCTACCGGCACCGATCGGCGGAAGCGCCTGGAACGCAGCGGGGCGCCCGGTCGGCGGCATCCCAGCCGTCTACGAGACCGCGCTGGTGCCTCCCGGCGGTACGCGAGCGGCCGGGATCGCCTGGATGGACACCCGCCTCCTCCGGGCGCAGCTGTACTCGGGCTCGAAGAGCCCCGGCGGCGGCCCGTTCGAGTTCACCGCTCCGGTCCAACCCGCCCAGGCCACGACGCTGGTCGCTGCCTTTAACGGTGGCTTCATGATGAACGCCGCCCAGGGCGGCTACTACACGGAGGGCCGGACGATCGTCCCCTTGGTCGCCGGGGCGGCGTCCCTCGTGATTGATGCCAACGGGTCGGTGACGGTCGGAGCGTGGGGCACCGATGTGTCGATGACGCCCGACGTGGTCGCCGTTCGGCAGAACCTCGTTCCGCTTGTCGCAGGAGGGCAACCGACCGCCCAGGCGACCGGCCCCAACTGGCTTGCTTGGGGGGCCACGTGTGCTGCCACCTCGTGCTCCTCGACGGTCCCGGGGATAGAAGACCAGTGGCGATCCGGCGCTGGTGTCACTGCCAACGGCGCTCTCGTGTTCGCAGCGGGACCCGCCCTCACACCGTTGCAGCTGGCCCAACTCCTCGTGCACGCGGGGGTCATCCGCGGCATGGAACTCGACATAAACCCGAACTGGCCGGTCTTGGCCACCTATGACCCTTCGCCGCAGAACGGTCTAGCCGCGCCATTGAACGGGAGCGCTCTCCAACCGAACAGCGTGCAGAACGCCGCGACGTTCTTCAACCCGGCATGGGCGCGTGACTTCATCACCATGTCGGCTGTGGCCGTCGCAGCCGCTGGCTGAGTGTCGAGACCCGCGTCTCTCGGGTACAGATCTGTCTACCACCGGCGACTGGTCGGTGGCTTCTTGGTCGGTACGGGGCCGAAGCGAGCGGCACGCGCAAATTGCCGATGGCGCAATTCAGCCGATGGAGACAGCGGGCCACGTACAGATTCATCCGTTCGTGGTGCTGACCCGGGCACCAGCTCGGCGGGGCATCCCGGACCCTCGTCATCCGGGCACGTGCCAGCTTCATGTTTTCGTCAGCTTTCCCGCATTGAATGACGACATGGTCCGCTTCGCGCTCTGCGCCTCAGAGCACTCTCCTTCGGCTCACCGACGATCCGAGGGACCGCGTCCTTCGAATCGTCCCTGGATCTCAGCATGTGGATAGTGACGGCGTGCCCCTACAGCCTCTCCGTGCCGGGAGGTGTACAGGGACAAACACTTGGTCTGGCTCGGTCGCTGAGAGCATTGGGCCATATCGTCACAGTTGTCGCGCCCCACGACGACTATCAACCGGGGACGTTCCTCACCGAGGATGGCCAAGAAGTCTCGTCCCGGTACCTGATGGCTGAACGGCTATCGACGCGGCCAGCTCTTTTTGAGGGCAACGGAACGTTCTGTATTGGTCCCTCGACTCGGATACGGTCCAACGGATCGGTTGCTCCACTCGCGCTGTCTTTGGGGGCGGTCTGGCGCGTTCTGCAGTCCTTGCGGCGCCGATCGCCCGACGTGATTCATCTCCACGAGCCCCTGGCCCCCATGTTCAATTACGGCTTCCTGCTCTCTACATCGGCGCCGATCGTTGGAACCTTCCACCGATCGGGTCGCAGCGCATGGCACCGGGCCCTGCGGCCTGCAGCAATGTGGGCAACGCAAAAGTTGGCGGCGCGTTGCGCTGTCTCGGCCGCTGCCGCCCGCTTGGTCAATGGGAACGATGTCGATCTTCTCTGTAACGGGATTGAGGTGGAGCGCTTTACCGGGGCGATCCCTTGGCCAACCGATAAGCCCACCGTCATGTTTCTTGCTCGCCATGAAAAGCGGAAAGGCCTCGAACTTCTGCTGCGGGCATTCGCTGACACTCCGGATCCCGTGGCACTCTGGATTGCCGGTGAAGGCCCCGAGACTATGAAATTGAAGCAACTATTTCCTCCGTCCGACGACCTCCATTGGCTTGGGGTTCTCTCTGAGTCGGAGGTAGCGCAGCGGCTGTCCGGCGCCCACGTGTTATGTGCTCCCTCGTTGTTCGGCGAGTCTTTCGGTGTGGTGCTCTTGGAGGCGATGGCCGCTCGATGTTCAATCGTTGCGTCGTCACTCGACGGCTACCGGACGGCAGCGCAAGGGCACGCTCGACTCTTTCCCGTTGGCGACCAGGGGGCGCTCACCAACGCGCTCACCGACACGCTCAATGAGGTGCGTCTAGGCACCCCGAACAGGTCGGAGGCACTAGTGAGCGCATCCAGGTACGCCGGTGGACTCTCTTTTGCCCGTTTGGCTGAACGTTACGCAGCTGTTTACGGGAGGGTTTGTGGTCCGCAGAGGAGCCGATCAACGGACTCGGGGTCCCGGCAAGTGACCCCAGCGGACTCGGACTCATGACCAGGGACCTTGAATGGATGGCACCGGAGGTTGCCATGGGAGCGGATCAGGCCCTGCCTGGAGCACCAGACCCACTTAGGCGGTGCTGACCTTCGGCCCTACACCAGGCGGCTGCCCTGCTGCACCATTGGGACCGTGAATAGGAGCTCCTGGTTCGGGTCGCGGTGGATGGCGTCGCGCCCAGGAACGCTCCTGCCGCTTGCGCTTACCGTCTGCGGACTGGTCGGGGGTGGCCTTCTCCACTGGGCAGGGCTAGGAGCTGGAGGGAACCTGGTCTGGATCATCGTCGCTGGCTGTGGCATCGCACTGTCTCTCTACTCGATGGTCGAAAGTCTCCTCGTGGGACGGCTCGGGGTCGACGCCATCGCCCTCCTGGCCCTACTGGGGGCCGTGGCCGTCGGGGAGTATCTGGCCGGTGCGGTCATCAGCGTGATGCTGGCCAGCGGCCGGGCCCTCGAAGGGTGGGCCGCCGGCCAGGCCCGCCGGGAGCTCCAGGCGTTGCTCGAGCGAGCCCCGAAGTCTGCACACCGCTACCAGGACGGTGGACTCGTCGTCATCCCCCTCGACCAGGTGGTACCTGGCGATCTCCTGCTGGTGGCCTCCGGAGAGGTGGTTCCGGTGGACGGCTCCCTGGTCTCAGCCTCTGCAGTCCTCGACGAGTCGGCGCTCACAGGGGAACCACTCCCGGTCGAGCGCTCACTGGGAGACCGGGTGCGCAGCGGAGTGGTCAACGCCGGCTCCCCCCTGGACCTCCGAGCCACGACGAGTGCCGCCGACAGCACCTACGCCGGCGTCGTCCGGCTCGTCGCCGAGGCCGAGCACTCACAAGCGCCGGTAGTCCGGCTGGCGGACCGCTACGCGCTGGGCTTCCTTGTTGTGACCCTGGTTGTCGCAGGGATCGCCTGGTCTGTCGGCGGTGCGAGCCGTGCCGTGGCTGTCCTGGTGGTGGCCACACCCTGTCCTCTCATCCTGGCGGCGCCCGTCGCCCTTGTCTCGGGGCTCTCTCGTGCCGCCAAACGAGGGGTCATTGTCAAAGGTGGGGCAGTCCTCGAACGCCTGGCCACGTGTACGACCCTGCTGATCGACAAAACGGGGACCATGACAGCGGGGCACCCGGTGCTAACCGGGGTCGTGTGCGCCGGGTCAGAACCTACTGACCGGATCCTCCAGCTGGCTGCCTCGCTCGACCAAGTGTCCCCGCATGTCCTGGCCAGCGCCGTGGTCCAGTCGGCACTCGAGCAGAAGTGCGAACTCTCACTCCCAGAGGGAGTCGAGGAGATCGCCGGCCAGGGCATCCGAGGAACGGTGGCCGGACACCGGGTGGCGGTAGGGAAGGCGTCGTGGTCAGGAGTGACCGGCACCCCACCTTGGGCCCGCTCGGCACGTCGCAAGGCGCACCTCGACGGCGCCCTCACCGTCTTCGTGGGCATCGACGGCGCACCGGCCGGTGTTCTGGTATTCGATGATCCCATTCGACCCGACGCAGCGCGGACCCTTCGCTCGCTCCGGAAGAACGGGATCGCCCGCATCGTGATGGTGACCGGTGATCGGACCGAGGTGGCCGAGACCGTCGGAGCGGTCATCGGGGTCGACGAGGTGCTGGCCGAGCGCTCCCCAGCCGAGAAGCTCGATGTCGTCAAACTCGAAACGAGCCGCGCCCCGACAATGATGGTCGGTGACGGGATCAACGACGCCCCCGCGCTCGCCCTTGCCGATGTCGGGGTCGCTCTGGGGGCCCGAGGGTCCACCGCCGCATCCGAAGCCGCCGACGTGGTGCTCACGGTCGACCGGTTGGACCGCCTGGGTGAGGCAGCGGCCATTGCGCGGCGCACCCGGCGGATCGCCATCGAGAGCATGGTGGTAGGGATAGCCCTGTCCCTGGCCGCAATGGGCATCGCCGCAGTGGGTCTACTCCCCGCAGTCTGGGGCGCGATCCTCCAGGAGGTCATCGACGTGGCCGTGATCCTCAACGCCCTGCGGGCACTGCGCGGGGGCGTGACCGAGATACGGCTCGGTGAAGAGGACTCGCTGCTGACCCAGCGGTTCCAGGAAGAGCACCTGGCCATCCGGAACGACATCAATCGCCTCGACGCGGTCGCCGATGCCCTCGAGTCGCTCGATCCAAAGACTGCCTTGGAAGAGGTGCGGGGTGTGCACAAGATGCTGATCGAGGAGGTCCAACCTCACGAGGAATCCGAGGAACAGGATCTCTACCCGGCTCTCGGACGCTTCTTCGGGGGGAGCGACCCCATGGCCACGATGAGCCGGGCCCACATAGAGATCACCCATCAGATCCGGCGGCTGGGTCAACTCATCGACGACATCGACCCGGACGGGATCGACGAGGTCGACCTCACCGAGTTGCGAAGCGCGCTCTACGGGTTGCACGCCATCCTAAAGCTGCACACCGCCCAGGAGGACGAGAACTACCTGTCACTCGCCGATGAACCGAAATAGGGGCGGCGGGTGGCCTCTCCTCGGGGACGGTCGACATCAACGACATCTTCGCTCCACCCAAGTATTCCGAGACGCGTAGCTCGACCGTGGGCTCACGGTGGTGGTGGCTCGTTCGCCGTTCGCCTTGATGAAGCTGGGACAGATATTTTCGAGGTCACCTTTTGGGTGATGCTTCAGGTGTTCACTGCGCCAGGTCACTTAGCGTTACAGAGACATTGCGTTGTCTGCCACCAGGACTCGTTACGGAAACGGTGACACTCACGCCGGGCTTGAGGCCTGCGAGCACCGTCTGAAGCGTGGTTAACTCAGGTGTCGATACATCGCTAATTGCAGTGATGAGCTCGCCGGCCACGATGCCAGCTTTAGCGGCCGGTCCGTTTGCCTGAAGAGATGTGACCACGACGCCAATCGAGGAGCCTGAGAAGCTGACGGCATCTGCTCCGCTGATTCCGAGTGCGGCGCGACCCGAGGTCGTCACCTTTCCCTTCGATATCAGCTGCGGCGCGATGAGCTTTACGGTGTTCGAAGGTATGGCAAATCCAAGTCCGGGCGCAGCCGTCGATCCGCTTGTGGCAGTGAGGGTCGGAATGCCGACTACCTGGCTGGAGAGGTTCATGAGTGCACCTCCGCTGTTTCCCGGGTTGATCGCGGCGCTCGTTTGAATCAGATCAGGGAGAACGACGCCGTTGCCTTCATCCACCGCCCGGCCGTTGAAACTTACGATTCCATCGGTAACAGAGCTTGATAACCCCAGTGGATTACCCATTGCCAGTACGATGTCACCCACTTCGAGCGACGACGAATTGCCGAAGTGCGCAGGCTTGAGACCCTTCGGGGAGGCGACTTGGATTACTGCGAGATCGTCCGGAACGTAGGTGGCCACCAGACGACCTGACTGACTCGTGCCATTCGAGAAGCCAACCGTGAATGTTGTTGCCGTTCCTACGACGTGCGCATTCGTCACGATGTCGCCCTTGTCATCAAATATCACACCTGATCCAAGGCCTGAGTCGGTCGATATCTCGACGACCGAAGGACGTGTTGTTTTCACCACCTGTACGAAGTCCTTTTCAAGACCACGTCCTGGGTCAATTGTCGTTGTCGTTGTTGTTGTCGTCTTCGCCTTTGTCGCAGCGCTACTCGATTCCACAAAGAGCGCCGCGGCGAGCGATGCGATGAGAAGGGCCGAAGTGAGATAGAGAACTGACGCTCGATGTCCGAGGGTGGCACAAATGATTGGTCGCATCAACAGGATCCTTCCGGGAAGAAATTCTCATGACATGTGCCTAAGGGTAGATTTGACCAACGGGTAGCGACAGGGCCAAACGTCCCAAGTAGTGGCTTTCCATGCCTCTGGCGGGCGACCCACCTGATTATCCGGGCGGGTAGCGACAGCCTCCGGCCGTCGGCACCCTCGTAGAGACGGAACCGATCTTCATATAGGCACTCTTCCCGACTGGCCGAACCCCCGCTCGGTGACCATCTGGCGCACGTCCTCGGCCATCAAGACTTGGCGGGGAGCAACATGAGCGAGGATTGCCGTAGCTTCAACACCCTCCACGGTGTTCGTCCCTGATCGACACATCACCGAGAGAAACCGAGATCCACGGTCCACGTGATCTGCGTGTTGGCCGAGTTGGTGACGCTCGGCCCTACTCTTCCTGAAGAGAATGTGGCTCCATGACGGCAAGGATTCTCCGATGAGAGATACATCGCTGGGACATCGTTCGTTGTGCCATCGTGCCTCAGTGCTCTGGGGACTCACAGTCGAAGCATGCAATCCGGCAGTCGCTGCGTCATGGTGGTGTGCCCCGTTGCATCGACGCACTTAAGCGAAGGTTGTTGAATGCTGAGCTATCCGCCTCCGTATTGCCTTTCGGGTCTCCGCGACCATAATGATTGGCAGGGCCACCGCCGCGCAAAGGAGCCACTCCCTGACGTCGAGTGTGGTTGTCTTCAAAATCCGTTGGAACGGAAGGAGGGCGGTCGACATGACGAGGAGGAACAATGACAGCCCGGTCGTCATCAGGAACGTCTTGTCTGAGAAGGTATCGAGCGACAATGCCGAAGCCCGCTCGTCCTTCGATTCGACAGAGAAGAACAGGTTGAACAATGAGAACGTGACCATACCCATGGTCCGGGCGATGGCAAGCGTGCGGGCCTGTTCGCCCCAGCTGATCACGCTCAACGTGCCGACGGCGATCACGAATCCAGCCGAGAACAACCAGAGGATGACCGCCCAGCTCAGAATCGGCTGCTTAGGTGGCCGGGGCGGTCGTTCCATTAGCCCCTGGGCAGGTTTGCTGTACCCGAGCCCGATCGACTGGAGCGTCACAGTGGTGAAGGCAACCCACAAGATCTGTAACGGAAGGAGCGGCTCGCCTCGCGGATGTCGAAGATGCTTGCGCCCATGAAAACTATGATGAAGCCGAACATACATCCCATTTCGAATCGGATGTACCGGACGAGGTTGTCGTAGAGCCCACGGCCAATTTCTACCGCTTTGATAATTGTGGGAGAAATTGTCGTCCGTGAGGACCATCTCTGCCGCTTGCTTCGCCACCTCGGTGCCAGTGGCGCCCATCGCTATACCAATGTCCGCCCTTTGCAGCGCGGGTGCGTCGTTAACTCCGTCGCCCGTCATTGCCACGATCTGGCCTTTGCGCTTTAGCAAGTCCACGAGGCGGACCTTGTGCCCAGCGCTGACGCGGGCAATGACTCCGACATCGTCAATCGCGTCCATGGCCTCGTCGTCGCTCATAGCTGCGAACGCTGCCCCGCTGATGACTTTCCCATCGATGCCCAACTGGCGGGCGATCACAGCGGCGGTGACCTCGTGATCACCGGTGATCATGCGGATTGTGATCCCGGCGCGCTTTGCTTGCGCCACCGACTCCTTGGCGCTGGGGCGGGGGGGATCGACGATGCCGACCAGGGCAAGCAGCTCCAAATTTGTCACGAGTTGAAGTGGGTCAGCACCGGAATCGAATGTCGTCAAGTCCAGGTCCGTGCGTGCAGTGCCGATGACCCGCAGACCCTGTTCCGCCAACCTCGCGCTCTCTGCCAGGTATACCTCCCGGCGTCGGCTGTCGAGCGGAATCGACCCGGCCTCGGCCTCAAGCACGGTTGCCGCGCGAGCGAGCAGTTCATCGGGCGCGCCTTTCACGAAGCAGCGGACCACCTCTTTACCCGATTCATTCGATATCAAGTGAAACGTGGCCATGAGCTTGTACGCGGCATCGAACGGCAGTTCCATGATTCTCGGGTACACCTGCCTCGTCGAGACGGCGTCGACCCCGCCCTTAGCAGCTAGAGCGAGCAGGGCTCCTTCGGTCGGATCGCCGATCAGCTCGCCGTCGCGGAGCACGGCATCCGAGGCCAAGACCATCGGCATGAGGTAGTCGTCTAGCGGAATATCTGCTTGCCCGGCGACCCGGCTGATCCGACCCATGGTCGAGTAGCCAGTCCCCTCAACGGTATAGCGGCGTTCGGCGATGGACATTTGGACAGCGGTCATCTGGTTGAGCGTGAGGGTCCCGGTCTTGTCGGAATTGATTGCCGAGGTTGCTCCCAGGGTCTCGATCGATCGGAGCTGCTTCACAATCGCTCCCGCCCTGGCTAAGGCCTGCGTCCCCCATGCCAGGATCGTCGTCACCACCGTGGGCAACTGCACCGGGACCGCGGCGATAGCGAAAGCGACCGCGGCGTTGAAGACTGCGTTGAACGTATAGCCACGGGAGAGGTTCAATGCCATCGACGCGATCAGGGCGACGGCCGCCACAAGCAGGAGTAGCTTCGAGAGCTGATCGAGTTGACGGCTCAGCGGGGTCTTCACGTCCGTCTTCATCTGAAGCATGCCCGAGATGTCACCGACCTCGGTTGCCATCGCGGTCGCGGTGACAATGAACTTGCCCGCCCCACGGGTCACCGACGTGTTCATGTACACCATGTCAGTCCGGTCGCCCAGCGGCGAGTCGGCTTCGTCGACCGGCGACGTGCCCTTCACGACCGGCAGGCTCTCCCCTGTCAGAGCTGATTCGGCGACCTCCAGCGTCGCCGCCTCCAACAACCTGCCGTCAGCCGGGACTAGGTCGCCCGCTTCGATCGAGACCACGTCACCGGGAACGAGCTGGTCGGCGGGAATCTCCGCATGCTGACCGTCACGCAGAACCCTGGCGGTGACGATCATCATCTTTTGCAGTGCGGCGACAGCGGTCGCGGCCTTGCCTTCTTGCTGAAGTCCAAGAACCGCGTTGGCCAGCGTCAGCAGGATCAGCAGGATGCCGGTCCCAGGTTGCTTGAGTGGATAGAGGCTGAGGATCCCCGCGGCCAGCAGGACCGTCTGCATAGGGTCGGCGTACTGGCGGCTGAAGGCATGCCACCGAGACTCTCCCTTCCCCGCAGCGAGCTTGTTGGGGCCAAACCGCTCGACGCGCGATGCCACCTCGGCCGAGCTGAGGCCGCTCTGCGGGTCTCCTTCCAGCTCCCGCAGAACCCGGTCGACGCTAAGGGTGTGCCATGCAAGCCCGTCGTCGCCCGACTCTCGTCCGGACCCGAGCGCATCGGTTAGCCCGGCGTGCACGGCACATCGTTCCTTTCTTGGCGAACGGCGGCGTATCCTTGCGTCAGTCCGTCGAGTTGCGCGATTACGGTCAGCCCCAGCGCGCTTGGTGGGGTTCGTTTGTTCCCCGCCATGCCGCGACGCCACAGACGCTTGGTTCTGGGCGGCCCTGACCATGGAGCCGGCCGACAATGCCACGGATCCTGCGGGAAAAACCCAAACTTCGCTGCGTTTAAAGCGGCCTCTCTTTGGACTTGCGGATGCGCAAGGCCAACCTTCGTCGCCCAGGACCTCGGTGCAGCCATGCGGTGCGGTGTCCGTCTAACCACAACGGGCCTGCTGGTGAACACGTTTCGAGGTAGCGGACGCTCCGCCAAGCCGCGTCAACGTTCACCCTTCAGAAGTCGAGGCCAGCGAGGACGCAGCCGCCCTCGGGATACCAGTTCGAAGCCATGTCGTCATAGTCTTTGGTTGGTCTGGAGGCTGGACCTTACTCACGACTCGATCCGAATCATTTGGGCCCCGGAGGCTGATGCATTCGTTCATGTCGACGACCTGGGACTCGTATCCCGCATTGCGGGAGGAACGATCAAAACCGGGCACGGAGCGTGCAGAGCACATTGTTGACTGACAGATCCCAGAAATAGTCCTTTGAAGCCTCCGAGCCCCCGAGAGCCGACGACCAGCAAGTCGGCACCTCGACCGGCTTCTAGTAACGCCTGCGCTGGGGGCATCTCAGTCACCGTCGCCTTGACAACGACATCAGGAGCAACCTCACTTGCGCGCCGAACTGCCTGCTCCGCGTGGGCGGCGCCGGCTGCCGCGTATTCGGCCATACCGAAGAGCATGGGAGCCACCAGAGGCGCCGGGTATATCCAGGCGCTCACCACCTCAACAACCGCACCCGTTCGCCGGGCTTCACGGACAGCCCACTCCAGGGCGTCCATGGAGTTCTCAGAACCGTCGACACCGACCACGATCCGGCTGGGGACCGGGCCCGCTCGAGCCTCTTCGTCGCTGCCCTGCGTCACTCCCAAGACTCCCCTCTTGTTTCAGGCTCGACGTCCCGATAGCCAGATCTGTAGGCGCGGCCTGGGTCGCCTCGCCCGTCGGGAACGAGTGCTCCGTCCCTCAGGTTGGTCGCTGGTTGAACATGAGGCTTTCTCGTGCTTCCCTGATGGGACACGATAGCCACGTGGCTGACTCAGCCGAGGTCGATCAGTACGAAGCTTCGGGCATTGCCCGCTGGGCGCCCGGGCTCGAACTCGTCCGTCGGTACCGTCGCCGATGGCTGCGCCACGACGTCCTGGCTGGTCTGGCCCTGACCGCTCTGCTCGTGCCCCAGGGTATGGCATACGCCGAGTTGGCCGGGCTGCCCGCCGTGACCGGGCTATACACGTCGGTGCTGGCGCTCTTGGCCTATGCAGTGTTCGGTCCGTCACGGATCATGGTGGTCGGACCTGATTCGGCCCTCGGCCCGATGATCGCGGCGGCCATCTTCCCTCTGGTAGCCGCCAACGGTGACCCCGTTCGAGCCATCGCGCTGGCCAGCACTCTTGCGCTGTTCATGGGGGCCATCTGCGTCATGGCAGGACTAGCCCGGGTGGGCACTCTGACCGAGCTTCTCTCCAAACCGGTCCGAGTGGGCTACTTGAACGGCCTGGCGATTGTCGTGCTAGTCGGACAGCTTCCGAAGCTGTTCGGATTCAGCACGAATACGCACGGGTTGACCGCGGAGGTCCGAAGCTTCGTGCGTGGGCTCGCCGAAGGCAGGACCGTGCCAGCTTCGCTATTGATCGGGCTGGCCTGTCTGGTGGCGATCCTCGCTCTTCGCCATTGGCTACCGAAGGTCCCCGGCGTGTTTCTCGCCGTGGTCGGCGCCACCGCTGTGGTGAGTGCATTCGACCTCTCTGCCCACGGGGTCGCCGTCCTCGGAGTGATCCCCTCGGGCTTCCCGAGGCCCTCAATCCCTCGCATTGGGTTCCATGATGCCGGCACGTTGGTCCTTGCCGCACTTGGCATGGCCTTCGTCACGCTGGCCGACACGTCGGCGCTTTCTCGTAGCCTCAATGCCAAGCGAGGCATCGGCATCGACCAGAATCAGGAATTGGTGGCGCTCGGAGCCGCCAATCTGGCCGCGGGACTCTTCCAAGGCTTTCCGGTCAGCGCGTCTGCGGGGCGCACGGTCGTCGCCGAGACCAGCGGTTCGCGAACGCAACTGACCGGGGTCATCGGGGCCCTCTCCATTCTCGTGCTCCTCCTGCTCGCCCATGGATTGCTGCAGGACCTCCCGGCCTCGGCCCTCGCCGCGATCGTCGTCGCCGCTGCCCTCGGCCTGTTCGATCTGGGGGCACTCCGCTGGATGTGGGGGGTGAGGAAGTCTGAGCTCCTCCTCTCGCTCGCCGCCCTCATGGGCGTGGCAATTCTCGGAGTGCTGCCGGGCATCGCTGTCGCCATCGCCCTCTCCCTCGGCGATTTTGTTCGTCGGGCTTGGCGGCCTCACACAGCGATTCTGGGCCGCATCCACAACCGAAAGGGCTACCACGACATCGAGCGCCACCCCGAAGGTGAGCAGATTCCAGGATTGATCATCTACCGTTTTGACGCGCCGCTTTTCTTCGCTAATGGCGAGTTCTTCTTGGACGGCCTGAAGACGGCCATCGCTTCGCGCGGCGAGCCGATCATCTGGGTCGTGGTGGCCGCTGAGCCAATCACCGACATCGACACCACTGCCGCCGAAGTGCTCGATCAGTTGTTTGACCATCTCGACGCAGAAGGGATCCAACTGGTCTTCGCCGAATTGAAGGGGCCCGTCAAGGATCGGCTGCGCAGCTATGGGCTCTACCAGCGTCTCGGTGACGATCGGTTCTTCGCCACGCTTGGCACGGCTATCGACGGCTACCTCGAAGCCTCAGGCATCGACTGGGTGGACTGGAACGACCAGGAACCCGATGCGGGGCACCAGGCTCCCCGGAAGGACACACATCGGCCGACGCCATGACGCCCGCCCAGCCCAGGCAAGAGCCAGAGGGTGAAGCTCCCCGGCTGGTTGCCGGATTCTGCCTCGAAGCACTGTGGCTGTCCTTCGTCGTAAGCATTGTGGCTGCAGTTGCCTCGATAGCCCGGAGTGTCCTCAGTGTCGTCGGCGTCCTCGATCGCCGTGTTGCTGGTGCTCGCCGTATTCGGGAATGTGTCGGCCGTCCACTCATGGCTGTCAAACCGGCTTGCGTCGAGTGCGGTGCTCCTCGTCAGGAGTCCCGCCAACAGCATCTGGCACGCACTGGTTACCGCATTCCTGACCACGTTGGCAGGGCTCGCCTTGGCCGTCTACCGCTTCGGCGCGCGGGAGGCATGAGAATCGGCTGGCCTCGGGCAAAAGACGAATGCGCTCAATCGGACTTTAGAGCCAACGCTTCGGACCGTTCCTTGATACCCAAGAGCATCTTACGCTCCATAAGCAAGCTCCCCGGCTCCATCACCAAGGTTTGAAACGCGCGCAGCAATAACGGTGCACCGGGCGCTGCGATCCGGTTACGGCTCACCAGGCGGGTCTGGTCTCCTCCAATTGGGTACAGCCCAAAGGCCCAGACCCAAGTCCCGTCGTCGGAGGCCAGAACCATGGATTGCTCGAAGTCAAGAGCAATGACGCGCATGACCGGTCCCGACTTGGCCAAACGCTCAGCGTCGCCAACTTTGCGGTCTTGTAACTCGGGTCTGATCTCGTTGATGCTGTGCATGTCGAGACCGAACAGATTCTCGATCCAGTCGTAGGTGTACACCCCTCCCCGTCCGCTTCCCATCTGCATCAACCAAGGCCAAATCGCCGAGGCCGGCGCTTCAATGGTGACGGAACGGGTGGCGAGCACGTCGGGTTGGGGCAGGAGTTCATCTCCAGGCATCGGACGGTCAACTTCCTCCTCGGTCGACCCCCAATTCAGACAAGCGCGACGACAGAAGAGGAGGTAGACGAGGGCCGCGCCCTCGGTGACGAGCACCCAGCCGACGACCAGCCTGCGCAACCTCATGGTGACGGGCGGTGGAGCCGCTCCATGCCTCGGTAGCCGACAGCAGCGACGCCGAGACCCGCAGCGAGAAGCGTCGGTTGAAGCCAGGAGAATGTACGGATCACCGTTACTTCTACGACGATCCACCCCACCAAGAGTGCGCCAGCGACCAGCGCTGTGGGATAGGCCCTCTTACTCCCTCGCCACGCCGCCACCGCCCCGACAGTCATGGGAACGCCGACCACGGCAGCGAGGGCGATCCCACCGAGTAGCGGGCTGGCAAAAGGGAGCTGGGAGTTGATTGTCGAACCGAAATCGATCGATCCGGTTGCGAGTCCGATCGCTCCCGCAAAGGCGCTTACCGCCAGAATGGATTCTCCGGCAGCCAGCCACGGCCGGCGGGTGAGCTGCTCGGCGTCTCGAGAATCGGTCCGCATGGGGCAATCGTCTCCGAACGTGTCGATCATCACCAGGGCCGAACGTCCCGGGTCCGGAAGAGCTGCCAGGCATGGGCGGCGGGACAGCTGCCGGTGATCCTGACCCGCCACCGTGTCTTGGTGGAACGACTCGGCCAAGAGAACCAGAAGGTTGCGAGTCAGCTACGCTCTTGGTGACGGAGGGTGGTCGGAGGGTTCGGTGTCCCGGCTCCCGCAGGCTCGGTCACAGGGTGAGCCTCCCATCCCGGCGGGTTGGATGAAGCGGCATCATGAGGATCGCCGACCACCCGGGGCCCAACTCGTCTTCCAATTCGCACGGTGAGCCGACCGTTTGGGGTTCCCCACATCTGAGACAATCCCGAAGTGCAACATCTCCTCGAGACGTGGGGATATCTGGCCGTCTTCATCCTCACGGCCCTGGAGTCCGCTTGCATACCCATACCGTCAGAGGTCACCCTCGGACTGGGTGGAGCACTCGCCAGCGGTGCGGTCATCGGAGGTACACAGGGCCACCTCAATCTCGGCCTGGTGATCGCACTCGGCATCGCCGGATCCGTTTGTGGCTCATTGCTCGCTTATGGCGTCGGCCGGACCGGGGGGCGGGCGCTGGTTGACCGGTACGGCAAATACGTCCTTCTTTCACATTCGGACCTCGACAAGGCGGAGTCTTGGTTTTCGAAGCGAGGCGAGTGGATGGTGCTCTACGGTCGAGTGCTGCCGTTCATTCGCACCTTCATTTCACTACCTGCGGGCATGGCGAGGATGAGCGTTGCCAAGTTCACGGTGCTGACAACGATCGGGGTTTCGCTCTGGGTAACCCTCCTTACGGTGATCGGCTACGCACTCGGTGGGAGTTGGAACAAGATGATCAAGGCATTCGGCTTAGCCGGGTACGTCGTGGCAGCAATAGTGCTCGCTGCTGTTGTCGTGTTCATGGTCCGTCGATACCGGTCTTCAACGACTCGGGGCGCGTCCACAGGACAGGTCGCGTCGCCGAGAGCGGCCACCGAAGCTGAGCCGGGCGATGAGATCCCAGTCGAGTAGAGGACATTCAGCGACGGACGGAGCCAGGTGGGTCCGAATAGGAATCCGGTCAGCCCCACCGGTATGGTGCCCGACGACCAACCGCCAAGCGATCCGTTCGTCGACCGTTTCGACGACCGGGTTTGGCTCACCCCATTTCGCGACTGATGCCGAAGAGACCGCAAGCGGCTCGCCGACATGACCCAGCCGTTGCCGCATCCTTGAGTGGGGTGGAGAACTGGGATGAGACCCAGACTCCCTTGAGGCCTCTGGTGGACGCAAAGAGCATAAGTTGCTAGTCCGTGAAGAGTTCGGGCCCGGGAAGGAATTTGTCGCACCAGGGCGCGCTAATGGGCTGAGATCGGACCAAGGAGATGACAATGACCAGTGCAAGCGAATCCGGCCCTCCCCGCATCATCATCGGTGTGGATGGCTCGCCCTCGTCAATTGCCGCCCTCAACTGGGCAGCTCATCAGGCTGAGCTCACCGGGGCACGACTGGATGCCGTGACGTCGTGGGAATGGCCCAGCAAATACCAATGGATGCCAACGCCCCCCGATTACGACCCGGCTGGCGACACTCAGAAGAGCATTGATGGCGTCATCGATGAAGTCAGATCCGCGCATCCCTCGGTCCCCGTCCAGTCCAATGTCGTTGAGGACCATCCCGCGAGGTGTTGGTGGACGAATCGCAAGGAGCAGATCTGCTCGTCGTCGGCAGTCGGGGGCACGGAGAATTCCCCGGCATGTTGTTGGGGTCCGTCAGCCAGCACTGCGGCGCCCACTGCGCGGTCGTGGTGCTGCGCGGCTAGATGTCGGTTAGCCCCTCCCGATGTCCGGGATGCTTCGGGGCGGAAGTGATCCTCAACTCCCGCAGCCACTACTCGTGACCCGGGATCAAACGACACTGATCAATTCACAGTGTGGTCACCATTTACGTCAGGGGTAGCTGCCCGGGCCGTTACCGTTCAATGCGTCTTCGTTGGTGGTCTCTGGTCATGATCCTCAAGCCAAGCGGGATGATGTTCGGCAGCCCAAGATCTACGTACATGGCCGATGATCATTCCCGGCAGCGCTGGTCGAGTGGTCGGATTAATCACCGCCATAAAGATGTGAGCACCCAAAAGTGTAAGAGTTACCACCACTGCCGCAGCGTGCGGCCCGGATGCGCCTTCACCCGCTGACCAGGAATTGATTCCGGTTACGATGACAGCGGCCAGCGAACCAAGCAATGACCAGGCCAGGACTTTCTGGCCGATGTTGAACTTGCCCCAGTGGGTATGGCCAACGTGACCAGGGTGCCTGACCGTAGTGACCAGAAACGAGATGTCAGTACGATCGAAAATGAACAGTTCTTTAGCCGACCGGAGAATCGCAACAGCGTCACCGAAGGTCAGGGCGACCACAATTCCAATCCCTATGAAGACAACGGATCCGATATGAAGTCTCAGCAATGAACCTGACTCAGCCTCGTCGCCCATGGCGACGCCAGTCAGGAGAGCCAAACCGAACAGAAGGACGATCCACCAGTGCAGCAATCGCTCGGTCCGACCGAACCGATGAACACGATCGTTGCCTTTCGGCTCTCCATGGTCGATGAGGGTTGGCTTGTCAGCTACGTCTTGAATGGCCATTCTTCCGACTCCTCTGAAACCTTGAGCAGGTCCATTAGGAGTATCGACCCGATCTCAGCCCTCCGCTAGGGTCCAACGTCCCACGGCGAGCAACCATTTTGGGTGGGGACGAAGGATCTTGGGCTGACATGTTGGGATGATCGAAGCCGTCGTCATTCGACGAACCCCCTGGTCAGGGCGGTGGGAGATCTAGACCATTAGCGTGGGAAGTGCAAAGCCACCCCACTCGAGCGGCGGCGCTTGCCGGCTTCAGCGCATTTGCCATGGCAGTCGATTCTCCTGAGACCTTGTCGGAATGGGACGCCTGGCTGACGCAAGTCGACCCAACCCACACCCCCATGGAGCGAAGCGCACTCGGGTGGCACATCGACATATCCGACCCGGATGGCCTGATCGTTCAGCTCCACACCCCGGAGCACCCCAGTGTCGAAGAATCGTAGAAAGCACCGCTCATCGCCCCTGATCTCCGCTCAGTCAAGGGCGCGTCTGGCCAGTAGTCGAAAAAGGGCGCTACCGATTCGTCGATGCGACTCCACATCACCTCCCGGGGGGAGAGGCGGAGTCTGGACTCTCGTCTGATCTTCATTTTCCAGCATCGCAGCGGTCGGTCACCATCAATAGAGCCACAGGTCCCTTGCGACGTAGGACCACATCGAAGTCCGGCTCCCACGACAAAGTCCATCCAGTTCAGCCGACGACCCCGGGAGCTCGCGTACCCATCGACCGTCGCTCTACCAACGTTGCGCGTTCATCCTTCGACGCGGACCGATCAGGTAGACTGCGGCAACAAACGCACCGACGATTCCGAACAACAACCAACCCACGGTCGAGCCGATGATCCACACTGCTTTGTTCCTCCGCGGCAGGACACTATTGGGTCGTCTGACTACATCAGAGACGGTCCACACGACCAGAACAAGCGATACGGCGTAGAGGAAGAGGGTGGGTGTACTTGGACTGACAAGCGCCAGGTTCACGAATCCTCCAAGCGGTGGATGGCGCGTATCAGGATCGGGTCACGGAGATGATCGGTCACGAGCTGGCTCGCTTCCGGCTCGATCGAGAAATCATGGTTAGTCGCATTTGGGTTGTCCTAGCTTTCTCTGTGTACATTGTCTCGTTTCGATACACCAGCCCCTACATCGAAGACCAGACCAAGACCGGTCGCTGTGAGCAGATACCGACGCAGGTAGGTGATGGCCTGCTCCACGTTCAGCGTCGGCTACCACGTCGTAGCCGCCGTAGCGCAATGCGGCAACCTCAACCCCCCTCGCTGTTTGATCCAAGTCCAAGAGGACGACAGCAGTCACCGGCCCAAGTCCACCGATCGTCCCGGGCAATTCCGCCCGGGATTCGACCTGATCGACCCATTGGGCGTAGTGAGGGACCCGACGATCGCTCAGTTGGATCGACATGTGTCGGGGAGGAATTCGTAGACAGGATTGAGCGTAAGAAGCACTCCTCGGACAATCGCCGGAGTTCCCTCGACCCGGATCTGACGACCCGCCGTCATCCCCGGGATCACGGAACGCCCCATGAAGCGAAGGGTGATGGAACCGGACCCGTCCCCCAGTACGATATCGAGCCGAACCCAGGGTCGGAGGAGCGAAGACACGGACATCACCTGCCCCACCAACGTGGTGCGCTTTCTGGGCACCACCGCCGAGATGGCGGTGGTGGTCATTTCTGCAGCTTGGCCAGGGCTTCGTTGAGCTGGAGCACGTTGACATACGGTGAGCCCAAGAAGCCGAGCTGCGGGCCCTGCGTCTGCTGGTCGATCAGGCGTGTCAGCGTGGCGGCGGAGAGGCCCGTGGCCCGCGAGACCATCGGGACCTCGGCCCTTGCGTCGGTTGGCGTGATGTCCGGATCGATGCCGCTACCCGAGGTGGTGACCAGATTCGACGTCGGGTTGACACCCCGACTGTGCCAGTAGGCGATAAGGAGGGCCGTGTAGTTCTTGAGTTCGGCCGAACGCGGCCCGAGGTTGGTCGCCCCCGACTCTCCCGCCACACCGTTGGCCACGAGCGGATCGTCCCCGGGGTGGCCCGCCGGGCTGGGCGTCTTCGAATTCGCGTTCGAATAGGGCCCGAGGTCGTCGGGTCGCCCTTGGAACACACAACTTCCCGGGAGATGTCCGGGGCACTTCGTGGCAGCCCAGTTCTGGCCGATCGACGTGGAGCCGTTGGCCGTGATGGAACCATTCGCCTGGTGCTTGAAGAACAGTTGGGAGAGGCCGACACCGAGAAGCGGGAAGACCAGACCGAAGAGGACCAGGCAGATCAGGCAGAAGATGGCGGAACGTCGGAGTTGCGTGAGCATGGTCGCTTTCCTTAGTAGGCGTGCAACGCCACAAGCACGAGGTCGATCAACTTGATGAAGATGAAGGGGGCGACGATGCCTCCCACGCCGTAGATGAAGACGTTGCGGCGCAGGATCGACGCGGCCCCCGAGGGGCGCCACTTGACCCCCCGCAGCGCCAGGGGAATGAGCGCCACGATCACGAGGGCGTTGAAGATCACCGCCGAGAGCACCGCACTCTGGGCGTTGTGAAGGTGCATGATGTTGAGCGAATTGAGCTGCGGGTAGGTCACCAAGAAGAGGGCGGGGATGATGGCGAAGTACTTCGCCACGTCGTTGGCGATGGAGAACGTCGTTAGTGACCCTCGGGTGATGAGGAGCTGCTTGCCGATCTCGACGACGTCGATCAGCTTGGTCGGATTGGAGTCGAGGTCGACCATGTTGCCGGCCTCTTTGGCCGCGGTCGTGCCGGTGTTCATGGCCACGCCGACGTCGGCTTGTGCCAACGCAGGGGCGTCGTTGGTGCCGTCGCCGGTCATGGCCACGAGTTTGCCGCCCTCTTGCTCGGCCTTGATCAGTTCCATTTTGGCCTCTGGCGTGGCCTCGGCCAGGAAGTCGTCGACCCCGGCCTCCTGTGCGATGGCGGCCGCTGTGAGCGGGTTGTCACCGGTGATCATCACGGTGCGGATACCCGAGGCACGCAGTTCGGCGAAACGCTCCTTGATCCCCTCCTTGACGACGTCCTTCAACTCGATGACGCCCAGAACGGTGGGGCCGTCGGCAACCACCAGCGGCGTCGATCCGGCTCGGGCGATGCGATCGACGATGTCCCCCAGGCCCTCGGGGGCCACCCCACCCTGGTCCACCACCCATTGGCGCACCGAATCTGCGGCGCCCTTGCGGATCTGTCGACCGTCGACGTTGAGCCCCGACATGCGCGTGGTGGCGCTGAAGGAAACGAACTCGTGCGATCCGGAGAGCTCACGCTCGCGGATGTTGAAGCGTTCCTTCGCCAGCACGACGATGGAACGACCTTCGGGAGTCTCGTCGGCCAGCGATGCGAGCTGTGCCGCGTCGGCCACTTCCTCCTCGGTGTGGCCGGCCGCCGGGAAGAAGTCGGAAGCCATGCGATTGCCCAGGGTGATGGTGCCCGTCTTGTCGAGAAGCAGCGTCTGCACGTCGCCTGCCGCCTCCACCGCCCGCCCGCTCATGGCAAGCACGTTCTTCTGCACCAGGCGGTCCATCCCCGCGATGCCGATGGCGGAGAGAAGCGCGCCGATCGTGGTCGGGATGAGGCACACCAAGAGCGAGACCAGGACGACGACGGACACCGTGGCGCCGGCGTAGTGCCCAAAGGGCTGGAGGGCGACGCACCACCGGAAGGAACACGATGGTGAGCGCCGCCAGGAGAATCGTCAATGCGATCTCGTTGGGCGTCTTCTGCCGATTGGCGCCTTCAACCAGGGAGATCATGCGGTCCAAGAAGGTCTTGCCCGCCTCGGCCGTGATCTCCACCACGATGCGGTCCGAGAGGACCGTGGTCCCGCCGGTCACCGCCGAGCGGTCACCACCCGACTCGCGGATGACCGGCGCCGACTCACCGGTGATGGCCGACTCGTCGACCGAGGCCACGCCTTCGATGATCTCGCCGTCGGAGGGGATGTGATCGCCCGCCTCGCAGACCACCCGGTCACCCTTGGCCAAAGAAGCAGCGGGCACCAGCTCCTCGCCGCCGCCGGGCAGGAGGCGTCGGGCCATCGTCTCCGAGCGCATCCTGCGCAGGGAGGACGCCTGCGCCTTGCCCCGCCCTTCGGCCATGGCTTCGGCGAAGTTTGCGAAGATCACCGTGAGGAACAGCCAGACAGTGATCGACCAGTTGAAGATGCCAGGGTGCGCGATCGACTCGATCAAGGTGATCACCGAGCCGATCAGCACCACGAACATGACCGGGTTCTTCACCTGCACCCGGGGGTCCAACTTGGTGATGGACCCGACGAGCGCCTCTTTCAGGATCTCCCGGTCGAAGAGTCCCCGGGACTCGGCCACACCGTGGGGCACCTCGCTGGGGGCGTTGGGGGTAACGCTGACAGTGGTCATTAGAAGAACTTTCCGTGACTGAACTGCTCGACGATCGGGCCGAGTGAGACGGCCGGGAAGAAGGTGAGACCCCCGATGATGAGGATCACGCCGATGAGGAGCCCGATGAACATCGGGCTGTCGGTGCGGAACGTGCCCGCTCCGGCAGGCACGGGGTGCTTGGCCGCCAACACGCCGCCGAGAGCCAGGGCCGGGATCATGATCCCGAAGCGGCCGATCAGCATGTCGATGCCGCCAAGGATGTTGTAGAAGGTGGTATCGCCGGTCAGGCCCCCGAACGCCGACCCGTTGTTGTTGCCCTGTGAGGTGAGCGCGTAGAGGATCTCGGTGAACCCGTGCGGTCCGGCGTTCTCGGGCGCCACCCTGCCCGCATGGAGCGACACGGCGATTGCAGTGACAGCGAGCACCGTGATCGGCATGACAAGGGTGCCCAAGCCCGCCAGCTTCACCTCCGCGGCCTGAATCTTCTTCCCGAGGTACTCCGGCGTTCGACCCACCATGAGCCCGCCCAGGAAGACGGCGATGATGGCGTAGATCAAGATCGTGTACATCCCGCTGCCCACCCCGCCGGGGGTCACCTCACCGAGCATCATGCCGGTGAGGAGCGCGCCGCCGCCGATCGGGGTGAAGGAGTCATAGGCGCTATCGGCCGAACCGGTTGACGTGGAGGTGGAAGACACCCCGAACAGGGCGGAGCTTGGCACGCCGAAGCGTGCCTCCTTCCCCACGGTGTTGCCCGTCGGCTGATGGACGAGGCCGGCCGCTTGGACCGCCGGGTTCGGCTGGTGCTCGGCCGCCACCGCGAATCCGACCCAGCACCCGAAGATAATGGTCATGGCGGCCAGGACGGCCACACCCTGGCGGAGGGCGCCGACCATCTTGCCGAAGACGTACGTCAGCGCCACCGGAATGGCGAGAAGCAGGATGATGGAGAGCAGGTTGGTCAGCCCGGTCGGGTTCTCGAAAGGATGGGCCGAGTTGGTGTTGAAGAAGCCGCCACCGTTGGTTCCCAGTTGTTTGATCGCCTCCATGAAGCCGACCGGCCCGAAGGCAATGGTCTGGCTCACCCCGTTGAGGACATTGTGGATGTGGACCGGGCCGTTCAGGGTGTCGATGGCGCCCTGGCCCACGAAGATGAGGCCACCCACGGTGGCGATGGGAAGCAGGACGTAGAGCAACGCGCGCACGACATCGACCCAGAAGTTGCCGACCGTCGGCGAGCCCTTCTTGGAGAAGCCTCGGATGAGAACGAGCGCAGCGCCGATGCCGACCGCCGGGGTGACGAACTGCTGGACGGTCGAGCGCGATCATCTGGGAGAGATACGACATCGTCACTTCGCCGCCGTAGTTCTGCCAGTTCGTATTGGTGACGAAGGAGGTTGCGGTGTTCCACGACAACGTCGGGGGGACGGCACCGAAGTGTTGCGGGTTGAGGGGCAACGAGCCCTGCAGCCGCAAGAGGGCATAGGTCAGGCCGATCGAGAGGCCCGAGAAGACGACGACAGAGCCGGCATAGCGCTTCCAGGTCTGCTCCTTCTCCGGGCTGGTACCGAGCAGCCGGTAGATGGGGCGCTCGATGAAGCCCAGGTAGTGCACCCGTCCTTCGAAGACCGCCACCATGTAAGCGCCGAGATAGCGCCAGATGAGCGCCAGGGCGACGAGAAGGACGACGAGAGTCCAGAAGAAGCCCACCTAGAACCACTCCGGCTTGAACATGGCGATGCCGAGGTAGATGAAGACCAGACCCGAGATCGCGAGCAGGACGACCTGGACGGCGCTCATACCCGGCCCAACGCCCAGATGAGACCCGAGAACACCGCGATGAACGCAACCACACTGACAACAGCGAGGAAATCTGCCATGCGTCAACTATCCGGCCAGTCGTATCAACAAGAAATGAACAGTCGGCCATTCCTATTAATAGGATGTCAACAGATCGTTACGCCCCCGACGGCGTCCGCCACCACTCACTGCTCCGACGGAACCGTCCACTACCCTGTGTCCAGGGTGTGCCGGGAAGTCTGGTCGGCGTTCGGAGGACGACGCCCATGATCAACTCGATGCACCCCATGCACCGCCCACGGTGTAGTGAAGAACGCCCCGGCGTGAACGTGCCGCTCCGGGCGGTTCTCACCCCGCCGACCACCCTCACGCGTCTTCTATGACTACCGATGGCGCACCGGGCGCACGCAGCTCTGCTGACCAGCGAAATCTACCAAGTTGGCGGTGGGAAGCGCTACGCACCACCTTTTGGCTGGTGCCGACCATTCTCGTCGTTCTTGCCACCTTGTTGTTCGTGGTGACCTTCGAGATCGACCTGGCGGGCTTCCACCACCACCTCACCCTCCCCTACTGGATCCAGACCGGGAGCGCAGATGGCGGCCGCCAGGTGCTCATTGCCATCGCGGCTGCGGTCATCACCGTGGTCGGCGTGGTGTTCTCCATCACCACCCTTGCCCTGACACTCGCCTCACAGCAGTTCGGCCCACGGATGATGCGGAATTTCATCCGTGACATCGGCAACCAGGTCACCCTGGGAGTCTTCGTCGGCACCTTCGTCTACTCGGTCCTCGCCCTCGCTTCGATCACCAACAGCCCCCACGGCAATTTCGTGCCCCACCTCTCCATCACCGTCGCCGAAAGCCTCCTTCTTGTTGACCTGGGAGTACTGATCTACTTCATCCACCACATCGCCTAGTCGATCCAACTCCCCGAGGTGATCGCTGGCATTGCCCGTGACCTGAGCCGCGCTATCGACGCAGAGTTTCCGCCGCGCGCACGAGACAGTGGCGCTACAGCGAACTCTGCTCTGCGCAGGCCGTCGCCAGGCCCTCTGGGAGCACAAGCCGCAAGGTCATCTTGCTCACCCCGAAGACCGGGCCCACCTACAAGTTGACGATTCTCGAAGACGACCCTGAGGTACCCTCCGCCTTCGATGCCCCTGTTGCCGAGATCAACACGCGGATCTTTGGCGCTTTGATGCCAGCCGCGATAGGTCCGTCGTGAGAGTCGTAGGTCTCACGAGGAGGTGTGGGGAACAACGGCCACCCCGTCGTCACACATTTACCCGCTCGGTTGCCCAGATGGTCTTGTCAGCGCATCGGCGCGTTGGGCGTTGCTCTTTCCTCGTCATTCTCGGGACTACCGTCCTCGCCATGTCCTCCGCGCTCGGTGCAATCGCCTGCGGCGCGGCCGTCAGCAGCGGATCGGTTCTCGAGGCAGCGCGAACGGCGATCGCCGAACAGTTCGGAGTCCACGTGGTGTTCACGGCACACTCCGGATCGACAGGACTCACCGAGAAGATCATCGCCGACGTCGGGGGCACGGGGGGCACAGAGAATCCTCGAAGGCACGGCCAACGTTGCGATCAGAGCGACGCCGACCTTCGCCTACGCCAGCGGGAATCCCTCCGGCTTGACCAAGCTCTTCGGCATGACTTCGGGCGATGCGAAGGAGCTCGGAACGAAGTGGGAAGCTTGGAAAGTCGGCGCCAGCCAGTATGCGACCCTCAAATCGGACCTCACGATGAAGTCGGTCTCTGCCCTGCTCCCCAACGCCAAGGGGACAAACGTGTCTACTGACATTCGACAGGGCGAGGCTCTTCACGTCCTCACCTGGACGACCCCGGCGAGAGCGTCCGTGCCGAAGCTATCGAACCACCCTTGTCATTCCTGCCAATGCGCCGACCCTTCCGGTCACCAAGTCTGCGACCGCCCCCGGTGGGACGAAGATCACAACAACGTTGTCGGCATGGGGCGAGAACGTCGTCGTCCATGCTCCTCCGATTGACAGGACTGTTTCGTCGAACAGCATCGGAGGGTGACCGAACATTCAGAATGGCGGTCACAGGAGTGATCCACACGCCCTGAGGCTGCGACAGCGGGGACGACGCACTTGCCCCGACCAGGGGCTTTAGACGACTGATTTCAGCTATCAGTCCCGGGGCGTCGCCGTCGCGCGAGGCTGACGTGTACATGGAGTGGAACGACGAAGGCGCTATGGACGAACGAGAGGTCCCGAGGAGGACACTCGAGATCCACTTCAAGTTGTTTGGCACCGATGGGGTATCGCTTCAATCCCAAGAGCTGTCGAAGGCCCTCGGCACGCGGGGCTGGCAGGCCTTCTCCTGCGCCTCTGACGTGCCGACGGATGTTGAAGGCTTGACCGTGCCGGAACTCTCCTACCAGTCGACCGATGCTGTCGCGCTGCGAAACAGGATCTTCCCGGACCCGGAGGGTCATCCGGCCCCGTCGGACGGGGACAGCCTGGTTATGGAGATCATCGAGCGTGCGGAGCGTATTCGGCGACAGGTCGAGGACTACGTGAACGCCCGGGAGATCCCGTTGCTGCATATCCGCAACATCATGTCTCTGCCGTACAACCTTCCGGCCACTCTTGCTCTCTACAACCTCGCGGTCCAACGGCCCGACATCGGCTTTCTCATGCAACACCACGACATCTACTGGGAAGGCCCGAATGCCAAGAACTTCTTGACGCCGTACCGACAAATCAGCGAGATGTTGGATCGCATCATGTGTCCGACGTTGCCCAATGCGCGTAACGTGCTTATCAACCCTCTCGCTGCTGAGGCGTTGCGTGCGAGCAAGGGCATAGTCGGCACTGTCGTTCCCGATGGCTTCGACTTCGATCGAGATCTGCCGGTCATCGACGAGCATGCCTTCCGCTCCAAACTCCAGGTGCTGGTCGGTGATCCCAAACCCGTCGGCGATGACGACCTGGTGGTTGCGATGCCGGCCAGAATCGCCATCAACAAGGCGATCGAACTGGCCATTCAATTTGTGGCAGCACTGAATTTGGAGCGCACAGCTCTGGGGAGCGCGCCAGACGGCCTGGGGCTGAAGAGACGGCGATTCAGCCCCACCAGCAGCATCGTGCTGCTCCTACCGCAGGGCGAGGATCTCGACGACAACCTGCCCTACTTCGAAAGGCTGCTGTCGTATGCTCAGCAGCTAGGAATCAAGCTGGCCTACGGGGGCAATATCGTCGTCCCCGACAGACGATTTCAGCATGGTGACCCCGACCACTATCCCTTCTACGGCACCTATCGCGCCGTCGATCTTGTCTGCTATCCCCCTGAGCACGAAGGATTCGGTAATCAGGCGATCGAGACGGTCTGGGCCAGACGACCCCTGGCCGTCCTCGAATACCCTGTGTTCAAATGCTTCGTTCGTGACCATGTTCCGCACTACATCTCGCTGGGAGACACAGAGCAGCTCGAACGGCTGGAAGAGTTCGGAGGGCTACATCAACTTCGCCACGACATCCTCAGCGGAGCTGTAAAGCGGGCCGTCACGGTGCTCACCGACCATGACCTCGAGAGGCGATGGACGGAGGAGAATTTCACTGCTCTGCGGGCGTTCTGCGGGATTGACATAGTTGCCGCCGAGTACATCCGGCTGTACACAGAGATCATGCGACGAGCTAGACCATAAGATCCGCCGAGATTGCGGCGAGGTCGGGAAAGGCTCGGTCAGTGGTCGTAGTGGTGATAGTGCTGGCAGGGGCCTTCGCCATCGTCAATGGCGTCCATGACGCGGGCAACGCCATCGCCGCACCCGTGGTCACGCGTGCGATCCGTCCCGGCCCGGCGGTCGTCGGGGCTGCTTCGCTCCAAGTGATCGGCGCCATCGCCGTGGGGACGGCTGTGGCCGCCACCATCAGTGGCATCGTCGTCGTGCCGTCCGACCACATGCTCATGGTCCTTGCCGCCGCCACATTGGCGGCCCTCGTGTGGAGCCTGCTGACCCTGTGGTGGGGACTTCCCTGCAGTTCAGGTCATTGTCTGGTGGGAGCGCTCGCCGGAGCCGGCCTCGCTGAAGGGGGGAGCAGCGCCGTGAACTGGGGAGGGATGGACGGACTCCGTCCCGAGGGCGTCGTGGGCTCACTGGTTTGGCTCCTTTTCTCCTCTGCCATCGTGGTGCCGATTGCCATGGTCTGCATCCGTCTGGCCAGGCGGGGCCTCCGTCGGGGCAGACGGTCGGTTGAACGCCCGGTGCGACGTGGCGAGGTGGTGGCGTCAGGAGGATTGGCCTTTGCCCATGGTTCCAACGATGCGCAGAAGACGATGGGGCTGATGACCGCGGCCCTTGTCGCAGGGGGACACCTCTCACACTTCGCAGTGCCCTTTGCCGTGGCGCTCGCCTCCGGCCTGCTGTTGACGCTCGGCACACTGTTCGGCGGGTGGCGCATCGTTCGCACGCTGGGTCGGAGGATCTACCCGATAAAGCCCCTCGACGGGCTGGTCAGTCAGAGTTCGTCCGCTGTGGTGGTGCTGGTGGCCTCGTTGGCCGGCGGCCCGATCAGCACGACCGACGTCGTCGCCCCCGCCATCGTCGGGGTCGGGTCGGGCCAGCGGTGGCGCCACGTACGGTGGTCGGTGGTCGGTGAGATCGGTCTGGCGTGGCTGGTCACTCTGCCCGTCACCGCAATTCTGGGAGCAGTCTTCTTCGAGGTGTGGAGGTGGTTTGCATGAGACGATGGTTCCTTCCAGAGGCACCGGACGTGCTCGGCCTGCTGGGGCGACAGGGCGAGATCACAATCGCGGCCATGGACGCACTCTGCGCATGGTCGGATGGAGATCGGTCGGCCGCCGCCACGGTCCGGGCCCTCGAACACGATGGGGACCGCGCCAGCCGAGAGGTACTCGCTGCCGTGAAGTCATCATTCGTGACTCCGATCAGCCCCGAGGACATCTACGAACTCTCGGAACGGCTGGACCACATCCTCAATTCGGCCAAGAACCTGGTACGTGAATCCGAGCTCGTGGCCATCCACCCCGATGCGCCAATGGTCGAGATGTCCAGACTCGCGGGCCTGGGGGTACGGAGCTTGGTCCTCGCTTTCCCGGACCTGTCAGCCCATCCCGACCGCGCCACCGACAACGCCGACGCCGCGGTACACCAGCAGAGGGCCATCGAGCACGTCTACCGAAAGGCCATGTCCGCACTTCTCAGGATTGACGACGTCCGTGAAGTGGCCGGCCGCCGCGAGCTCTACCGACGATGCGCGCGGATGGGTGATGCCATAGAGGGCGTGGCGCATCGGATCTGGTATGCAGTGGTGAAAGAGAGCTGACGTCGGGGGTTGGACGCCTTGGTCGACGGCATCTACTTCCGATGTGACGAATCCTTGGATTTGTCGATCGCCTCTTCCATCTTGGAGCCCACCTTCTCGATCACTTCCTCGACCTTCTCCTTTGCGTGGCCGACCTTCTCCTTCGCCTCGCCAGCGCGACGATCTGCCTCGCCCTCAGATTTGAGCTCATTGCTTCCGGTCAGGTCTCCGACAGCCTCTTTGGCCTTGCCCTTCATCTGATCAGCCTCTCCAGCCATGGCGCTCCTCCTTCTTCGTTGAACTCCGTGTCGCGCCTGAATCGCTTGCGAACACAGTGTCCACCGTGACACCCGCATCCGAGGGCGGACAGAGGCGAACGGCCCTATTCCGACAACTCGTCCGCCAGAGCTGACTGGCGGGGCGGGCGTAGATCTCGGTGGCCGGTCCCACCTCGACCAGCTACACCACCCCGAGGGTGTCAGCCATGTAGCGGACCACTGCCAGGTCGTGCGAGATGAGCATGAAGGTCAACCCGTGACGAGTCTGGAGGTCCTTCATCAGGTTGAGGATCTGGGCCTAGATGGAGACGTCGAGCGCTAAGACGGGCTCGTCAGCCACAATCAGTTTGGGGTCGAGGGCCAGGGCACGGGCCAGACCGATGCGTTGCCGCTGGCCCCCGGAGAACTCGTGGGGATAGCGGTCGAACGACTGCTCGCTCAGACTGAAATTCACCGGGGAGCGAACGGACCTTGGCCTTCTGCTCCGACGAGGTCCCCACCGAATGGACCGCAGCGGCTCCCCGATGATGGCACCGACCCGCATCCGGGGATTGAGCGAGGCGTAGGGATCCTGGAACATCGGCTGGAGTTCGCGGCGGCGGCTGCGGAGCTCACCACCGCTCAAACGGTCCATCTCGACTCTGTCGAAGCGGATCGACCCCGAGGTGGCCCGATCCAGGGCCACGAGCAGGCGACCGACCGTGGTCTTTCCGCATCCCGACTCGCCGACCAGCCCGAAGGTCTCGCCATGGCGGATGTCGAACGAAACGCTCGACACCGCCTTGACGCTGCCGACCTGGCGACGAAAGACAGAACCGGCCATCACCGGGAACCTTGACCAGGTTGGCCACCTCGAGGATCGGTTCAGCTCGCGCCACGGCCTCTGCCCATCCGGCCTCTGCCGTCAGCTGATCGGGCGTCGCCTCGGCGGCCGGCGGGCGCACCGTTGTGCCGTGGTCCACCGGGTGATCGCGGACGAGCCGACCACCACGCTCGACGTGACCATCCAGGCCCAGATCCTCGACCTCATCGATTCACACGCCAGAGCCATGGCGATCATCACCCGCTGGCGAAGACCCCGGAGAGCTCGTGGGGATACTGGTTCATCCGCTCGCCCGGTTGGGGCGTCTCCACAAGTCGGAGCACCTCGAGCGCCCGCTCGCGCGCCTGGGCCCCGGACACATCGCGGTGGAGGCGTACTCCCTCGCTGATCTGGCGGCCGATGGTCATGGTCGGGTTGAGCGAGGTCATCGGGTCCCGGGGAATGAGCGCAACCGCGTTGCCCCTGACCTTTCGCATCGCCTTCTCATCGAGGCCGGCGAGATCACGCCCCAAGAGCGTCACCGATCCGGCGGTCACGTGACCGTTACCCGGCAGCAGGCGCATGATCGAAAGGCCGGTGGTGCTCTTGCCGCACCCGGACTCGCCGACGATCCCCACGCACTCACCTTCGGCGACGTCGAAGGAGACGCCGTCGACCGCCACCACTGTGGAGGTCCGCATACGGAACTCGGTGCGCAGGTTCTCGAGTTGCAGGACCGAGGACATCGGTCAAGTCTACTCTTGGCCTTCCCGGCCCCCGGCCTGACCTCTGTCTCGTGAGAGCTGTTGGCCCCCTCGCCGATGATCTCCTGCGAAGCGCTCGATGACGATCCGAATTGCGCCGTCATCGTGGACGGCCTGAGGCTCTTTGCGCTTGACGCGCCCGATCCCGAGCGTCAGGATGCAAGCGGCCGATCAGTCAGGGTCAGCCAAGCGACCGAAGGGAGTTCCCCGTGGGAATGAGACGGCGGGCACGACGTCGAGGACTCGTTGCCGGTGCGGTGGCAGGAGGGGCGATCGCCCATCACCGCAACAAACGAAATGCCGCTGAGGAGCCTGTCGACGACAGCCAGGTTCAGTATGCGCCGGCGCCGGCAGACCCGGCGGATCAGATCGAGCACCTCGCGCAGCTCCACTCCTCGGGCGCATTGTCGGACGAAGAGTTTGCCGCAGCCAAGGCGAAAGTCCTCGGTTCCTAAATTGCCCTGCCAGGGTCCTCCAATCCGTCACGACGACAGAAGTAGGGAAATGTAATGAGTGATTCTCGTAAAGACGTGCTGCTGAAGGCGATCGAAGCCGAGGTGGGCAGCGCATCAGTTGATCTGAGCAACCTGTTCACTGACGATGTCGTGGGTTGGTCGCCGTATGCATCGGTGTCGGGTCTCGCAGAACTCTCCGCTCTCGCCCTCCTCCGTGAAGTCGCGTTCTCCAATGTCGTGATCTTCTTCCGAGGGCTGGATGAAGTGGGCAACAGGGCCTACGCCGAATGGCTGATCGAAGCCGACCACACAGGCCCTCTGATCCTCGCCGAGGATGCGGAACTGGAGGCAACAGGACGTCGCGTCCAGTTACCCGGAGTCACCGTGGCGGACTTCCGAGAAGGGAAGATCAGGTCCTATCGGACGTACTTCGACGACATCTCGCTCATCGAGCAGATAGTCACCGTCTGACACTCGGTCACGATGGACTTCCATGTCGAGGACCAACCGGATCCGCAGGAAATTGAGTTCCTGGAAACGCAGATACGTCGTGAGGCATCCGCCGCCACGGGACTCGGTGACGAAGTCGAGTTGGCGATCTTCGTTCGCGACGCGGGCAAGGTCGTAGCCGGCATAAGCGGATGGACCTGGGGCGACTGCTGCGAGTTACAGAGCCTGTGGGTGGATCCGAGCCTCCGAGGTGGTGGCCTTGCCACCCGGCTCCTCGCCGCTGCCGAAGCCGGGGCAGCTGCCCGCGGATGCCGCCAGACCGTTCACTTCACCTACGAGTTTCAGGCTCGAGCGCTCTATGAACGGAACGGCTATGAACTTCTGGGGCGAGTCGAGGATTTTCCATCAGGGACGGACGCCCTCTGGTTCAGGAAGGGGTTGTCGCCCGGCCGCTCAGGTGCACGACCGTCGTCGGCTCGGTGATGACGAGGGGCTGCGACGCGTGAAGTCGATTGAATCGCCCATGCCGGCGACGAGTGGGGCGACACCGGTTGCGACCCGAAACGGTTGAGAAGGTGGTTGCCAGCAATCTCCCGGGTCCTCTCAGCAGACTCGTCGAGCACTCAACACCATCAAACGGGGGATGGCGGCGGCATTCTCGAATCCGCCTGTCTCGACAAGCACGGCTGGGGGAGGTGATGGCTCAACCATGTCCTCGAGGAGCAGCCCAAACTCGCCCATCGCGTGAACGTATCTGCTGAGTGGCCGATGGTGGAACGGCAGGTGGATCCCCGGTTCGACCTCGTCGATGAGAAAGTGGTCAGGCAGATACGAGCCGACCCGCCAGTACTCTTCGCCCGACCCCTGACCATCGACCCAGCCGCTGCCGGGTGCTTGGAGGAGCGGGTGAACCAACAACAATAGGAACTGCCCACCCGGAGCAAGCACTCGCGCGATTTCGGAGATGGCGGGCTCGAACGGGTCTATGTGCTCAAGAGCGAGGCACAGGACCACGGCGTCAAACGTGAGGCTACGAAAGGGGAGCTGTTCCGCCCTCGCTTGCACGAACCGCGGTGGGCCGCCGCGAATGCTCGCTTGTCTGATCTGTGAAGTTGTCGGGTCCAGACCCACCACTTCCGCCCCGCTCCGGGCTATCCATCGAGCGACCTGCCCCTCGCCACATCCGACGTCGAGCACACGACCCACGTCGCGTAGATGCCTCTGGACCAGGGGAAGGATCTGTTCTGTGTATTCGGGATCGGCCCCTTCGGTGAATCTCTGCTGCCACCAGCTCGAATGTTGCTCCCAGAGAGAATCACTCATCGAATTCGGGTTCGGTCATGGGCACTCTGTGCTGCCGGCTGCGTGAGCCATTCAGGGAGGCCCGCGCAGGGCAGGTCACTGATCAAGGATCAGGACTTACCGGCCTCGTACACCTCGGTAAAGATGTCACCCTGCGCCGCCCCCGACCCGGCCTGCCCGCCGCCACGACCCCGCAGAACGAAGGCGATCATGACGGC
The DNA here is from genome assembly GCA_963835815.1 of uncultured Acidimicrobiaceae bacterium. Taxonomy (GTDB): domain Bacteria; phylum Actinomycetota; class Acidimicrobiia; order Acidimicrobiales; family RAAP-2; genus Bog-473. The sequence continues at coordinate 282,666 of CAWIGU010000008.1, read as the reverse complement.
CAGTACCGCTCCGGCGAGTGGGCCCGCGACGTAGATCCAGTAACCGGTGAAGGTGGTCGAGACCAGGTCGGGACCAAAGGTTCGGGCTGGGTTCATCGATGCGCCCGAGATGGGGCTCCCCCACAATCCGGCTAACGCGATGTAGCCGCCGACCCCGAAAGCACCGATGATGCCGACGTTCTGTGCTCCCGACGCTGTGCCGAGGATCACGCTGACCAGCCCCATGGTCAAAATCAGCTCCATCCAGAAGGCTGCCCACGACGAGTACCCATGAGCCGGGTAATTGGATCCGTATTTGGCCGACACATTGATAACGGCGTGCAGGAAGAGTCCGGCCAGCGTGGCGCCGATCAGCTGGGCCACGACATAGGCGGGGACCCGTCGCCAAGGAAAGTCACGGCGGAGCGCAAACGCGATGGACACAGCAGGATTCAGGTGGGCACCTGAGACCTTTCCCATGAACAAAATGACGGCCATGACCATCAGAGCGGGTGCCACGACGGCGGCGTCCCGGCTGATCGTATTGGGGAAGGCTTGACTCATCATGCCCCCACCGGCGGCCACCAGGACCAAGAAGAAGGTGCCCAACACCTCCGAAAAGATCCGCCGCCACTCCTGGCGGGGATCGTTGAAGTCGGTTATCCGCTGCACAAGCTGTTGCTCGTAGCGGGCGAGCGGGCCGACCGGACTGAGCGTGGGAACTTCTTGTTCAGGGGTCATGAGGCAGTCGGCGCCAACACCGGGAAGGTGTCCGCCTCGTCCACGGCGTGGATTCGGACTGTTGGCATGTCGGGCGATCCTTTCATGACTCGTTCGGTTCTGACTTTGTCAGCTCCGGGGGTGACCGTCATCACCCTCCTGGGGTGAGGTGAGGTGTCGGGATCCACCACAAGCACCCTCGGCAACACCATCGTGGAACCTCGAGGGTTTCGACGATGGTGTTGCCAAGGACTTCGACTGTGCGCGCCCGGAACCGAGACCAGCGACGAGAGGTCGCGCGACCTCGCCTTCGAGGCGTCAGGCGGTGCCCGAATTCATCGGGGCAACGTTCAAGGGTCCGAAGAAGCTCAGGCCGTTACTTCGTCCCGCGCCCCATAGACCGCCAGGGCGTAGATGACGAAGAAGCTGATGCCGATGTAGGTCAGCGACCAAATCGGGTAATACGGCATCCACCAGATGGCGCTGATACCGAGGATCGCAGCCGCAAAGATTCCGATCCAGCGGGCAACTTGGGACTGCACCATGACGCCCAGTCCTACCAGTATCAAGATAATTGCGACAACCAGGTACACCCAACCGTAGGTCTTGAGGCTGTGTCCGAAAATGGCCGCCTCAAAATTGGAGGGCAGCACCCCGTGGTATCTGAACGCCCAGATTGCGTCAAAGATCCGCATCACTCCGGCTACCAGAAGGGCAATGCCGGCAAAGATGGTCCAGCCGCTCCCACTATCATTCATCATTCACGCTCCTGTCTAGAACACCACGACGGTCGTGGTGCGTTGCCAAGAAACTGGACCGCTACTCCAGTCCGTCGGGTATCGGACTCAGCGAGACCAGATCGACATCGGAAGCTCCCACGACGGCCAAGACGTCGTAGAGATGGCCCTGGCCTTCGACGAGCCCCGCAAGCTGAGTGCATCCGTGATCGCTACGCACGATCTCGAAGCCATCCAGAGCGTCAACGAATGCAGGATCCAACTCGCCGCCAACAACGAGTTCATAGCTCCGCACGACGGATCGCAGGGTTAACGACACAGACCCCCCTTTCCACACCTCGGGCGTTTGGCGAGGGCCAACGAGGTGCACAGCAACCTTCGAGGCAGCGAAATTACCCCTAAAGGCCTAGGAATGCCACGTAAATGTGACATTGTCACAGTTCCGTAACTTCTGGAACGTCGGTCGGCCGTGAGGGCACTCCGGACGTTGTGCGCTCACGTCGACACCCTCATACTGTCAATCGTCGGGCCGGCTGCACCCGACGGCTTCACTCCGTCAGCGTGATTCCCGCCTCGTTGGTTCAAACTCAATCCAGAATCACCCGATCAGGATGACGAATTCGTTCCGGGCCGGCCGTAATCTCAAAGGACGTGGAGGGAGAGGGCATATGACTACAGGTCCAGTCGAATACATCATCGTCGGGTTTCCCGGGAACAAGTTCACCGGTGAGATCGCCCCTGAGTTGATCGCCCTGATCGAATCGGGAACGGTGCGAATCCTCGACCTGATCTTCATCGGTAAGGATGCTGACGGATCAGTCGTCAGCTTCGAGATCGAGGAGCTGGACGTGTTGGCAGGGTTCGAGAACCTGGACGCCGACGTCGGCGGACTCATCAGCCCGGAGGACATCGAGTATGCCGCGGCGGCGTTAGAGCCGAACTCGTCGGCCGCGCTGTTGATCTGGGAGGATCTGTGGGCAAAACCCTTCGCCGAAGCGGTTCGACGGTCCAACGGAGTCGTGCTCGAGGGTGCGCGCATTCCCCACGAGCTCATCGCACCAGCGTTGGCGGACCTGCCGTCAGCGGTCTGAGCTACAACGAGACAGGAGACAAGACATGCTGAGAAGGCGTCCGATCGCCCGTATGGCCGTACGCACCACGGCTGTCGTTGGAACCGCCGCTGTTGTCGGGGGACATATGGCGAACAAACAGGCGGCCCAGGCCCAACAGGCGGAGGCGGCCCAGCAGCAGGCAACCCCGGCCCCGGCCCCGGAGGCAGCGCCGGCGCCGGCGGCAGCCCCGGACCCCATTGCACAGCTCACCCAGTTGGCCGCACTGAGAGATTCAGGTGCTCTGACGGAGGCTGAGTTCGATGCGGAGAAGGCCAAGATCCTCGGATAGGAAGGGCTGGTCCGCTGGTCACATCGGCGTCCCGAATTCGGGTGCGCCGACACACCGCCGGCCTCAACTCACGATCGAGTAGATGCTCTTTCCCACCAACCAAAACCCGAGGACAAGCGAGATGATGATGATCGCTTGATCAGTATGCCTGTCGATCCAACTGCGCAGTCGGGACAGGAGCGCTTTGGCCGGTTCGGGTCGAATGCCCGTGTAGATCTCCATCACCAGGTAGGTGGAAGTGGCAACGATACAGAAGAGGAACAAGGCGATATAGCTCTCCCAGGAGGTCAGTTTCGCCTGGACGATTGTCGCAACGCCGGCGGCGACGAGGCCCCATGGTTGGGTCAGGGGTCCGAGCGCGATTGCGAACCAGAGCGACATTTCATCGAGCCCGGCCTGCCACTTGGGCGGCTTCTTCGGCTTCTTCGGTTGGTTCATGCGACGACGGTGACGCACGGCGATGAGGATGAGCCCAACGCCGATCAGCATCTTCACGGCCAGAGCTGCAAGTGACGGAGCCGTATTCGGCTTCGGCGGGTTGTTCCCGGTGGCCAGCACGGTAACGCTGACGACAATGGCCAACGAAAGCAACCATCCGAAGATGAAGGCGGCGCCCTTTCGAACACCCCCCTCCGCAGAGAGGACCAGGATAAATGCCGTCAGCGGAATCGGTTCCAGCGCGATGACCACCGCGATCAACAGCAGGTCGAAGATCACGGCCGACCAGATTCGGGGTCAAGCCTCCGCGTGGAGGTCGTCGAACGTGTCATGTGCGCTCGGCCAACGCGGGGCGGGGGCGCGAAAGGAACGTGGATGGGGAACAACCAGTAGCGGGATACATGCACCACCCTTCTCGAGCCGGGTTCCCGTCCCCTCCGTCCGAACTCAGCAGAGGGAACGCTCGGATTGGTTCGGACTGGTCTCTGACGCTAGGCGAGAATCCTGGCCTTCTGCTCCTCGAACTCAGCGTCGCTCAGGACGCCCTTCTCTTTGAGGTCGGCGAGTTTTGCGAGCTCATCGGCGGGGCCGGAGGCGCCGGCGGTCTCCTTGACGTAGCTATCGAAGGCTTCCTGTTGCTGCTGGGACTGCCGCGCCGCACGTTCATGCATCTTGCCGCCCCGGGCCACGAGGTAGACCAGGATTCCGATCAGCGGAATGATCAAGACGAAGAGCACCCACAGCATCTTGGCCCCGCCACCCAGGTCAGGGCTGCGGAAGATGTCCGTGAAGATGGCGATCAACAACCAGATGTACACAACGAAGGCGAAGATCTCCAGCATCGTCCAGAAAATGCTCAACAGCGGGTACGTGTAGGCCAGCATGCGTGTCCCTCCTTGGTAGGCGTTGCCTTCGGCTGACGCCCGGTCGAGTTGGTTGAGGTTGCTCAGCTTCCCCTCGTGCGGGCTCTCGGCAACGTCGCTTTGCGGGTGCATCCAATCACGCCGGGCCATCGCGGGTCATCACCCTTGCCGGGTGACTTCAATTTGGAATCACCTGATCCGCACCGATCAGCTCTGTTCCTTTGCCTTTCGTCTCCGGAGGCCCGGAGAGTCTGTCCCGGCCCTCGGGGAGGTCGCACGCTCGCAGCATCGGTGCAGTTCCGGGCGATGTCAGCCGTCGAACTCTCCTCGGGTCGTGCGGTCTGCCCCGAGCACGGGGCTTTCTCCGGCGGATCCCAACGCACGCACGGATTTCAGCTCTATATTCAGGTCCCGTAGTACCTCGAGCAAGCTGTGCAAACGCGCCTGATCGGGTACCCAGCCGCGCAGCTGGGTCTGGCCCTGCGAATACCGCACGACCTCAAAGCCGTCTAACGCCCCGACGAGCGTGGGGCTCAGCCGGCCTCGGACGACAATCTCAAAAGTTTCAGCGCTCACCGCGACTCTTTCCGCATATACGAAGCCATGCGGCCTGCTGCGATAGATCGATCCCCCCACCCGTTGGTTTACAGATGAAAGGGCCGACGCCCGGTCACGACCTCGTGGAATCGACGACATCCGCTCGGGCCCGAGATACTCCCTCGCCGTCGACTCCCTCAGAGGACCGGACACCCTTGACGTCATTGTTGGCCAGCCCGAAGCCGAAGTCATCATCCCCCGGGGGTGATAGGCGATCCGGAGCGTCGTGCGGCTGCTGGCTTCGAAAACGACTTGGTGACACACTGGTTACCGGCGGTCGGAAGAGAGCACGAAGGAATGTCGTCAAGGTTTGCTGCACCAGGCTACGCAGTCGACCGCCCCTCACTTCGGCAACGGCTGGACCGATCCCTCACGCAACCCCTCACGCTCCTGGTCGCCTCCGCCGGCTCTGGGAAATCCGTTCTGCTCCACCAGTGGGCATCGACCCATCCCGAAAGGGAGTTCGTATGGCTCGATGCCGTGACCTCCGACAACGACCCCGTCCGCTTCTCCAAGAAGATCTTGAGCGGGCTCGCGGCCATCCGCCCGGAGTTCGCTGATCTCGTCAATCTGATCGCCATGCATGGAGGCGGTCTCGGCACGCCCCTTCTCGAGGCGTTGCCGGCGCAGATGGCCGAACTCCCCGCGACAGTCATCGTCATTGACGACTTCCACCGCCTGTCCAATTCCACTCTCGTCGACGACCTTGGGCGGCTCGTCGACGACCTGCCGCTCGAGGTGCACCTGGTGCTGGCCAGCCGGGCTGATCCTCCCATCGGATGGCGACGACATCGGTCGCATCGCGAGATGACAGAGCTCCGCCAGTCCGATCTCGCCTTTGACGAAGCAGAGTCGGCGGAGTTGCTGGAGCGCATCACCGGGCGGCCGCTGGGAGCGGACAGCGTGACGGCACTGGTCAACCGCACCGAGGGGTGGGCCGCCGGACTGCAGCTGGCAGGCGTCACGTTGCGACTTCAGCCTGACGCCACTGCCTTTGTCGCCCAGTTCAGCGGCGACGACCGCCTGGTGGCCGACTATCTCGGCGAAGAGGTGCTTCACCTGCAGACGCCGGATCGCCGTCAGTTCTTGCTGCGCAGCTCGGTGCTGAACCAGATGTGTGCCGGCCTCCTCAGCACGTTGACCGGCGAGCCGAACGCACAGCTCATCCTCGAAGAGCTCGAGCGGGAGTCGATGTTCCTCGTCCCGCTCGACAACCACCGGGAATGGTTCCGCTTTCACCACCTGTTCCGCGATCTCCTTCGGTACCGTCTGCGCGCCGAAGACCCGGCCGGCGAGCGACATCTCCTGAGCCAAGCCGCCAGCTGGTACCTGCAACGTGGCGAGGTAGCCGTTGCAGTCGAGTACCTCTTGCGGGGAGAGAATTGGGACGGGGCCCTCGACGTCATCCTGACGCAGGGCTCCGAGGTATTCGAGCGGGGCGAAATGGCCACGGTGATTCGCTGGATCGACCAGATCCCACCGGCCGCCCGATCGGACAGGTACGACGTGAGCCTCCTTCTCGGTGTCCTCCACGGCATCGAAGGCCACCTGGTCGGAGCCGAGGACGTTCTGCGGCGGGTGGCGACGCATCCGAAAGCCTCGGCTGGTGAACGGGCGTGCGCCCAGACGTTCCTGGCTGCCCTGGCCCAGTGGCGCCCGAATCCGGTCAACTCCGTCCATCTGGCCGAACGCGCCCTCGAGATGCTCGACAACTTGAACGGGAACGGGGTTCCGGACCTCCTGAACCTCACCGATGCACAGTCGCTGGAGACGATCGCGATGATCTCTGGAGGGCGAGCCCACTTCCTGGCGGGCCATATGGCGGAGGCCCGGGACTGGCTCGAGCGGGGCCTGACAACCCTTGGAGCGACCTATTCGATCTGGAGGATCAGCGGTCTCGGCTCGCTGGGACTCCTCGAATCATGGTGCGGGCGCCTGGCGCGAGCGGAAGCCCTGGCCGATGAGGCGTTGGCTGTCGCGCGAGAGGGAGGTCGGCTCAACCACCCGTCCACGGCCGACGCGTACCTGGCTCTCGCATTCGCGGCGCTGGAGCGCGGCGAACCTCATCGCGCCGCCCTCTCGCTCCATGAGGGCACGGTGCGCGCTGAAGCCAACCGACGCTCGCAGCTTTCTTGGGTCTGCCAGCTCGCCGTCGCCAGCCTGCAGGCCGCCGACGGACATCCCGAAGATGCCGGGACGATTATCCGCTCGAGTGGAAACTCCATCGCGTCACCTCCCCCGCCCATCGTCCGCGATCGCCTGCTTGCCCTCCACGCGCGCCTGCTACGACTCGGAGGACACCCTGAGCGGGCACTGCAAACCCTCGGCCGCGCGGATACGCCCTCGGCCACCCTCACCGTTGAGCGCGTCTCGGCCGCACTGACCCTGGATCAGCCCGAGCGTGCTCGCAAGATCCTCGGGGAATCAAACGATGCCAACTGGTCTGAAGAACCCCTCCAGCAGGTAGAGAACTTGATCCTGCGTGCATGGATCGAGCGCTCTGAGGGATCGACCCAAAGCGCTCGCGAGAGTCTCACACGAGCGACGGCGCTGGCCGAGCAGTATGGCCTCGTCGAGGCGTTCGTCAGAGCCGGGGCGTCCATCGTCTCCCTCTTCGCCGCGCTCCCGAAGATCCCCCCCGGCTTCCGCCAGATCGTTCTCGCGAGGACGGCACTGGCAGCGAAAACCCCCACCCCGGGAGGGGATCTGGCCGACCCGCTCACCGACCGGGAGATGGAGGTCCTTTCCTACCTTCCGAGCCGTATGTCGAACCACGAACTGGCGAAGCGTTGCTTTGTCTCGGTCAACACCATCAAGACCCACACGGCGCACATCTACCGCAAGTTGGATGTCGTCAACCGGGACGAAGCAGTGCATCGTGCAAGGGAACTCGGCCTGCTCTAATAGGGGCGCCAACGACAGTCGCCCGGGATGCGGCTGAAGTGTTGGCGGTCTCGCCCTGACGGGGCGGGGAAGGTCGACTCCCAATCGTGACCCACGTCATCACCCGAGAGGGGTGATTCCCTCGCCGCCCGCTATACGGACCAAGTCCACGATGGTGCTCCGCGAGGCCAGGTGCACGGCGCGGGCCGCAGGTGACCGTCCCACAGAGTGGCGGGGTAGGCGTATCACCAGTGCTCCGGGCAATGCTTCGAACACGAGCGGGGGATCCATGGTCAGCGCCTCACCATCGATCCCGATGTCAATGGCCTCGTCCGCGTCAATCCTGAACCGTGGGGTCGTCCATTCCAGCCAACCGGGATAACGGCGGACCTGGCCGGCGAGTTCGAGCGTGATGAATCGGGCAGCCGCGCTCGCATCGTCGACGGTTGCCCCGGCGACGCCGAGGACACCACGATCGAGCCGTTCGCGTGTGCCACGACCTGAGAACCGCTGGAGCTCGTAAGGGTTGTTCGAGACAAGGATCACGTCGGCACTCTTGTGCAGGCTTCCGTCAGGGCCGGTAAACGACAGGTCGAGCCCGGGAGCGCCCGGTCCCAGGAGGTCCGGGAGCATTCCAGCCGCCGTCTGTCGCTTCGCGTCGCGGTACTCGGGTGACTGCACGATCTTCGCGTAGAGACCCAGCGTCGCGTTGTTGACGAACACTCGGCCGTTGACGGTGGCCAGGTCCACACGGTGCTCGACGCCGTCTGCGAAAGCAGTGAGAGCCCCGACGACGTCATCGCGATGCAAGCCGAGGTCGAGCGCGAAGTGATTTCTGGTGCCGGCCGGAACCACCACAAAGGGAAGGCCGTGCCGGGCCGCGACCGATGCGACGAGCGCCTGGGAGCCGTCGCCGCCCGCCATCCCGAGAACGTCGGCGCCCCGGGCGACCGCTTCTTCGGCGAGCTGGAGCAGGTCGTCCCCCTGGCGCAGGATGATCGGCTCGATTCCCCGCTTTGTGCACTCATCTACCAGGTGAAATCGCTCAGCTTTTCCGCCGCCGGACTTCAAGTTCATGATCAAGACGGGATACCTGGCCGGGGCGGCACCCTGGAGTGAGCCGACCGCCGACCGCCGTCCACGAACGTGCTTCCCCAGCGCGAACCGCGCTGTGCCTACGGACAACAGCGCAAGGGCCACGACGGACACGATGCGCCACACGCTGAGGTCGGCCCAGACGAATCCCCCTACCAGGAGCCCCAAGCCGACGATTGCCAGGACGGCCGCAACGAGTCGGACAACTCCCCGCCTCGTGAACAAGTCCCAGGAGCCGACGATCGCCACGATCAGTCCGACGAGCATCATGACGAGTGCCCCGATGTTGACGATGCTGCCGATGACGAGGACGGCGACAGCCCCGACGAGCGCCGCCAGGGCGATCAAGCTCGAGAAACGCTCGAGGCCTGTGGGCTTGTGATCAGTCATCCGCTCTCCCGGGCTTCCATCGTCCGCTCCGCACGTTCTCATAACCGTTCGTTGAGATCAACACCCCATCGTCCTTTGAGCTCCAGCACCTCCCCCTCCGCCGCCCCGACTGCGGGCGCCTGTATCTGGTCGCACCCCAACAAGTTGGGGTAGTGGGTCGACCCGGATCAGCGCACACTTTGGTCATGACCACCACTGAGCAGAACAAGAACGTCGTGATGCATTTCATCGAGGCCCTCTTCTCGAAGGGTGATCTCACAGCGGTCGACGAATACCTGGCCGAGGACTTCGTCAACAACGATCCGCCGTTTGGAGCCAGCGCCGACCGCGAGGGAATGCGCCAGGCGGGAGCCATGTTTCGGACCACCTTTCCGGACTGGCAGAGCCACGTCCACGTTCTGGTCGCCGAGGGCGACGTCGTCACCGAAGTGTTCACCGCATCGGGAACCCACACGGGGCGCCGACCTCATGGGGGTGAAGGCATCAGGCCGATCGATCACCATGCCGGGCATCAATGTGTTCCGCCTTCGCGACGATCGCATCGTGGAACGATGGGGAAGGTCACTGCTGAGTGTCGATGCGGCCTTCTACGCCACGGTGGATCCGGCCACGCTCTTGTTCACCTCGGCCTTGGCGGAAGGGCCCCTGGCCGCGGCCGCGCCTCTGTTCCTCGAAAACGAATTCGGACGGGACGACGTGAACAAGTTCGCCTGCTTGGCCCACGCCAAGGACGCCGTCGGCACACTTGACGGCGCAACGTCGGGCGACCGGTCGGCCAGCGCACGCTATCGGGAAGTGATCGCCCCGCTCGGACTGGGTGACGAGCTTCGGGTCGCGCTCGTCTCTGCGGGACGCTGCTGGGGCGTCCTGCGCCTGCACCGCGAACAGGGGGCACGCGGCTTCGCTGATGACGAGATCGCACTTCTGCGGACGCTGGGTCCCTCACTCGCCGAGGGTCTGCGGCGAGGCGTGGCCCTCTCTTCCTGCACGCCCGGGGAGTCCACCGGCGAAGGCCCGGGCATCATCATCTTGGACGCCGACCTCTCGGTCGTGTCGGTCACCGCGCAGGCCGAGAATTGGCTGGCCAATCTGGCCGATACCGCCGAGGCGGTCGAGGGAGGGCTGCCGGTCGCGGTGTATGCCGCAGCCGCGGCCGTCGCCGGTTTGTCCCCGCGGACATCATCTCTGTCGCCACCGACCCGTCTGCGTCGTGCCCACGGGGGATGGGTCAGCGTCCACGCCGCCGCGCTCAGGGGCGGATCCGTCGGTCAGGTCGGCGTGATTCTTGACGCCGCACACACCTCGCAATTGAGTTCCCTCGTGCTGGCCGCGCACGGCTTGACACCGGCGCAGAGCAGAGTTGCCGCACTTGTCCTCCAGGGCCGGTCGACCGGCTCCATCGTCGCCGAGCTGCACATTTCATCCAATACGATGCAGGAGCACCTGCGAGCCGTTTTCGACAAATTCGGCGTCGGGAGCAGACGGGAGCTGGTCGGCGCACTCTCCGGTCGCCCGCACTGAGCCTCGCCCTCGGTTCTCGGCCGATGCGCCGGTCCCGAAGCAGCTGACAGACTGCCCGCATGGATGTCCATCTCGTAGACGGGACCTACGAGCTCTTTCGGCACTTCTTCGGTCAGCCCCCGCGCAAGGCCGACGACGGAACTGAGATCGGCGCGGCGCGTGGCGTGGTGACCTCCGTCGTGAGCATGCTCGGAAACGGAGCCACCCATATAGGGGTCGCCACGGATCACGTCATCGAGTCCTTTCGCAACGAGTTGTGGCCGGGCTACAAGACCGGGGCCGGCATCGATCCCGCACTGCGCGCACAGTTCGACATCCTCGAGACCGCCCTCCAGGCGCTCGGCGTCGGGCTGTGGCCGATGGTCGAACTCGAAGCCGACGACGCGCTGGCCTCGGCCGCGCACGTCGCCGGCGAGGACCCGGAGGTGCGTCAGGTCATCATCTGCACGCCGGACAAGGACCTCGCCCAGTGCGTCGTCGGGGACCGGGTCGTCCAGCTCGACCGCCGGACCGGGACGGTGAGTACCGAGGACCAGGTCTGGGAGAAGTTCGGCGTGGGGCCCAGATCCATCCCCGATTGGCTGGCGCTCGTCGGCGACTCCGCCGACGGGTTTCCCGGATTGGCCGGGTGGGGCAAGCGCTCGGCAGCGCTCGTGTTGGCGCACTACGGGCAACTCGACCGGATTCCGGACCGGGTGGCCGAGTGGGATCCGACGCTCCGCCACGCGGTACGAGGTGCCGCCAAATTGGCGGAAAGGCTCGCGAGCGAGCGCGGACTGGCGGAGCTCTTCCGTGAGCTCGCCACGCTTCGGATCGATTCCGCCCTGCTCGACCGCGTCTCGTCGTTGGACTGGCAGGGCCCGACCGGCGACTTCGAGGATGTCTGCCGCCACTTCAGAGACATGGCGCTGGCCGATCGGGTATCGGCGCTCGCTGCGCGCTCGACTCCCGACGGGTCCTAGGATGCGCCGATGGAGCCGCCGATCCTCGCCCAACAGGAACGGGAAACCATCTGCGATCTGTTCGTGGAGCTGGGTCCTGATGCGCCAACCCTATGTGAAGGCTGGGCCACGGGCGATCTGGCGGCGCATCTCGTCGTTCGTGAACGGCGACCCGATAGTGGACCAGGGCTCGTATGGGCGCCATTAGCCGGCTACACCGACAAGGTTCGGCGGTCGGTCAAGGATCGCACCGAGTGGACGAAGCTGGTCGACAGCGTGCGCCAAGGTCCCCCGAAGCTGCTCCGGCCCTTCGACGGTCCGATGAACACCGTCGAGTACTTCATCCACGTCGAAGATGTCCGTCGGGCACAGCCGCAATGGGAGCCCCGCCCTCTCCCCGGGGGATTGGCCGATGCGCTCTGGGCACGGGTCGGACCCGGCGGCATGGCCAAGAAGGTTCCCGCCACCATTGTGATCACCTCTCCCGGACGTCCCGAGAAGGTGGCCGGCACCGGACCCCGGTTGGTGCTGAGCGGCGATCCGGGCGAGCTCACGATGTTCGGCTCCGGACGGCAGGCCGCATCCCGGGTGGACGTCACTGGCGATGCCGACCTTGTGGCGCAGTTGCGGACGGCCCCGCTGGGAATCTGACACTGATCGAACGCCCCGAGTTACCGTCGACGCCCACTGCCGCCGTCCGGCCTACAGTGAGATTTTCCAGCTCCCGGAGGTAGAGCGTTGCCCGACGTCACCGGCGATCCGAACCGGTTCGCGCAGGAATTGTTCACCTCCCTCCCCAAGAGGTACGACCGGTTGGCCGAGATCCTTTCCATGGGACAGAACGGCCGATGGCGCAGGGCCATGGTCGACCACATCGTGCCTTCCTCACCGCTCCGGGTTCTCGACGTGGCGTCAGGAACGGCGGGCGTCGCTCTCCAGCTCGCGACGCGCAGCGGAGCCGATGTAGTCGGCGTCGATCTGACGATCGGCATGCTGCGCCAGGGCGGCAAGAATGTGCGCGCGGCAGGAATGGCCCGGCGGGTGCAACTGGTCGCCGGCCGGGCCGAACAGCTGCCGTTTCCCGATCATTCGTTCGACGCGCTGACCTTCACCTACCTGTTGCGCTACGTGGACGACCCCCAAGCGACACTGTGCGAGCTCGCCCGCGTCGTCAAACCGGGCGGTGCCGTGGCCAGCCTCGAGTTCTTCGTTCCCCCGAGCGCCTTCTGGCGGTTCTGGTGGGTCCTCTACACGCGGCTCCTCCTTCCGGCAGGGGGTTGGTTGACCGGTGGGCGCGAGTGGTTCACGGTCGGTAGGTTTCTCGGCCCGAACATTTCGGGCCACTACCGGAAGTACCCGCTGTCGTGGACGGAGGACGCCTGGCGGCGCGGCGGGGTTCGAGAACGTGGGCGTCCGCGTGATGAGCCTCGGCGGAGGGCTCGTGATGTGGGGAACGCGGAGCGGTGGACCCGCCGAAGGCTGAGCGCCGACCGGCCTTCTACGCGGCCGGGTCCGGCGGATGGCGGGACTGGTGGACGCTTCTCCACCCTCCCTACACGGCGTGGCATCTCTCCTACGTGGTGATCGGCGCTGCGTTGGCGCCGCACGTCGACCTCACCCGGCTCTTGGCCACGCTCCTGGCGTTCCTGTTCGCTGTCGGCTTTGCGGCCCATGCCCTGGACGAATTGCACGGGCGTCCACTCGGAACCCGCATCTCGGCGCCGACGCTCATCGGCGTCACGGTCGTGGGCTTGACCGGCGCGATCGTGTTGGGCGTCGTCGGGCTCTCCCGCGTCGGATGGCCCTTGCTTCCCTTCATGGTCCTCGGTCCCCTCCTCGTGGTGGCCTACAACTGGGAGCTGCTCGGGGGGCTGGTGCATACCGACGCCGGGTTCGCACTCGCGTGGGGCTCGTTCCCCGTGCTGGTGGGGTACGTGGCACAGACCGGTCGGCTCGCGCTCAGCCCGGTACTGGCCGCCGGAGCCGCGTTCGCCCTCTCGGCGGCGCAACGTCGTCTGAGCACGCCGGCCCGCTTGATCCGACGGCGGGCCTCGCGCGTGGAGGGACACATCACGTTGAGCGATGGCGAGCAGATCCGTGTCGATGAGCGCACGCTCCTGGCGCCCCTCGAGACTGCCTTGCACGCAATGTCGTGGGGCGTCGTGCTCGTCGCGGCCTCGCTCGCCGTGGCCCGCATGGGGTAGCGCGTGGACGACACTGCCGCTGGGTCGCCGGGCTCCTCTCCGTTCACACGCCACCACCCAGGTAGCCGAACTCCGGAGGCAAGGAGCGCAGCGTCATTTCGACGACCCGGTCGTGACCCCATTGCAACAGGGGAAGTCCGAATCGACTCGCCACCCGCATCGGGCGCTGCATCATCTCCACCGTCCATGCCACCTCGATGCGCGATCCTCCTTCACTGGGCTGGATGCGTAGTTCTGCCACGCCCTCCAGGTCTCCTGCGACGGCGGCATCGATGGCGACGGGCGCGTCGCACTGGGTCAACACAACGCGGAGACGCATGCGATAGGGAAGGGGGGGTACGACCACTCCATGGAGCACCGATCCCGCCGTCAGGGACTCCCCGTCCATACGGAACTCCTGTAGCCAGGGCCACCAGCGCTCGAATTGGTCCACCCGCTGCATCCCGGCCCAGACCTCGAGAGGAGAGCGGGCGAACTCGAACGCACGTCGGTACTCGATGACCGGTCGACGTGGCATATGCCGCAACATTACGAGCGCCATGCCACGAATCGCTGCGCCCGGGTGTCACCGTTCGACGGCGTCGAACGGTGACTTCCCCCCGAGGCACCCCTGCACGCGTCGCCCAGCCTGGAGAGAGCTGAGGGACGCTCATCCAATTGTCGAACACGTGGGCCCCTGTCACCAGAGCCAAAAGTCCCGAACACGCAGCGCATCGCGTAGGGTCCAAAGTCCCGGTGGTTCCCTTGGAAACCTGACAGAATCGTTGCTGCGATCTCCTCGTCGGTCAGAACAACGGGAATGGGAGATTTCGACCGACGCGAGGCCCCCACCACATGGAGCACACACAACCCGGTTGGCAATCCGACGTCACGAGGTCGTACGGGTCGCCGGTGGTCCACACCGCTGCGCAGAGGGCCCCTTCGTGAGCGCGTCCTCCGCACCACTGCTCGTCGTGGACGAGACTGCGCTCGATGCTCTGTGTGCCCGGGTCGCGGCCGAGGAGTACTACGCGCTCGATACCGAGTTCCACACCGAGCGGACGTACTACCCGAAGCTGGCCTTGATCCAACTGGCATGGGGCGACGAGGTGGCGCTGGTCGACCCCCTGGCGGTGGACCCCCGCCCACTGGGACGCCTGTTCTCGGGTGGTGGCGTCGCGGTGGCGCACGCCGCCGAACAGGACATCGAGGTACTCGAGACCGCGTGCGGCGCGGTGCCGTCGACCGTGTTCGACACCCAGATCGTCGCCGGGTTCTTGGGCATGTCCACTCCCTCCCTCTCGCGGCTGGTCGATCAGGTGTTGGGGGTCTCACTCCCGAAAGCAGACCAGTTGTCGGACTGGATGCAGCGCCCGATCCCGGACCGCCAGATCACCTATGCGGCGGGCGACGTCGCGTACCTGTTGGAATTACGCGCCGTTCTCTCGAAGCGGCTCGAGCAGCTCGACCGGCTCACGTGGGCTCTCGAGGAGTGCGCGGAGACGCTGTCGACCCGACGTCGCCAAGCGGCGCCGGAGGAGCTGTGGTGGAAGATGGGTGACATCCGCAAGCTCTCCGGGCGTTCCCGCGGTGTGGCGCAGGAGGTTGCGGCATGGCGGGACCGCAAGGCCGCTGCCCTCGATCGGCCTCGTCGCACCGTCCTCTCGGACCTGGCGCTCCTCGCCATTTCGCAACGCCCGCCGAAGAACCGTCAGGAGCTCCAGCAGACACGCGGTGTCGATGGCCGCCACCTCGCCCAGGGTGGTGCGACCGAGATCCTCGAGGCCGTCGCGAGGGGGCTGGCCCTCAAGCCCGACGAAATCCGCCTCCCCCCGGACGGCAGGGAGGCGCAGGCCCCGCCGGCCGCGGTGGCGGTCTGCACCGGGCTCGTGCGACAGATCGCCGACGACCTCAGTTTCGACCAGGGGTTGCTGGCCACGCGGGCCGACATCGCGAACCTCTTGAGCGGACAGACCAGCCGGCTCGATGTCGGTTGGCGCAGCTCCATCGCCGGCGACCCGCTACGGAGCCTCATCGCAGGAGCGGTGGCAGCGGCCTTCGAGGCGGACGGCACGCTGGTCCTCGAAGAGAGGTCGTTCCGACCTCAGTTCACGGTTCGCTCTCGCCCGGACCAGTAGGGCTGGCGCAGTTTGTACTTCTGCAGCTTGCCCGTTGCCGTACGGTCGAGCACCGTCCGGAATTCCACGCTCGTGGGTGCTTTGAAGTGCGCCATATTGTCCCGGCAGTGGGCGATGAGGTCTCCCTCCGACGCATCGAGATCGGGGCGGAGCACGACGAGGGCCTTGATCGTCTCGCCCCATTTCTCGTGCGGGACGCCGATCACGGCAACCTCGGCCACGGCGGGGTGCCGGTAGAGGCAGTCCTCCACCTCGATCGAGGAGACGTTCTCCCCCCCGGTGATGATGACATCCTTCTTGCGATCGGAGATGACGAGGTAGCCGCCGTCCAGGTAGCCACCGTCGCCGGTGTGGAACCACCCGCCGTCAAGCGCGGCCGCCGACTCTTTTGGCTGCTCCCAGTAGCCGGCGAACACATGGTTGGAGCGGGCCAGCACCTCGTCTCCCTCGCTGATAGCGATCTGCACGCCGATGGCCGGGACGCCGGCGCGGCTCAGCCGCTGCGACCGCTCCACCGCGTCTGATTGCGTCCCATTCCGAGGGCGCGCGATTTATGGTGAGAAGGGGCGAGGTTTCCGTGAGCCCGTAGATCTGCAGGAACTCCCATCCGAGCTCCGTCTCGACCCGCTCTATCGCCTTGGAGGGCGGTGGCGCCCCCGCCACGACGATCCGGACCGTGCCGCCGCCGGGAATGGCGCGTCCTTCGCGCGCCCTGGCCGCCGCCGCGTCGAGGATGGCGGCCACCACGGCGGGGGCCCCGCACAGGAGCGTCACCCCGTGGCGCTCGACGCGCGAGAGGATCTCCTCGCCGTCGATCTTGCGCACCACCACGTGCAGGCCACCCATACCCGTCACGGCGTAGGGCATACCCCAACCGTTGCAGTGGAACATCGGGAGGGTGTGCATGAAGACGTCACGGTCGCTCACCCCGGTGTGCCAACCAAAGGTCACCGCGTTGATCCAGCAATTGCGGTGCGTGAGTTGCACGCCCTTGGGGCGTGCCGTCGTGCCCGAGGTGTAGTTGATCGAGCACGAGTCGTCCTCATCTCCCACCCACTCCGGCACGACCGCACCATGTGGGGCGGGGCAAAGAGCTCGGCGTCGTCGACACCGTCGAGAGCGAACCGATGCTCCACCGGAATGTCGGCCACCACGTCGGTGAGATCGGGATCGTAGAGGAGGACGGTCGCCCCGGAGTGCTCGACGATATAGGCGATCTCGGCCGACGTAAGCCGGAAGTTGATCGGCACGAGGATGCGGCCGAATCCGCTCACACCGAAGTACGACGTGAGAAACCGGGCTGAGTTGGGGCTGACGATAGCGACCCGCTCCCCCTGCGCGACCCCGAGGTGGTCCAGACCCAGCGCCATCCCGCGCGCCCGCGCCTCGAGCTCGGTGTAGGTCATCGCGCCGAGCGAACCCGGCACGTCGGGTTCGTCGATCACCGCCGTCCGGGCGCCGTACACAGAGGCCCCCCGGTTGAGAAAGTCCGTCACTGTCAACGCGACCCGCATCCGTACCCGCTCCCCTCTCGGCTACTCCCCCGAACGTTCGAGACCCTATCCCCCCAGGCCTACGGGGTTAGAAGTGACCCAACACCGGGTGCGGCACGTACGGCTCCTCGAGAGCGGCCACTTCGTCGTCGGTCAACTCCAGTCCTTCGGCCGCCACCGCGTCCTCGAGGTGCGCCAGCTTGGTCGAGCCCACGATGGGCGCCGTAACGCCGGGTTTGCCGAGCAGCCACGCCAAGGCCACCTGCGGTGTCGGAACGCCCCGGGCCGACGCCACTCGTTGTGCACTCTCCACCACATCGAAGTCGGTCGGCTGCTCGTAGAGGTAGTCCATGAACGAGTCGGTGTTGGATCGGGTGGTGATGCGCCCACCCGCTCGTGTCCGGGTGCCTGCGAGCATCCCCCGGGCCAGAGGGCTCCACGGAATGACGCCGACACCCTGGTCGAGGCAGAGAGGGATCATCTCGCGTTCCTCTTCCCGGTAGATCAGGTTGTAGTGGTTCTGCATCGAGACGAAGCGGGTCCACCCGTGCTTCTCCGCTGTGTGCTGTGCCTTGGCGAACTGCCACGAGAACATGCTGCTCGCGCCGATATAGCGGGCCTTTCCGGCCATGACCACTTCATGGAGTGCTCCCATGGTCTCTTCGATGGGCGTACGCGGATCCCACCGGTGGATCTGATACAGGTCGACGTAGTCCAGCCCGAGGCGGCCGAGCGACGCGTCGATCCCGGAGAGAATGTGCTTACGGGAAAGACCGCCGCCGTTCTCCCCCGGCGTCACCGGCATGAACACCTTTGTGGCGATGACAGCCTCGTCACGGCTCAGGTACTTGCGCACCAGCCTGCCGGTGGCCACCTCGCTCGCGCCGCCGTTGTAGGCGTCGGCCGTGTCGAAGAAGGTGATCCCGCCCTCCACCGCTGCCCGCACAATGGGCTCGGCCTCCTCCTCGCCGATGGCCCACGGCCGGTCGGGGCTCTTCCCGAACCCCATCATGCCCAGACAGACCCTGGAGACCCGCAGACCCGACGTGCCCAGATTGACGTAACGCACCGTTGACCTCCGTTACCGCGGGGTTCGCTTGAAGTACCTGCTCAACGTCTCTTCTTGCTGTTGATACGACGAACCGATGTCAGATCCGTACAACGCCATCGGCTCTTCGAGCATGCGCTCGAACGTCAGCTTGCACACCGCTTGGCCGTTCTCGACCATGAACGGCACATCGTGCGCCCTGACCTCCAGCGCAGCCCGGGAGCCGCGGAACCGTCTGCTCGGATCAAACCCGAATCCGGGGTCGAAGAACCCGGCGTAGTGCGTGCGGAGCTCGCCGCTCGTGGGGTCGTACGCGGTCATTTCGGCGGCGAGATAGGGCGGGATGCTCACCGCTTCATGGGACATGAGGAGGTAGAAGCGCCTCGGCGAGAGCACCAGTCGATCCCCCTCCTCCCGGTACACGGGCTCCCAGAACGCCGAAGGATCCACCTCGCCATCCGACGTGAGATCGAGCAGGGGGGCGCTGTCCCTGGTGCTGTGCCCCACCCGACCCTGGGCATCCCCATGGAGGTCGAGACCCAGGAAGAGCCCGTCGGAGAGCACCAGGCGCTCACTCGGAACGGGCTCTCCGTCCCGGAAGAGGATCGGCTCTTCCTCGTGTGCCGCCCGGACCTGATCGTCGGTCAGCCAGGGTCGGCCGATGGACAGGCGAAGCTGGTTCAACGTGAGGTCCTCGCGCACCCGCACGGGGAAGGAGAGGGGCACGACCTCGAGGTAGAGAGGGCCCTGGTAGCCGGGCGCGATTTCGTCGAAACGGTCACTGTGGTCGGTGATCACCCGGGTGAAGACGTCGATGCGACCGGTGGAGCTCTTCGGGTTGGCCTTGCCACGCAGCCCGGCAGGGAGATCGAGCCGCTCCTTGAGCTCGATCAGATAGGGGCACCGGGCCTCGAGCATGGCGCCGTCGCCCCGCAAATCGATCTCGTCGAGGATGTAGTCCTTGAGCTTGCGCTCCACCGTGTCGTCGCCCGGGAGGAAACTGCACCGGATGCGGAGGGCCCGCTCGCCGAGACGCAGGTCCAGACTGGCCGGCTGCACATTGGAGCCCGGAATGTTGAATCGCCCGGCGTCCACGTAGCCGGTGCGGATGGCCCGCTCGAGCAGGTGGCCGGGAAGGACGCCCTCGGCACTGGAGGGAAGGCTCAGCACCATGCGTTTCGCCGATCAGATGAGGTCATGCGCGGTCACGCTATGAGCAAAGCACGTGCTGGAGCCCCGCGAAAGTCCGCAGGTCGTGAAGTCCGGGCCAAGTTGTGGATGACTTGGGGATGAATGGCGGATACACACACATTGCACAGGCACGCAATTGTTATCCACAAGCAGCCGGGCAGCCGTGCCATTTCGACGACGCGTGGGTGCCGCCGGGTGCCGCTCTCTTACTGCCGTTACCCTCCCGGGGCTGCGGCCCAGGCGATCGAGAACCCGCTGTCGCCGCGACTAGCCTGCGCCTACCGTGACGGCTGACCCCTCAGATTCCGTGACGGCAGAGCCTCCGGACCCGACGGACCCGACGGACCCGACGGACCCGACGGACGCCGAGAAGACATCCAGACGGTCGCACTGGCTGCGCGAGACCGGGATCGTCGTCGTCGTGGCCATTGTGGCCGCACTCCTGCTCCGTGCCTTCGTGGTGCAGACCTTCTTCATCCCCTCGGGATCCATGGAGCCCACGCTCAATATCGGCGACCGCATACTGGTCGACAAGCTCAGTTACCACCTCCACGGCGTGGACCGGGGAGACATTGTCGTCTTCCGACGGCCCGCCGACGAGAACTGCGGCGGACAACCGGTGGCCGACCTGGTCAAACGGGTCATCGGGCTCCCCGGTGAGACGATCTCGTTGACCAAGGGCAGCAAGGGCTACGTCATGATCAATGGGAAACGGCTCGACGAAAGTTGGCTCCCGACTTCGGTCCGGGGAATAACGTTCCCCGGTCCGGCCGGAAAGCCGTACAGCCTGGCCAAGCCGTACGTGATTCCGGCCAACCGCTATTTCGTCATGGGTGACAACCGTTCGGACTCCTGCGACAGCCGCTATTGGGGCCCGATCCCCCGTTCCATCATCGTCGGCAAGGTGGATCTGCGGGTGTGGCCCCTGACCGGTTTCCATTTCTTCTAGGAGTTCCTCCTCGAGAGTTGGGTTGCAACGGCCCGCGAATGGGTAGTACTTCCGTATGCCATGTGCCGGTTTGACCCCCGCGGGCTGGTGGGATCCTACGCTCGGTAGGATAGGGAGACCTTTTCGTGATCAGAAGGGACGAGATGGTGCGCAGCCGCGGCGAGAGCTCTGCAACAGGTGATGCGAACCTGTTGCCGGCTTCCGTGCCGGAGATCGGGCATTCGCTCCGGCTCGCCCGGGAAGCGGCCGATCTCACCCTGACGCAGGCCGCCGATCGATTCGGGCTCCGCAGCACTGCACTCGAGGCGCTCGAGAAGGTCGGTATCGGGCCTCAGCATGACCGGATCGAGACACTGCGAAGCCTGCGGACCTACGCCAACGCGCTCGGCCTCCCCGGGGACCAGTACGTCTTGGTTGCCGTCGAACAGTGGCCGGCCGGGGCACCCACCCCGGCGACGAACGGTGACACCGCCGTTGTCCCCGTGGTGTCGATCTCGTCAGCACCAGCTGGAGGACACGCACCGGCCGGTGCCGGCGCAATCTGGACCAGCGAGGCGACCGGGGTGGCCGATGCCACCACGACAGGGGTCTTCGAGCCCGTGACCCGGCCGGTCCTGGTGGGCGAGAGCGTGACGTGGGGCGAGAGCTGACTGGGCGACACCGGCCGGGTCCCGATCGTCAGAACGGGCGAGGTCCCGGCTGTCAATCTCCAGACGCCCAGAATCCTCAAGGTGCTCGTAGGGCTCGTGGCGTTTCTCGTCGTGGTGGGCGGAGCCGCCCTGCTCGAGCACGACAACGTGCAGCACTGGTTCCATGACGCCCGGTCGACGACGACCCATTGGTACGACAATGCCAAAGTCGCGGTCGGTATCACGTCGAATCCGACGGGTCACCCCTCCGCGACGGCGACGACAACGCCCACCTCAACGCCCACCTCGTCGAGGTCGACCAAGAAGGCCCCGATCGTCAAGGTCGTTCCTGACCCATCGGGTCAGGCGGCCACCTTCAACGTCGCCGCCTCATCATTCACCGTCAAGATCCTGGCGGACAAGGCGTCCTCCTGGGTGCAGGCAATCGAGGCGGGTAACCCCAAGCCGGTCTTCGCGCAGGTTCTCACCGCAGGCCAGAGCCATCTCTTCACCGTCTCGACCTCCATGACGATCGAAACCGGCAGCGGGGCGGGGCGTGCCTACATCTACCGGGGCTTCAAATTGATCAGCTCCTTCGTCCCGACCAAGGCGCCCTTCACCATGACGTTCAACGCGCACTGACGCCGCCCACCTGCGGCAGCGCTACTCGTCCTCGCCTTCGGCGGTCACGCGAGCGACGGCGGCGACTGACTGGCCATCATCGAGGTTCATGACCCGTACCCCTGTGGCGTCGCGGCCCTGTGATGCGATCTCGCGGGCGGCCGTGCGGATGACGACGCCACCCGACGAGACGAGGAGTATCTCTTCGTCCAGGGCGACCATGAACGCGGCGACGACGAAGCCTCGCTTCCCCGTCAGACGGATGCCCCGGACACCCTGGCCGCCCCGCGCCTGGCGATTGAAGCGCTCGAGCTTGGTGCGCTTCCCGTAACCGGCATCGGTGACGATGAGGATGTCGGTATCGTCCGCCGCCACATCGCATGACACCACGGCGTCACCGGCACGGAGACGGATCCCCCGCACTCCGGCGGCGTCCCGGCCCATGGCACGGACGTCGGTTTCGTTGAACCGAATGGTCATGCCGTTGCGTGTCACCTCGAAGATGTCGTCATCTCCCGACGTGGCCACCACGCGCACCAGTTCGTCGCCCTCACGCAGGTTGATGGCGATGAATCCCTCACGGCGCGACTTGTCGTATTCGCTCAACGCGGTCTTCTTGACCTGACCCTGCGCGGTGGCAAAGACGAGGTACTGGTCCGGTGAGAATTCGCGCGTCGTGATGATCGCCTGCACCGACTCACTGGGGGCGAGCGGGACGAGATTCACGGCGGCGGTGCCCTTCGCCGTCCGCTCTTTCACGGGGATCTCATGCCCGCGCAGTCGGTAGACCTTGCCGTGGTTGGAGAAGAGCAGCAGGTAGGAATGAGATGAGGAGTGCACAACCTGGTTGACGAGGTCCTCTTCCTTGAGTCGGGCACCTTGCACCCCTCGACCACCACGGCCCTGTGTGCGGAACGCCGCCGCCGCCACCGACTTGATGTAGCCGCCCTTGGTCATGGTGACGACGATCTCCTCGTCGTCGATCAGGTCTTCGACACCCATCTCGCCCGGGTCGTGGGTGATGATGCTGCGGCGTGGGTTGGCGAACTTGTCGCGGATGGCCGTCATCTCGGTGGCAATGACGCCGCGCAGCTTGGTGTCGTCGGCCAGGATCGACTCCAGATAGGCAATTTCCTCGAGGAGCTTCGCCATTTCCTCCTCCAGCTGCGAGCGCCCCAAACGCGTCAGACGACCAAGGGTCATATCGAGAATGTGCTCGGCCTGGGTCTCGCTGAAGGAGAACGGCTCGGCCATCAGCGACGTCCGGGCTGTCGGGCGGTCGTCCGAACCGCGGATGGTGGCGATCACGGCGTCGAGCATGTCGATGGCCCGCAGGAGACCTTCGACGATGTGGGCCCGCTTGCGCGCCTTGTCGAGCCGGAATTCGGTCCGGCGCGTGATCACCTCGATCTGATGGTCGATGTAGTGAGAAAGGGCCTGGGCGAGGTTGAGCGTCCGGGGGACGGAGTCGACCAGGGCCAGCATGTTGACGCCGAAGCTGGTTTGCAGCGGGGTCTGCTTGAAAAGGTTGTTGAGCACCACGTTGGCGTTGGCGTCGCGCTTGAGCTCAATGACCAGGCGCGGCTGCTGGTTGGCCGACGAGTTGAGGACTCCGCTGATGCCGTCCAGCTCGCCCGCGCGGACCAGATCGGAGATCTTCTGCTCAATGACCTCGACCGAGGTTTGGTACGGGAACTCCGTGACGACGATGCGGTCGCCCACCCGACCCTCTTCGATTTCGGCGACCGCGCGCATCTTGATCGAACCTCGGCCCGTTCGGTACGCGTCGAGAATTCCCTGTCGCCCGAGAATGAGCCCTCCGGTGGGGAAATCCGGACCTTTGACAAAGCCCATCAGGTCGTCCGGCGTGGCATCGGGATTGTGGAGCACGTGGATGGCCGCATCGATCACTTCACCCATGTTGTGGGGCGGGATGTTGGTGGCCATGCCGACCGCGATGCCCTGCGAACCGTTGATCAGCAGATTGGGGAATCGGCCCGGCAGGACGACCGGCTCTTCGTCGGACCCGTCGTAATTGGCGATCATGTCGACGGTTTCCTCGTCGATGTCGGCCATGAGCTCGAGCGCGAGTGGGGCGAGCCGGCATTCGGTGTAGCGCATGGCCGCCGGACCGTCGTCAGGCCCGCGTCCGCCGAAGTTCCCGTGGCCGTCGATCAGCGGGTGGCGCAAGGAGAACTCCTGGACCATCCGGGCCAGGGCCTCGTAGATGGCGGAGTCGCCGTGGGGGTGGTACGTCCCCATGACGTCACCCACCACCTTGGCGCATTTGTTATGAGGTCGATCGGGTCGCAGGCCCCGGTCGAACATGGAATAGAGGATCCGCCGGTGGACCGGCTTGAGCCCGTCGCGCACGTCGGGAAGGGCTCGCGAGACGATGACCGACATGGAGTACTCGAGGAACGAGCGCTCCATCTCCTCCTGGATTTCGATGGGCTCTACCGAGCCGCTGACCGGCTCCTCGTCGCCCGGAGGCGTCACGCCGCCATCGCCACTACTTCCGCGTCCGCCGCTCCCGCGGGTTGACTGCCGTGCCATGTGTGTTCTCCTGCTTCGATCGCCTAGATGTCGAGGAAACGGACGTCTTTGGCGTTGGTCTGAATGAAGTGCCGGCGGAGCTCGACGTCGTCGCCCATCAGGATGGAGCAGACATCGTCGGCCAGAGCCGCCTGTTCGACGTTGATCTGCAACAGCGAACGCAGCGACGGCGACATGGTGGTATCGCGCAGTTCGGCGAAATCCATCTCTCCGAGGCCCTTGAGCCGGTTGAAATCATGCTTGTGGTCCGGGTGCTCGGCCAGGAACGCCGCTCTCGCCATGTCGTCCTTGAGGTAGACCTTCTCCTTGCCGACCAGTGTCGAGTAGAGCGGCGGCTGTGCGACGTAGACGAAACCTCCCTCGACCAGGGGCTTCATCTGACGAAAGAAGAACGTCAGAAGGAGTGTCCGGATGTGGCTTCCGTCGACGTCGGCGTCGGCCAACAAAATGACTTTGTGGTAGCGGATCTTCTCGATGTCGAAATCATCGGCCAGGCCCGCCCCGATCGCGGAGATGAGCGCTTGGATTTCGGTGTTCTTCAGCATCTTGTCGATACGGGCCCGCTCGACGTTGAGGATCTTCCCGCGAATAGGCAGGATCGCCTGGGTGCGCGGGTCACGGGCGTCCTTCGCCGATCCACCGGCCGAGTTGCCTTCGACGATGAAGAGCTCGGACTCGCGAGGGTCTCGTGAGGAACAGTCGGAGAGCTTTCCCGGCAAGCCGGCCCCGTCGAGAGCGGACTTGCGCCGGGTGAGATCGCGGGCGCCCTGTGCGGCCATGCGTGCCCGCGCCGCCTGGGTCGCCTTCGCCACGATCTGGTTGGCTTCTTTGGGGTTCTCCTCCAGCCACTCGCTCAGCTTCTTGTTGGTGGCCTTCACCACCAATGAACGCATCGACTGATTACCCAACTTGGCCTTGGTCTGCCCTTCGAACTGCGGGTCGCGCAACCGCACGGAGATGATCGCCGTGAGGCCTTCGCGGATGTCCTCGCCCTGAAGGTTGTCCTCCTTCTCCTTGAGGAGATTGCGCGCTCGGGCGTACCGGTTGACCGTGTTGGTCAGCGCGGTGCGGAACCCCTCTTCGTGCATGCCGCCCTCGACGGTCGAGATCCCGTTCGCGAACGAGAAGATCGACTCGTGGAATCCGGTGTTCCACTGCATGGCGATCTCGACCTCTTGGCCCTCTTCGGCTTCTTCGAAGCCCGCCACCTTGCGGAACAATGACTCTTTGGCGGCGTTGAGGTGCTTGACGAAGTCGACGATCCCGCCGGCGTACTTGAACGTCGTCTTGGCCTCCGGTGTCACCCGTTCGTCGGTGAAACGGATATCGAGGCCCTTGTTCAGGAAGGCCATGATCTGCATCCGCTCCGTGATGGTCTGGGCCCGGAACTCGGTCTCGTCGAGAATCGACCCGTCCGGCCAGAAGGTGACGGTTGTCCCGGTACGCGGCTCGCCGGTCGATCGGTCGGTCGGGGAAGGCCCGGTGGCGGCGATCCTGCGCTTCACCTTCCCGCCCTTTTCGAACTCCGCCTCCCAACGTTGCCCGTCGCGGTCAATTTCGAGAATCAACCGGGTGGAGAGTGCATTCACCACCGAGATGCCGACGCCGTGGAGGCCTCCGGAGACCTGGTAGCCCTTCCCGCCGAACTTGCCGCCGGCGTGGAGGGTGGTGAGGACAATTTCAGCCGTGGACATTTTGGGATTCTTCGGATGCGGGCCGACGGGGATTCCTGCGCCGTCATCTCTCACGCGACACCCTCCGTCGGCCAACAGCGTCACGTCGATCCGGGTGGCCCGGCCCGCCATGGCCTCGTCGACCGAATTGTCGACGACCTCCCAGACCAGGTGATGCAATCCGGTCGGCCCGGTTGAGCCGATGTACATCCCCGGTCGTTTGCGCACCGCCTCGAGTCCCTCGAGGATCGTGATGTCACTCTCGCTATAGGAACTGTCCTGCGGAGTTGTAACTCCATCAACCTTCATCGCCACAGGCGCGCCCTTTCAAAACGGCAGTTTTCGCGGTGCGGATCGAATCCCCGAACCATGGTCCCCGGCATTCGCATCCGAACGCTCCATGCTACCCGACGGCTGTCTCTTTTCGGCACGTTTCGAGAGCCCCCGTCCGGCCGCTACGAGCGTTGGACGACCACCTCTATCCGCTCGATGGAAGTGTCTCCCAGTTGACGCAGCTGGGTCAGTATCCGCTCTGTCGTCATCCGTGCCCGGGTGGCCCAAATCGGGTGATCAGCACCGACCACAAGGGTGGAATTCTGCAGGCGCATCGGTCGGACATGGCTCGAAAGTTCGGTGCCCGCCACTTCATTCCAGCGGGTGAAGACTAGCTCCATGGTGTGGGTTGACGGCGAGGCCCCTATGCGGCTCAAGACTTTCGCAATGGCCTCTCCAACCTGTTGCGGACCGGCATCAGGACCACGCGGCCGACGCCGGCCAGCTTCGCTCACGACACCAGGCCGATCCGGTCGATATCGACGATCTGCGCAACCTGGATCCCTACCGGAAGTGGAGCCGCCGTCGTGAGGATCGACTGCCCTTCTGGGAGTTCGGCGACCAGCGCCCGGCTGCGGGCGGGGTCGAGTTCGGAGAAGACGTCGTCGAGCAGGAGTATCGGGGTGAGCTCCGTGGTCGCAGTCACCAGCTGATGGACCGCGATGCGAAGCGCGAGGGCCAAGCAGCGCTGTTCTCCCTGAGAGGCATGGGTCCTGGCCTCGCGTCCCTCCAGCGTCAGAACGAGGTCGTCTCGATGCGGCCCCAGGGTGTTGACACCACGCCGGAGATCCTCTTTCCGGTTTGCAGCCAACGCGTCCAGGAGTTCGCCTGTCCAACTTCGGACGTAGCGTTGCCCGACCAGGACGTCATCGGGCGCTCCAGCAAGCCGGGCGTAGGCGGGCCCGACGTAGCCGTCCAGTACCCCCACCAGGCGTTCTCGTGCCGCCACAAGGATCTTTCCGGCGTCCGCCAGCCGCTCGTCCCACACATCGAGCGTGCTCGCCACGTCGGCGTTCACCCGTCCCCCCGCCTGGCGCAAGAGCGCCGCCCTCTGGCGCAGGATCCGTTCGACGTCGTCAGCCGCCCGCGCCCCTTCTGTATCGAGGAGACCAAGTGCGTCGTCGAGAAGTTCTCTGCGGATCTTCGGTCCGCCGCTCACGATGGCCAGGTCCTCGGGGGAGAAGATCGTGCACGGAGTGGCTCTCGCCAGGTCTTTTCGGGCGTGGGCCACTTTTCGGTTCACCTGGGTCCGGCTCCGTCCCTCCGTGACGAGTTCCGCTTCTACCAGCGTGGGAGTGCCCTGTTGGCGGAGTTCGGCCCGGACGATCGCCCGCGCACATCCGGTGCGCACCATGGCTTCTCGTGGCGCACCTCGGAAGGACCGTTGTGTTCCCAGATAGACCATCGCCTCGAGCACGCTGGTCTTGCCGGTGCCGTTCGGACCCGTGATCACCGTCGTGCCTTCAGGTTCGGGAGCGAAGACAGCGGTGTGGAAAATACGAAAATCAATGAGTTCTATCTGCCGCAGACTCACTGAAGAACGTGTTTATCGCTCAGGAAACGCGCACGGGCATCAACAAATACCGGAACTGGTCGTCGTCGGCGCCGCGGACCGTCGCCGCTCGCGACGCGTCGGCCGATTCCAAAATCACCTCGTCGCCCTGCACTGCTTCGGTTCCGTCGATCAAATACGACGGGTTGAAAGCAATGACCAGGTCCTCACCCGTGAAATCACCATCGACCGACTCCGAGGCGTCGCCGACCTCCTGGCTCACCACCGTGAGATCTACCCCGCCCTGGCGCATCGAGAGGCGAACCGGCGTGGTGTTGTCACGAACCAGGAGCTGGACGCGGCGGAGCGCGGCGAGAAAGGATTCTTTTCCGAGGTGGAGCCTGTTCGGGTAGTGGTCGGGAATCAGCTGGTTGTAATCCGGATACCGACCCTCGAGCAGCCGCGTGCTTATCTGCACATTTCCCTGCCAAAAGGTGATTTCGCTCGCGCTCGCTGCGACGCCGACATGGTTCTCGGCGCCTTCGCCGGCCGCGTGCCGTGACGGCAATCTTTGTAGTTCGGCCAACGCGCGGGCGGGAACGAGGAGATCCTCCTCCCCCGGCAGCGCAGTGACCCCGGGCAGATCCCGCATGGCCATCCGGTAGGAGTCGGTGGCGACCATCCGGATGGATCCGTTCACACGCGACAACAAGACGCCGGTCAAGAGCGGACGCGCGTCGTCATGAGATGCGGCCCGGACCACTTGGCGGACGGCCTCTCCCAACGCAGCCTCCGGGAGATCAGTCGTCGCTTCGGAAGTCTTCCCGACGGCCGGAAACTCCACGACCGGGTACGTCCGCAACTTGAAGTTCGACCGGGCCGCCGAAATCGTGATGTGGTCGTCATCGTTTGCGAACGTGACCGCTCCGGGTTCCAGGCGCCGGACGATGTCGGTCGAAAGTCGCGCCGGCACGACGCAACTCCCGTCTTCGACACCGATGACCTCTTCGGTGACCTGGATCGTGAGGTCGAGATCCGTCCCCGTCACCGAAAGAACATTTCCGGTGCACGAGAGGAGGAGACCCGACAGCACCGGTGAAGAGGTGGCGCGTGCACCGACGGCACGACCAGCGGTGGCGAGCATGTCGATCAGTGCATCCCGCTCGGATCTGAACTTCACCGGAGCTTGTCCTTTCGGCCGTGTCCCCAGTCACCGTTGAGTGAAGAGGAGAGAAATGTTGTCAGTAACGGTAATAAGTGCTGTGGATTGTGGATGACGGCCATCCGTTGCTGGTGAATGGCTGTTATCCCATCCCCATGGCGGTGTGGGTGACACCCCGTGAGGCTGCGGGGTGTTCTAATTCCCCGTCCGGGTCTGGGGACGGGCGCCCACGCTATCCCCAGCACGGGAGGGGTTGTCCACAGCTTCTCCGGCTCGGGCGAGGGGCACTCATGTGCCGGCACGAACCTGCTGAATTAGCTCGGTGACCTGCTCATATATCTGACGGCGTTGTTGCATCTGCCCCGTGATCTTGTCCACAGCATGGATCACGGTGGTGTGGTCGCGGTTGCCGAAGACCCGGGCGATGGCCGGGTAGCTGTAGTCCGTCAGATTCCGCACCAGATACATCGCCACCTGGCGGGCCGTCACCAGTGGCCGCGTCCGGCTCGGGCCGCAAATGGCCTCGATGCTGAATCCGTAGCTGGCCGCTGTCGCCTCGAGAATGATCTGCGGGGTGATCCGGCGGGGCTCACCGGCGAGGACGATATCGGAGAGCACCCGCTCGGCTTGAGCGAGGGAGATCGCCTCCTTGTTGAGCTTGGCGAAGGCACTTATGCGGGTGAGTGCCCCTTCGAGCTCCCGGATGTTGTTCTTCACGTGGGTTGCGATGAACTCGAGGACGTCGTCCGGGACCTCCTGGTGCTCACTCTCCGACTTTGAACGCAGGATGGCGAGGCGGGTCTCCAGGTCAGGGGGGTCGATTTCGGTGATCAGACCCGAGAGGAAGCGGCTGCGGAGACGGTCCTCGAGGGTCTCGATCGACTTGGGCGGGCGGTCGGAGGTGAGGACGATCTGCTTGGACGCGCCCTTGAGGTCGTTGTAGGTGTGGAAGAACTCCTCTTGGAGGCCTTCCTTGTTCTCCATGAACTGGACATCGTCGATGAGCAGCACGTCACATTCCCGGTACCGACGCTTGAAGGCCAGGGTGGTTGAGGTGCGGAGTGAGTCGACGAAGTCGTTCATGAACGTCTCCGTCGTGACGTAGAGGACCTTGCGGCGGCTGAAATTCTCGGACACGTAGTTGCCGATGGCGTGGAGAAGGTGGGTCTTCCCCAGCCCGCTGTCGCCGTAAATGAAGAGGGGATTGTACGACCGACCAGGCGTTTCAGCGACCGCTTGGGCCGCGGCGTGGGCCAGGCGGTTCGAGGAGGCGGCGACGAAGGTCTCGAAGACGAATTTCGGGTCGAGCTGGACGGCCGGGGATTCGCGACCGTTCATCGTGACCTGGGGAGACGGGGTGGGCCGGGTGGTCGCCTCGGCCTGAGCCGGCACACCCAAGAACTCCTCCAGCTCGGGCTCGTCGGGTTCCTCCGGCTCGTGGTGGTGGACCTCGAGGCGACCGCGAACCGGCGAACCGACCTCGTTCGCCAACGTGTCCTCGATCATGGGGAGATAGCGGGTCTCCACCCGCTCGAGGATGAGGCCGTTGGGCACGGAAAGGACGAAGACGCCGTCCGCGAACGTCACCGGCTCGATCCCGGATAGCCACAGCTGCCAGGTCGTCTCTGAAACCTGCTCGCGTAGCGACCCGGTACACCGGTTCCATAGTTCTCCGGCCTGGTTCACCGACGTCGTCCGCTAGCCCTTCCTCCGTCCGCGGCGTCCTGGGCAGGTCTGAACGTTCCTCGGTGCGGGTAATTCGTTGACGGTACACCGTGTCACACCGGTCGACTAGTGGGGATTGTCCAATCGCGCCTAACATGGACGCACTCCACTACCACTGGCCCCAGACCAGCTGGTGAAACGAACTCTGTTACGCCCCGGCCAGTGCCGTGAAAGCGTGGCGAAAGGCTGAATGACGTGAAGCGTACCTACCAACCGAATACCCGCAAGCGGGCCAAGACGCACGGCTTTCGCAAACGCATGTCCACTCGGGCGGGCCGGGCCATCCTGAAGTCGCGGCGGCTCAAGGGGCGCCACCGTCTCACCGTCTGAGTTGCTCGTGCCCCCCAGGACGGTTGGAAGAATCCAAACCAGGGCGGCCTTCGGCCAACTGCAACGTTCCCGTGCGCGGGCGAGTTGCGGGCCGGTGCGCGTGACCTTTGTGCCCGCTGACCCGGACGACCCGGGCGTGTATCCCCAGGTGGGGTACGCAATTGGGAAACACTGTGGCAATGCCGTGGTCCGCAATTCGCTTCGCCGGCGCATGCGGGAGTCGGCACGGGGCATCGCCGGCAGCCTTCCCCGGGGTACCTACCTGCTCCGGGTCGAGCCTGCCGCTGTGCGCTGCGAGCGGGCCCAGTTCGTGACGTTCGTACAGGAGGCTCTGTCACGAGCGTCCCGATCAACGCGGGAATCATCATGAAGAACGACGAGACACGCCTAAATCTGGCCACGCGGGCTGCCATCCGCACCGTGTTGGCGTACCAAGGCGCCGCGTCGGGCCGCATCTCCCCGTGCAGGTTCTACCCGAGCTGTTCCAACTACGCCGTGGAGGCATTCACCGAGCACGGATTCTGGTCGGGGCTTGTCCTGACGGCGAAGCGACTGATCCGCTGCCGGCCTTTTGGTCCCCACGGTGTTGACCTGGTGCCTCTGCATGTGCACGTCAGGTCCGATTCGAGGACAGGTCGAGCCCGATGATAAGCCCATTGCTGGGCGAGAACGCCCTGTTCAAGTCCATCGGACAGATATTTCACCCGCTCTTCGAACTCTTCGGTCTCATTCTGGCGGGCATCTACGCCGTCATCCCCAACTACGGGGCCGCGATCATCGGCCTGACCATCGTGATCATGGCGGCGCTGACGCCCGTGACGATCAAGAGCACCAAGTCGATGATCGCCATGCAGCGCCTGCAGCCCGAGATGAAGAAGCTTCAGGTCAAGTACAAGGGCCCGGAGAACCGCGAGCAGCTCAACGCGGAAATGATGAAGTTGTACAAAGAGAACGGGACGAGTCCGTTCGGTGCCTGCCTGCCGAGCCTCCTGCAAATGCCGTTTCTCATCGTCCTCTATTCCCTTATCCGCGGGCTGTCATATGGGATAACGACCAAGTCCGGAAAATTCATACCGATGCCCCGGTATATCCCGACAAACTCCAAAATGCACCACGATTTGGTGGCCAGCGGGGGCCAGATGCACTGGTGGTTTGGGATGGATCTTTCCTCGACACCGTTCGCTCATCATGGTGCAAATCAAGCATTACTTACCATCCCTTATTTGGTTTTAATCGGGATGGCTATTTTCTTGCAGTACTACCAAATGAAGCAGATGAACAGCCGCAATCCGCAGGCAGCGGCAGCCAATCCGCAGATGCAGCAAATGCAGAAATTCTTCCCGATTATCTTCGGTGTCATTTACTTGCGGGTGCCCGCTGGAGCGACCATTTACATGGTCGTTTCGTCGGCGATGAGGATCGGCACACAGGAGTACATGTTCCGTTCGGGAATGGTCACACCGGTTGGATCCGCGCCCGTCGAGAAGGCGACCGAACGTGAAATAGGCGGTTCGTCACCACCGACGAAGGAGACGGGGGCGCAGAAGGCCATTGGAACGGGTGGAGGAAAGACTCCGGCCAAGGGGAGCACGCCCCCGAAAGGGACGGCCACACCAAAGGGCGGCGCGGGGAACGGGAAGACGGCGGCCAACGGGAAGCCGCCCGGTACCGTACGGCGCACCACCAATCCAAGAGCCTCGAATGGCAGGGGCGGAGCAGCCGGCAAGACGGGTGCCGCCAACGGCAAGAAATCATCAGGGGACGCGGAGATCGAGCTCACACCGGTGCCGAAAGAACACCCACGCTCGCGATCCAAGAGGACAAGAAAGGCTCGATAGAGCGTGGAGTGGGTAGAAGTCGCAGGAAAAACCATTGCTGAGGCAACCGAACTTGCCCTGGACCAGCTGGGTGTTGCGGTAGGCGACGCTGAGGTGATCGTGGTCACCGAGCCCAAGACGGGGTTGTTCGGGCGAATGAGGGTTGAAGCCCGTGTCCGTGCCCGCGTGCGCCCTGTCGGAGCGCGCCCAAAGCGCGAACGGTCTCGGGACCGGAGCCGTGGTGGCAAGGGCGCAGGTCAGAACACGAATGGATCTGGCAGCCGACCAGCGACACCTCGCAATGACCAGAAGACGCCAGCAAATGGAGGCCCCGAAAGTGCGGGCACAGGGACGAGCCGGTCAGCCCGTCGCCGGCGCAACAGGAGCCAAGGGGGCGCCGGGTCGTCGGCGGGGTCTGCAAACGGGGCCGCCGCCGCAAGTCGTGAGAGCTCGAACGGCGCAACACCGAAGAACCCGCAACGCATCAAAGAACCGAAGGAGACAGCTGATATGGCCGAGGGTATGACGCTCGAGGAGCAGGGTGAGGTTGGCCGAGCGTTCCTGGCCGGCCTGCTGACTGAATACGGAGTCTCTGCCTCGGTGGAGATGCGCCTTCTCGATGAGGAGACGGTCGAGGTCGCCGCCGTGGGGGACGATCTGGGTCTTCTGGTGGGTCCCCGCGGGTCAACGCTCAGTGCACTGCAGGATCTGACACGGGCCGTCGTTCAGCGTCAGTGCCCTTCTCGTACCGATCGCATCCTGGTCGACGTTGCCGGGTACCGGGAGAAGCGCTCAGCGGCATTGAAGCGGTTCAGTACCCAGATCGCGGAAGAGGTCATCGCATCGGGCCAGGAGAAGGCGCTCGAAGCGATGAGCCCGGCGGACCGCAAGGCCGTTCACGACGCTGTAAATGAGATCGAAGGGGTTGCCACCCGCTCCGAGGGCGAAGACCCGAACCGCTATATCGTCATCGCGCCTGCCGGCTGATCCAGAGCCGTCGATGTCGGTTTCCGACAACGACGGAGTAACGGAATCCGTCAGGGCGGTATTGGTCGCCGCGCGGGAGCTCGGGTTCTTGGGCCCCGGACCCATCGAGCGGCATCTGCGGCATGCACAGGGGTTTGTAGACCTCGCGAGGAGTCAGCCGCGGAGCGGGCAGGAACCCCACGTCCTGGATCTCGGGTCCGGCGGAGGGCTTCCGGGTCTTGTCCTGGCCGATCAATGGCCAGAAGCGACACTCGTGCTGCTCGATGCCAACCAGCGCCGCACTGATTTCCTCGACCGAGCGGTGATCTCCTGTGGCTTTGAGCGCCGTGTACGGGTTCTGCAGCGGCGGGCCGAAGTCGCCGGACGGGACCCTCTCTTGCGGGGAGCGTTCGACGGGGTGGTCGTTCGCTCCTTTGGGCCTCCAGCGGTGGTTGCCGAGTGCGCAGCGCCGTTCCTCCGCCAAGGTGGGTGGCTGATCGTTTCGGAGCCCCCATTGGAAGAGATCTCGACTGATGACCTCGGCCACGTGGGTCCGGGGGGTTCTGGACCGGCCACTCACGATGAATCGGGTCGATGGCCAGCGGAGTCATTAGCGCAGGTCGGGTTGACTCCCAAAGCGTTTGTCCACCAGGGGTTCGGCTATCAGGTGCTGTGGCAGTCCGAACTCTGTCCGGAGAGGTTTCCCCGCCGAGATGGGGTGCCGAGCAGGAAGCCTCTCTTCTGACGGGGAATATGGGCTAAACGGCCTTGACGGCGGCCGGGGCCTCTCTTGGGCGGGGCAGTGGGTGCCAAAGTGCTGCGGTGATGCCACGAGAGTCCCGCTGGACGACGTGGGAGGACCCCCAGGCCGATCGGCAGATTGGTTGGTCGTCGTCGCTTAGGAGGCGAAACCGGCACTCGAGGCGGTGGCGGACGTAGGTCGGTGGCCGCTGTGCGATTCGCCCCTGTTCGGGAGCTCGGCAACTGACATGATTGCCGATGACCTCATTCGAGGTGCCTCTGTCGGAATGTTTCACGTGGAACACTCTGCCGAGAGGCTTCCTGTGCCCGTCTCGCCTGCAGGGAGGTCGCCCGTTAGGGGAAGACGGGATACCTCCTGACACTTCCCCTAACGGCAAAGGACGTCGTCAGGACACAGGGGATGACCGTGGGGCAATCGGGCTGGAACATGACCAACGCACGATTCGCAGGATACGGCGGGCCGGTTCTCGCTCAGTTCGGTCGGCTCAGTGGTGAAGTCGCCACCGGCCTGCGATCTTGGGAAATCCCAACGTCCCGGCTTCGCCTCTCCCGGGAAGGCGTATTGCTTGGGTTGCCTGACGGTGCTTCCTGGAGCCCAACTCCAAGGCCAGGTGATATCCATCCAGCCTTCCTATGGCCATCCCCCACACTTCTGGGCTGATGGTCGGCAGCGGGCCCTCGCATACCGTTCCTGCGAAGTCCGAAGAAGCGACGCCCAAAATTGGTGGTTGAGTGAAAGTCCGGACCCTCCATGATTCGTGGACCTGCTCGATGTGATCCGCCAGTGTGTGGGTCAACTGAGACGTGCAATGTGCGCCCCCGTGGGACGGCTGCTCAAAGCGTTGCTTCGGGCGACTGCTAGGGCAAGCCGCCGATGCCATTCGACCCCAAGTCAACAGCAGCTGGTCCCTCGATGAGACCGAGGTTGCCTCCATGGCCCTGGCATGTGTGCCCGGCGTGAACCGAGCGATCCTGCCCACCGTGCCGCCGATCGGCACCGACATCACCTCCCCCACCGCTCCGTGTGTCATCTCCCGGTAAGACAGTGCACGTCGCCCAAATAGCAGGGGGAGGGGAGCCGCCTGCCACCTCCCCCTACGTCCGACGCAATCGCCGGGCGCCACTCCTCTGACTTCGGGCTGGCGAGGGGCTGGCGAGCACCAGCGACTCCGGCAACCGGAGCGTGGGGGGAGGGAGCACGGGTTGGGTCGGGAGGAATCGAGAGGCGATCCTTCGGGTCCTGTCCATCGGGCTCCGCTACGGAGGCAGGAAGCTCCCAGGATCTCCGCTCGTGCTCGGCCATCGTTCGGGCTTGTGGTCGACACACCAGGGGCAGCTGAGGACGCCCAGGTTCGTCAACCGAGACTCCCCGCCCGCCGCTTCGCTGTTGACGTAGGAGTGCTCCCGTGCGGCGGGGCGTGACTTCCGATCTGCTCGTACGACCGAAATTGCAAAGCCTGTCGGGCTGCGCGGTGGGTCCCCGTGGTCCCCAACGCCCGTTTCAGGCCAATGTTTCACGTGAAACACTCGATGAAGTCTTGACCTGGTGCTGGTGGCGGGCCAGGATAGGCAACGTGGCACGGCGAATTGATGAGACTGCTTAATGCGGATCCGCCGTCGGGATAGGGCAGAGCCAACTCGAACTCCAGCTGATGAGGCGATGGAGCCGCCCGGCCAACCAGGTGAGGACCTGATTCTCACAGCGGTTCCACCACTGCCGTCGGTTGATCGGGAGTCGGTGTCGGACCCGCTTCCTGAGGTCTCCCCGCCTCCGTTCGACCAAGCATTGCTTCCTCCTACTCCCCCATCGTCCCCCGGGGTGGCGGCAACACCTGTGGCAGCGCCCCCGGCCACGTCTGTGGACGATGTCACTCCGGTTCAGCCCGTCGCCTCCACCCCAGCGCCAGTGCCCAACCCGGAGCCCGAGCCTCCGACTCCCGCGCCATTGCAGCAGCCCTCCCCCACCCCTGCTGTGGAAACTGTGGCACCGGCCGCCGTGGCCCCGGCGGTGGTGTCCGCTCCCGTGTCCACGCCGGAGCCCGAGCCGGCTCCGGGTCCGGCTGAAGTGGTGCCAAATGCGCAGATGAGGACGCCGACCATCCGGTCCGAGGCGGACGGTCTCCTCGATGGCTCCCGGCCTATGCCGCGAGAGCTCCCTCGGGTGATCGCCATCGCAAACCAGAAGGGCGGCGTGGGCAAGACCACGACCACGGTCAACCTCGGTGCCGCCTTGGCTGAGATTGGCTACCGCGTCCTCGTCATCGACCTGGATCCCCAGGGGAATGCGACAACCGGCCTGGGTATCGATGCCCGTAACTTCGAACTTTCGATGTACGACGTCATTATGCGCGACCAATCGCTGGAGGATTGTATTGAGCCGACCAGCGTGAAGAACCTCTTCGTGGCCCCGGCGACGATCGACCTGGCGGGAATCGAGATCGAGCTTGTTCCGGCGTTCAGCCGGGAGATGAAACTGAAACGGGCCATTGACACCGTGGTGGACGATTTCGACTTCATCCTCATCGACTGCCCGCCGTCGCTCGGGCTCATCACCGTGAATGGACTGGCCGCCGCGGGCGAGGTCATGGTGCCGATCCAATGCGAGTACTACGCGCTGGAGGGCCTCAGCCAGCTCCTGCGCAACGTGAATCTGGTGTCGTCCAACCTCAATGAGTCACTCGAAGTCACGACCATTGTGCTGACGATGTTCGACGCGCGGACCCGGTTGTCGGTCGATGTCGCCAATGAAGTCCGCCTGCACTTCGCAGATCGTGTCTGCAAGAGCGTGATCCCCCGAACCGTACGGCTCTCCGAGGCACCCTCGTTCGGGCAGCCCATCACTGTTTTCGATCCGACGTCACGAGGGGCCGTGGCCTACCGTGAACTGGCCAAGGAGGTGAGCAATGGCGCGCCGCAGCGGACTCGGTAAGGGCCTGAGCGCCCTGATTCCGTCCGAAGCGACGGGAGAAATGGACTCGGCTCTTCGGGTCGTGCCCATCTCGCACATCAAGCCGAATGCCTTTCAGCCCCGAAGCCACTTCGACGAAGAGTCGATGTCGGCGCTGGCCGCGTCCATCAGGGAGGTCGGCCTTCTCCAGCCGGTGTTGGTACGCGAGGTCGACGGTGAGGAGGAGAGCTACGAGCTGATCGCCGGGGAGCGCCGTTGGCGGGCCGCCCGCCGAGCCGGCATGCAGACCATCCCCGTGCTGGTCCAGCCTGAGACAGGCGATGTCACCAGTCTCGAGCAGGCTCTGGTGGAAAATCTTCACCGGGAGGATCTCAATGCCCTGGAGGAAGCGGCGGCTTACCAGCAACTGATCGATGAGTTCGGCCTGACGCACGAACAGGTGGCCACACGCATGGGGAAGGGCCGAGCCACGGTGACCAATACGCTGCGCCTCCTCCAACTCCCGGCTGGCGCGCAACGTGCACTGGCGGAGCGCACGATCTCGGCCGGCCATGCCCGGGCCCTGCTGGGGACACCTGACCGAACGCTGCAGGAGAAGCTGGTCGAGCAAATTGTTTCCGAAGGGTTGACGGTTCGAGCGGTCGAGGAGATCGTTCGTGGCGGCGCACCATCAGCGCCAGCACAACCGTTGCCGGACGCGGTTCCAGCCGAATTGGAGGAAGAAACCGGTACTACCACTGGTCCTACCGGTTTGGGGGTGCGGCGCACGCCGCCGAAGAAGCTTCCGGAGCCAGGGGTGTTGGAGTTGGAGGACCTTCTCTCGACGCACTTGAATACCAGGGTGAGGGTCGATATCCAGAATCGGCGGGGACGGCTCGTCGTCGAATTCGCGACGCTCGAGGATCTGGAACGTATCTACAGGGCGATGGTTGGTGACGGTTCCGCCTAGTTATTCACAGAACTGTCAAGTCACCGTTCAGCTTCATCCACAACGTCATGCACAGGTTGTGGATTGTTGCCAAGCGTTCATCTCCGGGTGAGGTTGGTCACTCAACAATCACCTGACTAGTCCCAGGAAGCGTCCGCCCATTTGCCCAGCGCAGTGGAGAGAGCGGCGGCCAGGAGAGCGGCACGCTCGACGACCAGGCTGGCCGGGCCCAGCTCCACCAGGACGGATGGCATGCGGGTCTCACGCAGGATCGCCAACGACATGCCGTGCGCCCCCCCGTCCGCAATCCCCAGAATGCCCGGGACGATCTCCTGGATCAGTTCGGCCAACAGGCGTCCGCCCTGGGACTCGTCGTGGATGCCGGCCCAATACGACGTGTGACACATGGCCCGGGCCGGGTTGAGGCGGAGGCCCAGGAAGACGTCGACGCCGAGGTCGTTGGCTTGGTGGGCTTGCTCGGAGTCATCGGGATGGTGAAGGTCGGTGACCTGGGTGCCGCCGAGGACGAGGCGCCGCCGCAAGGCGCCGGTCACGCTGCCCAGCCCGCCCCGTTCGCCGATGGCGACGTGGCGTCCGGTCAGCGTCGGGGGAGCGTGGCGCAACTGGGCCCGGGCACGGACCGACGAGATCAGCTCGGGCTCGTCGTGACGGCTCTCGAGCCGGATGAGCTCGCGGAGCGTGGCGCCGCCCGCGATGCCGTCGACGGGCATGCCGACATTGCGTTGGAATTCGGCCAGCGCGCGCGAGGTCCGGTCGCCGAAAATCCCGTCCACCCGCCCCGTATCGAAGCCGAGTGTGCTCAGGCGTTGCTGGAGGTCGACGACATCGTCACCGCGCAGCATGGGGGTGCGGCGGTAGAGGAAGCGATCGCCGAGGCGGAAACCGGCTTCGACCAGGGTGTTCCACGTCTGTGTTCCACAGACGCCATCGATGCGGAGCCCGCGGAGATGCTGGAACGCCTCAATGGCTGCTCGGGTCGCGTCACCGAAGAACCCGTCGGCGTCGATCGGCGCGCCGCTGTTGAGGATGGCGGTCAACCGGCGCTGCACGTCGGAGACAGCGTCTCCCTCGTCCCCGAGGGAGAGCGGCAGGCCTACAGGTACGCCGCGATCTCCTGGAGGAGCTGACCCTTCGGCTTCGCCCCGATCAGGCGGACTTCCGCCTGCCCGTCCTTGAAGAGGATCAACGTCGGGATGCTCATCACGTCGAATCTGCGCGTCACCTCGAGGTTGTCGTCGATGTTCAGCTTGCCGATCTGGAGCTTGCCCGCCTGCTCCTCGGCGATCTCCTCCAGAACCGGTGAAATCATTTTGCACGGGCCACACCACTCGGCCCAGAAGTCCACCAGGACGGGGACGTCGGAGCTCTTGACATGCTCGTCAAAGGTAGCGTCGCTCAGGGTCACAATCTTCTCACTCATGTGTTCTCCTTGTCACAGTCGTGTAACGCCCCGGGCCCTTGTTCTGTTCCCGCAGGGTGTCGGTGCTATTCGCCCCGCTCTTCGAGCCAGCGCTCGGCGTCGATTGCCGCCATGCAACCTGATCCGGCCGAGGTCACCGCCTGGCGGTAGTAGTCGTCCTGTACGTCGCCACAGGCGAAGACCCCGTCCACGCTCGTGCGCGACGACTTGCCGATGGTGCGGACGTAGCCGTTGGCCTCCAGCTCCAGCTGCCCTTTGACCAGCGTGCTGTTGGGCTCATGGCCGATCGCCACGAAGAGCCCGCTCACGGGCAGCTCGAAGGTCTCCGACGATGTGGTGTGCTGCACCTTGATCCCGCTGACCTTGGTGTCGCCCAGCACGTCGACGATGACCGAGTCCCACAGGAAATCGATCTTGGGGTTCTTGAAGGCACGTTCCTGCATGATCTTGGAGGCCCGGAGCTCGTCACGACGGTGCACCACTGTGACTTTCGAGGCGAATCGGGTGAGGAAGATCGCCTCTTCAAGGGCGGAATCGCCGCCGCCGGCCACCGCGATGTGCTGCTCGCGGAAGAAGAACCCGTCGCAGGTGGCGCAGGTCGAGACCCCGTAGCCCATCAGGCGGCTCTCGTTGGGACACCCGAGCATGAGCGAACGGGCGCCGGTGGCGATGATCAGGGCATCCGCCTCGACCGCCGGCTCGTCCGACTCCGGATGGGTCAACCACAACGGAAAGGGCGATGAGGTGGAGAGATCGAGACGGCTGACCTTCGCGGTGCGAAGTTCGGCACCGAATCGGATGGCCTGTTCGCGCATCTTCCCCATGAGTTCGGGACCCATGACGCCATCGACGAAACCGGGGTAGTTCTCGACCTCGGTGGTGAGCATCAACTGACCGCCGGGCTGATCGCTGGTCGACGAGGGCTCACCCTCGATGACCAGGGGCTCGAGCTGGGCGCGGGCGGCGTAGACGGCTGCTGTCAGGCCGGCGGGGCCCGAACCGACGATGACGACCTTTCGACGCTCAGGCATCGCTTGGGAGGACGGCGCCGCGCCTCGAGTAGGCGAACGTCCCGACACCGCAGAAGATGGCGCCCAGCACCAGATAGGAGATCCAGACCTTGCCATCGAAGAAGTAGACCGTGGTGAAGCGGATGAAGCCCACGCTGAGGAGCACGACGATGGTCAGGGCCACCACCAGGATGATGACCCCGAAGACGATGGCGCGGGCGGCGACGACGGCGGGGCGCACCGCCTTGTCGTTGACCACGGCCACGACGGAGTCGATGGCGCCGAGCGCACGGTTGGACAGCTCATCGGTGAAGTTCTGATCGGCCACGAGCAGAGATTAGTCGTCGCTGGCCGCGGCCGAGGTTGGCACGATGTAGCACACCCCCACCGTGTTGGGTCCGGTGTGCGAGCCCACCACCGGGCCGAGCTGGACCGACAGCAATGGATGTTGTCCCGGGATCGCCTTGACCATGGCGAGCACCTCGTCGATGTCGTCGCAGGCCCCGCCCGCGACGGCGAGGCGTTCGAGCGGCGCGTCCCTCGCCACCTTGTTGCTGAGGTAGTTGAGCGCGCGTGTCCGCGTCCGCTGTTTGGATTCCTCGGCCACCTCGCCGTCTTTGACCATGATGACCGGCTTGATGGAGAGGAGCGAGCCCACGAGGGCCTGGACGCCGCCGATGCGGCCGCCACGCTGGAGGAAATCGAGCCCGCCCAGGACACCGAAGACGCGGGTCCGCGATGTCCGGTCCTCCGACGCGGCGACGAGCTCGTCCAGTCCTGCTCCGGCTGCGGCCTCCTCGGCGGCGGCGATGACCATCAGCCCCTGACCCATCGTCACCGAACGGGTGTCGACCACGCGGACGGGGATGTCGGTGAACGTGTCCGCCGCGGTGACGGCCGAGGCGTAGGTGGCCGACAGCTTGGAGGAAAGGGTGAGGCAGAGCACGGCCTCGGCCCCTTCGGCGGCGGCGCGCCGGAACGCCTCCATGAACATGCCGGGAGGGGGAGCGGCGGTTCCGGGTAGGTCGCCCTTGCCTTTGCACCGGTGCCAGAACTCGTCGGGCGTCAGCTCGCTCCGGTCCTCGAACT
This sequence comes from uncultured Acidimicrobiaceae bacterium, assembly GCA_963835815.1. GTDB lineage: Bacteria > Actinomycetota > Acidimicrobiia > Acidimicrobiales > RAAP-2 > Bog-473. The sequence continues at coordinate 240,657 of CAWIGU010000008.1, read as the reverse complement.
CCTCGGCGCCGAAACGGATGGTGAGCGGCACGACCAGGACGTCGTGTTGTTTGACCAGATCCTCGGTGAGGTCACAGGCGCTGTCGGTCACAATCCGGACACCGGGCATACGACGAGTCTGCCACGGGGACCTCGGAGATGTCCGCTATGAGGAGGAGCGCTGGTGGGCCACGAGCCGTCGGGTCTCGTGACGTCGGGCCTCCCTCTCGCGGGCCTCGGCGCGGCGTCCGAGAAGGATGGCCACGCCCGCATAGACGACGATGCCCGCCACGACCGAGCCGACGACGCGCGCGAAGAGGATGAACCCCTGCGTGGAGCCCGAGAGATTCGACACCACGAGCACGGTGACGCCCATGGCGAGCGACGCCACGACGACGCGGCGCAGGGGGTCCCAGGTCTCGGGCGTGCCCAGGCGACCGAACCAGTGGCGCAGGAGGCCCAGTCCGATCAGGGCGCCCACGGTGTAGGCCACCGACAGCGACAAGGCCAGCCCCCGGACACCGAGTGGGCGCACCAACACCACGGCCAGAGCCACGTTGATGCCGTTCTCGATCAGGTAGAGGTAGAAGGCCACCTTGGTCCGCTGCATCGACTGCAGCACGCGGACGACGTAGAGGTAGGTGCAGAAGCCGGGCAGGCCCAGCGCGAACATGGCCAGGGCCGAGCCGGTGGTCAACGTCTGCTCGCGGCGTGCTGGCGCCGTGGCCGAGGAGCAGGGCCACGGCGGGCTTGGCCAGGAGGAGCAGGCCGAGGGATGCCGGGATGATGAGGGCCAACATGGCGCGCAGCCCTCCGGACAAGCGGGCCAGGAAGGCGGCGACCTGGCCGGTGGACCAACGCTCGGCCAGGTCGGGCGCGACGACCGACATGATCGTGACGGCGACGATTCCGTAGGGCATCTGGAAGAAGGCGTAGGCGTACGTATAGGAGGAGACCGGGTCGGGGCCACCGGCCGTGCCGGCGAGGAGGATGATCACGAACTGGGCCACCTGGTTGGCGACCACGAAGCCGAACGTCCATCCGCTGAGGCGCACGACCGTGCGCAGCGCGGCGTCGTGGAGGTCCCAGTGCCAGCGGAGCCCCTTGAGTCCCGCCCCGCGCAGGCTCGGCACCAGCGCGACGCACTGCAGCACCACGCCGAGCGATGTGCCAAGTCCGAGCAGGACGACGTCGGCGTGGTTGTGCTCGAGGGTGGCGAGGCTGGCCCCACGCCCCGTCAGGACGCCGAACCAGACGAGGACACCGATGCAGACCAGGTTGTTGACGATCGGCGCCCAGGCGACCGCCACGAAGCGACGTTGCGTGTTGAGGAGGGCGGTGGCCAGGGCGAAGACGCCGTAGGCGGCGATCTGGATCACGAACCAGCGCAACAACATGGTGGCGACGCCGCGCTCGGCCGCGATGGTGTGGAGGAGATGGGAGTGCGATGTCGTATCGAGCGCGGTCAGCCCCGTGATGAAGGCCGGCGCCAGCACCAATGCCGCCACCGTCGTGGTCACGAGGACGACCATCGAGACCGTGAGGATGGTCGAAATGGATTTGAACGCCGCGTCCTTGGAGCGGTTGGCCAACTGGGCGACGAACACCGGGATGAACGTGGCCGACAGCACCCCGCCCAACACGATGTCGTAGAGCATGTTCGGGGTGGTGTTGGCCAGGTTGAAGGCGTCGGCGAGGTGTGACTGGCCCAGGGCCCATGCGAGCGCCACGATCCGCAACACGCCCGTGAGGCGGGAGACCCCCGTCCCCATCGCGACGTACGTGGCTGCGGTGGAGAGCGAGAGTCCGCGCCGCGCCGGGGCGGCGGTCGGGGGCAGGGTGGACGGGGGGAGTGTGGTCATGTCAGGCGGCCCGTGGGCCCCGCCGGCGGCCGCGTCGCCACGTGCGGACCCACCACACCAACAGGACCAGGCCGGCCAGACAGGTCAGGGCCACGCCGACGAGCGAGATCGAGGTGGAGTGCACGGTCAGGGTGGTACGGGCGAGGACGAGTTGACCGTCCGGTGTCGTCAGGGTGACGCCGACGGGGAGCCGATCGCCCGAGGTGCGCGAGCGGGCCTGAATGCGGACCGCGGTGGTCGGGCGGTCGAGGGTGAGGGCGCGCGAATTCCCGTCGGGAAAGCTGAACTTGTCGCTGTCCACCGAGACCACCACGTTGAGCGCGTACGGGGCATGGGAGAGCACCGAGACGGGGATCGGCGCCGTACGGGAGGTGAACGTGATGGTGCCCAGGTCCGCCAACGAGACGAGGCTCAGCTCGCCGTTGAAGTGTTGGGTGTAGACGTCGAGAGCGGCGGTGCGCTGGACCGGATCGAACGCCATGTTCTGGGTGGCCAGCAGTTGGTCGGACAGCACGGAGACGGTGGCCGGGGGACGACCTCCACTCACGGCCTCGTTCAGCGAGGTGAGACGGGCACGGGACGTGACGAGTCGCCTGGCCTGGCCGGCCGTGATCACCCTGGGTGCCGGCCCGGCTTGGAGGTGACGTGAGGCCGGCTCGGCGTTGCCGCCTTTGGGGACCTGGGAGAAGAACTGGTTGAGGGTGACCGGCTGGAGTGCGGGGTTGCCCGACATCCCTTCGAGGAGTGCCGCCAGGAACGCGGGGGACGAGGGCAGCCACGAACCCTGTGGCTCCAGGACGATGCCGCGGGCGTCCAGTTTGAACGGGTTCTCGAAATGGATGAATTCCAGTGCGGCCAGGAGTTGGTTGGCGGCCAGGACGGGATCTCGCGGGTCGGCTCTGAAGAAGGACGAGAGTTGGCTGTCCGCGGCGGCCGCGGTGACACGCGTCCCGCGGCCCAGCGCGAGGGAAAAGGTCTGGGCGAACGTGAGGGAGCTCGAGCTTGAGCTCGAACCGGCGGACGCCAGGTTGCCGTCGGCGAGGACCAGATGGTCGGTGTGCGCGGCCTGGAGCCCCAACCCGAGGTTCGTGGCGCTGGCGTTCGTGAACGTCGAGGACGTGTCGATCCACGGACCCGGGGTCGGATGGAGGCCGGCCTGCCGTAGGAGGCTGTCCCCACGGGTGAGCTGTTCGGGGATTTCGCCCAGCAAGCCGCCGCCGGCCAGGGCGGCCACGTCGACGGGTACGTAGGGCTGGTCGATCAGCTCGTCGCCACCGGTCACCGTCAAGCTTTCCAGCTGGTCTCTCGTCCGGCGCCCCGCTTTCGTCGCGGTCAGGAGGCTCTGCACGGTGGCGGGGTTCGGAGCCAGCGTGAGGGGAACGCCGCGGTGTGCGTAGACGGCGCCGGTCACCTGCTCCTGCAGCTTGAGGGAGGCTTTCGACGGCGGCGAGAGGTCGGAGGAGAAGGCGGCCGAGAGCGGGATGATCAGGCCCACCCGCAGCGCTCCACCCGTGCCGACGGAACTGCTCAAACCCGGCTCTTGATAGGTGAGGAACGTGGTGTGGCGGGCCAGGGGTGTCGTGGAGCCTTGGCGGTAGAGGGCGACCGACACCGGGTAGACACCCCCGCACGCCCCCTCGTCGGGCGTGCACCCGAGGACCACGGTCGGGGCGCCGGCGGGGCAGGCCACGCTGTTGGGGGGCACGGTGGTCACGTTGGTCGGAGCCTGGGCTGCGGTGTCGGGGAGGACGGTGGTGCAGATCGCTGCGACGGGACCTGCGGTGGTGTCGGTCACGTCGGCATTGAAGTGGGTGAGGACGGTCTTGGCGGGCACGCCGTTGGTGGCCTGGCCGAGTTCGGTCCCATTTCTGATGCGGCTGTAGAAGGTCACCTGCACGTGCAGGTCGCTGATCGGGCCGGCAGCGGTCCCCACCCCTGCCGTGAGGGAGAACCAGGGGGCGGCCGGGGTGACCCACGGCGTCTGCGACCGCAGTGTCAGGGCAGGCGTGGCCTGGGCGGCGACCGACGCACGTGCGGCACCCGGCACGCCCGCGGCGACCACCTCGTGGTGCACCTCGGCCGTGGCCGGTGTCCCGGCGACGAGGAGCCCCGGTGCCACCGCGAGAGCGCAGAGGCAGAACGTGGCCCAGCGCGTCGACACAGGGCCACGCTAGATGCCGCACTACCGTGGTCGGGTGCCATCCACGTCCGTGCCCGAGCGATTCCGCCCTCTGCAAGACGCGACGGCAGAGCTGGCCGAGCGATTCCGCGATGCTGGCCGCCTGCTATATCTGGTGGGGGGATCAGTTCGTGACGCGCTCTTCCCGGCGGGTGCGGCGCCAAACCCCGACTTCGATCTCACCACCGAGGCTCGTCCCGATGAGATCGAGCGCCTCGTCCGGGGGTGGGCCGACGACGTATGGACACAGGGGGCCCGTTTCGGGACCATCGGGTGCCGGCGTGCCGGCCGACTCTTCGAGATCACGACGCACCGGGCCGAGGTCTACGTGCCCGATTCGCGCAAGCCTGAAGTGACGTTCGGTGACGACATCGAGGAAGACCTGTCGCGCCGCGACTTCACCATCAACGCACTGGCCTTGCGCCTGCCGGACATGGAATTGGTGGACCCCTTCGGCGGTCTGGCCGATCTGGCCGCTGGTCGCCTGCGCACACCCCTCGATCCGGAGGTCTCGTTCGGCGACGACCCGTTGCGCATGTTGCGCGCGGCTCGCTTCATGGGCCGCTTCGGGCTCGAGCCCGACGCCGCACTCGAGTCGGCGATCGAAGCGATGCACGAGCGTCTCTCCATTGTGTCGCGCGAGCGGATCCGCGATGAGCTCGACAAGATCATGCTGCTGGACACGCCCTCCGAGGCGCTCTGGTTCGTGGTGCGCACCGGGTTGGCGGCCGACTTCCTGCCCGAGCTCCCCGGCCTCGCACTCGAGCAGGACCCCATTCATCGTCACAAGGACGTGTTGGCGCACACCCTGGCCGTGGTCGACAAGACGTCGGCGGACCGCGTGCTTCGCTTGGCGGCGCTCTTCCACGATGTGGGCAAGCCCCGGACGCGGGCCATCACCGACGGCGGCGTGAGCTTTCACCATCACGAGGTCGTCGGGGCGCGCATGACGCGCACACGCATGGAGGCCCTGCGCTACTCGACCGATGACGTCAACACCGTCGTGCGGTTGGTCGAGCTGCACCTGCGCTTCCACACCTACCGCCTCGGGTGGACCGACAAGGCGGTGCGCCGCTACGTGCGCGACGCGGGGGAGCACCTCGACCGGCTCAACGAGTTGACGCGGTGCGACTGCACGACACGCAACGCCAGCAAGGCGCGGGCGCTGGCCCGGCGCATGGACGAGCTCGAGGCGCGCATCACCGAACTCGGTGAGGAAGAGGAGCTACGCGCCCTGCGGCCCGACCTCACCGGGAATCAGGTCATGGAGCTGCTCGAGGTGGGACCGGGGCCCGTCGTGGGGCGCGCGCTGGCGTTCCTCATGGAACTCCGGCTCGACGAAGGTCCTCTCGGCGAGGAAGAGGCGGGGCGGCGGCTCCTCGAATGGTGGCGCGCCCAGGACTGAGGGTCAGTCCGCGGGCCAGACGCCGCCGCGGTCGCCGGCGGCGAACGACTCCACCAGCTCCTGGGCCACGTCGTCGTGGTACTGCACCGGGGGCGACTTCATGAAGTACGCGGACGGTCCGAGGAGCGGACCGCCGATGCCACGGTCGAGGGCCAGCTTGGCGCAGCGGACCGCATCGATGATGACGCCGGCCGAGTTGGGGGAGTCCCACACCTCGAGCTTGAGCTCGAGGTTCAGCGGCACGTCGCCGAAGTTGCGGCCTTCCATGCGGATGTAGGCCCACTTGCGGTCCTTCAACCACGGCACGTGGTCCGAAGGCCCGATGTGGACATCGTCGGCGTCGAGCAGGCTGTCCTCTATCTGGCTGGTCACGGCCTGGGTCTTGGAGATCTTCTTGGACTCGAGGCGCTCGCGCTCGAGCATGTTCTTGAAGTCCATGTTGCCGCCGACGTTCAGCTGATAGGTGTGGTCGAGGGCCAGGCCGCGGTCTTCGAAGAGACGGGTGAGGATGCGGTGCACGATGGTGGAGCCGACCTGGCTCTTGATGTCGTCACCCACGATCGGCACGCCGGCGTCGCGGAACTTGCGGGCCCACTCGGGGTCGGAGGCGATGAAGACGGGGATGGCGTTGACGAAGGCAACGCCGGCGTCGAGGCAGGCCTGGGCGTAGTGGCGCTGTGCCTGCTCGGACCCGACAGGGAGATACGAGACGAGGACGTCGGCCTTGGCGTCGCGCAGGGCCTGGGCCACATCGACCGGCGCGGCCGGTGACTCCTCGACCACCTCGCGGTAGTACTTGCCCAACCCGTCGAACGTCGGTCCCCGCTGGACGGTGACACCGACCTCACCCACGTCGGCGAAGCGGATGGTGTTGTTCAACCCGGCGTGGATGGCCTTGCCGAGATCGGTACCGACCTTGGTCTGGTCGACGTCGAATGCCGCCACGGGGACGATGTCACGCACGTGGTACCCGCCGAGCTCGACGTGCATCAGGCCGGGCACGGTGTCCTCGGGCTGCGCGTCGCGGTAGTAGGTGATCCCTTGGATCAGCGAGCTGGCGCAGTTGCCGACGCCGGCGATAGCGAGGCGGATAGGGCTGCTCATCGGATGTCTCCTTCATAGGTGAGCTCGGTGGGAACCGAGTGTTCATAGGGCAACTCGGTGGGAACCGAGTTGGGAAGCGGTTGGGGTGTGGCGCGTTCGCTGGCAATCAGCCGGTCGAGCCAGCTGATGTCCTGGGCGACGCTGTCTGCGGTGTGCTGCACGACCGAGCGGGCATAGACGTCGAGGTCGACGTTGGTCCCTTGCGCCTCGGCCAGGCGCTGGACAAGTTGTGCCCGGCGGCGCTCCAGGAGCGAGAGCCGGGCCTGGGGGGCGAGATGCCGGGCGAAGGCCAGACGGAGCCCGAAGCTCCGCGCGTCGTCGAGCGAGCCGCCATCGGCCAGGAGCTGGACGAAGAGTTGCCGGCCCTTCTCGGTGATCCGGTAGACCTTCTTGCCCCGTCGGGAATGGGCCGGCGAGTGACGGCGGGCCCGCAGGACGGCCAATTCCCCGCTCAACGAGCCCGTCGGTGGGGCCTTGGGTGCCCCGGCCGTGGCGTCACGGGCGGCCGACCCTTCAGTCGCCACGACGGCACCGCTCTTCTCCAACCGGGTCAGGGCCGGATAGATGGAGCCGAAGGACACATTGGCCAGAATGCCCAGGTTGTCCCGCAATTGGCGTCTGATCTCGTAGCCGTGCAGGTCCCGTTCTTCCAGGAGCCCCAGGATTGCCATGTCCAACATTGCGGTCCAGTATATCGAATCGATATAGCGAAGTACACCACTTTGTCACTTCATGCTCACAATCGTGTCCCTGTAGACACGGAACCAGCTGTCGCAACCGGGGGAATGTGGTGTGATCGCGGTGCTCGGGGGGTAGCCTTGCGGCCGTGTCCGTGACCTCGGAACCGGGGGCGTCTGGAAGAGCAGTGAGCGCCGATATCTCGGCGGGGGTGGAGTACCGCCTCGTGCGCAATCGGGTCATCAGCGACGTCGACGCGGGGCCGGACCCTGAAGGTCGACGTCTGCGACGCCCACCCCGAGTTGCTGCGGGCGGCCCGCAATGTGGGGCGACCGACCAAGGAGCCCTGTCCCATCTGCGACGAGAGCCGCCTGGTGACGGTGACCTTCGTCTTCGGGGCGAAGCTGCCCGCCAACGGCCGCTGCCCCGGGACGGCGGCGGAGCTCACCGCACTGTGCCGGCGGCCCGAGCCGGTGCTCTGTTACGAGGTCGAGGTGTGCCCGGAGTGCGCATGGCACCATCTGATGAGGAAGTATCCAGCCGGCGGGCCCAAGGCGCGCGGCCGCCGCAAGGTGGCCCAGTGAGCGGCCGCCGCAAGGTGGCCCAGTGAGCGAGACCGAGCGGAGCCCTGTGACCGTGCCCTCGCTGCGCAGTCGCAAGCGGCGGACCGGGGCGGTCCCGATCGTCATGGTGACGGCCTACGACGAGCCGGGGGCGCGCTTCGTGTCCGACGCCGGCGTCGACATCGTGCTGGTGGGCGACTCGGTCTCGAACAACGTGCTCGGGCACAAGGACGCCCTGCATATCGACACCGACGTGATGGTCCATCACATCGCGGCGGTGGCCGAGGCCCACCCGCGGTGCCTGATCGTCGGCGACATGCCGTGGATGAGCTACCACCTCTCGACGGACGAGGCCGTCCGCAATGCGGCGAAGTTGATCCGGGCCGGCGCCCAGGCGGTCAAGCTCGAAGGGGGCCGGGCCCGGTTGCCGGTCATCGAGGCGATCATCGGGGCCGAGATCCCGGTCATGGGGCATCTCGGCCTCACCCCGCAGTCGGTCCTGGCCATGGGCGGCTTCAAGGTCCAGGCCCGCAACATCGCCGCCGCGGACGCGCTCCTCGATGCGGCCAAGTCCCTCGAGGCGGCGGGCTGCTTCGCCTTCGTGATCGAAGGGGTGCCCGACGTGGTGGGTGCCGCAGTGACCGACGCCATCGGCGTCCCCACGATCGGGATCGGGGCCGGACCCGCCTGCGACGGCCAGGTCATGGTCTTCCACGACCTGCTCGGCCTGGGCGCACACACCCCGCCCAAGTTCGTGCGCCAGTACGCGGAGATCGGGCGGATCGCCACCGAGGCCATTGCTGCGTTTGCAGAGGATGTGCGTGCGCGGGAGCTTTCCCGAGCGACGCCGAGAGCTACCACGGCTCGCCGGAGCTCGGCGAGGCGCTCAGCTGAACCGAGTGGCGACCTCCGCCGCGGTGCTTCCGGCGGGGTAAAGAAGAACCCCGGGCTCGACTAGTATCAATGCCCGCAACAGACCCTGCCCCTGACCGTCAGGGGCCCGGAGCGTTTTCGCCCGGTCCAGAGGGAGGTACGACCGCATATGCGGCCTTACGAAGTCATGGCCATCTTTGAGGCCACCACCGACCCCACCGTCATCCAGGGGGTCCTCGACCGCGCGCTCGAGGTCATCCGCAGCACCGGGGGCAATCCCGGCGCCATCGACCGCTGGGGGAAGCGGACATTCGCCTATGAGGTGAACCACAAGCGCGAGGGCTATTACGTCGTGGTCGAGTTCACGTCGGGCGTCCAGACCGTGGCCGACCTCGACCGCATGCTCGGCTTGGCCGACGAGGTCGTGCGCCACAAGATCGTCCGGCTGCCCGAGTCCGTCGGCGGTCGCAAAGTGGCGGCCCAGCCGGCCGCCGGCTGAACCCCGATGCGGGTCGGGACGAGAGGAGCGAACAATGGCGACGGATAACAGCGTGGTCCTGGTGGGCAACATCACCCGGGACCCTGAACTGCGCTTCACCAACACGGGCCAGCCGACTGCCTCCTTCGGGTTGGCGGTCAACCGACGTTGGCAGAACCGCCAGACCCAGGAGTGGGAGGAGGCCACGTCCTTCTTCGACGTGGTGTGCTGGCGCGAGATGGCCGAGAACGTCAGCGAGACGCTGACCCGGGGCGCCCGGGTCATGGTGGCCGGCCGACTGGAGCAGCGCAGCTGGGAGACCCAGGAAGGGGACAAGCGCTCGAAGGTCGAAGTGGTGGCCGACGAGATCGGCCCGTCCCTGCGCTGGGCCACGGCACAGATAACCAAGAACGAGCGACGGGGCCCGAGCGACGGGCCGCCTCGTGGCGGGAACCGCCCCCCGCAGTCGTCACCCCCACCAGCAGCCCCCAACAACGGCGGCGGCTACGGATTCGATGAGGAGCCCTTCTGATGGCACGGAACAACCAACGGGGAGGCACGACGACGCGTCGGGCGCCCAAGGACCTGGGACGCCGGGTCAAGAAGAAACCCTGCGCGCTGTGTCGCGACCAGACGGCATGGGTCGACTACAAGGACGTCCCGATGCTGCGCAAGTACATGAGCGACCGGGGGAAGATCCGCTCACGCCGGGTCACCGGGAACTGCGCCCAGCACCAGCGGGCGCTGGCCCAGGCGATCAAGACCGCCCGAGAGCTGATCCTGCTGCCGTACACCCAACGGACCGTGACCGAGCGTCCCGGGTGGGCGTGGCGGTGGACGTGACCGGGGCGAGCGCGGAGAGCGCGGCGAACGGGCCGAGCGGACGTTGAGCGACACCATCGGCGCCGACGCGCCGCGTGACCGTGACGCGAGCGTGGAGATCCTCAGCGACGTCGAGGACTTCGACCGCCAGACCGCCGACGGCGCGGCCGATGTGGAGACCGACGCGTTCGACGCCGCACCGGCTGACGCCGAAGTGGCCGGCGGGTCCACGCAGGAGGAGGACGACCGATGAAGGTGCTCCTGCGGGACGACGTCGACGGGGTCGGCCGCCGAGGGGACATCGTCAAGGTCGCCGGCGGCTTCGCCCGCAACTTCTTGCTGCCCGAAGGGCCGGGCCATCCTGGCCAGCCCCGGCGTGGAAGGCCAGGCGGCCCAGATGCGCAAGGGCCGCGACCTGCGCGAGGCCAAGAACCGGGGCGCCGCGGAGGGCCAGGCGACGATCCTGGCCGGGGCGGTCATCCCGCTCTCGGCCCGGGCCGGCGGCGGCGGACGGCTTTTCGGCTCGGTCGGTCCGGCCGACGTGGTCAAGGCCATCCGCGCCGCCAAGGGTGTGGAAATCGACAGCAAGCACGTCCTGCTGGCCGAGCACATCAAGGAGGTGGGCTCCTACGACATCACGGTGGAGCTCTTCCCGGGCGTGGCGACAGTGGTGACAGTGGAGGTCACAGCCGCTTCTTGAGGACCCGGGAGGGTCGACGGCGGGGGAGGGCGACGCGGGGATCCGCGATGTCACACCCCGCGAGGACCATTGTGGGATGCAGATGGAATCTCATGGTCCTCCACAGGTCTCGAGCGGTTGTCCACAGCCGCACCCTCTATTTGGGGGATCCAATCCCCAGCTTGTTGCTCTCGTTACCCACAGCTCATTGAGCGCAGAGTTGGGGGACCGTGGTCCAAGCCTTTGATGACACCCGCCCCCGGCAGCTTCGGGCGGCGCCCGCCCCTTCGAGCACGAGCCGGGTCCCCCCGCACAACCTCGAAGCGGAGGAGTCGCTCCTCGGGGCGATGCTGCTCTCCAACGATGCGGCCTCGGTCGCGATCGAGAAATGCTCGGCCGGCGACTTCTACAAGCCGGCACACGGGCACATCTTCGGCGCCATCCGGGCCCTCATCGAGCGCGGTGAGCCGATCGATGCGGTGACCGTCACCGACGAGCTCCAGCGCTCCGGGTTGCTGGAGGCGGTGGGTGACCCGTCGGTCTTCATTTCGCTGCAGGCCAATACCCCCTCGATCGCCAATGCCCGGCACTACGCCGCCATCGTCGAGGAGCACTCGCTCCTGCGCCGGCTCATCGGCGTCGCCGGTGAGATCGCCGACATCGCGTACTCGGTGCCCGAAGACGTCGAAGCCGCCGTCGACGAAGCCGAGCAGATGATGTTCAACGTGGCCGAGCGCCGGACGGCCGACACCATGTCACCGCTGCACGAACTGCTCCTCAAGGGTCTGGACCGCATCGAGGAGCTCGGCAAGCGCGGGCTCGGCCATCACCGGGCGTGGCCACGGGCTATCACGAGCTCGACAAGATCCTGCTCGGTCTGCAGCCCTCGTCGTTGACGATCGTCGGGGCCCGTCCCGGCATGGGGAAGACCAGTTTCGCCCTGGGCATCCTGGCCCATGTCGGCGTGGTGGTACAGCGCCCGGCCCTGCTGTTCTCGCTCGAGATGGGACACCTCGAGCTCACGCAGCGCATGTTGGCGTCCGAGGCGGAGGTGAACGGGCAGAACCTCCAGACCGGTCAGATCCGCACCCAGGACTGGCCCAAGCTCGGCACCGCGGTCACGCGGTTGAGCAATGCCCCCATCTTCATCGACGACAACCCCAACGTCACGGTGATGGACATCCGGGCCCGTGCGCGGCGGCTGAAGAAGTCCGAGGGCGATCTCGGGCTCGTCGTCATCGACTACCTGCAGCTGATGACCGGTCGGGGACGAGCGGAGAACCGGCAGACCGAAGTGGCCGAGATCAGCCGGGGCTTGAAGATCCTGGCCCGCGAGCTCGAGGTGCCGGTGGTCGCACTGTCGCAGTTGAGTCGAAATCTCGAATCACGCCAGGACAAGACCCCCATGCTGTCGGACCTCCGCGAGTCCGGTTCGCTGGAGCAGGACGCAGACGTGGTGCTGTTCTTGTACCGCGAGTCCGAGTACAACGACGAGGTGGCGATCGACCGGGCCGACGATGCCCTGGTGGACGTGGCCAAGCACCGTAATGGCCCGACCGGCAAGGCCAACCTCTTGTTCTTGAAGCAGTACGCCCGCTTCGAGAACGGGCGGAGCATGTAGCCGGCGCCACACCTCACGCAGGAAACGACTGATCCTCCAGCAGGAGATCTTCGTAGAACGCCCCGAACGTGCCGTCAGGATGCACGATGACGATCTCGAGCACCCACAGATTCGGGGTGGGGCGGAATTCGATGTCGGCCAACCTGCCGGCGTAGTGGACCGAATGGGGGAAGTCGGAGAGCCGGTGACCGGTCAGGTCGAGGTTCAAGCTCCACCCGAGGCGCTCCGCCGCCGCGACGGCGTACTCGTAGAGCTCCTTGCCCGTCGTACCGTCGCTGAACCACTTGTCGCGCACCTGATCCCAGATGATCCGGCACCTCGCGCTTGGCGCGATGGTGCTCGGCGTTTGAACCCACGACGAAGGTGTCGCCGGCATCACCCTCCATCTCCTCGTGGATCGGGCCGATGTCGATGAAGAAGATGTCGTCGGTGCCGAGGACGGTTCCCTCGGCCGACTTCTCCGAGAAATTCTTGGTCGTGTTGGGACCGAAGCGCACGAGCGTCTTGTGCCAGCCGCGCCGCATGCCGAGTCCCGTCAGCGTTGCCCGCGCCATGGCGGTGGCGTCCTCTTCGAGCATGCCGACATGCACCTGTTCGGCGATGAGATGCACCGCCTTGCGGGTCCGCGCCCGCACGTCCAGCAGTGCCTCGACCGAGAAGTTCTCCCCGGTGCCCTCGAGCTGATCGTGGTCGTGGGCATCCACCTACGGTGACGGAGGCGGGAGGTCGACCACCGCCACCGGCTACACCGCGCTCGGCCGATTCGATCCCGGCGAGCAACGCCGCCAGGACGTGGCGGGCCGTCTCGCCGTTCATGACCGGCGAGGGCGATCGGCCGGTGAAGTAGTCCGCGGACCGCTGCGCCATGGCGGCGAATGCGTCGGGGGGAGGTCGGCCAGGGCATGGAACGAGGTGATCTCCCCGTCCCGGTAGACGACGACGCTCGGCTCCTGGACGCCGAAGGAGCTGATCCGGTTGCAGCGGGCGTAGCCCGCGGCTGCCCGTCACCTCGACCCGCTCGTCACACGAGTAGTGGGAGGACCGGAAGTAGGTGTCGACGGCGAGGCTGATCTCGAGAACGGCGCGCACGCCGTTGTGGTGCTCCCAGACGAGGGTGGACGGCGCATCCATGCTGATGCCCGGAGCCACCTCGGTCGCGCCGAGCCAGCCGAAGACCTCCCTCGACCGGACCGAACAGCCAGATGGCGATGGCCAGCTGGTGCCAGCCGTGATCGAAGACCAGCATGCCCCGCCCGTCCCGCGCCTGCTCGAACTGCCAGCGGTAGCTCTCGATGGGGACCTCCCACCCGCCGCGGCCGGTGGCCACGATCTTCATGTGGAGCCCGACGGGCGTGCCGATTTCCCCGGACGACACGATCTGGTGCAGCTTGACCAGGGGCGGGAAGCAGAGGTAGTCCTCGAGGACGCCCAATTCGGCGCCGGACCGGCGGGCGGCGGCCAGCATCCGGTCCGCGCCCTCCATGTCACGGGCCAATGGCTTTTGCACCTCGACGTGGAACCCGGCGTCGAGAATGGGGCACACGACGTCGGCGTGTGCCGGTGTCGGGACCAGCACCTCGACCAGGTCGGGGTGCACGCCCAACAACGTGTCGAGGTCGGTGGTGTGTAGGGCACCCGGCACGTCGGGGGCCCAGCGGGCCACCCGATCCTCGTTCACGTCGCACACCCCGACGATCTCCACGTCGGCGCGGGCGGCGTACGCGGGGATGACCAGCTCGGCGATCTGGCCGAGGCCCACCACGGCCGTGCGGATCGGGGAGGGCAGGGGGAGCGGGGTGGGCACGGAGCCGCATGATAACCCCCGACCCTCGCCTGACGGGTCCCGGTCTGCCTACCCGATACCGATCAGGACGAGGCCGACGAGGGCGATGAACAGGCCCACCGTCTGCAGGCGTGAGATCGTTTCGTGGAGATACCAACGTGCGTGCATGACGGTGAAGCCGGGGGCCAGCGAGGCCACGGGCGCGACCACCGCCGTGAGCCCCGTACGGACGGCGACGATGAGAAGGGTGGTCGCCGTCACATCGAGGAGCCCGGCCGAGGCGGCCAGTCTCCTGCGAGGGGACGGCCAGCGTCGTGGGCGCTCCCCTCACCAGGACGACGAGCCACACCCCGACGACCGCGGCGACCCGGGCGCTCAGCACCGGCCAGAAGCCGGGGTGATGGGAACTGTCGGCGAAGAGGATGAACGACGTCCCGAAACCGATCCCCGCCAGGACCGCCAGGAGCAATGCGGTGCGGGCTCCCTCGGCGCGCCGCTCATCCCTCTCGGCCGAGACCAGCGCGGCGGCGAGCACGGCCAGGCCCGCTCCGGCAAGGGTCAGCGCAGGGGGGCGCTCCCCGATGACCAGGCCCCACGTCACCGGGAGGATGGCGCCGATGACGGCCGCCGCCGGGGCGACCTGTCCGATCTGGCCGATGGCCAGGCCCTGGAAGAGGCATCCCAGGGCCACCATGTTGAGCAGCCCGGCACCGGCGCCCAGGAGCACGGCGTTCGCCGTGAGGGGGCCGCCCCAGATGAAGGCGACGATCAACGCGCCGACGAGTGCCGCCAGTTGCGCCCAGGCCAGGACGGTCAGGGTGTTGTCGCGGCGCGACGCGAGTCCGCCCAGGAAGTCCCCGCTCCCGAACGAGGCCGCGACCAACAGGCCGACGAGGATGGCCACGTGTCAGCGACGACCTGCGGGGCGGTGGGTGAGGGAGCGATCGTCCCTCACGCCAGGCCGGCGAGGCCTTCCCAACCTTGCGGCGGCGGGGCCAGCTGCCAGAACTGCTCGGGCACCCGGCCCTCGAGCCGTGCCGTGAGGGCGTGGTCCTTTTCCAGCGGGGGGATCTGGCTGGTGTAGCAGTAGATGGCCCGGCGCTTGCGCTCCTCGTCGGGAACGTGGGGAACGATGGCCGGCGTCGGCCACGGCTGCGAGCGCAGCAGCTTGGCGACGCGCCAGGCCAACAGACCGGGGATGTGCTTGTAGCCGTGGTCCTCGTAGCAGAACCATGACCGCCCGATCTGTTCGGAACGTACCAACAGGGAAGCCTCGTGGACCATCACGTGGTCCGGATTGCCCAGGCCCATCGGCACGAAGACCGCGGTGGGGTCGATCTCCGCGATGGCGTCGGCCAGGACGGGCGCCACGTCCTCGGGGGTCGGACGGTCGGCCGGGGCCAGGTACTGGTGGTCGGGAAACTCCAGCCACCGATGGTCCGACGCCAGCACCTCGAGGGCGGCCAGGTCCTCGAGCCGCCGGGCGGCCACCACGTCGTCACCCGCGCGGAACCCTCCGAGCGCGTCCCATTCCGAAGGCTCCTCGGGGTACGCCGGAGGCTCACCGGCGAGGACGGTGATCACGGTCGTGTCCGGGTAGCTGGCCAGAAGGTGACCGGCTCCCATCGCGGCGTCGTCGAAGTGCGGCGAGACGACCACGATGCGACGGAACACCGCGGGGTCGAGCACGCCCCATGTCGGTTCTGCGAATGCCATGCAGCGGACTATACGGCGACGTCGTCCACTTCATCGGGGACGGCGAGATGGTTCCGGAACCGGGGCATCAGCAGGCCGATGACGACGGCCCCGGCGATACAGGCCAGACCTCCGGACACGATCGAGAACTCGATGCTGGTAGCGGTGGCCACGGCGCCCGACTCCATGTCGCCCAGGCGCGGGCCACCCTGGACGACCGCCATCTGGATGGAGGACATGCGGCTGAGGAAGCGGTCGGGGATGCTCGTCTGCAGGATCGTGTTGCGGAGCACGGCCGAGATCACGTCGGCCCAGCCGGCGATGGCGAGCATGAGCAACGCGATCCACAGTGTGTCCACCAGACCGAACACGGCGATGGCCGCTCCCCACGCGACGACGGCGAAGATCACGCCCCACCCCTGGCGTTTGAGATTGGCCACCCACCCGGTCGTCAACGCCCCGACGAGGGCACCCACACCGGGCGCGGCATAGAGAAAGCCCAGTGTGATGGTGCCGCCGCCGAAGACCGACCCGGCCATCGCGGGGAACAGGGCGCGTGGCATGCCGAAGACCATGGCGTTGACATCGATGATGTACACGCCCTGCAGCGCCTGATGGCCGCGCAGGTACCGCAGTCCCTCCTTCACCGACTCCCAGGGGCCGATGCCGGGACCGTTCGCGCCGGGAATGGGGGCCATCAGCGCCGTGGCGACGAATGCGACCACATAGGTGCCGGCATCGATCCCGTAGACGAGAGGGAGGCCCACCGCGAGGAGGATTCCCGAGAGTGCGGGACCGACGACGCTGCCCACCTGGAAGGTGATCTGCATCATGGCGGCGGCCGCCGGAATGTGGCGGCGCTCCACCAGGCCGGGCACCGAGGCCATGCGCGCGGTGTTGGAGAAGCCGTTGACGCCGGCCGCGGCCGAGCTCACCAGGTAGAGCGCCAGCAGTGAGGGATGGCTGGTCGAGGCGTTGACGGCCAGTGCGGCGCTGGTCAACGAGAGGCCGACGGCGGACCACAGCATGATGCGACGGCGATCGAGGGAGTCGCCCAGCGGTCCGGCCAGAAGCGCACCGGCGATGAACGGGAAGAGCTGGGCCAGGCTGATGGCGCCCACCTGGAGCGAGGAATGCGTCATCTCGAAGACCTGATAGGGGATGGCCACCACGGTGAGCTGCGAGCCCAGCATGGAGATCAGCTGGCCGATGAAGAGCAACCTGAAGTCCCGGCTCTCTCGCAGCGGGGTGGTGTCCACCAGGATCTTTCCCGGCATGGGAGCAGCCTACGGGCTGATGCGGCAGCGTCTCGGCGACGGCGTTACCGTGCGTTCACCCTCCTGTCACAGAACGTGGCCTGGCTTTTTACGGTCCCCGTACGCCCCCTAGGATGGGGCCGGTGACCACCGCCGGGGAAGAGCGGACGCTCGATGCCGCAAGTGTCCTGTCCCGCCAACTCGGCGAGGTGGCGGCCAACGTCGGGTCGGTGCTCTTCGGCAAACGCGAGGTGGTGCGCCTCACCCTCGCCTGCCTGGCCGCCGGGGGCCATCTCCTCATTGAGGATCTGCCGGGGGTCGGCAAGACCACCCTGGCCAAAGCGCTGGCGCAGACGCTCGGCCTGCACTGCCGCCGGGTGCAGTTCACGGCCGACCTGTTGCCCTCCGACCTCATCGGCGCCATGGTCCTCGACCGCGAGCGGATGACCCCGGTCTTCCACCCCGGACCGGTCTTCACCAACATTTTGCTGGCGGACGAGCTGAACCGGGCCTCGCCCAAGGCGCAATCGGCCCTGCTCGAAGCCATGGAAGAGGGGCAGGTGAGCGTCGACGGGGTCACCCACCCGTTGCCCAAGCCCTTCATGGTGATCGCCACCCAGAACCCCTACGACGCATCGGGCACCTACCCCCTGCCCTTCAGCCAGCGCGACCGGTTCCTGTTGCGCACCAGCATCGGGTATCCGGGGCGGAAAGCGGAGGATCACCTGCTGGCCACCAGCGGCGTGCGGCCGCGCCCCGAGGACCTCGCCGTGATCGGCGGTCTCCCCATGTTGGCCAACCTGGCTCGGGCGGTGGACAACGTCTTCGTCGCCCCCGAGGTGCGGGCCTACGTGCTCGATCTGGTGGAAGCGACGCGCAATCATCCGAGCCTCCTCTTCGGCGCGTCGCCACGGGCGGGACTGGCGCTGCTGCGCACCGCGGCCGGTTTCGCCGTGACCGCGGGGCGCGACTACCTCACGCCCGACGACGTCAAGGCGGTCGCGGGCGTGGTCCTGGGTCATCGTCTCGCCATCACCTCGGCCGCGGAACTCGGGGGCTCTTCATCCGCCTTCGTCATCGCCGAGCTCTTGGCGAGCATCCCGGTGCCGGTGCGCGCGCCAGTTGCCGCTGGGTAGACGTCGCCCGCATGGTGCAGCGTCGACCGACACTGACGAGGCGCGGTGTCATCGCGCTGGGCGCGGTTCCTCTGAGTGCGGTGGCCGGCGCCCTCCTGGGCGCGGAGGAACTGGTCCTTGCCGCGTTCGCGCTCGTCACCGTCCTCCTCTGCGGGGTGGTGCAGAGCGCGTCCCGCTCCCGCGCGGCCCGAGGGAACTGGCGCATCGGGGTCGTCTTCGCGTCCGCTGACGCGGAGGTGGGGAGCGAGCAGGACATGACCGTCACGCTGGCGGTCGCCGGTCCGGGTGGCGCCTCGCCCGTCTGGTTGGAAGACCCACAGGATTGCTGGAACCGGGTCCGTCGCGGCGACCACGGCGCCGAGCCGCGCCGGCGGGCGCCGAACCCGTCCCTTGTGCTGCGGATCGCGCATCTCGAGAGCGGGGGTGTGGTCGAGCTCCGTTTCCCCGTGCCCACCGACACGCGGGGGGTGTTCAGTTTGCGCGGGATGCGCCTGTGGTCCTTCGACTCGTTCGGTCTGGTCGCCCGACCGGTCGCCGTCGGCCCGAGCGCCACCATCACCGTGCATCCCGTGCCGCTCGTCGTCGAGGTGAGGGAGGAGGTGCTCCGCGGTCGTCGCGAGACTGACGAGAGCCAGTCGGTGCCCCGGGTGACGCAGTCGAGACGGGACAGTTTCGGCGATTTCTCCGGGCTCCGTCCCTATGTGCCCGGGGATCGGTTGCGGTTGCTCTACTGGCCGGCACTGGCCCGGAGTGGCGAGTTGATGGTGCGCGACTTCGAGGACCCGGGCGCGCCCCGCGTGCATGTCGTGGCCGACGTCCGCCCGCTCGTCGGGGAGGCGGGATCCGAACGCGTCCTCGCCACCGTGGCCGGTGTCGGGTTGCAGGTGCTGGCGCAGGGCTCGGTCGTGGAGCTCTCCACGACGGCGGGCGAGCGGATCGCCGTCGGGCCCGGGCCCCACGGCGACGTTTCGCTGTTACGCGCCATCGCGTCGTTCGAGACCCCGTACACGCCGGCACCCTCGTGGCGGCGGGCCCGACGGCGGGCCCACGTCGCGCGGACGGACCGCTCCTTGGAAAGTCCGCCGACGTCGGGAGCGGCTCTGGTCGTGACCACAGCGGACGGCGTGCGTGCCCTGCCGGGCACCCTCGGTTTCGCGCATGTGCTGATCGCCCCATGACGACCACCGTGCACGCGCCGCCACGTCCGGCCCCGCACGACGCGCCGCGCCGGCAGCGGGCGCCGCGCCGGGCCGGCGTGAGCAGCGTCGCACCGTTGATCCTGTCGGCGTCGGTGGCCCCCGCCCTGGGCCGGTTGACGGCCCACGGCATGAGCGCGCGCGTCCTGGTGCCCCTGGTGGTGGCGATCGTGATCGCGGACGTGGTCACCGCCGTGGCCCTGCGCCTGCACGCCAACGTCGCGCTGGCCGTCGCGCTGGGCTGGGCGATCTCGTTCTGCAGCCTGCTCGTCACCGTCGACCCGTCGGTCTTCGATCCGGGCTCGCCGCACTTCCTGCACCTGTCGATCATTTCGGGACAGTTGCATGCGGGGCATGCCGCGCTGGCCAACGACGGGACCCCGCTGCCACGCCTGAGCGGCGTCATCATCATTCTGGGTGCGATCGGCGCCGGCGCGGCCGCCCTGACGAGAGGTATCTGGACGCGCCAGCGGCGCCGGACGTTCGTCGACGAGGGCCGTGGCCCGCTCTCCCCGTGCCTGGCTCCCTCCGTCGCCATCTTCTTGTACACGACCCTCGTCAGTGGGGAACAGAGTCGGGTCCCTGCGTTCGTCGCCTATTTCCTCGGGGTCCTGATCTTCGTCGCCCTGGCCGACCGCACCACATCCCCCGCCGTCCTGACCGCCGGTCCCCCACGTCCGGCAGGGTCGCGGCAGCGGGGTGCGGGTGTGGGCGCGGTGGCCGCATGCCTTCTGGTGGTGCTCGTCGCCGTCGTGGCGGGCGCCGGGCTCTCGGGCATGCGGTTGAACGTGTTCCACGTCACGCCGCCCGCAGCGCCCTCGCCCGGGGCCGGTCACGGCGCCGCGGCGAACGTGATCACCGGCATCTCCCTGGTCGACAACCTTCTCGACACCGAGATCTCCGAGTCACATACGGTGATCTTCCACGCCTCGACGCCCGTGACCACCTACTGGCAGGTCGGCACGCTCTCGTCGTTCAACGGCACGCAATGGCTGCCCCGCGCAGAGGTGAGCGACGCCCTCACCGGGTCCGCCGGAGAGCTCAGGAGTGCGCTGGCCGCCACCGCACTCCCCTCGCCGGCTCCGGCAAAGACCTTTGAAGCGCGGGTGACGATCACCAACTTTGCCAGCCGGCTATTGCCGGCCCCACCGGGCACCCTCGCCGTGCGCGGCCTCGCGGGGGCGACTGCGATCGAACAAGAGGGGGTTCTCGCTCCTTCGGCCGACGCGACGGGCACCACGTACTTCGTGACGGCCCCGCTCGAGGCGGCTCTCCCGACCGGGGGTCGCCAACTGCCGTCCTCCGATCCGCGCCTCGCCCCCTACCTGGCCCTGCCGGCCCAGCCCGCGGTGGTGAACCAGTTGGCCCACCAAGCGGTCGGCACCGCAGCGACGGCCGCGGCGAAGGCGCAAGCCCTGGTCAACTGGTTTCGCTCGGGGAGGTTCCGCTACACCCTGTCGCCTCCGCCGACGAGCGGCTCGGACCCTTTGGTGCAGTTCCTCACCGTGACCAAGGCCGGTTTCTGCGAGCAATTCGCAGGCGCCTACGGGATGCTGGCCCGGTCCCTCGGGATCCCGACCCGCCTCGTCGTCGGCTTCACGGCGGGCCAGGTCGGCTCCGGCGGGACCACGACCGTGACCGGTGCCGATGCCCACGTGTGGCCGCAGGTGTACCTCGGGCCCGGCGCCGGCTGGCTATCGGTCGAGCCCACGCCTCCCGCCGGCACCGGTACGCCGGGCGCCGAAGGTGTGGTGGGACCCGCCGTGAGCACCGGGTCGAGCAGCACTTCGCCGAGCACCGTGGTGGGGGGGACGCCCACGCCGACGACCACGCCGGCCTCCGGTACCGTCGCATCGCACGGCGCGCGGCCCGAGAGCCATGCGCAGCCCACGCGCACGCACGGCTCGGGATGGTGGGTGGTGCCGGCCGTGATCGCCGTGCTGCTCCTCGCCGCTCTGGGCATCTGGGCCGCCTGGCGACGTCGACGAGCCGTCCGGGAGGCGGCCTGTCCCCCGGACGAGCGGGTGGTGCGGGCCTGGGACCGGGCAGTCCTGGCTCTCCGGCGCCAGGGCCTGTCGTGCCGTCCCGATGAGACACCGGCCGAGTTCGCCCTGCGGGTACGGCTGGCCGAGCAATCGACGGAAGAGAGGGAAAAGGCCGACGCCGTGGCCGACCTGGCCGGATTGGTCGAGCTGGCGTGTTACACGCCCCGGCCGTGCACGTCGACCCAGGCCACCCACGCCCACGCCCTGGCCTCGACGATCGTCGCGGCGAAGCGATCGCACCGGCGTCGCGGCCGGCGGCAGGAGACCCCGGCCTGACGAAGAAGGGCCCCTCCATGAGAGAGGGGCCCTTCTTCTGCTGCAATCTTGCCGACCCGGGCCGGCCCACCGCGGGCCGACTGGGTCTGGACCTGCGGTGTTGCTACAGGGTTGGCGCAAACCCGACGACATTCCTCGGGAGGGGGAGCCCGGAGGTCCCGATCACTGCCGGCACCGACCCTAGGAAGTGGGCGTTTCCGGTGCGCCCACGAGCGAGTTAAAGGCGAAGATCCCACCGTCGGCTCCGGTGGCCCAGTAGCCGGTGCCGTCCGGCGCATAGGTGATGCTGACCAGCGGCTGGGTCGGCGTGGACCCGCTCAGGATCGGCGAACCGAAATAGGGCGCATTGCCGAAGCCGACGATCGCACCTTGTGACGTGGCGATCAGGTAGCCCGCACCGATCGGGTTTGCCGCGATGCCGATGGCGGGCCCGTCGGGTGACGGGCCGTTGAACGTGTCGGAGAGCGTGCCGGCAAACACGGCATCACCGAAGGTGAACACGCCGCCGTCCGCACCCACCAGGTAGTAGCCCTTGCCGGTCGACGTCAGGGACATCCCGACCACCGGGGAAACCAGCTTCAGGCTGCCGGCGGAGCCGTAGAACGTGGCATCACCGAAGGTGAAGACACCACCGTCTCCGGCGACGAGGTAGTACCCCTTGCCGGTCGACGTCGGGACGATGCCGACGATCGGCGAGTTGAGCCTGATCGCACCGAGGGAGCCGTAGAACGTGGCGTCACCGAAGGAGTAGACGCCGCCGGTGGACGTCGCGACCCAGTAGCCCTTGCCGGCCGACGTCGGTGCGACACCGATCACCGGCCCGTTCGCCAATCCGATCGCACCGCCGGCGACGGGGGCGGTGCCGAAGTTGAAGGTCCCGCCCTGGGAGGTGACCAGCGTGTAGCCGTTCACAGACGGGACGGCCGCGCCGGCAGGAGTGGTGGCGAACGTCAGGGGGACCACGGTGCCGAGGGCGCCGACCAACAGGGCCGAGGGCACCCAGCGCGCGCGGCGGGCCTTCCGGTTTGCTCGAACTGGGGATGCAGCCACCTTGTCAGTGACATCGTGGGACACGAACCGCTCCTCTCGTGGGTGCCTGACCGTGGCCAGGACGCCTTCTTCTCTCGGGGTATTCCTATCTGGCGAAGCTGAACTCTTCTTGATCAAAAAGCAAACGGGAGGTGTCGCCAGCATGAACGTTCAACCCTCGTTCCCTGCTTCTTCGTGCCTCGAGCAGATACGCCGGAACGGGGGCACCCAAGTGTAACTAAACCTCGTTGTGCACTTGGAATTATACGGATTGAGGCCCCGCGCTCCGAGTCGGGAGCACTTCGAAGGGGCTAGCTGACCTGACCGGTGACGTACTGCTCGGTGCGGGGGTCCGATGGCGCAGAGAAGATCTGCTGGGTGGCCCCATACTCCACGAGTTCGCCGATGTGCTCGGCATCGTCGAGCAGGAAGACGGCGGTGAGGTCGGCGCAACGGGTGGCCTGAAACATGTTGTGGGTGACCAGCGCGATCGTGACCTTCGAAGCCAGGTCGACGATGGTCTCCTCGATGGCCGAGGTCGAGATGGGGTCGAGGGCCGAGCAGGGCTCGTCCATCAGCAACACCTCGGGCTCCACCGCCAAGGCCCGGGCGATGCACAGACGCTGTTGCTGGCCCCCTGAGAGACGGATAGCCGGCTGGTCGAGGCGGTCCTTCACCGTGTCCCACAGGGCGGCGGAGCTCAGGGCGGCCTCCGCCGCGTCCTTGAGGACCTGCTTGTTGCGAATGCCGTTGAAGCGCAGGCCGGACGTCACATTGTCGATGATGCTCATGGTGGGGAAGGGGTTGGGGCGTTGGAAGACCATGCCGATGCGGCTCCGGATGACCTCGGGTTGTGCGTCGCGGCCGTAGATCTCCATGTCACCCAGGCGGATGGAACCCCCGACCTTCCCCCCCGAGCGGTCATGCATCCGGTTGATGGCCCGTAACACCGTGGTCTTGCCACAACCCGACGGGCCGACGAGCGCGGTGACGCGGCTTTCGACCAGGGGGAAGGTGACCCGGCGCACGGCATGGACACTGCCGAAATCAACCGAGACATCGGTAAGGGTGACGGCGGGGGTGGCGCCGTCGAGCAACCCCACCTGACCCGGGCCCTGCGCCAGCACCTCCTGCTGGATACGGGCAGCAACCGCCGATGTCGTATCAGACATTTCCTTCTCCCCTGCGCCGGATGAACATTATCGAGTTTTCCTGGTCAAGCGGGCGGCGAACATCCGGCCGATGATGCTGAGGATGAGCACGCCGACCATGAGGACGAACGCAGCACCCCAGGCGTTCTGCAGGAGGTCCGGTGAGGCCGTGTTGGCGTTCTGGTAGATCACGATCGGGATGGCGTTCATCGGTTGGTTGAACGAGAAGCTGAGGACCTGGCTCCCGATGGCGGTGAAGAGCAGGGGTGCGGTCTCTCCGACGGCTCGGGCCAGGGCCAACAGGTTGGCCGTGACCAGCCCGGGGACCGAGCCCCGTACGATCACCGACCGCACGACGCGTGACTGGCGGGCGCCGAGGGCCAGTCCGGCTTCCCACAGCTCGTTGGGCACGGTGCGCATCGCTTCCTCGTCGCCGCGGATCATGATCGGCAGCATCAGCACGGCCAGGGCCGCACTGGCCGAATAGGCGGAGAAGTGGCCCGTGTGCACCACGATCACGGCGTAGGCGAAGAGCCCGATGAGGATGGAGGGCAGACCGGAGAGCACGTCGGCCCCGAAGCGGATGGCGTTGGGGATCGGCCCCCGCTTCTCGACGAGGAAGAGGGCGATCAGCAGGCCGATGGGCATGGCCACGACCAGAGCCAGGCCGTTGATGAGGAGGCTGCCGACGATGGCATTGGAGATACCGCCGCCGGGAACCCCTTCGGGTGTGGGGGTGTGGGTGAAGAACGCGACCGACATCGCAGGGATGCCGCGCTTGCACACGTAGACGACCAGGAAACTCAGCGGTATCAGCACAAGGATCGTGCAGATGGCGAAGAGGATCCGGATGGTCAGCGCCATCGCCCGGCGCCGCCTGAGGCTCTGGCGGGCGCCGCCCTGGATCAGTGTGCGCCGCTCGTAGTAGGCCGCGTCCTTGCCCGAAGGAGCTGGTGCCTCCATCACGTCGGTGGTCATGGCAGCCTGAACTGGGCGTTCTTGCGCACGATGAGCCGGCCGCCGATGTTGACGAGGAGGGTGATGACGAGGAGGACGACGGCGAGGGCAAGCAAGGTGCTGCGCAGCAGCGTGCCGGGCTGGGACTCACCGAAGTTCAGGACGATGACCGAACCCAGCACGGAGCCGGGGTTGAGCAGCGAGAAGGGATGCCCGAGGATGAGGCTGTTCCCGATGAGCAGGGTGATCGCGATCGTCTCTCCGACGGCCCGCCCCAGGGCGAGGGTGGTGGCGGCCAGAATGCCGGAGTTCGCCCCCGGCACCACGACCTTCCGGACGACCTGCCAGGGTGTGGCCCCGAGGGCGAAAGCCGCCTCGCGGTCCAAGGTACCGACGCCGGCCAGCGCGGTACGCGAGAGGGCGACCATGGTCGGGACGATCATGATGGAGAGCACGAACCCGGCCAGGATGTAACTGGCCCCGTGGGGCTCTCCCTTGAAGAGCAGCCCGACCATGGGGATCTTCTTCAGGAACGGCTCGACGTCGCGCAGGAAGATCGGCTGCATGACGTAGAGACCCCACAACCCGACCACGATGCTGGGCACGGCCGCGATGAGGTCGATGGCCACGCCAAGTGGTGAGGCGATGCGCCGGGGGCACATCTCGGTGAGGAAGGCCGCTGTGGCCAGGCCGATCGGAATCGCGATCACCATGGCGATGGCCGTGACCACGAGGGTACCGATGATGAACTGGCCCGCCCCGTAGCTGTTGGTGGCTTCGTCCCAGGC
Organism: uncultured Acidimicrobiaceae bacterium; assembly: GCA_963835815.1. Lineage (GTDB taxonomy): Bacteria > Actinomycetota > Acidimicrobiia > Acidimicrobiales > RAAP-2 > Bog-473. The sequence continues at coordinate 215,102 of CAWIGU010000008.1, read as the reverse complement.
CGTGGACCACAAGAAGCCTATACCGAAATGGCTCCAGGCCATCGTCGACTGGCTGACGATGCCCTCGATGATCCCGACCAGGATCACGACGAAGAGCGCCGCCGATCCCCACAGGAGGGCGGCGTAGCCCCTGCCCGACGACAGGGAGCTACGCCGTTGTTCCAGTAGCTTTCGCGGCGAGGTCTCCTTTGCCTCCACTTAGGAGAAGAGGGGCTGCCCGTTCGAGTTTTCCATCTTCTGTATGGTCGAGGTGGCCAGCGCCTGAATGTTTGCCGGCAGGGCGACGTAGCCGATGGCCGACGAGTCGGCCTGGCCGGTGGTGGCCATCCAGTGGAGCAACTTGCCCAGGGCGATGCCGTTGTTGGTGTTGGCCTGCTTCTGGTAGACGAGCACCCAGCTGTACGTCGAGATCGGGTAGGCCCCCGCTCCGGCGCCGTTCACGATCAGGTAGTTGTCGGCCGTCACGTTGGGGAAGGCCGCCGCGTCGGCGGCCACCGAAGCGCCGTTGGGCTCCACGAACGCCCCGGCGGAGTTCTGGACGGCCGCGTAGGGCAGGCCGGCCTGCAGGGCGTAGTCCAGCTCGACATAGCCGACGGTCCCGCCGCCGCCCTGCACGTCACCGGCCACGCCGGCGTTCCCGTTCCCGCCCTCGCCCTTGGGGAAGGTGGGCTGCTTGCCGACGAGGTTCGAGGGCCAATCCCCAGCGTCGACGGCGTGCAGGTAGTTGGTGAAGGCGTTGGACGTGCCACTCGAGTCGGCCCGGTAGACCGGCTCGATGGGTCCGGGGGTGCAGCCTGGGATGGAACCCCAGTCGGTGATGGTGCCCGCGTAGATCTTGGCGATCTGCGCCCCGGTGATCTGGAACCCCTTGGGGCAGCTCTTGGTGACGATGGCGATACCGCCGAGGACCACCGGTACCTGCAGGAGGGCGCCACCGCTGCCCGTGGTCGAGCCCGGCTCGGGCACGTCGGAGGCGCCGAAGTTGACCGAACCGGCCAGGATCTGGCTCTCTCCGGCTCCCGAACCGACCGAGGCGTAGTTCACCGTCACCTTGGAGTTCGCCTTGTTGTAGTCGTAGAACTGGCGAGCGAAGAGGGGCTGGTCAAAAGTGGATCCGGCACCGGTCAGCGCGGCCGTCGGCGTGTTGACGTCGTTGGCCCCGCCCAGGACGTTGTTCCCGGCCGGCGCCGTGGTCGGCGTGACGGGCTTGGCCGTGGTCGGGGTGGTGCCCGCCTTGGCCGTGGTCGGGGTGGTGCCCGCCTTGGCCGTGGTGGGCGTGCTCCCGGCGGCGGTCGTCGTCGTGGTGGAAGGAGCCGTCGTGGTGGTCGTCTTGTTCTTGTGCTGTGTCGTCGTGGTGCTGGACTTCTTGGCACTCGGGGTGCTCGAACCGCACGCCGCCGCGATCAGTCCGCCGGACAGGACCATGGTGCCGATGAGCCACCGCTTTCCGGTGCGCCGGGACACCGGGCCAGTTTCCTCTGGGGTGACTCGTGTGAACACGTACTGCTCCTCTCCTAGGTGCGGTGCCGACGCCGCCGTACACAAGGCGCGACCTTTCCGTCGGCACATTCCTATCGAGGCAAGCTGAACGGAACTCGACGGCTTGGCAAACTTCCGGTGTCCCGAGGATGAACCCTTGACAAACGTCGGTTCATCTGGCTAGCAAGACGTCTCACGCAGCGAAATCCCAGCCAGCGGCACTCTTCTGGACGGAGCCCGTGGCCTCCGGCGGTGCGGTTCACCGGGCCACCCGGCAGCGTCCCGGGTGGGGAGGGGCCCCTCAGGCCGCTTGGCGCGTCCTTGAGGATCTCGAGCGCCTTGTCGGCGTGGGCACTCATGGAGATCTCGCTGTGGATCACCTCGAGGAGGGTCCGGTCGGTGTCGATGACGAACGTGATCCGCTTGTTGGGCACGAAGCTCGGCCCGCCGCGCTTGGCGCCCAGCAACGTCGCCACGGTCCTGTCCGCATCCGAGAGCAGCGGGTAGCCGAGCGATTCCTTCTCGTCGAACTGCCGCTGCTTGTCGACGGAGTCCGCGCTGATGCCGATCCGCTGGGCGCCGACGGCGGCGAATTCGGCCCCCATATCCCGGAAATGGCAGCTTTCCTTGGTGCAGCCGTAGGTCATGGCGGCGGGGTAGAAGAAGAGCACGACCGGGCCGTCGGCCAGCAGCTCGCTCAACTTGCGGGGCGTCCCGGTCTGATCGGGAAGTTCGAAATCGGGCACCACGTCACCTTTGCGCATGGGCACAATGTAGGTGCACGTCGAGGGCGCCGCTCAGGCTTCGAAGCGGAATCCCACCCCGCGCACGGTGACAAGGTGGCGGGGGTTGGCGGGGTCCGGCTCGATCTTGCGCCGGAGCCGCTTGATGTGGGTGTCGAGCGTCCTCGTGTCGGTGAGCTCCTGATCCCACCACAGACGGTCGATGCAGCCGTCGCGGGTGACCACCTGACCGCTGTGGGACATGAGGAGGGACAAGAGGTCGAACTCCTTGCGGGAGAGCTCGACCGGCATGTCGTGCACCGTCACCTCCCGCCGGCCGGCGTCGAGCCGGACCGGGCCCACGTGGAGCACCTCTTCGTGGGGTTCGGCCACCGCGACACCCCGCCGCAGGACGGCCCGCATGCGTGCCACCAGCTCGCGTAACCGGAAGGGCTTGGGGACGTAGTCGCTGGCGCCGAGCTCCAGGCCGAGCACCACGTCGACCTCGGAGTCGCGTGCGGTGACCATGATGATCGGCACCGGCTTCAAGGCGCGCATCTGCTGGCAGAGCTCGATGCCCGATTGATCCGGCAACATGACGTCGAGCAGGACCAGGTCGGGGTGGACCCGGTGAAAGAGTCGCAATGCCTCGTGGCCGTCGCCGGCGCATTCGACGGCGAAGCCCTCCCGGGCCAGGCCCGAGGCGAGGGCCTGGCGGTACGACTCCTCGTCATCGACGACGAGGACGAGGGGCCGGTTGTCCCGCGCCTGCGCGCTCGGCAGCTGCCGACCGTTGGTCACCGTCGTGGTGGCCATGGGACGCGACATCCATCAGGCCGCGTCGTCAGGCGCGGCGGCGAACGGGTGCGGGAGGGCGTCGTGAGAGGCAGGCGGCGACGGAGGCACGGGGGGTGTGCCCTCCGGCGTCGCCTGCGCACGCAGGGAGGCGATGACCTGCGTGATCTTGGTCCTCAGGCGCCTACCCCTGCCGTGCGGGAGTGGGGCGCCGGCCGGAGTGGCACGACCTCGGCCAGGACGCCCCGATCGTGGTGGCGGCTCCGCGGCTCTGCGGCGGAGAGGTAACGCCCGCAGCGGACGTGTGTCAGTGGTGAGCGAGCGCCATCGGCGATCACCATAAGGAGCCCAGATGAACGGCTCGCGAAACCGTTGCTACCTGGAAGTGTCACGGAGATGAACTCTTCACGTTGCAACTGTCGCGCCGGCGTTACCCTTTTCCGACGAGAGCGGAGGTGGAGATGGCAGAGGCCATGGGCCATGGGGTGAACCAGCGTGGCCTCATCAAGATGACACCGGCAGAGGTCGACGCCTTCTTGGCCGAGCGCCGGGCCATGACGATGTGCTCGCTCGGCCCTGACGGATCCATCCATGCCGTCGCCATGTGGTACGGCTTTCTCGACGGGTGCGTCACCGTCGAGACCAAGGCCAAGTCGCAGAAGGTGCAGAACCTCCGGCGCGATCCACGGCTGACCCTGTTGTTCGAGGCCGGTGACTCCTACGAGGAGTTGCGCGGGGTCGAACTGGTGGGCCGGGCCGAGATCGTCGATGACCCCGCGGCAGCTCTGGACGTTGGGCCTGAGCGTCTACGAGCGCTACTACGGCCCGTACAGCGAAGAGTCCAAGCCGTTCCTCGAAGGCGATGTTGCGCAAACGGGTGGCCGTCAAGACTGCATCCCGAGCGCACGGTCTCGTGGGATCACCGCAAGCTCGGGCTTCCGGCGACCCGGCCGGACCGCGATGAAGTTCGCCATCAGCGAGCAGCGTGGCGGTCGTCGCCCGACGCGGCGGTCGCCGCCTACGGCGATCCGGCCTTCTATGAGGGTCGGGCCCCGACGCGGCGACATCTCCCTCGTCGAGGTGGTCGGCCACCAGGACGGCCCGCCGGTGACCGTGGAGATCCGGTACATGTTCACGGGGTCGGTCTCGTCGGCGGTGCGGGCCGTCGTCGACCCGGCGAAACTGTCCTGGGTCACGCGTACCGAACTGCACGCCGCACCGCGGCGCACGAGCTTCACCGTCCTGCCCGACCACTACCCGGACCGGCTCGACTGCAGCGGCACCTTCACGTTCACCGAGGGGGAGGGTCCCGACTCCACGGTGGTGACGATCGAGGGCGACCTCAAGGTGCACGTCTTTCTCGTCGGTCGTACGGTGGAACAGTTGATCGTGTCCGGGCTGCGCTCCTACCTGGCGGCCGAAGTGTCCTTGTTGCCCGGCTTCACCGCCACCCGCTGATCGCCTACGCGGTGTCGAAAAGGGAGCAGCTCCCACGTCGGCTGGAAGCGCGTTGGATCAGGAAGCATCCGCCGTCAGGGTCTCCGGCCGGCTCGACGTGGTGGGCGCCGAGGGCCAGAGGCTGGTGGATCGGCGTCCTCTTCGCCCTCGGCTCGGTGCTCTTCGCGCTCGGCGCGTTCCCGCCGTACGCGCGGTCGCTCGGGGCGCCGGTCACGGCGGACACGTTCTTCGTGGGCTCGATCTTCTTCACCGCAGCTGCATTTCTGCAGTATCGAGAAGCGGTGGATGCCCTCCCGATCCCGGCCGGCCGCGGCCGCCGTCGCTTCTTCGTGTTCCAGCCGCGCCGGATCGAATGGCTCGCCTCGGCGATCCAGCTCGCGGGGACGCTCTTCTTCAATCGCAGCACCGGGAACGCGTGCCGGGTCGACCTCACGGCCCAAGCGGCCCACCAACTCGTGTGGCGTCCCGATGCGGTGGGGTCCGTCTGCTTCCTTGTCGCCAGCCTGCTCGCGTGGCGGGAGGTGTGTCACGGTTGGGGCTCGTGGCGCCCCCGGCAGGTGGACTGGTGGATCACCTTCGTCAATCTGCTCGGGTCCGTGGCCTTCGGGGTCTCTGCGGTGGCCGGCTACATCGTGCCGGGGACCGGGCAGATCCGCAACAGCGTCCCTGTCCAACCTGGGGACGTTCGTCGGTGCCGTCGGATTCCTGATCGGGGCGATACTCCTGTTGGTCGAGCGGACCGAGCACATCGCACCGAGCCAGGTGGTGCTCGGCGCGGGCTCCCCGTAGGGGCGGCGTCGCAAACCCCGGGGGCCATGGTCGATGCCCATTAGAGTCGGCCCACCACTGAGCACAGGAGCTTTTCCGATGGGGTTGCACCAGAAAAAAGAAGTGGCCGACCAGATCCTCGATTGCGTCTTCGCCTCGAAGGACCTCTCCGTGGCCTTGCCGAAGTACACGTTCCCCCCGCATCGAGACGCTTCCCGACGTGGCCTACCAGGTCATCCACGACGAGCTTCTGCTCGACGGCAATTCACGGCAGAACCTGGCCACCTTCTGCCAGACCTGGGAGGAGCCCCAGGTCCATGCGCTGATGGACCTGGCGATCGACAAGAACCTCGAGGACAAGGACGAGTATCCCCAGACGGCGGAGATCGAGCGGCGTTGTGTGCACATGATGGCCGACCTCTGGCGCGCCCACGATGCCGCCAACACGGTCGGCACATCGACCATCGGCTCCTCCGAGGCGTGCATGCTCGCCGGGATGGCGGCCAAGCGCCGTTGGCGGGCGCGCCGGGAGGCGGCGGGCAAACCAGCGGACAAGCCCAACATGGTCTGCGGCCCGGTGCAGGTGGTCTGGCACAAGTTCGCCCGGTACTGGGATGTCGAGCTCCGCGAGATCCCCATGTCGCCCGGCCGCTACTGCATGGACGCCGAGCAGATGCTCGAGCGGGTGGACGAGAACACCATCTTCGTCATGCCGACCTTCGGTGTGACCTATACGGGTGCCTACGAGCCGGTGGCCGAGTTGGCGCTGGCCCTCGACGATCTGCAGGAGCGCACCGGCCTGAATATCGACATCCATGTCGACGGTGCGAGCGGCGGCTTCCTGGCGCCGTTCTGCGCGCCCGACGTCGAGTTCGACTTCCGCCTCCCCCGGGTGAAGTCCATCTCCACCTCGGGCCACAAGTTCGGCCTGGCCCCGCTGGGCGTCGGGTGGGTGGTCTGGTCCGACGCCGCCGAGCTCCCCGAAGAACTGATCTTCCACGTCAACTACCTGGGCGGGGACATGCCGGACTTCCAGATCAACTTCTCGAGGCCGGCCGGACAGATCATCGCCCAGTACTACGACTTCATCCGGCTGGGCCGCGCCGGCTACACCGCCGTCCACAACGCCTGCTACGAGACCGGGCAGTACCTGGCCGAGGAGATCCCGAAGCTCGGCCCCTTCGAGCTGCTCAGTCGCAGCAATCCGGCCGAGGGCATCCCGGCGGTCACGTGGCGCATCATCGAAGGTGAAGATCCCGGCTACACGCTCTTCGACCTGGCCGACCGCCTGCGTAACCGCGGGCTGGCAGGTGCCCGCCTACACCTTGACCGGCTCGGCCTCGGACATCGCGGTGCAGCGGATTCTGGTGCGCCAGGGGGTCGATCGCGACCTGGCCTCGATTCTGCTCGACGACTTCAAGGTCGCCGTGCAGCACTTCGATCGCCACCCGGTGTCCGTGGCGATGACGCCACAAGAGGCCGGCGGATTCAGTCACCTCTAACCTGCGAGGGCTCTCATGCATTTCGATAGAACGTTCCGGATCGCGCTGCCCGCACCCGGCCGGCAGGGGCGCCACATGACGGATCCGAGCGGGCGCCAACAACGCCGCCCACCGCGCCCCGACCCTCTTGCGATTCTGCGGAGCAAGAACTACGTCTCGTTGCTCGTCCTGGGGGCTCTGATCGGTGTCCCCGTGGCTGCGATCGCGTATTTCTACCTTCATTTCGTCTCGATCTCCCAGACGTTCGTGTTCAGCACCTTCCCCAAGAACCTCGGGTTCAGCGGGACCCCCGCCTGGTGGCCGATACTGCCCCTGGTACTGAGTGGCTTGCTTGTCGGCCTCACGCTGAGGTACTTCCACGGCACCGGTGGTCACAAGCCGGCAGAAGGTTTCAAAGCAAGCGGCTCGACCGCGGTCGTCGATCTCCCCGGGGTCGTGCTCGCCTCTCTGGCCACACTTTGCCTGGGTGCTGTGTTGGGTCCGGAGGCACCGCTCATCGCCATCGGGAGTGGGCTCGGGGTACTGGCGGTCCAGCTGGTCAAGAAGGACGCTCCCCCGATGGCCGCCCTCGTCATCGGTGCGGCGGGAAGCTTTGCCGCAATCGCGACCTTGCTGGGGTCTCCGATTGCCGGTGCCTTCTTGCTCATGGAGGCGTCGGGCATCGGCGGGCCACTCCTGGGTGTGCTCCTCGTCCCCGGGCTGCTTTCGGCCGGCATCGGGTCGCTCATCTTTGTGGGTCTGGACCGGTGGACCGGCTTCGGCACCTTCTCGCTCAGCGTCGGAAAGATCCCGCATTTCGGGAGTCCGACCGGGGCCGAATTCCTCTGGGCCCTCGCCATCGGGGTCGTTGCGGCCTTTCTCGGCCTGGCCATCAAGCGCGGGGCGCTGGCGCTGCAGCCCATTGTCGAGCGGCGCAAAGTGCTTCTCACCCCCCTCGTGGGTCTGGTGATCGCAGCGCTGGCCATCATCTTCGCCGAGGTCACCGGCAAGCCGTTCTCGGAGGTGCTCTTCTCCGGCCAGAGTGCGCTGCCGGGGCTCATCGAGAACGCGTCGGCGTGGACCGTGGGGCCGTTGGCGGTGCTCATCTTGTGCAAAGGCTTGGCCTACAGCGCGTCGCTCAGCAGCTTCCGGGGGGGACCGATCTTTCCGGGCATGTTCATCGGCGGCGCGCTCGGGATCCTGCTCTCCCACTTACCCGGTCTGCCCATGATCGCCGGCGTCGGCATGGGCATCGGCAGGCGATGACCGTGGCCATGCTGGGCCTCCCGCTCGTCTCGGTGCTGCTGGCCGCGCTCCTTTTGTCGGCCGACGGGTTGTCACTCACGCCGCTCATCATCGTGGCGGTGGTGGTCTCCTACGTCGTCAGTGCGCACCTGGTTCCGGCCCCGGCCCCCGACGCAACCGACCCACAGGCAGGCGCGGTACCCGTCGCGCCGCCGACCCCGTCGCCGATCCTGAGCGAACACGCTCGAACCTTACGCGAGGCGCTCCTTGAGGTGCTCGCCCACCCGGATGGCGTTGGCCATCGCGGTGAGCGCAGGGTTCACCGCCCCGATGCTCGGGAAGAAGCTGGTGTCGACCACGTAGAGGTTGTCGAGCTGGTGGGCCTTGCAGTTGGTGTCGAGCACCGATGTGGCCGGATCCGTGCCGAATCGGACGGTCCCCGCCTGATGGGCGCACCCGGCCACGGGGACGTTCATGCTCATGTAGAAGTTCTTGCTCAGCACGTGATGGTCGGCCATGCCGACGTGATTGAGGATGGTCCGCAGCTCCTTGTAGAGGCCGTCCGCCTCCTCGTTGTTGGTGGCCTCGTACGCCAGTGGATGTTCCCCTCCGCGTCGACGGTCACCCGGTTCTCCGGCACGGGGCAGGTCCTCGGTGGTCAGCCACCAGTCCACTGCGTGCTGGGCCACCTCTTCGAGGGACAAATGAGGGGCCAGCAGTGGTGAGCTTCGGCTCCTCGCCCTTCATGGCGCCGGCATTGGACTTGCCGACCATCTGGATGTTCCCGAGGGGCCACTTGCGGTCCCCACCGGCAAAGTAGAAGTCGTTGATGCCGAGCGTCTTCTGGAACACGGTGTCGTTGGGCTCCTTGCCCAGCGAGACGACGGCCTTGCAGTTGTGGAACTAATTGTAAGTTGCGGCCGACCTGATCCGAGCCGTTGGCCAACCCGGTGGGATGGGTGTCGTTGGCCGAGTTCAAGAGCAGCTTGGCGCTGTTGGACGCGCCGGCCGCCACCACGACGATGTCGGCCTGGTACACCTCCTGGGTCCCGCCGCGCTCCACCACGACGCCGGTGACGGTCCGGCCGGTCGGGTCGGTCTCGAGCTTTGTCGCCATGGCGTTGGTCAGCAGGACGACGTTCGGCGACTCGAGACTGGGCCGGACGGCCATGACTTCGGCGTCGGCCTTGGCGTGGACCAGGCAGGGATAGCCGTCGCACCATGCGCAGCGGATGCAGTGGCTCTTGGCGCGATCGGACTCGTCGAGCAGGATGCCGCATGGGGCCGAGAACGGGTGGTACCCCTTGGCCTTCGAGATCCGTCGGCAGATCTCCTGGAGGCGCGGTTCGTGGCTCGGCGCGCGGGGAGCGGGAGTACGGCGCGGAGTAGTGCCCTTCGGTGGGGTCCTCTCCCATGGGTGCCGTGGACCTGGTAGAGCGCCTCGGCCTGGGAGACGGCTCGAACTCGTCGTAGCCGACCGGCCAGGCCGGCGACACCCCGTCGACGTGCTGGATCTCGCCGAAGTCCTCGGGCCGGAGGCGGTAGAGGGCGGCGCCGTACAGCTTGGTGGCGCCGCCCACGAAGTAGTGGACCTGCGGCTGGAATGCGTTGCCGTCGCTGTCGTACCAGGTGTCCTTCGAGATGTACCTCCCGTCGATGAACACCTCGTCGGGTGACCAGTTCTCCATCTCCCGCGGGAGGAAGTCCTCCCGTTCGAGCAGGAGGATCCGCTTGCCCGACGAGGCGAGCGTGTGGGCCAAGGTTCCCCCACCGGCTCCGGTTCCGATGATGATGACGTCGAAGTGCTCTGGCATGAGCTTCCTCTTTCGGCGAGTACCGTGGAGCGACGTTGGTCGCTCACCGTGGATTCTCCGGCGTTGGTGGTTCTGGGGGTGCGGTCACGGCGTTGCCTGCGGCGGCCGGGGAGTGATTCTGACGGCCGGTGCCTCCGCTTCCTCCACGACCGGGAACAGCGTCGGCTCGACCCTTGCCTTGACCGGATCGGGAGGCTCAGGTCGCCGCCGGTGTGGGCCATGCTGAACTCCCGCTCGGCCCGTCCCCGCCCGATCATCGAGCGGAGCCACCGCAACATGGTGGTGAACCGGTTGCCGAAGCCGGTGAGGAAGGCCAGGTGGACGAACATCCACACCACCCAGCCCGGGAATCCGCTCAGGTGGATGCCCTTGACGCTCACGATGGCCCGGAACCGTCCGATGGTGGCCACGCTCCCGAGGTCCCGGTAGCGGAACGGCCTTTGTGGGCTCGCCCTTGAGGCGACGCAGGATGGTGTTCGCGGCGTGGAGGCCACCCTGCATGGCCACTTCGGCGACACCGGGAAGGTTGTCGAGGCTGGCCATGTCGCCGACGGCGAACACCTCGGGATGGCCCGGAAGCGTCAGATCGGGGAGCACGGCGATGCGGCCGGCCCGGTCGACGGTGGCGCCCGAGGCTTCGGCCAGGAGGCCGGCGAGTGGCGACGCCTGGACCCCGGCCGCCCAGATGGTGGTCCGGGCCTCGATCCTCGAGGTGCCCTCCGTGCCCTTGACGTCGACGCCGCCGGCGTCGATGCCGACCACCTGCGCAACCCATGCGCACTTCGACGCCCAGATGCTCGAGTGTCTTCGCCGCCTTGCGCGGAGAGCTGGTCGCCGAAGGTGGCCAGCGGCTCCTTTCCGCCGTCGACCAGGATGACCCTGACCGCCGAGGCCTCGAACGTGCGGAACTCCCCCCGCAGGCTGCGCGTGGCCAACTCCCGGACCTGGCCGGCCAGTTCGACCCCGGTCGGCCCGGCACCGACCACGACGACGGTCAGCCAGTGCTCCTTTTCGGTCGGGTCGGCGACCATCTCGGCCATCTCGAAGGCGCCGAAGATGCGCCGCCGCAGCTCGAGGGCGTCGTCGAGGGTCTTCATGCCCGGGGCGAAGAAGGCGAACTCGTCGTGCCCGAAGTACGACTGGGTCACCCCGGCGGCCACGATGAGGCTGTCGTAGGGGTACTCGACTTCGAATCGCCCGGCCACGTTGGCGTGGACGACCCTGACGCTCGAGGTCGAAGCCGCTCACCTCGGCCAGTTGCACCCGCACGTTCTTCTTCTTGCGCACGACGTGCCGCAGGGCGGGGGCGATCTGGCCCGGGGCGAGCATGCCCGTCGCCGTCTGGTAGAGGAGGGGCTGGAAGAGGTGGTGATTGCGCCGGTCGACCAGGGTCACGTCGACCGGCTTGCCCGACCGAGCAGCCGGGTGGCGGGCAGGCCCCCGAATCCGCCGCCGACGATGACCACCCGGTGGCGGCGGCCGGCCGGATCGGCTCGTTCGCCTGCAGGCGGTGGAGCATCGGTGTCGACCGGTCAATCGGCTCAGCGTCGACCTCGCCAGCGTTGGCGTCGACTCGGAGCGGAGTGCGTCGGCACGTCACAGTCCCGGGCTGCTCTGCATGATGCCGCCGTCGGCGAAGATGGTGGTGGCGGTCAGATAGCTCGCTCCGGGCCCGGCCAGGAAGGCCACCACGCTCCCGATCTCCTCGGGCTTGGCCAGTCGGCCCGAGGGGATGGCGTCGTCGAGCTTGGCCAACGCTTTCGGGGTCGGCCACGGTGGCCTTGTTGATCGGGGTGTCCACCGCCCCGGGGCCGACCCCGACCACCAGGACGTTGTGGGGAGCCAGCTCCACGCCCGCCGTGCGGGTCAGCATCCGCATGCCGCCCTTGGAGAGGCAGTAGGCGGTGTTGTCGGGCATGGGCCAGTCCTCGTGGACCGAGGTCATGTTGATGATCCGGCCCCCGTCGCCCTGGGCGATCATCTGCTTGGCCGCCAGCTGCGTGCCGAAGAAGGCGCTCTTCAGGTTGATGTCGAGCACCCGGTCGTACTGGGCCTCGGTGGTGTCGAGCACCGAGGTCCGGGTCTCGATGCCGGCGTTGTTGACCATGATGTCGAGCCGCCCGAAGGTGCTCACCGCCGTGCCGATCAGCGTCTCGAGGTCGGCGACCTTGCTGACGTCGGCCTTGACCGCGGTCACCTTGTCCCCGAGGTCCCGGACCTGTTGCTCGAGCGCCTCGGTCGCGTCGGGGTCGGCCACGTAGTCGATGACGATCGAGGCGCCCTCGGCGGCCAAGCGCCAGCACCACCGCCTTGCCGATGCCGGTGTTGCCGCCGGTGACGATGGCCACTTTGCCTTGCAGTGTCACGTCGACTCCTTTCGCTCCGGGACTGCCGTCCGGACGTCGGCTTCATCCTATGCACAACACGTGATTGCTTTCGATCTGGACTTACGGCCGCCCGCGACTGAATCCGTCATCCGGCATCGGGTGATTCGACAGGACGGTCGTTGCCGACACAAGGTGCGCAGCGTGACGAAAGGTGACGAACGGTGAGCTCGACCGGTGCTCGAGGTCGCCGTCAGAGCGCCCGAGCCTCGACGCCACGGCAAGCTACTGTCACCGATCAGAGGTTGGTCCGTGACCGCCTGCCCGACAGAGTCTTGCATCCGGGCCGACAAGAGGAGCACCCGATCATGAGCACGTTCCCGCCGATCGCCGACTACGCCTTCCTCTCCGACTGCGAGAACAGCTGCCTGATCGCGCCCGACGGATCGGTCGAATGGCTCTGCCTGCCCCGTCCCGACTCGCCGAGTGTCTTCGGGGCGCTGCTCGACCGCTCGGCCGGTTCGTTCCGGTTCGGGCCCTCGAACACCATGGTCCCCCACCACCGCCGCTACGTGCCGGGCACGATGGTGGTCGAGACGACCTGGCACACCCCGACGGGATGGCTGGTCGTCCAGGACCTCATGGTCATCCGCAAGGTGGAGGACGGCGCGCCGGCGGCCCGGCTACCGGCGGGCGCCCACCGATTCGGCCGCCGTCGGCGTGCTGCTGCGCACGGCCACCTGCATCGCCGGCAAGGTCGAGATCGTCGCCAACTGCGTGCCGCTGTTCGACTACGGCGTCGCCGTCGGCCAATGGGCCTACGGCGGCGACGGCTACGGCTCCGCTCACCGTCGCACGCGCCGGACGGCGGGATCGCACGCTGTCGGTGGTCAGCAGCCTCCGACTCGGCCTGGTCGGCGCCCGCTGCTACGGGCGCACCAGCCTGGCCGAGGGCGAGTCGAGCCTTCATCGCCCTGTCGTGGGGCGATACTCGCCCCGACCACGCCAGGACGAGGCGGACGAGGACCTCGTCTCGACGGTGAGCTACTGGCGGAACTGGCTGGCCACCGGGACGTTCCCCGATCACCCGTGGCGTCCCTACATCGAGCGCAGCGCGCTGACCCTGAAGGGCCTGAGCTACGCGCCCACCGGGGCCATCATGGCGGCCTCGACCACCTCGCTTGCCCGAGACCCCGGGCGGGGCGCGCAACTGGGACTACCGCTACACCTGGATCCGGGACACCGGGTTCATGCTGCGGTCGCTCTACCGCCTGGGCTTCGACTGGGAGGCCCTCGAGTACTTCGCCTTCGTGCTCGAAGCGGTGAGCCAGGGGAAGCTCGACCAGCCGTTCGAGCTCCAGATCATGTACGGCATCGGCGGCGAGCGGGACCTCACCGAACGGACCCTCGACCACCTGTCGGGCTACGAGGGGGCCACGCCGGTCCGGGTCGGCAACGGCGCCTGGGACCAGCACCAGAACGACGTGTGGGGCATGCTCCTCGACGCGGTCGAGACGCACCTCACGCAAGGGGGCGGCCCAGATCGTCCACGCGGTGTGGGAAGGCCTGGCCGGACTGGTCGAGGAGGCGCTCACCCACAGCGGCGACGCCGATCAGGGCATCTGGGAGATCCGCGGCGAGCCCCAACACTTCACCGCCTCCGCCGTCCTGTGCTGGGTGGCGGCGGACCGGGGCGCGATCGATGGCGCTCCGGCGGGGCGACCCCGACCGGGCCGACCGACTGGCGGAAGGGGGCCGACGCGCTCAAGGAGGAGATCCTGGCCAAGGGCGTCGACGAGCGGGGTCGGTTCCGCCAGGCCTACGAGAACGACGAGCTGGACGCGTCGCTCCTCCTGATCCCCATCATGGGGTTCCTGCCCCCCGACGACGAGCGGGTCCGGGCCACCGTGCTGGCCATCGCCGACGAGCTCACCGAGGACGGCTTGGTGCTGCGCTACAAGGTCGACAGCACCGACACCGGTTTCGAGGGCAAGGAGGGCACGTTCACGATCTGCTCGTGGTGGCTGGTCTCCGCGCTGGCCATGATCGGCGAGATCGAGCGCGCCCGCGCGCTGTGCAAGAAGCTGCTCTCCTTCGCCGGTCCCCTGCACCTCTACGCCGAGGAGATCGATGCCACGACCGGTGAGCACCTCGGGAACTTCCCCCAGGCCTTCACCCACCTGGCGCTGATCGACGCCGTGTCCCAACTCATCGAAGCCGAGGCCGACACCGTCTGAACCGCTCGACGGGACGCACCCCGCTTCGAGGGTGCGTCCCCAGCATGTCGGCGACGGCCGAGATCCGCCGCATCCGGTCGCCCATGTGCCACAGTCTCGATCGACGGGCCCGCCCGGGCTCGACGACACCGCGTGGAGGATCCGGGACCCGTGGCCAGCCTGAACGAGACCGACCTGCAGCGCATGCGCGATCAGCTCTTCTTCGAGGGCGACGAACGCACACGCCGGCTGAGTCGATTCTGGCTGCTGCTCCCCCTTTCGGCGGTCATCGCGTCCGCCGGCGTCATCAGCGACTCGACCGCCACGGTCATCGGGGCCATGATCGTTGCGCCGCTCATGACCCCGATCCTCGGGATCGTCCTGGCGGTGGTGCTCACCGACGCGCAGAACCTCCGTCGATCTGTCCTCTTGGTCATCGTCGGTGCCGCCGCAGTGGTTGCCTTGGCGTGGATCCTCGGACTCTTCATTCCCTACCCCGTGGTCGCCGCCACGAACAGCCAAGTGGCGCCAGCGCGATCACGCCCCGGATCATCGACCTGATCGCCGCATTGGCCACGGGCGCGGTCGGCTCGGTCGCCCTCGCCCGTTCCGACATCTCCGACACCCTGCCCGGTGTGGCCATCGCCATCTCGTTGGTCCCGCCCTTGGCCGTCGTGGGCCTGACACTCGAATCCGGAGCCCCCCATCAGGCTCTCGGCGCCCTCCTGCTGTTCACGACCAATGTCGCCGCCATTCTGGCCAGTGGCATCGTCGTGATGGCGCTCTACCGCACCCACCGGGTCTCCGACCGGGCGCAGGCAGCGGCGTTCCGCCGCCGCGGCGCCGTCGCCGTCGTCGCAGTATTCCTGGCCGTCGTCATCGTCCCTCTGACGATCAACTCCGACCGGATCGATCGGACAAGCGTGCGGGAAGCCGACGTCCAGGCGGTCGCCAACCACTGGGCCGACGCGGCCGGATGGAGCGTGACCGGCGTCACGGCTCGACGGCGATCAGGTGTTCGTCGACGCGACGGGCCCGGTCCCCGCGCCCGATCCGACGGTTCTCCACCAGGACCTTGTCACCGCGGGGCTCTCCGGGGTGGACGTGGAGGTCAGCTTGACCCCGAGGAGCTACACGCACCTGCCGACGTAAGAAGCCGACCGCCCTCGTCATCCGTCGGCAGTGACACAACGACATGTCATCCCGCAAGGATGACGACATGGGCAAATCCGGTGTGATTTGATGACGGGGCAAATTGCCGCACCTCAAGGAGGCCCTGGATGCTCGCCTATACCTACCCCCTGCTGGACCTGTTCGGATCGATGCTGGGGTTCTTCCTCCTCATCATCTGGTTCTGGCTCCTCATCATCATCTTCAGCGACATCTTCCGCAGTCAGGACATCGGCGGGTGGGCCAAAGCCCTGTGGTCGATCTTCGTCATCATCCTCCCCTTCCTCGGGATCTTCGTCTACCTGATCGCCCGGGGCGGCAAAATGCACGAACGGGCGGCGCAGGAGGCCCAGGCGCAACAGGCCGCGTTCGACGACTACGTGAAGCAGGCCGCGGGCACCTCGGGCGCCAACACGGCTGACGAGCTGTCCAAGCTGGCCGACCTCAAAGCCAAGGGCGTCCTGAGCGATGCGGAGTTCGAGGCGCAGAAGGCGAAGATCCTCGCCTGATCGGCCGCACTCCTCCGCGGAGGAGGGACTGTCCCCGGCGTCTGCGTGAACTTCCCGGATTCGAACGGCTACGACGACACGTTGGGGTTCACGTCGCGGTGCCGCGGCGCGCCCGGCATCACCCGCCTCGGGCGGCGTGACGAGTCGCTTGCGGAAGACATAGAGGCTCCACCCCTGGTAGACGAGCACGACCGGGAAGAAGATGACGGCCACCACCGTCATCACCTTGAGCGTGTAGGAGGGGCTGGCCGAGTTGGCCACGGTGAGGTTGTAGGCCGAGTTGGTGCTGGACACCATCACCCGGGGGAAGAGCTCGAAGAAGATCGAGCCCACCACGCTGCCGATGGCCGTGGCGGCGGCGGCGAACGCCCAGCCCTCCGACGCGGATTCGGCGAGCAAGGCGCCGCCGACCACCGCGACCAGCGCCAGCGCCTCGATCGGGTTGGGGACGAAGCCCGCGCCGAGGCCGACATGGCTCCAGGTCAGCCAGCCGAAGGTGATCACCGCGGCCAGCCAGCCGAGCCGGCCCGAGAGTCGGGCCACCCGGTCGTGCAGCGCACCCTCCGTCTTGAGGGTCAGGTAGGCCGCCCCGAGGAACAGGCGACAGCACGGTCAAGGTGAGGCCGGTGTAGAGCCCGAAGGGGACCAGCAGGCCGAAGAAGTTGCCGGTGTAGTTGTGGGCCGAGTCGATGGGCAGCCCGTGGAGGAGGTCGCCGAGGGCGGTGCCGAGCAGGAAGGGGATCAGCAGGCTCCCGATGGTGAGCGACCACCGCCAGGTCGACCGCCACCGCGGGTCGTCGATCTTGCGGTTGAACTCGAAGGACACCCCGCGCACGATCAGGGCCACCAGGACGACCACCAGGGCCAGGTAGAAGGTGGAGAACATGGTGGCGTACCACGACGGGAAGGCGGCGAAGATGGCCGCCCCCGCCACGATCGAGCCACACCTCGTTGCCGTCCCAGATGGGCCCGATGGAGTTGACGGCGATGCGGCGCTCGACATCGTTGTGCCCGACGAAGGAGTGCAGCATCCCCACCCCGAAGTCGAATCCCTCGAGGACGAAGAACCCCACCCAGAAGATGGCGACGATCACGAACCAGATGTTGTTGAGATGGACCATGTCGCCTCCTAGTAGATGAGGGCCGGGACCCGGTCGTCTTCGGACTCGTCGACGCGTCGACGCCGCCGCTCGCCGTCGTCGCGTCGGCGTCGCCGTCGCCGGCCGCTCTGCCTCCTGTCGTGCGCCGGTTCCAATTCCTGCGGCCGTAGTGGATCATCAGATAGACGTCGGCCACCCCCAGGCGAGGTACAGGAGCACGAAGACGGTCAGGCTGATCCAGATGTCGGTCGACGGTCACCGAGGGCGAGGCAGCCTGGGACGTCTTCATCAGGCCCTGGACGATCCAGGGTTGTCGGCCGCTCTCGGTCAGCAGCCACCCGGCCGTGTTCATGAGGAACGGCGTGATGGCGAACCACGGGGCGATCAGGAGGAACCACTTGGCCTTGCTCGAGCGTCTTGCGGCGGATGAGCCACAGCCCCCACAGGGCGAACAGCGCGATGAGCGCGGCCAGGTAGGCCATGACCCGCATGCCCCAGTACTGGATGAAGACGTTGGGGATGTAGTTGCCCGGGCCGTACTCCTTGACGTACTGGGCCTGCAGGTTGTTCATGCCCTGGACCTCACCGTCGACGTGGTTGGTGGCGAGGATGGAGAGCAGGTCGGGGATCTCGATGATCTGCGTGGGCGTCTCGTCGTTGTTCCCGCCACCGATCTGGAAGAGCGGAGAACGGGCAGTGCGACGGACAGGTGGTCCACAGCGCCTCGGCGGCGGCGATCTTCATCGGCTGGTACTTGCCCTCGACCACCCCGAGCTCGCTCCCGATGAACATGTTGAGGAAGACGGCCGGGGCGAGGACGGCCAGCGAGATGATGGCGGTCCGGCGGAAGGCCTCGACGGAGCTCTTGCGCCTGAGGTGCCAGGCGGAGACGGCCAGCATGACGATGGCCCCGGTCACCAGCGAGGCCAGGATCACGTGGGGGTAGGCCCACAGGAACACCGGATTGGTGAACAGGGCCCAGATGTCGTTGAGCTGGGGCTGGTGCTGGGCGTTCATCACGTAGCCCGACCGGGTGCTGCATCCACGAGTTGGCCGCCATGATGAACAGGGCCGACAGCATCGTGGCCGCCGGCAACCAGCCAGATGCAGGCCAGGTGCAGCTTCTTCGAGAGCCGGTCCCACCCGAAGATCCAGATGCCGAGGAAGGTGGACTCGAGGAAGAAGGCGGCCAGACCCTCCATGGCCAGCGGGCCGCCGAAGATGTTGCCGACGAACCGCGAGTAGTTCGACCAGTTCATGCCGAACTCGAACTCCTGGACCAGGCCGGTCACCACCCCGACGGCCACGTTGATCAGGAGCAGCGTCCCGAAGAACTTGGTGAGCCGCTTGAACGTCGGGTTGTCGTTCCGGTACCAACTGGTCTGGAGCAGCGCCACCAGGAAGGCCAGTCCGATGGTGACCGGCACGAACAAGAAGTGGTAGATGCTGGTGGTGGCGAACTGCCAGCGGGCGAGGTCGGTGGTCATCGCGTGAGGCTCCCGTCGTTCAGGGCGACCACGGCAATGTGGCGGCCGATGGGTCTCTCGGTCGGTTGGTGCTGCTGCGTCGTCATCGCGGACGGCCGTGCTGCATCTCCTCCCACCACAGGCTCGAGTACCGCCGGCCCAGGTCGAGCAGTTCGTCGTGGGTGCCCCGCTCGACCACCCGGCCGCCGTCCATCACCAGGATCTCGTCGACGCGACTCGAGGCCGGCGAGCCGATGGGTGATGAGGACGAGCGAGCGACCATCGGTGACCGTCAGCAGGTCGGCGGTGAGCGCGTCGGCGGCCGGCGGAGTCGAGGTGCTCGGCCGGCTCGTCGAGCACCAGCACCGGGAAGTCGGCCAGCAGGGCTCGGGCCACGGCGACCCGCTGGCGCTGGCCACCCGACAGGCGGCGCCGTGCCGTCCGACCTCGGTGGCCAGGCCCTCGGGCAGGCCGCCGAGCCAGTCGGCCAGTCCGACCCGGTCGAGCACGTGTGCGCAGCTCGGCGTCGGTGGCGTCACGCCGCCCGACCCGGAGGTTCTCGGCCAGGTCGGTGTCGAAGAGGTAGGCGTCCTGGCCGACCAGACCCACCACGGTGCGCAGGTCGTCGCCGGCCAGACGATCGAGCGGCACGCCGTTGAGCGAGACCGATCCCGGCCTCGTAGGGCAAGAACCCGACGAGGACCGCGGCCAGGGTCGACTTGCCGGCCCCGCTCGGCCCGACGATGGCCACACGCCGCGCGTGGGCGAGCGAGAGGTCCACGCCCCGCAGTGCAGGCGCCGGCGCACCGGGGTAGCGGGCCCACACCGACGCGGGCCTGCAGGTCGAAGGGGCGGTCGGGTAGCGCAGCCGGAGCGTCGGGTTCGGGGACGGGCACGGCGGCATCGGTCACCTCGAACACCCGCGCCGCGGCCTGGCGCACCCGCTGGAGCGCCTGGGTGGCAACCGGCAGCCCGACCACCAGCTCGAAGGCGGCCAGGGGGATGAGGGTGATGACCGCCAGTTCGGTCGCCGTCGAGCCGACCCGACATGACGGCCGGGATCCCGACCAGGAGGCAGCCCCAGCAGGCCAGCCCGGCCAGCAGGGTGGTCAGGGCGAGACCGATGCCCGCGGTCCCGGCCGACGCCGACGCGATGGCGGTCAGCTCGGCGTCCTGCTCCCGGACGGTCCGGAGCTGGGCAGCGGTGGCACCGAAGGCGACGAGCTCCGCCGCGCCTTCGGTGAGGTCGACCATCGCTGCGGTGAGATCGCCCCGCACGTGGGCGAATCTCGACTCCTTGCGCCGTGCCAGTTTCCCGGTGAGCCAGGGCACGACCGTGCCGGCCAGCACGAGGGCCACGGCCAGGATCACGCCGGCGGCGGGAAGCATCCACCACATGAGCGCCACCGTCAGCGATCCGACCAGCAGGGCGATGGCGAAGGGGGGGATGACCCGGATCACCAGGTCCTGCAACGAGTCGACGTCCTGGACGATCCGGGCCAGCAGGTCACCGCGCCGGAACGCGGGCAGGCCGGCCGGCGCCAGCCGCTCGAGCCGTTGGTAGACCTTCACCCGGAGGTCGGCGAGGAGTCGGAAGGCGGCGTCGTGCCCGACGAGTCGCTCCTCGTACCGGAAGAACCCGCGGGAAAGTCCGAAGAACTGGACCCCCACGATGGCGACGGCCAGATGGGACTCGTTGGGGTGCTGGGCCGCCCTCGAGATCAGCCAGGCCGCGGTGCCGATGAGCCCGATGTCGGCGGCGATGGCTCCGGCCCCCAGCAGCGCCGCGAGCAGGAGCCGGCGCCGGCCGGGCGGCGCGATGCCGAGGGTGCGCCCCAACGGCGCGATCCGCACGTCGTCCTGCTGCGTGCTGAGGACGGACATTCAGCAAGCCGCCTTCACGGCGGGCGCCAGGTGGACGACCCGGTCAGCGAGGGCCAAGAGGGACGGTCGGTGGGCCGCGATGACCACCGTGCGGCCCGCCATCAGCCGCCGGACGGCGGCCAGGACGCTCTCCTCGGTCCGCCCGTCGAGATTGGCGGTCGGCTCGTCGAGGAGCAGGAGCGGAGCGTCGCGGACGAAGGCGCGGGCCAGGGCCACCCGTTGGCGCTCGCCGGCCGAGAGCCCGGCCCCCTCGTGACCCAGGACCGTGTCGAGTCCCATGGGGAGCCGGGCCACCACGTCGTCGAGCCCGGCCGCCGCGATGGCGGCACGCACCGCGTCGTCGCTGGCGTCGGGACGGCCCGAGGCGGACGTTCTCGGCGATCGAGCGGGCGAAGAGGTGAGGTCGTTGTGGGACCCAGGCGACCTGGGCCCTCCAGGCATCGGGGTCCAGGTCGGCCAGGCTGACGTCTCCTGACAGCGGACCGACCCGCTCGACGGCGGGCACCAGGCCGAGGAGCACGCCGAGGAGGGTGGACTTCCCGCAGCCGCTGGGCCCGGCCACGGCCACCACCTCCCCGGGGTCCACGTCGAAGCTGACCGCCGAAAGCGCCGGGTGAGCCCGTCCGGGATAGCAGACCTCCAGCCCTTCGACCCGGAGCGTGGACCGCGGACAGGTCGGGAACGTCGCAGCGGATCGCCGCGTGGCGGGACCGGTCGCTCGAGGACCTCGAAGATGTCGTCGGCCGCCTTCATCCCTTCGGCGCTGGCGTGATAGTTGGTGCCGAGGAGGCGGAGGGGGAGGTAGGCCTCGGGGGCGAGGATGAGGACGAAGAGCGCGGTGGCCAGGCTCAGGTGGCCGCCGAGCAGCCGGAGCCCGACCGCCACCGCGACCAGGGCCACCGAGATGGTGGCCAGGAGCTCGAGGATGAGCGACGAGAGGAACGCCACTTTCAGCGTGGCCATGGTGGCCGTCCGGTACTGGTCGGTGATGTCACGGATGGCCGCGGCCTGGGCCTTGGCCCGACCGAAGACCTTGAGTGTGGGGAGGCCGGCGACGACGTCGAGGAAGTGGCCGGCCAGGCGCTGGAGCAGTCTCATCTGGCGAGCCATCCGGGCCTTGGTCGACGCACCGACCAGCGACATGAACAGCGGGATCAGCGGGATGGTGACGGCGATGATCACGGCCGAGATCCAGTCCGCGCCGAGCGCCACGATGACGACGGTCACCGGGACGATGACCGCGAGGAACAGTTGGGGAAGGTAGCGGGCGAAGTAGCTGTCGAGCGCGTCGACCCCACTGGTGGCGAGGACGACCAGGCTGCCGGAGCGCTCCCGATCGATGCCGGCAGGTCCCAGGCGGCGCGACCTGCTCCACCAGCGCCCGGCGCAGGTCCGATTTGGCCGACGCCGACGCCCGGTCGGCCATCCGTTCGCTGAGCCAGCCCACTCCGGCCCGACCCAGGATCACCGACGAAGAGAAGGAGCACCAGCGCGTCCGACCCGTGCCAGTCCCTTGTGCTCGACGACGACATCCGCGATCGTGGTTGCGATGAGCCAGGCCTGGGCCACGACGAGAAATGCGGTGGTGCCGCCCAGCAGAACCGTGACCACCAGGTAGCCGACGCGTGCCACGCGTGTAGCGCAGCAGCCGGGGATCGATCGGGCCTGACCGCCTGTTTGCCGCCCCCTCGGGAGATGGGCTCGGAGTGGCAGGTGCTGCCCTGTCGGATGTCTGTGGATCGGATCCGCTCACCTTTTTCCACCCAGGCTGGCCGTGTCCAGAACGGTAGTACACGTCACTACGTCGCCCTCAGAATCCCCGCCGCGACGTGTGGCGCGACGGGTGAGATTCCTAGGCGACGCGTGGTGGCGTCACAGGCCGGATTGCACCTCGATCCGTCCTTCCTTCTGCGCGACCTGCAGGGCTGCGTAGTCGCGGTCGTTGAGGTCGGCGTAGGCACTTGCGAAGTCGGCGATGGCTTGGTCGAACGTGTCCTTGCGTCCGAGGTAGGAGGCGATCGCCACTCTGTCCCCTGAACGTGCGTGCGCGCGCGCCAGGGTCCACGCGCACAGCCGGCCGTAGATCGTCATGCCCGTCGGTTGCATCGTCCCGGGATCAGCCGACCCCTTCCAATCCCTCAGCTGTCGCACGTAATAGTCACGGACACCGCCGTCCCAGCCCTTCGTGCGCTCCCAGCCGAGAAAGATGTCGCCGACCGCCTGCATGAGGTGCTGGCCCGCGACGACCCGCTGCCCGTGATTTGTGTACACGCTCGCCCCGGCGAATTCCTCGAGCACGGACGCCTGCGCTTCCTTGGCCTGTAAGAACATCGGGTCGCCGCTGTCGATACCTTCCATGAGCAGGATCCAGGCCCGGGTGCCGACACTGCCGACTCCGACCACCTTGCGCGCCATGTCCACCAACCGGTACTGCTCCAACAGGTGGCTCCGGTCGGACTGCAACGTTCGCCGGTACGCCTGCAAGAGGCCCTCCAACTGCTCGAACACCTCGGAAGCATCCCGGTCCGGCAGGAGCTCGTTCACCGGAACGATCAACGGGGGGTCGCTGACGATCCGGGGGCGGCCGTCCACGACGGTGGCGAGCTTCTCGAACGCCTGTGAACTGTCCTTGGTGCGCGCCTTGGCGAGCGCGGCCTCGGTCATTTTGGCGCGATCGGGCGCGAGGAGCGCCGAGATCGAAGCCATCTCCTTGTCCATGTCCAGATGGGCGTACCACACGGCGAGATTCGATTGGGTCGCGAACGTTCGCATGGCCTCCCGGTAGGCGGCGCCGGCGGCCACCGTCATGCTCCGGCGCTGCTTGGTCTTGAACCCGTTCTCGCGTCCGGCGATCTCGAGACTGGCGACCAGTCGCTTGATGTCCCACTCGAATGGCCCCGGCGCTGTCTCGTCGAAGTCGTTGGCATCGAAGATCAAGTGGCGCTCCGGGGAACCGAAGACCCCGAAATTGCTCATGTGCGCATCCCCACAGAGCTGGGCACGCAATCCGGAGTTGGGGGTCCCCGCGAGGTCCGACGCCATCAACAGGGCCGCGCCGCGGTAGAAGGTGAACGGCGATACCAGCATGCGCCCGTAGCGGATGGGGACCAACTCGGGCACCCGGGTCGCGGCCTGCCGTTCGAGCAGCTCGACAGGATCGGCTCGTAACTCGGTGGGAGCCAGCACCGCGTGCGACTCCAGAGGGACCTCGCGGCGCGCCGCCTTGCCACGGGCTTCGCGCTCTGGCCGACTGGGCGGCGGGCCGAGTGGCACCAGGGGGGTTCGTTGTTGATCGGGGTCCGCCACGTCCACTGCCACGATTCCAGGCAGATCGTCCGACATCGCACCAGCCTCCTCATCAGTGGACCCAGCGGCCCACATCGTTCGCACCAACAGCCCCGGGGAGCAGCGTCACGCCACGCTAGTGCGAGTTTCCCGGGAAGTCTCTGGTGACGCCGTCAAGTACAGCGCGTCGAGGCCCAATCTATGATCCACACGAGTCGATGAACGGATCAACCTGATGTCAAAGATGACGCAAGTTATTTCACAGACGCATCAGACCGTTCGACGTCGGATCGAGTCGGTTCGACGAATTGTGGAGCGAACGCTTGCCTGGAAGATTTGGGAGCGACTACTCGAGACCAACTTCGTCGACCGGAGCGTCGCGCTCGCCGGAAAGGCATTTGTCTCCTTCTTTCCACTTGTCATCGTCGTCGCCGCATTCGTTCCCGAACGCTTGCGAAAATCGATCGTGTCGACACTGGTGCATCGTCTCGGCCTCGCCGGTCAATCCTTGACGACAGTGAAGGAGGCATTCAGTTCAGCCAGCGATATACGGAGGGCCACCGGCATTCTCGGGCTGATTCTCACCGTCTTCTTCGCGACCTCATTCACGACGGCGCTGCAACGTATGTACCTCGCCGCCTGGCGGCGTCCCTCTCCGGGGCCGGTTGGCGCCTACACCCGTGGTGCGGAGTGGATCCTCGCGATCATCGTGTACATGGCGGCCCTGGGGGGTGTCCGCAAAGTCCTCCACGGCACCGTGGAAGATGTGATCTTCGTCGTCGCCGCGTTGGCCCTGTCCGCGTCATTCTGGTGGTTCACGGCGTGGCTCATGATGCTCGGACAGGTACGACCTCGCGTCCTGATTCCCTCCGGGGCGATTACGGGTCTGTTGATAGGTGTCTACGCCTTGTCGGCCTCCATCTGGATGCCCCGGAGTGTGTTGAACAACAGCCGTCAATTCGGGTTCTTCGGGATCGCCATCTCACTGGTCTCATGGTTCTCCGGTGCCGCGATCTGCATCATGATCGGCGCGTGCGCCGGGCCGGTGCTGGCCGAGGACACGGGCAGTCTCGGGCGAGTCGCCAGATTCGGTGCTGATTCTCTTCTTGTAGAGGGCGCGCCGGCGTTCTTGCCACCCTTACCACGCGGACCGCAGTTGGCCGACGCATTCGCCGAGCGCGACGAGGACCCACGAAACTGAACCTGACCTGAGTGTCCCGGGGGACCACCGAACGCCCGATCATCGGTGCGTCGGAGGCGTCACCGATGGTGTCATCCGGCAGGACCCAACCCCGGTGTGCTTGTATGAGGGGCACACCGACGCACCTCAAGGAGAATTTCGATGCTCGCCTATACCTATCCTCTGGCAGACCTGTTCGGCACCATGCTGGGGTTCTTCCTTCTTGTCATCTGGTTCTGGCTCCTCATCATCATCTTCAGCGACATTTTCCGCAGTCAGGACATCGGCGGGTGGGCCAAAGCCCTGTGGTCGATCTTCGTCATCGTCCTCCCCTTCCTCGGGATCTTCGTCTACCTGATCGCCCGGGGCGGCAAAATGCACGAGCGCGCCGCGCAACAGGCCCAGGCCCAGCAGGCCGCATTCGACGACTACGTGAAGCAGGCGGCGGGCACCTCGGGTGCCAACACGGCGGACGAGCTGTCCAAGCTGGCCGACCTCAAAGCCAAGGGCGTCTTGAGCGATGCGGAGTTCGAGGCGCAGAAGGCGAAGATCCTCGCCTGATTCGTCGCGCCGGGACGATGTGAGTCGGCTGTCTCGTCGCGGGAAGGGCAACGATGTACTACGTCGGTTCCGTGGTCCTTGCCTTCATGGCCATTCTTCTGGTGGTCGTGTTCGTCAAGAAGTTCCGTCAGAGACGCTGACGGCAGCACGCCCGCGCAGGGCGGTGAGGAAAGGGCTGGAGAGAATCCGCTTCCTGGTCTCTTCGTAGGCTGCTTCGATCACTCGTGGCGCGCGATGCTCCGCCATGGCCCAGAAGCCCATGGCGTGGCGCGATTCGGGACCAGGCTCGAGTCGGACGACCGAGGTTCCGCTTGCTTCGAGGCGGGCGATCTCCCGGGCCAGTCGACGGTGCACCGACCAGCGAAGAAGGCTGTCGGCCCCGACAGACCGTCCGTGGGTGGCCGACATGGAGGAGACGACGACCACCACATCAAGCGATTGCGCCCTGAGCACATCGGCGTTGGTGCGCGAGTGCACGCCGCCGTCGAAGTACTCCGTGCCGCGGATGGTGATCGGGGCGAAGTACCCGGGGATGGCGCACGAGGCCAGCACGGCCGAGGCCAAGCTCGTCGGGGGTGCCCCCTCGCGTCCGAACACGGTGCGGGCTCCATCCGACCGCCGCGCCGCACAGATCCACAGCCCCTCGGGCCAGTCGTCGCCGATATGCGCATGCAGGGCATCGGCCCGTTCGCTGATGTCGATCCGGCCCCGCGGCAGGAGCGTCATGGTGGCCACGTCGGGCCGGAAGGCCAACGGACGTCGGACGGTGCGCTTGATGAGGTCGGGAGAGGGCGGGGTCCACGGGCGCAGGAGTGACATGACGGACGGCACGGGTAGCGGGCTCTCGTCGGTGAGGATCCGCTCGAGGATGGCCCCGCCCTGCGCCGATGTCGGCCGGCCGTAGGTGGAGGCGGCGAGGTCGGTTGCCGGGACGCCCACTCGAAGCGCCGCACCGGTGACCGAGCCGGCCGAGGTGCCGACGATGATGTCGGCATCCCTGGCATCCCAGTGTGCTTCGCGTTCGAGCGCGGCCAACACGCCTGCCTGATACGCCTGGCCCACCACACCACCGGCACCCAGCACCAAGCCGACCGTCGACCGCGTCACTTCGGGGGTCCGGCCGCGGGACACGTTCACCGCCCCTGTCTACCCTTTGGCGCGGCGCTGCAAGCCTCATACCAGAGGTCAGCCGGTCCCCGGTAGTTAACGTTGGCGTTATGCTTCGTTCACGTAATTGCCAATAATCCCGGAGCTCGATGTCCGTCCTCAACCCAACGACACGATCCAATGGCGCTCGCCGCAGCGAGCGCCTCGACCTGAACGGGCCGATTTCGGGCAATTACAAGTGGACGGCGCTGTTCGTCTCGACGCTGGGCATGCTGATGGCGACGATCGATGCCTCTATCACGCTGATCGCGCTGCCGAACATCTTCCGCGGCATCGGGATCGATCCGCTGCAGCCGGGGAACAGCTTCTACCTGCTGTGGATGATTCTCGGATTCCTGGTTGTCACGAGTGTCCTGGTGGTGACGCTCGGCCGCCTCGGCGACATCTACGGGAGGGTCCGCACCTTCAACCTCGGGTTTGCCGTCTTCACCTTCTTCTCCTTGGTGCTCACCGTCACCTGGACGTCCGGGCACGCCGCGGCGATCTGGCTCATCGTGATGCGCCTCTTCCAAGCGGTGGGAGCCGCCATGCTCATGGCCAACTCCTCGGCCATCCTCACCGACGCATTTCCCCCGGACCAGCGGGGCATGGCCATGGGCATCAACCAGGCGGCCGCGTTCAGCGGTGCGTTCATCGGCTTGGTGCTGGGCGGGATCCTGGCGCCGATCAACTGGCGGCTGATCTTCTTGGTGTCGGTCCCGGTCGGCGTGCTCGGCACGGTGATCGGTTACTACAAGCTCCGAGAGCTCAGCCCGCGGCGGCCGGCGCGCATCGATTGGCCGGGCAACATCACCTTCGCCCTCGGATTGATCCTGGTCATGATCGGCATCACCTACGGCATTGAGCCCTACGGGGGTCACACCATGGGGTGGATGAGCCCCCTGGTGTTGAGCTGCCTCATCATCGGCGTGCTGCTTCTCATTGCGTTCGGGGTCATCGAGACCAAAGTCGGCGAACCGATGTTCCGGCTGCAGCTCTTCAAGATCCGCGCCTTCACCGCCGGAGTGTTCGCAGGTTTGCTGGCGGCACTGAGCCGGGGTGGCCTGATGTTCATTCTCATCATCTGGCTGCAAGGGATCTGGTTGCCGCTCCACGGCTACTCGTTCGCCGACACGCCGCTGTGGGCGGGCGTCGCCATCCTTCCGCTCACCGCGGGCTTCCTCATCGCCGGACCGGTGTCGGGCATCCTCTCGGACCGTCACGGCGCCCGCGTGTTCGCGACCGGCGGGATGCTCGCCACGGCCGTCCTGTTCGTGTTGCTGGAGCTCCTGCCCGTGAACTTCTCCTACTGGGTCTTTGCTGTCCTGCTGTTCCTCATGGGCCTGGCCATGGCCTCGTTCGGCTCGCCGAACCGGGCCGCGGTGATGAACAGCCTGCCCGCCGAACATCGGGGCGTCGGCTCGGGGATGAGCACAACGTTCGTCAACTCGGCGCAGGTGCTCTCGATCGGTATCTTCTTCTCCCTCATCATCATCGGGTTGTCGGCCTCGCTTCCGCACAGCCTGTACCACGGTCTGATCGGCCATGGCGTCCCTTCCGCCGATGCCCACCGGGTCGCGAGCCTGTCACCGGTGTCCACGCTGTTCGCCGCGCTCTTGGGGTACAACCCGATCAGAGAACTCCTCGGACCGCATGCGCTGGCCGCGCTGCCCCACGCGCAGCAGGTCACGCTGACCGGGCGCGGCTTCTTCCCCTCGCTCATCGCGTCGCCTTTCCAGTCGGGCCTGCGCGCCGCATTCGACTTCGCGATCATCTCCAGCATCCTCGCTGCCGCAATCTCGTGGACGTGGAGCGCGCCACCTCCCTCGGGGACGGCGACGTTGTACATGATCCCGACCCACGAGGAGGCCGACGGTAAGCTCCCCGTGGTTGACGAACGCGACGCGGAGCCTCTCAGGGAGCCTGCCGCAGCCGGGACCCCGACGAGGTCGGAGGCGATGAGGCAATGACGTCCAAGGCGATGACGACAGAGGCGAAGCCGGTCCTGTGGCGGATCGGTGAGGTGGCCAAGCTGACGGGCGTCACCACCCGGACCTTGCGCTACTGGGAGGAGCTCGAGCTCCTCCAACCCAGCAGCTATCGCACGAGCGGGGAACGCCTCTACTCGCCCTCCGATGTGGCGAGGGTCACCCGGATCCGCAATCTGCAGGAGCTCCTGGGCTTCTCCCTGGCTGAAGTCCGCACTGTCCTCGGTACCGAAGACGTCGACGTCCTGGACCGGGTCCGCTCGGAGCTCAATGCGACCGACCTCCCCCTCGAGCGACACCGGGAGCTTCTCGACGAGGCGACAGTGGCCAACGACCAGCTGCTGGCGCGTTTGGATGAGATTCTGGGCCGTATCCAGGCCTTTCGCGACGAACGGGCAGCGACCGCCGTACGGTTGCGCGAAAGCCGGCGCAAGCTCGACGAGCCGGTCGACGAGTAGCCGCAGGCCCTTTCTCGGACTTTCTCAGCTGAAAATTAGAAAACCGCCATCCACCGCGGAGCCCCCTCTCTCAGATATTCTAAAGCAATATTTAGAAATCTGCTGAACGGGGAGCAGGCATGAACAAGCGCGAGAACCCCTACACGCCGGGAGCCGGTCGGAAGCCCCGCACCCTGGCCGGGCGGGACCAGGACCTCGAGAGCTTCCAGTCGTTGGTCGAGCGCCTCGATGCCGGGTCCTACGAGCGGAGCCTCATCTACACCGGCCTGCGGGGGGTGGGGAAGACGGTCCTGCTGATGGAGTTCGACGTCCTGGCCAGCGAGGCGGGCTGGGCCACCACCGACGTGCAGGAGGTCGGCTCGAACGCCGACTTCCGCACCACGTTCGCCGGCATGGCCAACCGCCTCTTGATGAACATGAGCCGGCGGCACAGAGCCAAGCAGCGCATCGAACGCGCGCTGTCGGTGGTCAAGGCGTTCAGCATCGCCATCCCCGGCCATGTCGAGATCAAGCTCGACGTGGACGCGTCGGCGGGCGTCGCCGACTCGGGCGACCCCGAACGGGACCTGGCGGATCTCTTCCGGGAGATCGGCGAGGTGGCCCAGGCCAACCAGATGGGCGCCCTCTTCCTCATCGACGAGATGCAGAACCTCGATGCGGCCTCCCTCGCCGCCATCTGTATGGCGTTTCAGGCCATCAGCCGCGCCGGCCTGCCGGTGGCCATGGTGGGAGCCGGGCTCCCGGACCTCCGCGTCCGGCTCCTTTCGGCCAAGCCGTACGCTGACCGGCTCTTCTCCTATGAGGAACTCGGCCGGTTGCCCGAGCCCGCGGCACGTTCGGCACTGATCGGGCCGGCAGCGTCGGCCGGCGTGGCGTACGACGAGGAGGCGGCCCGCCAGATCGTGCAAGAAGCAGCCGGCTTCCCGTACTTCCTCCAGGAGTACGGGCGCGAGCTGTGGAACTTCGCCGAGACCACACCGATCACGGTGGAGGACCTCGAGAGCGCGCGCGAGATCGTGAACGACAGCCTGGCCCGCAACTTCTTCGGCACGCGCTTCGAGATGGCGACCGACACCGAGCAGCGCTACCTCTCCGCCATGGCATCGCTCGGCGAGGGGCCCTACCCGGTGGGCGAGGTGGCGCACGCATTCGGCGTGAGCGACCAGCGGCGAGCCTCCATGCATCGCGAATCGCTCATCCAAAAGGGTCTCATCTGGAGCCCGCGCCGGGGGCAGGTCGACTTCACCGTGCCGCTCTTTTCCGCCTTCTTGAAGGAGAACCACCCCATCGGGTGAGCATGGCTGTCAGTCGGTGACGAGCTCAGTGCCCGACGCCATCAGGCGGCGCACCTGCGCCATGGTCGCGTCGAGGTCCGACAGCACGCACTGGCTCGACGGTACGTATCGGTAGTACCATGGCCGCTGCCTACCTTCAACAGCGAGGGTTCCGTGAGGACGGCCGACGCCGCCCACCTGCAATCCAACCGACGCTCTGCGTCGGGCTCTGCTTGCTCTTGTTCCTTTCAAGGTCTGATGTTGCGCCCTTGGGCCTCCTCCGTCCCTCGTACGTCGACATTTCTCCAATGGAGCGGCTGGTGGTTGTGGTGGACGGCGCCGGCCGGCCTTCGAGCACGAGGTCCATGCGGTGCAGTTGCCATGTCCATGATCAATCAGGTGCCGGGGTTCGAGGCGGTCACGCACTTCGACGGAGGCGAGGTCACCGTCGTGCTGAGCGGCAGTATCGAGAACGATGCCGCATTCACGCTCGGCGCCACCCTCGACGCGGCGATCGATCGCCACCCCACATCGATGATCCTCGATCTGGGAAAGCTCGACTTCATGGGGGCGGCCGGCCTGATCGCCGTGACCAATGCCGAGAACCGGCTCGCCTCGCTGGGTGTCCCGCTGAAGGTCCAATCCCCGTCCGCTCTGGTGAACCGCCTCTTAGGCATTATGGAACAAGCGGAAACGGCGCGGCTCGAGCGTTCGTCGCCCGAACACGATCATCTGGGTCCCGAGCAGATAGCCGACGCGCAGATGTCCACGCGGCGATACGCATCGAGCCTGTCGACCAAGGATCTGCGGCGGGTCACGAGCATGCCGACAGACCCCGATGTCGTCGACGGAGCGTTGCGTTTGATCGTCGAGCTGTCCCGGAGAAGCATCGGGGCGGCGGACGGCGTCAGTGTCTCGCTCCTGCGTCATGGCGTGCTCTCCACGGTGGCGGCCAGCGATCAGACGATCATGGCAATGGACGCCTACCAGTACACGACAGGGGAAGGCCCGTGCGTCGATGCCTCGGTCGAGGGGCACTGGTTCCATGCCGAGTCGCTCGATTCCGAGGTCCGCTGGCCGTCCTTCACACCCCGGGCCCGCTCGCTCGGGATCAAGGCGATTCTCTCCTCGCCCCTGACGGCATCGGGCAGTCCGGTCGGCGCACTGAACATCTACTCCCTCACGGCGGAGACGTTCGAGGTGAGAGACCAAAGAGAAGCAGCGGCATTCGCCGAGCAGGCGTCGGTGATCCTGAGCGACGCCCAGGCCGGCGTGAGCGACACGCAAATGGCCGTTCGATTTCAAGAGGCCCTGCGGAGCCGGGAGGTCGTCTCACTGGCCAAGGGGATCATCATGGAGCGCGAAGGCATCGACGCGGTCGAGGCGTTCAGTAGGCTCTTGCACCTCTCACTGGCCGAGCACGTTCCGCTCCTGCACCGTGCCGCGGCGACCGTACACTCGGCCCTCCGACCGGAAATCGAATCTGGATCGGCGGACCGATGATGCCGCAGGGGCACGACGTCCTCGACGTCTATTGCCGGGAAGCCGGACTCTCCCTCGGGGAGCTGTGGTTGCGCTACTTCGAATTGGGGGGTATGTGCGCCGGGTTCGAGCTCGACGAATTTGTCCAAGGTCTGCAGGTTCCGAGCGTGTACGACCACGATGTCATTGCCGTGGCGATCAACGAACGGCTGGTGGAACTCGGCGGGCGTGCACTCGTGCCGTATCTCCACGAGGGTTGACTATTCGAGTTCTTTCCAGTGTTCCCGACCGAAGAGGCGCCCGAATCGGGCGGTCAGGGATGGGCCTTCGTCCCGCGCCGTGTCGGGATGGAGGACGAGCGTGCCTTTCGGGGCAGGCAACGCATCCGCGGCCTCATCCGTGATGGTCGTGCGCACCAACGTGGTCGTGATGTCCGAGATCTGGTCGCGATCGACGAAGCGAAGCCCGTTCTTCGTCTTCACTGCGATGCCATCGAACAGGTCGAGTTCGGGGACCTGCAGCACATGCTCGACTTTTCCGAACTCCTCCCCGCTCGTGCTCAGCACCGCTGTGCCGACGGCGAGGGCCAAGTAGGAAATCGGGCGTCCTTCGTCCACGGGTCGACCTCTTTTCTGTCGTTGACAACATTAGTCAGCGTGGTGGTGACATCCGATAAGGGTCAGCCGTCCGTGAGCCACGCCAGCGTGAGCGCGGCGCTCCATGAGAACCCTTGGCCTCCGATGCCCGCGGCGTCGCGGGGGTCGTAGTACTCCGCGAAGCCCCGCTCGACGAGCCGTCGGGTGTCGCGGCGCAGTGCCGCAGCCCGGTCGGCGCAACCGGCCTGGTCGAGCCCGTCGGCGACCAGCCAGTTCGTGAGCACCCAGACCGGGCCCCGCCAGTAGCGGATCGGGTCGAACGACGGATCGTCGGGTTGGGATGTGGGGATCGGGGATGGGAACGACGTACGCCACGAGTCGACGCGCGCCATCATGCGCTGCACGCGGGAGTCGGCGCACCCGGCCCAGAGAGCAACGAGACCCGTCGAGGTGGCGGGACCCACCGGGCATCCGCGCCAGGGTGTCGTACGGCCGGTACCAGCCGAGCTCGTCGTCCCACAAGCGCATCGAGCCCCGCTCGCATGGCGTCGCCCACCGCAGCGACGTGCCCTCCGTCGATGCCCGCGACCGTGGCGGCGGCCGCGGCGTCGGACGCGGCGCGTGCGGTGATGGCGGTCATTGCCGGGTCCTCGACCGAAAAGGGGCTGTCGGCCGGCTGACGTTCGGTGTCCCACCCCGCAGCCCGTAATGCGGCGACGATCCCGAGATATCGGCGGTACTCGCGCGACGTCGGTCGTTGCGCGGCAGCGACGGTCGCGACGTCACGTCGTTCGATGTGCTCGTTGCCGACCTCCGGGACGACGGACAGCGGCTCGTCCCACGACGGCGAGTTGTCCATACCGGACTCCCACGGATGCACGATCAGTGCGGCGCCGTGCGGTCCGCTTCTGGCCCGTTCGATCCAGGACAGCCACGCCTCGAGATGTGGCCACAGCGAGCGGAAGGACGAGAGCGCGCGCGGCCGATCCGGGTCACCGGCGAAGAGCCGGGCCGCCGCACTCACGGGGAGCGGGGGCTGTGTCAGCCCGGTGGTCGGCGGGTTCCGCCCGGTTGCCCAGACCTCGGGTCCGGGAAAGTACCCGTCGTCCTCGCGCCAGAACACGATGTGGGGCACCATGCCCGAGGACCATTGGGCCGAGAAGAGCCGCTCGAGTTCCTGCCAGGCCATGTCCCACCGGCCGACCGCGGCCCACCCCAGGGCGATGGGGCCTGAATCCCAACACCACTGGAACGGGTAGAGACCCTCGGCCGGGACCGTGTAGCCGTCCCGGTGGTTGCGCTCCAGAACGGCGAGCGCGCGCCGGCGAAGCTCGCTGTCGCCGGGAGGGCTCAACCCAAGCGGTAGAGCTTCTTCCCGTTCTCGGCCAGGATCTTCTCGCGGGATTCCGGCCGCAATGTCCCCATGGCCTCGTGGACGTGCTCGAGGGGGTTCGGCCACAGGCTGGTCGGGTGGGGGAAGTCGGTCTCGAACATGATGTTGTCCTCGCCGACCTTGTCGACCAGCTCCTGGAGGTGGCCTCGTCCCGTCTCGAACCACATGGTGGCCCACCAGTTCGACTTGAAGTACTCCGAAGGTGCCCGGCCGAGCTGGGCCGCCTGCACCGGGGCGTTCTCGGGCAGCTCCCAGTCCATGGTCTCGAGGATGAAGGGCACCCAACCGATCCCGCTCTCCACCGACACCATCTTGAGCTTGGGGTGGCGGTCGAAGAGGCCGGAGAAGATCGTGTTGATGACCACTCTGGCGTTGCCGATGAAGAGCATGGAGCCGCCGATGGCGGGCTTCACGTGCTCGTCCTGGGACTCCCAGTAGTACTGGCCGAAGAAGTTCATGGCGGTGAGGCTCGAACCGATGTGGAAATGCACCGGGAGCTCCAGGTCGGCGCAGACCTCCCAGAGTGGGTCCCATGCCCGGTTGGCCAGGTCCGGTGAGCCGAGGTCCTGGGGGTCAGAGGTCATGTTCACGCCGCGCAGCCCCAGCTCGGAGATCCGCTGGGCCTCGCGGACGCACCCGTCGATGTCCCACGCCGGGAGGATGGGCATGGGGAGGAGCCGGTTGTTGGTGCTGCTCTGGATTTCGGCCCGGGAGTCGTTGAAGATCTCGACGGCCAGGCGGCGCAGGACCGGGTCCTTCACCCCGGCCAGAGCCTGCCCACCCAGACCGAGGGCGTTCGGATAGAGCACCTGGTGCTGGATCCCCATGCGATCGAGGATCTCGAGGCGGGCGTCGATGTCCCACGCGGCCACGTGGGCTTTCTCGAAGTCCCACTCGACCATCGAGTCCAGGAACGGGTGCTTGGCGCCCGCCTTGTCGATCGTGCTGCCGCCGCCCGCCTTGCCGACGACCTCCCCTTCGATGACCCACTGGCGCAGGCCGTCGATCCGCTCGACGTGGAGGATCTGGTCCTTGTATTTGGCCGGCGCCCTCTTCGTCCACAGGTCGTCGACGTCGGTGAGGTGGGAATCGGCATCTAGGACGGCGAGCGCCTTGGGCGCTTCCGAGCCGGTCGTGGGCGCTTCCGAGGTGACGGTCATCGGGCATTCCTCCTATGGAACTGAGACTCTGGGGGCGTTCTCACGCCGCTCCCGCGATGTTACCGGATCGGAGCACAGTTGTTTTCGGTAGGCGCCCAAAACGGCATATGTCCTGGTGGTGTCGCTCAAGCGGCGTGTCACTCGGCCTCGGGGTCCTTTTTCGGCCGGCCACGCTTCGGGATGGGTCGAGGGGACGTTCCCCGACCGGCATCGGTGAGCGCTCGCCGCAGGAGGAACTCGATCTGGGCGTTCGTGCTCCGCAATTCGTCGGCGGCCCACCGGGCCAGGGCATCGTGGACGGACGGGTCGAGCCGGAGAAGGATGCTCTTGCGTTCGGCCACTCTCGCGTCGGGTCCGGCTACTGGTACAGCGAGCCGGTGTTGACGATCGGTTGGGTGCCCCGGTCGCCACAGAGCACGACCAGGAGGTTCGAGACCATGGCGGCCTTGCGTTCCTCGTCAAGCTCGACGATGCCCTCGTCGGCCAGGCGGCCGAGCGCCATCTGGACCATCCCGACCGCGCCGTCGACGATGCGCGAACGAGCGGCGATGACCGCCCCGGCCTGTTGTCGCTGCAGCATCACCTGCGCGATCTCGGGTGCGTACGACAGCCGCGTGATCCTGGCCTCAATTATGTCGACGCCTGCGGGCACGACCCGGGCCGCGATTTCCTGCGCGAGTTGGCCTGCGACCTCGTCGGTGTGATCACGCAACGAGAGCGCGCTGCTGTCTGCGTTGTCGTACGGGTGACCACTGGCCACGTGCCGGAGGGCGGTCTCGCTCTGCGTGTCGACGAAGGCGACGAAGTTCTCGACGCCGTACGTGGCGCGGGCGGTGTCGCGCACCTGCCAGACAACGACGGCGGCGATTTCTATCGGGTTGCCGTCAGCGTCGTTGACCTTCACCGTCGGCGTCTCCTTGTTGCGGATCCGCACCGAGACCCGTCGGCGCACCGCGAAGAGGTTGACCCACCGCAGACCCGTGGTGCGCACGGTGCCCCGGTAGCCGCCGAAGAGCTGCACGACGCGCACTTCGCCGGGCTTGATGGCGGTGAGCCCGGCGAGTCCGCCGGTCCCGACGACGAACAACGCGACGGCGGTCCAGATCTCGACGGTCCCGCCGGCCCCGGCCAGCAGGATCCCGGCGAGATACGCCGCCAGCGACGCGATCAGCACAGCGATGCCCGGCCCCGAGCCCAATTCCCGTTCCTCGACCACGGTCAGGTGTCCGGGCGCCTGCGCCGTGTCGTCTGGTGCAATCCCCATGGGGGTACCTCCTGTTCCCTGGAGCACCGGGAGGACCAGGTGCCTATCACAGTGATATCACTTTTTCCGCGATCTGTAAAGCGGTCGGGTCGCACGAGGGGCGAGGAGAATGCGGTCGCGGAAATCGGGCAGACTGACTCCGATCGGCCTGTCGGCTCCCGGCAGACCGTGTCGGCTCGCCTGGAAGGAGCCACGCCATGAGCATCGACCTCGTGATCAGGGGCGGCAGGGTGATCGACGGGACAGGTGCGGCGGGCCTGACCGCTGATGTGGCGGTCGATGACGGGGTGATCACGGGAGTGGGCGTCATAGAGGACCACGGCCGCCGCGAGATCGACGCCCGGGGGTTGCTCGTCTCTCCCGGCTTCATCGACGGCCATGCGCACATGGACGCCCAGATCTTCTGGGACCCACTGGCCACACCGGTCTCCATGCACGGGGTCACCACCCTCGTGATGGGGAACTGCGGCTTTACGCTCGCCCCCGTCGAGCCGGGCCGGGAAGAGCTCGCCATCCGGAGCATCGAGCGGGCCGAGGACATCTCCCGCGGGGACCTCGAGCTGGGTGTCCCGTGGGGTTGGCGGAGCTTTGCCGACTATCTCGACGCAGTGGATGCCACACCCAAGGCGCTGAACGTGGCCGGCTATGTCGGGCATTCCGCCTTGCGCACGTTCGTGATGGGGGAGCGGGCATACCACGATCCGGCGACCGAGGACGATCTCGAGCGCATGGGTCGAGAACTGACGGCGGCGATGGTGGCCGGCGCGGTCGGGTTCTCCACCTCACAGATCTCCCAACACCGGACCGTGGCCGATGAGCCGGTGGCGAGCTTTATCGGCGGTTGGGACGAGGTCGAGCATCTGACCCGTGTCCTCGGGCGTACCCACACAGGGGTCCTCCAGCTGGCCACCCTGATGGCCGAACCCGAGAATCAGGCCCACCTTCTCAACCTTGCCCTGGCGGGCGGCCGCCCCGTCCACCAGGGCTGCATCTACAAGGCGGACCAGCCCGACGGCTTCCGTTCGAGCCTCGCCTTCCTCGACCACGCCGCGGAACAGGGCGCCCGCATCATCGGCCAGGCGCACGTGCGCCCGCTGGTCAACGTCATCGGGTTCAAGGTGGGGCTTCCGTTCGATCTGCTGCCCACCTGGCGCGAGCTGCGCCGACGACCCCTGTCCGAGCAGCGACTCGTGCTGGAGGATCCCGCGCGCAGGAGCGTCCTCGTCGACGAGGCACTGCACGGTCGGTACGTCACGAGCAAGGTCGTGGTCGAGGTCCAGGCCCGCCTGCCCGACTACGAGGCACTGCGCGTGCTCGAATCATCGACAGGGCCGAACCCGTCGGTGGCAGACCTGGCGCGGGCCCGGGGCACGACCCCGGTCGACGTCATGATCGATCTGTCGCTGGCGGCTGATTTCGAGCTGTACTTCACCCAGCCCTTCGCCAATCAGGACGAGGACGCAGTGGAGATGATCCTGCGCCACCCCCGCACGATCATCGCCCAGTCCGATTCCGGGGCACACGTGTCACAGCTCATGGACAGCTCGATCCCGACACACTTCCTCGCCCACTGGGTGCGTGAGCGGCAGGCATTCAGCTGGGAGGAGGGCATTCATATGTTGACCGGAAGGCCCGCGCGCGAATGGGGCCTCGGTGGACGCGGCCACGTCCAAGAGGGCCACGCCGCCGACCTCGTCGTCATCGACCCCGAGACGATCGGGCCCAAGCTGCCCCACGCGGTTTCCGACCTGCCTGCCGGTGGCACGCGCCTCGTCCAGGAGGCCGACGGTATCCACGCCACGGTTGTGGGCGGCGAACTCACCAGCCTCGACGGAACGCCGACGGACGCCCGGCCGGGTCGGCTCATCCGGCGTTCGTGAACGTGGTGCGGGCTATTCCTCGCGACCGGTGTCGGTCGGACTCTCGGCTGACGTCGTCACAGGTCCGGTCCACGTCAGATCGGGAAGATTGACCACGATCGCCTCCTGCGTCGTCCGGGCGATGACGACGACGGCTTCGTCGTCCGCGTCGGGGTTCTCTTCGCGGTGCGGCACCCACGGCGGCACGTAGACGTAGTCGCCCGGACTGGTTCGGAGCCGGCGTTCCACCGCTTCTCCCGTCGTCTCGTCCAAGAAGACGAACTCGGGATGACCGCGCACGACGAAGATCCCGGTTTCGGAGGCGCCGTGGTGATGATTCCCCGACGCGGTGGACGGCGCGACATGTGTCTCACCCATCCAGAGTTTCTCCGAGCCGACCGTCCGCTCGGAGATCGCCTCCAACCGGCGCATGCCACTCGTCTGCGCCGTCTGCTCAGAGAGCGCGTCCGGCGCCACCTGGTGGAGGTGCACATGGAACCCATCACGTTTCTCGGCCATCTTCCCCTGCTCCCGTCCGTTCCCGAGATTCAAGCGGGATGTCGGGGGCGGGGCAAGGTCGACGGAGAGGGCCCGCGATCCCGGGCCGTAGTACGGTCGGAGACCGATGCGAAGCGAGCGGCGGCCCCGTCGACACGTGTGCGGCAGCGGCCGGGAGCGGGGGACGGGACGATGAGCGCCCACCCGCCCGGACGGCCCGGGCTCATCCGGAGGGTGATCTCCCAACCCGTCGCCTCGGTCGCAGATGCATTTGTCCCGGTGATCGTCGACGCCGTCGACATGGACGAGACACTCGGGCGGATCGATGTGAACGAACTCCTCTCGCACATCGACCTCGATGCTGTCGTCGATCGCATCGACCTGCAGGCGCTCATCGAGCGGCTCGACCTCAACCGTGTGCTCGACAAGGTCGACCTTGACGCGCTCATCGGTCGGATCGGGATCCAGCAGCTGCTGGCACGCATCGATCTCGACACGTTGCTCGAGTCCGTCGACCTGAACCAGCTCATGGAGCGCATCGATGTCGGCCAACTCGTGAACCGGGTGGATGTCGAGGCGGTGATCGAGCGGGTGAACGTCAACGAACTCGTTGAGCGGGTCGATATCAACGCAGTGGTGAAACGGGTCGACATCAACGCGATCATGGACGATGTCGATATCGGTGCGTTCACGGGGAAGTTCACCTCGGCCATGACGCACGGCACCGAGAGCTTCCTCAGATCGATGCTCGACCTGGTGCGCCGGCAGGTGGTCGGCCTCGACATGGTCATCCTCCGCTTCGCTGACGGGATGCTCCGGCGACAGCCCGGCACTCTTCCCTTGGGACCGGCGCTCCTCGTCCCCTCGGATGAGAGGGAATCGGCTTCGCAGGTGAGCGGGCGCTACGCCGGGCCCGTGAGCCGATTGCTGGCCTTCGCCGTCGATGCCTTCGTCGTCTTCGCACTCTTTGCCCTCGGGACCTCGATCCTGAACTATCTCATCCGGCTCCTCACGGGGTACCACCTCGAACGCGGGAGCTCGAACGGTCCCTGGTGGGCGATCGCGTTGGCGATCTGGGCGTTCGTCTACCTCTGGATCGGGCCGGCCGTCGCCGGCCGGACCTTCGGCATGGCGGTCGTCGGGCTACGCGTCCTCGCCACCGATGGTTCGGCGATCAGCCAACGCCAGTCGTTCTTCCGGGTCCTGACGATGCCGTTGAGCGTCATCCTGTTCGGCGTGGGCCTGGTGATGGCTGTGTTCGGCAGTGAACGCAAGGCACTGCACGACCACATCGGGGGGACCTGCGTCGTCTACGACTGGGGTGAGCGGCCGGCGGAGATGCCGGCGCCGCTGACGAAATGGCTGGCCGGGCACGGGGCAATCGAGCTCAACACACCGCCGAAGTAGCCGCTCCTACTCCGTGTCGAAGGACGTCGGCGGGTCGGCAGGTTCCGGCCCCTTGCCGAGCCTCCGGGACGAATTGAGGTTGGTGATGAGCACCGCCACGACGGTCACCAGATAGATCTGGCCGAACATGGCTTCGAGAACGGCCAGCGCGCCGCTCCAGTCCGCCGACTGCAGTCAGGTCGCCGTACCCGACCGTGGTCAGTGTGACGAAGCTGAAGTACAGGAAGTCCGACGTCGAGCCCTTCGCTACTTGCGCAAAGTACGGCTGAGATATCACTGCTTGGATGGTGAGCTCAATGAAGGCCCACAACATCCCGGCGAGGACATAGATACTCAGGGCGGCGAGAATGGTCCTCGCGTCGATCACGCCTCGCTGCACCACGCCCCGGACGATCGCAACCGGCGCCGCCAGGACCAGGAGAGCGCTTATCCCGTAGGCGATCGCCTCTTCGCTCGCGTAACCACCGAAGATCGTGAAGATCACGGTCGCCAAGCCGCCGAGGAGGACGATCAAGGTGGCATAGAACGCCACCTTGCCGCTGCGCGCCGCGAGAATGGCTGCAAGAAGCGTCGTCCCCATCAGTATCAGTCCGACAAGTGGAACCCATCGCCCGGTGGGCGGGGCTGACGCCAGGAATACGAAGGTCAGTAGCAGCAGGATGAAGACGCCGCCGAACCGGTAGCCGGGCACACGTCCTTGGATCCGGCCGTAGAGGGACTGGGCAAGACTCGGCATCGTCCTCATCCTTCCACTCGTCGTGCTCCGCCTCTTCGATGTCGAAGATGCTTGTTCCGATTCGTCGGCGGTATCGATCCGATCCTCCGTTCGAGACAATAGGGTTTGGACCTGCTCCGCCTTGGATCCACCTGAATTTCGACGACCGAACCGTGCTCCCGGGAGAGCGTCACAGAGCCGATCAACAGAGCTCGTTGCGTGCGATACGCCCGTTGGCGCCTCTCCCGAATCAGTGCCACAATCTTTGACCGAGCATTCACAAGGAGGAGCAGCATGCCCATGGGGCCGGTCGAGTACATCGTCGTCGGATTCCCGGAGAATCGGTTCGACGGGACCATCATCCCGGCCCTCGCCGACCTCGTGGACCAAGGAATCGTGAAGATTCTGGACCTCGTGTTCATCGCGAAGGATGAGGA
Source organism: uncultured Acidimicrobiaceae bacterium (assembly GCA_963835815.1). Taxonomy (GTDB): domain Bacteria; phylum Actinomycetota; class Acidimicrobiia; order Acidimicrobiales; family RAAP-2; genus Bog-473. The sequence goes on along the minus strand of CAWIGU010000008.1, from coordinate 173,968 downwards.
CGGCGACGTGGTGGGCTTCGAATTCGAGGACATCCCCGGGGAAGTTGCGGCGTTGACCGAGCTCGAAGGCGAAGCCGGTTCGCTCCTGAGTGAAGAGGACATCGCAATCGTGGCGGAGGACCTGGCTCCCGGCTCGTCGGCTGCCCTTCTCGTCTGGGAGGACGTGTGGGCGGGGCCGTTCCAGGAAGCGGTGCGCCGTTGCGGAGGCGAACTGATTGCAGGCGGTCGTATTCCCGCCGTCGTCATTGACGCCGCGCTGGCGGCCGTCGACAGTTGATCTCACTAACTGAACGGAGAAGAGACACATGATGCGACGCGGAGTAGGACGAGTTGGCCGCCCCGGTCTTGTCGGGACCGTGGCCCGGACGGCGGTCGTTGCCGGCACGGCGACTGCCGTAGCTGGAGGCGTCTCGCGCCATCAACAGGCGAAAGCCCAGGAGTCGGCAGCGGCGGCCGCCCCCGCCCCCGGCACCCGCACCCGCCCCTGCGGCCGCACCCGCCATGGGCGAGGACAAGATCAAACTGCTGCAGGATCTCGCCGCCTTGAAGGAGCAGGGGATCCTCACCGACGAGGAATTCGCGGTGCAGAAGGCCAAGATCCTGGCGTAGTTGACCCGAGTTGGGACGCCGCCCGACTCTTCGTTGACGTCCCGGATTCAGTGTCCGGTCAGGTGGATCACGCCTGCGTCTGACAGGCCGTCGAGGACGAGCTGAACGGCGAGCGCGGCCAGGAGGAAGCCGAAGACCTTCTCTGTGATGAGCATGCGCCCTTCGTCCAGATGCTTGCTGATCCGGGTGGCCGACCGGAAGACGACGAAGTCGAGGACGAGCACCGCAATGAGGACGCCGAGCACCACGCCGAACAACGCCCACGTGTTCGCATCACCCGAGAGCGTCACGAGAGCGACGATGCCGACCGGATTCAGAAGGTAGGGCACCGCCAGCGGAAACTCGGCGAGGAGCATCGGGTCTCGTGTCTTGAGCGACTCCTCCTTCTTCTCTCCCGAGCTCAGCACCATCGTCACCGCGATGATCAACAGGACGATGCCACCGGCGATCGAGAGAGCGCCGGTCGAAAAGTGCAGCAACCGGGCCAGGAGCTCACCCAGAAGCAAGAGGAAGAAGGCGACCACGCTCGCCGTCTTCAACATCTTCTGGGCGACGCGACGCTTCGTGACGCTGTCCATGTTGGCCGTCGTCTCGAGGAAGGGTACCAGCGCGATCTTGGGCCCGATGCCGATCAGCAGCAGCAAGAAGATGTCGATAACGAGTGCGACATCGATGTGACCGTCCACTTGCTCAGCTCCTTGCCCTCGCCGACGCCCTGCACACGCCCACGTGGGGCGCTGCGACGATACCCGCTTGGGCGCTTGCATCGGAGTATGAGTGTGGGATCATGAGGGCGAACGAGCTGCCCGCAGGTTGGAGGACACATGAACCCCACTGTCACCCCGATCAAGCCGAACATCGGTGCCGAGATCACGGGGGTCTCCGGACATGACTTCGTGGCGCCGGGCGTCGCTGCCGAGGCGCAGCGCTTACTCGACGCACACGGCGTCCTCGTCTATCGCGACGCGCACATCGGGGATGAGGACTTGAGCATGTTCACCCGCCTGCTCGGCCCGGTGCACGAGTTCCCTGAGGTCTCCGTGGTCAGCCTCGATCCCGAGATGAGCAAATCGGCGGCGGTGCAGCGCGGGACGTTCCAGTGGCACATCGACGGCACCATGGTCGAGTATCCCCACCAGATCACTCTGCTCTCCTGTCTGGAGCCGGCGAAAGACGGCAGTGGCGACACCGAATTCGCCAACACCTACGCCGCCTATGAGGCGTTGAGCGACGCAGAGAAGGCCGAGCTCGAGGGTCTCCAGGTTCGGTACAGCTACCTGAACCGGGTACGCCTCCGGCAGGGATTCATGACCCCTGAGGCCATCGAGAGCTACAAGAAGATGCCGCCTCGGGATCGTTCGCTCGTCTGGATGCATCGCACGGGTCGCAAGTCGATGTTGCTCGGCTCGCAAGCCGGCGAGGTCATCGGCTGGCCGCTCGACAAGGGTGAGGAGTTCCTCGGGAGACTTCTCGAGTGGGCCACGCAGCCACAATTCGCGATGCGGCACCACTGGGAGCGCGGGGACCTCGTGCTGTGGGACAACACCGGCATACTGCACCGTGCCCATCACTACGAGCAGGAGTCGGGCCGCTTGATGCATCGCACGACCGTCGACAGCGAGCGACCCGCCGCCTAGTCACACGCCGACGAAGCCGAGACAGCTGCTCGGACCACATGCGGGGGTAAGAGTGAACAGCGCAATTGATCCTGACGCCGCCACGCGAGCTCAGATACAGCAGCACTGGGAGGCTTCGGAGAGCGGGGACGGCGACACCGAGCACGCGATCTATGCCATAGACGGGATCCTGGACTACCCGCAGTCCGGCGAGCGCTTCAGGGGTCGGACGAAGATCCAGGCGCAACGCGGCGGGCACCCGGCCGAACGCCACTTCACTGTCCGCCGGATCCAGGGCGGCGGCGACCTCTGGGTCAGCGAGGTCGTGATCACCTATGACGGCGCGCCCACCTACTCGGTCAGCATCATGGAATTCGCTGACGGCCTCGTGACGCACGAGACCCAGTATTTCGCCGACCCTTTCCCCGCGGCCCCAGGGCGCGCTGCGCTGGCGGAGCCGATTCCGGCGAGCGATCAATAGTCAGGCTGCGGGCGGACTGACCCTTTCACCAGCCCAAAGTCCCTGCTTCGCCCTTGAAGGGTCCCAGCACATTCGCGGTGATCCATCCGCCATAGAAGTCCCCACTTTGAGGGCGGACCACTTCGCCATCGACAGTGCACCGGTCGACCCTGGAGGGATAGATGGCCAGCCAACCGGCCAGGAGGTCATAGGTCGGATTCGGTTGCAGGTACCGCCAGGCCGCCCGCCGCGCCACTGTTCCGCCTGCGACGAGGTCGACGTAGGAGGCCCGGCCCTTCCATTCGCACCAGCTCTCGCCCGCGGCGGGTTGCACGACACCGCTGACAAAATCGGCAGGATCGAGGTAGTAGGTGGGCGGGCTGGCCGTTTCAAGGACCCGGCAGCTCCGGTCCGTCTCCACGATGGTCACACCACTCAGCACGACCTGGATCGTCGCCGTCGATCGCTCGAGGCGGGGCGGGCGCGGATAGTCCCACACGGACTCCTGGCCGGGTCCGGGCGGAATCGGCTGCGGATGACGCACCCTCCCGACTCTATGGAGTGGACCCTCTCCGCCAGTTCGCCAAGTCGCGCTGCAGGGTTAGCGTGCCGCGCTCTCCTTGGGACGGGGTATCTGAAAGATGCAGGTGCCGCGGGCGAGCATCATGCCTTCTTCGTTGAGTATGCGCGCGTCGGCGATCGCCATCGCTCGGCCCATTCGTACGATCTCACCGACCGCGGCGTAGGTACCGCCAATGGGGATCGCGTGAAGATATTCCACGTTCAGCGAAACGGTCGGTGCGGAGGCGGATTCGATCGCCGACGTCACGGCCGCTCCGGTCACCTCGTCGATGATGGTGGCGATAATTCCTCCATGGACGCTCCCGAACGGGTTCGCCATGTCCGGCGTGGGCGTCCACGACATTTCTGCTTTCCCATCGTGCATGAGGACGGTCTTCCATCGACCGGGACTGTCGGCGTAAGGCGCTGCCACGTAGTTTCGCTCCTTGAGGTGACGGGTCCACATGCTGCCCGTTCGGCGCAGTCGGACCGTCAGACCCGGCCTGGAGGATAGATGGCACTGGGGACTCAACGACATTTAGTGTCCCGTGATTGCCTGCGGCCGCTTTGGCCCAAGACGGATCGTTGACAGACTGGATCACGAAAGAGTGCCTGACCAGCATGAGAGGATGCTCAGATGTCAAGAGCCGACATGGTCCGTGCATACGCCGAATCCCTGCTTGAACAAGTTCTCAATACTGATCGTGTGCGCCCCGACAAAGACGGTGACTATCCGGTGCGCTATCAAAGCGCCCTGTACTACGTCCGCATCGACCCCGGACACAATGATGATCCGGTCGTGCAGGTCTTTGCCGTCGCGTTGGCAGACATCACGCCGAGTTCGGAACTCTTCGAACGGCTGAACGAGATCAACACCCAATTGCGCTTCGCCCGTATCTTCTGGGTGCGAGGTCAGGTGTTGGTGGAGTCGGAAATGCCAGGTATGGCCCTGTCACTGGAGGGACTAGGGAGCGCATGCAGCACTGTCGGCGGGGCGGCTGACTATTTCGGGCCTCGGCTTGCGGAGGTGTTCGGGGGAAAGACCGCCTTCGCTGATGAGAAGGGACCTGACTACGAAGAGCCGGCGAACTGGCCAGGTCAGTATCTGTGAGCGGATAGTGCATTCTCGGGCGCAGACATTGCCCCGTCGCATTCCTCCAAGGAGCAGCCCAAAGTGCTCGTGGGAACCATTCGAGCAGTTCCGCAGTGACGATCCTCTCCCGACTCGGTGAGAGAGCGAGTGAGCCCGGTACAGGGCGAGAGAAGTTCAAGCCGGGCAGTTGCCTGGCACGAATCCGGTGGAGGCAAGCATCGGCGTAGGCGGGCTCGACTACGGTCCGTATCCGGTGGCGGCGGTCAAGGAGCAAGGGGAGGTACGCATGTCGGACGCTGATGACGCGGTGGCTGTGCTGGTGCACGGCGCTTGGCACGGGGGATGGTGTTGGGAGCCGGTTGTCGTCGAGCTCGAAGGGCGAGGCCACACAGTGCGAACCATCGACCTCCCGTCACGGGGCAACCCCGCAGGCGACCTCCACGGCGACGCGCAAGCGGTGCAAGAGTTGGTGGAATCCCTCGGCCGCCCGGTTGTTCTTGTGGGCCACTCCTATGGCGGGGCCGTGATCACCGAGGCCTCGTCGGGGGCGGCCAACATCAAGCACCTCGTCTACCTCACCGCCGTCGTCCCCGACGCAGGAGAATCGGTGCTCGAGGCCGGAAATGCGGCGCTGGTCGAGGCAGGCGGGACTCCAGCGGGAGAACACGTCGCGACGACCGATGATGCCGCCGGCGACGTCATGGATCTCCATGAGGATGGGACGATGTCGTGTCGTCCTGAGCGAGCCGTGGAACTCTTCTACCATGACTGCGATCCCGCGGTGGCCGCGCGTGCAGTCGCCGCCCTCGTGTCGCAGCCGGCAGCCACCTTCAGCCAGGCATCCGACGGCGCCGGCTGGAAGGAACATCCTTCGACGTATGTCGTCTGCACCGACGACCACATTCTCGACGAGGCCGGCCAGCGCAACTTTGCCCGGCGGTGCAATGACGTCGTCGTACTGTCGACAAGCCATTCACCGTTCTTCTCCGATCCATCCGGCGTGGCGGACGTCGTGGAGCATTTGATCAATAGTTAACGGGGTCCTCGCCTAAGAATCTGTCGTGATCGACGTTCCGATACTTCTGCTTGATTCAGCTCACGCTGTGGGAGCTGGACCTTGAATTGCCTCAATGCCATTCACCACTTCTACGACTACGTTCACGTATCGGCTTGCTTCCTCGACGCTGATATGGGACCGCCCATATCCGCGTCGATCTCCTTCGTGTGCAATGCGGTTCCGCCTCGATGTCAGATCATCGAGATCGCTAACGGTAGTACCCTTTGTGATTTTGCGCGCTCCATCAACCTTCTTGGCCCAATCATCCACGCCCAACATGGCCAATAGAGCGCCGATCTGATTTGGCGCGGTGCTTGCCATCTCTCGGACCGTCGGAACAAGGACTCGTTCCCTGAGTCCACGACGACGACGGTCGTATCTGTCTTCGATGAACTTCCAATCGGCCAATGTCATGGTCAGCCTCCCTAATCGGGCGGGCAACGCTCCCTGCTCTCTAATTGGGAGGCCGATTCGAATGCAGACTGCGTCCGCCACATAAGTTTCAAGTGCGGCACAGCCGGCGACAATTGACTGGCGCAGTAGTAGATTTAAGTCGCCAACGTGACTGCGGTCTATGGCCGCCCGAGGCTTGATGACCACGAACAGGTCATCACTTTCGAAGCAATCCAAATCGTCATAGTCGCGCTCGGGAAGCCTCAGCACGGCCCCGATGCTCTCCCGGAGCTCCTTTCGCATTCGACGCACTCGTTGATTTTGGAGGACCTGAGACGTTTGAATAAGCCATCTGGCGTCTGCGATATTCAGCTGGAATGCTTCGACGGGCGAAGGCTTAGCCACTCCAGTCATTGGAAAAAGGATGAATTCGCCATCACTCTCAATTGGGTCATGCGCCGCAGCGATGCGCCGGGTGGGGAACATTGCGGCTAGGGCGTAGGACCGATCGGAACTAGCAGAGGGTCTCGCAATGCATTCTTCCAACGAGGAGGCCGAATACCGCGACCTTGCCAGCAGTGCCCTCTTTAGTGCTACAAGGTCAGCCGCACGTCGTGCGCCGATGCGAATTCCGGCATCGGTAGCCCGATCTCACGACAAGACGCTTCCCTATCTCCCCAGCCTTTGGACAGCGCAACAAGCGGCAGACCATCCTGCCGAATATGAATTCGACCGGTGGTTCGACGCACAACCGCTGCCTCGCCGATTCTTGACCCGCTCGGGTAGCGATCAGGACAGCCCGTGTCTATACTGGTCACGTAATCATCCAGAGGAGTTGAGGGTCCTGGCCCATTGATGCTCCGCCAACCGACCGAGAGGCACGGTGGCAACGCCAGGTTCGATGAGGAGACCATCATGGTGTCGAAGACGCTCGTGTCGCTTGACGCGTCTCTCGTCCTGGCCGAGGAGGTTCTTGCGGAGCAGGACGCTCGTTCTAAATCGCAATCCGAGCCCCATGTGCTGTCAGCTGAGGAGTCGGACCAGCTCCGCTTTGCTCTGGGTGACCTGTGATGGCCCAAGATCAACGAAAGCAAGCTGATGACGACCGCACAAGTGATGTACCCGAATGGGCCCGCAATCGAAAGCAGCCTCGCGATCCCGAGTCTGGCTTTCTCTGGCCACGCCGCTGTGAATTGTACGTAGCGGGGCACACTCCCCACCTCACACAGGTGAATGTGTGTCTGAGGCAGGAACCTCGTTTCGGCATTCTCGGGTCCGTCGAGGGCAACGTTCTCACCGTTGATTTCGGGGACCACGTCGAGAATTTCCGTAATCACGAGACCGAGCGCCTCCTTGAAATAGTAGGTCTTGGGGGAACGGTACGAGGCTTCTCATCAATCCTGCAGGGATCGACAAACCACTGCTGGTCCGTTGCTCAAGCCGAGGTTCCGTGGATACCGTGCAACATCGAGCCGCTGACGGGAACTACACCAGCCGCCCTCGCTGAGCGCATAAGGACTCACGGCGGCTTCCTAGTCCCCGGGACCCGGGTTCTGAGGGGCTTGGAGACTTCTGATGGCTCATGATTCGAAGATTCGGAGATCAATAGGCCATATCCGGTTACTGATCAAGGACCTCATGGACCACGTCGAGCACAAGCGCGCCTACGTAAGAATGGATAGTCGCGAGGCGGCGGAGGTTGGTCGGCAATATCACGACCACAAGGTGAAGGTAAGGGATTCTGGGGGAAGGGCCCTCTGATGCAGCTGACCCTGATCGCCTCTGTGACCAACAGCCATCGCATGAGTTCTTTCAGCTTGGCTGGATGACTCGGATATGGCCGGAGATCTTGTGGCGGAAGACTGTTGGGAACAGAATCGAGCTCGGGCTCTCATGAAAATGGGGTGGCCTCGCGTAAATTTGGAAAAAGCCTGTGCCGGGACTCCCCAATTCGTTCCACAGGCCGTAAGTTCGGAGTGTGCTTGCACATCCACCGGTCGGAGCGGGCCGACGCCCTCGTCGACGGGTTGGGTGAGCTGCTGCGAGAACCGCTCGCCGACGTGATGCAGGCCGAGGTCGTCGCCGTCCCGTCCCGGGGCATCGAGCGGTGGCTGACCCAACGGCTGTCGGCACGGCTGGGGACCAGCCCGGAAAGGGCAGATGGCGTCTGCGCGAACGTCGACTTCCCGTTCCCGGGGACCCTGGTCGGGAACGCATTGTCGACGGCGTCCGGCATCGATCCCGAAACCGACCCGTGGCGCCCGGACGAGCGGTGTGGCCCCTGCTCGAAGTGGTTGACGCCCACCTCGACGAGCCGTGGCTCGCCGCCCTCGGCGACCACCTGCGCAACGCTGGCCCCGACGGGGAGCTGCGCCGCTTCGCCACCGTCCGCCATATCGCCGACCTCTACGACCGTTACGGCGTCCATCGTCCGGAGATGCTGCGGTCGTGGGCCGCCGATGGCGATCGGGGCGACCACGGCCGAAGAGCGCTGGCAGGCGGATCTGTGGCGCCGGCTTGCGAGAGCGGATCGGAACACTCAGCAGCCCGGCCGAACGCCTGGTCGATGCCTGCAGCCGACTGCGCGACGACGCCGCACTCGCCGACCTTCCCGACCGGGTGTCCCTGTTCGGCCTGACCCGCCTGCCCGCCAGCTACCTTGACGTGTTGAGGGCACTGGCCCATCGACCGGGACGTGCACCTTTTCCTGCTGCATCCCTCGCCCGGTCCTGTGGGAGAAACTGGCCGACTACCGGCCCCGAGAGGCCTGCGGCGGGTGGACGATCCCACGCACGAACGTGACCGCGAACCCGCTGCTCGGCTCCGTGGGGCCGCGACGCCCGGGAGATGCAGTTGGTGCTCGCCGCCACCGGTGCGAGGCGGTCAGACCAGCACCGCCCGTCGGTCGAGCGGTCGGACCACCGTGCTGGGACGGATCCAGGACGACGTCCACGCCAATCGACCGCCCGCCAGCAAGCCCGCTCCCGCGATCGCAACAGGACGCTCGGGCCTTCCTCGCATCCAGACGACCGCAGCATCCAGGTCCACGCCTGCCACGGTCGGGCCCGCCAGGTCGAAGTCCTGCGTGACGCCGTACTGCACCTGCTCGACGAGACGACCCCGATCTCGAGCCCCGCGACATCATCGTGATGTGCCCGACATCGAAATCTACGCCCCGCTCATCGACGCCACCTTCGGCGTCGCAGAGCCCTCGACGACGAGGGACGACGTTCCGGAGTCTTCCCGACCTGCGGGTGCGGCTCGCCGATCGTTCACTGCGTCAGACCAACCCCGTGCTCGGTGTCGTCGCCGGCTGCTCGAACTGGCACGGAGCGGGTGACCGCCTCCCAGGTCCTCGATCTGGCAGGCCGCGACCCTGTCCGCCATCGGTTCGGCTTCGACGACGACGATCTGGCACGGCTCGGAGGAGTGGGTGGTGGAGTCGGGCGTCCGGTGGGGTTTTGACGCCGAGCGCCGGCGCCCCGTACAGACTCGAAAGCCTGGAGGCCAACACCTGGCGAACGGGATCTGGACCGCACCCTGGTCGGGGTGACCATGGCCGACGAGCGCCAACGCCTGGTCGGAGGCGTGCTCCCTCTCGACGACGTCGACAGCGGGGACATCGAACTGGTGGGCCGGCTTCGCCGAATTCGTCGACCGCCTCGACGAGGCGCTCAGCGCCCTGGGCGAGCCCAAGTCCGTCGACGCCTGGGCCGCGCTCGATCGCCCAGGCCGCCGACTCGCTCACCGCGACGTCCGGGACAGCGATGCCTGGCAGCGGGAGCAACTCCAGCGCCTCCTCGACGACCTGATAGACGAAGCCACCAGCGACGACGCCGTCGCCTCGGTCGTGCTCGAACCCAGGCGACGTCGTGTCCCTGCTCCTCGCCGATCGCCTCAAGGGACGCCCGACCAGAGCCAACTTCCGGACGGGGCACCTCACCATCTGCACACTCGTCCCGATGCGTTCGGTGCCCCACCGGGTGGTGTGCCTGCTCGGCCTCGACGACGGGGCCTTCCCCCGGGTGAGCGAACGCGACGGCGACGACCTCATCCTGGCCGATCCCTATGTCGGCGATCGCGATCCGCGCAGCGAGGACCGCCAGCTCCTCCTCGATGCCCTCCTGGCCGCCACCGACACCCTGTTGATCACCTACTCGGGGCGGGACGAGCGGACCAACCTCGAACGGCCCCCTGCGGTCCCCGTCGGCGAGCTCCTCGACGTCGTCGACCGGACGGTGCGGACCAGCGACGGCTCGGCCGCCCGAGCGCACATCGTCGTGCAACCACCCGCTCCAGCCCTTCGACGTCCGCAACTTCACGGTTGGCGGACTCGTGCCAGGAAAGCGTGGAGCTTCGACCCCGTCAACCTCGAAGGGGCCAAAGCGTCAGTGACCCGGCGCGAGCCACGGCGTCCGTTTCTGCCGGGCCCGCTCCCCGACGCCGACACCGCGATGGTCGAACTCGACGACCTCGACCGCTTCCTGCGCCATCCCGTCCGTGCCTTCCTCCGCCAGCGCCTCGGCATCAGGCTGGGCCTGGATATTGCCGATATCGACGATGCCCTGCCGGTCGACCTCGATGGACTGGAGCGATGGGAACCTCGGGCGACCGTCTGCTGACGGCCCGCATGGCGGGTGACCCCATCGAGGCCTGCGTGGCCGCCGAACGGGCGCGTGGCCTCATGCCCCCGGGCGCCCTGGCCGATCAGATCCTCGCCCGGGTGGTCCCCGACGTCGAGGCCATCGTCGCCGTCGCCCACGACGAATGCAGGAGCCGACGTCGCTGGACGTCAACGTCACCCTCGGTGACGGGACGTCGCGTCGTGGGCACCGTCCCGCGATGTCCGAGGCGACGTCATCCGCGCCGTGACCTTCTCGAAGCTCGGTCCCCGACCACCGCCTGCATGCATGGCTGCGCCTGCTGGCCCTGACCGCTCGCTCAGCCGGAACGTCCCTTCGAGGCCGTGACCGTGGGTCGCGCTCGGGACAGCGGCCCGCCCAGACCCGACGTCAGTGTGGCGCGTTCGAGGCCCTCGGCATCGATGCAGGCTGACGCGGCAGCGTCGGCGGCCCGGTACCTCGACGAACTCGTCGACCTGTACCGCCGGGGCATGCGCGAGCCCGTACCGATCTACTGCAAGACCTCGGCCGCCTGGGCCAAAGGCTCGGTGGCCAAGCGTGGGCGGATCGCCGCCAAGCAGTGGACGTCGGAGTGGAATTTCCCAAGGGAGGACGCCGACCCTGAGCACCAGGCGGTCCTTGGTGGGATCGTCCCCTTCGAGCGGCTGCTCGAGGAGGTTGCCCCGGCCGACGAGCAGGGCGAGGGATGGGACGCGGGTGAAGAGACCCGGTTCGGGCGCTACGCCCGTCGGCTGTGGACGGGGTTGCTCTCGTACGAGGCGGTCACCGATCAATGACGGCGACGCGCGAACCTGGCAGCGGGCGACGCGACAAAGGCGCAGGGTCCGGCCGACTTCGTCCCGTTCGACTTGGCCGGCCCCCTCCCGAGCGGAGTGACGCTTCTCGAAGCCAGTGCCGGCACCGGAAAGACGTTCGCCATCGCCGCTCTCGTCGCCCGCTACGTCGCAGAGGGCACGCCGCTCGATCGGCTGCTGGTCATCACCTTCACCCGCATGGCCACCGGAGAGCTGCGGGAGCGGGTGCGGGAGCGTCTCGTCAGTGCCGCCGACGTGCTTGTCGGACGCTCTCGGCCGGAGTTCCGGTCGACCCCGCCGATGACGTCCTGCGTGTGCTGGCCGACGGCCCCCGCGATGAGATCGAGCGCCGCCACGACCGGCTGGCCAAGGCGGTCGCCGACTTCGATGCCGCCACGATCGAGACGACGCACGGCTTCTGCCTCCACGTACTGGTGGGGCTCGGCGTGGCCGGGGACGTCGAGCGCGACGTCACTTTCGTCGACGACGTCCGGGATCTGCTCGACGAGGTCGTCGACGACCTCTACGTCCGGCGGTTCTGGTCCCACCGACGAGCCGCCCCCGTTCAACCGGGCAGTGGCCGCTCGAGATCGGCCGGGCCGTGCTCGCCAACCCGTCGGCCGAGATCCTCCCTCCGCTCAGCCACGAGGCCAGCACCGCGGCGATGCGGGGGCGCCTGGCCCGGGCCGTCCGCGACGAGATCGAGACGACGCAAGCGCGAGGCCGGGCTGATCACCTTCGACGACCTGCTCACCCGGCTCGATCACACCCTGGCCGACCGCCGAGCGGGGTCCGGCCGTTGCCGATGGCTGCGCAGCGCGGTACGACGTCGCCCTGGTCGACGAGTTCCAGGACACGGACCTCGTGCAGTGGGACATCATGCGCCGGGCCTTCGGATCCGACGGCTCGACCCTGGTGCTCATCGGCGATCCGAAACAGGCCATCTACGCCTTCCGGGGCGCCGACGTCTTCTCCTACCTCGGCGCCGCGGACGAAGCGTCGACCAAGGCCACACTGGGGACCAACTGGCGCAGCGACCAGGGACTCATCGACGCCTATGACGCGCTGTTCTCGGGCAGCCAGCTCGGCCATGCCGGGATCGGCTACCGCAAGGTCGTCGCAGCCGCCTCCGAACGCAGAGTCCCGTCTGATCGGTGCGCCGGGCGCCCCGTTACGCATCCGGGTCGTCGACCGCAACGACGTCGGGTTGACCGCGAAGGGCTATGCCCTGCTCAATCCCACGCGGACGTTGGTGGAACGGGATCTCGCGGCGGAGGTGGTGACGCTCCTCGACTCGGGCGCAGAGGTGCGCCAGTCCGACGGATCCGCGCAGAAGGTCGGCCCGGGCGACGTGGCCGTGCTCGTACGCACCAACGTCCAGGCGCAGCGGGTCTCCGAAGCCTTGCGGAACGTGGGGGTCCCGGCGGTGACCAACGGCTCGGGCAGCGTGTTCGGCACGGAGCCTGCCGCCGAGTGGCTGCGCCTGCTCGATGCGCTCGAGCGACCCACGGCGCGGGACAGGGCGGCATCGGCGGCGCTGACCGCTTTCATCGGCTGGCGTCCCGAAGAGATCGCGACAACCGGTGCCGCCGAGTGGGAGGACCTGCACTGGTTGCTGCACCGATGGTCGGGCATCCTCCGGCGCCGAGGGGTCGCCGCTCTCTTTGAGCATGTGAGCGCCACCCGGCAACTCCCGGCAGCGCATGCTCAGCCGAGCCTCGGGGGAGCGCTTCCTGACCGACCTGCGCCACGTGGGCCAACTCCTCCATGCCGAGGCGAAGGCGGAAGGCCTCGGGGCAACGGCACTGACGGCCTGGCTCCGCCGTCGGATCGACGAGGCGGACGATGACGGGGACGACGAGGACCGCAGTCGCCGCCTCGATTCTGACGCCGAGGCGGTCCAGGTGCTCACCATCCATCGGAGCAAGGGGCTCGAGTTCCCGATCGTCTTCTGCCCCTTTGTGTGGGACGTGTACAGCCCCAAGCCGCGGATTCCGGTCTTCCACGATCCTGACAACCACGACCTACGGACAATCGATGTGGGCGGGGAGGGGAGCCCGGCGTTCGACGTCCACTGCGACCTGGATCAGCACGAACAGCGGGGTGAGGACGTCAGGCTGCTCTACGTCGCCCTCACGCGGGCCCGCCATCAGGCCGTGGTGTGGTGGGCCGGGACGTGGCAGGGAAAGGATTCCCCGCTGTCGCGCCTGTTGTTCGACCGGGACGACGAGGGGGTGGTGGCCGCCGCAGGGCTCGCCCCCACCGTCTGACGCCGAGGCGATCGCACGATTCGAGGAAGTAGCCGTGGCCTCGAAGGGCCAGGTCAGTCTCGAGCGCGTCGCGCCCGGAGCCGGGACCGTGTGGAACGGCCCGGCCGCTGACACCCCGGTGCTGTCGATGGAGCCGTTCGAGCGGACCCTCGATGAACAGTGGCGGCGCACCTCGTACAGCGGTATCACCGCCGGCACCCACATCGCCTGGGTCGCCAGCGAGCCCGAGGAGGACGTGCTCGATGACGAGGCTGTGCTCGGCGCCGGGATCGTGGGCGAAGCCGGAACCGGGGAAGGGGAGGAGGTGTTGCGCGACGTCCCACTGCCGCTGGCCAACCTGCCCGGCGGCGTCCACATCGGCACGTTCATCCACCGGGTGCTCGAGACCGCCGACTTCGCCGCGACGGCGCTGGAGGAAGAGCTCCGACGCGGATCGAGGCCGAACTGGCGCTGGCGGCGGATCGACCTGGGTGACCCTGACGCCTGGGTCGCCGGGTTGGCAGACGATGATCGAGTCCCCGCTCGGCCCGCTGGTCGACGACATGGCGCTCAGGGACTTCGGCCCCGGTGACCGGCTCGACGAGATCGGCTTCGAACTGCCGCTGGTCGGTGGCGACACACCGTCCGGCGACCTGTCCGTGCCTGACGTCGCCGAAGTGCTCCGGGCCCATCTCGGTGCAGACGACATCCTCGCCGACTATGCCGACCGCCTGGATGACCCCTCGCTCGACAAGGCCCTGCGGGGCTATCTCACGGGCAGCCTCGATCTCGTGGTGCGGCTCCCGGGTGATCGCTTCGCCGTCGTCGACTACAAGACCAACTGGCTCGGCGGTTCCTCGGGAACGGTGCTCAGATGCCTGGAACTACCGCCCCTCCGCGTTGACCGCCGAGATGTACCAGGCCCACTACCCGCTCCAGGCCCTGCTGTACTCGGTCGCCCTCCACCGCTACCTCCGGTGGCGACTCCCGGCCTATGACGCGACGCACCAGTTCGCCGGCGTCCTCTACCTGTTCGTGCGGGGCATGAGCAGCCCCGCGTTTCCGAAGGTCGGAAACCAGCCGTGCGGGGTATGGGGTGGCGCCCGCCGCCGGGGCTGGTCGAATCGCTCAGCGACCTGTTCGAGCGGGGCCGGGACCGTTGACCGTCCTCCCGGTGTTCGATCCCTACGACGTCGCGCTGGCCCATCGAGCGGGTGGCGTTCTGCGGACCTTCAATGAAGCAGGCGTGCTCCGCACCGCGGACGTGCACGTCGCACTGCGACTCGGCGTCCTCACCGGTACCGATGACGACACGGTGCTGCTCGCCGCCGCCCTGGCTGTGCGCTGCCCGCGGCTGGGGCACGTCTGTGTGGACCTCACCACGGTCCGCGCCACCGTCAGCACCGAGACCGAAGAGCAGGTGGACCTCGACGCCCTCCCTTGGCCCGACGCGGAGGAGTGGCCCGACCGGCTGCGCGCCAGTCAGCTGGTGGGCGACGGACCGTCCGTTGCGGCTCGAGGGCTCGCGGCTGTACCTGGACCGCTACTGGTCGGCCGAGTGCCAGGTGGCGGCTGATCTCCTTGCCCGGGCGCAGACGCCGGTCGACGGCGTGGACCTCGCCGTCTTGCGGAGTGGCCTCGACGCCTTGTTCGGCGGGGACGAGGACCCGGATCTTCAGCGCCTCGCAGCGGCGTCAGCCGTCCTTCGGGGCGTATCGGTCATCGCCGGTGGTCCCGGCACCGGCAAGACGACCACGGTCGCCCGCGTCCTGGTGCTTCTCGATGAGCAGGCGTCCGCCGCCGGTCGGCGTCCGCCCCTGATCGCCTTGGCCGCGCCGACCGGGAAGGCGGCGGCCCGGCTTGACGAAGCGGTCAAAGAAGAGGGGGAGCGCAGCCAAACAATTTCGCCGGAGCAACGGGAGCGGCTCTTCGAACTCCGCGGCCAGACGTTGCACCGGTTGCTGGGCTGGAGCCCGAACCACACCCGGTTCCGCCACCACCGGCTCAATCGGCTCGCCCACGACGTGGTCATCGTCGATGAGACCTCCATGGTGTCGCTCTCGCTCATGGCCAGCCTCGTCGAGGCCGTGCGCCCCGACGGCCGCCTGATCCTCGTCGGCGATCCCGAGCAGTTGGCTTCCGTCGAGGCCGGTGCGGTCCTCGGCGATCTTGTCGGTCCGGCCACCCAGGGCCTGCACATGCGGGAATCGGCGCAGCGGACACTCGCCGAGGTGACCGGGCAGAAGGTGCAGGCGAGCGAGCCCGCCGGTGACACTCCGATCGGCGACGGAATCGTCGTCCTCCGGCATGTCCATCGATTCGGCGGTGCCATCGCCTTGTTGGCTGAGGCGATCCGAAAGGGCGACGCCGATGCCACCATCCGGTTGCTCGAGGAGGATCGGCCCGACGTGTGCTGGCTCCCTGTCGACATCGCTGCGACGCATGACGCTCTCGGCGAGGTACGAACGGCCGCCGTGGCTGCGGCCCGCCGTGTCGTCGAAGCAGGACGCGCCGGTGAGGCGAAGGAGGCCCTCACAGGCTTGTCGTCGTTCCGGGTGCTGTGCGCCCATCGCCGTGGACCCGAGGGAGCGACGACCTGGATGGGGAACATCGAGGGTTGGCTGAAGTCGGAGATCGAGGGCTTCGGGGCTGAAGGGAAGTGGTACGTCGGCCGTCCGCTACTCGTCACGTCGAACGACTACAGCCTGCGGCTCTACAACGGCGATACGGGAGTGGTGGTGTCGGGTCCTGAGCTTCGCCCCGTCGCCGCCTTTGAGCGCGATGGCGAAATTCTCGAGGTCAGCCCGTCTCGCCTCGCCGAGGTCGACACCGTGTACGCCATGACCATCCACAAGGCGCAAGGCTCCCAATTCGACACGGTCGCCGTCCTCCTGCCCGGCCCGAACTCGCGGGTCCTCACGAGGGAACTGCTCTACACCGCCGTCTCGCGTGGCCAGAACCGGGTGATCCTCGCCGGCACCGAGGCGGCCATCCGGACGGCAGTTTCCAGGCCAATCTCCCGATCCTCGGGCCTACGTCAACGGTTGTGGGATGCGGAGTAGACCGGAGGGAAGCGGTGGACCAAGTCGTCGTCCGCAGTCGGTGGCACGACGGAGGCGGAACTAGCCCGTCATCTGTCGAGATACTGCCAGCCCGTTTGTCTGGGGAAAGACGCTCACTCCCTGCCTGCGGCTGAACCATGACTCATGGTTGGCAATACTCCACAAACGAACAGAGCGTCGAGATGAGCCGCATTTCCTCGATTGATCGCGCTCGACTGTTGAGCAGAGCCTCGGTACAGACCAGGTAGGCGAGGCACCGTGCACGGCTCACCGCAACGTTCAGGCGATTTCGTGAGAAGAGGAACTCGGCGCTGCGGGGCATGTAGTCGCTCGAGGATGTGGTCATGGTGAAGAACACGACGGCGGCCTCCCGACCCTGGAACCGGTCAACCGTCCCAACGGGCACGCCCCTCGTCGATGCATGCGCGTCCAGGGTCGCACGAAGTAGCGCGACTTGGTTGTTGTAGGGAGCGACGACCATGAAGTCCCGAGCAGTGAGAGGGGCCGCGATCCCGTGCTGGTCCACCCACGAACCCCCGAGCATCCGCCCGATCTCCTCCGCCACCATCTGCGCCTCTTGCAGTGACTCCGTCGAGCAATCGGTGTGGTCGGCGCGGAGCCAGCGGAGGCCTGTCCCAAATTCGGTCGATTGGAGCACACAACTTGGATGGCTCCGGAGGCGTCCTTCATAGATCTGTTCTGAGATGAACCGACAGACGTCCGGGTGCATGCGCCTGGTCTCGGTCAGGAACACCCCCCGCTCGGTCGGGAGCGTCACGTGTTCACCGAGTACATGCTCGAGCACGCTCAACCCGCCGCCTCCTGGGTGGATGGCCTGTGAGACCTGGGGCAGTTGCAATGGATCCCCGAGGAGCACGACATTCTTGGCCGACACGGAGGCCGAGAGCGCATCAGCCAGGGCCAACTGACCCGCCTCGTCGATGATCAATACATCAACTGGGGCATTCGCCATTTCCTTGCCGGCGAAGAGCCACGTGGTGCCGGCGACGACGTTGAACTCGCTTCGCGCACATTGGGGGTTGGTCGTTGCATACTTGACGCCCGGCAAAGGCGAGTCCGCAACCTTCGAAGGTTTGCGAACCGCTCGGAGCTCTGGGCTGTGGCCTTTTTCCTCGAACACCGCAAGAATCTCTTCGAGCAGGTTGTCAATTGCAAGGTGGCTCATCGCCGTGATCCCGACACGGCGACCGGCGCTCACGAGACTGTGGACGATGCGTGCTCCCCAGAAGGTCTTGCCGGTGCCCGGTGGGCCCTGAATGGTGAGGTAGCTCCCGTCGAGGGCCTTGGCCCACTCTGTCATTGCGGACATGTCGTACGAGAACTCCGCCCCGGGGGGACCACCGTCGGGGGTGAAAGCCGGGAGGTCGCGGCGCAGCAGGGCTATCGAGGGGGGATTCGGAGGCGTCGGACCGGTCGGGTCCAGTAACACGCTCGCAGCCAGAGCGGTGAGGGCCGCCGGCTTGGGGTCGGGTCGTATCCAGTCGTCCAGAGTGACGGCGGACGGTGTCACCCCCAACTCCTGCGCTCGATCGTTCCAGGTGAGGAGAAGCTCCCAGTTCGTTTCGTCAATCTCGGCCACGGTGGCGTATCCGGTTGGTCCGTCGGGAGTCCCGTAGAGGACGCGTGCGCCTTTGCCGAAATCCTCGGCAACGTCCTGGGCCGGCCAGCTGAAGCGCGCTCCTGGCGTGAGCTCCTTTCCTTTCTTGTCCACTCTCGCTTCCATCCCGAGGAACTGGAGTCCACCGATCACCTCCGGGTTGTTGAGCAACGTCGGCGTGTCCAACAGGGTCGCTGCGAGCTTCGGAGCGTTGTTCGCCCTCCGTTCACGCACCCAGTAGCCGAGCAAATCCCCCAGGAGGTGTTCGGGTGAGCCGGGGGCGAATGCGTGGAGTGCCTCGATCTGGGCATCGAGCTCCGGCCACCCTTCCTCGGGCTCGAGACGTGACGCCCGCCACGCCAAATGCGGCGGCCGGATACCGACGAGCCAGTCACGCAGCGCGAGGGTGGCGCGTACGTCGTCTTCGTTGTACGCCGCGATCCGCTCCAGAATGGACGGGTCGGGCGTGGCCATATACCGCTCGTACTCGACGACGGCCCCGGAGCCCTGATCTATCTCGTGGCCACGCTCGTATCCGGCGAGGCGTTCCATGGCCTTCAATCCGTACGATTCAGCTCCGACCTGAACGGCGTTCCGGACCACCGGATACAGATCGATGAACAACCCCGTGCCGACAAGCTCGGCAAGTGCGAGCTCCCCGACTCCGTGCTCCGATGACAAGCGCTCGAGAGCCGAGCGTTCCGTGTGGTTGTAGTGGTACACGTGCATCTCCGGGTGGGCGATTCTGCGGCTCCGCAAATATTCGATCAACTCCCCGGTAACGATTTCCTCCTCGGCGAAATCGTGTGACCAGCGCGCGTTGTACGCCCAGGTGCCACTCGGATCTCGGGCGATGAAGCCGAAGAGGAAGAACAGGCCACTGTCCGGCTTCCAGAACGGATCGCCCTCGAAGTCCAAGAAGACATCCCCGTCGTCGGCGCTGGGAAGCAATTCGAGCCCACGTCCCCACGTCGGGTCCTGGTCGGACGGGATCATGCGGAATGGCGTCATAGTTTCGGGCATGCTTCGCGCCTCCACCTGGAGCACGGCCTGGGCGACCAACCGCTCGAGGCGTTCGGGATGCACCTCGGCCACCGGCTCGGAAACATTGGCAAGCTCCGCGAGGGTCTCGATGTCCGAATTCTCGAGCGCCCATCGGTCCGTCTGCCGGATGCCTGCCACGAAGACCAGCGAATCCTCGTCCCGCCAATGGCGGTCGCACTCGCCGGCGAACTCGCAGAACGCGCAGTGCGGACACGGCTCCGGCTCGGTGGCAAGGTCGGGGCCTTCTTCCTCCATCATTCTCTGAAGCTGCTGCCGCAGGCGTCTCCAGTAAGGCCGGAAGTCCTTCGTGAGCAACGACTCCACCTGGCCGGACCCGAGCCAAAGGTGGAGATGCTCCGGAGCCGCCCCCGTGGCCGCGTGCAGCGCATCGGCATAGAACGAAAGCTGGAGCACATGCCCCGGTTTCGCCTCGACGCGGGCAAGTTTGGCGTCGAGTGGCTCGTAGCGACAGGCTCCAGGAATCGGTTCGTCCACCTTGACCAGGAAGTCGGCGATGCCGCGCATTCCGTGATGGAGGAATGGCATCTGGTAGATGACGTCGAACCCGTTCTCCCACGGGGCACCCACCCGCTTTACCCAGGCGGTGAAGGGCTCTCCCGGTTGTCGAGCCGGCACTTCATGGACGGTGCGTCCCTCGGCCCGGAATTTCTCCAGACATTCGTGCTCATGCTCGTTTCCCTTCTCGAACAAGAGTCGAGCGAACTCGCCCAGGTGGGTGAACTCCACCTCGAGAAGTCCGGCATCGACGCGCTTCCGCAACGAGAGGTAGTGGTCGCAGTCGAGCCAGGCAGTGATTTTCGAGGGCGTGAGCAGAGGTTCGGTCACCGCTCGTGCTCGCCGTCGCTCCACATAGATTCAACTCTTATACATGTGGTCGTGACGTCGCCACAGTGAGCCGTAGCGCAAGGTTCCGTTCAGGATGCCGTGGACCAGGTTGGCAGGTGCTCGTTTCGAGAGAGCGGGCGACGAGAATCGAACTCGCGTTCTCAGCTTGGGAAGCTGATGTTCTGCCTCTGAACTACGCCCGCGAACGTCCCGCACACTATCGTCTGCGGGGCATCTAGTTCCCAGGTGGCGCTCGCAGTGCCGTCACTTGTTCGTGTCGACGTTTGAGGTAGGCGAGGAGAGTCCGTGCCGGTCAGGATCATTTTGGGGTTGGCGGTCACCTTGGTGGGCTTTGGGATCGCCGCCCGGCGGTTTCACTGGCTGTCGAAGCTGATCCGGTCGGGGAAGCCGGCCCCTGAGCGGACCCGGGGGAGCATCGTCCCGAAGGCGGAAGCCGAGGTCACAGAGGTGGCCGGGCAGCGCAAGCTGCTGAAATGGACCATTCCGGGCCTGGCCCACTTCTTCACCATGTGGGGTTTCACCATCCTGCTGCTGACCATCGTGGAGGCCTACGGGGCCCTGTTCCAGAAGGACTTCCACTTCCCCGGCATCGGCCAGTGGGACTGGGTCGGCTTCGTGGAGGACTTCTTCGCCGTCATGGTCCTGGTGGCCCTGGTCGTGTTCGCCATCATCCGGATCAAGAACGCCCCGGCCCGCAAGGAGCGCCAGTCCCGGTTCTACGGCTCCCACACCGGCGCCGCCTGGGCCGTCCTGGGCATGATCGCCGCCGTCATCATCACCCTGCTCCTGTACCGGGCGGCCCAGGTGAACACGGTCGACCCCAACCAGTTCCCCTACGGCTGGGGTGCCTTCGCCTCGCACGGCCTCGCCAAGCTCCTCCACCCCCTGGGCCCCGGGGTCAACAGCGACCTGGCCACCATCTTCCTGATCCTCAACGTGGCCGTCATCTCGGGCTTCATGGTCTTCGTCTCCTACTCGAAGCACCTCCACATCTTCATGGCCCCCATCAACGTGGCCTTCTCCCGCCGGCCCCGGGCGCTGGGTGCCCTCAACAAGACGCCCGACATGGACATGGAGAACATCGACGAGGACACCGTCTTCGGGGTGGGCGAGGTCGGCCACTTCTCGTGGAAGCAGATGCTGGACTTCGCCACCTGTACCGAGTGTGGACGCTGCCAGTCGGCCTGCCCGGCTTGGAACACCGAGAAGCCGCTGTCGCCCAAGCTGCTCGTCATGGCCTTGCGGGACAACATGTTCGCTTCCGCGACTCCGTTGATGGGCGGCGAGGGTGAGCTGACCGCGCTGGTCCCCAACGTCATCGATCCCGATGTGCTCTGGGCCTGCACCACCTGCGGGGCGTGTGTCGAGGAGTGCCCGGTCGACATCGAGCACATCGACGCCATCCTCGACATGCGGCGTTACCAGGTGCTCATGGAGTCCGAGTTCCCCTCCGAGGCCGGCTTGATGCTCCGCAACGTCGAGAACCAGGGCGACCCCTGGGGCCTGGGCCAGGCCAAGCGCACCGAGTGGACGCAGAGCCTCGACTTCGAGATCCCCGTCATCACCGGGACCATTCCCGACGACATCGAGTACCTCTACTGGGTGGGGTGCGCCGGAGCGCTCGACGAGCGGGCCCGCAAGGGTGTCCAGGCCACCGCCCGCATGCTGCACCGGGCCGGTGTCACGTTCGGGATCCTGGGTCCCAAGGAGTCGTGCACGGGGGACCCGGTGCGCCGTCTGGGCAACGAGTACCTCTATCAGGAGCAGGGTCGGATGAACATCGCCACGCTGAACGAGGCCGGCGCCAAGAAGATCATCGCCAGCTGCCCGCACTGCTTCAACACGATCAAGAACGAGTACCCCTCACTGGGGGAGACCAACTACGAGGTGATCCACCACGCCGAGCTGCTCGAGCACCTGGTGCGCACGGGCAAGTTGACCCCGGGCACGGGCTACAAGGGCAAGGTGACCTACCACGATCCCTGCTACCTGGGCCGGCACAACCGGATCATCGAGGAGCCGCGCACGGTCTTGAGCGCCATCCCCGGGGTGGAGCAGATCGAGATGCGCCGGTGCAAGGAGCGGGGCTTCTGCTGCGGCGCCGGCGGCGCCCGCATGTGGCTCGAGGAGAACATCGGCAAGCGCATCAACATGGAGCGGATGGACGAGGCGCTGGGCACCGGCGCCGACGTGGTGTCGACGGCCTGCCCGTATTGCATGATCATGCTCGACGATGCGGTGCGGGCCAACGCGAAGGAAGACGACGTCCGGGTGCTCGACCTCTCCCAGCTCGTGGAGGAGTCGCTCCGCTAGCTGTTTTGTCCTGCCGGGGCTTTGAGGCTGTCGATCAGATGATCGGCAGCTGAGCGGAATCGTTCGAGGTCGTCGAACGGCCGGGCGACCAGCATCGCTCCTTCGAGGCTGCTGACGATGACGCGCGCCGTCTCTAACGTCGAGGCTTCGAAGGTCAGCGAGCCTTCCTGGCGACCCTTCAGCAGAACTGTCGTGAGCCACGCTTCGTTCGCATCGAAGAAGTGCCGCACAACTCGCTGCATGGGCTCGGGGAGGGTGGCGTACTCGGCGGCGAGAATTCCGCAGAGGCACATTCGTCGTTGGCGGAGGACGTCGAGATACAGGTCGGCGTAGGCACTGAGGCGGGTCGGACCGTCTTCGGACGTTGCCTCGATGAGGGAGAGCGCACCCAAGAATCGCTCGGTGTAGCGCGTGAGGAGAGCCTCGCCGAGGTCGGACTTGCTGGCGAAGTGGTAGTGGAGCGCGGCCTTGGTGCACCCGAGCTCGTTCGCCACGTCGGCATAGCTGAATGCGTTGAAGCCGCGGACCTCCACCAGGGCTTCAGCCACGTCGAGGATCTGGCTCGCCATGTCGGCCCCACCCCGTCGGCTTGTCTTCTCTGCCGTACTGCTCATCGCTGCTTTCCTCTTGTAATTGACCTACTAGTAGGTAAACATAGTAGTGCATCACCTGGCCTCTGAGACAGATGGGAGATTGCCATGGGGAAGAAGATGATCGACTGTGGGAAGGTGCCGAGCGATATCGACTGCACGCTGACCATCGCCGGTAAAGAGGATGAAGTCATGGAAGCGGCAGTGGCGCACGCGGTGGCGAAGCATGGTCATCAGGACACCCCTGAACTCCACGCGATGATCCGCTCGGGGCTGGAGGATGTCCCCGCCTAAGGGACGGCGTCAGGCCGGGGCGATCCCGTAGGCATGCTCAGGGCGCAGGGTGATGATCAAGCGCCGTTCGGCCACCATGACCCTGCGGTAGTCGTCCCAGTCCGGGTGTTCGCCGGTCCCGGCCCGATAGTACGCGACGAGTTGCTCGACGGTCTCGTCGTGTGGATCGGCGGCGACCGGTGACAGCTCGGCCGTTCCCTCGATGACCACGTACTGCCAGAAATTGTCCCCCGGCACGTAGAGGGAGACCCGGGGGTCTCGCCGGATGTTGTTCGTCTTGGCCCGCCCATCCGTAACCGAAATCCGGAATGCGCCGAAGTCCCCGGTGACATAGAGGATGTTGGACAGCTGGGGTCGGCCGTTGGCCCGGATGGTGGCCAGCACCCCGTTCTTGCGGGCCTGCACGAAGGGGAGCGCCTCGTCGAGTTCCATCTATGAGACGGTAGCGGGCTCCGGCGCCAAGGCTTCCGGCGTGACGACGTCGGCCCGGCCGGCGATCAACAGGTGGATGACAGCGGCGGCGATGCCGCCGACCAGGGGGGCCACGATGAAGAGCCAGACCTGGCTCAGTGCGGTGCCTCCCGACGATGAGGGCCGGGTCCCAGGCTTCGGGCCGGGTTGACCGAGGTGCCTGTCAGCGGAATGCCGATGAGGTGTACCACGACCAGCGACATACCGATGGCCAGGCCGGCGGCGCCCTGAATTGCCGCCTTGTGAGTGGCGAAGAGGATCACCGTCACGAAGACGAAGGTCAACATCACCTCGACACCGAAGGCGCCGGCCTGGTTCAGGTGGAGGTCCGAGGCCTGGGCGTAGCCGTTGGTGCCCAGGCCCTGCAGCTGGCGGTGGTACGTGGGAACTCCCTCGAAGATCTGCCAAAGCACGGCGGCCCCGGCGATGGCTCCGGCGAACTGGGCCACCCAGTAGCCGAGCGCCTCCCCGATCTTCATCCGGCCCGAGGCCACGAAGCCCATGGTGACGGCCGGATTCACGTGGCACCCCGAGATCGGCCCGATGGCGTAGGCCAGGGCCAGGAGGACCAGGCCGAAGGCGAAGGCGGTAGCCACCACGCCGGCGGCATAGCTCGTTCCGAACAATTTGAACCCGAAGCTCTCAGTGGCCACCCCGACGGCGATGAACACGAGGATGAAGGTGCCGAAGAACTCGGCGGCGAGCTTTTTGGGGTTGAACATCTGTCATCACTCCTTGGTCCAGGCGAGGAAACTGCGGACGGGGGAAGTTTCGCAGCGCAACCCGGACCTGGGCGCGGACCCTCCGTAGGTGAGCGGGGCGGTCAGGCGTACGCCTTCTCGTCTGCGTCACGCAAGCGGGTGGCCATGGCGGCCAGCAGTTTGCGGGACAAGGCAGGCACCTGGTCGAGCACTCCGTTGAAATTGGCGCTGGTCCAGCACCAGGAGGTCCATCTCGGTGTCGGAGACCACGCTGGCCGAGCGGGGCCGGCGATCGAGCAGGGCGAGCTCGCCGAAGTACTGGCCCGGTCCGAGTGTCGCCACCTTCCGGTTGTTACGCCGCACCGAGGCCTGTCCCGACACGATGAGGAAGAATTCGCGCCCGATCGTGCCCTGTTCGGTGAGGAGACGCCCGGCAGGCACCGTCACCTCCTCGAGAGCCTTGCGGATCGTCCGGAGGTCCTTGGCCGAGGACGTCGAGAACAGCCAGATCTTCGACAGATCGAGGCCAGGACCGGGCGGCACGCGGAACAGGCTATCTGGGGAGCGTGTTCATCTGCTGGAAACACGCGCGTAGCCGTCACGTAATCCCCCCTATCCATACTGACTGCGGCACAACGATGTCCGGTGGCTTCCCGCTACTCGCCTGGCGGTGTGGGAGGAATAACCGGCTGACACCGTGAAAGGGGCACCAGGAGTGCTAGCAGCCGTAACAACAATTCCATATCCCACATGGCTCAATCCAGGGGACAATACGTGGCAGCTGACGGCCGCCACGTTCGTCGGCCTGATGAGCCTGCCTGGTCTGGCCGTCCTCTACGGAGGTCTGGTTCAGCGCAAATGGGTTGTCAACACGATGCTCATGATCTTCTCCGGCTTTTCTGCCGTGTTGGTCGTATGGGTGTTGTGGGGCTACAACCTCGGGTTCGGACCGGCCAATCATCTCTTCAATGCGCAAGGGACCGGGTGGTTCGCCAATATGTGGGGAGGCTGGCATCCCATAGTCAGCCACTTCGGCGAACAGAACCAGGCGGTTTCGGGGGCGAATACCCTGATTCCGTTCCATTACCCGACGGCGACGCTGGCGTACTTCCAGTTCGTCTTCGCGGCCATCACGCCACTCTTGTTCTGCGGCAGCATCCTCGGCCGCATGAAGTTCAAAGCGTGGCTGATCTTCGTGCCGCTGTGGACGACCTTCGTGTACACCGTCAACGCCAAGCTCCTCTGGGGTGGTGGGTTCCTGTCCATGCACGGCGCAGTCGACTACTCGGGTGGCTACGTCATCCACATGTCGGCCGGTGTCTCCGGCTTCGTGGCTGCAGCCATCGTCGGGCCCCGCCTGTTGCGTGACCGCCGACATGGCGTGCCGAACAACCTCTTGATGGTGGCGGTCGGCGCCGGCATCCTCTGGCTCGGCTGGAACGGCTTCAACGGTGGTGACCCGTACTACGCCGGTGTCGACGCGGCCTCGGCTGTGCTCAACACCAACATCGCCACGGCGGTCGGCCTCCTGACCTGGATGCTGATGGACTGGTGGTTCACCAAGCAGAAGAAGCCCACATTCCTGGGCGCGATCAACGGCATGATCTGCGGTCTGGTCGGCATCACGCCGTCGGCCGGTTGGGTCAACGGGTACGGTGCGATTCTGGTCGGGCTCATCTGCAGCGTCGTGGTCTGGTTCGCCTGGAACTATCTGTCCAAGGTGCGCCCGTTCTCCAAGGTGGACGATGCACTCGGCGTCATCTACACGCACGGTATCGCCGGGTTGCTCGGTGGTCTCCTGGTCGGATTGCTCGCCGATCCCGGCATGATCATGTACGGCGTCGGAAAACTGAGCGCCTCCGGGCAGGTCATCTCCAGCGCGCACTACAGCGCACTCGGGAACGGGAACGGCGTCGCCATCGACGGTCTCTTCTACGGCGGTGGATGGCATCAGCTCTGGGAACAGTTCCTGGCGGCCGTCTGGGTCATCTGCTGGTCGGCGGCAATCACTGCGCTGATACTGGTGATCGTCAAGTTCATCTGCCGTGGTTTGAGGGAGCCGGACGAAGTGCTCGAGATCGGCGACGTGGCCATCCACGACGAAGAGGTCTACCCACAAGAGACCTTTGCAGAGCGTGTGTCTGCGATGTCCAGCACCGGGACCGACGAATGACCGGTTCCATGCACCGATACCGTAAGCATGAGATGCCAAGTCAATCGCACCAGCTAGCGAAGGGAGCACGAGGGTGAAGCTCGTGGTAGCCGTCCTCAAACCGTTCAAGCTCGATGACGTCAAAGAAACGTTGAAGAACCTCGGGGTACAGGGGATGACCCTGACCGAGGCGCAGGGTTTCGGGCGACAGCGAGGTCACACCGAGGTCTACCGAGGTGCGGAGTACGAAGTGGATTTCGTACCGAAGATCCGCATCGAGGTTCTGGTGGATGACGCGCAGACCGAAGAGGTGGTCGACGCCATCGTCACCTCAGCCGCCACCGGGAAGATCGGTGATGGCAAGGTCTGGGTCATCCCGGTGGAGACCGTGGTGCGCGTGCGCACCGGAGAACGCGGGACCGACGCCCTGTAGGGCGTGGTCTTGCGCAGTTGGTCGGGTTGGGTCGGGGTGCGGCGAGGCGCCCCGACCCCCGGCCGCAGCCGCCGGCACTCGGCCGATCCTTGAGCTGAGTTTGCGGCGGCTCACGTCGCCCAACCCTTGTTCGTCCCCGCGTGAAGTCTTGGGGTCCGTGGCTCTCGCAGTCGGCCCGGACCCCGGGACGGGGACGTGGTTACCCTGGCCCCCCCGAGGAGGTGCTCCCGGACGTTCGGTCAGACCCTGATCCGCCTGAAGATTGCCCGGTCGACGTGTCGCCTCCACCGGAGGACGACCGACCACCGGATGTGCCCTGTGGGTCAGTCGTGGACCCTCCCGAGCCGTCGTGGTCCCCCGAGCTTTGCCCCGATGAGCCACCGCCCGAGGTGCCCCCTTGTGCGCCACCGGTCGGCACCGTCGAGCTCGGCGGCGTCGGGCCGCCCCGACCGCCGTCATCGGTGGAACCAGTCTGGTTGCCGCTCTGACCCTGGCCGCTGTTCTGATCGCCCTTCCCGCCGTCGTGCGCGCCCGATGAGGTCGTCGTGTTGGTGCTCGTGGGCGGTCCGCCCAGCGAACTGGCCCCGGAGCCGCCGCCCCCGCGTGCGCCGCCGCGATCTCCCCCGGATGCGCAGGGGCCTCCGGTCGAAGTGGAGGTGCCACTGCCTTGGTCGGATGTGCCGTCGCTTCCTGACCCACCCATCTTCTGGCAGGCCTGCACCAGAAGATGGTGCCCGTCGTCGCTGACCCGTTGTGCCGCGGACGAATGGTCGTGGCCCACCTCTGCCAGCTCGTGCGCGAGGTTCGACGTGTCGCGGAAAGGGCAGCGTTGGACGAGCTCGGATTCGTCAGCGCCTCGTGCAGCGTCGACTCCGCCTGCTGCGCCGCACTCACCGCCGGACTGAGGGTCGTCGGCGTCGGAGCAAGCCCCACGCTCCGGGCCACCGAACGAACAGCAGAGGGGATCGGGACGCCGACGGCATAAGAGATACCCGTCCCCATGGCGAGGGCCCCCACCAGCGCGCCGGCCGTCGCGACGGGGCTCAGCCGTCGCGGCAGGGAAAGGCGGCCCACCCGCCGGCGGGAGGGTTGCGTCGTCGTCACGGTTGTGACCGGTCGGCGCATCTCCGCCACCGCGAGGGACAGGTGTCGCAGTGAGGATGCGTCGGGCTCGGTCTCCTCCACAGCGAAGGAGGTCGCCAGCCGCGTCAAGAGCTCGTCGTCGCTCACGTACCCGGGCCGGCTATCCATCGTGCTCTTCCATGAGCTCACGCAGATGTGTCAACGCGCGCGACTGCGCCGTGCGTACCGCTCCGGGTTTACGCCCGAGCACCTCTCCCACTTGTTCCGCGGACAGGCCGGCGATGACGCGCAACTCGAGCACCTCTTGCTCGGCCGGGGTCAGTCGCGCGAAGAGCTGACGGATGAGTGCCTGATCGTCACCGACGACCAGGTCGTGGTCGACCGGCTCACTCCCGTCGAACTTCCCACCGGGGAAGAGCCTCCCGACATGGCGGTACCGCCGCACCCGGTCGAGGCGGCGATGGTGATCGACCGAGACGTGACGCGCGATACCGAAGACCCAGCCGTCGAATCCGGCCTCGCCCCATTGGAACCGTCCGATGGAAGCCACCGCGCGTGTCATTGTCTCGCTGACCGCGTCGTCGGCGTGTTCCGTGCCGACGCGACGGACGAAGAACGCGTGCAGGCGCGGATAGATCGACCGGTAGAGGGCTTCCCATGCCGACTCGTCACCGTCGCACGCCGCACCGACCAGGCGGCGTACGTCGGACAGCTCAGCGTCGGGAGGCGCAGACATGACACGATCCGTACTTCGCTCGAGAACCTCCGCTGTTACAGATTTTTGCAGCGTGTGTTCAGTCAAAGAATTCGCATATTTCCGGTAACGGTCGGAGGCCAGGGTCGATGTTACTTGTGACAGAGCTGCAAAAACGCTCGGTCGACGTGCCCAGGCAATGCCATACACAGCCGATCCCCGCGTGTCCGACGCTTACCAGGAGGTACACATGCAACACTGGAAACGAACGATCTTGAACACAGGAGTGTCGCTCTCCATCGTTGGTGGTGGCGCCCTGCTCGCCGCAGGCGCCGCGGGTGCGCATGAAGCAACGGACTCGTCCGCTCCGCAAGGAGCTGCGCACCACGGCCATCACACCGTGCAAGGCGTCGTGGCCACGGTCGGCACGGACAGTTTCGCCATCACCACGCACAAGGGGACGACAAAGACGATCGACACCACGTCGACCACGATGTTCCGCGAGACCGGCACACCGGTTGCGCCCACCGGAGTGACCGTCGGAGAAAATGTGGTCGTCACGCTCGATCCGACCGATGCCACGCCGACGGCTGTGCGGGTGACAGTGCTGCTCGGCCGGGCCAGCGGCAAGGTCACGGCCGTCAGCGCCACGAGCATCACGCTGGCAGGGTCGAGGGACGGAACCGGAGAGGTCATCATTTCGCCCAGCACCACGTTCATCACGGGCACGACATCAGCGACCGGCGTCACCGTGGGCGAATTCGTGACCGCGTTCGGCACCAGGGACACCGGCACGCCCACTGCCCTCGACGCGCTGTTCGTCGACATCTTCCCGACGGCGGTGCATCCGGATGGAAACCCTGTTGTCGCGCCGACCCTCCCGAATCCGGTGGGCCCGCGTCATGACGACGCGAGCGAGCACGCATCGACAACGACGACCGCAGTGGGAGGCATCCTGCCGACCACACCCGTCGGCACGTCAAGCCGGGGTGGCCCCGGCCCATCGGGCGACGATAACCAGAACGGGGCTGCTGACAACGAGGGCCAGGGCGACAACGACGCCCATGGCGACAACGGCGGCGGAGGTTCAGGCGGAGGGAACGGCTCGTCCGGTCACGGAGGACGCGGCTAGCCGGCCTGGCGACCCACGGCGGCGGCCGCAGCTTGGGCCGCCGCCGGGTCGCCCAGGAATCGTGACGAGTGCACGGTGTGGTCGTCCTCGAGCAGGAGTCGGAAGGGAATTCCCGTCGGCACCTCGAGTTCGGCGATGTCGTCATCCGAAATCCCCTCGAGGTGTTTGCGCAACGCACGGATGCTGTTGCCGTGGGCGACCACCAGGACCGCACTACCCCGCTCGGCCGTCTGGCGTAGATCGGGCACGATGGCTGACTCCCAATAGGGGAGGACCCGTCGAACGACGTCGGCCAGGCATTCGGTCGTCGGGATCTCCGACGGGTCGATGTCGCGGTAGCGGGGATCATGTGCGGTCGAGGTGGGGTTGTCGGCGCTCAGTGGCGGCGGCGGGGTGTCGTAGCTCCGGCGCCACAGTTGTAGTTGGTCCTTCCCGAACTTCTCCGCTGTCTCAATCTTGTTCTTCCCTTGTAGGTCCCCGTAGTGGCGCTCGTTGAGCCGCCAGTCCCGTCGGACCGGAAGCCAGCTGCGCTTGGCTGCTCCGAGCGCCAGTTCGGCTGTGCGAATGGCCCGGGTCAATACCGACGTGTGCAGAACACGTAGATCCAGTCCGGGTTCTTCTGCCAGCAGCTTGCCGCCGGCGCGTGCCTCGGCCTCTCCGACGTCTGTCAGGTCGACGTCGACCCACCCGGTGAAGAGGTTCTCGGCGTTCCATGTGGACTGCCCGTGGCGAAGGAGGACTAAGTCGAGCACCCTTCGATGGTAGGCGACCAGATGCGGACGGTCAGAACGCGGTGCTCCCGGAGCCACTTCCCGAATGGCCCGAGGAGGTCGTCATGGACGCTCCGGAGCTGGAGCCACAGGCCGCTGCCGCGACGCCGAATGCAGCGGCGAGTGCGAGCGGCGCGAGCCGTTTCACGATCTTGCGATGAACGAGGGGAGTGCGACTTAGCATGAGATCCGTCCTCTTTCCGGCACACAGAACGTGTGCGCACCTAGGAGTACGGCTGCGCGCACATGATGGATTGCGGGCGAGGCCCACGTCGCGGCGGTTGGTGGAAGCGCGCGGCGAGAATCAGCCGGGCGTCATCGGTGCGGGCTCGCCGCCACCGGAGCCGCGATTCGGCGACTGGATGGTGAGCTCCCTGCCCATCGGTCGAAATGGCGCCACGAGCTGTGCCGCGAAGACGGCGAAGTGGCGCGGACGCTCTCCCGCCTGTTCGACGACGAGCGGCCGGCCGGGCAACCCGGTGTCGGTCCTGATCGACTCGGGGGTCGGAAACACCGCCAGGTGAAAGAGCTGGTCCCAGATCGACAATGCGAACCCGAGGTTGACGTCCTGCGGACCGTCGAGCTTGTGGTGGATACGATGGAAGTTCGGACTCACGAAGATACGCCCGAGCGGGCCGAAGCCCAGGTTGGTGTTCGAGTGCGCAAAGGCGACGACGCCCCCGTAGATCACGAGCAGCGTGATCGGCAGCGTGCCGTTGGCGAGGAGGACGATGCCGGGGATCAGCGCGATGAGATACGACACGTGAATGAGCGGATGCGTGCGAAACACCGTGAGCACGTTCATGTCCTCTTGCGAGTGGTGCAATTCATGAAAGCGCCAGAGCATGCGCGACCGGTGGTTCGCCAGATGCGCGAACCAGTTCAGCCCGTCCATGGCCACGAAGATGGCGGCGATCGCTCCCCAGCGCGGCACGGTTCCGATCTTCGGCAAAATGATCCACGGCAGCCAACGCTGCGCCGCCACCGAAAAGGAGATGGTGAGCGCGGTCACGAGCGGCGCGATCAGCGTGGCGTTGAGCACCGTGAAGATGAGGTCCTGGCGGTAGCCGCGGGCGAAGATCGGCCGCCGTTGAGCCGGACGGAGCCGCTCCACAACGAGGAGGACCCCGATGATCGCCAGGGCCAGTGGGCCGACCAGGACGACGCGCAGGCTTGTCATGGAGGCGGTGAAGTCGTTGCCTCCCCAGTGGTCGGCGAAGCCGATCGCCACCAGAACAGCGGCCACGGCGACGATCGAGAACGCCGGGAGGTAGACGCGTGAGCGGAGCGGGCGTCGCGTTGCGCCTACTCGAATGTCCGTCCGTTCGACCTGAACGGCAGCTGCCGCTGCAGCCGGCGCATCAAGGGTGATCACCATGTCGATGTCGTAGTCCAGAACCCCGGCGATCAGAACGCCGTTCCTCCGCTGCTCGCGGTGGAAGAAGTGGAGCTCGACCCGCCGCCGGAGCTCGACGACTTCGCCGCCGTCCAGGTGCCCCAGGCGTCGGAGACGTTTCCGTGCACCTGTCGAGGACCGGTGTCCCCCACGAAGAAGTAGAGCGGCTTGCCGCCGTAGGTCACCTGGCGGACACCGCCGGCGCGGGTCTTGGTTCCCAGCTTGGAACTGCTCACCCCGGGACCGGCCGTCGCCTTCGTGGCGCCACTCGGGAGCACGAGCGGCGGCCAGACCTTCAAGCAGGCGGCGGTGCAGGGCGTGCTGCTGGGCTTGAGGACGTAGAGCGTCTTGTCGCTGGCGAGGACCTTGCCGAAATTGCCCACTGTGACCGTCTTCACGACCACAGCCTTGACAGTGCGGCTGGTCGTCGCGCCGGCAGGGGCGACGGCGACGGCCGAGAGGGAGAGTCCGCCCATCGCGAGAGCGGTCGCGGCCAGACCGGCACTGCGGAGGCTTCTGTTCGTCCGTCGGGGTTGCTTCTTCATGGCGTTCGTCTCCTCAAAGCCGTCGGTTGTTCCTCTGCATGGACTACGCACGAGGCCTCTGGAGGGATTGCCCGGGCAGCTCACGGGCGCGAGATGGGCCTCTGAACAGGGAGTTTATCATTCCGGGGTCTCCAGTGGCTAGGGGAGGATCTGGTAGCTGGTCCTGCCAACAGAAAAGTTGACACAAAGACACTCAAGTTTGCTACACTGGTCGCAAGCGAAAGAGCAGCAGTATCGAGCACGAGACGAATGGAAGGACTGCAGATGGCTAAGGCCGTAGGAATCGACTTGGGGACCACCAACTCGGTGGTCAGTGTGATGGAGGCGGGCGAGCCCGTCGTGATCCCGAATGCCGAGGGTGGGCGGACGACCCCGTCGGTCGTCGGCTTCTCCAAGACCGGTGAGGTGCTCGTGGGCGAGGTCGCCAAGCGCCAGGCCATCACCAACCCGGACAGGACCATCCGGTCGGTCAAGCGTCACATGGGCACGAACTGGACCGTCGACATCGACGGCAAGAAGTACAAGGCCCAGGAGATCTCCGCCCGAATTCTGGGCAAGCTGAAGAGGGACGCAGAGGCGTATCTGGGCGACACGGTGGACCAGGCGGTCATCACCGTGCCGGCCTACTTCGACGACGCCCAGCGCACCGCGACCAAGGAAGCGGGCGCGATCGCCGGACTCGAGGTGCTGCGCATCATTAACGAGCCGACGGCCGCCGCGCTGGCTTACGGCCTGGACAAGGAAGATTCGGATCGCACCGTGCTGGTCTTCGACCTCGGTGGTGGGACTTTCGACGTCTCGGTGCTCGAGATCGGCGAGGGCGTGTTCGAGGTGAAGTCGACCTCGGGGAACACCAAGCTCGGTGGTGACGACTGGGACGAGAAGGTCATGGACTGGCTCGTCAAGTCGTTCAAGGACACCGAAGGTGTCGACCTGTCGACCGACAAAATGGCCATGCAGCGCCTGAAGGAGGCAGCGGAGAAGGCCAAGATCGAGTTGTCCAGCGTGCAGGAGACCCAGATCAACCTACCCTTCATCACGGCGACCAGCGATGGTCCGAAGCACCTCGACCTCAAGCTCACGCGGTCCAAGTTCAACGAGCTGACGGCTGATCTGGTCGCTGCGTGCACCGGGCCGTTCGAGGCTGCGATCAAGGATGCCGGGCTCAAGACATCCGACATCGACCATGTGGTGATGGTCGGAGGATCCACCCGGATCCCCGCCGTTCAGGAGCTGGTGCAGTCCCTCTCGGGCAAGGAGCCCCACAAGGGCGTCAACCCCGACGAAGTCGTCGCCATCGGTGCCGCCGTGCAGGCGGGCGTCCTGAAGGGCGAGGTCAAAGACGTCCTCCTCCTCGACGTGACGCCGCTGTCGCTCGGCATCGAGACCAAGGGTCAGGTCATGCACCGCCTCATCGAGCGGAACACGACCATCCCGACCAAGCGCTCCGAGATCTTCACCACGGCCGAGGACAGCCAGCCCTCGGTGGAGATCCACGTGCTCCAAGGTGAGCGCGAGATGGCGATGTACAACAAGACCCTGGGCAAGTTCCAGCTGGTCGACCTGCCCCCGGCACCACGTGGTGTCCCCCAGATCGAGGTCACGTTCGACATCGATGCCAACGGGATCGTCCACGTCTCGGCCCAGGACAAGGCCACCGGCAAGGAGCAGTCGATGACGATCACCGGCCAGTCTTCGTTGGCGAAGGACGACATCGAGCGCATGGTGCGCGACGCCGAGGCTCACGCCGAGGACGACCGGGCCCGCCGCGAGGAAGCCGAGGTACGCAACTCTGCGGACACTCTCGTCTACCAGACGGAGAAGCTGCTCAAGGATCAGGGCGACAAGTTCGAGGGCACGGAGAAGGACGACGTCCAGTCCGCCGTGGCCAACCTCAAGGACGCCTTGGCCGGCACCAACGTCGAAGCGATCAAGGACGCCACCGAGAAGTTGATGGGCGTCAGCCAGAGCTTCAGCCAGCGGCTGTACGAGCAGGCCTCGCAGACCCAGAGCGCGCCGAGCGGCGGCGACGGGAGCGGCGGGAACACTGACGGCGCCGGACGCCTCCGACGACGAGATCGTCGACGCCGAAATCGTCGACGAACAGTGAGCTTCTCCGACGAGGCCGTCCCCGCCGAGGAGGTCACGCCGGAGTCCGAGCTGGTCGCCGACGAGACCTCCGACGACGAGGTGGTGGAAGCCGAAATAATGGTCGAGGAGGAGCGTGACCCGATGGTGGTGTTGCAGAGCGAGCGGGACGAGTACCTGCTCGCCCTGCAACGGACCCAGGCCGACTTCGAGAACTACCGCAAGCGCATTCAGCGCATGCAGGAGGAGCAGTCGGCCCGCGCCGCCTCGGCGCTGGTCAACAAGTTGCTCCCGGTGCTCGACACGCTCGACCTGGCGCAGGCCCATCAGACCGAGTCGGGCGCGCAGAGCGACGACGCCAAGGCATTGACCGCGGCGCGCTCGATGCTGCTCGACGCACTGGGCAAGGAAGGGTTGGAGAGGGTCGACGAGGCCGCCGTGCCGTTCGACCCCATCGTGCACGATGCCGTGGCGCGTACGGAGGGAGATGGTGGTCCAGAGGTGATCGACGCGGTCCTCCGATCGGGCTATCGCTGGCGGGGCCAGGTGCTCCGACCGGCCATGGTCAGCGTTCGGGGGTGAACTGATCCATGGCCCCACAGCGGGAGTGGTTCGAGAAGGATTACTACAAGGTGCTCGGCGTCGTGTCGACGGCCTCCGACAAGGAGATCACGCGCGCCTATCGGAAGCTGGCCAAGCAGTATCACCCTGACGCCAATCCCGGTTCCGAGGAGAGGTTCAAGGAGATCAGCGCGGCCTACGACGTGTTGGGCGATGCCGACAAGCGCAAGGAATACGACGAGGTGCGCAAGCAGGGCCCGATGGCCGGCGCATTCGGCGGCGGGTTCGGCGGCGGCGCGCCCGGCGGCGGGACGTTCCGCATGGACGACATGGGGAATCTGGGCGATCTCTTCGGTGGCCTGTTCGGCAACCGGGGACGGGGGACGACGACCACCCGGGGACCGGCGCGCGGCGCCGACATGGAAGCGGCGTTGCATCTGTCCTTCCCCGACGCCGTCCATGGCGTCACCACATCGGTCAATGTGCCCGAGGACGTCCGTTGCTCCAATTGCCGCGGCACGGGTGCAGCGCCCGGGACGGCGACGCACACCTGCCCGCGTTGCGGGGGGAACGGGACGCTCAACGACGATCAGGGGCTGTTCTCGCTGAGCACGGTCTGTCCGGACTGTGTGGGTCGCGGCACCCTTTTCGACACGCCGTGCCCGGTCTGCAAGGGGTCGGGTACCGAGCGCAAGGTGCGCTCGGTCAAGGTGCGCATCCCGCCGGGAGTCGAAGACGGGCAGCGCATCAGGGTGAAGGGCCGGGGCGCGCCCGGGCAGGGCATGGCACCTCCGGGTGATCTCTACGTGGTGGTCCATGTGGGCAAGCACCCGGTCTTCGGACGCAACGGCCGCAACCTGACCATCACCGTGCCGGTCACCTTCCCCGAAGCGGCGCTCGGCACCACCATCACGGTGCCGACCCTGGACTCCAAGGTGACGCTCAAGGTGCCGTCGGGGACGGCATCGGGGACCACGTTGCGCGTGCGCGGCCGCGGCGTGCCCGCCGGGTCGGGTCGCAATGCCGGCAAGCCGGGCGATCTCCTGGTCAAGATAGAAGTGATTGTGCCGACCGAGCTCACCGACGAGCAGCGGGCGGCCGTGGAATCGCTGGCTGCGGTGACGGATGACGCGCCGCGGGTGGCGGTCGAAGGTTGAGGTGGAGGACTGACATGGCAGACAGCGATGCCAACCGGGCTGTCTATGTGATCTCGGTGGCGGCCGAACTGTCGGGTGTGCACCCGCAGACGTTGCGTATCTATGAACGCAAGGGGCTCTTGGACCCTTCGCGTACCAGCGGCGGCAGCCGCCGCTTCTCTGACGCGGACCTTTCACGTCTGCGCCACATCCAACAACTGACCGCGACGGGATTGAATCTCGAGGGAGTGCGCCGGGTCCTCGAACTCGAAGACGAGCTCGAGCGCCTGAAGTCCGAGCTGAGGGAGGCCCGCGCCCAGTCCCGCGAGGCGGTGGCGGCCACCCATCGGCAGTACCGGCGGGACCTGGTCCCGCTTCGCCAGTCACCCGTTGCATACACGAGGAGGTGAGGGAGACATGCCGATAGATCCAGAACGCTGGACGAACAACACGAAGGCCGCGTTCAGCGCGGCGACGGCGCATGCAGCGTCGTCCAACAATCCTGAGCTGACGCCGGCTCATCTGCTCGACGCCCTCTTGGCGCAGGACGAGACGATGACCCGACCCTTGTTGACCCAGGTGGGCATTGACCCGGACGTGCTGGGTGAGAGGGTCCGGTCCCAGCTGTCCCGGTTGCCCCGGGCCCAGGGCGGCGCGGAGCCGGGCATCTCGCGTGAGGCCCGTGCCATCCTCGAGACGGCCGACGAGAACCGCCGTGATCTCGGCGACGACTACGTCTCGGTCGAGCACCTCCTGCTGGCCCTGGCCGACGAGATCGGGGTGACGAAGGACGCGTTGTTGGGTGGATTGCGTGCCGTGCGCGGGAACCACCGCGTCGACGACGGCCGACCCGGAGCAGACGTACCAGGCGCTGGCCAAGTACGGCCGTGACCTGACCGAGGCGGCGCGTCTGGGCAAGCTCGATCCGGTGATCGGGCGCGACGAGGAGATCCGGCGCGTCATTCAGGTCCTCTCGCGGCGCACGAAGAACAACCCGGTGCTCATTGGCGAGCCGGGCGTGGGCAAGACGGCCATCGTCGAGGGGTTGGCCAACCGCATCATCGAGGGCGATGTGCCCGAGGGGCTCAAGGGAAAGCGCGTCATCGCACTCGACCTCAGCTCAATGGTGGCCGGGGCCAAGTACCGCGGTGAGTTCGAAGAGCGCCTCAAGGCGGTCCTGAAGGAGATCACCGACGCGGAGGGCGAAGTGATCACCTTCATCGACGAGGTGCACACCCTTGTCGGAGCGGGCGCGGCCGAAGGGGCGATGGACGCCGGGCAGATGATCAAGCCGATGCTGGCGCGTGGCGAGCTGCGCCTGATCGGCGCCACCACGCTCGACGAGTACCGCACCTCGATCGAGAAGGACGCAGCCCTGGAGCGCCGGTTCCAACCAGTCTTCGTGGGCGAACCATCGGTCGAGGACACCATCGCCATCCTGCGCGGGTTGTCCGAGCGCTACGAGGTGCACCACGGGGTGCGCATCCAAGATGCCGCCCTGGTGTCCGCCGCCGTCCTGTCGGATCGCTACGTCACCGGACGCTTCCTTCCCGACAAGGCCATCGACCTGATCGACGAGGCGGCGAGCAAGCTGCGCATCGAGATCGACTCGCTGCCGACCGAGCTGGACCAGGTGATCCGCCGCATCCGCCAACTGGAGATCGAAAAGGTGGCGCTCGAGAAGGAGACCGACGAGGCGTCGGCCGAGCGGTTGGCCCGCTTGGAGGCGGAGCTGGCCGATCTGGCCGAGCAGCGCGACGGGATGACGGCGCACTGGCAACAGGAGAAGGCACTGATCGACACCATCCGTCTGCTCAAGGAAGAGCAGACGGCGCGGGGCGACGATGCCGTCCGGCTCGAGCGCGAAGGTGACCTGGCCGGCGCCTCGGCCATTTCCTACGGCGAATTGCCCGAGATCGAGCGTCGCATCGTCGAGGCGACCAACGACCTGTCCAAGCTCCAGTCCGGCACGCGGTTCTTGAAGGAGGAGGTCGACCCCGAGGACATCGCCGAAGTGGTGAGTCGCTGGACGGGCGTGCCCGTCTCCCGTCTCATGGAAGGCGAAATCCAGAAGCTGGTGCGGCTCGAGCAGACGCTGCACGAACGCGTGGTCGGGCAGGACGAGGCGGTGTCGGCGGTGGCCAACGCCATCCGGCGCAGCCGCGCCGGGCTCTCCGACCCCAACCGCCCGATCGGATCGTTTCTCTTCCTCGGGCCGACTGGCGTGGGGAAGACCGAGTTGGCCGCGGGCGCTGGCCGAGTTCCTCTTCGACGACGAGCGGGCCATCACGCGCATCGACATGAGCGAGTACTCGGAGAAGCACTCGGTCAGCCGGTTGGTCGGGGCTCCTCCGGGCTACGTCGGCTACGACGAGGGAGGGCAGTTGACCGAAGCGGTCCGTCGCCGTCCCTACGCCGTGGTCCTGCTCGATGAGTTGGAGAAGGCGCACCCCGACGTGTTCAACATCCTCCTGCAGGTACTCGAGGACGGGCGACTCACCGACGGCCAGGGCCGCACGGTGGACTTCACCAACACGGTGTTGATCATGACGTCGAACCTGGCGGGTGAACCGTCGCAGTACTTCAAGCCTGAGTTCATCAACCGCATCGATGAGATCGTCCGCTTCCGGCCTCTGAGCCAGGCCGACCTCACCGTGATCGTGGGGATCCAACTGGAGAAGCTGGCGCAACGGCTGGCCGAGCGTCGCCTGACGCTCGTGGTCGAACCCGAGGCCGAGGCCTGGTTGGCCCGCACCGGCTACGACCCCGACTTCGGTGCCCGCCCGCTACGACGGGTCCTCCAGCGCCAGATTGAGGACCCCTTGGCCTTGGCGCTCCTCGAAGGCCGCTATCTCGAGGGTTCGACGGTCACCGTCGGATTGGTCGACGACAAGATCGTCCTCGGCTGACCCGTTGCCCTACCCGCGGCGGGCTTGCTTCGTCGGGGTGGGGCCGTGTCGCGCGCCGGGCAGGTCGAGTATGGCCTGCACCGTCGGCGGGGCGTCTCCGGCGATGCTCACGTAGCCCCCGCCCGACGCGCTGGCCGAGCTCCCGTCGAAGGGCGCGTCGCCGAAGGTGAAGATGCCGCCGTCGGAGGCCATCAGCCAATAGCCCGCCCCGTCGGGCGTGGCCGCCATGGACACGATCGGCTTGTTCAGGTGGATGGCCCCCGTCGAGCCGTAGAACTGGGCGTCACCGAAGCTGAAGATGCCGCCGTCGGACGCGACCAGCCAGTAGCCCTGACCGCCGGGCGTGGACGCCATGCCCACGATGGGCTTGTTCAGATGGATGGCCCCGGTCGAGCCGAAGAAACCGGCGTCACCGAAGGCGAAGATGCCGCCGTCGGAGGCGACGAGCCAGTAGCCCCCGTCGTCGGGCGTCGCCGCCATGCCGACGATCGGCTGATTCAGATGGATGGCCCCGGTCGAACCGAAGAAACCGGCGTCGCCGAAGGTGAAGATGCCGCCGTCGGAGGCCACCAGCCAGTAGCCCTCGGCATCGATGGTGGCCGCCATGCCCACGATCGGCTTGTTCAGATGGATGGCACCGGTGGAGCCGAAGTAGCCGGCGTCACCGAAGCTGAAGATGCCGCCGTCGGCCGCGGCGAGCCAGTAGCCGGCATCATCACCGGTCGCGGCCGAGGCCACGATCGGCTGGGTGAGGCGTATTCCGGATGTATCGCCGAGAGCCTGCGCGTCACCGTGCGCGGCGACGGCGCCCTGCGCCGTCACCTCGTAGTAACCCTCGGTACCGATGCCCGACAGCGTGATGCCCGGGGGGGAGGTTGTGCCGTCGAGGGGAACGAGCGTGGCCTGCCGCAGTCCGATCTCGCCCGGAGTGAAGTACACGTCGACAGTGCAGGAATCTCCCGGCGCAAGCGGCGTGCAGCCGTCAGCTTCGATGAAGTCGTCGGGATTGGCGCCCCCGAAGGCGAAGCCGCTCACGGTGGAGGTGTTGGTGATTGGGTTCGTGATGGTCACGCTCTGAGGCCCGAGAATGTCACCGACGGTGGTCGGATTGAAGGAAAGCGAGCTCACGTCGTGAGCGCCTGGCGCCGACCCTGTGGCCGCGGTGGTCGCTCCCGCGGTGGCGGTGCTCCCGATGATCGGAAGCGTCACCAGCGCCAAAAGGCTGGCCGCAAAGGCGAAGGAGAGTGGGCGCTGCAGGGCCTTGGTCACTCACCCACACTAGGGACAATCCCTGGCTCTTGCCCGGGTGGCTCCCGGGGTGGGACCAGGCGCCTCGGGGGCGCGATGTGCCTCCCCCGTTGCTCCGTTTCCTCCAGGCTTCCGTGTCATGTCGCTTCCAACTGGGCGATGAGGGCCAGAACCAATCCCGGACTCGTTCGCAATTGGGTCCTGAGAGATGAAATGACGGCTTGTGGAGCTGCCGGCTTGTATTTTCTGATCACTAGAAGGCTAGCGATTAGAAATACAAGGCTATCTGCAGGTGCTCGTGCCGGGGGGATGGCGTTGGAAGCCGTCGGAGTATTTGAGCCGTTCGCCGACCCGCTCCGGGGCGCTACAATTGTGCGTAATCCGGCCCAGAGCGAACGGAGATGACGCGTGCCCGCAACCGTGGTGGTGGGGACCCAGTGGGGCGACGAGGGGAAGGGCAAGCTCACCGACCTCCTGGCCCGCGAAATGGACATGGTGGTGCGCTATCAGGGCGGCCACAACGCCGGCCATCGCATCGTCGTCAACGGCGAGGCGTTCGCCCTCCAGCTGGTCCCGAGTGGGATCCTCTACGACCACATCACCCCGATGATCGGCAACGGTGTGGTGGTCGACCCGGCCGTCCTGCTGGCCGAACTGGACAGCCTCATCTCGAAGAGCGTGGACACCAGCCGCATGGTCGTCAGTGGGAACGCGCACCTGATCATGCCGTACCACCAGGAGTTGGACCGGGTGACGGAGCGCTTCTTGGGCAAGAACGCCCTCGGCACCACCAAGCGCGGGATCGGCCCGGCCTATGCGGACAAGGCCACCCGGGTCGGCTTGCGGGTGCAGGACCTGTTCGACCCGAAGATCTTCCGCCAGAAGCTGGACGTGGTGCTCAAGGAGAAGAACGCGATTTTGGCCAAGGTCTACAACCGGCTCCCGCTGTCGGCCGAGGACATCGCCAACCGGTACCTCAACGAATATGCGCCGAGGATCGAGCCCATGGTGGGTGACACCGTCGGTCTCATCCACGATGCGCTGGACGCCGGTCAGTCGGTCCTCCTCGAAGGGGCCCAGGCCACCTTTCTCGACCTCGATCACGGCACCTATCCCTTCGTCACGTCGTCCAACCCGGTTGCCGGCGGGGCCTGCACCGGTTCGGGCCTGGGCCCGCGCGACATCGACCGTGTCATCGGCATCGCCAAGGCCTACGTCACCCGGGTGGGCGCAGGGCCGTTCCCGACCGAGCAGGACAACGACACGGGGAACCTCCTGGTCGAGCGCGGGCACGAGTTCGGGACCAACACCGGCCGTCGCCGGCGCTGCGGGTGGTTCGACGCCGTGATGTTGCGCCAGGCCGTCCGACTCAATTCCCTGACGGAGGTGGCGCTCACCAAGTTGGACGTGCTCGATACGTTCGAGACCGTCAAGGTCTGTGTCGCCTACGAGGCGGACGGCGTGCGCTACACCCATCTTCCGTATCACCAGTCGACGTTCCACAACGTGACGCCGATCTACGAGGAGCTTCCGGGGTGGCGCACCGACCTGACGTCGGCCACCTCGCCCGAGGACGTGCCGGCGGCCGCCTGCAACTACGTCTCGTTCCTCTCCGAACAGATCGGCGTGCCGGTCCGCCTGGTCGGGGTGGGCCCGGGCCGCGAGCAGTTCGTGTCATTCGCCACGGCGTGAAGGGCGGCCGCGCATGAAGGTCTGCGTCGTCGGCAGCGGCGGCCGCGAGCACGCGCTGGCGCACGTGCTGGCGCGCACGGCGGACGTGGTGGTCACTCCGGGTAACCCCGGCATGGCGGACCCCATCCGCGTGACGGCGCAGCCGGCCGAGGAGATGGAGGCCGACCTGGTCGTCATCGGACCCGAAGCACCCCTGGTGGATGGGCTGGCCGACCGTTTGCGAGCCGACGGCCGCGCGGTCATGGGTCCCGGTGCGGCCGGTGCCCTCCTGGAGGGCTCCAAGGCCTTCATGAAGCAGATGCTGGCGGAGGCAGGTGTGCCGACAGCGCGCTTCGCCGCGTTCGGGGCGGCCGAGCGCTCCGAGGCTTTGGCGTACCTGGAGCAGCTGCCCGGTCCGTGGGTGGTCAAGACCGACGGGTTGGCGGCCGGCAAGGGTGTCCTGGTGGCGTCCACCATCGAGGAGGCGCGGGCCGACGTGACCGCCAAGCTCTCGGGGAAGGCGTTCGGCGCGGCGGGGCAGCGCGTCGTCATCGAGGAAGGCCTCGAGGGAGAGGAGTGCTCCCTCCTGGTGCTGTTCGACGGCGTGCACGCGGTCCCGTTGCTCCCGGCGCAGGACTTCAAACGCGTCGGCGACGACGATCGGGGGCCCAATACCGGCGGCATGGGTGCCTATGCCCCGATGCCGCACATCTCGCCGGAGCAGGTCGACAGCATCATGGCGACGGCTGTCGAACCGCTCATCGCCACCTTGCGCAGGCGGGGCATCGACTACCGCGGCGTGCTCTACGCCGGACTGATGCTCGGCGAGGACGGGCCGAAGGTCATTGAGTACAACGTCCGCTTCGGCGATCCCGAAGCGCAGGTTGTGCTCCCCCTGCTCTCGTGCGACGCGGCCGAGTTGTTCATGGCCGTGGCCACGGGCTCGCTCAGGAGGGTCGCGCCTCCGACGTTCTCCGCCGAGGCCGCGGTCTGCGTGGTGCTGGCCTCGCCCGGCTATCCCGAGCAGCCGCGGACCGGTGGCGTCATCACCGGGTTGGACGCATCCGGCCGGCCGACCGCGGGCGTCGAGGGCGTCACGGTGTTCCATGCCGGCACGAGCCGGCCCGATCCGGCGGGGCCCTTCGTGACAGCGGGGGGAAGGGTCCTCGGGGTCACGGCACTGGCGCCGACGCTCTCGGGGGCCCGCGCCAAGGCCTACGCCGCGCTCGAGCCGATCCACTGGGACGGCATGCTGGTCCGGAGCGACATTGCCGCCCGGGCGGCCGAAGATTCGAATGACGATGTGGAGGAGCTGGTCAGATGATCCCCCGTTACTCGCCTGCCGACATGGCGGCGTTGTTCACCGATGCCGCCCGCTTCGGTCTGTGGCTCGAGGTCGAGTTGTTGGCGACCGAGGCGCAGGCTGCCGTCGGGGTGGTGCCGGTCGAGGATGCGGCGACATGCCGGGCCAAAGTGCCGACCGTCGATGACGTCTTCGTGGCGGACGTGCTCGAACGCGAGCGGGTGACCGACCACGACGTGGCGGCGTTCGTCGACGTCGTCCAGGACCGCATCGGGGCACCCGCAGGTTCCTACATCCACTACGGGCTGACGTCGTCGGACGTGGTGGACACCGCACTCTGTGCCACCCTCACCCGCGCCGCGGATCTCCTGCTGGCCGACCTCGAGAGGTTCGTCGACGCACTACGTACCCGCGCCCTCGAGCTCATGGACGTTCCCGTCACGGGTCGCACCCACGGCATGCACGCGGAACCGACCACCTTCGGGGCCAAGTTCGCCTTGTGGGCGCTCCAGGCCGATCGCGACCGGCGCCGTATGCGCCAAGCGCGCGATGCGATCGCCGTCGGCAAGCTGTCCGGCGCCGTGGGTACCTACTCGAACATCGATCCCGCCGTCGAAGCCCATGTCTGCGCCGCGCTCGGCTTGCAGCCGGTGCCGGCGACGCAGGTGATCGCACGCGACCGTCACGCCGAGTATCTCTGGGCCTGCGCGTCGGTCGGCGCC
This sequence comes from uncultured Acidimicrobiaceae bacterium, assembly GCA_963835815.1. Lineage (GTDB taxonomy): Bacteria > Actinomycetota > Acidimicrobiia > Acidimicrobiales > RAAP-2 > Bog-473. The sequence continues at coordinate 129,690 of CAWIGU010000008.1, read as the reverse complement.
ACCATCGAGCTGATGTGCACGGAGATCCGCCATCTGGCTCGGAGCGAGCTGGGTGAGGCCGAAGAGCCCTTCGGCGCCGGCCAAAAGGGAAGCTCCGCCATGCCGCACAAGCGCAACCCGATTCTGTCGGAGCGGCTCTGCGGTCTGGCCCGCCTGCTGCGGGGCTATCTGGGCGCCGGCCTCGAGGATGTCGCGCTCTGGCACGAACGTGACATCTCACACAGCTCGGTGGAACGGGTGGCGTTGCCCGATGCGTCGCTCCTGGCCTGCTACGTCCTGCGCAAGGCCACAGGCCTCGCATCCGGTCTCGTGGTGCATGCCGATCGGGCACTCGACAACCTGACCAACGGCAGCTTCGGCCTCGTCTTCAGCCAATCGGTCCTTCTCGCCCTGGTGTCGTCGGGGTTGACCCGTGACGAGGCGTACCGCATCGTCCAGCGCGACGCCCGTGCCGCGTGGGTCGAGCGCCGGCACTTTCGCCAGGTCCTGACAGCCGATCCCGAGGTCAGGCTCACCGAGGAGCAGCTCGACGAGGCCTTCGACCTCACACGGACCCTGCGCCACGTGGACCGCTTCGCGGACGCGCTCACCGCGTTGGGGAGACGGGAGGAGACGCCGTGACGATCGACCTGCCACAGGTCCACTCGGGAAAGGTGCGCGAGCTCTACGACGCAGGCGAACAGCGCCTGCTCATGGTGGCGTCGGACCGGGTGAGCGCCTTCGACGTGATCATGGCGGAGCCCATCCGCCACAAGGGCCGCGTGCTCACGGCGATGACCGCGTTCTGGTGCGACGAGATGTCCGACGTCGTCCCCGGATCCCTGCTGGCCACCGATCCCAAGGAGATCGAGGCCGCGCTGCCGGGGCTCGGTATGCCCCCGGAATGGGCCGGCCGCGCCGTCCTGGTGCAGCGGGCGGAGATGCTCCAGATCGAGTGCATCGTGCGGGGGTATCTGGCCGGCCAGGCCTATGAGGAGTACGTGCAGTCGGGCACCGTCCACGGAACCGCCATGCCCACCGGCCTCAGGTTGGCCGACCGATTGGCCGAGCCCATCTTCACGCCCTCGACCAAAGCGGCCGAAGGACACGACATCAACATCGGTTTCGCGCAGGCCGTCGACCTGGTCGGTGCGGAAACGGCCGGGGCGGCCCGGGACATCTGCCTCGAGCTCTACACCCGCGCCGCGGCGCGGGCGGCCGACGTCGGGTTCATCCTGGCCGACACCAAGTTCGAGCTCGGCTATGTCGACGGCGTCCTCAGTTTGTGCGATGAGGTGTGCACGCCGGACTCGTCGCGCCTGTGGCCCGCCGACCAGGTGATCCCCGGCCGGACGCCCCCGGCGTTCGACAAACAGCCCTTACGGGACTGGCTGGCGGCGCAGCCCTGGGATCGCACGCCGCCCCCGCCGCCCCTCCCGGCCAGCGTGACGACCGCGCTCTCGGAACGTTACGTGGCCGCGTACGAGCGGGTCACCGGACTCGCACTGGACGACTGGTACGGTGCGACGGCATGAGGTTCCAGGCGCGGGTGGAGGTGCAGTTGCGGTCGGGTATCGCCGACCCCGAAGGCGCCACCATCGAGCGTGCCCTGCCCGCGCTGGGCTTCGACGGGGTCTTCCATGTACGGGCCGGGCGTTCCTTCAGCTTCGAGGTGGACGCGCTCGACGAGGGCGCGGCGCGCACGGTGGCCACCGAGCTGGCCGACCGCCTGTTGGCCAACCCGGTGATCGAGGAGAGCCGCCTCGAGCTCGTGGCCCTGGGGAGCTGAATCGTGGCGCCGCGGATCGGGGTCGTCGTCTTCCCGGGGACCAACTGCGAGCACGATGTCGTCACCGCCACCGAGCGGTTGGGGGCCAGGGGTGAGCTGCTCTGGCACGGTGACTCGAGTATCGGCTCGGTCGACGCCGTCGTGCTCCCGGGCGGCTTCGCCCACGGCGACTACCTGCGTCCCGGTGCACTGGCGCGCTTCTCGCCGATCATGGAGGCGGTGACCCGATTCGCCGGCGAGGGCGGGCCGGTGGTCGGCATCTGCAACGGCTTCCAGGTGCTCACCGAGGCCGGTCTCCTCCCGGGTGCGTTGCAGAAGAACGGCCGCCTCCGCTTCTTGTGCCAGCCCACCCGCCTGCAGGTGACGTCGACCGCGTCCGTCCTCACCGGGCTGGCCGAGGTCGGGCAGGAGTTGGTGATCCCGATCAACCACTTCTCGGGGAGCTACACCTGCGACGAGGAGACGTTGCGGCGCCTCAACGCCGAGCATCGCGTCGTGCTGCGGTACCTCGACAACCCGAACGGCTCGGTCGACGACATCGCCGGCATCGCCAACGAGCGTGGCAACGTCGTCGGATTGATGCCACACCCCGAGCGCGCCTCGCATGCGCTCCTGGGTTCCGAGGACGGGCTGGTCCTCCTGCGCTCGCTCCTCGCCGCCGCGACGTCCAGCGCCGCCGCCTGAGCCCTAGGTACGGGTTCGGGAGATCCCGGCCGACTGCAGCACGTTCGCGCTCACACCGGCCGCCCTCCAGGTTCCGTACGAAATGCCCTTGCGCTTGGCGTAGGCATCGGCGACCTTGATGAATTGCTTTTCCAGCGCACTCAGGTCCTTGACCTTGGCGACCCGTAGCCGCTCGTCGGTCAGGTCCTTCTGTTCCTGCAGCAGATGGAGCTTCGTGAGGGCGTCGGCGTTGGTCAGCTGCGCATCGATCGCGGCCAGGCGCTTGTCGATGGACGCCGGGGTGCGCTTCCGACCGCGTTTGGGTTTGGACGTCTCCAGTGCCTCGAGGTAGTGGCGGACACAGGCGCTCTCTGCTCGCCCCCGGGCCAGGGCGGCTTTGTGCCCGCTGCTCATGGGCTTGCGAGGAGCCGGGGTCTTTGCTTTTGCCATAGGTCCATTGTGACCCGTCCGGTCAGTCCGCGTCCTCGCATTTGAGGAGAATTCGACGCCCATTGGGGTAATTCGTCAGTGGACCATTTCGCCAAATGAACGGGTTACAGGTAGTCCTTTTTGCGGAGCCAGACGAGGACGAACCACCCCCAGATCGGCGGAAGGTAGGCCGTGAACAGCCGCTGCACGAAGGTTGCCGCCACGGCGTCGGTCTGGGGTATGCCCGCGGCCTCCAGGCCGAGGATCATGCCCGCTTCCACGATGCCCATTCCACCGGGGACGGGCGATATGCCGCCGAGCATCGCGGCAAGCGTCAGGACGACGATGAGCGTCGCCAGACCCAGATGCTGGTTGAAGGCGTGGAGGGCGGCACCGAGCGCGAGGGCGATGACGACCTGGGCGACGACGTTGCCGCCGAATATCTCGATCAGGTTGCGCGGGTGCGCCGAGAGGATCTTCAGATGGGCCCAGACCTCATTGGCCTTGGGTCGCACCTTCGCGGCGGCGAGCCGTCGCCAGCGCGGGACGGCGAGGGCCACCCCGGCCAGGACGCCGGCCACCACGACGATCAGGACGAGGATCCACACCAGTTGTTGGTGGTTCGAGCTGGTGGAGGACGGTTCCGAGAAGTGCAGGCTGCTGATGGCGAACGGGAGGGCGATCAGGAACAGCGCCCCTTTGACGATCCAACTGGCGGTGCTCACCAGAACACCGGAGCTCACGGCCACCGTTGCGTCGAACCCTTGCTTTTGGAAGTAGCGGATCCGGGTGGCCAGGACGGCCATGGAACCTCCCGCGAGGGCGACGAAGGTATCCGACACCTCCAGCGCGAGCGTGCGGCCGTACGGCAACGGCGACGTCACCGAGCCGACCGTCGTCATTGCAATGGCGGGGTAGGCCGACTGGGCCAGCACGAAGACCACCGCGACCCAGCCCCAATCGGCTCCCTGGATCGTGCTCCAGGACTGCGTGACGTCGGTCAGCACGCCGATGAGGGCCCATCCGCCGATCAGGGTGCCGAGGACCATCACGATGTTCACCCAGCTGATCCGCCGCGGTTCGATCAGCTTGGGGACCTCGACGCCGGCGCCCCGCGCACACTCGACCCGGAGATCACCGAGGAGAGCCTTCTTCTGCCGCAGGGTCCGAGCCGCCACCGGATCGAGTGCGGCGCGTTGCAAGAAGGGGAGGGCGGCTGCCACGTCGTCGCCGGAGAGCACGCGTAGGGCGGACTCCGCCGTGCGGACCGGCCCGACGACGAGTGCGGACGCGGCGAGAGCGGCGGCGATGTCCCGATCCAGCTGGTCCTGCGTGGCTCGTATGGCCGCGGTGCGGAAGTTGATGAGGCCTGCCGCATGCTCATCGAGCACGATGGTCTCCGTCGAGATGGAACCATGGGCGATGCGACCGACCCGGAGTGCACCGACCTGCGCGAAGATGCTGTCGATGCGCATCGTCGGCGATCTCCTCCACCACGATCGGCTCTGCCGTCGAGGTCTGCAGTGCCGTCGAGGGTGGCACTTCCGCCGAAGCGTCCGAGGCATCGTCGGACCCGTCGCCGGAGTCGTCGTCCGAGCCGTCTCCGGCTGTCGATTGTTCCGTCGGAAAGGGCGTGAAGCTGGAGAGCAGGCGGCCGTGCGGCGGCATCGTCACCAGTACCGCATCGTTGGCTGGACCGGCGGGACCGGCGGCGACGACGTCGGACACCCGGGCGCCGATGCGCTGTGCGGTCATCGTGAGCAGGGCCTCGTGTTCGACCTGCTGACGACGGGTCAGCGCGAGGGTGGGCCCCGAATCGCGGTAGAGGAGGAACCGGAACGTCTTGGCCAGGAGCTGCGCATCCGATGCATCGCGTCCGTAGATCGAGACGTTGAGCACGTCGGAACCCACCTGCCCGGTGAAGCGGCCGACGCCCCATTCCTGCCGCGCGTACGGGGTGATCGCCGACGCAGCAATGTTGAGGTCCTCGAGGAGGGACTTCACCTCGGCCACCGATGGCAGACCGACCGGCGATCCGAAGAGCAGGCGGATGGCGGCAGTGCTCCCCCATCCGATGGCGAGGCCGGCGAGAACCGCCAGCGGCATGCCCGCTCCATGCGCGACTCCGGCGAACGATGCCAACACGACGGCGGCTTTCGTCGACAACTGCATCCAACGGCTCACGTAGGGGATCATCGCCAGGACGACGGCAGTGGCGACAGCCAACCAGACGACAGGGAACCCGAGATTGATTCCCTGGAGGGACGCATCGGGCGGTCGTCCACCGTTGGCCCCGGTCAGCGCCCGCAGCACCACGGAAATGAGGAAGGCGCCAGTCGCTGAAAAGAGGGCATCCCGGATGACCTGCCAACGTCGGGTGAAGAGCGCCAAGACGGCCAGGACGGCGATGACCCCGGCCGTGCCGCCCCACCACACGGTCGTCACCAGCCAGCTCACGCCGTTCGGCGGAGACGCGAGAAACGTGGCGATCGCATGCTCGGTGTGCGAGCTGGCTTTGACCGCCACCCAGCACACCACCACGGCGAGTATCGAGAGAGCCACACGTGTGCCGTCCGACCCCCGCCGCCGGGTCTGACCGTCACCGTGCGGTGCGTAGAACAATGACCGCGAGAGTCGACTGGTGCGCCGTCGTCCCGGGCTTCCCGGCCCGGTCATGAGGCGCCGCACATCATCGGGAGGAGCTCCGGGCCCGACCCCGCTCGGCTCGCCTACGGAGTTCGCCTCGAGGCCACTCTTCATCGTGCTGGTAGAGCCTCCCCCACAGACTGACCGCGTTAGCTGCTGACGGCAGTGGTGACGTCAGCCCCGGTGCTTCGCGACACCCACGTGACGATGCCCTCGTAGGCCGCAAGAACCAGCAACGTGACCAGGGCGCCGACCCAGCCTTCCACCGCGAAGATGAGGACCAGGAGGGCGATGGCCAGCCCCCCGAGCGACAGCGGCAGCCGGTACCGCGCCATCCAGGCGAGATACGGCGGCACGGCCGCTTCGTGGTTCCGGCCTGTGAGGGAGCGGCCGAGTTCGGCGCCGTGGTGCCGGACCGATCCGGCGAAGCGGCTCGGGCCGGTGAGGAACGCCAGCACGGCGAAAATCAGCCCGGCGGCGATGAGAATGGCGCTGATGACGTTCAGTCCCTTGAGCACTGACGTAATCGTGGCGCGCACGGCGCCCCGGTCATCGGGTGCGGCAATCGAAGAGACGACCTGATTGGTGATCACCTTGGTGAGCACCACGGCGAGACTCATCGCCACGACGATGCCGGCCGCCAGGGCGATGATCGTCCGCCGCCGCCGCTCGGAGATCAGCACGGTGCCGATGATGAGGGCCACCGTGACGATGACCAACGCGATGATCAATGTGTTGAAGACCTTGACGAGGTGCTGGGCCGAGGCCAGTTGCTCGCTGTGGAACAGGACAGGCGTACCGAAGTTCGCCGGCAGATCGCGACCGAGCGCGGCACTGAGCTCGGACCGGGCCTGGTCCACGGGCGTGTCGGCGGTGATGGTCGGGATCGGCCCGCTCGCCTTCAACAAACCGGGCGCCCGAGCCTGGACGACGTGTCAGGATTTTGGACACCGCCGGCAGCAGGTTCAGCTTGATCTCCCCGTTGGCGGTCGTCAGATGCTTTGTCTGCTGTCCCTTCAAGATCGCGATGGCGTGGGCGTGCACCTGTTCGTTGGCCGCGACCCAGAACTTCTGGAATTGCTCCGTATTGAGAATTTTTGTGACCGCCGTATGGACGATCTGCTCGAACCCCTGACCGATCGGCCCGGCCAAGCCATCCAACTTGGCGGGCAAGATGTTCTTGGCCGCCTGCTCGGGTTTGATGGTGTTGTCCAGTTGCGTGGTGACGTGGTCGGCGACGGATTTGATGACGTCGGGATTCTTCGCCAGTGGACCGACGGTCGCGACCCACTGGTCCGTGTTGAAGACGGTCCGATGGGCCCAGATGCTGACCGATGAGACGAGCACCGTGAGGCAGCTGAGGACGAGGAGCACGACGACCAGCGCCCGGCGCCACCGCGATGATTTGCGGGGGCGATCAGCACCGGGTGTCTCGGGCCCTTCCGGCTCACTGGCCACAGAAGCTCCCGTCGAGCCGGCGGGCACACTCGCGACAGAAGGTTCGGTCGAGGCGACAGCCTCGCTCGCAGGCACCGGACTGAGATCTTCGCTGTTTGGACCCTCTACTTCGTCGGGCGTCATGGGCTTCGGCTCCTCCTGATTCGCCGCCATGCTACGCCCGTTGGGCGCGAGAGGGGTTTGAGCAGAGGATTTGCGTCCGGAGATCGATCAGTGGTGGAAGCAATTGCCGTTCACCACTATGTTGTCGCTGTCGTGTTGACCGATCCGAGCGAGCCGCAGATGCCCGACGAACGACCCGGGTTTTGACGTGGCGATCTTCGGGGGCGCCAAGAGATACGTGACGGCAATCATCCTCGGAGCATTGGCGCCGTTCGTGGTGGCGGTCATTCTCGTGCAGCGCCTGGGGCGGAAGAAGGCCACCATCCAATTGCGCCGGCTCAAGAAGAACCTGGGTCCGCAGATCGACAAAGTCGTCGACGAACGGGAACGGTGGAGAAGCGAACTCTCCATCGGAGAGATGATCGAGTGGGCGCTCCAGTCCTCCATCTTCAATCCCGGTCAGAAAAAGTGATCCTGCGGTACCTCTGAGCGACGGCGCCGGTCTCCCGCATGGCGTTGTCGATCGTGGCGCATTTTGAGGGATTGGCGCAGCGCAGGAGGCTCGAACCGAGCTCCACCCGGTGATCCCCCGGGCAATTGGCACCCCGATTGCAACCGGACATCACCGAAATTGCCACGCCGACGGGTCAGTGTGTGTAGATGGTCGTCGGCCCCGAGGACAAGGTCACGGAAAGTGACACGAGCGGCGCGGAGCCGCTGCCGGACCTCAAGGCGGGCCGCGAGGTGGGATGGATCTTCAAATACGGCGAGGCGGTCGCCATCGAGCGCCATGAGTGCGACATGCGCATCAGTGAGGACGCCACCTGACGCTGACCGTCCGGACGGCCCGAGGCCGCCCGCCGGAGGATCACCCCGTTCCTGAATGATCTCGGCCCGAAGTGGCCGATCACCCCGGTCACGGCCACTAAGTTGGGGAGCACCATGACTCCCGCCGCCGAGGAGCCCTTGCCCGAGGTTCCGCTTCACCGGGCACTCGGTCTGACCGACGACGAGTTCGAGGCCGTCGGCAAAATTCTCGGGCGGTCGCCGAACCATCTGGAGCTGGCGCTCTACGCCGTCATGTGGAGCGAGCACTGCTCGTACAAGTCGTCTCGCATGCACCTGAAGCGGCTCCCCACCGAGGGACCAAAGGTCCTGGTCGGCCCCGGGGAGAACGCCGGGGTGATCGACGCCGGCGACGGCATCGCCATCGCAATTCGCATCGAAAGCCACAACCACCCCTCGGCGATCGAGCCGTATCAAGGAGCGGCCACCGGCGTCGGGGGGATCCTGCGCGACATCTTCACCATGGGCGCCCGCCCGCTGGCCATCATGGATCCCCTGTTCTTCGGTTCACCCGACGACCCCCGCCAGCGCTGGTTGATGGAGGGCGTGGTCAGCGGCATCTCGGGCTACGGCAACTCGGTCGGCGTGCCCACCGTCGGTGGCGAACTGACCTTTGATCCCTGTTATGCCCAGAACCCGCTGGTGAACGTCTTGTGCATGGGTGCCCTCCCGACCGATCGGTTGGTGCTCGGCATCGCCTCCGGCCCGGGCAACCTGGCCGTGCTCCTCGGCAGCAGCACCGGGCGCGACGGCATCGGCGGGGTGAGCGTGCTGGCCTCGGCCGGGTTCGCCGGCACCGACGACGGCGGGCAGGGCTCGAAGACGGCCGACGACACCAAGCGCCCGAGCGTGCAGGTGGGGGACCCCTTCGAGGAGAAGCGCCTCATCGAGGCCTGTCTCGAGCTCTTGGACAAGAAGCTGGTCGTGGGTATCCAGGATCTGGGCGGGGCCGGCCTGGCCTGTGCCACGAGCGAGACCGCCGGGCGTGGCGGTGTCGGGATGGATGTCGACGTCACCGCCGTCCCCCTGCGGGAGGAAGGCATGGAGCCCTGGGAGGTGATGACGAGCGAGAGCCAGGAGCGCATGCTCGCCATCGTCACCCCCGAATCGTGGGAGGCGGTGGCCGCGATCTGCGCCAAGTGGGAGGTGCGGGCCACGGTGGTCGGCCGGGTGACCGCCCCGGATCCCGCCGCAGGGGGTCGTCTGCGCATCCGCGACGGGTTCGACGGCGCGGTCCTGGCCGATGTCCCGGCCGCATCGCTCTCGGACGACGCGCCGCTCTACGATCGCCCGCGGCGTCCGCCCGTGGCGGGCACGTCGCCCGCAGTGGTCCCACCCGCGGACTGCGGAGCGGACCTCTCGGCGTTGTTGCGCTCATCGCGATGGGTGTATCGCCAGTACGACCACCAACTGTTCCTGAACACGGTCGTCGGCCCGGGCGGCGACGCCGCGCTGTTGCGGTTGGCGGGCCCCGGCCTGCCGGCGTCCGAGCGGGGTGTCGCGGTGACGACGGACTCCAACCCGCGGTACTGCGCCCTCGACCCACGACTCGGCACGATGCTGACCCTGGCCGAAGGGGTGGCCAACTTGGCGTGTGTCGGCGCGACCCCGGTGGCGGTCGTCAATTGCCTGAACTTCGGCAACCCCGAGCATCCCGAAGTCATGTGGCAACTCTCCGAGTCCATCGACGGGCTGGCCGATGCCTGCCGGGCCCTGTCGCTACCGGTGATCGGCGGCAATGTCAGTCTCTACAACGAGAGCGGCGGCGCCGACATCGACCCCACCCCGGTGCTCGGCGTGCTCGGCCTCGTCGACGTCCTCGTCGCCCCGCCTCCGGGGTTGGCCTGGGGTGCGGGCGACACCATCGTTCTGCTCGGCGCCCGCGCCGCGGACGACGGCTCCTTCCCTTTGGACGGTTCCCGTTGGGCCACCGAACGCCGCGCCCATCGGAGCGGGACGCTGCCGGCCATCGATCTGGAACGCCACGCCACGGTGTGCGCCTTCGTCGCCGGGCTGGTCGGCGGCATCGTCTCGGGTGACCACGAGCCGCCGTTGCTGCACGCCGTGCACGACGTGTCGTCGGGTGGGTTGGCCGTGGCCCTGGGCGAAATGGCGGTCGCCAGCGACACGGGCTGCGCCGTGGCGCTCGACGATCCGTCCGAGCTGTTCACCGAGCTGCCGTCGCGCTTCATCGTGGCGACGGCCATGCCCGACGAGCTGTGCCTCCGGGCGGAGACCCTCGGGATCCCCGCGTTCGTCCTGGGCCGCGCCGGAGGCGAGCGGGTCGTGGCCGGGGACGCTGCTCGACCTCTCCCTCGAGGCCCTGCGGGAGGCCAACGAGGGAAATTTGGCCCGGTTGTTGGCGGACTCATGAGGGTGCGAGCCTGTGCGAGAATGAGGACACCGTGAAGGAAGCCTGCGGTGTCTTCGGTGTCTACGCCCCAGGGCGGAAGGTGGCCAACCTCACCTTTGACGGCCTCTTCGCGCTGCAGCATCGTGGCCAGGAGTCGGCCGGCATGGCGGTCAGCGACGGCAACACCGTCACCGTGGTCAGGGACATGGGCCTGGTGGCCACCGTCTTCGACGAGCGGACGCTCTCGGGCCTGCAGGGACATCTGGCCATCGGCCATACGCGGTACTCCACCCACGGGGCATCGGACTGGGATGGCGCACAGCCCGTGTACCGGCCCGTCGGGCGCGCCGGGTTCGCCCTCGGCCACAACGGGAATCTGACGAACACCACCGAGCTGGCGGAGAAGGTCGGCATGTTCCCCGGGTCGATCGTCTCGGACAGCGACGTCGTGGCCGAGCTGTTGGCGCACGCGTTTCCCGAGACCGAGGAGCTCTCCGGCCGCGCTGCAGGCCGTCCTGCCCATCGTCGAAGGGGCGTTCTCCTTCGTCCTCATGAACACGCAGAAGCTCTTCGGCGTGCGGGACCCGTACGGGTTCCGCCCGCTGTGCCTGGGACGGCTCGGTCCGGCCGACGCGCCCGAGGGCTGGGTCCTCGCATCGGAGTCGCCCGCCCTCAGCGTGATCGGTGCCACGTTCGTCCGCGAGATCGCTCCGGGGGAGTTGGTGGTGATCGACGAGGACGGGCCGCGCAGCGTGGTCATCCCGTGGCTCAAAGAGGTGCGCCCGCGGCTGTGCATCTTCGAGTTCGCCTATATCGCACGCCCCGACAGCAAGCTCTACGGGCGCGAGGTGCATGCCACCCGTTGCCGCATGGGTGAGCTGCTGGCCGCGCAGGCACCGGTCGAGGCCGATCTGGTCATGGGCGTGCCCGAGTCCGGTGTGCCGGCGGCGGAGGGGTTCGCCCGGGCCAGCGGTATCCCCTACGGGCAGGGTCTGGTGAAGAACCGCTACATCGGCCGCAGCTTCATCGCCCCCGATCAACAGGCACGGGGCGATGCGGTACGGCGCAAGCTCAACCCGCTGCCCGAGACCATCAACGGCAAGCGCCTCGTCGTCGTCGACGACTCGATCGTGCGCGGCACCACCCAGCGCTCGGTGGTGCGCATGCTGCGCGAGGCGGGCGCCACCGAGGTGCACCTGCGGATCTCGTCACCGCCGTGGCGCTGGCCCTGTTTCTACGGCATCGACACGCCGTCGACCGATGAGCTGTTGGCGGCCAATCACTCGATCGAGGAGATCAAGGAGATCCTCGGCGTGGACTCGCTGGCCTACATCAGCGTGGAGAACCTCAAGGCGGCCATCGAGGCCGACGGCGGTTTCTGCGATGCCTGCTTCACCGGCGACTATCCCACCGCGGTGCCCACCTCGACGCCCGTGCTGTTCACCAAGCCGGAGAAGCCGTTGGCGTATCAAGCTGCGCTTCCCGGAGTCTGACGGCGTGGTCGGGGGCGGCGCCCGAGGGTCCGGGCCCGCGGCGACAGCGGGAGCCACCTACGCCGGAGCGGGCGTCGACATCGGTGCCGGCGACCTGGCGGTGGAGAAGATGAAGGGCCTGGTGCCGGGGATCGGCGGCTTCGGGGCGCAATTCCCGTTCGACACGTCCCGTTTCACCGACCCGGTGCTGGTCTCGTCGACCGACGGGGTGGGGACCAAGCTCACGGTGGCCCAGGCCACCGGCCGCTACGGCACCGTGGGCGTCGACCTGGTGGCCATGTGCGTCGACGATCTGGTCTGTCTCGGGGCCGAGCCTCTCTTCATGCTCGACTACATCGCCACCGGCAAGGTCGATCCGGAGCGGATCGCCACCGTGGTGGAGGGCATCGGAGACGGGTGCCGCGCCGGCCGGCTGTGTGCTGATCGGGGGCGAGACGGCCGAACACCCCGGCGTCATGGCACCCGACGATCTCGACCTCGCCGGCTTCGCCGTCGGAGCCGTCGAGCGCGAGCGGATGCTCGGGCCCGAGCGCGTGGAGGCGGGCGACGCCATCATCGGGATCCCGTCCCCGGGCCTGCGCTCCAACGGCTACACGCTGGCGCGGCACGTGCTGCTGGAGCGGGCCGGACGGAGCCTGGGCGACCCGGCCTGGGAAGGGGCCGACCCACACCGTGGCCGACGAACTGCTGCGCCCCTCGGTGATCTACACGCCCTCGGTGCTCGCGGTGCGGGCCGCAGCTCGGCGACGGGTCTGCACGCGTGCGCCCACATCACCGGCGGGGGCATCGTCGGCAATCTGCCGCGCGCCCTCCCCGAGGGCGTCGGCGCCGTGCTCGAGCGTGCGTCGTGGGTCGAGCCGCGCATCTTCGCCGAGATCCAGCGGCTGGGGTCGGTCGACGAGGCCGAGATGGATCGCGTCTTCAACCGTGGCGTGGGCATGGCCCTGGTGGTGGCGGCCCGTGCGGTCGATGCCGCCCTGGCCGCGCTGACGCGGGCCGGCGTCCCCTTCGAGCGTCATCGGCACCGTGGTCGCCGGGTCGCACGGCGTGGTGATCCGATGAGCGGGGCCGACGACTTCCCCGAGCTGCGCGGCCCACCTGTTGGAGCATTCCGTGCGCCGGGGCGATTTCATCCTCAAGTCCGGTCGGCGCAGCAGCTGGTTCATCGATTCCAAGCAGACGGTCTGCCGCCCCGAAGCCATGGTGCTCGTGGCCGATGCCGTGCTCTCGGTCACACCGCCCGAGGCGACCGCCATCGGGGGCCTGACCATGGGGGCCGATCCCGTGGCCTTCGTGACCGCCGGCGTGGCCGCCACCCGTGGCCGGTTGCTCAAGGCGTTCAGCGTGCGCAAGGAAGTGAAGGACCACGGCGGCGGCGGCCGCATCGCCGGTGCACTGGATCCGGGCGACAAGGTGGTGGTGACCGAGGACACGGTGACGCGAGGCACGTCGTTGCTCGAGGCGGCGTTGGCCGTTCGCGAGGCCGGTGCCGATCCGATCCTGCTGGTGGCCGTCGTCGATCGCGGGGGCACGGCACAGGCCATGGCCGCCGCCGAGGGTCTCACGTTCCGTGCCATCCTCACCGCGCCCGATCTCGGTTTCGACTACGAAGGCGCCTGAGTCAGCGCTGGCCCGATGTCTTCCATCGGTACTCGTGGATCACGCCGGGCATGTAGCGCGACGTACGACGGTGTCGTTCCCGCGGATCGATCTCGAAGCTGACGTAGCCCGTCGCGCACGCATGGGCCGCAAGCCCGCTGATGGTCGCGATGTCCGGTTGCTCCACAGGGTCAAAGCCGCGGTCGCAGTTTCTCTGTCGGCGAACCCGAGTGTGAAGTCCAAGTCGCCGGGGGCATTCTGCGATCCGCTTCCTCCGGCGCAGATCTCCACCTTTGCCACGGCGTACTCCTTGCCGCGGTCGGCCGGCGGGACCTGCGCCCCGGGAGTGAAGGGCGCGGTGAATGACTGCACCGTGACGGCGGTGATGCCCGTATTCCCGGGGTCACCGCACCGCCACCTTCGTACCCATGGAGACATTCGTCGGGGCCAGGCTCAGGTTCACATCATTCGTGAGCACGACGACCGAGACGATGAAGCGAGCGGCGACGAGCAGACTGACGATTCCGATCACGAGGCCCGCTATTGCAAGGCCGTCTCCGGTCTGGCCGCCCTGCGCATCCCGGATGTTCTTGCGGGCGACGAGGGCAAAAATGATTGCGAGAAGGGAACCGAGCCCGACGATCCAGACCAGCGAAAGGACGAGCGAGGCGACCGCCATCCCGCTCGTTTCGGGGCGCGGTACCGGCAGCGCTCCGTAGCCCGAGCCTGCCGGGGAACCGTCGTCTGGAGGTCGGGATACTGCTGCGGCGGATACCACTTCCCGTCCGACGCCTGCCACCAACCGGACCTTGTGCGGTGTCGCTCACAACGGCTTCGTGGTCGTAAGGCACGACGATGGCCACTGCCGCGCGACGGCGTCACGGCCTTCCCGCCGGGCTGAAGGCACGGAGAACGTCGGCCCGCCACTGCGAAAGATCGCCATAGTGCGCCGCGGGCGTCTTGCCCAGCCGGACGAGGACGAGGTCATGGGTGGGGCAGATGGTGATCGACTGCCCTTCGTAGCCCGAGGCGCGAAAGCTTCCGAGCGTGTCGCCTTCGCAGCCCCACCAGTGGGCGCCGTAGGGACCGTCAACGGGATCATTCGACTCGATCGTGCGCCCGTAGTCCACCCAACCCTGCGGCAACAGACGCGCTGCCGTCCCAGATGCCGTCGCGCAGGTAGAGCAATCCGAAGCGCGCGAAGTCGCGGGCCGTGGCGCGGAGATAGGACGACGCGACCCAGGTGCCGGCCCCGTCGAACTCGGGCGTCGCGCTGTGCATGCCGAGGGGAGCGAACAGCCGGCGATGGAGGAAGTCTTCGTAGGCCTGACCGTGACCGACCACACGGGACACGACCGACGAGATGATGTTGGACGTCCCCGACGAATAGTTGAAGCGCTCGCCCGGTATCGCCGCCAGCGGCCGGTCGGCCGCGAAGTGCGCCATGTCGGCCTGCCCCGCGCCGAAGAGCATCTCTATGACATCGGAGACGCGCTCGTCGACGTAGTCCTCCACGAAGTCGAGCCCGTCGCGCATGGCCAACATCTGGCGCAGGGTGATCGCATGGCGCGGGTCGTCAGGGTCGGACCACTCCGGGACATCGGCAGGCGTATCGAGGTCGAGCAACCCGTCGCCGACGAGCAGTCCGACGACGGCGTGCAGCATCGACTTCGCCATGGACCAACTCAACAGACGCGTCCTGCGCAGTGACGGGTTCGGGTGACCGGTCGAAGTGCTCGAGCTCGCCCTGATAACGCTCGGCCACCACGTTGCCCCGATGGACCACCACCACGGCATGGGTCGTCGCCAGTGGCCCGGTGTCGTCGCAGACGCGATCGAGGAGCATCGCGAGCTCGGCCCGGACCTCCTCGGGCGGGTCGCCCTGCGGCCACTCGAGCGTCGGCCACGGCACGCCTTCTGGTTGCAGGGGAAGCGGGATCAGCGGCATCACACGCGCCCGATCAAACCACGCCCGATCACACCACGCCCGATCACACACGCACGCCTCACCCGCTGCGGCCCAACAGGAGGTCGATGTTCACGCCCTCGGGCATGGGCACGAAGCCGCGGTCGACGAGCGCGCGCACGATGCCCTCCCACGACGGTCGACCCGCCACGAGCGCCTGCACTTCGGCGGCCGCCTCCTCGATGCGACCCACGCCGAGAAGGGCGGCGAGGTGGCTGAGGAGGAGGTTGCCGTCGCCGGGGAGGAGCGCCAAGCCGGCTTGGGAGCCGGCCAGGGCGGCGGCGGCGTCGCCCCGCACCAGTGCTTCTTCGGCCACGTCGCACAGGTGGTAGGCCTCGGCCACCCGGGTCAGGCGCGCCAACTCGGCAAGCGGATCGTCGTGGTGATCGACCCGCACGTCGGTCAGCACGCCCTGCCACGGGTGGTCGTGCCGAACGCCTTCGACCACGATGAGGGCGGCCGACATCTGCCCCCGGGCATCGCCACCCTTGGACTCGGCGGCCACGAGGGCAGCCAGGAGGCGGTCGGCCAACGACCCGGTTGCCTGCTCGAAGGCGGCCGCCATGGCCTCGCACACACCGTCGCCGGCCATCATGTTGGCCTGGGCCGAATAGCCGTCGCCGGCGGCATGACCGACCGTGTCGATGCAGTGGGAGCCCGTAAAGGCCGCGACCTCGCCGGATGCGCTGACGACGCCGACCTGGCGGACGTCGCGCCATTCATCGGCTTCCCGCACGCGTGCCAGCGCGTCGGCGGCACCGACCCCGTCGGCGAGCAGATCGAGACAGCGCGGGCCGTAGCCGGGATCGACCATCGACTGTGTGGCGACGACCCCTACGCCGGCCCGGGCCCAGGGCAGGACCGAGCCGAGCGCGAAGTAGCAGCTCTGGGCGGCCCACACCCAGTTGGCCGGTGGCGGCGTCGCGGGCGACGATCGAGTAGGTCACCCCGTCACCCCGCGGTGGAGAGGAACTGCAACAGGGCGGCGTTGGTCTCCTCCGCCTTCTCCTGCTGCACCCAGTGCCCGGCGCCCTCGACGACGATGGTGCCGCGGAAGTGGGGGAGGACGCGGGCCATGGTCTCGGCCGCGCCCGGCATCATGGCATTGACCGGGTCGAGCGAGCCGGTGAGGAAGCCCACGGGCATGGTGTAGATCGACGGATCGATCTCGTGACTGCGTTCCCAGTTGGCGTTCATGTTCCGGTAGAAGCTGACGGGTCCGAAGAATCCACTCTTCTCGAATGCGGCGGCATAGACGTCGACGTCGTCCTCGGTGAGCCAGGGCGGGAGCTGTTCGGGCGCGGGGGAGAGGGTGTCCAAGAACCGGGTGCCTTCGGCCGGGGCGTCGGAAAGCCCGCGACGGCCGTTCGCGATGCCCTCACCACTGGCCGAGTACAGCATGGTGCGCAGGAAATGCCGCGGGTCGGCCTCGAACTCGGCTTCGGCGATGCCGACAGGCTGGAAGTAGAGGATGTAGAAGAACTTGCCTTCGAAGATCTTCTCGAAGATGTCGATCGGCGGGGCCGGCGCATTGGTGTAGGGGACGCTCATGTTGAAGAGGGACGACACGCGTCCGGGATGCAGCCGTCCCATCTCCCACACGACCATGGCGCCCCAGTCGTGCCCGACGAAGGCCGCCTTCTCGTACCCGAAGTGGTCGAGCAGCCCGCACAGATCGGCCGTCAGGTTGTCCGAGCCGTACTGCCCGACCTCGGTGGGGCGGCTGCTCCCCCCGTAGCCCCGCAGGTCGGGGGCGATGGCGCGGTACCCGGCCTGGCCGAGCGCCCCCAGTTGGTGGCGCCACGAGTACCAGAGCTCGGGGAAGCCGTGGCACAGGACGACGGGCGTCCCGTCAGCCGGTCCGGCGGTGACCACGTGGAGCTCGATCCCGTTGGTCGCGATCTGCTCGTGACTGAAGCCGGAGTGGTCGGCCGGGCCTGCTGTGGACGATGGGGGTGCGGGGGCGTCAGGCATTGGCGGACTTGTTCGCTTTCTCTTCCTGGTGCTTCTGAATGGCGGACATGACGGCGTTTCCCGCCGCACCGATGAATTCGGGGCGGTTCTCGGCCGCCCAGTCGCGGCTGGCGGTCAGCGTGCGAGATGTGTCCTGGAATTCCGGTGCCACATAGCGGGCGAAGAGCTCGTAGGAGTGACGGGTGGCCGCCGTGTCCGCCCACTCGTGGCCCATGAGGAGGAACGAGCCGAAGCCCTTCGACTGGGCCCGGAGGCGTTCGATCTGGGCGATGGCGTCCTCGACCGTGCCGATCACGGCGAAGCCCGAGGCGATCAGCGCTTCGACGAGCGTCTCGAAGTTGGCCGTCTCGGGCGCCAACGGCAGCGCGGCCACCCGCTGGAAGTAGTCCACCCACTGGGCCAGACCGAAGGCCACATCTTCGACGGCCTGCTCCTTGGTGTCGGCGAGGTGCATCGGTCCGACCAGGCGCCACCTGGAACGGTCGACCGTCGTGTTGAACTCGGCGGCGCGCTCCTCCATGACGTCCCAGTGGGCGCCGAGGATGTCGAAGCCGCCGGCCGCCGACGTGGCGCCGATCGAGAGCAGGCTGCAGCCGAACCTTCCCGCGGTCCGCGGGCCGGCGGGTGAGACCTGGGCCGCCACCGCCACTTCGGGGTAGGGGCGCTGATACGGGCGCATCTGCAGGCGGGCGCCGACGAGCTTGAACCACTCCGTTTCCATGGTGACCGGTTCGGCGCCCTCGAGCAGCAGCAGCATCGCTTCGAGGCCCTCCTCCATCATGTCGCGCTGCTTCGCCGGATCGATGCCCATCATGAACGCGTCCGACGGGAGTGCGCCCGGCCCCACACCGATCATGAGGCGGCCGCGCGTGAGGTGGTCCAGCAACACCAGGCGGTCGGCCAGCATGAACGGGTGGTGATACGGCAACGACGACACGCCGGTGCCGAGGCGGATGTGCCGGGTGCGTTGGGCCGCGGCGGCGATGAAGACCTCGGGGGAGGCGATGATCTCGTAGCCGGCCGAATGGTGCTCGCCGAACCAGGCCTCGTCGAACCCGAGCTGATCCAGATGCTCGATCAGCTGCAGATCGCGCTCGAGGGCGAGCGTCGGGTTCTGGCCCACGGGGTGGAACGGGGCCAGGAAGATACCGAAGTTCAGGCGATCTCCCGCATCGGTGGTCGTCATCGGTCGCAGTGTCCTCTCTCGGTGGGTGCGTTGTGTGGTGCGGTTCAGGGGTGCACGAGAATCTTGCCGTGCTCACCCGGGGTGCGCAGCGTCTCGAAGGCGCCGGGCGCGCCGGCCAGATCGACGGTGGACGTGACCAGCAGGTCGGCGCCGGGAATGCCGGCTCCGAGCCGTTCGAGCGTTGCCGCGAACTCGGCCGGGGTGTAGCCGAACGAGAAGCGGAGCTCGATCTCCTTGACCACCGCCATGAAGGGCTCGATGGTGTCGCTGTGCATGCACACACCCACCACCACGATGCGGCTGTGTGGCGGCGCATCGGCGATGAGCGACTGCAGCATGCCGGGCACGCCGACGGCTTCGAAGACGACCGGGTCGGTGATCTGCGAGCCGAACATGGCCGCACCGGCGCGTTCCATTACGCTCGTCGGCACCCCGAAGTCGGCCCAGCGCTCATGCGGCGAGTGCGCGGCGGGATCGATCACCTCGTCCGCCCCGAAGGCTTCGGCCAGCCGCCGGCGGGTGGGCGAGAAGTCGGCGGCCAGCACCGGCCCGTGGCCCCGCCCTTTCAGGGCGGCGATGACCGCGAGCCCGACCGGACCGCAGCCGACGACAAGGCTTGGCTGTCCGGGCTGTAACCCCGAGAGGGCGACGGCGTGCTCGCCCACGGCGAGGGGCTCGGTCAGTGCGGCGAGGTCCGTGTCGAGCGACTCGGGAACAGGCAGGAGGAGCATCTCCTGCAGTGCCATGTACTCGGCCAACGCGCCGGGGAAGGCGTTCGAGTAGCCGATCTGCTCGACACCCGCCGCACCGACGATGATCGGGACCGAGCAGGCACGGGTGCCCACCGCGAGGGTGCGCGACGTGCCGGGGCCGTGGTCGACGATCTCCACGCAGAACTCGTGCCCGAAGACGCAGTCCCGGCCCGGGTCCAGGGCGGGCACTCCGACCGCGTCCATCAGCCCGGTGAAACGGGTGAAGTCGGCCAGCGCGTGGAGGTCGGACCCGCAGATGCCGGCGGCCAGGGAACGGGCCACGACATGGCCCGAACCGGGGGTCACGTCGTCCACCTCGCCCACCACGAGCCTGCCGCCCCTCGTGACTGCAGCGCGCATCTGGGACCCCCTGCCCGGGTAGATCGACCGCCTCCCGGATCGTCGCTACGTTTGCCCGGTGAGTTTCACACAAGATGCGTGCATCCGTCCCCGGACCCGGGATCGAGACCGGGTCGTGGCCGACCGTGGGTTGAACGCGTTGCTCCGACGGGCGATGGTGTAGCCATGCCGATCCTCGAAGCCCGCCACGAATTGGCCCACCCCGTCGAAGAGGACTCGGCATGGAGCGAGTCGTACTACTTCAACGCGTACGACCCGGGAACGGACTCGGGCTTCTTCAGTCGCATCGGGATCCGTCCCAATGAAGGAACGATGGACGTCGCCGTCTCGGCGTGGCTCCCCGATGGGCGCTTGGCCGAGTACCGCCGCGTCAAGGAGCAGCACGAGATGGTCGACACCGCGCTCGACGTCGGCGGCGTCCACTACGAGATGCTCGCCGCGCTCGGACAGTGGCGGCTGACCATGGACGACCTCGCTCCGGTGCGCGACCTCGGGACCGGGGACCGCGGGAAGGACAACGGGGGCGACGTGCACCTCGCACTCGACGTTCGCTTCGATGCCGTGACACCCGCCATCGGCACCGACGGCCAGCGCGGCGCGGACGGCAACGCCGGGCGACCGAAGTCGGCGCAGGCGGTCGCCGCGGCAGGGACGGTCGGAAAGGGCCATTTCGAACAGGCGGGCCGATGGTCCGGGTGGCTGGCTGTCGATGGCGTGCGCTTGCCGTGGGGCGACGCCCACGGCCATCGCGACAAGTCCTGGGGCCCGCGTCGTTGGGGCGGTCCCAAAATGTGGCGATGGTTCAGCATCAACATCGGTGACGACCTGCATTTCGGCGGGATCCGTCTCGGCACCGAAGCCGGTGACCTCCACCGCGGGTGGGTGTGGGACGGGGACTCGGCCACCAGCGTGGCCGAGTGGCGCGTGCGCACGGAATTGGAGGACGACGCGCTGACCCACAAGGTGGTGCATCTCCAGGTGCTCGACAAGTCGGGACGCACGTTCGACCTGCGGGGCGACGTGCTGCGCGTCGCCGGCACCCGCCAGGTGAGTGGGACCGTGGTCAACGAGGGGTTGGCACGGTGGACCTTCCTCGCCCCCGACGGTACGGAGCGCATCGGGTACGGCATCAGTGAGTACCTGCATCAGACCGACGGCAGCGGGAGGCCTGTCGTCCCCGTCGAGTAGCCGATGCCGGCGCCCGCCAGTTCCGATGGCCCCCCGTCCGATGCGGCGGCTCCGACGCTCGAGCGTGTGCTCGGCCGCGTGCTCGGCGGTGAGATTCGGCATGTACACCAGGTCTCGGGCGGTGCCTCCCGCGTGACGAGTGCCTTCGACCTCGTGGCCGCAGACGGCACGAGCCGCGCCCTGATCATCCAGCAGGACCGCGGGAAGGGCATCGCGGGCCCGGGCCGTGTGCGGGGCGAAGTGGCCCTGCTCCGGGCGGCCGGCGCAGCGGGCGTCCCCGTTCCCGGCGTGCTGGCCCATGGCGACGCTGAAGCCGACGGCCTGGGCCACGGCTGGCTTGTGGTCGAGCGCATGGAGGGCGAGACGATTCCCCGCAAGATCCTGCGTGATCCCGAGTGGGCGCACGCACGGACGGTCCTCACCGCCCAGTGCGCCCAGGCGTTGGCCGCGATCCACGCGCTCGACCCCGCGCACACGGAGGGATTGGCGCGGTTGCCGGACCACGACCCCCTCTCCGACCCCCTGTCCTTCCTCGACCCGTTGGGCGACACGCGCCCCGCCATCGAATTCGGGGCCCGGTGGCTCACCCGCAACCGCCCCCCGATGGCGCGCCCGGTGCCGGTGCACGGGGACTTTCGCCTCGGCAACCTGATGATCGGCGCTGACGGCCTGCGCGCCGTCCTCGACTGGGAGCTGGCGCACATCGGCGACGCGGCCGAGGACCTGGCGTGGCTCAGCGCCCCGGCGTGGCGATTCGGTGGGCCCGGTGAGGTCGGTGGGTTCGGCGATGTGGCCGAGTTGTTGGATGTCTACGCGGCGTCGGGTGGAGAATCGATCGACCCCGACCGCTTCCGCTGGTGGTCGGTCTACGCCACGGTGAAGTGGGCCACCATCTGCGCCATGCAGGGGTCGGCGCATCTGCGCGGGACGGCGCGGTCGGTCGAGCAGGCCGCCATCGGCCGCCGGGTCTGTGAGAGCGAGTGGGACCTGTTCGTCCTGTTGGGGCTGGCGCCCGATCAGCCGTGGCGTTCCGTTCCGAACGATGCATCCGCGCCACCATCACCGTTCGGCCGTCCGAGCGCCGCCGAATTGGTCGACGCGGTGCGCGACTACCTCGAGCTCACCCGGCCCGAGGACAGCGCGCCGGGGCGCGCTTCACCGCGCGCGCGTGGCTCGCAACGTGCTGTCGATCGTCGAGCGCGAAGTGCAGTGGGGTGCGGCGTTCACCGAGGCGCATCGCCAGCGCCTGGAGGCGCTTGGTTTCGACGACGACCGATCGCTGGCTGCGGCCATCCGTGCGGGTGCCTGCGACGCGCAATGGACAGCGGTGGGTCGCGCGCTCGCCGAGTCGGCCCGTGACCAGTTGCTGGTGGCAAACCCCTCCTACCTGCCGTCACCGGCGTAAGCGGTGAGCCGGCACCCTTCCGGTCGCGTTCAGTTGCCGGCTGCCGGCTGCCGGCACCAGCGTCGCCTGCTCTTCGACGAACACGTCGACGCTCTTGTGGCGGATCGCCGCCTTGCGGGGGATTCCCTGCAGGATCAGTCCCGCCGTGAGGCTGCACGCCGCCATGAAGATCCAGGCGTGGTGGAACGCATGCACCGCAGTGAGCCCGGTCGCCGTCCCGAGTACCGCCACCAGGCACGAGACCCCGAGGGCCAAGCCGATCTGGCGGCACATGGCATAGAGGGCCGTGCCGGTCGCAAAACGTTCGGGGGGCAGCGGTGCGGTGGCCGCGCCGCCGAGTGCGGGCAGCATGAGCCCGACGCCGATGCCCCCGATCAAGCTCCCGGGGAGGTAGGCGCCGGCATAGTCCGGGATCTCCCCGATCCGGGTGATCCACCAGATGGCCGAGGCGGCGAACAGCAGGCTGCCCACGGTTCCGACCGCCCGGTGGCTGAACCGCGATCCCAGGAGTCCACCCGGGAAGGCGGCGATCGAAGCCACCAGAGGCCCCGGAGCGATCATGAAGCCGGCCCGTAGGACGGGCTCGTGCCAGACACCGGTGAGGAAGAGGACACCGCCGAGCACCATGGCGCCGAAGCCGGCGAAGAAGACCAGCGAGCTGGCGTCGGCCAGAGCGACGGCCCGATGGCGGATCACCGCCGGCTCGATGATCGGGTCGGGGTGCCGCCGGGAGCGCACCACGAGCGCCACGCCGGAGAGGACCGAGAGGGAGAAGGCCCCCAGGATCGAACTGCTCGTCCAGCCCCAATTCGCACCCTCGACGATGGCCGCGGCCAGGCTGGCCACCGCGACGGAGAGGAAGACGGCGCCCAGCAGATCCGCCTTGTGGGCGACCGGGTCCTTGATCTCGCGCAGCACACGCTGACCGACCACGAGCGCGACCAGGCTGACGGGCAGGTTCACCAGAAAGACCCAGCGCCAGCTGGCCTGCACCAGGAGCCCTCCGATCGGTGGCCCGAACGCGGCGGCGGCACCTCCCACGGCGGACCACAGGCCGATCGCCGCGCCTTTGCGAGCCGGACCGAACGCGGGGAGCAGGAGACCGAGCGAGGTGGGCAGCATCGAGCGCTCCCCCGCTGGCCTGGAGGATGCGGGCGGCCACCAGGAGACCGAGCGACGGCGCCACGGCGCACAGCGCCGACGACACGGTGAAGATGCCGAGCCCGAGGAGGAACGCCTTCTTCCGGCCGGTCCGATCGGCCCACCTGCCGGCCGGTACCAGCAACGCGGCGAACACGATGGTGTAGGCACTCAACACCCACGACATCGACCGCAGCGACTCGCCGTGGAAGGTCTGCGAGATGCTCGGGAAGGCGATGTTGACGATGAACAGGTCGAGCGATGACAGGAAGACGCCGGTGAGGACGACCAGCGCGGTCAAGGCCGGCCTCGGGGTCGATGTGCCTCGGGATTTCGCCACGCAACGTAGTAAGTAGTGTCATAAAACGAAGGTTAGTGGAGTAAGTCTGCATTATGCAATGCACAGGCGGCAGGAAAGCGCTATCCTTGAAGGATGCTGAACCGGGACTACCCCACCCAGTACTGCTCCATGGCCTCGACCCTCGAGATCATCGGTGAGCGGTGGACGATCCTGATCGTGCGCGACATCTTTCTGGGCATCCGCCGCTTCGACGATCTGCAACGGGATTTGGGGATTGCGCGCAATATCCTGCAGAGCAGGTTGGAGCGTCTGGTCGAGCACGGCATCGTGGTCAAGCGGCCCTACCAGGAACGGCCGGTCCGCTACGAGTACCGACTCACCACCAAGGGGGCCGATCTGTGGCCGGTCCTCGTCTCGCTGCTGCACTGGGGCGATCGCTACGCCATCGAGGGCGAGCCACCCGTGGTCATCCAGCACCGGGGATGCGGGGGCGAGCTCGACGATCGCCGCCGCTGTACGGCCTGCGGCGCCGACGTCTCGGTCACCGAAGCGATCGCCGTCCGGACCGGGGCCCGGCGCCCCGATGCGGAGGACGCCCCGGTGGAAGCAGACGCCACAGTCTGAGGTTCCGGACCGCCACCGGTCCTGCCCCGACGCCCGGCGTCCCTCCCTCTGGCGGGTCGCAGATCAAGAGATGTGTTTCCCGCTCGACCCCGGCGCGGAAATACCACTAAACTCATCGGAAATAGAGATATATAATGGGCCGTGACAGCCTGGAGGGCTCACGATGACGATCACGCAGGAGACAGGTGCACGGGAACTGGCGACCGGCGGCACGTCCGAAGGTTGTGATGGGCCGTCGCCCTCGCCCGGCGTCGCTGCACCGGCAGCCCTGGGGCCACTGGAACTTCTCGACCTCCTGCAGGACTACACCACGGAGATGTCCGGCCTGCTGCCCCTGGCCGACCCCGGTCTGACCGAACGCAGGTACGAGTTGTTGGAGCTCACCGACGAGCTGGAGATCTGGGCCATCCATTGGCCCCAGGGCCGGGGTCTGGAGCTCCACGACCACGGCGGCTCGGTCGGCGCCCTGTGGGTCGTGGCAGGGAGCCTGGAGGAGCACTACCTGCAGGGTCGCCGTACCGTTGCCCATCGGACACTTGTCACGGGTGGCGGGGCGGCATTCGGGCCGGCGTACATCCACGATGTGGTGAACGCAGAGGCCGCCCCGGCCACCAGCGTGCACGCCTACTCTGCCCCTATGCCGTCCATGACCTTCTATCGCCGGGAGGCGCAGGGCCTCGTCGTGGATCGGGCCGAGTACCGGGCCGATCCGTCGTGGGCCCCTTGAGCGCAGTCGATCGACTGCTGGCGCAGGCCCGCCTGGGCCTTCAGCGCGTCGACGCGGCGCAGGCGAAGCAGATCCACGAAGCGGGCGGCTTGTTGATCGACATCCGGCCGGCCGCGCAGCGGGCCGAGTTCGGCGGAATCCCCGGGGCGCTCGTCGTCGAGCGCAACAATCTCGAGTGGCGTCTCGATCCCGGCGGGTCCCACCGCATCCCCGAAGCCGGGGACCCCGATCGACCCGTCGTGATCGTGTGCCAGGAGGGGTACGCCTCGAGCCTGGCGGCCGCCAGTCTGTTGCAGGTCGGGCGTACGGCGGTGACCGACCTCGACGGCGGGTTCGTGGCATGGCAGAAGGCCGGGCTTCCGGTCACCCCGGGTTCTCGTTCCTGAGCGCGGGCCGCAGGCGCATTGACGTGACGCCATGACGCGCCGCCGCTCAGAGGGACGTCGCTGCCGCTGCATCTGCTGCGTCACCTGATTGCAGCGGGGTGGCGTCAAGGGCGCAGTAGTACCTCCTGTGGCGGCGGTGGAGGAGGCGGGGTGCGTTCTTCGGGTTGCGGATGGTCGCTGCCGCGAGGAGACCTCCGGCCGCGCAGGTGAGCCCCGCGATGACCATGGCGTTGCGGAAGCCTTGTGAGAAATGGTGTGGGTCGAGGGCGGCGGCCCCGGTGATTCCGGCCAGAAGCGGAAGGACGGCCACCGCCAGCAGTCCGGCGGCCCGCGCCACGACGTTGTTGACGGCCGATGCCACACCTGCGTGCTCGGCCGGCGCGGCACCCATGGCGGTGGACGTGAGGGGCGCCACCGTGATCGGCCAGCCCGATACCGAAGACGACGACGGCGGGGAAGACCTGGACCAGGTAGCTGCCGCTGTGCGTGGCCCGGGTCAGCAGGAGCAGTCCGGCTCCGACCACGAACGGTCCCGCCGTCATCTGGAGCCGGGGGCCGATGCGTGCCGCGAGCTGACCTGACCGCGCCGAGAAGACCAACATGATGAAGGTGACCGGGAGAAGGGCGAGACCGGACTCGAGGGGGCTGTAGTCGACGACCAGTTGCAACTCGACGGGGAGGAGGAACAGCGCGCCGCCCAGGGCGCCGTAGACGGCGAAGGTGACGGCGTTGGCTCCGCTGAATTGCCTGGAGCGGAACACCCCGAGCGGGAGCATGGGGTGTGCGCTCACGTGCTCGACCACCAGGAACGCGGGGGCCGCCACGGCGGCCACGAGGAGGCTGACGAGGACGGCCGGGCTCGTCCAGCCGTGACCCGGCGCGGCGATGAGCCCGTAGGTGAGCCCGGCCAGAAAGAGCACGGCCAGCCCGGCTCCGAGGAAATCAACGTGGCCGGCCGTCGAGGGGTCCCGCGTCTCGGGCACGTGGCGGGCGGTCACGAGGAGGACCACGACAGCCACCGGGAGGTTGATGAAGAACACCCATCGCCACGATGCGGCAACGATCAGGTAGCCGCCCAACAGCGGACCGGCCGCCGTGGCCACGCCCCCGAGACCCGACCATGCACCGATGGCCCGCGACCGGTCGTCGGGCCGGAACGAGGCTTGCAGGATGGCCAGGCTGGCCGGAGCGAGGAGGGCGCCACCGACCCCTTGGAGGACGCGGGCCCCGATGAGCGTGGCCGAGTTGGGCGCGAGCCCGCAGCACATGGAGGCCACGGCGAACCAGATGATGCCGATGGAGAAGATCCGCTTGCGCCCCATGCGGTCGCCGAGCGAGCCGCCGAGGAGCAAGAACGCTGCAAGTGTCAACGAGTACCCCGAGACGACCCACTGCAAGGTCCCGACGCCGCTGTGGAAGGCCCGCCCGATGGTGGGGAGCGCGATGCCGACAACGGTGGCATCGAGCGCGGCGACGCCGGATCCGAGCACCGTGGCTGCGATGACCCAGCGTCCCCGACTCGTCCCGAATGCGAGTTGGTCCGGGGCGCCCGCACTCCCGGCTGTGGGTTCAGCTTCCGTCAACGGGTCTGTACCTCCCCGGCGGAGTCTGGCACGCGTGCGGTGCGCGTTCGGACAGGACGATATCGGAGGAGGCGGGACGTTCCCTGGTGGGCGTGACCGCTCCGAGCCTCACGTCTATGGTTCGGTCTGTGACCGAGGACGGCTTGGATCTGGGTGGGCGGGTGGCGATCATCACGGGTGGGGGAACGGGGATCGGAGCAGCAACCGCACGGCAGTTCGCCGCCCACGGCGCCGAGGCGGTCGTCCTGGCCGCCCGGACCGATGCGCAGATAGCGGCGGTGGCGGCCGAGATCGAGGCGTCGTCGTCCACGCGGGCCCTTCCGGTGCAGACCGACGTCAAGGACGAAGAGTCGGTGGTCGAGCTCGTGGCCCGGACCATCGACGCGTTCGGTCGTATCGACGTCCTGGTGAACAACGCAGGCGGCACGCGTATGGGCCCGCTCGAGAGCACCCCGACCAAGGCGTGGGATTCGGTCTTCGCGTTGAACGTGCGTGGTCCCTTCCTCTGTACACGCGAGGCCGGGCAGCACATGATCGCCCGGCGGTCCGGAGTGATCGTCAACGTCTCGTCGGGAGCCGGGGTCAACGGGGTACGGCACGGAGCCGCGTACAGTGCAGCCAAGGCGGCTCTCCAGATGTTCACGCGGGTGACAGCGGGCGAATGGGGGCGCTTCGGTATCCGGGCCAATTGTGTGGCAGTCGGGCTGGTCGGCTCGGAACGTGCGGTCGACGCCTGGAAGGTGGCGGGCATCGACCCCGAGGCGTTCCGTGAGGGCATCCCGCTCGGACGCGTGGGGGAGCCGGTCGACGTGGCCTCGTCGATCCTCTTCCTCAGCTGCGACGCCTCGTCCTATGTCAGCGGTGAGACCTTTTCGGTGAACGGTGGCCCACACATCGGCGGACCGTCACTCGAGTAACCGGCGTGCGCGGGCGGGCGGCGATTCATGCTGCCCGCGTCAAGACGTCGGCTCCGGTCTCCGTCACCAGAATCGTGTGCTCGAACTGCGCGGTGCGACGCCCGTCTGCGGTGACCGCGGTCCAGCCGTCCTCCCACACCACATGCCGCCAGGAGCCCACGGTGATCATGGGCTCGATCGTGAAGGTCATGCCCGGTTCCATGACGGTGTCCGCAGAGGGTTCGTAGTAGTGGGGAATCTGCGGGCGCGAGTGGAACACCTCGCCGATCCCGTGACCGCAGTAGTTGCGCACCACGCCGAATCCGGCGTCCTCGGCGTGTCGCTGGATGGCGCGACCGATGTCGTTGATCGGCCGTCCCGGCTCGACGGCGTCGATGGCTCTTTCGAGGCACTCCCGAGTCACGACAATGAGTCGTTGCGATTCGTCATCGACGTTGCCGACGCCGAAGGTCGCGTTGGTGTCGCCGTGCACCCCGTCGAGGTAGACCGTGACGTCGAGGTTCACGATGTCACCGTCGCGGAGCGGTCGCGAATCGGGGATGCCGTGGCAGATGACCTCATTGACCGAGGTGCAGAGCGACTTGGGATAGCCGTGGTAGTTGAGGGGGCTCGGGTACGCCCCCTGTCGGACCGTGGCCTGGTGACAGACAGCATCGAGCTCGTCCGTCGTGACGCCGACGCCGATCGCACGCGCGGTCGTCGCCAGCACGTCGGCCGCCATTCGCCCCGCCTGCCGCATCCGGGCGATGACGTCGTCGCTCTTGACCATGGGTTCCTCCACCACCTGGGGGCGCCCGCGCTCGGCGTAGTCCGGCCGGAGAATCGTCGCGGGCACGTCGCGCCGGGGCGAGATGGCGCCCGGAAGCACCCGCTCCCGGGTCGCCTGGTGGCATCGCTTGTACTTGCGCCCACTGCCGCACCAGCACGGGTCGTTGGACCTCAGGGGCGGTGTCATCGGCGCATCACGGCGTTCATCGTTTGCACCGTACCCGGCTGACCCCAATGCGGCGCACGCCCGGTTGCCCTGCATGCTCCCATTTCCGCCGGAGAATATGAGAACGTATGCCCGTGTCGCGCCCCTCCGTCTACGAGTTCGCCGGTGGGCAGGAGGCGTTCTCGAAGCTGGCGGCCGCGCATCACGAACGCTGCCTGCAGGACCCGGTGCTGGAACACCCGTTCTCGCATCCCGGGCACCCGCAGCACGTCGAACGCCTCGGCAACTATTGGGCGGAGGTGTTCGGCGGACCGCCGCTCTACAGCCGGTCGTCCGACGGGCAGTCGGGCATGTTGACGCTCCACTCCGGCATAGAGGCCGACGACGATCTGGGCGCACGGTTCCTGGCCTGCTTCCTCCATGCGATCGATGATGCACGCCTGCCCGAGGACCCCGACTTTCGGGGTGCGCTCCGTTCCTACATGCAGTGGGCGACCGAAGATGTGCACACCTACAACCCGAAGGGGTCGATCGTGCCGACGGATCTCGCCGTACCCCGATGGGGCTGGGACGGTCTCCAAGGCGATCCGCCGGCCGCATGAGACGCCGCATCCGCTGGCTCGGTGTGGTCATGGTCCTGTGCTTCGGCCTCATCGCGGTCCAGCTCGTGAACATCCAATTCGTCAAGGCCCATCAACTGGCCAACTCGCCCAACAATCCGCGGGTCGCCGTCTTGCGGTACGACAACCCCCGGGGATCGATCTTCGCCGCCGACGGCTCCACCGTCCTGGCCCAGTCGATGGCCACCACCCCGGGCCCGTACAAGTACCCCTATTCGTACCTGCGCCAGTACCCACAAGGGCCTCTCTATGCGGGCATCACCGGCTACTACTCGCCGCTGTACTACGGAACAGCGGGCATCGAAGAGGAGTACAACTCCCAGTTGAGCGCGCACAGCCAGGGGCCGCAGAACCTGAGTCAGCTCATCTTCGGGGAGAAGATCCCCGCGGTCACCGATGACGTGACCCTGACCGTCCAGCCGACGCTGCAGCAAGCGGCGTGGAATGCACTGTCCACGCTCCCGCCCGGTGCCAACAAGGACGGCGCCGTCGTGGTGCTGCAGCCGTCAACCGGTGACGTCGAGGCGATGGTCTCGAACCCGACCTATGACCCCAACGCGCTGGTCAGCCCCAACCTGACGGCGGAGCAATCCGCGTACCAGAGCTACAACACCAAGGACCACGAAGGCTTCTTCCCGTTGCAGCCGATTGCAACGGGCTATCGGTTCGCGCCGGGGTCGACGTTCAAAGTGGTGACGAGCACGGCCGCCTTCAACCTCGCGCCGCAGCTGGCCAGTTTCGACTACCCCGTGCAGCGGTGCCAGACGTTTTCCGACTCGGTCGTGCCCCTCTGCGATCTGGGCGGTCCGTGTGGGGGGACCATGACGTCGATGCTCCCCGAATCATGTGACCCCGGCTACGCCGAATTGGGCGTCAAGTTGGGTGTGCCGGTGCTGCAGAAGCAGGCAGAGCTGTTCGGGTACAACGCAGTTCCGGGGATCGATCTGCCCGGTGTGGTCCCCTCGGTCTTTCCGACGCTTCCCACCAACTCCCAGGCCTTCTTGGGGCAGAGCGCCATCGGCCAGTACAACGTCGCGGCGACCGCGCTCCAGAATGCCATGGTCGCGTCGGGCGTCGCCAACAAAGGCGTCGTGATGACCCCGCATCTGATGTCGGAGATCCGTGATTCGCAGGGACAGCTCATCGAGCAGTACACGCCCAAGTCGCTGCCGGAGACGGCGACGCCGGTTGCAGCGGCACAGGTCACCTCGTTGATGGTGGGAGTGGCCACGCACGGCACGGCCGCCGGCGTCGGGTTCCCGTCGTATTTGTGCGCGGCGGTCAAGACCGGGACGGCGCAGACCAGCGCGGCGCAGAATGTGACCCAGACGTGGATGATCGGCTTCGCGCCCGCCTACGACCCCAAAGTCGCCGTGGCCGTCGTGGTGCCCCAGCAATCCATCGCGTCCGACGGGGCATCGGTGGCCGGCCCGATAATGAAGGCTGTCCTGGAGGCAGCGCTCCCACCGGGTTCGGTCAGCCCATCGAGCTGCGTTCCTCCGAATCTTCCCGCGCCGGGCTCGCCGCAGGCGTGAAAGGGGATCGCGATGGGTGTGTTCACCGACCTCGAAGTCGAGTACCTGCGCTCGCAGCGGCTGGCGCGACTGGCCACGGCGTCGGCGACAGGTCAGCCCGACGTGTCGGCCGTCGGATTTGGCCTGGACGGTGACTCGATCATCAGCGGTGGGATCGACCTGACCAAGACGGTCCGCTTCCGCCATCTGCGCGAGAACCCCCGCGCCACCATTGTCATCGACGATCTGGCCTCGACCGATCCCTGGACTCCGCGCGGGATCAAGGCTCGGGGCTCCGCCCGTGTCGAGGATCACGAAGGCACGCTGCGCATCCGGATAGAGCCCGACGTGATCTGGAGCTGGAACATCAATGCGAATGCGGAGAAGCGATTCGCCACGATCGAGCGACGGACCGTGGAGAGGTGAGTGACCTACCCGGCCAGGTAGCCCTCGTGACCGGGGCGGCACGCGGCTTGGGTCGAGCGGTCTGTGTACGGCTGGCCGAGGAGGGCGTGCAGATCGTCGGCGCGGACATCGGTCGGCAGATCGCGACAGTGGACTATGCGTTGTCCGACGCCGGCGCACTCGACGACACGGCGGCGCTCGTCGAAGCGGCAGGCTCGCGCATGGTTGCCGTACAGGCCGACGTCCGCGACGGGACGCAGATGCAGGAAGTGGTGGACCAGGGTGTCCGTGAGTTCGGGCGGCTCGACATTGTGCTGGCCAACGCCGCCATTGCGCCGCTTCAAGGTCCGGCAGGACAAGAAGACGCGACGTGGCACGACGTGATCGATGTCAACCTCACGGGTGCCTGGAACACGGTCCACACCGCGCTCCCGGCCATCATCGAAGGTGGTCGGGGCGGAAGCGTGGTCTTCACCAGCTCCACCGCCGGCTTGCGGGGCCTTGGTGGCGGCACGGTGGCCTTCTGCGCCTACACGGCGGTGAAGCACACGCTGGTTGGACTGGCCCGCACGTTGGCCCGCGACGTCGGTCGCCACAGCATCCGCGTCAACACCATCCACCCGGCCGGCATCAACACACCGATGATCGTCAACGAGGCCGCCTCCGCGTTCATGACGGAGCATCCCGAGTTCACGTCCTCGGTCCACCCGGCATTGCCGCTCAGCATCATGGAGCCACGCGACGTCAGCGAAGCCATCGTGTGGCTGGTTTCCGATGCAGCACGTTACGTGACGGGCGTGGCGCTCCCGGTCGACGCCGGCTGCGCGCTCTGAGATGCATTCAGTTCGTATCGGTGCCACTCCGCAGCAGCTTGCCGGATCGCTCGCCGGTCAGACCTGAGGGACCGACGATCTCGGTTCCGTTGACGATGACGTGCTCGATGCCCCTCGGCTGGTTGTAGATCCGGCCGGCGCCTCCGGGGAGGTCGTTGCGCCATCCGGGTGCGCCCGGCCCGACCGTGTCGGGATCGAAGACCACCAGATCGGCCCACGCCCCTTCGACGAGCCGACCCCGTCCTTCGAGTCCGTAGAGGCGGCCCGGGATGTCCGTCAGCTTCTGCACCGCCTCGGGCAGGGTGAGGGTCTCCGGCTGGCGCGTCAACGCCAGGAGGACGACCGCATAGTCGAACGTCGAGAGGATCTCGACGTGGGCCCCGGCATCCGAGGCGCCGATGATCACGCGCGGGTCGTGCAGGGAGTCGAGCCGGACCTTCCAACTTGCGGCACTATTGGCGATCGGCTCGGGTTGGAATCCCGTTTGGAGATCGTCGGCGATCCAGAGCTCGAAGAGGGCGTCGAACGCGTCGCCCGAACCGCTCCCTGCGATTTCTCCCAGTCGTCTCCCGGCGTACGTCGAGGAGGCCGCGGAGTGCGTGTCGGCCACCACCAGGTCGGCGATGCCGGCGGCCAGCGGCGAGCCGGACTCCTCGGCGGACCGGCGGAGACGGTCCCGCACGTCGGGCTTCCGCAGCGCCTCGACCGCGTCGGCGAGGGACAGGTCGAGGAGCTCGGCCCAGCCCGGGACGGACCGGAAGAAAGGGCTCCGACGCGCGAGGCGTAGCGCCGTGGGCCCCGGGTAGGTCAGGGCGACGATGGCCGCCCCTCTCGCCGCAGCCAGATCCGAAACCTCGAGCTGCTGGCGGGAGACGTCCGGGTCGACCGGGATGAGGACGTTCCAGTTGAGCGTGCGTCCAGCCGCCAGCGACATCGCGATCATGGTTTCGATGTGCTCGTCGCTGAACGCACCGACGGTCGGTATGAACTCGAGCTGGGTGCCCGGGAACGCGGCGACCTCCCCGGCCAGCACCACCAGCTCCGGGGCGAGTGCGTAGCGGGAAGGTACCGGTTCACCCTCGCCATCGAGGTGCAGCGAATTCCACGACGAGGAGAACCCCAGCGCCCCGGCCGACAGCGCGTCACGCAGCAACGCCCGCATGGCGGCGATAGCGTCCGGTCCGGGGTCAGGCTCTGTGTGCCGGTCGCCGAGCACGGCGCGTCGCAGGGCCGAATGGCCCGCCATCACGCCGAAGTTGAGTGCCGGTCGTGCCGCTTCGACGGCGGCGAGATAGTCCCCGAAGGAGCGCCAATCCCATCCCGCCCCCTCCAGGAGCGCCTCGGCCGGAATGGCCTCGACCTCGGCCAGCATGCGGAGCATGTACCCCTCGTCGTGGTCGCTGAGCGGCGCGATGGAGAAGCCGCAGTTGCCACCGATCACCGTGGTCACGCCGTGGAGGGACGAGGGTGACAGGTAGGGATCCCACAACACCTGGGCGTCATAGTGGGTGTGGACGTCGATGAAGCCAGGGGTGACGACCTTCCCCGAGGCGTCGATCCGCCGTTTGGTCGGGCCGAGCCGGCCCGGGTCGCCGATCTCGACGATCCGGCCGCCGGTGATCGCAACGTCCCTGCGCCCTGCCGGCGAGCCGGTCCCGTCCAGGAACAGTCCATCCTCGACCGTGAGATCAAACATCGTGCGTACTCCCTCCGAGGTGTCCGGCGCACCATAAAGGCGCAGCTGAGCGTATCCCTGCCCCACTCCCCGGCGTGGAGGCGGCGCTGCGCGCCCAGTTGTCCCTCGTTGACCTGCTCGTTTAGTGTGACAACGGTCTGGACATCCCTTTGAGGCCACCGCATGGGCGGCCGCACGGAGGACAATGGACGACGTGGGCTGTCACATTCGCTTGGCACAGCCCGAAAGGGAGGGATCATGCTTGATCTGATCATCAGGGGCGGCGACCTTGTCGACGGGTCGGGGGCACCCCGACGGCGGGCCGACATCGGCGTCCAGGGCGACCGTGTCGTGGCCATCGGCGAGCTCGACACAGAGGCGACCGCGGTCATCGATGCCACCGGAAAGGTGGTGACGCCGGGATTCATTGACGTCCACACGCACTTCGATGCCCAGGTCTTCTGGGACGGGGCGCTCACCCCGTCCCCGTTCCACGGCGTCACCACGGCGCTGGCCGGAAATTGCGGGTTCAGCATCCAGCCGCTGTCGGGGAAGGCGGACGACGCCGAGTACCTGCTGCGGATGCTGGCGCGGGTCGAAGGTATGCCGGTTGACTCGCTGCGCCAGGGAGTGCCATGGGACTGGCGCTCGACCGATGAGTACCTTGCTGCGGTCGAGCCCAAGCTCGGCATCAATGCGGCATTCATGGTTGGCCACTCCGCCATTCGACGGTTGGTCATGGGTGCCGAGTCCACGAAGCGGGTCGCCACCAGCGAAGAGATCGCGCAGATGGCCGATGCGCTCCGACGGGCCTTCGAGGCGGGGGCGTTGGGGTTCTCCTCGTCCTGGGCCCGTACCCACAACGACGCGGACGGCGAGATGGTGCCGTCGCGTCACGCCACCGCGGAGGAGCTGGTCACGCTGAGCGCGGTGGCAGGCGAGTTTCCCGGGACCAGCCTGGAGTTCATCCCGATGATCGGTGCCTTCGATTCCTGGGCCGTCGAGCTGATGGCGGCAATGTCGGCCGCGGCGCAGCGCCCGCTGAATTGGAACCTGCTCGTCGGACGCGGCTCCGCGGAGGAGATCGAACAGCGCCTGGCCCCCGGCGACTACGCGCGGGCCCATGGTGGCGAGGTCGTGGCGTTGACGTTGCCCCTTCCCGTCACCATGCGCTTCAACTTTGCCAGTGGGTTCTTCCTCGACTCCATCCCGGGATGGGAGAGCGCCATGAAAGCGCCACGTGACGAGCGCCTGGCCCTGTTCGCCGATCCGGCTGCCCGGGCGGCGCTCAACGCGGCGGCGCAGAGCGAGACGTACGCCATGCGCGGCCTCATGTCGTGGCAGGACCATTACATCTTCGACGTGGAAGCACCGGAGAACATGCAGTACAAGGGTGCGCGCATCGGTGACATCGCAGAGCAAGAGGGTCGGGAGGCCTGGGACGTCCTCTGCGACATTGCCGTCGCCGACGAATTGCGGACCTCCTTCGGAGCCGCCACCCCCGTCCTCAGCAAGGAGGATTGGGAACAGCGCGTCGCCATCATCAGGGACGGGAGAGCCCTGCTCGGAGGCTCCGATGCCGGTGCCCACCTCGACCTCCTCGCCACCTTCAACTATCCGACCATCATTTTGGCGGAAGCTGTCCGCCAGCACGGCGTGCTCTCGTTGGAGGAGGCGGTGCACCACATGACGGAGGAACCGGCGCACCTCTACGGCATACTCGACCGCGGGCTGGTGACCGAAGGGAACTACGCCGACCTGGTCGTGCTGGATCCGGCCACCGTGGCCAGTCACGAGGTGGCCATGAAGTACGACCTTCCGGGAGATTCGGGTCGTCTGTATGCGGAGTCGGAGGGGATCGAGCACGTCGTGGTCAACGGCGCGCCCATCGTCAAGGACGGGGCATTGCTCCCTTCGCGCAATGGCACGCTGTTACGCAGTGGCCGCGATACGGCGGATGCGGGCCGATGAGCACCTTCGTCCTGGTTCACGGGGCAGGTCACGGAGCCTGGTGCTGGGAGCGCACCGAACGGGATCTCGCCGCGGCGGGGTTCACGTCGGTTTCGCTCGATCTGCCGCTGACCGGTTTGGCGGACGACGCGGCTGCTGTTCGCGACCTTCTGGACTCGCTCGACGAGCCGGCGATCCTGGTCGGACACTCCTACGGGGGTCTCGTGATCTCCGAGGCGGCCGGGGGAAGAGACGATGTGGCGCAACTCGTCTACGTTGCCGCGGTGCTGGTGGGTTCCGAGGAGAGTGTCCTCGACATGGCCGGCGATTTCGCGCCGACGCTGCTCATGGAACAGATGGAGTACACGCCGGACGGCTCCATGATCTTCAGCCCGCAAACCGCCCTCAATTGCTTCTACCAGGAGACGCCCGACGACGTCGCCGGCCCAGCCTCGTTGCGGATGCGTCCCACGGCCGCCGTGGGCATGACCGCGACCCCGGGGTTCGATCCCTGGAAGTCGGTACCGACGACCTACATCGTCTGTGAGCGTGACCGTGCCGTGGCGCCGGACATGCAACGCGCCATGGCGAAGAAGGCGGGCCGCGTCGAGAGCATCGATACCGATCACTCGCCGTTCGTGTCGCGACCAGAGGAGTTCCATCGCATTCTGGTGAGCATTGCCGGTGACCCTGTTGGGTGAGCCGGACGCCGGCGGAGAACCACGACTGGCCGATCTCTTCGTGGTGTCCGGCGAGGGCACGGCGTGCTACGCCGACACCAACGTCATCGCCGCCCCAGCCATCTTCGGGGGGCAACTCTTCGGACTCGCCGTGATGGCCGCGGCGCAATCCTCCGAGGGAGACTGGATTCCGGTGTCCCTCCAGGCCCAACTGCTCGATCGTGGCGTGGCCGGGTCCGGGATCGACATCTCGGTGACCAACCTGCGTGACGGCCGTTCGACCCTGCACCGGAGCCTTGCCATGAGCCAGGGCGGCCGTCCGCTCGCCGCGGTCCATGTCGCACTGGAGCCGCTGCCAGAGGAGGGACCCCCACGCACGCCGACGGCCTCGGACCACGCCATCACCCCACCTGCGGCGTCCGACCCCAGATCACCGTTCGTGGCACGCTGGGGATTCGACCAGCTGGAGGTCGTTCATCGCGATCCCGAGGCGATTCATCCCTTGTGGGTGAGGCCACGGGTGGGACTCCCTGACAACCCCGCGCTCCACGCGGCGGCGATCGCCTTCATTTCGGACATGGCGCTCGTCATGGTCGTCCATGAAGACGTGGGTGACGCCCACGCGACACCGCTGACGGTCGACCACACCATCTGGTTTCACGGCGTGCCACGTTTCGACGATTGGCTGTATCTCGATGCGAGGCTGAGCACCAGGCGTGACGAACGCGGCCTCGTCCTCGCCACGATCACCGACATCCATGGAGACCGCGTCGCCACGGTGAGCCAAGGCGTGCGCGTGAAGCGCCCCCGCTCGACCGGCCCCGCCGAGGCCCTGGACTAGTGCGATTCCAACGGGTCGGGGGTTGAACCGAGACCGATCAGTTCGACGCGTACGCCGTTCGGATCGTGGACGACCGCCATCTCCACCCCCTGAACCAGGGTGATCCGGCGTACCTCCTCGTCGAATCCGAGGTCCGCCAATCGCTGCAGCGTGGGCCCGACGTCCAGGTAGACCGAGACCAAGAAGAAGCCCACCGACGGCGGGCCCACATCGGGCGCGCCGTCGTCGATCCCCGCCGGGAATTCCACCAACTCGACGAGCCCGCCGGTGATGTCGGTCGGGTCGCCCAGAAAGATGGAGCGGAGTACCGGGGCACGGGCCTCGAACAAGGTCGGCCAATCACCTTCGAATTGCTCGTCCATCTGTTCGACGAAGCCCAGCCCATCACGCCAGAAGCGAACACTGGCTTCGATGTCGCGGGTGCAGATGGCGCTGTGGTGGATCTTCATCTGTTCACCTCGACGCCCTGTCGGGTGTTCTCGCCGTAGGCGTCGATGGGGCTGTGGAGAGCAAGCCCACCGTCCACCTCGAGGACCTGACCCGTGACCCACGCCGAGTTGGTGGAGCGAAAGGATCGCCTCCGCGATGTCGCCCGGCTGGCCCAGGCGACCAAGCGGCGTACGGTCCTCCACGGCGCCCCACCAGCCCCGGCCCGTCGGTGCCTCACCCAGCATCGGGGTCTGGGTCACGCCCGGCCCCACCGCGTTCACCCGGATCCCGTACGGTGCCCATTCGCACGCCGCCACCTTGACCAGCATGCTGAGCGCCGCCTTCGAAGCACAGTACGTGCCCATGCTGCGGTCGACCAGGCGTGCGCTGATGCTCGATGTGGCGATGAACGACGCCGGGGCAGTGGCCTCCAGGGATGCCTTGGCCAGTGCCCGCATGACGAGCCATGGACCCCGCGTGTTGACGGCCAGCACGCGGTCCCATTCCTCGACCGGCTCGTCGAGCAGCATCCCGACGTGGCCGACGCCCGCTGTCACGGTCAATTCGGCGGGGACGCCCGCGCGGTCCAGCGTCTCCGCGACCGCGCGATCGATCGATTTCGGGTCGGCCACGTCACATTCCACGTCGGGCTTCCCGGCGATGTCCCAGACCAGCACAGGTTTGCCCCGGGCGCGGTAGAGGTCGACCACCGCCGCACCGATGCCCGAAGAACCTCCGACGACGACTGCACCCTTTGCATCGCTCATGTGACGCCTCCCCCGCGCATGCCGTCGAGCACCAACGGCCTCATGACCCTAATCAAGTGCCGGCTTCCTGTCACCCGGGGCGTCACGTTGCGGCGATCTCACGCGAAGCGGGGCCGAACCTCCTCGGCGAAGAGGCGCATCGATCGCAGGACGTGACCTTGCGCCACGCCCCCGACGCCCATCCACGTGACGATGTTGCGCACGCCGGCGGAGCGCAGGACGTCGATCTTCTGGCTGAAGCCGTCGGGGTCGTCGAAGAGAAGGTTGGTTGCAGTGGCCTGCGCGTAGTCGGTGTCGGGGATCTCCGGCGGGGGACCGTACGAGGCGAGAGAGCTCCACACCTCGTCGGGAGCCGTTGGCGGCGTGCTCAACGCGGCGAGGCGGGACATGTGCCATTCGTAGGGTGGTTTGGCGATCGTGCGCGCCTCGTCGGCCGACGGCGCCAGCAGGGTGTAGAGCAGGACGATGGCGCGGTCCAAGAAGGCGTCGGCATCGTGCTGCGACTCGTGCAGGAGCCCCGCATAGCGGGTGAACGCCTCAGCCGTGGCTTCGATCGGCGCGAAGGGCGACGACAATGCAAGCGGGACACCGCGCACAATGGTGTCCTCCAGCGGTGTCGTGCCGCCGACACTCATCAGGAGGATCTCTTCGGGGCGACGAAGGGGGCGCGGCCAGGTCTGCACCGTGGGGAACCGGAAGTACGTCCCGTCGTAGCTCCTCGGTTCGCCGGTCCACGCCCCGAGCACAATGTCGAGTGACTCGGTGAATCGAGCTTTGGTTGTGGCCTCCTCCACTTCGAAGGCAACGTTCTGTGGCCACTGGTAGCCCCGCCCGATGCACAGGTCGACGCGGCCCTCGCCGAGATGGTCGAGGAGGGCTGCCCGCTCGGCGAAGCGGAGCGGATGCGTCAGGGAGAGGTTCACGACGGCCGCGCCTACCCGGACCTTGGTGGTCTGTCCCAACAGATAGGTGACCATGGTCATGGCATCGGGGCAGGCGCAGTAGTCGAAGAAATGTTGCTCCGGGACCCACACACTGTCGAAGCCCAGGCGCTCGGCCAGGTGCACCCGTTCCAGCTCCTCGGCCATGACCTGCCCGGTCGTGGTCCAAGGGGGCACCTGGTACGTGTGATACGTCCCGAACTTCACCCTGCCGGGCTCCCGTCGCGCTTGGTACGGGCCTCGGCCAGGGCATGCACCAATGCCGCCTCGATCAGCCGGTCGTTGTCCTTCGAGATGAAGGTATGCACCGGCTTTTCCAGCAAGAGCCTGGCCAGCGGGTTGAAGGCTTCGTAGGTCTCGCGGAAGGAGACCTTGGTCCTGCCGTTGCCCGCGTCGTCGAGGCGGGTCCAGCCGGTCGACTTGGACCAGAGTGGTTTGGACACCGTGTCGTAACGCCACGAGATCGGGCGCTTGGCCTCGGTGATCCATTCCCACGACTCGGCTTTGCCGCCGGTGAGCAGATACTTCGGCACGGGAAAGTGGCAGTGGCGGACCAGACCGTTCCCCTCGGCGTCACCCTGGTGCAGGATCTCGATCTGCACGGAGCCCCGATCCACGTTGGTGCGCGATTGCGCCGCCATGACGTCCCAGACCTCTTCCGGCGTCCCGTCCACGACAAATTCGAACCGGTGGTCCTGCATTCGGCCTCCCCATTGCTCGCCGTTCAGTGATGTGTGCCCGAGACCGTAGGGCCAATGGAAGCGTCACCGCACGATGAACGTCCCGCGTGATCCCGGCCAACGCGACTCAACAGAGGCGCATCGGCAGACGGTCGAGTGAGCAGACAACCGTGACCAGGGGTCCGGGCACAGCCCATTCGGGATCGCCCGTCACCTCCAGCGACGCGAACCGATCCAGGAGTGACTCGAACATGATCCGGATCTCCCGCCGGGCCAGGGTCGCGCCGAGACAGTGATGCGGACCCCCTCCACCGAACGCCACCTGGTCGTTCGGCGTCCGCCCCACATCGAAGCGGAACGGTTCGGCAAAGACGTCCTCGTCCCGGTTGGCCGACGGATGCCAGAACGTCACGAGGTCGCCGGACCGGATGTGTTGCCCCCTCACCTCGACGTCGGTTGTCGCAGTGCGGCGGAAGTACGACACCGGTGAGCTCCAGCGGAGGATCTCGTTGACAGCAAGATCGATGAGACTGGGATCGGCCCGGAGTCGTGCCAACTGCTCGGGGTGTTCGGTCAGTGCCAGCATTCCGTACGAGATCGCGTTGCGGGTCGTCTCGGACCCTGCCGCGGCGAGAAGGAAGAAGAAGAGGTCGAGCTCGTGGTTGCTCAAGCGGGTGGGCGTGCCGTCGTCGTCGACGACTTCCGCCTGCACCAGCACCGACCAGATGTCCTCAACCGGCGCACGGCGTTTCGCGTCGTTGAACGAGGTCGCGTAGGCGAACAGCTTGCGTTCGGTCTCCAGGCGTTGCTCGAGCCCGACGCCACCCTCCGGATCGAAGGCCCGAAGGATCGTGTTGGTGCCCTTGAACACATCGGGCCGTTCGTCATCGGGAATGCCGATGATGTCGGCGATCACATGCAGAGGCAGGAGCTCGGCCACCTCCCCGACGAAATCGATACCCGCCCTGCCTTCGATCGAATCGAGGATGCGATTGGTCCGCCACCGCAGGTGGCTCTCGAGCGTGTCGAGCATGCGTGGCGTGAACCCGTGCGAGACGAGCCGGCGCAGACGCGAATGAGGCTTCCCGTCCATCGAGATCAGCATCTTGCCCTTGCGCTCGGGGCTCGTGTCGCGGATTTGGGCACCGTCGAAGGCCGTGAAGGTGACCGTGTCCCGGTTCACCCTCCGCAAGTCTTCGTGCCGGGACAGAACCCAGAACGGCGCCACGCCGGCCTCGCGGAGCATCTCGGTCTCGGGGTGCTTCCAGACCGGCGCGTCACGTCGCAGCCGCGTGAACACGTCGTGCGGGAACCCTTGCCGGTAGAGGTCGTAGTCGGTGAGGTCGATGTCGCCGAGACCGGTGTTGCCGAGACCGGTCACGGATGCACCGCTGACAAGAAGATCGTGTCGGGCTCACGTCGCACTGCGTGCGCATCGTACTTCGCCAGACCCGTGTCGTCGTCGCCGAGAGTGGGCCGTTGTGAGATCGTGGGCGCGTGGAAGTGCGACCTCGGACCGCCGCTGACCTCGTTGCGTGCGAGCGGTTGGCCGAAATCGTGCACGCAAAGGATGGCTACCCCGTCTACCTCCCCGGAGATCTCCGTACGTTCCTGGCGGTGCCGGATGCGATCGCAGCGTGGGTAGCGGTCGAAGACGCCAAGGTCGTCGGTCACGTTGCCCTCCACCCGGGCCGCAGCGGAGCCGTACTCGACCTCGCGACGGAGAAAATTGGCATCCCGGCGTCACGTTTCGGGGTGGTCGCCCGGCTCCTGGTCGGTCCGGACGCCCGCCGGTTGGGCATCGGCCGATCCCTCCTGGATCGCGCGGCGGGTCATGCGTCCGAACTCGGTCTCACGCCGATCCTCGACGTCGTCGATCGCCACGTTGCTGCCATACGTCTCTACGAGAGCAACGGATGGATCCGTCTCGGACAGGTGACCGTCACCTTCGGTCGGGGAGTACCCATCGACGAGTTCGTGTTCATCGGACCCGGGTTTGCAGCGACGTGTGGCGATGGCCCGAGGGCGGGTCCGGGCCGGTCGTGCACGTGAAGCGGCCCGATTCCGTCGCAGGCCTGCCCGCCGCGGCGGCCCCCAAGTCGGCCGCCGCGGCGTCGTCGGATCGGCCTTCGCGCCCCTTTCGCTCCGCCGCCAGCCAGCGTCCTTGGACGCGTGCCTCGTGCGCCCTGGCTCAGCGAGCTGAATCGAGCAGCATCGCGAGCCAGGGAATGGATTGGCGTGCGGCTTCGACCGCACTCATCTCCGTCGGGAACTCGCGCCCGGAGAAGTAGCTGACCGGAGTCCATACCCCGAGGTCCTCTGGGTCCCTGCGGAACTCCTCGAAGCCGAACGAGCCGTCAGGCCGGGAGAAGATATCGACGCAACGACTGGCGTCGGCCACCTGATGGCTCGCCAGGACGAGCCAACTCTTGTCGAGTCTGGACGACACGCCTCAGAACTTTACCTGGCCCTTTCGGTGCCTTGACAGGCCGCAGCGAATGGTGCCCGGTCGGCGTGCTTCAATTGAAGAATGGCGGCCGATAGCGAGCTGGAAAGGGTCGACGACTTTCTTCACCGTTGGAAGGCGTTGCGCCACAAGCCGCACACGCAAAGACATGGCTTGACCAACGAGATTCCCTTCGCCGATATGCAGATCGCGGCGATCCAGCATCCGGATCCTTGGGTACGGCGATCGTGCCCGTTCTTCCTGGACCACTATGCCAACGACACGTCCACACACACGTTCCTGGCGGCGCTCGATGACCCCGTCACGCCAGTGCGGGAGTTGGCGCTCCATGGGTTGGCCTGTGAACAATGTCGTGCGGTGGAACTCTGCGTCGCCGATGTCGTGCCGGTCTTGAGCAGAGTCGTTGCGTCGGATACCAGTGCCGACGTTCGACACAGAGCAATACCGATACTCTTGCGGCTGTCGGACCGGGACGCCCGTGCCCGGGAGGCAATTGAAGAGGCCGCATCGTCGGACCAGGATCCACTCGTCCGCCAGGTTGCTGTTGCTGCACTCGAGGGCCGCTCTACGCGATGCGCTCCGAAGCCGACACGATCTCCTGCGACGCTCCAAGACCCGTAGGGGAAAGGCGATCGCCTCATTTTCGGTCTGAAAGCAGGACGCCCGGTTCACTCGGGGACGTCTGGGCCCGAGCCCGATCTGACCCGCATTTTTGGGGGACACAGGCTCGTTTCCATGTTGCCGATCGCGCACAGCGCGATGTGCTTTCCCCGCGTATGCTCAGGCATTGTCCGCGCTCGACGCCGCGGACCATATGGCCCGAGAAGGGCCCCAGCGAGATGAGGAGTGCATGGCAATGGGGGGACAGCGGCGGCAAATGGATGATGGCATGAAGTTCCGCCTACCACGGTGGCGTCACAGGGTCGCAGCTGCAGCCGGGTTGGCCGCCACTGTGGTGCTTGGTGCGTCCCTGCTACAGCCCCTGACGGCTGGTGCCGCCCCCAAAGGCGCAGATCCCAATGGGATCCTCACGTACGGCGTCGACCTGAACAACGAGTTCGACAACACGTTCAACCCCGAGCAGTCGTTCAACCCCTGCGGGTTCGCCATCCTCTCGAACATCTATGCGTCGGGCCTCGACATTACAAACACGACGTTCCTCCCCAACGTCATCACCAGCTGGTCGTCGACGCCGAATACGGTGACGCTCCACATCCGGCCCGGCGTGGTGTTCTCCAACGGTGACCCGGTCGACGCCAACGCCATCAAAACGAGTCTGTTGTACAGCCGGCAGAGCCCCTTACTGACGACGCTGAGCGCGATCTCGACGATCGATGTGATCGATCCCCAGACGCTCGTGCTCAACCTCTCGAACCCTATTCCCGGGGACGTGGTCCAGGCGATGTACCACTCGGACGGCACCATCTACGACCCGAGCACCATCAGTACGGACGCCAAGACGCCGGTGGGAGCGGGGCCTTTCGTCCTGAAGAGCTACAACGTGGGCTCCTCGATCAAGCTCGTCGCCAACCCCAAGTACTTCAGGAAAGGCCAGTACCTGCTCGGCGGCGTCAACTTCGCCCAGGCGTCGAACGGTCCTCAGATCGTCACGGCGCTGGAGTCCGGCGCCGTCGACATGGCGACGCTCGAGCCGAACGAGGTCGCGGCGGTCAAGCGCCAGCCCAACCT
Source organism: uncultured Acidimicrobiaceae bacterium (assembly GCA_963835815.1). Taxonomy (GTDB): domain Bacteria; phylum Actinomycetota; class Acidimicrobiia; order Acidimicrobiales; family RAAP-2; genus Bog-473. Next base: position 85,399 of record CAWIGU010000008.1, on the reverse strand, counting down.
CGCGGCGGTGGTGGGCAAGTCCTACGACTACGTCGACCTGCAGATGCGGCAGAACCGTGCCCCCTTCAACAATGCGAAGGTCCGGGCAGCGTTGGAGTATGCGGTCGACCGCAACGCCCTCAACAAGGTGGTCGACAACGGCCTCGGTGAGCCGGCCTACCAACCGTTCCCGTCGTGGTCCCCTGGTTACAACAAGACGGTGGGGAACAAGTACACCTATCAGCCGGCGAAAGCCAAGGCCTTGTTGAAGGCGGCCGGATTTCCCAAGGGGATCTCGTTTACGCTCTCGGTTCCGAGTGGCGATCCTTCGTTTGCGCAGGCCTCCCAGATCATTCAGCAGCAGGCGAAGGCCGCCGGATTCACTGTCACCCTTCAACAAGTCGACCCGGCCGACTTGTTGGTCGATGTGTACATCAAAGGCCAGGGCGACGCCGTCCTCAGTGAACAGCTCTCGAATGGTCCCGACTTGGCAAACAACTTCGAGAACGAATTCCTGCCGATCGGCTTTCTGACCCAGCACTATGGGACGGCCAATCCACTGCTCGCCCCCGACATCACCAAGGCTCTCCAGTATGTGACCGCCCAGCAGCAGGGTCCGTACATGCGGAAGGCCGGTGCTCTCGCCATGTCCATTGGCGCCGAGGTGCCGCTGATCTTCCAACCCTCGCTCATCGGGTACAACAAAAACCGCGTCGGTGGCACGGTCAAAGCCCCGATCGGCCAGTGTCACACCGATCTGACGGGTATCTACATCAAGAAGTAGGCCTGCGTCCGCATCAGTCGACGAGTGTGTCGCTGATCGTGGGCAGGGTCGACGGAGCGGTGCTGCCTCGGGTGGTTCGCCGGGGTCGCTCGACTATCTCAATTGGCATGCAATCGTCACTCTTCTCGTGTGGCCAGTCCTGACGACGACGGGTTTCAAAGCATCACATGCCATTTCGTCGGGCCCGCTGTGGACAAGTGGACTGTGACCCACCGCCGTGTACGTTCCGGCAGGCAGCTGAACCACGAGACTGCCCGAGATGCCTACACGGACCGACACCTGGTCACCCTTGGAATCTTCAAAGACCACTTTGCCGGGCAATCGATGGGGCCGGTAACCGACCGGGCCACCAGAGGTCTCGAATACGCCGGTGACGGTCCCCGTCCCACCAGACGACGAGCAGCTGCTCAGGGCCACCACGCCGATCACCAGCAGGGTGAGTGACCACCGCTTCACCCTTCGATTCGACACTGGGTAACTATGACGCACCTCGGCCCGATGTGGTCGTTTCGGTCACGAGGGAAGCCCTGGTTCGGTCGTACCTGCACAGCTCGCCTACTGCCTATCTGGATGGAGAAGCTGCAGGTGTGGCGGACGCGGCGCCTTCGGATGTCGCGTCGACGACGACCCGGGCGCCGAGCGGAGCCTTGAGCAGAGCAGGTACGTGCCTCGGGTATCCGACCAACGAACATGCCACATTCCCCTCATTTAGCGGGCCTCGGTGCGGATGCGCGATGACAGCGATCGCAACCGCCTGCCTGGATTCCCTGACGGAAAGTGTGTAGCCCGAGGTACAGGGTCCGGTGCCCGACGGGGAACCGACAATGTTCGCCACGATGCGTCGACCACCAGGGCCAACCGTCACCGAAAGCTGCGTCGGCGACTCTCCGTCTTGGGTGACCTTGGCGAGGTAAATGTCAGGTGGTCCAACGGCGAGAACCTTCGCGGGATTTCGAACACCGGAGAGTGAGAAGAGCCACGCTGGGAGGACTCGCCACCCCCGATCGGTGAGGAACACCCCCGAGCCCAGCGTGACGCTTGTGGTGCTGAGTGGAGGCGGCGACCCGAGAACACTGTTCGAGGTTGTCAGGGTCTTGAATGCAGCTGGAGCCCCGATGATGGGAAATCCGATTGACGACGTCGGTGCGGTCGGCCAGCCCGCCGGGGCGGTGATCGCACCATTCCCAAAGGCAATCTTGCTGTTGCTGTCCGGAAATCCCTCCTCCGGGTTCAGGACGTATCCCTGGAGTAGCACGAGGGGACGAGGCGACGACGCGACCGGGAAGCCCGACCAAGCGTGGAGCGCGCGAGCCGGCATCGCGCCGCCCCCTCTATTCGGAGCCGCACTTGCCGTCGGCGAGGTCAAGACGTCGGGTAGGAGGAACGACGTCAACCCGAGAATTGCCACCGAGCGCAGCCCAAATTTCACCATGTAACAATGACGCAAGGAGTGCCATGAAGGTTCGAATCGAAGTGCTTCATTTCGCCGTACATCGCGGGGCAGGTTCAGAGGTTCTCGATGATCCGAATCAGCTCGTCTCGGTGATACCCCTGGCGCTGGGCAAACAGCAGAAGATCTCGCGCCCGTGACAGAACGGCCCCTCGCTCTGTTGCGGAGCCGGTGACCGTGACGCCGCGTCCCCTTCGGAACTCCAACAACCCTTCGTCACGGAGCAACCGCAGGGCCCGAAAGACGGTGTTCGCGTTCACGCCGAGCACTGCCGCCAGGTCCCGCGCAGGGGGGAGCCTTTCACCTGGCTTCGCTTCACCATCTGCGATCGCGCGGCGGATTTCGACGGCGACCCGCTCGTAGAGGGCGAGCGCGTCGCCATCGTTCTGCGACTTGACCCTTTGCATGATGCTAAGTATCTTAGTACCATCTTTCGCGAGGTGGACATGACCTTTGTCGATTCCGAGCCGATAGTTCGGGCCGAAGACCAGCACGCGCTTATCGAAGAGGCGAAGCGTCATAGGCGACATCGCCGCTGGATCACCGCATGGGTTCTCGCGTCTGTCGTTGCTGTGTCAGTCGGTGTCTACGCAGGTGTCTCGTGGAGCACCGGGGGAGGATCATCGAACGGGACTCCACCTGCCTCCACCCACTCGCTGGTCGGCTTGATCGCCACTACCAATGCCTACCGGGAGTGCCCCGGCTCCGCCCACGTCGGGTCAGCAACATCGCCGGACGGACTTCCGGCCTTGGCGAGCCGGACCAACGACTTGTCGTTTGTCGTGTCTGTCGCGCAGACCATGGCCCGAGGTCCCTTTCTGGGGTTCACACACCGCATCGCGCAGTTGCCTGTGCGGAGCGCGGTCAATGACGTCCGCGTGGGTCCCGGCGGTGGGTATGTCTGGACACGTGCGTCCTCTGGTCAGATCAAGGTTGAGCATGCCAAGAACGACGGCATTTACGTGTATTTGCGTTCCACGTCACAATGCCCGGTCGGCGGGTGGGCCCGATTGGTGGATAGTGGCGTACAGGTCACATTTCTCGCACCTACGTCCTGACGGAAGATCTCCTCTGACGCAGTCCGGGCCTTGCGTCGGCTGAGCAGTCCGTCTATCTCGAAAGCCGCTCGGTCAGACGTACCGTCACCGTGTCGCCCTCTCCCTTTCCTATCTTCTTACGAAGGTCCGCCTTAATCGGCAGCTTGTGCGTACCGTCGCCAAGCGCCATGAAGGAACTCTGGAACGGTTGGCCGTCCACCGTTCCTCGTACCTTGACCAAGCCCTTCGTTCCGAAGTACTCGGCCGATCCGTCCATCACGACGTAGGTCCACCCGCCCTTGTTGGGACTCTTCTGCAGTTCGGCTCGAAACGTCTTGTCCATCTGGTCCTCCACGACACCTTTGGTCTGCATGATCGACGGATGGGGTTTCACAAAGTCATCGCGGACGTTCCATCCGGCTGGTAGCGTGCATGAACGCTGGCCTCAAGACGGCAATGGGGGTCTTCCTTCGAGGGCGAGCGAATCCGGTTGGGTCCCCTCATTTTGCACGCCAAGGTCCCTCCCAGTAAATGGGGGTACGGTGCAGACCACAAGTAGCTCCTGAGGGAACTCGGGAGCGACGCCCCGGAACCTGGTAGCGCCCGATCCGCTGCGCCTGATACCAGGAGAGTGCCATGGCCCTTGTCGATGCTCCACCTGCTCGAACCCCTGATCAACAGCCCAAGAGCTCAGGTCAGACGGAAGCGCAGCGGAGAACTGCGCGCATCGCAGGGTGGCTCTTCGTGATCACCTTCGTTACTTCGATTCCAGAGCTCTTTCTGTACAAATCGCTGCTGAAGCACACCAGGTACATCCTCGGTTCTGGCGCCCATACCGGCATTGCACTGGGTGCGACCCTCGAGGTACTGCTCGCGATCTCCGGCATTGGCACCGCCGTCGTCCTGTATCCGATCATCAAGCGCCAAAGCCAGAGCATCAGCCTTGGTTACGTCGCGAGTCGCACTCTCGAATCAACAATCATCGTGGTCGGCGTCATCAGTGTCATGTCTGTCGTCTCGCTGCGGCACGACGTTGGAGGAGCAAGCGCAGCGAATGCCGCCTCCCTCGTTCTCGTGGAACGAGCGCTCGTCGCCATCCACGACTGGACGTTCCTCCTCGGCCCTGGGTTCTGTGCCGGCTTCGGAAACGGGATATTGCTCGGCTACCTGATGTACAAGTCCGGCCTCGTGCCTCGGGGCATGGCCATCCTGGGACTCATCGGTGGCCCGCTGATCTTCGCTTCAGGGATCGCCATCTTGTTCGGCGCCTTCAAGAACGGCTCCTCGGCGGCGAACCTCTTGGCACTTCCGGAAATCGCCTGGGAGGCGTCGCTCGGCATCTACCTGATCGTTAAGGGGTTCAGGCCCTCCCCGATCCTTGCTGCCCAGCCTGCGTAGGGGAAGTATGAAGCAGCGGCCAGCATTTGCTCTTCAAACGGAGCTTCGTCACGTCAGCGCCGGGCGCAGTAACGCAAATCTGGAACACACCCGAGAGACAAGAAGGTGAGCAAAATGAACGAACAGCAGCGGTACCCCGTTCGGTTCTCCGTGGACTACCCGGACCGATCCCTCAATCGGGTAACCACGGCCTTCCGGATTTTCGTCGCCATCCCCATTTTGATCGTGCTGGGCACCGTTTCGGGTGGTACCTCCTGGCAGTGGTCCCACGGACAGGGCTCGACCGCAATGGCAGCGGGAGCGGGAGGCCTCCTGTTCTTCGGTCCCTTGCTGATGATCCTTTTCCGCCAGAAGTATCCCCGCTGGTGGTTCGACTGGAATCTCGAGCTGCAGCGGTTCACGAACCGCTTGGGGGCCTACCTGGCTCTGATGAACGACCGTTACCCTTCCACGACGGATCACCAATCGGTACACCTCGACTACGACTACCCCGACGTCGCGAGTGATCTCAATCGGTGGCTGCCGTTGGTGAAGTGGTTCCTCGCCATACCCCACTTTGTCGTGTTGTTCTTTCTGAACGTCGCCGCCGTCGTTGCGGTGATCGTCACTTGGTTCGCCATCGTGTTCACCGGTCGATACCCAAGAGGCCTCTTCGACTTTGTGGAGGGCGTCATCAGGTGGAACAACAGAGTTCTCGGCTACGCCATCACCCTCGTCACCGACCGCTACCCGCCCTTCAGCCTGGACGCGTGATCACGGGGGTCTCACGGCCTGCTCCTCAGGAACCCACTTGTCCGGCCAATCGAGGCGCGGACTTATGATCTTCAACCGCTACTGCTGGATCAGGTCGACGATCGGCATGATGGCCGGCGGCTGCGCCAGCTCGATGCCCAGCTCCTCCATGACCGGCCTGAGGTAGGTCAAGAATTCGTCGAACGCTTCCTGACTTTCCCAAATGTCGAAAGCCTGAAGCTGGCCGTCTTCACCGAAGCAAGAGTGGAGCTTCATGGCGCTCTCCGGTGCCCCCGCCTCGCGGAGACGCTCGCGCCCCTTGCTGTGCTGGTCGGCGGTCATGTTCAGCCGGCAAACCCGATGAAAGCATGGAAGCGCATTCTCATTTTCTCGAGACCCGGATCCGGTCAGCAATTGACATCACGCCGGCTGCCAACCCCTCTCCTCTCGGCCAGGACATCACCTACACCATCACCTTGGTGACGCCCGATTCCGGCCCACTCGACCCGGCCGACAAGGTGGACCTCCAGGACAACGGGAACTACATCAACGGCTGCATCGGCCTCTCCCCCAACCCTACGGCCACGCCCGGGACCTACTCCGTCACGTGTGATGAGACCGGGAACAATCTCAGTGTCGGCGACCGCTCCATCACCGCCACCTTCGACGGCGACCCCAACTACAACCCCAACGTCGGATCGACCACCGAGACCATCACCCCGGGGGACACCATCACGACCATCATCTCACCCTCCGCTGGCTCGTCGGTGAGCTACGGCAATGAAGGCAACAACTCTCTCAATGTCTCTGTCGACGCCCCAGGCGTCACCAACCAGTCACCGTCGGGGAGCGTCGACATCTTCTCCGGCTCGCCGGGCCCCGACACTTACCTCTGTACCGCTTACGTCGGCGGCTCGGGCAACGGGCAGTCCACCCGGAACTGCTACATCAATTCGACCACGCTCCAATCCGGCTCCTACTCGCTTGAAGCGGTGTACAACGGTGACAACAACTTCGCCGGTTCGGAGTCCACTCCACAGACGTTCACCGTCAACCAGGTGACTTCACAGATGGAGTCTTTCGCCGTGCCGGGCTATGCCTTCTACGGGGCCGAGAACGGGAACTTCTTCATTGTCGGCGTGGGCGGCGGCAACAACGGCTGCCCGACAGGTGATGCCACCGTCACGGCGGGTGGGGTCAGTCTGATCGCCCCCGACACGTGCTCCGTTGGCAATGGCGGCGGGAACCCGTGCTACATCGACTCAGCCACCGCCCCGCCGGCCTCCACCACGCCGTATACCGTGACGGCCAGCTACGACGGCGACAACAACTTCACCCGGCATCGGTCACCTCGAAGCTCTTGGTGCTGCCGGCGACCACGACAACCTCACTCGTTGTCACGCCAGGGTTGGCGCCGTCCATCTCAGGCACGGTGACCTCAGGGACGACCGGCCCCCCCACCGGCTCGATCGCCGTAAAGCACGACGGAGTCCTGGTCTGCACGATCACCGACCTCAAGCCGGTGGGCACCAATGCCGCCACCGGCACCTGCCCGACGCCGAGCAACACCGAGCTACCCCCGGGCAGCTATGCATTGACCGCCGACTATCCCGGCGACGAGAACTACCTGAGCTCGGTCTCGTCAGCCCAAATCCTTACGGTGACGAGCACCCTCCTGCCGACCGGAGACGTTCCTCAGCCTGGTGTCGCGTGCGTTGACACGATCGGCGATGCGGCCTTCGTCTGCGCCCTCTATCAAGACGTTCTCGGCCGGACGCCCGACGCCGTGGGCCTGCGCACGTACGAGGACCAGCTTTCCGCCGGCGCGTCACGGAGCCTCGTCGCCGAGGAGCTGCTGAGCAGCACCGAGGACCGCCGGGACATGATCGCCTCCTTCTACCAGCAGTACCTCGACCGACCGGCCGAAGCGGAGGATTCGCCACCTTCCTCACGCTCTTCGCCCAGGGCGCCGACGCCGAACACGTCCAAGCCGCGATCCTGGGGTCCGCCGAGTTCGCAAACCGCAGCGGCGGATCGGCCGATGCGTTCGTGAGCGCCCTCTACCCGGATCTCCTGAACCGGCCGGTCGACCCGCCGGCCTGGCTACCTTCACTGGACAGCTCGCCACCGGGACCACGCACAGCGTTGTGGCCGAGGAGCTCTTGACCAGCGTTGAATACCGTAGTGACCTCATCGCCTCGTACTACGAGGCGTATCTCGGCCGTCCGGCCGACAGCGGTGGCATTGCAACATTCCTGGCCCAGTTCGCCCGGGGTGCCACAAGCGACGCCGTGCAGGCGGACCTTTTGAGCTCCGGGGAGTTCTACGCAAAATCACAGTAGAACTCAGGCGTGTTCGGGTGGGCGAGGTTCACTGTGCGATCTTTTCTTGCCGGCGTGCACCTCGACTTTCGGCTTACTGCGACCTACTATCGAAAGTGGTCAGAGTCTCCTGATGACCGGGAAGCCTGTCAAGCTCCCGCATCGTGGATAGGGGGTCGAGATGAGCGTGGACGTCACATCGTCGTATCCTGTTTCCGAGACCGAGGTTCGACCTCGGTTTCTTCTGGTGTCGGCAGACACCCACCTCGGTCCTCCGCTCGATGTTCTGCGCCCTTACTGCCCTCAACATCTCCTGTCGTCGTACGACGCCTACAGCGCCGACTTCCAACGGGACAAGCCTGCGTCGCCCTACGACGACAAATTGGGCGAGGGCATTCGACACTTAGCGGGCATTTGGCACTACGACGTTCATGATCGCCTTCGGAAGATGGACGGCGACGGCATCACCGCGGAGGTTCTCTTCCACGGCTCGCAAAATGGAAATCCAATCCCATTTACCGCCCTCGGCAAGGCGTTTGTAAGTTTGCCGAGTCCGACATACAGCGACCTTGCCGCAGAGGGCATGCGAATCTATAACCGTTGGCTCGCCGACTACTGCTCGGTCGAACCGGCGCGCCATGTTGGCTTGGCCCAAATCCCGGTATGGGACCCACGAGCGGCGATCAAAGAAGTTGAATGGGTTCGTCAAGCTGGAATAACCGGCATCAATTTTCCTGCCCCTCGCGCTGGGTTGCCTGCCTACAACGACAGCTACTGGGAGGATTTCTGGTCGGTGTGTGCCGACCACAGAATGTCGCTCAATACACATGTGGCGAGCGGAGGATGCAACTTCGATGAATACGGAAACGGACCAGAACACGCTGGTCTCTATACCGTCGAGGTGAGCTGGTATAGCCGGCGAGCAATATGGTTCATGATCTTCGGCGGCGTATTCGAGCGACATCCTCAGCTGAAGCTCGTTCTCACCGAACAGCCCGGCCGGTGGCTGGCACCACTTATGGAAGAGATGGATTCAATCTTCCACTCACTCTCGATGGGGCACATGTTGCGAGAGAACATTCCCCGCGAGCCGAGTCAGTATGTGATGGAGAATTGCTTCATCGGTGCGAGTTTCATGTCGCGTCCGGAGGCGGAGACGGCGGTCCAAAACGGTCTCACCTCTCGCTACCTGTGGGGATCGGACTTCCCTCACCATGAGGGGACCTATCCCAACACCCTGGCCTCGTTGCACGAAACCTTTGCGGGACTCCCGGAGGACGATATCGCCCGGATTCTGGGACTCAACGCGATAGAAGCGTACGGGCTCGACGACGTAACGCTCAGAGCCATTGCCGACCGCATCGGCCCAGATACCTCCGGGTTTTCCGAACGACGGGAGTGTCCGCTTTCGCCTGACGAACTCCGCTACACGCTCGCTTTTCGCCAGCACGGGTCCTGGTCCTGATCCGACACGAGCAGTGTCCGGTTTCACAACACAAGCAGCGTTCGAGTCCCTCGGTCTTGTGGGGCGTCAGGCTGGCGGTTTAGGTCCGACTGCTTCTCGGGGGTCGTCGCCAGGAACCATGGGCGAAGTCGCGTCCTGCCACGGCCGCACGTACGCAAGCCAGATAGCGGCGCCGGCAAACAGGGTGGCACACAGGACCCAGCCGAGGGCAGTTGTTCCCAGTCCCACATACTTCAGGCCTGATGCGAAGATCACAAAGGTGATGGCTGGCCGGATGTACTTGTCCGGAGCCCTCGATGAGATCAACGAACCCACGATTACGGCCGGGATGCTCCCGATGATTATCGACGTGGTGACCGAGAACTCGACGTGTCCGAATGCAAGGGCACCGAGTGCGGCTGCGACAGTCAGCGGGACCGCCTGAGTGAGGTCGGTGCCCACCAACTGATTAGCCCCAAGCATGGGATAGAGGAAGAGGAGCATCACAATCATCAAAGACCCCGACCCGACCGAGGTCATCCCGACGATGAGCCCACCGACCATGCCGATCACAATGGTTGGGACGGGACGGACCACGAGTCCGTGAACTACAGCGGTGCGCTCATGGCCTCCCCGACGGTCGAGGAAGTATCGGATGACCATGGCTGCCGCCCCGACCAGGAGAGCAGCGCCCAATGCCTTCTCGATGGTTGTTTGTGATGTCTTGGCATGTCCCATGAGATGGAGCAAATAGGCGCCGAGGAAGGCGGTGGGCACCGATCCGGTCACCATCCATCCGACCAAGCTGAAATTCACTGTCCTCTTTGCGATGTGAACGGCCGCTCCAAACGGGCGCATGAAAACGGCGGCAACGAGGTCGCTCGAGATGGCCGTGGATGGCTTCACATTGAAGAGCAGAATGAGCATAGGTGTCATCAATGCCCCGCCACCTGCTCCGGTCAGCCCAACGAGGAACCCAATGATGGCGCTCCCGAGCACGATGTACGGATCGATATTCACGAAAGGCCCTCGGCGTTCGATTGGTGCGGGTCAAGAGTCTAAAGGTTTGGCTGGTCCCCCGGGAGTTGTCCGATGGGGTGATGACATTCAGTTGTCCTGTGTGTCGTGGATCGTCGGGGAGTAGCAGACGGCGACGAGCAGGCCCTCCGGGCTCAACAGCCGAGCGGTGATCTGGGTCCACGGCTCCGTGCGGGCATCGTGAATGAGCCGATAGCCCTTGGCCGTGAGTTCGGCGGCAGCTGAGGCAACGTAAGCCACCTCCCCCTAGGCGCCCGGCGCCCCTTCGAACTCAACTGGAGGGTGGGGAGGCAGGTATTCGGAGGGGACCTCATCGCAGGTGTCGAAACTGTCCACGACCGAAACATTGGAGACCGCGTCGAGAGCTTCGAATACTGCGCAAAGAAGAAAGTCGCGAGCACCGGCGAAAATGCTTTGGGGCAAAGCTCCGTCGACGAGTTGCTCGTATGAGGCAACAGGCATCCGAGCGACGAGGCAGTACGTAGTCCCCGCAGAATCCTCACCGACCATTCGGCTAATCAGGCAATTCTTGCGACCGTCATCGATCACGTACACCGTATTGGCTCCGTCACCAAAGCGCTCTCGAATCTCCCACTCGGATCGACTCAAGAAGCCTCCGTGCCGTAGGTACTTCATCGACCACAATGCATACGGCGATAGCAGGCTCTCATCGTTTGTCTCTTCGAGCGGAGTCGATTGTTTGGGAACAGAGACGGGGTCGGGATTTCCATCAACCCTCGTGAGAGCAGCGGAAGCGGTTTGTGCCACACGTCAGTGGCGTCGTTACCCTCGGTGCTTATGATCGTCTAGCGGATCAAGTGACTCGCTCGCCATCTTCGGCCATCTGCCCTCCGCATGAACCGTCAGCCCTGATTGTCGGAGGTTAGGCGTTTGGTGGCATCTCGGCGATCCTGGTCGCCCTTGAGGTGAACGAATTGGAGCCCCCCTATTTTCGCCCCGTCTGTTCCTATCGAGTAGAAGTTCTTGGCTCCCGTGAGGCACGAGTGGGCCGTGAGAGTCGGCCCCTGGATTCCCACTCCGCAAAGTGCACCTCACCTGCGTTGTTCAGCTGGTCGGGTCAGGCGTCGATCCGGTGACCGCAGGCTCTTCGGCTGGGCTGACCCATTGGTTACAGAGATCCGTCCCCCTCGTCATGTACTCTCACCCGTTGTGACGGATGACCTCGTTCTGCCCGAATCGGGGCTGATTGAGGATCTCCCGAGCAGGCAGCTTCTGCGCGGTCTTTTCCACCTGCTCTTTGGTCGCGAACCCGTGCTGAACGACGACGACTGGTACGTCCAGCAGCTCGAGAGCGGGGCGCTCTCCCCCCGCCAACTCGTCGAGTGGCTGATCAACTCTGCAGAGTGGGCTCACGGCACACCCATGACGGAATTCGGCCCTTCGCTGCACTACGGGAGGGGTGTCTTCATCCGCACTCTTCCGCGGGCTCGTAGAATCCTTGACATCGGTGGAGCCGCGCTCGGCGATCCATCCGGGGCTCTCCTCCTCATGGGCTACCCTTATCGGTTCGACGAATTGGTCATCGTGGATCTTCCGAGCGACGAGAGGCACCCGCTCTACCAAGACGACGCCGGTCCCACCTCAACCGAGAGCCCGCAAGGCCTGGTGACGTATCGCTACCACTCGATGACCGACCTGAGCTCTTATCAGTCTGGGACATTTGACCTCGTCTACAGCGGTCAGAGCATCGAACACGTGACCAGGCGCGAGGCGGACAGCGTATTGTCGCAAGTCCGCAGAGTTCTCAAGCCCGGCGGCTTTCTCGCTCTCGACACACCCAACAGCAGGCTGACGCGGCTGCAACAAGATGCCTTTATCGATCCGGACCACAAGTACGAATACTCACACCGCGAAATGGCGGCCATGCTACGCGGACATGGCTTTGTCCTTGAGCAAGCACTCGGGATCAATTACGGAGGGGAATCGGTCGCTCACGGTGCGTTCGACGCCGAAGAAGTCGCGACAAGGCGCGGCTGCTTCCATGAAATCTCGGATTGTTACTTGCTGAGCTACGTTTGCCGGCGCCCGGAAAGGCCTCGTATCGGCAGTGTGTTCAACCGCATCGCCTGGAAGGTCGCAGGCCCGTTCTCGGCGCCGAAACGGCTTGTTCGGCGTGGCCGAAGACTGATCGGTTCAAGGGAACGACAAGCTTGATGCCCAAGGCGTGCCCGGCCCACCGATGACGGATGGGTCGGATGGAGGTCGAGAAGTGGCGACCGGAGGACCTCGACCTAACCGGACGTTGCCACCGGAGTCCCGACGCTTCAGTCCGCCTCAGTCACTGGGACGGGCAGTCCCGGCCACGACGCCAGCTCCAGTGAGGCATGTGTGGGGCACGAAAATGTCGGGCGCTTGCTTCCCCACTCCGCAGGGTGTATTTCACCAGCGCTTCTCCGGTGGTCGGGACCGGCGTCGATTCTTGCCTCGTAACGGTTTCACGATGGTCCACAGCCTCAGGTCCCTTGGAGTGCCCTCATCGACGCTCTGCGTAGCCTCCGCCTAGTGACAATGGAACGGCCGGCTCGATTCCGCATATACGTGGGTTGCCCACGATGACGTGGACCGAGCCAACATACGGAAGGAGCCGACCGTGTCCAAAACCAATTCTGCCTCCTCGAAGACCACCTGGGTAGGCCTCGATGTCCACCGGGATTCGATCACCTCAGCGGTGCTTGCCCCGGACCGAGAGACCCCTGTGGTCGATCGCTGGTTCCATGACGAGCCGAGCGTTCGCCGCTTCGTCACATCGCTCGGCGACTCGGGGGCGGTCCGCCTCTGCTACGAAGCGGGCCCGACGGGATACGACCTGGCTCGATTTCTCGGGCGTCTCGGGGTGGCGACCGAGGTGATTGCCCCCTCGCTCATCCCAGTCGCTCCGGGCGCCAAGGTCAAGACCGACGCTCGAGACGCCCGGCGCCTCGTCCACCTCTACCGCGCCGGCGAGCTGACCGCGGTGCACATCCCAACGCCGGGCGAAGAAGCCATCCGTGACCTGGCCCGCACCAGAGCCGACCTGGTCACCGATCGCACCCGCTCGAGGCACCGCCTCTCCAAGTTCTTGCTCCGCCATGGCGAGGTCTATCGAGGGGGTGTGGCATGGACGGTGGCTCATGAGACGTGGCTCAGAACGCGACACTTCGATGACGCCGCACTGGCCCAGACCTTCTCGCACTACCGGGCCATCGTGGCCGGCCTCGACGCCCACCTGGCCGCGGTCGAGTCCGACCTCAAGGTTTACCTCAACAAGGGCCCGTTCACAGAAGCGGTCTCCCGGCTCAGCGCCTATCGGGGGGTCACCGAGCTCGGAGCCCTCACCCTCTCGGCCGAAGTGTGCGACTGGCGCCGGTTCCCAAGAGCGACGTCGCTCATGGGATTTTGCGGACTCGTCCCTTCTGAGTATTCAAGTGGCGAGCGCACCAAGCGGGGCCGGATCACCAAGTCGGGCAATACCCACCTGCGCACCCAGTTGGTCGAGTCCGCCTGGTCCTACCAGCACCGCCCCGCCGTCGGGCCGACGATCAAGAAGCGCCAGGAGCGCTGCGGCCACGACACCATCACCCGAGCCTGGGCGGCCCAGCTCCATCTGTGTACGAAGTTCCGCCGTCTGGCCGAACGCAAGAGCTCACGAAACGTGGTCGTCACTGCTATCGCCAGAGAACTGACCGGGTTTCTCTGGGCCGAGATGGCCGCGTGAAGTGACCCAGACCTACCAGCTCGCCAACTCCTCGGTGGGGAGATGAGCGAGAACTCCACCATGCGCCGGGACGCCGCCGCGGCAGGGAAGATCCCCGTTGCTCCTATGCAACCCCGGAAGCGTTTCTAGTGAGGGGCACCATCCTGCGCATCGCCGACCTGCGGTGAAAAATCCGCGTACATCAGAGTGGCGGTTCACCGAACCACCTTCTCCCGGCGCATGGTCGAGCTCTCATTCGTCCCCCACCCAGATCACCTGGGGCCCCGCCGCCTGCCAAAAAGCTCACAAGCGCCGAACCTCTGGTTCGACGCGTCCAAAAAGAACCTGGTTGTACCTACTTGACAATCCGTTCCACATCAGGAGCGAGAAAAGGGGCGAGGAAGTGCGCAGTATTTCCTAACATCGTGACGGAGTTTGGCTCAAGGTCCCCGCCGTTCGCTCGCAGTTCACCGTTCGCGGCGTAGATGATCCAGCTTGTCGCGGCCCTTCAATGCAGGGATACCGAGGAAGGCCTGAAGGGTCGGAGGGGCAGTGCCGGCGATACCGATCACATTTGAGAGTCCTTGTGAACTTGCGCTTCCGTAAAATGGCGCGTTTCCGAAACTGAAGATCCCGCCATCAGATGCCACCATCCAGTAGCCGTCGCCGTCTGGGGTACTGGCCATACCGACTATGGGCTTGTTCAAGAGGATCGCACCTGTCGACCCGTAGAACTGGGCGTCACCGAAGGAGAAGATCCCGCCATCAGATGCCACCAACCAGTAGCCCGCGTCATCGGGGGTCACGGCCATGCCAACGATCGGCCTGTTCAAATGAACCGCGCCCGTAGACCCGAAGAACTCGGCGTCACCAAAACTGAAAATTCCCCCCGTCGGACGCTGCCATCCAGTAGCCACCGTCGTCGCCCGTGGATTGAATCGCCACAATCGGTTTGGCCAAGTCCGGGGAGGTCGCAACGCCGTAGTAGGGAGCCTCACCGGAGCCAAAGATCGCGCCCGTTGACGTGGCTTCGTAGTAACCCTCGAACCCATCTCCCGAGAGCGGAATGCTCAGCAGATTAGAAGAGCCGTCTTGAAGTGTGAGCGTGGCCGTCCGAAGACCGACTGCGCCGGGGAGAAACGCCACATTCAGGCTGCAGGTAGCACCGTATGCGGCGAGATTCTGGCAATTGCTTGAATCCAAGAAGAAATCGTCGGGATCGGCACCACTGAGCACATATCCCTTCACCTGTCCCGCTCCCGCTCCGATGTTGCGCCCCCCGAATGAAAGGTCATCGGATACGTCACCCACCAGGGTGCTGTCGAAATGAAGGGATGTCCCGTCGACAGGTTGAAGACTCGGTGCAAGAAGCTCTGCGATGTTGTCGTAGTCGTACACGTATCCCGACGTTGTTCCATTCGAAAGGCTCGCAATCGCAAATTGGTAGTACTGCGTCCCCGGCGCGGTGTCGGGGATCACTGCGCTGTCGTGCGCACCCGGCGTCGGGTCGAGTGCACTTCCCACGGCTCCCGCATTGACCGTGAACGAAGGATCTGTGCCAGCGGGGTCGGCGATGGCCTTGATCGCGAATCCCGTAATCGGCAATCCGTTGTTCGCGCCCACTGTCCAGTTCAGCGTTATCTGTGTCGCACTGGACGCCGGCTGGATCTGGCTGGGCCCGTCGGGGAATCCTGGCAGTGTGACAAGATTGGAGGGACTTGACTCGAGACTGAACCCGACGTCGTTGGCCACTTTGACGGCAAAGCTCTAGGTCCCCGGCGTTTTCAGACTCATCGTACCGCTGTCAACTGCGCCCGGCGTCAAATCGGTATTGAAAGCGAAGTCGTTGGCCTGAGCGGTCCCGCCAATGTAGGGAGTGACCCGGAAATCAGGGAGGATTGGATCGCCACCATCCGCGCCCACCGTCCAGGTCACAGTGACGGTCGAATTCGGGCCAACCACCGCTGTGACATTCGTCGGAGCATTTGGCACCGTCGGGTCTGCCTGCGCATTACCCGGCATAGCGAGCACAGGGAGGACGACTGCCGCAAGGGCTCCGGCGAGACCCAGAGTCGCGTACCGATGATGTGGGCCACCGCGGCGGCTGCCCTGAGCATGATTCGGCGTGGTGGACCTAAGCAATTCGACCCTCATCTCGTTACGGAGCATCCCGCGTCTCGCGGCAGTTTCACCGTATGCAACTGCACGCCTCCATCTCTAGAGGACGAAGTCCTCATCACTGGGACCTATTTGCCTCCACACGCAGAAATTCGGCACAAGCAATCTGATCGAAACCAAATGGCCACCGCTGCCCCTCGATCTGCTGGACACCTCAGCGCTCGTTTGGGTCAGTAGGCGTGCTCCCTCGCGGGATAGCGGGTCAGCGGGACGTGGTGTCAGTGATGGCCTGTGGGCATCATGGGCATAAGGAGGCCCGCCATCGGGTCTTCTCCTGCGAGAAATGACAGGCGATCAAACATCCCTGGAGCTTCTGTCGCATCGGCCTAGCACTCTGAGGGCCAGGCCAATACGCCGGCTGGGGGGCAATGCAGCGTTGCACTGCACCCTTGGGGGAAGCGGATGCAACGGAGTCGGACCATCGGGCAGTCCGGCCTAGGGCAATGTTGGCTCACTGCAACGAATTCTCATTACGCTTTCTGCCATGCCTTCGGACCTTGCCCTCAGAGCGATGAATCGGGTACATCGGATACTGCTCGGCGCTTCGGGTGGTCGGCTGGGCTGGCAGATCTCTGGGATGCAAGTAGTCGAGCTGACCACCACCGGCAGAAAGAGCGGCCAGCCGCGCTCGACCATGCTCACTTCGCCTTACCAGGAGGGTTCCACCATCGTGGTCGTGGCCTCCCGGGGCGGCGATGATACCAATCCCGCGTGGTTCCTTAACCTCCGGGACGATCCGAAGGTGCTGGTCAAGCGGGGTACCAAACCCCCTGTGTCGATGATTGCTGAGATTGCAGATGCAGACGAGCGGGCACGGATCTGGCCGATCATTGCCAACAGGCACCGCAACTACGCCGATTATCAGCGCAAGACGGAACGAGAGATTCCGCTCGTATTTCTCCGACCAGCGGAGGGCTAATCCAGCCGCGCCCCTTGGCCGCTTCCCAGTAGCCGTCGGGTGGCTCAACGACTGGGGTCCCGCAAACCCAACCTACTGTCGAACAGGTTCCCCCATCGGAAATCCGCCAAGCAATGATCAATCTGGTCGACGACGCCCGTGCCATTGACGAAGGAGAACTCTTTGTGAGAGTTGCCTGTATCTTTGGCTGGGGAGGAACGGAGCGGTGATCACCCGGACTCTCGCTACCCAATTGCACGAACTGACAGCTCGGCGACAGAAACTGGTTAAGCGTGAGGGTCCGGATCTCGATGGCTTCGACCACAGACTGAGATCCGTCAAAGGGTCGGTCGGCGTTCTCTACTAACCCGCACGTTTCATGAAGCCGGCGTGAACACTGCTCCGGCATTTTCGTCGAGCTGCGTAGCTTCAACTCCATGTGACGTGGGCGCGACCGACTCAATACCCCATGGGGTATAGAGTCGGTCGAAGATTTACGAGGAGGTCCCGATGGGATACGGATGGCACAACAACGCGATGGGCAGCGGCTGGTGGGTCCTGATGGCTGTGGGGATGCTCGTCTTCCTGGCCCTCTTCGTCATCGGCGCCGTGCTGCTGATCCGTCACTACAGCCAACCAGCCGGGAATCCCGGAGCGTCGAATCCGGCCTTCGACATCCTCAAGCTGCGATTCGCCCGCGGCGAGATCTCCGAGGAGGAGTACACACGCACCCTGGAACTACTCAAAGGCAAGTCGTGAACCGCCGGATGGCGACTGGGATGCTGGTTGTCGGGGCCATCGGCGTGATCCTCGTGGGCACCGTGCTCGTCATCGGCGCTGACCAAGGCCGTTTTGGCGGTGGTCAATCGTTGACGGTGGCCAACTGTGAACCGAAGACCACCTCCGGACCCGTGGTGAACATCACGCTCTCCGATGGAGGTGGCGCCATGATGGGTGGTGGCTCAGCGATGATGGTCTCATTGGCTGTCACACCTGGCAGCGCACCGAGTGGGCCAGTCACCTTCGTGGCGATGAACACCGGGGCGCTGAATCATGAGTTGCTGATCCTCCCCTTGCCGACCGACGGCGTCGGTACCCGACCGGTTGGTACCGACGGCAAGATCAACGAGCGGTCAAGCCTGGGCGAAGCATCGACATCGTGTGGTCGTGGTCCAGGCGACGGCATCTCACCGGGAACCCGTAGCTGGGTGACCGTCAAGTTGGCGCCCGGCAGATATGAGCTGCTTTGTGATGAGCCATGGCACTACGCCAACGGGATGTTCACCGAGTTCACTGTCTCGTAGGTGCGACAGGGCCACCCCGACCCGACGGAAGCGGAGTTCATCGGGCGGGGCATGGACCGACATCTCCGATGCACCCCGCGTAGGTGCCATGAAGGGGACAGTCCGCTCATGCGGAGAGAAGGGAGCGAGTTGCAGCCTCGGTGATCTCGAGGGCGCTGAGCGCTCCGTTCGCCGCTCCCTTCTCGATGTCGCTCCCGTTGACGGCCATGGAATTGGTGATGTGGGCGAAGCAGACCACATTCCGCTGGCGGGCGACACCACATGCGTAGAGGGCGGCTGCTTCCATCTCGACGCAGTCGATGCCAGCGGCCTCGGCGGCGGTGATGGCCGACTGCGTCTCTCGATAGGGGGCGTCGGTCGTCCACGAAATTCCTGGCAACACGGGCTCGGACAGATCACGAAGAGCGGGAGCGAGTTGCTCCACGAGGGACGACGCCAGGTAGCTCCAGTCGGCTGCCGGCAGGTAGTGGTGGCTGGTCCCCTCGTCTCGCAATGCCTTGGTGATCAGGACGAAGCATGGAGGGTCGCCCAGTGATCGGATCTGGCCGGCCGAGGTGATGCTGAGAATCAGCTCGGCGCCGCTGGCCGACAATTGCTCCGCGACGAGGACGGCGAAGGGGGCGCCAACGGCCAGGCCGACGACCCCGACAGAGAGCCCGTGCAGGTCCGTGACCCACATCTCGGTGCGATAGCAGGCCCAGCCGGGGTGGCGAACGCCTTGTCCCGTGGCCTGCAGGTGTCGGACGATGTCGCCATCGGGGTCGAGCAGGCAGACGTTGGGGACGCTGATCTCAGGCAGCTCGAGTTGGCGACGTGCTTCTCGGAGGAGATTCCCCGGTTGGAACAACGAGGGCGCCGCGAACTCTTCGTTCTGCATGAGTGGGGTGGCGGACGCATCAACTGCTGCGCCCTGGCCATCGGCCTCATCCTTCACCGGTCGGACACCATCTCGAATGCCGCAGCCAAGATGTCCGCCGCCGCCAGCTCGCTTGCGGTGGCGGTGCGGCCGAGCGACAGCCTCACTGCCCCGAGCGCGACATCCGGCGCAACGCCCATGGCCAGAAGCGTCTCGGCCGGGGTGTCCACCCCGGAGTGACAGGCAGACCCGGTCGAGGCAAGCACACCGTCCGCTGCGGCAAGCACATCCTTGCCGAGCACCCCGGGGAACGAGAGGGCGAGCGTGTTCGGGAGACTGAGCATGATGGGCGTATGGCGCACCAGCGTGGGGTTCCGGCTGTGGAGGATCTGCCAGAACTCGTCGCGCAGTGCTCGCAGGCGGACCGATTCGCCGACCACGTGGGACCGGGCGAGTGCAGCCGCCGCTCCGAGCGACGATGCTGGCGACGTTCTCGGTGCTAGGGCGCAGCCCACACTCTTGGCCCCCTCCGAACACGATCGGTTCCATGGACGTCCTCGCCCGGACCTAAATTTAGAGTGCACCGACGCCCTTGGGGGCGTAGAGCTTGTGCCCGGCGATCGACAGCAGATCGACACCGAGGTCGTCGACGTTGACCTCGATCTTGCCGACAGCTTGCGCTGCGTCCGAGTGCACGACGATCCCCGCCTGCCGTGCCGCTGTCGCCACCTCGGTCACCGGCATAAGGGCGCCGGTCTCGTTCTGGGCCCGCATCACGGTGACGAGCGCCACGTCGGAACCCAGGGACTCGATGGCCGTCTCGGCATCCACCACTCCTTCGCTAATCACGGGCACCCGGGTGACGCTCCACCCGTCCGCCTCCAGGACTCCGCAGGACCCGACGGTGGCCCGGTGCTCGACTTGGGATGTGACGATGCGCCGCCTGCTGGGAGCGGCCGATGCTGCCACCCTTCGGTCGAGCCGCAGTCTCCGACCGAGATCCTGCGACGCGTATCCGGCGATGCGCCGCATGTGCCGAAGCCCAACCGCTGAGTCGCTCAACAACGGAAGTCGCATGCCCTGGTGTCCGGAGGGCAGACCTGGTTAGGTGAGCTCTGCGAGCAGCTTGCGTACGCGTTGGTCGATGTCATCGACGATAGGCCGGACAGCATCCACCGGCTTACCCGCCGGATCCTCGACTTCCCAGTCGAGGTAGCGCTTGCCCGGGTACACGGGGCAGGTGTCCCCACAGCCCATGGTGACGATGACGTCCGACTCCCTGGCCAGCTCGTCGGTGAGCGGCTTGGGGAACTCACGAGTCGGATCGAGGCCCCGCTCTTCCAGGATGGCAACTACTGAGGGATTGAGTTGTTCGGCTGGCTCCGACCCGGCCGAGCGCACATCGATGCGGCCCTCGGCGTAGTAGTCGAGCAGCAAACGGGCGGCGAGGCTCCGTCCGGAGTTGTGAATGCACAGGAACAGGACCACCGGCTTGTCGCTCACTGGGAACCTTTCAGAGAGGGCTGCGTTGGCGGGACGGGTAGCGGCCTCTCGCCCAGAGGGACACGTAGACCAGACCGACGAGAACTGGTACCTCGATGAGAGGGCCGACGACGCCCGCGAGCGCCTCGCCGCTGGTGACGCCGAACACACCGATGGCCACCGCGATAGCCAGCTCGAAGTTGTTCCCCGCCGCTGTGAACGAGAGGGTCGCGGTCCGCTCGTAGGGAAGGCCGATGGCCCGCCCGTAGGCGAACGTCCCGAACCACATAATGGCGAAGTAGGCCAGGAGTGGTAGGGCGATCCGGGCAACGTCCGCCGGATGCGACGTGATCGTATGACCTTGGAGGGCGAAGAGAATGACGATCGTATACAGCAGCCCGTAGAGGGCGAAGGGAGCGATCCGCGGGATGAGCTTCGTCTCGTACCACTCCCGCCCCCGTCGCCGTTCGCCGATGGTCCGAGTGAGGTAGCCCGCCACCAAGGGAATGCCGAGGAAGATGGCGACGGTCTCCGCGATCCGCCAAATCGAGAGCTCGAGCCCGACGGTGTGCAGGCCGAGCCAGCCGG
Organism: uncultured Acidimicrobiaceae bacterium; assembly: GCA_963835815.1. GTDB lineage: Bacteria > Actinomycetota > Acidimicrobiia > Acidimicrobiales > RAAP-2 > Bog-473. Next base: position 64,216 of record CAWIGU010000008.1, on the reverse strand, counting down.
GAAATACCTTCAGGTAGAAGTACCCGAGAAGGGCGAAGGCTACGACCTGGAACAGCGAGTTGAGCGCCACCAGAACTGCGGCGGCTTCCCGATCCCCACAGGCGAGGTCGTTCCAGATGAGGACCATGGCGATGCAGCGGGCCAGGCCGACGATGATCAGCCCGGTGCGGTAGGCGGGAAGGTCGGGCAGCATCAGCCACGCCAGGGTGAACATGACGAGGGGTCCAATCACCCAGTTGATAACCAGTGAAGAGACCAAGGTCCGTCGATCCCGGGTCACCGTCCCGAGCTCGTCGTAGCGCACCTTGGCGAGCACCGGGTACATCATCACCAGGAGACCGATGAAGATCGGCAGCGACGTCCCCGAGGTAACTTGGACCGAGTTGAGGTGTGTGTTGAGACTGGGAATCGCCCGGCCGAGCACGAGGCCGAGTGCCATCGCCAAGATGATCCAGAGCGGAAGGAACCGATCAAGGACCGACAAGCGGGTGATTGGCGGCTCCAGGTGCTCCACCTCGACCGGTGGGTGCTCGGAGACCACCTCGCTCACTCGTCGCCTCCGCTGGTGGGGCGTCGATCCTTCAGCAGCACGAAGACGTGCTCGCTGCTGCCTCGACCGTCTCGGGTCGAGTGCCGCAGCACGCCGACTCGCCAGGTGCGGCCGACCGCAGCTGGCCAGCTGACATCTCCGTGTCCGACAAGACCGTGTAGATCTCCCACGGTTCGCCGCCGGGTCCGTCGACCCACACTTTGTCCTGGACCGCGTAACAGCACGAGGTTTCCTCTTCCAGCGCCGTCGCCAGACCTTGGCCGGCCAGTCGGACCTGGGCTGCCGAGACGTCGTCGGCCGTGGGCACCTCGACGCCGAGATGATTGAGGGTCCCCGGGGTCTGGTTGGCATCTTCGATGAGGACGAGCTTCAGCGGCGGGTCAGCGATGGCGAAGTTGGCGTAGCCGGGACGCACCTTGGCCGGCTCGGTTCCGAAGAGCTTCGAATAGAAGGTGATCGCCTCGTCGATGTCGGCGACATTCAGTGCGAGCTGGACACGGGACATGGTTACGTCCTTTGATAGATTGACGGATATCGATTTTAAAGCCTATATCGATAGTTGTCAATGCGAAGAGGGACCTGTGGCCAAGTCCAAGCAAATCGTCGACGTGAACGAGTACGGCCTGAGCTGCGGCTCGGTCATGGAGACGCCCCTCAGCCATCCCGACGCCCTTACGCTGGCTCACGTGCTGGCAGCGCTCGCCGACCCAGTGCGACTTCAGCTCTTCTCGATCGTTGCGGCACAAGGCGAGGTCTGTTCGTGTGACCTGGAGGCGCCTCTCGGCCGGAGTCAGCCAACCATCTCGCATCACACCAAGTTACTGGCCGAAGCAGGACTGATCGTGGGCGAGAAGCGTGGTCGGTGGGTGTGGTGGGGCATCGAGTCGACCCGCTTGGCCGATGTGCGGAGGGCGCTCGGGGGCTAAGCGCGCAATCGGGTCCGGGAACCAACGCTGAGGGCACTCCGACCTCCGCCAATTAAGCCCGACGTGTTGGAGTGGGCACTCGACAACCGCCCTGCGCCCACTTCTGCGGTGAAGGTGCCGTAGCGCAGCCCCTTCGTTGCAAGAACTTGCGTGCGCCATCACATTGGGCGATCTCACCAGAGGGTCACGACTTCTCGTGGCACTTGCTTGACGTCGTCGAGATACGGGCCGATCTCCGCGTCAAACGCTGGACCCACGCATAGACGGCGCTGAGCGAACGCGACTCGCTCGGAGCGAGGCCAGTCGTGCCAGAGCGAATGGTGCTGGAACCGGCCACTGTGCGTGGCGCTGGCCGCCTGCGCCATCATCGAGCTGGGAGTACTTCGCCTCCTTCGCTTCTTCGGTAGCCGAATCGATTGTCGTTGTGGCCGGAGACCAACGCACGCCTTCAGGCTAATAGTGAGCACCGCTGAACACGTAGCGTCAAGATTGACCTTGAACGAGCCGCCTAATGGCGCGCGCTCAACTACTCCGACCGCCGAACGCTCGACCAACGCCACCCACCATCACGGCGGCGATCGGTGCGCGCGACAAGGAACGGTTGTATGGTGGTTGCTGCTGACAAGGCGTGCCGGCGCTGTCCACTGCGCGAGTATTGGCAAGCCTCGCTGGTCTCGAGCCAGCAGGGGGGAAGAGGGATCGTGAGTCAGCCAGGCTTGGATATGGAAGCATTGCAGGGGCTGTCGCTTACCCTGTTCTCAAAAATGGAAGGCGCCGTCACGGCAGCGTTGATCTACCTTGGCGGCCAGCTCGGTTTGTACCGGGCGCTGGCCGCGGCACCGGCTACCAGCGCGGAACTTGCTGAACGTGCGGGTCTGCATGAGAGATGGGTGCGTGAGTGGCTGTACAACCAGGCGGCGGCTCACCTTATCGATGTCGACACGTCGGTTACGGGAGGCGAGAAGTTCTCGATGGGACCCGAAGCGGTTGCCGTACTAGCCGACGAAGATAATCCGGCGTTTGGTCTCGGGTGGTTCCACAGCCTTCCAGCGACCGTAGCGGTGGCACCCCGACTAATGGAGTCATTCCGCACTGGGATCGGTCACTCCTACGACGTGTTCGGCGAATCAGGGGCGCTGGGAATCGAGATGTCCCTAAAGGCGTGGAACGAGGCAAACGTGGTGTCGGTGGTCTTGCCGGCCCTCGATGGTGTCGTCGAACGCCTAACGGAGGGGGCGCTAGTGGCCGATATCGGCTGCGGGACCGGTACTGTGGCGTTGGCGGTCGGGAAGGCGTTCCCCAAAAGCCGAGTGGTCGGATACGACATCAGCCAACACGCGATCGACCGGGCCAAAGAACGCCTCGCCGAACAGGGACTCGATAACGTCGCCTTCGCTGATCCCCGGTTTGACCCGCTGCCCGACGACGGTTCACTCGATCTCGTGTCCACGTTCGATTGCATGCACGATATGACCCGACCGTTCGACATGGCCGCGGCCATCCGCCGTTCATTGTCCGATGACGGAACATGGCTGATGGTCGAGATCAATGGTCTGCCGACCTTCGCCGAGAACGCAGCGCTCAATCCGATGGCATCCTTAATGTACGGAGCGAGCGTGCTCACCTGCCTCAGTTCCGCCATGAGCGAACCCGACGGCGCAGGATTCGGCACCCTCGGGATGCACCAGGACGCAGCCAGAGTGATGGCTGAGCGGGCCGGGTTCACCCGATTCCGACGCCTGGCGATCGACCACCCGGCCAACGCCTTCTACCAGATCCGCCCCTAGCCGGACCGGGCGGGCGAACTGTACGCTGGTCGGCCACCGTCGAGCTCCGAAGATGCGGGTCAACGCAACTGGTAGGTGCACCAACAGATCACTGGTGTTGACCCGCTCTGACCCGCACATTTGCTCGCGCCACTGACACCGCGTCGTACAACTCAAGGCCAGCTGAACCAAGGAACAAGAAGGCTTGCCCGCGGCCGGGTCGGCGGCCCGGGCACCTTCGCATTGACCCAGGAGTAACTTCAGGGTGCCTACGGCATCTACTCGCCGCTGATGTCGGCGCCGTCGCATGGACGTTACTTCAACGCCCACATCCGAAACGTCTACACGTACCAACGCCTTCGATAGCAGCTAACTAACCATGACTGGCTTAGCCGTATCCCGCCGTTTTCCGGTGGTCGGGACCGGCGCCCACAGATCCGGTGACCTCACGCTTTTCAGCTGCGTTAGGCATGAAATCGTGTCTGTATCTCACCCTGCTCGGCAGGCGGGAATTCCCTGGTTATGGGGCAAATTACGTATTGTTCTCCCGCCATTTGGTGCGCGTTGTTTCGCGATGTTTATCTTTCGTGTGGGCACGTTGTGGGCACGAAACGCTGTACCCCATACCTGTATACCGTATTTGACCCTTTTGACCTTCACCAAGAGCTCCCACATCAGGCCTCGGCGAGGCTTGTGCGAGGCAAGTCCTTGGGCCAAGGCGTGGCTCTGTGAACGACAATGGTTTCAGTGTTCCGCCTTGGTCGGATGAACGTTTCCACCCCCTCGATCGTCTTACTCATGAAGGGCAGCAACAGGAGATAGGGGCACCACAACCCGATGGAGTTCGACGAGTTCTATCGGGAGAACTACGCCCGCATCTACCGAACGATGATCTTGGCCTTTCGTGATCCAGGGATTAGTGAAGAGATCACCCAAGAGGCCTTCTACCGTGCACTGCGGCGATGGTCCAAAGTCTCGAAGCTGACGCGTCCGGATGCGTGGACGATGGTGGTTGCCCTCAATTGCGGACGGGATGGATCTCGCCGGCAAAAGCTCCGTGAAACAAAGGCACCGCTACTGACCCAGGATGCTTCGGACCTCGTCAGTGGTGAGGCCCGCGTGGACGATCAAATGGCAGTCATCGAGCTGCTGGCGTCGGTCTCTCCCCGGCAACGGGAGATGCTCGTGCTCCGCTACATCGCCCAGTTGAGCGTGGCCGAGATCGCCATAGTTATGAAGTGTGCCGAAGGCACCGTGAAGTCGACGCTGCATGCCGCTCTCGAACGGACGAACCAAGTGATGAAAGGGAACATGTATGCCGAAGATTGACGAACTCCAGCAGCGATTCGACGGAGCGTTGGCATCACTACCCACTCCGACCCCCCCTCAGCCCCATGACCTTCATCAACGGCTTCGCCGGCGCAAGATGAGACTACGAATCGTCGGCCTGACTGGCCTATGCCTTGTTGCGGTCGTGGCGTTGAGCCTGGGCCTCACGGACTCTTCCCGGACACCTGCGGGCGCAGTGACGCTCCATGTAGCCGCCGGAGCCCAATCGAGCGAACGGGAACTTCAAGCCGATGTGCTGGTGCTGCGAAACCGCCTGGCGATCGTGGGCGATCATCATGCGCATGTATCAATAGCGGGTAGTTCCATCGTGGTCACCGGTGGACCTGCGCAAATGAGAGTCAAGAACTCCCCCCTCTTGGCCTCGCCAGCTCTGCTGATACGCCCCGTGCTGTGTCGGAGCGCTCCCTACAACGGCTCATCGGATCGTCCGGGTGGCACCGCGTCATCCAACTGCGTCGGCACTTCCAGCCAGCTCCAGCCCGCGACTCCTGACGGCTCGGGATTCATCCTGCCCAACTCCTCGGATGACCCGGCACTGGCGTCGTTCCCCTCAACGACACCGGCACAGGACTCAGCGGATCCGAATGGCTTCGCGCTTCTGCCCTTCGCAGGCTCGAGCAATATCCGCTATCTCGTGGGTCCGGTCGAGATGGCGTTGAACTCGAAGGTGGCGTCCGCTCAAGTGCAGAATCGGTCTGGAGAGTGGGTCGTGAGCATTCAGCTGTCGTCGAGTGCTTCCCAGCAGCTTGACCAGGTTGGGTCAGAACATTTTCACGGCTACCTCGGAGCCGATTTGAACGGTCAGATAGTGTGGGCGCCAATCATCGAGCCGACACAAACGAGCTTTACCTCGTTTGATGGGAAGATGGACATTTACGGACCACTCTCACGGGCTGGAGCGGAGGCAGTCGCAGCCGCTCTTCAGTCAGGACCATTGCCGATTCCGCTTCAGGTTGGATAGCGACACGAACTGGGTAGCCCAGCGGATGGGTCCGGCTGGCCACGAGTGCAATTGGACGATTTCGACGAACGGACTTCCATGGGCAATGTCTGGGAGGATGGGTTCGTGCGCCTGATCGGTCGGCTTGGCCTTATTGCAACGGCTCCGCTCCTTGTTGCGGCTGGCGCATCCCAAGCGACCGCATCTCCTGCCCCAAGCGTGGGCGCTTCGTCGAACTTCCTACTTGCCACCGGATCGGGACCTGACTTTCAAATTGAATCGGCGAATACGGGAGCTCTGGTTAAGGATTTAGGCGTCGTTAACTACTGGACCAACAACGGCCTCGCTCTTTCGCCAGATGGTCAGAGCGTCTACGTGGTCGTGAACCAACCCCCCACCCTCGTAATCGAACGGCTGTCGGTGTCTACCGGCGCACAGACGTTCGTTGCTGACGGCGAGCAACCAGCGGTCAGCCCGAACAGCCGATTCCTGGCATTCGGTTCTGGATCTTCGGGGTCTCAGACCCTGGTCATGCGGGACCTCGCATCAGGAATGGAACGGTCAATCAACCTCAGCGGGCTCCTCGGTAGTCGAGGCGACCTCCTCAATGCCACGATCACGTGGCTTGACGACTCCAGAATCGTGGTCATTCCGGGGACGGTCGGAAATGACCTCATGGGGGATCCGACCCCACCCGCCGTGCCAGGGTCTTGCGACGCGGCGCCGGTGAAGGACAGCTGCCTGATTGTCGTGGGCGATGGAGCGGGGCATCCACCAACGGCCAAGCGTGTCATTCTCAGCGGTTTGCCTTCCAGCGGTCCGGTGATCGCCGCGTCCGGACCCTCCACTCTCACGATTGCCAACTACGGTGACCATCACTCGGGCATCTTCAGGGCGGACCTGGCTCACAAAACCTCTCACTTCACCCGGATATCTTCCCTTCCGGTGGCGATCCCACTCGCCTTTGGCCCACGAGCTGCGACGTTGTTCTACTTAGTCGGACACGGCCCCGAAGCCCTCTGGTGGGCCAAAGTCACTCCACATGGACTCAAAGACGCACGCGTGCTGAATGCCAATGTTGGTTTGAGTGCTCTTGCCGGTTGATTCCCACAAATGCGGCTGCGCCCGGTAGCCCACTTCGCCGGTACGGTGGGGCAGTCTGAGACTCTCCGGTCATCATCTTCTAGCTGCCGTCGAGACATTGAGCCTTCAATCGACTCACTTGGATCAGGCTGTGACAGACTCACGCGCCGTGAATCCGGTGATGCGCAGGGCGTTGATCGTGCGAGGTCTTCTGGCACTCACCGTCTTGGCCACCATGACGTGCATTGTGGCCCTGAGCGCTCCCTTCCCGGTTTGGCTCATTGCCGTTGTTTCATTCGCTGCGGTTACGACATTCGGAGTGATTACATTTGTCTTCGGGGATCGAAAGCTCGCGGTCCGCGCCGGACAAGCTGATCCGCCATGGACCGGGGCCGTTGCGTCTTGGAAACAATTGGCGTCGGCGGTGCCCGTGAAGTCCGCAGCCATGCTTAGCGTCCGGGCCATTTCCCGAGCGGGTGGTCGCGATGTCCAACTCGTCAACGACTCGACCGCAATAGGTTGGATTGGTGATCCCTGGAACAAGAGCCCCAACTGGCAGGAGTACCAGCTTGCTGTGGTTGTGTCGCCGGAACGGGACGGAGGAAGCTGCTTCACTTGTTGTGCGCGACCACGGTGGAGGACAGTGTTGGCAGGAGCCACGAAGAGCCAGAGGCTCGCTGAATCTCTTCGGTCCGAGATCGAGAACCTGGTGGTCGAGTCCTAGTGTTCCGGAAGGTTAAAGCGCCAAGAAATATTGGCTGATCGGGAATTTTCTGGTTTGGGCTGCGTTGACCCGGTGTTATACGCCAACATCGGAGGAACGCTATGGCCCGTCGAGGACGCCCCACTGTCGAGATCATCTTGAGCGCCGAAGAGCGCGCCACACTCGAGCGCTGGGCCCGCCGGCATTCGTCGTCGCAGATGCTGGCGTTGCGCTCCAAGATCGTGCTGGCCTGCGCTGCGGGGAAGCTACCCAGGCCGAGATCGCGGCCGAACTCGGCTGTAATGCGGTGACGGTGAGCAAGTGGAGAAACCGCTTCGCCGAAGGACGTCTCGATGGGCTCGTTGACGCCCCTCGTCCGGGGGCGGCGCGGACAATCGGCGACGACGTGATCGAAGCGATCGTGGTCGAGACGCACGAGAGCGCACCGCCCGACGCCACGCACTGGTCGACGCGCAGCCTGGCCGCCAAGCACGGGATCAGCCACACGACAGTGCGAGAGATCTGGCGGGCCTTCGGGCTCAAACCCTGGCGAGAGGACAGCTTCAAGGTGTCGCCCGACCCCGATCTGGTGGAAAAGGTCCGCGACCTGGTCGGGCTCTACATGAGCCCGCCGGTGGCGGCCGCGGTGTTCGCCGTCGACGAAAAACCCCAGATCCAGGCGCTCAACCGCACTGCGCCGACCCTGCCCATGCTGCCGACGACCCCGGCCCGGGCCACCCACGACTACGAGCGCAACGGCACCTGCGACCTCTTCGCCGCCCTCAATGTGGCGACGGGGACGGTGATCACCGACATCCGCAAGTCCCACACCAGCGCCGACTTCATCGCCTTTTTGAACAAGGTCAACCGCGAGGTCCCCGCCGAGCTCGACGTGCACGTGATCCTCGACAACTTGCAAACGCACAAGACTCCCCAGGTCCACCGCTGGCTGCTGCGCCACCGCCGGTTCCACTTCCACTTCACCCCGACCTATGGGTCGTGGATGAACCTCGTGGAGCGGTGGTTCTCCGCGCTCACCACCAAGAAGCTGAAGCGCTCCGCTCACCGCAACGTCAAAGAACTGGCCGCCGACATCTTGGACTGGGCCGCCACCTGGAACGAGAACCCACGCCCGTTCGTGTGGAGCAAATCCGCCGAGCAGATCCTCGAACGCCTCGCCAGCTACTGTGCCACCATCAACGTCGGCGCCTGATGCAGTTTTCACGGTGCTTCAACCTTCCGGGACACTAGTCGTGCATTGATCCCGAAGGCCGGCAAGGCTCTGCCCCATTCCGCCGGTTATACAGGTGATCCACCTCCTGGGATAGGCATCCGAGGGATTCTCGGGTGCATACCCGAGCAGGAGGTGTGCGGTGGAGTGGAGTCCGTCATTCGAGTGTCACGTCCGTTCCGACGGTGAACACGAGTACAGGATCGGCCACCAGCTGATCGACGAGTTCTTGGAGTTCGTCGTGGGGCGGGCCCGTCCCAACACGGTGCGGGCCTATGCCCACGACTTGAGCGTGTTCTTCTCGGTGGTGCAGAAGGACCCCGTCGAAGTAAAGCCCAAAGACGTGATGTCCTTCGTCACCGCCCAACGACGTCCACGTCCCGGTGCCGAGAACGTGGTGCGCATCGCTGACGGGTCGGCGGGGCTTTCGGCGGCGACGATCAAGCGCCGGCTGGCTGCGGTGTCGAGCTTCTATGGCTACCTGATCACCCGCGACGACGTCGAGGTCAGTGCCAACCCGGTTCCGCGAGGCATTGCGACGCGCAAGAGCCGCTCTCGGGGCGGACGGGGTCTGCCGCTCGTGCGCGGCGTGCGCCGACTGCCCCGGATCCTCGACGCCGACGAAGTCGAGTGGCTCATGGGTGCACTGCGCACAGAGCGGGACCGGGCCATGACCCAGGCCATGGTGCTCGGAGGGCTCCGGCGCTGCGAGGTGCTCGGTCTGCGACTCGGTGATTTGCGACTGGGCGAGTGGCGGGTGCTCATCACCGAGGGCAAGGGAGGTCACGAACGCCTGGTGCCGCTCTCGCCGACCTTCTTCGCCACCGTCGGCCGTTATATGAACCAAGAGCGACCAGAGGATACGACGACCGACGTGTTGTTCGTCTCGCTCAAAGGCCCGCAGAGAGGACAGCCGCTCTCGGTGCCGGGTCTGGATCAGATCATGAGTGCCGCTCGGGAGCGGGCGGGACTGAGCCACGGCACCTGCCACGAATTGCGTCACACCTGCTTCACTCGTTTACGCGAAGCGGGAATGGCCATCGAAGCCATCCAGGCTCAGGCCGGCCACCGTTCGATCACCTCCACGCGGGTCTACTTGCACCTCGACATGCACTGGTTGGCCGACGAGTACCGCCGGGCCATCGAAGCTATCGAGGCGCAGGCATCGGTCGGGGTGGCGCAGTGAGAGCGCTGGCCGCACCTCGACCGGCGTCGCTCCGGCAACCGGGCGGGGGCACACCCGAGGTGACATGGGGCGAGATTGCTGTCAGAGCGCCACTCATGGTGGCCACGATGGCCTCCTACCTGGGCCAACTCGTGGTCTCGGCCCGTCCGAGCACGGTGGCGGACGCCGAGCTGACGTTGCGGCTCTTCGCCCATCGGGTCACCGCCGCCGATCCGAAATGTGTCGCTGTCGCCGGCATCGGACGTCCCCATATCGAGGACTTCAAACGATGGCTCGTGGCCCGTCCGGGCAAAAAGACCAAGGGGTTGTCCACCATGACGATCCGGCACCGCCTCGGCACCTTGCGCACGTTCTTCGAGCGCATCATGGAATGGGAGTACGACGACGCCCCAGCCCGCCTGCTCGTTTACTCGACTGATTTTCCGGCCCTCGACGAGCCACTCCCAAAGTTCTTGGACGACCCCACCGCGTCGAAGTTCATGGCCGCCCTCGCGGTTGACCCCAACCTGCGCCGCCGGCTCATGGTCGAACTACTGGCCCGCACCGGCATACGTGTTGGTGAGCTCTCCGGACTCGAAGACGATGCCATGGTGCGCTATGACGGTGTCGATCGCCTCCGGATCCCCGTCGGCAAGCTCCACAACGACCGCCACGTGCCGTTGCTGCCGATGTTGGTCGACCTCATTGTCGATTACAAAGCTCTGCGCGGACCGTCGCGCTCGGGACATCTCCTCGAGCGCGACGACGGCGCACCCTTTGACCGGCGCACCGTGCACCGCTACGTCGCCGCGGTGGCCAAGCGGGCCGGGGTGGGTCACGTCCATCCCCACCAACTCCGTCACACACTCGCCACACAGTCCATCAACCGAGGCATGAGTCTCGAAGCGATCGCCGCCTTGCTCGGTCATCGTTCGATGGACATGACGCTCACCTACGCGCGCATCTCGGATCGCACCGTCGCCGAGGCGTACTTCAAGGTGACCCAAGCGGTCGAGGCCGAGTACTACGGACTTTCGAGCGCGACCGTGGCACCGACTGCGGCTCCGGTCACCCAGACGCCGCGTCCTGACCATCGTCGACTTCTCGCCAACGGTCACTGCACGAGGCCCGCCCTCCTGGGTTGCGTCTTCGAGAGCGTCTGCGAGCAATGCGGATTCTTCGAGACGGGCCCGCAGTTCGTCTCCATCTTGAAGCGCCAACGCAAGCACGCCGACCAGCGCGGACAGAGCGACCGCAGCCAACTCTTTGACGACCTCATAGAAGGAGTCGCCGAGTCCCAGTGAGTGTGCTTCCATAGAGGAGAACCCAGGACCAACGGATCACCTGTATAACGCCGGGACGGTGGGGCACCACAACGGTTCACATTTCACCCGATACCTCTCACAGATTCGGCCATGAAGTACTTTGGCAACGCCATGTTCTCCGTACGAAGCACTTGGGGTCAGTTGTGGAAGTCTCGGACGCTTGAGATCGAGGTTGGGGCGTCTGTGGCCGAGTGCGTATCCGTTCTTGAGTTTGGTACCACGGCACCGTTTGGAGAACTTGGTGCGAACATGAGAAATATGGCTGACAGGGCCACCATTGATCAGCTCCGTGCCGACGGCCTGTATTTTCAGGGCCGCATTCGTCACGGTCGTTTCAACGTTTGGTGCATCGAGCAGGGAGACGCGGGACGAACGAGCATGATGCGTCCTCACTATGTGGGTGAGTTCGCCGAAACCAAAGGTGGCACCGTCGTCGTTGGTGTTATTGCGATCCCTCTGTATCTCAAGGCATTTTATGCCTTCATCCTTGTTTTCTCATTGACGTTCATTTCCATCGCTATCGGAACGGGAACATACGCTCTCGGACTCGCAGGCTTAGGGTTCTTCCTCATCCCCAGTTTTTTCTTGGTCCTCAATGTCAGTGGTGCGGCCAGCGAGTGGGAAGACATTCCCCGCGATATGTCGTCGCTCTTTCCGGGTTCAACGGGAGGCTCAGTAGAGCTTAGAGAGGATTGACCGCACCTCACGATGAGGGGTCGCCCAGTTCGCCGGTTACAGGTGCCTCTAATAGGTACCTCCTCCGTTCCGAATAAGTGCAAGGGCGTACCGTGCATTGAGTCGCACATAGAGGTCTTCGTCCTCGGAAGCAGCGGCGATAAGTGCTTCCTCGACGACACCTGGGTCGCCAGAAGGGATAAATGCCAGCATACGTGCGGCCACACCACGCGAGTGAGTCCGTGGGTCTCGTTCCAAAATCGAAATCAACCCCGGACGGAACCGAGAATCCTGGGGTGCGCGTTGATAGATGAAGCCCATCGCCTGGGCGCGTTCGTAAAAGTCCCCACTGGTAAGCATTGTGAAGGTGGACTCGAGACTGGGTGGATGCGTTGTCTGCAAGTGCGGCCGTCGATGCCTCAGAGGGCCATTCACGGGATCGGGACCAAAGGTCCTTGGCCATATCCGATCTTCATCTGGGGGAATCTCCGGGTCATTGAGCACTGCTTCGAGGGCAACAAGCGCGTAGCTCCGAATCGAAGCGACGACGTCAGTGAGTAGCTGGTCAGCATTTGCACCGTGAGGCACCCGCCACCAGAGGTCGGTGAACTCAGGCATGAGATGTCCGATACGCTCACTCCAATAGCCTATTTTCGTTGGTCGGTATCCTGCGGAGACATTGATCGTGAATTCGACAACAGCTCGCGTCGAGTGCCGGTCCTTCTGAAAGCCGAGCGCCCCTCGGTAATCACCTCGGTCTAGCCGGTAGTTCGCGCCAGAGCCCTTGAAGCTAAGGGAGCGAAGGGACGGAGCAAGGCGTTCCTTCAAGAAGCGGTTGAAAGTCTCCTGTGCCGTTTCAGAGTCCGATGGAACAGAGGCTGGATCAAGGTCTAAGGCAGCGAACTCAGCCTTCCATCGATTCATCGCTTCTTCGGAGGTCTCACCCTCCTGCGCAAGGGGGGATCTCAGTAGGTAGCGACCTGCCCGCCAGGGATCGGGGACCGGATCCTCAGGACGCCTGAACACGATCGAAACCTACTTGGGTGAGGGCTCACCGACAATGTCTTAGCGGACGAGGTTCGCCTGCCCAACCGCAGCGGTGTCCCACTTCGCCGGGATGAGGCGTCGCCCATCGGTTCGCCCGGAGGCAGTGGTCAACTACCTCAATGGTCACGAGGAGGGCGACCGTTTGCTGGTTGTGGCGATGTTGGGCTCGCGTTGGATCTGGAATGAGAGGTGAGTCGTAATCTGGACCTCAATGCGTCGGATCTTCCAGGTACCGGCGATATTGAGGGAAGACGTGCGACAGTGCTAACGATCGCGACTGAGAGCAGCCGATTGTTCAAGGACGGCGCAGGCCTTGCACGGGGCGCAGGCATCGTGGCTGTCGTGTTCTTCGTCATCTTCGCCGTAGGTCAACGGTACGGAAAAACGCCAACACGTCGAGGCGTCGCATACGGACGGGTCCAAGGCGTGCGCCAGTTCCGATGGGTCTTCTTGCTGCTGGCAGTGGTCGGTTTGTTGATGATGGCAGTTTCATCGCTCTGACAACCGGTCACCGAATGCCGGGAAGGTGGGACACCGCTAAGTGACTCAAGGTTCTCATGAGTCGTATCATGAGTGCGTGCACTCGCCACAGGATGAGATGAGCGTACGCCGGGCGTTGGTCGACGTGCTGCCGGAAGGTGCCTCCGTGGAGAGGGTTGAGTTCTCGGAAGACGGTACCGCTGTGACCTTGTGGACCCAGGACGTCGGATCACTTCTTGGTAGGCGGGGGGCCACCGCTGATCGGATTCGGTCGGCGATCGACGTCGAGCTGCATCGCTCTATCCAGCTCAACATCGGCGAGGTGATTCCGCCGGACGATCGCCCACCGGAGTTGGCAGGTGTACCGCTCCGACCTTCGCCAAGTGGACCATCGACAACAACCGAGGCGGACAGCGACACTCAGTGAGGGTGCCCCCGACCGCCGGTTATACAGGTGATCCACCTCCTGGGATAGGCATCCGAGGGATTTCTCGGGTGCATACCCGAGCAGGAGGTGTGCGGTGGAGTGGAGTCCGTCATTCGAGTGTCACGTCCGTCCCGACGGTGAACACGTGTACAGGATCGGCCACCAGCTGATCGACGAGTTCTTGGAGTTCGTCGTCGGGCGGGCCCGCCCCAACACGGTGCGGGCCTATGCCCACGACCTGAGCGTCTTCTTCTCGGTGGTGGGCAAGGACCCCGTCGAAGTGAGGCCCAAAGACGTGATGGCCTTCGTCACCGCGCAGCGACGTCCCACGCCCGGTGCCGAGAACGTGGTGCGCATCGCCGACGGCTCGGCGGGGCTCTCGGCGGCGACGATCAAGCGGCGGCTGGCTGCGGTCTCGAGCCTCTATGGCTACCTGATCACCCGCGACGACGTCGACGGTCAGCGCCAACCCGGTGCCTCGGGGCATCGCGACGCGTCAGAGCCGCTCTCGGGGCGGACGGGGTCTGCCGCTCGTGCGTGGCGTGCGCCGGCTGCCCCGGATCCTCGACGCCGACGAAGTCGAGTCGCTCATGGGGGCGCTGCGCACCGAGCGGGACCGGGCCATGACCCAGGCCATGGTGCTCGGCGGGCCTCCGGCGCTGCGAGGTGCTCGGGCTGCGTCTCGGCGACCTGCGACTCGGCGAGTGGCGGGTGCTCATCACCGAGGGCAAGGGCGGGCACGAACGCCTGGTGCCGCTCTCGCCGACCTTCTTCGCCACGGTCGGGCGCTACATGGACCACGAGCGACCAGTCGAGACGACGACCGACTCGCTCTTCGTCTCGCTCAAAGGCGCGCAGTCGGGGTCAGCCGCTCTCGGTGCCGGGGCTCGACCAGATCATCAGCGCCGCCCGCAGCGGGCCGGTCTCAGCCACGGCACCTGCCACGAGCTGCGCCACACCTGCTTCACCCGCTTGCGCGAAGCGGGCATGGCCATCGAAGCCATCCAGGCCCAGGCCGGCCACCGCTCGATCACCTCCACCCGGGTCTATCTCGCACCTCGACCTGCACTGGCTGGCCGACGAGTACCGCCGGGCCATCGAAGCCATCGAGGCCGCAGGCACTCGTCGGGGTGGCCCAATGAGCGCGCTGGCTGCACCACGACCGGCCTCAGCCCCGCGCGACCGGGCGGTGGCACGCCCGAGGTGACGTGGGCCGAGATTGACGCCAGAGCGCCGCTCATGGTGGCCACGATGGCCTCCTACCTGGACCAACTCGAGGTCTCGGCCCGTCCGGGCACGGTGGCGGACGCCGAGCTGACGCTCCGGTTCTTCGCCCATCGGGTCACCACCGCCGATCCGGAGTGTGTCACCGTCGCGCGGCATCGGACGGCCCCACATCGAGGACTTCAAGCGCTGGCTCGTCGGCCCGTCCGGGCAAGAGCGGCAAAGGGCTTGTCCACCATGACGATCCGGCACCGCCTCGGCACCGTGCGCACCTTCTTCGAGCGCATCATGGAGTGGGAGTACGACGACGCCCCGGCTCGCCTGCTCATCTACTCGAGTGACTTCCCTGCCCTCGACGAGCCCCTGCCCAAGTTCTTGGACGACCCCACCGCGTCGAAGTTCATGGCCGCCCTGGCGCTCGACCCCAACCTGCGCCGTCGGCTCATGGTCGAGCTGCTGGCCCGCACCGGCATGCGCGTCGGCGAGCTCGCCGGTCTCGAAGACGACGCCATGGTGCGTTACGACGGAGTCGATCGCCTCCGGATCCCCGTCGGCAAGCTCCACAACGACCGCTACGTGCCGCTGCTCCCGATGCTCGTCGACCTCATCGTCGACTACAAGGCCCTGCGCGGCCGTCACGCTCGGGCCATCTGCTCGAGCGCGACGACGGCCCGACCCTTCGACCGGCGCACCGTCCACCGCTACGTCGCCTCGGTGGCCAAGCGGGCCGGGGTCGGGCCACGTCCATCCGCACCAGCTGCGCCACACGCTCGCCACCCAGTCCATCAACCGGGGCATGAGCCTCGAAGCGATCGCCGCCTTGCTCGGGCACCGTTCCATGGACATGACGCTCACCTACGCCCGCATCTCCGACCGCACCGTCGCCGAGGCAGTACTTCAAGGTGACCGAGGCGGTCGAGGCCGAGTACTACGGACTCTCCAGCGCGACCGTGGCACCGACTGGCGGCTCCGAGCACGCAGAAGCCGCGCCCTGACCATCGACGTCTGCTCGGCCAACGGTCACTGCACGAGGCCCGCTCTCCTCGCCTGCGCCTTCGAGAGCGTCTGCGAACGGTGCGGGTTCTTCGAGACCGGGCCGCAGTTCGTCACCATCTTGAAGCGTCAGCGCAAGCACGCCGACGAGCGCGGTCAGAGCGACCGCAGCCAGCTCTTCGACGGCCTCATCGAAGGAGTCGCCGAGGCCCAGTGAGTGTGCTTCCATAGAGGAGAACCCAGGACCAACGGATCACCTGTATAACGCCGGATATGTGTCGAGTTCGATAGGCGAATATCGTGTGTGTAATGCCTGCTTCCGAGTTCTTCGATTTGCTTGCGACATCCCCCGAGCGCTGGTCCGCTCTGCGGATCTCGGGCCGGGAATGGCGGGATACATCGGTCGTTCGCCAGGCCTGGGAAGCAAAGACCGCCCGGATGCAGGGCACACCTGGGGTGTCCGTCGCGGCCTTCACTGTCGGGCGGTCTGATTCCCCCGAGCCTCGCGAGCGCGCAGAGACCTGGTCTCTCTGGATTGCTCCTCCTCGGAAAAGGGCGAAGTTTACAGCGGGCACGGGGACCGTTGATGTGGTGTTCAACGGCACTACGTGGTGGAGCAACAGTAATGGTGTGTCTCTGTCGAATGAGACGCTCGACCCTACCCGTCACGGGCATGGACTTGGCCCGGGCGCGGAGCTGATTCGCACTCCCGACTACGTGTCTTTGTTGGAGGTTCGTGAAGTCGAGGTCGGTTCCCGTTTGGGCCGTTCGACGTTGGAAGTCGAGGCAAGTCCTACGCACCATCGCCGGCGAGGCGTTGGACTGCACGGCCTCGTCATCGGTGATGCCGAAAGGATCGACCTTTCGATTGACCGTGAGCGGGGCGTGATTCTGAGTGCCGCGTCGTGGTTCGGCGGATCGATCTACCGGGTCATAGAGGCCACCGACGTGAGCTTCGATGAAGCGTTTCCCTCGCATGCCTTCGAGCTCCAGCCGCTCCCGGGACAACGATGGGAACCGCCCTTACTTCCCCCGCCACGACCCGGTTAGGAGCACCCCAGTATGCCGGGACCAAGTCACCGTGATCAGACCGCAGCCCAGCCACGGGTAAGGCAGACTTGTGAAATGGTCAGTCGAGCAGATCACGCCAAACTTGCGTTCCGCATCGTCGAGGGGATCGCGAAAGGTATCCCTGAAGCGGACGCCCTCATCGTCGAATCATTCGACGACCCAATGACCGCAGCGGTCGCGTACGCCTACTTGGCTGGATTCATGCTCGAAGCCCTTGCTGCGGAAGCCCCACAACGGTCGATCGAAGATGCGGCCTCAAGAATCCAGCGACTTCTTGATCAGCGCCCGTAGGACGTTGCCGTCAGCTCCAAAGACTGCCCCCATCCGCCGGCCTGGGGTGCAGCCATGCGGCACATAGGGGCGTATTCCAACTGAGTGATCAGGATCGTACAGTATGTGTGGAATCATGACCGATCCTGACCAAGAGAGTCCTCTCGGAGTCTGGCTACAACGGCTTCTTCCCACCGACACAAAAGCTTCGATCGCTCGGTTGGAGGCAATGAGACGAGAACAACTGGAAGCCTTCGACACCCTGGATCTCGCACAACTGCGGGAGGTCGCCATTGCCTCGCTCACTGCTGCAGCAGCGATGGCGAACGCTCCCTTGACGTCTGCGATGCTGAGCCACGGATGGACGCAGGAGGAGAAGGATCGACTGGCAAGTTTCTACCTGAAGCTGGTTGACGAGATCGACACGTCCGGACCTGGCTCAATAAACATGGGTAAGTGGTTCGATTTTACGGAAATCACACCCTATGTCGACGACGAACTCAAATCGGCTGCGTTCGATGCGAGCGAGGCTTACAACGCCTACGTTCGCCGGAGATGGCCACAGCGACGGGGATGATTTTGTAACCCTGCAGGGAACGGCAGCCCTTTGTACATGCCTCCATGCGCCGGATCGTGGTGCATTATTGACCTGTGAGACCGTTCCTCCACGTGTTGGGTGGCTTTGGACTCTTGCTCCTAGTGGCGTGGCTTGGTTGGCGCGCTACCCATGTAGAGAGGACTGTGGACGCCAAACTGCCCGAGAGGCTGATCAAGTTCGTCACGTTGGGGTCATCATCGGACCAACAGGCCTGGCTACGGAGACTGAGAGTGGTAAACCTCGGCATGGCCATGATCGCTCTGCTCGGAGCCATCGCCCTATTCGCAACCGCCTAGCCCTGCCCCAGAACGCCGGAGAAGGTGGGGCACTTCGGAAAAGACTCCGTTGGGTAACCTCTTGGCGCTGAAGGGGGAACTGATTGCGCAATGCCGGACATAAGTAGTACGTGAGACCCGACTTGGCCGAGTTGTCGGACGGAGAACTCTGGCAACGGGCATCAGATCGCGATGGTGCCGCCTTCGGCGAACTGTTCGACCGACACTCGACGGCTGTCTATAACCACTGCTTTCGCCGGACAGGGTCATGGGATGTAGCGCAGGACCTAACCAGCGTGGTTTTTCTGGAAGCCTGGCGGAAGCGAGAAGAGGTTCGGCTCCACGGCGACTCGATTCTTCCATGGCTTCTCGCCGTCTCGAACAACGTCGCCCGCAACGCTGACCGATCAATCCGCCGCCGCCGTCGACTTCTGGCCAAGCTTCCGCCACCGGCGGCGATGTCCAACGGCGAAGATGAACTCGACCAAAGGATCGATGACGAGAAGGTAATGGCGTCAATCCTCGCCAAGCTCGCTGAGCTCAGGGTCGAGGAACAAGAGGTCGTCGCACTGTGTGAGTGGGCAAATATCAGCTACGCAGAGGCAGCTACCGCCCTTGGGATACCCGTCGGTACTGTGCGCTCACGCCTGTCCCGTGCACACGACAAGCTCCGGTCACTCATTGAAGACGACCAGCGCACAGCCGCCGTAACTACCGCAAGCTCACTCCCAACGGAGGATACCAATGTCCCTTCTTGACCAGCTCCCACCGATGCGTCATATACCAGTCGCCCGACACCACGCCGCTCGTCGTCAGTTGGTCGAGGTGGCGAACGGCAGCACGCACCTTGGATGGCGCTTCGGTCGTGGGGTAACGCTGAGCGTGGCGATCGGACTTGCGGCAGCGGGCGGCGCGAGTGCAACCGCCTTCCTTCACGCGCAGGTACCGCTGAATAGCCGCCTCGCCGATGTCAATGAGAGCAGTGTCCCTGGTGTGCAGCGTGATCGACTTGAGGTTGCGACTCGCCTCGCGGAACTCGGTCCTGGCGGTGCAAGAGCGGACGAAGCTACACAGGAAGGCGCAGGCATTACCGGCATTGCTGTGGTGCGTGGCGGCATCGAAGTGACGGTGTCATCCGACGCGGCTCTAGAGGCCACTAAAGCTGTGATCCAGAAGGAAATCGCCTCCATCGTTGCTCAATCGCCGGACCTTGCCGACTTTGGCAACCTGACATACGCCGTTGAGAACCCCACGTTGACGCCACAATCGACCTCAGGCCGACAGAAAAGTTTGGAAGGTAGCCCAGTTCGCCGGATAGGTGGGGCAGTGCCTCACACGATGGTCCGTTCTAGTCTGCGAAGATTCAGGTCGTGGGTCCGTCAACGTTCCGAGTCACGGCATCGACGGGAAGCTGGCGCAGCCTCCCGTGGCCATTTGGCTTGGTCGACGTGTCAGATGATCAGTTGTGCGTTCGATCGTTTGGATGGTCTTGGTGGGTGCCGGACAGATGCGTAGATCGCGAGCATGTCGACTCGATTCGCGTACGGAAGGCTCTTGGAGCCGCCAAGTTCTCGATCTCTGTCGATAACGGACCGGGAATCATTCTACGGACATCGACGTCGGTCAATCAGTTGACGGATGCGCTTCGCCGACACGGGTTCCCCCTACCCCGTACCCCGTACCCCGAACGCCGGGAGGGTGGGATGGTTCGGCACTTCGGAGCTACCCCCAGATAGCCGGAGTACCCTCGACGACATGGACGGAAGCACCGACATCCTGGAGTCCCTTCTCGTGGCCACCTTTGGTTCCAAGGATCCGTTCGTCTCAGGAAACGCTGACAAATCAGAGAACTTTTCCTGTGCTGGAAATTGCTCTCCTCTGGCCACCTACTCCCCGTACGTCTACACATTTACCCGTCTGGGCAAGTCGACGCTGAGGGTGTCAAATGCCAACGTCCAAAATCTAAGATTTGGAAACTATCCAGTTCCCGTGCTGATCCATGGCAAGGCAATCGCATGCAATATCAAAGGAACAAAGTTCCTTACGAGCAATCGAGGCGCAAGTTCGTTCACTCTCTCGTGCCTTGCTCCAAAGACACCCCACTCGTCGCCGACAGCGACCTCTCAAAGCAAGCGGCTGCCGCTCACGGTCGAATCAGAAGAGCAGATGCAGGCAAATGGAAATGGCGGACCACCCTCTTCGATCCTGATCCCGGTATCGTGTGAACAAACGGGAACCACCATCACAGCGGAAGGATCGTACCAAGACGGGTTCGCCCCCGAGATCTACAACCGGTACGGGGACATAGTAGAGCTGTACGTGTTCGGCGCAGTATCTTCTGGCTATCCACAAGGGCCCCAACTGGCAGCATCATCCACCACGGAGTCGCCGGCTATCGGCGGATCGGCGACCTGGCAAGTCTCCACTAAAGTCGATTCGACACTCGTCGACCAGCCCGCGCGTTGTGTCATTGCGGCGCAGCCAACGCATGACTTGCAGTTGGCCCCCTAGTGCACAGCGAAGCAATCTGAGGAAGTCCAAAGGTGTCTCCGTGCGCCGGGACTGTGTTCCACACATGATCCAAGGCATAATGGCTTCCAGTGCGAGGGGAGTTCAATGGCTGACGAGTTTCACCTTGAAGTTCGGGGACCAAGTGTCACCAAGAATCTCGTTCAGGTCCTTGCTGTGTCCACCGTTGCCAATGCCCCCGACGTGTTCCCAGGACTCCGCGTCGTGGCGGTCAATCGTTTGGGCCGAGAGCACATACTTCAGCAGTACCAGTCAAGGCGGTCCGCTCGCAAGGCACTGCCAGGCTTCCAGGCTGAACTCGATCAGTTGGGGGTTGCTGCGTGGCGCAAACTTCACGACTTGCCCCCTCACTTCGAGATCATGCAACCTCCTGAGGTTGCCCAGAAATTGTGGACACGGTTCTAAGCGGCTTGTTGCTTGGTGGCCAACGTTAACTCGTAGCAGATGGGGCTGAGGTTGTCGGCCTTGGCGCAACGGCGTTGGTGGTTGTAGAAATTGATGTAGCGGGCAATCCCGGCACGGAGTTCGTCGAGGGTGGCGAAGGTGTGCCGGTAGAAGTACTCGTGTTTGAAGATCGACCAAAAGCTTTCGGCGCTTGCATGGTCGAAACAACTCCCGGTAGCTCCCATGGACCGAACCAGGCCCACGCTCCCGCAGAAGTCCACGACTTTTCGATCCGAGAACTGGCTGCCGCGGTCGGTATTAAACCGATTTCGGTTTAATACCGATTATGCCGAGCTTCGCGTTAAGCCGGAGAATCGCCGATTGGCCTGTGTCTGAGGGTTGTTTCGGCTGATTCCTCGGCTTAACGGTTCGTCGGTCCGTCCCTCATTAGCGTCCGCCGTGTCCAGACACCTTGTGAAGGAGAGAGCCATGGATACGACGGTGGAACAGATAGGTGCGGCGGTCGTCGCTGAGCTGCGTGCGGCTGACTACATGGAGTCGACGATCGGCCAATATGAGAAGTCAATCAGGGCACTGTCGGCTTTCGTCGATGGTCACGGCGGTGCCTACACCGCCCTCGTTGGGGGCCGTCTTCGCCTCGATGACGATCAGCCCGCGCACGGGCCGGTTCAGCGCGCAGCGACGGTTCGGCTACAGCCGACTGGTCGGGCTGTTCGATGCCTACGTCACTACAGGACGGGTGGACCTTGCGCCTCGTACACGCGGCGGCGGGGGTGCCCGGCCCCAGTCGAGCGAGTTCGCCGGGCTGCTCGCCTCCTGGGAGATGGACATGGAGGATCGTGATCTGGCGCCGGCGACTCGGGCCGCCTACGGAAGGGTGGCGCAGGCCTACCTGGTCTTCTTGGAGGCACAGGGCAGCTGTTGTTTGGACGCCGCTGATGGCGCCAGCATCCTGCGCTTTTTCGAGTCCCTGCTGGACAGGTGGGCGGTGTCGTCCTTGCCCTGGGTGATCTCGAACTTCCGTCCGTTCTTGAAGTTCAGCGGGCGCAGCGATCTGGTCGACGCGCTGAGTCTGCTCGGCGCCAAACGATCGCACGGGATCCTTCCGGTTCTTAGCGACAAGGACCAGGAGCTGGTAGTCCAAGCGTGCGCGTCGGGGGTCGTCAGCGCTCGGGATGCGGCGATCACTCTTCTCGCGCTGACGACAGGGCTGCGAGCCTGCGACATCGCTGGCTTACGACTGGGCGACATCGACTGGCATGCCAAGACGATCGGGATCATCCAGCAGAAGACCAAAAACCCCCTGACCCTGCCGCTGGCATCGCTGGTGGCAGCCCGCCTCGCCGAGTACATCCTCGACGAACGGCCCGACTCGGGCGACGATCACGTGTTCTTGCGATCGAAGGCGCCGCACACCGGCCTGGCCGACCACGCCTCCATCTACCGGGTGACAGCAGACACGTTCTCGAGGGCCGGGGTGTCCAACGTGAAGGCCGGGACCCGTCTCCTTCGTCACAGTGCCGCATCCCGGCTCCTGCGCGCCGGGGTTGGACTGCCGACGATCTCTGCGGTGCTCGGGCACGCCGACCCCGAGTCGACGAACACCTACATGAGCGTCGATGAGCAGTGCCTGCTCGAGTGTGTGCTCCCTTTGCCCCAAGGTGGCCGGTCATGAGCGCCCACGGCTTCACCAGCATGTTCGCCCCCCAGTTGGATGCCTACCTCGAGTTCAAGGAGAAGATGGGTTGCTACGGGTCTTCGCGGATCTGGTATCTGAAGAGGTTCGACACCTACTGCACCGAGCACGACCGGCAGGTCTTCGACCGCGACACCGTCGAAGGATGGGTGCGCGAGCGGTTGGCCTGCTCGGGCCGCTATCGCTCTTGGATGTCCTATATCCGCGACTTCGGCCGATGGCTCAAGGCCCACGAGAACACGGACGCCTACGTGCTGTCGGAGCGTTGGAAGGCACCGTTCGTCCCGGCCCACCCCTACCTGTTGAGCGCACACGAGATCGAGTCGTTCTTCGCCGCGGCGGCTCGCCTTGATGCGCAGTCACCGTGGAAGTGGCAGGCGGTGGCCTTCTTCGCGCTGATGCATTCCTGCGGGATCAGGACCGGCGAGGCCCGCGCACTGGCTGAGCGAGCACGTCGACCTGGCCGCTGGGCACATCGACGTCTTGTGGTCCAAGGGCAAGCGCAGCCGCAGGCTGCCCCTGACGCGGGAGGTCCTCGATGTCTTGAACGCCTGCGATCAGGCATCGCGGCCAACGCTTCTCGAGACGCCAGAGTTTCTTCGTCTCCTCCACCGGCCGCCCGGTCACAGGGACATCGGTCGGGACGGTGTTCAACCGAATCTGGGACCAGGCCCAGCTGCCACGGCCCATCGGCGGCACGCCACCGCGGCCCTACGACTTCCGCCACCACTTCGCCTACGCCAACATCGAACGGTGGATGAGGGACGGAAAGGACGTCGCTGCGCTGTTGCCCTACCTGTCGCGCTACATGGGGCACGCCACCTTGGAATCGACCTACTACTACGTCCACACCTCTCCGGACTTCATGGACGCCTACGCCGACATCACCCGCCAGAGTGGATGGCTCCTGCCCGAGGTCGGATTCTGATGAAACGCGATCCGGACACCGACGCCCCGAACTTCTTCAGCTTCGCCAGGGACTACCTCCACGGTTACATGCCCAAGGTCCAGGGGCTCACGCCCAAGACGATCGAGGCCTACCGAATCAGCCTGGAATGCTTCCTCGATTACCTCATCCAGATCGAGCACATCGACCGCACCCAAGTCAGCTTCGAGCACTTCGAACGCCAATACCTCAAGGCGTGGCTGGCCTGGATGCTCGAGCACCGCCGCTACGCGCCCAGGACGATCGCGCTGCGGCTCAGCACCATGAAGGCGTTCCTGGCCTACGCAGCCCAGGAGGACATCACGCTGGTCGCGCTGAGCCAGGCAGCCAAGATCCTGAAACCACCAGCCAGCCCCCGTGCACCGATCGAGTACCTCAGCGGCACCGAGACGCGAGCTGTCCTCGGCGCGTTCAGCGGGACAACGGGCAAGTCGCGCCGGAACCGGATGTTGCTCATCTTGCTCTACGACACCGCGGCGCGCGTCGGCGAGATCACCACCCTGACCCTCCAAGACCTCCACCTTGGCGCGCCCGGCCATCTCAGCCTCACCGGCAAGAGGAACAAAACCCGCACCGTCCCGCTGAGCGCCAAGACAATCGAGCACTTGCGCGTCTATCTCGACGAGTTCCACCCGGGCCGGGACAAACTCCCTGCGAGGCGCCCGGTTTTCTACAGCCTGCATCACGGGCAGCCGACCCAGCTGTCGGTCGACACCGTCTCGGCTGTGCTCAAGGAAGCCGCCGCGACCGCACGCAGCACCTGCCCCTCGATCCAGCGCAACGTCCACTGCCACATGCTGCGCAAGACCAAGGCCATGGACCTCTACCAGCAGGGCATACCGCTACCCATCATCATGCGCCTCCTCGGCCACGAGAACGCCTCGACCACCGCAGCGTTCTACGCTTTCGCGACCTTGGACATGATGCGAGAGGCCATCAACGCGGCCACCCCCGCGATCACTGCCCTGGCGGGCGAAGAGCTCAGCGATGACACACTCGAGGTCCTCTATAGTCTGCGATAACAGCGAACCGTTAAGCCGAGGAATCAGCCGAAACAACCCTCAGACACCGGCCAATCGGCGATTCTCCGGCTTAACGCAAAGCTCGGCATAATCGGTATTAAACCGAAATCGGTTTAATACCGACCGCGGCAGCCAGTTCTCGGATCGAAAAGTCGTGGACTTCTGCGGGAGCGTGGGCCTGGTTCGGTCCATGGGAGCTACCGGGAGTTGTTTCGACCATGCAAGCGCCGAAAGCTTTTGGTCGATCTTCAAACACGAGTACTTCTACCGGCACACCTTCGCCACCCTCGACGAACTCCGTGCCGGGATTGCCCGCTACATCAATTTCTACAACCACCAACGCCGTTGCGCCAAGGCCGACAACCTCAGCCCCATCTGCTACGAGTTAACGTTGGCCACCAAGCAACAAGCCGCT
Source organism: uncultured Acidimicrobiaceae bacterium (assembly GCA_963835815.1). Lineage (GTDB taxonomy): Bacteria > Actinomycetota > Acidimicrobiia > Acidimicrobiales > RAAP-2 > Bog-473. Next base: position 39,104 of record CAWIGU010000008.1, on the reverse strand, counting down.
TAGAACCGTGTCCACAATTTCTGGGCAACCTCAGATTGATTTAGCCTAGAACACCGGTCACGCAGGATGCCCTCAATTACATCCGCTGTCCCCACAGGGTCATCGTGCTCCCACACGACGATCAACGACCACCCTGCTTCAGCAAGTCGGCTCTCCGTGTCGAGATCCCGTTCCCGATTGGCCGCCAACTTGGCTCGCCACCACTCCGAGTTCGCTTTGGGCAACGTGCCGTGGTCCCGGCAGCCGTGCCAGAAACATCCACGCACGTCGACCACGACCTTGGCTGACCGGAAGACGATGTCATGACGACGTCGACGGTCCACGACGGGCGTCTCGATTCGATAGCGCAGACCCCGACGGTGCAGTTCCCGACGCAGCGCGAGTTCCGGTTTGGTGTCACGTTGCCTCTGTCGCTTCATTCTGCGCGCAGCGGCCTGGCTGGAGGCGCCGGGCACGGTTGTCATATCGTCGAGAAGCGGTAGTCGTAGAGACTGGCCGCGCGCAGGACCATTGCCGCATACGTGTCCGGGTCACCAGGTTGGGGTGCCGGAGGCGCCGTATGGATGGTGACGGGCGATCCGTCGTTCGACAGTCCGACAACCATGATGCCCAGGGCGTCGAATCCGGTTTCACCGGGCCCGGAGCGCCGGGGGAGTTCTCGCAGCTTGGCAATCAGCGACACGGTGGCACCTGGCTGTTTGTGCACGTTGACAACCGGCGGAGCGCCGGCTTCCTGACGGCCCGGTGACACGAACGTGTCTGCAATGTTCACGACGGCCAATCCAACGGCCACCGCCTGGTCTGCTGCGCCGTGAATGGTCGCTTGCGACGAGTTCAGTTCGTCGAACATCCGGCTTTCCGACTTCTTGTGTTCCGTCGCTGCCGCTTTGGCCTCCAGGGCAACGAGTACCGATCCCACGAGGCGGCGCTCCACCGTCGGGAGAGCCAGGAACTCCGCGCGCTCCCCGGCTGTGAGCTGCACCCCGATCGACTCTCCGATGTCGAGCAACGTGACCTGGTTCTTCTCTATCCGGTCGTCCGTCGCCGGTCGGGCGATGACCAGGTCGAGGTCCTTCCTTCGTGACGTCTTGAAGTCGACCATGGTGTGGTTGACCCCGATGCAGACTTTGGATTCTTCGACGTGGCGTCGAAGAAGGGAACTCGTGGCCAGCAAGTCGAAGGCAATGGCCCAACAGCAGAGCTTGGAGTGATGGTCGCTCCGGGAATGGTACTGAAGCATCCGTTTCGAAGGGCCGAACGGACGCTGCACGCTCAGGGTCCGCGCAATGATCTCGGGTCCGTGCATCCGTGCTCAGCTCAACTCGGGTGGGATCTCGATGTGCTCTTTCAAGTCGACGCGGAACTCGGCGGGCACCCTCAATCTGCCCCGTTCCAATCTCGACAGGAATCCCGCAGCGGCTCTGACCGAGAGTCTGGTGAAATCGTCGCCCATCAACGGAACGAGGTGCTTGTACGGTGCCCGTTCGGGCCACATGGAGACATCGACGCGCCATGTCCCACCTGATTCGCCGTACGCCGCCATGGGCCATTTCGACCCGGTATCGAGAGGTGAGGCGAGCGAGGAGTCCCAGACTCCTGGGTCGACCAGTCGCCGGCCGATCCAGGCCGATACGCCGACGCTCACCGCGTTCCCGGCGAGCTTCCATTGTGCTCTCGCACCCTTTGGGACCCTCGATGCGGGCTCCGTCCAGCCCTTGCGAAACCCCTGGAGCCGCTCTGCTGTCGCAACGCCAGGAGTGACGAAGCGAAGACCAGGAGGGTTCTCCGGTATCCACACGGCCGGGGACGACGGGATACCGATGGTGGAACCACCCTTGAGGGTGGGCACTCCGTCACGGCACCAGCCAAGTCCCCGCAGACCTTCGGTCCAGTAGAAGCCGAATGCGTCGTCCCGGTAGGTCTCGACGGGGCGTTCGCCCGCGTCCTCGGCGAAGAGCACGGTGCGCGGGTCGTCGGTTCGGCTGGCCACGAGGATCACTCTCTGCCGGCGTTGGGGCACTCCGGTGAATCTGGAATCCACCACTCGGTAGGCCCACCGAAAGCCCATGCGGTCGAGTTCACTCGTGATGGCGTGCATGGCCCGGCCGCCATGCAGCGGGAGCATATTGCGGACGTTCTCGAGGATCAGCCAGCGCGCCGGGTGGTTCTCCACCAGCGAGAGTGCCTTACGGACGAGACCGGACTGCTGCCCCTCGATTCCGGCCGTCAGGCCGGCCTGGGAGAGGTCCGTGCACGGAAATCCGGCGGTGACGACCTCAACGGGCGGAAGGGAGCGAAGCTCCTCGATATCGCCGACTACCGGCACACCGGGAAAACGGTGCTCGAGCACTGACCGGGCGGGTGCCCAGTACTCGCATAGGAGCTCGGGGTGGAACCCCGAGCGGCCCAATCCGACCTCGATGCCACCGATGCCGGCGAACAGGCCCACCACGGATCGCTGACTCGCCATGACCAAATCGTCCCACACGGGTGTGCCGCCAAGGGGCATTGGCTCTGCCCACCGATTCCGGGGGACCTCAAGCGGTCGACCCTCAGAATCTGGGCCCGGTGCAATCCATGGGGTCGGTTTCGGTGTGGAATCGGCCTACGGGATTCGGGTCGTTCCGGAGGATGCCACTCGTCCCGATGCGGTCCCATGACCCCGCCCGACGGTAAATGCTGGCCGAGCAACATCGACAATGATGGGCTCGTGGATTTCACCGATCCGGTCATTGCCCTGGCGAGAGGTCTCGGAATAACCGTAGGCGAACCCGTTCCACTTCGGTCAACCAACAATGTTCTCCTTTGGCTACGGCCAAGCATGGTGGTTGCGAAAGTATCGAGGCGTCCGGGTATGGCTGCCCACGAACTGGCGATCGCAAGAGCCCTTGCGCTTGGTGGTGCTCCAATCGTTCCCCCTGCCGCCGAGATTGGTGATCGTCTTTACCGGGTGGAGGACAGAGACGTGACCTTTTGGAAATACGAGCCTCAGGATGACAACCAGGGCGCCAATTCGCAATTGATCGCCCTAGCCCTCTTCGAGCTCCATGCCGCCTTAGACGCACTGCGACCAATGGTTTCCGTGCCTTCCTATGACACACAGCTCACGGACGCGATTCGTGAACTAGCAGATCAGAACTTTGCTCCCGAACTACGTACGGAGGATCGGGCCGTCTTGCTCCGGGCACTCAGTCGGGCCAGTGATCAGTTGCCCAATTTGGCCAAGACACGTCGGATCATCCACGGGTCCCCCCACCGGATGAACATCCTCTTCGTAGACGAAAGTCCGCGCTTCATCGACTTCGAAACGGTTCAAACTGGACCGGTCGAATGGGACATTGCTCACCTCAAGCCCGAGATCGCAAGGCATTATCCCGCCCCAATTGATGGCGACGCAGTGGCACTGTGTCGACTCGTCATCAGCGCTACAACCTCGACTTGGTGTTGGGGCGGATTGGATCGTGGAGGAGACATGCGCCATCACGCAGAGGGCCACCTGGCAATCGTTCGGTCTCAGCTCGGCTAGGAAATCCCGATCTGCCCGATGGACGTCCTCTTGGAGGATTCACTCGGCCAAATAGGGGAACTGCGCACGTAGGCCGCCCCAGGGTGCGGCCTTGTCCATGATCTCCAGAGCACTCCTCCGGTGCGTCAAGGGTCGCTGCGGGACTGCGCTTCGCTCCTTTTCCTCGCTCGGCCTTTTCGGCCGTCCCCTGACCCAACCTGGACGGCTTTCATTAAGGATCCCAAGTCACGGGTGGATCGTCACAACGCGATGAGAAGCGTCCACGCTGTAGGCCACGAGCGCATCGACGACGGAGCGCGCCAGCCTGAGATGTACCTTGATCCGCAGGTGAGAGGGGCGAGTTCCATGTTCGCGTCGTTGCCCCCGAACTGGTGGAGCCCGGCATCGAACGCCTGAGGAGCGACCTCCAGACCGGGAAATGGGCAGAGACTTACGGAGACTTGCTGGGCCACGAGAGTGCGGACCTCGGCCACCGAATCGTGGTCGCCGGCTGATTGTTTTCCGTGATCTGTATATTTCGAAGCGCCGCTAATTCCTGGCTCGCTTTACCGCGGTGTGGAGCAGCTCGTCAACGCCACGCGGGCTTGTGATAGGTGAGTCCACCATCCCCAGGCTGAAACTCCAGGAACACTGCATCGTCCTTACCGTTTTGATAGGTCAGGACAACCCTCTTTACCCGAAGTTGACCGAGCCCTCCATGAGCTCGGTGACAGCGGCGAACCGTTCTTCATTGGTCACTTCCTCAGGCCTGAAATCGAGCTCGAGGTCATTCGACTCGAAGAAGTAACAGTTCACGCTAACCCATTGATCAGCAGCGTGAGATGACTGGATGCGACAGACCGATCGAGCCAGATGGACTTGACCGAGAGCGGTGTGCCGATTTGGATGCCGTCACGAGTGAATTTGTGTGGAGATGTACCGAGGAGCCAGCGATAGGCGGTCTCCCAATCCTCCTTGCTGACATTCCTCACGTAGATGTCCCGGACGCTCCCGTCCGGTGCGAAGTCTTCTGCGGCTTGGATCCATGTCACCTGGTGATCCTCCCACTCCCGATGCTTGGTAGGGACAAGGGGATCGAGCCCTACCTACGCCTGCTGTCGCGAGCCATAGGCTTGTCGTATAGGAGGAATTCATTCTCGTTTGGAGCCTGAAAGATCCTCGCCCACTCCTCAAAGTGAGCCCGTGTCATCGGCGATGCCGTCCATTCGCCCGAGGCTGTGCGGCGGTCAGCTCGCTCGATCAACTCATCCAAGGGCGCATCGAGAAAGTGCAGTTCAACTCCGACCCCCAATGCTCTTGCCCCGAGTCGTTTCTCGTCTCTTTCAACGCGAGCCCAGTGACCCCACTCCAGAATCACGCTCTGACCGTGGGCGAGGAGCTCCTGGGCGAGATTCCACAACTGCCGTTCAATGCGAACTCGAAACTGATCGTCCCATACGTCAGCCCCGAGTTGAGTGACCCAACTGTCCTTGTCCAACCTGATGGCGGGGAGCTCGGCAGCGAGCTGACGAGCGAGTGTCGACTTTCCCGAGGCTGGCAGTCCGCAGATCAGTACGAGTCGGGCCTTCGAACCAGCGACAACATTTGACTTCCGATCTGAGGCCACGGGGAAAGGCTACGGGACACGTGACAATGGGAAGCCAGCAACTTCAGCGGGAAGACCGCCTAAGCCCTACCCCCGGATCGGCCCATGCCCTCCGGAAGGGCACCGCAAGAAAAATCCCCCTCTCTGTGTCACCCAAATGGGTGTTCTGCGGCATCGTAAGAGTGTGGACGGTGCCGACGAGGAGGTATATCGGAAGCTTTCCGAGGCGCTCATCCGGTTCGCCACGGGACTTGTAGGCCCCGACGACGCCCCCGATGTCGTATCCGCTGCAGTCCTGAAGTGCCTCACCTCTCCAACCTGGTCAGAGGTAATCGAGAAGAAGCCGTACCTGTATCGAAGCATCTACAACGAAGCCACCATGTTCCGCCGATCGTCAAGGCGACGATCCTCGCTGGAGCAGCGAACCGTTCAGCGTGAGCCGACAGAGGCATATGAGATTCGACCCGAGGTCCTCGATGCGGTCAGACGCCTCAGCGTCCGCCAAAGAGCAGTCATCGTGCTCACCTATTGGGAGGACCTCGACCCATCGGCAATCGCCAGACTGCTGCAGATCAGCCATGGATCGGTTAAGCGACATCTAGCCCGAGGAAAATCCCGCCTAAAGGAGGTACTCCATGTCGACGAGTGAAGTGCTCGACGCAAAGATTCGTGCGTTTGTGATAGAGCTGGTCGAATCCGCTCCACCAGCGCCCACTCCGGCGGTGATTGAGTCGAAGCAATGGTGGCCTCAGCTATCAAGAAAGAGATCCGCACCGACTCGACGGCTCGTGATTTCGGCTTCAGTCGGCGTTGGTGCGGTGATCGCCGCCGTGCTCGTGGCGCTCCTCCTTCCCGAGGTCGGTCAGCACCCACCTGCGGCCGCAGCCGCGCAGCTTCGCTTGATCGCCGCTAATGCCGCCAATCAGGTAGTCCCCCAACTTCAACGTGGGCAATGGCTCAAGACGCAAACGGAGGGATCCTGGTCGATGGATCTGACGTATATCGGTCAGGGCGGGGCCATTCCGGTCTCGGGGGCCGAGGCAACGGCTGCGGTGACCACGACCCAGTGGTCAAATAACTTTGGCGAATCTTGCTACTCGCTGAGCATCGGCCAGGCGCAGTTTGCCTCCTCGGCCAATGAGGCGGCCTGGGACGCTGCCGGCCTATTAAACAGCCCCCATGGCGCCGAGAAGAACGACCCATTGGCGAATCCGGACCAATGTGGATTCTCAGCGACCTCGAACGCCAGCAACGGAACAGGTCTCCAATCGGGTGCAGGTACGACGAATGTCTCTTCGCTTCCAACAGATCCCTCCACCTTGGCTCACGAGCTGACCACCGGGACGACAGGAATCCAAGGGCTTGATCATCTCTCGATAACTCCCGGACAAAATCCAGGGTTCCAACGAGTCGTGGCCCTCTTGACTACGGACTTGACCGATCAGACGCCGGCATTCTACTCGGCCCTCTATGACGCACTGGCTCTGATGCCAGGCATCCACGCCCTCGGAGAGACGGTCACGCACACGGGCTCGACTGGGCTGGGGTTCGATGTCCTGAGCGACACGCTCGCCGATGCAACGAGCATCGTTGTAGATCCGGCGAATGGAGCACTTCTCGAAGCCCGGAATCTCTGGGCGATAGGCCCCAATGATCCGTTCCAAGCATTTGTCGCTCCCCAATCGCCCGTTGAAAAAGAAGGCGGAACCATGCGCAATGTCATTCAATGGCTCGATCCGATTGGATCTGCGAGTGTCGTCGAAACGTCAGCATTGCCCTCCGCCCTGGCGCAAGAGGTTGGGCCATTGCCAACTGCCTTGATTACTGCCACGGCCAATCCAGGCGCCTCGGCGGAGGCAATCGACGCACTCCAATCTCAGGTGCTCAACCGGTTCAGCTCCCCGACGACGGGCGGAGGTATTGACAGCGAAGAGCAGACGTCCCCCGAGGTGTTGACTTTCACCTTTTTCGGTCCGGCCTCCCAGGTGGACGCCGTCGCCCAAGCTCTCCGTAGCTCGAAGCTCTTCGATTCGGTGACCGTCGACAACGGAGACAGCTAATCGCGTGCCGTGCACTTGTGCACTTGCCGCAAGAGGATCGGCTTGCGGCCCGCCACTCAGGGTTCAACCCGGCTGCGCCGGCCTCTTTGGCCAGTGTCCGTGCGGGACTGACCGGGCTCGTCAAGGCTTCCCCACGAGCGGCCTTCGGCCGGCCTTGACAAGCCCTCCACTTTCCCGGGACTAGCCCGCTGCGTAGCGTTATGGCGCTTTTGGCAGTGCCTCCATGATGGTCGTACGTCCGAACGAACGGAGGGTCCGACCAGACGCGTCAAGGGTTGAGATTTCGATGGGTTGGTCCAGATCGGCACCGATCAGAAATGCTCCAGTCGTCGGCTCGGTCGGACAGACGGTCTCCCAGCCCGCTCCTCGCACGAGGACTGCCTCGACCTGCGACTGGGCTCGCCCAGGTGCGACGAACGGATGGCCTGCTCCGCCAGCACCCAAGCCTTCAAGCCAGAAGCTTGTGCCGTCGGGTCGCGGTCCCCATCCAAGGCCCCAATCGGAGCCGCCGCCTCCGCTCCATCTCCATCTCCATGATCCTCCGTCGTCCCGGGCGAACGAGTGGATGTCGGCCTGGTACGAAGGACGAAGACGCTCATCGGCTTCGAGCATCACGAGTAGCAGATAGCCGACAGAACCTTCCGGCTTCCACCATCGAGCCAGCGGCACCCAGAGTCCGACTGGAGGCTCTCCCCCCGGTATGGCGGGTAGTTGGCCGTTCATGACAGCTTCGGAATCCCACTCCTGCCAATCCGTCACCTTGCCATTGTGGCCGACCGCCCCCGTATGCCGCGGGTCATGGGACGGTACTCACTCCACAAAGGCCGCGACCTTCCGAACGAGTTACGTTGTTGATTCAAGTCAAGCAGGGCTCGTACCGCCGTCACTCACCCCCGCCGCTAGGGGTAACACGCGAAGACCCCAGCCGGACAACATCGCCGCTTTCGCCTGCCAGTTACTTGGCACACTATGTCGATGCGAGATTCCCTACTTGAGCTCGGGGTCGGAGGACTTCCACTGCCACACGGACTGGCCAATGGAGACTGGTATTACCGTCACGCCGTCCGCCCAGAAGGGGCGAGTCCTGTTGACCACCAGGTCGTTCACGATTTCCTCGCCTACGAGCATGCACACCGACGGCAAGTCACAGTTGTCGCCGACCCGCCTTTGGCAAACTGGGATCAGTGGCTTCCCCCGACGACCCGACCCCACCCTGGACTCTTCTCCAAGCAATGTTGTTCTCACGTGTATCCGGAGGGCTGCGGCGGACGGTTGGTCTGCCATGGAACATCTGCGACCACTGCTGCCCGGATCCTGCAGCAAGGTGCATTGTTGCCTGCCACCCTTGCTTATGGTCGATCCGGGCCGGAACTAGCCCGTGGCAGAACGTGGGGAGATCCAGCAGACTATTTCGAATACGTCATGTTCGCCAATGGAAGCTGTACGGCGCCAGAGGCCGTCGCCCACAGCCACCGACTTCAGAGGGATCTCATTCCGACAGATCTTGCCCCGGGGTATCCGCCAGCCGTGCGTTTCTACTTCGACTGGGCCGAGCTAGCGGCCCGACCCGACGCCTGCTTCGACGGCGTTCATTTGGTCAAAATTGGCGGCGAGATCCCCTTGGTGCCCACGATGGCGGCGGTAATCATAGACGAGGCGCAGTGGCACACGGTGGCTGAGTTCGTCTCACCCGAACTGGCCGCCCGCACGGTTGTACTCAGCTCGACAAACCCGAGCCCGGACGAATGGGCCACCACAGCCCTAGCAGCCGCAGAGCGGCATCGACCCCGCAGCGGCGGCTGACTTCGGCCGATTTCGAGCACGTCCGGCAGTGCTGGTCAGTGCCACTTCCCGGGGGGTCGGATTAACGACTTGCGGACAGTCCGAATCCGGTTGGACCGCCGCCCGCATGTGCTGGACGAGTTGCTGCTCGGAAACAATCGGTCCGCAATCCTGCGGAACGTGAGAACGGAAATGAGAACAAAAACTCGGGAAACCTTGAAGACCCATGGCAACGGGTGGTCACAGTAGGCCGACACGTCGTCTGGATGTGCCCAGCATGCGGGGCAATCCTGGCCGTTTGTGGCCACTCTCGACATCTCCGGTCCAGGGCCCAGCCCGATCTACGGATCAGATAGCACGCCCAAGCTCCATTGGCCATACCTGGTTCGGTCGCATGAGGGCTCGAGACGGTCCTCTCCAACGTGCTCGTGTAACGCTTACGGCTGTGCGGACAGTACAAAGGGTGACGCCGTTTGGTGACGAACAGAGCACCTGGGATGCCGCTCTAACGGGTGACGCCGACGCATTTGTAGCTACCTTCGACCTTCACCACAATCGTGTCTACTGTCATGCCGTTCGAATGACCGAAAACGTGCACGATGCCGAAGACGTCACCGCGGGCGCTTTCCTCGAGCTGTGGCGCCGTCGAGGGTCTGTGCGGGTCGTCGAGGGGTCCGTATTGCCCTGGCTTCTTGTCACGACGACGAATCTGGCCAGAAACCTGACACGCAGTCTTCGGCGCTATCGAGCGCTCATCGACTCCCTGCCCCGCGTGGAGGGCTCAGAGAGCGCCGCCGATGTCGCGTTGGAGCAGATGGAGGAGGAGCGCCTCAGCGAACAAGTTCATCAGGCACTTGGATCCCTCTCAAGCGACGACGCCGCCTTGCTGACTCTCACGATGTTCGAGCACTATTCGCCGGCGCAAGTGGCAGAGGCCCTGGGCATTTCTGATGGCGCAGCACGAACTCGTCTCCACCGCGCCCGATCGCGCATGGCGAACGTAATGGGCCCATCCCTGAGCGGAGACGACGACAAGACCACGAAGGAGGAGACTCGATGAGCACGCTCGAGATGGACCCGGTCTTCACGGCCGCACTACGAGAGGCCTTGGTGGCAACAGTCAAGGATGCGCCCCGCGTGCGTCGCCGTTGGCGGTGGCGCCTCGGGGCTGGCGTGTTCTTCGGCTCGACCCTCATCGCCGGAGGGGCAGCGGTCGCCTCCGGTGTGTTTTCTCCGCCCGGGGCGCCTGTCGACACACCGCTCGGCAACGTTCTCACTGCGACGCGCACTGGTTCGGCAACCATCAATCTGGGCCCACCGCCGGCGAAGGCAACCCACCTTTCACTGACGTTGTCGTGTCTCACAGTCGGCACGTTCACCATGTCGAACGGCTCGGCGTTGATTTGCGGCGCGGCGGATCTGAGTCACCCACCCCCTCTCGAGGAGGCCAGTGAGGTCGTGCCCATCACACCCGGCAACGACGACATAACGGTCACCACCAGCTCTAACGCCTCGTGGAGATTGCAAGCCATCTACGTGAGTCAAGTCACGACCCCTTGGGGTACCAACGCTGCCGGCCAAACATATGGCGAGCAGAATCAGAATGGGTCGCCGGATCTCATCGCGGTAGCGGTCGACCAAGGGGAGACGCAGGGCTATGTGAAGGCAAGCCAACTCAACTGCGCAACGCGCGGTGACGTGGAGACACCAGCGCAGGCCCTCATCTGGGACCAGGAATCGAAGAATCGAGACATCTCCATTCCCACATACAAGAGTGACGGGACGACGGTCATCGGGACACTCCTTATTGGTGATGCCACCGGACCCGATGCCCGGACTGTTCCACTCTCGTCGCTTCATCTGGATTGCACGAACACCGGAAATGGCGCAGCGATTGGGCCGTGACTGGCCCTAGCTGGTCTCGCGCATGGTTCGACATGGTTCGACATGGTTCCTGTTGGCTATTCCAGAACGAACGTGGCGGCCCGGCAACGGCGCATGTAGGCCGGCCCAAGGGTCCGGCCCATTCCATGATCTCCTGGGTCCTTCTCCGGTGCGTCAAGGGCCGCTGCGGGACTTCGCTTCGCTCTCGTGTCCTCGCTCGGCCTCCGGCCGTCCCATGACCCACCTGTCAGCCCGACGATGACCTCTAATAAGACCTCTAATAACAATCAGATCTCGGGTCCGAGGCTGGGCTCGCGATGCGCCATTTCACCCAATCGCGTTCGGCTCAATCGGGTCGGATCGCGCTCGATTCTCAGCCCATTTTCAGCATCCATGTGCGCCGAAATCGGCATTTCTCGGAATTCTGTGGGCACGTTGTGGGCACGAAGTTCTGAGGTCGAAACTTAGGTGGCCCGAATAATGCCCTCTGAACTGGTCTTTTCCGGTGGTCGGGACCGGCGTCGATCCGGTGACCTCACGCTTTTCAGGCGCGCGCTCTACCAACTGAGCTACCCGACCGGGTGACCAGGTTCGACCGTCGTGTGGACCGATCGAATCTGGCGGCGGACCTGACGGGATTTGAACCCGCGACCTCCGCCTTGACAGGGCGGCGTGCACTCCAGGCTGCACCACAGGTCCGTAACGGCGTAAGCCGTGCGTTTCGCCAGTTCGATGTTGTCTCCCCTTTGAGCGGCCCTTCACTGTAGCCGAATGCCGCCAGGTGTCCCACGGCGCCGTTGTCCCTGGTCCCGGCTTTGCCAGTGCCGGCTCGCTCCGCCCCTACAGCCAGAACGGTCGAGGTGCCTCTATGCGGAGCAGTGAGCTCTCGACGGGTCCGAACCGCTCTGCACGGTCCCGCCAATCCGCGAATGCAAGGGCGAGCTCCGTTTGATCGCGAGCGACGAAGTTCCACCACATGGCGATCTCCTCTCCGAACGGGAGGCCGCCGAGCAAGAGGATCCGGGACCCCTCTTCGAGCACGAGCTCGAGGCTTTCGCGATCGGTTCCGAGGTAGACGAGCTCATTCGGCTCTGCCCGCGCGTCCTCAATCCGGACACTCCCATGGAGCACGGCGATCGCGTGTTCGAAGGCCGGGTCCAGGGGCAGACGCAGCAGTCCGCTCCCGTCGATGTCGACGCCGACCAGCGCCGAATCGACGGTGGCCGGCGACTGCGCTCCGGCGAAATCGCCCATGAGGACCGTGGCCGATCCATGGTCGAGATCGACGCGGGGCAAATTGGCGTGATGCGCGAACGTGGGCGGGTCGTGTCGAGTGCTCTCCGGCTGAGCAACCCATAGCTGCACGCCGTCCATGCGCCCACTCGATTGGGCGCGCGCATCTTCAGCGTGAGCGATGCCCCGGCCCGAGGTCATGAGATTCAGCTGTCCGGGCCGGATGGGCTGTTGGTTCCCCAGGCTGTCGGAGTGCAGGACCTCTCCACGCAGGAGCCAGGTCACTGTGTGCAGGCCGATGTGCGGATGCGGACCGACGATCATGGTCTGCTCGGGTGTGACCTCGATCGGTCCGAACCGGTCCAAGAAGCACCATGCGCCAACCATGCGCCGTCCCCGTCGGGGAAGGGACCGGTGAACGTGGAGTCCTCCCACGTCTGCGAGGTGGCTCTCGGAGATGGTGAGATCTGCTCCGGTCACAGAGTCCAGACTCTCATATCTCTGCGGTGGCCGGTCGCTAGCGGCGAGTCCCTCGTCGCCCTTCGAGAGGGCGTTTCTTCCCGACCTTCTGCGCTTCCCTGGCCAGGCGATGGTCGTTCTTCTGGGCGGCAAATGCCGCTTCACCCAGGAGCTTCCGATAGCTGTCGAGTCGATCCGCAGAGAGCTCACCAGCGGCGATGGCCGCCAACACCGCGCAACCAGGCTCGCTCCCGTGCGCGCAGTCGTTGAAGCGGCAGTGCTCCTCGAGATCGGTGATGTCGGCGAACGCAGCCTCAATGCCCTCATCGTCCACCCACATGCCCAGTTCTCTGAGCCCGGGGGTGTCGATCAACGCGCCGCCTCCAGGCACCACGAGGAGCTCTCGCCAGCTTGTCGTGTGGCGCCCTTTGCTGTCCGCCTGGCGGACCTCTCCCGTCTGCACGACGTCAGCGCCCATGAGGGCATTGACCAGAGACGACTTCCCCGACCCCGACGTGCCGAGGAGCGCCACCGTGCTGCCGGCCGCGACATACGTGGACACCGCGTCCATACCGGCCCCGGTCACGACAGAGACAGTGAGCACAGTGAGGTCCCCGCTCACCGCATGCACCTCGGTTCCTGCAGCCGAGATGACATCGTCGTCGACCAGATCGACCTTGGTCAGCAGCAGAACGGGTTGAGCCCCGCTGTCCCAGGCCAAGGCCAGGAAGCGCTCGACCTGTCGTCGCAAGATGGGCCGGTCGAGCGGTAGGACGACCATGACGGTATCGATGTTCGCCGCCAGTGCCTGCGACTCGACCGCGCGATCCCGACGATTGACGCACAAGTGCGGTACGACGGGGCAGCACGTCGTGCAGCGCGTGGGTCACCTCGTCGGGACCTGCGAGTGTTCTCACGGTGCACCAGTCCCCGACACAGACCGGGGACACGCCAGAGGTGGCGACGGAGATGTCGTCGCCGTCGGTGAGCAGTTGGAAGCGACCCCGGTCCACGCGTGCCCGACGCGCCCGGCCACTGTCCCTGGTGGTGACGCAGTGAGGACAGCGGAGAGCGCCTCGAGTTCGGTGTCGTCTGCCCCCAACGCTCGCAGCCGGGCGACGTGCATCGCGTCCTCACTCACGTGAAGAAATCTCCCGACTCTCCTACAATGGCCATGAGGAACACGCGACGGCCGCGCACGGGCGTGAGAACAAGGGCTTGCGCCGCAATATCTCCGTTCTCCTCCAGTGACAAGCCTTCACCCACTTTGATCCTGAGTTCTAGTATTTCGCCCATGAAGAGGCGAGAGAGAGCGACAAATATGCGACGGCGTTCGGCAGCTGTTCCTCATCCGCCAGTGTAATGAACACGGCGTCGAGTGAGGATGAGTGTTTTCGCTCTGAACTTGTGTCATTCCTTGACGAGAACGCACCACCGGAGGCCTCGAATTCTTACCGGCGTTCTCCGGGGGACCTCGTGCCCGAATGGGGTCGACGCTGGCAAGCGACGCTGTTCGATCACGGGTGGATGATCCCCTCAAATCCGCGCCATCTCGGGGGGCGGGACGCCTCCGCAGAACAGTCGGTTCTCTACCTCGAGGAGATCGGCCGAAGGAACATACCCAGGTCCTTGCACTTCCCGGGCTATGGGATCGCTGCGCCCAGCCTCTTGCAGTTCGGAACCCCCGGCCAACGATCGCTGGCTCCGGCCGCGATACGCGGTGACACGGTGTGGTGCATCGGCATGAGCGAGCCCGACGCCGGCTCCGACCTCGCATCGCTGCGCACGAGGGCCGAGGTCTACGACGATCGTTTTGTCGTCACCGGCCAGAAGGTATGGACCAGCTTTGCTCCGATTGCCGACAAGTGCCTGTGTTATGTACGCACAGATCCTGGGCAGCCGCAGCACCGGGGCATAAGCGCACTCATCCTCGATATGGATTACCCGGGCATTTCGGTGCGCCCGTTACGCAATATTATGGGATCGGCCGAATTTGCCGAGGTCTATTTCGACAATGTCGTCGTCCCCCGTGACCGGCTGTTGGGCCAGCTCCACGGTGGGTGGCGAGTGACCCAGGGTTCTCTCGGCCATGAGCGGTCAAGCATGTGGATGGAGGCCGTCGCCCGCCTTGACCGGGCCATTGGAGACTTGCTCTCGCACTGCCGCGAGCTCGGCAGCGGCACGGACACGCTGATGCGCCGCCGGATCGTCGCCGCATATGAACGAACCGTCTGTCTCCGTGCACTTGGTTACCGGTCCATGAGCGGCGCCGGTCGAAGTCAGCTCCTCATGAAACTCGCAACCTCCGAGCTCTATACCGAAGTGCTGTCGTTGGCTATTGACATGCAAGGCCCAGCGGGACTGATCCAGGCTGCACCCGGTGATCGCGACTGGTGGCGCGATTTCTTGGGCTCGCTCGCCGGCACCATTGCCGGCGGGACGTCAGAAGTGCACCGCAACGTCATCGCGCGGCACGCACTGGGTCTTCCTGCCGACTGAGCCGCCTTCCTGCCGTGGGCGCCGCACCTCCTGTTACATTTGACCCGATGTCGGCGCTGGGCCATCTGCGTGTCTGCGACTTCACCGGAGTGCTCGCCGGCGCAGGAGCGACTCGAATGCTTGCAGCATTCGGTGCTGAGGTCATCCGTATCGAAGATCCCGTGCGAGAAGGGCGCTGGGACATTCTCCGAGGGGCGCGGCCCTTCAAGGACGAGCGACGTGGTGTGAACTTCGGGGGAGCGTTCAACAACCACAATGTCGAGAAGCTCGGCATCACACTCAACCTTCGCTCGGAGAAGGGCCGTGCACTCTTGCGCCGCCTCGTCGCCATGTCTGACATCGTTACCGAGAATTTTGCAGCGGGTGTCATGGAGAGGCTTGGGTTCTCCTACAAGGAGCTCGTCGAGATTCGGCCCGACCTGATTTACGTCTCCGGCTGTGGTTACGGGCATTCCGGGCCGTACGCCTCGTACAAGACGTGGGGACCGGTGGTCCAGGCAATGTGTGGGATCACCTTCGAGTGCGGCCTGCCAGATCAGGCGCCAGCCGGCTGGGGATACGCCTACATGGACCATCAGGGCGCCAATTTCATGGCTCTCGCCGTGCTTGCCGCCGTTATCCACCGCAACCGCACAGGTGAGGGCCAGTACGTGGATCTTTCGTTCACGGAGGCGGGCGCGACGCTGTGCGGACCCGATGTGTTGGATGCGACCGTCAATGGCCGGCCCTTGCGTCGTCCTGGCTTGCCGGATAGCAACAGGAGTCGCTCGCCGGCCATGGCCCCGCACGGGATCTACCCGTGTGCAGGCGACGACAAGTGGGTTGCTATTGCGTGTCGCCAAGACGCCGATTGGGAGGCATTCGGCGGTGTCGTGAAGGAACCCTGGGCGTCGGAGGCCGAGTTCGCAACCCTTGAGGGGCGTCTGGCCGAGCAGGATCGACTCGACCGACTTCTTGGTGCCTGGACGAGACGACACAACGCGTGCGACATTGCCACCGACGTCCGCTCCGCTGGCGTTCCCGCGGCAGCGGTGGCGGGTCCGGAAGATCGCATGGACCACGACCTCGCGACGGAAGAGTGGGGCTTGTGGCCGACCGTGACACACTCGGCAATAGGAGAGGTCCGAGTTGACGGGTTGCCGGTACACCTTTCGCGGACGGACTGGGCGATCGAGCGCGGTGCCCCCTGCCTGGGTGAGCACAATGACCTCGTCTACGGCGACCTACTCGGTCTTGACGCCGACGAGCGTCGTTCGTTGAAGGCCGAGGGTGTGATTTGAGTGGCGAGCCTGGACGGTCCGTTGACCGGCATCCGCGTTGTGGAATTGGCCAGCGAGAATGCCGCCTTCGCTGGCAAGCTGCTCGCCGACCTCGGGGCGGATGTGGTGCTCGTGGAACCGCCGGGAGGCCATATCTGTCGGACGTATGAACCCTTTGTCGATGACGTGCCTGATCCCGAACGGAGTCTTTGGTGGTGGCACTACCACACGAGCAAGCGGGGAGTTGTCGTCGATCTCGACAGCATCGAAGGGCGTGCGATGTTCGCCTCCCTTGCTCAGGGCGCGGACGTCGTCTTGGAAGGCGAACCACCCGATCGGTTGGCATCGCTCGGCATAGACCATCATGACGTGCGGGAGGTGATCCCGCGCCTCGTCTGGGTGTCCGTCTCGCCCTTCGGCCGCTGGTCCGTGCGGCGCAACGAGCCGGTGACGGATCTCACATTGCTGGCTGGGGCTGGGCCCGTCTACCTCTGCGGCTATGACGACCATTCGCTGCCCCCTGTGCGTGGAGGGGGCAATCAGGGATTGCAGATCGCATCGATGTGGGCGGCAAATGCGGCACTCGTGGCCTTGATAGAACGCGACCAGAGTGGGATCGGTCAGCATGTTGATGTCAGCATGCATGCAGCGGCGAACGTCACGACCGAGGGAGGAACGTACGAATACCTCGTGGCCCGAACGGTCCTCGAGCGCCAGACCGGTCGGCACGCCAGTGATCAGCCTACGACGCCAGCACAACAACAAGCGGCGGATGGCCGTTATGTCTACATTGGCTTCACAACGGGTTCGGTGGCACAGCTGCGAGCGATCCTCGACTGGCTCGACCAGCTCGGCATCCGAGACGAGCACCCTGAAGCCTTTTGGTTAGAGGTCGGGATTGAGCGTGGGGGACTGCACTTCTCGGAGTTGGGCCAGGACGTCGAGGCGACCGCAGCCTTTGGCTCCATCCGGAAAGCACTCGAGTTGATCGTGTCACGCCTCCCGGCGCGGGAGTTCTTTGTGGGAGCCGCTGAACGTGGCTTGTCGACCGGGATCGTCGCATCGATCGACGAGGTGCTCGTTGATCCTCATTTCGTCGCGCGCGAGTTCGCCGTAACGATCGTGGACAACCAGACTCGGGAAAGGGTGACGTATCCCGGCGCCCCCTTCCAGATGAAGTCCTCCCCATGGAGAATATATCGCCGGGCGCCACGGATCGGTGAACACGACGCAGAGGTGCTCGGACCACTCTCTTAGCGCTGCGGAGCGAATGGCGGTACCGGGGCGGGTGGATGCCACGGTTGCTCGGGTGGAAGCATCCCGTCGATGTCCACGAAGCCGTAGTGGTCTGCCAGCATGCCGCGTTGTGACCGAACGCCCGGTCCATCGCAGCACGTCTCTGTCGGTAGCAAGTGCAACGATTCCTCGCCCGCAGAATTGCGGCGATTCCGTCTGTGAGAGATCAAACTCCGAAAGAGTCACCACCTGCTCAGTCCGTGCGACGTACGGCCAGATGGAAATGACGGCGACATTGTGCGCGGCAAGGGGTCGGGCTGCGTCCCGGGTGAACCGGTCGACCGCCGCTTTGCCGATCCCGTAGACAATGTGGTGAAAGAAGCGGATCGCACCGGCAGAGCTCACGTTGACGATGAGGCCGCCTCCGCTCCGCACCATTGCGCGGGCGGCGTTGTGCGCGCAGACGTAGGCTGACCGGGTCCCGACGTCGATCATGGTGTCCCAGTCGCCCACCGGCGTTTCCCAGAATGGAGTGTGCGGGTCGATGCCGCGGGGAACAGCGAACGCGTTGTTGACGAGCACATCCAAATGTTCTTGTTCCGTCCGGACGCGGCTGAACAGCATTTCGACGTCGGCGTCATCGGTGTGATCACATCGCACGGGGATCGCGTGCCCCCCTGCGCGGGCGATGGCCTCGACGGTCGTCTCGAGGCTGCCCGATCGGTCGCCCTCATGTCGCCGTTCGGCCGTCCTGGCCGTGATGTAGACGGTTGCACCGGCGCCTGCCAGTTCCAGCGCGCAGCCCTTTCCGATGCCACGGCTCGCACCCGTCACAATTGCCACCTTGCCCGCAAGTGGGCGTTCCGGCTGCTCGGTCGAGGGATCGGTGGGGGAGGTCCCGCTCGTCATGTGCCCGGCAAGGATCGGGTACATGCAAACCTGTGCCCTCACGTCCGCCACCGAGGCGACGGGGCGACCGGCGGCTTCGGCCCATCGGGCAGCACGTTCAACCAGCTGGGGATTGGGTGTGTGGGCGAATGCCGTCGGGGTGTCGCCAATGCCGATCCGGACGCCCCCGCCGCGCTCGAGCGCGGCGAGGGTCAACTCCTCCACGAAGCCGGGATCACGGATGCCGTGCGGGACCACCAGCCATTCCACATCGACTGAGGGCGGGAGTTGGCGCAGGTGGAGGTCGAGTGCCTCCACACTCGGTTCTGGCCCGATCAGAGGGTTTCCCCACAGAAAAATCTTGATCATCACCGGTTGTGGGATCGTCCCGGCTTCGGCGAGTGCACCGATCGTCCGGGTGGACCCGACATCAAAGGAAGCCATCGTGGGTACCAGCCCGACAGCGTCAAAGCGCCGGAGGGCTTCGCGCACGAAGGGCAATGAATTTCGGATCACCTCCTGACCTCCTGTGGGCTCGAGAGGTCCCAGCATTCCTGTCGATTCGTCTCGAAACACCAGGTTGACGGTTGCTGCGTCTATGGGTCCGAGCTCGAGACCGTGGTGCTCCCTCAGCGTGAAGCAGTGACCGAGCCGTTCGTCCACCGTGTCGGGAACATCGACCGGGTAGGACGGGTAGGCAAGGATGCAACCGTCCATCGCGTCGAGTGCCATTCCGTAGAGCGTGGCGTCACCGAGTCGCTGGGATCCATCGGGACCCACGGCGTGCCAGTGCACGATAGCGGCACCCGAATCGGCACAGCGGCGTGCGTCGGCGGCACAGGCCTGGGCACTCTGGGGCACTGCGGGATGGATGGCCGGCGAAACGGCCTCGTTGAGGGCCACTTCTATGATCACGCCGTCGTTCTTCATTGCTCCCCCTGTGCTCGACGGTTATCCCGACTTGGACCAGCTGCGGACGCCGGCCTTCAATGCGGCTTCGGTGGCCAGCACGAACCGGTGATCGAGCTTCTCGTCCCCGTCCTCAACCCAGACGAGAACCGCTTGGACGACATACGAGATCGTCGCGCGGGCGGCCCATTCCACGTAGGCGATGGGACCGAGCGCCTCTCGGCTTGCAGCCTCGAGTCGATTCCGGGCGGCGTCAGCGTGATACGAAAAGACGGGCTCTCTCGGAGCGTGCCACCACAGGACCCGGAATGCGTCCTCGCCGGCGCGGGCGGCGGACAACACTGCAGCTGTCGTCGGACCGAACTTTCCGATCGAACCGGACGCCCTCAATGCCGTCTCGAGGTTCCGCGCGTGCCGATCGGAGCACTGCGTCGTAGAGGTTCTCCTTGGAGTCGAAGTGTGTGTACACAATCAGATGGGAAACTCCGGCCGCACGTGAGATGTCGGCCATGGAGGTTGCGGTGTAGCCACCGATTGCGAAGGCCGAGGTTGCGGCGGTGAGGATCAATGCCTTGCGCTCGGGCCGAGGGAGCCTGGGCCACCCCGTGCTCACGGTCGCTTCCTGAGAAATTGATGGCATCAGGTCGGGTTCGGGGTCACGAGCCGCGAGTTATCCCACGAGAGAATTCGCTCGTCGGGAATGATTTCGATCATCGCCGTCGCCGACTGGTAATGAGCCCTTGTGGCGGCAGGCATCTGGTCACGTGGGGTGCGGAATGCACCGTATTTTTCCGCGAATGAACGGGTGACCCGGTCGATGACGGCATCGTCGGTCACGATGGAGGCGGTACCGGTGAAATGCACTCCGATGAGTTCATCCCACCGTGATACCCGACTCTACGACGAACGCAACACGGGAGTCCCGGCTGATGCGCGCCACCTTCTTCGTGCGAGCGGGGCCGGTGACGTACAGGCGCTGTTCCAAGGCGACGAACCAGACCGGTAGCGACACCGGGCTGCCATCCCGGCGCAACGACGTGAGCACGCCGGTATGTGCTGCTGCCACGTAGCGCCACGCTTCCTCCCGGCTCAGTCGGACGCCGCCCAAATGACACTCCAATCGAAAGGATCCCGGCAAAGGCGCAATAGTAACATCACCATGATACAAGGGATGTTATGTTCTCCAAATGAAGTTCGGCCTGTTCTTCGAGCACCAGGTGCCACGTCCTTGGAGAGTTGATGACGATCGCCGGGTCTTGACGGAGGCGCTCGAGCAGATCGAGCTGGCCGACAACCTCGGATTTGACACCGCATGGGTGGTCGAACACCACTTCCTTGAGGAATACTCTCATTCCAGCGCTCCCGACGTGTTCCTGGGGGCCGCTTCGCAACGGACAAAGAAGATCCGCCTGGGTCACGGCATCGTGCATCTGCTTCCAGCCATTAACCACCCCGCGCGGGTCGCCGAGCGCGTCTCGACTCTTGATCTGTTATCCGGGGGCCGGGTTGAGTTCGGCACCGGCGAAGGGTCGGCGTCGACCGAACTGGATGCGTTCGGCATCGACCCGGTCGACAAGCGGGCGATGTGGGAAGAAGGCGTCCGGGTGGCGTTGCGCTGCATGACCGAGACACCGTTCACCGGCTTCGTCGGCGAGCACGTGCGCATGCCACCGCGCAATGTGGTCCCTAAGCCGGCGCAGCAACCGCATCCACCGGTCTGGGTGGCTTGCAGTCGCCGCGAGACCATCCACCTCGCGGCCCAGAAAGGGATCGGGGCCTTGGCGTTCGCGTTCTTCGATCCCGAAGAAGCCCGGCATTGGGTCGACGACTACTACTCCACGCTGGCAGCAGAGGGCGTGCCGATCGGCGATGCGGTCAACGCCAACGTCGCCTGCGTCACCTCCTTCTTCTGCCACGCCGACGCAGCCGAGGCTGTCCGGAGGGGGGCCGATGGTTCGAACTTCATCGGGTACTCGCTCGGGCATTACTACGTATTCGGCCGTAACAGGCCGGGCATGGGCGACTTGTGGGCGGAGTACCACGAGCGGCGGTCCGAGCAGGGGTTCGACCCCGAGGCCGTTGCCCTCGCTGCGGCCTCACCCGATCGCCTGGGCGCCAGGAGCGTCACGGAGGGGGGAACGAGCGGATTGCGCGGCGCCATCGGAACGCCCGATCAGGTGCGCGCCTATCTCCGTCGCTATGAAGAGTGTGGGGTCGACCAGATCATCTTGTCGTGTGCAGGTGGGCGTAACCGGCACGAGCACATCATGGAGACACTCGAGCTGTTCGGTCGCGAGGTCATGCCGGAGTTCGTTGACCGGGAGGAGCGACGAATGGCGGAGAAAGCGGCCCGACTCGCTCCGGTTATTGCTGCCGCCTTGGCCCGCAAGCCCGTTGACGACCACCCCCCGGCGGATCCCGATTACGAGATCCCTGCCTACCCGAGACTCGACGCCGATCGGGAGGCGAGTGAGAAGTTCCACGGGTGGCTCGACCGGTATGCGGACCGGGTCGCCGCCGGAGAAGATGTCAGCAAGCGGCTTGCCTGATTCCGATCATCCTCCGGCGTGGCGGGGCCGCCGGCACGAAGACGAGACTCAGGAGAGCCGGTCCACCACCAGATCGGCCGTCGTGGTGCTCGCCGTCACGACGGCCGGGCGAGGGCCGAGCAGTTGGTCGGCCGATCCCACCGGAGTCGGGAAACTCAATTCTGCCGTCTGCGAGAGACGGAACACGCAGCTCACGGCCGACGCTGTGGCCTGGGGACAGTCGCCCGGCCCGTTGGGGCCGACGAGGACCAGGGCACCTGCAGACGTGTCGACGATCTGCTCGTTGACCGATCCTGAATAGCTGCTCATGGCCTGCAACGTGTCGGCGTTGTACGGGCTTAGCTGCGCGTCGAGGCCCTGCCCTGCCGGGACGCTGATCCACACCAACCCACCGGCCACGGCGTCGACGCCGGCGATGCCGCCACCCTCCCCATTGGGATTGTTGGCGAGCGCCGGTCCGACGGTGCTGACGCCCGCGGGAGTCAGCTTGACGAGATGGTTGTCGGATCGTTCGTAATACACGGATCCATCGGGGCCGAAGGCGGCGCTGGTTCCTTCGGCGATCTGTTTCGCTGGACCCGTGGACGTCGGCACAATGCGGTAGATGGTTTGCAGGTTGCCCTGGGCGATCATGACGAGAACCTGTCCGCCGGCAGCGCTCATCGAGACCAGGTTGGCGTCGGAGGTGTTCGCCGTGCTGATCGGGGGCAGCTTCCACTGACCCATCTGGTTGCCCGTGCTGCGCGTGTAGCCGATCACGCTGTCGTCAGCGACGACGTAGAGGTTGGTGGCGTCGGCGGCCAGCGCACTCACCCCACCACTCACATGTTCGGCGATCGCCGCGGGTCCTTTGGGATCGACCACCCATACCACCGTCGTCGTGGCTGCGTCGTGTCCTTCCGGCGAGACGAACACCGCGCCGTCAGGCGCCTCGGCCGCCGTGATCTGCACGTTGGCCGGAACGGGGACAGCCACCGACGACGACACCTGCAACTGGCCCGTCGTCGCCACCGTCGTCACTGTTGTGGTCGGCGCCGGTGTGGTCGACGTGGTCGATGTGGACGCGGTCTTCTTTCCCGAGTTGTTCGCCGATGAACACGCGGTCAAGAGCACGCCCGTGACGATGAGCAGGACGGCCCTGCCCGCGAGCCGACGTATCATCGAAGTCTTCGCCATTCTCCCCATTGTGACCGGTGTGGCGCGACACGGGGCGGCGGAGGGAGATTCATGACTTCGCCATCGCGGCGTAGCGGGCCACGACAAGCTGACCGATGAAGTCGTATCCCTGGGTGGTGGCGTGGATGTCGCCTGTTCGGCAGGACCAGGTCAGGGTGCAGACCTTGGCCACTGCAACGGGGACTGAACCGTACGGTGCCAGCGTCGTCGTGGTGGTCAGGGGCGTGTAGGCGCCGGTGGCCTTCGTCACGTCCACCAGTACCCCGTGGCCCATGGCATATGCCTTGGAGAGTGCCGGGTTCATGAGAAGCCTGAAACCCAGGACCGACTCTTTAGCCAGCGAAATGTGCGCCGGCGTCGGTGGCTGCGAGGGGTAGACGTACGCGCCCAGGGCCACGTCGGGGTAGGTCAACCCGATCAGCGGCACCCCGGGACCCGCGGCCGCTCGCAGCGCCCGAGCGAGACGGACGACGTTGAGCGTCACACCGACGACCGCATGGCCGATGCACGGGATCGGTTGGGGCGCCGCAGCGCACCCCGTCACGTCGTTGCCCCCGATGGACACGGTGATCAATCCGATGTGCCCGCGGTGGGCGGAGAGGAACGCCTCGGCTGCAGCGGCTTGGGTGGACTGCGGGTAGGGGACCGCGCCGGCTGTATTCGGCAAGGTGATCGGACAAGAAACCGTGCGGATGATCGATGTCGTGGTGGCTCCGGCGCATCCAAAGTTGACCAACGAGAGACGCGTCCTCTGCGCCACGTATCCCGTGTACCCCGCCGTCGCGCCAATTCCCGGCTGATATCCCACCGAATAGGAGTCGCCGAGGGAGACGTAGTACTTGGTGCCAGCGCCCGCGGCTGGTCCTGTCGCCGGGCTGGCCTGCGCTGTCCCGGCTAGCGCCACGATGGCGGCCAACGCGACGACTCCCACCATGGCGACGACCTTCACGCCGTGCACCGGGGTGTTGCGTGGTGCAGCCGTGCCTCCCCGCGGGTGAACGGAGTCCCGAGCCCTGGTCCATCGTTGCCGCATCGCCAGCACTCTCGCACGACTCGTGCCGGGATTTATGGCGCGGCTGGCGTTCCCCGCACAATTCCCGCCAACACCTCCTCTTCGCCGGGCAGGGCCACGACGGTCAGGCCGTCCTGCCCCGTCAACCAGTCCCGGTTCCTGCGGTGCAGGTCATCGGACCCGTCGAAGCGGTTCAGCACGACGATCACACGTGCCCCACCTACCCCACCCGTGGCCGCGGTGCCTCCTCCCGTCAGGGCATCGACGCACAGGCGCACCGCATTGATCGTGCCCAGTCCGGCGTCGGCCACCAATACGATCACGTCGGGATCCCACGCAGCGATGAGGGCAACTGCATCGCCGTCGTGGGTCTGCGGAGAGCGCACCCCTCCGGCGGTCTCCACCAAACCGACAGCGACCCCTGTGGCGGGCCACGTCAGCTCATCCGTGAGATGGGCCACCGTGATGCGATCCCGCCCGAGTGCCTCGGCGGCCATCGGGGGCGCCATTGCCACCGGGTACCACCGGTGCGGCGTGCACACCGTTTCCGAGGGCTCTCCGGTGGCGGCGCCGAGCACCGCGGAGTCGAGTGCAGCCGCGTCTTCTCCGGCGTCGAAGGACTGGGCCGGCTTGCGGGCGGCCACGGTCACTCCCGCCTGACGGAGCGTGGTGAGGAGGCGTGCGGAAACCCAGGTCTTCCCTATACCGGTCCCCGTTCCGACCACCACAACGAGGCGTTGGGGCCGGGGCGCCACGCGGGTCAGAGGACCTGGGCGAGGAGTGCGGCCCGCAACGGGGCGAGGGCGTCGATCAACCGCTTCACCTGCTTGTCGGTGTGGGCGGCCGAGAGTGTGACCCGCAACCGGCTGGTGCCGACCGGGACGGTGGGGGGGCGGATGGCGGGCACCCATAGACCTCGCGCCAGTAGCTCGGCCGAGGCCTTGACCGCTCGTTCCTCGCTGCCCAGGATGACCGGGATGATGGGGCTCGTCGGCGCATCGGTCCCGCCTGCGTCGCTGCGCCGACGGGGGACGTCGACCCGCGCCACCAGGTCGGTCAGGCGCGCCACGAGCTCTTCCCCTTCGGCTGAGCGCAGCACGCGGAGCGCGGCGAGCGCCGCCGCGGCATCGCCCGGCGTCAGGCCGGTGGTGAAGATGTACGGGCGGGCCAGGTTGACCATGAGGTCGATCACATCCTGCGGGCCGGCCAGGAACCCGCCCAGCGAACCAAGCGTCTTGGACAGCGTCCCCATCCGGACCAGGGTGAGGCCCGGATCGTGCGCGACATCGTGCGGCAGATGCGGCCCGAGGACAGCATGAGCCTCGTCGATCAGCAATAGGGCGCCATGTCGGCGGCACAGGGCGGCGATCTCGCGCACAGGTGCGGCGTCGCCGTCCATGGAGAAGATCGTGTCGGTGACCACGATCGTGGGCGTGGCGGGACTCATTTCCAGCAGGGCGGAGAGATGGGACATGTCGCAGTGCCGGTAGATCGAGAGCTGGGATCGCGACAGCCGGCAGCCGTCGATGATCGATGCATGGTTCAGCTCATCCGAGAGGACCCGTACCTCGGGCCCGCCCAGCACGCTCAATGCGCCGAGGTTGGCCGCGAAGCCCGTCGGGAAACAGATGGCGGCATCGGTCTCCTTCCATTCGGCCAGGGCGAGCTCCAGCTCGGTGTGGACCGGGCGCGAGCCGGTGACCAGACGGGAGGCACCGGCACCCGTTCCCCAGCGCCGTGTCGCAGCGACCGCCGCGGCCACCACCGCCCGGTGCGAGCTCAAGCCGAGGTAGTCGTTGGAGGCGAACGAGACGACGTGCGCTCCGTCGAGCGCGCCCTGGGGCCCGAAGGCGTCGAACTCGCGGGGCTCGCGCCACCGCCCGCTGGCGACGACCGTATCGAGGCGCGCCCGTACACGGTCGGCCCAGATGCGCAGTAGGGGAGCGGGGGTGCCGGAGGCGACGGGGGCGACGGGGGCGGGCGTCATGCGCCGATGACCTCGTGGATCGAGCCTTCGAGGGCCTCGATGATGCGCACGATCTCGTCGTCGGTCGTGGTCAGGGGCGGCATGATCACGACCACGTCGCCGAGGGGACGCAGCAGGACGCCCCGGGCCACGGCCCCGGCGCAGACGCGGCGGCCCCAGCGCAGACCCGGCTGCGATGGGGCCAGCTCGACCCCGACCATCAGGCCGCGTTGGCGTATCTCCTTGACGCCGTCGAGGGGTGCGATGCGGTCGGCGAGAAGTGTCGCCAGCTGATCGGCCCGGGCGTTGACATGCGCCATCACGTCCCACGCCTCGAGGAGACGCAGGTGCTCGAGGGCGACCGCCGCCGCCAAGGCGTTGCCTCCGTAGGAGTGGCCGTGGAAGAACGTCTGCGGTCCGAGGTCATTGTCGAGGAACGCGTCGAACACATCGCCCGAGGCCACCGTGGCCGACATGGCGAGGTACCCGCCGGTGATCCCCTTTCCGAGGCACAGCAGGTCCGGCCGCAGGCCGCACTGCTCGGACGCGAAGAGGGTTCCCGTCCGTCCGAAGCCGGTCGCCACCTCGTCGCAGATCAGCAGCACGCCGTGGGCGCGGCATGTCTCGCCGAGAGCGCGGACGTCCTCCGCCTGCGCGCACAGCATGCCCGAAGCCCCTTGCACGAGGGGCTCGACAACGACGGCAGCCAACTCGTCCGCGTTGGCTTCGATCGCTGCGCAGGCCTTGGCCGCCCAGCCGGGATCCGCGTAGCCGGGCGTGCGCAGAACGGGAAAGCAGAGTGGATCGAACACGGCGCTGAAGACACCGCCGTCACCGAGGGACAGTGAGCCGATGGTGTCGCCGTGATAGGCGTCGCCCAGGGCCAGGTACCGCGTACGCCCCTCGATGTCACGGTTGACCCAGTATTGAAAGGCGATCTTCAGGGCCTGCTCGACGGCCACGGCCCCGTCGGCGGCAAAGAGGAAGTGCGGGGAGTCGACCGGCACGACGTCTGCGAGCGCCTCGGCCAGCTCGATCACGGCCGTATTGCCGTTGCCCAACATGGTGCTGTGGGCCACCTTGCCGGCTTGTGCGATGAGCGCCGCATCGAGCTCGGGAACGCGATGTCCGAGTGTGTTGACCCAGAGCGACGAGATCGCATCGAGGTAGCGGCGGCCACCGACATCGATCAGCTCGCGTCCCTCGGCCCGGTCGATGACGAGCGGCGTGTTGGTGGCGTAGGCCCCCATCTGGGTGAACCCGTGCCAGACGACGGCCGCATCCCGTTCGATCCAGTGGTCGACCGCCTCGTTTCCTGTCGCGACGTCTCCCGCTTCCTCGCGTGCGGCGACCTCGCGTACTGCGACCTCGCATGCGGCGACCTCGCGTTCTGTCACGTCGCTAGGCCTTGTAGTCGTAGAAGCCACGGCCGGACTTGCGGCCGAGCAAGCCCGCTTCGACCATACGGGCAACGAGCGGTGGGGGCGCGTAGAGCGGCTCCTTGAACTCCTCGTAGAGCGAGTTCGCGATGGCCATCGTGGTGTCGAGGCCGATGAGGTCTGCCAGGTGGAGTGGGCCCATGGGATGCGCGCAGCCCTTCACCATGCCCATGTCGATGTCGTCGGCGGTGGCGAAGCCCGATTCGAGCATGCGCACCGCCGAGAGGATGTAGGGGATGAGGAGTGCGTTCACGATGAAGCCGGCCCGGTCCTGCGAGCGGATCACCTGTTTGCCGAGCTGCTCGGTGGCGAAGCGCTCCGCTTTCTCCACCGTCTCGGCGCTGGTCAGGAGCGACGAGACCACCTCGACCAGCGGCAGCACCGGGACGGGGTTGAAGAAGTGGATGCCGATGACCTGGCTGGGGCGGCCGGTGGCCATGGCCAGCTTCATGATCGGGATCGACGACGTGTTCGAGGCCAGCACGGCGTCGGGCGCCTCCACGACCTTGTCGAGTGCCTCGAAGACGGCCACCTTTTCGGCCTCTGACTCAATGACCGCTTCGACGACGAGCTGGCGGTCGGCCAGTGAGCCGAGGTCGGCCGAATACTCGATGTGGCTGATGGCCGTCTCGGCTTCGCCCTCGCTCAGCTTGGCGGCCTTCTGCGCCCGCCCGATGGAATCGCTGATGCGCTGGCGACCCCGATCCAGGCTGGCCTGGTCGAGGTCCACCACACGGACGTCCAGGCCGGCCCTGGCGGCCGCCTCGGTGATGCCAGATCCCATGAGACCGCAACCGACCACGCCAACCCTTTGGATCTCCATTGGTTCTCGTCTCCTATCGGCACGTCCCGGCGCGCCGCAACTGACGAGTTGAGCATCTTGCTCTCCCTCCTGGCAAACACCATCGAACTTCTTTCCCTCCCTGCCCCAGGCTCCTCCCGGGGGCGTTCCAGCACGTGGGGCGCCGTCTTCTGTGCCTGAAGGGGTCGTTGTCGGCTAGGAAGGGCAGACCAAAGGGCAGGTCACGATGATCGAAGGAGCGTTCGACCATGCTGAGCAGAGACGAGGTTGGTGCGGCCCGGAAGCGGCTGGGAGCGGTCGGGGTGTGGATGGGATCGCTGATGGGGGCGTCCATCGAACGGGAGCGCGAGATCGCCCGCCGCATCGAGGACCTGGGGTACGGCTCCATGTGGACCGGGGAGATCGTGGGGGGAAAAGAGGCCTTCGCCCACCAGTCGGTGCTGCTGGCGGCGACCGAGCACATCTCGACCGGCACGGGGATCGCCAATGTGTGGGCCCGCCAGCCGGGCACCATGGAGGGCGGCGGTGCCACCCTGGGCGCGGCATATCCCGGTCGCTTCGTGCTCGGAATCGGGATCAGTCACGGCCCGATCGTCGAGATGAGTGGGCAGGTCTACGCCAAGCCGCTGGAAAAGATGATCGACTACCTCGACGGCATGGATGCGTCCGTCGTCTATGCACCGGCATCCGAGGTGCCGGTTCCCCGCGTGCTCGCGGCACTGCGCCCCAAAATGCTCGATCTCGCCCGTACGCGCGGCGATGGCGCACATCCGTACCTGGTGCCACCGGCACACACGACGCTGGCCCGTGCCGCGCTCGGGCCCGACAAGCTCTTGATCCCCGAGCAGGCCTTCGTCCTGGAGTCCGACCCCGCCGAAGCCCGCCGCATCGGCCGTGAGCATCTGTCGGGCTATCTGCGCCTGCCCAATTACGTGAACAACCTGAAGCATCTCGGCTACGGGGACGACCTGGCCGACGGGGGAAGTGACCGGCTGGTCGACGCCATCGTGGTCTGGGGTGACGAGGGTGACATCGCCCGCCGGATCACCGAGCATCGTGACAACGGGGCCGACCATGTCGTGCTCCAGCCATTGGGCGACGTGACGGCGGCGGTCGAGCAGCTCGAGCGCCTGGCGCCTGCCGTCCTGGGGCGCTGATCCCCCCGACCCGGTTCGGCTGACCCGGTCCCGGCAGAGCCCTCATCGGAATCACAGCGCGGTCGGTGCGAGACTGCTGCCGTGCCGTCAGAACCCGTCGCTCAGAAGTCGGATGTGGTGGTGTTGTGCAGCCTCCCCGTCGCGCTCACCCGGATCCGTTCCCGTTTTCCCGACCTCGACGTCATCGACATCTCCGATGGCGTGCCCGATGACGTGCGAGGTGACGTGCTGTACGGGGGTTGGGGGTCGAATTCGGTGGATGCCATGGCCACAGGCGTGCAATGGGCGCAGCTGATCGGGACCGGACTCGACGGCGTGCCCCCCGAAGTGCGCGCCGCACCGGTGCTCACATCGGCCCGGGGCGTGGCGGCGGTGGCCATCAGCGAATATGTGATTGCCACCATGGGTGCGTTCGCACGCGACTTTCCGGGCAACTGGCTGCGGGAACCGCCCGAGCATTGGTTCGTGCAGGAGGCGGGGTTGTTGGCCGGGGCGACGCTCGGGTTGTACGGCTTCGGGGGCATCGCCCAACGGGTGGCACGCATCGCGCTGGCGTTGGACATGTCGGTGGTGGCCATGCGACGCCGGGATCTGCCGAGTCCCGTCGAGGGTGTGGCCATGACCACTTCGTTCCGCGATCTGATCTCGGTGGCCGATCACCTCGTGCTGGCGGCGCCCGCCACCGAGGAGACCCGCCAGGTGCTCAATGCCGAGACCCTGGCCCTCGTCCGGCCCGGGGTCCACCTGGTGAACATCGCCCGAGGCTCGCTGGTGGATCAGGACGCATTGCGCCGCGCGCTCGACGACGGGACGTTCGGGCGCGCTTCGCTCGACGTGACGACGCCCGAGCCTCTCCCGGCCGGTCACTGGATGTTCGACCACCCCAAGGTGTTCCTCACGCCGCACGCCTCGTGGGCCGGGCAGACGCAGTTCGCCGCCGCCACCGAATACTTCTGCGACAACCTCGAACGGTTCCTGGCCGGCGAGCCTCTGGAGGGCGTCGTCGGGCCTGATGGCTACTGATACCCGGGCTACGCACATGGGTCACGAATGAGAAAGAGCAAGCGGGACTGGGCGAACCGCTACGAGCTCATCGCCTGCGCCCTCGAGGGTCACGCGTTGGTGGGGACCGATGCGGCGGTCATCGAGGACGAGGACGCGCTCGTGGTGCGAGAGTACGACGGGCTGCGTTGGCATCGCTGCCTGCGGTGTGATGCCTGGGTGCCGCGTCGGCCACCCGACGCGCCCGGTCGTGACCGCCTTCCGGGCCGCGACGAGATTGAGGTGCCGTTGCGCGGGCCCGCGCTGCGTGATCGCTACGTGCTGCGGCTCATTGCCATAGAACGAGGCGTGCATGTCGTCGTTCTGAGCGGATTGGCGGTGGCCGTCTTCCTCTTCATCGGTCATCGCCTGACGCTGAAGCACGACTACGTCGCCATCATGAACGGCCTCTTCGGGTCCTCGGGCGGACCGAACGCCAGAAAAGGCATCCTCGGCGCGTTCCGGCACCTATTCGTGATCTCGCCGTCGCATCTCTACTGGATCGGTTTCGTGCTCGTGGGCTACGCCTCGCTCGAAGCCGTCGAGATGGTCGGTTTGTGGATGGCCAAGCGGTGGGCCGAATACCTGACGTTCGTCGCCACGCTCGCCTTCGTGCCGCTGGAACTCTACGAGTTGGTCTCGTCGTTCGGCTGGTTGAAACTACTGACGCTCTTCGTCAACCTGGCGGTCGTCGCCTACCTGGCCCTGGGCAAGCGGCTCTTCGGTCTCCGCGGCGGTC
Organism: uncultured Acidimicrobiaceae bacterium; assembly: GCA_963835815.1. Taxonomy (GTDB): domain Bacteria; phylum Actinomycetota; class Acidimicrobiia; order Acidimicrobiales; family RAAP-2; genus Bog-473. The sequence continues at coordinate 7,903 of CAWIGU010000008.1, read as the reverse complement.
ACGCGGCTGATGTTGCACGGCGCGACGCGGACGCGGGCTGGACGGCATTGGAGAGCCGGCCACCGGGTCAGCCGTTCCTCCCGATGTAGCTCTTGATCGATCACCGCATGCCAGAATCGGCCCGCGGTGCGGTGACGGAGTGGCACGACCGCGAGGGAGGGACATCATGACGTGGAAGCCGGCAGATGGCTACGGAGCGGTTGTCGACCACAATGCGGTCTGGGGCTATTCGCGACCGCAGCCACTGCAGGAGGCCTTCGACGCAGCCGCAGAGAATCTGCGCAACGTCGATGGGTGGTCTGCTGCGGGCCCCAAGGAGCTCGTGGCCGACCTCGCGCTCGAGGGCGGGGGCGTCAAGGGGATCGGCATCGTCGGGGCGGTGTCCGTGCTGGCCGAGGCGGGTTACCGGTTCCCGCGGGTGGCCGGCACCAGCGCGGGGGCCATCGCCGCCACCCTCATCGCGGCGATCTCCAAGGCCGGTCACCCGATGACGTCGCTTCGGGGTTACCTCGATGCGCTCTCCTTCAAGAATTTCATGCCCGAGGGCAAGCTGCACCACTTCTTGGATCGGTTCGGCAAGCCGGGGGGCGGCCTGGCTGACGCCGGCATCCTCGCCCATCGGATGGGTCTGTATCCCGGGGATTACCTGGCCGAGTGGCTGGGGCCGATCCTCCACGACCAGCTCGGGGTGCGCACCTTCGCCGACTTGAAGATCGAGCAGGCTGACGATCCGGGGATGAGCCTGCCCGAAGACCGGAGGTACCGATTGGTCGTGCACACCTCCGACATCACTCGGGGCGAACTGGTGCATCTTCCGTGGGACTACGACCACTACGGGTGTGATCGCGACGCGCAGGATGTGGTGGCTGCGGTGCGCGCCTCCATGTCCATCCCGTTCTTCTTCGAACCGGTCACCTTCACGGCGTTGCCGGCTGAAGTCGACATCCCGACACCGGGCGGCGGTGTCATCCGCACCCGCTATGAGGGTGGCGCGGTCACGTGGGTCGACGGTGGCATGTTGCGGAACTTTCCGATCGATGCCTTCGTCCGGGTCGATGGCCAACCGCCGCGCTGGCCGACCATCGGCATCAAATTGTCGTCGCTCCAGACGAAGTTCGCCGCCGATCGTTCCGCCACCAACGCCTTCGATGTGGCGAAGGGGTGCCTGCACACAATGATGAACGAATGGGACGCCTACAGTGTCGACGCCTCGACGGCGGCCCGGACGATCTTCGTGGCCAACGCCGGGCTCACGGCCACTAACTTCGATCTGACCCCGGCTCAGCAGGATGAGCTTTTCTTGAACGGTGTGGCGGCGGCCACCGCCTTCGTGATGGACATGGCCGGCAACGGCCACGTCCCCCGGTCGGCCCAAGAGGCCACGCAATTCCTGCAGCGGGCCGGCTCTTCTGCGTGAGGGCATCGACGTTGCCTCACCGTTGACCGTACCGGGGGGCAACCGCCTGGGCGGAAGCGGTGCGGAAGACCGGCCAGCCGATTTCCGTACGCCACGCGGCGCTGTCGTCCGTGTCCCGGGGTCCTACGAGATAGAACTCGTGCACCGGACCGGCGACGGCCAGGGCGTGTTCGGCAACGTAGGCCCCCAGGGCGCCGTACGTGACCCCGATGTCGTCATGCGGCCCGTGGTGCACGGTGACGGCGAGCTCGGCCGCCCCGATGAGGTGCGGTTGGACACGTCCACGGGTCGGAGGATCGTCGGCCGGGACGTAGACGACGACTCCACCCCTGTCCTCCGTGAACAACTCGTTGTCGTAGAGACCACCGGGAGGTCCCGTCGCTCTCACCCCGTCGTCCGCGAGTGCCTGGTAGACGTCGGCCATCGCGTCCGAATACCAGCTCACCACCTCGCTGCGATCGACCGTGGCGCGTACCGCGGCGACGGTCGTTGCCTCCTGCCGGCGCTGCAGCACGACAAGAGGAGGCGGATCGGGCTCCAACAGGCGACGGAGTGACGACACCGCTGCCCGGGTCTCGTCGAGCTGGTGTTCGAGCCGGTCGAGGTGACGCTCGATCAGGGCGGCGCGCGCAGCGGGATCGTCGGAGGCGAGCACTTCGCCTATCTCCCGGACCGGCATCCCGAGCGTCCGGAAGCGGTGAATCACCTGGGCTGTCGGGATCTGCGCGACCGTGTAGTAGCGGTAGCCGGTACGTCCATCGACCTCGTCCGGCTCAAGCAGCGCAGCTTCGTGGTACCGGCGCAGCGTCTTGATGCTGAGGTGAGTGAGTCGGGAGAAGTCTCCGATGGTCAGCGGCGCGGGCACAGCTGCAGTCTGGACCCTCCCGGGAGGGGAGGGTCAAGCCATCCGAGGGCGGCGGGCCTCCACGGGGGGTCTTGACTCTCCCCCTGAGGGAGCCCTGAGGCTGGTGGAGTACGCACAAGGCAGAGGAGACCTCCCCATGACCACGAACGACACCCCGGACGTCATCGCCCGCTACCTGAAGGTGGCTCCCGAGGGCGACCTCGATACGCTGGTTGCATGCTTCACCTGCGACGCCCAGGTCATCGATGAGGGGAAGACATACCGGGGTCACGACGAGATCCGCAGTTGGCGCGAAGCCGTTGCGGCCGAGTTCACCTACACGATGACCGTCCTCGAGTCCGAAGCCGTCGGCGCGGACCGCTGCATCGTGAGGGCGGAATTGGAGGGCAACTTCCGCGGCAGCCCCGTCGAATTGAGGTTCCGGTTCACGCTGCGCGCCGGACTGATCTCCGCGCTCGAGATCGCACCATGACCTGATGGCGCAGGTATCCCTGGCCGCAGCCGTAGGCGAAGTTGCCGCCCGCGATCCCGTGGTGGCGAACCTCGTCGCGCTGGTGGGGCCGGTGCGCCACCGACCGCGGAGCGCCGACGGCCATTTCGGCGCCCTGGTCCGCGCGATCGTGTCGCAGCAACTGAGCGGGCGGGCCGCCCATGCGATCCTCCAGCGTGTGGTCATCGCCGCGGGTGGCCAGCTCACTGCGCAAGCCATTGCCGCGGTTCCCGACGAGCAACTGCGCGCGGCCGGCCTCTCGGGCAACAAGGTTGCCTCGGTGCGCGATCTCTCGGTCAAGGTGCTCGAGGGCACCGTCGACCTCTCCGGCACACGAAGGAAGGATGACGAAGAGGTCATTGCCGATCTTGTGACCGTGCGTGGCATCGGAAGGTGGACCGCCGAGATGTATCTGATATTCGAGTTGCGGCGGCTGGACATCTGGCCGGTCGACGACCTCGGTGTCCGGCAGGGGTACGGGCTCGCGTGGGGGTTGCCGGCGGCTCCGACCGCGAAGGAGCTCGTGCCGCTCGGCGATCGGTTCCGTCCCTACCGCTCGGTGGTCGCTCGGTACTGTTGGGAAGCGGTGAGCTTGTTCCGGGGTGGCACCGATCCGGGTCTCCGGTAGGTCGGAGATGTCCGCACCCGCGTCGACGTCCGCGTCCGTATCGAAGGAGGAGGCGTCCGCCGTCCGCACTGCCCGGATCCTGGCTCGCGTGCGGGCGATCCCCGAAGGCTTCGTCCGCACCTACGGGGACATCGATCCCAACGCGCCGCGGCTGGTCGGCCATGTCCTGGCCACCACTCGTGACGATGTGCCGTGGCACCGGGTGGTGCGTGCCGACGGCTCGGTCGCCGTGGGTCGCTCCCAACTGGATCTGCTCGAGAGGGAGGGTGTCCCGATGCGGGGTGGGCGGGTCGATCTGCGCCTGGCGCGCGTCCCGGATGGGCTGGGTGCGAGTGCGTATCCTCTGGACACATGACCGCGGCCGACGAAGGCAACCAGTTGCTGGAGGGCCTTCGGGTCGTTGACGTGGCCGCTGAGCCGGCAGCCATGACAGGGCGGATCCTGGCCGACCTCGGAGCCTGCGTGGTGAGGCCGGAGCCCCCGGACGGCGATCCCCTGCGAGCGGCGACGCCGCTCGGTCCCGACGGGGTTTCCCTCCGGTTCGTCGCGTGGTCGGCGGGCAAGCTGACCCTCCCCATTTCGGGGCGTGACGACCCCTCCCTGCGCCGCCTCCTTCATGAATGTGACGTCGTCGTCATCACGTCGGGTTGGCCGGGGACGTTGGACCTCGATCGGTCGATGGCGCCGAACGCGGCCTGGGTGGCAGTCACGCCGTTCGGTCTGGATGGTCCGCGTGCCGACTGGCGTGCAAGCGATCTGGGGATCATGGCCTCGACGGGCAACTTGTTCTGCACGGGTGACGCCGATCGGCCTCCCGTGCGATCGACCGAACCGGCTGGGTACGCCCACGGCGGCGTGGAGGCCGCAATCGCAGTCTTGACCGCCCTCGCGTCGACTCGACCGCAGCTCGTGGACGTCTCGTTCCAAGAGGCGGCGATGGTGGCCTCGCTCGGTGGTGCGGGAAGGGCGCTCCGTGCGGGGAGCGGAGGGCAGCGGGCCGGCGCCAACATCGGCGGGACGCGTGAGGTCTGGCCCTGCCGGGACGGCTATGTCTCGTTCGGCTTACGCGGCGGAAAGGCCCGCCAGGCGAACCTGGAGACGATCACCCGGCTGGTGGTCGAAGCGGGCATGGGCACGCCGGCACTCACGGAACGCAACTGGGCCGACTTCGACAACGCCAGGACGCCGCCCGACGAGCTGGCTGCGATCTCCGCCCCGATCGCCGCCTATTTCGCGCGTCACAGCATGGCCGAGCTGTACGAGATCGCGTGTACGACGACCCTCATGCTCGCACCGGTGAACTCGCCGCAGCAGCTCGTCGAGAGCGCGCAGCTGGCGGACCGACGGTTCTTCGGAGCGCTCGGTGCGACCCGCTCGCTCCCGCTGCGGTTCGTCAAGACGACCAGCCTCGATGGGTCCCTCGATGAGCCCGGGGCCCGTGCGCCCGCCACGGAGTTGGAGAATTCGCCCCGTACGCGGACGAACGAGAACGGTCCGCGTTGGCCAGACTCGCCCGACAGGCAGTCACCGTTCGGCTGGGCGCACGACCGCCTCGAACGGACGGCGGGTGTGGCGCCGGAGGGGCGAACGGTGGCGATCGGCGACGGTGCGTGGGCCGGGACGCGCATCCTCGAGCTCGGCAGCGGCGCCGCGGGCCCTATCGCCACCCGGTATTTCGCCGAGCACGGAGCGATGGTGGTCCGTATCGAGTCAAGTTCGCGTCCGGACTTTCTCCGGGTCTACGGACTGCGCCCCGGTAACCCGTGCGGGCTCGACGGCGCCGAGCTGTTCGACTCGCTGAACCCCCAAAAACTGAGCGTCACGATGAATCTGAAGCACGACGACGGGGTGCGACTCTTCAGGCGGCTCGTGTCGTGGGCGGACGCCGTGGCGGAGAATTTCGCACCGAGAGCCCTGCGCCGCCTCGGCCTCAGTTACGAGGAGCTGGCGGTCGAGAAACCCGACCTGGTGATGGTGAGCTCGTGCATCATGGGGCAGACAGGCCCCCATCGCGACTACCCGGGCTTCGGTGGCCAGGGCTCAGCTCTCGCCGGTTACAACTTTCTCACCGGTTGGCCCGACCGCGAGCCGGTCGGGCCTTTCGGCACCATCACCGATTCCCTATCCCCCCGTTTCACGGCGACGGCGCTGGCGGCGGGGCTGCTCTACCGATGGAGAACCGGCAAGGGTGTGCATCTCGACCTCAGCCAGGTGGAGTGCGCCATCTACACCCTCGCTCCATGGATGCTCGATTACGACGTGAACGGGCGGACCGGCCAACGCATGGGGAATCGGTCCGAACGGTACGTACCGCACGGCGTGTTTCCCACCCTGGGGGAGGACCGTTGGGTCGCGATCGCGTGTACGGATGACGACATGTGGAGCAGGTTGGCCGACGCACTCGGGATATCCGCCGAAGGTCGGGACCACGTGGAAGGACGGCTGGCGGACGTCGACGAAATCGAGGAATGCATTGCGGCCTATACCAGCGGACTCACGGCAGACGAGGTTGCAAGAGCGCTCCAGGACATTGGGGTGGAGGCCGTGCCCGTCGCCGATCTCATCGACGCACGGTCTGACCCTTCCCTGCTCCATCGGGGGCACTTCGTGGATCTGGTGCATCCGTGCATGGGCCCTTCGACCTACGAGCGCAACGGCTTCCGGCTGGCGGATACTCGTGCGGGCTTCGACAGTCCGAGCCCGCTCCTCGGACAGCATACGAACGACGTGCTTTCGCACGTGTTGGGTGTGACAGAGGCCGAGCTCGAACAACTGAGATCCGACGGAGCCCTCAGTTGACCGGAGGGGTCGGGGTTCACGTCCGGCGGGCCAGCGGGCGAAACTGAGGCAACGTCAGCTCTTCGTCCAGCGCGACGAAGCACGCCTCGACGCGCATTCCGACAACGATCTCCTCGTTCTCGGTTTCGACCAAGTTGCTGACCATGAAGGGCCCCTCATCGAGTTCGACCACGACGACGTTGTAGGGAACCCTTTCCTCGAAGGCGGGGAGGACCGGTGGGTAGCAGGTCGTGTACGAGTACACCGATCCGGTACCCGCGCACAGCGCCCACTCGAACAAGGCCGACTGGCAATTGGGGCAGCGAGGGCGCGGGAAGTACCGGTGTAGCCCGCATTGGGTGCAGCGTTGGACGCGGAGCTCACCACGTTTCGCAAACTCCCAAAATTCCGCCCCGTCGCCACTGGTTGCCGGTCTGGGAAAATCCACCTGCACGAGCCACCTCTCCTTCTTGCGTGGTTACGTCCTACCGACTGAGCAGCACCGCGCCGGCGCAATCGGTGATGGAGCCGTTGACGAAGGCCACCTCGCAGCCGTCCACCTGGTTGACCGCGGTGCCACGCAACTGACGAACGGCTTCGGGCAGGTGATTGAACCCGTGGATGAACGCCTCACCGTTTGATCCGCCGTGGGTGTTCACCGGAAGGCGGCCATCGGGCCACCGGGTTGCTCCCGCCTCGATGAACGGGCCCCCCTCGCCCTCGTCGCAGAAGCCGTACTGTTCGAGGGTCAAGGGGATGGCCATCGTGAAGTGATCGAAGATCATGGCCACGTCAACGTCGCCGGGGCCGATGCCGGCCGCCCCGAACAGTCGGCGCCCGATGGACCAGCCTCCGGTTTCGCGACCCCCGAAGTCACCGGTCTCGGCAAAATACACCGGCAACTGCGTGTGGATGGGGTGCTCACCCTGGGCGCCGGCCAACACCTGGACCGGTGTCTGCCGGAGGTCTCTCGCCCGTTCAGCCGTGGTGACAACCAGGGCGACGGCTCCGTCATTCTCGAGAGAACAGTCGAAGAGTCGCAACGGATCGGCGATCATGCGGGAACCCCGCCAGTCCTCGAGAGTGATGGCCTTGCGCATGATGGCGGCAGGATTGGACGCAGCGTTCGCGCGTTGTACCACCGCCTGCATTCCGAAATGGTCGGCGCGCGTGCCGTAGACATGCATGTGCCGTCGGGCGATGATCGCCATCTCCTGCGCCGGGCTGGCCAGCCCGAAGGGTAGATGGTACTGCTGACTCCCTTTGAGGACAGTTCCCGCTTTGGCCCAGGGCCGTCCGCCTTCATTGGCGCCCGGACCGTAGGCCGACTGACGGCCACGCTTTCGGGCTCGGTAGACCACGACCGTCTCGGCGAGACCCGTCTCGACCGCCAGTGCCGCCAGAACGATCGTCCCGGCCACGCCCCCGCCGCCAGAGGGTGTGCCCGCAAAGAAATTCAGGTGCGGAATCCCGAGGCTGTAGATGATGTCCCATTCGGTATTCTGCTCCACGTCGTAGCGCGTGATCCCGTCGATCTCCGTCACCGGGATACCGCAGTCTTCGCACGCGCCCACAATGGCGTCGCAGGCCAGGGCAAGCTCGCTGCGCTCGATCTGCTTGCTGAACTCGGTCTGACCGATACCCACGATGGTGGCGCGACGGTGGGATGGAGTCTCGGACAACACGACGTCAATGACCCTTGCTCATAGGGCGGAAACATAGCGC
>CAWIGU010000007.1:0-72456 GCA_963835815.1 uncultured Acidimicrobiaceae bacterium | reverse complement strand
CTGCGGTAGTTGCGGAAGCCGTCGGCGATCGGTTCCAGCACGGCGAAGGACGCCACATCGGTTTGCTCCTGCGACGCATCCATGCGTCCCGGCGTGAAGGGAACCTTCACATCATGACCGGCATTCTTCGCCGCTTGCTCGACGCCCGCGCAACCGCCCAGCACGATCAGGTCGGCCAGCGAAACCTTCTTGCCGCCCGTCTGGGCGCTGTTGAACGTCTCCCGAATGCCTTCCAGCGTCGCCAGCACCTTCGCCAATTGCGCGGGCTGGTTGACTTCCCAATCCTTCTGCGGCGCCAGGCGAATGCGCGCGCCGTTTGCGCCGCCGCGCTTGTCGGAGCCACGGAACGTGGACGCCGACGCCCAGGCGGTGGAGACCAGTTGCGAGACGGACAGGCCCGAATCCAGGATCTTGCCCTTGAGCGCAGCGATGTCCTTGTCATCGATCAACTTATGATCCACCGCCGGAATCGGGTCTTGCCAGATCAGCTCCTCTGCAGGCACTTCCGGGCCGAGATAGCGGGCGCGCGGCCCCATGTCGCGGTGGGTCAGCTTGAACCAGGCCCGGGCAAATGCGTCCGCGAACTCATCGGGATGCTCGTAGAAACGCCGCGAGATTTTTTCGTAGGCCGGGTCGAACGCGCAGCGCCAGGTCGGTGGTCAGCATGGTCGGCGCGTGGCGCTTCGACGGGTCGTGCGCATCCGGCACGGTGCCGGCGCCGGCGCCATTCTTCGGCTGTCCACTGATGCGCGCCGGCCGGGCTCTTGGTCAGCTCCCATTCGTAGCCGAACAGGTTCTCGAAGAAGTTATTGCTCCATTTGGTCGGCGTCGTGGTCCAGGTGACTTCCAGGCCGCTGGTGATCGTGTCGCCGCCCTTGCCCGTGCCGAAGCTGCTCTTCCAGCCCAGGCCCTGCTCCTCGATGGCCGCAGCTTCGGGCTCGGGACCACGTATTTGCCGGATCGCCGGCGCCGTGGGTCTTGCCGAAGGTGTGGCCGCCGGCGATCAGCGCCACCGTCTCCTCGTCGTTCATCGCCATGCGCGCGAAGGTTTCGCGAATGTCGCGCGCCGCGGCCAGCGGATCGGGGTTGCCGTTCGGGCCTTCCGGGTTCACGTAGATCAGGCCCATCTGCACCGCGGCGAGCGGATTTTCGAGCTCGCGGTCGCCGGTGTAGCGCTTGTCGCCCAGCCACTTGCTCTCAGCGCCCCAGTAGACATCTTCCTCCGGTTCCCAGACGTCCGCACGTCCGCCGCCGAAGCCGAAGGTCTTGAAGCCCATCGATTCCAGCGCGACGTTGCCGGCGAGGATCATCAGGTCGGCCCAGGAAATCTTGCGGCCGTATTTCTGCTTGATCGGCCACAGCAGCCGGCGCGCCTTGTCGAGGTTCACGTTGTCGGGCCAGCTGTTGAGCGGGGCAAAGCGCTGCTGCCCCGTGCCGGCGCCGCCGCGGCCGTCGCCGATGCGGTAGGTGCCGGCGCTGTGCCACGCCATGCGGATGAACAAAGGTCCATAATGGCCGAAGTCGGCCGGCCACCAGTCCTGCGAATCGGTCATCAGCGCGTCGAGATCCTTCTTCACGGCTTCGAGGTCCAGGCTCTTGAATTCCTTGGCGTAGTCGAATTCCTCGCCCATGGGATCGGACAGCGACGAGTACTGGTGCAGGATTTTCAGGTTCAACTGGTTTGGCCACCATTCCTGTATGGTTTTTCCGGTACCGGCCGTTTGATTAAACGGGCATTTGCTTTCAGACATAATGTTCTCCTTGCGTAGTATGAATCGTCTACTTCGGTGCGTTCGCGTCCAATATCGGGACATGGATGCAGAACGTCGTGCTGGGTGCCTACGCCTACGACATTTCGCATTCGAGCACCTTCGTCGGCGTCGTCATTTTCGCCCAGCTGGGACCGGCCCTCCTTCTCGCTGCGGTAGGAGGCCTGATCGCCGACAAGGTGAACCGTAAGAAGTTTCTGATCCTGCTCTCGATCGAGCAGCTTGTCTTCTCGTTGGGCCTGGCCTGGGTTCGCGCGATCGCCGTCCCCCTCCACGCCCTCCTGGTGGTGATGGTCGTCCTCATCGGCGTGGGCAACGCCATGTACGGCCCGACCTATGCCGCCATAATCCCGGCTCTCGTCGGCCGGGCCGACCTCGCCGGTGCGATCTCGCTGAACTCGGCCCAGATGAATGCGTCCCGAGTCATCGGTCCGGTCATCGGTAGCGTCGCCTACCACCTCGTCGGTCCCGCATGGGTCTTCGCCGGCAACGCCGATCACCTACCTGTTCGTCGTCGCCTGCCTCATGATCGTGACCCTTCCTGCGGTGCCGCACGTGCTGCAACACGCAAGCCGCTGGCGAGAGCTCACGGCAGGCGTCACCACCGCACGTGCTGATCCCGTCGTGGGCAAGTCCCTCGTCACCATCTTCGTCTTCTCGCTCCTGGCGCTGGGCTTTCTCGGGCAGATGCCCGTGGTGGCAGCACACAACTTGGGCATCAACCCGAAGTCGACCACGTACGGGATCCTGTACGCCTCATTCGGCATCGGTGCGCTCCTGGGGGCGATCTCGATCGGCACGATCTTCGCCCACAATTCCAAGCCGATCATCGTGCGGGTCGTGTCTGGTCGGCTACGCAGTGAGCCTTACCGCATTCGCCCTCTTACGCAATGCACTGCCGGCCTACTTCGTGGTGGCGGCGCTGGGCGTCTTCTACTTCGCCTTCATCACTGCGCTGAACACCGCCCTGCAGGCTCGTCTGGAAGACGCCGTCCGAGGGCGGGTCATGGCCTTGTGGATCATGGGCTTCGGCGGGACCGTCGGGGTGGGCAACCTGATCGCCGGCCCTATCGTCGACGCGGTGGGGATCACCTCGGTGCTGATCTTCGGCGCCGGAGTTGCATTGCTGCTGGCCGGATACGCCGACCTGCGAGAGCGCGCACCTCAGGTCGGAGCGTCACATGAGCCGGGTCAGGCAGGCGGCGTCGGCGGGGTGGGGCTGGCCCAGTAGGCATCCCGCAATTGCTCGCTTGTAGAGCTTCCCGTTCTCGCCCCGTGGCAGGGCATCGGTGAAATCGACCGATCGGGGGCATTTGAAGTGGGAGAGCTTCGCCCGGCAGAAGGCGAGGATCTCCTCGGCCAAGTCGGGCCCGGGCGTGACGCCGGGCGCAGGTTGGACGACGGCTTTGACCTGCTCTCCCATCTCGGCGTCGGGGATACCGAAGACTGCGACGTCACCCACGGCGGGATGCAACACGAGGACGTCCTCGATCTCCTGGGGATAGATGTTGACGCCACCCGAAACGATCATGAAGAGCTTGCGATCGGTCAGGTAGAGGTAGCCGTCCTCGTCGAGGTGGCCGACGTCCCACAACGTGCTCCATCCACGCTCGTTGAACGTCTGCTTCGTCTTCTCCGGGTCGTTGTTGTAGACGAAGGTGTTCTCCCGGTCACCGAACCACACAACCCCGTCCTCGCCTGCGGGAAGCACGTTGCCATCGTCGTCGCAGACGTAGATCGCTCCCCAGACGGCAGCACCAACCGAGCCCGGATGGGCCAACCATTGCTCGGACGTGATCCACGTCAAGCCACCACCTTCGGTCCCCGAGTAGTACTCGTGGATGATGGGGCCCCACCACTCGATCATGCGGCGTTTCACCTCGGGCGCGCACGGGGCCGCCGCATGGACAACCGACTGCAAGCTGGACAGGTCGCGTGCGCCGCGCACACGATCGTCGAGCTTCAGCATCCGGACGAACATGGTCGGGACGAACTGGGCATGCGTCACCCGGTACTCCTCAATCAGGTCGAGGCAGTCCTCGGGATCGAAACGCTCCATCACGACGACGGTGCCTCCCATGCGGTGAGCGGTCATCGACCACGTCATCGGAGCCGAGTGGTAGAGCGGTGCGGGATTGAGATAGACGTCACCCTCTTTGAATCCCATCACGTCCCCCAGCATCGGGACGAGGATGGCGTCAGAACCGAAAGGTAGGCCGGAAAGGGGACGCCGAATGCCCTTGGGCCGTCCCGTGGTGCCCGACGAGTACAGCATGGCCGAACCCTCCTGCTCGTCGGCCAGAGGCGTCGTCCGGGTGGTGGCGCACGAACTCGTCGTAGTCGTCGTAGCCCGGTGGGTGTCGCGTCACCGATCGCCAATCGAAGCTCGACGCCCGGGGTCAGGTCGACCAGGGCCTCTCCCAATGGCGCCAATACCGACGACATGATCAGCACGCGTGCACCGCAGTCGTTGACGATGTACGCCGCCTCGTCGGGAGCGAGATGCGTGTTGATGAACGTCAGAAACAGACCGGAGCGTTGCACTCCCCACGCCACTTCAAGGGTGCGATGGTCGTTGACCAGGAGCACGGCCACCTTGTCCCCCACCCGCAAACCGAAGGCGAACAGGGCCTGTGCCAACTGGCACGAGCGAGCCTCGAGCTCGCCAAATGTCACCGTCTGTCCCGACGATGTGATGATCGCCGGTCGTTCCGGATGCGTGGCGGCATAGGTCGAGGGTGAGTAGGTCGAGGTGACGGATTCGGAGGCTTCAGCGGTGCTCACAGCATCACTTCTAGTCGCTGGCGGCGTGCCTGCGCTCGACAGTGGTGCGTCCTCAACCCCGACGTGGTGCCCACTGCCAGCGGCGGAGCGTTACGACCACTCCAATGACGCCCCAAATGACCATGACCCCGAGATCGTGCCATGCCCACGGCGAGGTCGTACCCCCCTGGAAGGAGGCGAACAGGGCCAGTATCAGGTGCCGGACGGGAAAATACGACGAGAACTGCGCCAACCCCGAATTCGGGGGAATGTAGTAGTAAAGACCGGAGAGGAAGACCAGCAGGAAGAAGACCACGCTGACGGCCGGGCCGGCGGCATCCACATTGGGAATGAGCGTGCTCATCGCCATTCCCAACGCGGTGAAGACCAGCATCCCGACCAGGACGGTGAGCAGGAACGCCCACACGTTGGCCGGCCCGTGGACGGAGTAGCCGAATCGTCCGACCGCGAGAAGGATCAGCATCTGGAGGAGGGCGACGATCATGGAGCTCAAGAAGATGGCCGCCATCAGGATCCAGGTGGGCACCGGGCTGAGCCGCACGCGCTTGAGGAGCCCCATCTCCCGACGGTTGACGATCCCGATGGCGAGGACGTTGTAACAGGCCGACATGATCCCGTACGCCACGAACCCGGGCACGTAGTACTGCACGTATTTGATGTCCAGTCCATTCCCGATCCTGGAGTTTCCAGCGGTGGAACCGAGCAACACCAAGAAGATGGTCGAGAAACCGATGGTGAACACGGCACCGATGGGATTGAGCCAGAACGAGAGCTGCTCGAAGCGAAGCTGGCGAAAGACAAGCTTGACATCACGCAGACCCTGAAACGACTTGGTCATCGATGCGGCAGCTGCACTCGGGGTGCCCGCGCTCGGCGATGCAGCCGTCATTGCGCGCTCCTGGTCAGATCCAGGTAGATGTCCTCCAGCGAGACCCGGAGAACCGAGAGCCCGGGAAGGGCCACTCCCCTGTCCAACGCCCATCCGGTAAGGGTATGGAGCGCGCGCAACTCGTCGTCGGTCTGCACCGTCACCAACCCGTCATCGACGGATTGCACGAACAGGGGGAGATCGGATGCGGCGACGCCTTCGGGCAAGGCAAAGCGAATGGTCACCGTTCCCGAGTCGCGGCCACCGATGGAAGTCGGCGTTCCGCTGGCTACGATCTCGGCGTTGTTGAGCACGGCCACGCGATCCGCCAGCGCCTCCACCTCATCCATGTAGTGCGTCGTCAGCATCACGGTCGTCCCCTCCGACGTCAGCTGGCGAATCAGGTTCCACGAATCTCGCCGGCCCAAGGGATCGAGCCCGGTCGTGGGCTCATCGAGGAAGAGAAGCTCCGGCTGACCGATGATGCCCAATCCGACATCGAGGCGACGCTGCTGACCTCCGGACAACTTCTTGACCCGCTGATCTGCCTTCTCCCTCAAGCCGATGATCTCTATCACCTCGTCGACGGGGCGCGGCGAGGGGTAGTAGCCGGCGTTGCGGCTCAGCACCTGGCGCACCGTGTAGAAGGGCTCGACCGCCAATTCCTGGAGGACCACGCCGATGCGGCTGCGAAGCCAACGCTGCGTGGCACGGTCGGCCGGGTCCACGCCCAGCGTCGACACCTCGCCAGCGGTGCGGTTGCGAAACCCCTCGAGAATTTCGATGGTCGTCGTCTTGCCGGCGCCATTCGGGCCCAGCAATGCGAACACCTCGCCTTTCTGCACTTCGAACGAGACGTCACGTACAGCTTGTTTGTCGCCATAGGACTTCGCCAAGTTGCGGACGCTCACAGCAGGCACTCCAACTCCCTCCGTTACTGGCGACGCTTCGACCACGGCACGGTATACCCCGAACCCCCGTATCCAATGCTATTGGCGCCTGGCAGGCGCGAGGCATGACGTGCTGCAACGCGGGCTGGGCGCAGAAGGGACCAGACAGCACGCCGTGCTCGTTCACCTGCGATCTTCTGAGCACACATCCACGGCGTGGGTTCTGTCGCATTTCGGGCGGTCGAGGTGTACGTTCGGCCTCATGCAGACGAAATGGGAACGCTTCAAGTTATGGCTGGCGCGGCGGATCTCCAATAGGCGCTGATCCGGGTCCCTGACTCAGGAATCGTCACGCTCTTTCCCTCATGAGGACCAGCGAGAATGTCGTACCGGTCCTGGCCTATAACCGCATGGGACTTATGCGCCGATGAGCGACCCCGGCGCATGCGAGGGTGCCGCAACACCGTAGAGCTTGGCCGCATTGTCCCAGAGGACCTTCTGGCGTACCTCTTCGGGCGCATCGCCCCAGGCTTCCTCGATCGTCTCGCGGATGTTGCCGAAGAGGCAGGCGTTGTGCGGATAGTCGGTTTCGAACAACAAGTTGTCGACCGGCATCTGTTCCAGCAAGTTATGGGGTGCGACCTGCTCGAACCAGACCGTGGCGTAGACCTGACGCCTGAACAGGTCAGAGGGCAGCATGTCGCCCGCTTCATGCACCCGACCCTTGCGGGTCAAGCCGAGCCACGTGTAGTCGGCCGTCTCGAGGACGAAGGGCAGCCAACCGCACCCGCTCTCGACCGAGACGAACTTGAGGGTCGGGAAGCGCTCCAGCACGCCGCTCGAAATGAGATCGGCGCACTGCACACCGTTCTTCATGAACAGATCGACCACCAGGTGCGTGGCGGCACCCTTGGTTCCGTGGTGCTCAATGCGATTTCGGAAGAGGTCGTTGAGCGCGTTCTCGCCGCCGCCGATGTGGAAGTGAATCGGCATGTTGAGGTCCTCGGCTGTCCTCCAGAGGGGATCCCACGCCTTGTCGCCCAACGTGGGCTGCCCGAATCGCATCGGCTCACCCGTGAAGAGGATGGCTCGATACCCGAGCTCATCGTGGCAGCGTTTGATCTCCTTCACCGATTCCTCGACGTTCCAGAACGGCGTCGACATCACGCCGATCAGCCGGTTGGGATCGGCGGAACACCACTCGGCCAGGAAATCGTTGTACGCGCGCACGCAGGCGAGTTGGAGCTCGGGGTCGTCGAGGTCCAGGAACTTCTGCGCTCCGAACCCGGCGACGTTGGGGTAGAGAACCTGCGCCCAGATCCCGACTTCGTCCATGTACTTGAGGCGTTCTTGGGAGTCGTAGGCAGCCGCGGGGCAGTCGTCGTAACCCTTCCACGCCACCATCTGACCCTCGGGGTTGATGCCGGACGCGGTGACCCCCACCGTGTCGATCTGTGTGCCTTCGAGCATCCAGACGTCGCGCCCCTCATCGTTACGAACCACGTGGGGGACATGATCCTTCCACTTCGCGGGCACCCGGGCCGTCCACACATCTGCGGGCTCGGTGACGTGGGCGTCGGAGTCGATGATCCATCGATTGTCCACTGTGTCCTCCAAGTCGTTATACGTAACTTTCGTTCTCAAAAAGAATAGCTGATCCCCGGCCGGTGGCCTGCGTGGGCGTGAAGGGGCGCTCAGGTATGTATCGCAAACTATTGCTCGGCGCCTACCTCCGCTCGGGCGGTGGTGGGGAAGGTGACACGCCGACCAGTGCCGATGGCCTCACGAACTCGTTGCTTTGAGTACCGTCGCCCGCGTCGTCGCACCCGAGAGCACGGGGTCTGCGGCAACCACCTTGTCAAGAAGTTCATGGAGTTGACGGAGCTCGGCGCGCGAGAGCGCATGGAACGAGGCGGGCGGCACCGAGAGTACCGAATGGATCTCTGCGGCCAGTGATCGACCTTTCTCGGTGATGACGACGATCTTCACCCGGCGGTCGACGGGATCCTGTTCACGCGTCGCTAATCCGTGCGCTGCCAGGTCGTCGACCAATGCAGTGACGTACGAAGGGTCGCAGCCGATGCCGCGGGCCATTTCGCCCATGGAGATCCCGTCGGTCCGAGAGAGGCGGACCAGTGTCTTGATCACACCCGGCGACAGCTTCGTCTGCGCACCCAGCGCAGCCATCTTCTCCGCTTGTTCGCCTTCCAGCGCGATACGGCGAAGCCGGTCGAAGGCATCTTCGGCGATTCCCACAACGCCTAGTCTGGCACACACTCTTTGACATATCTAGATCTTTGACTACTATGAAGTATCACCCGAGAGGAGTTGCATGCCCCGCAGCAGCACCACTGATTCCGTGCTGACCCCCGAGATTCGCCGCGTGTCGACTGTCATGGTGCTCGGGTCGATCATGGCGATCCTCGACACGACGATCGTGGCGGTGGCGCTGGACACGCTGGCCCGTGATTTCCGCGTGTCGGTCTCCACCATCCAGTGGGTGACCACGGGTTACCTGCTCGCCTTGGCGGTTGTCATTCCGGTCACCGGCTGGGCCGTTGACCGCTTCGGGGCCAAGTTGATGTGGATGACGTCCGTCTCGCTGTTCGTCGTCGGATCCTGCCTGTGCGGTATGGCGTGGTCTGCCAATTCCCTCATCGTGTTTCGCGTCCTGCAAGGCCTGGGTGGCGGCATGATCCTGCCCATCGGCCAATCAATGGTGGCGCGCGCCGCCGGTCCGCAGCGCATCGGCCGTGTGATGAGCATCGTCGGCGTACCCACGGTCCTGGGCCCGATCCTCGGACCCGTGCTCGGTGGCCTGATCGTCTCCAACTTCAGCTGGCGCTGGATCTTCTACATCAACGTGCCGATCGGCATCGTCACGTTTGCCCTCTCGAGCAGATTCCTCGTCGGCGGCGAAGAGAAGATCCGCAGCAGTTTCGACGGCTTGGGATTCGCCCTCCTGTCCCCCGGGTTGGCGGCGCTGGTCTACTCGCTCTCGGAGGTCGGCATCACCGGCAAGTTCACCAGCGCACCGGTGGTGGTGAGCTTCGTGCTGGGACTGGGGCTGATGGTGGCATTCGTTCTGCATGCCCTGCGCGTCCGCCATCCGCTGCTTGACCTGCGCCTGTTCAAGAACCGGAATTTCACGATCTCCAACCTCTGTATGTTCGTGATGGGTGCCACCCTGTACGGCTCCATGTTCATCCTGCCCCTCTACTACCAAATCGCCCGCGGGGTCAGCCCATGGCAGGCCGGTCTCCTGATGGCACCACAGGGCATCGGAGCCGCCTTGATGATGCCGAGGTCCGGGAGGATCGCCGACCGCGCCGGGCCGCGGAAGGTTGTGCCGTTCGGGATCTTGATCATGGCGGCAGCCACCATCCCCTTCGCCTTCGTCACCGCCACCACGAGCGTCGCACTGCTGGCGGTGAGCCTCTTCGTCCGCGGTCTCGGTTTGGGACTCTCCATGATGCCGATCATGTCGGCCGCTTATTACGACCTCTCGAACGCCGACATACCGCGGGCCAGCACCACCCTGAATATCGTGCGACAGATCGGCGCCTCGGTGGCCACCGCCGCATTCGCCGTCATCCTGCAACGCGGCATTATCGAGAACACCCACACCCACTCCTCGAGCGATAGTTCGCTGTTGTCCAATGCAGCCAAGCTGCCGCCGGAGATCGCCGATGATGTGGCACGAGCCTTCGCCCATACGTTTACGTGGTCGGTGGTGACGATCATGCTGGCCTTCATCCCCACGTTGTTCCTACCGTCGCATGGTCCGAATATCGAACCGCGGCCTGACGTCGTAGACGAGGGCCTGATCGAACCGGTTGTCGGTCTCGTCGAATAGGCCGGCTGCCCCTCTGACGCTAGGCGGGGCGCAGGTTGCCACTGCCGCCTTGCCCCATGCTCGGCTCCGCCCCACGAAACCTCCCCTACGCCGACGTCGCGTAACTACTTGTTCAACGGGTCCCGCGGCAGCCCGAGAATGCGCTCGGCAATCTGATTTCGGGTGATCTCCGAGGTCCCGCCGGCGATCGACATGCCCCGGGCAGCCAGCTGCGACAGACCGGCAAAGGCTCCGTCTCCCTTGAGGAGGGCCACGTCGCTGCCCACCAGGTCGGCTTGGAGCAGGCCGCGTACCTCACCCAGCTCGGCCAGCACCAGCTTGGTGACATTGCCCTCGGGACCAGGGCCGCTCCCGACGACAGCGCGTTGAGCCCGGCGCAGGTTGAGCACCTTGAGCGCATGGTCTTTGGTCAGTACCTCTCCCACTCTCGCCGTAGCACCAGGGACACGATCCCCATGGCGGTGGAGCAAGTCGAAGATGTCCATGCCCGGGAAGATGCCGGCCGAGCTTCCACCAATGGAGACGCGCTCGTTCCCCAGGGTTGAGCGTGCCACCGTCCAGCCGTCGTTGGGTGTGCCCACCACGTCGTCATCGGGAACGAAGACATCGTTGAAGAACACCTCGTTGAAGTCGGCGTTGCCAGTGATCTGACGCAGTGGTCGCACTTCGACGCCCGGCCCGTGCATGTCGATCACCATCGTGGTGATGCCGGCGTGCTTCGGCGCGTCGGGATCGGTGCGCACCGTGGCCAAACCCAGATGGCAGTACTGGGCTCCCGACGTCCAGACCTTCTGACCATTGACCAGCCATCCGCCATCGACACGCACCCCCTTGGTCTTGACCGCAGCGGCGTCGGATCCGGCATCGGGCTCACTGAACAGCTGGCACCACACCAACTCCCCCATG
This sequence comes from uncultured Acidimicrobiaceae bacterium, assembly GCA_963835815.1. Classification (GTDB taxonomy): domain Bacteria; phylum Actinomycetota; class Acidimicrobiia; order Acidimicrobiales; family RAAP-2; genus Bog-473. Next base: position 61,383 of record CAWIGU010000007.1, on the reverse strand, counting down.
AGCGTTCGTTCCACCCAACGCTCGACCTGCTCCGGCGTCGCGTACTGATTGACCGTCATGATGTTCCAGCCGGTGATTCCGAAATTGGGCGGCCGCACACCCACCGCTTTGAGTTCTTCGTCGATGATCAGCTGCTCGATCGCGCCGGCATCCCTCCCCCAGGGGGCAGGCCAGTGCGGGACCATGAGGCCCGAGCCGATGAAGGCCCGTCGTTGCTCGTCCCCGCTGAGGGTGGCCAGCCGCTCTGCTTCGAGGCGCAGCTCGGCCCGCAACTGCTCAGCACTCGGCGGCAGGTCCAGGGTCACCTCACGTGTGGTCCCCTTCAGTGCCAGCGCGGTCACGTCCTCGGCATCGGCCGGTGTGCCCAGGACGGCGTTGAGCACGAGCGCCCGACGAAGATACAGATGGGCGTCGTGCTCCCACGTGAACCCGATCCCCCCGTGCACCTGAATGTTCATCTGCGCGTTCTGGACGAACGGCTCGAAGGCCAGTGTGGCCGCCATGGCAGCGACAAAGGAGAACTCGTCGCCCCCGGCAACCGAGGCGCGTGCGGCATCCCACACGAGGGCGGTGGCCAGCTCCGCCGCTACCAGCATGTTGGCGCAGTGGTGCTTGACGGCCTGGAACGTGCCGATAGTGCGGCCGAACTGCACCCGCTGCTTTGCATAGTCGACGGCATCATCCACACAGGCCGCCGCGCCTCCGACGGCTTCGGCCGCGCCGAGCGTACGGGCCAGTGCGAGCGCTCGTCGGGCTGCACCGGCGATCACGTCCTCCGTCCGCACCGCCACCTTGTCGGCCGCTGCCGCCACGCTACGGCGGGTGGGGTCGAGGTTGCCGGCTCTGTCCAATGTGAGTCCGGGCGCACGTTGCAGGGACGATCACGACATCGTCGCCCACCCGGAACAGCAACAGGTCGGCCGCGCTCCCACCCAGCACGATCCCGGCCGCGCCCGAAAGGCTTCCGTTGGTCAGGACGAGTCCGGGCCCGGCCAAACCGAGCGCAGCCGTCGTGGTGCCGTCCGCGAGACCGGGGAGCAGGCGCTGCTTCTGCTCATCCGTGCCGCACTGATCGATGACGGCCGAAGCCAGCACCGTCGGAAGGAACGGGCCGGGCGCGACCTGTCGGCCGAGCTCGTCGAGGACCACGACCAGTTCGGGGAGGCCGGCCCCTGAGCCCCCGTGCTGCTCGGGCAGGTGGATTCCGAGCCAGCCCAGATCCGCCATCTCCTGCCAGTAGGAGGGACGGGGCTCGTCCTCGGACTCGAGGAGGGCGCGGGCGGCCAACAGCGCTTTGTGCGCTGTGAGAACCCCACGCACGGTGGAGGCAAGCTCCTGGTGGTCGTCGGTTATGGCAATCGGCATGGTGCGTGCCCCCCTCGAGGTGATGTCTGGTCAACGGCGTACATGCGAGACGGTGTCGAAAGCGTGACGGTGGGATTAGGTGACGGTGTGAATGCTGGTTCCGAAAGACGGACCCGGCCCGCCCGTGTGAGATTAGAGGGCATACCGGGAAACGCCCAAGTCGAGCCACGACGGGGCACGCTCCTTCGCCCGCTCGGGTCCCCGACGCCGGAGACCTCGAATGCCTGTCTTTCCACAACGCTGCAGGAGATTGGCCTTGGAGGCGGACCAGGAGGAGCGCGAGGTGGCCGCGTTCTGCCGAGGGGCGAGAGGAGGCTGCCTTCTGCCAGCCCAGACCGCTTGGACCTCCTCGCTCTCGAGCATCTGGAGTCCGCTTCCAGTGCGCCGCAGCGAAGACCCCAGTGGCAGACGGCGCTGCGTGTGCATAGGTTGCAGTGCTGATCAACGCATTCACACACTGAAGGGGGCACAACATGGCTGACGTGCAGGGGACCTGTGACGCACGATTCGATGGGATTCGAAAGGCACTTTCTTCCAGCCTCGACTCGGGAGGTGATGTCGGGGCGTCAGTCGCCGTCTACCTGCACGGCGAGCCCGTAGTCGACCTTTGGGGAGGCTTCGTCGATGAGGCCAAGAGCGCCCCCTGGGAGCGCGACACCATCACCAACGTGTGGTCGACCACAAAGACGATGACATTCCTGTGTGCCCTCATGCTCGCGGACAGGGGTCAGCTCGACTTCCACACGCCAGTAGCGACGTACTGGGCCGAGTTCGCCCAGGGCGGCAAAGAGGGCGTCGAGGTGCGGCACGTCATGGGCCACACGGCCGGCCTCTCCGGCTGGGACGTGCCGATCGCACCGGAGCGGCTGGCCGACTGGGAGTTCTGCACATCGGCCTTGGCTGCACAAACACCGTGGTGGGAGCCCGGCACCGCGTCGGGCTACCACGCACTGACGCAGGGGTACCTGATCGGTGAGGTGGTCCGCCGCATCACGGGCAAGTCCATCGGGGCCTTCTTCGCCGAGGAGGTGGTCAAGCCGTTAGAAGCCGACTTCTTCATCGGGCTGCCCGAGAGCGAGGATGGCCGGGTCTCCAACGTGATCCCTCCCCCGCCGCCCAACCTGGAGGGAATCGAGGTTCCCGAGATAGCAGCGAAGACGTTCATCAACCCGCCCCTCGACGCCAACATGGCGATCCAACCTTGGTGGCGCCGGGCCGAGATACCCGCAGCGAACGGCCATGGCAACGCTCGCTCCGTCGCCGCCATTCAATCCGTGATCGCAGGCCGGGGCGCATCAGGCGGCGTTCGGCTCCTTTCCGCTGCGGGTACCGACCCCATTTTCGAAGAGCAGTCCAACGGCATCGATCTCGTCATGGGTACGCCCAATCGCTTCGGCATGGGCTACGGACTCAGCAACGAGGACATCCCTCTCGGACCCCGAGGTTGTCGCTGGGGCGGATATGGCGGTTCGATCATCGTCATCGACCAGGACGCGGAGCTCGCCGTGTCGTACGTCATGAACCGTATGGAGTCCGGCGTGGAGGGCGACACCCGAGGCGAGAACATCAGGCTGGAAGCGCTGAAGGCCGTGAGCTAAGCGCCGCGGCTGCGACAACCAGATCGGCGGACCGAGATCTGAGCCCGGGCATCAGCCGGAGGGATTCGGCTCCTGTCGAATGAGCGCGTCGACTTCGATCTCGATTCTCCAACGCGGATCGAGCAGGCCCGCCACGACGATCATCGTGGCTGCCGGAAGAATCTGTGAGAACAGGGCACCGTGCACGCCCGAGACCGCATCGGCGTCGTCAGCCGAGGTGAGGTACATGCGGGTGCGCACGACATCGTGGAGATCTGCACCCGCCTCGGCCAGCGCCGCTTCGATGATGTCAAAGCACCGTTGTGTCTGCGCTCGAGGATCGTCGGGACAGGTGCCGTCGGCCCAAACGGGCCCCGTGCCCGAGACCCATACCCGATTCCCCGCTCGCAGGGCACGGCTGAAGCCGATGGTCGGCTCGAAGGGAGAGATCGAGGAGACGCGGTGACGTTCGCTCACATCACAGATTCTTGCACTGCGCATTCTGTCGCCAGGGACCTGTGACCTCAGGCGGACGGGCCGTGCAACATCTCGATACGGCGGGCCAAGTTGACGGCATGATCGCCGAGCCGCTCGTAGAAGCGGGCCAGGAGCGTGACCTGCGCACCGATGGCCGTGGGCATCGTCTCGGCCGCGATCTCCCTCGTGAGCCGCTCGTGCAAGATGTCGATCTCCTCGTCCGCTTCCGAGAGGTCGTCGGCCTTCGCTGAGCGGTCGCCGTAGGCATCGGCGGCGTCATGCCACATCTCGAGAGCGACCTCGGCCATCCGTTGGATGATCCCTCGGCTCAAGGGGCTCATCTTCGAACCGAGGTTGGTAACGGCTCGCTGCGCGATGTGCTCTGCCAGATCGCCCGACCGCTCGAGCTCCGGCACGATGAGCAGGACCCCCACCAGGTGACGCAGGGTCGCACCCGGCACGGACCCATCGTCAATTTGCTTCCACACCATGAGTTCGACCTCAGCCGTCAATTCGTCGACCGACTGATCTCCCTCGACGACTCGCAATCCTCGGGCACGATCGTTGCCAAGCAAGGCGTCGGTGGCACCGGCCAGCGCCTCGGACACCAGGGCAAAAAGCTGGGTCATCCGAAAGTCGATGGTGACGCTTTCGGAGAGGTCGGAATACATGGTGCCCCCGACGATAACCGCCCCGGTGCGTCGCACAATTCAGTCCCTGGCCAGTCCCTGGCTGCAACCCGCAATTCCCAAGTCGCCCCCCTCCCCTAGTGTGCGGACGTGACAGCCAGCGACAACGGGGGGCTGCTCGAGCTCGAAGTAGGTGACATCGCCGGCGGTGGCGGATGCGTTGGCCGCGCACCCGATGGTCGGGTTGTCTTCGTTCGCCATTCACTACCCGGAGAACGCGTCGTCGCACGCGTCACCTCGACGACGTCGTCCTTCATGCGCGCAGATGCGGTCGAAATCGTCCGCGCCTCACCAGATCGCGTGCAGCCGCCCTGTCCGTTCGCTGGTCCCGGTCGCTGCGGTGGATGCGACTTCCAACACATCGAGCTGGGTACACAACGAGCGTTAAAGGGATCGCGCATCGCTGAGCAACTCCTTCGGGTGGCCGGCGTCACGCGTGACATGGTCGTTGAACCCGTGAGGTCCGACGAAAGCGGGTTGGCATGGCGCACACGTGTTCGCCTCGCAGTCGACCAGTCCGGGCACGTGGGATTTCGGCGGCACCGTTCACACCAACTCGAGACGGTCGACCATTGCCCGATCGCGAGTGATGAGGTGATGCAGACAGGGACCTTCGACGCCGACTGGACCGGGATTCGACGAGCTCGAGGTCATCGTGGCGCCGGACACCGGTGAATCGCTGGTTGCCGTCGCATCCACCGGCAGGGGAAGGGGCAAGGGCAATGGCACCGGCAGGGGCATGCTACCGGCAGGGGCAGTGCTACCGGCGGGGGCAGGGGCACCGGCAGGGGCACCGCGAAGCCGCCGCTGCCGGAGCTCCAGGCGAGGCTGGTGGTAGACGGGCGCGCCCAGCAGCGCTCGGGCGCCGTCCACACGAAGGTAGCCAACTTCACGTTCCGCGTCTCGGCCGGCGTGTTCTGGCAGGTGCACATCGCGGCCGCTGAGGCTCTCACTGAAGCCGTGCGCACCATGCTCGGTGCGGGGCGCGGCGATTCCGTCGTCGACCTCTACGCCGGCGCTGGGCTCTTCTCGGTGTTCATGGCCCACGATGTGGGGAGCACTGGTTCGGTACTTGCCGTCGAGCGTGATCGTCGAGCTTGCGCCGATGCCGAGCACAACGGGAGGGACCTTCCCCAGCTCCGGATCAAGAGGGCCTCCATCACGACCAACCTGGTCGAGAAAGGGATCGGCCAGCCGGACCTCGTGGTGCTCGATCCGGCACGAGAAGGCGCCGGAAAGCCGGTCATGGCGGCTCTGCACAGCCATGCTTCCACGCTGCGTCGCCTGGTCTACGTCTCGTGCGACCCTTCATCCTTCAGCCGCGACATCCGGGTCCTGCTCGATGCTGATTGGACGCTCACGTCCCTGCGGGCCTTCGACATCTTCCCCATGACCGAACATGTCGAGCTGGTGGCCGCACTCGAACCGCCCTCGTAGCTCCGAACGCCGCTACGCGTGACCGCCGACCTCGTGATCGATGTGGCCGATCGCCTCTAGTTGCAGTGTCGAATGTTCCACATCGAAGTGGCCGGCCAGACAGCTCTGCAAATGATCGAGAACCCGGCCCACCTCACCCCCATTGATGCAGTCGTCACTGACCACGACATGCGCTGTGAGGATGGGCAACGAAGAGGTCAGTGTCCACACATGCAGGTCGTGCACGGAGGACACTTCGTCGAGTTCGAGGAGATGTCGTCGCACTTCCTCGAGGTCGATGTCATCCGGCGTGGCCTCCAGAAGGATGCGCAGTCCCGGCCGCAGGAGCCCGATCGCAGCCTTGAGCATCAAGCCGACAACCACCAGCGACGCGATTGGGTCGGCCCGATCGAACCCGGTCGTGACGATCACGATGCCGGCAATGACCGTACCCGATGAACCCGTAGAGGTCCGTGAGGACATGGCGGTAGGCGCCCTCCATATTGAGGGAACGCCGATTTGCCTTGGACATCGTGAGGGTAGCGACCAGGTTGACTGCGACACCGATCGCCGCCACCGTGATCAACACCCAACCGTGAACCGTCGCCGGGTGCACCAGGCGCCCAATCGCTTCAATCGTGATGAGCGCCGACACGACGACAAGCGTGAGGCCGTTGCCAACGGCCGCAATGATCTCGGCCCTCTTCATGCCGAACGTGTGGGAGCCCGTTTCGGGCCGGGCGGCGAGGCGCAGCGCGACCAACGATCCGGCGATTGCACCAACGTCGGCCAGCATGTGCCCGGCATCGGCCAGCAGAGCCAAGGAATGAGAAAGGACCGCCGTCACCACCTCGAACACCATGAAGGCGGCGAGGAGAGTGAGCGTGATCGTCAAGTACTTATGGTCGGAACCCGCAGTGATGGCATCGGTGTGCGCTGATGGCCGTGCCCATGGCCCGTGGTCCTGACCTGCCCCGTCGTCGTGACCCGCACCGTGGCGTGGCGTTCGGCACCATTGCTCGATACGCCTTCCACCCCGTGCGCGTGCTCAGGATTGCTGGGCACGTGACCGTCCGATCGATTTGGCCGCGTCGGAGTGCACGCCGTGGAGGAACCGCCCGCGTCACATGGTCGGCATGCGAGAGCACCTCTTCGACGAGCCTTCGCACGTGGACATCATCGGCCACGTAGATAGATCCGGGTGCCGTCGCGACGGGTGCGGACGAGGCGCGCCAGCCGCAGCTTGGCCAGATGCTGGGACACGCCGGCCGCATGCGCCCCGACCAGCTCTGCCAGCTCATTGACCGAATGCTCGCCGTCGAGAAGGGCCCAGATGATCCGCAGCCGCGTCTCATCCCCGAGCAGTTTCAGCATGCCCACGGCAGATCGGAACTCGTCCTCCGAGGGAATCTCCTCTATCTGCTCGTAGTCACGTAGATATCTTACCAAAGTGACCCGAGCTGATCCAGATCCCGCTGCCAGATCGCCCGAGGCCACCCGACGATCGCCCCAGGCCGAGCCCCAGATCACCCCGATCGGCCGAGAACGGCCGGCCGAGCCGTGTCGCCGGCGAACCAGAATGAGCCTGTGAGGGAAGTCAGAGGGCAGGGACGGCGTTGAACAGAGCATGATCCCGCTCTCCGTGCTCGACCTCGCCACTGTGGCCTCGGGATCCACCCCGGCGCAGGCCCTGACGGACACCATCAAGATGGCAACCGTCGTGGAACAACTCGGGTACAAACGGCTCTGGGTGGCCGAGCATCACGGCATGCCAGCCGTCGCCAGCTCCGCTCCAGCCGTGCTCATCGCCCACTTGGCCGGTGCCACCACGACGTTGCGGGTTGGTTCGGGCGGCGTCATGCTCCCCAACCACTCCCCTCTCGTTGTAGCGGAGCAGTTCGGAACGCTCGAAGCTCTGCATCCAGGCCGGATCGACCTTGGGTTGGGACGAGCGCCCGGTACAGATCAGGTCACCGCCCGTGCACTGCGGCGTGCCCAAGATATGAATGCCGACACATTTCCCGATGATGTGGTCGAACTCATCAGGTACCTCCTGCCTAACGAGGGACCGCCGGCGGTCCCATCGGCCGTACCGGGCAGCGGGTACCTCCCCGAGGTATGGCTGCTCGGCTCCTCCCTGTTCAGCGCACAGCTGGCAGGGATGCTCGGCCTCCCGTTCTCCTTCGCCTACCACTTCGCACCCAAGCTCCTCGATGCGGCCCTCGAGACCTACCGGTCCCACTTCCGCCCGTCGATCCTCCACAGCGAACCCCGCGCCATGGTCGCGGTAACGGTGTTGTGCGCGCCAACGGAGGAGGAAGCCACGTGGCTTTCGGGATCTTCGGCGCTGAGCATCCTGCACCTTCGTACAGGCCGATTGGGCCTCCTCCCATCGCCCGAAGACGCCGACGCCTATCCCTTCACTCCCGCCGAATTGGCCATCGTGCAAGACGCGATGTCGAGCCACCTCATTGGTCCGCCCGAGAAAGTGTTCGAAGGTCTGGTCGAGTTGCAGCGGCGCACGTCAGCCGACGAGATCATGATCTCGACCCGCATGCACTCCTACGAGGCGCGCGTTCGCTCTCTCACACTGGTCGCCGAGAGCTGGGGATTGACGCAACCTTCGTGATCGACCCACCTCGGTCAAGACGCGCCGGCGCACCAAGGGAACCCGAAGACGCGCGGAAGACAAATCGCGAGCTCGCGAAGATGCGAACGATGGGCAGTGAGCGGAGATAGGGAGAGCCGTAAGCAGATGCATTGAGGCGTCGCCGGTCTGTCCCAGCAGTTGGCGAAGCGGCATCGCAAGTAGACAACAGGTAGGTCGAAATCGACCAACGGCAAGGCCGTCTTACGGACCCCTCTCGTCTTCGGGCTCGCTGTCGACTTCCATGTCATGTTGGCCGCTCCATCCGCCACCGGTCTAATCCCCCGGGTCCGGTCCACCGTTGCGCCGCCGGTTGTGAAAGCCGCAGTGGACCCGCCCGTTCTCCTGGGTGGTCTCGCCCCCTTGGCTGTAGGGGATGATGTGGTCGATCTGGCAGCGCTCGGCGGGGGCCTCGCAGTAGGGGTGGGTGCAGTGCTGGTCGCGGATCTCGATGGCCCGTCGGGTCGCCCCGGTGAAAAAGCGGGCCGTGACCGAGCATTCGATGCGCTTGGGCGGGGCGAAGACGATCCGTTCGAAGGAGGCCTCTTTTAGCCAGGGCACCAGCGAGCCCGGCGAGAGAATCGCCCCGTGGGCCAGCTGGCAGATGCGCCCGGCCAAGGTGGGGTAGTCGACCAGGACACTGAAGAGGGGTTCGGGGCGCCGGGCGCCGACGGGCATGGCTTTGGAACGCACGGCCATCTCGACGGCCGCATCGGCCCGGCGCTGGGCGGGGGTGCGGGACAGCTCGCCCAGGTGCGGGTCACGCCCAAGACGTGCTTTGGCCTCGGCCCAGTCGCCCTCGAACATCTCGGCTTCGAGGCGCCGCAGCTCGGCGTCGTAGATGGCCCCGCCGATGGGGTCGAAGGTCATTTTGCCGAGCCACGTCCCGCCCAGGCTCTGGCTCACGTAGACGTCGCGCCGGGCCATCTTCTCCATGGCGCACTCCTCGGCCCCGTCGGGGTCGGCCAACTGGGTCCAATAGGCCACGACCCCGCTGAAGGGGGCGAACTTGAGCTCGCCGGCCGCGGCCACGAGCACCGCCTCGTCGCGGGCGAAGGCGTCGGGGGCGACCCGTGCGCGTGCTCTGGGCCGCCTTGACCAACAGGTCGACGTGGGCCACCCCGATGGCCCCGGCACTGAAGGCCTCGGCGCACAGCGGCAGCGAGGGCAGGGCCCGGCCCCGGCGCAGTTGGCTGCGGGCTTCACCAAGGGGGAGGTGACAGCGCGTGGACAGCCACGCCGTCGTGCTCTGGGCCCCCTCAGCCGCCCATTCCCCTCCCGCATCGAAACTGGCCACGGCCCGGCTCATGACACAGCTGAGGCGAGCGAGCGGCTCCTTCGAGGGCGAGGACCGAGGCGGCGTCGCCATAGGAGAACGGATCAGCCCCCGCCAAGGCATCGAGGATCTCTTCGAGCTGCTCCACTGCGTCCATGTCACAAGTAGAGCAGGGGGTTGTGACACATGACCCCTGCTCAGAGCCACCAAAAGAGAAAGAAAGAACGTACAAAACCCAGACTTGCCCGACCGTTGCGCGGTGGTGCGGGGGTCACGGTGGCGGGGGTGCGGAACCCGACTACTAGACGCTGCGGCGGCGGGCGGTGGTCACAGAAGAGTCAGCGTTACGCCTCCGCGATCCTCTTCAAATTGGCGAGCGTTGTCTCGATACCCGTTTCAGTCATCGAGAGCAGTCCCTTCAATTGCTCCTCAGGAAGGCCTGTGATGCGCTCGTCATCGCGGATGATGCGCCACGTTTCCTCGACTTCGGTGCCGTCGGCAACGGGCCGAAACCGGTAGGTCCACTCGGCAACGCCTTCGTCGCGTCCACCCGCTATCCAACCGAGCGCCCGCCCCTGCTCGGCGAGAACGATCTCGCAACGGCGCTCCCATGGGTCGCGGCCCTGCATCTCATTGCGACCGGTGAACCATGAACCCTCTAGGGGTGCATGGCCCTTCATAGGCTCCGCCCCCTCGTCCCACCACGCGGCCTTGCAGATCGGGCTCAACTCACCGATACGTGTGACGTCCGCGATGATGTCGTAAACGACGTCTGCCGGCGCAGCCACGGTCGTTGTGCGAGTGACGTGGAGCTCCGAGTAGTCGACCATCGTCCCACCTTCCCCTCGTCGGCGAAGGATGAACACCGCCGCGGGCCAGACAGTAGTTCGATTGCATTGGGTCGGGCATTCTCCTCTCGCCGTCACTTGCGCTCTCCGACCGTCCTGCGGCCCTTCGGCCAAGATGCGACCGCAGCTCACACAAAGCGAGAAGGATGGCCGACAAGAGCCGACCTCACTCCTTGAAGGACTCACAGCATGTGTGGACGTCTTCGATCGGCATCTTGCGCCTGACTCGGGAACGCCAGTCGGGTCCAGGGACGGCCGGAGGCCGAACGAGGACACGGAGCGGAGCGGAGTCCCGCAGTGACCCTGGATGCGACGGGAGACCACCGCCACTCACAATGAATTTGGCCGGCCGTCATCGGCCGGCCTCTCGGCGTTGTTGAGGCTTGGATTCAGGATGGACGCGAAGACCACTCACCCCCGTTGTGTCAGCGTCGCCTCTACAGAGGCTTGAGGTAGGCGACTTCGAGTTCTGCCCCGTCGGGGTCTCTGAAGAACACCGAGAACATTGAAGACCCGAACTGTGTGATCTCACCCGGCGATGCCCCGACAGCGACCAACCGGTCCCGAATCTCCGCGAGGCGCTCCTCGGAGTCCACCGCCAAGGCATAGTGGTCGATTGGACCTCGCGCACCCATTCTTCCCCGATCGCCGACAATTGCTTCGGCCGGAACCTCGAATACATTCAGCGCGCCAGCGCCACCCATGTTGACGATCGCCATCCGGGGATGATCATCGTGAGCTTCCATGACAGAGACGACTTCTGCCCCGAAGATGTCGTGGTAAAAGGCAAGGTAGCGATCCAGGTCGTGCGTCATCGTCGCAACGTGATTGAAGCCAGAGGTTTCAGGACCGGCGGACATCTCGCCTCCTTCGCTCGCTGCACGCAGACTACAGGCGGCGGGGCCGGCGCCCCGGCGCAAACCCTGATCGCCACGCTAGGGTTTTGTCCATGTCGATCTACACACACCCAATCGCCTCGCTCGATGGAAAGCCGTTCGATCTGGACGGGCTGAAGGGCAAGGCCGTCCTCGTCGTGAACGTGGCGTCGAAGTGCGGTCTGACCCCGCAGTACACGGGACTCGAGGAGCTCCAGAAGACCTATGCCGACCGCGGCTTCACGGTGCTCGGCGTGCCCTGCAACCAGTTCGGTGGCCAGGAGCCCGGCACGGCAGAGGAGATCTCAACCTTCTGCTCGTCGAACTACGGCGTGACCTTCCCCATCACCGAGAAGGTGGACGTCAACGGCCAGAAGCGCCACCCCCTCTTCACCGAGTTGACGGCGAAGCCTGACGCCAGCGGCGATGCAGGCGACATCCAATGGAACTTCGAAAAATTCCTGATCTCTCCGGAGGGGAAGTCGTCGGGCGTTTTCGGCCCACGGTGACGCCCGATGCAGAAGAGCTCGTCGGTGCGCTCGAATCAGTCCTGCCCAACTGAGCACCTGCCCAAACGGCCTGACCATAACTCAGGCCCTGCCCAACCGAGGCTTGTCAACGGAGACCGACTGACATCCGCAAATGACGCTTGCTCACCCCGGGCGGCAGAGCCAAGCAGAGCCCATCACGACAAGCAGAGCCCATCACGAATCGAACGAGGGAGAGTGCGTCAAGATGTCGGAATCTTGGAAGAAAGTGAAAGCCGACGAAGTCCGGGCCGGCGATGCCGTGCGCACCCAATCAGGTGAGGTCGTCATCGTCTCGCGTATCGAGACGGGCTTCATGGGCATGCCGAACATGTTGGCGTTCATCGAGGACACGCCCGACCGTTGGTTCAAGCAGCCGATGATGGCTGACGGTGAGGTCGAAGTCCGCTCCTAAGAGCGCGGCCAATAGGCGTGTCGTTTAAGCATGTCCTGTCATCTTGAACTCAGCGAGCGGCTACCAGTAACCCGGAGGGCGTGCGCTGGTCACCGGCCAATACGGCCAGAGATTCAGCCACCGAGGAGGTAAAAAAGGCCGAGTCTTCGCAGTCGAGTTCGATCATGGCAAGTGCAGCGAGCTTCTTGGAGATCTTTGCGGCATCTCGGAGGATGACGACGGCACGGGCAAGCAGGAGTCGCTGCTTGATCGTGTCAACCCTCGACACCACGTCGGGCAACGCCGCGTCGAAGGCTTCGGCGTCGTCGGCGTGGAGGGCCCCAATGGCACGGTCGATCTCGGGGGTCCAGATTTTCGGGAGTGGTACCTGGAGGGAGAGGTCGAGCTCGGGGAGGTCGACGAGTTCAGAAAAGAGATCGTCGAACTCGTCCCTCGTGGTGTCGGCCAGTTCGCAGACCGAATCCCGGTAGATCTCGAGCGGCATAATCCGCACGTCGAGGTACTCGACGGGGCCGTGACAGCAACGCTTGGCCTTGTTGCCGCTTCCGCACGGGCACGGTCCGTTGCGCTTCACCTTGGCCATGGCGCCACCTCCAGTGAAGGATATTTTCGCCTCCGACCTCATCGGCGAGGTGGACCGCCTCTCACCAGGAGAAAGGTCCACCGGTTGTTGTGCTGGACCGGACAAGATCCGGCTGTTGCCCCAACCCAACGAACCAGTGGAGGAACCATGCTTGCACTCGAACCCGTCGTCGTCGATGCCGTCTGGCAGTCATTCGCCGCCTATTTGCCCGAACACGGTGAAACTGACCATCCTCTGGGCTGTCACCGTCCCCGCCTCGCTGATCGTGACTGCTTCGAGGCCATCCTCTTTCGACTGGTCACCGGGTGCAGTTGGGACGTGGCCGGACGGCTCGGCAAAGGAAGCGAAACGACCCTGCGCCGCCGACGCGACCAGTGGGTGGCCGCCGGTGCCTACGAGCGACTGGTCGAAGAAGCCATCGCTGGTTTCGACAAGGTGATCGGGCTCGACCTCTCCGACGTCTCGGTCGACGGCTCTTTGCACAAGGCGCCCTGTGGCGGCGAAGGGACCGGGCCCAACCCGACCGACCGGGGCAAGACCGGATGGAAGTGGTCGGTGGCAACCGACACGAACGGGGTGCCAATCGGTTGGGTCGTCGACGGAGCGAATCGCAACGACTCGATCCTGCTCGCCCCCACTCTCGACGACGTGGCCGAGCGTGGACTGCTCTGCGACATCGGAACCCTGTGGCTCGACCGGGGCTATGACTCGGGCCTCACCCGCACTCGCTTGCTCGAACGACAGATCCACGATTCGGTCATCGCCAAGAAGCGCAGCCCCGGATCGACCGCAGGCACCAAGAACCAGCCCATGGGTCTGCGCTGGCCGGTCGAGCGGACCAACTCATGGCTGAGCAACTTCGGTCAGATGCGGCGCAATACCGACCGTTTCAACGCCCATCGCCTGGCTCAGTTTGCCCTGGCTGTCGCACTGATTATCACGGTCAAGCTGATGAAGTGGGCCAAGAGGTGGGGCTCCATGGCCGTCGCCTAATGGCGCGCTCGAAGAACAGGCAGCGGGAGGTCCGACCGATCGGGCGAGATACACCCGCTCGTTACCATGGCCTATGACGTCGCAGCCACCGGTCGAGCTTGGCCGCGGCGTCGTGGTTCTTCCGGGCGTCGAGCCGCCAGAAGCGTGGTCGTCCTGCCCTCGCCTCGTCATCAGCGATGCCTCCCTCGTCGACCTCGGCCCGGTGGTGGAGGAACTCCACGGCTACTGGGCCAACCGGCAACCCGTCGTGATCGAGTTGGGAGCCGATCCGGCTGCCCTTCGGGAGCAGGAGGTCAGCACCCGCCCGGTCTACGAGCACGTGCCGGCATTCGAGTTCAGCCGCGAGCGCCTGCAGTTCCTGGTCTGGGCGAACAATTACGATGCCCGAGGCGGCGACCCGATCTGGTGGCACGGCAGGAAGGCGGCCCGCCGCTTCGCCGATGATGGAGTCACAGAGGGCGGATTCGCCGAAGGCGGCGAGGGTGGCTGTCGGAACGACGGCGACATCCTGCTCGCCGACGGGACGCCGCTGCTCATCGACGGCGGTCCGCCGCAACCGCCCCGGGTCGCCTCGGGGATCGGTGTGGTGCATCGCTGGAACGCCGAAACGGGCCCGCTCCGCCCGGTCGGCCATGCACAGTCCATCGCCGACCTCGCTCCCGACCAACTGGCGGCCGTGGGCCACCGCTCCGGGTCCGGCCCGGGTCATCGCGCCGGCCGGTTCGGGCAAGACCCGGGTGCTCACCGAGCGTCTGCGTCACCTCGTCGGCGACTGCGGCGTCCATCCGGGCACCGTCACGGCGCTGGCGTACAACAACAAGGCGGCAGCCGAACTCCGCCTCCGCTGCGCCGATATCGATGGTGCGCGGGCACTCAACATCCGCACGCTGAACAGCCTCGGGCTGTGGATCTGCAACGAGTTCGGCCGGGCCGGGCGGCTGCGGGTCCTGGAGGAGCCGGCGGTCAGGGACCTCTTGCAGCGTCATATCGAGATCCGGCGACAAGTCCAACACGGACACGGTGGCGCCGTACATCGAGGCCCTCTCCGCCATCCGGCTCGGCCTCACGGCCCCGGAATTCGTCGAGGAAGCCATGCCCGACGCGGCGGGCATCGCCGAGGGATTCGCACCGTACCGGGCCGCCCTGGCCGACGCTCGGCGCCGTCGACTTCGACGAGCAGATCTATCGGGCCCTCGAGATCCTGCTGACCGATCCCGAGGCGCGGGCTGCGGCGCAGACAACGTGCCGCTACCTCCTCGTCGACGAGTTCCAGGACCTCAACCCGGCCCACCTCTTGCTGATCCGTCTGTTGGCGGCCCCGACGTACGACTGCTTCGGCGTCGGGGACGACGACCAGGTGATTTACGGCTACGCGGGTGCGACACCCGAGTTCCTCATCAACTTCTCCCGCTACTTCCCGGGTGCCGCCACACACCCGTTGACGGTCAACTACCGATGCCCCCCCGCCATCGTCGATGCGGCCCGACACGTGCTCTCGTACAACGAACGCCGCATCGACAAGGAGATCCATGCGCCACACGGTCGTATGCGACGCGCCCACTACCTTCGGCGGCCCGTTGGCCGCGGGCGGACCCGTGGTCGTGCTCGACGCGCCGGCCGACGCGATGGCCGGCCTCGCCGTCGAGACCATCTCATCCTGGCGGCACGGCGGGGTTGATCCCGGCGACATCGCGGTCCTGGCCCGGGTCAACTCCGCCCTCCTGCCCGTCCAGGTGGCCTGCATGGAGGCCGGCGTGCCGTGCACCACTCCCCTTTCCACCGCCGTGCTCCAGCGCACCGGCATCCGCACGGCGTTCGCCTATCTGCGCATCGGGTCCGATCCGGACAACATCAGTCGCGAGGACATCCTCGAGACGATCCGTCGTCCCTCTCGAGGCATCGCCCCCAAGGTGGTCGACATGCTCACCAGTCGCCCCACCACGTCGATCACCGACATCCGCCGACTGGCCGGGCGGCTCTCGGGCCGCGACGTGCCCAAGCTCGGGCACGTACGCCAGCGACCTCGACACGGTGGTACGACACTGCCGCACCTCCTCCGCTGCGGCGCTCAAGGCCATCCGGATCGACGTCGGGCTCGGCGACACCATGGACGTCCTCGATTCCTCCCGCAGTGAGGCAGACCGCTCCACCCATACCGACGACCTGGCCGCGCTGGAGTCGGTGGCCGGCCTCCATCCCGAGGTCGCGACCTTCGAACACTGGCTGCGCGAGGTATTGACCCGAACGCCGGTCGACGGTCCTCTGGTCCTGCTCTCCACGATCCATCGCATCAAGGGCCGTGAGTGGGACCACGTTCTCATCTTCGATGTGTCGAGAGGCCTCTTCCCACACCGGCTCGGCAACGACGAAGAGGGTGAACGACGCGTCTTCCACGTGGCCCTCACGCGGGCCCGGTCCCAGGTGGTCGCGCTGGCCGAACACCGATGCGCCCTCCATGTTCCTGGCTGAGCTCGACGGCTCCCGGGTACGGCCCGCGCCCGCTGCCCCCTCCCGTTCCGGCACCGTGACCCATGGCGGCGGCGAGGGGCGTGCTGGCGGCTCCCGCACCGACAGGCGGCACAAGGGGGGGGCGAACGGACGACCGGCGAAGGCCAGAATCCCGGCGGTGTTCGCCGACGTGCAGCTGCCGCGCGTGGAAGCGACCATCGGGCTCCTCGTTGAGGACAGGGGCAGTGTCGGCGCCGTCGTCGAACTGACCGAGGAAGCGGCGATCCTCTCGATGGGAGCTGTCCGGCTCCGGGTGTCGTTCGGATCAGACGTTCGGATCGATGGTCACAGCGTCACGTTGGTCGGTCCGGGCCAGGGAACGACTGCCGGCAGCGAGGCCGAGAAAGCCCTGCGCACCTGGAGATCGGAGATGGCGAGTCACGATGCGGTGCCGGCCTACGTCATCCTGAAGGACGCCGAGCTCGTCGGCATCGCCGCACGCGATCCGTCGACGTTGGCCGAACTGGCGAAGTGCCGCGGCATCGGGCAGATCCGTCTCGAACGCTGGGGGGACGAGATACTCGCCGTTCTCGAGGCAGCTCGATCCGCAGAGCCCTGATGTGCAGAGCCCTGATCTCCAGAGCCCTGATGTGCAGAGAGCTCCGGTCTGCACAGCCCCGGGCTGGATTGCGTTGATAGGAGCGCCCTCTCAGGGGCCGCTCTTGGTCCGGGCGTGCTCGGCCTCGGCGAGGCGCTTGATTGCGTCAAGTCGGCGATCCCATTGCCGGGCGACCTCTGCCATGGCCTGCGCAGCGTCATCGAGCCGGTTGGCGTCGACCCGATACAGAACCTCCCGCCCCTGTTTACGGCGGCTGGTCAGGCCGGCTTGTTCGAGAACGGCGAGGTGTTTGGACACCGCCTGACGGGAGAACGGGACCTGTCCGGACAGCCAGCTCGCGGTCACCTCACCGTTGCGAACCAAGAGGTCGAGGACGCGACGGCGAGAGGGGTCGGCGATGGCCGACCACAGCTCGTCGTCCTCCGCTGTCCCCATCTCCCCGGATCCCCTGATCCCCTGATCCTCTACGACTCTTGTGGCTGTCGGCCCTGGGGGCCTTCGGCGAGCAGGTCCACCAGGCGATCCGTGAAATTGGACCAACCGTCGCGGTGCTCCTCTGCGTAGCGCACCTTGTCGTCGTCGGGCCATGCGATGACGTCGAGGCCGCTCTCGGCTACCCGGAGGCGGGTCCGCTCGCGCCCCTCGCCGACGAGTGTGAACTCGACGAGCATCGAATTTCCGGACACCGGGTCGGCGCCGTCGGGGTGGCACCAACGAAACGAGAACCGGGTCGGTGGCTCGACGGTCTCCACGACAAGTGGGGCGGTGTGGACGGCGTTGCCGTCCTTGTCCTCGAACACGAAGAGCACCCGCCCCACCCGGGGTGGCATTGAGCTCAACCCGGTTCGCAAACCATTGGGCGATCTGGTCGGGCTCGGTGACGGTCCGCCACACGACCTCGACCGGTGCTTCGATCACGACGTCACGCTCGATCTTGAAGTCAGCCATCGTCGTCAGCCCCAGCTGCTGACGGGCATGTCGTTCGGCCAGGGGGTGGCCTTGCCGTCCTCGAAGCCGGCTTTGAGGCCAAGCAGGAAGTAGCCCCACTTGGTGCTGCAGTGCTGCATGAACTCGACCGGTTCACGCCAGCCGGCGTGCGTGAACAACAGGATGGTCTCATCGCCGGTCGCCTTGAGCTCGAAAGTGATCGTCGTACCCTTCCACTCATCGGGACCCTCGACGCACAGCCACTGCACCCTGGTCAGGGGGACGAGCTCGACTACTTCCATCGCTACCCACGGCTCCGGATGGCCGAAACCGAAGGCGAGTCTGCTCCCGGGCTTGGACTCGCCTTCCACGTCACGCGTCCACCAACGGGCGACGCCCTCACGGGTTGCGAGCGCGTCGTACACCTCGCTCAGGGGGGCGTTCATCCCCACTCGATGCCCTATGTCGTACATGCGTTCCTCTCCTCCCTCTCGATGACCTTGATGGTCTCGACGGTCTCGACGGTCTCAACGTGCAACCTAAGGTAGCACGTTCCGGGAGAGATATGCAACCATTTGTTGCATGTTTTATCAGCCGTTGTCGAGACGACCCCACCGGCATGGAGCGGTGCGGCAACGAAGAACGATCAGCGGGGTAGCTCGGCAGCGCTGCGGGGTCAGCAGCGGAGCACGACAGCAGCGGGCAGCGGCAGCGGCAGCGGCAGCAAAGAACGGACGGCGGCGGAAGCGTCGGTCGGGGATCAGCGAGGCAGGCCGAGGATCCGGTCTCCGATGATCGTGCGCTGGATTTCGGATGTACCGCCCGCGATGGTGGCCGCCTTGGACCACAGCCATTGGCGTTGCCACTTCCCCGCCATCGGATTACCCTCAGCGTCACCCCACAACGGGGCGCTGGCATCGAGCACCAGAAGGGCGGCCTCGGACAGCGTCTGCGTCATGTCGGCCCACGTCAGCTTGACGACGCTGGACTCCGGTCCCGGCTCCTCGCCATGGGTCAGCCGCGTCAAGGTGCGCCAGTTGTGCTGGCGCAACACGCGCAGCTTGACGGCTGCTTCGGCCAAGGCATCCGAGACCTCGGTGTCGTCGAGCGTGCCGAGTTCGGCCGCGAGGGCATAGAGCTCGTTGAGATACACCTCATGGACGACCTGCTCCTTGAACGGAAAGGTCGTTCCACGCTCATGGGCCAAGGTGGTGTTGGCCACTGCCCAGCCCTGGTTCAAGCCCCCGACGAGGCAGTCTGACGGGACGAAGACCTCGTCGAAGTACACCTCGTTGAACTCCGCCTCCCCGGTGATCGTCACCAGGGGGCGGATGTCGATCCCCGGTGACGTCATGTCGACGACGAGATAGGAGATGCCCTTGTGCTTCGGGGCATCCGGATCGGTCCGGACCAGGGCGATCCCCCAACGGGAGAACTGGGCGTAGCTGGTCCAGACCTTCTGGCCCTCGAGCACCCAGCCGCCCTCGGTCGCGATACCCCTGGTCGTGAGGGACGCCAGATCAGATCCGGACCCGGGTTCGCTGAAGAGTTGGCACCAGATCTCCTCCGCGCTCAGGATGCGGGGGATCCAGCGCGCCTTCTGCTCGTCTGTCCCATGGGCCAGGATCGTCGGCCCACAGTGGTTGATCCCGTTTCGATTCACGGGTTGGGGGGCTCTGGAACGCGCGTATTCCATGTTGAAGATGGCCACCTGCACCGGCGTCGCCCCACGACCGCCATAGACCTCGGGCCAATGGATGCCGACCCAGCGGTCAGCCGCCAGACGAGCCTGCCATTTGCGACCCCACTCGAATTCCTCCTCGAGCGTCCGGAAGGCCGGAGGAAGCTCGACGTTGGCTTCGAGCCAGTGCCGCACCTCGTCGCGGAAGGCCTCCTCTGCAGGGGTCAGTGCGAGATCCACGGACCCATCCTTCCAGCCTGGGAGCAATTGCTCCGGCCGCCTCGGCCGCTCTGTTCTCCTCGGCCGCTCCGGAGACTCCGGGCCGTCTCGCCTGACCGGCGTCGGTACGCAGACATCGGCATCAGATTGCCACGCTCATCGCCGCGGCCCGGGCCTTGAGCGCCGTCCGGTCCGGTTTCCCCGCCGCCAGGAGCGGGACCTCCTCGATATGCACCACGACTTCAGGTGTCTTGAACCGGGCCACGCCATGCTCGGTGAACCAGCGCTTGCACTCGGTCGTATCGATCTCGGCCGACCCCACGATGAAGGCCACGACGCGCTCACCCAGCCGATCATCGGGACGCCCCACCACGACCGCCTGCCTGATGCCTGGATGGAGCTCCAGGGCCCGTTCCACCTCCGACGAGGAGATGTTCTCCCCGCCACGGATGATCAGCTCCTTGATGCGCCCGGTGATGACCAGCCACCCCTGGTCGTCCATCACGCCCAGGTCGCCGCTGCGGAACCAGCCTCGGTGCATCGATGCCGCGGTCTCGTCCGGATCGGAATACCCGGCGAACAGCTCGGGCCCTCGAATCCACACCTCACCCTCATGTCCCGCCGGACGCCAGCGCCCCGTGGTGGGATCGGCGATCCGGATGACCGCGTCGCCCACTGCCCGGCCGTCCGTTTCACGGCAACGCTCTCCGGGGTCTGCGTTGGTACAGGTCGACACGGTCGGCGCTTCGGTCGAGCCATAACTGCGCTTGGCGATGGCCCCGAATCCGGCATGCGCCGCCTCGATGAACGCGGGCGTCACCCCCATCATCCCGCTCGAGATCACGCGCATGCTGGCCACCTTGGATGGGACAAAGGCGGAGTCCTCCATCATGGCGGTGAAGATCGTCGGAGGGCCGATCATGTAGCTGATCCCCTCTTGCTCAATCAGGCGGAGGCCCCGCTGCACGTCCCAGCGCTCCATGAGCACGGTCCGCATGGCCGCCGCACCCGGAAGCAGGACGGCGTTGAGCAGACCCGAGACGTGCGCCATCGGCGCGGGCATGAGCACCGCGTCGGGTTCCGACAAGCCGTGCACGCCCATCATCACGCGGGACTTGTAGGCCAGTCCCCGATGGGTGTGCAGCACGGCTTTCGGGCGACCCGTCGAGCCGGAGGTGAAAAGGACGACCGCCAGGTCGGAAGGCCGGTTGGGACTGCTCCGCACGGGCGTGCCGGCCAAGAGCTCTTCGAACCTGAGGTCCTCGGTGCGCAACCCCATGGTGCCTTCGTGCTCGATCAGGGGCAGCGTCGGCGAGGAGAACGTCACCTTCGGCTCGAGGAGATCGACCATGTACTCGACTTCGGCTGCGCCGAATTGGTGGTGCAACGGAGCAGCCAGAGCTCCGCAACGCCAGCAGGCCCGGTAGAGGACGAGCGCCTCCCACCAGTTCGGCATCTGCCACGACACCACGTCGCCCCGCTTGATCCCCATGGAGCGCAGTCCGCCGGCCAGGCCGGCGACCATCTCCTCGAGCTCTCGCCCGCTGAAGCGCCGGTCGCCATCGACCAGCACGGCACCCGCCTCGGGAGACCGCTGGCTCATGACGTTGTCGAGGACGGGAATGTCCCAGGATCCGCCGGAGGCGCGATAACGCCTGGCATCCGGGGCCTGGTACGTGGGACGGAGCTTCATCGGGTTGCACACACTACCGGTGGTCCCCCGCGAGGGTCGAAGCCGGGGTGGCCGGCGGGGGCGGTGCTAGCTTCGGCCCGGTTCGACAGTCAGCTCGAGAAGAGGGGGAGGCACGGTGGCAGCAGCGGACGGTGGCACGGTGGGGACAGCGACGGTCTCGTTCGAGGGCAAGCCGCTACGGATAGGCATCACGACACCGGTGCTCACGATGCTCCCCGACAACCACGCCGGCTGGGAGGTCAACGGGACGATCGAGGACGTGGCGGAGGTGGCCAAAGCGGCTGACCGGCTCGGTTACTCCCATGTCAGCTGCAGCGAGCACGTGATCATCCCGACCGACGTGGGCGCCGTGCGGGGCAGCCGCTACTGGGATCCGTTGGCGACCTTCGGCTATCTCGGCGCCGTGACGACCCGGATCCGGTTCGTGACCAACGTCCTCGTGCTCGGCTACCACCATCCCCTCGAGATCGCCAAGCGCTACGGCACCTTGGACCAGGTGACCGGCGGACGGGTGATCCTCGGGCTCGGAGTGGGCTCGCTGAAGGAGGAGTTCGATCTGCTCGGCGTCCCGTTCGAGGACCGCGGGGCACGCGGTGACGATTCGCTCCGGGCACTCCGGGCCTCGCTCTCCACACTGCGTCCGGAGTACGACGGCCCGTATTACTCGTATTCCGACGTGGTGGTCGATCCCTGTGCACGCCAGGAACGTGTGCCGCTGTGGATCGGGGGCCGCACGAGGCGGTCGCTGCGCCGTGCCGTCGAGCTCGGTGACGGCTGGCTGCCGTTCGGGCTGGGAGCAGACGACATGGGGGCGTTCATCGCCAAGGCCCGGGAAACCCCCGCGTGGGCGGAACGGACCCATCCCGCTCGATTTCGTGTTGACGAACAATCGCCCGGCCGACCCGATGGTCGATCCCGACGGAGCACGCCACATCATCGGCCGCCTGGTGGAGGCCGGCGCAACCACCATCCAACTGCGCCTGATCCACCACTCGCGGGACCATTACATCGAGCAGCTCGAGGCGATGGTCACTGCGTTGGCCGACAAATGACGGGCAACACATGACGGGCCCAGGCTCGTGACGGAGTCGGCGACGATGAAGGTCCTGGACGGGCATCGAATCCTGGTGGTTGGGGCATCCTCTGGCATAGGCCGTGCGGTGGGGATCCAGGCGGCCCAGGCCGGAGCCTCCGTGGCCTTCGCCGCGCGGCGCGTCGACCGGCTCGATGAGGCCGTGCAGGCCGCAGGCGGAAGGTCGTTCGCCTTTCCCCTCGACGTGCGGAACGACGAGCAGTGTGCCGGCGCGGTCACCGAGACCGTACGCACGTTCGGCGGGCTCGATGCGGTGGTCTACGCCACCGGAAGGTCCCCGCTCTTCAGGCTGGAGGACGCCGACGGCGCCGTCTGGCGTGAGCTGCATGGAGACCAACGTCATCGGTGCGGCCATGGTCAGCCGGGCCGCGCTGCCGCACCTCGAGGCGTCATCGGGTCGCCTGCTCCTGCTGGGCTCCTCGTCGGTGGGCCGGCCGTACCCGGGCCTGGTGGCCTACGCCACGTCGAAGGCCGCCCTGCACGAATATGCCCGTGGCCTGCGCAATGAGTACCCGTGGCTCCGTGTGACCAATTTCGTCGTGGGCCCGACGGTGAGCGAGTTCGCCAACGAGTGGGATCAGGAGGTGGCCGTCGCCATGTTCGGACGCTGGTCCGTCGAGGGCTACGCAGCCGGACTGGCCATGGCCACCGAGGACATGGCGGACCAGATCATCCGGGTGCTGGCCAGTGGCGCCCGGGTCGAAGAGGTCCACGTCATGCCCGACCCGACCGACGCCGTCGGCTGAACCGCCCCACGAGCCCCACAAGCCCCACGACGACCGGCAGCACCGACCAGACCTCCGGCGGCCGATACGATCGCGACAAGGGCGAAGAGCCCCGGACACGAGCGCACAACGGGGGAATCCCAATGACTGACACCGCACTGAGCGAGACGCCACTCGAATTCGATCCGTTCTCCGACGAGTACTTCAACGGTCCGTACGACCTCTACCGCCGCATGCGCGACCACGTGCCGGTCTACTTCAACGAGAAGTACGGATTCTGGGCGCTGTTCCGCTACGACGACGTCTGCGCGGCGCACAAGGACTGGCAGACCTTCTCCTCGGCCCACGGCGTCGACCTGTCGACGCTCAACACCGACGAGTCGGTCATCCGGATGTACCGCTCCATCATCATGATGGACCCCCCCGAGCACGACCGCTTCCGTGCCCTCGTGTCCCGCGTGTTCACCCCCAAGGCCGTCACCGCGCTGGAGCCGATGGTGCGCGAGGTCATCGTCTCGTTCCTGGGCCAGTTCGACGACGCCGACTCCTTCGACGCGGTCGCCGACTTCAGCGCCCCCTTCCCGGTTGAGGTCATCTCGCGCATGCTCGGGGTCCCCGAGAGCGAGCGCCAGCAGATCAGGCACTGGCTCGATGTCGGCCTCAGCCGGGAGCCGGGTCAGATGGATCCCACGCCGGAGGGGATACAAGCCCAGATGGAGAGCGGAATCTACTGGATGGGGCTGGTGGCGGAGAAGCGCAAGAACCCCACCGACGACATGATGACCCGGCTGACGCAGGTCGAAGTCGATCGTGGCGACGGCGAGATGACCCGACTCGACGACCAGGAGATCGCAGGATTCGCCAGCCTCCTGGGGGGCGCCGGCGCCGAGACCGTGACCAAGCTGGTGGGCAACGCGGTCTACCTCTTCTACAAGAACCCCGGGGAGTACAAGAAGCTCATCGATGACCCGGGGAAAGTGGCCCCGGCCGTCGAGGAGATCCTGCGCTACTACCCGCCGTCGCAGTACCAGGGCCGTTTCTCGGTGCGCGAGTCGACGTGGAGCGGCGTGACGGTGCCTGCCGGTTTCCCGACGATCCTGATCACGGGATCGGCCACCCGGGACGAGCGTTTCTACGACGAACCCGACGTCTTCAACATCGACCGGACACCGACCCTGGCCCTGGGCCTGGGCTACGGCATCCACAGCTGCCTGGGGGCAGCCCTGGCCCGCATGGAGAGCCGGATCGCTGTCGAAGAGCTGGCCAAGCGCTGGCCGAAGTACGAGGTCGACGAGGCCGGCCTGGCCCGCGTGAAGATGTCCAACGTGGCCGGGTACTCCAACGTGCCCGTCCATCGCAGCCGGTAGCTGCAGACCGGCCTGGACGAGCAGACCGGCCTGGAGGACCAGACCCGGGCGGAAAGCTAGACCCCGAGGATGAGCAGATCGCGAGGCCGCTCAGAGGACCCGGGAGTCCCGCCCTTCCCAGTAGCGGTCGCGCAGCGCCGTCTTGTAGAGCTTCCCGTTGTCGAGGCGTGGGAGCTGCGCGTCGAAGTCGATGCTCCGGGGCCACTTGTAGCGGGCGAGCCGGCCCTCGCACCACGTGAGCAGTTCGGCGGCAAGGTCGTCACCAGCCACGACCCCGGCGATCGGCTGGACCACCGCCTTGACCTCTTCGCCCATGTCGGCATTGGGCACCCCGAAGACCGCTGCGTCGAGGACGTGCGGATGGGCCAACAGCACGTCTTCGATCTCCTGGGGATAGATGTTCACCCCGCCGGAGACGATCATGAAGGCGCGACGGTCGGTGAGATAGAGGAATCCGTCCTCGTCGACCCGTCCGATGTCCCCCAGGGAGCGCCACGTCGGGTGCGCAGGATGCTGGACCGAGTTCGTCTTGGTCGTGTCCCCGTGGTACTCGAACTCCGCCGCCTGGGTCTCGAAGTAGACCGCCCCGGTCTCCCCGATCGGCACCTCCTCGCCGTCGTCGCCGCAGATGTGGATGACCGCGTTGTTGGCGGCCCGCCCGACGGAGCCCTTGTGGGCCAACCAATCGACCGAATTGATGGAGGTGCTGCCGATGTTCTCGGTGCCGGCGTAGTACTCGTCGATGATCGGGCCCCACCACTCGATCATCTGTTCCTTGACGTGGACCGGGCAGGGAGCGGCGGCGTGGGTGACCCTGAGGTGGCTCGAGAGGTCGTAGCGATTCCGCACCTCCTCGGGGAGCTTGAGCATGCGGATGAACATGGTCGGCACCCATTGGCTGTGGGTCACGCGTTCGCGCTCGATCAGCACCAGAGCCTGCTCGGGATCGAATCGCTCCATGACCACCACCGTGCCCCCGACGCTCTGCACCGCCATGGCCACCCGCAAGGGTGCGGAGTGGTAGAGCGGTGCCGGGCTGAGGAAGACCATCCCCTCACCGAACCCGTAGCTGACCCGGCTGCTCTCGCCGATCTCCCACTCGCCGAGAGGCGAGTCCGCTGCAGGGAGCGGGAACTTGATCCCCTTCGGACGGCCCGTCGTGCCCGAGCTGTAGAGCATCACCATCCCGCGCGACTGGTTCCTCGAGTGGTTCGGTCGATTGCCCGGCCACGGCGTCTTCGTAGGACTGGTGGAACGCGGTGGTCCCATCCACCATGAAGCGGTGCTCGACCGCGGGCGTGTACTCCACGAGGGCGTCGGCCACCTCGCGCAACGCGGCGCTCGTCACCAGGACCTTGGCCCCGCAGTCCGCCACGATGTAGCCGGCTTCGGCCGCGGTCAGATGCGAGTTCACCGCGGTGATGTAGAGACCCGAACGCATCCCGGCCCAGACGATCTCGAAATAGGACGGATGGTTCTCGAGCAGGACCGCGTAGTGGTCGCCTCGGCGCAGACCGAGGTCGTAGAGCACGCGGGCGAAGCGGATCGAGCCCTCGTCGAGCTCCTTGTAGGTGATCCGCCGCCCGGACTCGCCCATGACGACGGCGGCCCGGTCGGGCGCCGTCTCGGCGAACGATGCGATGTACATGCCTACCGCTTCGTCGAAGGTCCCTCGACCGCGTCAGGCACGGAGACGAGCACCGGCGGGGGCTTCCTCCAGTCGGCGACGCCGTCCTCGGGCACGCGCCACGGGGTACTTGTTCTCGTGGACCTCGGCCCAGTGGGCGTGGTTCAACTGGTGCAGGGTGAAGCAGGCCTGCAGCGAGTTGTAGAAGCCCATGTTGTCGACCGTCTGGTTCACCGACTCCTTGATCAGCAGGGCGGCCATCGTGGGCAGCTCGGCGATGCGGCGGGCGTAGGCCAGCGTCTGCTCGGACAGCTCGTCGGTCGGGAAGATCTTCGAGACCATGCCGAGGCGGTGGGCTTCCTGGACGTCGACGGCGTCGCCGGTGAGCATGAGCTCCTTGGCCCGGCGGGGACCGAACTCCCACGGGTGACCGAAGTACTCGATCCCGCACATGCCGAGCCGGGTGCCGACCACGTCGGCGAAGTACGCATTCTCCGCGGCGACGATCAGGTCACACGCCCACATGAGCATGAGGCCGGCGGCGAACACCGTCCCCTGCACCTGGGCGATGGTGATCTTGCGGAGGTTCCTCCAGCGCAGCGTGTTCTGGAAGTAGTAGTGCCACTCCTGCAGCATCCGGTTCTCCGCACCCTGCCGGGTGGCGCCGTCGATCTTGCTGGTGGGGTGGCTCGTGCGCTCCTCGATGGCCTGGGCCGAGCCCATGTCGTGGCCGGACGAGAAGAGCGGGCCCACTCCCCCGAGGATGACCACCCGCACGTTGTCGTCCTTCTCCGCCGTGCGGAATGCGTCGTCGAGCTCGACCAGGAGGCCCCGGTTCTGGGCATTCCGGCTGTCGGGCCGGTTGAGCAGGATCCGGACGATCTTGCCCTCGTCGAGCTCCTCGTACTGCACGAATTCGTAGTCAGGCATTGACGTGTCCCTCTCCTCTGCGACCTGGTCGATCACCTTGTGCACGGGCGTCCCAGGTCGAGGGCCCCCGATCGACGAGTCGTACGCTATACCGTCGCATCGACCAGCCACGAATGCGAGGGCCCGAAGACGAGGGCCCGACCGGCGAATCCCTCGAGAACACGGTCGTGTGGGGGCAGCCCCCTGCTCCCGGGTTGTCGACCCGGTCAGCTGCGGTGAGGCGCCAAGCCGTCGACATCCTCCAAAACCCTCCCGAGCAGCCCACACCGTGCAGGAAGGGCAGGTGGGGCCGTCCTTCGAGACGATCGTGTGCAGCGTGCCTGCACCGGGGACTGATCCGGCGCTCGTCCGAGCGCTCGCGCGAGGCTTGGGCCGTGAGCGATGCGGACGTCCTCGAGCTCAACCGCTTGGCCTACCGTTACGCAGCCGCAGTCGACGCCTGCCACGTCGAGGGCTTCCTCGACGTCTTTCACCCCGATGCCCGCCTCCGCACCTACCACCCGGAGGCCGAGGAGCCCTTTGCTGACGCTGTCGGTCACGAGCAGCTCGCATTCGTCCCGCGCCGGATGCGGGAGATGTTCCGGCGCACGGCGCACCAGATGACGAATCACCTCGTCGACGTCGACGGGGAGAACGCCACCGGCTCGCTCCTCTGTACCGCCCGCCACCTCAGCATCGACACCGACGCTCCGACGGCGCTCGTCGTGGTCATCCGCTACGTGGACTGCTACCAACGGCGCGCCGGCACCTGGCGCATTCTCGACCGCCAGATCCGCTTCCTCTGGAGCGAGCGCCACGACGTGGTGGACAGCGGTTTCGGCTGAGGCCGGCCTGCGGGGCGGGGCGGGGCGGGCCTGCAGTGCCGAGGCGGCGGCGGGCGGGATGGCGGGGCGGGCCTGCGGGGCCGGCGCGGGCCTCGTGGCGGCGGGCGGCGTGGCGATGGGCGGCGGGCCCCCGGCCTCGGGCCGGGTTCAGCTCGGGCCGTAAGGCCGATCACCCGCGAGGATCGACTTCTGCATCAGCCGGTGGGTGTCGTAATCGTTCACCGCATAGTGCTGGAAGGCACGGTTGTCGAAGAGGGCGAGATCATTCGGCTTCCAGTGCCATCTGATCATGAAGGCTGGCGATTTCACATGCTCGTAGAGAAACGCGAGGAGAGATTCACTCTCCTTCGGCTCGAGATCGACGATGCCCTCGGTCCACAGCTCGTTGACGAACAGCGCCTTTCGTCCGGTTTCGGGATGCACGCGGATCACGGGGTGCACGTTCACCATGTCTTCGCGCATGCTGCCGTAGTTCGCACCCTTCATGAGCGACAGGGTCTTGACCCCCGAGTGAGCAGCACGCAGCCCGTCGAGCATGTTCCGCAAGGGCTCTGACAATGCGTCATATGCGGCATACATGCTGGACCAGCAGGTATCGCCGCCGACCGCAGGCACCTCGACCGCACGCAAGGAAATGATGCTCCCCGGCTCCGCTGCCACGGACGAGTCGTAGTGCCATAACGATGTCGCCCTCTTGTACGGCAACGTCTGCATGTCCACAATCGTGAACTCGGGCGGTACCGGCTGCTCCACGGCGGCGAACGGGTCGACACACGGCGTGCCGAAGTTGGACATGAACGCCAACATCTGCGCGTGCGTGAGATCTTGGTCGCGGAAGAAGACAACGCCGTGTTGGAGCACGCCATGCCTGATCGTCTCCACCGTGTCGGGATCCAGAGGGACCCGGAGATCGATGTCGCCGGCAATGGCTCCGACCACGGGCGTCATCGGTTCCAGACTCAGCACCGTCGTGTTCACGATCAGGCCACCCCCTTGCAACGCAGCACCACGAGCAACGAACGTGCAGCGTACCCCCAGTGGCTCTCTCCTATCCCAGGGCTCCGGCGTCGCGGAGCTCGCTGATCCGCTCCCAGCTCATGCCACGTTCGAGCAGGAGTTCCTCGGTGTGCTCCCCGACTTCGGGGGCCCGTCGGGACACCGACCACGGCGTGGCTGAGAAGTCACAGGGCGTCGCCACCATCGTGGCGGTGCCTTCGGTCACCGGAGCCTCGACGAAGGCTCCCGCCGCCACGGCCTGCGGATCGTCGGGGATGTCCATGGGACCTTGGACCGGGGCCCACCACATGCCGTGCGCATCGAGCTTGGCGGCCCAATTGGCGAACGTGTCGGATGCGAAGGCGTCGCTCAATATGGCGATGAGCGCCGGCGCGTTCGCCGCCCTGTCCCGAGCGGTGCCAAAGCGGGCGTCGGTGAGCAGTCCCGGTGCTTCGACGGCGGCTACGAGCGACTCCCAGTGACGGTCGGGCTGGAGACCGAGCAGGAAGAGGTGCCTGCCGTCCGCACACTGGTAGGAGTTGTAGAGCGGGTTGGGCACATCGGTGCGGTGCCGGGTGCCGAAGGCGTCGCCCAGGCGGAGGACACGGTTCACGTCGGCGCCGATCGTGAAGATGCCGGCCCGGAACAGGGACGTCGACACCTCTTGCCCACGACCCGTCTTGGCCCGGTTGGCCAGCGCCGCTCCGATGCCCGCCACCGCCGTGATGGCCGTGATGTGGTCGCCCGAGCCCCCGGCCGCGTACGGCAACTCACCCCCAGGAAGCGTCATCGTCGCGAGCACGCCGGCCCGGGCCCAGAAGGCTCCCCCGTCGTAGGCCGCACGGTCACGGTCCGGCCCTTTCGAACCGTAACCGGTGATGGCGGCGTAGATCAGCTGCGGGTACCGGGCTGCCACCGATTCGTAGTCGAGGCTGAAGGACTCGAGGACGCGTGGGCGCAGGTTGGTGACGAGGATGTCCGCATCGGAGAGGAACTCGTGCAGGACCCCGACTCCCTCGGGCACCTTGAGGTCGAGCGTGATGCTGCGCTTGCCCCGGTTGTCGAGCTCGAACGTCGGGTTGCGGTCCGTGGTCCAGGCCCGGTTGGGATCGCCGTCGGGTGGCTCGATCTTGATCACGTCGGCGCCCCAGTCGGCCAGGATCGCCGCGGCCGAAGGACCGACGACGAACGTGCCCAGATCGATTACCCGCGTGCCCTCAAGGGGTCCTGCCATCTCGCTCCCACCTCTCGCCTCTCGCTGTCGTGTTGGCCCACCTGCCTACCATCCCCGCACCGGAGGGGTCCGGGGAACGCGCCGTGTCCGGCCTTGGCGGCAGTACCCCCGTACCGTCAGTCGGCCGCCAGGGCCTCACCCCACCGGTTGACGAAACACACCTCTTCCAGCGGGCGGCGGACCGCCGGTTTGAAGTCGTCCCCCGTGTAATAGGCCACCGGGAGCATGCAGGACTGCGCGTACCCCTCGGGGATGCCGAGGAGCGCCGCCGCCGCCTCCCGGTGGTACAGGGTCACCGTCGTGATCACCGAACCGAGCCCCCGGCTGCGCAGGGCGAGCATGAAGCTCCAGACAGCGGGATAGATCGACGGCGCCCACCCGGCCGGCCCCCCGGATTCCTCGATGCAGGGCACGACCATGACGGGCACCTCGTGGATGTGGCGCATCAGGAACTGCGCCGAGTCCATCATCCGCTCCTGCTGGGGTGTGCTGGGCATCTCGGGCTCCAGACGCTCCTCGGGTGCGGGGGGACGATAGAGATCGGCCAGGGCGTGCCGCACCTCCGGGTCGGTCACCACGATCCAGCGCCATCTCTGGGCGTTGCTGCCGGTCGGCGCCTGCAGGGCGACGCGCAGACACTCCGTGAGGACGTCGAGGGGGACCGGTCGGGAGAAGTCCAGGCGTTTGCGGACGGACCGCGTCGTGGTGAGGAGTTTGTCGACGGTCTCGAGATCGAACCCGGTGTCGGGATGTTGCGTGTGCATCTCCATGTGCGAACCGTAGCCCTCTCGCTCAATTCCGCCCTGCGTGGAATGCGGCCAGGCCCGTTGGCCTCCCGGCGGCGCCGCTCACTGCGGAACGTTCCCTCGATCGGTCAGGCGGTGGCCTGACCCGGGGCCTCCTCGGGATCGGGCCCGTCGCGTTCGAGCACCAGCGCCTGTCGGCTTAGTTTCATGGCGTCGCTCCGCGGAAGGGACTCGACGAATTCGATTGTCTTGGGCACCTTGTACGGGGCGACGCGGTCCTTGGCGAAGGCGATGATGTCAGCCTCGGCGGGCGGGTTGGCGCTGTCGACGGGCTGCACGATGGCATGCACCCGGCGGCCCCACTCGGGATCACGCAGTCCGACCACGACCACGTCGAGGATCTGCGGGTGCTCGCTCAGGGCGGCCTCCACCTCGGCCGGGTAGACGTTGGCCGCGCCGGTGACGATCATGTCCACGCGGCGGTCCGCCATGTACAGGTAGCCCTCCTCGTCGAGCCACCCGAGGTCCCCCACCGTCACGAAACCATCGTCGGTCCTTACGAGCTGCGTGACGTTGTCCCCGACGTAGGACGCGGCGGGTCCGGTGGGCGTGCGCATGTAGATACCCCCCACCTCGCCCGGCGGAAGCTCCGTGCCGTCGGCGTCGAGGATCTTCACCTCGGACTCACCGAAGGGCAGGCCCAACGTGCCGGGGTGCGCCAGCCACTGGTCGCCGCGGCAACACACGAGCCCGTGTCCCTCCGACGCGCCATAGCTCAGGAAGAAGTGCTCGGGCCCGACCAGCTCGCACCAGCGGCGACCGAGCCACAGTGGCAGCGGTGAAGCGCCCTGTTGCACCCAGTCGAGCGACGAGAGATCACGCTGGTCGATGTCGGCGACCTGCGCCAGACGCTGGAGCATCGGCGTGGCGCCGATGAAGCCTGTCACTTTGTACTTCTCGACGAGATCGAGGATCCGTGACGCGTTGAAGCGCTCGAGCAGCACGATCGTCTCGCCGGCCATGAGGTTCCTGGTCGCCGTGAAGCCATTGGTGTGGTAGAGCGGTGCGGGAACCAAGACCCGTTGCGGCTGCGGCAACGTGCCGAACGACTCCACAATCATGTTCATGCCGGTTGCGGCGTAGAACAGTCCCTCGCCGTTCATCATGATGACCTTGGGTGTCCCGGTCGAGCCAGAGCTGCACACACCCCAGCCGCGTGGGGGCACGACGTCTGGCAGCGGCGACGTCGAGGCCGAGAGGCTCTCCTCGATGTAGCCGAGATGATCGGCATCGACGATGAGCTTGGGCTTCATGGTGGCGAGGACCCGGCCCCGCTCCCACTCGGGAAGGTCCCAGCGCATGGGCACCACCGCCGCACCCGCTTTCCAGCCGGCGAAGCAGGCCATGAGATGCTCGGGTGAATTGCGGATGCACACGGCCAGGATGTCGCCCACCGTCAAGCCCTGCTCCACGAACACATGGGCCATTTGCGTCGAGCGCTCGTCCAACTCGCGCCACGCCACCTCGCGCTCGGTCCCGTCCTCGGCCGCGAAGATCACGCCGATCCCCTCGGGATCCGCCTCTGCGATCCGGCGGATCTGGGTGCCAAAGGGCACACCCTCCGTCAAGACCGATGTCATGTCGTCCTCCCCTTCACGGTGCTGTTCATCTTTCATCTGCGTCCGATTGTCATCTGCGTGCGTTCGGTGACGTGGCGGCGGCAGGAATCCCCGCCGTCCCCGCCGGACGTTGCCACATTCCACCTTGGACCGGCAATTTCGGGCCGTCGGGGTGGACCGGCCACGACGCGAGCCGATCGGGGCGTGCCACGTTCTCACAATCACCCCGAATTCGTCCACTGCATTCTCTAATCAGTCCTTCGGCGGCGACAGACGCCGCCGGCACCGGGGCTGGGGGAAAACGCCTGGTGGGCCAGCTGCCGGTCAGCCTGTCGTTGTCCTGTTCAGCCTGTCGTTCAACCTGCCGCTGGCGGATCGGGCATCCCCGGAGGATCGTCGCTCGGGACGCCGACCATCACGATGGCGAGAACGCAGGGCTCGTCGTAGTGGTTCCACCATTGGTGCATCCCACCGAGTTGCACGTTGACATCACCTGCGTCGAGCGTCACGGAGGAGCCGTCCTCCATGAGCAGATCGATCCGACCCGAGACGATGTACTCGTAGTCGATGGTGTTCGTCCTGTGCCACCCTGTCGGCTCCGCTGTCGACGGCATCGACTCTATGAAGAACTTGCTCGACCCCGGAGGCAACGTGAAGATGTCCGCCAAGCGGGACACGTCAGACCGGTCCGTTGTCTCCAGCGAAAGCGTCGCCACATTCCAGAAGTGCACGATCTCGAACTGCCCGTCTTCGACGTCGTAGCTCTCCCGCGCGCCGGCCTCGCCGTCTTCGAGTACGCCCCACGTTCCCCCGGCCGTCTTGCCGTTGATCAACCCTTCGGTAGTGTCGTTGTGCCACGTCTCCCCTCCCTTGGTCGCCAGCGTGCGACGCGTCCCGGCCAGGCTAGCGATGTGGCCCATCGAATGGGGTACCCGAGCTGTACGATTGCCCATGGCCAAGAGCGGAGGGCAGCCCGCCCTGAGCGAGACTGCACGGCTGTGGAACGGCCGGGTCGCACCCTTGCGGATCCCGAAGACAGCGGAGCTCATTGCGAACACCATCCGACGCTGGATCGTCCAGGGCGACCTGCAGGAGAACGACGCCCTTCCCTCGGAGACCGAGCTCCTGCAGCAGTTTCAGGTCTCGCGGCCGACCATCCGTGAGGCATTCCGCATCCTCGAGTCGGAGTCGTTGATCTACGTCCGCCGGGGCGCCGGCGGAGGGGCCCGGGTGCAGATACCCAACGAGGCGGTGGCAGGGCGCTCGGTCGGCCTCCTCCTGCAACTGCGCGGGACGACCCTGGCCGATGTCTGGGCGGCGCGCCTGCTCATAGAGCCGCCGCTGGCGGGCCAGCTGGCACGCTCGCACACCGACGAGTCGCTGGCCCAACTCCAAGACTGCATCGAGGTCCACCGTGACAACCTTCTCAATCCCACCGGGTTCGCTCTGGCGACAGCGCATTTCCACTATCTCGTGACGACCCTGGCCGGCAATCAGACGCTGGCCCTCCTGGCGGGATTGTTGGACGAGATCTTCCAGCTGCATGCAACGAGAGTCGCCACCGACCAGTCACGTGACCTTGACCACGCCGCGCTCAACAAGACAACACTGCGCGCGCACACGAAGCTCGTGACGCTCATCGAAGCCGTGGACGCGGCGCAGGCCGAGGCCTTCTGGAGGCGCCACCTCGAGTCCGCCGGAACGGTGATGCTCGGCGAGCACGGCTCCAGCACCGTTGTCGATCTCTACAGCCAAAACGATCCGCAGCAGTTCCATCGCCTCCCGCGATAGCTCCCGAACCCGAGCCCGAGGCCAAGCCCGAAGGCGAGCCCGAAGGCGAGCCCGAGGCCGAGCCGGTCGCCTAGCCCGAAGCTTGAACTGCATCCCGTGGGTCGCCCTCGAGCCGCAGGGTTGTGAACCGAAATGGCGCTCCGAAACTGGTCGTCGGATCGACGAGGACGGTTTCGTCGTCCTGATCCGCGATCGAGAGGCCCTTCGACGTCAGGAAGTCCACCGCCGCGTTCAGGTCGCGCGACGGTGAAGGCCACCGCATGGAGAGCTTCGCCGCTCGTGGCCAGATCGGTGCCGGCTAGCGACGTGACGTTGTCGGGGAAGGAGAGCTGGAGCACCGTCTGCGTGCCCAGGGCGACGTACAGATCGCGGGTCTCGGTCAACGACGAATGGCTCTCGCTGAGAAGCGTTCCCCCGAGCACGTCGAGAAAGACCCGGCGGGACTTCTCCTCGTCGTCCGACACCACCGTGATGTAGCTCAACCGTTCGATCCCCAACGGGTGATTCGCGCTCCACCACGTGCTCGACCATCCCGGCAGGTAGCGGGGGTCGACCTCACCAGATTGGGCAAAGTCGCGCGCATGCCCACGCGGTCGGCGTCGTGCGAACTCAAGCTGCGTGATGGTGTCCCGGGGATGCGTGTAGACGGGCGTGAACGGACCCGGGCGCCCCTCGACGCCATCGTCGGGCCGGCCGCCCATGACGACTCGAATGCCGTGGTCGGTCAGACGATCCCAGAGAGCCCCGATGTCGTCGGCGTAGAAGGCGACGGAATGCCAGTGGTTGCCGAAGCGTGAATTGAACTTCCCCAGAGGAGTCGACTCCCAACCGGCAATGTCCTTGCGCGGTGCCATCGCCTCGACAAGGGAGTCCGCAATGGCCACCATCGAAGCCTGTCGGGCCTGCGGTGCGAAAAAGTCGTCATCGAGGATGCCCCGGCGAGGCAAGAAGATCTCGTCGTACCACTCGTCCATCGCCGCCAAGTCGTCGCCGGCATGGAGCAGGTGATAGAGATCCCCTATCACCTTGGCGCCTGCGGCGCGTGCTGATCGCCTCAAGTCGGCGCGTCGCCTTCCATGACCGTTCCGGAGAAGAATGACGGGTTCCCCGCCGTGTAGAACCGGTGCGCATTGCCATACGTGAAGCGCTCGAACTGTGCCGCTGTGATCCGGCCGTGCTCCACGAGCTCGTACGCCTCGGGAAGGATCTCCCGCATGTCGATGACGTCCCAGTGGCTCACATCAGAACTGAACATGGCGTTCAAGGTCGACCCGAAGGGCTCCAAGCCGGTGTCGAAGGCGAGCGACACCATCGGATCATCCGCTTCACAACCGAAGTAGAACGGCTCGGCGAACAACGTCGCGATGTCTTCCGCCGTCTTGATCTCGGCCGCCGCCCATTCGTCCACGAACTCGTCGGACTCGGTCATCCCGATCCCTAGAGCGTTGCGAAGGTCGAAGCCCTCACCCTGCGCAAACCTCTCGCCGAACCGTGCGAACAAGTCGGTCAGGAGGTCCATGTCGACGGCAGCCGGGTTGTAGCGCTGGATCGCATCCGCGTTGCGCTTCTCCCAATAACTGACCAACGAGATGTACAGCTGGGTGGCCCATCCCACGCCCCCCTCCAAGAACCCGAAACAGAGCTCGGGAAAGCGACGTGGCACGCCGCCCAGGAAGAGCGCCTTGCAGATTGCCTCGGCCCCCGCTGCGAAATTGCCGAGATGATTGAAGACGTAGTTCGAATTGGACTTGGCGGAATCCAAGTGTCTGTGACCCCGAGTGAAAGGTCGGGGCGACACCGAGCTCCACACAGCGGCGCCATACCGGGTCATAGTCGTACGCGCTGTCGATGCCGATGAGGTCGAGCCATGCTGGCCCTTCGCCTTTCTTCGGCACATTGCCGTTGGCCCAGTCGCGCTTGACGTAGCCGGCCATGGTCACCGCACGAAAGCCCAGTTCCCCGACAGCGTGGTCCAGTTCAGCGATGGCCTCCTCGGGCGTGTGCATGGGGATGACCGCGACCGGCAGCATGCGGTCCGCATACGGCTTGAACAACTCTGCGTGGTAGCGGTTGAGGCTGTGGCACGAGCCCCGACGGCGATCGTCGTGGTCGACGAGGGGGAACATGAGCCCAATCGACGGGTACACGATGGAGAGATCGATCCCGAACTCGTCCAATCGCCGGTAGAGCAACTCTGGAAGATAGGCGGTGGCCAGATCTCGCGTGTTCTGCGTCGGGTGCCACCACCACACGGATCGATAGGCGCGGGTACGCACGCGCTCCTCCGGCGAGAGGTCGCGCCACCGGGTCGAGAAGATCGGCATCCCTTCGAACACACCGGCGAGGTCGTCGGCCACCCCGTCCTCGCGCAGGAAGTCGGAGAGCAGCGGCCCGAATTCGAGGGAGTGGCCGTCTGCATCGAGGACCGGGTGGTCCAGTTGGGACCGGATGTCTTCGCCTGGTGCTGTCGATGCCATATCGTTCGACCCCCGTCCCCTCCACACGCGACCAGCGCGCCGGCGGCCGCCATCAGGTGAATTCGCTGATTGATTGCACTCTAGCCCGCGCCTCGCCAAAATCCCTGCCAGAATCCCCCTCCATGCCCCACCCATTCAGAGATGTCGCCATCGTCGGCGTCTACAACACGGTGCAGGCTCGCGAATTCCCCGAGCACGACTCGGCCTCGATCGAACTCGAGGGTGCCCTCGGTGCGTTGGCCGACGCGGGGATGACGCCGAGCGACGTGGACACCGTCTGCACCCAGTTCTCCTCGGAGGACGTCCTCGCGCTCGGTCTCGGACCGGCCACCATTCGCGGCATGCTCCCCCGCATCACGTCGGTCCTCGACGCGGCGGCGCTCATCGCCACGGGACAGTCCGACGTCGTGCTGATGGCCGCCGGTGGGGCCGGCGTCTACACCGATCGGACGGCGACCGCCCCGTGGACGAGGCCGGCGCACGAGTTCGTCGTCGGCTACGGGCTGTTCACCGCGGCTGAGTTCGCGCTCATCGCCCGGCGGCACATGCTCACGTACGGGACCACACCCGAGCAGATGGCGATCGTCGCCGCCACCATTCGCAACAACGGCAGCGTCAACCCCAAGGCCGTCTACTTCGGACGCGGTCCCTAT
Organism: uncultured Acidimicrobiaceae bacterium; assembly: GCA_963835815.1. Classification (GTDB taxonomy): domain Bacteria; phylum Actinomycetota; class Acidimicrobiia; order Acidimicrobiales; family RAAP-2; genus Bog-473. The sequence goes on along the minus strand of CAWIGU010000007.1, from coordinate 24,026 downwards.
ACGCCAGACGACATTCTCGCTTCTCGCATGGTCGCCGATCCCTACCACCTCCTGGACTGCTCCACGACCTCCGAAGGTGCCTGCGGCCTGGTCCTGGCCCATGCCGACCGCGTGGCGGACCTCCCTTCAACCCCGGCGTGGATCCTCGGTGGCGCCGGGGACGCAATGGGACCGTCGTACCACATCGCTCCTCGCTGGGACATGCGCGGGAGCAACGACCCCGACATCCCTAACGGCTTCGTCGGCCGTCGTGCGGCCCGGCGTTCCTTCGCCATGGCCGGCCTGCAACCATCCGACGTGGACGTCGCCGAGTTCTACGACCCTTTCTCCTTCGAGATCATCCGCCAGCTGGAGGCCTTCGGCTTCTGCGAGGACGGCGAGGGCGGCCCATTCGTCGCTGACGGTCATATCGCCCCCGACGGGTCGCTGCCGATCACCACCGACGGCGGCCTCATGTCCTTCGGGCATGCGGGACACGCCGCCCAACTCCTCCAGCGCGTCATTCGGTCGGTCGAACAGGTGCGCGGATCCTGCGAGACCATGCAGGTCCCCGACGCCGCGGTTGCCATCTCCTCGAACGGTGGAGCCGGAGCACTCTTCACCGATGTGCTCCTCGTCGGAAGCGAGCGCCCGTGACCTATCCTCGAGACACAACGGCCGGGGACCCCGGCACCCCACCCCGGCCGCCTCTCCCAGCCGTACTGGGACGGTTGCAGCGTGGGGGAGATCCGCTTTCAACGCTGCGACGTCTGCGGGACCATCCCCACCCGGCCCAGCGCGATCTGCCCGCATTGCCATAGCCGGGCGCTGAGCTGGGAGCGCAGCGCCGGAAAGGGCTCGCTCTACAGCTGGACGGTGGTCTGGCGCCCGCAACACCCGGCGTTCGTCATTCCCTACGCCCCCGCCATCATCGAGCTCGACGAGGGGGCGTTCCTCATGTCGGCCATGATCGGCTGTGAGGACACGGACCTCGCCGCCGGCATGCGGGTCGAAGTCGAATTCCACCCGGCCAGCGACACCATCACGCTCCCGTACTTCCGACCTTCGAGCGTCTCCCGCGGGTAGCTGTACAGACTCGTTCCTCGCTGTGGCGTGAACCGCCGATCAGTTGCGCAGGATTCTTGACCCGGATACCGATGAAGTACACTCGACACCCACGGGGGTGCCGCGAGCGATCGACGGCGAGCTACAGATTCTCGTCGGACAACAATGCCTGGAACGGCCAACGTTGGGGGTGTGCGATGGAAAAGTCTGAACTGTCGGAGGAACTGTTCCTCCCCGAGCCGCTGCCCCGGGAAGTGAAGTACACGGTGATCTCAGTCGACGATCATGTCGTCGAACCACCGCACACCTTCGAGGGCCGCCTCCCGGCCGACCTGCAGGATCGCGCACCGCAAAGTGATCGACACGCCGCAGGGACAACAGATCTGGAGATTCGAGGATGAGCTCTTCACCCAGGCGGGCATGAACGCCATCGCCGGCCGGCGTCCCACGCAGAAGTTCGAGCCGTTCCGCTTCGACCAGATGCGCCCGAGCTGCTATGACGTCGACGCGCGTGTGACGCGACATGGACATCAACGGCGTGTGGGCCGCGTCAACTTCCCCTCCATGATCACGGGCTTCTGCGGTCGGGTGTTCTTCAACGCCAAAGACCCCGAGCTCGGCAAGGCCTGCATCCGGGCGTGGAACGACTGGCTCTACGAGGAGTGGTACCTGGCCCATCCCACCCGCATCATCCCGCTCGGGATCGCCTTCCTGAGCGACCCCGAAACGGCTGTGGCGGAGATCCACCGCAATGCGGCGACCGTGGCTTCACCGGCATCAGCATGCCCGAGCGGCCCCACCTGATCGGCTTGCCCACTCTGTGGGACCGCGCACACTGGGACCCGATCTTCCGCGCTGCGTCGAGACCGACACCGTGGTGTCGCTCCACGTCGGCAGCTCGGGCGGACTCAACATCCCCGAGGGCGCACCGGGCCTGCAACTCGGTGCCACGCTCTTCGGCCAGCTGTCGCTGGCATCGTGTGCCGAGTGGCTCTGGTCCGGGTACCCCTACGAGAACCCGACCCTCAAGATCGCCATGAGCGAAGGCGGGATCGGCTGGGTGGCCATGCTGCTCGACCGCCTCGACAATCTCATCGACCGCTCGGGGTACGGCGCCGGCTGGGACGAGCGGCCGGCAGACATCGTCAAGCGCAACTTCTCGTTCTGCACCATCGACGACCCCTCGACGATCGACACCCGCCACCGCATCGGCGTCGAGAACATCATGATGGAGACGGACTTCCCCCACGGCGACGGCACCTGGCCCGATACGCAACTCGTGATCGAGAAACTCTGGGGCCACATCCCCAACAACGAGTTGCGCATGATGTGCAGCGAGAACGCGGCCAAGCTCTACAGGCATCCCCTCCCGGAGGTCGTCCTCCCGCTCTGAGGGGCCGCCGGATCCACCCTGCGCACGACTACGTGCCGCGGGTCCGGCCCCGCTCCGGCGTGCCCTTCACCGGTTCGTTGTGGCGCACCTCGTCAAAGGGCTTGTCAAGATCGGCCGCATACTCGCGCGGCATGAGCAACACGCGCTCACTGATCAGGTTGCGCTGCATCTCGTTGCTCCCGCCGGCCAGGCTGGTCCCCTGACGGTAGGGGTACCTCTCGCCCCACTCTCCCGCGGGGTCGGCGTCGAGCCACACCCCGGCTGACGCTCCGGCCAGCTCGAGACCGATGTCGTGGCGACGTTCCCCGTTGATCGCTGCGAAGAGTCGGAGAAATGCTCCCGCCGGCGGCGGAAAGTGCTCCTTCTTCATGCCAGCCGCCACCCGCTCGATCAATTGCTGCTGCACCCTGTCGTTCACCACGGCCTCGGCCACGAGCTGGCGTATCCGGGGGTCAGAACCCTGTCCGGTCGAGATTGCCAACTCGATCAGGTCGGTCTGTTGACCACCCTCCTCGGCATTCCCTGAGGCGAGTCCGCTGACATAGTCGGACCCACCACCCGCCGCCTCCCGCTCGTGGTGGAGCAGCCGTGACGCTGACCGTCCACCCCTTGTTCACTTCGCCCAGGACGTCTTCGACCGGTACGAGGAGATCGTTGAAGAACTCCTGGCAGAAATCCCGGTTGCCGTTCACTCGCTTTATCCGATGGACCTCGATGCGGGGTTGATGGATCTTCACGATGAACATGGTGAGCCCACGATGTTTCGGGGCACGCCAATCCGTGCGCGCCAGGCACATGGCGTAGTCAGCCCTGAAGGCACCGGACGTCCAGATCTTCGATCCATTGACGACGAACGAATCGCCGTCGCGGCTCGCCCGTGTGACCAGGCCGGCCAGATCAGAACCGCCACTCGGCTCGGACAGCATCTGCACCCATATCTCGTCGCCCCCGATGATCGCCGGAAGATGGCGCTTCTTCTGTTCCTCTGTGCCGAAGTCGAGCAGGGTCGGTGCCAGAATCGACAAGGTCGGCACGTTGAAGAGGACCGGCATCTGGTACGGAACGGACTCCTCGGTGAAGACCTGCTGATGGGCCCGGGTCAGTCCCTGCCCCCCGTACTCGGTGGGAAAACACAGGCCGGCGAACCCCGCCTCGAAGAGACGGCGCTGGAGCTCACGGGCGCGCAACCCGTCTTCATCGTCCTGCAGGAGCGATTGGTTGTCCGTACCCTCAGGCAGCCGCGGCATTGATCCGTGCGAGCCATTGGCGTGCCCGGAGACGGAACGACTCGATGTCCTCCAAGGCTCCGTCCTCCATAACTCTCGAAGTCCTCCATAACTCTCGAAATCCTCGTGGTGCGAGGATCCGTCTAAATAGTCATCTAATCTCAACAATAAGCCAGATGGGGCGGATGCCGTGCGTGCGGCCGTGCGTGCGGCCGTGCGTGCGGCCGCGCTCGGCGTGTGTCCTGCCACGCCCTGCCGCGATCGGTCACCAACACCACGGGAAATCCGGCGAGCCATGCCGTACGCTGTGCCCATGGGGGATACCACAGACACTAAAGAAGCACGGATCGGGTTCATCGGCCTCGGCAACATCGGGAGCGGCATGTGCGCCAACCTGGTGGCGGACGGCCATTCGGTCACCGCATTCGACACCGACCCGGCTCGGCTCGCCACCCAGGTCGAGGCTGGGGCGCATGCCGGCAAATCGCCCGAGGACGTGGCGGCGAACTCCGACATCACGTTCCTCTCTCTGCCGACGCCCGAGGTGATGGCCGCCGTGTCGGAGGAATGGCTGCGCGGGGCGGCCGTCGGCTCCCTGCTGGTCGACCTCACCACCAACTCCCCCGCCACCGTGCGCTCTGTCGGCCGACGTCTTGCCGCAGGGGGATGCCACCTCGTCGAGGCACCCCTGACGGGCGGCGCCATCGGCTCGCGCAACCGGCAACTTGTCTTCATCATCGGCGGTGACGCCGACCAGGTTGCGCGCGTTGCCCCCTACTTCGAGGCGCTCGGTCGCGGCCAGTTCCACCTTGGTGCCCTCGGGACCGGGAACGTGGGCAAGCTCGTGAACTCCCTCATGGCCTTCACCACCATGTGGGTCTCGCTCGAGGGCCTCGCGTCTGGCGGCGGGCAACGACATCGACCTCCAACTCCTGCTCAAGATGGTCCGGTTCTCCGGTGGGGCGAACTCCTACCTCGAAAAGCGCGTCGACGAGATCGGGACCAGAGGCAGGCCACCCGAATTCGCCATGGAGCTGGCCGCCAAGGACGCCGGGCTGATGCTCGAGCTGGGCCGCGACTCATCGGTGCCGCTCCCCGTAGCCTCGGCCATCCACCAGATGCTCGTGTACGCCAAGGCGCAGGGCCTGGGCGGACACGACATCAGCGACCTCGTCGAAGTCATGGAGCGTCTGACCGGCGTCCCGCTGGTCCTGGGCCTGCCGAGGAATAGCGGTCCTGGGCAGCCACGGCCACACGGCCCACGGTGCCGCAGACAAGCGCAGCGGCCGCGGCGGCCGTCCGCTCGCTGTCCCGCTGTGGCTAGTCGGTCCCGAGCACCGGCCCGGCCGTGTTGAGCGCGGCCACGCCCACGGGAACCCCGGCGTAGACGCCCGCCTGCATGAGGACCTCGACCAGCTCTTCCTTGCTCAGCCCGACGTTCAGCGCGCCACGAAGGTGCCCCGCCAGCTCCTCCTGCCGTCCGAGCACGGCCAGCATCGCAACGGTGATCAACGAACGATCCCGCAGGGCGAGATTGGGCCGGCTCCAGAACATGCCGAAGCAGAACTTGCGCACCAGCGCGAAGTAGTCGGGCGCCAAGCTTGGCGCCCGGGCATGGCCGGGGGCGTCGAGCCGCCGACCCGCTCGCCCCAGAGCTGGGCCTGAATCGCCGCCCCGGCTGCGTCGTAGTCCGTCTCGTCCGTCATTTCAGCGTTCCTCCACTGTCATTGGTGTGATGTCGGGCAAGTTGTAGAGCTTGGCGTAGTTGTCCCAGAGCAGCTTCTTCTTCGTGCTGTCGTCGAAGGGAAGCTCCATGAAGGCCTTGGTGGCATGCGGAAACTTCGAATCGGCGTGGGGATAGTCGGTCGAGAAGACGACGTTGTCGTCGCCGAAGTCTTCGAAGTAGTGGGTCGCCGGCGTCTCGTCGGCCTCGCATGAGAGGTAGCAGTTGCGCAGCGAGGTACTCCGATGGCTTCATCCGCAGCTCGGGCGCCTCGAACCTGCCGGTCCACTCCCAGTGCTCGTCGAGCCGGTACGCCATGAAGGGCGCCCACGAGCAGTTGCCCTCGAGCAGGCCGACCCGCAGTGTCGGGAAGCGCTCGAGGATCCCACCCGAGGTGAAGCAGGTGGCGACGAACATGATGCCCGAGCGGCTGGTTGAACGGGTGCCACAGCATGAGCTTGTCGAGATGCTCGCTGAAGGCGAAGTCCGGCTTCAACGAGCAGATGCCTCCCCCGTGAAAGCACACCGGCACGTTGAGGCGCTCCGCTTCGGCCCACGAGGGGTCGTACTTCTTGTCGTGCCACGGCAGATTGTCCACCAGGCCGGGGGTGAGGAACGCGGCGACGAACCCCCGCTCGACGTTGCGGGCCAGCTCGTCCACGGCCGCCGCCACGTCGTGCGGGGCGAGCATGGCGGCGCCGAAGACGCGGCCGGGACGGTCGCACTCGGCCACGAAATCGGCCATCCAGTCGTTGTACCCCGGGAGATGGCCGTGGCGAGCTCCGGCTCGAGACCGTTCGGCCCGATGTGCTCCGCGCTCTGCATGGCCAGGACGAAGAGGCCCCGGCTCGGGAACAGCACGGTCGAATCCAGGTGCTCCATCTCCATGGCCATCACCTGCGAGGCGGCGTCCCAACGCTGCTCCTCGGCGTGGACGAACGCCGAATCCTGGTCGGCCTTCCACGCGCGCCCGTCGGCCTGCGGGCGCATGCGACCCAGGCGGAGCATCACCTCGTTCTTCACCCTGACCCGCATGTCCCGCTCGATCTCCTCCAGGCCGACCGGGATCGGCGTGCCCCCACCGCGGATCCATGTAGCGCTGCCACAGATCCGCCGGCTCCATCACATGCATGTCGCTATCGGCGGCCAACCATCCATTTACTGCCACGATGAACCTCCCTCATCTCGGCGTTGCGTGCGTGTCCCGGTTCGGCCCCTGACATCCGTAGCGTTCGCGCTCCGCAGTCCACTTCACGCTCCTCATGGCCCACCCACCTCCCCCGCTCCGACTGGCCCCGGCCCGGTCAAGATCCCCTCGCGTCCCCCCGCCGGGTCACCCCCGTGGTCGCTGCGATCTTAGGACTGGCGGCCCCGAGTAGTTATACCATTGCGGGAAATGGCCGGCTCCGCCAAACGGAGCCGGTCGGCACGGGACGCACACGCGTCACCGACAGCTACCAGAAGGAGATGGGGGAATCATGGGCCTGAGCACCGAGGATGTCGTCACGATTCAGGGACTGGCCGCCCGCTACAACCACGCCATCGACAGTGGGGACTCCGAGGGCTTCGTCGCGGTCTTTACCGAGGACGGCGCGCTGAGCGCGGGCGAGCTCCAGGTCAAGGGGCACGATGCGCTGGGCGAGTTCGCCAAGAATTTCGCCGGGTCGGTCCGCGAGCCGCGGCACATCGCGCACAACATCGTCATCGACGGTGACGGCGACCAGGCCACCCTGAAGGCCTACATCCAGATGTTCATCATGAGCGGCGAGCCCGGGCAACAGGTGGTGGCGACTTCAGGCAAGTACAACGACACGCTGGTCAAGGAGAACGGTTCTTGGAAGTTCACCCAACGGGTCTTCACCGCCGATAGCTGAGCCAACGACGGGACTGGCCGGCGACCCGCCAGGGCGGCGACGGCTCCGCAGGGCTCGCCCCGCCAGTTCAGCGCGCAGCGGTGAAGAGGAAGCACCCTCCGGGAGTTCCGCCACCGGTACTGACGACGCCCACCTCCGCGCCGGCGACCTGACGCTCCCCGCCATCACCGCGGAGCTGGACCACCGCCTCGTGGAGAAAGCCGTACCCGTGCGTACGCCCGGCTGAGAGCTGCCCGCCGAAGGTGTTCAGGGGCAGCTGGCCGCCCAGCGCAATGCGGCCGGGGTCGGAAAGGAAATCACCGGCCTCTCCGACGCCACAGAAGCCGAGACCCTCGAGCCAGCTCAGGCAGTTGAACGTGAAGCCGTCGTAGAGCTGGGCGAAGTCGACGTCCTCGGGACGCAACGAAGTCCGGCTCCAGAGGTGGGCGGCCGGACCCTGCGTCTGCGGCTCGTGGCTGAGGGTCCCCTGGTCCCAACTCACGCGGTCGATGATCTGCGTGCCCACGGCCTCGACGTAGACCGGTGGCTGCGCCAGGTCCGGAGCGATGTCGGCCGCCGACACGATGAGGGCAATCGACCCGTCGCACGGAACGTCGCAATCGAAGAGACCGAAGGGACTGGTGATCATCCGGGCCGCGAAATAGTCGTCCATCGTCATCGGGTCGCGATAGATCGCGACCGGATTGAGCCCCGCGTTGCGGCGCGCGATTGGTGGCGATGGCGCCCAGCGCGGCGCGGGTGGTGCCGTAGCGATGAAAGTGATTGGACGCGTTCATGGCGATCCAATTGGCCGCGCTCATGGCGCCGAACGGAGCTCGCCATTGCATGAAATCGCCCTCGACCCGTGGAGCCGCCCGACGGCGGACGGGTGCGCAGTCGTTCCGCCCACGTCGACTCCCACACCGTGCGGAAGCACAGCACGTGGCGACAGAGGCCGGCGGCCACGGCCAGCATGGCCGCCACGACTGAACCCCCCTGGCCCGGCGTCTCCCCTCCTCCGTTGAACCAGGTGGGGCGGATACGCAGCGACTCCTCCAGAGCTGTGACGCCGCCCTCGGAATGCCCCCCGGCGGCGAAACCCCCGGGGTAGGTCGACAGCCCGTCGATGTCGGCCATCGTGAGGCCGGCGTCGGCCACGGCGTTGCGGGCCGCCTCGATCGTGAGGCTGAGCGGATCGACACCGAGCCGCCGACCGAGCCGCGACATCCCGATGCCGGTAATCGCCACCTTGTCCTCGAACTTGTCGGGGCTGACCATGGGCCGGCACCCACTGTTCCGGGGCTCGTCCTCGGGCACCGGCCCCTCGGACGGACCGTCGGCGGCATAGGTGAACAACGGCAACCAGACGTCCTCCACCTGCTTGGAAGCGCACCTCGACACGGCGGCCCACGGCGAGCTCCTGACACGGGCACGTCGATGATGTTGGTGGTCAGCCGGACACGGGGGTCCTCCTCGATGGCCACGATGCCGATGACGTACGGCGGCGGCATCGACGGTATCCACATGTGCTCGTTCACGGTGAAACCCACCAGCACGCCCCGACCCGAGACGTCTTCGGGCGCCAGATTCGAGGAGCCACACGTCCGGCAGATCGGCCCCGGCGGGTGCTGAAAGGACCGGCAGTCGGCGCAACGGCGGAACCGCAACACCCCCTCCGAACCGCTGGTCCAGAAGAACTCGGACTCGGGCACGAGCATCGGCAGAGGTGGTGGCACGGCGGCCACTCTATGAGGACCGTGCGTCTCCCGTGTCAGGATGCCAGCGCCGGACCACACCGAGAGGCCCGGCCGAGACCACGACGAGGAGGAGACGATGGGGGCGATCGACGGCCCGGTGGCGTTCGTGACGGGGGCAAGCCGGGGCATCGGCAAAGCGGTGGCGATCGCCTTCGCCGAGGCCGGCTACGACGTGGCCATCACCGCCCGCAGCCAGGTCGAGGGCGAAGAGCGGGAGCACTCCTCGACGGTCAGGGAAACGAACACGCGCCCCCTGCCGGGTTCGTTGCAGTCCACGGCTGAGGCGATCACGGCCACCGGACGCTCCGTGCTGGCGGTGCCGTCGGACCTCATGGACCTGGCCTCGGTCGGTGCCGCCACGGCTGTGGTGCTGGAACGGTGGGGACGGGTCGATGTCCTGGTCAACAACGGCCGTTATGTCGGCCCCGGGCACATGGATCTCTTCCTCGATACGCCGGTCGAGCTCATCGAGCGCCACATCACCGCCAATGTGGTCTCCCCCTTGCACATCTTGAAGATGGTGCTCCCGGGCATGCTCGAGCGCGGGAACGGCACGGTGATCACCATGACGTCAGGTGCCGGGTACGCCGATCCTCCGGCTCCGGCCGGCGCGGGCGGGTGGGGCATGGGGTACAGCGTCAGCAAAGGTGCGCTCCACCGGGTGGCCGGCGTCCTGGCCGTCGAGCACGCCGAGCAGCGGCATCCGCTTCTTCAACGTGAACCCCGGCGGTGTCGCCACGGAGCGCATCAAGGCGGACATGGCCGGCTTCGGCTTCGACGGAGACCAGTGGGCGCCGCCCGCTCTCATCGGCGCCGTCCTCACATGGCTGGCGACCTCGGACGACGCGCTGTCCGTCGGCATCGACATCAAGGCCCAGGAGCTCTCGGCCGCCCGGGGCCTCTACCCGGAGTGGACCGGGAATGCTCACGCAAAACTCTCCCGGCAAAAGCCTGAAGGCGGGACGCCGAAATGCGGGCGCCGAAGCTGGATGGCCAGCATCGGCCCGTTGCCAGCCTCGGCCCGTTGCCGGCCTGCGGCCCGTGGTCAGCCCAGGCCCATCTTTCGAAAGTCCCAGCTCACGATCTTGTCGGGCACGATGCGAAGCCACGCATGGCGTCCATCGTGCCCGAACGCGCCGCCGGCATACTTGTCGCCGAACAGCTGCTCCGGCGTGACGAGCTCGTCGTTGGGCTCACCCGTACGAGGCACCTCGCCCACGGTCTGGGCTGTCCCGGAGATCTCGACGCCCCGCAACTCGCCGAAGCCGTGGCCGGTGTCGACGAGCACACTCACCCGGGGCTCCCTCTCGATGTCGGTCCACCGCTGACTCTTGACGATGGAGGTGAGCCAGAGGGACTCACCGTCCCAGACGAACCACAACGCACTGAGATGAGGTGCACCGTTGCTCTTCACCGACGCCACCCGGCACGTCCGTTCGCTGCGGAGGAACTCGTCGCGCTCCTCGGGCGACATGGCAATTCGTCGTGAACGACGCTGTTCTTTCATGTGATCCCTTCCTGGTGAGGCCCGTGCGAAACCCCGAGTGCGGGTGTCGGGGCGAACTTCGAGTGTGGACGGCCCCTGCGTAGCCGGCGGCTTCGACCGCGCCGGTAGGACGTTCAGTCGATGACCGTGATCGCCGCCTTCGGGCAGGCCCTGACGGCCGCTTGCACCTTCTCCCGGAGCTCTTCAGGGGGCTCCTCCTGAAGGACGTAGAGAAAATCGTCATCCCGTACTTCGAACACCTCGGGAGCGGCCGCCATGCACAGGGCGTTGGATTCACACAGATCGAAATCGACGACAATTCGCATGCCGCAAATGTAGCTACCCGCGGGCAACGACGTGCAATGAACAGCGTAATTGCCCTCCCAGCCGTGGTCCCCACCGGGACATGCCACGCTTCCGGTACCGTGTCGCTCCACAACAGCGCAGAGTGGGGTGACCATGATTCTCGAACGAAGTCAACACGGCCTGGTCCAGGTCCTGACCCTGAACCGACCCGAAGCCGCCAACTCCCTGAATCCAGAACTCATCGGGGAGCTGGGCAAGGCATTGACCGAGATCGCGGCCGACGATGCCACCCAGGTGGTGGTGCTCACCGGGGCCGGGGAACGCATCTTCTGTGCCGGCATGGACCTGCCGCGCCTTCAGCGAGAACCGGAACCAATCCCCTGCGGAAGGTGGCGGGGGAACGGGTCATGAGGAAAGCGCGTCGGCTCCCGCCTATGGCCTCAAGAATCTGAACCCCAAGCCGGTGATCGCGGCTGTCAACGGCGCTGCCGTCGGCGGTGGCTTCGAGCTGGTGCTCTCCTGCGACCTCGTCGTCGCGGCCGACACCGCACGCTTCGGACTTCCCGAGGTGAAGCGGGGGCTCCTGGCCGCTGGGGGAGGCACCCTGCTGGGCACCCGCCTCCCGCTGTCGTTGGCGCTCGAGGTGGCGCTGACCGGCGAGCTCATCGATGCCGCCCGCGCCGCAGCAGTGGGGGCTGGTCAACCGGGTGGTGCCGGCAGCGGAACTGCTCGAGGCCAGCCTGGCCCTGGCCGCTACGGTCGCCGCCAACGGCCCCATCGCCCTCCGGACGACCAAGGAGCTTGTGCGTAGGGCGGTCCTGGACGACCCCAAGCGCGGCTGGGCCGACACCCGAGGAGGTCGCCCAGGTATTTCAAAGCGAGGATGCCAAAGAGGGGGCCCAGGCCTTCATCGAGAAGCGGGCGCCGAACTGGACCGGGCGGTAGCAATACGCTTGCGGGCAGACCCTCTAACCCCGCCCGACCCACTTTCCTTCCCTTCCAACGCGAACAGAGGCCCGAACCCTCAAAAGGTGTGACGATAGAACGCATGGAATCTGAACGAACGGTTTTTGAGGGCTTCGAAGGCGTGCACCTGGTGGCCGACGTGCGCGGGGACGCTGATGCATGGCCGGTGCTCTTCCTCCACGGAGGCGGGCAGACTCGCTACGCCTGGGGCCGCACCGCCGAGATCGTGGCCAGCGAGGGCTGGCGCACCGTGGCTCTCGACCTGCGAGGCCATGGAGAGAGCGACTGGGCCCCCAACGGCGACTACTCCTTCACGTCGTTCTGTGCCGACACCCTGGCTGTCGTGGACAAGCTTGGGAAGCCGCCCGTCCTGGTCGGCGCCTCTCTCGGCGGCATGTCGGCCATGTTGGCCGAGGGGACGAGCGACCGCACCGTCTCCTCGGGACTGGTCCTCGTCGACATCACCCCGAAGGCCAATCCCGAAGGAATCGAACGCATCCGCAACTTCATGCAGTCCGGCCTCGATGGATTCGCGACCCTCGAAGAGGCGGCGGAGGCAATCGCCGCCTACACGCCCAATCGGGAGAAGCGGGTCAACCCGGCCGGTTTGAAGAAGGTCCTCCGAGAGCGCGACGGTCGCTGGTACTGGCATTGGGATCCCGGCGTTCATCGGCCGGGGCCGGACAGAGGTCGTGCCGGACCGTCTAGCCGGCCTGCTCGATGTGGCCATGAGCAACATCCACGTGCCGACCCTCCTCGTCCGCGGCCTCCTCAGCGACGTCGTCACGGAAGAAGGTGCCGACGAACTCGTTGCCCGCATTCCTGGAGCCGAAGTGGTCGGCGTGGCGGGGGCGGCGCACATGATCGCAGGCGACAAAAATGATGCGTTCTCCGACGCGGTGGTCGCGTTCCTGGACGGACGCGTTCGGCCCACCCTCGACTAGAGCCGCGATCCCCAGGCGCCATCGCCCAGCCGCCGTCACAGGAGCGGGCCGTCACATGAGCCCGCCGTCACAGGGGAACAGCGACGTCACCGAGTACCACCACCCCGTCACGTCCGAGTCGCACCACATCCTCGTCGGAGTAGCCAGCCAACTCCTTCAAGACGCTCGCAGTGTGTTCACCGAACGCTGGTGGGCGACCGTCGGTGCGCACGATCGGCGGCGAGGCCGACAGGGGTGACCCCGGGAGCTTGACATGCTCCCCGCGAAGTGAGACCTCGACGAAGTACCCACGCTCCTCCAACTGGGCATCTGCGACGAGGTCCGGCGCCGTGGCCACGGGAAATGCCTCGATCCCCTTCGCCTGCAGGGCGACCGCCAGCGAGACTTTGTCGATCGAGCGCGTCCATCGGGCGATCGACCGGTCGAGCTCGTCGCGGTTCGAGATGCGCCCTTCCGCCAGGCGGTAACGCTCGTCATCGAGGTCCTCGGCCTTCACCACTGTGATGAATTCGCGCCGACTCGTCGTCGTTTGCAACCGCCGAGCGCGATCCACTGATCGTCCCCTCGGCAGGGATAGACGCCGTGAGGGCTGACACGGCGACTGCTGTTGCCGCGGCGCGGCTGGTCGTCGCCCTGCACAGAAGATGCCAGGAGCTCCTCGCCGCTCAGGGCGCAATACGCCTCGAGCTGGGAAAGGTCATAGCGACCGCCCTTGCCCGTGAGGTCGCGACGGCGCAGGCCGTCGAGCGCTGCGAGTGTCCCGACGAGCCCACCCACTCCGTCCGGCAAGGTGTGACCAAGCCGGAGCGGTTCTCCATCCACATAGCCGGTGCGTGCCTCGATCGACGAGGCCGCTTCGATGGTCGGCCCATACGAACGCCACGGGGACCACGGTCCCGTGGCCCCGAACCCACTCAGCGAGACGTAGACGAGTTCGGGATGGTCGGCGGAGAGTGACTCGTAGCCGAGGCCCAGACGATCCATGACGCCCGCCCTGTAATTCTCCACCACGACGTCGGCCCGGGCGGCCAAGGACCGGAACACCTGCTTTCCGTCCTCGGTGCGGAGGTCGATGACCACGCTCTCCTTGTTGCGGTTCATTTTGTAGTCGAAGAGGTAGCCGATGAGGGCCCCCTCGTCGGAGTTGTCCGGCAAAGTCCACCCGGGAACGCGGCCGCTCGACCCGGACGACTCTCGCCCCCAGGTCAGCCAAATTCCGGGTGGCGCTGGGTCCGGCCCAAAATGCCGTGAGATCCAGAACCAGGATCGGCGGGTCGCCGTCGAGAGGGAGACGAGATGTGGAGGGCCGGGCCTGCTTGGGGTCCCGGTTGCGGGCATGAGCGGCCGCCAGCGAGTGCAGGCCTTCGGGCGTGAGCGTCAGGGCGCTGCCCACCGCCGGCGACGCGCCGCCACCGCGCGACCGCCGGCGCCGGCGTCGCCCCGCGCACGGGCGCCGGCAGGACCGGACTCCCCGGCATGCGGCCCCGTTCGCCGCCGACCGTGACCTCTTCCCAGTAGCCCCGGGCATCCAGTTGCGGATTGGCGAGGAGTTCGGTGGGTGTTGCCACCTTGGAGCAGGGAAGCCCGGCGGCTTGCACGATCTCCACCACGTGGGCCGCGTCCCGCTCCGCCAGCCACGGCACGAGCAGCGCGTCGAGGTCGTCACGATGCACGGCGCGCGCAGCCGGATTGGCGAAGCGGGGGTCTCCGAGGATCTCGGGCATTCCGACTGCGAGCGCCAGTCGATCGAACTCCTCGTCGAGTGCCGAGCCGAGCGAGACGTAGCCGTCACGACAGGGCAAGACCGTCAGCGGATAGACCTCTGTGTACCGACCCGTTCGCAGACGGACGATGCCGACGCCCAGGCGGGAGAACGTGGACTGATGCATGCTCAACATCGCTGCCATCACACTGACGTCGATATGACTCGCCGTGTCCCGTCCTCTGGCGGAGGATGGATCCGGCCTGCACGGCGATCGCCGCCGTGTAGCCACCGACGTAGCCGCACAGGTGCTCTGGCCCGCACAACGGCTCGCGTGACGGATCTCCGGTGATGTAGAGATAGCCGCCGGCGGCCCACTCCGCCAATGAGCCGCCGCGCCAGGAGGCAGTGGGACCCGTGGTCCCGTAGGAGCTGGTCGTGACGTGCACCACGTCGGCGTTCAGATCCCGCACACCGTCGGCGTCCGAGCGGTCCCAGGTAGCGACCGCGGTCGAACGACGTGACGACGACATCCGAGGCCCGCACCGCCTCCTCCAGCGTGGAGCAGTCCGTGCCATCGGCAGCCTCGTCCGTGGCGCCGCCGACCACCGTCCACTTGTGCGGGTCGAGGTAGGCGCTGATCCAATCAACCTGCTGCGCGACCCGAGTATCGGGGCGCGGGCCGGGTACGACACGACATCGGCTCCGCCCAGCGCCAGGAGCCTCGTGCAAAACCGGCCCGCCACGTCGCGGCTGAGGTCCGTTACCAACATCGGCCGAGCTCCTCTTGCGTGCGGATCCCCTCGTACGGCGCACCACACTACGTCGCGCCGACGCACCGCCCCTACCTCTGGACCTATGGTGGACGCACATCACGAGACGGCATCGCACCGAGCGCGTGCCGGCGGCTCTTCCGGGGGGGCAATGAACAAGATCAAGCTTGGGTTCTTCTCGCTATCGCACCACTCGCCTGACGGGGACGACCGGGGCTATCTCGAATGGCATCAACTGGATCACATGCCCGAGCAGTACCAACTTCCCGGGCTGGTGTTCGGCGCGCGGTGGGCATCGACTCCGGCGTGCGAAGCGGTACGTGCCGCCGCAGTGGACGACTGGGCTCAGACGGCCCATGTCGTCTGCTACCTGATGGGAAATCCACTCAACGAGACCCTTGACGAGTTCTTCACGTTGGGGCGGGCGCTGGCCGAAATGGGTCGCTACTCCCAGGCGCTGCCGAAGCAGTATCTGGCGGGTCTCCGCCTGCTGCATTCCCTCGCTTCTCCCCGGGCGCTCATCTCCAACGAGGTCGTCCCCTTCCGACCCAACCGAGGGATCTACCTCATCGTCGAAGAGACCGGTGAGCCCGCGTTGCAAGACGCGTACATCCAACGCATGCACACCCACGTGCTACCGGAACTGGTGGCGGTACCGGGTGTGGCCGGCGCCCTGGCCTTCGGAACCTCGCCGGCCATCCGGCGTGACACCTTCAGTCCGGGGTCCTACCGGATCACGAGCTGCTATCTCGACGACGACCCGGCCACCGTGGGCGAACGGTTGGCACCGGTGCTCGAGGAGATCTGGAAGGACGCCCCCGTTCGACCCGTGCTCGCTGCGCCCTACGAGTCCATGATGATCTGGAACTGGGATCGGTTCGGCCCCACCAAGGACTGAGACTCAACCTCCCGGGGAGTCCTCCCGCAGCTTGACCGAGAAGGTCAGGGTCGCCGTGGCCACGTAGAGATCGTCGGCGCCGAGATCGTGCACGTCCACCCGGACCACCGCACTCCTCCTTCCACGGCGCAGGATGTGAGCCACCGCACGCACGGGTCCGACCCGAGCGCCGGCGAGGAAGCTGATCTGCATCTCGCTCGTGGCGTTGCGCAGGTACGCCTTCTCGCCCCGCTGGAGCGAGACCCCGGCCACCATGTCGATGAGTGTGGCCAGCAGTCCTCCCTGGAGTACACCCGAACTGTTCACGACCCGCGGCGTGACCTCCATCTCCATGGCCCAGTCGGCGCCGTCAACGACGACGTCCCTCCAGGTGAAGGATTCGAAGGCGTGCCCGGCGGCCAGCTCGATCCGCGCCGTCGTCTGGGTCGCCGGCTTGTCGTCCGGCGTCACCGAGGTCGGGCCCCGGCAGCCGGGTCCTGCAGCGTCACGGGGTGACCCTTACTTCGGGCTCTTTGGCCCGAAACGGATCGCGCCATCGATGCGGATGACCTCGCCGTTGAGGTACGAGTTCTCGACGATGGACTGGACCAGCTTGGCGTACTCGACCGGCTGGCCCATGCGCTTGGGGAAGGGGATGGCCGGGGCCCAGTAGGCCTCCACGGCGTCGAGATCCTGGCCGTAGGCGGGGGTGATGAACGTTCCGGGGGCGATGGTCATGACCCGGATGCCGACGACCGACAGGTCACGGGCGGCGGCGATCGTCAGGCCGATCACGCCGGCCTTGGCCGTTGCATACGCGACCTGTCCGATGGTGCCCTCGTACCCGGCGATCGACGCCGTGTTGATGATGACGCCGCGCTCACCGTCTGCCAGCGGCTCGGACTTCGCGATCGCAGCGGATGCCAACCGCAACACGTTGAACGTCCCCACGAGATACGGGTCGATCACATTGCGGAAATCCTCCAACGAATGCGGCGTCCCGTCCGCCTTCAGCGTCCGCCCTCCCCCGCCGAATCCGCCGTGCACGGCGACCGAGATCCGGACGGGGCCCATGCTGGCGGCCTGCTCGAGCGCCTCTTTGACGCTTGACTCGCTGGTGGTGTCGGTCTTGACGAACTTGACCGAGTCCCCCAGCTCCTTGACCATCGCCTCGCCCTTTTCGGTTGCCACGTCGGCGATGACCACTTTCGCCCCCGCCTCGACGAGCCGGCGCACCGTGGCGCCGCCCAGCCCCCCGGCGCCGCCGGTCACGATCGCTGACGCACCTTTGATCTCCATGCGGATCCCCTGTCTCTCTTGTCTCGATGTTGTCTCGTTGTGCTCTGAAACCGTCTGGGTCTGAAGTCGTCCCAGTCGCCGTCGCTGCGCTCCTCGCAATCGAGGCGAACCACGGCTGCCTGATCCCCGGCCTGCAGGGACCTGGGCGCTCCCTGGTCGGCGGTCACACTAGACGACGCCGAGCGGCGCAACGATGTGACAGTCAGACCAGCGTGTGCGTGCCGGGCTGGGGCCCGAGGGCCTGGGCGGGAGGCCGGGGCGCGGGAGCGGGGGCCGGGGAGGACGGGAGGATCGGGGCGGACGGGAGGGTCGGAGCAGCAAGGTGGATCAGGTGGCCACCCGATCACGGTCCGGTTCAGTGGTCCCCCGTCGCCACAGCAGGATCGACGCTGTAGGTGAGCTCGGCCACCCCGCCCGGCCACGTTCGTGTGTCCGCCAACGTCAGGGCGGTGTCCGTTCCGAGGTCAGGTGTAAGCCGGCGACCAGCGCCGGTGAAGATCGGCAGCGCCAGCAGCCGGATCTCGTCGAGGGCGCCGAGAGCCCGGAACGTTTCGATCGTCTTCGGCCCGCCGACCAGGTCGACGTCGCCTCCCGTGTTCGACGCACGGAGTCGCTCCAGCAGAAGGCTCGGATCCTCCTCAATGATGACGCCGTCGGGCGTTCCGTCCCGACGACGCGAGCCGAGCACGTACACGGGGACATCTCCCCAGGGCCAGAACGGCGCGGTGAGCGCCGGCTCGAACGTGGTGCGGCCCATGAGGACGGCGTCACATCGAGCTTGGAGCTCGTAGAAACCCAGCGCCCCCGCGTCCCACCCGTGGAAGGCAAGTTGGACGGGCCAACCATCGGGTGTCGTCACGTACCCGTCGAGGCTCGTGCACATGCGGGTCAGTATCTTCATCGCCGCCCCTCGGTGAGCGCACCGTTCTGGACATCTCGTCGAAGGAATGTCTCCACCACCGGGCCGACCAATCCGCTTCGGGTCATGTCCATGTGGGTCGTCCCCGGGAAGAACCGCGAGCTGACCGTGCGGCAGGAGCTCGGCGGCCTCGGCCGCATTCGGGACGAGGATGAAGTCGGTGTCGCCGATCAGCACCAGCACCGGGGCGTCGATGGCACGCAGTTGGTCGTCGGTCCAACCTTCGAAACCGTGGACCATCGCCCCCGTCTTCTCCGCGAACGCCTCGAAGTGAGAAGGGTCGGGCGCGACCGCGGCGTAGGCGTCGCGCATGGCGGCGAAGTCGGCTTCCGTCGGGAGTCGCTCGGGGTCGACTTCGCCTCCCCGGTCGTTGCGGTGGTCGGCCGAGGCCACGACCGCCCGCCGGATGCGATCCGGATGGTGGACGAGCATCTCGTAGGTCGTGAGCCCACCGAGGCTGAAGCCGAAGACGTCCGCCCGCTCGATGCCGAGGTGGTCCAGCAGGCCCACGACGTCCGCGGCGAGAGTGTTCGAAGGTCATGGGCCGGTCGATGTCGGCCGTTCGGCCGTGGCCCTGGAGCTCGACGGCGATGATGCGGTGGTGTTCGGCCAGGACGGGCATGGCGACGCCGAAGCTGAGCTCGATGGTGAGCAGGCCGCCGTGGAGCAGGACGAGCGGTGGCCCCTCACCGCGCTGCTCGAAGTAGAGGTGAAGCCCGTTGACATCGGCGTACGGCATACCGATGAGACGATACGAGCCGGCGCAACTCATCGCGTGTGGAGGTTGGCGGCGTGCGGGGCGGGCGGGCGCTGCGGGCGGGCGGGCGGCGTGGCGGGCGTGCGGGGGGATCTGCCGTATATTTCTGGGAGGAGCTGGACATACGCAGACGACATACGCCGGCCTGACGCAGAACGACAGGGGGACGCATGATGCGGTTCAACCACATGGAACTCACCTTCGCCCGGGGCGCGCTGGACGAGGAGACCCGGGCCGACATCGACCGCTTCTACGGCGACGTCCTCGAATTGGCGGTGCAACCCCTACGAGCTGTTCGGGCAAACCGGCCACCTGCTGGTCCCCGACGAGGGGCAGTTCATCCTGCTGATGGAGGTCGACGAGCCGATCCATTCGCCCAGCTATGACCACCTCGGCCTCCTGCTGGACACCCGCGAGGAGGTCGACGAAATCCTGGAGGGCTGCCAGCGCTACCAGGAGAAGGACGATCGTCTCCAGCTCAAGCTCTTCGAGGACATCGTGACCCCCAACGTCACCCAACGTGCCTTTTATGTCCGCTATCTCCTGCCCATTTGGTTCGACGTCTGTGCGCTCGAGTACCCGCCCGGCGGTGGGCCGTCGAAGCAGTGGCGCTTCACCGAGTCATAGACCCGAGGCAGCAGCACCCGAGGTACAGGGCCGAGTCGTTGGAGCCGAGGTAAGGCGCCCGCCGCAGGTAGGTAGTGCTCAGGTGCGGCACCAGCAGAGCGCGGCCGTCCCGAGGGATGCCGAACGTTGTGGCACTGTCGGCCGAATGTGTTGGCTGTACGGTTGGAGTAGCAGGTACTCGGGTCTGGTCGCGGGAGGGGAAGCCGATGATCGAGGACTGGTCAGCAGGGGCGACGATCGGGGGGCGACCGATTCCGGCGCTGCCCGACATGGAACGACTGCGCGCCGAGCGGTTCGCCAAGATCCAAGACCAGCTCGAGGCCCAGAACATCGACGGCCTGGTCATGCTCGGATCGGCCGGCGTCGCCCACACGACCGGAGCCGATGCCCCGGGCGAGGATGCGGGTAAGGCCGGCCTGTTCCGGGCCGTCTCGGTGGTCATCCGGGGCGAGAGTGCCCCGTACCTCTACACGCCCTTCCTCGACGGGGTGCCGCCGGAGTTCCCGGCGGATCACGTGCACGGGCCGTTGTTCCCCGACCTCGACGACGGGATCCACGAGTTCGTGGACGCGCTCAACGGGTACTTCCCGTCCGGCGCCCGCCTCGGCGTCGATGAGCAGACGCACCCCATGCTGCGTGCGCTGGGTCATTTCGAATGGAACGACGCCGCCGGTGTCCTGGGTGCGGCCAAAATCCTCAAGACGCCGGACGAGGTGTCAGCCATCCGCGAAGCCCAACGGATCACCGAGCAGGCGATGGAGAGCGCCCGCGAAGCCCTGCGGCCGGGCATGCGCCAGACGGAGCTGAGCGGCATCTTCCTCCGCCGCCTTTTCGAGTTGGGCACCACCGCCAACGCCATCGACCCCATCTGGCAGGTCATGACCGCGACCAAGGCCGCCGGCCCCTGGACCACCCATGGCGACCTCGCCTACCCGATCTCGACCACCGACCAGATCCTGCGCGAGGGCGATGTCATCTGGGTCGACGCCGGCATCTGCCACCAGGGCTATGCCTCGGACTTCGGCCGGACGTGGATCACGAGCGCGCACCCGGACCTCACCGAGCGGCAGACGTCCCACTTCGAACGCTGGCGCTCCGTCGTCGCCGCCGCCCGCGACATCCTCAAGCCCGGCGTCTCCGCCCTCGAGCTCGGCCGGGCCGCCATCGCCGCCAACGACGGCGTGAAGCCCTGGATGGAGCACTTCTATCTGGCCCACGGCATCGGGACCGACAGCGCCGAGATGCCGCTCATCGGGACCGATCTGGGCGAAGATTTCGACGGGTCGCTCATCATGGCGCCCGGCATGGTCCTCGTCTTCGAGCCGGTCATCTGGGACGAGGGATACGCCGGCTACCGCTCCGAGGACATCGTGGCGGTCACCGACACCGGATGGGTGCAACTGAGCGGCCTGCGCTACGACCCTTTCGAGACCGACCCCTTCGAGGTGGTGGCATGACCGGGACCATGGCCCTCGAGGACGGCGCCCGCGTCGATTTCACGAGGCTCCGCCAGGAGCGCCGCCGCCGCGTGTTCGAGGCTGCGGAGAGCGCCGGGCTCGATGCGCTCGTCCTCGGGCGCGCCGGGCAACGTCCGCTACGCCACCGGAGCCCGCCAGCTGTGGCGGACCGGGGCCAACCCCTTCGCCCCCCTGTGCGTCGTCATCCCCAAGACCCGCCGCATCCACCTGCTCTCGACCTGGGACGACGGGATCCCGCCCGAGATCGGTCACGACGACCTCTACGGGATGTTCTGGAACCCGGCGAACCTCATTGCGGCGTTGGCCGGCATCCCCGGGCTCGCCGAGGCACACCGGGTCGGCACCGATTCCCTCACGCCGTTCTTCGCCGAGGTCCTCGCCGGCATCGTCCCCGACTTCGAGCTGGTCGACGCCTCGGGGATCCTGGCCGGCTTGCGGGCGGACAAGACGGCGGATGAGCTCGCTTGTATCGAGGTGGCCGTGACCTTGGCCGAAGCGGGACTGGCCGCGCTGGAAGAGGCCCTCCGGCCGGGCGTCTCCGAGCGAGACCTGCTCGGCGTCTACGTGGAGACATTGGCCGCGCTCGGTGCCCCGACGCCGCCCAGCGAGAGCGTCGTCTTCGCCACGCCACGCCGGGGACCGGTCCACTACCGCTCTCTGGCCAGTGACCGCATCATCACGCGGGGCGAGCTGGTCGTCCTCTCCCCCGGCGCCCTCTACGCCGCCTATGAGGGCGGGGTGGCCCGCACCAGGACAGCCGGGTGCACGTCCCTCCGCCGGGGCCCGTCGCCCTGGCCGATCGCTGCCACCGGGCCATCGATGCGCTCGTGGCGGCATGCCGTCCGGGCAACACGGGCGCCGACCTCTACCGTGCCTGGGAGTCGACCGGCGAGCGCACCGGCCGAGATCGCCTTGGCCTACGGCATGGGTATCGGCACGGAGACCCCGATGGTCGGCTTCGGCCGGAGCGCCGGCACCACCCTGCACGCGGGCGCCGTCCTGAGCGTCCAGGCCTGGGTGAGCGAGGAAGGAATCGGCGGCTTCTTCGAACGCGAGATGCTGCGCATCGGGCCGGACGGCCCTGCGCTTCTGACCCGGAGCGCCAAGTAACCAGATGGGCGGCCCCGAACGGCCCGAGGTCGATTTCGACCTCTTCTCCCAGGAGTTCGCCCCGCAACGACACGAGGCGTGGCGCACCCTGCGGGCCGAGTGCCCGGTGGCCTACAACACCCGGTCCGGCGGGTACTGGGCCGTGAGCGGCTACGACGAGGTGGTGGCGGTGTCCCGTGACCACGCCACCTTCTCCTCCACGTACGAGGAGAACGCTCCCGACGGAATCGACTACATCGGCATCATGGGGATCCCCCGCATCCGCGGTGTGCCGTCCGCGGAAATCTCCGAGAAGGAGGGCCCGACCCACGTCGCGCTCCGGCGTTTGTTGAACCCGTTCATGCTGCCGCCGGCGGTGGCCGCGCAGCGGCCCTTCGCCGAGCAGTGCGCCACCTGGCTTCTCGATCAGAAGATCGCCGACGGCCACATGGACATGGTCACCGACTTCACCAATCCTCTGCCGGCCATCATGACCATGAAGATGATGGGCCTGCCCTGCGAGAGCTGGCCCTCCTATGCCGAGGTGTTCCACGCCGTCAATGCCTATTCGGCGGATACGGAGGAATATGCCCGTTCGATGGCCCTGACGGAGCGGCATGAACCGGGAGCTCCTTCAGCTTGCCGACCTGCGCCGCCGGGATCCGAGGGATGACATCATCTCGAGACTGGCGGCCATGGAGGTCGAGGACGGCCGCCGTCTGACCGATATGGAACTCCTGGGCGCCTTTCGCAACCTGATCGCCGGAGGACTCGACACCACGACCGCGCTGACGTCGCTGTCCCTCCTCCACCTTGACGCTCACCATGACCTTCGTCAGCGGCTCATCGACGAGCCCGAGTTGTTGGTCCCCGCCACAGAGGAGTTCCTCCGGTTCACCTCGGTCAACGAATTCCTCAGTCGCACCGTGACCAAGGATGTAGAGCTGGGCGGCCAGAAGCTGAGCCGGGGCGACTACCTGGTTTTGAGCTGGCTCTCGGCCAACTTCGACGAGAAGGTCTTCGAGCGGCCCGACGAGGTGATCCTGGATCGTGCGCCCAACCCCCACATGGCCTTCGGCGTCGGGCCCCATCGCTGCATCGGGATGCACATCGCGCGGTCACTCTTCGAGGTCATGATGCGCGAGGTGCTGGCGCGCATGCCTGACTACGTCGTGGACCGCGACGCGACCGACTTCTACAAGGGCAACCCCGAGCTTGCCGGCGTCGTCGCAATGCCGGTCACGTTCACCCCGGGCAAGCCCGTTGGGGTCGAGCGGCCCTTCTAACTCCTGGCGCAGATGACCGTTCTGCGGGGGGCGCTCAGGCCTCGTCGGCCCGACCCAGCAGTTCGCGAGCAGCCGCTGACCCGTTGAGCAGCCGATTGGTGCGATAGCTCGTGCGCCAGCCTTCGGGCGTGCGGACCAATTCCCAGCGGTTCACTGCCACACGCCAGACTTCGAAGCCGCCTTCCCCGTGCCGGAACACCCGGGAGTAACAGGTGGCGACGGCTCGATTCCCGGTGATGAGGATGTGCGGCACGCCCACGACATGCGCCGCACCTCCGGCGATGAGTTTCTGGTGGCCGTCGCCTTCCACCATGCCTGCAATCTCGGCCCGACCCCGCCATACCGCCGAATCGGTGTCGTAGACGCCATCCTCGGTCCAGAGCGCGGCCGCGGCCTCGCTCTGCCCGCTGTCGACGGCGGGACCATATGCGCTGATCAACCGGATGATCTCGTGCTCATCTTCGAGCACTCGCACCGTTTCGGAGATTCGCAACAACTCCTGTTCGACGTTTGTCATACCG
>CAWIGU010000006.1:0-432773 GCA_963835815.1 uncultured Acidimicrobiaceae bacterium | reverse complement strand
ACCGGAGGCCATTGCGCGCCATTTGTTGCGGAGTTGTCGGATCGTGGGGGGGGAGTCCATGGCCCCCACCATGAAGAGCGAGGTTCATGAAAACCGTCATGAAAACCTTCATGGTTGGAGAAAAATCGAGAAATTTCCTGCGGGTCAACACCCGTCTCGGAGGCTTCACGATTCCCCTAGAGGCTTTTGGCTGGTGGAGGGCTTCATGATGGAGACCATGAAGGGTTAATGGTCCCTCGGAGCCGTTCGCAGGCATTACGTCGCCAAAGGGCGCGGCGAGATAACGCCCCTCGCCTGGTGTCGCGCCGTCGTTGTCGGTCAATGGTCGCTGCGGAATACGGCTCGCCCCCGGAGATCGCCGGCTATGCCGGCGCCGGTGTCGGCCTTTATGATCCTCGCTCGGCCCAGGCCGTCCATTGACGGCCGCCGCCGGTGCGAGAATCGCGTGAGGTGATCGATGACGGGAAAAGGCGGGCGACAAGCGCCCCGCCCGCCATCGATCACAGGACGGACAAAAACCCTGCGTGGAGGGTTCATGGTTCGCATCATGAAGGGGTTAATGATGACGCCCCGTTTGGAGGGCACTTGTCCGCGTGGTCGTCGGAAGAGGTGCCGACACGAGAAATCCCTGCGTGGACCCTTCATGGTTCCAATCATTAAGGGTTCATGATTCGAGAGGCTCCGTCGGCCCGCACTTGGCCGCGCCGTTGGTCGGACAAGGCGGAGCGCCGAACAACATCCCAGCCAATGGGTTCATGGTGGCCACCATGAACCCATTCATGACGACGCCGAGAGGGTTCACCATGTAGGAAAGCACTCGTACCGATTCGCCCCCCAGTTCTTTGCATGCGAACAAACCAACCGAATCGACGGCCGCCGAATCACATCCAATGCGCCCGGCAACTCCACAGGGGCCTCGCGTTCTCACCCTCGTTTGCCTGGTGGGAGGACATTGTGTTTGCTCACGAGGAACGAGGGCTCATGCGATCACAACTGCCGTCGTTCTCCATCAGTCGCACCGTTGTGAGGACAACGCTCCGCAGTTCGAACGAAGTGCGAAGACAAAACGAGAGCCCGTAGGGCTCACTGTTTCTCCGACCGCGCGACGATCATGAAGGTCGTCGCGCGTCATGAAGGAGACAGCAAGATGGACGATCCGCTGAGCGGATCGATTTGGCGTGGCCGCGGGCCTCGCTTGATACCCGTCGCCGAGGTGTTCTCGACGGCGCTGCGCTGGGCGAAATGAAGGCACCTGCGGATCCAAACGGAGAGGAGGGCGTGCCATCGCCCCCCGAAAGGATGGCTCGAATGAGGCGGGCTCCAAATGGACGCAGTCGGGTGATCTTTCTTCGTGTGACAGAGGAGGAGGATGCCGAAATCCGTCGGCGCGCGGTCATGAACCGCCGGTCCGCTCAGCGTTTCCTCATCGAGACGGCACTATCGGGATCAGCAAAGGTGGCTGCCGAGCGAAGTCGAGCACAAAGAGATGCCCAAATGGCGCGGATTGGTTTGGCCAGGTTGGCTAACAATGTCAACCAACTGGCCAAGTGGGCGAATACGCATCATACGATCCCCCGGAAATTCTTCGATTTGATTGACGATCTAGATCGTGCCGTGGAGTCCGTTGAACAGACGGCCATAGAACAGGGCGCGGCGTGGGACAGTCATGGAAACGGCGGCGAGAAGACCAAAAAGATTCCCCGGGGACAAAGATGAAGTTAGTCGGTGCCATGAAGCAGGGAGTAAGGCGGACGAAACTGTGCGAGTGATTCGCGGCGGCGCCACAGACCGGCCCCGTTTGGAGTGCGCCAAGGCCGCCTCGGCGCCGCCGCTCTCGGCGAAATGACGCGTTTCCTGAACGAAGTGGGTCGCCTGGTCGGCGCCTTTTTACGGCACCGGAGGGGCGCTTCTCGTGTCGTCGACGACCCGTCTACTCGAAAGAGCTGTGGCCCCGAACGAAGCTCGGAAAAGAAAAAACATGAATCATGCAGGCAAAATCGTACAGGCTTGAAGAATTCAATCGGACCGCTTGACATGGTCTCTGAAAGGGTGCATTCTCAGCATTAGTAGCAGTCGAAAAGGCAAACCTCTTGCGAAAGAGGGACGCAAAACCACGGAACTCTCTGAGTCAGCCGGGTTGCCGAACTGTATTGGTTGTCGGGCCAATGCTCGTCGCGATCTCCTCCTCAGGGTCTGGAGGAGTTATGACGAGAAGGCAGGGACCGCGCGTTCTGATCACGCGAGTTGCGACAGACTTCCTTCGACTAGCCAGAAATTTCGGGATGTGTCTTTGTTGCGTGGTCGTTGTGAGCGGGACCATTTCTGCCAGCGCAGCACTGACTGAGAGTGGACCAGCGGGAGCGCGACCCCTTGGCCATTCGGTCGGTGAAACGACCCTGGCTAACGCCCCAGCATCGTTGCGTTCGGCGGTGGAGAAGAACCTTGGTTCTCAGGCCAGCAAGGAGGCCGGATTCGCAGCCGACCGAGAGGCTCTTGCTGGCTCAGGGCGCCAACTCGCCGTGACTTACCTTTCGAATGAGGCGCAGTTCAATGGCGCCGGATTCAAGTTCGAGCTCGGGCGTTCATCGATAGGTAGAGATGACTCCATGAATTTGGTGGGAGACAAGCTGTCGAGAAAGTCCTCGAGGACGACGTATGGCTCCGGCGCCCTCGTGGAGTCCTTTCGTCCGACGAAGGCTGGAGTGGAGCAAACCTTTGACGTAGCGAGCGCTCCCGCTGGGTCCGGCCAACTGGTGATCAACGTACCCGTCAAAGGGCTGATGGCGACAACTGACAAAGTGACATGTCCGTCGGACCCATCTCCGCGGCTCCCAGATGCGAAATCACGACCCACGCAGGAGCGATCTACGAAGCGCCGGAGCGCCGTTCCCAAACTCAAGTGCGGAAAAGCAACCGGCGTGATCGATCTGCACAGCGCTTCGGACGAGATCATGGCGACGTATTCGGGCCTGCATGTCACCGACGCAGCGGGCAGAGTTCTCGCTGCCTCCATGCGTCCCGAGTCCAACGGTGCATTGGTTTCTATCCGCGTCGATGACGCTGGAGCGGCCTATCCGCTGACCGTCGATCCCACGTGGTCACAGACCGCTGCGTTCTCTGAGTATGGAGGCTCTGCTGTGGCCATCTGGGGAAATACGGCTGTCGTGGGCGCGGAGACTGCCGACGTAGATTTTGACTCCAATCAGGGCGAAGCCTACGTATTCACCGAGAGCGGCGGAACGTGGAGCGAGGTCGCCGATCTCACCGCTTCTGACGGCGCGGCGGATGACCTCTTCGGCAGCTCGGTCGCGATTTCGGGAACGACCCTGCTCGTGGGAGCACGCGGGTCCGATTCCGACCAGGGTGCTGTTTACGCGTTCACCGAGAGCGGCGGAACATGGAGTCAAAGCGCAGAGTTCACTGCGGGTGGCGCAGGTAGTTTTTTTGGTAGCTCTGTGGCGCTCTCCGGCACGAGTGCCTTGGTGGGCGCGCCGTCCTATAGCTCCTATGGTGGCGTCGTCTATGCATTCGTTTTGACTGGTGGGTCGTGGGTCCAGACATCTGCAATCTCTATTGATTACGGGTTCGACCCTGGGTTTGGCACCTCGCTTGCAATCTCAGGCTCCACCGCCATCGTGGGTGATCCCGATGACGGTGTGGATGTCGGGTCGGCGACGGTGCTCACCGAAGCATTCGGCACGTGGGCCGTCGCCACGACGCTCAGCGCTCCAAGCGGATCGAATTACCTGTTCGGGACCTCGGTGGCGATCTCGGGTCCACACATCCTGGTGGGCGCGGTGGGCGACGGCTCGCAACATGGTCAGACGTACGTGTACTCAGAGAGCGGTGGTAGTTGGACCAAGACCGCTGAGCTCACCGCCTCTGATGGCGCAAACGACGACCAGTTTGGGTCCGCTGTCGCATTCTCGGGTACCACTGCAGTTGTTGGCGCTCCCTATCACTCGGAGAGTCCCTACTTGGGCGCGGCTTACGTCTTCACGTTAAGTGGGGGATCGTGGACTCAAAGCGCTGAGTTCTCAGAGAGCGCCGACTACCTGGGTGACGCGGTGGCGGTGTCGGGAGCGACCGCCTTCGTCACGGGTACGAGCCTCTACATCTTTGGAGTCGGGATGACCCTGGCGCCGGGCGCCGCGAGTGCCACCGCCACCGATGACGCGGTCGTCCATTCACCCAGCTGTCAACACAACATCACGAGCACCGACCCTGTTGATTGCGCGAGCGGCGACTTCTATCACACCTTTACTGATGCCTCGGTCCCCGGTTACGGGCCCGCGCTCGACCTCACCCGTACCTACAACTCTTTGAATGCAGCGAGCGAGGGCATCTTCGGTTACGGCTGGACGTCGTCCTATGAATCAAACCTCACTTTCAACGAAGATGGGTCGATCACCGTCACCGAGGCCGACGGGTCCAAGGTCACGGCTACGGCGGACGATGGCGCGTTCGCTGTTCCTTCTTGGGCCGATTCCACCTTGGTCGCCAATATGGACGGCAGCTACACCTTCGTACGGCAGCAGAGCGAGACCTTCACCTACAACTCTTCCGGGCAACTCACCTCCATCGCTGACCAAAACGGTGAGACCACCACGTTGGCGTACTCGTCGGGAAAGTTGCACACAGTGACCGACCCTTCGAGCCGTGTTCTCACGTTCGCCTTCGGGGGGAACGGGTTGGTGCACTCAGTTACAGACCCGATGAGTCGCGAGACCGTCTACGACTATGACGGCTCGGACAACCTCACGTCAGTTACCGACCCGTTGAGCCACGTGACCTCGTTCACCTACGGCACCGGAGGTTCGGCCCACCTGCTCCTCACCATGACCCTGCCCAATGGCCAGAGCGGCGGTCCCGACGACGGCGACGATTACATCAACACCTACAACGGTTCAGGCCAGGTTCTCACCCAGACCGATCCGATGGGACAAGAGACGGTCTATGCCTACAGTGGCGACAATTTCTCGTATTCGGGCGGGACGACAACCATCACCGATCCCGACGGCAACGTGACCGCGGAAGATTACGTTGACGGACAGATGGTGGCCAGTACGACAGGGATCTCGACCTCCTTCTACAACTACGACCAGAGCACGTTCGGTCAGACTGCAGTCGAGAACCCTGACGGGGACGTGACCAATAGTGACTATGACGCGGCTGGCAACCAGACTTCAGCTCTGAACGCTCTCGGCGACACGTCGACGTCGTCGTTCGACGACCTCAACCAAGCCACCTGCGCTTCGAGCACGGACGTGTCCTCGCAGTGCAGTGCGTTGAGTCCGCCGTCACCAATCACGGGTGGCGGCACCATCTCGCCGCCAGCATCGATCCCGCCGCCGTTCGTGACCTACTCGCAGTACGACACGAACGGGAACCTCATCTGGACGACGACGGGGATCTACGCCCCGGGGGCGGCGACAACCACAACGGCTCGCACGACCTACAGCCTCTACAACGGGGAGTCCGTCACCCTCGGAGGAAACACCGATTCGTGTAACACCTCCGCTCCGTCGACTGAACTGCCCTGTGCCACCGTCGACGCCAACGGCGTGGTGACTCAGCTCGCCTACGACAGCCACGGCGACCTCACCTCGAAGTCGACGCCAGACGGCAACGACGCGGCATCGCCCGGTGTGATCAGCACTTTCGCCGGCGGTCCTATGGGACCGGTGACGGCTCGTCAGACCGCCCAAAGCATCATCCAGATCGCCACCGCCACGATCGGTGGGACGACGTACGCCTACACGGCCGACCACGAAAACAATGTAGTGCGGCGGACCAACGTGGCGACCGACGTCGAGTCGGTCGTCGTCGGCAACTACGCCGCGGGCTACTTCGGTGACGGTGCCCCCGCCACGAGTGGCCAGCTCTCGAACCCCTACGGTGTGGCCGTCGATGGGGCAGGCGACATTGTCGTCGCCGACACGGGCAACAATGCCGTGCGCTTCGTACCGGCCACTTCGGGCACGTACTTCGGCCAGTCCATGACCGGGGGCGATATCTACACTATCGCGGGCGACGGGAGCGCGGGCTATTCGGGTGACGGCGGAGCGGGCACGAGCGCCGAGATCTCTGGGCCACAAGCGGTCAGTCTTGACACCGACGGTGTTGCCATCGCGGACACCGACAACAACGTCGTGCGCTTCGTGGCGCTCGGTGCGGGCACCTACTTCGGCCAGTCCATGTCCGCCGGCGACATCACCACCATCGCCGGGGACGGCACCGCCGGGGACTCCGGCGACGCCGCGGCGGCCACGAGCGCCGAGCTCAACGCGCCGGCCGGCGTCGCTTTCGACGCTGCGGGCGATGTGGCCATCTCGGACACTTCCAACAACCAGGTGCGGTTTGTTCCGACTACGACGGGCACCTTCTACGGAGCGTCGATGACGGCGGACGACATTTACCCGATTGTCGGTTCCGGCACTGCGGGCAGCGATGGGGATGGCGGTGCGGCCACCTCTGCTCAGCTCAACACCCCGCTCAACATCGCCTTCGATTCGTCGGATGACCTGGTCATTGCGGATTCGCAGAGTTTTGCGGTGCGTTTCGTCGCCCACAGTACGGGTACGAACTACGGCCAGTCCATGACCGCCAATGACATCTATCTGATCGTAGGCAGCGACACCTATGGGAGCTCGGGTGACGGCGGGCCGGCCACCAGCGCCGAAGTCGGCATCATCCCAGGCGTGGCCATCGACGCCGGCGGCGACGTCTTGGTCTCGGACTACTACAGCGACGACGTGCGCATCGTGGCCAACGCCTCGGGCACGCTCGACGGGCAGAGTGTCACGAACGGCGACATCTACGAATTCGCCGGGACCGGATTCGAATCGGAATCAAGCTATACGGGGCCCCCGGGCAACGCCGACCTCATGGAACCGTCGAAAGTGCGCACCGACGCCGCCGGTGACGTCGTGATCGCTGATTCGTCGAACAACGCCATCCGCTTCGTCCCCGCGGCCAGCGGCACCTACTACGGCCAGACCATGGCGGCGCACGATATCTACACCATCGCCGGGAATAACCAAGGGGGCTATAGCGGTGATGGCGGGACAGCGACCTCGGCCGAGCTGGCCGATCCTTTGGGTGTCGCTATCGACACCAATGGCGATATCGCTATCGCCGATTCCTACAACAACGTCATCCGTTTCGTGCCCACAGCGTCAGGCACCTACTTCGGCCAATCCATGACGGCCGATCACATCTACACCGTGGCGGGCGATGGCACGTCGGGTTCCTCGGGTGATGGCGGTGCGGCCCTCTCGGCCGAACTCAACGGACCCACCGGTATGGCCTTCGACACCCATGGCGACATCGCCGTGGCCGACGCCAACAACAACGTCATCCGCCTGGTGGCGGCATCATCTGCCACCCGCTACGGCCAGTCCATGACGGCGAATGACATCTACACCGTCGCCGGCAACGGAACGGCGGGCTTCAGCGGTGACGGCGCCGCAGCGACGTCAGCCGAGCTGTCGGGTCCCCAGTCGATCTCGACCGACGCCATCGGCGATCTGGTGATCGCCGACTCCAATAACAGCGCGGTGCGTTTCGTCCCGATCACGAGCGGCACCCACTACGGCCAGTCGATGAGCGCCGACGACATCTACACCATCGCCGGCGATGGGACCGCCGGCTACAGCGGCGACGGCGCAGCCGCAGCCTCGGCCGATCTCTCCTCGTTCGTGGGAGACGCCACGGTTGACAGCAGCGGCAACCTGCTGATCGCCGACGCGGGCAACGATGTCATTCGGTTCGTGGCGGCCGCCTCGGGAACGTTCTATGGCCAGACCATGGCGGCCGACGACATCACGACCGTCGCCGGCGCCGGCTGGGCCGAAAGCCACTTCTCCGGAGACGGCGGCTCTCCGCTCGATGCCGAGTTCTCCTGGATCATCTCCGTCGCCCCTGACGGAGCCGGCGGCTTCTACATCGACGACGCCGTCGGGGCGCGCATCCGACAGGTCAGCGTGGGTGATGATTCAGGGCCTGATGCCACCACCACGTACGGTTACGACACCGACGGCGAACAAACCAGCACGATCACCCCAGATGGCAACATCGCCGGCGCCAACACGGCCGACTACACCACGACGAGTACGTACAACGATGATGGCGAGGTGACCGCATCGACCCAGGCCGGTGGGGTTGGAGCGAGCGTCACGGCCCGCACGACCGATGACGGCTACGACGGCGATGGCAACCAGACTTCGGTAACCGACCCCCGTGGCTATGAGACCACGACGGTCTACAACGCCGATGATGAGGCGACGCTGGTGACCGATCCCGACAGCAACGCCACGCTCACCTGTTATGACGGCGACGGGAACGTCACCGAGACGGTGCCACCGGTCGGGGTGGCCGCGGACTCGCTCACAGCGTCTTCGTGTCCGACCAGCTACCCGAGCGACTACGGCGACCGTCTGGCGACCGACGCCACGACCACGGCCTACGACGCCCTGGGCAACAAGACGACGGTGACCAGCCCAGCCCCGGCGGGACTCTCAGGGTATGAGACCACGACCTACGCCTACGACCTGGCAGGCCAACTCCTCTCTGTCACCGCCCCGCCGACGAGCAACAGCGGAGGCGCGTCCGACGACGTGACCGCCTACACCTACGACGATGCAGGCCAGTTGTTGACCACGACCACCGGCGCCGGGACGGCAACGGCAGCGACGACCAGTTACTGCTATGACCCCGAGGGCAATAAGACGGCCACGGTCGCACCCGACGGCAACACCAGTGCGGTCGCGGCGTGTTCTTCATCGCCTTACCAGACGAGCTCCCCCTACCAAACGGGGTATTCGTATGATTCTTTGGGCGAGTTGGTCAGCCAGACGACCCCGGACACATCCGCCGCCCCGAGCGGTGCGACCACGACGTACACGTACGATCCGGCCGGGAACCAGCTCACCTCGGAAGACCCCGACGGCGTGACGGCCACCGACACCTACACGCCCCTCAACCAGGTGGCGACGGTCAGCTACTCGGACAGCACGCCTGCTCTCACGTACGCCTACGATGCTGACGGCAACCGGACCGCGATGACGGACGGGAGCGGGACCACGTCGTCGGTGTACGACCCCTTCGACGAACTCACCAGTTCGACCGACGGGGCGGGAGCGTCGACCTCGTACACATACGACCTCGACGGGAACGTGACAGGGACGACTTATCCGCTAGGGCCCTCGGCCACCTGGGCTTCTTCCGATACTGTCGCCAATGGCTACGACCATGCCGACCAGCTGACCTCGGTGATCGACTTCAATGGGCACGCCTCGGACATCACCAACACGGCCGACGGATTGCCCTCCGCCCTTGACCTGGGTTCGAGCGGTGACACGGTCTCGACCAGCTATGCGGCGAACGATGCACCGTCGTCGATCACGCTCGGCAACGGCTCGACGCTCCAAGAGTTCGCCTACTCGGATGTCCCCTCGGGGGCCATCGGTTCGGAGACCGACACTCCGTCGAGCGCGCTCTCGCCGGCCGACTACACCTACGACGCTCAGAGTCGGGTAACTCAGATGACGCCTGGCACCGATAGCGCCCTCACCTACGGAGAGGATGCCAGTTCCAACCTGACGACGCTGCCCACCGGGGCGAGCGGCACCTACGACGACGCCTCGGAGCTCACCTCGTCGGTGCTGTCGGATACCACCACGGACTATACGTACGACGCCGCAGGGAATCGGACCGAGGAGACCATCGCCGACACGCCGAACGTCACCGCGTCGTTCAACGGAGCTAACCAGCTCACCGCTTTCGCCAACTCGTCCGCGAACATGACGACCACCAGCTACGCCGGCGACGGGCTGCGCACCTCGGCGACCAGCACAACCACCGGTGGAGGGGCGACCACCGAGAACCTCGTCTGGAACACCGTGCCGTCGGTGCCCGAGCTGTTGATGGACTCGGGCAACGCCTACGTGTACGGCCCGAGCGGCACGCCCTTCGAACAGGTCAATCTTTCGACGGGCACGATCCACTATCTCGTGGCGGACGCGTTGGGGTCCATCCGAGGCTTTGTCGGCTCCGACGGCAGCCTCGCCGACTCCACCTCCTATGACGCCTGGGGCAACCCGGAGACCTCTGGTGGGCTAATGGCGGACACCCCAATTGGTTTCGCGGGTGGCTACACCGACCCCACCGGCTTGCTCTATCTCATCAATCGTTACTACGACCCAAGCACGGGGCAGTTCCTCAGCGTCGATCCGGACGTGATTGAGACGCGTGAGCCTTATGTCTACACCGGGGACGATCCAGTAAACCAGGCGGATCCGATGGGACTCTACGACTATGTCGCCCATGAGGAAATTGGGCGCGTTTCCGGAAGTGATGATCATGTTGGAACCCCGGAGCAAGTAATGTCCGCGATGAAGAACTATGTGCACCTTGTCTTTCCATTTCCCATTACCGGTTGCACTGGTCCTCTTCATGATGGCTCTATATGCGAGCTTCACGCGTCCGATGTGGAAGGAACCCCGCCTAACATTTATACGAACTGCTTCGCTAACGGTTGCGGCAAAGTAAGGGTCGGTGATTGGACACAAACCTCTTTCGACTTCACGGTCATAAGCAATGGGTATTTTGATGCCCCCGGGTCTAAAATAACGTTTAGCACCTACGAACACGATTGCCAAGTTTATTTGCAGCAACATGGAGATGCGCCAGGAACGGCTGGCATCAAGGGATTTCTAGATTCCACCTACGCGCAAGACTATGTGTGGAAAAAGCAAGCAGATAATTTGACAAGTCTGATGTACGAGTTAAATGGCGAAGCTCCTAATGCAGTAGGGCCTCATGGCCCGCCAGAACCAGGATTTCCGACTACCCCACCTTCGAACTTCCCAACCTGAAATGGAGCCTCTCGTCGAGGATGGATTCACATTGTTTCCAATTGTTCATAGATGTCCAAATGTCAAGAAAATGGTGTGTCAGAAACTGATCTTTTGACAATTGAAGTTGGGCCGTTGGGGCCGTTGTCGAGAAACCCTGATGATATCCAATGTATATACTCGCCATCACCAGGATGCATATAGCGCCATCACCAGAGTGACGGGTACTCCAACCAATAGACTAACGAGCGCAATCCTCCACAAGACAGACCACAAGCCAAGGCCTAGTCGACGAGAGCGGCGGAGACATACGATGGCGAGTCCTGCAGGTGCGAGGGCGAACATTGCAGTACCAATCCCAAGCGCAATACTGCCTTGCTGTTCCCGTATTTCCACTGCGGCGTTTCGCCCTCCAAGAATCAAACCAATTGTCAAAATAGATCCGGAGATCAAGACAAGGAGCAAAATAGGAAGCCGTGTATGCCAGCCCGCTGGAGCTGGTTTACTAGTTTGGGCCTCTTGTTTCACAGCACTATTCTACAGGGCGTCCTCCTAGTCTCATCAGCGGTCAGTCCGATCTCGCATCGAACCTGCGAGAGCGAAGGCGCAGACGGCTAAACAACAGTGAAATCGATGCTCCGAAGGCTACTGGCACGCCGGCAGTGCGTTATCGGTCGAGATCGATCCTCCCCCCGCTCGAGACCCACAGTGTGAGGGCGAAGGGCAACCAAGTGCTTCTCGACGAGTTCGTGGTCGCCCGCCAGCCATGCCACTGGGCGTCGGGTTGCTGAATTGGTCGTACGGGGATGATCCCGACCGATCGCCGGTCGAGTGGGTGATCGCTTGCAATAGTTGAACGCGGCCTGACGTCGTTTGCCTCAATAGGCGTCACGGGTTCGCCCATGACGCCTATGGGGTT
Source organism: uncultured Acidimicrobiaceae bacterium (assembly GCA_963835815.1). GTDB lineage: Bacteria > Actinomycetota > Acidimicrobiia > Acidimicrobiales > RAAP-2 > Bog-473. The sequence goes on along the minus strand of CAWIGU010000006.1, from coordinate 420,998 downwards.
GCCCGTCCACTAGGCGGACCCTCCCTCAGGCGATCCCAGCTTGTCGTTCGATCAACACTGCTGCCTCGGTCAAAGAGGTGTCTCGGGCCTCCTGGCCCCGCAGGGCGGCCAGCAGCGGCGCGGAAGCGTAGCTGCTAACCAGGCTTGCACCTTCTTGCTTCCCTCAAACCAGGATAGACTCAAGCCACCACGGGATTGCCCTTTAACGCTAATGCGATCAAGGACTCAATCCCCGCGATCACTAGAGTTGCTGGGCTTCAATTGTAGATCGCAAAGGGCTTAAGGATCTGCCCTGCTGGCGAAGGTTAGGCTCCACCGATCAAAGTCCGCAAGGTGGGGGCTCTGGTCCGGACTCCTTCAATTTGGACGGACCCAGACCTGCGTTCAAGCAAGGCAAATGGCGGCGCCAGTGACCGTGGGCGGCCGGTTCTTATTGTGTCCCTCAGGGCCCACCGATTAAATTTTCACCGAAGTCCGCCATCGGGTTCACCGAAGTCGGTGAACTGGCTGGTAGTCAACCACGCGGGTGTTACAGGGTCGTGGCTTTGGCCGCGTGGCCCCGACTCGTGCGGTGAGCCCGCGAGGAAGCAAGGGTGGAATCGGTTTCCTCTTGCTGGCGCCCCGTCGGGACGCGTCAGTAGTACTGGCTATCCGGGTGCGGTAGGGACCTCGGACACCTGCTGCTCCGACGGTGCCGGGGTGTCGCGTTGGTGACGCCGGCGGCGACGCCGAGTGGGGCCGACGGATTGGGACCTGGCCTCTTGTTCTTGACGTCGCTCGAAGGACTCGACGATCCGCACGTTGCGGACCACGACGGCGAGGGCGTACATGAGGGTGTTCTTGGTGAGGCCGAACAGGCGGCACCAGCCCCGACGGATCCCGCCGACGGAAGGATCGGCCAACGAGGCGTAGGTGCGTTCCGCCGCCGTGCGCCGGGCGTAGGAGTCGCGGTGTGCCGGCCCGGCGTAGTCGTGCTTTTGACGGGTCTTCTCGTTCACCTGTGGTGGAGCGGTGATGCTCACCTGGGCGCAACAGCGCGGAAGTTCTGCGGGCGGGTGCGACACGCTCGGGTGTTCAAATGACAAGGCGAGGGAAGCCGCCTTGTGCGGGCAGCGGACCTTGCCCGCCGCGGCCGGACAGACCACGCGCTGGTAGCCGTCGGCATCGGGGGCACTGAGGGCGGAGAGCTTGAAGCGGGTGAGCTCGGCGAAACGCGCATCGTGCGCCGCGGTCTCCTCTTTGGTCGCGCCGCGCTTGAGCGGCCCGAGGTCCAAGAGTGCCTCGGGGGTGGCCGGGCAATAGAGCGCGCCGTTGGCGGCAATCGCCCCCTCGAAGGTGCCACGGGGACCCCGATCCCCAGGGTGCAGGTCCATCACCAGGTTGGCTCCGGCGCGCCGCAGCGGGGCAGCGAAGGTCTCGGGCTGGCGGTTGGAGTACCCGCAGTCGGCCAGCACATCGCCGAGGGCTATCCCGTCGCGGCACAGGCGCAAGAGGGTGTGGACCATGACGGCGGCCGGGTCGAGGCAAGGGGCGTGGACGGCGATACGCCGGACCAACTCAGGGACTCGAGCACCCCCTTCGTCGCGCACCATGGTGGCGACCCCGGCGTAGTAGCCGAAGAACAGGTAGTCCTTGGCTCCCGGCGCGTTGCGCTTGGCATGGCCGAAGGAGGCGTCGGGGTCATTGGACGGTTGGGGGTCCTCGAGGGGCCGGGCCCGGCTCCAGGTCTCGTGATCGGTCCAGTCGACCGCCAGCGAGGAAGAGGCGCTTTTATGGGCCGCGGGCACGCTGGCCTCGACCAAGGCGTCGCTCACGCCATCGAGCCGCGCCCTTTTGGCTTCGGTGTCGACACCGGTGCGTGCGGCGGCGAGATGCAGGACGCGTTCTTCGTCGGGCACGCCGCGAAACGACGGCACCGGAGTGGGGTCGATGCCGCGACAGAGCACCGAGAACGTGTCGGACAGCTGACGGTAGGTGGCGCGGTGAAACTTGCTGTCTTTGGATTGGGCGAAGCCGACGGACAGCTGATCGGCCACCGGAAGCGCACACAGGGCGCGCCAGGCCGCCCAGACGTGGGCGGGCCGGCCCGCATCGAGAGCGAGCATGATCCCGAGCAATACCGTCTTGGCCCCGAGCTGGCGGGGGCGCCCCCCACTCGGCAGCAGCGCGTCGAGTGCGGCGGGCACGCCGGAGTCGTCGAGGATCGCCTCGAAGAGTTCCCGTCGCGTCCGCCTACTCAGCGCAGCCCCCCAAGAGCGCCACGGTCTGTGCCTCGCTGCGCAGCGGCACCTTGGCCGCGAGGTCGCCCAAGCGTTGCGAGCAGGTGAGCCCCGCCGCGGCCATGAACGAGGACAATCCGATCGCCTCGGCACAACTCATGAGCCAGCTGGCCCGGAGCCGCCCGGCGTCGAGGCGGTCGAGGTCCACGCCTCCGGCGAGCGAGGAGATGAGCGGTGTGGTCACGTTGTGGCGGCGCGGGTCGTTGCCGCCGACCACATAACGCTCCCCGGCGAAGGCGGCCGACTCGCCCAAAAGACCGTGATAGCGCGCCAAAACAGGGACGACCCGGGGCTTTTTCCCGCCGACGACCACGACGAGGCCACCCGAGCGCGCCACGACATCGACGCCGCGCACGGCGCGCAGGTCGGATCCGATCAGCCCGGCCCCGGCACCGAGCGCGATGAGCCCGCTGGCGCGCATGCGCCGGGCCCGCGTCGGCTGCGCCGCGGCCAGGGCCAAGAAGGTGTCGATCTCGCCCTGCGTGTAGGGGACCTTGGCCTGCTCACGGGGCAAAGGCGTGGCACCGGGTCCGGCCGGGGGTGCGATATCGCAGGCGAGGGCACGCAGGTTGGTGCGCAACGTCCGGCGCGTCGCCGCCGAGTTCCCCTCGGTGCCGCACAAGATGAACCGCTCGACCAGCGCCTCGTCGAACAGCGTCTCGGTGCTCGGCTCGACGCCGATGGACACGGCGAAGTCCCCAAGTTTGGCCGCGGCAAAGAGCAGAGCCTTGGCCCGGGCCACGCGGGCGGGACGAGCCTCCGCCACGACACTGCGGGCGAAGGCACCGGCTCGTGGATCGACCGAGGTCGGAGAGAACCCCTCAATCGACTCTTCGAGCGTCCGCGGTTTGCGCTTGGGCACTGACTGTATATATACAGTAGGACATGACCGAAGGAGTGGATCCCCGGTGCGAAGCTGCTCGAGTGCACCTCGACGCAGCACAAAGGGCCCAGGCCCGCGCCATCGCCACCGAGCTGGCCGCCCTGGCGCGCAGCGGCCGGCTTCTCCCCGGCACCATCTCAGAACGCCACACCCGCTGCGGGCGCGCCAACTGCGCCTGCCACGCCGATCCACCGCGGCGTCACGGTCCCTACTTCCAATGGACGCGCAAAGTGGCCAACAAGACGGTGGGCAAATGGCTCTCGATCGACCAACGAGATGACTACCAGGCCTGGGTGGACAACGACCGGCGGGCCCACGAGCTCTTGGCCCGGCTCGAAGCGCTCGGTGTCAGCGCCCTCGAAGCCGATGCCCGTTCACCGGGGCGTCGCTGACCGCGCTACATCGGCTGTGGACAAAACGTGGTGAGCCAACCGTTAGAGCGTGGACGCCCTCTCGCTAATACCGTGTTGGTCCAGTTCACGGCTTCAGTGAACACCTCACAATTTTGAGCTGCCGCGAACCGCTCGGTGATCGAGCCGGCGGCTCAGACCGCTACGACATCGACGATCCCCTGCAGACCCCGGAAGTCTTCCGGGTTGCGCGTGTAGACCGGCAGTCCGCGGCACAGGCGGTGGCGGCAATCAGGAGATCCAGGGCCCGGGTGCCACGCGCGTTGCGTCCGCTCGCGATTTCGGCGGCGTAGATCCGTCCGTAGGCGCGGGCCGCCTCTCCGTCGAAGGGAAGCGGATCGAAGGCCGCTTCCGCCCGCTGTAATCGATCCTGTCGGCGTGCCCGCTCTTCGGCGTCCTCGGTCGCGTGAGGACCGGCGGCGAGCTCTGCCATGGTGATCGCGCTGACGGCAAGCTCGATCGGGAGCTGTCCTGTCTCGAGTTGTTCGAGGTCGATGACGACGGAGGTATCGATGATCCCCCGTTGGGGGCGTTGGGGATCAGGCACGAGGGCTGGGGTCCTGGGATGCAACGCTGTCGAGGTCGGTGCGAAGCCGGGCCAGGTCGACGCTTGGAGCGCCACGGAACATGGCGATGGCGGTATCGGCGCTCACGAACCGGTGCCGCCGAAGGGGAGTCAATTCACCGACGGGTACACCGTTTCGGGTGACGACGAAGCTCTCACCCTGGTCCAGTCCCCGCATGATCTCGCCGCTGTCGTTCCGAAGCTGTCGCTGGGTGATATCTCTAGCCATCAGTAGAGAGTAGCACATGGTGCTACAGGCCGGCCGTCAATCCATGACGGCCCAGTCCAGGTGACCTGCTCTCCGTTAGAGTGACTATCTCAGACCCTGTTCGGAAAATTAGCGCACTTCATCGAGTAAATAGCCCTCCTCAGGGTCGGTGATCGTGTAGCGTTTGCCATGGAGTCCGACGCGGTTGCAGTGGCGCAGACCTGGCGAACGACACACGGCGACATGACCGACGAGGAGTGGGAGCTCATCGCCGATCTGGTCTGCTCCGTATTGGACGTCCGGGATCGATGGGCCGACCGGTCAAAGTCGATCGACGCCGGGTGGTCGACGCCATCTTCTACGTGGCGGCGACGGGTTGTCAGTGGCGCGCCCTTCCCGATAGCTATCCGAACTGGAACACGGTGCACCGCTACCACCTCGAGTGGTCCAGAGACGGCACCTGGGAACGCATCGCCGAGCGTCTCGCCGCGGCGGTGCGCCAAAAAGAGGGACGACAGGGCGAACCATCGGCCGGGCATCGTCGATGCCCGCTCGGTGCGGGCCGCGGCCACGGTGAGCAAGAAAACCAAGGGATTTGACGCCGGAAAGAAGATCAACGGCCGCAAGACCTTCGGCATCGTCGACACCCTCGGACTCCTCATGGCGGTGGTCGTCGTCGCCGCCAGCATCGTCGGACAACGTCGGCGGCATCACCGTGGCGGACCGTGCCCGCGACCGCTCCGCTCGCTTCGCCAAGCTGTGGTGCGACTCTGGGTTCAAGCGCACCTTCATCGAGCACTGCCGGAACCATCACGTCGGAGTTGAAGTCGTGAACCGCATCCACCCCAGTCGCTTCGAGGTGCTCCCGAAACGCTGGATCGTCGAGCGCACCTGGTCGTGGCTCATGAATAGCCGACGCCTCCAGGTCGACTACGAGCGCGACCCGATCGTGACCGAGGGCTTCATCTGGGCCGCCCATAGCCGCTACCTCCTGCGCCGACTGACCCAATAGCCGATCGTGTGATCGCGCTGGGGAAACAATCGCGACAGTCACTCAGGCTGATCGCTGGGCGGACGATCGTGGGGAAGCGGTTCTTATTGTGTCTCCCAAGGTCCACTGATGTTCTTCTTGGTCAGAGGATATTAGTGGGATGACCTCGGCGTCCGTTTCGGAAACTTCGTCCGTATTTCGTCCGTCAGAGTTTGAGCCGATGTCCGTAGTAGATGCCGCGAGGCGGGCTGCCTGAGTCGAAATAATGAGCACATCGAGGCGGTCTGCCACGGCGCCATCGGCTTCGGGAAAGAGGTGTCCGTAGCGGTCCTGGGTGAAGCTGGCCGAGGTGTGCCCGGCACGGCGGGAGACTTCTAGGGAATTGGTCCTCGTGGCGATCCAGAGAGCCACGGCGGTGTGTCTGAGGTCATTGGGGCCGTAGCGGAGCCAGTCCGGCCTTTTCGACGGCTGGTCTCCAGAAGCGTTGCCTCCACGCAGGGACTCGTAGCGGGCCCCCTTCTGGGGCCGTAAAGACAAACGTGTCGGGACCATCGTCCGTGAACTCGGCCATGTGGTCGTTGAGTACCTTGACGACGGTCTGCGGGAGGGCAATGGAGCGGCGACCCGCACGGGTCTTTGGTTGCCCGTGAGTGAGTACGCCTCCAACTTCGACCACGATTTCGGCTACGTCAACGCGACCTCGCAAAATGTCGACTCTTTTGCGACGAAGGCCGCCTAGCCTCGATAATTCGTCCGACCACTGAACGAGTGGTGCGCGCGTCCGCGTAAAAAGCTCTCCTTCCTGGAAGAATGGTTGTTACCACAGCAACACAATCCAACCAGGAGGAGAGCTCCTTGAAAGTGCACCGTAGTCGCTCGGTCCGTCGCGCCAAAGTGATACCCGACGGGAAGAACTTGGTCAGCCATGCCGGTGCTGCGCTGCTTGGCCGAGTTGGCTGATCGCAGCGGGTTGACCGAGGCCATGTCGGTGGCCATGGAGGACTGTGGGATCTCCTGGCACACCCACGATCCCGGTGTCGTGCTCACCCATCTGGCCGTCGCCATCGCCGACGGCGCGGACTGCCTGGCCGACATCGCCGCGCTCAAAGAACAAGAAGATCTCTTCGGCCCGGTGGCCTCAGTCGCCACAGCCTGGCGGGCCGTGCACGCCACCGCCGTCTTCGAGCTGCGGGCGATCCCGCTCGCTCTGGCCACCGCCCGTGCGCGCGTGTGGGCGGCGGAGCCACCAGCGGGCCCGATGATCTGGGACTTCGACTCCACCTTGCTCAACGTGCACTCAGAGAAGGAGGACGCCGCCGCCACGTATAAGCGCGGCTTCGGGTTCAACCCATTGGCCGTGTGGTGCGACAACACCAAAGAGCCCCTGGCCGCCATGCTGCGCCCGGGCAACGCCGCGCCCCACAACACCGACGACCACCTCGAACTTCTCGAGCAGGTGGTCCGCTCGGTGCCGCCCGAGTACCAACTCGGCCACGAAGAAGACGACGATCCCGCCCTGGTGGTCCACCCCATCTTGGTCCGGGCCGACTCGGCCGGGGCCTCGCACCGCTTCGTCCAGTCCCTCAGCCGATCGCCAACTTCGACTACTCGATTGGCTTTCCCATCAGCGGTTCTGTGCGTGACGCCCTGCTGCTCGCCCAAGAAGAGGACTGGGTGCGAGCCACCGAGCTCGGTGGAGGAATCCGAGACGGTGCCGAGGTGATCGAACTCACCGAGGTCTGCGAGCTCAAGGGCTGGCCCGCTGACATGCGGGTGATCGCTCGGCGCGAACGCCCGCACCCGGGCGCCCAGCTCTCGCTCTTCGACACCTACGCCGGTTGGCGCCACACCTGCTTCATCACCAACACCGAGGGTGACGACATCGCCGCCCTCGGAGCTGCGCCACCGCGGTCACGCCCGGGTCGAGGACCGGGTGCGGTGCTGGAAGGCCTGCGGACTGTCCAACCTGCCCTTCGACGGCTTCTGCGCCAACGAAGCCTGGGTGGCGGTCTCGGTGATCGCCGGCGCACTCTTGGCCTGGAGCCAGATGACATGTTTCGACGGCGCGCTGGCCAAGGCTGAACCCAAAACCATGCGTTACCGCGTCCTGCACGTAGCCGCCGTACTGGTCCACCGCGGGCGTGACCTCATCATGCGACTCGATCAGACCTGGCCCTGGGCCAGTGAACTCGCCACCGCCTTTACGCGTCTACGCGCCGCCTTCCCATAGAACAGTGGGTCCCGGCGCCCGACCCCGAAGCGATTCCGCAGGGCGTGACATCACCAGATCAAACGAGCGACCGGGAACCTTGACGTCCCCGGTGCGTTCATGACGCCATCAGCGGGTCAGCGAACCAACTCTCAGCGCTGGAGCCAGCTCGCCGGGAGGTCGGAAGAATGATCGAGGCTAGGACCCAGCTGACAGTTCGACAAGAAAAGGGTAAATATGCGCGTTTCCCGAATGTCGCGCCGCCCGTTGCGATGCGCGAAAATTCGACGAGGTCGTCATGTCACCGTCAGAGTCGAGGTTTACCGTTCCATAGTGCTTCGCGTGACGCGTCCTCTCGTACGAATAGTTCTTTTGCTCGCGCAGTGGCTCAGGCGAGGACGGTGGCACTTGCTTGCTATGGCCCGTATTGAAGTCCGGTTCAACACTGCCGTCCCAGTCGGTGCCACCGCACCGATCCGGTACGACAGTTGTGGCCCAGATCTCTCGCTGGTTCGGTTCTTTGCAGCAGGGAGCAGTGCAATTCGCCTGCGTTGCCTCGGCACCCAAGGGTGTTCTTGGTTTAAAGGTTTGCCGGGGTGAACCCTCGTCGGGCCCAAGCTTCGGTATCCTGGGCCCGTACTCTCAATCGCAATCACCGCTCACTGGGTCCAAGGCGAGTACCTCTCCGGTGAAATGCCAAAGCCGTGAGCGGCGTACGGGCGCGCAGAACGAGGCACCGCTCGGTGCGTGACGAGGTGCAGTTGTCGAAAGGTGTGTTCTACGCGGCCTTTTCTTCGATGGTGACGGTGAACCCGAGAGCCTCGATCCGGCGTTGGAGCCGCTTTGCCTCAATGGCCGGATCCTGACGGCGCTCGAAGTAGTCGGCACCTGGGTCTTGGTAAAGGGCACCAGCGCTGAGTAGGTGCCAGGCGGTCTCGAGCATGGAGTTGGCCACGGCGACGACGGCCTTGTTCGGTCCTCGGCGCCGGGCGATGCGGGCATAGAGGGCCGAGTAGTAGCTGCCCTTGGTGCGCGCCCCGGCCCGGGCCGCCTCGATCAGGGTGCGTCTCAGCCACGGTGCGCCCTTGCGGGTCCCCGCCGGCCGCTTCTTGCCCGCCGACTCGTAGCTGGCCGGTGCCACCCCGGCCCAGGCACACAAGTGCCCGGCGGTCGGGAACCGGCTCATGTCCGCCCCGGTCTCGGCCACGATGACCTCCGCCGTGGTCACCGAGATCCCCGTGATCGAGGTGAGCAAGGTGACCTGGGGCTCAAAAGGGAGGAGCCGGGCACAGATCTCGGTACTGAGGGTGGCGATGGAGGCGTCCAAGAAGTCGAGGTGGTCGATGATCCGGCGGCACACGATGGCGTGGTGAGCACCGAAGTTGCTCTCGAGCGCCTCTTCGAGCCGGTCGGTCTTCTTGCGCATGACCCCTTTGGCCATGTCGGCCAAGACCACCGAGTCCCGCTCGCCGGCGATCATTGCCTCGATCATGGCCCGCGAAGACTTGGACCACACCGAAGACGCGACGGAGGTGATCTTCACCCCCGCGTCTTGGAGGATCTTCTCGAGCCTTTGGATCTCTTTGCCGCGGGCGTCCACCTGGGTCTTGCGATACCTGGTCAGCTCCCGCACTTCTCGGATGTCGGGCGGAGGCACGAAGGAAAGCCGCACCATCCCGTGGGCAGCTACGTCAGCCAACCACTCGGCATCGGAAAGATCGGTTTTTCGGCCCGGGACGTTCTTCACGTGCTGCGCGTTACAGAGCCACAGCTCTTCGAAGAGCCCTTCGAGGGCGTAGTAGATGGGGCGCCAATAGATGCCCGTCGCTTCCATGGCCACCGTGTTGACTCCGGCGTCCATCAAAAACGCCGTCAGCTCGGCCAGGCCCGCTTGGGTCGTCTTGAATCGCCCTTTGGCGACCTCGATGCTGCCGTCAGGCGCCGTCACCCTCGCGCAGGCGACAACGCTGTCGCGGTGGATGTCGAGGCCGCCCACCTTTTGTCTGATCTGCCTCATCTTCACCTCCTGGTTGTTGTCGGAGGCCACCGGGAGAGGACCACGGTGTAAAGCGGAATCTCCGGTTCGTGCTCGTAGCGACACTTGGTGGTCCCCACGGTCCCGTGCCGACTTAACCCGCGCTCGCGGCTGCAAAGAGGATTCGGCGACCACACCCGACGGCCGCCCGCCATCATTTCATCCCTTGATGGTGACCGGCCAGGTCATGGGGACTTAAACCTTGTGGGCAGTGGGGGCCAGGAGGGCTACGTGCCACTGACGATCTTGGACCCGGCGAGTCGCGCCGCCTATGTGATCATGGACGCGGTTCTCACGACACAGGTATTCAATCCATTCAGGGGCTACGACCTGTATGGAGGGAAAACGGCGTGTGCGCCCAAGGTGTATCCATGCTCGAGCCGATCGCGGGTGGTCTCTTTTGACCGACCCTATGGCTACGGCAATGGTGCCGGGACGTACCTGACGCTTGTCTACCCCTTGACTCGTCTGGCCGAACAAGAGGGTCTCGATGTCAGGTATTGGACCGACATCACTCTCGCTACGGGCGCCGCCCCGCTTAGCGACCATAAGGTCCTGATTTCGACGGGCCATGACGAGGAGTGGTCGCTCAGCATACGCAGTGCCGCTGTGAGCGCCGCTGACAACGGGGTCAACCTCGTCTTTTTCGGTGCCAGCGCCATCCTGCGCAAGGTCCGCCTCCAGGGATCACCGCTTGGAGCGGACCGCCAGATCGTCAACTATCGAGATCCCCAACAAGACCCTCTCTATGGGAAGGATCCCGCTGAGGTGAGTCAGAACGAGTGGGCACAGCCGCCCGCGAACTGGTTGCCCAGCGAGCTTCTCGGTGCCGACTACATCGGATTCAACAACGGCATTACCGCACCCCTGGTCGTTTCCGATCCATCGTCGTGGCTGTTTGCTGGAACAAAGCTTCGCGGTGGCGCCACCATCCCTGGCGTGCTCTCAAACGATTTTCAGGCGTATGAGCCGTCAGTCCCCGGTCCCGGCAATGTCGAGATCCTCGTCCACTCACCGGTCCAGGTGCAGTTCCACGGCGCGAAGTTCGCCGACACTGCGTACTACACAATGCCGTCGAGCAACGCCGGGATCTTCGAGAGTGCGACGACCGAGTGGATCCCGTCGCTGGCGCCGTGCCCTTCGACCCAGCAAGACTGTCCGGCGCCCCTCATGAGCGCACTGACAGCGAACGTGCTCCGTGTGTTCGGGCAGGGGCCCGTCGGCCTACGACACCCGTCCGTAGCCAACTGGCGCCAGTTCTATGGTTGACCTTGGCTTTGCCCGAGCGATGGTGTGCGGTCGCGTTCATTGGCACGCTGAATTGTGCCCTTTGTCACGGCACCGACGATCAACGGGTGACGACCACTTTGTTATCCGGACATCGCCCTCTCGGACAGCCGAGTGAAGCAGCCCCGTTCCTCCCGCAGAGGGTACCGTGGGGGGACCGCCGTGCTCGTCGTCACCGGCGTGGCCTTCTTGCTAGCGGGATGCTCATCGGGTGGACAATTTGACCGTCGGGGGAGGGTCACAGCACTCACCGGGGAGTTCGGCGTTGCCTTCCATCGTTGCACCGACGACCTCTACTGTCCCTCTGCCCACCACGACGACCACCGCACCCGAGCAGCCAGGGTGGAGCACACTCAGCGTCGGCCCGCATGGCATCGCCATTGACGAGCGGACCTACGTCCAGGCCGATGGCACACCGGTCGTCGTCACCCGGTTCCTCGCTCACCACGTCGACTTCAACTTCCACGTAGGCAGCCAGGATCCGCCCTCGGGCACAGCGATCATCGGGCCGGACTCCGGATCGGTGGTGGGCGCGGCCGAGCGGCCGTTACTGCTCGCCTGTTTCAACGGCGGGTTCAAGGTCGCAGCCGATGCTGGAGGGACCGAAAGCAATGGAATTGTCGAGGAGCGTGGGTCGAACCCGCCAATGACGCCAAAGGGCTGATTGGCTTTCTTTTCGGTGCGGGTACTCGCGATTCTCCTCGGGGTTTGGGAGTATTTGTCCATGACGGAGGATCAGGTCGGCGACAAGCTCTTCGAAGTGGAATCGGGGTCGGTCCCGGTGCAAAAGCGAGCACCGGTGGGAGCACACAAGCGCTTCCGCCACTACGACCAGTCCCAGTCCTTCCTCCTCCCACCTTCCCTCGATGACTGGCTGCCCGAGAACCACGAAGCCCGCTTCATCTCAGACGTGGTCGACACCATGGTCGACCTCGACTGCATCTACGACTCCTACACCGAGGCCTCGGGCGCGCCGCCCTATGACCCCGCCATGATGCTCAAGCTCCTGCTCTTCGCCTACTCGATCGGGGTCACCAGTTCACGGGAAATGGAACGGCGTTGCCACACCGACGTGGCCTTCCGCTGGCTGAGTCGAACGCGGCACCCGATTACCGCTCCCTCTCCGCTTTCGGCGGCGCCACCTCGGTGCCCTCGATGCCCTGTTCGTCCAGGTGTTGGCCCTGTGCGCCGAGGCCGGACTGGTCAAACTCGGCCGCGTCGCCCTCGACGGCACCAAGCTGCGGGCGTCTGCGAGTAGGCATAAGGCCATGTCCTATGACCGCATCGGTCCGCGCCTCGAAGAGCTCGAGGAACAGGTGGCGGCCATGCTGGCCGAGGCCGAGGCAAAGACCTGGCCGAAGACGAAGAGTTCGGTGAGGACGGCGCGGTGACGAGCTCCCACCCGAGTTGGCCACCAAAGAGGGCCGCCTGGCCAAGCTGCGCGCCGCCAAGGAATCCATCGAGGCCGAGGCCAGGGAGAAGGCAGCGCAAAAGGCTGAGCAAAAGGCCAAAGAGCGAGGGGCCAGCGAACAAGAGGCCCAAGCCGCCGGGGCGAAGGCCGCAGAGGAGGCCACCCCCGCGGGCCGGGCCCAGCGCAACCTCACCGATCCCGACTCACGCATGATGAAGACGACCGACGGCTTCAACTATGCCCAAAACGCCCAGGCCGTGGTCGACGAAGAGGCGCAGGTCATCTTGGCCCACTCGGTGTCCAACCAGGCTGGCGACGCTCAGCAGTTGATGGGGATGATCGAGGCGACAGAAGCCAACCTCGGTGCGGCGGGCATAGAGGAGAACCCCGACACGTACATCACCGACGCCGGCTACTTCTCAGAAAAGAACGTGACCGACGCCACCGACGCCGGCGTGGACGTGTTGATCGCCACTGGTCGGATCAAGCACAACGAGCAGGTGCCGGCCGCACCCAGAGGTCCCATCCCAAAAGACATCACCGTCAAAGAGAGGATGGCGCGACGGCTGCGCACCAAGAAGGGACGGGCCGACTACGCCAGACGCAAAGCCATCGTCGAACCTGTCTTCGGCCAGATGAAAGTCCGACAGGGGGCCGGGTTCCTCCGCCTCCGCGGCCTTGAGGGTGCCCAAGGTGAGTGGGCTCTGCACTCGCTGTGCCACAACCTGCGCAAGCTGGCCCGAGCGAGCGGATAGGAAGGCCCCGATGGGTCACCAGACAATCGAGCGCAACCTCACAACGGGTTCTGAGTCGCCCTCTGCGGCACTGGGCCCGTCCGGGAACCCCCAACAGGCATTCTCAGGCGTCAGTCCGGACCCATTGATCGATTCGGACCCACGCTCCTAGTCCCTCTCCGGGCAGGCCTGGCGAGCCTCGTCATTGACACGGCGGGCTATGCCCAGGTGGGCGTCTGGGGCTCGACCGTCCCTACCCCAGGCGAGGCGGTGGCTAGCGTCCGCCAGAATCTGCCCCCTCTGATTCTGAACGGTCAACTGAGCTCCAACGCCGGCAACTGGCCAGCATGGGGCGCCACTCTCGGCGGCGTTCCCCGGGTGCCGAGGAGCGCATTGGGCGAAGACGCCTCGGGCAACCTGCTGTACGCCGCGGCCATGGCGTCACTACCGATTGACCTGGGAACGGCCTTGATCAGTGCTGGAGCCATGACGGCCATGGAGATGGACATCAACCCGGGAACGGTGCAACTCGACACGGCGGTCACGCCGGGGGCGCCACTGGTGGCCAGGATCCCTGGGCAGACCCGTCCGGCCGACCAGTGCGAGGCGGGTTGGGTCCGTGACTTCATCACCGTGCTATCCATCGGCTGAGCTGACCGAGGACAACGCCCCCCGTTTCGGTTGATCCTTCGCAAATCGGACCTTCTGTGGTCACACTGACTCGCAGGTAACGATCGCCCAGACAAGGGAGACCCTGGTCGATCACGCGGCGATTGACATGCCCCAGGCTCGAGCCAACGGATCAAGGATTGCCGGGAGATCCCTTGGCTGCCCGTCGCCAGCACACAGCCGGTACGGAGAGCCAGCTCACGTGAGAGTGGGATCCCGCTCTCGATCCAGCGTGAGAGCTGGACCGTCGACGGTGAGGTGCTGGTTCGTATTGTGTCCCCCAAGGTCCACCGAATCGTCGACCTGCATCTTCGCGGTACCAATCGGAACGGTGCGCGAACCGTCGGAGAAGACTCTCAGCGGAGGAATTTGCTGCGCTGACAAATAGGCCATTCCCTGTCCATTCATGCAGAGGAGTCCTTACGTCGTCATTCGAACTGGGGGTGCTCGAAGTCAGCGTCAAAGTCCTAATCCCAGGTCATCCCCTCGATCTCGGCCGAGCAATTGGCGTTGAACGAGACCTCTTGCTTGGTCCCGCCATCGTTGAACTATCGGACCAAGTTGCTGAAAGCGATCATCATCGATCTCGAACTCCCGTCGTTGAAGGCGGTCAAATCTGTACAGCATTTCTCCGAACACATGGGGGGAGAATCCCCGGTCCTTTTCGGCGGCCAGTTCACAGAGTCGCTCGAAGCCGTACTTCGGTTCGACGGCGGCGAGGTCTATGAAGTCTCTCGCTTCGGCACGTCCGAAGATCGCGAGGACTTTGTCCACTGCGAGTTCCTCGCCGGTGAGGGTTGGAATATCCGGGTCAGTGTCGATATCGAAGAGTCGGGCGTCGGCTGCCAGGTCAATCTCGCATCGTTCATCCCCCTGCGAGGCGACCAGACGCACGAACCCTTGATTCGACTGGAGAGCGACGATCTCCATACCGGCACGGATCAATGCCCGTTCGACGGCCGGAGCAAGTCTGTCGACACTCTCAATCGTGAGACCGAAGAAGTCGAGGTCTCGAGTACCTCTGTCAACGTCGCCCCTGACGATGAGGGCGCCACCGCCCGCCAAGGCGAAATCTTCCGCCTCGTCGAGTCCGGCGACGATCGCCGCGATTCGTTCCTGAAATTGGGTCAGCACCCTAGGTCGATCTTCCGGTGACGCCTGAACCAAGCTGCCCAGGCATGCCTAACTGTCGGGGGGAGGACGAGGTCATCCCAAAGGTCGAGGAGCGCGTCAACGTCTATGAAGTATCGGACGTCCTCGTCAGTACCTTCTCGCAATACCTGTTCATAGACACGGGCTCGATCCGCTCGATCCGCCAGATCGTAGGTTAGCGGGGGACCGCTCCATCGAATGTGGAATGGCAGCTCCACCTGGCCGGACGCCTTTGTGAGTCTCGATTCTTCAACATCATCGGGAACGGCCACGGGCCGAGATGCCGGACCAAGGGTCAGACTTCGAGTGCGCGCCATGCCTGGATCCTACGGTTGAGGCACTGTCCGACCGTATCCCAGTCCGAATTTGTGCGTTCAGAAGCAAGCGGGACGCGTTCTTGCAGGTCAGCGAAGTTCACGGGAGAGGGCGTACGGCTCATCGAGTCGCTGCCCGCCCGCTGTGGTCGGTTCGCACGGCGCGTGCCCCCCGTTGCCATGGCCCGTCACCTGCGGGGCGCGGAGCTCCCGTGGTGCATTGCGCTGACTGCGCCGGCAGAACTGGGCTCTGGTCAGTGGGTCCCGGTTCCGACGTCATACAGCTTGCGGTCGGTCTCCGATCCGGGGACGACCAGTCCATTGTTTGAAACACCCTCATCGACGCCAGCCGTGGAGATGTCAGAACGGCGGATCGATGAATTGTTCTTCGGGCTGACGGTGAACGTTGTCTTCATCGAGCCAGCTTCCGTCGGTTCCTTCAACCCACCCATAGGGGGCGCCGCCTGGCGTGTAGCCAACGACGAACATCCGAGCGTGGCCGTAGTCCACCCATTCACAGAGGCCGGCACCGGCTTCGATGCCGTGCCGGCACGCCCTGCGGCGATCACCTTGGTGGCGTTTGGCCATCTCTCTGGTTTATCAGCGGAAGCCCATACACCGGTTGATCTCCATGGGCGTGGCGGCAAGACGAGACATCCGATCTCCGTTGTCAGCGGAAATGACCAGCTCATTGTCGGCTTGGGGTCTTGACCGCCTGACCTCGGAACATCAGCCCCATGGGAATCCCGCAACGCGACCCCATTTGGTTGACACCCTGTTGGGGTCGTCGTCAGGCACGCTCGGTGTTGCTTTGGTGGGCGCGTCGAAAGCTAGTCCGGTCTCGGGGCATCGTGGATTCGGGCGATGCCCTCCTCTGAGCCCCCAACCACTTGGATGACGTCAACGCCAGCAACGGCTTCCGCAAAGCAGGCGAGCCAAGAATCCACCGCTACGGACGAACGCAGCAGTACCGTCACGGTCAGTTCAATCGGACCCCCGAAGCGGAGGTGAAGGCGTGACGGCGACGATGGGCCTCGGAGACCTGGTGGGCCGCAGTGGTGACCTGAAGGCCGAATTGATCGAGTTCTCACGGAGGCCTCAGTACGAGCAGGCGTTTCGCCAGGTTGCGTTGGCACACCTGGGGGAAGAGCGCGTGATTGAGGAGGGGATGCTCATCGATATCCTCGACCGTCTCGTCCTGCAGCATCGACTCCGTAACGGTCAGACGATCGTGGAACAGTTCGTGGCGTCGCGTTCCGACCTTCCCGCATCGGAGCGGGACATGCTGCTCGGGTGGCGCGATGTGGTTGAGGGCATCTATGAGGTGGTCGGGCGCGACGGTGAGGTCCTGACTGTCATGAACCTGGTCGACGAGCTGACGTACCGGGTGCACTCCAACATGGGCGGCGAAGTGTTTCGAGTCCTCCGACCACGTTCGTACATGATCGCCCGCTTGGTACCGATGGGAAGCGAATGGTTGGTGAGCGGTGTCATCCACCCGATCGCCAGGAGTGGGCGGAAGGTCGCCTATACGGTTGCCGCCGAGCTCGCAACGACGTGCCCCCAATTGGTGTTCCGCAATCCCTCCCTCTTGGAACGGGGGTGGGAGCTGCAGCGAAGCGATCGCGAGCGGTTCGTACGGTTCTTCGGGACCGACATGGTGCTCATGCCAGGTACGGAGCTGGCCGAGCGCATGCGGCAGTACGCGGCCTTCAGCCGGAGCGAGGTCCTCGCTCAGTTGGCGGAGCAGAAGAGGGTCAGCCACGCCAACCGCCCCCTGGTCGAATTCGGCTTCCCGCCTGATTTGGTGAAGTGCGGGAGAGTGGCGGTGATCTATGACGAGACCGAAGGGCTCGCGTTCTTTGGCGGCTTTGGCGAGTTTGAGCGGGCCTTCACCGAGCCGACCCTGCTCGATCAACGGCGCTACCGCCAGCGGGTCCTCGACTACCTCGATGACGACAGCGTCTCACCGCTTCCCTTCCGTCGGATGGCCGATCGGGATCCAACTCGTGCCAGTGAGGTGCTGCGGCGGGTGCTTGGCCGCAAAAGCTTCGACTGGCAGCGCGACGGTGAGAAGCTGATGCGTCAGCGCAAGCGCTCCTTCTTCGATCATGCCCCGCTGCCCCGCATCCTTCCGATCAGCGCCCGATTGGCACCCTACGTCGGCTCGCCGTAAAAACGGTGGCTCGGCCGGCCGAGAGCTGGTGTCGCGGCGCACAGGCCGGGACCCATGCGTATGACGTCACCTCGGGCCAGCCTGCCGTGCTTCGCAGCAGCCCGAGGCTGGCCAACTCGAAGTTCCTGATCGCAAGCGGCGAGCTCAAGCCCGCGGAAACAGCGGTCATTCACTCATCGAGCCGTCCCGGGCTCTTTGGACTCGACTCGCCCTTTAGGAGCTAATCGGCCAACTGAGGGCACTCGAGTTCCGCCCTGGTGGGGTCTCACCAGCTGTCGCCGAAGTCGAAATCGCAATCAAAGCGTAGCTTGAATCGGCAACCTCAAGCGGCCACGCGGTAACGGAGCATTCGGCTCGTATGGCCCAAGCCTGACATCTCATGGCTCGCTCGACCACATTCAGGCCAGACCAATCCTTGAAGGACTGACGAGGTCGATGGCCCCGCCGGCAGCGACCAGACTTCGGTTCGTATTGTGTCCCCCAAGGTCCACGACCGCAGCGCCCACGATTGTGAGCTGTCAGGTTTTCTGGGACAGATGAACCCTCAAACGGAATCTCGGTCTCGTCGCTGGTAATCGACCGAGGAATCCAGTTCGAGGGTCCGCATCATGACCCCGTCCTGGTCGATCACCCGGATGTCCAGGTCAGCGACCAAGACGAGCACCCGCTTGCCCTGATGCGCTCGTCCCACCCCTACGTGGTAGAGCTATAACGCAAGGTGAAGCCTCGGAGGGTCTTCCCGTACCCGGGCGCGAGGTCTATCCATGGCCGACGGCCAGCGAATGACATTGGCCATGGACTTGCCGAGCGAGTCGTACACCGGTGACCGGACGACGGCGATGCCTGAGTTGGGCTCCTCCTCGGCCTCACGCCGAATGGCACTCTGGGCCGAGGCTACATCAAAGAAGTTGCGAAATTGGTCGTGATAGAAGGCGAAGTCTTTGCTTATTGCGTCCATATCCAATCCATAGATCGCCGGATCTGGTCGTTTGCCCCGCCGACGATCTTTGGCGCTGTCCTCCCACCACTCTGCCATGCGGCTCCGAGTGTCGGGGGTGAGGTCGTCTCCGAGTTGGGCGTAGAAGTACTCCATGCAGCCGATTGGGTCGCTCTGCATGTCGCTGAACGAGACATCGACGAAGCGATCCTCCCGGCCATCGTTGCGAAATTCCATGAGTCGTCGAATCGACTCCAACCAGAGCATGTGTTCGTGACGACCGACTTCCAGGCAATCGTACGAATCAGTGAGTGGCGTAGAGAGCGCTTCCTTGACGGCGCACACTGAGGGTATGACGCTGGTGATGTCTCGATGGGTCATTACAAAACGAGCGTCGGGGTACACAGCGTTGAGGCCTTCGATCGTCGTCATATGTGATGGTGTCTTCAGTGACCATCGATTGGGTGGGCACTTCCATTGCAACAGCTTGAGCACTCGTTTGTGATAGCGGTACGTCGGCTCCATATCGCAGGTCAGGAGAAATTCGGTATAGCTCGGCAAAATGGCCATGCCCTGGAACAGTTGTGAGTGGAAATCAAGCCCCATCAGAAGCAGGCACTCTTGTGGGCCGGTTGGCGAACTGGGCAACATGCCCACAAAATCCGGGAACATCCGCTGCGAGACCTCGATTCCGGCGAGACTTATTGCGATGCGGGGATCGGAATGTTCGGTCGCGGTCTCGGGGGGTGGGCATGGTGATGATGCCTCCCACGTCCTGAGCGAGCGCCGGGACTGGTCACAGGCCAACAGGAAGCTTAGGGCCGTTGATCCGGTCCTCGGGAGGCCAATACCGAAGAGCGGAGCGACGATCTCCTGCTGCTCGATCTCGGGGTATTCGGCGTACCACTTCTCGATCTCGAGCCGGCTGGACAAGAGCCCGACGATCTGGTCGATGTACACCGCTTCGCCTAGTTCGTTGAGGTTGCCCTCGTCCGTCAGGGCTCTGACAAGTGCCTCCAGGCCCACCTGCCAGCCGTCGGGACCAAAATCCTCTGTCTGTGCTCGCTCGCGCGCCTGCGCGATCAGTTGCCTCTCGGCGATCATCGATGCCACCTTCCCTTCTGCTTGTTCGATGGTTCTCGGCGCAGAGCCTTCACTCCTCGAGTTGATCGACCGGAATAGACCGTTCCATCATCCCGAACGTTTCCTCTCCGTCCCAGCGGTAGCGCACGCCGGCTTGCTGCAGAGCAGGGGGAACTCCGGCGATCCGCCTGCCATGCAAGCAGACAGGACGGTTTCCCCTTCAATCCGGACGTCACCCTCCTTCGTTCTCAGGGTCAGGGAGACGTCTTCCCCGTGAGGCTGGAGTCTCCGCAGCCAAGGGGTATCCACCAGGACGGCGGGAATCATCCGCTCGCCGTCGAAGACGAAAGCCTCATTATAGGTGGGCTCGTTCGGTCGTTCTGGAAAGGCCAGAGCGCCGAAGCCTTTGCCGCTCGGAAACAGTGCGCTTGGCCAACAGTGACCCCAAAAGCCCCCGACATCGCGGAGTCCCTGCCGGTGGATGCGCAAGCCAGTACCCTCGAACGCCCACTCGTCCCCACCGAAGTGCACACTCCCACGGGCCGTACACAGCTGCTCGTAGCGGGGGCTGATGAATGCCCCGGCGAAACCCTTGTCGAAGAGTTCTTTGGAGTCCTCGCTGAGTGTTCCCGATACCCATGGAGGAGCTGCGCACGCAAGTTCCACCTCGATACGAAGCGGCACTTGGGTACCGGTGTAATCGCCCTTGGCCAGCGCACCTGCCGTGGTATCGATTGCGGTGCCGTCAAAGGTGAGGGCCAGCGTCTTAAATGGCTCTACGCAGCGGAACTCCAACCCACCAGCCCCAAATGTCCGGCACACCCCGTCAGCGTCAATCGGCGAACGGCCCTCGCCAAGCCCGCGAACGATCGCCGTCCGGCCATCGGGGAAGCCGAGATTCACCTGCAGACCGCGCCGATCCCAGGATTCGGACACGGCCTCGATACCCACTCGTGGCAGGCCGATCAGGCCCTTGTCGTCAGAGACCCAAAAGGAGGCACTCTCGCGAAACTGCGGATCCTCCGGCCGTTCCGGCAAGAAATAGTCCTTCGATGGGCTCATGCCGCCCGCTAGATCGATTGCCATGTCATCCTCCCCTTGAGACGCATCTCGTCTCGGCTAATTGTTGAATGTCTCTCCGACCTACTTCCGATGTGACCGTGCTGTATCGGGGTTCCGATGTTCAGTGCCGAAGCACATTCAGGGCGCGTAACTGTCCGACCAAGAGTTGCGCAGCCTGTTCCGACGAAGTGCTGGTGGTATCAATCCGGAGCTCGGGATCCTCAGGGCGCTCATACGGGGAATCTATGCCCGTGAAGTTCGTGAGTTCTCCGGTACGCGCCTTGACGTAGAGCCCCTTTGGATCTCGCGCCTCGGCGACGTCGAGCGGCGTATCCACGAACACCTCACAGAAGGCGATATCGCCGGCACGATCACGGGCAAGCTGACGCTCAGCCCGAAACGGCGAAATGAACGAAACCAACACGACGAGTCCGGCATCGGCCATCAAGCGAGCCATTTCTGCGACGCGCCGGATATTCTCAATCCGGTCGGCTTCGGTGAACCCGAGGTCGTGGTTGAGTCCATGCCGGACGTTGTCGCCGTCGAGCATGTATGTGTGAACGCCTAGAGCGTGAAGACGCTGCTCAGTTCGATTGGCGATCGTCGACTTTCCAGCGCCGGAAAGTCCAGTGAACCAGACGATGGCCGGACGGTGTCCCATCATGGCGCTGCGCGACTCCGGCGTCACATCGATCGCTTGCCAATGGACGTTCTGGGACCGGCGGAGCGCAAAGTGCAACAACGCGACGCCGACGGTCGCATTGGTCAACCGATCAATTATGACCATGCCGCCCGTGTCACGATGAGCTTCATACGGATCGAAAGGAATAGGCCGATCCGTCGTGAGGATGGTGACCCCTATTTCGTTCAGCCCGAGTGTCTTCGCTGCCAGATGGTCATGGGTATTGACGTCGATCCTGTATTTCGGCTCGGCCATCCTCACACCAACAGAATGGGAGCCAATCTTTGCCAAGTACGGCCGGCCGGGCACCATGACGTTTTCGTGCATCCAGATGACGTGTGCTTCGAACTGATCGGCCAGACACGCAGCCTGGGACTCAGCACAGAGGAGGTCTCCACGGCTGATATCGATTTCGTCGGCAAGGACGAGCGTCACCGATTGGCCGGCTCGGGCCTCGTCAAGTTCGCCGTCAAACGTTGAGACGGCTTTCACCTGCGTCGTACGAGACGATGGCATGACTCTGACGGTGTCACCTGGCCGCACCGTTCCGCTTGTGATCAAACCCGAGAAGCCACGAAAATCGAGATTCGGCCGATTGACCCATTGCACCGGCATCCGAAGCGGCAGTTCGTCTTCGTTGCCCTCGATAGGGACCTCCTCGAGGTGCCTAAGGAGCGTAGGACCGGAGTACCAGGGAGTTCGGGAAGAAACTGCAATGATGTTGTCACCCTTGAGGGCTGAGATTGGAATACACGTGATCTCCTGGAGTCCTATCTGCGTCGCGAAGGAGCGATAGTCCGCCTCGATTCCATTGAAGACATCCTCGTCATAGTCGACGAGGTCCAGTTTGTTCACGGCCAGGACAATCTGACTGATGCCAAGTAACGAGACCAGGAAACTGTGCCTCCGGGTCTGCGTAAGCACGCCACTACGTGCGTCCACCAGAATGACGGCAAGATCAGCCGTCGACGCTCCCGTCACCATATTCCGCGTGTACTGCTCGTGGCCAGGGGTGTCGGCCACAATGAATTTTCGTCGCTCGGTGGTGAAGAATCGATAGGCCACGTCGATCGTGATGCCCTGCTCACGTTCTGCCGCGAGTCCATCGACAAGCAGTGCGAAATCCAGCTCCCCAGCCTGAGTTCCAATCCTTTTGGAATCGGCCTCGAGCGCGACGAGGTGGTCCTCGAAGACCAGATGAGATTCGTAGAGCAGGCGACCGATCAGGGTGCTCTTCCCGTCGTCGACACTTCCGCAGGTGATGAAACGAAGTAGCGAACGTGCTTCGTGGGCTGTGAGATATGCCTCAATGTCCTCGGCAATCAGTGACTCCTGCGCGTGCGCCATTAGGACCCTCCCCGAGTACGTGCACACTGATGGTGACGATCCACCGACATTTAGAAGTAACCCTCTTGCTTCTTCTTCTCCATGGAACCTGATGAGTCTGAATCGATGAGTCGTCCTTGACGCTCCGAAGTGGTGGTCAGCAGCATCTCTTGAATCACCTCGGAGAGCGTGGCCGCCGTGCTTTCGATCGCCCCCGTAAGGGGATAACAGCCCAGCGTTCGGAAACGAACACAGCGGAGCCGGGGGATTTCGTCGGATAGGAGCGGCATGCGATCGTCGTCCACCATGATCAACGTTCCATCTCGCTCGACCGTGGGACGGGGAGCCGCCAGGTAGAGCGGAACGATCGGGATGGATTCCCGCTTGATGTACAGCCAGACATCGAGTTCGGTCCAGTTCGAGAGCGGGAACACACGCATCGTTTCGTCGGGGGAGCGGCGCACGTTGTAGGTACGCCAGAGCTCTGGGCGCTGCGCCTTGGGATCCCAGCGATGGCTGTTCGAACGGACGCTGAAGATCCGCTCTTTGGCTCTCGACTTCTCCTCGTCGCGGCGGGCACCGCCGAACGCCACGTCGAAATGCCAATTCTCCAGGGCCTGTTTGAGGCCCTCCGTCTTCCACATGTCCGTGTGGAGAGCCGACCCATGATCGAACGGATTGATCCCCTGTTCGACACATTCGGGGTTTTGATGAACGAGCAGTTCCATTCCGCTTTCCTTCGCCATGCGGTCTCGCATCTCGTACATGGCTCGGAATTTCCAGGTGGTGTCGACATGAAGGAGTGGGAAGGGGGGAGGTGCGGGATGGAATGCCTTACGGGCCAAATGCAGCATCACGGAGCTGTCTTTGCCGATTGAATACAGCATGACCGGACATTCGCTTTCAGCAACGGCCTCTCGCATGATGTGAATGCTCTCCGACTCGAGGGCTTGGAGATGAGTGAGTGGCTTGGTTTTCACGCTGCTGCTCGGCATAGCTGGACCACTCGCTGTGCGAGCTCAGAGCGGCAGATCAAGATGTCAGGCAGCCACGGATTCGGCTGGTTGTAGCGAACGGCCGAGCCATCGAGGCGCGACACGTGCAATCCGGCCGCCAGGGCCACAGCTACAGGAGCCGCCGAATCCCATTCCCATTGGCCGCCCGAGTGGACATAGACGTCAGCGGATCCCCTGACGACCGCCATGGCCTTCGCCCCGGCCGAACCCATTGCGACAAGTTCACCGCCGAGCTGTTCTGCGAGCAAAATTGCATGTTCGGTCGGTCTGGTCCGACTCACCAAAATCCGTGGACGTGGTGGGATAGGCCCATGGCGGGGAAGCGCGTCGTTGGACGAAAACGTGAGGCCTTCACCGGGTAGGGCCACGGCACCCGCCACGAGTTCCCCGCATTCCACAAGAGCTACATGGACCGCCCAGTCCACGCGGGGTGGCTCCGAGAACTCTCGAGTGCCGTCGAGCGGGTCGATGATCCAGACCCGACGATTTGTCAGTCGGTCACTGTTGTCATCAGCTTCCTCTGAAAGGACCGCATCGAAGGGAAAGCGAATAGCCAATTGCGCGCTGATGCACTCTTGGGCTGCGGAGTCTCCGAGTGTTTTCATCGCCTTCGGGTCGCCGCCGGTCTCGCGAACCGAAAGAAGCACCCGTCCAGCTTCGGTGGCAATTTCTCGGGCGGCTTTGGCGTCGTCGCTCACGATGCAAGGTCCCAATCGACCGCCGAGCAAGCCGAGGTGGAGACGGCGGACTGATCGTGTGCTCTAAGCGACACGTACATGTTCCTTGAATCCCCCATGGAGCACAGCATTACACTTTTCTCATTTCGTGTAAACCCAGCCTCCTCGCCGGATGATTCGAGCCGACCGCCGTTGAGAAGCCGCATTCGCCTTTTATGGAGTCGCACGCGGCGTCATGGGCTCCGTGGGATGGCTCACCGGGCCGGCGTGCCGGAGCCCTCCTAGCTGACGTTCTCGGCGCCCGCAATCTCTGAGCGATTCCGTCTTCGACGGCGCCTCCGGGTAGTGTCATGCTGTGGACATGGGTCAGCGGTCGGCCACGGTCGAGTCCATTCTCGCGGCGGCACGAACGGCGATCACCGAACGTGGACCGGGCATGTTGACGATGTCCGCAGTTGCAAGCGCGGCGGGTATCTCCCGACCCACCCTGTACCGCTGGTTTCCGACGAAGGATGATCTTCTCGCGGCCATCACCGCCTACGAAATAGAGCGCTTCGACGCCGGCCTTCAACTGGTTGTCGACGCCCACCGCGCCCCAAAACGGCGTTTGGAAGCCGCCCTGCGTTATCTCATGAACTACCTGGATGAATCGATGATGCCCGATCCTATCGGGGTCGATCCCGAGTACGCCCTTAAGTCGATCGCCGAATCCCTCGAACCCCACATCGAGATTCTGGCCAGTCTCCTTGGGGACGCCCTGCTCGAGGTGCCGGCCGTACGGGCTGGTGTTCTGACTCCAGAAGAGGCGTCAGAACTGTTCCTGCGTATGGCGTATTCGCACTATCTCGTCCCACACGCCGACTCTGAGGTGCTTCTTGCAATGCTGCGCGACTTCGCCGGGATATCCCGTCAGGCAGCTCGGTTGATGGCCGGATGAATTGAACGCACAAGAGGCTCGGTCAATCTCTGACATGCACGCCGGACGCAACGTGCGCGGTGTGCTCATCCACGAGGGAGGGGAATTGGCATGACCACAGACGCACCCGAGGCTGCTGCAACGGCTCGGCTGGTCGCCGAGTTCGACCACTGGGATCCGGAACTCGCCAAGGATCCCTTCCCGGTCTACGACGACCTGCGTACGCAGTGCCCCGTTGCTCACTCCGACGCCTATGGCGGCTTTTTCGTCCTCACTCGCTACGAGGACATTGAGGCGGCGGCGAGAGACCACGCGACATTCTCTTCCCGGTCGATCTCGGTTCCCGACCCGGGCGTGATGCCAAGTTCGCCGCCCCTCGATCTCGACCCGCCCCGACACACCGCTTTTCGTCGAGTACTGCTGCCCTACTTCTCGCCTGGCCGCACACAAAATCTTGAGCCAATCACCCGGGCTGTGGCGGCGGAGCTGGTCAAGAGTTTTGTCGAACAGGGCCACTGCGACGTTTCCGGGGACTTCGCCAAGCACCTGCCGATCGCAGTCCTCTCCCATGTGCTCGGCGTGGAGCCGCGCGATGAAGCGCTCTTCAGTAACTGGACCGATCTCATCGTTTCAGGGGGACCCGATCCCGAGGTGTCGGCGAACGCCAACGTCGAGATCCGCGACTACTTCGCCCGGCTCATCGAGGAGCGGCGCCGACAGCCCAGGGACGATCTTGTGACCTTCCTGGTAAACGCCGAGGTCGAGGGCGAGGCCATGACGACGGCTGACCAGCTGGGAGTGGCCTCGCTCCTTCTCGTGGCCGGGATCGACACCACCTGGTGCACGCTCGGGACCTCCTTGTGGTGGTTGGCTCAGCACCCCGATGCTCGGCAGCATTTGATCGACGACCCTGCGCTTTGGCCGAGCGCCGTGGAGGAGCTGCTCCGGCGCTTCGCCCCGGTGTCGGTCGTGCGGATCGTGACCAAGGACGTTTCGATCGACGGCCAGATCATCCCCGAAGACGAGCACGTGCTGCTCCCTTTTGCGGCCGCCAATCTCGACGGGGAAGCGTTCCCGGAGCCCTACACCCTCCAACTCGATCGGGCCCCGAACCGGCACCTGGCCTTCGGGGCCGGGGTGCATCGCTGCATCGGGGCGCACCTGGCCAGAATGGAGCTTCGTATTGGTCTCGAAGAGTTCCTTCGGGCCATTCCCGACTTCGAGCTCGATGGAGACGACCCGGTGAGCTGGAAGTCGGGGCAGATCCGCGGCCCGAGCCGCCTCTTGTTGCGGTGGGGCTCAACTTACTGATTGTTGGCCGGGTCGAGGCGGGAGAGCCGCAAGGGTCAACGCACAGCGGGCTGAGCCATAACGTTGGACGAAGACGTCAAGCCCCCCGCTGGCGTTGCACTCTCGGTCGCCCAACTGGATGGCGGTTGATGGGTTCGACACGGTGGTGGAGGTCTGTCGGGCGAGTGCCTCAGAGCAACTTTGCCTTCGTTCGAACCGGGATGGGCGGTAATCTCCCCTTCGTGTCTGATGGGGTGAGGAATTCGGCCTCCACAATGGCGTCGCTGGTTTATGAGCAGTGAAGACCGCGGTCGTGACCATCGTTGCTGGCCGGCGTGCGCATCTCATGTGCCAAGCAAGGGGACTCGCCAAGACGTCGTGCCCGGTAGATCACTACGTCGTGGTCTCTATGGAAAGCCGCCAAACGATGGGGTCCCTCGGGAGTGCGTGTCCCGGTGCACGAGTTCTCTGGGTCGAAGCAGCAGACGGGGCGCTCCCGATCTCGACGGCCCGTAATACGGGTGCGGAACATGCCATTGCCGAGGGAGCGGATCTCCTCATCTTCCTCGATGTCGACTGCATCCCATCTGAAAGGCTCGTCGAGCGCTATTGCGCCGCGGCGAGTACGGAGCGCGGCGGCCGGTCTCTTCTCTGCGGACCCGTGGGAGTGCTACCGCCGTCGCCGCCAGGTGGCTATGACTTCGACAACCTAGCTGCCACGGCTCATGTCACAACGACTCGGCCGGTGCCCGGTTCCGAAGAAATCGTTGACTGCCAGGATTACCACGTGTTCTGGGGACTTTCCTTCGCCGTCACCACGGAGAGTTGGTCACGTATAGGCGGATTTTGTCCCGAGTTCATAGGGTACGGCGGCGAGGATTGCGACTTTGCCGAGACGGCGAGGCAAGCGGGTATAGGGATGCAGTGGGTGGGGGGTGCATGGGCTTACCATCAGGACCACCCAAAAGGGAATCCTCCGGTGGAGCATCTCCACGAAATAGTGAGGAATGCGAATGTGTTCCATCGCCGATGGGGTTGGTGGACTATGTCAGGGTGGCTGCACGCGTTTGAAACGTTGGGTTTGGCCAGCTACGACGAAGACGCCAAGCTGTGGGTCACGCTTTCTTGACAACCTTCTCGTCACTCACGCTTCCGACTTAGTCGATCGGCCCGGAAAAATCAGCGTCGACGTAGTGGAAGAGGAGTGACACCGAGGTGTGTCCCTTTTGAAGCGGCGGGCGAGAGTGCTCGATGTGGCGGCCGCGGTAGAGCAGGGAATCTCCTAGGGCTTGATGGACGGCCACATCATGCGTTGTCAGATGGAGAAGAAGGGGCCACGGCGTATGCCCGGCCGGATCTGGTGCGTAGTCGATGCATGTCGAGAGGGAATACTCACACTGGTCTCGGTCCGTATGCGGCGCCAGACTGGCGCCATACTCATAATCCACCAGGTACGCGTACGACGGCTTGATCGGCCGTCCTACGAGGCGGGATACTGCAGGCACCAGCTGGTGATGAAAGTACCTCGCGACCGGTTCATTGTGGGCGACGTACCTGCGTTCGCATTGATTGTCACCAAGCTGTAGTGCGTTTGTGCGAAGCAGTCGTCGGTAGCGTGCCCGCAAAGACGCGACATGAAACGGATGAATGAGCCCGTCAACAGTAGTGAATCCGTTCACACGGAACGACTCTCGTGTTTTGATCCAGCCTTCCCACCGGTCCTGCGTTACGCCGCGGTCACCGGGTTGACCCAAAGCTCCGATCCACTCCAAGCGTCGACGCGACTCTGGGGACAACCTGGGCAACACGGGGTCACCCGCTGACGAGCTGTCCACCCAGGCCGCACACTCTTCGTCAAGAAGGTAGGGAAAGTGGACTCCGACTCTTTGATCGCGGACCCATAGTGTCCACGGATCTCGGTGAATGGAAGGGGAGATGCCGTCGAGAGCACAGATCGGTACGGCAGCATCGAGCCAGCAGTGCTCTTGCAACCCCAGATCGACCGGGTCACGGTCGTTCTCGTCCGGGTGCACCATTGACCTACCCAGTTGTTGTGGCAGCAGATGGGTCGGCTGGTGACACAGTGTGCAGGCGTAAGGCTCGTCGAGGCGGCCGCCCCGGCCGCCCCAGTCGTCAACTGCGTCCGCAACGTTTGTCACTGGTAGATCCATCCATTCACGGTGAAGCGGCCGTCCTCGAACGCGCGCGACGGGCACTCGACGGCGGCAATTTCATGTAAGAGGCCGCTCGGGAAGAAGACGATCTGGTTCTGCGCTGGCGCCACCTCGGTGAAGGAGGCATGGAGTCGCGCGACAGGGTCGTTGCGCGTGAGATCGAAGATCCGCAGCTCTCCTCCGCTGAACGCTTTTGGTTCCCGATGGAAGAAATAGACGAAGCTCAGGCGTCGTGTCCGCACCGATTCGCTGAAATTGTCTACATGCGGGAGAAAGAACTCATTATCGTTCGTTGCCGTGATCTGAACGTCAATTCGCCGGATCTCCAGGGCGGGCAAGCCGAACTGGCGAAGCACAAAAGGGAGCACGCTGGTGATGCGCTCCCTGAAGAGCGCCCCGATTTCGACAGGGTGAATGAGGACGGTCGATTTCCTCCTGGTTTCGTCCACCTGCGCCGCAGGTCGGTTCGAGTCAAGCATGAGACTCGGTTGGAATGATGATTCTTGTTCCAAGGCGTAGCCGACGATCCGACGAAACTCTGACGCCGTGACGAACTCTTCTAAGGCCAGCATCTTGCGCGGGCTCCCGGCTGGCGCGAGTTCCGGGGGCAGTGTCACGCCGGTCGAGCGGTGTAGTGGCGCATGAAGGAATGAGCCGCTCTCCATATTGGCGATGGCCAAGGCCTCGCGGGCCGACGCAATCATGTCCGGTGAGCCCGTATCCAGGATGTGGGGGCGGTCCTCAGCTGCCTGTTCGCCCCGGTGATGTTGTCTCATTGAGATTCCACTTCCCAACCTTTGGCGTTGATGACATTATTCTCAGTCACCAGGAAGGATGACAAGCTCAGCGGTCGTGAGAAATACTGAATCGGCGAGGGTGGTCCCGTCAATGGAGTTCGAATGTTGACCTGCGTATACATGCTCACCCTGGACCACCGCTATGTCCGTATGGCCACCATGAGCTTGTTGACGCTGCGCCGCTTCGACCCTTCACTGCGCGTTGAGCTCCTCGTCGTGGGCGGCCAAGATGAGGCAACGGCAGCGGGCGCCAAACGGCTCTTTGCTCTGGCTGACGCGGTGAAGTTTGTCATTCCCACGCACGACGCGTCCGGGTACTTCCAGGACAATGTCAGCCACCTGTCGTCACTCACCGCAGACCAGGTCGTGTACCTCGATGCGGACACCCTCATATTCGGGTCGGTGCAGGCTCTTGCCCAGAAGCTGGAGCACCTCGACATCGCCGGGTTGCCCAGCGCCTGGATCTGGGACCACGGATATCGGAGGAGTTACGCGCCCGATATCGTCGCACCGTTCAACGGGGGCGTCCTGTCGATGTCCTCAGCCTTCTGCAAATGGTGGTCTGCTGATGCCGCACCGCGACATAAATCGATTCTGCACGACCCGGACCGGTCCGAACTTGTCCGGTGGATGCATGGGGTCAGTCCGAGTGCCTATCACCGGCACGAGTTCGTTCTCTCGGAATCAGCCTGGTCCGGTTCGTGGGCGGTGGGTGTGCTGGGGCCGGAGGATTGTTATCTCCTCGCACGTTGGCCCGAAGATGAGGATCCGGTCAGATGGACGCAATCGACCGTCTTCCACACGTACACGCAGACGTGGGATCGATGCATCGAGCGTTTGCGCGGCGTATGTGACCTGCCGTGCGTCTCATGATGCGCATGGGGAGGGGTCTCCCAAATGGGTGACTACGACCAGAATCATTGTGAACGCTCCTTTGACCAAAGTTGGTCCGATTGGTTGGTCCGACGACTTCTGGCGCACCATTCACATGCCTCGCTTGTCACAGCCATGGTGGAAAGTGGTTTCCCAGAGGAGTTCGCGGCCGACAAGGTAACGGCGATTGCCGGCTCTCCGATCCTTCGATCATTGCCAGACGAGTTACGCCGCGCCCGCAAGATCGCTGGGATGGCCGATCTCTACTGTCAGCTCTTTCGTGGCAGCGGCTTCCGGTTGGAACGACTGCGACTCACCCCCGATGATTTCTATTCTCGGTATTTCTTCCGCAACCTCCCGGTTGTCCTCACCGGCCTGACCGATGGTTGGCCGGCGAGCGAGAAGTGGTCACCGGCCTATTTCAAGGACCACTACGGGGAAGTCGAGGTCGAAATTACAGCCGATCGAAACGGCGACGCTCTCTACGAAGGTAACTTTGAAACGCACCGCCGGTCGGTGTCACTTGGGAGATTTGTCGACATGATCGAGCAGGGCGGCGCGACAAACGACTACTACATGGTGGCCCGCAATCAGACAATGAATGACCCAGCCCTCCAGTCCCTCAAGGAGGACATCTTCTTCCCCGAGGGGTTCCTCGACCCGCAGACGACACTTAATCCTTATGTCAGGTTGTGGTTCGGGCCTCCTGGTACGGTCACTCCATTCCACGTGGACAACCGCAATGCGCTCTTCGTCCAGGTTCGGGGACGCAAGTTGGTGCGGCTGGTCCCCCCGCAGTTCCTGGCGTCGCTCTACAACGATCACAGCTGCTACAGCCCGGTGGACCTCGATGCCATCGACACCGAGCGCTTCCCGGCCATGAAAGACGTTCCCGTGTTCGAGGTGGTGCTCGAGCCTGGCGACGCGTTGTTCATTCCCATCACCTGGTGGCATTGGGTGAAGGCACTCGACGTGAGTATCTCGCTCACATTCACCAACTTCTTCCATAACGAACCTGAAATGGTGTGGTGGGATGCCACCTCGTAAGCACCCGAGCTGGCTCAGCCGGCGAGGTTCCGAGCCCCCTTGGCCAGGGCGATCAAGGTATGCCCGACCATGTCGATCCGCACGGCGCTGCTGACGAGGGTGGGTCGGACGCCGCCGGTAAATTCCTCAGGCCGTGCAGCGAAGAACGCATCATCTGGGCGTACCACGAGTTGCTGCAGGAAGCGCATGCCGCTGTGCCAGGCTGTGCCGTAGCGATCGACTCGCGCCACATCGCCGACGGTCAGGGCGACAGTCCATGCGTCGGCTATCCCTTCGAGTACGCATGCGGTCAGAAAGGACGCCCTATTGGGCTCCATGTAGTCGATTACGAATGCGCCGCTGGTGGCACTTTGGCGATGAAGAGCCCAGTCAGCGAGCTCGAAGAGGAAGTCGCGCGCACCGTCCACGGCGTCGTGCAAAGCAGCCCACGCCTGTGCGTGCCACCAGGTCATTCCCCATGGAGCAGAAAGGCGAAATCTGTGTCGGTAGAAGGCCAGGACACGATCCAGCTTGATGCCGTCCCATGCCTCAGGATTGGCGGGCCACGTCCGCGCCAGGGCCACGAGCACCGATCCGGAGAGGAAGTCGAGGTCAGCAGACATGCGTCCTGGAGCAGACAGTGCATAGATCGATCCGTCGTCCCGGACAAGTGGGCGCAGGCGGGCAGCCAGAATGTCGGTCGCGTGCCGGTGCGCGACATTCTTGGGAAGAAACGAGAGCGCCGATAGCAGCTGGGCGTCGCTCCCGCTGTCCCAAGAAAGCGAGGGTCGAGGGGAGCAAGGCTCAGACTCTTCGATGAATCGGATGATCATGGCTTGGGCCCCGCTCGTTGTGTCGGGCCCGACGAGCGGGGCCGCCTCGAGGACGCCACTAAGACCGATGAGGACGCGGGTGGCTGTTCCGGTCGGATCCCGGCGGCCGGTCCAGGGATCCATTTCGTAAGGGGGGAGTCCATCATCACAGGGGTGGGCCACCACGAAGTCGCTCATCGCTCTCGCCATGGCGGAGTACTGCTCCAGGGTATCGAGTCGCTCGTCGGACACCGGATACCCCCGGTGCAGGCGCCGGCCACGGCCTCCTTTGGCGAGCCAACTCGATGTTTCGTACGCCGACCACATCGCCGAGCCCCCCGAGATGCCGGCCTTGCTGAGCACCTGTGCCCTGTATTGGTCGAAGGTACAACTCTGTTCAACCGGGAAATGGGCAAGGACGATGCCCGTTGTTTCTCCCAGCGTTGCCTGAAGGGTGTCTCGACCTAGCCTTACGAAGAGCGCCAGTCGGGCCGGATCCATCTCGCCCAAATGGCGTCGTTCATCCAATACCGAAACCACGCCCACGATCCGGTCGGGGCATCGTTGATCGTCCCTGGCCCCGTAGCGTTGGTCGCCCAATGCCGCCGTAGTGGCCTCTTTCAGTGCGGCATCGAGGTTGCTGGCAGAACTGATGGCGCAGCCGATGAGTCCTCCCGAGTAAAGAGAGACGCCGATCCCGTCGGTTGAGTGGTCGAGCGCCTCCAGGCTCGGGGCGGCGGGAAGCGAGGACCCCATGTGCTGAGCTTCAAGGATCTGTTGTACGCGAAGGGCGACGGCGTCGGCCAGACCGGGCTGTGCCGTCCAGTGGTTAGCGACCGGCGGAGCGCCGTAAGGGGGCCAGTCCACTCCGGGCTCCACTACCCGCTCGACCACTTTTCTGAAGAGGCGGCGAGCTTCCGGTTGCCAAAACCTGCCGGTCACGGTGCAGGCGTAGTGGTACTGCTGGATCTCATCGTCGTAATGCGGGGCATTCGGTAAGGCAAAGCCGACCCGGTCGATTGGACCGTTGCCACGCACGACGAGGGCATGCCGTTCGTGGTCGATGCCACCTGCTCCGATCGGTTCGGCTTTTCCGAGAAAGGACACAGCGAACTTGAGCTCGGAGAGATTCCGGAGCTGACTTCGATCGACCGTTCGGAGAGCGCTCACGGTGGCAGCCAGGACATCAGCCCTCGGGTCGGATGGTCGTGATTCCCAGCGGTTGAACCCGCCCCGAGCGATACGAACGTCATCAGAGCGGCGCCGGATGCTGACGAACGTGCCGCCGCCGTTGTCATAGTGTCGATCGAACTCTTTTGGCGGGCGGGGGATTTCTCCACGAGTCAGGTGGGCTTCGGCGACGCGGCGTGCCACGGTAGCGGGAGAAAGTCCGTCAGGAAGCGCAGTGACATCCTTGGCGTATTCGGCAAGGGGGTCGGCGGGAGGATCGGACGTCGATGAGCCGCTTCGGCCGAGGTCGTGCCAGACGTCGAAGACGGTCTCAACCCGGTATCCCTTGGCCGAGCACCATTCGACTGCTCCGTAGCCTGAGAAGTTGACCAGACAGATGGCACCCTCGACTTCTAGGCCCTCGCGCTCGAGCGCGCATATTGCTTGGTACAACGAGTTTCCCGAACTGATGGATTCGTCGATCACCACCACTGACTTCTTGCGGTCAATTGGCCCCTCGATCGCCCGCCGAGCCCCGTACGCCTTAGCTTGTTTGCGGATGAAGAGGCCGTTGTAGGTGTCGCCGCCTTGTACCAGACACGCTCCAAGCAATGGGATGGCCGAACTGCCGTATGTGGCCAACTGGGTCGAATCGAATGACCGGAGGCTATCGAGCGTCACCGAAGCCATGAGCGAAAGGCCGCCGTTCGCGAGGCCTGCTTGGGGACCGTAGAACATCCACGGCATCGGATTCCCCGCTGGAGTAACCAGGGTTTGGTCTTCAGACGCGTCCAGAAAGCCGTTGTCGACGAGGAGTCGTTGCAGGGCCTTCCGATTTTGCTGCACGTCAGGTGTTACCGCATCCACATTGCCTCAAGCCGAACGCGATTGGTGATCAGGATGTCTGAGGGGCAACTCGAAGCGCAGGCTGTTGTGCTTGGAAATCAGACACCTCAAAACCGACGCTTCCCGCGGCCGCTTCCAGCGCGCCGTGATCGACCCCCTCGGCACTTACGGCAAGGGCACCCTCCAGTCCAGCCGCCAAACCAGCGGCGACGACAACTAGTACGCCCTGTGCCGCTCGCCCGTAGTGGGTAGCGATCTGTTGCATGACCTGGACCATTTCCTGGTCCAGTTCGACTTCGATCAGAATCCGGAACCTCCAGTCGCCACCGTCACCGGGAGGTCCCTCACCAGGGGGGCCCTCGCCAGGGGGGCCCTCACCGGGCGGACCTTCAGGCGGAGGCGGTGGCCCTTCACCAGGAGGAGGCGGCCCTTCTCCCGGGGGAGGCGGTGGCCCTTCACCAGGAGGAGGCGGCCCTTCTCCTGGTGGTGGAGGAGGACCGTCGCCGGGGGGTGGAGGAGGAGGACTGTCGGGCCCATCTCCGGGCGGCGGCCCAATCGGTGTCGGCCCGGGTCCTTCCTGCGGCGGCGGCCCAATCGGTGTCGGCCCGGGTCCTTCCTGCGGCGGCGGCCCAATCGGTGTCGGCCCGGGTCCTTCCTGCGGCGGCGGCCCAATCGGTGTCGGCCCGGGTCCTTCCTGCGGCGGCGGCCCAATCGGTGTCGGCCCGGGTCCTTCCTGCGGCGGCGGCCCAATCGGTGTCGGCCCGGGTCCTTCCTGCGGCGGCGGCCCAATCGGTGTCGGCCCGGGTCCTTCCTGCGGCGGCGGCCCAATCGGTGTCGGCCCGGGTCCTTCCTGCGGCGGCGGCCCAATCGGTGTCGGTGCGTTAGACATGGTGAAGGCCGATCGGATCTGTGATGAGGAGGCCGTGGTCATCCCAATGAAATGTTCGTGTCGCCCACTGGAGTGACAGTCGGCGATTGCCGATGGCCCGTTCTGCAGGTTGGACATCCATGGTGAACTCCCGACATTGATGGAGGAAATCCGCTCCCTCGGTGGTCAGCCTTCCATCCCGATCTGGTCAATTGCAACAACTTCTACAGGAGTTACCACGGCCGAATGTCAAGCTTGGGAGTCATCGAGAGTTCGCAGGCCAGACCCAGACTAATATCTGGTGATTCTCAGGTAAGTCTCTCGGACCAGGACCGATCACATTTGGGGCGTCGACTCCTGGTCGGACATCCTTTCGAAGCCGGCGGCCCGGCGATCCACGCCCGAACTGGTCGCGCTGGGTCGCTGACCATCAGTCGGCTACTTGCCGAGTTGCGGGGTAAGTCCGTCCACGTGCATCTCGTAATACTCGTTGTTTGCCCATGGTCCGACCGCGCCTTCAACCACCTCACGCACGGCGTCGACGGATTCGCCCTCCCAAATGCAGATGCCGAGTCCGTGATCGTTGGTAGCCGCATGGATCGGCAAGGCAACGTGGGAGGGAAGCCCAGCTTCGAGTGCCTTGGCCTCGGCGGCCTGAAAGCCTTCCGGGTCGTGAATTCGGTGGATGACTGTCACAAACACGGGTCACCGTCCCTTCATAGGGTGACCGCGCGGAAGCGCAGCCCCCATTGCTAACACACCTGAATATGGCGCGCTCTGGTGTCCGGGCACCACACCTATCGACAGATCTCGGGGAGCTGCGGGGTGCTCATGACGCGTCGGTCATTGGGCTGAGGATGTCTCCGAGACCGGAGCAATGGAGGGGGAAAGTTGAGAACCAAGCATGCGTGTCGCCGAATCGTCATGGCCGGGTTGGGTCCGATCGCTCTTTGAGCATCCGCTGGCGGTCCTTGGCGCCGAGACGAGCGGGCTCCGTCGAGCCTATGAAGTCGACGAGAGCACGTACGAACTCTTCCGGCGCCTCGATCTGAGGAAAATGGCCCGCGCCCTCGATGATGACCAGCCTGCTCCCGGGCATGGCCCGGTGCGCGGCCCACGCGTGGCTCACCGGGATGATGTCGTCACGGTCCCCCCAGATGATCAAGGTGGCCATCGGGGCGGCCAGGTAGAGCCGATCCATCGCACTCACGGTCTGACCGCCGGGGTCGATGACTGCTCGGATGGTGCGGGCGAACGCCTGGCGGTTCTCTGCCTCGGCGAGGGAAGCGTAGGCGCTCCACATCTCGCTAATCCGACCCAAGCGGATACCACGGTCGTTGATCGACCGGAGCAGGCTGTCTCCCCAGTCGCGTACGAACCCGGGAAAGATCACAGGCATCAAGTACTCGCTTGCCGGTAGCGTCATGAATCGGAGGATCCAGTTCACTTCTCGCCCGAGACCACCACTGTCGACGAGAATGAGGCGGTCGCATAGTTCAGGATGCTGGTAGGCGAGTTGCATTGCCACTCCGCCGCCGAACGACTGGCCGACCACGGAAGCGTGGTCGATATCGAGGACTTCGAGAAGATCACGAATCCCACTGGCGAACGCCCCAAGCGAGTAGTCGCCGACAGGCTTTTCGGACTGGCCGTGACCCATGAGGTCCGGTGCGATCACAGTAAAGCGATCTGTCAGTCGGGGGATCACGTCTCGCCAAGTCCGGGAACTACCGGCTATGCCGTGGAGAAGCAGCAACGAGGGCCCGCTACCCTCCATTCGAAACGCCGTGTCGTGGCCGTGGATCGAGACATGTTGGATTTGGCCTTCCATAGGTACATCATTCCTCAACGGCGCGAACGAACATGCCGCAACGGAGCCAGCCCCTGCAATTGTCGAAAGTGCCCCCTATGTTCCTCGAAGACCGCGCTCCGGGGTCGCCCAGAATGCCAGTGAGGGTCCACGACCGAAAAGTTGGTCACTTTACGGTTTCGGGAGCACTCTCAATTTCACGCCTGTCGCGAGGTAGATGCCGATAGCGACCACGCCCAGAAGGCAGAGGACAGCTGCGACCACTGCTGGCCACCTGGTGGCATCGAGCGGATCGCCATGGTCAGCGAGGAGAGCTGTGACCTGGCGGTACTGCACGAGGCCCAGCACCAAGAGCAACGCCGCTGCGGCGACGAGGACGAGGCCGATTGTCCGAGCCGCTTCTCCGCTTGCCGTCGATACCCGCTGAACTTGATGTAGGAACAGGTTGAAACGAGCGATGACGAAGCCGAGGGCGCTCAGGGCGATAGCGGTGCGGATCCAGGCAAGAAGCGTTTGGTCGGCTGCGAGCTGCTGGCGGACGTCGACGTGTGAAGGTGTGAGTGCCCCTTCGTCGTGAGGTTCTCGATCCGGCCCCTGAATCTCCGTCATGGCCATCCTCCATCCTTCATGGCCCTGTCGACAAGGGTGGATCGTTCCGGCGTGTACACGCAGTATTTCGGCATGACCACTCCTTTCAGCGGGTGATCCATCGTAGGTTCTGCCATGACGCGGGTCCTTCCGGCGGCTCGGCCATCGCGGCAGATACACCGCGCCTGATCAGTGGGCGGTATAACCGCCGTCAACGCCGAACCAGGCCCCGGTACAGAAGCTGGCTGCATCCGACGCGAGGAACGCCACCATTTCCGCCACCTCCCATGCCTCCCCGAGGCGTTGCATTGCGGCCAGTGACGCGACGTACTCCTTCGCCTCGTCCCCTCCGCCTTTGGCGAACGCGTCCTGCGACATGGGCGTATCCATGTTTCCAGGACCGATGCAATTGATCCGTAAGCCCTGACTGCCGTAGGCGAGGGCAGCGGAACGCGTGAGGCCGAGAACACCGTGTTTCGAGCTCGTGTAGGCCGCCGCACCCGCGATTCCTGTTACCGAATGGATGGAGCCGATGTTGATGATCGACCCCCGCCCAGCATCGAGCATGGGTGGGATCTCCGCTTTCATGCAGTAGAAGACGCCATCGAGGTTGATCGAGAGAATGCGACGCCAGTGTTCGACCGTCGTGTCGAGGAAGGGGATCCCTTCGCCGTCGACAACGCCCGCGGAATTCACGGCTATGTCGAAGCCGCCGAATCTTTCAAGCGCGGCAGCAACCATGGCTTCACATTCGTCGGGTTGGGTGACGTCCATGTGGAAGGACTCGGCAGCGTCACCAATGTCCTTGGCCACGGCGATGGCCAATTCCTCATTTCGGTCAGCGATGAGGACCTTTGCGCCACGTTCGGCCATGAGGCGCGCCGAGGACTCGCCCATGCCGGAGGCTCCGCCCGTGACAATGGCGACTCGGTCGGAGAGGTCCAACCTTCCCAAGGCAGTCATGCGTACCCCCTTCTGGTGTCCCGAGGTTGTGAAGTCATGGATCTGAGCGTGGAGAGGCTAGTTCCAGGGCTCCGGGAGTGCTCAGATGCGTGGCTGGCCTCCTGCACTCCCCGACGACAAGTAACCGGACTCCCGTAAGCTTCCCGAAATCGGCCAAGCTCCTCGATATCCTCACGGACGCCGCCCAGCACGTGGTGGGCCCGATCGGGCAACACGCAAAGGGCCGGAGGGTTGAAGAACCCCCCGGCCCCCGCTGCTGGGTTCACCGTGGCCCAGTTGACGCATGTCTACCCGACGCTGAATCGGTTGAACCGTGGCGGGGCGATCGGTTGAGATGGAGGCACATCCCTGATCGGCGCCGGCTTCAATGTTCTCGATACTTCGAGTGATCTCCGATAGCCGTGAATGACAAAAGGCGCCCTCGAAGGGCGCCTTTTGTCCCGGGAACATGGAAGTCCCTCAGTTAGCTGTTCGTCACCATCGGTAGAAACGATGACTCCCTGCCGACTCTCCACGTCCGATGGCAAGTCCGGCAAGCCACAGAACCAACAACACGGCCGCCACGATCCACAAGAGATGAGCAGTGAATCCGAGCCCGAAGAAAAGCAGCACAAGTAGAAGTGCCAGTATCAGTACCATTCGCCTTCTCCTCTCCTTACCTGTAGGTGTCTTCGCGCTGGACGACGTTGCCTCTTCCGTCATCAATGACGGTTCGGCGACTTCCAGTGCTTGCCATCGCCATCGCAATAAGCGAGAGAACGGCTCCCACCGCGCCCACAATCATCAGGATGACGCCGACAGTATGAATGTTGAAGCCGTGTTGCAACGTGTTCACGGTCACTGCGAAACGCAAGACGGCGCCCACTGCGAAAACCACGATGCTTGTTGCCAAGCCACCACCACTAGCTGCCATGTTGTCCCCTCCTTTTTAGGGTAACCGTGTCGTACCCCGTCGCTTGAAGGTTCAAACAGCGTCGTAACTTTTCGGTCGATTCGACGCCCGAAGAGCGGGTACGACAAGAGAAATGACGACTACCGAGGCGCCGACACCGCCGCAGGGTCTGCACATCCCAAAAGAGCATCGAATCGTGGCTCGTGTCTCATTGATAGGCACACGAGGAGAGGCGAAGGGCCACGCCATACGGTGCAGCTGCGAGCGTTGGATCGAAGCGGACCTGGTGGGCGCGACATCAAGAGAGACTGCAAGAGCGTTGGCGGAGACGTTGTGGGTGCAACACGCGGAAGGATCGGTCGAGGGATCTGGCCCGAACGAACACGTGGACTAGGAGCGCAAGGCCTCCAGCGTGACAAACGAGTATCCACGTGCTCGCAGTTCGGCGATCACTGTTGGAAGGGCGTCGGCGTCCAGTGTGGAGTGATCGGAGGGGTTGGAGCCACAGTGCATAAGTACGATCTCCCCTGGCTGCAGTGAGGCAAGGACTCGGCTGACGACAGTCTCGACCGTTATCTGACCTGACGTGCCTTTCCAACCGAGCGTATCGACCGTCCAGCCGATCGGCACGAACCCGAGTGTGTTGACGAGGGTGATGGTGTGCTGGTTCCGGTCGCCGTAAGGGAATCTGAACCAGGGCCACGGGTCAGCTCCAGTCACCGATTGGATCTCGTCCCGTGCGCCGAGAACCTGGTGACTCACCTCCGCATCACTCAGTCGAGTCAGATAGGGGTGAGAGATCGAGTGGTCACCGATTCGCATACCCGCCGACACGATGGCTTGGGATTGTGCCTTGAATTGTTCGACGAAATTCCCGGTCAGAAAGAAGGTGGCGACGACGTTGTTCTTCCGCAGTGTGTCAAGAATGCTTGCTACTCCGTCAGCGTTCGCCCCAGCATCGAATGTGAGTGCGACGACCTTGTCGTGAGTGGGAATGAGACTCCACTCTCGCCCACCGAGTCCGGGAGGTACGGAGGCGACGGAGGGATTCGAGGGAACAGCGACCGTGCTGGTCGTCGGCCGCAACGTTGTGGGCGTGGTTGTGGTTGTGGTTGTGGGCGTGGTTGTGGGCGTGGGCGTCGTTGTGGTTGTGGTTGTCGTTGTGGTTGTAGGGGGAAGGGTGGTGGTCGGACGTACCGAGGCGGGCGGGTTCGATGTCGAGGGCGGCGTTCCCGAGGTACTGCAGGTAGCGAGCACCCCTGGAGATAGCGCCACTGCCACTATGGCGAGAGCCCGACGGACCCTGGTGCTCATCGAATCGCCATTATTCCTACTTCGGACCCTCGTGGAGTTATGCAATCCGACGATGTCGTCTTCATCTGTCCTCCTGTGGACACGAATGGCGGAAGCTCGCGCGCAGGGCAGCGAAGTTCAGGTCCGATATCGGTGGTGCGTCGGGGAGGGGGGAGACGAGCCTCACCCCCGTGGATCGGCAGGTTCGATGTCACTGGTGCGGGGCCCGATGATGACCAATGGACATTGAGCTTGGCGTGAACACTCATGGCTGACCGAGCCGAGGGTGAACTCCTTGAAGATCCCGAGTCCTCGAGATCCGACGACCAAGAGGTCGGCATCCCTGCTGATGCTGACAAGTGCTTTGGCTGCCGGAGGGTCTGCCACGCGAGAGATGACTCTGATGTCAGGTGCCATAGCCTTGGCTTTGGCCAGAGCGGTATCGATGATTGATCGCTCATGTTGGCTGAAGTCGGTGAGCGTCGTGAGCTCCAGCACGTCGTGAGGAACGAACGTGACGTGTGTCACTTCGAGGACGGCCCGTCGCAGGCGGGCCTCGCGGACGGCCCATTCGAGTGCTTCGATGGACGTAGGCGAGCCATCGACGCCGACCACGATCCTTGGTTGCGCCGATTCTCCGGAGGTTGCACTCTGATGCTCAGAGGCCGTTGTCATTTCTGCAGTCACCCGTTCAGTGTGGGTGCGCGTGGTGCGGGTGAACAGGGCCTATGGTCCCCTCGGACCTGGAAACGTGGCAGATTTGTTTGACCGATGGACTTCAGACTCTGGCCCGACCCCAGTTCACCCTCCACACTTAGCGCATGACGCCCCCGGGACCAACGCCGGCAGGATTCCAAGGCGCTCGTTCGGGGGGGCCAGTGGAGCATCCCCGGTCGGGCGACGGTGGACTGACCGATCGTCAGGTTGCCGAGCGGGTCGCGGCAGGCCAGGTCAATGCCTCTGACCACACGGCCGGACGCTCGCTGGGCCAGATACTCAGAGCGAACGTTCTGACAAGGTTCAATGCCATCCTCGGGTCACTGATGATCGTGGTGATAATCGTCGGGCCACTCCAAGACGGCCTGTTCGGTGTAGTTCTGATTGTCAATACCGTCATCGGGGTCGCCCAGGAGCTGAGGGCGAAGCGAACATTGGACCGCTTGGCCGTATTGACCGCCCCCAGTGCCCATGTCCTCCGGAACGGCCGTCTCGTCGAACTACCTGCAGACGCGGTGGTACTCGACGACGTGCTCGAGCTGCGACCGGGCGACCAGATCGTGGTGGACGGTTTGGTTCTTGTGAGCGACAGTCTCGAGATCGATGAGTCGCTCTTGAGCGGCGAAGCAAACCCGGTGGTCAAGGCGCTCGATGACGAGGTTCGCTCCGGGAGCTACGTCGTGGCGGGGTTCGGTCGTATCCGCGCCGTCCGTGTCGGCGGTGAT
This sequence comes from uncultured Acidimicrobiaceae bacterium, assembly GCA_963835815.1. Taxonomy (GTDB): domain Bacteria; phylum Actinomycetota; class Acidimicrobiia; order Acidimicrobiales; family RAAP-2; genus Bog-473. The sequence goes on along the minus strand of CAWIGU010000006.1, from coordinate 379,132 downwards.
GCCTTTGCCCAAAAGCTGCAAGGCGATGCCCGCCGGTTCAGCCTCGTACGATCGGAACTGCAACAAGGCACCAACCGCATCCTCCGGATGGTGACGTGGGTCATGATCCCCGCTGGTGTTCTGCTGGTAACCAGTCAGGTGATCCGCTCGGGGCAGTCACTCAATGAAGCTCTCAGGGCATCCGTGGCAGGAGTCGGTGCGATGGTGCCCGAGGGATTGGTGCTCCTGACGACGCTTGCTTTCGCGCTTGGCGCAATTCGACTGGCCCGACAGCGGGTATTGGTTCAGGAACTGGCGGCCATCGAGGGCTTGGCCCGAGTCGATGTCCTGTGCATCGACAAGACCGGCACACTGACCGAGCCAGGGATGAAACTCCATGCGATCGAGACGTTAGGAGTGCCTCTGGCCGAAGAGGCTCTGGGGGCGCTCGTCGACGTGGATCCGTCGTCGAACGCCACCATGCAGGCGTTGGACGCCCTGCCGGTCCCTTCTGGATGGAGGGCCGAGGAACGGGTCCCGTTCTCCTCGGCCAGAAAGTGGAGTGCCGCGCAGTTCTCGGGGTTCGGCACGTGGGTTCTCGGTGCCCCGGACGTCATCATGCCGGCCGGCGACCTTCCCACCTCACTCCTGGTCCGGATTGAGACGTTCGTCACCCGGGGAGACCGGGTGCTTCTCGCGGCTCGCACCGCAGCGCCGTTGACTGGGGACGTTCTCCCGTCGGGTCTCGAGCCGGCCTGCCTGGTCGTCCTGGAGGAGCGCATCCGCGACGATGCTGCGACGACGATCGACTACCTCAAGTCCCAGGGGATCGAGATCAAGGTCCTTTCTGGGGACGACCAGCGGACAGTGGGTTCGATTGCCGCTCGAGTCGGCATCGAGGGTGCAGCCTCGCCGGTCGACGCTCGAGATCTACCGGACGAACCGACGGCCCTTGCGGACGTCCTTCGAACCTCGTCCATCTTCGGCCGGGTGCTGCCCCATCAAAAGCGGTCGATCGTCTCGGCCCTCCAGGCCACCGGCCATATCGTGGCGATGACAGGTGACGGGGTGAACGACGTGTCCGCCCTCAAACAAGCCGACCTCGGACTGGCTATGGGATCAGGGGCGCAGGCCGCCCGTGCCGTGGGACAGATCGTCTTGCTGGAGAACTCCTTTGCGACGATCCCTGGGATTCTGGGAGAGGGTCGACGTGTGATCAACAACATCGAGAGGGTGGCCAACCTCTTCGTGACCAAGACCGTCTACGCTGCGATCCTGGCTGTTGTGGTCGGTATCAGCGCCATTCCATTTCCCTTCTACCCACGGCACCTGACCATCGTGAGCACCCTGACGATCGGGGTGCCCGGATTCTTCCTTGCCCTCTCCTCGGGCTCGCCGCGTGCTCAACCCGGATTTGTCCGACGAGTCCTCACCTTCACCCTGCCGGCCGGGGCCGTGGTGGCGATGGTGACGCTCCTGACCTACCTGGTTGCACGTGGGCCTGCCCACGCCACCACGGCACAGGCCCGGACGGCGGCGACGCTCGCCCTCGTGGCGATCGGTCTCGCCGTCTTGGTGCTGGTGGCCCGGCCCCTGAACAAGGCGAAGGCGCTCCTCGTGGGGTGTATGGCCGGCGGAGCGGTGCTGATCTGGTCGCTTCCGGACTCTCGACGTCTCTTTAGCCTTGTCTGGCCACCCGCTGCCGCACTCTGGGCCACTGCCGGTATCGTCCTTGTCGCCATCCCACTTCTGTGGATCGCGGTCGCGACGGGCGCCCGGCTCGAGGAGCGGTCAGACCGCTGAAAGGCCTGGATCAAAGGCACGGGGCTGCTCGGCTCTGCCGGACGACTCCGATCAAACGGGCCGAGGCCGCCCGCGCTGTTGGTCTCGCCGAACGTGGCGGATGGCGGTGCCGATGCCACCGTGTCGTGCATCATCCATCCCGGTGCGAGCCATATGGACTTGCTCCGACGTCCACAACCGACCCGGGTAAGACGACCCGCACACTGGCACCGCCTTCGGGTCGATTGCCCGCTGTCGCCGTCCCGCCGTGCGCGACCGCGATCGTCCGCACGATCGCGAGTCCAAGTCCGGCGCCTCCCTCATCGCGGGATCGGCTGGAGTCCGGCCGTCGAAAGCGTTCGAATGCGTAAGGCAGAAAATCCGTGGGGAATCCCGGGCCGTGATCTGCAACCTCCAATTCAAGATCCTCACCTCGCGCACGCGCGGTCAGAGTCATCTCCTCGCCGGGAGGTGAAAAGCGACTCGCGTTCTCGATGAGATTGTCGATTGCCTGTCGAATTCGGTCGCCGTCGATGTTCGCAGAGAGGTCGGTGGGGACATGAACCCGGCACGTGACCCCGGCGGCATTCAGGCGGCCCTCAGCGTGATGGACGATGCCGGTCAGGAGCTGGTGCATGTTCGTAACCTCGAAATGCATCGGCAGCTGGTCTTGATCACCCCGCGAGAGCAGGAGCAGGTCGTCGGCAATCCGGTTGAGGCGCGCCGCTTCTTCGGAGGCCGCAGTCACGGCTGCAACGAGCTCTTCGTGCCTGCGGCCGGGTCGCTGCGCGAGCTCCAGTTCACCTCGGAGAACTGCGAATGGCGTTCTAAGTTCGTGACTGACGTCGGCAATGAGGCCTCGCTCGCGTTCGATCGAGCTTCGAAGGCGCAGCAGAAGTTCGTTCATCGTGGTTGCCAGCGCCGCGATCTCATCATGGGTCTTGGGTACTCCTACAGGTTCGGGAACGGGCAGCTCGGACAGGCCTGCGACTTCCCTGCGGAGCCGCTCCACGGGCTTGAGCGCCGACCGCGACAGAAAATATGCTCCTACCCCGGCCAGGATGACGACAAGAGAGCACCCGACGGCGAGCTGTGTGGTCACTCGACTGATGGTGGCATTGAGCGATTCGAGCGATACTGCCGCAATGACCAGCCAGCCTTTTTGACCGGGATAGGGCTGACCGAGCACTCGCTGACTTTCGCCGTTGTGCATGACGTTCACCAGAACCGCGTGATCCCTGGCCTCGCGGAGAAGTGACGGCGAAAGCAGTGGCCGGTGGCCGGCTTCTGTGCTCGCCCCTCTCACCTGGTTTGCCTGGTCGATCACCTGAACCGCATACTCGGGCGCATTGGTACCTGGCGGTGTTGGCTGAATCGTCGAGTTGGAGGTGAGATAGCTCGAGCCATGGCTCGCCTGTACGAAGAGCTGCGAATCGATCGAGCTCATGAGCGAGTTGGAGAGGGTGGAGACGAAGAGCCATCCGCCGACGGAAAGGAGCAGCGCTGAGGCCAGCGCGAACACCACGGCAAGCCGCAACCGTATGGACATCAGTTACTGATCAGTCTCAACGCGCAGCCGATATCCCATGCCCCGCACCGTTTCGATGTCGTGACGTCCAAACGGTGTATCGACCTTGTCGCGGAGGTATTTCACGTACTGGTCAACCACGTTGGATCCTCCTTCGTAGGCAAAGTCCCAAGCAGCGTCAATGATCTGCGACCGGGTGAGGACAGCTCCTGGATGTCGCAAGAACAGCTCGAGCACGGATAGCTCTTTCGGGGAGAGTTGCACTTCAGCGTCCCCTCGCCAGACCCGTTTGGTTGAAGGATCCAGCCTCAGGTCTCCGACGGCAAGCATGGTCGGTCGCGCTCGGTCGTCGCGACGCGAGATGGCACGCAGGCGCGCCGCCAACTCGAGCAGACTGAACGGCTTGACGAGGTAGTCATCGGCACCGACATCGAGGCCCCGTACCCGGTCACCGATCTCATCTCGAGCGGTCAGCATGAGCACCGGGGTCCAGATAGAGGCCTCGCGAAGTTGCCGACAGAGTTCGATGCCATCAAATCCGGGCAGCATGACATCGAGGACGATCGCGCCATAGGGGAACTCCTTGGCCATCCACAGCCCGTTCGGCCCATCGCCGGCCACGTCCACGGCATGCCCCTCTTCTTCGAGGGCTCGCTTCAGGAGGTTCGACATCCGCATGTCGTCTTCGACCACCAGCACACGCATGTGTCCAGGTTAGAGCGAATCAGGGGAACGGAAGAGAGCGGTCAACTCTGTTGCCGGATTATGTGAGCCACGTACATCTTTCTCTCACGGTGGGCTCATCAAGAGGGTCGCACTATGGCGGTACGCCCATGCGTCGTTCAAACAAGGAAAGCGAGCTGAGATGGAGAGGAACCAGAATGAGACACGACAGAGGTATACGGGGACACCAGAGTCCTCTCTGGAATCGAGCCGGAAGACCGCCATGTCGGACCGCGACAGCGGGCTCAGGCGCATACGCCGGTTGTCGAATTGGTCGTTTGCCGCGCTGGTGGTCGGCGTTGGAGCAACCGCGGGAGCGCTCGCCCGCACCGTTCCGGCCGCAACCGCCGGAACGACCACCGTGACCAATGCGGGGCATGTGACAAGCACGGTGGGTGGGGTGGCCCAACAGCCGCCGTCGGTGCACGCTCCTGTTGCGATGACGAGTGCTTCGGGCGTCACCAGATCGGTTTCCGGCACCTCCGGGGCGACTGCTCCAGCCGGAGGCAATGGCCACTCCTTCGCCGACGGCTCGAGGGATTCGTGATGTCAGCGCACATGAGGTCCGAACTGTCAGCTTGGCAATCCGTAGAGACGGGAGAAGCCGGGGTTGCCGTAGCGGAGAGGGCTGCTCTTGGCACCACGGCCCGCGTGGTGGTGTGGCCGCCCCGGGAGCTGCAGCATGCGCTCGATGCGGTCGATTGCGAACTCGCTGCTCTCGATGCCCAGGCCAGCCGATTTCGTCCGGATTCGGAGATCTCCAAGCTGAATCAGTCGAACGGGGAGTTGTTCTTCTTGAGCGACGGACTCACCGAGGCCATCGCGATGGCGTTGGCGGCAGCGCGATGGACCGATGGATTGGTCGATCCCACGGTCGGGGGAGCACTCGTGTCATTGGGCTACGACCGGGACTTCGCCGCATTGACCCCCCAAGGCGATCTTTCCATCGTGCCCAGCCCGGCTCCGGGCTTCAGGTCGATGAACCTGGATGGCCGCGTCCTGCGTCGTCCTTTTGGCATAGTCCTCGATCTCGGAGCGACGGCCAAGGGGCTTGGATCGGACCGTGCCGCGCGATCAGCCATTCGGGCAATCGGACACGCAGGTGGAGTGCTGGTCAGTTTGGGGGGTGATGTGGCCATCGCCGGACAGAGTCCCGCCGGGGGATGGCCGATCCTGGTGGCCGAAGATCCGGCCTCGATCGACGATTCATCAACGCAGGAGGTGCGTTTGTTGCACGGGGCATTGGCGACCTCGTCTGTCACCTGCCGGCGTTGGAGCCGTGCTGGACGGGAGGTCCATCACATCATCGATCCACGCACGGGCACTCCTGCCCAAGGCGCGTGGCGAACAGCGACAGTCGCCGCACCCAGCTGTGTCACCGCAAATGCCGCATCGACCGCTCTCATCGTCGGGGGAGACGACCCCGAGCAGTGGTTGCTGACAAGCGGACTCGCAGCCCGACTGGTTGGCCACGACGGATCCGTCCGTCTGCTGGGGTCGTGGCCCTCGCAAGATCCCGGCTTGATTGATGTCGAAGGACATGACGTTCTGGGGTCCCGAAGCCGCTCTCTGAGGAACGTGTCATGACGAATCTTCCGTGGATGTGGCTTGTCTCACGAGGTAGCGGGCTGGTCCTTCTGGTTCTGTTTACGACCGTGTTCGTCATGGGGATTTCTACTCGGCTCGGTTCGGGCTCACGATCGATGCCCCGCTTCGCGGTGGCAGAGTTGCACCGCACCCTTGCTCTCTTCGCCGTGGTTCTGCTCGTGTTGCACGTCGTTACGGCGATCTTGGATCCGTATGTCGCCATCGGATGGTGGGCGACGATCCTTCCATTCACAGCCCACTACCGCACCCTCGCGCTCGGGTTGGGAACCTTGGCCGTTGACCTTGGGGCTGCGGTGTTACTGACAAGCCTGGCTCGGAGACGCGTCGGTCATCGAATGTGGCGAGCGGTGCACTGGCTCGCGTACCTGTCATGGCCACTGGCCTTCGCGCACTCCCTGAGTGCGGGCGGCGATATGAAGATCTGGTGGGTCGCTGCTCTTGTGTGGGGCTCGGCCAGCGCGGTAGTCGTGGCCATTGCACGTCGGGTATTTGTCGCAACTCGTGGAACCAACACAGCGAGAGTGGCTGCATATGCATCACCCGTGCGCCCACACTGCGCGGCGCAGATTGGTAGTGGGTTATGACAACGGCAAGCGTGCTGGACAGGTCAGTATTCTCCGAGAGCTTGTTTGTTCCACGTCTCCTGCCCGCCGACGGTTCGGGGAGTGAGGATCTCACGGCCCATTTGGAACGGCATGGGCCGCGCGCGCTGAATCTCTCCACCGATGAAGGGCGCAGCGGTATGGTGTCCGAGATCGAACGCGCCGGGCTCCTGGGCCGAGGTGGGGCGGCCTTTCCGACTTCTCAAAAACTACGAGCCGTCTTGGCGGGGAGCAGTCGAGCCGTGGTGATCGGAAATGGCACCGAGGGAGAACCTGCCAGCCTGAAGGACCGTGTCCTGCTCGCCCGAGCACCTCACCTGGTGCTCGATGGGGCGGCGGTCGCGGCCGACATCGTTATGGCCGGCGAGGTCATCATGGTCGTGCACCAGGAAGTCCGGAAGGCGGTCGATAGTGCAGTAGAAGAACGCCGCCAGCGGGGGATCGATCGAGTTCCGGTTCGTGTCGTCACCGCCTCCGATCGCTTCGTGGCCGGTGAGGCGAGCGCAGTGGTCAACTGGGTCGAACGCGGCCGAGCGGTTCCAATGGGCAAGCCGCCCCGGATGAGTGAGCGCGGCCTTTGCCGCCGCCCCACTCTCGTGCAGAATGTCGAGACCCTGGCCCACCTTGCCCTCATTTGTCGCTACGGATCGGAGTGGTATCGGGAAATCGGCACCGCAGACGAACCGGGGTCAATGCTTGTGACCCTGACGGGATCCGTCGAACGTTCTGGTGTCCACGAGGTGGCTATCGGTTCACCTGTCAGGGACATCCTCGACCTTGCTGGCGGACCTTCGGCAGAGTTGCAAGCACTCCTCATTGGCGGCTACTTCGGCACCTGGATCCCGAGTTCTTCCGCAATGACACGTCCGTTGAGCTCCCAGGGGCTGGGGATCGGTCTGGGTGCTGGACTCATCGTTGCCTTCCCGGCCAGTGCCTGCGGCGTGGCCGAGACAGCGCGGCTGGCCCGATATTTGGCCACATCAGTCCGCAGGGCAATGTGGACCCTGCAAGTTTGGGCTCCCGGCGATCGCTCTCGAATTGGAGAGGTTGGCCGAAGGACGCCCGGTCCGGATGGACGATCTCAGACGATGGCTGGTGGAAGTCGACGGTCGAGGGGCATGCAGTCATCCCGACGGCACGGCTCGTCAAGTTCGATCCGCACTTGACGTTTTCCACGTTGACGTGGATAGGCATCTGGAAGGTTCGTGCTCGGCATCCGAAAGGTTGGCCGGTCGTTCTCTCGTGGCCGAAGGTGGCCATCGATGAAAGGCCCCTCGAAGCTGTGTATCGATCGTATTGCCTGCGACGGGAGGGGACTCTGTGCAGAGCTTTTGCCGGAATTGATAAGGCTCGACGACTGGGGATACCCAATAATCGACGGGGAAGTCGTCCCACCACACCTTGAAGAGTTGGCGCGGGACACTGTCGATGCGTGCCCGAAGCTGGCTCTCCGGCTTGTGCGGATTGCAGCGTCGAGATCTTCCTAAAGGTGAAAGACGGTGCAACAGAATCGATTGGATCGAAGTCCGTGCCGAGGGACCGACCGGCGTCGCACGTGGTCTCCCGAGATCGACCGCTAACCGCGGTGAATTTGCCTTGAGGCGAGGATCCGTGAGCAAGCAACGAAGAGAGATCTTCAAGCGGTTACGTCGCGTGGCGGTAGGCGCAGCGGTTGTGTTTGGTTCATTCGTCACTTTCGACACAACGCAATTGGGTCCGACCGGCATGCCGAACACATCGAACCCCGCCGCGTACTACCTTGCGCTTGGTGGTTCTGGTTCCGTTGGTGTCCAGCCCACCGTTGACCGTCCCAAAGGGCAGCCGACCACCTCGGGGTACGCCAATGATCTTTTGAAATTGGAGCGGTCCCGATGGAGCGGCCTCCACCTCGTCCAACTTGGATGCCCCGGCGAGACAACCGGGTCCTTTCTCGCGGGAGGCGATCATTGCCGACCAGCCGGCCGGTCCCAACTGGCGGAGGCCGTGTCGTTTCTGCATTCGCATGCGAATGTCGTCCTCGTGACAATCGATCTCGGATTCAACAACCTGCTTCCTTGCCTGGCCTATCACAAAGTGAATCAAACGTGCGTGTCGGGGAAACTCGCGACAGTTCGGCAGCAACTTACCCAGATACTCGCGAGGTTGCGTGCAGCAGACCCTTCGCTGCGTATCGTCGGTGTCGGGCACTACGACCCGTATCTGTACGCGCATATCGAGAATTTCGCCGTGAAGGACTTTGCGTCCGCCAGCCTCGCCGTGATCGATCGTCTCAACGCGGTGCTGCGTTTCGTCTATTCAACCGCCGGCGTACCGACAGCCAATGTGGGCGCTGCCTTTGCACTCGCAAACGCGGTTCCCACGACACGCACCAATGGAACGACGGCCCCCAAGGATCTGGTACGCCTCTGCGCTCTCACGTGGGTATGCACCACTCCGCCCCTGCGCAACTCGCATCCCAACGAGGACGGCTACGAAGTCATCGCTGAGTCCATTGCCGATGTCGTCCGGACATAGCTATTGATGCCGCCAGTGGCCAAGCGCACCAGCGGAGGGCCGTCCCTCCAAGCGGTGGCCCGAGCGCTGGAACCATTGACTTGTTGTGGCTGGAGCTGCCAAGCGTCTAGGTCAACGTGCCACGAAGTACAATTCATTGCCATCCAATGACTACGTCCGTAAATTGATTGTGCGAGGCACTGGGGCCTTCCTCGTCGCAGCATTGCTCGGCCTGGCCGTTGCGGCGGGGGCATGCAATTCGTCGGCGCCCGCCCGGCGCTCGAGTTCTCCGCCCGCGGGGAAGGCTCAGAGAATTCGCAATCCCGTTGCATCCCCGACCACGATGACTGCCGTGCCGTCAACGACGACCACAATCGATCCGGGCTCGCTTCCACAGACCCCCGATGAACCTTCGACAGGGGCCTCCTTGAAGACGGAATTGCAGACACTGTGGGCGGCCCTTGCCGCGGGGTCGCAGAATCAGGCTCGGCCGCTCTTCTTCCCGGAATCGGCGTACGTCACCACCAAGACCGGTCAGATTCCCAATCCGGCCGGTGACTACTCCTCCCGATTGATTGCTTTCTTCGACCTCGACGTTGGCGCGTACCACCAGCTTCTGACCTCGGGACCTGGCACACCTACATTGGTGGATGTCGGAGTCGTCCCCGGCGATGCGGCGTGGATCGGGCCGGGACAGTGCGAGAATGACGTCGGGTACTGGCATCTGCCGGGAGTTCGACTGGTGTACCAACAGGGGGGCACGTTGCGATCATTTGCCGTCGCATCGCTTATCTCATGGCGAGGGGCGTGGTACGTGGTCCACTTGGGGCCTAATCCGCGCCCCGCCAACATCGGCACGGTCGACCAACCGGCATCCGGCCCGGGAGTGCCGGGCCCTCCAGGGGGGTGCTGAACGCTCCTCCGGTGTGTCCGCTCAGGTGTTTGGGGGTGGATTGATCTGCCCGTTGGATTGGATGATGGCGGCGTCGCTCGTGAAGTCGGCAGAGGACAGTTGGTTGACGAATGTCGCCGACGCTTGCGATGTGTCGATCATCGGCTGCCCTGTCGCGCGAAGAAGTAGTGAAGTGAAGTGGGCACCTACGTAGGTGCCGTCGGCATGGAGGGTCACGGTGAGGATGCCCGAGAGATCGAGGTCGCCCGCCATGGAGAAGTTGTTGTAGTTGGCGAAGTCGCCGAGGCTGTAGGCGATCAGATGACCATGGTAGAACTGCAATCCCCGGAGCACGTGTGGTCCGCTGGCGATGACAAGGGCAGCACCGGCGTCGATGGCATCGTGGGCGAAGACCTCGGCGTTCCCGCGGTCCTCGCCCACGTACGTCTCCTCATTCCCGGTCACGTGATCGGCGGTGCTCCCCTCGGCCCCCGCGTGCATGTAGACCACCACCACATTGGCTTCGGACCGAGCCTGGGCGATGAGCCCCCTGGCTGTCGAGAGATCGAGCAGATTATTGACGTTGTTGTACGGGGCGAAGTCCACAAATGCGACTTTGGTGGATCCATCGGTGACCAGTCCGATCTCCCCCGGAAGCCCCGCCTGCGTAATTCCGGCGGCCTGGAGGGCCGCACTGGTGTCGGAGACCCCGGCTTGGCCGTAGTCGTGTGAGTGGTTGTTGGCACTGTTCAAGACGGTGAAACCGTTCTGCCGGAAGATCTGGGCGTAGGAGGGTGGCGTTCGAAAGGCAAAGCAATTCGAGGCGTCGCCGCCGCACTTCGAACCCGAGGCGTTCGTCAGGGTCCCTTCGAGATTCCCGAACACGATGGGAGCGGTGAGAGCGCTCTCGACCGGTTGCAGATATGTAGCCGGATCAGGTGGCAGATCCGGCGTGTTGCCCAGCTCCATGTCGCCTACAGCCGAGATGGTCACGTCATTCCCGGCCGGCGGCAATGTGGTTGGGCTCGTTGACGCGGTGCCGCGGGTGGATCGGCCACTTGGGTGCGTGACCCGGGACGCAGACGTCGCCGTCGAACGGTGAACGGCTCGGAAGAGGGCATAGCCGCCAAGACAGAGCCCGCCGACGAGCACCACTACCAGAACGACATGCGTACGACGCACACGGTGTTTCCGGTCCCAGGCGCGGTGGCGATAGCGATCACGGGACGGCTGGGCGGAACTCACCAGGGCTGCTCTATCACGCCGGGCGTGCGGACGAAGACAGCGAAGAAGTCCTTGGTGCTCGAATAGAGGAAGCGGTTGGGAATCTGGTTCGGATTTGGCACGAAGAGTGCAGGTGTGCCGGCGCCGGCGCTGCCATACGTCGTGAAGATGGGCCACTCCGGATTGATGTCCAACTGCATTGCCCGCACGGCACCCACGTCGACGAGTATCTGGGCCAGGCTTGTCGCAGTTTGCGCCGGCGCCGCCACGTAAATGAGGTTGCCGCGGCGGTCGATCCCCAGCCCGGTTCGCCATACGGCGGGGACGCCGCCGAGAGTGACCCCCCACGTGCCGGGATTCGCCGCGGCCGGAGTGGGGATTCCGTTGTTCACCAAGAGCGGCAGGTTTTGGCGGGCGGTGAGAATGTCGGGAGACGGCGTCGGACCGCCTTGCCAATCGATGAGGGCGATGTGGCCGTCACGGTAGGAGACAACGGTGGCCAACCCATCGACCATGGGGAAGTACAGCTGACCATGCGTGTAGAAGCCAGCCGCCGAGTCTTTCTCGTAGAAGCCTGAGTTGAAGCATGCGAGCAGGGTCGCCCGTGCCGCGACGGGAACCATCTCGGGCCCGCGGTCCTGCGTGGTCGGACCCGGGCCCTCGTAGCCCGGATAGAGCGCCAGTTGCGTGGAGGCTGTTCGGACCCACGCGGCATAGGCGACGATGCTCGGTTGCGACGGGTTGGGTCGAAACGTCGTCGTCAGAATGGAGTGCGGTCCCGGGTCCCAGGGATCCGCTGGAGTCCATTGGCCCTCGTTGGCGAGAGGAGGTCGAATGGAAGCGACCACCGTCGGCGGCTCGTAGGGCGGCGTTGTCGTCACAGTGGTGGTCGATCTTTCAGGCCTCGTGGAAGTCGTCGTGACGGGATCGTCGGCTGATCCGTGCCCACCGGTGGGATGGGGAACTACCCACAGGGCGAGCGCACCCAGAAGGAGCACCAACACGACCGGGAGAAGTCGTCGTCTCTGACGACGTCGTCGACGTTGCACGAGTGACGGCTGTCGCGAGAGTCGGGCAGCTGATCGCTGATCGGTGTCAGACGAATCGGACCCTGCCGGCATCGCGGTGATCGTAGATCGGCGAGCCGCTGGTGAGGGTCGCGTCCTCCACGGCTGCTCGGTCCCGGAGGTTGTCGCCTCGGATTGTGCGGCACCGGTGGGGAAGCGGTGGATACGTTGCCGCAGGGACGTTCACCCGATCACTCCGTGGAAATCGTCTCTTGGGTGAGCGCGGTTTCCCTGCGATCCCAGTCGCGCCAGACGAGACGGTGAATCGGTATGAAGCGTGGGATGTCTCGAAGGCCCGGGATGAACGGCACGGCGAGGAGGAGGAGGGTTGCCGCCCCGGTCAAGTAGATGGCGATGAGATCGACGTTGGCGGAGTTGTCGAAGCCCGGGACCTGGTACCACAGGGTGTAGAGCCAGAGCCAGGGTTGGCCGGGGTAGCTGCCGGTCTCGTTCATGACCCCCCATTGCTCACCGGTGAGGTGATCCGCTGCGGCCTTGGTGGAGAAGTACTGTCCGTCTTCGAGGAACAGCAAGGGCTTGGTGAAGTTGGTTCCGTAGAAGGACTGATCGGCGATGAGGTCGGCATCGAGGGCTCCACTACGGGCCAACGTCAACTCGCTGGAAATCAGTTTGGGTATCGGCCCGTCATGGGCGGGTGGAGTGACGGCGACGCCGTTTCGGAACTTGACCTTGGTGACGGCCTTGGCGTAGGCGGTGTTCCAGGAGTTCTGCACGGCGGCCGGGGCGCTGACGTAGCGATGGAGCGCCGAAGCCAGCGCCGGATCGGTGGGAGAAAGCCTCGCCAAGGGGGAAAGGACGAATGTCTTCGCAGTGTCAATGGGTTGGCGCACTCCGACGATGTCCGCAGGGGAGAACCAGAGGCTCTGCGCGCTCCCTGCGGTGTTGTTGTAGGGCGGCCCATAGGTCGCGGTCTCGCTTGTCCCCGCGAGCTCACTCGCAGCGGTGGCCACGAAGTCGGCTGGGGCGATGTTGGCCCAGGTAGCCATGGTGACCGGTGGCTCATCGGGAGAAGACAGCAGACCGGCCAGGGTCAGGACCAGGACCAGGGCGACAACCGTTGCCACCGTCGCCTCCTTGAGGATGTCGTAACGGCGGGTCGGCCCCCTCCACTCGGCCAGATCTGCCGCGGCCGCGGCCCGGAGCCCTTTCCGGCCTCGGACTCGGTGGACCGGGAGCGGGTGGGCGACCCCTCGGACGCGTACGGCCAGCACATGTGCTCCGACGATGGCGACGAGCACCAGAGGGATCAAGGCGATGTGCCACATCAGCATCTGGCCGAAGTTCATGACATTGAAGAACGACCCGATCCCGACTTCATTGAACGCGTCCTTGCCGCTGGTCGAGATCCACTGGGAATCGAAGTTCTGCTGGGACACGTAGCCCGTGAAGCACTCGATAACCGAGGCCATAAACGCCACGACACCGGTGATCCAGGTCATCCTCCGCTTTCCCCGCCACGCAGCCATCCAGAACTTGCCCCACAGGTGGATGACCAAGAAGGCCATGAACGCTTCGACGCTCCACAGATGGACGCTGTTGAAGAAGTGGCCGACCGTGTTGGTATGCCACCAATCGGGACCGCCGACCGCGATGGCGATCCCCGAGAGGATCACCAGCCCCAAGGTGGCCAGACTGGCCACTCCGAAGACGTAGATCCACGAGCTCACATAGGCGGGTTGGCGATCGGGGAGCAGCTTGCCCGGCGGAAGGCGCCGCAGCACGCTGCGACGCAGCCGCGAGGTCCACATCGCAGCGTCGGCGTCGTCGCCAAGGTCGAACGAGGACGACCTACTTGTCGGGTCACTCGTGGCCGTCTCGGTGTCCCCTGTGGTTGCAGCCTCTGATCCAGCCACCGACTTACCGTGCCCGGGGAAGGGTATGAGGAGGGCCGCGCCGAAAATGACGACCATCACGGCGATCAGGACCAGATTGGACTCTGAGACGGTGAAGATCGACCAATGCAGATAGCGACCGGGGCCGTTCAGGTTGACGGCGGAGGCGAGCAGCGAGCCTGCGAGCATTGAAATGGCCCTCCTAGTGTTGGCTGGCGACAGCATGAACCGTCTGCCATCGAGCCAATAGGGCCATTGGTCCTAGCCATCGACTGCGGTGCCCACGAACACTAGCTGTGGCCGACGCACGAGCGAAGGTTCTTCCGGGAACTCCGGGCCCCGTCGCCGTGGATCTCCCCGGAACATGCCGATCACCGCGAGTGACCTATTCGGACCCCAATTCGCACAGGAGGAGGCCCAATGCCCTCGCCGTCCCCGAAGGGCAGAGGAGGACTTCAGCCCTTCAAAGTGTCGGCACCCGGATGCTGTGGCGTCGCCACGTCTTCAAACGTGTGGTCGAGCTTGACGTGCGCATTACTGAGAAAGCGACCCACCGCGGTGCGGGGAGGGCGGGGCCGCTCGGATGCGGTGCGGAATGCGTGAGTGACCTCCTCGGAAAGCGCCTTGAGCGCATCGGGCTCGAGTCTCTCCGTGAGCATCCCGGTCCTGCTGGAGTCCGTCGAGCACGTCGTGGGATGACCCTTCCAGACGGGGAAGCAGGACTCGCTCGAATGTGTCCTCGTAGCGGGACGCGGAACGAACGAGCTCGCTTCCGAGGTCCGCTCGTTCGATCAGGTCTTCTGTGACGTCGAGCCTGGCCAGAATGCGGTCGATCCGTGCTCGTTCTTCAGAGAACGGGCCAAAGTCGATCCCCTGTTCGTCACCTGACTGTGAATCCTTGTCTTCTCGCTGCACTGTCGGACCCCATTGTTCTTCCAATACGTGCCCAGCCGTTCTCGACGCGAAACGTGCGCACCGCGTTCATTGGAGCCCACGCGCCCGTGCCGTCCCGATGACGTCGAGTGGTCGGACGAGTCTGGACCTCCTTCTCCTTCGGCAAGAACGCGGGATGCCGCACGCGCACGTGCGGGGATGTCGGCCGCGCGTCGGGGACCGAGACGTGTCCGTGGGTCCGCCTACAATCGGCGCACCGTGGTCCCGGTTCGAGATTCCCTAAGACGACTGCGTGCGAATCCGAGCACCCTTCCGCTGGCGATCATCGGATTGGCAATTCTCGCTGTGAACTTGCCGACGCTGGTCGATCTTGTGACCAGGAATCCCGTGCAGATGTTCGCGTATCTTCAATCCGGGTCCGGCCATCAGATCCTGCCGGGATCGTCGATCATCGATCCCAACGCCGGATACATCACGATGGCCATGGGCCATCTCGCAGCAATGGACTGGCTCCACGGGCACATTCCCTGGTGGAACCCGTACGAGGGTCTGGGGGCTCCGCTGGCAGGGGAGATGCAGGCGGCAGCATTCTTCCCAGCCGTCCTCCTCCTCGAGGGATCGTTGGGATTCGTCGTCTTCCACATCGTGCTGGAACTCGTCGCCGGCTATGCCACCTATTTCCTACTCCGGCGTCTGGGTCTCGGCCGCGCTGCGTCGACTGCCGGCGGTGTCGCGTTCGGGTTGTGCGGCACCCTGGCCTGGTTCGAGCACGCCACCGCCAACCCCGTCGCCTTCCTGCCCCTCGCGTTGCTCGGCGTCGAACGAGCCCGAGCGGCGTCAGTTGAAATGAGGGCCAACGGGTGGCGTCTACTGGCGGTCGCGCTTGCCCTCTCGATCGTGTCCGGATTTCCCGAGGTGGCCTACCTCGACGGTCTTCTCGTCGCGCTCTGGGCGGCGGTACGGCTCTTCTCGCTTCCCGCACGACGACAGTTCATGCTTGGGAAGCTCGCGGTGGGTGGTGCGGTCGGGCTCCTCTTGAGCGCCCCTGCATTGGTGGCCTTCATCGACTACCTGCCGCATGGAAACGTCGGGAACCACGGCGGGGCTTTTGCCAACGGTTCCCTGGTGATTCAAAATCTGGGGCAGACGGTCCTCCCCTACAGCTTTGGGCCCATCTTCGGATTGCAGGCGGGAGGAAACTCGTCACTGCTGACGTTGGTATGGGGGAACGCCGGCGGGTACCTCGACGCGACCCTGATCGTCTGCGCACTCATCGGGCTTCTCGGTAGCCGACTACGAGCCCTGCGGGTCGCGCCTGGCCGTCTGGATACTGCTCGCGATGAGCAAGACCTTCGGCGTTGCCGCAGTCAGCCACCTCCTCAACCATTTCCCGGGTATCCACTCCACCGCCTTCTACCGCTATTCCCAAGCCTCATGGGAATTTGCGGTTATCGTCCTCGCTGCCCTGGGCATCGACGACATGGCCCATCGGCGGGTCCGTGCGGTCGTCATCTTGGGTGCGGGTGCGCTCACTCTGGGGGCGATCGCGTGGGCAGGGTGGCTGGCGTGGCCAGTGTTGACAACGGCCACCGGGTCCGGCCATCGCCATGCCTTCGCAGTGGCCAGCGTTGCCCTCGCCGTCGTGGGTGTGGCAGTGGTGGTTGCGGGTGGCCTTCTCACGCGGCCTCGTGGGCCGACGAGAGCGTGCCGCGAGAACTCGCGACCGGGATTCTCCTCGTCGCGGCCGCCCTTGCGGTTGAAGCGGCGGTGTTGTTCGCCGCTCCACTGCTCTCAGCCCCGCGCCCGGAGAAGACGGACGGGGCCCTGGTCCAGTATCTCCAGGACCACATCGGCCTCGCCCGCTTCGCCACATTGGGACCGTTGCAACCCAATTTCGGGTCCCTCTACGACCTCGCCGAGATCAACGTGAACGACCTTCCTGTCCCCAAGGCGTTTTCGGGCTATATCACCCATTCACTCGACGGCAACGTCGACCCGCTCATCTTCACGGGAGCCTCCGTGATCGACCCCAATGGTCCTACGCCGTCGGAAGAAATGGCGACGCACCTGGCGGCCTACGAGGCCGCCGGGGTCAAGTTCGTCGTGACGGCGGCGACGGGGTCCGATTCACCGTGGCCGGCCACCGAGGCGCCCGCCCCACGCCGCGTCTATGCCGATTCGGTCGCTGACGTCTGGCAGCTTCCGACGACGACGCCCTTCTTCTCGACGAGCGGTGCTCCGTGTCACATCCGACCCCGAGGTATGGCGACGGTCCAGGTGACGTGCGCCGGTCCGGCGACGTTGCATCGGTTGGAACTCCACATGTCCGGATGGCATGCCAAGGATGGCTCGGGCCCCCTCACCGTCCGGACGTCGGGCCCGTTTCAATCGGTCCGCGTCGGCCGCCGGAACCCACGTGATCCAGTTCTCCTTCACGCCCCGCTTCGGGGTCGTCTCATTGCTCGCCTCACTGGTTGGGATCGTCTGCATCATCGGATCCACGTTCCTGAGTCGATCACGACGGCGGACAGCGGGTGCCGTCTCCGAGCCGCCGTCAACGGAGTGAAAGGCCGGACATTCTGGCCGGGCGTGCCGAGTTCCGGGTGTGCGATCATGGCGCTCCATGGAGCAACGCATCAGCCTGGTGACCCTGGGAGTCAACGACTTGGCGGTTGCCCGCGGATTTTATGAGGCCCTCGGTTGGGCCGGGGCTGAACAGCCTGACGACGAGGTCTGTTTCTTCCAGGCAGGAGGAATGGTATTCGGTCTCTGGGCCGCTCTCGGCGGACATGGCGCACCGGGCATCGAACTTGCCTACAACGTTCGTTCTCCCGAGGACGTCGACGAGGTCCTCTTGGAAGCAGAACGAGCAGGAGGGACGATTGTCCGACCGGCGGCCCTCGCCGCGTGGGGCGGGACGACCGGCGCATTCGCCGATCCTGATGGCTATGTATGGGAGGTCGCGCACAATGCGGCGTGGACCTTGAGGAGTGACGGAACTGTTCACATGTAGCCTTTGTGCTGACGCCATAGGGCTGAAGTCCTGCGTGAGAGTTCCGCAGCGCCCAGAAGGGTTTTGGGCGTGGCGAGGTCGCCGGCGAGAACGCAGTATGGTCCATTTCTGGATTTTGTCAGTCGAGGGTGCGTAGGCGTTCTGGGACGATCTCGTGAGGGGGGCATGGTTCGGGGGCAGGTTCTGCCTCGGTGGTGTGTACCTCACTGGTGTTTGTTTTGGAGCTATCGTCTCGGAGAATTATCGCAAAGGGGAGGGCAATGCGCTCAGTTCGAAGAGTGATTGTGATGGCTGCCGCGCTGATGGCCATGACACTCACCCCAATTGCCATCGTCGATTCGAGCGCATCGGCCGCGTCGGCGCCGATCAAGATCGCCCTCGTCTCATCTCTCACTGGTCCGGCCGCGAGCGAATTCTCGAATGCGGCCCAGGGCTTCAATGCGCGGATCGCCCTTCAGAACTCTTTGGGAGGTGTCAACGGGCACAAGATCGAGGGAATCGTGATCGATGACCAAACGAGCCCCACCGCGGATCCGGTCGCGGTGAAGGATGCAATCTCAAAGGGCGTGACCGGCATCGTGTCGGTCTCACCACTCTTCTTCGAAGGGGCAAAGTTTGCGCAGCAGGCCGGAATCCCGGTCACCGGTGGCTTCTTCGA
This sequence comes from uncultured Acidimicrobiaceae bacterium, assembly GCA_963835815.1. Lineage (GTDB taxonomy): Bacteria > Actinomycetota > Acidimicrobiia > Acidimicrobiales > RAAP-2 > Bog-473. Next base: position 360,816 of record CAWIGU010000006.1, on the reverse strand, counting down.
CGGCCCGGAGTGGGGTACGCAGCCCTACACCAACATGTTCGCGTCGGACGCGGGGAGCGTAAACCCGAAATATCCCGTGAGTTCCCTCTACGGGAACATCGTCAAGAAGTACGGCGGCACGGTGGTGGGATCGTACGGCTATGGAATTTCGCCGAGTGCGGTGCGATCAGCGACCGGTTTTGCGGAGTCGTCGCAACGCCAGGGCCTGAAGGTCGGTGTGCTCGATGTTTCCGTTCCCTATGGCAGCGTTGACTTCGGTACCGAGGCGCTGGCGGCCAAACAGAAGGGCGTCAATGTGATGTGGCCCAGTATGGACGACAACTCGGACTTCGCCCTCGTCACCGCTATGAAGCAGGCCGGGGTCAAGCTCAAAACGGTCATTCTGCCGACGGGCTACGAGCCGTCGGTCGTGAATTCCCCGGCGTGGCCCGATCTCCAGGGCGCTTACTTCTTTTCCGGATTCCGCCCTCTCAGCCTCCCGAACGCGGGGACGAAGCAGTTGGCATCGGCCCTCCAGAAGTACGAGCACCGATCGCCATCTGAATTCCCGACGTACGACGTCTACCAGGCGTGGGTTGGCGCCGACCTCATGATCAAGGGCCTCGAACTGGCAGGGAAGAACCCGACCAGCGCGGGAGTGATCAAGTCGTTGCGGGGTGTGACCTCATACGACGCCAACGGCCTCCTCCCCGTCCCGATCAACTACTCGACCATCTTCGGTCACGATGAGCCGAAGAACTGCCAGTGGATACTGCAGGCGAAGAAGTCCGGATTCGTGCTCACCAGTAAGCAGCCTGTCTGTGGGAGCGACATTCCGGGCACCTCGACCGAGTCGGGCTCGTAACGGCGAAGAAAGCGGCGGCCGGACGGTGAAAACAGCGTGACTGAGATTCCACCGCTCCACGCAGGATGTCTCGGCCCCTCTGGCGGGTCGTGGCATACGGCGTGGTCACCGATGGGCGCCGTTGGGCCCCGAGAGTTGAGGAACCTGTGCCATGCATCCGGGCGACGATGAGCAGGAGCGTCGAGAGGAACATCCGGAGGGAACGACGCCTGCTGAGGTCGGGACTGATTGCACTGTTCGGAGCCTGCACATTCCTGCTCTCGAGCGCCTTCATGTATTCGGCCACGGTTGCCGCGAGCACTCGCACCAATGTGGCCAAATACGGGATCTCCTTTGACTTACCAAAGGATTGGACGCAGGTATCACTGACTCCCGGCGACATTGGCGGACTGTTGGGTGATGCGTCGAAAATTAACGCAAGGGTAAAGAGTGCCCTCACAAGCCAGGCGACTGCCGTCGCCCAGAAGGGCTTGAAATTTTTCGCGGTCAACCCTGGCGCCAGTGCGACCGTGAACATCGGCATCTTCAGCGGGACCGGATCCCTTCCCGAACTCGACGCAACCGCCAAGTTCGGCATGTCTTCGATTGGCGCCAAGCAGGTCCAGACCAAAGTGGTTCATTTCAAATTCGGCAGTGCCATACGGGTTACCTACTCGATACCCGTGACTGGGTCGACGGTGTCCGTCTACGGCACGCAGTTCTATGCCTCCCACAAGAGTAAGACGTACATCACGTCATTCTCATCGCAAGAGGCGGCAGAGGAGAAAGCGGCGGCATCTACCATGATGCCAACGTGGCGCTTCTCGTCCTGACGCGCCACGCCGTCACCCGATGCCGGCTCGACCGAGGGGGCACGGGCGGCTAGGGCGAGTTCAACACCGTCCATTTACCCTTGAGGTAGAGAGACCCCAGCGGCGATTGCCAGCGTAGGGCCACCGTTCTTCCGGGGGGGACTCGTATCCTAATTTCTGAGTCACCCATATGCCGCAAGTAGACGTAGGGGACGAAGCAGCGCACTGTGTGGGTGCCGGGTGAGGTCGGGATGAAGTTGTCGCCCCAGCGAACTCTTTCCGGCGGATTGCCGTCAATGCCAATTCTGGGCTTGGAGAAATACAGCAATGGGTTGAGCGCCCTGAAGTTGGTCAGCACGCTGATTCCCGTTCTCTCCGGTCCCGAAGCGGGTGGATTCGTCATGGGAAGACGTTAGATCCTCACCGGTCACATCGTGGGCGGGGTCACGGCGCAGGTCGGCTGGTGGAGGCATCGACGGCAGCCCGGGGAAGTTTACGCGGGGACCAGAACGGGTAGTGACGAGGGATGTGCCCGAGATGGGCGACAGAAGACGAGGCCCTCGACAGGACAGTTCAGTGGTACAGGCGGGCTTGGTCTGCATGCGAACCCCTCATGTTCGCAGAGGCACGTTTTCGGACCCCTTGGGTGGATGACGAATTCGTCGCGACCATTCGTACGGCGCGGCAATGGCTGATCGACAACCCGTGTCCGGACGGCTCCCTTGGTCGGCATTTCGTGGAGATTCTCGGAGCGTATGCCGAAATGACGAGTGCGACTGTCGCTCGGGTGATGGAGATCCGAGTGAGTATCGAGGAGCACGTCAAAGCGTTCGAGTGGTGGACAACAGAGAGTCAGAGTCTGAAGATCGTCGATTCGACCACGGGAGCCAGCGGAGCGCCTGTGCAGCGCGAAAGACGCGCCACGGTCAGGCTCCCCGTCGAAGGCCGCGCGAGCTAGGTGGTGCCCCTTCATTTCCAGGGAAGTGCCGCTCGCGTGGCCCAGTACGTCTCCGAGTCCTCGCGGATTGCTTCGAGGCGTTCGAGCGGCTCTGGCTGGAGCCGGACCGTCGACCCAACCAGATTGCTGGAGAGCTCGGCCACGGTGGCGGCGCCGCTGAGGACGACGTCCGCCCACGGTTGCGCGAGGACCACGCCCAAAGCCAACGCGTCGGGGGTGCACCCGGCTTGGCGCGCGGCCTCAGCGAGCTCGGGTATCTGTCCACGGGCAGTGAGCCTTCCGTTTGCCAGCGCCTCCTTGACGATGACTCCGAGCCCGGCGGCGTGTGCGGCCGCGAGCGCCGAGCCAGCCGACGTTTCAAGCAGGTTCCACGTCGCTTGCACCGAATCGAATCCGCCGACCTCGAGTGCCCGCTCGATGGTTCTCGCCTGACCGGGTCCTGTCACCGAGAGCCCCACGGACATGCCGTCCGCCCGCACTCGGGCGAGCTCAGCGAGAACCGCGCGGTCGTCCAAGACCCCGCTGACGATGGTGGCTGAGTGGATCTGGTAGAGGCGGAGGTGTGGCGCGAGCAGTTCCCGGCTCTCCGCAAGTTGGCGACGGAGATTGGCGAGGGAAAGGTCCTTCACTTCGTGGACGGTGGCGTCCACCCGCCAGTTGGCGGTATACGTGTAGCCCCATTTTGAACCAACGGTGACGTCCGAAGGCGTCAGTCCTCTGAGGGTGAGCCAATCGGACAGGAACGCTTCAGCTCGCCCGTACGAACGGGCAGCGTCGAAATAGCGGACACCCGACGCGTACGCGGCGTCGAGCACGGCATGCGCCCCACGTTCCATCGAGACCTCGTCGGTGCGCCCGGCCAAGTCGGATCCATGGCCGAGATTGATATAGCCCGGTCTCCCGAGGGCGGCGAGGCCAAGACCCAGCCGATGTGCGGCAAGCCGTTTGCTGAGCTCCGTGGGCGCGTCATGCACTTGGGCGCCTCATCCCTTCAGCGGTCGCGAGAACTCCCGGGAGGTCCCGGCTGCTGACGTTGACGGCGTGGTCGGGAGGTTGGATCATGGTGTGTGGCTACGCTGGCGTCGCTGCATCCTGGAATCGGCCCCTGTCGGTTCGTGAAGTGAGTCAGGCCCAGGGGAGTCAGTTTAAGGTGGCCACTATCTCGAGGAGAGGTGCGGGACGCGAATTATGGCTGATGAGGTGAACATACGAGAGATCTGGGGCGTCCTCGATCCGACCGTCCTTGAACGAATAGTGGTGGTGTCACCGCACTTCGACGACGCAGCCCTTGGCGCGGCCCACGTGCTGGCGACGTACCCTGGCAGCACCGTCATCACCGTTCTCGGTGGGCAGCCGCCCGCGTATCCAGAGCACGTCACTCCGTGGGACGAGGCTGGTGGCTTCGTTACCGGCGACGACGTCGTTTCGGCACGACGTGAGGAAGACCGTCAAGCCATGGCGTTCGTCAATGCCAAGCCGGTCTGGCTGGAGTTTCCCGACCACCAATATTTGGCTGTGGATGAGCGGCCTACACCAGCCGAGGTCGGGCCGGCTCTGGAGAAGGCGATTGCCGATGCCGACCCGACTGCGGTGTTTCTGCCGATGGGCATCGCCAACCCGGATCACGTGGTGACCCATGAGGCGGGGCTCATGGCTCGGCGAGAGTTGATTGGGAGCGGGAGCAAGGCTGTGTGGTTCTGCTACGAAGATCACGGGTACAAGCATCTGCCGGGGAATCTCGCCTGGAGGATCTCCAAACTGTTCCGGGCAGGCATCTGGCCCACGCCGTCGATCGTGCCGATCGACCTTGACATGGACCAGAAGCGGGCGTTGATCGCCATCTACAAGACGCAAGTTGCGCCCTTGGAGCAGGATCACATGTTGAAGGAGCGTCTCGACGCAAATGTCCCGGAGCAGTACTGGCGGCTTTCAGCGCCCGTTCCCGTCATAGCGTCGATGCTGGCGAGTGACGATTAGTTCCTCGAACCGCCCCTTCCACTGCGAGACCCCTACGAGAGGGAAGCCGGATCGACGCCAACCCCACCGCCGGCGCTGCTTGCGTAGGCGGCGAGGGCGAATCGAAGGACGTTCACTGCCTCGTCGGCGCTCCAAAGGAGTGGGCCCTCGCCGGTGCGGAGCCAACGGAGCCAGTGGCGCCCCGAATCCCGGAAGCTGCTGGCCCAGTCGTCATCGAGGGCGTGGTAGGACCGCATCTCGCCCTCTGCGTAGACGTCGAGGCTCGGCTGTTGGATGCCTCGACCGGTACAGCGGTTGACGCGGGCATAACCCTGATGTCCCGTCACCTCCCACCGCTCGTCGTTCGTGTAGTAGTCAGAGCGCAGGTACATGGCGGGAGCGAGCGTGATGTCCCACACTCCTCGAATCCCGTTTGCGTGCTCCCAGAGAATGGTGGTGGGGGCATCCACCTCAATTGTCGGTATGACCTCTGTGGTGCCGATCCAGGCTCGGACCTCCTTGATGGGTCCGAAGAGCCACAGTGCTGTTGCCAACTTGTGCCATCCGTCATCGAAGACCAGGACACCCCGACCGTTTCTCATCTGCTGGAATTGCCACTCATAGCTGCTAGCGGGAACGTCCCATCCGCCCCGGCCGCTCCCGACCATCTTCATGTGGTAGCCGCTCACTTCGCCCAGCACGCCTGACTCGACCGTCTCTTTGAGCTTCCGCAGTGGTTCGTAGAAGATGTAGTTCTCCATCACCCGGAAGATCCGGTCGTTGGCGCGGGCCGCGCTGAGCATCTTCTCGGCGCTCGCGATGTCGTTGCACATCGGCTTTTGGAGGTTGACGTGCCAGCCATTGTCGAGGAGTTCTATGACCCCGTCGACGTGCAGGGGGATGGGGAGCAATGCCTCGACAGCGTCCACTTCGAGTCCACTTGCAGCGAGCTCCGCAGTGGATCCAAAAGTGCTCGCCTCGGGCCAATCCGCTTGACGTTGTGCGCGCCGCTCTTTGCTGGGGTCGACTAAGGCCACGACCTCCACATCGGGATTGTCGAGATAGCCCCGGACGTTCAGGTCGTAGATCCGACCGAGTCCGACAAATGCCGCTCGGACGGGGCGGTCGTAGGGCTGAAATGTCATGAATTGATCGCTTCCGGTTCAGGCCGAGCCCGGGTGAGGGCCCGATCGATGGGATCCTTGTATCGAGTGCAGCAGCGCACGTTGACGCTGGAAGAGCAGAGTCTGGCAGCAAGCAACGCCCTCGGTGGGGACCCTATCCCGGTCATCGAGGACCTGTCCACGGCAGCGAGTGGATCACTGGACCGGTCCGATCCCAACACGAGGTGCGGGCAGCGGGGCATCCGGTTTACCGGTGTGCTCTCCACTGTCACGATTCGTTCACCGTGTAGTTTTGAGGCCGGTACGTCCGACGAGAGGGCTGGTCCGGATGGTGGGAAAACAGTGAGTGAGGAGCGACCAGTCGTCGCGTTCGACCACCACTCGCCGGAGTTTGCCGCTGATCCGGTCGGCGCCCTTGGAGCTCTCCGCGACATGTGTCCGGTCGCCTGGTCGGAGTCATACGGAGGCTTCTGGGTCCTCACGCGCTACGAGGATGTGAGCAACGTGCTGAGCGACGCAACCACCTTTTCGTCGCGTCATGATCTCGAGCCGGGCAGCGCCTATCAAGGGGCATCGATTCCGCCCCCACCGATGCGCTTCGTCCCGCTCGAGCTCGATCCACCCGATTTCCTGCCCTACCGCCGGCTCCTGAACTCGAGCTTCTCACCGGCTGCAGTGGCACGTCACCGACCCCTGGTGGAAGAGGTCACGGATTGGTGTATCGACCAGGTGAAGGCAACGGGCCGGATTGACTTCGTGGACGATCTCACGAGTCCGGTCCCTGCCATGGTGACGCTCGGTCTCTTGGGATTGCCGATCGAGGATTGGCCGCGACACGCTGCGGCATGGCACGGGTCGGTCGCACATCCTCCGGAGAGCCCGGCGCATGCGGTCGCGGTCGCGGCGCAGATGTCCATCCGGGCGGATTTGGCCACGGAAGTCGAGAAGCGGAGGGCCCAGCCCGAACGCCAGCGGTCCGGTCTCATCGACGTCTGCGTCGATGCGGAAATCGACGGCGCGTTGATCGACCAGAAGACGTTGGTCGATATTTTCGTACTCGTCCTGGCAGGCGGCGTCGACACGACCACCGGCGCAGCCGCAGGCGCCCTCGCGTATCTGAGCGAGCATCATGACGAGCGCCGCCGTCTCGTTGAAGAGCCCGAGATGATCGGGGTTGCGTGCGAAGAATTTCTTCGTTGGATCACGCCGTCGCCCGTTCTTGGCCGCACCGTGAACGTTGCGACGGAAATTGGAGGACAGTGCATCGCCCGAGAAGAGCGGGTGATGGCGAACCTCTTCGCCGCGAATCGCGATCCTGTGGCATTCGAGCGACCCGACGCGGTCGAATTCGACCGGCCGAACAATCGTCATGCCGCGTTTGGATTCGGCATCCATCGGTGCATCGGTGCGAATCTCGCGCGCATGGAGATCCAGACGATGATCAGTCGGGTACTGGCTCGCATGCCGGAGTACCAGGTGGAGACCCAAGGTGTCCAGCGCTATCACACCGCGGGGATCCAGAACGGATACATCTCTGTTCCGGCAACGTTTTCACCGTCCGACTGCTGAGCAATGTCCTGATCCCCCTGGAGCCCGGGACGAAGGTCAGGCCTTCATACCGTGTCCAGCGGAGCGTCGGGTCGGTGGTTTTGCGTCGTGGCCAAAGTGCGCAGTCGTGACCCTTCGGTCGGCCGGGGCGGTTTCTCCGGTACATGTCGGAGCGCGAGTCCTCGTCGCGCCAGCTCCCTTTCAAGCCTGTCCATCAGGTTGGCCTTGGTCGCAGGCTGTGGCATCCAGAGCTGGGCCGGGTCGGCCATGAGGGGCAGATCCGGCAGCTGACGCTCCACGGCGAAATGGGCACCGTCTGTCGTCGGCCTCACCTGACCGACAAAGGTTCCTCGGCCGGAGAAGCACAATGACGCTGGACCGATCGGCTTCCAGGGCGCTCCGTTTGGAACATCGAGGGTGAACCCATCGTCCACCAGAGCGGCGGCACGTAGCCGGAATGGGAGGGGAAATCCTTCGTCGTCGCACACGGTCAGATGTCCGTTGTGACATTGTTCGAGGACCACGCGGGCACGGGGCCGCCAGTCCGTGGGCGTGGGCCACGCGGATGGCGAAGTCGAGGGCCCGTCGGGTGGGGGATCGGATTGTGGATAGGTGGTCCCCACCGGTGCGCGCCAGCGCAGCGGCTCCTCATCGAGCTGGTCGACTCCGGGCCACCACGCTATGTGAGAGGGGGTGGTCGCAACGATGATACGGGCCCAGTACCAGACCGCCTCGCGCACGGTCGACCACGGCAGCCCGCCCGAAGTCACGGGCAGGCGGGCGGCGGTCTCGGCGAGGTAGCGCTCGACGTTGGCCTGGATGTCCGAGTCGCGGACTGCGCCGAATCCGGCGACGGAGACAACCGGTTCTCCGGGGTTCCCGTTGCCCTCCAAGAGGAGTCCCACTTTTGGATTGCGGCGCACGCGATTGGCTTTGGCCGGGTAGGCAAGCCCGGTCGCTACGTCGATTGTCCCTCCGTCTGGTTCGACGAAGGCGAAGAGTGGCGTGTCGAGTGGCACGCCTTTGGCTGTGACAGATGCGAATTCCGTATAGAGCGACGTGGTCAGGACGTCGGCCACCTCCTCGGGGAGTTCTGGGAACGCCCGCTGGGCGAGTGACAGCGACATACATGCCCCTTCCTTTCGAGAAGTGCTCGAATTGAGTGATGCTCGCTTCGGTGGATGGTCTTCTTCGTTGCTACTCTCCGCCAGCCCGCGTCCTCCCCGCCGAGAACGTTTGGATCTCTCCTGGATCTCGATTCGGGCGCTCGACCTTGAGAAGTCGAGAAAGGTACACGGACGCGATGCGCCATTCGTCTTCTTTGCGGTACTCCTCGTGATAGTGGCCGTACCCGGTGAAGGATGAGAGAGGGTGTCCGAGCGGGCGTTCCAGGAGATCGGTCATGGGCCAAATGCCCGTGGCAGTTCGTGCATCGCGGAATGTGATCTCTGGGGTATGTCCGTGATGGACCGATGTCACGTCACCCAGAATCACCTTGAGGCCCCCCACGAAGTCATCGACGGACCCGTATCGTGAAACGTGGCCGGGAACGACTCCTTCGAAACCGAACGTGCAGTCCTCCGTGAACACGCTCGGCAGGAGCTCCCATTGCTTTGTGTCGACATATCGGAAATAGCGTGCTTTGAGTTGCTTGATTTCCTCTATGGCGAGGAGTCTCTCGGACCCGTCAATTTCCGTCATTTCCACGACCTCTCTTGCGGTGCGGGAGCGACACCACAGTATCTGGACCCTCCCGTCCGGGATCGGTTGCCCCGTCGGTTACCGGACTTGTGAGATCCTCCTGACGGACCCGACCCCCGACCCCTTCGCATGAGTTGCCGCCGAGGATCCGAGTGACCTGAGGAGTGTCCGTGTACGTTCCCCCTGGCTGTTGGCGATATGCGCTGTCGCTGACCGCGTGCGGAGGTCGGCACTTCATTCCGTGCTCAAATGGGGAGCGGGGAAGGGAGCTGGGGACGTGGATCCCGGCCAGAGGGGCCCCGGACCATGCCCGACATCATGCAGGCGCAGGCTGGCAGGCAACGGCGGTGCACCCCATCAGTTCACCGCGATTTCACGCGGTCCGGCCCCATTTCGCTTTTTGCCGGCCAGCCTTTATACGCTATATATCCGAAGTTGGATCGTGACGTAGCGCACTGGAGGCCAAACGACGTGGAGGTGAACCCGGGGGAACGCTGTTGCGTACGGCGCGGCGACGGGTGGCCATCAGCTCGGCGGGACGCAGAGAAGTTCGCCCATGTCTAGCCAGAACCCGGGTATCTCTGCCGCGGGAAGAGCTTTGGGAAGAACGGCGCTCGACCCTGCCTCCGGACCGGCGGCCATCGGGGGCATGCTCCAGGCCGGACAACGTGAGGAAGCTTCTTCGGATATCGATCACCAGGACGTCCGATCGAGGCTGGCCAAGGTGATCTCCGATATCACGAAGCTCGCCAACGCCTTGGAGGCACTCGCCGTGACGGGAACACCCAGGGTGGACGAATCGGATCGAGATGCACGCATGCCGGACATCGGTGGCTACCTCTCGGACAGAGTGGATCGTCAGGAGGCGAGCTGAGCCGAAGGCTCGCCGTCACGCGCTGAGATGGCTGGTCGGGAAGGGGTGTTCTTCCGCTTCCGCCTCCATGCCCCCGAGAACGACGTTGATGATCCAACGGGGAGGGCGATATCCCGTGACCGGACTCCACCAGAGCAGCTCCGGTCGTTTGACGGTATCGTGCGGCTCGACGGTTTCGACAATGGTTCATTCCACCCTCACCTCATTCGCGTCTCCGGATGAGAGGACCGGCCAACATCGCGAAGCTGGGGCTCGGGAGGGGCGGGCGAAATTTTCGTGAATGGAGATCCACCTTGCTGATTGACGCTTTCGCATGACTGGGCCGATCGCGGGTCTGCGGGTCGTGGACTGTTCGCACGGGACCGCTGGTCCTCGCCTCACCGGGATGCTGGCCGACTACGGCGCTGATGTCGTGTGGGTCGAGCCCCCGCGAGGAGATCCCCTCCGCCGCACGATGCCTGCCGCGGCTTCGGTGTTCAATCGTGGAAAGCGCAGCATCGTGCTCGACCTCAAGAACGCCTCCCATCGTGAGCAATTGCTCGGACTCGTTGGTCGCGCCGACGTCTTCGTCGAGAGTTGGCGTCCCGGCGTGGCCCATCGCCTCGGGTTCGATTTCGAGACGCTGCGCGAGGTGAATGCTCGCCTGGTGTACTGCTCCATCTCAGGGTTCGGGCAGCATGGATCGCACGCTGACACGCGAGGCCACGAGGCCCTGGTGCACGCCGTTGCCGGCACCATGGCCGAGCAGGCTGGGTTGCGGGATGGTCCGATCTACCAAGGGTTGCCGTTCGCGGCGATCGGCGCTGCGTACCTCGGCACGATGGGCGTGCTCGCAGCCCTCTACCGACGTGCATCGGACGAGAAAGGCCGACACGTGGAGACATCGCTCTTCGATGGAGCATTGGCCTATCGCTCCGGGAGCCTCGGCGAGAGCGATCAATCGGTGGCAGTCATGGCAGCGCGAGGCATCGAGCGTGCGCCGACCACGGAGGGCACGCGGATCGTGACGCGCTCATTCGAATGCGCTGACGGTGAGTACGTCGGCATCCATACCGCCGCAGTAGGGGCCTTCGGGCGGCTCATGGAGGTACTCGGCCTCGAGGATCGGGTTCCCCCGAGCGACTCTGGACTCGACCTAGGAGTCCCTCTCGAACCCCATCAGGTGGGCATCCTGACCGACGAAATTCCACGCATCATCGCGTCGAAACCGCGCGCGTACTGGGTACATCAGCTGATGGGTGCCGACGTCTGTGCCGTCGAACACCTGCACCCGACGGAGGCGTATGACACTCCGCAGGTCCGACACAACAACATGGTCCTGCAGGTCGATGATCCGGTACTCGGACCGGTCAGCCAGATTGCCCCCGCCGCAAAGTTCGGTTCGAGTCCCCCCACTTCTTGCCGACCCGCCCCGTGCGTCGGAGAACACAACGAAGACGTACTGGCCGACACAGCGGGCTGGCACGAGCGGCCACTTCCAGCCGTGGCCGCCCAGGAACCCAAGGCGTTGCTGCAGGGGGTGCGGATCCTCGACGTGGGCGCGTACTTCGCGGGCCCATATTCGTCTCGTCTGCTGGCCGACTTCGGGGCTGATGTGATCAAGCTCGAGCCGGTGCAGGGCGACCCGATGAGAGGGTTCGTCACCACGTTCAACGTGGCGCAAGCTGGCAAACGTGGCCTGGCGGTCGACTTGAAGGACCCGTCGCTCTCGCGGGCCTTGAACCACTTGATCGAGTGGGCCGATGTGGTCCATCACAATCTCCGCCCGGGAGCTGCCGAGAGACTTGGTGTGGATTACGAGACGGTCAGCCGTCTCAATCCCGGGGCGGTCTATCTCTATGCGCCGGGTTGGGGAGCGCAAGGTCCCTTTGCCATGCGCCAGAGCTTCGCTCCGATGCTCTCGGGATATGCCGGCGTGACGTATGAAGTGGCCGGCAAGTTCAACGTCCCACTGCCGCCCGTCGCCCATGAGGATCCGGGAAATGGCTTGTTGGGAGCCGTTGCGATGCTGTTGGCGCTGCTGCAGCGGCAGAGGACCGGCGCAGGCTGCTACGTGGAGAACTCTCAATTGAATGCGACGCTGGCGCATACGGCCCACATCGTACGGACGGAGGGCGGCGAGGTGGTCGGTGCCAGGCGGCTGGACCCGTTGCAGTTCGGGATTGGAAACTTCGATCGTCTCTACGAGACATCCGATGGATGGGTGTGTATCACAGCACCCGATCCTTCCGAGCAGGAAGCGCTGTGCGAGCTCCTCGGCGTACCGATGACGGAGAACGAGGACGTCATGGCGAATGCCTTGACAGATGCCTTCGCCCGGAGCGCGACGTCGCCCCTCCTGCAGGAGCTCGAGGCGGCGGGCGTGGCCGCCGTCGAGCCTGTTGGTCATTTCGTTCATGCACTTCTGAACGATCCCGAGCAACGACGCACCGGTCGGATCGTTGAGTATGAGAGCGATCAGCTCGGAAAGGTGAGGGAGGTTGGTCGGCTCATGCGGATCAGTGACGCGTGTGAGCCGACCCATGTACCGGCTCCTGGTCTGGGTCAGCACACTGGTGAAATCTTGTCGTGGCTCGGCTATAGCGAGGCTGAGATTGCGGAGCTCCGGGCGCGGCGTGCCGTGCGATGACGCGGCGCGAACAGTCGGGTTAGAAGACCGGAAACACCCCGTCGCTACTGCGCTCGCGACGAGCGAGGGCACGCAGGACAGCGAGATTTCCGTGGCGTCGGCGAGCGACGTCGGTCAGGCAGGGGATGACCAGGTCATATGCCGTGCCGGGCATTTCGGGGGTGGGGATGGAGATGCTCGCGGCCAGATCGTCGGCGTGGGCGAGGAGTTCGACCAAACGGGTAATGAGGAAGCCATCCAGAGTCATGTCGAACTTGCCCAGGACCAGAACCCTACGGCCCTCTGCCTGCTCGCCCAGAGAGACTGCGAGTTCCGAGACTGCCGACGCCGCGTCAGTGGCCACGGCGGCCGCGCCCCGCTGTGAACCGGCATGCGCTCTCTCGCGAACATCCTCGTGGCCCTCATGGTCGAGGTCGAGGGTCTGTCCGGAGTAATAGCGCGAAGGTTCGAGCGTCCGGGTGCCTGGAGGCTCCTCCTCCCGGAGGCACGAGACGAGCATCTCGATGCCCGATCCCACGAGATGGGCTGCGATGGCGCCGACTGTCATGCCTCTGGATACTCCGGGGTCTTCCCACTGAACAGCGACGTCGGGCAGCGCGACGAGCTCTGCTGCGACCGTTGCCGCCTCGAGATACGCCGTGCGGTTCTGATTCATCCCTCGGTGGCCGCCTTTCGTGCCGCGCGCCGAATCTGTCCGAGCCGGAGACCTTCGAGATCGGGCAATTCGGAACGAGCGCGCTTCAGCTCGTAGACGTTCGGATTCCTGATGAGCCATGTGACGTGCGCCCAAAGATCGAGCGAGTCGACGTCGTTGGGAACGTGTGCGATAACCGGCCCGAACATCGCCGGGCCGTCCTCGTCGTCGAGCACAATGGTGGGAACGCCGAAGCCACGGTCAGAGATTGCGTCGTGTTCGGCCATAAGCCGTGTCGCGGTACCCTCATCGGCCAGGGCGCGGCTTGCATAGGCCGGGTTCAATCCCGCGTCGACGAGGGCGCCTTCCATCGTTTCAAGTAAGCGCAACTGCTCGTCTCGATGGTGCATCCGCCCGGCGACTTCGGCATAGTAACGACCGGCGGCGGCCTCTCCGAGCTCCTCGCGCACAAGGAGGGCCACGCGCATGGACGGCACCGATCGAACCCGTTCGATACGGTCCATCTCGCCGCGGGGAGAATTCTGGATCTCGAGTGAGAAGAAACGCCAGGAGAGGTCCACGACGTCGAGTTCCTCGAGTCGGCGAGCCCAACGAGCCGTCTGAAAGCACCATGGACAGTACGGGTCGACATAGAGCCATGCGCGATCTGTCACGGACGCAGGATAGCGAGGTCTGGCCGGCGCTGCGGCGCGGATCCATCGCCGATCCGGCGATCGCCGGCGAGGTAGCGCCCGAGCCACGTCCGATGTTCAGGACGCCGATCGCGCGTATCCTTTGCAGAGGTGCCGCCAGGATCTTTCGTCGCAAGCGGCGGCGCCAATGGGGAGGAACGCGCATGTCGTCCGACGACGGCAAGGTTGAGATCGACTACACCGACCTCTTCATCCAGATGGCCGTCGATCCGGCGGCGCCATGGGGGCGATACCAGAAGTTCATAGAGTTGGGCGTCGTCGATGCCGGCGATGGCAAGGTGCTGTTGGCGAGCAGAGAGGCCGTCGAAACCGCCTGCAGAAATCCGCGAGTGTTCGCTATCGACGAGGCCGGGCTGTTCATGGGGAACGTGCGGTCGTTCAAGCCACAGGGCATCGACCCGCCGTTGCAGACGAAATTCCGGAAGATCCTCGATCCGCTCTTCTCCCCGAAGAGGATGGATCTTCTCGAGGACGACGTCGCAGCCCGCGTGAATGGTTTCATCGACAGCTTCATCGATCGCGGCGAGTGCAACTTCACCGAGGAGTTCGCCGTCCCTTTTCCCTCGTCTGTCTTCCTCGGGCTCATGGGTCTGCCCTACGAAGACCTCGCGCTCCTCCTGCGCTTCAAAGACGACATCCTTCGTCCGGGCATCACCCGGGGGGAGCTTCTCGAAGATGCGCAGGAACGCCTCCAGTTTCAGCTGCACACCGGGCAGGAGATCTATGCGTATTACGAGGCCCTCTTGGACGAACGTCAAAAGTCGCCTCAGGACGACATTCTCACGCACCTGCTGCACGCCGAGATCGATGGAGATCGGCTGACGAGGGCAGACATCCTTGATGTCTGCTTCCATTTCCTGCTGGCCGGCCTCGACACCGTCACCGACAATCTCACCTGCTTCTTCGCCTTCTTGGTCCAACACCCGGCCAACCGGCGTCAGCTTGTCGAGAATCCTTCGATCATTCCCTCGGCCGTCGAGGAGCTTCTGCGCTGGGAATCTGTTGTTCCGGCCGGGAGGCGGAGGGTCAAGGAGGACACCGAGCTCCTGGGTTGTCCCATCAAAGCTGGCACCGCCGTGAGCCTCGGCTGGGCTCCCTCCAACTTCGACCCTGCGCAGTTCCCGGATCCGCTCGAGGTGCAATTCGATCGCCAACCCAATCGTCATTTTGCATTTGGGGCCGGCGTGCACCGTTGCCTCGGGTCGCACCTTGCCCGTCGGGAGCTGCGGGTGACCCTGCGAGAATGGCACCGCCGGATTCCCGAGTACTCGATGAAGCCGGGCTCGAGGCTGGAGTACCGATCCCTCATCCGGTCTGTCGAGAACCTGATGTTGGTATGGCCGACATCTTGACTCGTCTGGGTATCGTTCCTGACGACATCTTCCACCGCCTGAGGACCGCTCCGTGTCTGCTGTCGGCGAGGAAAGGCTGACGTGATCGGACTGCTCGAAGGAATCCGAGTCGTTGAGACGGGCATCTTGCTCTCGGTGGACAATCTCGGCAGCTTGCTCGGTGACGCCGGTGCTGACGTGATCAAGGTCGAAGCCCCTGGACTGGGCGACTACCTCCGGAATATTGGTCCCGTGTTGGCTCCCGATTGCTCGGTGGCCCACCTTGCGTCGAATAGGAACAAGCGGAGCGTGACCTTGGATCTTCGGACCCAGGCCGGGCAGGCAGCCATGTCTCGCTTGATCGCAACGGCTGATGTGTTCATCACCGGGAATATCGGTGACACGAACCGCAAGCTCGGCCTTGACGACGAGGCAGTACGTGCCATCAAGGCGGATATCGTCTATTGCCAGGTGACGGGGTTCGGTTCGACAGGGCCCTACGCCGACATTCCAACGCATGGAAAGATGATGGACGCGCTGGGAGGCGGCACTCCTCCGATGGAATTGCGTGAGAACGGCTTGGTGGAAACGGTGCCCGGAAGTCCCCCACCCGGGCGGCAGCGGAGTGACGATCGGCCCGTTGTACGCAGCCTTTGCCGTCGGCTGCCGGACTTTCTCGTCGGGACCGGACCGGTCATGGTTGCACCATCGACGTCGCATGCGCTGACAGCGTTCTGGCCAGCAAGTTGAATCCGGCGATAGAGGCCCTGAACGCGGACAAGGTCAATCCGGAAAGGCCGATGGGGGACCTGACCCGCTCGGCCAAGTATCAGCACTATCAAACTGCCGACGGAAAGTACATCCTGTTCTGCTGCATCGAACCCAAGTTCTGGGACAACTTCTGTCGCGCCAGCGAGCGCGAAGATCTCAGAGAAAGGCACGACCGCACAGAAGCCGTCGATTTCGGGTTCGGTGACGAGGAGTTGCGTCGGGAGCTACAAGAGGTCTTTCACACCAAGTCGCTGCAGGAGTGGGTATCGATCGCCGGTCAGCGTGATATCCCCATGGGACCGGCCTTGGGTCTCAGCGAGGTCGCCGAGGATCCGCATCTGCAGGCGAGGGGAATGGTCCTGCACGAGCACCACCCACAGCTGGGTGAACTTCTCACGCTCGGAACGCCGATTCGCGTGTGCTGGCGAATCCTTCGTCGTCCGGTCGGCACCCGCCCTGGGCGAGCATTCGGACGAGATTCTCGAGTCTCTCGGGTACACCGGGGATCAGGTTGCGCAGCTGAGGAACGAGGGCGTCGTGTAAAGGATTTCGCCCATGCGAAGCCCTGGCCTGTCAGCGGGCGGTCAGGCCACCGCCCCCTGCTCTGCTTCACCGAGGTAGCGATCCAGGACTTCCTGGCCGGCCTCGGACGCTGGGCCCGACCACCCGACCCGACCTCGCGTCAGGATGACACAGCCGTCGGCGAGTGCGAGTGCACGGTGCACGAACTGCTCGATGAGCACGATGGTGATGCCGCTTTGTGCCGCTTCCTCGAGACTACGGAACACCGACTCTGCCACGATCGGTGCCAGGCCCAATGACATCTCGTCGGCAATGATGAGGCGCGGGGGAACCGCGAGCGCACGGGCCAGCGCAAGCATCTGCTGCTCTCCCCCTGAGAGACTCCCGGCCCGCTGGGTGCGGCGTTGTCCCAGAACGGGGAAAAGCCCTATCGCACGGTCGATCGCGCCGGCCCTGTCGCCTCGCTTCTCCTGCGCGACTGCCATCCGCAGGTTGTCGAGCACGGACAGGCCCGGGAAGATCCCCCTTCCCTCGGGGATGTAGGTAAGGCCGAGCTTGCGAATGTGGTGGGTCGACTGCCCCGTGATCGTGATGCCATCGAAGCTCACGCGGCCGGCCGCCGCCGGCACCAGCCCCGAGACGGTGCGGGCCAACGTGCTTTTCCCGGCTCCGTTGGCACCGAGCACCGCGGTGACCGAGCCGGGCGCCACGCTGAGAGAGACATCGAACAGCGCCTGCGACGTCCCGTAGCGCACGTCGAGGCTGTCCACCACGAGCAGTGGCTCGGTCACGGTGCCTCCTTGGGGTCAGCCGACGCCGTGCTGTCTTCGTCACCCAGGTAGGCCGACCGCACTGCGGCATTGCCCCGGATCTCCGAGGGAGTGCCCGATGCGATGAGCTCACCGAAATCGAGCACGAAGATCTTGCTCGAAAGGGAGAGGACCGTCGCGACGTCGTGCTCGACCATCAACAGCGACACCTTGCGTTGATCATTCGACACCACCCTGCGAAAGACCGAGGCCAGGTTCTCCGACTCCCGCATGTCGAGACCCGAGAGTGGCTCGTCGAGAAGGACGACATCGGGGCGGGTGGCCAGTGCCCGGGCGATCTCCACCAGCCGGCTCATGCCGAGGGGGAGTGCACCGACCGCGGCCCGGGCGACGGGTGTGAGGTCGAGGAGTTCGAGCAACTGATCGACCCGTTCGTTCTCCTCCTGCCCCGGAGGGAACAGCGAGCGGGGATCCACCATGTCGCGCCAGAGCCGTTGCCGGGCGAACCGGACTCGGTGGGCCAGGACGAGATGCTCGCGCACGGTGAGTCCCATGAAGAGCTCGGGCTGTTGGAACGTGCGAGCCAGCCCCTGGCGAGCTCGTCGTTGTGGGCTGGCGCCGGTGACGTCGTTGCCACGGAGGAAGACGCGACCGGTGGCGGGACGCAGAAGGCCCGAGAGCACGGCGAACAACGTGGACTTGCCCGCTCCGTTGGGGCCCACGAGCCCGATGATCGTTCCCGGCGGCACCTCGAGGCCCACGTCCGACAGGGCGGTCAGGCCGCCGAAGCGCACCGTGATCCCGGTCGCCGACAACACGGGAACCGTCGGGTCGGCGTCGCCCGACCCCGCATCGCCAGAAAGCAACGGGCCTGTGGCGGTGTCCGTGCTCACGAGGGAACCTCCTCGACGACATGACCGGACGCCAGGGCCTGGGCCGGCAGGGGTTGCGCGGTGGCGAGCCCGCCGGTCGAACCGGGTGCGCCTGTGGACGAGGAACGTCGGCCCGCCCACTCGAAGACCCACTTGCGGAACATCTCGCCGCCTTGCTCGAGGCTGCCATCGGGGAATTTCGCTACACCGATCGCGCCAAGGCCGAAGAGGATCGCCGGAAGTTGCCCCGTCCATGACGGAAGATACGCCAGGGCGAGCGCCGGGAGCATGGTGAAGGACAGGCCGGCGACAAGGGCCGCGGCGTTGGAGCGAATTCCTATGGTGACCAACGCGGCGAGCCAGACTACGCCCAGGAAGGTGGCGAATTCGCCGGGCTGCGCCGAGGTCTGCGCGGTCACCAAGAACCCCCCGCCGATCCCTGCGACCAATGCCCCCAGACCGGCCACGAGGATCTTCATCTGCACCACACTGATGCCAAGGGTGCGGGCTCCGGGGGGGCTCCAGCGGACGGCGTTGAGTGCGAGCCCTGTCGTCGATCTTCGTAGGTTCATGACGAAGAGGCCGATGATCGAGAACGCGGCGAGGCAGACGTACGCGAACGCTTTGTCGGTGACAGCCCATGAGGGGCGGTTCAGGTTCACGCCGAGCCCACCGTTCGTGAAGATGCCGAATGTGAACACGAGGTTTTCCATGAGGAGACCGAAGGTCAAGGTGACCAGGGCGACGTAGAGGTCTCCCAGCCGGATGGTCAAGAAGCCGATGATGAGTCCCATCGGCAGCGCAACGAGTCCGCCTACGACGATGGCCGCCAGGACGGGCCATCCGTGATTGGTGGCCAGCTGGGATGCGGTCAGCGCACCCACACCGGCGAAGGTGATCTGGCAGAGCCAGATCATGCCTCCCTCGCCCGTGACCAGGGTGAAGGACAAGAAGATGATGCCGTAGGCGAACGCCTGCGCGACCAGACCGATCCAGAACCCCTGGACGAGAAGCGGGAGAATTGCGGCGATCACCATGAGCAGCGCCGATCCGCCGTACTTGCCGATCAGGCCCAACCGCTTGCTTTCGACGATCATCGAGGTCGACCCGGCCAGCCGGTTGGCGCCTTGCGGGGTGATCGCCCGGTCGAGCGCACCGCCGACCCGGCCGGAGTCGCTGTCGAGGTCTCGCCGGATGAGGCTGTAGAGCAGGAACAGCGCGATGATCATGAAGGGAACGGCATCGACGACCTCGGTCGTCCAGTTGCTCGACGGCGGCAGGTAGCGCTGAATGAGCGACGTCACGACGCCCATGCCCAGGCCCACGCCCACGGCGATGGGCAGGCTACGGAATCGCGCCGCGATGACCGCAGCGAAGGCGGCGGCGATGAGGAGGGTGAAGTTGCCCGAGTCCAGCCCGATGATGGGGGCGGCCAGTACGCCTGCCAATCCGGCGAAGAACGTGCTCACCGCCCAGACGCCGATGGAGACGGCACTCGGGCTGGTTCCCGAAAGAGCCGTCATGGCGGGGGAGTCCACGAGGGCCCGAACCTTGAGGCCGACGTCGGTGTAGCGCAACACCACCGAGCCGAGAAGGACGGTGGCGAGGACGCAGATATAGACGATGACCTGGTCCAGGGTCACCGCGACGCCGATGAAGTTGAAGACCCGGACCGGCTGTGGCGCCAGGCCCGGGGCGGACGAAATGGCCTGGTTCCCGAAGATCAAGGTGGTGAGGGCCGGGATGGCGACGAGGAGTCCGAGCGTCGCCACGACCTTGACCAGGGGCGACGACAGCCGCAGGTGCCTGAACAGCATGAAGTAGAGGAGGATGCCGAGCGCCGGTCCGGCGACCACAATCGACACCAGGGCCGAGTACGGGATGCCCCAGCCCTCCTGCGTATGCAGGTAGTAGTAGAAGCGCGCCACGAAGAAGGCCAGGGCGCCGAAGGCAAAGTTCAGGATGCCCGACGAGACATAGGTAATGACCAGCCCGGCGGAGGCGATCGCATAGATCCCTCCGAGTACCAGCCCGGCGATTACGTATTGCAGCATTCAGCGCCTCCCCCCTGCATCGATGGCACTATCCCGAATTGGATCGTTATCGGATTCTGACTTTGAATCGACGTGTCGAGGAGCGGCGCTCCCTGTTGGCTCCCGTCCACTCACCGGCGAGGATTGAGTGGGTCGACCGTACATCATTGTTCCGGCTGTATCCAACGCCTGACCATACTTCGTCGGCATCGATCTGTAGGGTCTGTGTTTGACGGTTTGCACATCAAATCGTAACTTGACGAAAACAATCAGAAAGAAGCAGCGCCTGCCGTCCGTCATGGCGGCTGATGTACATCACGTCCCGGGGGGGCTCAGTGAAAAATCGCCTGGTCAAGGCAGCCGTTTCCGGTAATTGCGGGGGTCGCGGGTCTCTCCGCCCTCGTCGTGGTGCCGACCGGTTCTGCCTCGGCCGCGGGCCCACCGATCAAGATCGCCTTGATCACCTCGGAAACCGGGATCGCGGCATCCGAGTTTGCCACCACGCCACAGGGGTTCCTCTCTCGCATCGATCTCCAGAACGCCCAGGGCGGCGTGAACGGCCGCAAGATCCAAGGGATCGTCATCAACGACCAGGGCAGTCTGACCACGGTCGTGACGGCGGTGCAGCAGGCCATCTCCGAGGGTGCGGTCGGGATCGTGAATGCCACCCCGTTCTTCTTCAATGCGTTCAAGTACGCACAACAGGCGCACATCCCGGTCACCGGCGGCAGCTTCGACGGCTCCGAATGGGGCCAGCAGCCCAACACGAACATGTTCGCCTCCGACACGGGGAGCGTCGATCCGACGTTTCCGATCAACACGGGCCTGGCCCAGTTCTTCAAGGCCCACGGCGGCACCGTGCTGGGCACGTACGGCTACGGCGTTTCGGTTTCTTCCTCACGTGCGGCCAGTGGCACCGCGACCGCAGCCAAGAAGATCGGCATCAAGGCGGGTGTCGTCGACACCTCCATCCCGTTTGGTGGCGTCGCTTTCACGACTGAGGCGCTCGCGGCCAAGTCGGCCGGCGTCAACACCCTGTACGGCACCATGGACGACAACTCCAACTTCGCCCTTCTCACTGCGATGCAGCAAGCGGGTGTGAAGCTCAAGGTGGTCGAGTTCCCGACCGGCTACGAGCCGAACATCATCCACCAGCCGATTTGGAAGTCGCTGCAAGGGGTCTTCTTCTCGGCGGAATTTCGGCCCTTCTCCATTCCGAACGCCGGAACACGGGTCATGGCTGCGGCCCTGCAGAAGTACGCACATCGCCAGCCTTCGGATTTCCCGACCTACAACATCTACGAGGGTTGGACCGGTGCCGATCTCATGATCAAGGGCATTCAACTGGCGGGCAACAACCCCACGCCTGCGGCGATCATCAAGGACCTGCGTCAGGTCAAGAATTACAGCGCGAACGGTATCCTTCCCTATAACATCGACTACTCGACGATCTTCGGCCACAACCCGGCGAAGTCGTGCGGCTGGTACATGGAAGCAGAGAAGAACGGTTTCGTGCCGACGACCCAGGCTCCCGTCTGCGCCAGCTACATTCCGAATTCCGGGACGCCAGTCACCTCGTAACCCCCGGTCTCTTTCGAAGGACGGTCGAGCTCGGTAGGTTTCCGATTCCAACGAGCTGCCGGGCGTCCGGCGATGCAGTAGAAATGCGGCGTGGCCGCACGGCCGTGGACCGAGGGGGGCAACATGACGATGGCGGCTCTGTGCGGGGGCATCGGCCGACAGTGCAAGGTCGAGGAGCTCGATCTCGATCCGCCATGGACGCGAGAGATGCTGATCCGGGGCGTCCTGGTGCTCGGTGAAGGGTCGGCCTCCGCGGCGCAGGGCACGGGAGCATGAGTTCGGACGGCGGGGGGTCGGCGCCACGATTCGCCGACAAGGTGGCGATCGTCACAGGCGGAGGATCCGGTCTCGGCGAAGCAACCGCTGTGCGCCTCGGACGCGAGGGGGCGTATGTGGCGGTGCTCGACATCCGCGCGGAGTCGGCGGCCGACACCGTCCGACGGATCGCCGACGCCGGGGGACGCGCCCAGTTCCGTGAGGTGGATGTCAGCGATCAGGCGTCGGTTCGCAGTGTGGTGGCCGACGTCGCCGCCGCACTTGGCCGTCCGGAGGTGTTGGTCAACTGCGCTGGCGTCGGACAGTTCGACCTGAGCGAGGAGGTGGCACTGGAGACCTGGAACAGGACGATCGCGGTGAACCTGACGGGCACGTTCCTGATGTGTCAAGCCACGCTGCCCTACCTGCTCGACGGGGGTGGGAGCATCGTCAACATCGCGTCGAACAGCGGTCTGCAGGGGATCCCGTATGCCGCGGCCTACGCGGC
This sequence comes from uncultured Acidimicrobiaceae bacterium, assembly GCA_963835815.1. GTDB lineage: Bacteria > Actinomycetota > Acidimicrobiia > Acidimicrobiales > RAAP-2 > Bog-473. Next base: position 338,401 of record CAWIGU010000006.1, on the reverse strand, counting down.
CTCGAAGGGGGGTGTCATTCTTCTCACTCGGTCGCTGGCGTCGGAATATTCGGGACGGGGCGTGCGCGTCAACGCCGTCGCGCCGGGGGGGATCGTCACGCCGTTGTTGGCGAATTTCACGTTTCCTCCTGGAGCCGACCAGACCCGGATGCCGCGGGGCTCGCGCATTCCGCACGCGCACCCCGACGAGATCGCGTCGCTCGTGGCCTACATCGCGTCGGACGAAGCGCGGTTCATGGTGGGAAGCACGGTGTCGATGGACGGCGGGCTCACGGCCTGACCCAGAGCGCGGGTCGTTGCCGGAGCGTCAGGTACCCGAACCGCGGTCTACCCGACCGTCGGAGAGGGCCCGGCGCAGGGTGATCACCCAGCGGCCGTCGCGAACGCCGTACTCGTCGACGTAGCGACCCCAGTGGTCGAGGCCGTGCGGCATGATCACGAAGAAATAGCAGCGGCCCCGGGCATGGGCCTCGTCCACCAGATCAATCTGATGGGTGCCCGTGAAGTGCCGGATGTGATGGCGGCCGGGAGGTGCCGTGCCGGGAACACCCGTCCCGGTTCCTCCACCTGCGGTGGCGCTGGCCTTCGCCCCGGCATCCCAATTGGCCTTGGTCTCGGTGAAGATCGTTGCGACCTGCTCGATGCCGTCGTAGCGGCGCACGGTGCCGTCTGCCGCGACGAGTTCCATGGATGCGTCTTGGGCAAAGCAGGCCAGCATCTGCTCGAACCGGCCCGAATCACCGTTGGCGTTGTAGCGGGCCACAAGGTCGCGGATGCTCTCACGGGCGATCAACTCCCAAAGCTCCATGGTGCCCCCTTCACGTCGCAGCGGTGCGCCCGCAAGCTACGGCCGCAGTTGACCGGGCGTCAACAACGGACCTGGGCCCGGCGGCAGCGTCAGGTGAACGCCGGCATCACCTGGTCGGCGAAGAGTTCGAGCGTGCGCGGTTCGGCCCGGTCGTACGTGAAGAAGACGAACGTCGTGATGCCCTTGTCGATCATTTCCCCGATGCGGTCGACCACCATCGGTGGCGTACCCACGAAGCCGCCGGCGGCCATGCCCCAGCCGTCGCCACCGTAGCGACGCTCCGCCTTGGCGCGCGCCGTCTCGAGCGAAGCCTCGTCGGGGGTGAGCACGAGAACGGCTTCGAGGGAGCGCCGGATGGTTTCGGGGTCCCGCCCGATCTTCTGGCACTCCGCATCGAGCGTGCGTTGGCTCTCCTCCCAGTGCGCCAGACCGTACGTGGGCACGTTCCACACGTCGGCGTACCGGGCCACGATCGGGAGCGTGCGCCTTGGCCCGATGCCGCCGATGTGGATCGGCGGCCGTGGGCTCTGGATCGGTGCCGGGAGGTTGGGCACGTTCGCCACCTCATAGTGGTTGCCCGAAAATGTCGTCGGCTGGCCGGTGAACATCTGGGTGAGGATCTCGAGCGATTCGGCCAGCCGCTCCGAGCGCTCCGGGAACGAGCCCCAGGGAAGTCCGGTCTCGGCGTGCTCTTGCGCCACGGAGCCGCTGCCGATCCCGAGCTCGACGCGTCCGCCCGAGAGGACGTCCAACGATGTCGCCATCTTTCCGAGAAGGACGGGGTGCCGAAAGTTGTTGCACAACACGAGGTGACCCACTCGCAATCTCGTGGTCTGCGCCAAGATATACGTGGCCAGTGTCCACCCTTCGAACGACGGCAGGTCGGGCAGGCCCGGACTGTAGAGGTGGTCGTAGAGCCAGAGCGAGTCGAAGCCGAGCTCCTCGGTCATACGGGCCCGGTCGATGATGTCGGTCGACCTGAAGGAGACCTGCGGCAGGTAGATGCCGAACTCGATCGATCGCTGTGCGCTCACTGTTCCCCCTTTGTTGTGTGTTGCCTGACCACGTGTCCTCGCCCGGGCGCGTTTCTCCGATGCGTCTCAGCCCGGCCGCGCCACGCGGATGAGGAGCAACGAGGCGAGCCGATTGTCGCTGCCGCCGTCTCGCAATTCGACCCGGATGAGGTCGTCTCCGAGCAGGGCGGCGGTGGCCCGGCCCGGCCCCACCCGCACCGCGCTCAGGTAGCGGATGTCGAGGTCCAGGACCGGTGCGTGCGTGAGGTTCTCGGCTGCCACTTCGGCCAAGAGCCCGAAGAGGCCTCCCTGGAGGGATTGCGACGCTTGCTTGACGAAATCGACCAGGTCGATCTCGGCGACTCCGGGCGCGACCGTCCGCACGCCGACGAACTCGGGGAACGGGATCGTCATCGAACCCGTGGTGCGCATGCTGCGCCGTACCTGCGGGGCGAGGTCTTGGGGGCGGGGTGAGGCCATCAACGTCACATAGGTGTGCGCGACGAGGTCCCCGGTCCCTGCGTCGGTGAAGCGGACTTCGCCGGCGACCGTCGACCGGCCCTGCTTGACGATCTCACCGGCGATCTCGAGCCGGTCACCGCAGCGTGTCGCCACATTGTGCACCGCGATGTCGAGGGTCACCGCCAGTTTGGGCGCGGTGGCCAGGCATGCGGGGATCCCGACCATGCAATCGGCGATCGTGGCCAGGACCGAAGCTCTGGGCAGACCGGACCCGGGGTGGCGCAGGGCGTCCGTGATCATGGCATCACCGACCATGTCGATCTCGTTCTCGGAGATCTCGAAGCCGAAGGGGATGTCATTGACGAACATCTGGATCGACCCGGGGGCCTCCGGCCCCACGGGTTCTGCGTCAGCCCTCGCGGGATCGTCGACTGCGGTCATGGCCACGAGACACTAGCGCCGCCGCCGCGACCGACTTCAGATGGTGCCGGCCGCCTTCAGCTGGGCCAGCTCCTCGGGCTCCAGCCCGACGAGGTCGCACCAGACCTCCTGGTTGTGCTGGCCGAGCGCCGGCGCCGGCGCCGGCGCCACCGGCGGCCGCCCGTCGATGCGCGGGTAGGGCGCCTGCTGCAGCACGGGTCCCGGCGATCGGGTCGTCGACGGTGACCAGGTCGCCCCGGGCCGCCATGTGGGCGTCGGCCAGAATGTCCGCGGCGTCATAGATGGTTCCAACCGGCACGCCGTGTTCTATGCAGCGGGCCTCGACCTCTTCGGCCGAAAGAGCTGCGGCCCATTTCGCCACGATGTCGTTGATCTCGTCGGATCCCGCGGCCCGCTTGGCCAGCGTCGACCACCGGGGGTCGTCGAGGAGATCAGGTCGCTCCATGGCGGCGCAGAGCCTCGAGAAGTTGGCGTCGGAGCCGGCCACCACGCAGACGTAGCGCCCGTCCGCTGTCAGGTAATTGTCCAGCGGCGCCGAATTGGGGAGCCGGTTTCCCTCACGTTGACGGGTGAGGCCGAGGCGATCCTGGGCGGCGATCGTCCACTCGAGGATGCGCAGGATGGAGCCGTAGAGCGGGGCGTCGACGACGCCGCCGCGCCCGGTGCCCCCGTCTGCACGATCCCGACGATAGAGCAACGACGTCACCGCCTCCGCCGCGAAGACGCCCGTGAGGTAGTCCGACGTGGTGACCCCGGGTCGAACCGGTGGTCGGTCCGGATACCCGGTCAGGTTGAGCAGTCCCCCGTAGGCGATGCCCATGCGGTCCAGTCCTGGCCGGCGTGCGTTCGGGCCGTCCTGCCCGAACACGCTGATCCGCGCCCAGACGAGCCGGGGATCGCAGTCGTCCGGCCCGATGTTCCAGGCTTCCATGGTGCCCGGTCGGAAGTTCTCGCAGACCACGTCGGCGTGCGCAGCCAGGCGGCGGAAGAGAGCCTGGCCCTCGGGGCGACGGAGATTGAGCGTGACACCCTTGCGGCCCCGCCCTTCGACCGCCCACCACAGGGAGTAGCCGCCAGGCTCACCCTCATCTTCGTCGGACGTCGGGTCGATGTCTCCGTCGTCGAGCGCGATGCCGTCGGTGACGAACGGGCCGATGGTGCGCATGAAGTCGCCACCTCGGGGATCCTCCACCTTGATGATCTCGGCGCCCATTTCGCCGAGCAGGCCGGCGCAGAAGGGAGCGCCGATCCGCGTGCCGACATCGATGACCCGCAGCCCCGCCAACGGCAACGGTTCCTCAGCCATCGCGGTGCTCCGCGAAGACGTCCTTCATGGAAGTCTTCGACTTGCGCGCGTCGAGAGCGTCGAGCGCCGTCTTCGTGTTGTGCATCCAGTGGTGGGCCATGAAGTGGTATTTCCACGACTCTTCCTTGCCCATCAGCGTCGCCGTGTTGTTGATGGTGTCCTTCGTCACCTGCGCCGTCGTCGGGGGGACCAGTGCGACCCGTTCGGCCAGCTCCCGGGTGCGCTCGGCCAGTTCGGCCGTCGGGACGACCCGATTGACCAGGCCGAGTCGCCAGGCCTCCTGTGCGTCGATCTTCTCGCCTGTCCACAAGAACTCCTTGGCCTTACGGATGCCCAGCTCCCACGGTTCGACGAGGAGCTCGACACCGGCGCCCGTCATGCGCAGGACCGGATTGGAGAAGACGGCGTCCTCGGCTGCGACGATGAGGTCGCACATGCAGGCCAGCATGAGTCCGGCCGCAACCGCCGCCCCTTGGACCTGGGCGATGGTCGGCTTGCGGAACGAGTAGATGCGCTTGCACCGCTCGTAGTACATCACCTGCTCGTGGCGAAACTTGCCTTCGGGCGTCTCACGAATCTGCAGTCCATGGATCCGGCTCACCCCCGACGAGAGCCTTGAGGTCGTGCCCGGCCGAGAAGTGCTTGCCGGAGCCCGCCAGGATCACCACCCGCACCTCGTCGTCGTCATCGGCCACGTCGAAGAAGTGGTCGATGCCGTCGATGAGCGCTGTGCTCTGCGCGTTCGCCGCTTCCGGTCGGTTCATGGTGATGGTGGCCACGTGGCCCACCACCTCGTAGAGCACGGTGTCGTCGTTCATGCCTTCTGTTCTCCTCATCGTGCGTTCGGTGCTTCTAGCGCCGGGCAGGCCGCGGCAGTCCCAGGACACGCTCGCCGATCACATTGCGTTGGATCTCGTTCGTGCCCGCCCAGATTGACGACGCCTGGTAGTACAGCCACGAGCGTTGCCAGCGGCCATCGCCGGGGTTGTCCTCGGCGCCTTTCCACAATGGCGCGGCGTCACCCATGACGGCCATTGCCGTCTCGTGGAAGCGCTTGGACATCTCGCTCCAGTACAACTTGAGGGCACTGCCCTCGGGACCGGGCTCCCGCCCTTGGGACAGGCGGCTCACACTGCGGAGATTGTGGAGCTGGAACAGCCGTATCTCCACATAGGCCTGGGCGAGGGCGCCGCGGAGCCGTTGATCGTCGAAAGATCCGTTCTGCTCGGCCAGGCGGAGCAGCTCCTCGAGCAGTTGCATGTGGATGACGAGCTGGCGCGGATTGGTGCCCCGCTCGTGCGACAGCGTCGAATTGGCGACGCGCCACCCTTCGTGCTCGGGGCCGATCAGCTGGTCCTCGGGCACGAACACGTCGGAGAGGAAGACCTCGTTGAACTCGGCCTCTCCCGTGAGCTGCACAAGCGGCCGCACTTCGACCCCGGGGTGGTGCATGTCGATGACCAGGTACGAGATCCCCTTGTGCTTCGTGGCATTGGGGTCACTGCGCGCCAGGCACACGCCCCAGTCGGCGAACTGGGCATACGAGGTCCAGACCTTCTGCCCGTTCACCAGCCATCCGCCCTCGACCCGATCGGCCCGGGTCTTCAGGGATGCGAGATCACTCCCCGCTCCCGGCTCGCTGAAGAGTTGGCACCACAGATCCTCGGCGGTGCGGATGCGCGACAGCCACCGGCCTTGCTGCTCTTCGGTGCCACATGCCAGGAGAGTCGGCGCGGCGAGATTGAGCCCGATCCGCCCCACCATCTCGGGTGCCCGGGCGCGGGCCAGCTCTTCCTGGACGATGAAGTGTTCGGCGGGACCGGCCCCCCGGCCACCGTAGGACTCGGGCCATGCCACCCCCACCCAACCGCCGGCCGCCAGGGATGCCTGCCAGGTGCGCAAAAAGGCGACCTCCTCACCGAGGTCTTCGAAGCGCGGCGGCAGGCCCTGCCCGTATTCCCACGGCAAGTTCTCCACGAGCCAGGCCCGTACCTCCTGCCTGAATGCCTCCTGTTCCGGGGTGGGGCTGAGGTCCACGATTTCAGCTTCGCACACGATGTCGCCCTACCATGACGCCAATGGACTTCGAACTGTCGCCCGACCAGGTTGCCCTCCAAGAAGCAGCTCGTGACCTCCTGGACGACCGAGCCGGCCACGATCAGGTGCGGGCGCATCTCGCCTCGGGTCGCCCCTACGACGAAGGCCTGTGGAAGGCGCTCTCCGAGCAGGGTTGGCTGGGGATCGCGCTGGCCGAGGCCGAGGGAGGTGTGGGCCTGGGGTGGGTGGAGGCCGCAGTCCTGCTCGAACAGGTCGGTCGTCACACCGCGCCCGTTCCCTTTCTGCCCAGCTTGCTGGCGCTGACCGCACTCTCCGCCGCCGAGCAACCCTCGCCTGAGTGGGTGGCCGGACTGGCCGCAGGCGAGCGCATCGGGTGCGTTGCCTGGAGCAAGCACGCCGATGCAGTCGTCGCCGAGCGGTCAGGCGACGGATGGACCCTGTCGGGGCGGATCGGGCCGGTCGAGGGTGCCGCAGTGGCGGACATCGCCGTCGTCGTCACCTCCGCCGGTGTCCTGGCCGTCGAGTTGGAAGCGGCCGGGCGGCCGCCGGCCGAGCCCGCGATGGATGGCACCCGGGTACTTTCCTGGCTGCACTTGGACCGTACGCCGGCCGTGTACCTCGGGGGCGCGGCCTTGGCGACCGAGATCCTCGACCGTGGGGCGATCGGCGCCTCTGCCGAGATGCTGGGCGGGTCCGATCGGGTGCTCGAGATGGCCGTCCAGTACGCGAAGGACCGCGTCCAGTTCGATCAGCCGATCGGCAGCTTCCAGGCGATCAAGCACCGGTGTGCCGACATGGTGGTCGACGTCGAGGGCATGCGCTCGGCCACCTGGTATGCGGCCTGGGCGATTTCGGCCGGCGATCCCGATGCATCGGCTGCTGCGTCCACCACCAAGGTGTGGAGCTCGGATGCGGCCAAGCGGGTGATGGCGTCCGGGCTCCAGGTGCACGGCGGCATCGGCTTCACCTGGGAGCACGATCTCCATCTCTATATGAAGCGTTCGCAGTTCGATCGGCTGAATTTCGGCGACGCCGGCTTTCATCGCGAGCGGTTGGCGGGGCTCCTGCGGTCTCGCCTCGTGAGCGGCAGCAGCGTCTTTTGACGCACCACTCGCCCGGGGCCCACGTAGGATGACGGGCTCATCGAGACGGGGGAGCATGCAGTGACGCAGGGAAAATCGATGGATCGCGTCCTCGACGATGTGGTGGCCCTGGACCCCGACCGCGTGGCGCTCATCATCGGTGGCGTCGCAACGAGCTACGTCGCACTCGAGCAGGCGATCGCCGACGCTGCTGCGGGATCTGCGCGCCGCCGGGGTCGAGCGAGGATGGCGCATCCCGCTGGTCGACGATGCCAGCGTGCTCGCGGTCGCTGCGCTCATCGGCGCCACGCGCGTGGGGGCGGCGACCGCGCTGATGAATCCGCGCTTGACGGGTGGGGAGCTGGCGGTCCTCATGCACGCGGCCGGGACGGCGACGGCCGGTGTCGTCGGAGCCTCCTACGAGGCGGTGGCAGCAGAGGCAGCTGTCGATCCCATCCTCGGCGTGGGCGAGCTCCTGCACGCTCGAGGCGCAGCTCCGGTGGCCCGGACCGAGCCGGCACCCGGTGACGATGCGGTGGTGCTGTTCACCAGCGGGACCACCGGCACACCGAAGGCGGTACCGCTCACTCACGGCGTCGTGGCGCCGCGGATCAGTGCATTCGCCCCTGAAGTGGAGCCGATCCCCTCGGTGTCGATCATGTCGGTCCCCCTCGTACATATCGGCGGGATGCTGGGCCTGTTGGTGGCGCTCGCGAAAGGATCGACCACCGTGGTCCTGACGCGTTTCGACGCAGGCGAATGGTTGGCCTTGGTGGAGCGCCATCGGGTCACCACGGCGTTTCTGGTGCCGACGATGCTGTACCGGATTCTGGAGCATCCCACCTTCGTCACGACGGATCTCAGTTCGCTGGTAAGCCTCTCGTATGGCGCCGCCCCGGCCACACCGGAGCTGATCAGGCGGACCATGGACGCGCTCCCCGGCGTGGGCTTGATGAACACGTTCGGCCAGACAGAGACGATGGGTTCCATCACCGCGCTCGGTCCGGGCGATCATCCGCCCGAGCGGCTGGCTTCGGTGGGGAAGCCCCTCCCGGGAGTCGTGGTCCGGATCGTGCATCCGACCACCGGTGAAGACGTGGCGGCAGGGACCGTGGGCGAGCTCTGGGTGCGCAGTGACGCGGCCGTCGTGCCCTCTGCCCCTTCCGACGACGGCACGACACCGGCCGGCTGGTTCCGCACGGGGGACATGGTCTCGGCGGATGAGGAGGGCTACCTGTTCCCTGCGGGACGCATGTCGGACACCATCAACCGGGGAGGGGAGAAGTTCGCACCCTCAGAGGTCGAGGAGGTGGTGCGGGCCCATCCGGCAGTCCGTGACGTAGCCGCCGTCGGCGTCACCGATCCCGAAATGGGTCACCGGGTCGGCGTTGCCGTCGTCGTCAGCGAGCCGGTCGACATCGCTGCGCTGCGCACCTTCTCCAAGGGACGTATCGCCAATTTCAAGCAGCCCGAGTTGCTCTTGATTGTCGACGAACTGCCTCTCACCGACTTCGGGAAGGTGGACCGCAAGGATCTGCGTGCCCGATTTGCGGCCGAGGTGACGTCGTAGCGACAGGCCGGCATCTCGGGGCCGTTGCTCGCCACGGCTGTGCAGAAGAGCGGTCACGGTAGCGACAAGCCGATCACGGCGGCGGACATCAAGCAGGGCCTCTACTCGTTCCACAACGAGACCCTGGGTGGGATGGCGCCTCCCTGAACTACAAGAAGGGCCAGCCCAACCCCATCGACTGCTGGTACTGGATCCGGATCCAGAACGGGAAGTTCACGACGCCCTATGGTGTCAAACCGGTGTGCGTGAATCCGCCTAAGATCAGCGAACAAAGGAGGGGGTGCCCATGTTGAGGCCCGAGGCGCAACTGATCTCCGTGGACGATCATGTGGTGGAACCCCCACATACCTTCTCCGACCACATCGACCCGAAGTACCGGGACGCCGCGCCACGAGTGGTGGCGCAGGGTCCCGGGATCGAGGGGTGGGAGTGGGAAGGCCGCTTCTACCCGATCGCCTTCCAGGGCAATGCGAGGACCCGCCGGTTCCGCGACGGCGAGGCGGGCCACGGGGAAGACCTCTTCGCCCGGTGCTTCGACGACATGACGCCCGCCGCCTTCGATGTCCACGAGCGGGTGGTGGCCATGGACGAAGACGGCGTGCAGGCCGAGCTGCTCTTCCCCCAGTTCCCGCGCTTCGGGGGTACGCAGTTCCTGGAGGCAACCGACTGGGATCTGGCGCTGGCATGCGTACGGGCCTGGAACGACTGGATGCTCGACGAGTGGGCCGCGGCCTACCCCGAGCGCTTCATCCCCCAGACCCTGGTTCCCTTGTGGGACCCGCGCCTGGCCGCAGCGGAGATCGAACGCTGTGCGGCCAAGGGGAGCAAGGCCGTCCTCTTCGTGGAGAACCCGCATCCGCTGGGGCTCCCTTCCTTCCCGACAGGCCACTGGGACCCGGTTTTTTCAGCCTGTGAGGACACCGGGTTGCCGTTGTCCATGCACATCGGGACCTCGTCCTCGCTCATGGTCAAGCCGTCGCCCGAGTCGACCCCGTCGGTGGGTATCGCGCTCTGCGGCGTGAACTCCATGAGTGCGCTCGGAGACCTCATCTTCTCGGGCGTCTTGAACAAGCACCCGAACCTGCGTATCGCTCTCTCCGAGGGTGGGGCCGGATGGGTGCCCTATGTGTTGGAGCGGTTGGACTACACCTGGGAGCGCAGTCGCTACGACGGCGTCTTGTGTGATGTGGCGCCGTCGCAGGTGTTCGCCGAGCACTTCTGGGTGTGCATGATCGTGGACCGGTACGCCATCGCCAACCGCCACCTGATCGGGATCGACAAGCTCATGTGGGAAGCGGATTTTCCGCACAACGACTCCAATTTCCCCGACAGTAGAAAGCTGCTGGAAGAGGCGCTTGCCGATGTCCCCGATGACGAGGCCCACCAAATCGCCGAGCTGAATGCCCGGAACTTCTACAACTTCCACTGACGCCGCGCCACCCGAGGTTCGCACACCGCCGCTCGAAGGCCTGCGCGTCGTCGACCTGTCGGAGGGAATCGCCGGGGGATACTGCACCAAGGCGTTGGCCGACGGTGGAGCCGAGGTGATCAAGGTCGAGCCTCCCGAGGGGGATGCACTGCGCCACTGGGCCATCGGCGCGCGGTCTGGAGCCCGATGTCGACGGCCCGCTGTTCGAATTCCTCGCCTGCTCGAAACGCAGTGTGGTTGCCGACCCCGGGGAGAGCGTGGATCGGGAAATGGTGTCTGCCCTGCTGCAGACCGCCGACATCGTCGTCTGGACGCGTGGTTCCCGCCTGGCCGAACTTCCCGAGTTTGCGCCTCCGGGAGCTCCGGCGTCTGGCACCGCACGCCATCGTCGTCGCCATCACGCCGTTCGGCCTCGAGGGGCCATGGGCGCATGCACCGTCGAGCGATCTGACGCTGCAGGCGTGGGCCGGGTCCGTCTTCAGTCGAGGCTCGCCCGAGAGGCCGCCGGTGCAGATCGGGGGCAGGCCGGCCGAATGGTTGGGTGGCCTCTTTGCTGCAGTCGGCGCGCTCACCTCGTGGCAGCGCACCGTGAAGCACGGGCGTGGGCGAGCTGCTCGACGTGTCGATTCTCGAGTCGATCGTGTTGACCGGGCAGATGTACGGCGCGACCAAGCAGTCGACGGTTCCTCCAGGTGCCGAGCCGGCGCCCGAGCGCGAACCGGGCCGGGCCGTGATGATCCCCTCGATCGAGCACGCCAGTGACGACTGGGTGGGATTCATGGTGGCCACGGCCACCATGTGGGAGTCCTTCTGCGTCATGGTCGAGCACCCCGAGTGGATCGAGGATCAGCGTCTGTACGCGTACGCCGGCCGCGCCCTGCGCCGGCCCGAGCTCGAAGCGGCCATCCGGGAGTGGGTGGAGCGCCATACGGCGGCCGAGGTGTTGGAGATGGCCGACCTCCTCCGCGTCCCCGCTGCACCGATGGGCAACGGCGAGCGCATCACGAAGCTGGACCATTTCGTGGAGCGCAACTTCTACCTCCCGCATCCACGGAGTGGATTGCTGCAACCCGACGTGTCCTACACGCTCGGTGGCAGCGCCGAGCGTCGGTACCCCACTGCGTCGCCGGTGCTGGGTGAGCACGGCCTGACCGATGAGGCGCGCCGGGGCCCGCGGCCTGCCCTCGGCGCCACGTCGCCGGCGACCCGAACACCTGCCTCTCGAAGGAGTGCGTGTTGCCGACTTCACCGCCTTCTGGGCGGGGCCGATCGTCGGGCACTTCCTGGCCATGATGGGAGCGGACGTCATTCACGTCGAATCGGTGAAGCGACCCGACGGCATACGCGGACACACGGTCGTGACGACCTCGGACGATCTGTGGTGGGAGTGGACGCCGCAGTTCCATGGGCCGAACACCAACAAGCGGGACATCACTCTGGACATGGCCACCGACGACGGTCGGCGTCTGGCCCGCCGCCTCATCGCCGAGTGTGACGTGATGCTCGAGAACTATGCACCCCGGGTCATGGATCAATGGGGGCTCGGTTGGGAGGAGGTTCGCGAGCTGCGGCCCGATCTGATCTTCGTCCGCATGCCGGCTTTCGGGTTGAGTGGGCCGTGGCGCAATCGGACGGGCTATGCGCAGAACATGGAACAGGTCTCCGGCATGGCATGGATGACGGGCTTCCCCGAGGGCCCACCCCACGTGCCGAACGGAATCTGCGATCCCTTGGCAGGGACGCATGCCACGCTGGGGCTCCTCCTCGCCCTCGAGCACCGGCGCAAGACCGGCGAGGGCATGTTGGTCGAGGTCCCGATGGTGGGGGGCGCAGTGAACGTGGCGGCGGAGCAGGTACTCGAGTACCAGGCCTTCGGCCATCTCATGCAGCGCGACGGGAACCGTGGGCCTGGCGCGGCGCCGCAGAACGTCTACCGCTGCGCCGATGTCGTCGGCGACGGAGCTCCCGACGACTGGGTTGCCATCGCCGTCGAGACGGACGAGCAGTGGCGCGGACTATGCCGGGCCCTCGGGCGCGTCGATGTGCCGTCTTCGTGGGACACCCAGGTCGGCCGTCGTGCCGCGCATGACGCCATCGATGCATGGATCGGCGCCTGGTGCCGTGACCTTCCAGGGGACGCCGTGGTCGAGCAACTCTGGCCGGCCGGGGTTCCGGTGGGGCGGGTGCTCGCCCCGGCGCAGGTGCAGCACGTCCCGCAGCTCAAGGCACGCCAGTTTCTCGAGATCGGTCACCCATCCGGTGGCCGGCAATCAGATCCACTACGGTTACCCGGTTCGTTTCGGATCGGGTCCGGAGCGCTTCCATCGGCGCCCTCCTCCGACACTCGGTCAGCACAACCACGAGGTGCTCGTCGATCTGCTCGGTCTCGAGCCCGACGAGTACGAACGGCTCTTGGCTGCCGATGTGATCGGCGACAGGCTGCTCGGTGAGCACCGCACCCGATGACGGCATCGACGCAGGTCACGGGCCACGAAGGAGGAGGAGTGCCGTGAGCTATCTCGACGACCGGGCCGATCTGAAGGGCCGCGTGGCCGTCATCGTCGGTGGGGGAGGTGGCCTCGGCCGCGCCTGCGCCACTGATCTCGCGGGCGCAGGCATGCGACTCGCCTTGTGTGATCGTGACAGCGCGTCCCTCGACGAGACGGTGGCGCTCATCACGGAGGCCGACGGCGAGGTGATGTCGGGCGAACTCGACGCGCGGGACACCGACGCGCTCACTGCCTTCTTCGCCGACGTCGACGCCCGGTACGGCACCAGGTGCGACGTGCTGATCAACGTCGTGGGTGGCACCTTTCGCCAACCATTCGAGGAGTCCAATCCGCGGGGTTGGGACGCCCTGATCAGGACGAATTTCACCTGGTTGCTCCATTCGACCCAGCTGGCGGTGGCGCGCATGCAGGACGGCGGGGGCAGCATCATCAACATCACCTCGATCGAAGCCCACCGCGCTGCGCCAGGGTATGCGGTCTACGCGGCCATGAAGGCTGCCGTTACCAGCCTCACCCGGACGCTTGCCGTCGAACTGGCGCCCAAAGGAATCCGCATCAACACCATTGCCCCCGATTACATCGTCACGCCCGGGCTGGCCTCGCTGACGGAGGGTGTGCGCGAAGAAGTGGTGGCCCTCCAGCACCGCATCGGCACCCCGATGGGCCGGGTCGGCCGGCTCGAAGACGCCGGAGGTTGCGCGCTGTTTCTGGCATCGAATCTGTCGTCGTTCGTGACGGGCACGACCTTGCACCCCGATGGGGGCGCAATTGCCTCGGCCGGGTGGTTCAACTGGCCGGATGGAGGCTATTCGAATCAACCGCCCCACCACGTCGTCGAGTTCCTCTTGGAGCGCTGACATCTGTGCGTGCCCCGCACCCGTCTCCTACCCGATACTGAGTGGCGCGCGTGGCGAGAGAGATCAAGGGCCGAGAAGAGATCGAGATAGCGGCGTCTCGAGAAGACGTCTATGCCTTCCGCCTCGATTGCCTGAACCTGCCGCAACTGAATCCCGCCGTGCGCAACGTCGTGCGTGTCGACGGGCGAGCCGGGCCGCCGGCGGCAGGGAGTACCTTTCACTGTGACGTCGATCTGGTGTGGGGAGAATGCGTTGCCACGGTGCAGATCAGTGAAGCCGTGTTCCCGTCGCTGATCGTGCTGGACATGGAGACGGTGCTCCGTTCGAGAAGGGATGACCCCGATTTCCGGGTGCGCTCCAGGGAAGTGGCCATGTTCTCGGTGTCGCCGGACGGCGGCACCCGCATCGAAATCGAATTGACGCTGTTCCCGGCAGATAGCGTTCCGGCCGACGAGTTGGCGCTGATGGAAGCGACGGCCGGCGCGCCCATCAATGTCGAGCTCGCCGCAATGAAGCTGGCCCTTGAGAATCGGCCGGAGCAAAAGGAGGAACGCAATGTCGAGACTTGAGGGAAGGGTCGCCTTCGTCACCGGGGGTGCCCGTGGGCAGGGTCGCTCGCATGCGGTGCGGCTGGCCGCTGAGGGTGCGGACATCATCCTTGTGGACATCTGCAGCAACATCCCGACCAATCGTTATGACCTCGCCACGCCTGACGACCTCGCCGAAACCGTCCGACTCGTCGAGGAGCACGACCGTCGCGCCATTGCGGCGCAAGCGGACGTGCGTGACTACGCCGGGTTGAAGGAGGTACTGGCGGGCGCAGTCGCTGAGCTGGGTCGGCTCGACATCGTACTGGCCAATGCGGGCATTGCCCCGATGAGTGAGGACGAGGACGACGAGATCGCCGGCGCCGTGTTTCAAACGGTCATCGACGTCAATCTTGTCGGAGTGTGGAACACCTGCCGGGTCTCAATTCCTCATCTCATCGCCGGGAAGCGTGGCGGTGCCATGGTGCTCACCAGTTCGACCGCCGGTATCCGGGGCATCTCCAGTGGATCGAGTGGCTCCATCGGTTACTCGGCGGCGAAGCACGGTGTCGTGGGCATCATGCGGTCCCTCGCCAACGCCTTGGCGCCCGAGAGCATCCGGGTCAACACCATTCATCCGACCGGTGTGAACACACCGATGGTCGTCAACCCCGTCATGCAGGCATGGCTCGAGAGCAAGCCCGAGCGCGGGTCGGCCATGAGCAACCCGATGCCGGTCGAGTTGCTCGAGGCCGAGGACATCAGCAACACGGTTGCCTTCTTGGTCTCCGACGAAGCGAAGTACATCACCGGTGTCATGTTGCCGGTGGATGCGGGCTTCTGCAATCAGTAACTGGTCGTCAGGCTCCGTGCGGAAGCCCCCGGACAGAAGAAGGGTGGCGCCGGTGCGGCGCCACCCTTCTTCGTCAAGCTTGGTCCGCTGCACGATCCCTCTCGGGATCCTGCGCATCAGCTACCGGGAACGCACTCCGGCGTGAGGCCGTAGGGCTCGTTGAACTGGCCGTTCTTCGTTCCCAGCCAGAACCAGCAGTCGGTCGTGTTGACCTTGCCCGGGTGGTAGGTCAACGGAGGGGCCATACCGCCGAGCGTCTGGTTCTTGAACGAGTGGAGGCCGGCCAGGATCTCCTTCGACGTGATGGTCGCACCGGGGTGCCCCAACTCCACAGCCTTGGTCAGCATCAGCCCGCTCACCCACGCCTCGTCGACTTCCCCGTTGTAGTTCGGGTTGCCCATGAGCGTGGGCTGGTACTTCTTGAAGGCGGCGATCATGGTCTTGGTCGCCGGAGTGGAATTGACGTTGAAGGGAATCTGCGGCTCGAAGGCGAGCAGGCCCGACGAGAGTCCGGGAGTCTGCGGGAACTGCCGTCCGACCGCACCGTCGCTGGCCACGACCGTCGGCTTGTAGCCCTGAGAGGCGCAGTCACTCGCCACTTTCTCCACCACACTCACCGCATCGGCGATGAACAGGACGTTCGCGCCGGACTGCTTGGCGGCCAGGCATTGGGCGTCGTAGTTCGGAGCCGAGAATGAGATCTGGGTGATGTAGGAGAGCTTCTCGCCGTACTTCTGAGCCGCCGTCTTCTCCGGAGGTACGAGCTCTTGGCACGCGGGCGATTCGGCGCAGTACAAGATGGCGAAGCTCTTGGCGTTGACCTTCTTGGCGGCCAGGACTACTGCGGCCGGGAGCGAATCGTCCGTCTGTCCCGGGAAGAAGAAGTCGGGATTGGTGAACATGTCGACACCCGAGCCGTCTGCGCCCAGAACGGGAATCCCCAGGCCGGCGATGTACGTGTCGAATGCCTGCGGGGCGTTCGAGAGCGACACCAAACCGACGATGTGGTCCTGGTCGACGAAGGTGTGCACTTCCGCGGACGCGGTGGCCGGGTTCAGCGCGTCGTCCGCCGTGAACAGCTTGATCTTGTGGCCAGCGATGCCTCCGTGCGCATTGGTGTAGGAGACATAGGCCTCGTAGGCCTGCCGGTTCACGCTGACGCTCGAAGCCAATGCGCCCGTACAACTGCAGATGTAACCGATGTTGATCGGCGCGTTCGTGGCGGCGCCACTCGGTCCGCTGGACAATCCGACGAATCCCAGCAGCAGCAGAGTGAAAGCCAGTAACCCGGACCCAATCCGCGTCATACACGTACGAAACTTCATGTACCCCCCCTCATCGTCCGCCTGCAAACCGCAAATCCTACGGTTGTGTTACAGTATCAATAGTTGAAAAGCTTGGCAATCGTATTCGGACCCCCAGAGTGCTTCACCGGTCATCGATTCGCCGGCGGATCACTCCCGCAATGTGGCAGGTTGCGATCGCATCCCCGCACCGGGCGGAGCGTCGTTCCCCCCCGTTCCGGTGGGCGACGGCTTGCTGTCGGGGGGATAGAATCCCTGGTCAGACACTCGACACTGGGGCCATATGCACCGCCATCGGCGGATTCGTGGGGAAGGTCCACCCCGTACCGGATCAGGGGCACGGCGGCATGCTTCGACCGCGCAAGCCGCGGCCGCGTCCTCCCGCTTGCATTCCTCTCGTGTAGGCGTAATCTTCTAGCAAATAGGGGGCGCGAGGAAGGGGGTGGGGGCCTTGGGTGGTCTTCTGGTTCGTGGCGGGAGCGTCATCGACGGCACGGGTGGCGCCGCATTTCCGGGCGACGTGCGGGTCCGCGACGGGCGCATCGTCGAGGTCGGTCGCTCGTTGCGTCCCGATGGGGAGCAGGAGCTCGACGCCTCCGGAGCGGTGGTGGCGCCCGGGTTCATCGACACCCACACCCACTTCGACCCTTCGGTCTTCTGGGAGCCCAGTGCAGATCCCATGCCCCAGCACGGAGTGACGACGGTGTTGACGGGCAATTGTCTCCCTCTCACTCGCTCCCCTCCGGGCAGAGCATCGCCGCGAGCTCAGCGGGGTCTTCTCGTACATCGAAGATCTCCCCGAGCGGGCGTTCGAGACAGCCATCCCGTGGTCGTGGGAGACCTACGCGGAGTATCGAGACGCCATGGGAATGCTCGGCTTCGGGGTCAACGTGGCCCCCTTGGTCGGCCACACCCCGTTGCGGCTGTTCGTCATGGGGTCCGAGGCCTGGGAGCGGGCGGCCGGCGATGAGGAGATCGGGCAACTGGCCGCCCTCCTCGACGACTGCTTGCGCGACGGTGCGTTCGGACTTTCGACGTCGTTCTTCGACCGCGACGCGAACAATCGCCTTGTGCCCTCGCAATTCGCCGACGACGCCGAGTTCGGTGCCTTGTTCGACGTTCTGGGGGCGAGGAACCGCGTGCTCGAGTTCGTCCCCGACTTCTCCAACCAGCCCGATGGCACGCTGTCCGGGATCGATCGGATGGGTGGTCTCTGCGGTCCACGCAATGTGGTGATGACATGGAATCTCCTCACCTTCCAGGCCATGGACGATGGGCAATTCGGCCGCGATCTGCTCAAGCTCACCGAAGAGCAACTCGCCGCGGGCATCCGTGTCTTCCCCCAGGTGTCGCCGCGGCCGTTCGATCTGAAGATCAACTGGGAGGCCAGCCTCTCGTTCATGGGTCTGCCCCGCGGCTGGCATCAATTCATCATCACGCACGGGGCGGCAAAGAAGAGGCTCGTGGAAGACCCGCAATGGCGCAGCGTGGCCCGGGAGGAGTGGGACGAGGTGCCTCGCTCCGTTGCCTTTCCCCACCGTGAGCCCGAGTTGGTCCGGTTCATCTCGGTCACACGGGAAGAGAACCGGCGCTGGTTGGGCAAGACACTGGCCGACCTGGTGGCCGAGCGCGGCGGACACCCGTCCGACGTCATGGCGGACTGGGTGGTCGAGAACGACTGCGATCCGGGTGTCCTCGCGACGGGCCTGGCCAACGGCGATCCGGCCGGGGTGGCCGAATTGGTGAACCACCCGAACACCATCGTCTCGGCGAGCGACGCCGGGGCACACCTCGAAATGATGTGCGCAGCTGGGGATACGACACTCCTCTTGACGCGTCACGTCCGCGATCGCGGCGACCTCTCCCTGGAGCGGGCGGTGCACGAGTTGACCGGTCGCCAGTCGGATGTCTTTGGCTTCGCCGATCGCGGACGGGTCACACCGGGCATGCATGCTGATCTGACGGTCTTCGCCCTGGACGACCTGGCATGGTCGGACGAGGAATTCCTCAACGACGTCCCCGAAGGCGGTGGCCGTTTGCGCCGCCCGGCCGGCGGCTACCGCTTCACCGTTGTCGCAGGGTCCGTTGTCCAGGAGGATGGCCAATTGACGGGCGCGCGTCCAGGCAGCATTCTGAGCGCCGGTCGATAATGGCGACCAACCGACAGCCTTGACCCGGTAGGACCGCGGGTTCGAGCAACCGACGAGAGAGGATCACCATGGCCAGCCGCATCCAGGGGGAGCAGACCGCATTCAACCACGTGGGAATTTGCGTGACGGATCTGGAGCGATCCAGAAAATTCTACGAGGAGGTCCTGCAGTTCCGCTTCTGGTGGGAGCTCGAGGCCCCCGAAGAGGGAACGAGCCAACTTCTGCAGATCCCCGAACCCGTCGGGCTCAAGGCTGTGTACCTGTTGCGGGACGGGTTGGTGCTGGAACTCCTCTATTACAGCGGAGCCACCGCCAAGCCATTCCGGACCCGGGTCATGAACGAGCCCGGGCTCACGCATCTCTCCCTGTCGGTGGGTGACATTCCCGCCGTGCTCGAGAAGGTGGTTCCCAACGGCGGGCAGGTCATCGAGGAGACCGACATGAAGGCGGCGGTCATCATCCGTGACCCCGATGGGCAGCTGATCGAACTCACGTCGGCGGACTGGCTGGACGTCCTACCCCCGCTGCCGGCCTGAGCGGCGTGACGATCATCCACCGCTTGCTCCCCC
The DNA here is from genome assembly GCA_963835815.1 of uncultured Acidimicrobiaceae bacterium. GTDB lineage: Bacteria > Actinomycetota > Acidimicrobiia > Acidimicrobiales > RAAP-2 > Bog-473. Next base: position 319,462 of record CAWIGU010000006.1, on the reverse strand, counting down.
TGGCCGGAGATGCCAGAGTGCAATTCGCCGGGGCGGCCGACGTTCGATCTGCCCCCTCGCGCCGGAGGGGGACTGCCTGATGGGACGTGTCGAAGGCAAGGTTGCGTTCGTGACGGGTGCCGCGCGCGGGCAGGGCCGTAGCCATGCCGTCAGATTGGCCCAGGAGGGCGCCGACATCGTGGCCGTGGACATCTGCGCCCAGGTCGATTCGGTCACCTCGTATCAGATGGCCACTGCGGACGACCTCGAGGAGACGGTGGCCCAGGTCGAGGCCCTTGATCGCCGCATCATCGCGACCCAGGCAGACGTGCGGGACTTCGCACACCTTTCCCGCGTGCTCGACGAAGGGGTAGCCGAACTGGGGCGCCTCGATATCGTCTGTGCCAACGCCGGCATCTATTCGACGGGCCGCATGGTGGACCTGTCGGAGCAAACGTGGCAGGACATGATCGACATCAACCTGACCGGCGTGTGGCATACCTGCAAAGCTGCCATCCCCCACCTGATCGCAGCGGGTGGCGGGTCGATGATTCTGACGAGTTCGGCCGTCGGCCTCAAGGCATCGCAGAATGTCGGTCACTACGGCGCAGCGAAGCATGCTGTGGTGGGGCTCATGCGGACGCTCGCCCTCGAATTGGCCGGTGACATGATCCGGGTCAACAGTGTCCACCCCACCGGGGTGGACACGCTCATGATCATGAACGACTCGCTGTACCGGCAGATGCTGCCGGACGCCGCGCATCCCACCCGGGAGGATGTGATCCCTGTCATGTCGTCGATGAACGCCCTGCCGGTCCCGTGGGTCGAACCCATCGACGTTTCGAATGCGGTGCTGTTCCTGGCCTCCGACGAAGCCCGCTACGTCACAGGCGTCACGTTCCCTGTGGATGCGGGGCTGACCATCAAGTAGTCCGGCCTCGCGTGCCGACCCGAGGCGAGACAGTTCCGTGTCGGCGAACGGTAGGGCGAGCGGTACTGCGAACATCGATCATCCAACAGCAGAGGGAAAGGAAGCCAACATGGCGGAGTCTGAACGGAAACTGGGCGGCATCGCGACGCGCGTCCTCATGGAGAACGATCGGGTGAAGATCTGGGAGATGGATCTCGCTCCGGGCGAAGAGTCGGACATCCACGAGCACACGATGGACTACATCCTCGTCGTGCTCGAAGGCGACAAAATTGCCGGAGTCCCGCAAGAGGACTCAGCCGGTCTCTACAACGAGTACGTCGAAGTGGACGTCAGCCCGGGAGAGTACTTCTGGATCGAAAAGGGCGGCATCGAGACGGCCCGCAACATCGGCAAGAAGCGCTATCGGGAGATCGCCATAGAGTTGAAGGACTAGTCGGTGCAGCGGCTGTTGGTGGGCGAAATCATCACAGCGGCCGCGGCACGCACACCGGGAGTGGTCGCTGTCGCTCACGACGGTCGAGAGCTGACCTACGCCGAGGTGGCCCGTGCCGCCGACCATCTGGCGGGGGTGCTCGCGGAGCGGGGGATCGGACGAGGCGATCGGATCGTCTGGTGGGGTTACAACACGGTTGACGCCGTGCCCCTCTTCTTCGCCACCGCCCACCTCGGGGCCGTCCTCGTGCCGCTCAACCCGAGTTTCGGGGACGACGAGGCGAAGCCGCTGTTCGAGTTGGCGGACGCATCGCTTGTCATCTCCGACGATCGCCACCCGGGCGAGATCACCATTGCCGAGTTGCTGGCGCAACGTCCCGTGCGAACTTCGGGCCGATGGGACGTCGACGAAGACGACCCGCACATGATCTTCTTCACCAGTGGAACGACCGGACGCTCAAAGGGTGTGGTCCTGTCGCACCGGACCGAGGTCATACGCTCGCTGCTCGGAGGCATGTCGACGTGGCCCCGAGGCGCCACCATTTGCATGTTCCCCCAGTTCCACATGGCGGGCTGGGCGTCGACCCTCGAAGCGTGGGTGTCGAGCGAGACGGTTGTCTACGTCGACGGGGGCACCACGGAGCAGATCCTGAGCGCAGTCGATCACTATCGGGGCTACCGGCTTTACTGCATCCCCGCCGTGTGGCGGCGCGTCCTGGACATGGATCGCAGTGCCTGGGACCTGTCCTGCGTGGGGCAGGCGGACACCGGTACATCGGCCACGACTCCGGCCTTGCTCACAGAGATCCGCGAGACGTTCCCGTGGACCACGACGACGATCACCTATGGCTCGACCGAGGCGGGCCTGGTCGCGCGCATGGGGCCCGATGACGTCTTGCGTAAGCACGGGTCGGTCGGTCCCCCCGGTCCTACCGTGCACGTCCGACTGGACGACGGCGAACTGGCCGTGCGCAGCGGGCACCTGGCGAGCGGCTATTTCCGTAATCCCGAGGCCACTGACGAGGCCTTTCGGGATGGGTGGTTCTACACGGGTGAGTTGGCCGAGCAGGACGACGAGGGTTTCCTGTACATCGTGGGGCGGACCAAGGAGATGATCCGCACGGGTGGGGAGTGGGTCGCTCCGGTGGAGGTGGACACCGTCCTCCAGAGTCACCCCTCTCTTCTCGACGTCGCGGTCGCCGGCGTTCCCGACGAGCATTGGGGCGAAGTGGTGACGGCGTTCGTGGTCGTCCGACCGGGAGCGGCGGTCGCGGTGGAGGATCTGCGACTGTATTGCCAAGGAAAGCTGACCGCCTACAAGCATCCTCGTCGGGTGATCCTGATCGACAGCGTGCCGCGCACGGGAACAACCGGCCAGATCCAACGGCGGGCGCTCACCGCCATGGCAGTGGAGCAGGCGAAATCCGGAGGAGCGGGATGAGTCCTGCCACGCACCACCGGGCGCCGACCTAGCCCGCCGTGAGCACCCCGGAAGAGATTCATTACGAGGTTGACGGCCAGGTCGCCCTCGTCACGATCGATCGCCCCGACTGCCTGAACGCGCTGGACGATGCCGCCTACTCCAGGTTGTGGGAGCTCTTCGGTGCGTTTGCGTCAGACCCGGGGCTGCGTGTCGCCATTTTGACGGGAGCAGGGGGGCGTGCGTTCTCGGTTGGCTCCGACATGCGTCAAGCGTTCTGGCATCCGGGAGCCGGAGAGACCATGACGGTGACGGAGTCGGCCGAACCCCCCGCTCTCGGAAAACCTTTGATCGCTGCCATCGATGGCTACTGCGTGGGTGGCGGCCTCGAATGGGCGCTCCGGTGCGACATAAGAATTGCCACTCCTCGTTCCAGTTTCGGACTCCCTGAGCCGCGATCGGGCACGTTGGCCGGTTTCGGACTCCACATGTTGTCCAGGCTCATTTCGCCGGGTGAGGCGTTGTATATGCAACTCACGGGCACACGCATCGACGCTGCACGCGCCTACCGCTCCTGTCTGGTCCAAGAGTTGGTCGCGCCCGAGAACCTCCTTGCGCGCGCCCGGGAGATCGCCGACATGGTGTTGGCGTGCTCACCGCTGGCAATCGAGGCGATCACCCGGACCGTCCACTTCGGTCTGCGCCAGGGTCTGGAGGACTCGTACCGGTTCGTGGAGCCGTTGGCTTTGGCTGTGGGTGCGGGCGACGAGGTGAGGGAGGGTCCACGCGCCTTCTTGGAGAAGCGGCCACCGTCGTGGCAGCCGACGCCGGTAGCCGACCAGCAACGCGGAGAGGCACGCCATGGGTGACGGAACGACAGCCGCCGGCGTCCACATCGTCGTCGCCACATCCCTGATCCCGGAGCCGATCGTGGAGCGCATGCGGGAGGTGGTGACGGACGGCGTGACGGTCTCGTACGTTCCTGTCCCCTGGAGCGACACGTTCGCGCCGAGCGCGATTGCGCCGGAGTGGGTCGAGCCCATGGCCCGGGCGCACGTGCTCGTCGGGTTTCCGCAGCAGATCCGTGGGCTGGTGGAGGCCGCACCGGCCCTGCGCTGGGTCCAATACTACGGCGCGGGCTACGAAGGAGCACCGCTCGATGAACTACGCGCGGCCGGAATCGGTCTGGTCTCAGCCGCCGGCGCCGGCGCCGATGGCGTGGCCGAGTTCGCCGTCATGGCCATGCTGAGCTTGGCCAGACGCGCTCCGGAGCGCTTTGCGGCGCAGCAGCGCCGGCAATGGGAGCGCTTTCCGAGCAGTGAGCTGTCGGGGCGTCGCATCACCGTCGTAGGGGCAGGGGAGATCGGCACCCGCCTCTGCCGGATGGCGGCGGCGCTCGGGCTCCATGTGACGTGCGTGCGCCGACGCCCGGAGATGGGCTGCCCGCCCGGCGCCGACCGCGTGGTGGGTGTCCGGGACATCCTGCACGTGTTCGGCGACACCGACGTCGTCATCCTCGCGGCGGCGCTGAGTGACGGGACGGAGCCGTTGAGCACGAAGGAATTCGACGCGCTCAAACCGGGTGCCCTCCTGGTCAATGTCGGACGAGGAGGTCTGATCGACCACGACGCCCTCCTCGTGGCCCTCGATTCGGGAGCGCTCGGAGGGGCGTGGCTCGATGTGTTGCCGGTCGAGCCGCTGCCCGGGTCCCACCCCCTCTGGGGTGCCCCGCGCACCGTCATCTCTTCGCACGATGCCACGGCCACCGTCAGCTATCCGTGGAATGTGGCGAGAATGACGGCGCGGCACGTCCACCTGTGGCTCGGGGGTGGGTCTCCAACCCACACCGTGCTCCCTCTCGGCCCCCCTCCCGGAGTGCCCGGCGCCGCCACGTGACGGAGGCCGTCGCGCGGCCGGCCCTTCAGCTGCTATCGGCGAGCAGGGAGGCACGCAGGTGGCTGCGCTGGATCTGCCCGGTCGCCGCGGTGCGGGGCAACGCAGCGACGCAGGCCACGGCGCGCGGGTGCTTGAAGCCGGCGAGACGTGAGCCGACATGCGCCCGGATGCGCTCGACGCTTGGCGCGGAAGCGCCCGGTTCGAGGACAAGGACGGCGCACACGATCTCGCCCCATGTCGCATCGGGTAGTCCGACCACACCAACCTCGCGCACGCCTGGCAGTCCCTCGAGGGCCGCTTCCACCTCGCTGGGAGCAATCGTCTCGCCCCCGGAGCGAATGATCTCGCGGCGCCGCCCGGTGAGGGTGAGATAGCCCTCATCGTCGATCGCGGCCAGGTCGCCGGATCGGTACCAGTCGTCCGAGAGGACGGCCGCTGTCTCGTCGGGCAGGTCGAAGTAGCCCGACATCACGGTCTCACCGGAGAGGCAGAGCTCGCCGTCGATGATGGCGGCGTCGAAGCCCGGATTCGGCCGACCGACACTGCCACTCTTGCGAAAGAGATCATGATCGCCGAGAGTGGTGGCCACTCCCATTTCCGTCGAGCCGTAGCTGATGGTGGTCTCGGTACCCGGCAGTCGGTCCTTGATCTCGCGCAGGAGGTCGTCGCTGACCGATGAGGTTCCCGTGATGGCGTAGCGCAAACTGGAAAGGTCGTGCGACCGCGATGTCATGGCGTCGAACATGCGCCGCCAGAGCGCCGGTATGCAGTAGAGGGTCGAGGGGCGCCACAGCTCGGCCTGGACCAGCAATCGGTCGCCGGTGGGCTGCGTCACCAGATGGATCGGCCGGAGCAGTGCCCATGCGCAGAGCACGGCATTCCAACCTGCCATATGGAACAGTGGAAAGGGACACAGATCACCGCCACCGCCCGGGGCGACGAGCCGAGTGGCGCCACCGAGGGGGACCGCGCGCATCCAGCTGGCGTAGTGCGAGAGCACGACTCCCTTGGGCCGGCCGGTACTCCCACTGGTCAGGAAGATCACGTGTGGTTGGTCAGGAGTGGGCTCGCGCCGATCGAGAGAGCCTCCTGATGCCCTCGCAAGTTCCGCATCGAGATCGAGCCCCGCAGCGGCGTTCCCTGTTGCCCCGGTGACGACGAGTGGGATGTCGAGTTCCCGCGCGATCTGTGCAGCCTGCTCGAGATGCGCGGCATCGGTCAGGAGGAGCCGAGGGTGGAGGTAGGCGATCACATCGCGGGCCTCCGAAAACGACAGCGCCGGATTCAACGGTGCGAAGGCGGCGCCCAGTCGGGCCGCGGCGAAGAAGACATCGAAGGAGTGCAGTGAGATATCGGTCCATGACGCGATGCGGTCGCTCGGGGCCAGACCCAGGCCGAGCAGGACATGGGCGACGCGGTGCGTGCCGTCCTCGACATCGGCAAACGTGACCGATGCCTGGTCCAGAGTGGCGGCGATGCTACGAGGGGAGAGCGCGGCGGCGCGTTGCAGAATCCGGCTGACGAGGATGGTCACCGGCGTTGGGCGCAGAGGCCACAGGCGAGGATCTCGATCTTCACGCATCCCCCTTACGGCGTCACCAGCATCACCAAAGGGGCAGATTGCACCCTTTGGTGTGTCTATAACTATTATAAGCACGCGCCATCTTTGGGGTGGCGAGGGAGGCGCGGCGAGGGGGGTCGCCGGGAGGCAAAGCGGGAGCGGTCAGGAACTCACCGTCTGACGGCCTTACGAAGCCCCTGATCGGCCGCGTTGCAACCGCTTGCTCCGGTCTTTAATGATGCTATCATTAAACTTATAACTTCGGATGAACGAGGTGTGGGGTACGTATCGTCGACGGTGTTGGTGGGAAGCGAAATTCGACTGAGTAAGAGGAAATGCCTTGGACTACGAGTTCGGCGAGGAAGGTAATCAGCTTCGGTCCATCCTGCGGGAATTGATCAATGAGCGGATCCCCCCCGGGTTCTTGGGCGCGTTCACCGATGATCCCGAGGACCTGGCGATCACCCAGCGTTTCTGCAAGGAATTGGCGGCCAAGGGGCTGTTGACCTTGTCGTGGCCCGAAGAGTTCGGCGGCCAGGACGGCTCGCTGTGGGACCAGACCGTCGTGCGAGAAGAGATGTGGGCCCATCACGAGCCGCGGGGCGCCCAGTACATGGGGCTCAATTGGGTAGGCCCGTCGATCATGGAATTCGGGACGGACCATCAGAAGGCCGTCCACCTGCCACCGATCGCCGCTGGAGAGCGCATCTGGTGTCAAGGTTTCAGCGAGCCGGACGCCGGCTCTGACCTCTTCGCCCTTTCCACCCGTGCCGTCCGGGATGGCGACGGCTGGCGCATCTCGGGCCAAAAGATCTGGACCTCGTATGCGGAGATGGCGGGCTATTGCTTCTTGGCCGCCCGGGTGCCCGAAGCCGGCGATGAGGCGGGTGGTATCACCATCTTCCTGATACCCATGGACCGCGAGGGGATCGAGGTGCGCCCCATCAAGTCCATGCTCGGGCCACACCACCTGAACGAGTGCTTCTTCGACAACGTGTGGGCATCCTCCGATGAGATCTTGGGCGGGATCGGTGGAGGGTCCAAGGTGATTCGCCGCACGCTGTCCTATGAGCGCGTGGGCATCGCCCGCTACGCCCGGTGTGACCGGTTGTTGTCGTTGTTGTCACGCTCGCTCGAAGGGGAGTGGGACACCGTCCCGCCCGCGCTCCGCTCGCGCTGGAACAAGGCGCTGATCAAGGTGCGCACCGCCCGGCTCTTGGCGTATCGCTGTGTCGCGGCCCAGGTGCGGGGAGATGCCAACTCGAACACCCTGGCCAGCGTGGCCCGGGTCGCTGTCACCCAGTGCGATCAGGAGGTGGCCGAGACGCTGATGCAGGTGCTGGGTCACCGCACGCTCGAAGGGGCGGGAGCCGATGCGCCGTTCTACGGCGCCATGGAGGATCACTGGCGCTACGCCCAGGCCTCGACCGTGGCGGCGGGAGCTATCGAGGTCCAGCGCGAGACCGTCGCCCGCTCTGTGTTGGGAAGGGCCAGTGGACCTCGCGCTTCCTGAGGTAGCGGAGCAATTCGCCGACGCGGCCGAGCGGGCCTTCGCCGACGCCGGCGGGCTCGAGCTGGCGCGACGGGCCGAAGTCGATCCCGCGCTGCGAATGCAGGAGATCAAAGGTGTCCTCGACGCGCTCGGTGTGCCTGACCTGGACCCGCGCGCCGATCTCGACTCGTCCATCATGGCGGCGGAGTTGGTGCGCGTCGCCGGTCGCTCCATCGTTCCTTTCCCTGTCGTGGCCTACGTGGCGGCCCGGCCCGAGGACGGCATACCCGTGGCCTTCGCCTCGTCGAGCCCGCTCCGGGTCGACCACGGAGATGTCTTTGCGCGGTGGGTGCTCCACGACCTCGGAGGTACGGCATGTGAAGCGGCGCCCGCCACGGCACGCCTCGACAGTCGGCTGGCCCCGTTCATCACGAACATGACGGGCCAGGGAGAATCCGGACCGAGCCCGGCAGGTGAGATCGAGTTGCTGTGTGTCCTGTGGGCCTCGTACCTGCTGGGGGTGAGCGAGTACGCCCTGGAACTGGCCGTGGATCATGTGAAGGGCAGGGTCCAGTTCGGCCGGCCGCTCTCCGATCTGCAGTCGGTCCGCTTCCAGGTCGCCGACGCCACCGTGGCCGTCGACGGACTGCGTGAGTTCATCCGTTTCAGCCTTTGGCGGTTGTCCACCGATCCGCACCATGCGCGCAGCGACGCGCTGGCGGCCCGCCTGCAGGCCCAAGAAGTAGCCCAGCCCGTCTTGCGCCTGGCCCAACAACTCCATGGCGCAGCCGGAATGTGCGACGAGTACGACATCTCATTCCTTGTTCGCCACGTGCAGCCGGCAATACGGCTCCCGGTCGACTCCGACGCATTGTCGGACATCTTGTTCGACAGCATCACCGCCGGCGGCTTTGCCACGCTCTTCCCTTTGCGGGCCGCAGACGTGGACGGCCCAGATTGACACTGCGGGAATGATCGAAGAATCGACGCCGGAATCGCTCGTCGTCCCGACCACGCGACTCGATGGACGGACGGCACTGATCACCGGTGGGGGGCGCGGAATAGGACGGGTGCTCGCACTGGTCTTCGCGCGCGCCGGTGCGAACGTCGTCGTGGCCTCGCGTAGTGCGGATCAGGTGGGCGCCGTCCAGAAGGAGATCGCAGCGCTGGGAGCCAGTGGATTGGGGCTCGTGGCCGACGTGAGCGATCCGCGCCAGGCGCGGTCGATGGCGTCGGCAGCGCTGGACGAGTTCGGCCGCGTCGACATTCTGGTGAACAACGCCGGGAATCTCATCTACAAGCCCCTGGTGCCCCTCCCCGGCTCCACCATGCAGGGCAAGTGGACGAGTCCGGGACCGGTGAGCGATGAGGAGTGGTTCGGCACGCTCAACACGCACGTGAGTGCCAGCTTCTTCGCGCTCCGCGAGCTGGTGCCCGGAATGCTCGAGAATCGATGGGGCCGCGTCCTGAATATCACGAGTGCCGCGCGCTCGCGGTGTCGTGCCGTTTTGCGCGCCCTACGAAATGGCCAAGGGGGCCCTGGCGGCATTCACCCGCAGCCTCGCCCACGAATGGGCGGGCTATCAGGTCACGGTCAACTCGATCGCACCCGGGCAGTTCCACACCACAATGTCCGCCGACCTGCACGAGATCCCCAAGTCGAGGGAATGGATGATGAAGCGGATCCCCATGCACCGTGATGGCGCGTTCTCCGAGCTGGGTGCCCTGGCGCTCTACCTGGTCAGTGATGCGGCGGCCTTCGTCACCGGCCAGGAGATCTTCATCGACGGGGGAGAGTCGCTGTAGCAGGCCGGGTGGTCGGCTCCTGTTGCAAAGATAGAGATAGTCCACCAAGATGGAACGGCGGCGTCGTGCCGGGGGTGGCTGCCGTGGTCCTTTCGGCGACAAGTCGACGGGGCGCGTCGCCGCAAGGCCGGAGAGGCGTTCGTCAGCAGACGGCCGCAGAAGCGTGAAATGGGGGTGGCAGGCGTGACCGAACCGATTGCGGTGATCGATGTCGACACGCACGTCACGGAGCCTCCCGACTTGTGGACCAGCCGGATGCCGCGCCGGTTCAAGGACGACGTTCCCCATGTCGAGTGGGACGCACAGCGCCAGCGAGATCGCTGGCACGTCGGTCGCCACACGCTGCTCGGGGTACAGGACCAGGCCCATGCCGGATGGAAGGAGTTCTATCCGTCGACGCCGGCCAGCTTCGAGGAAGCCGATCCCGGGGGGTGGAATGCCGCGGCGCGGTTGAAGGTCATGGACGCCCATGGCATCGAGGCGCAGATCCTGTACCCCAACCTCCTCGGCTTCTTCGGCTTCGCCTTCATGGAGCTCGAACGCGACCTGGGGTTGGCCTGCGTGCGCGCGTTCAACGACTTCCAGGTCGAATGGTGCAGCGCAGACCCCAAGCGCCTCATCCCCCTCGCGTTCCTCCCGTTCTGGGATGTCGAGGCGTCGGTGGCCGAACTGCGTCGTTGTGCCAGCCTCGGCTTCCGGGGCTTCAACTGGGGACACGACTTCGAGAAGGTGGGATTGCCCGCACTGCGCGACACGCACTGGGACCCGTTGATGAACCTGGCTCAGGATCTCGAGACGCCGGTTTCCTTCCATATCGGCTTCGGCAACACGACGGAGGCGGAGCTGCACGAATGGGCGTCGGTCCCAGACGATGCCTCCTTCGCCCAAATGTCGGTGCTCTTCTTTCTGGGTAACGCCGCGGTCATCACGGATCTGTGCATGGGGGGCATCTGCGAACGCTTCCCCCGCCTGAACTTCGTCTCGGTCGAGAGCGGCTTCGGCTACGTCCCCTACCTGCTCGAAGCCATGGACTGGATGTACAAGAACAATCGGGCTTCGAGTACACGCCAGGGAATGCCGCTGCCGAGCGACTACTTCAAGCGCCAGGTGTACGCCACGTTCTGGTTCGAGAAGAACGTGGATCGTCTCATCGATCTCCTGCCGGACAATGTTATGTTCGAATCCGACTACCCCCACCCGACAAGCTTGTCGCCCGGCCCGGGCAGTGCGGCCACGGATGCCAAGACAACCATCGCCAACAACCTGGCCCAGCTTCCCGACGAGATTCGCCGGAAGGTTCTGCACGACACGGCCGCTCGCATCTACAAACTCGACGCCTGAACAGAAGGAGTATGTCCATGTCCACTGAGAATGAAGTTGCCTGGCTCTTCGAGCTCGAGGTGAAGCCGGAGAACCGGGGAGCGCTCGAGGCGCTCATCCCCGAGATGGTCGAGGAGACCAAAAAGGCGGAGCCCGGATCGCGCGCCTATCAGATCTTTGCCACGGATACCTCGATCAGCGTGTACGAACGCTATGACGACTCCAACGCCGCGCTCGAGCACATGAAGAACTTCGGTGAGAAGTTCGCCGCTCGCTTCATGGCCCTCGTGACGCCTGTCCGCTTCACGTTGTTGGGTGCGCCGAGCCCCGAACTGCTCGAAGTGGTCGGCCCCATCGGTGCCATCGTCAACACGCCACTCGGTGGCTACATCAAATAGCGTCGACCGTCTCGCCAAGGGGAATCAGATGAAGAGCTCGGACACGACGCCCGTCGTGAATGCCAGTTTCCACGAGGACGGGTTCAATCAGGACCCGTACCCGACGCTCGAGGAGATTCGACGTGCCGGTCCGATCGTGTACAACGAGCTCCTGGACCGTTGGATGGTGACGGCGTACCCGCTCGTCTCACGCGTCCTGGGCGACAGCGGCCACTACGCGCAGGGAGCGAGCGACGCGTTCGTCGACTTCTTCGGCGGCACCACCATGGAGACCATCGACGAGCCCGAGCGTCACAACGCCATGCGCGGCATCTGGGCCGAGGATTTCCAGCGCGGAAATCTCGAAAGCCGCCGCGAGCTGGTCGAGCGTGTCGTGGCCGATCAGCTCGACCCCTTCGTCGATCGCCTTCGTTCGGGCGAGACGGTCGAAGCGGTGGCCGAGCTCACCCGCAGTATCCCGACACTGGTCATCGCCAACATGCTCGGGATCGACACGGCGATGTTCGCGCAGTTCAGCGCCTGGAGTGATGCCATGGGTGCAACGACCGAGGGAGCACTCGACCCGACCGAAAAGGGTATGGAGACGGTCATGGCCGGCCGCCAGGCCACGGCCGAGCTCAACGCCTACATCGCGGAGCAGGTGAACGAGCGCCGGCAGAACCCGAGCGACGATCTCATAGGGAAGATGGTGGCGGCTCCATTCGCCCAGACGGCAATGAGCGAGAAGGAGATCATCGCCAGCAACACGCAGCTGGTGTTCGCCGGCAACGAGACCACCGCCAAACTGATGGCGCACACGCTCGTCTCCTTGGCCGCCCACCCCGACCAGCGCCGGCTGTTGGCCCAGGACCGATCCCTCGTGCTTCCTGCCATCGAAGAGGTGCATCGTTGGCAGACGATCACGCAGTTCATCGACCGCGACGTCAGCGTCGAGGTCGAGCTGGCCGGCGTCCGGCTCCCGCCCGGAGCGGTGGTCATGCCAATACAGGGAGCAGGGAATCGCGACCCGGACCGATGGGACAACCCCTCGGCGTTCGACATCACGCGGCCGCCCCGCCAGCACCTCGGCTTCGGCTTCGGGCTCCACAGCTGCATCGGCCTCAACCTGGCCCGGCTCGAGGTCCAAGTCTGGCTCGATCGTCTGCTTGATCTGCTGCCTGACTTCGAGGTCGTGGGGGAGGTGGACTACGGGCCCAACTACCAGCTGCGGGGCCCGGCTGCGGTGTATCTCGCCGCTTGACTGCTTACCTTGTGATTACTAACTTTGCACATTAACGTCGAGGGAGCTGAGTGGACAACTTCAAGGTCATCGGGGACCGTCTCTCCAACTGGGGGAGGTGGGGCGCAGAGGACCAGCGGGGGACGCTGAACTTCATCACCCCGGAGCGGATCGTCGAGGCGACCCGCTGCGTGCGCACCGGGAAGGTCTTCGAGCTCAGCATCCCGATCGGTGCGGACGGTCCGCAGACCGGCCTGGGCGGCCGGATCAATCCGCTGCACTTCATGACGGTCATGCCGACGGACGATCTGCATCTCAGCGGCGGCATCAACATCTCGGACGACTTCATCTCCATGCCCCTGCAGGGTGCGACACAGTGGGACAGCCTGGCTCACGTCGGCTACGACGACGTCTTCTACAACAACGTCTCGGTGCACTCGGTCATGGCCTTAGGAGGAGCGTCGCGCAATGCGATCGACAACGCCTTGCCGGGCATCGTCGGTCGAGGTGTGCTGGTGGACGTGGCGCGGGCCAGGGGCGTCGAGTGGATGCAGCCCGGGGAGGGGATCGAGCCCGACGAGCTGGACGCGGTCCTCGCGGCGCAAGGTGTCGAGGTCTCGTCGGGTGACATCCTCGCGGTACGCACCGGTTGGCGGCGCAAGGCCTTGGTCGACGGTTGGGGGAATTGGATGGCGGGCAACCCCGGGCTCGGGCTGGCCTGTGCCGAGTGGCTCCATGACAAGGAGATCGCGGCGGTCGTGTCGGACAACTGGTGCATCGAAGTCCAGCCCTCGGCGGAGGGCACCGGTGTGTTGCCCCTGCACTGCGTTCTCATCCGTGACCTCGGAATGATGTTGGGTGAGATCCTCGACCTCGAAGGGTTGGCCGAGGACTGCGCCTCCGATGGCGTCTGGGAGTTCTTCTTGGCTGCACCCCCCTTGCGTGTGGTCGGTGGAGTCGGCTCTCCGGTCAGCCCGCTCGCCATGAAATGAACAGGTCCGTGCTGACCGGGAAGGGCCGGCCGTGACCGTTTTCCAGTACAAGCTCACCTCGCGCGCCGGGCCGATCACCGTCGAGGACTACCGGCAACTGGCCAAGCGCGCCGTGCCGAGCATGGTGTGGGCCTATGTCGACAGCGGCGCGGAGGATCTCGGGACCCTCAAGGCAAACCGCGAGGCATTCGAGAGATGGTGCCTGCGCACGAAGGTCTTGACGGGGAAGGATGCGAAGGACCTCAGCGTCGAAGTAGCCGGCGTCCCACTCTCGATGCCGATCCTGTTGGCACCGACCGGTCTGACCGGGATCTCGCATTGGACGGGCGAGGTCGGTGCGGCGCAGGCGGCGGAAGGTGTCGGAACCCGGGCCATCCTGAGCACGGCTTCCACCTATTCGATCGAAGAGGTGGGGGCGGCCACCAGGGAAGACCACTTCTACCAGCTCTACCCATGGGCCGACGAGGCCACCGGTGCCCGGGCCTTGACGGAGTCATTCCTCGATCGGGCGAAGCGGTCCGGCTTCGGGGCGCTGTTCGTGACGGTCGACGTCCCGATCCACGGAAACCGGGAGAGCGAGCGGAAGCGCGGGATGGGGACGCCGCCCGTGCTGACCCCGGCCCGTATCGCCAGCGCGGCGATCCGGCCCAAGTGGTGGTACGGATTCTTGCGCTACCAGAGGATGTCGGCCCGCAACCTGGTTGACGAAGGTGGGGCGCGGGCTGCGGTGCGCTCGGTTCAGGCGCAGTACAAGTGGATGCGGCCCGAACTCGTCTGGGATGACTTCGCCTGGATGCGCGAGCAATGGGACGGGCCGGTCTACATCAAAGGGGTGCTCGACGCCGAGGACGCGGCGCGGGCCATCGACTTGGGAGCGACCGGGGTCGTGGTGTCGAACCACGGCGGTCGCCAGCTCGACGGCGCGGTGGCGACGCTCGATGCGCTCCCGGCCATCGCCCGACGGCTCGACGGCCAGGGCGAGATCCTGATCGATGGGGGGATACGGCGGGGAAGCGACATCGTCAAGGCGTTGTGCCTGGGTGCGAAGGCGGTATGCATCGGTCGCCCGTACCTCTACGGCCTCGGCGCCCGTGGTCCGGCCGGCGTGGCGCACATCCTCGACATCCTCAGGGAAGAGGTGGCGCGCACCATGACCCTCATGGGGGTCGAACGGCTCGAGGACTTGGACGAGTCCTGGCTGATCCCGGCGCAACAGGTTGTACGCGATGAGTTCTACTCGGGTCACATGACGGGCCTCGAGGCCCGGGCGGGGGGATAGAGAGATGCCACATGCTGCGCTGGCAGCGAGATGGAGCGCCGACCAGCCGGCGTTCGGCGGGTGGGTCACCACGGAATCGGAGGCGAACATTTCGATGTTCGGGCGTCTCGGCTACGACTACGTGGGCATCGACACACAACATTCAGCAGTGAGCGAGGCGCAAGCGGCCGTCCTCGTGCGGCGCCTGGTCGCTGCTCCGTTCGGAGTGATCGTGCGCGTCTCCAAGAATGACCCGGCGCTCATCGGGCGCCTGCTCGACTCGGGCGCCGACGGGATCATCGTGCCCATGGTGAGCACGGCCGAGGAAGCGAGGGCGGCGGTCTCGGCCTGCCGGTACCCGCCCGACGGCGTGCGGAGCTTCGGTCCGTTCCGCGGCGATCTCGGACTGGACCTGGGCGCTCTCCAACAGCGGGTGAGCATGTTCGTGATGATCGAGACGGCGCAGGGGCTGGACAACGTCCGCGACATCTGTGCGGTGGACGGGATCGAGGGCGTGTACATCGGCCCGGCCGACCTCTCGATCGGCTTGGGCCTCGACCCGATGTTGGCGTTCTCCACCGATCAACTGAAAGAGCCGGTCGCGCGGATCAAGGCGGCCTGTGACGAGTTCGGACGGGTCATGGGTGGACATTCGTTGAACGCGACCGATGCCCTGCGGTGGGTGGGTCGCGGGAGCCGGCTCGTCTCACTCGGCGCCGATTCGGTGATGCTGGCGACCATCGCGGCCCAGGAGCTCGAGACCGCCCGTCAGGGCGCAGGTGCGGCGGGGGCCGCAGGCACGGCGAGCACACCCTACGGGTGATCGTCGTGTCGGCCCACGTCGCGGACAACGAGGAGAGGCTCAAATGCTGGTAGAGATAAATGCCGACAAATGCATCGGAAGTGGTGCGTGCGTGATCGCCTGCCCTGAGGTGTTCTCCCAGGACGAGGGCGGTGTCGTCATCCTGTTGGACGGGTCGCCTCCGCCTGATCTCCATGCGCGGGTACGCGAGGCCGTGCGTGCCTGCCCGGCCGAAGTCATCACGTTGGAGGGGGAGTAGCCATCATGAACGGCATTCGTGCGGCACTGGCGGAGGGAGGTCCGTCAATCGGTGCCTGGTCGACCCTGGCCGACGGCGTTTCGGCTGAGCTCATGGGAGGGGCGGGCTTCGACTGGGTCATCGTCGACACCCAACACGGCAGCGTGACCAACGCGGACCTGGTGCGGGTGCTCCAGGCGCTTGCCATCGGGACCACGTCAGCGGTCATCCGGATCCCCTGGACGGATGCGGCGACGATCATGCGGGCGCTCGACGTGGGCGCGGCCGGTGTCATCGTGCCCATGGTCAACACACCCGAGGAGGCGGCGCTCGCAGCGGCCGCATTGCGCTACCCACCGCAAGGCATCCGCTCCATGGGGCCGACGCGGGGTGGGTTCGTTTCGACGGCGGCGGCCAACGAAGATGTCGTCCTGCTGGTCATGATCGAAACAGCGGAGGCGTTGGAGCGTGTCGACGAGATCGCCGCCGTGCCGGGCGTGGACGGCTTGTTCGTCGGTCCGGTCGATCTGGGCCTCAGCCTCGGATTGCCGCTCGACTGGACCGGACGGCACCCCGATGTGCTCGCGGCCATCGACAAGATCGTGGTCGCGGCGGACAAGGCGGGTGTGTTCGTGGGGACGGTCAGTTCCGGTGCTGATCACGCCAAGGACCTGGTGCGACGGGGGGTGAAGTTCGTCTCACTCGGGGCCGACGTCGGCTACATACGGGCGGGCATTGCGACGGACGCCGCCGTCCTCAAGGAGCTCAGAACGATGTCGACGACGAACGGCAAGGGTGCGTGACCGTGCGCAAGAAGGTCCTCATCCCCACCTTTTTGCTCCATCCCGACGCCGACGCGCTGCTGCAGAACGCCGACGACATTGAAGTGATCTATGGCCTCGACGACGCGGAGCGTGCCATTGGACTCGGCGGCACCGATCGCTTCGCACAACGGGACGCAGCGGTGAAGGCCGCATTGGACCGGTATCTCGGCGAGGTCCACGCAGTACACGCCATGGGTCCGGGTGGGCATCTTCCGGTGACCGCGGACATGCTGGGGCGGGCGGCCCTCCTCGAGGTCGTCTTCATCAGTGCGGCCGGCACTGACAAGATCGACGTCGGCGCTGCGACCGAACTCGGGATCCTGGTGATCAACGCGGTCGGAGCGAATGCACCGGCGGTGGCCGAACATGCCGTGGGACTGATGTTGGCGTTGTGCCGAAGGATCGCCGACACCGATCGCCTGGCCCACGAGACGAAGAAGGTCGATGCGTTACGGGTGATGCAGACGCCGCCCAGGCTCTCACTGCTCGGCGGAAAGACGCTCACCATCATCGGCTTCGGGTTCATCGGGCGCACCATCGCCCAGATCTGTCGCCAGGGCTTCGGGATGCAGGTGGTGGCGTTCGATCCCTTCTTCGATTCGATCGAGGCCGAGCGACAGGGCGTCACCCTCGTGGACGATCTCCACGAGGCCTTGGCCGTGGGGGATTATGTCTCGATCAATACCCCCTTCAACACGGAGACAGCAGCTCTGATCGGGGCCAAGGAGCTGGCGACCATGAAGGACTCGGCCTTTCTCGTCAACACGGCCCGCGGCGGGGTGGTCGATCCCGACGCGCTGCTGGCGGCACTGCGAGAGCGCACCATCGCCGGGGCGGCACTGGACGTCACCGAACCCGAACCGCTGCCTCCGGGGCATCCTCTCTTTGATCTCGACAATGTGATCCTGACGCCGCATCTGGGTGGGAACGCATCGGAGGTCTTCCGTGCCTCGTCCGTCACGCCGGTGAAGCTCCTTCTCGAGGCGCTTCGGGGCCAGCGTCCGCGCCACGTGATCAATCCGTCGGCGTGGACCCGGCATGTCGAGCGGTTCGGCGGCCCGCAGTGAGCGGAGGCACGGGGCAAACGGGAGGAGAAGAGCGATGAGAATTGAAGTGGACTTCGCACGTTGTGAGGGCAATGGCCAGTGTGTGATCGACGCGCCGGATGTCTTCGAGCTGGACAGTGACGACAACCTGATCGTCCTCAACTACGAGCCACCCCGTGAGCACTGGGCCCAAGTGGAAGAGGCCGTGCGTTCGTGCCCTAAGCGTGCGCTGGCGATCGCCGAGGGTTCGACATGACGTCGGTTTCGGTCGACTTCCGCTACGACCCGTTCGCACCGGAGGTGATGGCCGACCCTCTCCCGTTCTACAAGATCCTGCGCGACGAGTTCCCGGCCTATTTCATCGAGGAGTACGAGGCTTGGGCCATTTCGCGGTTCGAGGACGTATGGACGATCCTCAACGACACGGAGGGTCATATCACCTCCACCGAAGGCACCATGATGTTCCGGGAACAACTCGTCGTGTCGAACGGCGGCGTGGTGCCCGAGGCGAGTTACGACCCACTCACGGTTCTCTCCTACACCGAGTCACCGGTGCACGAGGATCTACGACAGGCCGTGGGCCCACCGCTCCGGCGCAACGCCGTGCAGCGCCTCGAAGAGCTGATACGCGCCATGGCCCGGGCCAGACTGGACGAGCTCATCCCACGGGGTCGGTTCAACGTGACCCGCGAGTACGGCGGCATCGTCGCCGCCGCGACGATGTGCCATTTGTTCGGCATCCCGCTGTCCGATGCCGAGATGGTGCGCGACGCGGTACTGGTCTGTGACCCGAGTGTCCAGGACGTGGCGGCCCAGGGAGTGGCCTACGGGCAGCTCACCGATCTGGTGACCGACGTGGTCCGGCGCCGGCGGGCCGCGGGGGCGGACGGGCGCTATCCGCTGATCGACGGGTTGTTGGACTTTCGCCTGAACGGAAGGGCCCTCACGGACGAGGAGATCAGCGGATCGGTACTGGCCACCATCCTCTTTGGTGGTGCGGAGACGCTGCCGAAGGTCGTGGCCCACGGCCTGATGGAACTGTGGCGCGATCCGGACCAACGCCGGGAGGTTGCGGCCGATCCCGCCAACTGCGCCACCGCATTCGAGGAGATGTTGCGGTTCTGCGCGCCGGCGCAGTGGTTCACGAGGCAGGTCAAGAAGCCCATCGTCATTGCCGGGAAGGAGCTCAGCGTCGGACACCGCATCTTTCCGCTCCTCATGTCGGGGAACCGAGATGAGCGGGAGTTCGAGGATCCCGACCGATTCATATGGGACCGAGCAGTGAAGCGGCATCTGGCCTTTGGCCAGGGTCAGGGCTTTTGCATCGGCAATCACGTGGCTCGTCTGGAGGGTCGAATCCTGCTCGAAGAGCTACTGGCCCGAGTCCCGGACTACGAGATCGACATCGAGCACGCTGTTCGCCCGCCCTCGAGCTTCCAATGGGGTTGGCGGACGGTCCCGATGGTCGTCAGCTAGCCAGAGAGGGGAGAAGGATGCCCAAGGTTTCCACCGTGCGCGGAGAGGTCGACACCGACACACTCGGTCAGACGCTCATGCACGAGCACATCATCAACATCACGCCGGAGATCGAGAAGGAGTACCCGGACCTCAGTTGGATCGGTGGCAAGGACCATGTGGTCAGTTCGGTCGTCGGTACATTGCGTGAGGTGAAAGACCACGGTATCGACACGATCGTCGACTGCACCGCGCTGGGACACGGCCGCGACATCGATGCGGTGCGACGGATCAACGACCAGGTCGATATCAATCTCATCGTGGCCACGGGTATCTACACCTACGACCATCTTCCGTTCTTCTTTCTCTACGGGCATCCGGCGCGTGAGGTCGACGGCAAGGTCGAGGACATCCTCACCGACATGTTCATCCGGGACATCACCGAAGGCATCGCGGGCAGTGGCGTGAAGGCGGGGGTCATCAAGACAGCGACTGACCGCGCCGGGGTGACGCCAAATGTGGAACGCATTCTGCGGGCGGTGGCCCGGGCCCATCGTGAGACCGGCGTGCCGATCACCACCCACACCGTCGTCGAAACGCGGCAACGGGCTCGAGCAGCAGCGGATCTTCACCGAAGAGGGCGTCGACCTGTCACGTGTCATCATCGGTCACAGCGGTGACTCCACCGACCTGGACTACCTGCGTGCGCTGCTCGACGCCGGCTCGACCATTGGCGCAGACCGTTTCGGCCTCTATCTCCCCGACATGGGACTGCCCGAGATGGACGTGCGGATCTCCACGCTCGCCGCGCTCTGTGCGGAGGGGTACAGCGACCGCATCGTGCTTTCACACGACGTCACGTGCTACAGCGACTGGGAGCCCCAGGCTTTCGGGAACGAACTGAAGGAATGGGTGCAGACGCACGTCACCGATGAGGTGGTGCCGGCCATGCTGGCCAAGGGGATCACCGAAGAGCAGGTGTCGCGGATGATGACGGGCAACCCGCGCAGGATCTTCGAGGCGCAGGGGGCCTACTGACCCACGAACGTTCGAAGGACGCCGCTCTCAGGACGACGTGATGGTGACTTTCAGCATCCGGTGCGTGACGTCAGGAGGGACACCCGAGGCGCTTCCCTGCGCGTTGATCTTCTTCACAACGCTGATCCCTGAGGTGACGTGACCGAACAGGGAGTACGTGTTGGGCAGTGATTCGCCCTCCGCCCCGGCGACGATGAAGAACTGGCTCCCTCCGCTGTGTGGTTGGCCCGTGTTTGCCATGGCCACCGATCCGAGAGGGTACTGGTGGGCGGGGTTCGACGTCTTCGCCGGCAGTTCGTCGGGGATCGAGTATCCGGGTCCACCGCTCCCGCTCCCCGAAGGGTCCCCCGTCTGATCGACGAACGACGGGATCACCCGAAGGAAGATCACGCAGTCGAAGAAGTGCTTCTGGGCCAAGAAGACGAAGTTGTTGACGGTTTGCGGGGCATGCTTCGCATCAAGCGTGATGGCGAAAGTGCCCACGTCGGTCTTCACGGTAGCCGTGTAGGTCTTGGTGGGATCGATGGTGTTCGACGGGGCGCTGGTCCAGGTTGACTTCGTCAGCGCCGTGGAAGGGCTCTTCGGGCAGCCGGCGGCCACCGAAGCCGCGTCTGCGGCAGCCTGTGCTTTGGTGTTGGCCGACGATCCCTTCGTTCCCGAGACGATCGTGAGGCTCACGAATCTCGAGTTCTGTTGTGTTGCTGCGGCTGCGAGTACCTGCTTGTTCCGTGTACTCAGCGGAGCCGGCGCGCTCGCCGTCGTACTCGTGGTGGAACTCGACGGCTGGCTCGTGGACAATCCGGTAACTTCGACAGCAGTGCCGCGGCGCCAAGCGATGAGGTACGTCGAATCCGCTGTGACTCGTGCGATGGCGGTGGATCCCAGAGTCTTCGGAGGACTGAGACCGGCTTGCACCTGGTCGGAGGATGCCAGACCCTGCAAGAGCTTCTTCGCATCCGCCGTTGACATGCAGTAGAGGACCTCAGAAGTGAGGCTGAGTGCCCCGGATTTGCTCGCAAATTCCTCCTGGGCGCCGTCAGGGCAGCCGGTGACGTTGGTGGTCGTCGAGACGAAGGGAGCATTGACCACCTTCGTGAAGCCTGCCCCCTTGGCGGCAGATTCGGGAACGAGCACGCTGGTCGATGGTTTGGCTGCCGAGGACGCGCCGGCCGCAGGAGGGACCACGACCGCTGCCACGAAGACGGCGCCAACAGTTGCTGTGCCAATGCAGGCGATGGCGAATTTCAGGCTCAGCTTTCTCACGCACACGTCTTTCTGAAGGGGAGGAGCCTCCCTGGCCAGGCTTGAGGCACACAATTCGGAGGGCGGTTGGCTCTTGTCGAGGAAGATAGCCGAACGGCGACGCCCTGGTACCGCGCCCGGAGGCGCCGCCGCGATCGGCCCGGGCAACCGGCGGGAAACCCCAGGAACGGCGTCGCCGCAGGAAGACGAGGGGCTCACGAGGATCACGATCTCCAAAGAAGCGATCTGCACGGCATGGGGGTACCCAGGGCGCGGCACCGGGCGCTTGGACTTCGACCGAAGGCCTACCCCCTGACCGCGGGGACGCCTACCCGCCACTCGGTGCCGCCCCGGCTTCCATCCGCAACCGGCGTGTACTGTCACGCGGAGCCGGTACGGGCTATAGGTAGCGCCCGGGTTGCCCGGTCGGCCGCACGACGCGTTGAACTGCCGCGCGGGTCTCAAGATGAGGTGGTGACACCGGGTGAGTTTTGAAGACGAGGCCAGGAACCTCATGATCCCTGGTGGGACGTGGCTCCCCCGGCAGCATGACAATTCAGCCCTTCCTCCCATTCCCGGACACCACCCGTACGCCCGTCCGCTGCAAACCGACTGGAAGAGGAACGACGCTGGAGGTTGGGCATCCGGTGGAACAGATCCGCACCGTTGGGAAGTCGTCTGCCGAGAGTGTGGTGACTGCACTTCAACGAGACCAATTAGCGGCACGTGGCCGTGTCACCGCGGTCGGTGGCCTCGAACCGTTGCCCTCCAGAAGCGAAGGCCGTCAGTCTTTGACATGGATGGCCAGGAAGCGACGGATCTCGTCAGTCAGTTCGTCGTCTTCGGGGGCACCGAAGAATCCACCGTGGGGCATGGCCTCGAAGACGTGCAGTTCGGCTTCGACCCCACCGGCGCGGAGTTTGCGGTGCATCCGCACGGCGTTGGACAAGAACAGGTCTCGCGTTCCGGCCTGGAGGAAGGTCGGTGGGAAAGGGAGGGTCAGGTCGCCGAACAGCGGCGAGAGATAAGGGTGTCGGAGATCGTGGTCCCCGGCGTACAGGGCGATGGAATCGGCCAGACTCGCGGTCAGGACGCAATCGATGCCCAGATTTGTCTGGAACGAATCGCCCGATTCGGTCAGATCCACTTCCGGCGTCAGGAGGATGAGTGCCACGGGAAGGGGCAGTCCCTCGTCTCGTGCCCGCAACATCAATGCGGCCGCCAGGTTCCCACCCGCCGAGCCGCCGCCGACCACGATGCGTTCGGGTGCTCGTACGTCGAGCAGACCGCGGTAGACAGCGAGGACATCGTCCAACGGGGCAGGGTAGGGATGGTCGGGGGGCATCCGATAATCGACGGACCACGTCTGCATCTGCACTTGGGCCGCTGTCTTTCGGGCCATCACTTCACACGCTTTGCCGCTGCCCATGATCAGCGACCCACCGTGGATGTCCAAATAGATGGGTGCGTTGTCGCTCTCGTCCACTCCTTCAGGCGTGATCACGAAGACGGGCACCCCGCCGACCGATCTGGACTGCACGGATGAAGGGAGTTGCTCCGCCTGTGGGCCCATCACCGCGACGAGCAACTCGTCGGTCGCCGTGATTCTCGCCCGCCAACCTGCGACATCGCTCGGGTCGATTCGTTCAGCGCTGCCACCGAACATGTCCATGCCGAGAAATCCCTGAGCCTGTTCACTGATAGATGTCGGCACCGGGATGAACCGGGTCACCTCGTGCCCGACCGCATTGCGCAGGTTCTCGTCCCCCGTCATCCGCTGCTCCTTTCGTGAGCCGTGCAACCGGTTCCCCACCGTACTGTGGAGGAACGTCCCCACGCTGCGCCAGGAACATTGACCCATCTCCTCCGGGCCCAGACACCGATGGGCGCGCTCCCCGGCACTCGCGGACCCCGAAGGATTAGTGTGCGGCACCTACGCCTAGGGGAGGTCGCCGGCATGTGGGCACAAATGATCACGTCGCAGTTGAAGTCGGGCAAGGAAGACGAACTCGCAACGCTGACCGCCCAGTTGAAGGCAGCTGAACAGCCCGGTTCGGGTCTCGTGCACGCGACGGCAACCCGGGACTCGAAGGACCCGAGCCGAGTGATCATGTTCGTGGTCTTCGAAAGCGAGGAGAAAGCTAGGGCACGCGAGAACGATCCGCGCCGAGAAGAAGGACTCGCCGAGGCTCGGGCGACGATGATGGAGATCTTCGAGGGTGCGCCGGAGTTCACTGACCTCACGGTCATCGACGACTGGTCGTTGTAGGAACTGATTGCTCCAGCGGCGATGCGACGACAGTCCCGCCGCTAACTCTCCGCGCCTTGTGGCGCATCGAGGTCGAGTCCTTCGACCATGTGCTGCACCTTGCCCAAGATCACCTTGCCCATGGCATTGCGGGGCAACGAGCGGACGAGGAATGCCTCGGGCACTTTGTAGCGCGCCAGATTCGCGCGACATACGCGCGGAGCGCCTCGGCGTCGAGGTCGGCGTCGCTCTGTGCGGGACCGTCGAGCTCGACCACGGCGGCCACTCGGGCGCCGAGGCGGTCATCGGGCACCCCCACGGCGCAGCTGGCCGCGATGCCGGGGAACTCGTTGATGATGCGCTCGACTTCGGCCGGGTACACATTGGCGCCGCCCCGCAGGATCAACGACTGATGCCGATCCTGCACATGGAGGTAGCCGTCCGTGTCGACGAACCCCACGTCGCCGGTGTGGAGCACACCGTGACGAAGGGTGCGGGAGCTTGCCGCCTCGTTGTGCCAATACCCCAGCATCAGGTGATAGAGAGCAGAAAGCTCGGGATCCTGCGAGGGCCCGAGGCAGATCTCACCTGACGTCCCGGTCGGCAGCTCTTCGTCGTTCTCGTCGACAATGTGCAGCGAGAGGTGAGGCAGGGGGAGGCCACTTGCCTCGGCATCGATCTCCTGCCCGACGGGCACGATCGCCACGAGCGTGGGGACCTCGGTCTGGCCGTAGGTCGAAGATGCCAGGAGGCCGAATTTCTTCGTGAAGCGGTCCTTGGTGGCCTGCGGACAATGGCTGCCACCGCTCCAGACGTCGCGCAGCGTCTGCAGTGACTCGGGCGCGACGTCGTCGTTGGTGGCCAAGCCGTAGAGCATGGCGGGAGCGCCGTTCCATACGGTGGCGCGTTCCTGCATGATCCATTCCGCGATCCCGACCGGATCGACGCGGTCCATGACGATGGCCGTCCCGCCGCACTGCGGCACGAGTAGGGTGGAAAGGACTTGCATGTTCAGGATTGTGAGCGGGAAGCAATCGGCCTTCCTCAGCTCGTGGCCGAAGCCTCGGGCGCGAATGATCATCATTCCCGGGACCATCAGGTTGTGCTGGGAATGCACGGCCCCCTTCGGGTATCCGGTCGTGCCGCTCGTGTAGGCAATTGCGGCGGGAGCCAGGGGATCGGGGAGCGGGGGTGTCCAGGACGGTTCTTCCGCGAGGAGTGCTGACCACTCCGAGCCTGGCGAGCCATCGACGGTGAGGCACCGCTTCACCTCGTGCTCGGCCTTCGCCCCCCGCACCTCAGCGACCATGGCGTCGTCGCCGACAAAGAAGGCGGCCTGGCTGTCGGCCAGGAGATATGCCTTCTCGGGGGGTGCCAAGGCCCGATTCACGCCGACCCAGACCACACCGAGCCGCATGCCGGCGTGGAAGAGCGCGACGAGAGGAAGGTCATTGACGAGCGAGACGCCCAGTCGGTCGCCTGGGCGCACGCCGGCCGCGATGAGCGCGTGCAGATGCCGTTCGGCCTGCTCGTCGAGCTGACGGTAGGTCAGGCGCCCGCTGCGCGCCACGGTTGCTTCGTGGTCGGGCCAATTCGAGAGGGCCTCGGCGAGCACAGCGACTGCACTGAACGGCGCCTCGCCCATCAACCCGCCTCTCGTCCCATTCTGCTGCGCAACTGGGCGACCTTTGCCTGGTGCTCCTCGGTGTCAAAGGAATGGAACTCGGCCGCCAGCGCGAAATCGAGTACGTCGAGGGCTGCCCGTCGCAGGTGCATATTGACGGCACGCTTTGTCGACTCGAGAGCCTGGCGGGGCAGCTCGGCCAGGCGAGCGCCCATGGCCAACGCCGAGGAGAGCAGCATCTCATCGGGAAAGGTTCGTGTGGCCAGGCCGATTCGCACTGCTTCGCTCGCCGGGATGCGATCTCCGGTGAAGAGGAATTCCTTGGCCTGCACCATGCTGGTCAGCACCGGCCACACGGCGGCCCCACCGTCGCCTGCGGTAAGGCCGATGGCGACATGAGGATCGGCCAAATAGGCGGAGTCGGCCATGTACACGATGTCGGCCATGACGGCGATGCTGCAGCCCAATCCGACGGCGGGTCCGTTTACCGCCGCAATGACGGGGACGGGGCAGTCGAGCAGGGAGACGATGATGGCGCGGGCCTCGTCGATGTCCTGGCGGCGCAGCACCCGGTCCCGTTGGATGTCGACAATGTGATCGAGGTTTCCTCCCGCGCTGAAGGCGCGCCCGCGCCCGGTGACCACTATCGCCCGTACGGAGGGATCGTCGCCCAGGAAGTGCCAAACGCCGCACAGAGCCTGATGCATCGGAGTGTCGACCGCGTTCAATGAGGCGGGGCGATCGAGTGTGATCAGGTGCACGCCTCCCTGGACCTCAATGGTCAGCTCGGGTTTGAAGGGGTGATCCACTTCACGTTGGGCTGTGCTCATGCGCTATAATCATAATGATGAAGATTTTGCTCGTTGGCCCATTTCACGGGGAAATTATCTCGTAATGGAGCATGCCGTTCTCCTGACCGGAATCGGTGGCCAGGGCGTGCAACTCGCCGCGCGCACGCTGGCCGTCGCTGCCGTCAAGTGTGACCTCGAGGTGATGGTGTTCGGCGACTACGGGGGTCTCATGCGCGGCGGGAACACTGATGCCACAATCGTCATCGGCGACGATCCTCTGCGCTCGCCGCCGACCGTGGCCTGGGCGTCCATGGCGCTCGTGATGCATCACGAGTACTGGCCCGGCGTACGGGACCGACTCGTTCCCGGCTCGGTCGTCGTGATCGACCGATCGGTCTTCAAAGGGGAGATCGGCCTGCCTGATGTGATCGAGGTCGAGGCAACGGCAGTCGCCACCGAAATGGGGAATAGTCGCGGTGGTTCGATGGTCGCGCTGGGCGCCCTTGCCGCCGCCACCGGCCTCGTCGATCTGGCACGTCTCTCCGAAGCAGCCTTCGAGGTCTTGCCGCCGTACCGGGCGGAGCACGCGCAGGCGAACGCAGATGCTCTGGCAGCCGGGTTCGGACTCATCGAGAAGCCCGCAGCCAGCTTGTGGCCGACCTCGGCATTCGCGCGATAGGGCCCGCGGTGATTGGACGATGAACGACGTGGAACCGATCTCCTACGGCCGCCGGCTCTCACAGATGGCGGCCGAACGTCCCGAAGCGAGTGCCTTCATTTTCGTCGAACAGAGCGGCACCGAGCACGACGTCACGTGGCGACAGCTCGACGAGGCTTCAAATCGGGTCACCCGGCTCCTCGAGGACCATGGTGTGGGCCAAGGCTCAACGGTGGTCACCGCCCTGCCGAACTCCGTGGCCCATGTCGTCGCCATGTACGGCGCCTGGAAGGCGGGTGCATGCGTCCTGCCGTTGCGGTGGGACCTTCCCGAATGGGAACGGGAGCGCGTGTTGGAGGTCGCCCGCCCGACCGTCGTGGTCGGCGACTGGGAAGGTGTGACCAGCGCGCCCATTCTGCACAGCTCGGTGCTCGACGCCTCGGACTACTCATCGGAGCCTGTGCCCGATCGCGTCCCGCGTCCCGCCAAGGCGATCGCCACCTCGGGATCGACCGGGACGCCGAAGATCATCGTCCTGCGTGGCCCGGGCGAGTCGATTCCGGGAGAGAGCCAGGGTGCAGCGGGTCAGTTCCTCGGACACCACGACGGGCAGGTCCAACTGG
This sequence comes from uncultured Acidimicrobiaceae bacterium, assembly GCA_963835815.1. GTDB lineage: Bacteria > Actinomycetota > Acidimicrobiia > Acidimicrobiales > RAAP-2 > Bog-473. The sequence goes on along the minus strand of CAWIGU010000006.1, from coordinate 292,169 downwards.
TCCCGGCACCGCTCTACCACGCCAACGGGTTCTACGTGCTGCAGTTCGGGCTGTTCGGGGCGCAGAAGATCATCCTCATGGAGCGCTTCGTCGCTGATCTCGCCCTCCAGCTGATCGAGCGGCATCGGGTCAACACGTTCTGCGGTGTCACCATCATGTTCCAGCGCATGGCACGCGAGCCCGACGTCGAAAAGCGAGATCTCTCGTCACTCGAATCCGTGCTCCACGGGGGCGCGCCGTTGCCGGAATGGGTGGCGCGCAAATGGATCGAGCTGGTCGGGCCGTCACACTTCTTTGTCTCCTACGGGTCATCGGAGAACGCCGGCATTGCGATGGCCAACGGCGTCCAGTGGCTCGAGCACCCCGGGACGGTCGGTCATCCTTTCAACACCGAGGCATTGGTCGTCGATGACGACGGGAACCAGCTCCCGGCGGGTGAAGTCGGTGAGGTCTATCTCCGCTGGGTCGGTCAGACCGAGACGAGCTTCGAATACTCGGGACAGGTCCAGGCCAAGAGAAACGCGGAGGGCTTCTCGAGTCTCGGCGACCTTGGATGGCTCGACGACGACGGTTTTCTCTATTTGGCTGACCGGCGCACCGACATGATCATCACGGGCGGGGCCAATGTCTACCCCGCCGAAGTCGAAGCAGCGTTGTCCGAGCACAACGACGTCGTCGATTGTGCGGTTGTCGGCGTTCCCGACCCCGAGTGGGGGAGCCGGGTCCACGCCATCGTCCAGCTGCGCAGCGGGGCGACGGCCACGGCCGATGATCTGCGGGCGCACTGCCGCCAGCGGGTCGCCCCCTATAAGGTCCCCAAGACCTTCGAGTTCACCGAACTGCTCCCGCGGAGTGCGGCGGGCAAGTTGCGGCGCTCGGCGCTCGGGACTTCTGCCTCCTAGTTCTCGGCGTCGTCCCCGACCGGCGGGCGTTCGTGCCTGATGCTCCTTGCCACTTTTGCATGGAGGTGTTGAGGGAGAGGCCACACTTGACGCAGGTAGGGCCCGCTGCCAAGATCATGACAATTATCGATCTCTTAGCGGCGTCCATCGCCGTGGGGGCGTCGCGAAAGTGGGTCTCATGGGGCATCTGGAGCGATTACAGGCGGGCATGCAACGTGGAGGTTTCGACGCCCTGCTGCTGGGAGGGGAATCGGCGGGACAGTTCGCGGCCGGTCATTCCCGGATCGGTGTGCACATGCCCGGATGGCCGATCCCGGTGGCTTTCGTGCCCGCATCGGGTCTGCCCCACATCGTGACGGCGGATCCTGACGGAGCGGTCGAGCTGAGCGGTGACCACGTGCACGGGATGATGTGGAATCCCGAGACGCTCGTCAGCGAGCTCTCCCGCTGGCTCGACGGAGCTGCGGGGCTCCGCATCGGCACGGACGCGCTGTCGCCGGGCGGCTTCGCCCTCATCGAAGCGGCAGCGCCGGGAAGCACGATCGTCGACGCCACCAGGTTGTTGGCCGAGGTGATGCTCACGAAGACGCCGGAGGAGGTCACGGCCTTGGGCGAGCTGTGCTCGTTCGTCACGGCCGCCGCCGAGGAAGGGTTGCGCGGTGGGCGAGTTGCCATGCTGCGTGCCCTCCATGGAGCGTTCCTCATTTCGTATCCTCAGGTCTCCGACCGGATGGTCAAGGTGGCGGTGCGCAAGGGGGGCTTCATCGGTGAGGCCCGCCTCGGGCCCGGCGATCCGGAATCAGGGGACCGTGCCGTGGCCTGCTTGCGCGCGGGGTCGGCGGCCTCCGATGTCGCGGCTTCGCTTCCCCCCGGGGTAGAGGTGGTGGGCATCGGGTGGGGTTACGAGGCACCGCTGATGCGTGACGGCTGGGCCACCCCTGATGACCTTGTCCTCCAGCCAGGGGCTGTGTTGGGCGTGCGGTGGGACAGTTGCGGGGTCACCGTTGCACTCGACGACGAGGGTGCCCGCTTCCTCGGACTCTCACCGAAGGAGGTGGCACGATGATCGAGCTCGACGAGCCAGAACTGCTCGCGCCGCGCCGGAACCGGGTGGTCCAAGCGGCCGACATGTTGGGCGTCGACAGCTGGTTGTTGACGACCTCGCATGCCGTGCGGACCGTGACGGGCGCCTGGTCCGACGATGTGGACCTGTTCGGCGAGTGGTCGTCGCCGATCGTTGCCGTCGGGAGCACGGTCCTGAGCCCGGGACGCCCTCCCAGTGACGCCCGGCTCATCGATCAGGTGATCGATCTGCTCCCGGTGCACGGGACGATCGCCGTCGACCGGCTGGGACCGCTCGCACTGGAGCGACTGGCCGAACTGCGTCCTGACCTGGTTGTGCAGGACGCGGCGATGCTGCTCGGCGCAGCCAAGGTGCCCCGTGCCCCGATCGAGATCGACGTCCTCGTCGAGGCGCACCGCCGCACCGAGGCGGTGTTGTCGTCCATGGTCGACCTCGTCGTCCCGGGTGTCGCGGAGCGTGACCTCACCTCGGAATTCACCGTGCGCGCCGCCGAGGCCGGCCTCGACCGGATGCACCTCGACACGGTGTTCAGCGTGCTGCCCAAGGACGAAGCCCACGCGCCGTGGGCTCGAGGATCGTGGGAGGGGCGATCGCCCTACCGGGAGCTGACGACGGATCGGGTCCTGGTCGAGGGTGACCACGTGGCGTTCGACGCCGGTGTGGGCTTCAAGGGCTACACGGCCGACGTGGGGTGGACGCTCCTCGCCAGCACCGACGGACCGAGTCCGGCCGAGGTGGCTCTGGCCTCCACGTGGGACGAGGTGGCGCGGCGGGTCGTCGATGCCGCCAAGCCCGGCGTGACCGCGTCCGAACTGCGCGCGGCCGCCCTCGACGGTTGGGATCCGAACCGGCCATTCCCGTGGCCCTACCCGCTGTACGTGGCCCACGGGGTGGGCACCGAGCTCGCGGAGCCCCCCTTCGCCGGCGCGGACTTCGCGCCGGAAGCCGAAGCGGCCATGGTGCTCGTCGAGGGCAACGTGCTCATGATCGAGCCGTACATCTGGGAAGCCGGAGTCGGTGGGTACCGTGCCGAGTACTGCGCCGTTGTGGGAGCGACGGGGACCGAAATTGTGAGTTCCCTACCCTATGGTCGGTGGCCCGACCGCTGAGAGTGTCCGCGCGACCGAGAGGGTCCACGCGACAAGACGTGGAGTGACGAGGCAGGGGGGACGTTTTGGTGAGAAAGACCGCACAGGAGCTCTTCGGACCGGAGGGGACGCCGAGGGTGATCGTGATCGGCGCGGGACTGGGTGGTGTCGCTGCTGGCGTCAAACTGAGAAAAGCCGGGATCCACACCTTTGTGATGTACGAGAGGTCGTCATCGGTCGGAGGTACCTGGTGGGACAACAAGTACCCCGGTTGCGAGGTGGACGTCGGTTCGTACCTGTACTCGTACTCGTTCAAGCAGGGCTTCCCATGGACCAGGACCCACGCCAAGCAGCCGGAGCTCTTGCGGTACATCGAAGAGGTCGTCGACGGTTACGGCTTGCGTGAGCACATTCAGCTGGACACAGCCGTGGAGAGCGCGACCTGGGACGAAGATCGACACATCTACCGTGTGACGCTCGCCAACGGCGACATCGAGGAGTGCAACGTGCTGATAAGTGCGGTGGGCTTCCTCAACACCCCCCGCTATCCCGACTGGCCGGGGCTCGGGCAGTTCGAGGGACCGAAGTTCCACACGTTCCGATGGGAGCATGAGCACGATCTCACCGGGAAGAAGGTCGCCATCGTCGGCACCGGGTCCACGTCGACCCAGATCGTGCCCGTCATCGCACCGATCGTGGATCACTTGTACGTGTTCCAGAGGGAACCAGGCTGGATCATTCCCAAAGGGGATCAGGACTACTCGCAAGAGCAACTGATGAGATTCCGTCGACCACTCGCCCGCCGGCGCGAGCGCATCCGGCTGTACACCTGGCTCGAGATGGCGAACTTCCGGCGAGCGATACATCGTCCCGGCACGAAGGTCAACGCGAATCTCGAGAACATCTGCCGCGGGTTCATCGAGTCCGAGTTGTCCGACCGCCCGGACCTCCGACAGGCGGTCACGCCGACCTATCCCTTCCCCGGTAAGCGCCCCATCTTCAATCAGACGTACTTCGGCGCATTGAAACGGGAGAACGTCTCGCTCATTCCGCAGGCGGTGACCAAGGTGACGCCCAAGGGGGTCGTCGATGCCGAAGGTGCCGAGCGCCAGATCGACGTCCTCGTCATGGCCACGGGTTTTCAGCCGACCAACTATCTGGCGTCGGTGGAGGTGATCGGGCGCGAGGGTCGCTCCCTGCACGAGACGTGGAACGGCGAGCCCGAGGCCTTCCTCGGCATGACGGTCCCCGGTTTCCCCAACTTCTACATTCTGTACGGCCCCAACACCAACGGAGGGGAGATCGTCTCCTTTCTCGAGCACCAGGCGTCGTACGCCGTGCGCGCCATCCGACGGATGAAGCGAGAAGGCGTGACGGCCATCGAGGTACGCCCATCGGTGTTCCGTGCCTACAACCGCTGGATTCAGCGCACGATGAAGGGTACGGCGTGGGTCGTGAGCAACAACTACTACAAAGCTGCGACGGGCAAAATTGTCACGCAGTGGCCGTACGGGGCGCTCTTCTACATGTTCCTGACCGACATCGCAGGGCGCCTCTCCTCCACCGCGCGTCGGGCGAGAGGCTCATCCCGCGTGGAGGCGGTCCGGGAGCGGGCAGCAGCTGCCTGAACGCTCAGCCCGAGCCGGCGGCAGCCCGCCCCGCCAGATACCCGACGGTCATGCCATGGGCGAGCGGTCCCCCCGGACCCCCATAGGCCGGTCCGAAGCAACTGGCGGCGGCATCGCCCGCTGCGTACAGGTTCGGGATCGTCGTGCCATCGACGTGGCGAACCCGCCCGTGGCCGTCGGCGAGGAGTCCGCCCGAGCTGCCGATGGCGCCCGGGTACACCGTCAGCGCGTAAAAGGGTGGGCGTTCGATGCGGCCCAGGGTGGGGCTGGGCTCGCGGCCGAAGTCCGCGTAGTAGCGATCGAAAAGGCTGTCCCCGCGGAAGAAGTCGGCATCGTGGCCATCGTCGACCATCTGATTGAAGCGCGCCACGGTCTCGGTCAGTGCCCGGGGGTCGATGGCCAACGTGCGCGCGAGGTCCTCGAGACTGTCGGCGCAGGTCAACCAGTCGGGGTCCTTGTCGTCGGGCATGAGGGAGAGAATCGAATACGTCTCTCGAAAGTCGCGATCGAAGAGTGACCACGCCGGATAATTCTCGTACGTCGACTCCACCGGATCCCATGTCATGAAGGCCCGGCCGACATCGGTGTAGGGATGCGCCTCGTTGACGAATCGCTTGCCCTTGTGGTTCACCATGATCGTCCCAGGCAGCGAACGCTCGCCGGCCACCATGCGCGACAGTGGCTTCCCCGCGTACTCCTCGCCGGGAATGGCCGCCGTCGGGAACCGCCAGAGGTCCCACATGTTGGCCAGGTCTGCTCCTATCGCACGGCCCATCGTCAGCGTGTCCCCCTCGTTGGTCGGGCAGCTGAGCGCGTGGTTCACAGGCCCGGCGACGAATTGCCTCACGAGATCCTCGTTCCACTCGAAGCCACCCGCGGCCAGAATCGTGCCTCGGCTTGCCGTGACGCGGAGCGGCGTCCCGCCGGTGGTCACGGCTTCCACCCCGGTCACGCGTCGGCCCTCGGTCAACAGTGCCCGTGCACGCGTCTCGAGATGAATATGGACCCCGGCGTCCACACAGCCTTTGAGGAGCCATCCCGCCAAGGCCCGGCCCATGCCGATGAAGCCCGTTTCGGCCCGCTCCTGCATCAAGGTGAGATCGAACCGCTCGGGATGGAAGACGCCGTTCATCTCGTCGAGCTCGCGCCACGACAACGGCACGCCGAACCCGCTCGCGGGACGGAGGCGCTCGAACCATTCGCCGAGAAGTGACCCCATCAGGGGAAGTGGCGCCAGACAGCGACCGCTGGCCTTGGCCCCGTCGAACTCGGGGTGGTAGTCGGGTTTCTCCAAGGTCTCGAAACGGATCTCGCTCGTCGCTTCCAAGAAGTCGATCATCAGCGGTCCCGCTTCGATCACGGTGCGCGCGTCGGCGTCGCTTCGGCGGCCCCCGGCCAGGCGTTGGACGTAACGAAACGCCTCGTCGAAGGAGTCGTCGTGGCCCTCGTCCCGCATGTGCCGGTTGTTCGGTACCCACACCAGGCCCCCGGACATGGCGGTGGTACCGCCGATCAACGGGCTCTTCTCGAGGAGCACGACCGCGGCACCCTCGTTGCGAGCCGTCAACGCCGCCGTGAGGGCCGCCGCGCCACTCCCGACGACGACCACGTCCGTCGCGATGGTCTCGAGCGTCGTCATGGTGCAGCGGTCTCATGGGTCGTCGTTCTCGTCAGGATTCTGAGCATCTTGTTACGATAAGCTTTATAACAACAATCCTCAAAGGGTGACGTTCGTCGTCCCGCTTGCGTCGCGGGGTACGAGTGTCGGGGCGTAGGACAAAGATTCTCGACGGAGGAGGGGAAACCACGATGGTCTCGACGTATGACCCGTTTCAGGTGGAACAGCCGGAAACGACCTTCAACCGCCTGAAGGAGTTGCGGGCCGAAGGGCCGATTGTCCCGATAGGCGAAGGCATGTACTACGTCACGTCGTACGAGGAGGCGCGCAAGGTTCTGCGCGACGTCGAGCACTTTTCGAGTGCCGAAGGGTTCCGGGCACCCGGCGTTACCGTGCCCGCTGAAGACCGCATGCTGGGAGAACAGGATGCTCCCCAGCATGCGGGCGTTCGGCGGATCGTCATGAGCGCGTTCAATCCGGCGGCGATCAGGTTGGAGGAGGAATTCGTCCGTCAGCGGGCGCAGGCGCTCCTGGAGGCACTCGAGGTTCCGGGTACGGTCGACATGGTCCCTGCGTTCACCACGCAATTGCCCAACGACGCCACCGTCCATCTCCTCGGATTCCCGATGGAGGATGCCACGCGGATCGCCGCATGGAGCAAGGAGGTCATGGAGAGCGAATGGCCTGCGATGAACAGGACCGACCGGGGCGAAGGGATGGAAGGGGCATTCCCCGAGTACACCGCCTATGTCGATGCGTTCGTGGCCACCTTGCGGGGAGCGGTGGCAGCCGGGCAGGCTCCTGAGGGCCTCCTGACCCGCTTGCTCACGGCTGATGTCGGCGGGGAGCAGCTTTCCGTGCGCCAGATGCGGGCGCTCGTCTTCAATCTCCTCCTCGGCGGGCTCACGACCACCGCGCAGCTCCTGGGCAATGTGATCTACCAGCTCCTCATCAGCGATTCGGTGTCCAGGTGGGCGGATGCCGATGCAGCCGAGCGAGCGGCCTTCATCGAGGAGTGTCTCCGCGTCTACCCACCGGTCATGCTCATTCCGCGCGGTTGCGTCCAGGAAACCACCGTGGCAGGGATCACGGTGAAGCCAGGGGAGCGGGTCATCGTGGGATCGGCCTGCGTCAATCGCGACGAATCGCTCTTCGACTCCGGCGAGCAGTTCGACGCAGGTCGAGAGAATGTGGATCGCCACCTGACCTTCGGCTTCGGCCCGCATATCTGTGCGGGGGCCGCCATGGCGCGTTCGGTGGCCCTTATCGGCCTCGACGAGTTCCTGCGATTTGCCAACGCGCGCCAAGCCAGCCTTCCGCTCGGTTTCACCTATGAGAACGTGCCGACGTTCTTCGAGTACGGGCCCAAAACGATGCCTGTCGTCTTCGGCGCATCCGCCTGAGCGGAGATCCGGTCAGGGTTCGTCACCCGTTCGGATTCCCCTCCCCGGGTCTGCGACGCGCCCAGTCCGGGCGCGCTAGGGTTCTCTTCCATCATTTGAGTGATAGCAAACTTGAGGGTTAGGCGAGCAGGGGAGTTAGCGGGGTCGGGCGGCTCGGTCGGCCTTGCCGGCCGTACACAACGCACACAGGGGGCAATCGTCAGTCGTGTCGCAATTTCTGCCGTTCATCGTCATTGGGCTCACCACCGGGGCTGTCTATGGACTGGCCGGCACCGGCCTGGTGCTCACCTATAAGACCTCGGGCATCTTCAACTTCGCCTACGGGGCGATCTCGGCCGTCGCCGTGTTCGTCTTCTACTTCTTGCACAGCGAGCACGGGATGCCCTGGCCCTGGGCGGCGCTTCTGGTCTTGTTCGTCCTCTCGCCCATCGAGGGCCTCGGCCTCGAGCTGTTCGCCCGCATCCTCGAACCGGCGACGGCCACCCTCAAGGTGGTGGCGACCATCGGCCTGCTGCTCGTCGTGGTGGGGATCGGCACCTTGTGGTACGGCAACGCCAACGTGAACTTCCCCCCCTTCTTGGACACCAACACCATCCGCTTCTTGGGGGTCAACGTCGGGTGGGACCAGATCATCGTGGTCATCATCTCGTTGGTCTCGACGGCCGTGCTGTACTACTTCTTCCGCTCCATGCGCCTCGGGGTCGCCATGCGCGGCGTGGTCGACAACCCCGACCTCGTGTCGATGACGGGCACCAACCCCGTGGCGGTGCGGCGGTGGGCCTGGATCATCGGGACCATCTTCGCCTCCATGGCCGGCCTGCTGCTCGCCCCCTCGCTCAGCCTCAACGCCGAGATCATCACCCTGTTGATCGTCCAGGCCTTCGGGGCGGCGGCCATCGGCTACTTCTCGAACCTCCCCCTCACCTTCGTCGGCGGCCTCTTCATCGGCGTCGCCGGCGCCTTGGCCACCAAGTACGCCGCCAGCGTCAGCTGGCTGACCGGGCTCAGCGTGGGCCTGCCCTTCGTCATCTTGTTCATCGTGCTCATCGTGACCCCGCGGGCCCGCCTGGCCGAGCGCCGGGTGGTCGCCGCGACGGCGCTGCGGCGCAGTTGGTACGCCCCGGTCAAGGTGCGCCTCGGCGCCGGCGCCTTGGCCATCGTCTTCTTTTGCTTCGTGCCCTCCTTCGTGGGGGTGAACCTGTCCACCTGGTCGAGCGCTGCTGGTCTATGTGATGTTGTTCTTGTCCCTCGGCTTGTTGGTCAAGACCTCGGGGCAGATCTCGCTCTGCCACCTGGCCTTCGCCGCCGTGGGCGCCGCCGCCTTCGGGCACTTCACCACCAGCTTCGGCCTGCCCTGGCTGGTGGCGCTGCTGTTGGCCGGGCTCGTCGCCATCCCCGTCGGGGCCATCGTCGCCATCCCGGCCATCCGCCTCTCGGGCGTCTTTTTGGCCCTCGCCACCTATGGCTTCGGCATCTTGCTCGAGCAGATGTTCTACGACACCAACCTCATGTTCGGCCCGACCACCGGCGGCATCCCCGCCCCCCGGCCCGACGTCTCCATCTTGGGCTGGCACCTCTACACCGACAAGGGCTTCTACTACCTGCTCTTGGTCTTCGTGGTCCTCACCGTCGCCGTCGTCACCGCCATCTTGCGCGGCCGCATGGGCCGCCTCCTCAAGGGCCTGAGCGACAGCCCCGTCGCCCTCGAGACCCACGGGGCGACGGTCAACGTCATGAAGGTGCTGGTCTTTTGCATCACGGCCGGCTTGGCCGCCATCGCCGGGGCCCTCTTGGCCAGCCTCTTTAGCTACGGGCTCGGCACCAACTACAGCTCGTTCGCCTCGCTCACCATGGTGGCGATCCTCACCATCACCGTGGTCGGCGATCCCTGGTACGCCATCTTGGCCGCCTTGGCCTATGGCATCGTCCCGGGCTACATCACCGTCGCCAACATCAACACCTACCTGACCATCGTCTTCGGCCTCTCCGCCGCCACCTTCGCCCTCCAGGCCAACCGGGCCGTCTCGGTGCCCTTGCCCATCCGCAACTTCTTGGACCGCATCGGGGGCCGGGCCCCCGAAGTGGTCCTCACCGAGGGCGATGTCGACCAATTGGTGAGCCAGGCCGCCGTGACCGAGCGCGAGAGCGCGGCGAGCGACCGCGAGCGTGCGGCGCGGACTGCGGTGGCGGCTTCGGCCAAGGCCGGCCTCAGCGTCAGCGACCTGGCCGTCCAATACGGCGGGGTGCGCGCCGTCGACGGGGTCAGCCTGTCGGCCCCCATGGGGCGCATCACCGGGCTGATCGGCCCCAACGGGGCCGGCAAGACCACCACCTTCAACGCCTGCTCGGGCCTGCTCAAGCCCACGGCGGGGGTGATCACCCTGCACGAGCGCGAGGTGACGGGGATCGGCCCTTCGGGGCGCTCCCGCTACGGGCTCGGGCGCACCTTCCAAAAGGCCGAATTGTTCAACTCGCTGAGCGTGCGCGAGAACGTGGAGCTCGGCCGGGAGTCCTCCATGGCCGGGGCCAACCCCTTGACCCAGCTCATCGGGAGCCGCCGTGACCGCGCCGTGGTGCGCCGGGCCGTCGACGAGGCCATGGAGCTGACCGGCATCGGCCCCCTCTCGGACCTCCAAGCGGGCCTGCTCCCGACCGGCCAGCGCCGCCTGGTCGAGTTGGCCCGGGTCCTGGCCGGCCCCTTCGACCTGTTGCTCTTGGACGAGCCGTCGGCGGGCCTCGACGCCGGTGAGACGGTGAGCTTTGGCAACGTGCTCAGCGGCGTGGTGGCCGAGCGCGGCTCGGGCATCTTGTTGGTCGAGCACGACATGGCGCTCGTGCGCCAGGTCTGCGCCCACATCTACGTGCTCGACTTCGGCCGCCTGGTCTTTGAGGGCAGCCCGAGCGAGATGCTCAACAGCGACATCGTCCGGGCCGCCTACCTCGGCTCCGAAGGGGTGGACGAGGGCGCCGCGGGGGCGGGCGGAGCCGGTGACGGCGAGCCCCCCATCGTGGCGGCCCAGGGGGCGAGCGAGGTATGACCCCTCTTTCGACGAGCGCCGGCCTGAGCCAAAAGGAGAATCCGCCGTGCTAGAGCTGGAGAACATCACCGCCGGCTACGGCGACACCGTGGTGCTGCGCGACGTCAGCCTGTCGGTCCCCGATTCGAAGGTCGTGGCCCTGCTCGGCCCGAACGGGGCCGGCAAGACCACCTTGTTGCGGGTGGCCTCGGGCCTCATCAAGCCCATGAGCGGGCGCGTCATCTTGAACGGCGAGGACGTGACGGGCAAGCGGCCCTTCTACATGTGCCGCAAGGGCCTGTGCAACCTGCCCGAGGGCCGGGGCATCTTCCCCAGCCTGACCGTGCGCGACAACCTGATCCTCCAATCCAAAAAGGGCAAGGAGCAGGCGACCATGGACCTGGCCGCCGACTCGTTCCCCGCCCTCGCCACCCGCATGAAGCAGACGGCGGGGAGCCTCTCGGGCGGCGAGCAGCAGATGCTGGCCCTTGTGCGCACCTTCGCCTCCGAGCCGCGCATCGTGGTGGTCGACGAGGCCTCCTTGGGGCTCGCCCCCATCATTGTCGACCGCATCTTCGAGACCCTGGCCCAGATCGTCTCGACCGGGGTCTCGGTGCTCTTGGTCGAGCAGTACGTGACCCGGGCCCTCGCCCTGGCCGACGAGGCCTGTCTGCTCAACCGGGGCCAGGTGGTCTTCTCGGGCCAAGCCGACGACCTCCAAGGCGACGAGATCTTCGAGCGCTACTTCGGGATAGAAATCAGCGTGTGAGGTTGGGGCGTGTGGTGGTTGCCGTACGCGATCCGCAACGACGTGCAGCAAAGAGGGAGTGGATCGTCCGATGAGTGATGCGACCCGGCACTATGAAGTGATCTCGTGTGACGGCCACTTGGAGATACCGCCCGATGCGTGGGTGCGCCACATTCCCGACGAGCACCTGAACCGGGCCCCGCGCCTCATCAAGCTTCGCACCGGCGGCGAGGGATGGATCGTCGAGGGCAGCCCATTGATCCACAACGGGCAGAACGTCGCGGCGGGCCGTCCGCTCAAGGTGAAAGGCGGGTCCTACTGGGAACCCGATGGGACACCCGTCCCGGGAACCGGCGACGCCAGACAGCGCTTGGCTGAACAGGACCGCGATGGGATCGATGCAGAGGTGCTGTATCCGCCGGTCTTCATCTCCCGTTTCATCGAGAACATCGAAGACGGCGAGGCCTATGTCGCCATGGTGCGGGCCTTCAACGATTTCCTGGCCGAGGACTACTGCTCCGTCGCGCCCGACCGCCTGATCGGGAACGCGGTGATGCCGGCGTCGGGTATCGAGGACGCCATCGCGGAATTGAAGCGAGCACGCGAGATCGGACTTCGCTCGATCTGCCTCGGTTCCTTCCCCAACGGATCGGGGGCGCCGGCGGCCGAGGACGATCTGTTCTGGCAGGCCGCCCTCGATCTCGGCATGCCGATCACGGCCCACTCTGCCATGGGCGACCGTTCGAACCCGCTCCTGGTCCAGTCGGCGCGTGGGACGTTCGACCTCGAGATGTCGATGTTGTCCCGCACGATGCCGCCTCCGGTGGTCGGCATCGTGCGGATGATCCTCTCGGGTGTCCTCGACCGGTTCCCGGATCTGCGGATCTACTTCGCCGAGACCAATGCCAGCTGGATGCCGGGCTTGCTCTACATGCTCGACGATTCGTACTCCATCTTCAGACACTGGTACGGCGTCGAGTTGGCCATGCGCCCCAGCGAGTACATCTGGCGTCACTTCTCCTTCGGTATCGTGCGAGACCCGTTGGCGCTGCGCATGCGCGATCTGTTGGACATCGATCACATCATGTGGGGTTCGGACTTTCCGCATTCCGTCTCGTCGTTCCCCGAGTCGGCGCGCTGGTTGGACGAGATCTTCGAAGGGTGCCCGGCCGATGTCCGTCGGAAGGTCCTCGTCGACACACCCTGCGCGTTCTTCGGCCTCGACCCTGTTGCAGAACTGACGACGACACCCACCGGCTGATTCGCCGCGTTCGGGCGCCTGTCGAGTGGCCTAGGCCCCGACGAGTTCCTCGCCGATCACCCGGAGTTCTCGTAGCCGCTCGCGCTCCGCCCCGTCGACGCCGAGTTCGCTCAAGACCTCGTCGTTGTGTTGACCGAGGAGAGGTGCCGGTGTGCGAATCCAACAGTCGATGCCCGACATGGAGAACGGAAGTCCCGGCAGTCGGTGACGCGCAGTGACGGGGTGATCCTCCGTCTCGAAAAGGCCACGGTGGCGGATTTGCGGGTTCTCAATGACGAGCGGGGGCGCGATGACGACGGAAGCCGGAACTCCGGCACGGACCAACTGCTCGGCCAAGTCGCCCGCGTCCCACTGCTTGGTCGAGTCCGCCAGCCAATTGTCGAGCCACTCCTCGTTCGCCGCCCTGTCCGACGAGGTGTCGAAGTGGTGGAGCGCGGTGTCGCTCCCGGCGGGTCCTCCGATGACGTCGCAGAGCCACTTCCACTGCTGGTCATTCTGGACTTCGAGGGCGATCCACTGGTCCGTTCCTCGGCACGTGTACACCCCTTGGGGAACCGAGCCGATTCCGCTGCGATTGCCGAGGCGTCCATACGCCTTGCCTGAGAGTTGGTAGGAGATCGCAGACATGGCGGCTGCATTCAATGCGGCCTCGACCATCGTGGCTTCGACCAGGTACCCGCGCCCGTGCTCATCGCGGGCACAGAGCGCGACCAGGGATGCAAAGGTGGCATGGAGCCCGGCAATGGGATCCCCCGCGCCTCCGACGAGGACCGGTGATCCTTCCGGCCAGCCGGTTGCCGCCGCCATACCGGTCAATGACTCCATCGTCTGTGCGAATCCCGGACGGTCACGCCATGGCCCGTCGAGACCGAAGGCCGGCATCCGCACCATGTTCAGCTGCGGATTGAGGCGGTGGAGTCGGTCCCAGTCCAGGCCGAACTGTTCCATGACCCGGGGCGTGAAGTTCTCGAACACCATGTCGGCGGTGGCACACAGCCGGAGCGCCAGGTCGTGGCCCTCGGCTCTGGTCAGGTCGAGTGTGACCGCGCGTTTGTTGGTGTTGGCCGCGTGGGCCAGCGGGCCCCACTCCCACCATTGTGGATCGCCGGGTGCCTTGGTGCCGGCGTAGCGCATGAGGTCCGGGCGGGTCACCGACTCGACCTTGATGACGTCTGCGCCGAGGCAGGCCAGGACCTGCGTGGCGCACGGGCCGGCCCACCACGCGGTGAGGTCGACCACCCGGAGTCCCGCGAGGGGAAGGGCGTCCTCGCCGGCGACTGGCTCCTTCGCCGTTCGGGGGACCCACTCGACCACTCCGTCGTGTTCACCCGGTGCGGGTACCGCGCCGAAAGGACGTGGCACGAGGTCATGGAGGCGGAACGGAATCCGCGGCTGGTGAAAGCGTCCGGACGGATGATCCACGAAGACCCCACGGGCGACGAACTGCTCGAACTGGTCCACCGTCGCGCCGTCGAGGACCGGAGCCACGGGGATGCGCAGGAGACCCGCCTCCTCGAGGACGGTGGCCGACGTCCTCGGACGCGTGTAGGCCCTCGTCAGCTCCCAGAACTCGTTGCGATGCTCGAAGCGCGGTGTGGCGCGCACATAGCGTTCGTCCTCGCCTATCTCGGGGTGGCCGATGAGGACGGCGAAGTCGGCGAACTGCTGCGCACTGTTCGTCGTGAAGTTCACCCAACCATCGGCGGTCGGCTCGACGGACGGGACCTCAATCCTCCGGGACGACGCGGTCATGGGTGGTCTGCCACAGCTGGCGGCGAACTCCGCGAAGACCGAGGGGAATGTGACCATGCCGATGGCCATGCAGTCGAGGACGGACACGTCGACGTGGCCGCCTACGCCCGTGTGATCGGCGCGCCACCACGCCGCCAGTGCCCCGACTGCGGCATAGGTGCCCGTCAGCCATTCGCCCACGCGGCCCCCCGCGGCGAGTGGCGTCGAGTCCGGGAAGCCGCGGCCACCGGTGGAACCGCATGCTGCCTGCAGCGTGAATTCCGTGGCGGCGCGACCCAGCCAGGGTCCTGACGTCCCGAACAGGCTGATGGTGACGACGACCTGGTCGGGATGGGCGAGCCGCGCCGACCTGACCGGAAAGTCGGCTCCGGCGACAACGATGTCCGCCTCCCGCACAACGTGATCCTCGTTTCCCTGCGACACCGATCGCTTGGACGTGTGGAGGAAATCGAAGAGGCCGGGGATGCCGGGCCACCGACCCTGACCGGCTTCGACGGGCTCGACCACCACGACATCTGCGCCGGCATCCGCCAAGAGCTTGGTGCAGTAGGCCCCGGCGAGACTGCGCGTCAGGTCGACGACGCGGAGGTCGCGGAGCGTCATCGAGTCGTGCCCATTAGGACATCACGGGCATGGTGATGCGATACAACTGCGCCGCATTGCGACCCATGATGCCCTCCCGGATCGTCACGTCGTCGATCTCGTCGAGGGCCTCGGCGGCGTACTGGAGACCATCGGGGAACGTGCACGTTGGGTGGGGGTAATCGGTCTCGAACAACAGGTGTTCCCACCCGATCGCCTCGATCGCGTCGCCGATGCCCTGTCGCTCGAACCAGAAGCACGAATAGAACTGGCGCCGGAAGTACTCCGACGGCTTCATGCTGAGGTGATCGACGGCCCCGGGCGCCATGTCGTTTATCTGGTAGTCCAAGGCGCGCAGGATGAAGGGGATCCATCCGACACCGCTTTCGACGGAGACGACCTGAAGCGTGGGGAACCGTTCCAGGACGCCCGAGTAGATCATGTTGCCGACGACGGTCGCATTGTTGATGTAGAGCATGGCCGAGCCCAAGCCGAGTTTGCACCCGTCGTTGAGTGACGGCCACGGAACAGTTCCGTACCAGGAGATGGCCGATTCGCTGGAACCGATGTGGAAGTTGATCGGCAGCTCGAGGTCGCTCGCTGCTTCCCACACCGGATCCCAGTGCGCCGTGCCGAGGTCGGGCAGGCCGTGGTCCTGAGGGGCCGACGTCGTGTTGATGCCATGCAGCCCCAGCTGGTGGATCCGGTCGATTTCGCTCACCGCCAATTCGATGTCCCAGAAGGGCAGGATGCCCATGGGCATCAAGCGACCTTCGGACTCCTCCTGCATTTCGGCCATGGCGTCGTTGTAGATCTGCACCGCCAGGCGGCGCAGGGCAGGATCGGCGACCTTCCGGAAGTTCTGACCGCCGAATCCGACGGTGTTCGGGTAGACGATCTGGGCCCAGATGCCCTGGTCGTCCATCATTTCCAGGCGGTCCGGAATGGAGTAGGCGCCGGCATGGACATCCTCGATGTCCCAGTTGAAGAACTCCAGTCCCGGCACCTTGACCCCGTCGCGCCCGACCACGCCCGATGCACCGGCCCGGGACAGGGTGACACCATCGACGACCCACATCGCCGTGCCGTCGATGGTGTGCACCTGTGGCACGCGATCCAAGAAGGCCGATGGTGCCCGAGAGGTCCACAGATCGTGGGGTTCGGTGAGATGCGTGTCCGCATCGATGATGCACATTCCCTCGAATGGCTGTGCGTTCATGGGATCCTCCTGCCCTTGTTCATTTCGACGCCGCCTGCCGTAGGGCGGGCAGCACATCTTCGACCAGACACCGGTGCGCCCGACGTTCCTCCTGCGGAGCTGAAGCATCGCGCCCCTCCACCAGGAGCACCCGGTCGAGTCCGAGCGCTGCCAGCTCGCCCAGCTTCGCCACACAGTGCTCGGGTGTGCCAACCACGCCGAACCGATCGAGGAAACCGTCATCCAGATGTTCGCTATGGAGCGGCTGCTGCTCGCCCAGTCTGACCGATTCGGACGGATGCTGGGTGCTGTGACCGCTCACGCCGTAGTCGGCGGTCACCGCCTCGATCACCGCACGGTCCTCCTCGCTCAGCCCGGTCGAGGGACTCCCCGGCATACCCGAGAAGTGGGCGTAGGGGGCGACTGATCCCCTTGCCAGCTCGCGGGCGACCCTCACCTCGGGGTGGGCGGCCACGACCAGATATGCCCCGAGTGAAAGCGGCGCCTCCGGCTGCGGTGTCGCACGGCGCACCTGTCGTGCGATGTCGATGGCCCAGGCCACGCGATCGGTGAGTGCACCGACGTTGACGGTGAGCCGTTCAGCACAGCGGGCGCCGAGCGCCACCATGCGAGGTCCCGTTGCGGCGATATCGAGCGGTACTTTGGGCAGGCCGGTCCGCCCGATCCAGGGGATCTGGCTCGCATAGCCATCGATGTCGACCAGGTCGGAGCGCAGGTAAGCCTGCACATCCTCGGCGAATCGACCCGTGACGTCGACGGTTGCCGGAACACGGCCCACATGGCCCAGCGAGGAGTCACCGCGGCCCAGACCCAGAACTGCGCGGCCCGACGACTCGACCTGGACGGTGGCAATGGCCGATGCGACGACGGCGGGCAGGCGCTGTCACAGGATTGATGACGCCCACCATGAGGCCGAGTCGCTCGGTCTGCGTGGCAGCGAGGCACAGTCCGGCGAACGGATCGGCGGCAATGTTCTGGGTGTCCCCGAAACTGATGCCGTCGAAGCCTTCCGCCTCGGCTCTCCGGCCCACGGAGACGGCGGACCCTGCAACGTGGACTGACGCCAACCAGACCTCGAGCATCCCACCCCCTCCGCTGCACCTCGCCGCAGTACGTCTCCGGTCACGACACCCGCCGATCCGGCACCCTACGGGCACCGAACGCCGTTCACAAGCGCCGGGCACCGTCGTTGACGGACCTATGGGTGGCCCTTATGGTACAGAGATTGATAGTGCAGCACGCAAGGGGGCGGCTATGGGTGCAGTCGAGGATTACGTCACGTACTACGGCTCCCACCGGTGGGAGGAGCTGCGGGGCGTCTTCGATGCCACCGACTTCAAGCGGACGGGCCCGTACCTCGACGTGTTCACCGATGTGAACGAGTACGTGGACTTCCTCGAGGGAGTGGTCCCGACCATGGGGGCCGACTACGAGCTCCGGATCGAACGGATCGTGTACACGCCGGGTGAAAAGGTGGCGTTCGGCCAGTTCATCGAGCATCTCGAGCTCAACGGCGTGATGACCGACATTCCCGAAACGATCGTCTTCGACCTCAACGATGCCGGGTTGATCCGTCGGATGAGCCTGTACCTGAAGCAGCCTGGAGGCTTGGCTCCCGTGGGCGGTACGGACGCCATGGGCGCCACCGAAGGATGAGGTGAATGCTTGATCTCCTGATCAAGGGCGGCACCGTCGTCGACGGCACGGGGTCCGCAGGGCGCCGGGCGGACGTCGGGGTTCGAGCCGGGCGCGTTGTCGCGTTGGGCGACGTGGATGAGGCGGCCCGACGCACGGTGGATGCGACGGGCCGCGTGGTCGCACCCGGCTTCATCGATCCACACACCCATTACGACGCACAGATCCTCTGGGACGGTGGCGTGAGCCCTTCACCGCTCCACGGGGTGACCACGATCGTCGGGGGCAACTGCGGATTCACCATTGCCCCCGTCTCGTCGACGACGACCGACTACGTCATGCGGATGCTGGCTCGGGTCGAGGGGATGCCCGTGGCCACTCTCGAGGCGGCGCTCGACTTCAGCTGGTCGACGTTCGGGGACTGGCTCAATGTGCTCGAAGGGCGGATTGCGGTCAACGCAGGGTTCCTGGTCGGGCACTCCACCATGCGGCGACTGGTGATGGGGGAGTCGGCGGTCGGAGGCAAGGCCAGCGAGGAACAGATCGCTGCCATGGCACGCCTGGCGCACGAGAGCATGGACGCCGGTGCCCTGGGCTTCTCGACCTCGAGAGCGGGGTCCCACCGCGACCATGTCGGCGAACCGGTGCCCTCACGCCATGCCAGTGTCGAAGAGATCCTGGCGCTCTGCTCAACGGTGGCTGACCATGTCGGCACCATCATGGAGATCGTCCCGACGGCGGAGTTCTACTTCACCGACGACGACATCTCCTTAATGACGGACATGTCGCTGGCGGGACGGCGCTCGGTCAACTGGAACCTGCTGGGAGTGCTCGGTGGCGAGGAGAAGTTGCGCAACAAGTTGGCGTCTGCCGACCACGCGCTGCGGCATGGGGCACGGGTGATCCCACTCACCCTCCCTGATCCACAGGCCATGCGCCTCTCCTTCGAGACGGGTTTTGTCTACGACATGCTCCCGGGCTGGGGCGAGGTGATGACCATGCCGCACGAGGCCCGGCTCCATGCGCTGCGCGACGCCGGCGTGCGCCGGCAGCTCGAGGAGGGGAGCCGGGGGGCACCGTGGTGGGGTGTCTGGGAGGACACCATGCTCGCCGAGACGTTCAACCCGGAGAATGCCCGCTGGGAGGGCCGCACGGCAGGCGACGTCGCACGGGAACGAGGGGTCGGCGCATTCGACGCCTTGTGTGATGTCGTGGTGGCTGATGACCTCCGGACCGGCCTGGTACCGCTCTCCATCGACGATACCGAGGAGAACTGGCGCCTCAGGAGCGAGCTGTGGCGCGATCCCCGGGTCGTGATAGGCGGATCCGATGCGGGAGCCCACCTGGACACCATCTGGACCTTCAATTGCATCTCCTCGCTGGTGGGGCCCTCGGTGCGTGACCGGCACCTGATCGCCCTCGAAGAGGCGGTGCGCCTCGTCACGGATGTGCCGGCTCGGATGTACGGGCTGATCGACCGCGGTCGGCTCGAGGTGGGCTGGCATGCCGACATCGTCGTCTTCGACCCCACGACGCTCAATCCCGAGCCCGTGCGCGCCGTGAGTGACCTTCCCGCCGGCGGCTGGCGTCTGACGGGGGGTGCCCGCGGGGTGGAGCACGTGTTCGTGAACGGCGTCGAAATCGTGTCGGGCGGCGCGTACACCGGAGAGCGGCCCGGCACCGTCCTGCGGTCGGGACGTTCCACCCGCACCGTGCCGATACCCGCTGACGCTTGAGGAGGCGCCGATGACGTCGGAGACGGAACGTACGGACTTGCCGAGGTTCATATCGGTCGACGATCACGTGGTGGAGCCTTCACGGCTCTGGCAGGATCGCCTGCCCTCCAAGTACCTCGCGCAGGGCCCACGCACCGTGCGGCAGAAGGGCAAGATCGTCTTCGACGTCACGAAGAATCCGAACTTCATTCTGGGCGACGGGCCCGACGATCGCTGGTGCGACGTCTGGTACTACGAGGACACCTGCTCGCCGCTGCGTGGCGACCTCACGGCAGTGGGTCCGCTGGCCGACGCCGTGCCCACCACGCCCGTGACGTACGACGACATGCTGCCGGGTTGCTTCGACCAGGCACACCGGTTGGCCGACATGGATCTCAACCACACCGAGGCGAGCCTGTGCTTCCCCACCATCCCGCGCTTTTGCGGGCAGCTCTTCCTCAATCGGGCCGACATGGAACTGTCCCTCCTGTGTGTGCAGGCCTACAACGATTGGATGATCGAGGAATGGTGTGGCGGCGCCGGCGCCGGCCACCTGATCCCTTTGACCCTCATCCCTTTGTGGGATGTCGCGCTGGCTGCGGCCGAGGTCCGTCGCTGCGCCGACCTGGGATCGCACGCGGTGGCCTTCTCCGAGAGCCCTTCGGAGCTCGGTCTGCCGAGCATCCATGGCGGAGCGTGGGATCCGTTCTTCGCCGCCTGTGCCGAGACCGAGACGGTGATCAACATGCATATCGGCTCGTCGTCCAAAATGCCGCAGTCTTCGCCGGGCGCTCCCATGATCTCGCTCGTGACCCTGACGTCGGAGAACTCGGTCCACGCACTGGTCGATTGGCTGCTCTGCGGCGCGCTGCCGCACTACCCCTCGCTCAAGATCGCCCTCAGCGAGAGCCAGGTGGGTTGGATGCCGTTCATTCTCGAGCGTCTCGACAGCGCATGGAGGCGGAGCAAGAACTACGACCCGGGCATCTACGACCTGATTCCCGAACCACCGAGCACCTATGTGCCCGACCGTGTCTTCGCGTGCGTCTTTGACGACTCGGTCGGCTTGGCCCTTCGTGACTACGTCGGCATGAGCCAGATCATGTTCGAGACCGACTACCCGCATGCGGACTCGACCTTCCCTGCATCGAAGCAGGTGGCGGAGAAGATGATCGCCGAGTCGGGTCTCTCACCGCACGAGGCGCGCCAGTTCCTCCGCTCGAACGCCATCGCGTGCTACGACCTGCAGCGTTTCGGCATAAAGGAGTAGGGGCGCCCATTCAGCGCGGATTTTGCCCGTCGTCCACCTTGACGATCGTGCCGGTGACGAATTCGGAAGCAGGTGAGACGAGGTAGAGGAGGGTGCTGTCGAGCTGGGCCGGGTCGCCGAGCCGTTGGCGGGGAAACCCGCTCGAGACCTCGCCGTGACGCTCGATCATGTCGCGCAACATCTCGGTATCGAAGGCCCCCGGTGCGATGGCATTCACGTTGATATGGAACGGGGCCCACTCCACCGACAGGGTCTCGGTCATCCGCTCCATGGCCGCCTTGGTCGTCGAGTAGAGGGATGCCCCTTCGCCCCGGTAGTGGTGGGCACCCATCGAGGACACATTGACGATGCGTCCTGGCAACTTCTTGGCAATCAGGCGACGCGCGATATCGCTCGACAGGAGGAACGGCGCGCGCAGGTTGGTGGCGATCACCCGATCGACCAGTTCGACCGGCATGCGGGTGGCGTAGGCCGCATCGGGAATCGCTGCGTTGTTGACGAGGATCGACACGGTGCCGAGCGCGTGCTCAATCTGATCCACCGCCGCGACCAGTTGCCCTGCTTCGGCCACGTCCAACGGTAGGGGGAGACAGGTGCCGCCATTGCCGGAGATGTCGGCGGCGACCGCGTCGAGCCTGTCGGACCGCCTCCCTGTGGCCGCGACTGCGGCGCCGCAGGCTGCCAGGACCTGGGCGAAGCGCCGGCCCAGGCCCGACGTGGCGCCCGTCACGAGCGCGACCTGACCACGGAGGTCGGTGGAGTGGTGGGGCAGGGGAAATGTCGGTTCGGGCATCAGATGACCCGGCTCCCACGTCCCTCCCAGTAGCGGTCACGCAGTTCCCGCTTGTACAACTTGCCGTTGTCGAGCCGGGGCAGCTGCTCGACATAGTCGTAGGTCCTCGGCCGCTTGAAGCCCGCCAGCCGCTCTTCGCACCATGCGCGGAGACGCCCCGTCATGGCTTCCCCCGCGGCGTGCCAGTGCAGGGGCTGGATCACTGCCTTGACCTCCTCGCCCATCTCGGGGTTCGGCACGCCGAACACGGCGGCGTCGAGCACGTCGGGATGCGCCAGGAGGACGTCTTCGATTTCCTGGGGATAGATGTTGACCCCACCGGACACGATCATGAAGGCCTTGCGATCGGTCAGGTAGAGATAGCCGTCGTCGTCGAGCCGTCCGACGTCACCGAGTGTCCGCCATGTCGGGTGATTGGGATGCGAGGTGGTCTTTGTCTTTTCGACATCGTGGTGGTAGACGAACTCGGCTCCCGGGAGTTCGAAGTACACCGTGCCATCCTGGCCGGGTGGGAGCGGATCGCCGGCGTCGTCGCAGATGTGGACCACGGCACCCTGGCTCGCACGGCCCACCGAACCTTTGTGGGTCAGCCACTCGGCCGAGCTGATCTTGGTGCTGCCGATGTTCTCGGTGCCTGCGTAGTACTCCTCGATGATCGGCCCCCACCAGGCGATCATCTGTTCCTTGGTCTCGACGGAGCAAGGTGCCGCAGCGTGGATAGCGACCTCATGGCTCGACAGGTCCCATCGGGCGCGCGCCGCCGCCGGCAGTTTCAGCATCCGGACGAACATCGTGGGAACCCACTGGCTGTGCGTCACCCGTTCGCGCTCGATGAGCCTGAGCGCCTGCTCGGGATCGAAACGCTCCATCACCACCACTGTGCCGCCGAGACTCTGCACGGCCAGCGTGACCCGCAGGGGTGCGGCGTGATAGAGCGGTGCGGGACTCAGGTAGACCATGCCGTCGCGGAAGCCGTACAGGGCCTGATTGTGCGCCGCGATCTCGGCCTCCCCGAGGCTGGCCTCCCCTGTGGGTAGGGGGAACTTCACGCCTTTCGGACGACCGGTCGTCCCGGAGCTGTAGAGCATCACGGTGCCACGTTGCTCGTCGTCCAGGGGATCCGTCGAATAGCCCGACGTGGCGGCCTCGTACGACTCGTGCCCGGCGATCTCTCCGTCGAGCATGAGCCTGCGGCGTACGCGGGGCGTCTCGGTCACCATGGCCCGGGCCACGTCGGCGCGCGCCGCGCTGGTCACCAGGACCTTGGCCTCGCAGTCGTCGACGATGAAGGCTGCCTCCGATGCCGTCAGATGCGAGTTGATGGCGGTGACGTAGAGACCGGACCGCATCGCCGCCCAGACGACCTCGCAGTAACGCTCGTGGTTCTCCATCATGACGGCGAAGTGGTCTCCCGGTGCGAGACCCGTCTCGCGCAGCAGGCGGACCAGCCTGATGGAGCCGTCGTTGAGATCGCCGTAGCTGACGACGTGACCGCTGCCACCCATGACGACGGCCCGCCGCTGCGGATCGATGGTAGCGATGGTCCCGGGGTAGGCCACGAGGTCAGCATCCTTCTCGAAGGCAGGCTCGCGTCCGACCGTGTCGTCCGCCCGAGCGCTGGTAACGCAATCCGATGACCTGCAAAGACCGGGACCCCCTTGTCGCAAACAGTACCACGCAGACCCCCGAAAACCCCTCTGACCTGGGCGATCATCACGACACACCGGGAGGCACGCGCTGCCACCAGCCTTGATTCAGACTTTATAATGATATAGATTTCCGGCGTCGCGACCTGAGAAAGGTGCTGCAATCTCGACCACCCGCAGATGAAGGGGGAAGCATGCTCGATGTGGTGATTCATGGCGGTTCCGTGGTGGACGGCACCGGTGCAGCAGCATCGCAAGGGGACGTGGGCATTCTGGACGGCCGGATCGTCGAAGTCGGCCGCATTGGTGACAAGGCCAAGGTCACCATCGACGCCGAAGGGCTGGTCGTTGCACCCGGATTCATCGATCTGCACTCCCACTACGACGCCCAGCTCTTCTGGGATCCGACCCTGAGCCCGTCACCGCTCCACGGCGTCACGACGGCGGTCAGCGGTAACTGCGGGCTCACCCTGGCGCCGGCGGCGCCCGACGACCGTGACTTCCTGACCAGGCTCCTCGCCCGCGTCGAGGCGATTCCCGTCGAGGCACTCCTGGCGGGCGTCAGCTACGAGTGGGAGTCGTTCGCCGAACTTCTCGATGTCGTCGAGGCCAAGCCGCTGGCACTGAATATCGGGTTCATGGTCGGCCACTCGGCCATCCGACGAGCCGTCATGGGCCCGGCCGCGTCGACCGACAAAGCGACCCCGGACCAGATCTCGGCCATGCGCGGCCTCTTGGGTGCTGCGCTCGCCGCGGGCGGGTTCGGGTTCTCGACGGCCAATGTGGCAACGCAGGTCGACGGTGACGGACGGCCCACTCCGCCCAACCTCGCCGACCCCCAGGAATTCATCGAGCTGGCAGCGGAGTGTGGCCTGCACCCTGGCACGTCCATCGAGTTCATCCCCGGTTCCTTCCTCGTCGGGTTCAGCGATGACGACATCGCGCTGATGGCCGACATGTCGGCCGCGGCCAACCGCCACCTCAACTGGAACACGCCCCTGATCAATCCCAACACCCCTGACCTCTACCAGCGACAGCTTGATGCATCGGACTTCGCCAAGGCCCGAGGCGGTTGGATCGTCCCGATGTTCATGCCGCAGAACGGTCCCTTGCGCCATGACTTCAAGGAGGCGTACGTCTTCCGGGCCGTTCCGGGCTGGTCCGACCTGTTCGCACTCGAAGGAGAGGCGCGGGTGCGTGCTCTCTCGGACCCCGCCGTCCGGGCGCAATTGAAGGCCTCGGTGGATGCGGAGACCCAGGGGCTGGCTGTGGTCGTGCGGAACTGGGCCACCTACGAGGTGAACGACGTCGCTGATCCGGCTCTGTCCCACCTCCTCGGGCGGAACATCGGGGAGTTGGCGGCGGAGCGCGGGACCAGCCCCTTCGACGCCATGCTCGATGTGGTCGTCGAAGCCAAGCTCGACGTCGGGTTCGTGCGCTACCAGTATCCCGACGACGACTGGACTGCGAGCGCTCGGCTGAATGTGCTGAAGGACCCCCGTGTAGTCCTTGGGGCTTCGGATGCGGGAGCACACGGGGAAATGATGGTCGGCGCCGATTTTCCGACCCGGTGCATAGGCGAGCTCGTGCGCGAAAAGGAGATCTTCACTGTCGAGGAGATGGTCCACCAGTTCAGCGACGTCACCGCCCGCCTGTACGGGTTGAAGGATCGAGGCCGGATCCAGGCCGGCATGTGGGCCGATCTCGTCCTGTTCGATCTGAGCCGGATCGGTGCCGGACCGATGAAGAAGGTGAGTGACCTTCCCGCCGGAGCTTCGCGACTCACCACGGAATCGACAGGGGTCGAGCATGTGCTGAACCACGGAACAGAGGTCGTCAGGTACGGCCGGTTCACCGGCGACCTTCCGGGACGGTTGCTCCGTTCGGGGCGGGATACGACGACGGTCACGGCCCGCTAGGCGATGTCCCCACGAGGTATTGCGGCCATCGCCCGCGATGAGCCCGACCGCGAAGCAATCGTCTGCGGCGACCGTCGGGACACGTTCGGAGAACTCAACGCTGACGCGAACCGTTGGAGCCAGCTCTTCGCCGAAGCCGGCGTCGGCCACGGAGACAGGGTCGCCGTCATGCTCGGCAATCGTCCCGAGGTCTTTGCCGCCTGGGTGGGTGCCGCCCGCATGGGTGCGCTCGTCGTCCCGGTGAGTTATCGGTTCACCGTGGCAGAGGTCGCGTACCTTCTGGAGGACTCCCAGGCAGCCGCCTTCGTCTACGAAGACGAGGCGGTCGGGGGTCAGGCGGTCGAGGGCATCGGCACATTGCGGGCCTGGGCCAATGTCGACGACCCCGCATGGCGCCGCCTGCCGGCCCAGCCGGCCAGCCGAGAGTTCCTCGGCAGCCCCGTCATCTTCATGAACTACACCTCGGGGACGACCGGGAAGCCGAAGGGGATCGCCCGCGCGCTTCCCATCCCCGCGGGCGAGGCCATGGCTCCCCAGCCCTTCACCGAACTCTGGGGCTGGAAGCCCGACGACGTCCACCTCCTCTGCGGGCCGGCGTACCACACCGCCCCCGGCAACTATGCATTGGCCCATCTCCTCGAGGGGGCCCGTGTGGTCGTGATGCCACGCTTCGATGCGACAACCTGCCTCGAGCTCATTGCGACAGAGGGGGTCACGACCTCCCACATGGTGCCCGCGAACTTCGTCCGGATTCTCGAAGTGGACTGGACGGCGTACGACCGCTCCAGCGTGCGCAAGATCCTCCATGCCGCTGCACCGTGTCCCATCCCCGTCAAACGAAAGATCATGGAGGTTTTCCCGCCGGGCGCAGTATGGGAGTACTTCGGCATGAGCGAGGGATTCGTCTCGCTGATCTCGCCGGAAGACTGGCTCTCCAAGCCCGGTAGCGTCGGTCGTCCCATACAGGGCATCAGCGTGAAGATCCTCGACGAGGACGGTGCGGAGTTGGCGCCCGGAGAAGTCGGCTACATCTACGTGTCGGCCCTCAGTGGCTTCAGGTTCGAATACCACAACGCGGTCGACAAGACGGCGGCTACATGGCGCGGCGACTTCTACACGGTCGGCGACCTGGGCTCGTTGGACGAGGACGGGTTCCTGTACATCGCCGATCGGCGGGTCGACCTCGTGATCAGTGGCGGTGTGAATATCTACCCGGCCGAGATCGAGGGAGTCCTCGCGGACCACCCCGACGTGGTCGACTCCGCAGTTTTCGGACTGCCTGACGAGAAGATGGGGCAGCGGGTACACGCCCTGGTGGAAGCTGCGTCCCGGCGCCACTGTCACCGAGGAGTGCCTTGCTGACATTCCTCGGGGAGCGGCTGGCCAAGTTCAAGCTGCCCCGCAGCGTGGAACTCGTGGCCGAGCTTCCTCGAGAGCCGAGCGGCAAGGTGCTCAAGCGGCAGCTTCGCGACGAGCGGCTCGCAGCCTCGGCACCGTGAGCACCCACGTTGGTAGCTTGAAGCAGACGAGCGGAAGATTGGGAGGGCAACGATGGCCTACGACCTGGTGATCCGCGGGGGGACGGTGCTCGACGGCTCGGGCGCCCCACGCGTGCGGGCCGATGTCGGCATCTCGGGTGGGAGAGTGGTCGCGGTCGGCGCGCTGGCCGAGCGCGGTGAGCAGGAGATCGACGCCGATGGCCTCTTCGTCGCGCCGGGGTTCATCGACGGGCACGCCCACTTCGATGCGCAGATCTTCTGGGACTCTCTCGGCAACTGTTCGTCGCTGCACGGTGTGACCACGACCATCATGGGTAACTGTGGCTTCACCATCGCGCCCGACGCCCGCCACATCGAAGGACCTCGCCATTCGAAGCATCGAGCGGGCCGAGGACATCGCCCGCGAGGACATGCTTGTCGGCGTGCCATGGACATGGCGCACCTACGCCGACTATCTCGAGGCCGTCGATCAACTTCCCAAGGGAATCAATTTCGCCGGCTACGTCGGTCACTCAGCCCTGCGATGTTTCGTCATGGGGGAGCGGGCCTACACGGACGAAGCGACCCCCGAGGAGATCGCCGCCATGCGGGCCGAAGTCGAAGCCGCCTTGCGGGCCGGGGCGATCGGTTTCTCGACCTCGAGGATAAGCCAGCATCGGACGGTCGACGACGGGCCTGTCGCCAGCTATGTCGCGAGCTGGGAGGAGGTCGAGGCTCTTGCCGGCGTGCTCGGTGACCTCGATACCGGTGTGTTCCAGCTGGCGGGCGACATCACGAACGCCGACCTTCAGGAAAAGTTGACGAAGATCGCGCTGCGCATTCGACGGCCCGTGCATCTGGCCTGCGTCTACGTGAAGGATCGACCTGAGGCATTCCGCAGTGGCCTGGCGTTCCTGGACAACGTGGCCGCGTTGGGAGGTCGAGCCGTGGCGCAGGTGCACGTGCGGGAGCTCCAGAACGTCATCGGTTTCCGGGTCGGGTTGCCCTACGACCGGCTGCCCCAGTGGAAGCAGCTGCGCGCACTCCCGTTGAGCGAGCAACGGGCAGTGCTGCTCAATGCGGCATCGCGCGCGGCCTTGGTCGATGAGGCATTGCACGGCCCCTACGTGACGACGACGGTGACCGCAGAGGTGCAGGCGCGGCTTCCCGACTATGAGAACCTGCGGGCACTCTTCTCGTCGACGGAGATCAACCCGTCGGTGGCCGAGCTGGCGCGGCAGCGAGGGACGACGCCGCCCGAGATCCTGATCGATCTTTCTCTCGAGGCCGACTTCGACCAGTACTTCACACAACCCTTCGCAAACCAGGACCACGATGCGATCGAGGAGATCTTGCGCCATCCGCATACGGTCATCGCCCAATCGGACTCCGGTGCGCACGTGTCGCAGATCATGGACAGCTCGATCCCGACGTATTTCCTGGCCCACTGGGTGCGCGAACATGAGCGCTTCACGTGGGAGGAGGCGATCTGCATGCTCACCTCACGTCCCGCCGTCGAGTTCGGGCTCACCGGACGGGGCCTCCTGCAGGAGGGCTCTGTTGCCGACGTGATCGTGTTCGACCCCGAGACGATCGGACCGAGGCTTCCTTCGGCGTTGGCGGACCTCCCGGCCGGAGGAACACGGCTGGTGCAAGAGGCGGACGGCATCCGCGCCTCGGTGGTGTCGGGCCAGGTGCTCCTTGACAACGGCGCCTTCACGGCCGCCCGGCCGGGTCAGCTCATCCGGGGCAACCGGCAACTCTCGAATTGAGCCACGCGACGAGAGGCGCTGCATGGCCGAGATCGGACGTGTGCATCGGTCCGCGCGCGCTCTCCACCATTCCTCCGTCGGTCATGGATGCCGGCGCACTCCGGTGCAGCCGATGTGTCCGGGCTACTCCAGGACCGAGGGGTCCTTGCGGATCTGCATGCGACACATGGCCTCGAAGAGACCGGTGAAGTTCTTGTCCCGGAAGAAGCTGCCGTACGCTGCGGCCGCGTCCGGGTGCATGAGCTTCCCGCCGCCGACGGCCTCAATGTGCCAGGCCTGTCGACAACGCCATTCCAGGCACGATGCCCGCAGGTAGGCCTGCTCGATGCAGTTGCCCATGACCAAGACGCCATGGTTGGCCAGCAGGGCCATGCCCGCATCGCCGACGGCCTCGACCGCGGCGCGTGCGTTGGCCACGTCGTCGACGGCGCCCCAGTACTGGTCGTAGATGGCGACCTCACCGTCGTAGTAGGCGCTCGACTGGTCGTAGATGCCGGGTACACGTCCGAGATCGGCCCAGATGGTGCCCCAACGAGTGTGGTTGTGCAGCGAGACCGTCACGTCCTCGCGTGTCTTGTGCAACTCGACATGAAGCTGAATCGCCGGAGTTATCGTCCAGGGGCCGTCCAACTCGTTGCCTTCGGCGTCCATGCGCATGATGTCGCTGGCTCGCACTTCACCCCACGTCATCCCGAACGGGTTGACGAGGAAGGTGCCGTCGGGTTGCTTGTAGGTAATGTGACCGGCAAGGTGATCGTTGTGGCCTTCGTCCCAGAGACACCGCGCGAGGAGCGCGATCTGCTGATGAGGAGTGAGCGCAGGAAGTGGTGGCGCGATGGGCTTGGTCACGACCATCGATTTCATCTGAGTCGGGGCATTGGTTTGAGTCGCCGTCATGCGAGCGGTCCTTTCGCAAAGTGTCGGGCCGCTCTGTGCGGCTCTTGACACGGCTGGCATTGCAGATAGGCTTACTTTATCGATCTTTAAGATGTTACGCAACCAAAAGTGGGCCACGCAGGGGTTGGAACCGAGCAGAGTTGACGGACCGTTCGACAGGATGCTCGACGAACCGTCCAGATGAGAGCTCGCGCCGATGAGATCCATGAGTGATTGGAAATGGGCACAGTGACGACAATCGAGAGACCGCTTCTCATCTCCGTGGACGACCATGTGATCGAGCCGCCGAATCTCTGGGTCGATAGGGTTCCATGGTCCGATCGCGAGCGTGTGCCGCACGTGGTCGAAGAGGACGGTGCGTCGATCTGGTTGTACGAAGACGTGCGCATCCCGATACCCGGCCTCTTCGTGCAAGCAGGACGCGAGCAGTCGGAGATCGTACCCGAATTGATGTCCTACGCAAAGATGCGTCCCGGCTATTTCGATCCAGGCGAGCGGGCGAAGGACATGGACATCGACGGCGTTATCGCGTCGCTCTGTTTTCCCACCATTCCTCGGTACTGCGGACAGCAATTCCTCGAAGCCAAGGACCGCGAGATGGCGCTCACCTGTCTCCGTATCTACAACGACTGGATGATCGAGGACTGGGCCGGGGGTGCTCCGGGCCGTTTCATACCCTTGATCGTCGTCCCCTTGTGGGATCCGAAGCTCGCGGGCGACGAAGTGCGGCGGTGTGCCGGCCTGGGCGCCAAGGCGGTGTCGTTCTCCGAGAACCCGGCCAAGCTCGGACTTCCTTCTCTCCACGACGCGGCCAACTACTGGGATCCCTTCCTCGAGGCCGTCAACGCAACGGGACTTCCTCTCTGCATCCACTTCGGCTCCTCATCCATGGTGCCGACGACGTCCGACGACGCACCTGTCTACGTGTCGGCCCTCCTTTCTCCCCTGAACCTCACGTACGCGACGGCGGACTGGTTGTTCTCGAAGAAGCTCGAGAAGTTCCCCAACCTCAAGATCTGTCTCTCCGAGGGCGGCATCGGGTGGATCCCGTACATCCTCGAGCGTGCCGAATTCATCATCGAGCACATGCCGTGGGCGCGGACGTATGGCTCATTCGATTACACGCAGACGAAGCACGAGAACCTCGGTCCGGAACTGAGCCCGACGGAGCTCTTTCAGAAACACATCTTCGGCTGCTTCATCGACGACGCATTCGGGATCAAGAACCTCGCCGCCATCGGTGCGGACAACGTCATGATCGAGACGGACTATCCCCATGGGGACGGGACCTACCCGCATTCGGTCGACAACGCCCAGCGCCTGTTGGCCGGCTTGGACGAGGAGACCCGCTACAAGATCATGCAGGGGAATGCCCGAAGGGTCTTCAATCTCCCCGGATGAGGTGAGGGAGAACGGAGGGACCCTGGGAGCCGCTGATGGCCGACGCCCGGATGCGGGTCGCCCGGCAGCGCGACCCGAAAGGATGCAATGAGCGACACTGACGGCTCCGAGGGCTGGCACGGGGTACTCGACGACCTGGAGCAGCGTCGAGCAGCGTCGCGCGCCATGGGCGGGGAGACGCGCCTTCGGAAACACCGCGACGCCGGCAAGCTCGATGCCCGGGCCCGCATAGACCACTTGCTTGATCCCGGCTCCTTCGAGGAGATCGGCACGCTGGTCGGGGGCGACGAGGCTCCGGCCGATGCGGTGATCATCGGCTCGGGATCGATCGATGACCGCCCGGTCATGGTGGCGGCCGAGGACTTCACCGTGCTGGCGGGCACCATCAGCGCTGCGTCCAACGCGAAGCGCTACCGGGTGGCGGAGATAGCGGTGACCGACCGCGTCCCGCTGGTGATGATGCTCGAAGGAGCGGGATTCCGAGCCGACGGGAAGCCGTACGGCCGTAGCCCCACTGATCTGCTCGCCCAATCGCGCTGCTCGGGTCGGGTACCGCTCGTCACGGCCATCCTCGGAGCCTCCGCGGGCCACGGAGCGCTGGTCGCCCCGATGTCAGACTTCACGGTGATGACCGCGCAGGCCTCGGTGTTCACGGCCGGCCCGCCCGTCGTCTTCGAGTCGCTCGGCGAGAAGATCACCAAGGAGGAGCTCGGCGGCCCGGACGTCGCCTTGGCCAGCGGGCTGATCCACAATTCCGCACCGGACGACGCCGCTGCTCTCGACATGGTGAAGGCCTACCTCCAGTACTTTCCGTCCTCGGCGTGGTCGTACCCGATCGATGGAGAGAGCGGTGACGACGGGTTCCGACCGGTGCCCGAACTGCTGGACATCGTCCCTCGCAACGGCCGCCGGTTGTACAACATGCACGACGTCGTGGACATCGTCTTCGACGAGGGATCCTGCTTCGAAGTGCAGCCGGGCTACGGCCGCTCCCTCCTCTGTTTCCTCGCCCGTCTCGGTGGTCACCCCGTTGCCGTCGTGGCGAACGAGCCCCGGTTCCTCGCCGGCTCCCTCGACGCCGACGGAGCAGACAAAGCAGCTCACTTCATCACGGTGGCCGACTCGTTCCACCTGCCGCTCGTCTTCCTGGCCGACAACCCGGGAGTCATGCCGGGCAGTCAATCCGAGCGTCAGGCGATCCTGCGCAGCGGCGCGCGCATGTTCGCGGCGCAAACCCAGGCCCGCGTGCCCAAGCTCACCGTGACGCTGCGCAAAGCCTATGGATTCGGTTCGATGGTCATGGGGATGATCCCCTTCGACGGGCAGTCGGCGACGTTCATCTATCCCGGCGCCACCATGGGGGCGATGGGGGCTGCATCCATGAGCCGGGCCCGAGGTTCCGACGAGGACGAGGCGACGCTCCTGCGCCAGGCGGAGGTCGAAGCGTCCTACCGGTCGGCCCAGAACTTCGGCCAGGACGAGCTCATCAGCCCGGTCGAGACGCGAGATCGCCTGCTCCGCGCGCTCGAGCGGGCGCTCTATCGCCGCCAGGGGACGCCGGAACCGGCGGCGCGCGTCGGCATCATGCCGTGACGGCTCAGAAGGTGATCACCGTACGGACGACCTCGCCCGCCTCCATGGCGTCGAACGCGCCATTGACCTCGTCGAGCGCAATCCGTCGGCTGATCATGCCTTCGAGATCGAGTTGGCCGGACTTCCACAGGCGAAGAAAGCGGTGGAAGTCCGAGCGAACGTCAGAGGAGCCGTAGTAGCTCCCGACGAGGGTCTTCTCGTTGAAGAACACCTCGAAGGCACTGAAGACCAGCTTGTCCTCCTCGCGCCCTGCCCCGACGATGCAGGCGGTACCCCCTCGTCGGATGTTGTCCCAGGCCATGCGCATTGTCGCAGCCAGACCGATCGCCTCGATCGCGTAATCGAAGCCGTCGCCCGTGAGCTGGGTACGCGCCTCTTCCAGCTCGTCGGGACTGCAGCTGTGGGTCGCCCCGAATCGCAGGGCGACGGTGCGCTTTTGCTCCACCACGTCGACGGCAACGATGGTCGACGCACCGGCCAGTCGCGCCCCCTGAATGGCGGCGATGCCGACTCCGCCGCACCCGAAGACGACGACCGATGAGCCGGGTGTGACCTTGGCGCAGTTCACCGCTGCGCCGACGCCGGTGGTGACGCCGCAGCCGATGAGGGCCGCAATCTCGAATGGGACATCATCGTCGATGGCGATGGCCGCACGCTCTTG
Source organism: uncultured Acidimicrobiaceae bacterium (assembly GCA_963835815.1). Lineage (GTDB taxonomy): Bacteria > Actinomycetota > Acidimicrobiia > Acidimicrobiales > RAAP-2 > Bog-473. The sequence goes on along the minus strand of CAWIGU010000006.1, from coordinate 259,087 downwards.
GAGCGTGGCGTACTCGCTGAACGTGCCCGTACCCGACATGCCATGGACGGGAGTGGCGCCCCGGCGAAAGCGGGGAGTGAGCGCACCCGTCGTGTACATGGTCGAACACAGTTCGGGGCGTTTGCGGCCCGCGCAGTTGATGCAGTAGCCACACGGAGCGGTCCAGGCGATGATGACGTGGTCGCCCTCCTTGAGCCGCTGCACTCCATCACCGACAGCCGTGACGATTCCCGCGCCTTCGTGGCCGAGAACAGCCGGGAGCGTCTGCGGCATGGTCTGGTTGAGGATCGACAGATCGGAATGGCACACACCCGAGGCCATGATCTTGACCGTTATCTCCTGAAACCCCGGGTCCAGCATCGTGATGTCATCGACCACCTCGAGACGGTCGGTTGCGTTGCTGAATAGAACGGCTGCTTTCATGGGTCCTCCCCCTGGCTGGCGCTGTCGGACGACGACGTCGAGCTCGTCAAGATCCGATGGACGACTGCAATGCTTCGAGATGTTGCGCAACCATCGATGGTCCCTCAGGGCTGGGCAGCACGAGGAACCGGTTCTCGAGCAGTGCCTCGAGCACTTCTGCAGCCACGTGGGCCGGTGTGGTGCTGCTCGACGCGACCGCTTCTCTGTAGCGCTGCGCCAACTCGGGGTCGGCGTGCGACTCGCCGGGAAACTCGGTCGGCCGGTTCCGTTCGCTTTCCGCGATGCGTGTGTGGACGACGCCGGGGCAGACCAGAGAGACGTGGACGCCGGTATCCGTCAGCTCACTCCGCAGCACCTCGGCCAGCCCGGTGAGTGCGTGCTTCACCGCTGAGTAGGGGCCCAGTGACGGGGTGGGAATGAGTCCGGCCAGAGATCCCGTGATGACGACATGGCCGGCCTTTCTTCGCACGAGGTCCGGTACGAACGCATTGAGCCCGTTCACGACCCCCATCAGGTTGACGTCGATCAGCCAGCGCCACGTCTCCACACTGGTGTCGAGCACGGCACCAGAGGGGGAGACCCCTGCGTTGAGGCAGACGATATCGGACGGACCGAACTGGGCGCGGGCCTGGTGGAAAAGCGCCCGCATCTCCTCCTGCGACCGGACGTCGCACGCCACCCCGATGGCCGAAGACCCTCGCGTGCGCATTTCGTCCACGGTGTCATCGAGCGTGACCTTCTCGATGTCGGCCAGGACGACGTCGCAGCCCGCACTGTCCAGGGCCACAGCGAGAGCCCGGCCGATGCCGCTGGCGGCGCCGGTGACAACAGCCACGCGGCCGGCCAGCACGTGCGTGGGATCTGCTTGTGGTGGCGAGAGTGCTCGCCTCAGTCCAGCACTCCCGGATCCTTGCGGATCACCCGGCGACACATCGCCTCGAAGAAACCATCGAACGCGCCCGGAACCGAATCGATCAGCGCACCGAGATCCTGGGCCGCTTTGTCGCTCATCGGCACTCCACCCCCGAGAGCCTCGACATGCCACGCCTGGCGACAGCGCCACTCGAGCACCATGGCGCGGATGTACGCCTGCTGAATGTCGTCAGCGATGACCATGACGCCGTGGTTGGCCAGCAACGCGGCATTGGCTGTTCCCAGCGCGCGGATCGCACCGCTCGCATTGGATCTGTCGTTGACCGGTCCGTCGTATTCGTTGTAGACGGCGATCTCGCCGGAGTACATGGCCCCCGTCTGGTCATAGATCGGCGGGACCCTCTGTGCGTCGGCCCAGATCGTCCCCCAGCGGGGGTGGTTGTGCACCACGACGCCGGCGTCGTGACGGTGTTCGTGCAGCACGACATGGAGGGTGATGGCGGGGCTGATCAGCCAACGGCCGCCGATCTGCCGTCCTTCCTTGTCCATACGCGCGATGTCGCTCGCGCAGAGCTCGTCCCAGGCCAGACCCCAGGGGTTGACGAGAAATGTGCCGTCGGGCTGCTTGTACGTGATGTGTCCACTGAGATGATCGTCGTACCCCTCGTTGAAGAGGGTCCGGGCCAGGAGCGCCACTTCCTGCTCCGGACTCAGATGCATTTCGGGGAATCGAAGAGGGATTGTCTCCACCGACTGAACAGCCATTGGCTTTCCTCGCTTCCCAATCGACAGGCTACGGCCACGCCGAATCGAAGCGTCCCCCGTATCCCTAACGTGTAAACAATTGCAAAGCCCAATCTAAGGAGGGTCGTCGGGAGTGTCAAGCAGCCGTGCTGCGCCCGTCGCTCCATCATCGAGGTATTGAGATCACTCTTTGTGTCGCTCCGCCACGCGGCGTCACGCCGCCGGCTGGCACCATGGTCTGTGGCCTACAGCGGCGACTCAGGGTGTTCGGTGATGTTCGATTCCACCCGAAACCGCACGCAAACGATCGGAATCGGGGCTGGGCTCTCTGGGGACACGGGTGCCACGCTGCGCCGCCGGAGTGCGAAGACGTCGGGGATGGACGCGCTCTTGACCCCTCCGGAAGCCGTGAGTACAGTGCACTCTTCTAGTGGAGAGTTGGGGGGAAGCTCGACACGCCTGGCGCGTCTGCCGTCACCCCGGCCGATAATTGGAGGCTGACGTGCCGAACACACCCGTGCCGCACTCGAACCTGGGCCGCACCTCGTCCCTCTTCGCCGCTCTGGGCGCCCTCTCTATCGTGACGGCGTCCGTCCTGTCGGCGGGCGCGGCCGGTGCCACCACAAGTTCGGCTCTCGGCCAGCGGGACCCCGCCAAAGGCACGCCCGTTGTGGTGGGAATGATCAGTGACGGTGGGTCGGGTACCGTCGGTACGGCCCCGCTGGTGGAGCAGGGCGCCAAAATGACTGTGGCATGGGCCAACGCCTACAGGGGTGGTCTCGGCGGTCATCCCATCCAACTCTTCATCTGCGAGAACCTCTCGACTCCGGCGGGGGGGCAGGACTGCGCCAACCAGATGGTGCAGAAGCACGTCGTGGCAGTCACCGAGCCGTTCACCGGCCAGGGACCGACGGAAGTGCCGACGATCGTCAAGGCCGGCATCCCGTACATGACCCTGTCCGGCAGCACGACACAGGAGACCACGACCAAGGGGGCGTACTCGCTGACGGGTGGGCTGCCGGGCGTCCTCGCAGCCGACGCCGCAGTGGCAAAGGCGAAGGGCTACAAGAAGTTCGCCATGCTGACCGTCAATGTGCCCGAGGCCATGCAGCCCGCCCAGACGCTCGGCGTCACCGCGTTCAAGAATGCCAAGGTTGGCTTCAAAGTGATACCGGTCAATCTCGGCACGGCCGACATCACGCCGCAGTTGGAGAGTGCGGTGCAGTGGGGCGCGCAGGCCATCGGCATGACCGGCGACCTCACATTGTGCACATCGTTCTTCCAGGCGTATCAAACGCTGGGTCTCAAGCTGCCACGTTACGTGCTCAGCACCTGCGTCGACCCGAGCATCATCAACTCACCTCTCGACAAGGTGATGGCAGGATCGGTCATCTCGAGCCCCGGTGTCACGAGCTCCCCGGACTACGCCACCTACGCTGCCATCACCAAGAAGTACGCGCCAAGTGTCAACCCGAGTCCGAATGTCAGCACCAACCAGTCCGATGGAGCGTCGGCTATCTGGGCACTCCTCAACGTGATGCAGGGTTACTCGGGAGCCGTGACGGCGGCCGGCGTCAACCAGCAGATCCGCACCGCCAAGAACGTGATCCTCCCGCTGTCCGACGGGGCCACGTTCACGTGCAATGGAAAGATCATCCCCTCGCTACGGAGCGTCTGCTCGGTCGTGACCCAGATCGGGACGCTCAAGGCCAACGGCATCGCGACCGACATCAAGAACATCAACGCGTCGTCGCTCTTCTCCAACTAACTCGGGACTCGGGACTCGGGTCGAGCCTCGAGAGCGCCGCGCCCCGCTTCGCACCCACCCTCTTCAATGAGTATCCTTAATCGGATGGCGCCGACGATGGACGAGGGTCTGCACCCTGCAACCGACGACATCGAGTGGCAGGAAAGCGTGTACTTCGCCTGGCGCGACGCGGCGTGCGGCCTTGGTGGCAATCACCGGATCGGCAACGAAGTCAACAGGGGCACGGCCAATCTCTGGTGTGGCGTCTATCACGAGGGCGGAACCCGGTTTCGACACAATGACGAGGATCTCTCCTTGGAGCGAATCGAAGGTCATGGCCTCGCCGCCGGGCCGCAGCGGCTCTTCCACGATGGCGAGCGGCTTCGGTTCGTCCTCGAGACGGACGCCTGCCGGATGGACCTCGTGCTCGAGGACGAAGCCGACTCGTTCTCGGTGTCCGATGCGAACACCTTCGCCGGCTCGAAGGGCGCGGCGGGAGCCATCTTCTCGAACAATTTCCACGCTGCGTGCCGCGCCTCGGGTTCGGTCAGCCTCGACGGCCGGACGGTGATGGTCAATGCGTCGGCATGGCGTGACCACTCCTGGGGCGTTCGCCACTGGGACAGTTTTCTGTCGAGCCGGAGTTTCGGGGGTTCCTTCGGCGACCTGCAATTCCGCTACGGGTCGATGGTCGGAGCCAATGGCAGCTTCTTCCGCCAAGGCTCGTTGACCGACCGCGGGGAGAAGCTCGACGTGGCCAGCGCGTCCATGCTGTTGCACGTTGACGACGACTCCCTGCGCTGCCCGTCGGCGGAGGTCCGGTACCTCCTGGCGGACGGGACGGCCGTGGACATCCGCGTCCGGACCATTGGGGGAATGCTCGGCATCACCCGCCGGCGGCACGGCTGGGAATCCGTCGGTGACGTGTGGGTCGATGGTAAGCCCGGAGGGTGGGGATTCCTCGAGTCCAACATCAATCCGCGCAACGGGGACGCCCCGCCCGCATTTGCCCTCGGTGACGCGCTGGTCAATGGCGTGACCCGGACGACCGCGTCGGGCTCGGCATCGAGGATCTGATGCGCCAGCAACCCGAGGATCGGGCTCTCTACTATCGCCAAGTGCGGCGCACAATTTCGTCTGTGCTGTTGCCAGAGCTCCAGAGCGCGCAAGCTATCGATGCTGCGGGATTGCTCGACCGGATCCTGGTCGAATTCATCGTGGAGGAGGAGGCCGCGGCCGCGCTCAGCGCGGAATACGGGGCTGCATTCGAGGCATCGCTGCGGCCCGGTTCGAAGACCGACGGCTGCGACGTGAGCCCCGCACGATTCGATGAGCTTCGAGCCGAGGCCGCCGCAGTCGCCCGCTCGGGCGCTGATGTCGACGTCGCCCGCCACGCCGTCGAGGTCGAGCATCGTTTTCTCGAGCGCCTGGACGAGCTGCGTCGCGCCGTCCTGGCCGAAGGCGATGTCAGCGACGATTCCCAGCCGTCCCACCACGGATGTTCCATCGACGGGGAACAGCTCACGGCGTATCTCCGGGGCCGGCTCCCACACTCGCCCGACGTTGTCGTCGAGGGCATGTCCGTCGTCCCCGGGGGTCGATCGAAGGAGACCATCCTCGTCTCGCTGCGCGACACCAGCGAACTCCCTCGTGAGGTGATCGTCCGCAAGGATCGTCCGGTGGGTCTGCTCGAGACCCGCGCTGTCGATGAGTTCGCCGTCATCGACGCCGTGCACAGATTTGGCGGGGTACCTGTACCACGGCCGTTCTTCGCCGAACCCGAAGGTCACCCTCTTGGTGAGGGGACGCTCCTCGTGATGGAGCGAGTGCCGGGACACAAAGCCGGTGAGTTCTTTCCTGACCTCGCGGCGCCGGCGGACCATCGGCAAGAGGTGGGCCGCCAGTTGGCCGCCGGCTTGGCTCGACTCCACGCCTTGCCTCTGGACCATCTCGACGGCACGCACCTTGACGTCGAAGGCACGACCGTGACCGTGGACTCGACCAGGGCGATGGTCGAAGCGATCATGGCGCGGATCGACGGGTTGACGGGTCCGCCCAACGTGACCGCGCAGATGGCCGGCCAGTGGCTCTTGGCGCACATCGCCTTTGCGGTCCCTCCATCACGGCTGTGCCTCCTCCAGGGTGATTTCGGTTTCCACAACATGCTGATCGACGGAGCGCGCGTCACCGCGCTGGTCGACTGGGAGGCGGCATCCATCGGTCCGCCGGCCCGGGAGCTCGCGGCGGCCTGGAACGTGGCCACGTTCCTCATGGATTGGCCCTCTTTCCTGGCGGCGTATCTCGAGGCCGGAGGGCGCGTCGAGGACACGGATCCGCGTGCCATCATTTTCTACCGGGTCCTCATGGGACTCGGTGGCCTGATGACGAGTAAAATGGGAGGTCACCTCTTCCGGACGGGCACCAAGCGCGATCTCCTGACGGCGCATTCAGGGCTCGACTCCTCGTTCCGCTGCGCCAGGAATCTGGCACGCGCCTACGCCGACGCCACCGCACTGCACGAGTGAACGGTCAGGGATCGGCTCCTCCGCTCAGGTAGGCCTGGGCGAGCGTCGCCTCTTCCCGGCGTACCTCGTCAGCGGATCCGGACGCGACGATGCCTCCGTGGACGAGAACGATGGCGACATCGGCCAGCTCCAGAGCCAGCTGGACGTGCTGTTCCACCAGGATCACTGCGGCATTGCTCTCGTCGGCAACCTGTCGGAGGATGGGCAAGAGTGATTCGACGACGACCGGAGCCAGTCCCATGCTCATCTCGTCGATGAGCAGGACTTTCGGCGCCTGAATCAGGGCACGGGCCACCGCGAGCATCTGTTGCTCGCCACCGGAGAGCTGCCCCGCCCGCAAGCCAGCCCGCAGCCGTAGGGCAGGAAAGAGGTCCAGGACGTCATCGACCGACGCGCGGGAGCGCCGGGCGGCAAGCTTCAGGTTCTGCACCGGCGTCAACTCGGTGAAGAGGGCTCGCGAGTCAGGGACCAGGACGACGCCGGACCGGTTCATCCTTCTGGCCGAACCGGTCCGCAACGGCACTCCGTCGAGGGAGATGGTCCCTTTGAGCGGAGCGAGAAAGCCCGACATCGTGAGGAGCAGGGTTGTCTTGCCGGCGCCGTTGGGGCCAAGCACGGTCATGACCTGGCCGTGCGCGACAGACAGGTTGATATCGCGCGCGGCTGCGACCTTGTTGTAACCGGCGGAGATACCGGCGCACTCCAACGCAGGTGCGCCGATCATGGCACCGCTTCCTTCGTCGGTGTCGCACCCAGGTACGCGTCGATGACCGCGGGATCAACGCGAATGTGGTCGGGTGGGCCTGAGGCGATCAAGGACCCGAAGTTGAGAACGTGGAGCTGGTCGCACAGCCCGAGCACGAGGCTCATGTCGTGATCGACCAGAAGGATCGTCACCCCGCCATCGCGTACGACGCGCAGGCGGTCAGCGAGCCAGGCACTCTCCGAGCTGTCGAGACCAGCGGCAGGCTCGTCCAAGAGGAGAACCTTGGGCTCGCCCGCCAGTGCCCGGGCAATAGACACCAGCTGGCGTTGACCCTGCGACAGCTCGCCCACGTTCCTCTCCCGCAACGCCGCGAGCCCCAGTGCCTCCAGCACTAGCGTAAGTTTCGCCGCGCCCCCGCCGCGTGCGAGGTGCTGGCCGACCGTGATGTTCTCCTCCACCGAGAGATCCTCGTAAAGATCGATGCTCTGGAACGTGCGCCCCAGTCCTTGCGCTGCCCGGCGATGCGGGGGGAGGCCATCGAGGGACGTTCCCTGCAACGCGGCGTGCCCTCCGTAGCGGGTGAACCCGCTGAGCGCGTCGATCAGCGTCGTCTTTCCCGCACCGTTGGGTCCGATGAGGCCCACGATGTCGCCCTCGGCCACCGACAAAGTGACATCGTCGACCGCGACGACCCCGCCATAGTGCACGCGCAGCCCCTGTACCTCGAGTGCAATCGCGGAGGGAGTCGGACGGCTGACGACGGTCGTGACCGCCTTCGGTGCGGGCACAGGCGTTGTGGCCGGCGTCGCCGGATGGGCGAGCGGGGACGCCGGCCAGATGCGGCGGCGGACACGCTCGGCCGACTTGTGCATCGGTCCGATGGCCCCCTCGGGGTTGAAGATCACCGTCTGCACCACCCCGATCCCGAGAAGGACCCCGTACCAATTGCCGAACGAGACGACATGGTTGGTCGCCACGAACAAGATGCCACCCGAGGCGCCCAGTCCCGCCAGGATCGCGCCGCCCACCGAGGTGATTCCTGCCACGAAGACGGTGGAGAAGAAAAGGAGACCCACCAGTGCGTCGAATGTGTCGAAGGTGACATTGGTCTGCATGTAGGCCATGAGGCATCCGCTGATGCCTGCGATGAAGGCCCCGATTGCGAACCCGATGAGCTTGACGCGCACGACGTTGACGCCGGCGGCGGCGGCGGAACGTTCGTTGGCGCGGACGGCGAGCATGGCCGAACCGAGACGGCTGACGCGCAGTCGGGCCACGCCGATGGCGACGACGACCAGGACGAACAGGCAAAGCAACCCGAAAGCGATACGAGGGAAGCCGAGTCCCGATCCAATCCCGAGATCGATCCCGAAGAGGCGTGGATCGGGGATCGGCTCACCTCCCGAACTTCCGTCCAAGCTGTTGTTCTGGAACCAGACCGCTTCAACGGCCACCGCGAGCGCCAGCGTGACGATGGCCACGAAGAGCCCACGGATGCGGAGCGCCGGTAACCCGAACGCGACGCCGACGAGTGCTGCCGCGAGCGCTGCCAGCAGCGGGGCAAAGGGGAACGGAATGCCCCATGTGTGCGCGAACGTGCTGAGGAGGAAACCGGCGACGCCCGCCAGTGTGAGCTGGGCCAGGGAGATCTGCCCCACGTAGCCGGTGACCACGACGAGTGAGAGCCCGAGGGTCGAGAGGATCAGGCTCAAGATGAAGGCGTCCCGGAAGCTCTGCCGGAGGACAACCAAAAGGAGGACCGCGATGGGGACTCCGACGACGATCGGCCACACCATGTGGCGGGGACGCGGCGCCTTACCGAGCGTCGGCTGCAGGAGCTGTCCCCGGGTGGGGAGTGGGCGCCCCCGGTACAGGAGGACGGCCAGAACCATGGCGAGGGGGAGCACCTGTCCGGCTCCGCTCGGGAACGACGGGTACCGCGAGTTGAGATAGACACCCACCGATTCGAGGGCGCCGAGGAGCAATCCGGCTGCGACGGCCGGCGTCAGCGAGTACAGGCGCCCCACGACGGCTGCCGCCAGGGCGGGCACGATGAACAGGGTGTAGGAACCCGGGATCAGGGGCACCAGCGGCCCGATCAGGATGCCGGCCAGGCCGGCGACGGTCCCGCTGATGGCCCAGTTGTACAGCGCGATGTTTTCGGGCGAGAGGCCGGTCACCAATGCCCCAATCTCGGATTCCGCCGACGCGCGCGTCGCGAGCCCGAACGGGGTGAACCGGTAGACAGCGCCGAGGATGAGCGCCACGCCCACGATGGTGACGGCAAACCAGAAGCGATCGGCGGGGATCCGGATGCTGCCGATCGTGTAGGTACTCTGCGGATAGATCGGGGCGACCAACACCTGCTGGGAGCCCACTTGGAGATTGACCAATGCGGTGAGCAGTCCCATGACGCCGAGTGACGCCACCGCTTTGGCCACAGCCCGTTGGTGACGCAACGGGCGGAAGACCGCTACGTAGAGAAGGACCCCGAGGAGCGCCTGGATGCACAAGGTGATGACCACGGCCGGAAGGAATGGCACGGGACCCCCTACTGAAATGGGTGCCACGCCGGGAATGGGAACAAGCAAGCGCCCCGTGCGCAGGAGCCCGTAGGTGTAAGAGGCGTAGAGCGCTTGCGCCCCGGTGGCGAAGTTCAGGACGCCCGAGCTGCGGTAGGTGACCACGAGGGACATGGCCAAGGCGGCGAAGACAGCTCCGTTCCCCAACCCCAGGATCAGGAAGTTGATGTAGTTGGCCATTCCCCCCCGGCTCGATGCGCTGGTGCTTGCTTCTGAAGGCGATCACGGCTCGGTTTCGATCCCGGGCGACGAATAAAGGACACTCTAGACAATTAGAGCGTTCCCGACACGACCCGCCGGACGGGGTGGCTGACGCTGTGGGGAGCTCCGGCCTGCGGTGGTCGCATCCAGCGGCGAGGATGGCTTATTGACCCAGTTCCCTTGGCCGGATCACGTGTGGCCACTCAGTCGGCGACGGAGTTGGACCGTAGCCGACTGTCCGTCAGAAGGGCTGGGGAGGAGTCGGTTCGAGCGCCATCCATCCCTCTATTCAGGTTACTGTATCGGGTCACACGATCAAGGGGAGCCCATCAGATGACCGAAGGCGTTCTCGACGGGGTGCGGATCCTCGAGGTGGCGACGTGGACCTTTGTTCCTGCTGCCGGTGCTGTCCTGGCCGATTGGGGGGCGGACGTCATAAAGGTCGAGCACCCCGAGACGGGCGACCCCCAACGGGGCTTGGTGACGGCGGGAATGTTCGGTGGTGGCACTCGTGCCGTGAATTTCATGATCGAACAACCCAACCGGGGAAAGCGGAGTATCGGCCTCGATCTTCGATCCGAGGGCGGCCTCGAAGTCCTCTATCAGCTGGCCGAGGCCTCCGATGTGTTCCTCACCAGTTTCCTGCCGGCGGCCCGCCGGCAGATGCGCATCGACGTCGAGCACATTCGCGCCCGCAATCCGAACATCATCTACGTCCGCGGGAGCGGGATGGGCCAGCGCGGGCCGGAACGCGAAAAGGGTGGGTACGACGCCGCGGCGTACTTCGCCCGGGGCGGGCACGCAGCCGCGCTCACCCCCGAGGACGTCGAGTATCCGGTGAACCCACGCGCCGCCTACGGCGACCTCCCCGGGGGTCAGACCCTGGCCGGGGGGATCGCGGCCGCCCTCTTTCGGCGTGAACGGCAGGGAGTACCTTCCGTCGTCGACGCCTCGCTCCTGTCGTGTGCCATGTGGGCCCTCTCGCCCGACATCGTCTCGAGCAAGCTCTTCGGCATCCCCAAACTGCCCCGCGGTGATCGCCACCACGCCCCTAATCCGCTGGTGGGCACGTACAAGACCAAGGACGGGCGGTTCATCAACCTTACGATGCTCGAATCGGATCGCTACTGGCCCGATCTCTGCCAACGGATCGGTCGGCCCGAGCTCACCGACGACCAGCGTTTCATGACTGCCGCGCTGCGGCACTCCCACGCGCCCGAATGTGTCGGGGTGCTCGATGACGCATTCGCCGAGAGGACACTCGCCGAGTGGAAGTATGCCCTGGCGGACGCCCTGGGTGTCTGGGCCGTGTGCCAGGAGCCACTCGAGCTCCACGATGACGAGCAGGCGCTCGAGAACGGCTACCTGGTCGACGTCGCCACCGACGAGGGCACGTCGTTCACGCTCGTGGCCAACCCGGTGCAGTTCGACGGGATACCCCCGGTGCTGACGCGGGCACCCGCGCACGGCGAGCACACCGAGGCGATCCTGCTCGAGCTCGGGATGGAGTGGGCCGACATCGTTGCGCTGAAGGAGACTGGCGCCGTTCTATGAGCGACCCCGGAGTGCGCCTTCCCGACGACCTGGTGACGTGGATGGAGGAGATCGGCGGGGGAAAGGTCACCCACGTCGACCGCAAGCCCGGAGGCGGCCGCAAAGAGGCCTGGTTCGTCGACCTCGACCGGGCGGACGATGGCATGGCCGAGCTCTTCTTGCACTATGACCGCTCCGACCACGAGGCCACGAAAGACCCCTGGACGCTGCGCCGCGAAGCGTCGGTCTACCGCGCCTTGGCGGGCAGCCCCGTCCCGGTGCCCCGACTGCTCGGGATCCACCCTTCGCACCATGCCATGCTTTCGGAGCGGCTGGTGGGGGAGAGCTGGTTCTCGCACATCTCGGATCCTGCCGAACGCGAAGCGACGGCGCAGGACTTCATGGCGAAGTTGGCCGATCTCCACCGGTTGGATCCGGCGACACTCGATCTCCCCGGCTTCCCGCGACCCGCGACCGTCCCCGAGGCCGTGGGCTGCGAGCTCGATGAATGGGATGCCCTGCTGGCGGCGCGCGGTGGTCCGGTCGACCCCGCGCTCTCGTTCACGTTGGAATGGCTCCGCCGACATATCCCCTCGTACGAGGGCCCGATGGTGCTGGTCCAGGGGGACACCGGGCCGGGGAACTTCATGTACGCCGCAGGCCGGGTCGTGGCACTGGTCGACTGGGAGTTGGCACATCTGGGCGACCCGATGGACGACATCGCCTGGCTGTCCCTCCGTGCGACCCAGGAGCCGTTCACCGACTTTCCCGCGCGCCTGCGCGAGTACGAACAACTCTCGGGCCACCGCATCGACGAGACCCGTGTCCAGTACTACCGCGTGATGGCCGAGGCCAAGTTGCAGGTCATGAGCCACCGCCCCCCGGGCGTGCGCCAAGGCGGCAGCGGCGACTTCGGCCATGCCTTCGTCTACGGGCTCCTGCACCGGCGACTTTGGCTGGAGGCTCTCGCCGTCGCGGCCGCCATCGACCGCTCGCCGGCGGAGACCCCACCGCCCCGCACGCCACGCGACCATGACTGGATGTACGGGGCACTCCTCGAACAACTGCGCGACGTCATCGTGCCCCGCATCAGCGACCCCCTGGCCAGCACACGCAGCAAGGGACTGGCGCGGGCCATCAAATACCTGGAGCAGGTCGATGCCTACGGCGATTTCTTCGAGGCCTGCGAACGCGAGGACCTGACGGCACTGTTGGGTCACGTTCCCGCCACCCTCTCCGAAGGCCGGGAAGAACTTGCCGCGGCGGTCCGCCTCCAGCGCGTGGGCGACGAGGAGTACCTCGGGTACCTGTGGCGGCGAGTGGCGCGCGAGACCGAGTTGGCGCGATCCGCCATGGGTGTGCTGGCGGATCGCCACTGGCCCCCGCTGACATGACCGACGAGAGGGACCTCGACCTCGCCACGCTCAAGGCGGCACGTCAGTACCCGTCGTTCGGCCCCGAGGACGACGACTTCCACGACGAGGCCCTCTCCGATCGCTGGTGGGAGACCGAGACCTGTTGGTTCTCCTGGAATGTGCCCGAACGCCACATGGGCGGGTGGACGTACTGCCAGGCCAGGCCCAACGCGAACCTGTGCAACGGCGGCGCGTGGGTCTGGGACGGCTCCGGGTCGTACTCGTGGGACTTGCCCTATCACGCCCACTATCAAGGGTTGGAGTTGCCGGAGCGGTCCGCACGGGACATGCGCGACTTCGAATGGCCCAACGGCGTGCACGTCACCACGCTCGAGCCACTCGAGAAGTACCGGATCCGCTACGAGGACCCTGATGCCCTCGAAGTGGATCTCCTCTTCGAAGCGATCATGGCCCCCAATCCTCACCCGCTGGGTGTGGCGCCCTTCTTCAAGGGGAGACATTTCGACCAAGCCGGCCATGTCACCGGAGTGATGGTGCTCCATGGCGAGAAGATTGCCGTCGACTGCTTTTCGACCCGCGACCGGTCCTGGGGCCCGAGACCGGCGGGGCGGCCCAAGCACCGTGGCGATGGAGCAGTGCCACTGACGCGCTTGGGCGGAATCGGCTATTGCTTCGGTGCGGCGGGCTCCTCCGACGCCTGGCTCGTGTACTCGACACCTGGTAGGGAGGAGGACCGGGTGTCATGCGGATTCTTGCTGCGAGACGGTCGTTACGCGCACGTGCTGGCCGGAGAGCGCCGCCTGCGGGTCGACCCCGAGACGGGCTGGCCCACCTCCATGGACATCGAGGCGGTGGACGACCTGGACCGCCGACTCACGGTCCACGGGGAGGCAGTCAGCCGCCATTGGCGTGGCCTCGGAGGCGACACGTTGTTCCGATGGGAGTGGGGCGGCCTGACCGGCTGGGGGGAGGACCAGAGCTACTGCAGTCGGCCGGTCTGGGATGCGATCAAGTCTCGCAGGTAGCGGCAGGAGTCCCGCTCACCGGCGCGCAGCGCGTTCGGCGCTCAACTCGAGATGTCGCGCGGTCAGCGACTCGGCGACGGCGCTGAGATCGGCCGGGGGCTCCGGGAGCGGGAACCCGGGATCCCCCTCCCGGCTGGGCAGGGCAACGGTCGCCGAACCCGGACATGTCACCTCACCCCGCTGATTGGTGCCTCGCATCTCGATGTCGACCAGGTGCCGCCCCTCCTCGACGCGCTTGGCCGTTACTTCGCCCGTGAGGATGTGGCTGTCACCGATGTAGTTGAACTTTCGGATTTCGCTGTGCTGGCGCACCAGCCATCCGTCGTCGCCCATCCAGTCGGTGACGAGGTGCGTGAGCCAGCAGTCGCGCATGACGCCGTAGTCGTAGGCCATGGGGTTGCCGATGGCCTGTGCCCACGCAGAATCCCAGTGCACCCGCTGGGCCACATCGGGCACGCCATGCTCGTTCTTGACGTAGAAGGGGGCGATGCGCCGGCGGTTCTCGAAGGCCAGCCGATTGGCGCAGGGCGTATAAGGCGTGAAGCCGTAGCCACCGCTGTGGAAGACGATCATGTCGGTCGTGGTGAGAGGGCCCTTGGCCATGGGCCCGACGGTGTCGCCGACAGCGACGTCCTCCCACCAGCGGGGTTCTGCGCCTCGCACTTCTTCTGCCTCGTAGATCGCATCGAGCCGCGCAATGTCGTCGTCGCTGTAGGTAGCGGGCTCAATCGCGCTGTACTTGCCCTTCTCGCGCGCGGTCTTGCGCTCGGTGTGGATGGCCAGCATCCGCATCGACGCCACGACTTCGCCCCGCTGATTCATCTTCGTGTTGAGGAACGTGATGAGGACGGACCGTTCGGCAAACGCCGAGTCCTTGATCTCGACCGATTCGGTCCCGCCGAAGCTGTACAGGCGATCGCCGGGTAGCACCGGGCGGTACCAGTCCCAGGTGCTGCCCGAGACGAACACGTGGATTCCCCGGAAGGACGGCCGCTTCAGATGCTCGGTCGGGGGATCCGCCAAGAGGGGGGCGTTCAGACCGATGCCGACCATGGGTGGTGCGATCTGGCTGCCCCACCGGGTCGATGTGCCGTACTCCTCTGCGCAGAACAGCGGGTTGTCGTCTCCGTAGCTGCGGGCAAAGTTCCGGAACGTGTCATGTGAGCCCATGGTCAGGTGCTCGTGGGTCTTCGAAGCCGAGTAGTGCCCGACGAGCGCTTTGGCGCGCTCGATATCGGATTCCTTGAGCTTGAAGTCAGTCGCCTTCTCGAATTCCGTTGATGTCGCCATGGCCCCCGCTCGTCGTCCGACGATCTGTTGTCGGCGCGATAGAGTATCCTGAATAGCCAAGCCAGGCAATCGGACCCGGTACCCCGCTGTGCAGGAATGGGGCCGCTCCGCCCGGTAGTCATGGACTGTCGCGCGGTCTCCCAAAGGAGTGATGCATGCAGATCGAGACGGGAACCGAGACCGTCCTCGCTGAGGTCGCCGACGGTGTGGGCATCATCACGCTCAATCGACCGGAGCGCCGGAATGCCCTGCATTACGAGATTCTCGAGACGGTACCCCGACTGCTCGAGCGCTACGTGGAAGACCCGGCCGTCGGCTGCATCATGGTCACCGGTGCGGGTCAGTCCTTCTGCTCGGGCGGCGACGTCGGCGGGGGTACGTTCCGGCGACCCTTACCGGCCGACGCGCCCCCGGAGAAGACGTCGGCCAAGGAACAAGGCCAGATGCTGGCGGAAGACGCGCGTATAGTCCGCACGCTCTTCGAATGTCCGAAGATCACGCTTGCCGCGCTGCCGGGTGCCGCGGTCGGCGCCGGCATGAGCCTGGCCCTGGCCGCGGATCTCCGCATCGCCGGGAGTTCGGCGACGCTCATCGGCGGTTGGGGGCGACTGGGATTCAGCGGCGACTTCGGGGGCCCTTGGCTGCTGACCCGCATGGTCGGTCCCACGCGCGCCCTGGAATTCCTGATTGAGAACACGGTCATCGGTGCCGATCAGGCGCACTCGCTCGGGCTCTTCAACGTCGTGGTTCCGGACGAAGAATTGCGCTCGGCCGCACTGGCCTGGGCGATCCGGATCGCCGATGGGCCCCGGACCGCCTACCGGTACTTCAAGGAGAACGTGCGGGAGGCCGAACACCTTTCCCTGGCCGATGCCCTCCCGCTCGAGGGTGAGCGCATGGCATTGTCGGCGGGCACCGACGACCACCGCCGGGCCCTCAAGATTTGGATGAAGGAAGCGGCAGCCAAGCGCTCGGCCCGCTCCTGACCTTGGTCGGGAGTCCTCTTCAAGCCAAGTGCACGGGGAGGCTCTGCAATCCACGGAGCGCCTGGATCGGCTTGTAGCGAAGCAACTCGCGGGGAACGGCCAACCTCATGTTCGGGAAGCGCTGCATGAGCGAACGCATAGCGATCTGCCCCTCCATGCGGGCGAGCTGATTGCCGAGGCAGAAGTGCTTGCCGAACGCGAACGTGAGGTGCCGGTTCGGATCCCTTCCGAGGTCGAGCTCGTCGGGGCGGTCGAAGATCCGCTCGTCACGATTGGCGGAAATGATCATGCCCAGGACCTTGCTTCCTTTGGGGATGGTCGTGCGTTCGACCTCGACATCCTCGAGCGTGATCCGCGCCGTGCCGCATGGTACCGGGGTGGTGAAACGCAACAGCTCCTCCACGGCGGAAGCGGTGATCGAGGGGTCCTCTCTCAGCCGCGCTGCCTGTTCGGGATGCTCGAGCAACGCCAACGTCGCACTGCCGATGAGATTGGAGGTCGTGTCGTGACCGGCCAACATCAGGAGGAAGATCATCGCTGCAACCTCGTCGGGGCTCGAATTTGTCGCCATCGTCGCTCGCTGCCACCAGGGCTGAGATCATGCCCTGGTCGGGTGCTTGGCGTCGCTCATCGGCCATGCGCTCGATCATCGCGAGCAGCTTGCGCGCCGCGGGGATTGTCCTGACGAACGCGGCCGGGCTTCCTCCTCCCACGCCGGCGACGAATCGCGCCGTCAGCGCATGGAATTGATCCCGATCGGCCGCCGAAACCCCGAGCATGCGCGAGATCACCGAGAGGGGGAGCGGAATGGCGAAATCGGCCACGAGGTCAACCGTGTCGCGCCCGGAGAGACCGGACAACAGTTCGTCGACGATCCGCTCTATGTCCTGTGACATCTCTTGCACCATGCGGGGTGTGAAGGCCTTGTTGACGAGGCGGCGCAGCCGAGCATGATCCGGATCGTCCTTGTAGACCATGCTGTCGGCGAGGAGACGAAACATGCGAGGGAGATGGCGCAGCAGCCACGAGTCGTTTTGCCCCATGGTGTCGCTCGAGAATCGAACATCGCTGTGGAGCAGCATCACACTGTCGTAGCGGGTGAGCATGTAACCCTCCGCACCGAGGAGCTGCTTTGAGCGCGCACGGGCGACGGGAGCGGAGTCGCGCAGGCTGGCGTAGCGGGGAAACGGGTCCGTGAACATCACCTCGTCGGCGAGATCCGTGACGATGGCGCGGCCCGGCTGGTTGAGGATCGTCAAGGCTTGGGCCCCCTGCACACGTTCCATGCGGCCATCGAGCCCCCTCAGCTTGTCGGAATAGATGAGATAGTTGAGGATACTCTAATGCCACCGCGCTCAGCGGAAGGTAGGGCGTTCCTTCCGCTCGGGGCGCGTGGATCCGCGGTCCCCGTACGTGTTCCCGATGTGGGTGTAGGCCATGCCGTTCTGCAGCGCAGCGGCACGCGTCATGTCGAGCGACTCCCAAATGGCCCGCACCGTCCCTTGTATCGCCCGGGGGTTCCGTGCGGCGATAGATGCGGCGATCTGGTGGGCGCGGGAGCGAAGTTCGGCGCGAGGCACGACTTCGGTGACCAGGCCGAGGCGCAGGGCCGTGGTCGGCAGTGATCCTCTCCTCGCTCCCCATGAGGGCCCATCGCAGGACATCGCCCAGCGGCATGCCGCGATGCAGCATCCCGATCGGCTCGAGGGAGGAGACGATTCCCATTGTCGCGTGAGGGTCGAAGAACTCCGCGTCGTCGGCGGCGATGATGATGTCGGCTTCGTTCAGGAAATACTGGGCCCCACCCGCCGCGATCCCGTGCACGGCGGTCACTACGGGCTTCCAGCACCGGTGGTGTGATTTGGGCGAAAGCGTGACTCCGGGATCGAAGGTGTTCCACACATTGGATCGGAAGAACCATGACGTCGCACCCCTGACGTCGGCGCCCGCGCAGAACGCGCGCTGCCCGTTTGCCTGCACGACGGCTGCATGCACGGCGTCGTCCTCTCGGATGGTCTCCCAGGCCCACGAGATCTCAGCTGCCATCTGATCGTTCCACGAGTTCAACGCATCCGGACGGTTGAGCGTGATTGTGGCGACGTGGTCGTCACCCAGGTCGTACTCGATTGCTTCGAGGTCCATGGATCGGAACAATAGAGTATCCCGAACAGGCGAACACCAACGAGAACGCTCGGGTACCCTGAACCGATGACAGCACCTTCGAGGTTGGGGTCGCGCGGCACATCCGCCGCAGCCCCACGCCCGTCGGAGGGGACCGGGTCCAAACTGGCGACGACCGTGTCACGGCACATCGTCACCGATGTCATCGAGCGCGGCTGGCCCGTCGGTGAGGTGTTGGGATCGGAGTCCGAGCTCATCGAGCGCTATGGCGTCAGCCGGGCGGTGTTCCGTGAAGCCGTCCGGTTGGTGGAGAACCAGCAGGTGGCGCGGATGCGCCGGGGGCCCGGCGGTGGGCTCGTGGTCACCGAGCCGACGGTGGATGCCATCATCGATGCGGCCGTGCTCTACCTCCACCGGGTGGGCGCGACCCTTGACGAGGTCTTCGAGGCGCGCCTTGTCCTCGAGGAGATCGTGACGGAGCTCGCCACGGTACGTCTCGACGAGGCTGGCGTCACGAAGCTCCGCGGATTGGTCGAGGATGAGGCCAGCGGTGAGATCAGGGATCACCGGGCCCTCCATGCGATGTTGGCCTCGATCTCGGGCAACCCGGCCCTGGAATTGTTCGTCGACATCCTCAACCGGGTCCCCTTGCTGTATTTCCGTGATCGCTCGGTCTTCGCCCCGACGACCTTGTCGGCGTCACAGCACGCCCACGCACGCATCGCGGCCGCGGTCACGGCGGGGGATGGGGGATTGGCCCGGCACCGGATGCGCAAGCACCTCGAGGCCGAGGCCGACTACCTGCGCAGCCGTCGCTGGTCGCAGCAACTCCTTCCCGACACGGTCAGCCTGGGCGGTGCCTCGACGAACAAGCGTGCCGAAGATGTTGCCCGCTCCATCATCGGTGACGTCATCGTGGAGGAACTGCCCGTTGGGTATCTCCTGGGCTCCGAGGGTGAGCTCATCGATCGCTACGGCGTGAGCCGGGCGGTGTTCCGTGAAGCGGTCCGGTTGCTCGAGCACCATCGGATCGCAGCCATGCGCCGTGGCCCGGGCGGAGGCTTGTTCGTGACGGCGCCGAGCTCCGAAGCAGTGACTGACGTGGTCGCCGTGTTCCTGGCCCGCCGGGGGATGCAGGTGGCCGATCTGGCGGACCTTCGCATGCGCCTCGAACTTGTCCTCATCGACCTCGCGGCGCGGCGGATCGATCCCGAAGGCGCAGACCGGTTGGCGCAGGCTCTTGCCCGCGAGAAGAACCCGACGGATGCCGAATTCGTGGACGCAGCCAACGACCTCCACGGCGTTATCGCTGCGCTCAGCGGTAACCGTGCACTGGAATTGGTTGCGTTGGTGCTGATTCGGCTGACCCGTCTGCATCAGATCGACCGGTTGTCCGATGCCGTCCGGCGCAAGGTGGCCGACGAGGTTCCTCGCACGCACCAAGGCATCGCCGCTGCCATCATCGACGGTGACGGCGAACTGGCTCGGCACCGCCTGCGGCGCCATTTGGAGGTGTTGGCCAAGTACCTCCGCTGACGGCAGAGACCCTATTGGGTATACTCATCTCCGTGGAGGGCGACGACAACCCCTGGCAGCAGCGGCTCGGTGTGTGGTGGATCGCCCAGGATCACCCCGATCAGATTGCCATCTTCGATGCGCCGGGCGGCGCCCGCCTGACCTTCGCCGAACTCGCGGGGCGGGCCCATCAGTTGGTCCGCGGCCTCCGTCGCATGGGCCTCGAGCGGGGCGATGTGATCGTGCTGGTCGTGCCGAACGGCCTCGATATGGTCATCTGGCAGCTGGCGACGCAGGAGAGTGGTCTCCGCTACATCACGTTGACGCCGGCACTCACCGGTCCTGAGCTGGGCGACATCATCGCCCACGCCGATGCGCGCATGGTTGTCGTGCATCGTGACCACAGCGAGCATCTCCAGGCCATGCTCTCGACGCTGCCGGTCGATCACAAGGTCGTGCTCGGCGGACCGGCCCAGGGGTTCGTACGGCAGGAAGAAATCATCGACGGTCACGCGGTGACGCCTCCGCCTGACCGCTGCCTCGGAGGTGTCATCTCCTATTCCTCCGGCACGACGGGGCGCCCGAAGGCGGTCCATCGGCAACTCCCCGACATCGATCCTTGGGACGCGGCCGACTCGTCGAAGAGATTCGGGCAAGCGTTTCGATTCCGGCCCCTCGTGGGTGCGCACCTGGTATCGGCAGGGATGCACCATGGCGGCTGTCAAGGGTTCTACCAGGGGGCGCTCAATGTCGGCCAGGGTCTGGTCATCATGGACAAGTTCGACGCCGAGGGTGCCCTGGCGCACATCGAAGCGCATCGGGTGTCCACGGCCTACATGGTGCCGACGCAGTTCGTGCGCATGTTGCGACTCCCTCAGGCCACACGGGATCGCTACGACCATGCGAGCCTCGAAACCGTGGTCCATTCCGCCGCGCCCTGTCCCTTCGAGATCAAGAAGCGCATGTTGGAGTGGTGGGGTCCGGTCATATGGGAGACCTATGGAGGGATCGAGGGCGCGGCGACGATCGCCAAACCGCATCGATGGCTGGAGAAGCCCGGCACCGTGGGCCGCGCGATTCGGGGCGTCACACTGCGCATACTCGACGACGATGGCACGGAGCTTCCCGCGGGCGAGGTCGGTCATATCTATCTCGATTCCAAAGGGTCGGCCTTCGAGTACAAGGGGGAGCCCGATCTGACCCGTTCGGTGCACCGTGGCACCGCCTTCACAATCGGGGACATGGGCTACCTGGACGAGGACGGGTATCTCTTCGTCTGTGACCGGGCCAAGGATCTCATCATCAGCGGGGGGGTCAACATTTATCCGGCCGAGATCGAAGGTGTGCTGGCAGCACATCCCCGTGTGGGGGATGTGGCCGTCATCGGTGTGCCCGACGAGGAGTGGGGCGAGCAGGTGAAGGCCGTTGTCGAGCTCAACGGTGACACTCCTCCCACTCCCGAACTGGCGGACGAGCTCTTGGCCTGGTGCGCGGCGCGCCTCGCCTCCTACAAGCGCCCCCGATCGATCGACTTCAGGGACGAACTGCCGCGGACCGACGGTGGGAAACTCTCCAAGCGGGCGCTGCGCGACGATTACCGGGTCAGCGCTGATCGGAGCGTGTAGGCCATCCTCCTACGACGAGGAGTTGACCCGCTCCGTCCCCTCAGACGCCGGGATGTCGGGATTGCAGACGTACCGCACGCCCCCGATATCGACGCTGCAGGCCGCAAAGCTCGCCGAGACCGGCTCAGTCGGAACAAGCCGGTCATTTCCCCAGGCCTCGGGATGGAACGTCAAGAGCTCGGGTCGGCCGCGGTCGGCCCGGCGAAACTCGTACTCGGTGTCGACCTGCACGAGCCGCGGCCGCACGCCTTCCGCATCCTCGACGCGGGCCAGGTGCATGCCGGGCGGGTATTGGACATCCTGGCCCGTGATCGGCTGGGGGTCGACCAGTGCCACTTCGAGGATCGGGCGCCGGTCCACGATCACGGTGCACTCGACCCGATCGTGAAAGCGGCGAAGCTGTATGCCGCCAGGGCGGGTCCGGTAGCCCCAGGACGTGGAGAGCACTTCGGCCACGGCCGGATTGTCGCAGATGGCAGACACCAGGAAGGCCCGCGGACGAACACCTGCCCGAGCGCTCAAGCGGAGCTGGACGAGGGAGAACGGCCCGAACGCGCTTTCACGAGCCCGATAGGCCAGGAAGGTGATGACGGGCGGGATGGTCGGATTGAGGGCGGGCGGCAGGAGCGATTCGAGATCCGCGAACCCGATCTCGTAGAGGACCTGCAGAATGTCCACATCATCGAAATGCAATTCCTGATCGCCCATCGTCACGGTCGGGGCATCTTCCAACAGCGAGCGAATGTCGAGTGATCCTGCGAGCGGCATCAGCGCGCCCCCGCGGCGAGCGGCTCGCTCTTTGGCGCAACCTTGAACTGCGGCATGACTTCCTCGGCGAACAAGCGCATGCTGTCGAGCACGTACTGCTGCGGCACCACTTCCATGAACTGGTGGATGAAATTGATGCCGTCGAATCCAACAGCCTCCCATTGACGGATGGCCGCCGCGACATCATCCGGAGTGCCCATCGTCACACCTTTGAAGGACTTTGCCGCGTCGCCCGGGCTCCCTGACTCCCGCCGCAACGCGGGCAACAATCCCGCGGAGGGGTACGAGTGTGTCGGCAGCACCTCTTTGGCCGACAGTAGCTGCGAGGCCATGTAGCTGAACATGCTCGCCACCTTCAGGCCACAACGGCGCGCATGATCGCCATCTTCGGCGCACGAGAGGAAATTGACCGTGTGGACCTTGTCGTTGACGAAGGCGCCAACGGGATCGCAGTTCTCGATGCGCGACCGGTAGGAGTTCACCTTCTTCTCGGACTCGGAAAACCCGCCGGGCTGCAGACCCAGGCAGCCGAGGCCGCGATCCGCCGCATCGATCTCCGTACCGGGCGAGGTGACGGCAACCCACATCGGAGGGTGCGGTTTCTGGATCGGCTTGGGCAGTATGGCCCTCTCCGGCATGGAGAACGCCCGCCCTTCCCAGCTGAATCGTTCCTGCATCCACATCTTGGGGAGGACGCGGACGAATTCGTCCCACGTCTTCTTCGTCTCATCGGGATCAGCCCGAAACCCTCCAAGTTCGGTCCATGTGGCCGACCGCCCCGTTCCCATCTCGAGCCGTCCGCCCGAGAGTATGTCGAGGACGGCAGCACGCTCGGCCACTCGGATGGGGCTCTGGTACTGGGGGACGCAAGGGACGACCCCGTGCCCGATCCGGATGCGCGATGTCTGCATGGCGCAGGCGGTCAGGAAGAGGTCAGGCGCCGAGCAGTGCGAGTACTCCTCGAGGAAGTGGTGCTCGACCGCCCATACGTAGTCGAACCCCAATTCGTCGGCCAAGCGAACCTGCTCGAGCGCGTTGGCGTACACCTGCCTCTCGGATTCCGGTGTCCAGGGGCGCGGAACCGACAGCTCCATGAATATGCCGAATTCCACGTCAGCCCCCTTGTACATTTGTTAGTTCAGATTAAAATAATAGGCCTACGACGGACAAGAATCAACGGCGGACCTCGCGTAATCGTTACTCAGTGATAACTTTTTGGCACAGACAATGGGCCGGAGGCGGAGGGGAGGGGCTGAGGAATGGTCGAGAACGGGACTGCCCCGATCAACGAGCTCGCAGTCAGCCCGGCGAAGACGAAGAAAGGCATGCGGCGAAGGGCCGAGATCATGGCGGCGGCCGCAGACCTGTTCCGCGAGCGCGGCTTTCGTGCCACCAGCCTCGACGACATCGGGGCTGTGGCCGGCGTCAGCGGGCCGGCGATCTATCGCTACTTCAAGAACAAGCACGAGCTCCTGTCGGTGTTGGTCGAAGAGGCCGCCATCACGTGGCGTGCGACGGTCGACAAGGTCCTCAACCAGGACACTCCGCCGCTCGTGACCCTCGAGTGCCTGATCGAGGCTGCCGTCACGCTGGAACTGGCGAGCGGGAACCTGCGCTCGGTGTACCAGCAAGAATTCCGCCTGCTCGACGAGGCAGATCGGAGGCGGGTGGCGCGCATCGACCGGGTGACGATGGCCGAATGGGTGAACCTGCTGTGCGAGGTTCGGCCCACGCTCACCGACGAGGAAGCGCGGGCAGCCGTCATGATGATCGACGGATTGTTGCGTTCGGTGTCGTCGTGGCATACCAGCATCGAGCCCGATCGCTTGGCCCGGGTCATGAAGGACATGGCGCTCGGCGGATTGTTGGCGCTGGGCCAGGCTCCCGCTGTGGCCATGGAGTCAGCGTGATCGCTCCGAACCGTGGGGCCTGACCGATGGGGTCGAACGCAGTCGAGGACGAAGACCGGTTTCGTCGCGAAGCTCTGGCGTTTCTCGAAGCGACAGTCCCCAAGAAGGGAGTTCCGACGAGAGCTGACCTCGAGCGGAGTCGACGCGGGCGAAGGCAATTTCAGCGCATGCCTGGCCGAGGCCGGGTTCGCCGGCATCACCTGGCCCCGTCGCTATGGCGGGCGCGGCCTTCCCGGCGCGTTTCCAACGGATCTTCGACCGCGAGGCCCGTGCGTTTCAACTTCCGCCCCGGGCCCTCGAGATCGGCCTCGGCATGTGCGGTCCGACGATCCTGGCCCACGGAAACGAGGAACAGAAACTTGCGTTCATCCCGCCGCTCCTGCGGGGTGATCACGTCTGGTGCGAGCTTTTCAGCGAGCCCGGCGCCGGCTCGGACCTGGCCAGCGTGCAGACGCGAGCCTTCCGCGACGGCGACACATGGGTCCTTGACGGACAGAAGGTTTGGACGTCGGGCGCCCAGAACAGCGATTACGCCGCCTGCCTGGCGCGCACGGACCCGGCGCGGCCCAAGCGCGAAGGCATCACCATGCTCATCGTCGACATGCGGGCACCGGGCATATCGGTACGCCCGCTCCGACAGATGACCGGCGACGCGCAGTTCAACGAGGTCTTCTTGGATGGGGTCCGCGTGCCCGATGGAGAACGCGGTGGGGGAGACCCATGGGGGGTGGAGGGTGGCCCGCGCGATGCTGGCCTTCGAACGCCAGGCGCTCAGCGCAATGGGATCCGGGGGCGGCGGAAAGGGCGGGTTCAACGCGCTCGTCGCGTGCGCGCAGGCGCGCCAGGTCGCTGACCAACCCCGAGGTGCGTCAACAGCTTGCCGCGTTGCGCATCCGTCAGATGGTCCTGCGGTACCTGGGCGAGTTCGAGGCGTCCAAGCGGAAGAAGGGCACCAGCGTCGGAGGCGAAGCCTCCCTCCTCAAACTGGCCATGGCGCGCCTGGTGCAGGACACGGCCGAAGTCGCGGTGAGCATCGCTGGCATGGGTGCCACCGCGTGGAATGTGTCCGACATCCAAGGGGGGCGCTGGTGCGCCCAGCTGCTGAACGCACAATCGGCATCGATTGGCGGCGGGACCAATGAGATCGTGCGCAACGTCATCGCGGAACAAGTTCTGGGTCTGCCGCGCGAGGAGGAAGTGGACATCTTTGCGCCTTCCGCCCGGCAAAGCTGAGGCGCCCGTGATGGCTGAGGCGCCCCTGGGTGGTCTCCGTGTCGTCGAGATCGGTCACTATGTCGCGGCCCCCTACGCTGCGACGCTCTTCGCCGATCAGGGAGCGGATGTCATCAAGATCGAGCGGCCGGGCGGCGATCCGTACCGCCGGGAGCCGGCGCGCTTCGCCGCGTGGAATCGAGGCAAAAGGTGCATCGAGCTCGACCTCACGTCGACGGAGGGCCGGGCCGAAGCGCTCGGCGTGATCGAGTGGTGCCGATGTAGTGGTCGAGAACCTCCGGCCGGGAGCGATGGAACGCCTCGGACTGTCGACCGACATGCTGCGGGCGCGCCAGCCCCGACCTGGTGACCTGCTCGATATCCGCCTTCGGAAGTTCCGGTCCATCGCGACGACGATCCGGGCTGGGAGCCGCTGGTCCACGCCCGTGCCGGGGCACAGCAGGGCGTGTTCACCGGGGACGAGCCGATCTGGCTGCCGTTCCCGATGGCCAGCGTGGCCGCAGCGCTGCTGGCCGTCATCGGCATCGGTGCCGCCCTCGTGAAACGAGAGACCACCGCCTACGGCCAGCACGTCGAGACATCACTGTTCGAAGCGCTGCTCTATCTGAACGCCGGTCCGGTGTTCCACCGGCCCGGACACCGGCCCCGGGTCATTCGCCAAACCCGCTCGCCGATACTGCATACGTATGCGACACGCGACGGCCGCGGCATGCAGATCAATTTGAGCGGCACCGAACGCTGGCGTGAAGTGGCCCGCCTGATCGAGCTCGAAGATGACGGGGGACTCGATTTCTCCGATGTGGCGTCCCTGGCCAAGCTCAGTGACCGGGAATGGTGCGACCGGATGCGGGGAGAACTGGGCCGGCGCTTTGCCGAGCGCACGGCCGATGAGTGGGAAGAGGCACTCCTGCGTCCACCGGCGGCCGTGGCCAAATGCAGCACGCTCGAGGAGTGGGTGGCGCACGCGCAGGTCGCAGGCCAACGATGTGCTGTTCCCGAACGGCCTCGTCGGGCCTCCGCTGCGTATGCGCACCGGAGGCCCGGTCAGGATCCGCCCGCGCCACGGTGGGGAGAACGGGGCGTTGGCGGGTCACCGGGTGGTCGATTTGTCGAGTTTCTGGGCCGGTCCACTTGCCGCACGCTTCTTGGCTGAGCTCGGTGCGGATGTCGTCAAGGTCGAACCCCCCGGGGGTGAAGGCGCATACCAACTCACGCCCGTCCTCCCCAACATCTACATGGATGCCAATCGATCGAAGCGTGGCGTGACGCTTGATGTCCGCTGCGACGAGGATCGCCGGCGTCTGTTCGATCTCGTCGAAGCGGCAGATGTGGTCGTCGAGAATGCGGTGGCGGGCACGTGGGAGCATCTCGGACTCGACGAGGAACGACTTGCGCGCCGCCAACCCGAATGCTGGTCTATGCCCGGGCGAAAGGATTCGGTCTCCACGGCCCGATGGCTTCGCGGCCCTCGTTCGACTACGTCGTCCAAGCGGCGACCGGCATGGAGATGACCCAGGGCGGCTGGGCATGCCCAGCCGGTCAATTTCACGGCGAACGACTACGGAACGGGGCTCCACATGGCGGCCGGCATCGTCCTCGCACTCTTGGTCCGGCTTCGGGGAACCCTCGTCTCGACAGTTGAAGCCTCCCTCATGACGACGGCGACCGTCTTTCAATCCGAGCACATCGCCCAACTCGCCATGCATGGCGACGCGGCGCGACGACGTGGGTGACGATCTCAAGGGCCCGACGGCGGCCTGCCACCTTTACCAGGCCGAAGACGGTTGGATCGTCGTGTGTGCCGTCACCGAGGATCAGCGTCTTGCGCTCGCGCGATGCGCTGGAGCTCACCGAGCTCTCGGTGCAGGCCGTTTCGCCGGTGATCAGAGCCCTGACGGTGGACGCAGCGTGCTCGCTGCTGCTCTCCCGGGACGTGCCGGCCGCCGTCAGTGTCCACCCCAACGCGGTGCTCGACGACCAAGAGGTGCAGGGCCGGGACCTGTTGATCACGGTGCGCCATCCGGCCGCCGGGCCGTACGTGCAGGTGGGGATCCCCCTGCAGCTCTCGGTCGACCGGCCGGCCGTCAAGGGCCCGGCGCCGTCTCCCGGACGGTCGGGGAAAGGGGCGCGCCGGTGAAGATCGACACCGGGATCGGATCGAACCTCGATTCTGTTCCGGCACCGCGCGTCCTCGGCGGAAAAGGCCGGCCTCGATTGCCTCTGGGCCTCCGAGACGGTGAACGATCCGTTTCTCACGCTGGCACTTGCGGCCGAGCACACGGCGGACGTCCTGCTCGGCACCTCGATCACCATCGCCTTTCGCGCGCAATCCGATGAGCCTGGCGTACACGACGAACCAACTTCAGGAATACTCCCGCGGCCGATTGATCGTGGGTCTGGGTTCACAGGTGAAGGGCGCACATCGAGCGCCGGTTCAGCTCGGAGTGGTCCCGGCCCGCGGCCCGCATCCGCGAATACGTGCTCGCGTTGCGGGCCATCTGGTCATCCTTCAACGACGGTGTGCCACTTGACTTCCAGGGGGAGTTCTATACCCATACGTTGATGACGCCCCTCTTCGCGCCCCGACCGCACGACATGGGGGCCCCGCGCGTCTTCCTCGCAGCCGTGGGGGAACTGATGACCGAAGTTGCCGGAGAGGTGGCCGACGGCGTCATCACCCACGGGTTCTCGAGTGCACGCTACGTGCGGGAGGTGACGCTGCCGGCCCTGGCACGAGGGCTCATGAAGGCGGGGCGCAGCCCGCGCCGACATAGAAGTGACCTGCCCCGGGTTCATCGCCGTGGCCGATTCCGAGGAGAAGCTCGCGAGGGCACGTGCCGCCATGCGGCGACAAGTGGCGTTCTACGGTTCGACACCTGCCTACCTCCCGGTCCTCGAGGTGCACGGGTGGGGCGACCTGCAGCCGGAGCTCTACGACTGCTCCAAGCGGGGCGCGTGGGACGATATGGCACAGCTGGTGGACGACGAGATCCTCGACACCCTCACGATCGTCACGACGCCTGGACTGGTGGCCGGCGAGGTGGCCCGCCGCTACGGCGGAGCTGGCGGATCGCATCAACGTCGCGTGGTGGCGCAAGGAGTGGTGGCCGCCCGTCGAGGTGGAGCTCCGTTCGCTATGA
This sequence comes from uncultured Acidimicrobiaceae bacterium, assembly GCA_963835815.1. GTDB lineage: Bacteria > Actinomycetota > Acidimicrobiia > Acidimicrobiales > RAAP-2 > Bog-473. The sequence continues at coordinate 230,764 of CAWIGU010000006.1, read as the reverse complement.
ACGACGTGGACGGGTTCGTCGCCCCGGGGTTCGAACAAGTGGCCGAGCTGCTGGCGCAGGGCACGGTCGTCAATGTCGGCGGCCGGGAGCGCACGGCCAACCTCGGGGCCGGGGGAGGCGCCTTTGCCGCCTTTGTGGACGGTGAGCGGGTCGTCGACGTCTGGGCGGGCTTCGCCCGGCCGCAGCAGCGATGGGCGGAGGACACACGTGCGGTCGTCATGTCGGCGACGAAGGGTCTCACCACGCTGTGTGCCCACCTCCTCTATGACCGGGCTCAGCTCGACCTCGATCTCCCCGTCGTGGCGTACTGGCCCGAGTTCGGCGCCGCGGGGAAGGAGGGAACGACCGTCCGGCAGATGTTGAGCCATCAGTCCGGAGCAATCGGTTTGCCCGAGCCCGCCCGCATCCTGTCCTGGGACGGCGCGGGGTGGGACGACACGGGCGCCATCGCCGCCGCCTTGGCATCCGCCCCGTCGGCCTGGGTCTCCGGGAGCAAACACGGCTACCACGGCGTGACATTCGGTTGGCTGATCGGCGAGCTCGTACGCCGCGTCTCGGGAAAGAGTCTCGGTACCTTCTTCCGGGAAGAGGTCGCACGCCCTTTGGGTCTCGAAAGCGACATCGGGACGCCGCTCGAGCGGCAGAGCACTGTGGCGCAGGTGATCGAATGGACCCGCTCGTCATCAACGCCGGAGCACCCTGACCGCGATTGACCCGGACTCATGGGCGGGCCGTTCGGTGCTCGCGGGACCCGGAGGAAATCTGTTCGCCGACGAGCACGGCGAGCCTCGATTCGCGGATTTCATGAACATGTCCGTTGTGCAGCGCGCCGAGATAGGTGCCCTCGGCGCGACAGCCACGGCCCGTGGGCTGGCCCGCATGTACGCGTCGCTGGCGCGGGGCGAGGACCTCGTCTCGCGGGCCTCGGTCGACGACTTCAGGGAGCAGCAGGTGTGTGGCCGCGACGCGGTGATGGGCGTCCCGACGCGCTGGGCGGTCGGTTACACGCGTGAGTCACCCGCACTCGTGCCCGGTGCACCCCGGCAACACGGTCCCAACGATGAGGCGTTCGGGCACATGGGCGCCGGTGGTCAGATCGGATTCGCCGATCCGGTTGCAGGCGTCGGGTGTGGGTTCGTGCGCAGTCACCTCGAGCATCAGGCCATGCCGCTGATGGGCGCCGTGCTTGTCGACGCCCTCTATCGGTGCCTGGACACGCAATGAGGGAGGCACGACGCCGTGTACGCCGCTAGGCACGCCGCACTTCATCCTGAGAAGCCGGCCATCGTCATGGCGACGAGCGGCGAGGTGGTGACCTATGGCGCCTACGAGGCGGCGGCGAACCAGGTGGCCCATCTCCTGCGTGAGACAGGCGTTCGTCGCCGCGACCACGTTGCCATCTTCATGGACAACGAGCCGCGCATGTTGATCGCCGAGGGAGGCGCGGAGCGCTCGGGAGCGCTCTTCACGTGCATCAACTCGTACCTCTCTGCCGAAGAGGTGGCCTACATCATCAACGATTCACAAGCGAAGGTCGTGATGACGGCGTCGTCCAAGGCCGACGTGGCGCAACGTCTCCCCGATCTCTGCCCGAACGTCGAGCGCTGGGTGATGGCCAGAGGTACGCCGGGCGGACCGTTCGAGGAATGGGGGGAGGCGATCGACGGGCAGTCCACCGACCCGATCGCCGACGAGGAGCTCGGGGCGCCGATGCTGTACTCCTCCGGTACCACAGGGCGGCCCAAGGGCATCTTGCGCCCCCTCGCCCATGCCCACCCGGGCGACCGTCTGCCGGGAGGGGAAGGCATCGCGGCTCTCTGGGGGTTTCGTGAGGGAATGGTGTATTTGTCGCCTGCACCGCTCTATCACACAGCTCCGCAGGTCAGTGTCGCGCTGACCCTGCGCCAGGGTGCGACGGCGGTGGTGATGGAGCACTTCGATGCCGGCCAGTTCCTCGACCTGGTGGGTCGCTACCGCGTGACGCACTCGCAGGTCGTTCCGACCATGTTCTCCCGGCTGCTCAAGCTGCCCGCTACCGTGCGGAAGGCGGCCGATCTCTCCTCGCTCGAGAAGGTCATTCACGCCGCTGCGCCGTGCCCGGTCGCGATCAAAGAGCAGATGATCGAGTGGTTCGGGCCCATCATCGTGGAGTACTACGCCGCGACGGAAGGGAACGGCTGCACCTACTGCGATGCGGAGGACTGGTTGGCCCACAAGGGAACGGTCGGTCGGGCCGTTCTGGGCCAGGTCCTCATCCTGCACGACGATGGAACCCCCTGTGCCACGGGGACGCCGGGAACGGTCTGGTTCCGGGGCGCCACCAGCTTCGAGTATTTCAACGATGAAGCCAAGACGGCGGCGTCACGCAACGCCGAAGGTGATACGAGCACGGTGGGCGATGTGGGCTACCTCGACGAGAACGGGTATCTCTTCCTGACCGATCGCAAGACCCACATGATCATCTCGGGAGGTGTGAACATCTACCCGCAGGAGGCGGAGAACCTCCTTGTCACTCACCCCAAAGTCATGGACGCTGCCGTCATCGGCGTGCCCGACGACGACCTGGGCGAGGCAGTCAAGGCGGTCGTGCAGCCGGTTCCCGGGATCGAGCCGGACGCAGGTCTCGAGCAGGAGCTCATCGCCTTCTGCCGGGAGCATCTGGCCCATTTCAAATGCCCGCGTTCTGTCGACTTCGAAGCCGAGCTGCCGCGGCTCCCCACGGGAAAGCTGTACAAGTTGCCGTTGCGCGACCGGTATTGGGGCGATCACACAACGCGGATCGTGTGAGCGATTCGCAATGTCCTCAGTGCGTGAGGAGCCCGTGAAGCAGGACGCCGGTCACCATGACCGCCACTGGGTGTGCGGCCGACCCCACCAATGGCGGTCCGCGGCCATGACGGGCTCCTCGCCAACGCGTTGATTGCTATGGTCACATGCGCCACGTGCATCGGAACCACGCCGGATCGGAGTCCCCATGACCGAAACGTCCGACCGCCCCGTCGTTGACTACGACCACTATTCGCACGAGCACGCGCTCCACGCGACCGAAGAGGAACGTGTGCTGCGCCAGACGTGTCCGGCCGCATGGTCCGAGAGCTCCGGCGGGTTCTGGGTGCTTTCCTCCTATGACTTGGTCACTCGGGCGTTGCGCGACCACGAGACGTTCTCGTCGGCCAAGTACGTCGACGAGAATGGGCAGCCGCACAATGGCGTCACCATTCCGCCGTCACAGGGATTCAAGATCGTGCCGACCGAAACGGATCCCCCGGAGTGGAACGGCTTCCGCCGGATACTCAATCCGGTCTTCGCACCGGCCGCGGTCGAGCGTCTCGAACCCCTCATCCAATCGATCACGACCGAGGTGATCAACGGGGTCATCGACCAAGGTGAGGTGGACCTGGTCCTCGACGTGATCAATCCGATCACCGCGCTGATCACCTTGCACATCCTCGGGTTGCCGCTGGCCGACTGGTATGCCTTTGCCAGCCCCATCCACGAAATCACGTACAGCCCGGTGGGGACACCCGAATTCGACCGGGCCGTGGAGGGGATCGCGGACATCCTGGAGCGATTCCGGCGCGCCATCACCGAGCACAGGGCACAACGTCGCGACGACCTCATCAGCTTCATGATCGAATCCGCCATCGACGAGGTGCCTCTCGGGGATGATGCCTTGGTCGATCTGTGCTTTCAGATTCTCGCGGGGGGCGTCGATACAACGACAGGCCTTCTCGGGAGCACCTTCGTCTACCTCGACGAGCACCCGTCGGAGCGCTCCCGCCTGGTGGGCGACCCCACGGTGCTCAGGATCGCCACCGAAGAGTTCCTCCGTGCCTTCTCGCCGCTCCCGTCGAATGCCCGGACCGTCATGACCGAGGTCGAGTTCGGGGGCCAACGGTTGTTCCCGGGCGAGCGGGTGCTCGCCTTGTTTGCGTCCGCCAACCGCGACGATGCGGTCTTCGAAGATCCTGACGTCGTGAAGCTCGACCGGTTCCCCAACCGTCACGCCTCGTTCGGCATCGGCATCCACCGCTGCTTGGGTTCGAACCTCGCCCGGGCCATGTTCCGTACGATCGTGACGGAGGTGCTCACGCGGATGCCCGACTACCGGATCGTCGAGAACGGTGCCCAGAGGTACACGTCCATCGCCTTGGTCAACGGTTTCGTCAGCATCAGGGCGACGTTCACGCCAGGGGCGCCGATCGCGGCGGAGACCGGCCAGGACCCGATTCCGATCGGGCAAAGCTGACCGGGTCCGCAAGCGCACGGCGGCGCGAGCATCGGTAGCATCGCTGACGAATTGCCGGTGCGGGAATCTGAGAGGAGCGATTGATGAAATTCGGGTTCGCCATTCCGGCGTATGGCCCCTGGCTCGATCGTGACGCCACCGTCACGTTGATCGAGGCGGGAGAGGAGCTCGGTTACGACTCGATCTGGCTCCCGGATCACATCGCGATCCCCGAATATGGCAAGGACTATCTCCTCCAACCGCCTTTCCTCGAGCCGCTGGCAGCATGCGGATGGGGAATGGGCCTGACCCGTCGCATCCGCTTCGGTGTGGACGTCCTGGTGGCTCCGTACCGTCACCCTTTGCAGGTTGCCGCCATGGCGGGGACCTGGGCCCATCTCGAACCTGGCCGGTTCGTGCTGGGAGTCGGTATCGGCTACTTACGGGGCGAATTCGAGGTGCTGGACACGGCGCCCTACGAGGATCGGGCTGCGGTGACGGAGGAGTTCCTGAGGGTGATGCGGGACACTCCCGACGGCTTCATCCTGATGCCGAGCGCCAGCGTCCCACTGTGGGTGGGAGGAAACAGCCCCAAGGCGCAACGCCGGGCCGCCCTTTTGGGCGACGGCTGGCACCCGCTCTGGATGCCCGCCGATGACTATGCCAGGGCGCGGGAGCTCATCCTCCACACCCGGGCCGAAGCCGGCCTGCCGCCGGAGTTCACGTTCTCCTACAGCTGCGGAGCGACCTCGGTGCTCGATCGCGACCCGGGCAACTGGCCGGCTCCGCGGGGGAGGGCGCCGCTCGGAACTGAGTTCTCCTACGCTCCGGCCGAGATGGTGGACGGAGACAACCGCCCCCGTTTTGTCGGTACCCCGGGACAGCTCGTCGAGGACTTCGGCCAGCTCGCCCGAGCCGGAGTCGACCATGTGACACTCCGTTTCGGTTCGTTGGATGTCGTCCAGTTGGAGCGTTTTGCCCGTGAGGTACTTCCCGCATTCGAAGGTCAGGCAGCCCGGCCCTAGTAGAGGCTACGGAACTGGGGAATGACGTCGGGTGTCATTCCCCACAACGAGCGGATGATCGCGCCGCCGTCGACAATCAGGGTTTGGCCAGTGACGCGGGCAGCCAACGCTGAAGAGAGAAAGAGCACGCCGTTGGCGATATCGCTTCCCCGTGGGGCGACGAGCGGGTTCTTCTCATCGACGGCGTACTGTCCCTCGGGCTGATCCTCGTTCCCGGTGCCGACGTTGCCCGGGGCCACGGCGTTCACCCTGATCCCGTAGCGCCCAAGCTCTTCGGCGAACGTCTTGGCGAGCGAGATCACGCCCGCCTTGGCCACTCCGTAGGCGGCGTGGTAGCGCGAGCCGGTGAAGCCGTCGACCGACGCGAGAGCGACGAGAGAGCCCCCCGTCCCTTGCGTGATCATGTGACGGCTCACGATCTGCCAGAAGTCGAAGACCTGCGTGATGTTCTGGACGAGGTCCTGCTGCCACTCTTCGGGCGTCACGTCTTGGATCAGGCTCCAGGTGGCCTTTCCGATGATGTCGACGGCAACGTCGACACCGCCGAGCCCTGCGACTGCCTCGTCGACAGCACGCTGGGCCTGCGCCCGATCGGTCATGTCGGCCACGACCGGAATGGCCTTGCCGCCGATCGACTCGATCTCGGCCACGATTCCTTTCGCTCGGCCTTCATCGATGTCGATGCAGGCCACCGTGGCGCCGGCTTCAGCCAGCTTCAGCGAGCTCTGCCGGCCGTGCCCGGCGCGCTCTGGGATGAAGCCGGCTCCTGACACGATTGCCCGTTTGCCTGTCAGACCCAAGTCGATCATCGATTGTCCCCTCCTGATTCTCGCCTCGTCACGCGTTGCGGCGGGCGAACGATCCAGGCCCCATGATGCTGCAAAAACACGAACGCGTCATCCGTGCGGCACGCGTGGATCAGGACGACAGCGACCCTCGATGGTATTTTGCGGCAGGGGGGTGCGCATGGAGGACCTGCACATCGACGACCTGGAGCCGATCGGTCACGGGATCGAGCGGCCCGAGCAGGTGCTCGTGGACCGTGACGGACGGGTCTACGCCTCCGACAAGGCTTCGGCGGTGGCGCGGGTGCTTCCGAACGGTGGGTTGGAGCGCATGGGCCGGGCCGGTGGCGAGCCCAATGGCATTGCGATGGACCGCGATGGCCACTTCCTCATCGCCAACTTCGGCTTGGGTGCATTGCAGGATCTCGATCCCGGCACGGGGGAAGTACGCGTGGTCGTCCACGACAAAGTAGGCGGGCACCCGCTCCAGTGGATCAACTTCGTCCTGGTCGACTCCTCGGGAGCTCTCTGGGTGTCGGTCTGTGGACAGAACCCCGACCTGCGGCACACCATCGCCTACGGGACACCCGACGGGTACCTCTTCCGGCTGGCTCCTCCCGAATTCCTTCCCGTGGTGGTCGCCGAAGGGGTGAACTTTCCGAATTGCATGGCCCTCGACCGCGACGAGGAATACCTCTATGTCGTGCGCACCCTCCTGGCGGACGTCGTCCGTTTTCCTGTGCGTGGGACCGGACTCGGTCCCGAGGAGACGTTCAGCCCGCCACTCGGTGGGCGTCGTGCTGACGAATACGGGGAGCATGCGACGGCGCTCATCGCCGATCGTGCAGTCACGCGGCGATGGGGAATGGCCGACGGGTGTGCGTTCGATGCGGAGGGAAACTTGTGGGTCACGCTGGCGCGGGCCAATCGCATTGTGGCGGTGGGGCCCGATCGTGGCGTCCTCACGATCGCAGAAGATCCCGACGGGGTGCTCCTCAGCGGTCCTACCAGCGTCGCGTGGGGTGGTTCGGACATGCGCGATGTCTATATCGGCTCGCTCGAGGTTCCCTACATTCTCAGGGGCAGGAGTTCTGTGCCGGGAATGCCGATGGTGCACCAAAGGTGATGGTCGGCGAGGCGGCGTCGGGCACCGGTTGTGTCGCTGCAACGCGTCGCTTACATTCCCTGCGGTGCGATCACGTCCGCCGTGAGGCGGGTATGCCGAGGCATGCTCGGCCGGTCAACGGTTGACCTTGACGCATACGCACAGGAGGTGACAGGTGGCTGAGGATGCCGAAACGATGTTGTCCCGCAACGACGTCTTCGGTGCGCTGGGTACGTCGCGTGCCGTCCGGAGATTCGCCCCCAATCCGGTTCCGACGGAAGTACTAGAGGCGCTCATCTGGGCTGCCACCCGGGCCGCCAGCCCGGAAAACGACCAACCTTGGGAATTCGTCGTGGTGACAGACCCTGCGACGCGGGCCGAGGTCGGTCGGCTGGTGGCGGCTGCGGCGGACATGCACGCCGCCTCTCTCCCTCCGACCGAAGACCCGAGCGTGCGCCGATCACAAGAGTCGGCCAAGCATCTCGTGCGCCACTTCGGGGAGACCCCGGTGATGATCTTCGTCTGTCACCATGTGGTCGACTACCCCGAGGCCTACGTCAACGCGGGTGTCGGATTCAGCGGCGTCTTCATGGCTTCCGCCAACCTCCTGGCCGCCGCCCGCTCCCTGGGACTCGGAGCGGCCTTCACGTTCACCCACATGCTGGCCGGGCCTGATCTGCCCGAATTGCTGGGGCTTCCCGATGACGTCGCCATCACCGTCACCATCCCGGTGGGCTGGCCCCTCGGAAAGGTCGGACCGGTCTCCAGACGGCCTTACGACCAGGTGTTGCACTGGAATCGGTTCGGTGCGAAGGATCCGAAGTGAGGGCGAGAGGCGGGATCCCTTGTGGGCCGCTCCCTTCGTCGCTACTATGACCTTTATCGATCATTGTAAGTATTGCAGCACGTAGAGCCAGGGGTGGAAGGTCGCGGGGGGAGTGCCCGCCGACCGTGAGGCGTCCGAGGAGGAGCCAATGTCACAGCGGATCACGCACAGCGAATGCATCTACGCACCCGGAGACGGCGATCTGGTGAAGGAGTTGTTCGTCGCTCTCGGCTTCGCTGTGACGAAGGTCGAGCCGCACCCGTACATCATCGCCCATGTCGACCCCGACGTGATTGACGTCATGAGCAATGTGATCTACGCCTCGGAGCTGACCGAGATGCAGCAGCAGTTCGAGAAGACCCTTCAAGAGACCTTGGCCGGATCGGCGGAATTCCGAGAGGCCACCGACAACTGGGAGAAGGACTTCCGCGACGACCCGCAACGGTCGGTCCACTTCGGCTTCGAGTACCCGTCCCGTGAAAGCTTCGAGGCCACCATCGATCGTCTGCGCGAAGCGAGCGGTCCGGGCAAGCCTCTCGAAGGTCGTCTTCTGGTGACGGGCGTCTTCTTCCCCGGCGACGAAGGATCGATCACCGAGACGATGGCGCAGGGATTCGTGTGGACCGACGTCATGGCCTCGGGGATCCTCACCTTCGGACAGCACCTTGAGTTGCAGTGGCACATTGAGCCATCGGTCGTGCCGACACCGGCGTAAGGCACGGGCCTCCACGCCCACGTCAGCCCGATGCGCCGCCGTGCGCGTATCCGTTACTGAGTTTGCAGTTTGAACCGGGGCAGCTCCCCGGGTCGCGCGCGCGGAATTTGATCGACCCACCCAGGTGCAGATGACAGGTCGGTTCGTTCTTGCCACTCGCAGGAGACTGCCGTAACCTGTCAATGCTTATAGAAACAGCGCATCGCAAAGTGGGGGAGGTCGGACATGGCATATGTCGTCGATACGGCGCAGATGGAGCCTGGCAACGCCAAGGAGTACCTGCGTCTCGTAGAGACGGAGGCCGTGCCCGTGATGACCGATGCGGGGGCCGGTTTCGTCTCGTGCTGGGAGACCTCCGGTGAGCTCGGCGAAGAGGTCAGTATCAAGACCATCTGGTCGTTCACCGATCACGTCGAGTGGAACGTCATCCGCAAGAACATGGTCCTCGATCCCCGCTATTACGAGTACTCGCAGAAGATCGCGCAGCTCCGCACGGGGGGGACGCGCCGGTTCTTCTACCCGGCGCCGTTCTCGCCGTTGCGGTAGGGCACTGGACCGATCGCATGACTGACCGCAACCGCAACATTCGCCATATGGCTTGGGGGTACGACAGGTGCTGAGACGCTTCGAGATCTACACGATTGCCGAGGGGGTCCCGCCAGAAAAGGTGCGCGAGCTCGAGGAGGCCTTTCGGCGCTGCGGAGACTTCATTCCCGAGATGACCCACTCCGTGGTGGGAAACAACCTGTCCGACATCGATGTCCAGATGGTCTGGGAGCACGGGTACGAGTCACCCGAGGCGTACCAGCGCTACATGGTGCATCCGTTCCACGCCAACATCTTGGATCGCTACCTTCTCAACGACTGCCCCGAACGCATCGTCGGCAACAGCCCGTTGGGCGATGGCACCCTTGTGGGCTACGCGTGCGACGGGCCCACGTACCTCATGCACGCCGGCATGCGCAAGGTTGTCCTGTTCGGCTTGGAGGGTCCCGAGGATCAGCAGAAGTCGTTCATCGAGGATCTGCGCGCACTGGCCGGGACCGAAGACGGTGTGATCTTGTCCGTCATCGAGCCGAACACGTTCGGAGTGGCCTGGTTCGACGGTGTCACGCCGATGCTTCCTCCCTCGCAGTGGACGCACGTGTGGGAGCTCGGATTCGAGTCGGCCGAAGCGTACGACGCGTATCAAAAGGGTCAATCGCGCTTCGCGCGTGCCAGAACGCGACGGTTGGTCGGGCAACGACGTGGTGCGTCAGGCCGTCGAGATGCATTACGACGTGAAGCTGTAGTCGGGGAGAGACAGATGGCGATCCGAGAAGAAGAGCAGAGTTTCGAGATACCGAGATTCATCTCGGTTGACGACCACGTGGTTGAGCCGCATGGCCTGTGGCAGGACCGCCTGCCCTCCAAGTACAAGGAGCAAGGGCCTCGCGTGCAACGTCAGAGAGGTCAGGTCGTCTACAGCCCGACCGGACAACCAGGTTTCGCCGCCACCGATGGGCCCGACGCCCGTTGGTGTGACGTCTGGTACTACGAGGACACCGTGTGGCCGATGCACGCCGCCTTCGCCGCGGTCGGGCCCACCGCCCTGCTGCCGGCGACGACCGCGCTCACGTATGACGATCTGTTACCGGGCTGCTTCGACCAGTCCCACCGGTTGGCTGACATGGATGCCAACCACACCGAGGCCAGTCTCTGTTTCCCGACAGTGCCCCGCTTCTGCGGCCAGTTGTTTCTCAATCGTCAGGACATGGAGCTCGCTCACCTCTGCGTCCGGGCTTACAACGACTTCATGATCGAGGAGTGGTGCGGTGGCGCGGGTGCAGGCCGTCTGATCCCGCTGACGCTCGTCCCACTCTGGGACGCCGTACTGGCTGCCGAAGAGGTGCGCCGATGCGCTGACCTGGGCTCGCATGCGGTGGCGTTCTCCGAGAGCCCATCCGAGCTCGGTCTCCCGAGTATCCACACCGATGAGTGGGAGCCGTTCTTCGCCGCCTGCGCCGAGACGAACACGGTCATCAACATGCACATCGGCTCCTCGTCGAAGCAGTCACAGACGTCGCCGGGAGCTCCCATGATCGCCATGGTCGCTCTCACGTCGGAGAACTCCGTCCATGCGTTGGTGGACTGGCTTCTCTGTGGCGCGCTTGCTCGGTACCCGAGTCTCAGAATCGCCCTGAGTGAGAGCCAGGTCGGGTGGATGCCGTTCATCCTCGAGCGACTCGACAGCGCCTGGCGCCGGAGCAAGAACTACGACCCGAGCATCTACGAGCGGATTCCCGAGCCTCCGAGCTCGTATGTTCCCAACCGCGTCTTCGCCTGTGTCTTCGATGATTCGGTCGGCCTCGCACTTCGGGACAATGTCGGGATGAGCCAGATCATGTTCGAGACCGACTACCCGCACGCCGACTCGACCTTCCCCGAGTCCAAGCAGGTGGCGGAGAAGATGATCGCGGAATCCGGACTCTCCACGTCTGAGGCGTATCAATTCCTGCGTTCCAACGCCATCGACTGCTACGACCTGCAGCAGTTCGGCATCGAACGCTGAAAGCCGGGACCTCCTGGTCCAGAGAGGGGAGCGCATGCCACAAGCCGGACACCACGCCATCGTGACCGGGGGCTCATCAGGTATCGGGAGTTCCATCGTTGAGCGTCTCCAACAGGCCGGCACGCGCGTGGCCATCTTGGATGTGCAAAAGCCGAGGAGTGACGTCGACGCCGCATTCATCGCATGTGACATCACCGATGAGGCCGACGTCGTCGAAGCGGTGGCCGAGGCGACCGAGCGTCTGGGCGGACTGGACCGCGCCTTCCTCAATGCCGGTATCGGCGCATCGGGGGCCATCGTCGACACTTCGGCGCAGGAATGGGACCGTGTGCAGTCGGTCGACCTCCGTGGTGTCTTCCTCACACTTCGTGAGGCGGCGAAGATCATGCTGGCCGCCGGTACCGGTGGGTCGATGGTCGTCACCGGTTCCGTGTGCGGCTTCCTCGTCGACCGTCGCATGGCCCACTACAACTCGGCCAAGGCCGGAGCGATCGCGCTGGCCAGGGTGGCGGCGGCCGAGCTCGGCCACGCCGGCATCCGGGTGAACGTCGTCGCCCCCGGGGTGACCGACACGCCCATGGCACAGAAGACCGATACGACATTGATCGGCTACCGGGAGGCGATGACCCACCGCACCCCCCTGGGCGGATTCGGCGACCCCCGTCACGTCGCCGACGCGGCGGTCACGCTCTCGGACCTGGAATGGGTCACCGGTCAGGTGCTGGCAGCTGACGGCGGACTGTCCCTCTTCAGCCCCATCGACATGGAGGACTTCTTGCCAAAGCCCGGTGCGGGATCGATCGGGGTGACAGGTTCGGGGGTGGGTGATGCTTGATGTGCTGATCGAGGGCGCGACCGTCGTGGACGGGACGGGGCGTGATGCAGCGGTCGGGCCCGTCGGGATCGAAGGCGGGCGCCTGCGGGTGGGCGATGCGGTCCGCGGCGCACCGGCTCGCCGGCACATCGATGCATCGGGATTGGTGCTGTGCCCAGGATTCGTCGATGTGCATACGCACTTTGACGCACAGGTCTTTTGGGATCCTTTCCTCACACCGTCGTCCCTTCACGGCGTGACGACGGTGGTCGCCGGCAACTGCGGATTCTCCATAGCCCCGCTCGACGAGGCCGATGCCGACTACATGATGCGGTTGCTGGCCCGGGTCGAAGGCATCCCTCTCGCCGCGCTCCAAGAGGGGGTGCCCTGGAACTGGAATACCTTTGGCGAATATCTCGACGCCGTCGCGGCGGCCAAACCCGCACTCAATTTCGGTGCGATGGTCGGGCATTCCGCGCTCCGCCGCAATGTGCTCGGCGTTGACAGTGGCACCGAGAACGTGACCGCGGCCTCGCTGGAACGTCTGCGTCAGGCTCTCCGTCACGCGTTGGAGGCGGGAGCGATGGGATTCTCGTCCTCTTGGGGCGGAGCCCACTTCGACGGTGATGGCGACCCCGTGCCATCCCGCAATGCCGATGCCACGGAACTCATCGGGCTCTGCGAGGAGTTGGCGGCCTTCCCGGGGACCCAGGTCGAGTTCATCCCCACCATGCATCCGTTCAGCGACGCGCACATCGACCTGATGACCAACATGTCGGTGGCCGCGCGCTCACCGCTCAACTGGAATGTCCTGATCACCCTCAACGCCGAAGAATGCGAGGGGAAGCTGTCCGCTTCCGACTACGCCGCCGCCCATGGTGGTCGTGTGGTGGCCCTGAGTTACCCGGGGCCGATGCAGGCCCGCGTGTCGCTGTTGAGCTCGGCCTTCGACGCCATTCCGGGCTGGTCGGAGACCATGGCGTTGCCACCGGATGAAATCGTTCGTCAGCTGAACAACCCGGTCGAGCGGGAGCGGCTGCGAGAGCTTGCCGCACAGGGCGACAGTGCCACGCTCGGCCTCACCAGATTCGAGAACCTCCGGGTTCTCGACACGTACACCGAGGACACCCGGGCCATGGAGGGCCGGTTGCTCGGCGATCTGGCACACGAGCGCGGAGCCGAGCCGTTCGACGTCCTCTGTGACCTCGCGACCGCCGACATCCGGACGGGTTTCAATCGGGCGCCGATCGGCGACGACCCGGCCAGCTGGGAGCTGCGCCTCGAAAGTTGGAAGGACCCTCGGGTGATCATGGGGGCCTCCGACGCCGGCGCGCACATCGACATGCTGTCGACCTTCGACTACCCCGTCGCACTCTTGGCAATGGCGAGGGAGCGTGCTGCCATGCCGCTCCCCGAGATCATTCGCTCGCTGACCGACGTGCCCGCGACGTTGTACGGCATGAAGGAAATGGGCCGTATCGAGGACGGGTTTCGGGCCGACGTGGTCCTGTTCGATCCGGATGTGGTCGCTCCGGGGCGCGTCAGCTGGCAGGAGGACCTTCCCGGTGGAGCGGGTCGTCTCTTCAGCGAGCCGGTGGGGGTCGAGCACGTTTTCGTGAACGGGACCGAAATCGCCTCCGGCGGAAGACTCACCGGAGAGCGGCCCGGTCGGGTCCTCAAGTCGGGCATCGACACCGGCCCCAACTTCTGAACTGGCCAACTGGGGAGGCGCTCAGGCGAGGGACGCTCAGGCGAGGGACGCCCACGGTTCGCGTCACGACCGCTACGGAAGATTTGTCGGAACCGCTGATCCATGCGCATCGTGCGGGTAACACCCCGCACTCCGTGAGCAGGTCCCCCCAGGCGTGGAACACACGATCCCAGTGTGCCCGACAGTATTCGTCCCCAGGAATCGATATCGGCAGCCCTACCCGACGCTGATCTTGCCCGCGACGTGGTTCGTGGTGTCAGCGGGCAACGGAATGTTTCCAGAGATCGGCTTTCCGCCGAGCGTTCCCTTGAGAGTGAGAGACCCACTTCCAGTGGCCGACACGGGGAGCGCGATTTCGACCGTTCCCTTGAGTTTGGCGCCACCGATGTTTCCATTCGCACGAAATGTGAGAGCCGTTGGCTTGGCGCCAGTCAGTGACAGCGTCACATGCAGGTTGGTCTTTCCTTCGAGTTTTCCCGAGACGTCGAAGGTTCCGACGGCGGGATCGGGTTGCACCGACGAACCCTCAATCGACAGATTCCCGATCGTCCCCAAGAACGCTGCACCGTTTGCTCGTGCGACCCAGGTGAGCGTGATCTTGTCACTTCCCTTGTGGAGAGTGACTTGCCCGGTCTTGCCGGCGGCGGGGTCTGCCGTTACAGCGGCTAGTCCCGCGCCGAGCGTGAATGATGCCGCAACGAACAATGCCGACGGCTTGATCCAGCGCATGCAATCTCCCTCCATCACTTCCGGTGGTGCTCGAGCCGTCGAGCCACAGCAGTTCAACCGACCATGTTCCAGAATGGGCGACCCTCCCCATGCCAACGCCTACACGATCTCAACGCTGACCCAAATTGACCACGAGGATCACTCACTGCGAACGAGTCCGGATATCGGCGGCCGGCCGGCTCAAGCAGCACCCGCACCACCCGGCTGCGTCACCTCAGGAGTCCTGAGCCACGAGCCCTGAGCAGCCAGCCCCGACGTGGGGTGGCTCACTCGTCGAAGATCGCGTCCAATGCGGGTGCGACATCCCGATGGGTCCGGACGGGGGAGAAGCGGCCCCGGCCGGCCTGCGCCAGTTCGCGTGCCAACAGCGTGTCGTGTTCGCCGCTCACGTCGAGCAGGATGTCGAGCCGGGCCAGACCGGCAGCCAGAGGGACAGGGTCCATGCCGGCGTTGTGGACGCAGTCAGAGAGGAGGATGGCCCGTGTCTGCGTCGTGCGCGCTCCCGCCAGTTCCTTTGCTGCAATCTCGAGTGGGAAACCGATGTTGGTGAGGCCGCGGGTCGGGAGGCGGAGCAGCGTCTCCATCAGCACCGTCGGCTCGACCCGTTCCCCGAGCGGGAGCAGCAGGGCCGCATCGGACCAGAAGGCGACGACCGCCAGCTGATCGTCCTCCATCTCGCCGGCCAGCGCACCGACCGTGGCGGCGGCTGTCCGCACCCGCTCGCCGCGCATCGAACCCGAGATGTCGACAAGGAGCGCGACCGCGCGAGGGTGCAGGAGGCGGGTGCGCACCACCACGTCTTCTGGTGCGATGTCGGGCGTCTCAAGAAGCGCGTCCATCGTCGCGTCGAGGTCGATCTCGTCGGACCCTCCGTCGAACCGCGCACTCTGGAGCACGCCGCGTCCACCGCTGCGAGGTCGACGGTCTCGCCGGCGTGCCAGGGCCAGGCGCGAGGCGATCTCATGGGCCCGGCGGGCGACCTCGGTGTCGGCCGGGGCCTCGTCCAAGGGCCGTAGTTCTCCCTCGTCGTCGCTCTGGCTCGGCATCGTCCGTTCATCGGCCCGTACCGGTGGAGGGTGGGGGAGGACCCCGGCGCTGCGGAGGGCGACGCCCCCACCCTGACCGTCGGGGGAGGGGACGAAAAGTTGTGGCTGCTCGTCGAGCGTCTTGGGCTTGCGCCGGAAGGGGGCGTTCGGATCTCCGGGTTTGTGGCGCTGGAGGGGGGAATCCGCCGCCACTGCGTTCTCTCCACCGGCCGCCGCGGCCAGGCTGAGGAAATAGGACTCCCAGATGTCGTGCAGCACCTGTTCAGGCGTCATCACCGCCGTTGGGTCGAGCTGTATCCGTCCGGAGAGTGCCACGGTGATGGCATCGAGGACCAGTGCCCTGTACGCCGCGCCCGGACGCCGGACGGTGCCGGGGAGGTCGACGATGACCCGGCGGGTACGCCCGAGATCGCGCGCCACCAGGACGGTGTCGATGGCTCCACGCACGCTGCTGCCGTGGCGCACGTCGGGATGGTCCCGTGTGGCCCGCACCAACGCCACGGCATCGCATACCAAGCGGTCGTCGCGCTGGAGGCGATGTCCGTCGCTGCCCGCCCGCTGTTCGACGATCTCGCGTTCGAGGACCTCGTCCTGGTAGCCGACAGACAGCCGGCAGAGACGGTCGTAGATGCTCATGGAGATGCGCATCGTTCCCACGTTGTCGAACGGGTTCATCGATGCGATCAACCTGAATGTGGGTTTGGCGGTGATGGTGCCGATCCGGGGGATCGTCAGCCGGCGATCGCCGATGGCGGAGAGCAGTGTGTTGAGCGTGTCCTGCGGGCTCCGGTTGAGCTCCTCGATATAGAGGAATCCGCCGAGCCGCATCGCCTCGACCAGCGGCCCGTCGACGAAATTCTCGGCCAGGTACCCCTCACGCAGCACGCGGTCGGGAGCGTGGTGTCCCACCAGTTTTCCGGTCGTCAGATCGGCGTTCCCTTCGACGAACAGGAGTGGTACGCCCCAGTCCGCCGTGATGGCACGCAGCATCGTGGTCTTGCTGGTACCGGGGGGACCTTCGAGGAGGACGTCGCGGCCCGCAGTCACGGCCGCTCGCAGGAGCTCGAGCTCGCGGTCGCGGCCCACCACCCCGGGCGTGGTCATGTGACTGGCCTCCTGGCTGTTGTCGATGGTCACGGTTGGGCTATTTGATGATGGAGCCGGCATCGACCGGGAGCGCGACGCCGGTGATGAAGCGTGCCTCGTCCGATGCCAGGAAGAGAACGGCGTTCGAGATGTCACGGGGTTCGACCCACGGGATCGGCAGCGCGTTCAGACTCTCGAAGATCGGTGCGGACATCTCTCGGGTCGGATGCTCGACGCCGGGCATCAGGAGGGAATACATGTCCGCATTATGGATCATGTCGGTGTCGACGCTGGTCGGGTGGACGCTGTTGACGCGAATCATCTCCGGCGCCAGCTCGAGGGCGAGCGTGCGCATCAGCCCCACGACGCCGTGTTTCGCAGCCCCGTAGTGCCCCAGGTTGGCAATTGCCCGGATGCCCACGGTCGAGCTGGTCAGGATCAGTGAACCGCCCCGCCCACCAGCCATGATGTGGGGGATGGCGGCCTTACAGGCATGCCAGACGCCGGTCAGGTTCACGTCGATCACGTCCTGCCACGTCTGCTCGCTCATGGTGCTGAGTGTCCCGTGCGACGCGATGCCGGCGTTGGCGCAGACGATGTCGAGCCGTCCGAATGTCGCCATCCCCTCGGTGAGGACCCCGTTGAGGGCGCCCAGGTCCCGGACGTCGGCGCTCGCCGCCACGATCCGCCGGTCCAGGGCTTCCACCAACGCCACCGTTTCGGCGAGGTCTTCGGGCCGCGCCATGGGGAACGGCACGGAGTCCATCTGCGCGGACAGATGTCGATGGCGATGATGTCGGCCCCCTCTTCGGCCAGACGGACGGCGTGGCTCCGGCCCTGGCCGCGCGCCGCTCCGGTGATGAATGCCGTCTTGCCCTCTACACGCCCCATCGCCCTCCCGTGCGCTTGATCGCCGGTCAGCTCTCGGCCCCACGGTGGCCGGGCCCGCCCGACAGCGAGTCGATGCCGGCGCGCAGGACGTGACCCGATCGTCGCCCGGTGAACCGGCCTTCGTGGACGATCTCCTCGCCGGCCACGATCACCGACTCGATGCCGACGCCGTGGCTGAGAAGACGGGTGGCGCCACCGGGGAGATCCCGGGCCAGGTGCACCTGCGACGAGGCGATCCGATCCGGATCGAAGACGGTGATGTCGGCGTGAAAGCCTTCGCAGATCCGACCTCGATCGACCAGCCCGTACAGGCGGGCCGGGACATCGGTGAACTCATGCACGAGCTCTTCCACCGTGAAGATCGGCTCTCGGTGCGCACGAGCTCGTCGAACGAGGCTGTGCTGTACTCCACGTTGATGACCCCGCGCACATGTGCGCCGCCGTCGGAGGCGCCGAGTACCACTCTCGGGTCCCGGAGCACCCCTGCCCTCTTCGCCCGCTGCTCGGGCGTCGCGGTCGGGACGAGGTGGCGGACGAAGCCGACGTCGAGCTCGCTGGTCACGGCCAGGTCGAGCATGACGTCGAGCACCGATTGATCCTGTTCCGCTGCCAGGTCGGCCACCGGTCGCCCGACCGACGATTGCAGTGCGGGTGCGCTCGAGTCACTGACGATGTGTTCATTGAGGCTGGCCGAGAACATGGCGGTGGCCCCGATCGGCGTGTGCTCCAGGCTCTCGTGGAGGCGGCGGCGCACATCGGGGTCGGCGAGCGCCGCCACCCGGGCGGTGGGGGCGAGCTCGAACAAGCCCTCGAACTCGGGAAGCGAGCGGAAGCCGACGTCGCTCTCCAGGAAATCGGTACGCACGCGGAAATTGTGGGGGATCATCATCGGGACGACCACCGCGCCCGCAGCTGCAGCCACGTCCGCCGAGGCGAGCTGGCGTTCGTGAATGTCCGGAATGGCGGGGTAGTCGAGAAGGACCGTGTTCCAGTTCAGGGGCCGGCCGGCCGCGGCCGCCATATCGGTCAAGAGCTCGTAGTCCTCGGCGATGAACCCGTAGGCGGCTGAGGCGGGAATGAACTCGACGCTTGTGCCCGGGAAGTCACGGCACACAGCGGCCAGCGCGATGAGCTCCTCGTTCGCGGCGAACGTGGGGGGCGTCGGCACACTGGAGCCGTCGCGGTGGGTCGCCGCGGTGGCGCTCGAGAATCCCATGGCGCCGGCCGAGAGGGCGTCGGCCAACCCGGCACGCATGCGCGCCAGTTCGTCGGCGGTGGCAGCGCGTTCGGAGGCGGCCGCTCCCATGACCGAGCGGCGGAGGGCCGAGTGGCCGGCCAGGAACCCGATGTTCACGGCCGGTCCGCACCGCTCGACCGCCACCAGGTAATCGGAGAAGGTCTCCCACGTGAATTCCAGACCGGCCTCGAGTGCCTCCAAAGGGATGGCCTCGACCCGCGAGAGCAGGCCGACGAGAAATTCGGCCGTGGACGGGTCGACCGGCGCCAGCGAAATCCCGCAGTTGCCGGCGACCACGGTGGTGACACCGTGCAGGGGCGATGGGGAGAGTGTCGGGTCCCACAGGACCTGCGCGTCATAGTGCGTGTGGACATCGATGAACCCCGGGCACACGATCAACCCCGCGGCGTCGATCACCCGGCGGGCGGCGTCCGTCGTCGCACCGATCGCCACGATCCGTCCCGCGTTGATCGCGACGTCAGCGGTGTAGCCCGGTCGTCCGGTGCCGTCGACGACCGTCCCACCCTTGACGAGCAGGTCGTACAGGTCAGTCCCCGATCCGGGCGCAGCCGTGGGCCGGGATCATGCCGCCCCGGTCCACCGGCGCGGATTGACTGCAAAGGATCGGGGACCGTCGGCCAGCGCGACCTCGACGTGCAGGGCCCGGCCCGTCAGAGGGTCGAGGTAGGTGCGAAAGACCACATCGGGACCACCTTCGGGCCAACGGCGCTCCTCGAGCACCGGGCACCCGTCCGTCCAGTGGTGGGGCGACTCGGCCAGCACCTGGCCGCTCTCCTCGGCGTAGGCGAGGTTGCCGCGCTGGGCCACGCCCGGATACAGGGGGAAGGACGGCTCGTCGGACGCCGGCGCCTGGCGGTCCCCTTGCGGCCGCGGTGCGGGCTTGGCCTGCGCCAGGCGCTCCTGCCGTGCGCTCGCCCGCCGCGCCGCGGTGGCGGCCACGTCGACGTCTCCGTCGGTGGTGAGGACCGTGCCGTAGATGCTCGCGGCGTCATCGGCCGAGAACCGGCCGGCAGCCACGTCCACTGCCACCGACTCGGGGTCGCGGTCCAGCGCGTCGCCGAAGCCACCGCCGGAGGACAATCGCATCTGGAACGAGTCGCCTTCGAACAACGGCGTGCCGGCGCTGTTGGGGTCGAGCTCGTCGATCGTGCCATCGCTGCGGTACACCAGGAACTCGTTGCAGGCGCCAGGTGACCCGCCGGCGATGCCCTGGAGGGGCAGCCAACGACGCATGCCGAACATGGTCCCGTTGATCTGGTCGACACCGTGTGGACGCAGGCTGAGCTGCGTTCCGCCCCCGGCCCGGTGCACGCCTGCTCCTCCGGCTCCCGGCCGGGCCCGGCGTTCGGTGAACAGGAGCGGGTACCACGACTCGAGGATCTCGATGTCGGCGATGGAGCCTTCGGCGTCGATGCCCACCGGGTTGCGCCCGAGGTCCATGCCGTCCCGCTCGCGGCCGGCCGAGCCACCCACCCAGTTGCCGTCGAAGGCGAGGAAGGCGTCGGTCGAGCCGTCGGGCAGCTGCCAGGACCACAGGTTGTTGCCGAGCGCCGACTCGAAGCCGGCCCCGGCCAGGTAGCGCCGCGCCGGCGACTCGGGCGACGCGCCCAGAGCCAGGTTGAACGCCTGCATGGCGACGTCGGCCGCGTTCAGCCCGACGTGCATGTGCGCGGCGGCGATGGGTGCCGGCGGGTTGGCGTTGACTACCGTCCCCTCGGGGCATCGAAGTTCGACCGGGGCGAAGATGCCCTCGTTGAACGGCAGGTCGCGGGCAATGCGGTGGGCCAGCATCACGAGGAATTCGGCCGCAATGATGTACGGCTTGGAGTTGAAGTAGTGGTCGGTCTGCGGCGAGGCCCCTTCGAAGTCCAAGATCATGTGGTCGCCCTCGACCGTCAACGTGCAGGGGATCTCGTAGAACTCGTCGCCGTACTCGGTCCATGAGGTGGACTTGTAGACGCCGTCTTCCAGGGCGAGTATCCGCCGCCTCATCTCGGCCTCGGTCAGCTCGCGGATGGCGCGCAGGCTGTCGGTGAAGCGGTCGCGACCGATGCTGTCGATCAGGCCGACCACTTGCTCCTGGGCGGAGTGGCAGCCGGCGACGAGACCTCGCAGGTCCATCTCCACAATGTCGGACATGCGGATGTTGTTGACCAGGATGTCCCAGACATCGGTCATCTCCTCACCCTTGCGGAACAACCGTACCGCCGGACACCGGATTCCCTCCTGGTAGCACTCGGTGGCCTGCGGCGCGAACGAGCCCACGACCATCCCACCCATGTCCATCATGTGGGCCGACAGCCCGACCCACCCGACCAGATCACCTTCGTGGAAGATCGGCTGCTGGATCATGACGTCCTGGGGGTGCAGCCCTCCGCCGTTGTGCGGGTCGTTGGCGAAGAACACGTCGCCCGGGGCCATCGTGTCGCCGAAGCGCGCGATCGTCGCCTTCACCGAGTACGACGCCGCCCCGAAATGGAACAGGACCATCCCCGCGCCGACGATCAAATCGCCCTGCGGATCCATGATGGTGACCGAGAAGTCCTTGGACTCGGTGATGGTGGGTGAGATCGCCGTATGGTCGACCGCCAGTGCAGCCTGTTCCCCGATCGCCTCCAGCCGGCTGCGGACAACCTCCAGGTCGATCGGGTCGGTCGCCGGACGACCGTTGCCGTGTGTGGCGCTCGGTGCGTCAGCCGTTGTGGTCATCGTGAGACCTCCGTGGTCGTCGTTCTCATCGTGCTACATCCATTATGAAGGTGCCGTGCTCGTCGATCCTTGCGCTGCTGCCCTCGGGGACCCACACCGTGGTGTCCATGGAATCGACCAGCGCGGCGCCTTTGAGCTCATGACCGGGGGAGAGGCCGGCGCCGTCGTAGACATCGACCTCGACGATCCCGTCGGCGCCCCGAGCCAGTCGGACCTTGCGGGTGCCCACGGGGATGGCGAGCGTCCCGGTCTCGACCGCCGGGCGGGCCGCGGTCCCGACGCTGGCGCGGATGGTCCGGCCGATGCCGACGGCGCGGAGGCCCACCAACTCGACCGGCGTCCGCAGCACGATTGAGCCCTTGCCGTAGCGCTTGGCGTACTCGTCCATGAACGATGCCAGCAACGCGTCCGAGGACGCATCGGTGAAGGGTCCCGGGGTGATGGACATCTGCAACTCGTAGATCTGCTTGCTGAAGCGCAGGTCGGCTTCGAACTCGACGGTCTGGTCGCTGTGAGCCACCCCGTCGGCGGTCATGTCGGCGCGCACCTCCGCCTCGAGTTCGGCCATCAGCCGTTGCATGAGGGCCGGATCGACGGGCATCGGGGAGGTGACCGAGCGCAGGCGCTCCCGTCGCACATCGGTGGTCGCCGCGCCGAAGGCAGAGAGCACTGAGGCGAGCTCCGGGATCAGCACGCGTGGCGCGCCGATCGCCCGTGCGATCTCGGGCGTGAAGAGCGAGCCACCGCCGCCGTAACTGAGGATGGCGTACGTGCGAGGGTCGAGACCGAGCGAGGCCAGCCTGCCCCGCACAGCCTTGATCATCCCCGTCAACGCGAGTTCGCGGATGCCCCACGCGGTTTCCTCGGCGTCGAGGTCGAGTTGGGCCCCGAGGCGGCCGCATGCCGCAAACGCGGCGTCCGGGTCGAGGGCGAAGTCGCCTCCCAGAAATCGGGTCGGATCGATGTAGCCCAGCACGACCAGCGCATCGGTGACCGTGGCCTGGTCGCCGCCGCGCTGATAGCAGGCCGGTCCGGGAACGGCTCCGGCCGAGCGGGGGCCCACCCGGAGCATGCCGCGCGCATCGACCCAACCCAACGACCCGCCGCCGGCGCCTATGGACTCGACATCGACGAGCGAGAGCGCAGTCCACACGCCCATCATCTCGCCACGGGTCCGTCGCGCCGGTTCCCCGTCGTCGATGACCGAGACGTCGAAGGAGGTGCCGCCCATGTCGGCGGTCACGATGTGTGGCGCCTGGGTCACGTGGCTCATGGCGACCGCGGCTGCAACGCCGGCGGCCGGGCCGGACATGGCCAGGCCGAGGGGCCGCCTGCGCGCTTCCCCGACCGTGATGGAGCCTCCTCCCGAGTGCACGAGGAGCAGCGGGCTTTGCAGCCCCCGCTGCCTGAGCTCCTCTTCGAGCTCCTCGATCCCGGCGAACGCGCCGGAGACGTACGCGTTGAGAACGGCGAACGTGGTGCGCTCGTACTCACGGATCGCCGGGTGCAGCACGGCGCCCGAGACCACGGGCAGGTCGGGATAGATCTCGGTGATGGCGGCCACCGCCTGGTCCTCGTGGGTCCGGTTGGCAAAGGACCAGACGAAGGAGACAGCGATAGCTTCGACGCCCTCTTCTTCGACGAGCCGTCGGACCGCTGCTTTGACCTGGGCGAGGTCGATGGGGACGACGACCTCGCCGTTGCGGTCGATCCGCTCTTCGATGGCGGCGATGGTGCGGTGTTCCAGGATGTTGGGTGTCGAGAGCCATCCGTCCTCGTCCACGATCCGCGTGCCCTGGGCGATGGGGATCATCTCTTCGAACCCGCTCGTGGCCAGCAGGCCGACGAGGCGGCCGGTGCGCGAGGCCAGCGTGTTGGTCACGGCCGTGGTGCCCAGGCCGAAACGGCTCACCTTGGGCAGGAGCTCGTCCAGGGTGGTGCCGCTCCGACGCGCCGCCAGCTCCGCCGCCGCCAGCACGCCCAGGCCGATCTCCCCGGTCGTCGTGGGTGCCTTGGCTCGCCATGTGCTGGTCCCGTCGGTGAGCACGCAGTCGGTGAAGGTGCCGCCGACATCGATGCCGATGCAGGTGCGAACGGTGTCAGCCATGTGCCCTCCCTGTCAGCCGCTGAACCCCCCCAACATAACAAAGTATGAACATACGGAGCCGGGCGAGCAAGGCGGGCGGGAGCGCTATCCGCGGGCGACGACAGGCGCCACGCCTGGGCCGATCGGGCCGGGAGCTGGGGCGTCATCCGGTCATAACGGCAGGTCCGAGGCAGGAAAGTGCGGCCCGAAGACGCGTCGCATCTGGGGGATCGGTCTTGATGATGTGTAAGATTGCTCTCGTGTCTGCCGCCCTCAGCTATCGAGCCGACCAAAATGGGGACGGGGTTGGCCGTCGACAGCTGAGCCAACCCAGGATCGTGGAGATGATCGCGGACTCCCTGCGCCGCCGGATCCTGGCCGGCGAGCTCAACGACGGCGACGTCTTGCCGAAGGTCGATGACCTTCTCCTCGAGTTCCCGGTCAGCAAACCCTCCATTCGCGAGGCGATGCGCATCCTCGAGACGGAGGGGCTGCTTTCGGTCCGTCGCGGCAACGTCGGCGGTGCGGTGATCCACACGCCGAAGGCCAAGGTGGCGGCGTACATGCTGGGCATGGTCCTGCAGGCGCAGGACACGCCGTTGGAGGACCTGGCCGCGGCACTGTCGGACTGCGAGCCGGCATGCGCAGCCAAGGCGGCCGAGCTCAGCCTGCACGACAAGAGCCTCGTGGCCACGCTGACCAAGCTCAACGAGGAGCTCGAAGCGGAGCTCGCCGACGGTCCGGCCTTCACCCGGCTCGCCCGCCGTTTTCACGACGCCGTCGTCCAGGGTTGCGGCAACGCCACGCTGGCATTGGTCGCAGGATCACTCGAGACCCTGTGGTCGAATCACGAGTCGAACTGGGCCGAAACGACGAATGCGCACGGCGAGTACCCCAACTTGCCGGCGCGAAAGAGCGTCCTGCGCACCCATGTGAAGATCACCGAGGCGATCGAGGAGGGGGACGCAGCGAGAGCCCGACACCTGGTCGCCCAGCACTTGCAGGAGTCACAGCGCTACGTCCTCTCACAAGGAGGGAAGCAGCGCATCACGGTGGAGGGTCTTTCGAAGGCTCCCTGGTAGGGCTGACTCAGAGCCCGATGAGGGACGCCAGGTGCAGCGCGTGGTCGACCGGTGTGCCCAGCAGCTGCCGATCGGTCGTGACCCGTCGGAGATAGAGGTGCAGGTCGTGCTCCCACGTCACCCCGATGCCGCCGTGCATCTGAATGCAGTCCTGGATGATGTCGGGGGCCTTGCGCCCCACGTAGAGCTTGGCCCCACTGACGAATTGCGCCGCTGACGGGGACTCCACGGCCACTGCCGCCACGGCACCCTCGACCGCGGCATGCGACGCCTCGATCCAGAGCTTCATGTCGGCCAATCGGTGTTTGAGAACCTGGTAGGAGGCGAGCGGCCGGCCGAACGAGCAACGTTCGGCGGTGTACCCGAGCGTCAGCTCGAAGGCGCGGGCAGCCGCGCCGACCATCTCCGCACACTGCGCGATGTTCGCGATGTGGCCCTGGCGCTCCAGAACGGCCCGGCCGCGTGCGGCGCCGATGACCATCGAGGACGCGGGTACGACGACACGGTCGAATGTCAGGTCGGCGTGGCGGCGAACCAGATCGAGGCTGCGGGCGCGCTCTTTGTGCAGGCCGGCGATCTCGGCCGGCACGAGCACGTGCAGCACGGCGTCGCCGATGCCGGCCGCGACCACGAAGCTGTCGCTGTCCGCACCGGACTCGATCGAGTGCGCGGTCCCTGTCAACTCGAGTGAGGAACCCAGCGACACCGCAGTCACCGGTGGGGCCGGGGTCAACCACGACTGTTCGCTCTCACCCACCACCCACGTGCAGACGGCGGCGCCGGACAGGGCCGCCTCGAGTGTCGCCCTGCTCTGTGCCTTGGCATCTGTGTCGGCATCTGCCACGGCCAGGGTCCAGGCCGCCACGCTGACCGGAAGCAGTGGTCCCGGTGACACCAACCGCCCCCGCTCCTCGGCCACGATCGCCAGCTCGGTCAAGCCCGCAACGCCCGCGCCACTGGCGCTCTTGGAAGCCCCCGCGGACCCGCCCTGGTCCTCGGGCACGAGCAGTGATGTCCAGCCCAGGTCCGCCGCCCGGCGCCACCAGTCCCGGTCGAAGCCGGCCGGGTTCTTCTCGCCCCACAGGCGTACCGTCGTCAGCGGCGCTGTGTCCTCGAGAAACCGGCGCGTGATGGCTTGAAGCTGCTGCTGCTCTTCGGTGGCGTCGAACCTCACGTGCTTCTCACCGCCGGGTGCCCGCAACGTTGTGGGGCACCGAGTCGAAGGGGACACCGACGTCGGTGGCGAGCTCACGGGGGAGACCGAGCACCCGTTCCGAAATGATGTTGCGCTGCATCTCGATGCTGCCGCCGGCCAACGCCGCCGCTTGGCGCATGAGGAACTGGTTGCCCACCCTCCCGGGCGACGACGCGGGCCACACCGCGAGCTCAGCGCCGGCGATATCCGTGCTGGTGTTCGAGCATTGCACCACCTTGGTTATCTCGAACAAGCGGAGCAGCGACCCGAAGCTCGGCTCCAGCGCGCCCGTCTCGATGCCGGTGTTGATACGTTCGACGAGGTTGGCCTGAATCGAGTCGAGCGCGTGCGCCTCGGCCACGAGCGCCCGCACGCGCGGGTCGTCCGCGTTGCCGCAGCCACGTGCCAACTCCACCAGCTCCTCCGCCGTGGGCGCGACGGGTGTCCCCTCCGCCACGAACCCGTAGGTGAAGGGCGAGGCCGCCCCGGCCAGATTGCGCTCGTGCGTGAGGAGGCGGCTGGCCACCTGCCATCCCGCGTTCTCCTCGCCCAAGATGTCGGCGGCATCGATCGCCACGTCGGTGAGGAACTCCTGACAGAACTCGGCCTCGCCGTTGGCCTGCATGATCGGCTCGATGTCGATTCCGGGTTGCGACAGTTTCATGATGCACATGGTCAGGCCTCGGTGCTTGGGCACGGACCAGTTGGAGCGGGCCAGGCAGAGCGCGAAGTCGGAGAAGTGCGCCCCCGTACTCCAGATCTTCGACCCGTTCAGGATCCATTGGTCCCCGTCGCGGCTCGCCCGCGTGATGCAGCCGGCCAGGTCGGATCCACTGGCCGGTTCGCTCAGCAGCTGCACCCAGAGCTCGTCGCCGCGGAGGATGGCGGGGATGTGCCGAAGCTTCTGTTCCTCGGTGCCGAAATCGAGGATGGTCGGACCGAGGATGCCGAGCGTGACGTTGAACAGCGTCGGCAGCTCGTACCCTGCCGCCTCTTCGTTGAAGGCATCTTGGAATTCGGGCGTGAGCCCCCGCCCGCCGTAGGCCAACGGGTAGGTCAGGCCGGCGTATCCGCCCTCGAAGAGGAGCCGCTGGAGGTACCGGTGCCGCACGGGATCGCGATCCGCGCCGGTGCGCGGGAGTCCGTCTTCTCTGGGAAAGCTGGCCGACAGCCACTGGCGGAGCTCGGTTCGGAAGGACGCGATGTCCTGCAACATTTCAGACCTCGGCAAGGTGGAACGGGCGGGCAAAGTGGTAATCTTAGACAACAAGACGGGGGGTCTGACGATGGCCAGGATCGAGCTGTCCGCTGCGCAACGCGCCGACATCCGAGATGTGTGGTCCCGCGTCCCGGGTATCGGTGACGCGTGGCTCTCGCTCTCCGATGCGATCTACACGAAGAGCACGTTGCCGGCTCGTCTGCGCGAGTGCGCCCGCATGCGCATCGCCCAGATCAACCAATGCCAGATGTGCCTCGGGGTGCGCTTCGACTCGTTGACGGCCGGGGGGATCGACGCCGAGATGTACGACCATGTGGCCGACGACGCCACGTGGCCCGGGTACAGCGAGCCGGAGCGCGTGGCCATCGAGTTCGCGGAGCGGTTCTGTCTCGACCACCTGTCGTTGGACGACTCGTTCTGGAACCGCATGCGTGCTGCCTTCAGCGACGACGAGATCCTCGAGCTCGGTGTCAGCGTGGCGACGTGGGTCGGGCAGGGACGGCTGACGCAGGTGCTGGGGCTCGACGTCTCGTGCGGGCTGGGGCACGCTGGAGACGACGGAAAATTCGAGCCGGCTGCGGTGTAGTGAGCGCCACGGGCTCAGGCGGGCGGCTCCAGGGCAAGGTCGCGATCATCACCGGGGCGGCGCGGGGGCAGGGTCGTTCGCACGCGCTGCGGCTGGCCGAAGAGGGCGCCGACATCATCGCCCTCGACATCTGCGCGCAGATCGACTCGGTCGCCTATCCCATGGCCACGCCGGAGGACCTGCAGGAGACGGTGCGGTTGGTGGAGGATCTCGACCGCAGGATCGTGGCGCACCAGGCCGATGTGCGCGACGGCGCTGCGATGCAGCGGATCAGCGCGGAGGCTGTGGCCGAATTCGGCCACATCGACATCGTCGTCGGCAACCAGGGGATCTTCTCCGCGGCCGCGCTGACGTGGGAGCTCTCCGATGCCCAGTGGCACGACACGCTCGACGTCAATCTCACCGGCTACTTCGAACTGGTCCGGGCCGTCGTCCCGTCCATGATCGAGGCCGGCCGGGGCGGGTCGATCATCTTCACCAGCTCGCTGCTCGGCACCAAGGGCGCCTGGCACATGTCGCACTACGCCGCGGCGAAGCATGGGGTGCTGGGGCTCATGCAGTGCCTGGCCCACGAGCTGGCTCCGCACATGATCCGCGTCAACACCATCAATCCGACGATGGTGTTCACCCCGATGATCGACAACGAGTCGGCGTTCCACCTCTTCCGCCCCGACCTCGATGCGCCCACACTCGAGGACTTCGCGGTCCCCTCGCAGGCGGGCAACCTGCTCCCCATCCCATGGGTGGATGCGGTCGACATCTCGAATGCGGTCGTCTGGTTGGCCTCGGACGAGGCCCGGTACGTCACCGGGGTTGCCCTTCCCATCGACGCAGGCGCCGGCGCAAAGTAAGCGCCAGGACCCCTGCTTGCTACGTTTAGGGCCAGACACCACGCACTGGGGGAGAAGAGATGCCCGTAGCGAACCTGATTATCGACTCCGACAGTCATGTGACCGAGCCGGCCGACGTCTGGACGGCCCGGGTCCCGAAGAAGTACATCGACGATGTGCCGCATGTCGAGCGGATCGACGGCGCCGACATCTGGGTACTGCAGAACAAGCGCATCGGCTCCGTCGGAACCTCGGCGCCCGCGGGATGGCCGACCTTCCCCGGGAATTACCCGCCGACCTACGCCGACTGCCACCCCGCCGCCTCGAATGCGACGGCACGGTTGGCCTACATGGACGAGGCGGGCATCTGGGCCCAGGTGCTCTATCCCAACGTCGGGGGTTTCGGGAGCGAGAACTTCCTCGCCATGGACGACGACGAGCTCAAACTCTTGAGCGTACGGGCGTACAACGACTTTCTGATGGAGTGGTGCGGAGCGGATTCCCGGCGGCTCCTCGCCGTGCTCGCCACCCCGTTCTGGGATGTCGAGGCCACCGTGCGCGAGGTCTTGCGCTGCGCCGCCGCCGGAGCGAGGGGAATTCTGTTCACCGGCGAGCCGCAGCGTTACGGGCTCCCGGTCCTCGGAAGCCGTCACTGGGATCCCCTGTGGGCGGTTGCTCTCGAGACGGGTCTCCCCATTCACTTCCACATCGGCAACGCCGGGGATCTGCCGAGCGTCATGACACCGGAGCGCTACGAGACGCACGGCATCGCGGGGGCGCAGGCGTACGGCGCGGTTGACCTCTTCATGAAGAACGGCGTCCAATGCGCCGACCTGATCACGTGCGGCATGTTGCCGCGGTGGCCCGGTCTGAAGTTCGTGTCGGTCGAGAGCGGGATGGGCTGGCTGCCCTTCGTGCTCGAAGCTGCGGACTACAGCTGGCTCGGCGCCTTCCGTCCGGGCCGCGAGAGGACAGCCGAGGACATTCTGCCTTCCGAGCTGTTTCGCGAGCACGTCTACGTGACGTACTGGTTCGAGCGGTTGGCCCCCCGGTATTTCCTCGACCTCATCCCGGTGGACAACGTCCTCTTCGAGACGGACTTCCCCCACACGACGTGCCTCTTCGGGGACATCGACAAGACGATTGCGGCCAACCTCGGCCATGTCGCCGAGGACGTGCGGCGCAAGATCCTCTGGGAGAACTCGGCCAAGCTCTACGGGATCGACCCTCCGCCGGACAGTTGGCCGGCCTGATCGACCAGGGCCGGGAGGCCTAATTGACCAGGGCCCAGAGGCCTAGCCGACCGGGGCCGGGGTACCTCAGATCGACCAGGGCCGGGAGATGTGACGTGAACCCGCCGTCCACGGCGATGACTTCGCCGGTGATGAACGAGGCCTCGTCGGAGAAGAGGAAGGACACGACCTCGGCCACATCGTTCGTGCGGCCGAGGCGCGCCAGAGCGTTGTGCTCCTCGAGATATGCCAGCATCTCGGGCTTCACGTTGCGCTCTGCCGCATCGGTGAGAATCATGCCGAGGGCGATGGCGTTGCAGCGGATGTTCTGCTTTCCGTAGGCATTGGCCACGTGACGGGTGAGCCCGTGCAGCGCGGCCTTCGAGACCCCGTAGGCGACACGGATCCTCTCCGCCTTCAGCCCGGCGGCGGACGACGTGTTCACGATGCTGCCACCGCCCCGTTTCAACATTTCGGGTATGGCGTACTTGCACCCGAAGAATGGCCCGCGCAGGTTGATCGCCATCGTCTCGTCCCATACTTCGGTGCTGACGTTCACGACGTCGTGGTCCCGGTGCATCCTGGTGGCCGCCGCATTGTTGTGGAGCGCATCGAGCCCGCCGAACTCGGAGACGGCCGCGTCCACCATGGCCTTGACCTGTTCCTCGTCGGCCACGTCGACCCCGACAGCGATGGCGCTACCTCCGTGCGCGGCGAATATCGGCTGCGACTTCCTCCGCCCCTGCCAGAGAGTGGCCGGCGACCACTACCGACGCACCATGGCCGGCCAATGTCTCGCACGTCGTCTTGCCGATCCCCGACGCCGCCCCGGTGACGATCGCCACTTTCCCGCTCAGATCCGGCATCCAAACCCCCCGTTTTGAGAACAGTGCGACTATAAACTTTAGAAAGTTGGAGGGCCAGTGAGGGGAGTCGCAGGCGCATGCCGATGAGCAGAGGGCGATCGTCGCTGCCGGTCTGCGCGGCGGGCGACAATCCGCCTCCGGCCACGCTGATGGACCTGCGCGAGTCCGAGGACGTCATTGCGTATCGGGCAGAGGCATCGGTGTGGCTGGAGGCGCACGCGCCGGCAAAGGGGGGTCCGGACGACTTCACCATCGGGAGGGACCAGGCCTTTGTCGAAGGGTGCCGGCGCTGGCAGGCCACGCTCTTCGAAGGCGGCTGGGCCGGCATCTCCTGGCCTGTCGAATTCGGCGGCCAAGGGCGCACGGCACTGTTCGACCTGGCCTTTCGGATCCAGCAGGCGCGTTTCGGGGTCTCCGGAGCCGCCTTCGACGTGGGAATCGGCATGGTCGGTCCGACCCTGATGGTGCACGGTACGCCGGCGCAGAAGGAACGCCACCTGCCCTCGTTGTTGCGCGGGCAGGAGGTGTGGTGCCAGATGTTCAGCGAACCTGGGGCCGGGTCCGACCTCGCCGGTCTCTCGACCGCAGCCCGGCGTAATCCCGGCGGTTGGACCATCAACGGGCAGAAGGTGTGGACGTCGTACGCCCGGTTCGCCGACTACGCCATTCTTCTGGCCCGGTCAGACCCCGAACGGCCGAAGCACCACGGGCTGACCTGCTTCGTCCTCGACATGCGCACGCCCGGCATCGAGATCAGCCCGATCCGCCAGATGAACGGTGCGGCCGAGTTCAACCAGGTGTTCCTGACAGACGTCGAGGTTCCCGACGATGCGGTCATCGGTGAGGTGAACGCCGGGTGGACCGTGGCCAACACCATGCTGGGCAGCGAGCGCGGTCTGGCCGGCGACGAGTGGCCGGGAGTGCCCGAATTGATCGAAGTTGCCCGACAACCGGGGCATGGCCGCCGACCCGCTCGTACGCCAGGACATCGCGGCCACCTTCGTGGGCCAGGAGATTCTGCGCTACCTGAACCTGCGGGTGCAGAGCCGGCTCGGCCGCGGCGAGCCCGTGGGCGCGTTGGCCTCGATCGTCAACCTGTTCTTCGCCGACCATCTCCGCCGCGCCGCCAACGTCGGGGCCTCGCTCGCCGGTCCCGAGGTGTTGACCGCCGAGCCCCAGATCGGGTTGGCCGGTCGGTGGCAATTCCACCTCCTGACCGCACCCTCCGTGCGCATCGCCAGCGGGACCGACGAGATCCAGCGCAACATCCTCGGGGAACGGGCCCTCGGGCTGCCCCGAGAACCACGCCCCGAGAACCAGGTCGCACCCCGGGCCCGTCGCGCAACCTTGACCTAATGTTGCAATCTAAGATAAGACTGTTCGCGTTCCACAGTGGCCGTGAGCGGGGGATCACAGGGTGGCCGGTCTGGGCGCAGTGCCACCGACATGCAGTCGCGGCGCCCCCTCGGGTCTGCGCCGGCAACCTGGAGTCCCAACGTGCACACCCTGTCGCCTACCGAATGGAGTCCGTTATGACTGTCACCGACGACGTGGCCGAATCGGAAACGCCCCTGTCCGTCTCGTCCTACCGCTACCCAACCGGTTGGTACATCGTGGCGAACTCATCCGACGTGTTGCCCGGGACGCTCAAGACCCTGCACTACTTCGGCCGCGAGCTGATCTGCTTCCGGGGCGAATCGGGCACGGTTGCCGTCATGAACGCCTATTGCCAGCATCTCGGTGGCCACATCGGTGTCGGCGGCAGCGTGGTGGGCGACGAGGTCAAGTGTCCCTGGCATGCCTGGCAATGGCGGGCGGACGGGACCAACTCGCTGATCCCGTACTCGAAGGAGGGCTGCAAGAAGTCGGTGCGGATACGCACCTATCCGACCGTCGAATGGTGCGGCATGGTGCTCATCTGGTTCGACCGCGATGGTGGCGAGCCGACGTGGGACCTGCCCGACGTGCCCGAGCTCGAAACAGGGGACTACTACCCCCTCCACCCGCACTCCCGCATGCTCAACCGGGTAAAGGTCCACCCGCAGATGATCGTGGAGAACGCGGCCGATCCGTACCACATCGCCCCCGTGCATCACGGCGACCGGCCGGCGGAGACGACGTCCTTCGAGCTGCATGAGTACCACCTGCATGCCACGGTGGATGTGAACTACGGCGGCGGTCGCCCCACCACCTGGTTGACGCCGAACGGTCCGGTCGATGGCGAGGTCGTCTACGACACCTTCGGTCTCGGGATCGGTTTCGTGCGCTTCCCGGAGAACGTCTTGGCCTCGGTGCAGATCACCGGCCACACACCGGTCGACGAGGAGTACACCGACTACTGGTTCACCATGGCGTGCGTGCGCGAAGAGGGTGACCTCGGCGATGTCCCGACGGGCCGGGCCGCCCGCTGGATCGAGTTGCAGCAGGAGATCATCAAGCAGGACTTCTTCACCTGGGAGAACATGCAATACCTCGAGAAGCCGTCCTTTGCCGTCGAAGAGGCGAAGAACTACGCGTCGCTGCGGCGTTGGTGCCGTCGCTTCTATCCGGCCGACACCTTTGCGGAGACCGTCCCTTCGGAAAGCAAGTGACCGGAGGATCTCCGGTGTCGCCCTGGGAGCCGACCCCGGGGGACGGCCTGACGTTCTCGGGCGTCCTCGATGCGCAGGTGTCGGTGCGGCCCGATCAGCCGCTGCTCGTCATCGACGACGTCCCCCTGACGTACAGGGCGCTGCGGGAACGGTCGATCTCGGCCGCCAACGTGCTTGCCGGTCTCGGCATCGAGCCCGGTGATCGGGTGGCGCTCTTCATGGGCACGTCGCCCGACTGGGTGACGCTGTGGTTCGGGTTGTGCCGCCTGGGCGCGGTGGCGGTGCCGATCAACACGGCCTACCGGGGTGACTTCCTGGCCAATCAACTCCGGGACAGCAACACCAAGATGATCGCCCTCGACCGGTCGCTGGCCGGTCGCGTCTTCTCGATCACCGCCGACGTCCCGAGCCTGCGTGCCGTACTGATGCGTGAGGACGGCAAGCGGTTGGCCGACCCCGACTCCGACCACGCCGTGCCGCCGGCCCATGTCAAGGTGTACCCGATCGAGCAGCTTCTCGAGAGGGATTCCTCGCAGATCGCAGGCATTCCCGACGTCGTGCCGTTCCCGTTGGGCGCCATCTTCTCGACGTCGGGGACCACCGGTCGGTCCAAAGGCGTCCTCGCGACCCAGCACTACCTGCTGGCGGCGGCGCAGGCCATGGTCGACCTCTGGCGACTCCAGCCCGGCGAGGTCGTCTACGGCCCACTCCCGCTTTTCCATCTGAGTGCTGTGGGCACGGTTCTGGGTCCGATGCTCGCCGGGGGCACCGGTGTCCTCGATTCGACGTTCAGCGTGTCGGCGACATGGGATCGGGTCCGGCGCTACGAAGCGTCGGGTATCGCGCTGGCCGGCGCCATGTTGAGCATGCTGTGGAACCTGCCACCAGACGCAGCGCGACAAGGACATCCCGCTGCGCTTCATTTCCGCCGCTCCGGTGCCCCAAGAGAGCTTCGAGGCGATGGAGGACCGCTGGCAGTGCCGCATCGTCACCTGTTACGGCATGAGCGAGGCCTTTCCGATGGTGGTGGCCGGGGTCGACGAGACCAACCGGTTCGGCGCGTCGGGGCGGGCCAATCCCAATTTCGACGTGATGCTCTTTGACGCCGAAGACCGGCCGGTCCCTGTCGGCGAGGTAGGCGAGGTCGTCTGCCGCCCCAAGCGCTCTCATGTCATGTTCGAGGGCTACGACGGCCGCGATCGCGAGACGGTCGAGCAGTTCCGCAACCTGTGGTTCCACACCGGGGACATGGGCCGATTCGACGAGGACGGGTACTTCTACTTCGCGGATCGCAAGAAGGATGCCATGCGACGTCGTGGGGAGAACATCTCCTCGTTCGAGGTGGAGCAGGCCCTTCTGCGCCACCCCGAGGTGGCCGAGGTTGCCGCGGTGGGGGTGCCCAGCGAGCTCGGAGAAGATGACGTCATGGTGTACGTGGTCGCCGCGACGGCCGAGCCGATCGACATGGCGGCATTCATGGACTTCTGCACCGAGCACCTGCCGTATTTCGCCGTTCCCCGTTACGTCGACGTGACGCCCGAGTTGCCGAAGAACGCGGTCGGAAGGATCCTCAAGCACGAATTGCGCGCCGCGTGGCATTCCGTCCTCGGCGTGGGACCGCGAGGCAGCGGGCTACACCGTCCGCCGATGAGCACCGACACCGCCGCTTCCGTCGCTTCGGTCGCTTCCGTTGCTTCCGTTGCTTCCGTTGCGGCCATCGGGGCAAGCCGCGGCATGGCGCACGGCGAACAGCTCAGCCGCATTGCCCGGAAGTACCCGGCGTGCACGGCGTATATCTGTCAGGGCGAGAGCCGGACGTTTGCGGACGTCGACCGGCGTGTGACCGCGTTGGCCAACGCCTTGGCGAAGCGGGGACTGCAGCATGGTGACCGCTTGGCCGTGTTGATGACGAACAGTATCGAGATGATCGAGGCCATCTTCGCCGGATGGCGCCTGGGCGCGATCGTCGTGCCGGTCAATTTCCGACTAGTGGCCGACGAAGTGAAGTTCATCCTTGGCGACTGCGGGGCTTCGGTCATCGTCGTCGACGAGAGCCTCTCCTCGTTGGTGGGCGCGGTTCGGGACGCGCTCCCCGACGTTGGGGCAGTGATCGTTGTCGGGGACCCGGGGCAGCCGGTCCGGGGGCAGGCGGTCCGGGGGCAGCCGGTCCAGGGGCAGCCGGTCCGGGGGCCGAGCGTTACGACGACCTGATCTCGGGTGGCGGCGAGTCACCGGTGACGGTTGCCGTCGACGAGCAGGATCCGGCCCTGATCATGTACACCTCGGGCACCACCGGGCGTCCCAAGGGCGCGGTCCTGAGCCACTTCAACCTCCTGATGAGCACGCTCAACTCCATGGTGGTCCAGGGCATCGTTGGGTACGACGACGTGTGGTACGGCAATCTCCCGCTCTTTCACATCGGGGGACTGACGGGGATTCTGCCCTACGTGATCGGCGGTGGCTGCGCCATCATCGTCCCCAGCGGGAGTTTCGACAGCGGCCAGGCCGTCGAGGAGATCGCGCGCTACGGCGTCACGGGGTGCGTCTTCGTCGGCATGCAATGGGACGACATCTGCGACCAAGTGACGGCGTCGGGCCTGCAGCTCTCGCTACGGCGCGCCTCGTGGGGCGCGGCCAACACGCCGGTGGAGGTCCTGAAGAAGATGGCGCGGACATTGCCCGGCGTGCCCATCTTCAGCTTCTTCGGCCAGACGGAGATGAGTCCGGTCACGTGCATCCTGCACGCGGAGGACTCCGAGCGGAAACGCGGCTCGGTGGGCCGGCCGATCATGAACGTCGAAGCACGCGTCGTCGACGAGGACGGCAACGATGTGGCGGTGGGCGAGGTTGGTGAAATCGTGTACCGCGGGCCGACGGTCATGCAGGGTTACTGGCGCAAGCCCGAGGCAAACGAGCTGGCATTCGCCGGCGGTTGGTTCCACTCGGGCGACCTCTGCCGCATGGATGAGGAGGGATACCTCTACGTCGTCGACCGTAAGACAGACATGATCATTTCGGGTGGCGAGAACATCTACTGCCCCGAGGTCGAAGCAGTGCTGCGCGCCCATCCCGGTGTGCTCGATGCCGCGTTGATCGGATTGCCCGATCCCAAGTGGGGCGAGACGCCGCGGGCCGTGATCGTGCCGGTGGATCCGGACAACCCCCCGGAAGAGACCGTCCTCATCGCCTGGTGCAAGGAGCGTTTGGCGTCGTACAAGAAGCCGACGTCGGTTGTGGTGGTCGATCAATTCCCATTGAATTCCGCCGGCAAGGTGTTGAAGCCGGTCCTGCGCCAACGTTTCGGACAACAGTGAGAAAGGCAGGACAGTGAGAGAGGGAGGGGAACATGCCCGCAGTTGAGGACTTCGTGGAGCTGTACGCCGCTCGCGACTGGGATCGCCTGGCGAACTGTTTCTCGCCAACGGGGTTCGAGCGCATCGGGCCATATGGGGATGTGATCGACTCGAGCCAGGGCTACATCGACTTCCTGCGCCGCGTGGTGCCGACGCTCAAACCCGGGTACGAGCTCAAGCCTGTGCACATCGCCTATGCCGGCGATACGGTCATCGCCGAATTGATCGAGCATCTCGAGGTGGATGGGGCGATGAAGGATCTCCCCGAGGCGATCATCTTCCGCCTCGACGACGACGGGCTCATCAAGGGAATGCACCTCTACCTGCAGCAGCCCGGCGGAGAGGCGCCAGTTGGCGGGCGCGACGCTATGGGGAAGATGCCGGACTGAAATCCGCGTATCCCATGCCCCCGCCGACCACGCGGACCGCACTGACTACACCGATCGCACTGACTACACCGATCGCACTGACTACACCGATCGCACTGACTACACCGATCGCACTGACTACACCGATGCATGACTACAGATGACTACACCGATAGGAGCAACCAACTGATGACGCTGTCGTACGAGGATGAGCGCACCCTGCATTCGTTGGCGGGGCGCGCTGCCGTGCAGGACTTGACCATTCGCCAGCACCGCGCCCTGGAGGCGGGAGATGAGGCGACGTGGTTGGGTACCTTCGTCGTGGAAGGTGTCCTTGAGCTACCTGGTCAGGAGCCCATCGCCGGACATCCGGCGCTCGCACGGTGGTTCGCCACGGCGTCGCGCCGGGCCAGCGTGCTCCTGGCCGATTCGGTGGTCCGTATCGACGGCGTACACGGAACTCAGGAGTGCCGCACGTTGGTGGCGACCGCCGACGGGGGATCGGGACAGGTCATCGTGAGCAAGGTTGTTCCGGTGGCCGACGACGTCATCTACGAGCGGGGCCGTTGGTACTTTGCCCGGCGCCGGGTGGGGAGCGCCGTCACGTAGGTGTGGCGCCGTAGGTGTGCCGTGGTAGCTGTCTCGCCGTAACTCTTGCCATAACGCTCACGCCGTAGCCACCCGCCCCGTGCCCTCGCACCGCACCCCCTTCCCGCACCGTGACCCCCGCACCACCGCGCAACGGTCGGGCAAGTCTGGGTTTTGTACGTCCTTTCTTTCTCTTTTGGTGGCTCTGAGCAGGGGTCATGTGTCACAACCCCCTGCTCTACTTGTGACATGGACGCAGTGGAGCAGCTCGAAGAGATCCTCGATGCCTTGGCGGGGGCTGATCCGTTCTCCTATGGCGACGCCGCCTCGGTCCTCGCCCTCGAAGGAGCGCTCGCTCGCCTCAGCTGTGTCATGAGCCGGGCCGTGGCCAGTTTCGATGCGGGAGGGGAATGGGCGCATGAGGGGGCCCAGAGCACGACGGCGTGGCTGTCCACGCGCTGTCACCTCCCCCTTGGTGAAGCCCGCAGCCAACTGCGCCGGGGCCGGGCCCTGCCCTCGCTGCCGCTGTGCGCCGAGGCCTTCAGTGCCGGGGCCATCGGGGTGGCCCACGTCGACCTGTTGGTCAAGGCGGCCCAGAGCACCGCACGCGTCGCCCCCGACGCCTTCGCCCGCGACGAGGCGGTGCTCGTGGCCGCGGCCGGCGAGCTCAAGTTCGCCCCCTTCAGCGGGGTCGTGGCCTATTGGACCCAGTTGGCCGACCCCGACGGGGCCGAGGAGTGCGCCATGGAGAAGATGGCCCGGCGCGACGTCTACGTGAGCCAGAGCCTGGGCGGGACGTGGCTCGGCAAAATGACCTTCGACCCCATCGGCGGGGCCATCTACGACGCCGAGCTGCGGCGCCTCGAAGCCGAGATGTTCGAGGGCGACTGGGCCGAGGCCAAAGCACGTCTTGGGCGTGACCCGCACCTGGGCGAGCTGTCCCGCACCCCCGCCCAGCGCCGGGCCGATGCGGCCGTCGAGATGGCCGTGCGTTCCAAAGCCATGCCCGTTGGCGCCCGGCGCCCCGAACCCCTCTTCAGTGTCCTGGTCGACTATCCCACCTTGGCCGGGCGCATCTGTCAGCTGGCCCACGGGGCGATTCTCTCGCCGGGCTCGCTGGTGCCCTGGCTAAAAGAGGCCTCCTTCGAACGGATCGTCTTCGCCCCGCCCAAGCGCATCGAATGCTCGGTCACGGCCCGCTTTTTCACCGGGGCGACCCGACGGGCCATCGAGATCCGCGACCAGCACTGCACCCACCCCTACTGCGAGGCCCCCGCCGAGCGCTGCCAGATCGACCACATCATCCCCTACAGCCAAGGGGGCGAGACCACCCAGGAGAACGGGCGGGTCCACTGCGGCTTTCACAACCGGCGGCGCAACGGTGGACCGGACCCGGGGGATTAGGGCCCGAAGACCGACGAGTCCCCAGGAGCGAAGACCCCGAAGACCCAAGGGACCCGACGCCCCCACGGCGCCCCGCCTCTCAGCTTGGAGACCTCCACCCCGATGAGCTCACTGCTCCCTCTCGACACACGGACGCTCGCGTCTGCGCACAGGCGCGTCCCGCAACCATGTTGCTGATGCGGCGCCCTCTCATGCGGCTCTATCCGCTCAGGGAAGGCCGCGCCCACACACAAGGCAGTATGCGGCCTTTGGCCGCAGCGCCTTAGAGCGCGCGCCATTAGGCGACGGCCATGGAGCCCCACCTCTTGGCCCACTTCATCAGCTTGACCGTGATAATCAGTACGACAGCCAGGGCAAACTGAGCCAGGCGATGGGCGTTGAAACGGTCGGTATTGCGCCGCATCTGACCGAAGTTGCTCAGCCATGAGTTGGTCCGCTCGACCGGCCAGCGCAGACCCATGGGCTGGTTCTTGGTGCCTGCGGTCGATCCGGGGCTGCGCTTCTTGGCGATGACCGAATCGTGGATCTGTCGTTCGAGCAAGCGAGTGCGGGTGAGGCCCGAGTCATAGCCCCGGTCGAGCCACAGGGTTCCGATGTCGCAGAGCAGTCCGCGCTCGGCCACGTCGTCGAGAGTGGGGG
Organism: uncultured Acidimicrobiaceae bacterium; assembly: GCA_963835815.1. GTDB lineage: Bacteria > Actinomycetota > Acidimicrobiia > Acidimicrobiales > RAAP-2 > Bog-473. Next base: position 191,246 of record CAWIGU010000006.1, on the reverse strand, counting down.
CGAGCAGGATCGAGTCGTTGCGATTCGCTCCGTCGACGACCCAACCGATTGGCACCCCGTTCGTGTCGGTTGCCACCGACCACTTCCATCCGGTCTTGCCCCGGTCGGTCGGGTTGGGCCCGGTCCCTTCGCCGCCACAGGGCGCCTTGTGCAAAGAGCCGTCGACCGAGACGTCGGAGAGGTCGAGCCCGATCACCTTGTCGAAACCAGCGATGGCTTCTTCGACCAGTCGCTCGTAGGCACCGGCGGCCACCCACTCGTCGTGTCGGCGGCGCAGGGTCGTTTCGCTTCCTTTGCCGAGCCGTCCGGCCACGTCCCAACTGCACCCGGTGACCAGTCGAAAGAGGATGGCCTCGAAGCAGTCACGATCAGCGAGGCGGGGACGGTGACAGCCCAGAGGATGGTCAGTTTCACCGTGTTCGGGCAAATAGGCGGCGAATGACTGCCAGACGGCATCGACGACGACGGGTTCGAGTGCAAGCATGGTTCCTCCACTGGTTCGTTGGGTTGGGGCAACAGCCGGATCTTGTCCGGTCCAGCACAACAACCGGTGGACCTTTCTCCTGGTGAGAGGCGGTCCACCTCGCCGATGAGGTCGGAGGCGAAAATATCCTTCACTGGAGGTGGCGCCATGGCCAAGGTGAAGCGCAACGGACCGTGCCCGTGCGGAAGCGGCAACAAGGCCAAGCGTTGCTGTCACGGCCCCGTCGAGTACCTCGACGTGCGGATTATGCCGCTCGAGATCTACCGGGATTCGGTCTGCGAACTGGCCGACACCACGAGGGACGAGTTCGACGATCTCTTTTCTGAACTCGTCGACCTCCCCGAGCTCGACCTCTCCCTCCAGGTACCACTCCCGAAAATCTGGACCCCCGAGATCGACCGTGCCATTGGGGCCCTCCACGCCGACGACGCCGAAGCCTTCGACGCGGCGTTGCCCGACGTGGTGTCGAGGGTTGACACGATCAAGCAGCGACTCCTGCTTGCCCGTGCCGTCGTCATCCTCCGAGATGCCGCAAAGATCTCCAAGAAGCTCGCTGCACTTGCCATGATCGAACTCGACTGCGAAGACTCGGCCTTTTTTACCTCCTCGGTGGCTGAATCTCTGGCCGTATTGGCCGGTGACCAGCGCACGCCCTCCGGGTTACTGGTAGCCGCTCGCTGAGTTCAAGATGACAGGACATGCTTAAACGACACGCCTATTGGCGCGCGGCTTAGGCTTAGCTCGAACGAATCCTTTGCACAGCGACGTCCTACTTTGCTGAATGCCATATAGCGAGACAGCGATCTAGCCATTCGAAGCTTTATCGCAGCGGCACGACCTCGACGTCCTCCTTCAAAAGTGCCGGTTAGGGCCGAGTGAGGCGCCACCCGATCGAAGGTAGTGGGAGCGAGGTGCGGGTAACGAGCGCCACCGAATCGACTTTGATGCCGATCTGAACAATCAGATGCGCGACGGTCTCCCTTGCGCGGACCTGCCGGCCTGCCCGCAACGCCATGAAGTGCGTCTGGACAGCAACGGCAGTTCCGGGGCGAGCAACTACCGACAGCGATTGCGCTGCGACTACGGCGGCGGACCCCCAAGGCTCCCGCACCGTGCCGAACACCTGACCGCGATTGAGCAGCGTTACCCCGTTGAGGACACGCTGAAGCCCAGTGACAAGGACCACCGCCTCGTCCAACGCTGCCTGGAGGCTATCGGTCGCTAGCTGTTGGGCGTGGTCCGACGTCCGCTGCGCGCTGGTCGCTTGTTGTCCCAAAACGACGCCGTAGGCCACCTGCGTAGAGGTGCCAGTCGTAACCTTTGCGGCAAAGAGGAAGCAGCCTCCCGCGGCAGAGTCGTAGCCAGTCTTGATCCCGATGATTCCGTTCTTTCCGAGATCGGTATCCGAGTTGGCGAGCGAGACATCGGTGATCGCAGACAGCGGATCAGTAGTAGTAGTTGTTGTTGCGGCCGGCGGTGAGGGCGGCGCGTTGGGATCAGTTGCCGTTGTCGGGGTTGTGGTGGTCGCGTCAGGGGCGTAGGGGAGCACGGCCGAGGTCAGGGCGACGTCGGCTCGGATCAGTGGGACGCCAAGGGCCCGCTGCGCCAAGGTCAAGACGTCGGCGGCGCTGCTCCGGGAATCCGCAGAAAGGCCGCTGGGGTCGTCGAAGTGGGTCGACGACATCCCCCACGATGCGGCGAGAGCGTTCATCTTCGCAACAAAGGCCGACTGGCTTCCAGCGTCCCAGGTGGCCACCAGGTCAGCGATGTTGTTGGCGGATACAACGAGCATGGCTTGGATGGCCTGGGCCTCGGAGAGGCGCTCGCCGGCCAGGATCGGCAGTAGGGTGGCATTATCGGCCAGTTTTGCCGCGGTATCGATTACTGCACCACCCGTGACCATGATCATCGGTCCGGTTTCGCCGGGAGCGAGCGGATAGTCCTGCAGCAGGACCAGGGTGGTCATCACTTTGGTGAGACTGGCAATGGGCACCGAGTTGGTGAAGCCGGCCGGAGCGAAGGACAGGACTCCGGGGAGCACCAGATCCGCTTCACCCGCAGCGGGCCACGACATTGGTCCTCCTGTCGGGTTCGGCACGGTCTCTATTGACGTGGGCAAGGCAATGTGAATGGTCGGCGGTGGGGTGGTCCTGCTCAGCTGGATTCCCGCACCCACGCTGGCGCCGACGACCATGAACACGACCACGATGGCAAGGATCTGAAAGCGTGCCGCTCGGGCCAGCACCGTCTCGCGATGGATCGCCTCTTGTGTATCCCAAGGCGTCCGCTCATTGCTGAGTGGCAATGAAGCAGTTCAAATTTCGGCCGCGTTCGCTAGAAGGTTGGGACTTCTGTACGGCTTCATCTGCGCTCATCCGCTCCCCGCTCGGGTTGTCGTTCACTGAGTCTCATGGTTTGTGCACCTCATTTCCGGCCACCCGAGACACCAGGGCCCTGAGCGTCTACCGAGTAGACGGGGCGACAGGCCGGGGCAGCTTCGTCTCTGGAAGTAACGACTGCTAGAACGTAACCCTCCGGGGGGAAGCAAGTGCGATGGTTGGTGATAGCACCGGTCCGAGCCGGCGGCACGTTCGAGCGAGGCAGAACCACGGCCTCCGACACATACTAGTTTTGCCGATTCGCTCCCTCTGCCAGCTGTTGTTTCGCAGGCATGGCGCTCAGCCCAACCTGACTTACAACCAGCAGTGGGGGGCAGCCGCGGCCGGAAGGACAGCGGGAAGCCTCACAATCGCCCAGCCCGACCGTTGCCTCCCCTTTCGGCGACGGCGGACCCAGCCGTCACCAGGACTCTGTCCGCGTTCCGGCCACGGCGGGCGGCCCTGGGTACCTGGCCCAGGACAATGCAGTGGGCGCTGCGGTGGGCGCTGCGGTCTGAGGTTGGGGCGATGGGACTCGAACCCCCGGCCTGCTGGTTGCAAGCCAGGATGGGCTGAACGCTGTGCTAACCATTGAAATCGCTCGTCGCGAGGAGCGAAATCGGCATCACTAGCAGGTGTGGCCGCAGCTCGCCGGCCACGGCGAAGGCCTGGACCGCCTGCCAACTGGTCCAACGGTCCTCTGACGCTCCAAAGCCACCTGCCCGAACACAGCCCTTCTCACCTCCGATTTGTCCCTGCGTCTCGAAGACGGCGTCAGGTCCGATGCCCACCAAAGGCGGTGATGGCGCGCCATCATGGGTGGCGTATGGCGCGTCAGCGGGTTTCGAGAAGTGTCCGGCGCCATCGCACTGTGGCCGGTTCAATCGTCACCGCCATCCTGATCACTCTGGGTGTGGCAATCAACTCATGTGGCGGTCCAGGTCGCACCGTCGCTCCCAAGACAGCAGCCCACGGGAGGTCAACGACGACGCCCTCCCTGTTCCCCGGCCCGGGGACTGGCACCGCGCACCTGGCGCCAGGGTCTGACCCGAGCGTGCTCCCCGGTCCCGTCTTGATGGCCGATGAAGGCAACAACCGCTTGATCGTGGTCGACCCCCAGGGCCGCACCCTCTGGACATGGCCGCAGGCTGGCGACCTCCCTCCAGGAGTCTCGTTCAAGAGCCCAGACGACGCTTTCTTCACTCCGAACGGGAAGCAGATCATCGCCACCGAAGAGGAGTACTCGGTGGTCACCTTGATCGACGTGGCCTCGCGGAAGATCCTGTGGCGCTATGGCACACCGGGTGTGCCGGGTGACGGCCCAAACCAGCTCTCAAACCCCGACGACGCGCTGGTCCTCCCAAACGGTGACGTGCTCACCGCCGACATCAAGAACTGTCGCCTCCTGTTGATCGTCCCGTACACACAGGTGCCAGCCCGCATCTACGGCACCACCACCCAGGCTTGTCAGCACGCACCGCCAGTACAATTCGGAAGCCCCAACGGCGCTTTCCCCATGGCCAACGGTCACTACCTCGTCACCGAGATCAACGGGGACTGGGTCGATGAGATGGACCTGGCCGGGACGATCTACGCCTCATGGCACCCTCCCGGCGTCAGCTACCCCTCCGACAGCAACGAAGTGCGCCCTGGCACCTATCTGACGGTGGACTACGCCGAACCAGGTCAGATCGAGACCTTCGACGGTAGCGGCAGGCTCTTATGGCGCTACCGGCCGGCCGGCAGCTCCGCCCTCGACCACCCCTCGCTGGCCCTGCCACTCCCCAATGGCGACGTGATCGCCACCGACGACCACAATGACCGGGTCATCGTGGTTGACCCGAAGACCAATGCCATTGTCTGGCAGTACGGGGTTCGCGGTGACTCGGGCGACGGTCCGGGGCTCCTCAACGCGGTGGACGGACTCGACCTGGTGCCGCCGTACTCCGATCTCGTCCTCCACGCCGCAACGATGGGCCTCCCTCCCGCCCCGACGGTGTCGACACCTACGGCCACCACGCCATGAGTTGTTGACCGCACGATACGTGCTGGTTGCGCGGAGGGGTCTGCAGGACGATTTTGGGTTAGCGACCAGCTGGAGATGCTTGACTGCAGGAATGCGTGTGGTGCGAGTGGCGCTCGGCGCGGCCGTCATTTCGATCGCTCTGAGCTCGTGCGGTGGCAGGTCGTCGGCGACCAAGCATCCCGTAACCACGCCAGGGACACGCAGCTCCACTACCACACCGAGCCCTACGACGGCGCCCACCGTGCCAGCGCACACCTCGGCACCTCACGTCATGGTCATCATGATGGAGAACAAGAACTACGGCGCGGTCATCGGTCAGGCATCTCAGCCCTATACCAACCTGTTGGCGAACACCTACGGTCTGGCCACGCAGGGCTATGCCTTCGGCCACCCGTCGCTTCCCAACTACCTGGACCTCGTCTCGGGCTCGAACCAAGGAGTGACCGACGACAACGCCCCGTCGTCTCACTCCTTCCCGGGAGTCCGGACCCTGGCCGATCAGCTGGCGGTCGCTGGGATCACTGAGAAGGCATATGCCGAGGATCTGCCGGCCGATCCACGGAATGACGCCGGGGAGTACGCCGTGCGCCATTTCCCTTGGGAGTACTTCCCCTCCACCAATATGCCGATTGCCGATGCCTCGTCGCTCGTGGCCGACCTCGACTCTTCTGCTCCCCCGGATTTCGTGTGGTACACGCCCAACCTTATCGATGACGAACACGACGGGACCGTGCAGCAAGGAGACGCCTTCTTGTCGCGCTTCGTCGCCCAGGTGCAGTCGACCGTCTGGTACAGGGCCGGTGGTCAGATCATCATCGAATGGGACGAGTCTGGCAGCGACGACTCGGGGATCAACGACACCAACGGGGGCCATATCCCCACCATCGTGGTCTCCGACGCCTTGAAGGCTGCTCCTCAGAAGGACGCCGCCCCGGTGGACACGGCCGGCATCCTGGCCTCGATCGAAACACGGTTCGGAGTGGGTCATCTGGGCGCCGTGGGCGATGCAGTGAACGGCAACATCGACTCCCTCTTGAACGCAAGCAGCTCCGCGGGCCCGTAGTGGTACGGCAAGTTCGCTCCCGCGGGCTCCGGGCCTTGTTCCTCGGCGAAGGCTTCGCCGAGCGATGTGGCGACTCTTCGGCTGGCAAGGCGAGTGGAGCTCGTTCCTCTGCTCACCCTTGTCCGGATCGCCCCACAGTGACGTCGGACGCTGGACAGCGAAGGTAACCCACACGTGACCTACGGCCCTGGTGTGAGGCTCGGCCTTAGGAGGATCATTCGCAGGATCATGGTTCGGCTTCTTGTTACATGAAGTGGCGCAGCAAAATTCTTGTGCCAAGACAGGCACCAACGGTCGCCGCGTTTGCCTTAAGACTCAGACCGTCGGGTAGGTGACCGGGTGCTCGCTGATCGTCGGCAGGACCTCGTCGGCGAAGCGCCGCATGCCCTCGATGGCATCCTTGCTGGATCGGAACGGCTTGACGAGCGCACGCCCGATCCCGAGATCGGCCCGCCGGCGCAGGTCGTCGAGCTCGACGCCACCGCCCAGGGTGATCTCGACCGGATCGGTACGGCCGGCGTCGTGCCGCAGCTGGGCGATCTTCTTGGCGTCGCGCCGGGATCTCCTCGAGCGAGTGGTTCATGGGGATCCAGCCGTCGCCGACGGTGGCGGCGCGGCGGATCGCCGCCGGACCGTCGCCGCCGATGTGGAGCGAGGGCCACGGGGCCTGGGTCGGCTTGGGCTCGAACATCACCGGGCCGAAGTCGAAGAACTCGCCGTGGTGCTCGACGACCTCCTCGCTCCACAGCCGTTGGCACACCTCGATCGTCTCGTCGACCCGTCGTCCCCGGGTGGCGAAGTCCAGACCCATGGCCTCCCATTCGGCCTGGAGCCAGCTGGCGCCGATGCCGAACTCGACCCGGCCGCCCGAGATGACGTCCAGGGTGGTCACGGCGCGGGCCACCACGAAGGGATGCCGGAGGCCGATGTTGTAGACCTGGGTGCCGAAGTGGATCTGCTCGGTCTGCCCGGCCAGGTAGCCGAGATACGAGAACACGTCGATACACCGGGACGTTGGCCGGGATCGGCGGGTGGTCGGCACCCGTCATGGGGACTTCCCGCCATCGCCACCGGAATCACCAGATGCTCGGGCATCCACACCGATTCGTAGCCGAGCCGGTCGGCCTCCGGGTCGCCTCGGCCCACAGGCTGGGGTTCAGTCTGCCCCAGCGATATCCCGATCTTCATGATGCCCCCTCGTGTCCCTTATTCTGCTACTGCCCGAGCTTGGTCGTCGATGCCGCCAGTTCGGCCGCGGCACGCATGTTGTCGAGCACCACGTGCTCATAGGCTGCCATGCCCGGGTTGTCCGCGGTCCCGTTCACGACGCGGGCGTAGCCGGCCTCGAGGACGATAGCCAGCTTGAAGCGGGCGAGGATCACGTAGTAGTCGATCTCGTCGACCGAGCGGCCACTCACGGTGGCGTAGTGCTCGAGCATCTCGTCGCGGCTGGGGAGACCGGTGGCGTCCACGTAGCCCGAGGTGCGGTCCTCGCCCGGATCGGACCATCCGTTCATCACCCACCCGAGGTCGAGCAGCGGATCGCCGACCGTCGACATCTCCCAGTCGACCATGGCCGCCAACTTGGCCGGCGCGCCGTGGTTGAACATGGCGTTGGCGAATTGGTAGTCCCCGTGGATGATGCCGGGCTCCCAATGGGTCGGCTTATGGCGCCGCAGCCAGTCCGAGGCCACGTCGAGGCCGGGCAGCTCGCGGAACTGGATGGCGTTGAGGTGGGCCAGCCAGCGGTCGACCTGACGATCGTGGAAGCCTTCGGGCTTGCCGAAGCCTTCGAGTCCCCGTGCCTTCCAGTCGACCCGGGCCAGGCGCGCCGGGCCGTCGATGAGCTGGATCCCGAGGCCGTAGCGGGCCTCGAGATCGGTGTCGAAGGGTGCGGGCCACCCGTCGGTGTTCATCGGCGACCAGCCGTCGACCACGCTCATCAGGTAGAAGCTCGATCCCATCACGCTGTCGTCGTCGCAGGCCGCATAGGCCTCGGGGTGGGGGACATCGGTGCCGTTGAGCGCCTCGAGGACCCGGAACTCGCGCAGCATCGTCTCGTTGCGGCCCTTGGGCACGATGCGCGGTGGCCGTCGCAGTACCGACACGAAGTCGCCCCGCGTGATGCGGAAGATCTCGTTCGACGCGCCGCCGCTGATGAAGCTGACCGAGACGGGCTCTCCCTTCCCGGGGAGGCCGCGCTCGTCCATCCACGCCCCGAGTCGTCCCTCGTCCACCAGGCCCGCGGTGCGCGCCTCGGCAGCCGCCTCTTCTTCGGGCGTCAGTTTTGCCATGTCGTCAGCTTCCTCTCGTCGTGTCGTCGTCGTCTGGATACGGCTCTTCGAAGTAGTCATCGCCGGTCATCGCGACCAGCCCGTTGTACAGCTCAGTGGGCGGGGCCTCGGTTGCGGGCGAGGCGATCCGCGTCGGCATGATCCCCTCGCGCTGACGCAGGGCGAACATGCTCTCGCGGCGGCCCGAGTAGCTGGGGGGCTGGCGCACCATCCAGAGGATGCCCTCTGCAGCCACCTCGGAGGGCTCCCAATTCGAGTGGTCCGCACCGGGGGTATTGGCCACGAAACCCTCGGAGGCCACGGCGATGTCGATGCGGAAGCAATTGACGGCGATGTTCGCCGGCGCCAGTTGCTTCGCCGCGTCGACCGTCAGTCGTTCCAGCCCGATCTTCGAGATGCCGTAGGCGAGGAGTGAGGGATGCGGAAAGAGGGCGGCCACCGAAGAGACGTTGATGATGACACCGCCTCCCTCTGCTTCCATGAGGGGCGCTGCCTCGCGGATCGCGATCAACGGCGCGCGGAGGTTCACCTGCATGATGAGGTCGTAGCGTTTGAGGGGGATGTCGAGATCGCCGATGAAGGTGATCGCCGCGTTGTTGATGAGAATGTCGAGGCGTCCGAAGTGCGCGTGCGTCGCGGCCACCATTGCCTCCACCTCCTCGTCGACGCCGAGGTTGGTGGGGACGGCCAGGCCCCGTCGACCGGTCGCCTCGATACGGCGGACCGTCTCGTCGATGGTGCCCGACGTGCGTTGGGGATTGGCCTCGGTGGCTCTCGCGGCGCACGCCACGTCGCAGCCGGCCTCCGCCAGGGCCACCGCCACAGCTGCGCCGACCCCCCGGCTCGCCCCTGTCACCAGAGCTACCTTTCCTTGCAGATCGTCCACGGCACGACTCCTTCTCGAAGGGGCTTGTCGGCAGGGCTCTCGGTCCGAGACCCCTCCCCCCGACCGCAGGTGCGGCGGATTGCATCCTGCCATGAACGCAGGCGGCCAAACAGTATGTATGTTAGAAACATCATGTATCAAGCGATCGGCACCGTGCGGCGCCACTCCGACCGGGAGGCAACCCCATGACGACACGGACCAAGGCGCCGGGCCGCCCGACCGATGCGTCGGGCCGCCCGACCAAGGCGCCCGGCCGCCCGACCGAGTCGGCGAGCCGCCGGGACGCCCACGTGCAGGACACGAGACGGGCCCTCCTCGACACCGCCCGTCAGCTCTTCGCCGAGAACGGCTTCGCCGGCACCAGAACCGAGGACGTGGTCCAGCGGGCCGGCCTGACCCGGGGCGCGCTCTACCACCACTTCCGTGACAAGGAGGATCTCTTCCGGGCCGTGCACGAAGAGGTCGAGGACGAGGTCATCCGGCTGTTGTGGCGGCGCTCCGACGACCACGCCGCAGGGGCCTGGGAGCTGTTCCGGGCCAACAGCGAGGTGTATCTGGACGCGGCGTCGACCAACCCGGCCTACCGGCAGATCTGCCTGGTGGACGGCCCGGCCGTGCTCGGCTGGCGTTCGTGGTCCGAGCGCAGTGACGGCCCGACGCAACACATCGTCCGCTATCTCTCCGACGCCATCGCCGAAGGCTCTCTCGAGCCGCAGCCGGTCGAGCCTCTCGCCCATCTGCTGGCGGCCCTCGGCGTGGGCTCGGCCATGTACGTGGCGCAACATCGCGACCCGGCTCTCGCCCGCCGTGAGGTCAGCGCGTGCAACGAGCGGTTCCTCTCGGGCCTCGGCGTGCGCGATCCGCAAGAGGCATCATGATCGCAAGGTCAACCCGCACACACCCGCTCTGCACCACACCCGTTCTGCATCACACCCGTTCTGCATCACACCCGCTCTGCACCACACCCGTTCTGCATCACACATAGTCACCACACCGACTGAGGAGAAGAAAACAGATGGCCTGGGATTTCTCGACTGAGCCCGAATTCCAAGAGAAGCTCGATTGGACCCGCGAGTTCGTGCGCGAGCGGGTGGAGCCACTCGACCTGCTCTACCCGCATCGCCAGTTCCACCCCCTCGACGACGAGTTGCGCCCGATCGTCGACCCGATGAAGCAAGAGGTGCGCGACCACGACCTGTGGGCGGCGCACCTCGGACCCGAGCTCGGCGGCAAGGGGTACGGGCAGCTCAAGCTCGCCCTCCTCAACGAGATCCTGGGCCTGTCGGGCTGGGCCCCCATCGTCTTCGGCACCCAGGCCCCCGACACGGGGAACGCCGAGATCATCGCCCACTACGGCACCGAGGAGCAGAAGGAGAAGTACCTCCAGCCCCTTCTGAATGGCGAAGTGTTCTCCTGCTATTCCATGACCGAGCCCCAGGCCGGTTCGGATCCCAAGCAGTTCACCTGCCGGGCCTGGCGCGACGGCGACGACTGGGTCATCGACGGCTGGAAGTTCTTCTCGTCCAACGCCCGCACCGCCGCGTTCCTCATCGTCATGACGATCACCGATCCCGACGTGTCGGTGTACCAGGGGGCATCGATGTTCCTGGTGCCGACCGACACGCCGGGGGTCGAAATCGAGCGGCACGTGGGCCTGGCGGGGGAGTCCGAGGACGAGGGTATGCACGCGCTCATCCACTACAACGAGGTCCGGGTCCCCGCCGAGAGCCTGCTCGGCGGCGAGGGCCAGGCGTTCGCCATCGCTCAGACCCGCCTGGGCGGAGGGCGGGTGCATCACGCCATGCGTTCGGTGGCCACCTGCCAGAAAGCGCTGGACCTGTTCTGCGAGCGCGTCCTGAGCCGTGAGACCCAGGGCAGCCTGCTGGCCCGCAAGGAGTTCATGCAGGGCGACATCGCCGACTCCTATGCCGAGCTGCAACAGTTCCGGCTGCTCACCCTCTACACGGCGTGGGAGATCGACAAGTACGGGGACTACCAGCGCACCCGCAAGAACATCGCCGCCATCAAGATGCTCACGCCCAAGGTCGTCCACGACGCCGTGTGGCGCTCCATGCACGCGCACGGCGCGCTCGGTGTCTCGAACGAGATGCCCTTCGGTGGCATGTGGATGTCGGCACCCATCATGAGCGTGGTCGACGGGCCGACCGAGGTGCACAAGATCACAGTGGCGCGCGAGGTCCTCAAGGACTACGAGGCAGCTCCGGGCTTGTGGCCCACGGCACACCTGCCGGCGCAGAAGGAGTTGGCCCGCAAGAAGCTGGCGGCCTGGACCGAGCACCTGGTCGGGAACTCCTGAGCCGACCCTTCAACCATGCGTGCGCTTCGATGCAACGAGTACGGGTCCACCGACGTACTGGTGATGGAGGACCTGCCGGATCCGGTACCCGGTGAAGGTGAGGTCGTCGTCGACGTCGTGGCTGCGGCCGCCAACTTCCCCGATGTCCTGCTGATCGCCGATCAGTACCAGATCAGTGTCCCCGTGCCGTTCACCCCGGGGAGCGAGTTCGCCGGCGTCGTGCGACTGGTCGGTCCCGGCGTCAGCGGAGTGGCGGTCGGGGATCGGGTCACGGGGGCGTCCATGATCGGTGCGTTCGCCGAGCAGATCCTCGTCCCCGCCACGTCGGTGCATCACGTCGCTGATGCGGTGGATCTCCGGACGGCCGCTGCGTTCGGAGTGGCGCATCGCACCGCGTACCTCGCGTTGCGCACCATGGCCGATGTCGGCCCGGGGGATTGGGTCGTCGTGCTGGGCGCGGCGGGTGGTGTCGGGCTGGCTACGGTCGAATTGGCCCACCTGCTCGGGGCCCGGGTGCTCGCGGCCGCGTCGACGGACGAGAAGCTGGCCGTGTGCCTCGAGAAGGGCGCGGAGGTCGGGGTGAACTACGTGACCGAGAATCTCAAGGAGCGGATCAAGGAGATCACCGGTGGCGGTGCGGACGTGGTGATCGACCCGGTGGGTGGACCCTGGGCCGAGCAGGCGCTGCGCTCCATGACGTGGGCCGGGCAGTTCGTGACGGTCGGCTTCGCCTCGGGCGAGATCCCCCGCATCCCGCTCAATCTCGTGCTCTTGAAGGGACCCGTGATCACCGGGTTCACGATGCAGGGGATCACCGCCAACCGGGCCGAGGACGTGGCGCGTCACGAAGCCGAGTTGTGGGAACTCCTGGCCGCCGGGAAGGTGGTACCCCACGTCGGGGGGGTCTTCCCGCTCGAGGAAGGGGCGCAAGCTCTGATCGAGCTGGCCGAGCGGCGCGCCACGGGCAAGGTGCTGGTGGTCCCGGCGGCATACGCCGGCTGAACGACATCCCCTCTGGGCGGCACGTCCACCAAGGAGGGGTATTCTCGCCCTTCTCCACGTCGGAGCCCGCCGGCCCGGGAAAAGCGCCATGGGGGTCACATCGTGAGGTTGCCGATCATCGATTCGGATGGGCACGTGATGGAGCCGTTCGAACTCTGGCAGGAGCGCCTGCCCGAGCAGTACAAGCACATGGCGTGGTGCCGCGTGACCGTCGATGGCCAGGAGAAGGTGCAGTTCTTCGGGAATCCCACCAACTTCGAATGGACGATCGGCTCGCTGTGCACGCCGGGGGCGCTCAGTGCGGCCGGCCGGCTCGATATCGACCTGGACACCGAGGTCGATCCGGGCGTCAACGATCCGACCCGCCGGCTGGAGCTGATGGATGCCCAGGGGATCGGGGCGAGTGTGCTCTTCCCGACCATGACGCTCGGCCTCGACGATCTTCCCGACCCCGGTTTCGCCAATGCATCCGCCCATGCCTACAACGGCTGGGTGCATGACTTCGCGTCCGCCGACCCCATCCGGTTCCGCTGGGCCGCCGTGCTGCCCCTCAACGATCTGCGATGGGCGCGGCCGAGCTCGAATGGGCCATCGCCGAAGGGGCCACGACGATCATGCTCTCGCCCATCCCGACGCCCGCCGGCCAGTCGCTCGGCAGCGCGGACCTCGATCCGTTGTGGGCGCGCCTGGTCGAGGCGGGGATGCCGGCGGTGGTGCACGCCGCCAACCCGACCAGCCCGACCTTGGGCATCGCCCACCATCTCGCCAACCGGGCCCAGTGGCAGATGGGCGTGCCGTTCCAGCTGCAGCTGGCCGTGCTGCATGTCATCGACGGCGGGACGCTCGACACGGTTCCCCGAGCTCCGCGTGGGGTTCTTCGAGGGCGACGTCGGCTGGCTGCCGCACTGGCTCGGCCGCCTGGACGAGACCTACGACAAAATGGCCCTGATCGCCAGCAAGCATCGGCGGGGCGCTCTCGAGCAGTTCCGTCAGCAGTGTGTGATCTCGGGCGAGCCGGCCGACGCCGGCCTGGCGCTGACCGCCGCCACCGTCGGGGCCGATCGGGTGCTGTGGGCCAGTGACTGGCCGCACCAGGACGGCGCATGGCCGGACCCGATCGAGATCATGCGGGACCGGACGGATCTGACAGAGGCCGACAAGCGCGCCGTCCTTCGTCGACGGTCCTGCCCGCTTCTTCGGCATCGATCTCGACGAGCTCCTTGCTCCATCTGGGAGAGGGGTGGGACCGGCTGGCCCCGATCGACGGGATCAGCGGAATGTTGGCGGCGACCGCACGTGCGGTCGCGGTCTGAGGGGGGAACCATGGCGGCAGGAACCGAGTACCAACTGATCTTTCGCAACGCGACCATCGTCGACGGCAGCGGGGGACCGGTGACCGAGGGTGATGTCGCTGTGCGCGACGGGCTGCTGGCCCAGGTGGGCGGCCACGTCGGCGGGCACGCCCCCGAGGAGGTGGACGGCCGTGATCTGGTCCTCGCCCCCGGCTTCATCGATCCGCACACGCACCTCGACGCCAACCTGTTCTGGGATCCGGACCTGACACCTTCCTCGAGTTTCGGCGTCACCACTGTGGTGACCGCCAACTGCGGGTATGCGCTGGCCCCGGTGGAGAGCGAGGAGGCGCGCCGGTACCTTGTCGCCGCCATGAGCACGGTCGAGCAGATCCCCGAGGTCTCGATCGAGACCGGCGTGCCCTTCGACTGGTCCGATCTGCCCTCGTACGCCGCCCGGCTCGATGCGCTGGAGGTCTTGCTGAACCATGCCTTCCTGATCGGGCATGTCCCGATTCGGGCCGCCGTGCTCGGGGTCCCCGGTGCCTACTCCCGCCAGGCGACCGCCGACGAGATCGTGGCGATGGGCTGCCTGCTGCGCCAGGGCACCGAGCTCGGTGCGCTGGGCTTCTCGACCGATCAGGTCATCGGCAATCCGGGCCCGGGCGGGACGGCCCTCCCCGGGCAGGTGTGTGGCGAGGACGAGCTCCTGGCCCTGGCCGGCGTGCTCGGGGACGGTCCCGGACCAGGGCTGTTCACCATGGCCAACGCCGCGCTCTTGCAGGGCCGCGACGAGCGGGTGGCCGACCTGGCCTGGCACCAGCGCCTGGCGGCGGCCTCGGGGCGGCCGGTGGTGGTGGGGCCGATCTTCGACTCGACCGAGGACCCTGGCGGGGCCTTCGTTCTCATGGACATGGCGCTGGACGGGCAACGGGCCGACAGGAACGTGGTGCCCCAGATCTCGACCCGTCCCTTCGAGCTCTGGACGCGGTTGGACAGCCCGGGCACCTTGGTGCGGTCGCTGCCGTCGCTGATGGCCGCGGTGCAGGACGGCGGCGCGGCCGGCGTGCGCGCCCTGGCCGCAAACCCCGAGGCGCGGGCGCAACTGCGTCGGGAGGGGGCGGCCATGCCGCCGAACCCCGTCTTCAACGGGCGCTGGGATCACGTCCGGTTGCGGTACTCCCTCCAGCCCGGCGTGGAGGGGAAGGACCTGGCCGCCCTCAGTGCCGAACGGGGGATCGATCCGACCGACCTCCTGCTCGACCTTGCCCTGGCCGACAACTTCGAGACCCAGGTGGCGACGGTCATGCGCAACGGCGACGACGACCAGGTGGCGCGCCTGGTGGCCCACCCCGCCGCCATGATCGGGGCCTCCGACGCCGGCGCGCACATCCTCGCCAATACGGACAGCTGCTACGCCGTGTGGACGCTGCAGCACTGGGTGCGCGAGCGCAAGGTGCTCTCGCTGGAGCGGGCCGTGGCCATGCTGACCGGCGACCAGGCCCGCCTCCTCGGGTTCGCCGACCGGGGGCTGCTGCGACCCGGGCTCGCCGCCGACCTCGTGCTGTTCGATCCGGACCGGATCGCCACGACGCGGGTGCGCTTCGTCGACGATCAGCCCGCAGCCGGGCGCCGCCTGGTCACCGATGCGGTGGGAGTGGAGATGAGCGTCGTGAACGGCGTCGTCGCCACTCGCGGGGGCGTCTCGACAGGAGCCCGTCCGGGCCGGCGATTGCGACCTGTCGCCTGATGGAGTTTCTCCCCGAGGCGGCAGGACCACACGATCCGATCCTCGTCACCACGGCGCGGCGCGCCGGCTCGGTCCGGCGGACCACCAACATCGACACGACCCGCCCCGACGGGTTGCGCGCCGACGCCAGAGTCGACGGCCGGGCGCGTGACGTGCGCACCAACCCCGATGGCACGGCCGAGGTCGTGGGCGAGGCCCGGCTCGCGGCGGTGGTCAGTCCGCAGCAGAAGCTCCTCTCGATGACGACGTCACCGGACCTGCCTGGCTTACAGCAGTTGCTCGGTGCATCGGTGGGCTCGGGCTTTCGTGCCCGCGTCAACGAGGTGGTGCGCGAGTCCGCGGACGACGCGAATGCGAGGAGGGCTCACTTCTCTACCTGCTGCTCGATGACCTGCCCGGTGCCACGTTGGTCTCGGGGTACGTCCTGCACCGCGCCGGCCTGCTGGACGATCCGCCGATCGACGCCGACCCCGAGCAGCCGCCACCTAGACGTCCACTGCCGAACGTCGGACGGGGGGACCTGTGCGCCGGTTGGGCGCAGGACGCCACCATGATGGTGCACGTGCGCAGCACCGGGTTGATCCCCGTGCCGGTCGGTCCCGTGGCGCCGGTCCTCGAGCGCGAGGGCGACCCTTTCTCGTGGCACGCCATGGCCGACCTTCCGCCGCTCTCGGTCCGGCGCCGCCGCCTGCTCGACCTGATCGCGCCCGTCGCGCCCGTGGCGCTCGGCGACGAGCATCAGATCGATCTGCACTTTCGCGACAGCCACAAAGGCGCGGACGGTGTCGAGACCGTCCTGCACGAGTACACGGTGACCGGCGCCGCCGACCCCGTGGTGGGAAAGATCGTGTCCGTGGCCGCCCGGGCCCAGGTGTTGCCCTGGCTGGAGTGCCCCGGGGCGGTGGCGAGCGCGGAGCGACTCGCCGGCATGGAGCTGTCGTCACTGCGACCGGTGATCCGCAACGACTTCGTCGGGCGCAGCACGTGCACCCACCTCAACGACAGCTTGCGCTCGCTGGCCGACATCACCGCCCTTGCCCGAGAATTGGAGCCCACACCATCATGAGCAACGTCACGAGCCCCCTGTTGGTCGCCAAGTCGACTGACGAGTTCGCCCCCCAGGCGCCGTCTGCGGCCGTTCGCGAAGCAGCGGCACGCTTCGATGAGCGGGTGACCGCCATCGCCCCCAAGCTCGGCCTGTCGGCAGCGGACCATGCCTTCGACCGGCGGGGTACAGCCACCGCATTGCGCGCGCTCGATGCCGCCCACGGCGGGGGATTCTTCTCCCTGGACGAGGCGACCGAAACCGACGAGGATGCCGCCGCCGCTGCGTTCGCGGGGAATGCACCCGTCGTGGACGTGCAGACGCACTTCATCGACCCCGGGCGGTGGGACCGGCCGAGCGCCGACGGGCTGAAGTGGTTCCTCACCATGGTGGACGAGCGCCGCTGGGGTGGCGGCGTCGACCCTCACCTCATCGATGCGGCCGAGTGGGCCACCCTCGTCTTCGGCACCAGCGAGACGGCAGTGGCGCTCCTCACCTCGACGCCCGGATCGGCCGACGACAACGTGCTCACAAATCCTCAGATCGCGGCAGCGCGCGACATTGTCGCCAAGTACGGCGCCTCGGGCCGGGTCTTGACCCACACCATCGTGCATCCGAACCTGGGGCCGGCCGAGATCGACCACATGGCCGACTGGAAGGCCGAGCTCTCGCCCTCGGGTTGGAAGGTGTACACGCTGTACGGTCCGCCGACCGCGGCCTCGCCCACCGGCGGATGGTTCCTCGATGACGAGGAGATCGGGATGCCGTTCCTCGAGCAGGTGCGCGCCCTCGGGCCAAGAGTCGTGGCGTGCCACAAGGGCCTGGGCGGGCCCATCCCCGACGCCTCGGTGGCCGCGGCGTCGCCGCGCGATATCGGTCCGGCGGCGCTCGCCTATCCCGACATCAACTTCGTCGTCTACCACTCGGGCTACGAGCTGAACCCCGAAGGGGAAGAGGGGCCCTATGACGCGGCGGCGCCGAACGACGGCGTCGACCGCCTGGTGAAGACGGTCGAGACGGCCGGCATCGGTCCAGGGGGCAACGTCTACGCCGAGCTCGGCAGCACGTGGTACCTCATTCTCCGCCGACCGGCCGAAGCGGCCCACGTATTGGGCAAGTTGCTCACGTCCGTCGGTCCGGACCGCATCGTCTGGGGCACGGACTCCATCTGGTACGGCTCACCGCAACCCCTCATCGACGCCTTCCGGTCGTTCCAGATCCCCGAGTCGTTCCAGGAGAAGTACGGCTATCCCGCCCTCACGGCGGAGACGAAGGACAAGATCCTCAGCCACAACGCCCGCCGCGTCTACGCAGTCTCCGACACAGCGTTGGCCGACGCAGCCGGTTCACTCGGCGCCTCGGCCGCATGGGTCGGGGGTGCGTCGACCGAGCTGCGCCGGGTGATGACGGCCTGACGGCCTCACAGCCTGACGGCCTCACAGCCTGACGGCCTGACGACCTCACGGCTGCACCGCCTCACAGCCTCACGGCCTCACAGCCATGCAGCGCCTTGAGGCCTACGGAGTCGGCGCCGGAGTCCGCAGCGGTCGGAAGAACGCTCGCAGGTCCTCGACGATGAGATCGGGTTCCTCGGCAGCGGCGAAGTGGCCGCCCCGCGGCATCTCCGTCCAGTGAACGAGGTTGGTGTGCTCCTGGGCCAGCCGCCGGGGGACGAAGACGAGATCGCGCGGAAAGACCGCGATGCCGGTGGGGGCCTCGATCGACGGGGTGCGCTCATGGGCCAGGCGGTTGGGTTCCTTGAAGTTCTCCCAGTAGTAGCGCATTGTCGAGCCGATGCACTCGGTGACCCAGTAGATCATGACGTTGGTGAGGAGGAAGTCCTTCGAGAGCGCGTCGAAGACGTCGCCCTCGTGGTCGCTCCACAGTCGACGACGTTCGAGGATCCACGAGGCCAGCCCCACCGGTGAATCGTTCAACGCGTACGCCAGCGTCTGCGGGTCCTGGGACTGCACGGCGACATGGCTGGCGGCGAAGGCCATCCGCTCCTGCATCTTCTCGAACCAACCCTCTTCGCCCGGCCCGTAGTCGGCCGCCGAGAGTCCGGAGTAGTACGAGACCCGCATCAAGACGGGCAGGCTCAGGTGCACCCCGACCATGTGCTCGGGGAACTCGTGACCCAGTTGCGCTGTCACGCTGGCCCCCCAGTC
The DNA here is from genome assembly GCA_963835815.1 of uncultured Acidimicrobiaceae bacterium. Lineage (GTDB taxonomy): Bacteria > Actinomycetota > Acidimicrobiia > Acidimicrobiales > RAAP-2 > Bog-473. The sequence goes on along the minus strand of CAWIGU010000006.1, from coordinate 172,541 downwards.
ACCTCCGTGGGCGCCGAACTTCTCGTAGCCGAGAACCTCTTGCATCAGGCGTACCCACAGGGCCGCCGTGACGCGCACGGTCACGCCGGTGCGGAGCAAGGGAACCGAGTAGCCGTAGCCGGGGAGCGAGGGCACGACGACATCGAAGGCGTCCGCCGGGTCCCCGCCGTGGCTACCCGGGTCCGCGAGCGCGTCGATCGTCTCGGCGAAGTCCCAGAACGTCCAGGGCCATCCGTGGGTCAGCACCAAGGGCATCGGGTTGGGACCGACACCGCGGCGATGGATGTAGTGGATGGGCACGTCGTCGAGCTCGACGCGGTAGTGCTCGAAGCGGTTCATTGCCGCCTCGTGGGCCCGCCAGTCGTACCCGTTGCGCCAGTATTCGACCAGCTCTTCGAGCCAGGCGCGGTTGGTCCCGTAGCGCCAGTCCTCGTTGCCGGGATCGAGCGGCCATCGAATCCGGGCCAACCGCTCGTCGAGGTCCTCGAGAACGCTGTCCTCGACGGAAATGGTGAAGCGCTCGGGCGTGGCCACTGAATCAGGCGACGCTGACCGGCTGGCGTGATCCGACCGTCACCCTGGTCCGTTCCGAGAGCGGGGCCAGGGTCTTGGACAGAACGCCGTACAGGAGCGGTCCGAATGGCCACTGGGTCACGATGCGTCCGGTGGGTGCTTTGTAATAGTTGTTCGAGACCACCCACGCCGTGCCGCGCATCTGGCGGTCGATCCAGCGGTTGTAGGCGTCGTAGAAATTGGGACGCACTTCGATCGCGGTCGATCCGGTGCGCACGAGCCGCTTGGCGCAGGAGACGATGTGCTCCGCCTGACGCTCCAAGAGCGAGACGATTTCGCCACCGTTTGTGTTCGGACCGTACTGGATGAAGAAGTTGGGGAACCCCGGGACGGTCATGCCCAGCAGTGCGCGGGGCTCGTCGTCCCACGCCTCGTGGATCGTTCGGCCACCGACGCCCACGATCTCCAGGCTGGAGAGGTAGCTGGCCGGCTGGAAGCCCGTGGCCATCACCAAGACGTCGACGAAGTACTCGTTGCCGTCGACGTCGATCACGCCCTTCTCGGTCACGGACTCGACGGCGTGTGGAACGAGCTCCACGTTGTCCCGCAGCAGCGCCGGGTAGAAGGTCGAGTTGAGGATCGGTCGCTTGCCCGGGTAGGGATACTTGGGTGTGACGGCCTCGGCCAGATCGGGTCGGTCAGCGAACACCCGCTCGATGAAGGACCGGCATTGCTGCTCGCGCAGGCTGTTGATCTTGGTGCCGGGTCGGTGGATCGCTCCGCCGATCTGGTTCTTCTCGAGTTGGTAGGCCGCCTTCCACCGCGTGATGCGGCGTTGCCACGTGCTCTGGTACACGGCGCGCTCTTCGGGCGTGAAGTCGCGGTCGCCTTTGGGCACGACCCACCCGGGCTCGCGTTGGAAGAGGTACAGGTGCTCGACCAGCGGAGCGATCTCGGGCACGACCTGGCTCGCCGTCGAGCCGGTTCCGACGAGGGCCACCCGCTTGCCGGTCAGGTCGTGCTCGTGCTCCCAACGGAAGGTATGGAACTTGGGCCCGGTGAAGTCTTCGAGGCCGGGCCACTCCGGGTACTTGGGGTAGTTGAGGAGCCCGAGCGCGCTCACCACCATGTTGGCCTGGACGCTCTCGCCGTTCTCGAGGTTCACGGTGTAGGTATGCGTGTGCTCGTCCCACACCGCATCACGGACGGTGGTGCTGAAACGAAAGTGCGGGCGCAGGTCGAAGTCGTCCAGCACCTCTTCGAGGTAGGCCTGCAGCTCGGCCTGCTTGGCGTGGGTTCGCGTCCAATCATGGCTCTTGAACGAGTACGAGTAGAGGTGCGAGGCCACGTCCACCTCGGCCCCCGGGTAACGGTTGTCCCACCAGGTGCCGCCGGGCCCTTCGGACTTCTCGAAGACGGTGAACGTGTTGATGCCCGCCTTCTTGAGCTTGACGGCTGTGGCGATGCCGGCGAATCCGCCACCCACGATGGCGACCTGGGGCGTCCCGGCCGGCCCGAAGTGCTTGCGTGCGGTGTCGGACTTCATGCTCGCTCCGAGCCGGCGGCGGCCGGGCGCGAGGGTGATCCGAGCGCCGAACGCAGATGCTCGATCGCCTCGTTCATGGCCGCTGCTCCGGTGGGGATCATTTGTCCCATTGTGAGGAACCCGTGCATCTGCCCGTCGTAGCGCGCCACGGTGACCGGCACGCCCACGTCGCGGAGGCGTTGGGCGTAGGCCACGCCCTCGTCGGCCAGCGGGTCGTAGCCGGCGATGACCACGTGGGCCGGGCACACCTGCCGGAGGTCGTCCTCGTCGGCGAAGATCGGCGAAACCCGGGGGTCGGCCGGATCCCCGTCGCGTACGTAGAGTTCGACGAACCATTCCATGGCCGCGGCCGTGAGGATGTAGCCGGTCTCGACGCTCTTGTAGGAGGCATGGCTCATGGTGGCGTCGATGACCGGATAGGCGAGAATCTGGTAGGCCAGCCCGGGGACGAACAGCGCCGCCACTGCCGCCAGATTGCCGCCGGCAGAATCGCCACCGACCGCCACCTTGGCATTGGGGCCGCCCAACTCCGCCGCCTGCTCGACGACGGCCCGGGTGACGGCGACCGCATCGTCGAAGGCGGCCGGGAAGGGGTGCTCGGGGGCCAACCGGTACTCGGGGACGACGACGACGACGCCCGCCCCTGCCGCCAGCTCCTTGGCGCTGTGGAGTGACTGTTCCGCGCTCCCGATCACCCAACCGCCTCCGTGGAGCCAGACGAGCACATCGAACGGACCATTCCCCTCTGGTGTGACAACCAGAGAGGGCACGCCACCCAGGTCCTGCTCGACCACGGACGCGACAGGGATATCGGGCCCCGCCGACAGTGCGGCCGCAGCCGCTGTCCGATCGCGTACCTCCTGCGGTGTCAGGGTTTCCATGGGCGGCAAGCCCTGCTCCTCCATGGCTGAGAGAACGGCTGCTGCATCCGGATCGAGTGGCACGGTGGATCCCCCTTTGACTGGCCGCCGACACTACTCAATCGGCACATTCGGTCCCACTCGGATGCCGGCGGACCCACACCGGGCGTCCACTCGCCAGGGACGGGCTCAGACGCCCTGTGGCATGATCGCCGCCGGGAACTTCCCATTGGGGGGAAGAGCGCTTGGCGGGTAGGACGACTCCGCCGGTTCGCAGCGACCCGGGACAACGGAGGCCACGTGGCAGAACTATCGGAACTACTGGAGGTCCTTGACCTCGAACCGGTCGGAGAGGGCCGCTTTCGCGGCCAGAACTTCTCCGAGGGCCCGGGCGGCGTGGTCTTCGGAGGCCAGCTGTTGGCTCAGGCGATTGTGGCGGGGGCGACCATTGACGCGACCAAGGAGGTCAAGTCGATCCACACCATTTTCGCCCGTGGCGGTGCCCTCGACAAGCCGCTCGATATCGAGGTCGAGGCGATGCACACGGGTCGGGCGCTGGCGAGCGCGACGGTGACCGTCCGTCAGGGGGAGCGGCTGTGCACCAGGTCCCTGGTCCTGTTGAGCGCAGTCGAACCGGACCTCATCCGCCACAGTGTCGACGCACCGTCGGTGGGGACGCCCGACGATGCCCCGAAGGGTCCGAGCGAGGGCGGCTTCTGGGAGGTGAGGATCGTGGGCGGCGTCGACCTCTCCGACCCCGCGGCAGTCGGCCCCCCCGAGCTCTTCGTCTGGGTCCGTTTTCCCGAGGCAGCGTCGAAGGGAGTCATCGGGCAGGCGTTGCTGGCCTACGCCACGGACGGCTTCCTCATCGCCACCGCGATGCGCCCCCACGAAGGAGTCGGCCAGGCGATGTCCCACGTCTCCATTTCGACCAGCGTGCTCAGTCACACGCTGACCTTTCACGAACCGATCGATGCGTCGCAGTGGCATCTACTGGCACAGGAAAGCCCGTATGCGGGGCGTGGTCGGTCCTACGGTCGCGCCAACATCTTCGGGCCCGACGGACGGGTCGTGGCATCGTTCGTGCAGGACAACATGATCCGCGACTTCCCCGAGGGTCAGCGCCCGCAGCATGGCGAGCGCTCGGCCTTCTGACTCGTCGGGCGGGGCGACACTGCAGACCGGTACGAGCCAGGAGCAGGAGCCAGGAGCCAGGAGCCAGGAGCCAGGAGCCGGAGCCGGAGCCAGGAGCCAGGAGCCAGGAGCCAGGAGCCGGGAGCCGGGAGCCGGGAGCCAGGAGCCGGGAGCCAGGAGCCAGGAGCCAGGAGCCAGGACCAGGGTAGGAGCGCCAGAACCAGGGTAGGAGCCAGAGCTTGCCCAAGGCCAAGGCCAGGGGTTCGACGCGTGCGGTACGTTGGCGTCAGCACCGGAGAGTCGGCACCAGGGGAGGGGATGTTCCATGTCAGACCGAGCGGTCGTCGAGGAGTACCTGCGCACGTTCGCGGCATTCGACTGGGAAGGTTTTGCCGCAATTCTGGCGGACGAGAATCTGCGCAGGGTCGGGCCCTTCATGGACGTGATCGAGACGAAGGAGGACTACGTCGACTTCCTCAGCAAGCTGATGCCCACCTTGATCAATTACGAAGTCCGCGTCGATCGCGTATCGGACTGCGGGTCCAAGCGCTTCCTGGTGGAGTTGAGCGAGATCTTCGATGTCGACGGCGTGCGGACGGAGTACCCGCAAGCGGATCTCTTCGAGGTGAATGCGGCCGGGAAGATCAGTGGTGTGAGCATCTTCATGAAGGTCCCCGGTAGCCAGCCACCCGTGGCCGGAGCCAGCGCCGCCGATCGCTAGTGGACCACCAATTTCGCTACGGGGAAATGTCACGGCATGAGTGAACTCGGCACCACGGGCTACGACATCGCCGTAGGGACCTACGAGGACGCACTGTCCATGATCGGCCACACCACGCCCGTGCGTTTCGGCGAAATGCCGGTGAACGTCGGCATGGTGCGGTACTTCGCAGCCATGGTGCGCGACGCCAATGCGGGGTTCTGGGACGAGGACTTCGCAGCGCGGGAGTGGGGCGGCTGCATCTCGCCACCGGCCATGCTGATGACGTGGGTCATCCCCATCGAGTGGAAGCCCGGGGGCGCCCTCCCCGTCCCGTTGCTCACCGCCCGTGTCCCACTGCCGGGCACCACGTTCGTCAACGCTTCGAACGAGACCGAATTCTTTCGGCCCATTCGGGTGGGCGATGTCCTGAACGTCACCGAGGAGCTGGTGGCGGTCTCAGCCGAGAAGCGGACCGCGATCGGTGTGGGGCACTTCGTCACCACCTGCAGCACCTTCCGACGACAGGACGGAACGATGGTGGCCCGCATGACGAACGTCCTGTTCCGGTTCGACCCCGAAGCCGCATGATCGAGGGCGTCGACTACTCCCAACGCTTCTTCGAAGACGTCGAACCCGGCGAGGAGTTGCCGCGTGTCGACGACGAGATCAGCTACCGCCGCGTGATCATGAACCCGGCGACGACCTGGGACTACTTTCCGGGACACCACGATCCCGAGTACGCCCGGGCACAGGGCCAGCCGACGATCTACGTGAACACCATGCACTTCTTGGGCTTCGCCGATCGTGTCGTGAGCGAATGGGCGGGCCCTCGCTCGTTTCTCGTGCGCCGGAAGGTCTCGACCCTCATGTCGGTCTACGCGGGCGACACCATGGTGGGCACCGGCCGCGTGGTGGGCAAGCGCAGCGAGGAGCAGGATGGCTACGTCAGGCATCTGGTCGACGTCGAGCTGACGGTCGGCAACCAGCATGGGGATCGGTGTGCGTCTGTCACCGCCACCATCGCGCTCCCGGCCCGGGAGGACGACGGGAGATCGCGCCTGTGGTGGTGAGGTGAGCGGGCTGCGGTGCCGAATCCACGGGGGGACGTGACCGGCAGGCCGGCGCCGGTCGAGGGGCTTCGGCTCCTCGACCTGAGTGATCGGATCGCCGGGGCGTACTGCACCAAGCTGCTCGTCGACGCTGGCGCAGAGGTGATCAAGCTGGAACCGGCCGACGGCGATCCGTTGCGGCAAGAGGGACCGCTGTTCTCGTATCTCTGCGCCGGTACGCAGAGCGTGGTCGCCGATCCCGGCGATCGGGGCACCTTCACCGAGCTTGTCCGATGGTGTGACGCCGTGATCCTCACCTGTGGCCGGAGGAAAGCAAAGCTGGCAGGTCGCGATCCCTCTGCAATGGCAGCAGTCCACCCGGGGGTGGTCGTGGTGTCCGTGAGCGACTTCGGCTGGAGCGGTCCGTGGGAGGAACGTCCTGCGACCGAGTTCACCCTGCAGGCCCTTTGCGGAGCGACCGGTTTCCGCGGCTTTCCCGACGGCCCGCCGGTGTCGGTCGGCGGCCGGATCGGCGAGTACGTCGGAGGCATGTACGCCGCGTTGGCCGTCCTGGCGGCTCAGCGGGGCAAGCGGACGGGAGCGGCGTGGCCTCGGGGTTCCCACATCGATGTCTCACTGCTCGAATGCATGACCCAGTCGATGCAGGGCCACGAGTGGCTGCATGCGTCCCTGATGGGCCTGACCGAGTTCACGCGTTCGGTCGAGATCCCGTCCATCGAACCAGCCAAGGACGGTTGGGTCGGCATGTCGATGGTCACCGGCCAGCAGTGGCGCGACTTCGCCACCATGGTCGAACAACCAGAACTGGTGGACGATCCGGAGTTGTGCCTGCAGCTAGGTCGATGGCCGCGACGAGCTGAGGTCGACGCGCTGATCCATCCATGGCTCGCGGCCCGCACCGTGGCCGAGGTGGTGGAGCTCGCCAGCCTGTTCCGGGTGCCCATGGCACCCCTCGGCAACGGCGCCACCATCCCGAAGATGGATCACTTCGTCGAACGACGCGTGTTCGTCGAAAACCCGGCGGGCTTCCGCCAACCACGGCCCCCGTGGCGGATGTCGCGCTGCGACCCGGCGCCCTTGCGTGCGGCTCCCGACCTCGGTGCGCATGACCTGCCCGCTGCCTCGCCCATCCTCACCGCACCGCCCTCGACCAGGAGTTCGGCGCAACCCCTCCCGCTCTCGGGCACGCGCATCATCGACTTCACTGCGTTCTGGGCGGGGCCGTCAGCGACGTTCCTCCTCGGGGCGCTCGGCGCCGATGTGGTGAAGATCGAGTCGATCCAGCGTCCCGATGGGATGCGATTCGCCGGAGGCTCCGGGATTCCCCACGAGCGGTGGTGGGAACACAGCTGGATCTTTCACGGGGTCAACGCCGGGAAGCGGTCCGTCACGCTCGACCTGGGGGACACCGAAGGTCTCCGACTCGTCCGCTCGCTCATCGAGAGGGCGGACGCCGTGGTCGAGAACTTCTCCCCGCGGGTCATCGAGCAGTTCGGTCTCGACTGGGAGGAGCTCCACGCGAGCAATCCGCGATTGATCATGGTGCGGATGCCGGCGTTCGGGCTCGACGGTCCCTGGCGCGACCGTGTCGGGTTCGCCCCGACGATGGAACAGCTGTCAGGGATGGCCTGGCGGACCGGTTTCCGCGAAGGCGCACCCATGGCGCCGAGAGGTGCATGTGATCCGATCGCCGGTGCCCACGCCGCCGTGGCGTTTCTGGCCGCGCTCTCGCATCGGGACCGGACGGGGGAGGGGCAGTTGGTGGAGGTTCCCATGGTGGAGGTTGCGCTCAATCTCACGGCCGAGCAGGTCATCGAACATCAGGTGCACGGCGTGGTGCTACAGCGCGATGGAAACCGCGGGGTCGGCGCGCCCCAGAACGTGTACCGCTGCGCCGGAGACGACGCGTGGATCGCACTGGCTGTCGAGACGGATGCCCAGTGGGGTGGGCTGGTGCGCGCACTCGGTTCGCCGGCGTGGGCCGGCGAGGACGGGCTGTCCACGGCGGTTGGTCGGCGCCGGGCACACGATGAGCTCGATGCACGACTGGCGCCGTGGTTCGCCTCTCGATCGGTGGCCGACGCCGTTGCCACGTTGCTCGCCAACGGCGTGCCTGCGGCCGAAGTCGTGTTGCCTCCCGCCGTCGTCGAGAACGAGCAACTCGTGGACCGGGACTTCTTTGAGCAGCTCTTCCATCCCGACGCCGGATGGCAGCGCTATGCCGGGTTGCCCTTCCATGCCCCGCCGGTCGCGGGGTGGTGCCAGAGCCCTCCGCCGACACTGGGACAGCACAACGACGAGGTCCTCGGCGCCGACCTCGGCTTGGCGGACGGAGAGCTCGACGAGCTTCGTTCCCGTCAGGTGATAGGCGACCGCCCGTTGGGTCTCTGATCCGCTTCTTCCCACGGTTGGCCCCAGTGGTTCAGGTACGCCACCTCGCGGAGGGGTTTCCGGCGGGCCGGATGCAGCTCGTCCCCGACCAAGTGGGCGATCGGGACGAGTGCGGCCTGGGTGACGCCGTCGGGGATGCCCAGCAGCTCGGCCATCGCCTCATGGCGCTCCGTGTGGACCGTCGTCATGGCCGAGGTCAGCCCGCGGCTGCGCAGTGCGAGTTGCAGGCTCCAGACGGCCGGATAGATCGATGCATAGAGGGCGGCGGCCTGGGCGGGAGTGCTCGTCGGTGTGAGCCTGCCCTTGATGCAGGCCACGACGAGAACGGGCACCCGGTCGAGGTTGGTGGCCAGGTGCCAGGCACCGTCGAGCATGCGGTCGCCCGACGCCACCACCTCGACGGGCCTTCGGCCCCCCGATGCCTTCTCATGTGCATCGAGGTAGAGATCCCGCACGCCCTTCTTGACGGTCGGATCCGTGACGACGATCCACCGCCAACCCTGGAAGTCCCCGCCGGTGGGCGCCTGGAGCGCGAGTTCGAGGCATTCCCTGACGACCTGCAGGTCGACCGGGCGGGCGAGATCGAGGCGGCGGCGGACCGTGCGAGTGGTGCTGAGAACCCAGTCGATGGAGCCGGGCTCGCTCACCCCGCGTCCCCTCGGGGCACCGGGGGCGAGAATAGCATTCTGGTATTCTAGAGTCAGAGTAAAGAGGCCGCGTGGGCCGAAGGGGAGGGTGAAGCCCGATGGTGATGACGCTCAGCCGCGAGGGGGACCTGGTGCCCACCACGCAGGCCAACATCATTCCCAAGGAGCGCTACGTCTCCCAGGAGTTCTTCGACCTCGAGATGGAGCGGCTCTGGCCCCGGGTGTGGCAGATGGCGTGCCGGGAAGAAGAAGTGCCCAACGTCGGCGACTACCTCGAGTACATCATCGGCGACCAGTCGATCCTGGTCACCCGGAGCGACCCCGGGACCATCCGGGCCTTCTACAACACCTGCCCGCACAAGGGCACCCGGCTGGCCGCGGGCGTGGGTAACTTCGCCACCGGGGAGATCCGCTGCCGCTTCCACGCCTGGCGCTTCGAGCTCGACGGCACCAACAAAGAGGTGGTCGACCGCTTCGACTTCCCCGAGTCGATGACCGACGCCGAGGTCTGCTTGAACCAGATCAAGGTCGGGCGCTGGGGTGGCTTCGTCTTCATCAACATGGATCCGGACTCCGAGTCGCTCGAGTCGTTCCTCGGCCCGCTCCCGGCCCTGCTCGCTCCCTACGGGTTCGACAAGATGCGCTTTCGCTCCTATCGCACCGTCATCATCCCGGCCAACTGGAAGAGTGCCCTCGACGCCTTCAACGAGGGCTATCACGTCCAAGGGACCCACCCCCAGCTCTTGCGCTGGACCGACGACACCAACTTGCAGTACGGGGCGCTCGGCAAGCACAACCACATGGGCGCCATGGGCCAGGTCAAGCACGAGATCCGCCCGAGCCCGCGCCTGGGCCTCGGACCGGGCGACTACGACGAGCGCGAGCTGCTGGCCGTCATGATCGACGAGCTCGGGGGTCTGTTCCTCAAAGAGGAGCGCCAAAAGGTGCTCGACCTCAAAGACAAGCCCCTGCCCGAGGGCACCACGGCCATGGACGCCTACAACGAGCTGCGGGTCCAGATGCTGCGCAACAAGGGGATCGACCTGGGCCACCTGAGCGACGAGCAGCTCCTCATGACCGACGACGTGCACTTCTTCCCCAACGTGGTCGGCCCCATCTACCCCGGCTCGACCACCTTGTTCCGCACCCGCCCCAACGGCCTCGACCCCCACAGCGCCATCAAGGACCTGTGGACCCTCGAGTGGGTCGCCCCCGACGAGGACCGTCAGATGTGCGAGCGCAAGTTCTACCCCGACTGGGCGGCCAAGGACTGGGGGCTCGTCACCAACCAGGACTACGCCAACATGGCCCACGTCCAAGCCGGCATGCGCTCACGCGGCTGCACCGGGTTGCGCCTCAACCCGCGCCAAGAGCACAACGTCATCCACATGCACGAGGTCATCGACGAATACCTCTGCTCGTAGAAGAACGATCCGGTACGAGTGTGGTAACCGTGCACATCGAGCCGTCGGGCATCGACGTCGAGGTGGCCGAGGGCAAGAGCGTGATGGCGGAAGCGGAGCGGCAGGGACTGTTCTGGCCCACCGTCTGTCACGGGTTGGCGGAGTGCCACACCTGCTTCTTCGAAGTCATCGAGGGCGAGGAGAATCTCGAGCCGCCCACTGCACTCGAGGCGGTAGCGCTGAAGGATTTCTCGGGGCGCTCCTGGTACGAGGGCAAGGTCATCCGCCTTGCCTGCCAGACGCGGTGCGGGGCGACGTGACCGTGCGCAAGCCCGGAGTGCGACCGGCGACGTGAAGAACCCTTCGTCGCACTCAGGGCAAGCGGGAGTAGGCGCCGGTCTGTTCCAGGCGTGTGATCTCGTCGTTCCCGAACCCCCAGTTGGACAGGAGCGCATGCGCGTCGGCGCCGACCGTCGGTGGTGGGGTGGGGTCGGATGGCTGCGTGCGCGAGAAGCGCGGTGCCGGGGATGGCTGCAACGAGTCTCCCACCATGACGTAGCCGGCACGCTCCCGGTTGTGGGCATGGTCGGGAGCTTCGAGCGGAGTGAGGACCGGCGTGATGCACGTGTCCGTACCGGCCGCCAGGTCAGCCCATTCGTCGCGGGTCCGGCGAGCGATGGCGCCGGCGATCCGCTCCCGCAATTCCGGCCATGTGTCCGGGTTCATCTGCTCGGGCAAATCAGGTCCACCGATGCCGAGGAGCTCCACGAAGGCCGCCCAGAACTGGCTTTCGACAGCGCCGACCGCGACCCACTTCCCGTCGGAGGTCTCATAGGAGTCGTAGTACGGAGCTCCGCCGTCAAGGGCGTTGGTCCCGCGCGCACCGCTCCACATCCCGCGCGCCATCATCTCGAAGAACATCGTGGCCAGCAGGGCACTCCCGTCGATCATCGCGCCATCGACCACTTGGCCCACTCCCGAGACGCGCGATTCGAGCATGGCGCAGACCATGCCGAAGGCCAGCATCATGCCGCCGCCGCCGAAGTCACCGACGAGGTTCAACGGGGGCACCGGAGCGCCCCCGGGGCGGCCCACCATGCTGAGCACGCCCGAGAGAGCGATGTAGTTGATGTCGTGCCCGGCCATCATCCGCCAGGGTCCCTCCTGTCCCCAGCCCGTGGCACGTCCGTAGATCAGCTTCGGGTTCGAGGCGTGGCAGGCCTCGGGCCCGAACCCGAGTCGTTCGGCCACGCCTGGTCGAAATGCCTCGATGAGGCCGTCGGCTCGCCCGACCAGATCGAGCAGCAGGGAAAGACCCGCCTCGGCCTTGAGGTCGATGGCGATCGACCTCCGGCTGCGGCCGAGCACCCCGCCGTACGGCGCCGGCGTGGGCCGGTCCACCCGGACGACATCGGCCCCCATGTCGGCGAGCATCATGGCGCAGAAGGGTCCCGCGCCCAGGCCCGCCACCTCGACGATGCGGACGCCCGTCAACGGACCACCCCGTCGCTCGTTCGACGCCCCCTCGGCCTCATTGACCATACAATCTCCCCCTCCGTGCTTGGCGAACGGTCACACGGTAGCGAACGGGCCCGAGCCGGGTCACACGATGTTGTGCGGCAGCAATGGAATCGACAGCAATGGAATCGACGAAGGAGAGTGCATGGGATCGCGTGACCCCGTCATCGTTGGCATCGGTTGGAGCGATTATCCGGTCGTACCGGAGCTCGACGCCATGGACCATCATGCGATGGCCCTCCGCAGAGCTCTGGCCGATTGCGGACTGGAGAAGTCGGACATCGATGGCTACATGTGTGCCGGCACGGGATTCAATTCCAATGTCGACGACGCGCCGAACATGGCCGAGTACCTGCGCATCAATCACCGCTGGATCGACGGGACGTCGGTCGGCGGCTCCACGTTCGAGTTCTATGTGCAGCATGCGGCGTCGGCCATCGAGACGGGTTTGTGCGATGTCGTCCTCGTGACCTACGGGTCGGACATGTTGTCGCGGGTGGGGCGCATGCTCGGGACGAGCACGTTCTCCTCGGGTGCGACACGGGTCCAGGGACCGTCGGCCTACGAGAGCTCCTGGGGCAATGTACTCGCAGGCGGCTATGCCATGGCGGCCCGTCGTCACATGCACGAGTATGGGACGACCTCGGAGCAGTTGGCCGAAATTGCCGTCGGCGTCCGCGAGTTCGCGGGTCTCAATCCGTTCGCGCAGTACCGCGATCCGATCACGGTCGACGACGTCCTCAACTCGCGGATGATCGCCGATCCGCTGCACAAGCTCGACTGCTGCGTGATCTCCGATGGTGGGGGCGCTTTCATCATGACGACCAAGGAGCGGGCACGCGACCTGGCCAAACCGCCGGTGTACGTTCTCGGCTCTGCTGCGGCACAGAGTCACTGGACGATCAGCCAGATGCCCGATTTCACGACGACAGCGGCGGCGCAATGTGGGCCGGAGGCGTTCGCCAGGGCCGGCGTGCGCCCGCAGGACATCGACACCATCCAGGTCTACGACAGCTTCACGATCACCGTGTTGATGCTCCTCGAGGACATGGGGTTCTGCAAGAAGGGGGAGGGTGGCGCGTTCGTCGATTCGGGCGTGCTCCGGCGCGGCGGGAAGCAGCCCATGAACACCGATGGGGGTGGCCTGTCGGCCTGCCACCCCGGAATGCGTGGGATCTTCCTGATCAACGAAGCAGTGCGCCAATTACGCGGCGAGGGTGGCGAGTCGCAGGTGCCCGATTGCGAGTTGGCGGTGGCATGCGGTTCGGGGGGATCCCTCTCCTGCATCGGTACGGTCATTCTGGGTAAGGAGGGCAAGTCATGAGCATCGAAGGCCTGCAGGAAACCATCGGGCTCCGGGCGCTCCCGGCCCCCGACAACGCCTCGCGCTACTACTGGCAGAGTGCGGCTGAGGGCAAGCTGGTCGTCCAACGCTGCACGGCGTGCGGCGCTCACCAGTTCTATCCCCGATCATTGTGCACGGCGTGTGCCGGCGAGACGGAGTGGGTTGACGCGTCGGGACGCGGAACGCTCCACACCTACACCGTCATCCGGCAGAATCGCTCCCCGGCGTTTGCCGCGCTCTCCCCCTATGTGGTGGGGATCGTCGAACTCGACGAGGGCGTCAGGATGATGAGCAACATCGTCGATTGCGACATTGATCAGCTCGAGGTCGGCATGGCACTCGAGGTGCTGCTGCTCAAGGCAGCCGACGACGTCGGCCTCCCGTTCTGGCGCCCAGCCACCGACTGAGCCCAGCCACAGACCGAGCCCACCTATCGACTGAGCCACCGACTGAGCTCCCCACCCATGAACGCGTAGGGACCGACCGACGAGGAGCACCCATGGATTTCGATGACACCGAGGAAGAAGCAGCGTTCCGCGCCGAGGTCCACGCCTGGATGAAGGCCAACGCCCGCGAGAGGGACCCTGGTCAGCTCTCGACGTCGCACTCCTTCTATGACTTCGACGACATTTTCGTCAAAGAGGGCAAGCAGTGGCAACACCTCATCTACGAGGGTGGGTATGCCGGGATCACCTGGCCGGTCGAGTTCGGAGGTCGGGGCGGTACGTTCGTCGAGAACATGATCTTCCGGCAGGAGGAGGCGAAGTTCGACGTGGCTTCGAGCCTCTTCGCCGTCGGCATCGGCATGGCCGGCCCGACGATCATCGGGCACGGCACCGACGAGCAACGGCGACGGTACCTGCCCGCCATGCTGCGGGGTGAGGAGGTCTGGTGTCAGCTGTTCAGCGAGCCGGGTGCCGGTTCCGACCTGGCGAGCCTCTCGACACGGGCCGTACGGGACGGTGACGAATGGGTGGTCAACGGCCAAAAGGTGTGGAGTTCCGGCGCACACCATTCGGACATGGGGATCCTGCTGGCCCGGACGGACCCCGACGTGCCGAAGCACCGAGGGATCACATTCTTCCTTCTCGACATGCACAGCCCCGGCGTCGAGGTGCGACCGTTGCGCCAAATGACGGGCGGCGCCACGTTCAACGAGGTCTTCTTCACAGATGTGCGGGTGCCGGCGGCCAATGTGGTCGGCGAAGTGAACGGGGGCTGGCGCGCCACCATGACGACGCTGGCCAACGAACGCAGCTCTGGCGGTGGGACGTCGAGTTTTCCGCAGATCCTCCAGTTGGCCCGCGAGTGCGGGTCGACCACCGACCCCGTCATGCGGCAAGGACTGGCTCGTTGTTTCATCAACACCGAGATCTCCCGGTATTTGGGTTTTCGCATTCAAACGGCCCTGAGCAAGGGCATGTCGTCCCCAGAGACCTCGGTGGCCAAGCTTCTCTTCGCACTGAGTGCGAAAGAGACGGCAGAGCTGACCATCGCGTTGCAGGGACCCGTAGGGATGCTGACGGGCGACGCCACGCCGGGGAATGGCTACTGGCAGCAGCAGTTCCTGAGTGCCCCGTCGTTCCGGATTGCCGCGGGAAGCGATGAGATCCAGCGCAACATCATCGGGGAACGGGTGCTGGGGCTGCCGGGTGACATCCGGGCCGACAAGGACGTCGCATTCAAGGATCTCGTGCGCTGAGCCGCGCCGTTTTGCACGGCACGAAAGAGTCTGCGTGCCACGTCTACAGGGGTCTACAGTTGCAGTCCTTGTGTCTACGATCCCTCCTTTGGGCGACGCGGAACGGCCGCTTGTGGTCCGGTCGGTTGAACGGACGCTGGCCAGTCGATACTCGACGTACATCGACGAGGTCACCAGACTGATTCGGGCCGCCGTCGCGGTGATGGACCGGCTGCAGACGACCAACCCCAAGGTCAGTGACATCGTCCGTGAGGCGGGTCTTTCGAACCAGGCCTTTTACAAGCATTTTCGGAGCAAGAGTGAGCTGTTCCTGGCCATTCTCGACGATGGGCAGCGGGAGCTCGTCACGTACCTGCAGCATCAGACGGAGAAGGCGGATACGGGAATCGGCAAAATTCGCAACTGGGTGGTGGGGATCATGTCCCAAGCCACGGCCTCTGCCGATGCATCTGCGACCCGCGGGGTCATGATGAACAGCCACGAACTCCAGGCCGAATATCCCGAGGAATGCGACCGCTTGAATCAGCTCCTGACGGAGCCGCTCGTTGCAGCCATCGAACTGGCGGAGGAGGAGGGCACCGTTCGGCCGACCGATTCGAAGAGGACGGCCATGACCATCTTCCGACTCGCGGGCTCCACGGCGGAGACCCATGTCCTGCGCCGCCGGGTGCCTTCGGAAGAGGACATCGAATTCCTGGTGGATTTCATCTTGAGCGGCCTGGGCGCCGAGGTCGGCAGCCTCCACGCCGATCATCACCTCGTGTCGCGGCGCAGTAACGGGGCGTCGGGACCGAAGCAGGCACGTCCCGCGGTCTAGGTGGTCGCCACCGGCCGTCGAGCGTCGTCCGGTATTTACATTTGCACGGGCTCGGAATAGTGTTCTTAGTATTGGGAGTCAAGCTCCTGAGCCAAAAAGGGGGGCCGTGGCGGCATCAACGCTGATCATCGACGCCGATGGGCATGTCGAAGAGGATCTGGCCCAACTCGTCAAAGCAGTTCCTGATCACCTGCGTGCGGTCGCCGCCGATGTCGTGCCGAAGGAGCCGGGCGCGCCCCGGTTCATTGAAGGCAGACCATGGGTGATGCCGTTCCCGTTTCCCCGCGGCAATGAGAACCACACGTCGGCCGGCGGGGTGCGTCAGGAGGGCGGGCGCGACCCGAAGGTCCGCATCGAGGTGCTCGACGCCGAGGGCATCGACCTCGCAGTGCTCTTCACGAGCGCGGGCCAACTGTTCTTCCTCTTCGAGCGGCCCGATGTGGCGCAGGCACTCTGCCGGGCCTACAACGACTGGCTGGCTGAGTACTGTGCGCACGCTCCCGATCGACTGATCGGCATGGCGCTGCTCCCGCAGCAGGACCCCGAGTTGGCCGCCGGAGAGCTGGACCGCGCGGTGAACAGCTACGGCTTTGTCGGGGGGATCATCCGGCCGAACCGCATCGCCGGCCGTACCATCGACGACCCGGCCTACGACGTGCTGTGGCGGACCGCGGCGGAGCTCGACGTGCCGATCGCGTTCCATGAGGCCTATATCCATGGGATCGACACTGTCGGGCAGGATCGCATGCCGTGCTACGCCGCCTGCCATGTCTCGAGCCACGTCTTCGAACAGATGACCGCAATGTTGATCACGACGGTGATGGGCATTCAGGACCGGTTCGAAGGTCTCCGTCTGGGCTTCATGGAGGCGGGGTGTGGCTGGGCGCCGACCTGGCTCGATCGCATCGAGGAGCACTACGAATTCGCGCCCGACGACTTCCTGGGGGGCGATCCCCATGGGCTCGTGAACAAGCGGACGTGGCTCACGTTCGAGATCGGGGAGCCCGGCCTGGAAGAGGCGTGCCGGCAGGGCTGGGCCGACAACATCTGCTTTGCCTCCGACTACCCGCACTTCGATGCGTCGTACCCCGGCGTCATCAAGACGGTGCAGGACCGGGGCCTCGGTGCCGAGCTCGAACAGAAGTTGTTCTCCTCGAATGCCCTCGGTCTCTACGGGCCCCGCCTCGAGGCGGTCGCGGCGCGGGTGGCCCGCTGAGATGACGGTCACCTTCAAGCGTGACGGGTTGTACATCGCAAGCCAGGACCGCCCAATTGCTCCGGCGTTCCCTGAGCTCACACCGGCCCAGGAACTGGCCCTGTTGGCCCGGATCCTCTCGCGCGAGGGGTACAACGACCACTTGGCGGGGCACATCACCTATCGCCAGCCCGACGGGACGTTTCTCGTCAATCCGTACGGCTTGGTCTGGGGTGAGCTGCAGGCCAGCGACATCATGTCGATGGACGAGGACGGGAACCTTCTCGGCGGGAAATGGACCATCACGCCCGCTATTCAGGTGCACCTCGAGCTGCACCGGGCCCGCCAGGTGACCATCGCTCTGCACAACCATCCCGAATACGGGACATTGTGGGCCGACATTGGTCGCGCTCCCGAGGTCTACGACCAAACGGGGGCGTTCACCAACGCCAAGGTGGCCGTCTACAGCGAGTACGAAGGAGCGGTGGATCAGGTCTCCAACGCCCGCGCGGTGGTCGACGCCATGGGGGATGCCGAGATCGCACTCCTGGCGCATCACGGGGTTCTCATCGTGGGGGAGAGCATTCGACAGCTCTATCTGCGCGCCACGTCCTTCGAGTGGCGGTGCAGGCAGGCCTATCGGGTTGCCGCAGCAGGCGGCGGCGTGCCGATGGATCCGGAGGTGGCGTGGCGCTATGCCGAGCTCTTCCGTGGGAACGATTTCTCCGGCATGTTCGAGGCCATGGCCCGGCAGGAGTTGCGCCGGGACCCGGGGATCCTGCTGTGACATGGATGCACCATGGTCGACGTGGCCCCGAGCGGGGAGGCGACGTCTTCCCCGGGGCGAACGCGTGACGCCGCGGGCATCTCTCTGGTTTCGACGAAAGGAGCAGTACCGATGAGTCTGGAAGGCCGTGTAGCAATCGTCACTGGTGGAGGACGGGGTATCGGCCGCGCCATCTGTCTCGGGCTTGGCGCCGACGGTGCGCAGGTCGCGGTGAATTTCCGCAAGGACGAGGAGGCGGCACAGCAGACCGTCGCCGACATCGAAGCCCTCGGCGGAAAGGCCGCGGCCTATCAAGGGTCGGTGGCGTCCTTCGACGAATGTCGTGCGGTGGTCGATCAGGTTCTGGCGGACTTCGGGCACGTCGACATCCTGGTGAACAACGCCGGCGTCACCAACCGGGGGACACCGGTCGCCATGACTCCGCCCGAGGAGCTCGACCGGGTCATCGGCACCATGGCCTTCGGGTCGCACTACATGAGCCAACTCGTGCTTCCCAGCATGCGGGAACAGCCCCGGGGCGACATCGTGATGATCTCGAGCAACTCGGCGATCACGAACGATCCGTACGCGGCCAACTACAACATGGCGAAGGCGGCACAGGAGTCGTTGGCACTGACGCTGGCCAAGGAAGAGGCTCGGAACGGCATCCATGTGAACATCGTGGTTCCCGGGCTCTCGAACACGGAGATGGGACGGCGGCTCGTGAAAGCCGCCATGAAGGTCGACGAGATCCACGACCTCAACGACCGTTTTCCCCTGGGGCGGGTGTGCGAGCCCGAAGACACGGCCAATGCCGTGCGCTTCCTCGTCAGCGATGCCGCCTCCAATATCACCGGGCAGCGGATCGTGGTCGACGGCGGCGGCTTCAAGTAGACGCGGAGCACGGCACTCGTGACCTGGAATCTCGATGCAGTGGGGCAGGAGGCCGCCCCGACCGAAGAGGCATGGACGTCGAACGACGCCTTGCTCTACGCGCTCGGTGTCGGTGCGGGCGTTGCCGACCCGGTGGGGTCCGAGCTCGAATTCACCACGGAGAACAGCAGTGGGGTCGGCGCAGAAGGTCCTCCCCACATTCGGTGTCGTGCTCGCCACCGGAGGGGCCGCATTCGGGCTGGCCGGCTCCGTCGACGCCACCATGGCCGTGCACGGCGAGCAAGGGATCGAGCTGGCCGGGCCGCTCCCTTCCGAGGGCCGCATCCGTACGACAAGCCGCTTGGCGGGCATCTATGACAAAGGTGCGGGTGCCGTCGTCGCGGTGGAGAGCCGCTCGGTCGATGCGGTCACGGGCGAGTGGCGGTTCACCACGACGTCGTCGCTGTTCCTCCGCGGCGGTGGGGGATTCGGCGGGGAGCGCGGTCCTTCCGGCGGTGCGAATACTCCCCCCGAACGCGAGCCCGACCATGTCCTGCACGTAGAGACCCGGCGCGATCAGGCGCTGCTGTACCGCCTGTCGGGCGACCACAATCCTCTGCACTCAGACCCCCAGTTCGCCAAGCGCGCCGGGTTCGACGTGCCGATCCTTCACGGCCTGTGCACGTACGGGTTTACGGGACGACTCCTCCTCCATGGGCTCTGCGGGTCCGACCCGGCTCGTTTCGTGTCGATGAACGGGCGTTTCTCGAAGCCGGTCTGGCCCGGGGACACGTTGACGGTCCGGGCATGGGTCGTCTCGGACGGAGTGGCTGTGTTCCGGACCGAGACCCAATCCGGCGACGTCGTCATCGACCAGGGCCGGCTCGGATTTCTCGCAGCAGCCCCGACCGGAACCTGAGCTGCACGCTCCTGGACGTTCCGCTGGGCGTTCCGTTGCGACCAGGCCTGCCCGGAGGTGCGATCCTGGTGGGGCCGGTCGTGGCAACGGCGAAGTGGAGTGGGGACAGACGTGACCGACGACGACAATGCACTCGGGCTCCTCGAGGGAATCGCCACGACGCGCGCCATTCGGCGCTTTACGCCGGAGCCAATTCCCGACGATGCGTTGGCCGCCATGTTGTTCGCGGCGACGCGGGCGCCCAGTGGGTCCAACCGTCAACCGTTCCGGTTCCTGGTGTTGCGCGACGGACCCCGGGCCCAAAAGGCGCGTCGGCTGATCGGTGAAGGTGCGCGACGGGCGTGGGGAGCCAAACGGGAGACGGATCGCTACGACACAGGCAGCGGCACGGTCGCGACCTCGCCCAAAGCCCGACTGGCGACCACGATGACACAGTTCGTCGCGGACTTCGAGCGCATCCCGGTGGTCGTCCTGCCCTGCCTCGAACGTTACCGGGATCCCACGCCCACCGAAGGGGCGTCCATCTATCCGGCCTGCCAGAACCTCCTCCTGGCCGCCAGGGCGTTGGGATATGGAGGAGTGCTCACCGGGTGGCACGCCATGGTCGAGCCGGAGCTGCGCACGTTGCTCGACATTCCCGAGCACGTCTTCATGGCGGCGACGATCGCCCTGGGTCGCCCCGCCGGACGGCACGGACCGGTTCGTCGGCGGCCATTGCACGAGTTGGTCTACGAGGATGCATGGGGCGAGTCGCCGGCCTGGGCCGTCGACCCTCCGGGCACGGCATTCACCCAAGCCGGGCCGCCGCGCTGAGAGGCATCGCACGACACGGCAACGCTTGATCGAGGAGGACGCAATGAGTGGAATATGTGAAGGAAGGGTCGTGGTCATCACGGGTGCCGGACGGGGCCTCGGGCGGAGCCATGCCCTCGAGTTCGCCCGCCAGGGGGCCAGGGTCGTCGTCAACGACCTCGGCGTGGCGATGGACGGCGAGGGCAGTTCGAGCGGCCCGGCGGCCGACGTGGTCGAGGAGATCCGGTCGATGGGTGGCGAGGCGGTGGCCAACGGCGATGACGCCTCCGATTGGGACGGTGCCCGGCGTCTGATCGGACATGCCGTGGAGACCTTCGGGACGATCGACACTCTCGTGAACAACGCCGGGATCCTGCGCGACCGCATGCTCGTCAACATGACCGACAGCGACTGGGACGCTGTGTCGCGGGTGCACCTGAAGGGCACCTTCGCACCCACCCGCTGGGCCGCCGTCCACTGGCGCGAGCGGGCGAAAGCGGGGGAGCAGAACGAGGGCCGTGTCGTCTGCACCAGCTCGGCCACCGGTCTCTACGGGAATGCCGGCCAGATCAACTATGGGGCGGCAAAGGCCGGAATTGCCGCCTTTGCGGTGATCGCTGCTCTCGAGCTCGCCCGGTACGGGGTGACGGTGAATGCCATCGCGCCGATGGCGCTCACCCGGATGAACGAGGACCTTCCTTTCGGTCAGGAGGTGACGAGTCGGTTTGCCGAGGGATTCAACCCTCTGGCATCGGAGAACGTGTCGCCGCTGGTGGTCTGGTTGGGGAGTGCTGCCTCTCGGGACGTGACCGGTCGCATCTTCAACGTGCACGGGGGCTACATCAGCGTGGCTGAAGGATGGCGGGCAGGACCGAGCGTCGACAAAAGGGCGCGGTGGGATCCTGCGGAGCTCACCGACGTCATTCCGGACCTGGTGGCCAAGGCTGGGCCGACCACCGATATCACCGGCACCGTCCCCGAGCTGTGAGGATCCGCACATGACGACCGCAGGGAACACTCCGGAGTTGAGCCCCGGACTCGAGACATTTCTGGAATCGGTTGGTCGGGGTTTCCTCGTCACCCGGCGCCGGGACGGGAGCCCGACCACGCATCCGTTGACCCCCTTGTGGGCCGACGGCGCTCTTCATTTCAACACCTACCGCAAGAGCGCAAAGGTCCGCAACCTCCTTCGCCACCCGCGGGTCGCCTGCGTCGTCACATCGGCCGACGACGACCCGTCCTATTTCGCCCTGGAGTGTCGCGGCACCGCCGTGGTCCTGGATCTGGCGGACATACCCGATTCGATTCTCGGTGTCGACGACAATGGCGAGGTGATGGACGCGGCCGACTTGGCGCGCGTCCGTGAGAACGTCGCCTCGGGGAAGCGGATCTACTTGCGCGTGATCCCCGAGGAGTGGACGGTGTGCGAACCGCTGGCGCCGAGCCCCGCGACCCTGCCGGGTGAGCTCGCGCCCGACCCGGCGGCCCTCGCCGGGGCGTTGGTCCCCTCGCGCATCGCGATGACGGCAGAAGAGGCGGTGGCATTCTTGCGGCAGAAGAAGGTTGCCGTTCTCGGCACCGTGGACGGAGAAGGAACCCCCAGGGGGCGCCCTGTCCGCTCCACCGTGGGGCGCGGTGTCCTGCACTTGACGGTGCCCCGATCGTCGCCGTCCTTGGTCGACCTGGCGGAAGGATCGGCCGCTGCCGCCACCGTCGAGGAGTTCCCGTCGTACGACAAGATCCGCGGGGTGATGGCCCATGGTCCCACTCGCTTCTTCGTTGATCCGCCCGCGGGTGAAGGAGCGGAGGAGTGGACCGAAGTCGGGTTGCGCGTCGACCGGCTCGTGAGCTTCGACTTCAGCAAGATCAGCCGCGCCCATTGATCCGGGCGCCGGCGACCCGGCCGGCTGCATCAGAGGCCGGAGGGCCTCGTGCCGATCACGGCGTCCGCCCGCAGCGCGTCGAGCTCTTCGGTGGTCACACCCACGCTGGAGAGGACCTCGTCGTTGTGCTCTCCGAGGAGGGGTGCAGGGAGGCGGAACCACGGCGACCGGCGCGAGGTGGCGACGATCGGCCAGGCGGGAAAGCGCTTGGTGCCCACGACGGGGTGGGTGACGTCCTCCCAGAAGCCGCGGGCGTTCATCTGGTCGTCGAGGTCGACGTCATAGGAGTGGATCACCGGCTCGGCCGGCACGCCCGCCGCCCGCAACGCTGACAGCGCGTCCTTCTGGCTCTGCGCGGCGAACCATGACGTGAGTTCGGCCGTGAGACGTTCGACAGCGTCACTGCGGCCCTGCGCGGTGTCGAGCGCAGGATCGAGTGACCACTCCGGGGTGCCCAGCGCCGCGCGGAGGGCCTGCCAGTCCTCATCGGTCGCAATCCGGAGGGCAACCCATTGTTCGGGTTCGATGGTGGCGTAGACGCCCTGATGGGCGGTGCCCGGCTGGCCGTTGCCGAGGCGTTCCATCAGATGCCCGTAGGCCGAGTGCTCGAGCACCTGCTCGATGTTCAAATTGCCCGCAAGGTCGATCATGGCCTGCTCTATCTGCTGTCCCTCGCCGGTGCGCGCCCGGTGTTCGAGCGCGGTGAGTATCGCGAACGCCGCATGCATCCCTGCCAAGGGGTCGCAGATTCCCGGAATGGTCGGCAGGCTGTCGGTGTAGCCGGTGATCCACGCCAGACCCGACACCTGTTCCATGGAGGCAGCGAACCCCGGACGGTCGCGCCACGGGCCTTCCAGGCCGAAACCGGGCATCCGCATCATGATGATGTCGGGATTGACACCACGGAGATCGTCGTAGGTCAGGCCGAACTGCTCCATGACGCGTGGCGTGAAGTTCTCGATCACCACGTCGGCCGTGGCGGCAAGACGCAACGCGATGTCGCGTCCTCGAGGATCCGAGAGGTTCAGTGTCACGCCGCGCTTGTTCAAGTTGGCCGATTGATAGATGCTGCCTTGCTCGTACCACTGCTCGACCGAAGCCTCCACCAGGACACTGAAGCGCATCGGGTCGGGCCGTTGCAGCGACTCCACCTTGATCACGTCGGCGCCCAGGCATGCCAGGTACTGCGTGCACATGGGGCCGGCCAGGAAGGCGGTGAAGTCGAGCACCCGCACCCCTTCGAGCGGGAGCCCGGATGCTGCGTCCGGTGCGCCGGCCGGCATGAAGGGGCGTGCCGCGGTGTCGGCGACGCGCGGTCGGTCAGCCAGAGCTTCTGCGGCCGGGCGGCGCGCATCGAGTGTGGGTGCCGACCCCGGGGACCGGCGCGCGGTGGCGCTGGAACGGAAGGGAGGGCGCGGGTGCGGGAAGCCCCCGCGTGGGTTCACGCCGTAGAGCTCGCGCTTCTCCACCTGTTCGAGGTGGGGGAAGATCTTCCCGTTGCCGAGCGGTACCGTCGGAATCCGGTACATCGACCCGATCTGTACGACCTCGTCGACGGTGTGCGCTCCCGTCCAGTCGGTGATGGCTTTCAGGACGTCCGGTCGCCGACGTTCGGGCAAAGCCTGCAGCGAGTCGTCGTCCGCCAGATCCGGACGTTCGATCATTTCGAGGAAGGTCTTCCACTGCGCCATCGTGATGGTTGCCATCCCGACATAGCCGTCGCTGCACGGTTCGATGCTCGGCGTCATGGTGTAGGTCGAACGCCGACGCTCGCCACCGGGCATGCTCGCCGCCACCGAGGGGTAGCAGATGAAGGTGATGGTGAGGCTCTCGAGGGCCGAGATGTCCACGAGGTCACCGAGGCCCGAGCGGCGACGCGCGGTCAGGGCGCTGACCGCGCCCAGGGCCCCGTAGGTTCCGACGGACCACTCGGCCAGCGCTCCTCCCACGGCCAGGGGGAGGCCTTCGGCACTGCCGTGGTTGTGCAGGGAACCCGACAGCGCCTGGACGAGGAACTCCGATGATTGCTCCGAGGCGCGGGGGCCGGTCAGGCCGAAGGCCGAGAGGTTGACCACGACCAGTTCGGGGTGGGCGCTCTGGAGGGCGAATGGATCCACGGTGGGCGCGGTCGTCGCGCCATGTCCACCGAAGGTCGAGATGATGACCACATCGGCGGCGGCCGCGAGCGCATCCACCGTCGCGGCGGAACCCGGAGCCCCGGGGTCGAGGACCACGCTCTCGTGCGATGCGGCAAGGTACCGGAAGAGGGCACCGTCGCTGTCGCCGTCGCTTCCCAGGTCACCGTTCACGGACCAGCGGCGCAGGCTGTGGCCGCCCGGATGTTCGACCCGCGTCACCGAGGCTCCGGCGTCGCTCAGGAGCTTGGCGCAATACGCACCCGCGACGTCATCGGACAGGTCGAGGACGCGTAGCCCCTCGAGGCCGGGAAGCGGGCCGCCGGTCACGGGGCGCTGGGTGATGCAAGCAGCGCCGTGGCCGTGGTGCGCGCCCACTCGTAGTCCACCCGCCTGCCTTCGCGCTCGATCACATCGACACTCAAGACGTCGTGTGGCACCTTGAATCCGCTGAGGCGACCGATCAAGAACTGCCGCACCTCCTCCGCGCTCGGTGCGGTCTGCCCGGGTTTCGGCGCCACCAGGGCGACGAGGACTTCGCCGTTTCTCCCGTCCGGCATGCCGATGACGGCCGCGGCGGCGATCGCGGGGTGGTAGCAGAGCACGCCTTCGACCTCGTCGGGAAAGACGTTCTCGCCCCCGACACGGATTGGTTTCATGAGCGTCTCCTCCTTGTTCTGCGCGAGCCTGCAGTGGTCGTCCCCACGGACCTCATGACGGGGTGCCCGCTCCCGCGGCGGTGACGGAGTGGCCGATCTCCTCGAGCAGGTCGAGCGAGTACTGCACCGTGCCGGTGAGGGTGTGCGCCGTCTGCCCGGCCAGGTAGACGGCGGCGGCGCCGATGGCCTCGGGTGGCTCGATCATCTCGGGGCGGACGTCGATCCCTCCGGCGACAGCACCCTCGGTCATGACCACCTTGCGTGGGGCCAGGCAGTTCACCGCGACATCGTACGGGGCCATTTCCGTTGCGAGACCGCCGTAGTAGCGCTCGATCCCGGCTTTGGAGACCCAGTAGGCGTTGGAGCCCAGCTCGGTCTGGAAGACGCCTGTCGTCGTGATGGCGATGAGCGAGCCGCGCTTGTGCTCCATGACCGAGGGCAGTACGGCCCGCGTGACGAGGAACGTGCCCGTGAGGTTCACCCGGAGGCACAGCTCCCAGCGCTTGAGGGGGGTGTCGAGGGTCGTTCCCATCCACAGAGCGCCCGCGTTGGCCACCAGAATGTCGATCGGCCCGAGCTCGGCGGTGACCCGGTCGACGGCGCCCTGGACGGACGCCTCGTCGGTGACGTCACAGACGACGGGGAGGGCCCTGCCGCCCCCGGCGACGATCGCGTCGGCCACGGAGTGGATCGTGCCGGCCAGTTTGCCCGGTTCCTCGGTACGCGCGGCGACGCCAACCGAGGCTCCGGCCCGCGCCAGTGCCATCGAAATGTCGCGGCCGATGCCGCGGCTCGCCCCGGCGACAAAGGCCACCCGGTTGTCCAGCCTCGGCAGGTTCACCCCCCTGATCCTCCAGATCTCCGTTGTGCCCGTGTGACCCGATTCCGCCACCCCGCGTCCCCTCGGGGCACCGGGGGCGAGAATAGCATTCTGGTATTCTAGAGTCAGAGTAAAGAGGCCGCGTGGGCCGAAGGGGAGGGTAAAGCCCGATGGTGATGACGCTCAGCCGCGAGGGGGACCTGGTGCCCACCACGCAGGCCAACATCATTCCCAAGGAGCGCTACGTCTCCCAGGAGTTCTTCGACCTCGAGATGGAGCGGCTCTGGCCCCGGGTGTGGCAGATGGCGTGCCGGGAAGAAGAAGTGCCCAACGTCGGCGACTACCTCGAGTACATCATCGGCGACCAGTCGATCCTGGTCACCCGGAGCGACCCCGGGACCATCCGGGCCTTCTACAACACCTGCCCGCACAAGGGCACCCGGCTGGCCGCGGGCGTGGGTAACTTCGCCACCGGGGAGATCCGCTGCCGCTTCCACGCCTGGCGCTTCGAGCTCGACGGCACCAACAAAGAGGTGGTCGACCGCTTCGACTTCCCCGAGTCGATGACCGACGCCGAGGTCTGCTTGAACCAGATCAAGGTCGGGCGCTGGGGTGGCTTCGTCTTCATCAACATGGATCCGGACTCCGAGTCGCTCGAGTCGTTCCTCGGCCCGCTCCCGGCCCTGCTCGCTCCCTACGGGTTCGACAAGATGCGCTTTCGCTCCTATCGCACCGTCATCATCCCGGCCAACTGGAAGAGTGCCCTCGACGCCTTCAACGAGGGCTATCACGTCCAAGGGACCCACCCCCAGCTCTTGCGCTGGACCGACGACACCAACTTGCAGTACGGGGCGCTCGGCAAGCACAACCACATGGGCGCCATGGGCCAGGTCAAGCACGAGATCCGCCCGAGCCCACGCCTGGGCCTCGGACCGGGCGACTACGACGAGCGCGAGCTGTTGGCCGTCATGATCGACGAGCTCGGGGGTCTGTTCCTCAAAGAGGAGCGCCAAAAGGTGCTCGACCTCAAAGACAAGCCCCTGCCCGAGGGCACCACGGCCATGGACGCCTACAACGAGCTGCGGGTCCAGATGCTGCGCAACAAGGGGATCGACCTGGGCCACCTGAGCGACGAGCAGCTCCTCATGACCGACGACGTGCACTTCTTCCCCAACGTGGTCGGCCCCATCTACCCCGGCTCGACCACCTTGTTCCGCACCCGCCCCAACGGCCTCGACCCCCACAGCGCCATCAAGGACCTGTGGACCCTCGAGTGGGTCGCCCCCGACGAGGACCGTCAGATGTGCGAGCGCAAGTTCTACCCCGACTGGGCGGCCAAGGACTGGGGGCTCGTCACCAACCAGGACTACGCCAACATGGCCCACGTCCAAGCCGGCATGCGCTCACGCGGCTGCACCGGGTTGCGCCTCAACCCGCGCCAAGAGCACAACGTCATCCACATGCACGAGGTCATCGACGAATACCTCTGCTCGTAGAAGAACGATCCGGTACCGTCGAGGTGTGCGGACGAGGGGGATACATGGACTTCAACCTGGCCGATCTCTTTGAATGCGTGGCGGCTCGGGTACCCGAGCGTGAAGCCATCATCTGGGGCGACACCAGGCTGACCTTCCGGCAGCTCGACGAGCGTGCGACACGCTTGGCGAACGGACTGGCCTCATTGGGAGTGGGGCCGACCAACCATGTCGGCGTCTTCATGTACAGCCGGCCGGAGTACCTCGAGACGATGGTGGCTTCGTACAAGATCCGCGCGGTTCCCATCAACGTCAACTATCGCTACGTCGCGGACGAGCTGTTCTATCTCTTCGACAACGCCGACCTTGTGGCACTCGTGCTCGAGGCGTCGTTCGCGCCGGTCGTCGCCGCCATTTTGGATCGGCTCCCCCGTCTGCAACACCTGATCGTTGTCGAAGACGGTGCCGACTGGCGGATCGCTCCTGCCCGACGCCACGCCGTATGAGGACCTGTTGGCCGCCAACTCCCCGGTGTCGGATTTCGGTCTTCGGTCGGGCGACGATGCCTACATCGCCTATACCGGTGGCACGACCGGAAAGCCCAAAGGAGTCGTCTGGCGACAAGAGGACATCTTCTTTGCCACGATGACGCCGGGCGTCGAGGTGGTGAAGCCCGAAGATGTCGCCGAGAATGCCGTCGCGCCGGTGCACCCGCGACTGCGGGCGCTCGCCGACGCCGGTGTCGAGGTCCCTGACATGTACGTCTCCTACGCGCTCGGTCCGTTGATGCACGTCAGCGGGCACTGGTCGGCGTGGGGAGCGATGTTGAGCGGCGGCCTCATCGTGCTGCACCCGAGCCGTCAGATGGAGGCGGAGACGGTGTTGGCGATCGTGGAACGCGAAGGCGTCACCATGTTGACGATCGTCGGGGACTCGATGGGCCTGCCACTGGTCGAGACGCTCGAGGCCAATCCGGGCCGCTTCGATACGTCGTCGGTCCTGATGCTCGGTTCCGGGGGCAGCATCATGTCGGGCGACGTCAAGGACCGCCTCCTCGTCGGATTTCCCGCGGCCGCAATGATCGTCGAGGCCATCGGTTCGTCCGAGTCCCCGGCCCAGGCGATCTCCACCACGGTCCGCGGGCAGGGACCGGCTGAGACCTTGCGTTTCACCGCAGACCAGAGGACGACCATTTTCGACGACGATCTGCGTCCGGTCGCACCGGGATCGGGTGTGGTGGGAAGGCTGGCCACCATGGGCCGCGTCCCTGTCGGGTACTACAACGACCCGGAGAAGACGGCGCGGACGTTTGTCACTGTCGACGGCGTGCGTTGGGCATTGCCCGGGGACATGGCGAGCATCGAGTCCGACTCGACTATCCGCCTACTCGGACGGGGCACTCTGTGCATCAACACCGGTGGCGAGAAGGTCTATCCCGAAGAGGTGGAGGCGGTGCTCAAGGGGTACGAACGGATTGTCGACGCGGTCGTCGTCGGCGTGCCCGATCCGCGTTTCGGCGAACGGGTGGCGGCGGTGGTGGAGCCGGTGACCGGAGATCCCCTGCTCACGCTCGACGAGGTCCAGCGCCACTGCCGGGACCATCTGGCCGGGCATAAGGTTCCCCGTCGGATGTTCCTCGTGGACAAGGTGCCCCGCTCGCCGTCGGGGAAGGCGGACTACACATGGGCCAAGGAGATCGCACGCTCCGGGGAGACCCTCGCACTGGAGGACGCATGACCGAGATCCGATTCGACGGCAGGGTGGCAATTGTCACGGGTGCCGGAAGCGCATTCGGGCGCCGCTACGCCCAACTGCTCGCAGCACGCGGCGCGTTGGTCGTGGTGAACGACGCCGAGGCCGCTGAGGCCATCCAGGTGGCGAAGGAAATCGAAGAACGCGGCGGCGCAGCCATACCGAACAGCGACATCGTGGACACGCCCGAAGGGGCGCAGGCTGTTATAGAGGCGGCGGTCAACAGCTTCGGCGGCGTGGACGTCCTGGTTCTCCAATCGGGTCGGGCGTCTGACGCCGGGTCCTCGGAAGCACTTCTGAGCGACACAGAGCCGGTTGGGCTGCTGGCGGGCCTCTTCGGGGGCTACTGGTTGTCCCAGGCTGCCTGGGTCCACATGCGCGAACGCCGCTACGGGCGGATCGTGCTGTCGTCCGCGTTGGGTACGACGGTCGCCGACGACGTGGCGGAAGGAAACACCGTCGTCAGCATGGGACTCGTCGGGGTGATGAACATCTTGAAATGCGAGGGTCCCGACCACGACGTGATGGTGAACATGGTGGTCCCTGCGCCTGCGGGTGATCCCGAGATGCTCAGCGACGTCGTGGCATACCTGGCGCACGAGTCCTGCGTGACGACCGGCGAAATCTTCACCGTGCGGGCTGACGGGCTGTCCCGTCTGTTCATGGGTGTGAACGACGGGATCTTCGATCTGGCACTGACGCCGGAGGAGGTGCGGGACCGACTGGACGAGATCATGGATCCCGGCACGTTCATCGTCCCCGATGAGGCAGGGCAGGAGATCCAGCAGCTGCTCCTACCCAAACTCAAGTAAGGAGTAGGCATCGATGAGCGACTACGAACCCGACGAGATCGAGCAGGCATTCCAGCATCTCTGGCAGGTCGGGCCGGTGGGCGAAGACTGGACGGCGCAGGTCGACCTATACACGGACGACTGTGTGTACTTCGACCACCACTACGGCACCA
Source organism: uncultured Acidimicrobiaceae bacterium (assembly GCA_963835815.1). Taxonomy (GTDB): domain Bacteria; phylum Actinomycetota; class Acidimicrobiia; order Acidimicrobiales; family RAAP-2; genus Bog-473. The sequence goes on along the minus strand of CAWIGU010000006.1, from coordinate 142,659 downwards.
TGGACCCCAAGGAGTTCGGGACGTGGTGCAATCAGCTCATGAACGAGCAGTTCCCCGAGCTCTACACGGCCTACGAATGGCACAAGGTCGACGGTGACGAGGTCGTTGTCCTCATGCAGAACCGAAGGGACAACCCGGATCCGGACGGACCGCCCTATCTGGACTTTCCGAGTATCAGCGTCTACAGGTACGGCGGCAACGGGCGGTTCGCCAGCGAGCGCGACTACTGGGACATGGGTCAGGCCGTCGCGGTGGGCCGGGCGTATCGCGAAGCCTGCCAACGTCACGACCCGGACCATCCCTCGCGCCGGTCGCGGTTGCACTGGCCCGAGAGCCCCGACTGGGCCCATCCGAGCCCATCGGGCCCCTAGTGGCTCGGGGCGTGGGCGGTTGCCGGTGAGTGCGGCGTGGCGGCCGCTCGAACACCGGACGATCACCGGGCTGCTCGACGGCCAGTGTGAGAAGCGACCTGATCAGGCGTGCCTCGTGGTGCGCGACGAGCCGATCAGCTACGCCCAGTTGCGGGAGCGGTCGATGGCCGCCGCCGCCACTCTCTACGACCTCGGCCTCCGTCGCGGGGAGACGGTGGCGATCTTCGCCAACACCCACCCGTCGTGGCTCTACACGTTGTTGGGCGCGGCGCGGATCGGCGCGCTCGCCGTCCCCCTCAACACCGCCTACCGGGGGAGCTTCCTGTCGACGCCGCTGCGCACGAGCGGGTGCCGGATGGCCCTCGTCGAGGACGCCCTATTGGACCGCATGGCCGCGGTGGCGGCTGATGTCCCCGACCTCGAGACGGTACTCGTGCAGCAGACGGGCACCGACGTGGCGCCGGAGGTGCCGTGGCGTGTCGTGGACAGCTCCGTGTTGACCGATGGTGGTGCCACGGCTCCACCGGTTCTCCACACGCCACAATGGAAGGACCCGCTGTGTGTGCTCTTCACGTCGGGTACAACCGGGCCGTCGAAGGGTGCGGTGATCTCGCACCAGTACGTGGCAACCTGCGCGGCGACCATGGTCGCGTCCTGGCAGCTGACGGAGGGCGAGGTGCTGTACGCGCCGCTGCCCCTGTTCCATATCAGTTCGGTGGCTTCGGTGGTGGGCCCGATCGCCGCGGGTGCCACCGGTTTGCTCGATCCCGTGTTCAGCGTGAGCGAATGCTGGAATCGCGTGCGCCGCTACGACGTGAAGGGCATCCTGCTGGCCGGCGTCATGGTGAACATGTTGTGGAACCTTCCCGAGGATCCGCGTGATGCCGAGTTGCCCTTGCGCTTCATTTCGGCCGCCCCCATACCACCGCGGTCTGCACCGGCGCATCGAGGAGCGGTACAACCTGACCGTACTCACCAGTTACGGCATGACGGAGGCCCTGCCCATGGTCCTCTATGCCATGGGCGACGACGTGCGGGAAGGCGCGACCGGGCGGCCACAGCCGAATTTCGTCGTGCTCGTCCTTGACGAGGACGACGAGCCGGTGGAGCCGGGGGAGGTGGGTGAGATCTGTTGCCGCCCCCGGGCACCCCATGTGATGTTCGACGGCTATTACGGACGGAGCGAGACGACGGTCGAGCGTTGGCGCAATCTGTGGTTCCACACCGGCGACATGGGGCGCATGGATACCGACGGGCACCTGACCTTCGTGGACCGCAACAAGGACGCCATCCGCCGGCGGGGCGAGAACATCTCGTCGTTCGAGGTCGAGCAGACGCTGCTCCGCCATCCCGCCGTCGCCGAGGCCGCAGCGGTCGCGGTGCCGAGCGAACTGGGGGAGGACGACGTCAAGGTCGTTGTCTCCGTGAAGCCGGGCGCGTCGCTGGAGGTCGTCGCGCTGATGGACTTCTGCGTCGAGCACCTTCCGTATTTCGCGGTCCCGCGCTACGTCGACATTCTCGAGCACCTGCCGATGAACCCCACGGGGAAGGTGCTCAAGACCGAACTCCGGGAGAGCGGTGTCACCCCGACGACCTGGGATCGGGAGAAGGCCGGGTATACCGTCCGCCGTTAGGAAAGGCCGAAGGAACCTGATCCGTACTGCTGGCGCAGCACCGGTTTGGTCACCTTGCCCATCGCGTTGCGGGGGAGGTCGCCCTCGAGGATGATGAACGACGTCGGCTTCTTGAAGGATGCCATCTCGCTCTTGCAGTGCTCCAGCAATTCCTCTTCGTGAGGCGGGTCGGCGGGGTCCTTGGAGGTGACGATGGCACACGGGGTCTCGCCCCACTTCGGGTGCGGCACGCCGATGACGGCGACGTCGCGTACCTTGGGATGCCGCAGAATGACCGCCTCGACCTCGGCCGAGTAGATGTTCTCACCGCCTGAGATCACGACGTCCTTCTTGCGATCGACGACGTAGATGAACCCGTCGTCGTCCTGCCGGCAGAGGTCGCCCGAATGGAACCAGCCGCCGGCGAAAGCCTCCTCGGTCGCCTCCGGGAGGTTCCAGTACTCCTTCATGACGTTGGGCCCCCGGTAGACGATCTCGCCGACGTCGCCCGGCGCCACATCGCGCATGTCGTCGTCCACAATGCGCGCTTCGACGTTGATCACCGGCTTGCCGACCGAGCCTTTGCGCGCGTCGAAATCCTTGGCTCCCAACATGCAGGAGACGGGACTCATCTCGGTCTGCCCGAATGTGTTGTAGATGGCCGCGTCGGGAAAGGTCCGGCGCACCGCCTCGAGGAGAGGGACGATGGCCGGCGAGGTCCCCCAGATGACGCGCCGCAACGCATAGCGGCGGTTCTCGACTCCGGAGAGAGAGACGATGGCTTGCCATTGTGGTCCGACGAAGCAGGCGGCCGTGACCTGATACCGCTCGAGGTCGTCGACCGCGGTCTCGGCGTCGAACGCACCCAGGGGAGCCACGACCGACGTGCCGCCCACGAACATATACGGGTAGATGCCGGCTACTCCCGAGATGTGAAACAGCGGAAGGTTCAGATACCAGACTTCGTCGCTCTCGGAGAGCTGTTGCTCGATCATGGCGCTCAATGCCGACATGGCCAGGCTGTAGTGGGTCAGGACCGCACCTTTGGGCCGGCCTGTCGTGCCTGAGGTGTACATGATCATGGCCGCATCGTCGTTGTCGACGATGATCGGCGGCGGGCGCTCCCCGGCACCCTGCGTCACGTCGTCCCAACCGAGGGAGCCGGGGCCACCGGTCTGCGGATCTCCGCCGATGACGATGCAACGCGCGGACAACGGGCAGGTGGGCCCGCGCCTGTGCGGCGGTTTCCGCGTACGCCTGATCGACGAGGAGCGTGCGTGCGCCGCAGTCGGCCAGAATGAACTCGATCTCGGGGGCGACGAAGCGGAGATTGACGGGGACCGCGAGTGCATCGAGGCGGGACAGCGCGAAGTACGCCTCGATGGTCGCCATGCTGTTGCCCATGAGCATGGCGACGCGCTGACCTCTCGCGACACCGAGCGATGCCAACCGGCTCGCGACGTGGTCGACCCGAGCTTCGACCTCGGCGAAGGAATGGCTGCGGCCCGAAGAGATGAAGCCGGTCTTCTCGGGGAATCTGCCCGCGATCCGGGTCAGTTGGGCGCTGCCGGAGACCCGCCGCGCCTGATCGAGTGCAACGCGTGCGTCCAGTTCAACGCTCAAGGCTGTTTCCCCCCGCTCGGTTCATCCCTGCGTGTCTCTGCGCATTCGAAGATTGCATCGATTATATTTCGAACTCGCAGACCGGACGCACGAAGAGGGGGACATCGCGGTGGAGTTCGCAGGAGATGTCGTCCTTGTGACCGGAAGCGGCGCCGGGTTGGGACGGGCCTACGCGCACCTGCTTGCCGCGTCGGGGCGAGGGTCGTCGTCAACGACCTCAGCATCGCACCGGACGGGCGTGATCTCATCGGCGGAAGTGCGCAACGGGTGGTGGACGAGATCACCGCGCTCGGGGGAGAGGCGGTCGCCGATGCGCACTCCGTGGCTGATCCCGCGGGCGCACGCGCCGCGGTCGGCACAGCGCTGGAGCACTTCGGACGACTCGACGCCGTCATCAACAACGCCGGTATCGTGCGCTCCGGCGGGTACCACCGGTTGACCCCTGACGACATTCACGCCGTGCTGGGGGTGCACCTCATCGGATCGATACTGGTCACCAGAGCCGCTTGGAAATTCATGAAGGACCAGGGGTACGGCAGGGTCGTCTTCACCTCGTCGAGCATCGGGTTGTTGGGAACACCGGCTAACGCCGCCTACGGCGGGGCCAAGGGGGCGCTGGCGGGCCTGACCCGGGTGCTCGCGTCCGAGGGCGTCGACCATGGGATCTTGGTCAACGCGGTGGCACCGATGGCGGTGACCCGCCTCAACGAGGCAGTCATGTCGACCATCTTCGGGCCCGCGACAGAGCTGCTGACCCCCGACATCGTGGCGCCCGTCACCGCCTTCTTGGTGCATCGGGACTGCGCGCTCACCGGCGAGGTCCTGAGTGCGGCCGGGGGTCGCGTGGCACGCTTCGCCGTGGGATCCGGCCCGGCGACCAGCGGCCTCCGGTCCGCCGAACAGGTGCGCGATGCGTTCAGCGGTGTCCGAGCGACCGAGCCGGCGCGCTGGTGGGTGCCGCCGGCCCGGGAGACCCGTATCGCATGACGGAGCGGCGTCCCGGCCACCTCGCACCCGGGGGAGGCTGACGATGACGAAGGACCTGGTCAAGCGGGAGCGCCACGGCGCCGTCCTCGAACTCCGCCTCGACAACCCACCCTTCAATGGGCTCTCGGGACCGTTGCTGGTCTCCTATATGCAGGCGCTCGAGGAGGCGCGGCTGGACGACGGCGTGCGCGCCGTCGTCACGACCGCAAACGGACCATCGTGGTGTGCGGGCGGTGACCTGTCCCAACTGAAGGAGGGCGAGCCGGAGAAGAGCCTCTCGGACATGCTGCACGAGTCCACCGGCGAGACGGCGAACCTCAGCATGATCGAACGACACGCTGACCGGCTCGGCCCGGGACGGCACGTGCTCACCATCGACGCCTTCGACAAGCCCATGGTCGCCGCTGTCAGCGGGGCCGCGGCCGGAGGGGGCTTCGCACTCGCCCTCCTGCACGACCTTCGCTTCGCCTCGGAACGGGCGCTGTTCACGGTGGCGTTCACGCGTGTCGGGCTCTCGATGGAGATGGGCATGAGCTACCTGCTCCCACGAGCCATCGGTCCGCAGGCAGCGTTCGACCTTGCCGCCACGAGTCGACGGGTGGGGGCGGACGAGGCACTGGCACTGGGTCTCGTCTGGAAGGTCGTTCCGCATGACGATCTTGTCGCGACGGCCATCGGGTATGCGCAGGAACTCGCGGCATTGCCTCCACTCGGAGTGCAGATCGCCACGCGCCTGTTGCGCCGTACGTGGGACAACACGCTCCGTCAACAGTTGGAGACGGAGTGGCCCTGGCAGGTGGCTGCGTTCGCCAGTCCTGATGCCCGTGCCGCCATCGAAGGGTTCTTCGACCGATCAGGACGAGAGGTCCCTCCGAAGGTCTGACGTGCGGGCCGCAGCGCCTGGAAGCGCACGGCACACAAGCACGCCGAGCATGCGCGAGAGTTGTGGTGTGGATGCTCCACCAAGGACGAAGGAGAAAAGGTGACGACTTCCGTTTCGACCGCGACGACGGGAGAGCCGCTGGAATTCGATCCCTATAGCGCGACGTTCTTCCAGGATCCGACCGATGTCTACCGCCGGCTTCGCAACGAGAGGCCCGTCTATTACAGCGAGAAGTACGGGTTCTGGGCACTCTCGCGCTGGGATGACGTCGCAGCGGCGCACAAGAACGTGTCGGTGTTCTGCAGCGGGTACGGGACGGACATGCACCTCTTGAGCAATCCCGAGAAGTTCGCCTTCAACATGATCATCTTCATGGACCCGCCGGACCATGAGCGGATGCGCGCGCTGGTGAGCCGCGTGTTCACGCCGCGAGCCATCAACCAGCTCGAACCGATGGTGCGCCGTGTCATCACGGAATTCGCTGATGAGATCGGGCCGTCCGAGACGTTCGACCTCGTCCAGCAGTGGTCGGGACCGTTTCCGGTCGAGGTCATCTCCGAAATGCTGGGGATCCCCAAGGGCGACCGTCAGCAGATCCGTCACTGGCTCGACACCATCCTGCATCGCGAGGTGGGCAGCGTCCATCCGTCACCCGAAGCCGAGGCGGCCGGCTTGGAGTCGGGCCTCTACTACTACGAGCTCGTGCAGGACCATCGGGCCCATCCGGCCGACGACATGATCACCCGGCTCATCGAGGCCCAAGTCGACCGGGGTGACGGCGTGATGACGCAGCTCCAGGACGACGAGATCGCGGGTTTCCTCTCCCTCCTCGCCGGGGCGGGCGCCGAGACGGTGACCAAGTTGGTCGGCAATGCGGCCGTGCTCTTCGCGCGGCATCCCGAGCAGTGGCGCCTCGTGTGCGAGAGCCCCGACGCCATCCCCGGCGCGGTCGAGGAAATTCTGCGCTACCTGCCGCCGAGCCAGTACCAGGGACGATTCACGTTGGAGGGGACCACGATCCACGGCGTGACGATTCCCGCCCATCAGCCCGTCCTCCTCCTCACCGGGTCGGCGACCCGCGACGAGCGGGCGTACGAGGATCCTGACCGCTTCGACATCACCCGTCCGCCCAGCCTGGCCCTCGGGTTCGGGTATGGGATCCACAGCTGCCTCGGGGCCGCCCTGGCGCGGATGGAGAGCAGAATCGCCATCTCCGAGATGACCCGTCGCTGGCCCGACTTCACCATCGACGAGGAGGGCCTGCGCCGGGTCACGATGGCCAATGTGGCCGGCTTCTCCCACGTGCCGGTGGTCGTCAATCCCTGAAGGGAGCGGTGGCGAGATGTGCGCGGGAATTGTCCTATAGGTTGCGGGGGCCAACATCGAAGCCACAAGAGTCGGAGGAAGACAGATGGGCAAGCTCGAGGGGAAAGTCGCATTCATCACCGGCGCCGCTCGTGGTCAGGGTCGGAGCCATGCGGTGCGACTGGCCGAGGAGGGTGCGGACATCATCGCCGTGGACATCTGCGCGCCCATCGCCAGCATGAACTACCCGAACGCCTCCCCCGAGGACCTGGCGCAGACGGTCAAAGAGGTCGAGGCGCTGGACCGCCGGATCATCGCCCGCCAGGGTGACGTGCGCCTCCGGGAGCAATTGCGCGACGTCGTCGAGGAAGGGGTCGCCACTTTCGGCCACCTCGATATCGTCCTGGCCAACGCCGGCATCTGCCCCGGCCGCGACGACACCCTGTGCCAGGGCTTCATCGACGCCACCGACGTCGACCTGATCGGCGCCATGAACACGGTCGCCGTGTCGATCCCTCACCTGACCGCCGGCGCCTCCATCGTCGTCACCGGCTCCACCGCCGGCATGATGAAAGGCACGACCGAGGTCATGGGTTCGACCGGCGGCGTCGGGTACTCATGGGCCAAGCAGACAGTGATCCGCTACGTCGAGGTCCTGGCCCTTCAGCTCGCCCCGCACATGATCCGTATGAACGGCGTGCATCCGACGAACTGTGACACCGACCTGCTGCACAACGTCGATGTCTACCGTGCCTTCCGGCGCGACCTGGAGAACCCGACACGCGAAGACGTCATCGACTACCTGCCTCTCATGCAAGCGATGCCGATTCCCTATGTCGACCCGCGCGACATCAGCAACCTGATGGCCTTCTTGGCCAGCGACGAATCCCGTTACATCACGGGCCTGAACATCCGCGTCGACGCCGGCGCCATGCTCAAGACCCCACCCACCGGCTAGCCCGTTCGTACGCCGTGTGCGGTGCGGTGCGGTGCGGGCCGGCGCGGTGGAGCTATTTGGGCGGGAAGCGCAGTGCCCCGTCGAGGCGGATGTTCTCCCCGTTGAGGTAGGGGTTCCTGACGATGCTCTCGACGAGCAGCGCGAATTCGTCGGGCTCTCCCATGCGGTGCGGAAAGACGATGTTCTCCACCAACTTGTCCTTCAACGAGTCCGGGGCGCTCATCATGAGCGGGGTCCCCATGGTGCCGGGGGCGATGGCGCACACGCGGATCCCGACCGGGGCCAGGTCTCGCGCCAGGGGCAGGCTCATCCCCAGAATGGCGGCTTTGGCCGCGCCATAGGCGATCTGGCCTGTCTGTCCCTCGTAGCCGGCGATCGAGGCTGTGTTGACCACGACGCCGCGCTGACCGTTCTCGTCGGCTTCGTTGGCGGCAATCCGCGCTGCGGCGAGACGGGTGACGTTGAACGTGCCGAACGCGTTGAGCTCCATGACGCCGCGGAAGATGCTCATGTCGAGCGGCGTGTTGTCGCGGGAGAGCGTGCGGCCTCCTGCCCCACCCCCTGCGACATTGACCACGACGGCCAGAGGGGCCAGCGACGACGCTGCTTCGATGGCCGCCGTCACGTCGGCGTCGTCGTTGACGTCGCCCCCGACAGCCGCGCCGCGGCCAAGGGTGCCCACCAGCTCTTTGCCCGCATCGAGGGCGCGGTCGAAGACCACGACCTGCATGCCCAGAGCGGTCAAGTTCCGGACCGTGGCGGCGCCGAGTCCTCCCGCGCCGCCGGTCACGATGGCCGATCGCTTATTCCATTCCATTCCGTCTCCATTCCGTACGCCGAAGGGCGCAGTTGCGGGCCGACCGTCGCAGTCCCCGGCGTTGTGGCTCCGCACATCGGCTGCGCACGGGGCCAGAGGCTGCGGCGGCCACAGTAGGCCGTGCCCCTGCTACGGGGGAATTCCGTCGCCGGGGAACGCCCCCGGCCAGGGCGGAAGCACGTCGCGGCGGTAGAGTTTCGGCGGGGTCCCACCAACTCGGGGGTGTGCGATGTATGACGTGGTCATCCGTGGCGGGAGGATCGTCGACGGGACAGGTCGGGAGCCCTTCGTGGGTGACGTGGCGGTCAAGGACGGGCGGATCGCTGCAGTCGGCGAGGTGGGCGACGCCGACCCCGCCGGGGTCATCGATGCCACGGACCGGCTGGTGACGCCGGGGTTCGTGGACATCCACACCCACTACGACGGGCAGGTGACCTGGGATGACCAGATGAGCCCGTCCTCGTACCACGGGGTGACGACACTCGTGATGGGGAACTGCGGCGTGGGCTTCGCGCCGGTGCGGCCGGGCCGGGAGGAATGGCTGATCCAATTGATGGAGGGGGTGGAGGACATCCCGGGCACCGCGCTGGCCGAGGGGATGACGTGGGGTTGGGAGACCTTCCCCGAGTACCTCGACGTGCTGGCCCAGCGACGACTGGCGGTCGACGTCGGTGCCCAGATCGCCCACGGCGCGGTGCGGGGGTACGTCATGGGGGAGCGGGGCGCCCGCAACGAGCCGGCCACGCCCGAGGACATCGCGCAGATGAGGGCCATCGTGCGCGAGGCGATCGAGGCCGGCGCGCTCGGTGTCACGACCTCACGGGTGCTCGGCCACCGGGCCATGGACGGCGAGCCCGTCCCCGGCACGTTCGCCGCCCATGACGAGCTCTTTGCCCTGGGGTACGCCCTGCGGGATGCCGGCACCGGCGTGTTCGAGTTGGCGCCGGCCGGCGCCGACGGCCAGGACGTGATCAAGGCGCCGGTCGAGATGGCGTGGATGCGCAAGCTCTCAGCCGAGATCGGGCGCCCCGTCACGTTCGGCATGAACCAGGTCGAGGACGATCCCGAGCAGTGGCGGATGCTGCTGGCCGAGTCGCTGGAAGCCTGCGGCGACGGATCGCAGTGCTATCCGCAGGTGGCGGGCCGACCCTTCGGGATGCTGGTGGGGCTGCAGACCCATCACGCCTTCGCCAAGCGTCCGACGTTCATCGCGCTGGCGCACCTGCCCCTGCCGGAGCTCGTGGCGCACCTGCGCCGGCCGGAGGTGCGGGCGGCGATTCTGGCCGAGGAGAATCTCCCCACGAACCCATCGGTGGTCTGGGACGAGGTACCGGTGGCCCTCGAACGGTTCGTCTACCGCCTCTATCCGATGGGACCCGGCCTCGACTACGAGCCGTTGCCCGAACGTTCCCTGGCCAAGCTCGCTGCGGCCAAGGGTGTCCCACCCCTCGAGTTGTTCTATGACCTCATGCTCGAGGACGAGGGCCGCGCCATGATGCTGCTCCCCATCTACAACTACGCCTGGGAGAGCCACGACGTCATTCGCGAGATGCTCCTGCACCCGCGGTCGGTGTCGGGCCTGTCCGATGGCGGTGCCCATTGCGGCATGATCTGCGACGCATCGATCCCCACCTACATGCTCACCCATTGGGCACGCGACCGGGTGCGGGGCGAACGCCTGCCGCTCGAATTCGTCGTGAAGAAGCACACGAAGGACACGGCCACCCTCCATGGGCTTCGCGACCGGGGCAGCCTCGAGGTCGGGCTGCGGGCGGACATCAATGTCATCGACTTCGAGCACCTGCGCCTCGGGAGCCCCTGGATGGCGCACGACCTCCCGTCGGGCGGCCGTCGTCTCCTCCAAGATGCCGAGGGGTACGACTACACATTCGTGGCGGGTGAGATCACCCGGGACCACGGCCGGGACACGGGCGCACGTCCCGGACGGCTCGTGCGCGGCGCCCGCTGACCGCCCTGGTGGCGTCAGTCCCCGCCGGCCTCTTCGCGAAGCTGGCGCCGTAGGTCCGCCTTGCGCACCTTGCCCGAGGGGGTACGGGGCAGATCATCCACGATGCGCACCTCTTCGGGCCATTTCTGCCGCCCGAGGCCTGATGCCTCGAGATGCGATTGCAGTGTCGGGAGGGCCAGTTCCCGGGTCTCGCCGTCCAGGCGGACGAAGGCGCAGCCGTGCTCGCCGAGGCGGGCATCCGGCGCGGCGACCACGGCCACCTCCATGATGCCGGGCATCCGCAGGAGGAGCTCTTCGACCTCGAGGGCGCTCACGTTCTCGCCGCCGCGGATGATGATGTCCTTCTTGCGGTCGACGATGGTGATGTAGCCGTCCTCATCCGCCTGCCCGATGTCGCCGGTGGCGAACCAACCCTCGTCGTCGATCGCCGCGCGGGTCAGCGCAGAGTCGGTGTAGCCGAGGAACATGTCGGGACCGCGGCTCAGGATCTCGCCGGGAGTCCCGGGCTCCACGTCGCGACCGTCGTCGTCGACCAGGCGGATGTCCACCCCCGGCAGGGGGCGGCCGTCGGTGTACTTGCGCTTGGCCGCCGGCGCATCACCCCAGCTGCCGGTGATCGAGGGGTGCTCGGTGGAGCCGTAGGACCGGAAGATGTCGATGCCGAGCTGCTCGGCCCGGTCGGACACGGCGGGCGGCACCGCGGCGCCGCCCATGCCCGCCCTCCCGATGAGCGCATGATGCGCAGGGGTGCAGTCGGGGTGGTCGAGGAGCGAAGTCAGGAAGAACGTGACGCCGCCGCCCGAGGAGAGCCCGTCCTCGAGCATCGCCCGCAGCACCGCCTCCGGGTCCCATTTGTCGATGAGATGGATGGGCAGCCCCGCCGGGAGGGGAGTGAGTAGCGAGGAGTACATGCCGCCGGCATGCCCGAGTGGCGCCCCGACAAGGGACGGCCGGTCGACCCGCCCGCCCGCGCCACGCATGGTCGCCTGATGGCCCATCTCCGCCATGAGGGTCACGTCACTGTGGATGACACCCTTGGGGTCCGAGGTCGTGCCCGAGGTGTACGCGATCACCACGGGCGCCATCGGGTCGCCCCACGCCGGTGCCGTCAAGGCCGGGGACTCGAGTAGGGCGCTGAAGCTCTCGGTACCCGCAGGGAGGGGTCCGTCGCCGACGACGATGACCGACTCGAGTCGGGGCAGGTCGGCGCGGATCTCGTCGAGGTGCGACAGGTAGTCGGTATGACCGAACCGGTCGGCGGTCACGAACAGCGCGACGTCGCTCCGCCGCAGGATGTAGCCCACTTCCTTAGGTCCGTAGGTGTGCACGATAGGCACGATCACTGCGCCGAGATACGTGACGGCGTAGAAGGTGATCGCGGCCTCGACCCAGTTGGGGAGCTGGAACGCCACGATGTCGCCGCTCGAGATGCCGCGCCGCGCCAGCCCCTCGGCCGCACGCAGTGCCAGCTCGCGCACGGCACCGTAGGTGCCCTTCCAGGGCCGGTACTCGGAACGGAACGTGAAGGGACGGTCCGCGAATTTCTGCAGCGAGTCGTCGACCAGCTGCCCGAGCGGCAACGGCTCACGGCGCCAGAGGCCGGCCTCGCGCCATGCCGCCACCAGCTCGGGCGCCGGCTGATGTAAATCCCACAACGGAGCCAGCCCGCCCGCCCGGGCCTTGTCCGTGGGTGCGCTGGTCATCGGGCGCTGGTCATCGGGCGGTGGCAATCCGGGCGGTGGCAATCCGGGCGGTGGCAATCCGGGCGCTGGATCGGGCGCTGGTCACCGGGGCGCTGGTCATCCGGGCATGTTGGCGCCGCAGTCGGCCACGATGGACTGCCCGGTGATGGCGCTCGACGCATCGGACGCGAGGAAGAGCGCGACCTGTGCGATCTCCTCGGGTGTGGCGATGCGGCGCAGGGCGGTCGAGCGGGCTCCCTTGTCGCGGATCTCTTCCCATGTCACGCCCTGCTCGTCAGCCAGCCGCCGCCAGTAGTTGCGGAGCAAGTCGGTCTGGATCCCCCCGGGCACCAGGCAGTTCACCCTGATGCCGAAGGGGCCGACCTCCTTGGCCACCACCTTGGTCAACGTGCGCAGGCCGGCCTTGGCCGTGCTGTAGTGGCTCTTGCGATCGATCCCCTCGAGCCCGGCCGTGGACGAGAAGTTGACGATGGACCCGCTCTGGTGCTCCCGCATGCTCTGCTTGACGACCTCGCGGCTGCAGAGCATGGCTGCGGTCACGTCGACCGCAATGGTGGCGTTCCAGTTCTCGAGGGTCTGGTCCCAGATGTGCAGATCCTTGCCCGGCTGCGCCGCGTTGTTGCACATGACGTCGACCCGCCCGTACTCGGCCACCGTGTCGGCCACCATGGCGATGACCGCCGCTTCGTCCGTGACGTCGGTGGTGCGGGCGATCGCCCTTCCGCCCTTGGCCCGGACCGCAGCGGCCACGTTCTCGAGGAGCTCGGTGCGGCGCCCGGCCAAGGTCAGGTGGGCACCCTCGCCGGCGAACAGATGGGCCATGACCTCGCCCAATCCGTCACCGGCCCCGGTGATGATGACGACTTTGTCCGTCAATCTGTCCATGTGTCCCCTCCGTGTCGCTTGCTCGTTGCCGCTGGTCGATGCACGTGGTCGATCCCGCGGTCCCGTCGCCTGGTGGCGTCGAGCCGCACGATATCCCAGCGCCGATCCGAAGTTCCCGGTCCGGTGCGCGTGGCATGCTTTCACGGCGCGAGACGGGGCGCCGGGACTTCACACCGTCCTCCAAGGGGGAGTAGCAATGCCGCTCATCGCCAATGACGTGCTGGCCTGTGCCGCAGGGACCGCCCCGGCCCGCCTGGCCGTGACCCTGGGTGACGAGCGGCTGACCTTCGGCCAGGTGGACGTCCTCGCCAACACGTTCGCCAACACCCTGCACGCGCGTGGGGCGCGCCGTGGCGAGCGTGTGGCCTGGTGGTCCGAGACGACCCTCGAGGGCGTCGGGCTGTACTTCGCCCTGAGCCGACTCGGAGTGGCGTTCGTGCCGCTGAACCCGGCCTACACCGACGACGAGGCCGCCGTCGTGCTGGCGTACATCCGCCCCCAGATGCTGATCGTGGATCCGGCACACGCCGAGCGGGCGGAGCAGCTCGTGGCCGGATCCGAGACCCTGCTCGTCGTCGTGGGCGGCCACGGCACGCTGCCGGGCATCGACCTCAGCTTGCAGGCCAAGGCGGCGGCGTCGACGCCGCCACCGGTGCCGCTCCCCGCCGAGGACGCCATCTGCACCATCTTCCTCACGAGCGGGAGCACCGGCCAACCCAAGGGCGTCATGGTCTCCCAACGGGCCACCTGGCTGCGGACCCACGCCGGCGCGGCCGCGTACTCGACGACGGGTGGCGCCGGCGAGGTCGTCATGTTCCCCCTGTTCCATATGGCCGGCTGGAACTTCGCCATGATGGCGTGGTCAGCCCGCCATGCCGCGCATCTCGTCAGCCGGGCTGACGCGGAACAGCTCCTCGGTGCCATCGGGCGCTGGTCGCCCACGGTCATCTACTGCATTCCCGCCGTGTGGCGTCGCATCCTCGAGAGTGACCTGGCGGTGGACACGAGCAGCGTGGAGTGGGCCCTCACCGGCACGTCGCAGGTCACCCAGGCGCTGCTGGCCGGGATCAAGGAGCGCTTCCCGGCCGCCCGCACGACGGTCAACTACGGATCCACGGAGACGGCCCGGGCGGTGGGCCTGCGCGATCCCGACCTGTTCACCCACCCCGGCAGTGTCGGTCATCCGATTCCCGGCGTGCAGGCCCGGGTGGCCGAGGACGGGGAGCTCCTGCTCACGAGCGACCGCCTCATGACCGGCTATTTCGAGCTCCCGGCCGAGACGGCCCAGGCTCTCCAGGGTGGTTGGTACCACACGGGGGACCTGGCCGAGCAGGACGACGAGGGCTACCTGTACATCGTCGGCCGAAAGAAGGAAGTCATCCGGACCGGAGGTGAGACGGTCGCTCCGGTCGAGGTGGAGACGGCGCTGGCGGGCTATCCCGGGATCGCCGAGGTGGCGATCGTCGGCATCCCCGATCCCCAATGGGGCGAAGTGGTCTGCGCCGTCGTCGTCCTCCACGAGGGGGCCGAGGTTCCGAGCGTCGAGGGTTTGCGGTCCCACATCGGCGAGCGTTTGGCGGCATACAAACACCCACGTAGGGTGGTCCAGGCCGATGTGCTGCCGCGCACCTCGGCCACGGGACAGGTCCAGCGGGCCAAACTGGTGCAACAATTCGGGTCCTAGGAGGACTGGTGGAGAGAGAAGTGCTGTTCACAGGGGTCGGGGGGCAGGGCGTCCAGATCGCCTCGAAGACGCTCGCCACGGCCGCCATCGCCGAGGGGCGCCACGTCATGCTGGTGCCCCGCTACGGCGGGGGCATGCGCGGGGGGATGACCAACGCCGAGATCACCGTCGGCGACGGGGCCCTACGGGCGCTGCCCGTGGCCACCTCGGCCTGGTCGGCTTACGTGATGGATCCCAGTTACTGGACGACGATCCAGCCCAATCTCGCCCCCGGTGCCGTCGTGGTCGTCAACTCGTCGCTGTTCGACCGCTCCGTCGACGTGCCCGACGCCAAGGTCTTCGAGGTGGCGGCGAGCGACGTGGCGGCCGAGCTCGGCAGCCCCATGAGTGCCGGCTTCGTGCTCCTCGGTGCCTTCGTGGCCCTGACGGGCCTGGTCAGCCTGGACAGCGCCATCGTGGCTATGCGCGAGCTCATTCCGGCGTACCGCACCCAGCACCTCGAGGCGAACGGGCGGGCCCTGCGGGCCGGGGCGGACCTGCTGCCCGCGCACGGTGCCCCGGCCTGGGCGCACGACGCAGCGGTGGCATCGTGAGCGCGGCGCCCGGCACCCCGGCGCCGAGGGCGCACGTGACCCGGGGCACCGTGGTGCTCGACGCCGAACGCTGCAAGGGCTGCGGCCTGTGCGTGCCGGCCTGCCGGCCGGGCGTGCTGTCGCTCGGGAGCACCATGAACCACGCCGGTTTCAACCTGCCTGAATTCCGCGAGGGGTGCACCGGCTGCATGGCCTGCGCCGAAATCTGCCCCGACTTCGCGCTCGAGGTCTGGAAGTTCGAAGTACCGATCGCGATGAGCGCGGGCGCTCCCGGCGCCCCAGGGGAGGACTGACATGGCACCGCGTCTCATGCAGGGCAGCGACGCCGTGGCCGACGCCGCCATTCTGGCTGGTTGCCGCTTCTTCACCGGCTACCCGATGCTGCCCTTCACCGAGCTCTTGGAGAACATGGCCAAGAAGCTCCCTGCCGCGGGCGGCGTGTGCATCAACGCCGAGAGCGAGATCGAGGGCATCAATATGGCGCTCGGCGCCGCGGCCACCGGTGCCCGGGCGGCCACCGGGTCGTGTGGGCAGGGGGTCAGCCTCATGCAAGAGGGCATCGCCGAGCTGGCCCTCAACGAGCTGCCGCTGGTGGTCTTCACCATGGCGCGCGGCCAGCAGGACTACTTCCAGTGCACCCGGGGCGGCGGGTGGGGCGACTACCGCACCATCACCTTGGCCCCCAAGGACATTCCCGAGGCGGTCGCCCACACCCAGGAGCTCTTCTACCTGGCCGACCTCTACCGCACCCCGGTCATCCTCTACGGCGACTACGTCATTGCGCACACGTCGGTCGGCATCGAGATAGAGCCGATGGAATTCGGCCCGCTCGAGCCCAAGGACTGGGCGCTCGACGGCACCATGAGCGGCTCCGGACGGGCCCGCCAGATCTGGACCTGGAACCGGGGCAAGCCCAACACGCCCGGAGTCGGCCCCGACCGGGCCTGGAACACCATCGCCGAGAAGTACGCCCACATCGAGGCGACCGAGCAACGCTTCGAGACCTACCGGGCCGACGACGCCGAGGTGCTGATCGTCTCCTTCGGCACCACCTCGGTCTTCGTCGACCGCGTCGTCGACGACCTGCGCGACGAGGGCCTGTCAGTCGGTTCCTTCCGCCCCATCACCCTGTGGCCGTTTCCCGCCGTGGGGCTGGCGCAGGCGACCGAGGGCAAGCGTCACGTCCTGGTCTACGAGCTCAACGCCGGCCAAATGGTCGACGACGTCCGCATGTACGCCCACGACCGCTCGGTGATCCGCTCGATCGGTGGGGTGTCCCAGGACGAGTCGGGCATGCGCCAAGGTGACCTGTTGAACGCGGACGAACTCCGTCAGCGCGTACGCCGAGCTGTGGGCGACCCCGTCGCGGCCGGCCAATGAAGAGCAAGGCAGTGAGCGCAGTCAGTGCAGTGAGAGGAGCTTCATGACCACCGTCGACATCACGACCGCACCGGAGCGGGCCGCCCACCGGGTGGCCGAGTTCAAGCCCAACCTCCTGCAGTCCTCCGAGCACGACCTGTGCCCGGGGTGCGGGCACCCCGTCGCCTGGCGCCTGGTGCTCGACGCCCTGGTCGAGCTCGAGCTCGAGCGTCGCACCATCCTCATCGCCGGGCACGGGTGCTACACCCAGATGATGCGGATCAGCGACATCGACTCACTGCAGTGCCTGCACGGCCGCGCCCCGGCGGTGGCAACCGGCGTCAAGCGCATGAAGCCCGAAGCGGCCGTCGTCACGCTGCAAGGCGACGGCGACATGGTGAGTGAGGGTCTCCACGAGGTGCTCCACGCCGCGGCGCGGGGCGAGAAGGTGACCGCCCTGCTCTTCAACAACGGCGTCTTCGGGGACACCGGAGGCCACATGACGGCGACCACCGTGATCGGGCAGCGCACCAAGACCAGCCTCGAGGGGCGCGAGGCCGAAGAGCACGGCTATCCGATCGACATCGCACGCGTGCTGACCCAGATCGAGGGAGCCGCCTATGTCGCCCGGGGCGCGGTGAACACGCCGGGCATGATCGCCCGCACGAAGCGGATGATCCGCCGTGCCTTGGAATTGCAGATGGCCGGGGCCGGGTTCACCTTCGTCGAGGTGCTCACCATGTGCCCGACCGGGTGGTTCGTCCCCACGCTGGACGGCCCCGAGTACCTGGAGGACTCCATGATGGAGACCTTCGGGATCGGCGAGCTCAAGGCTCCCGACTGACGAAGGCGGGCGACTGGTCGTCTCTTCATTGCAATGGCATTGATGAACTGGACATCCATTTCCGAGGCCATCTATCGGGACGCCCTCGCTCCTGGCGCGACTCGCGGCGTCAGGTAGCTTCACCCCCTTTTCGCGAAGACACACCGCCTCCCTCGGTGACGTCGATATGGCCTCGAAGCCGCCGCTCAAGGCTGCATCCACTCGTTCCTCGAGTGTGCGGTCCAGGCCGACCGTCCCTGTCCAGAGAATCCGGGTGAGGCCGTTCGTCACTGTGCTGACCGCTCTGGAACGTGCGTCATCGTGCGGGTGCTTTACCGCGGCCACATGGTTGCGAGTTCCGACGATTTCGTGGCCAGGACGCCCTGACGCCTGCCCGACGACCGGATGCTCACATCATGGTCAGGATTCTTCGCCCGTAGCGCACGGACGGTACATTGACTTCGCTCAAAATGGGCGAAAGGGTCGTAGGAGAAGTGGGTCATGGCGTTTTCATGCGTGACCTTGTTGATTTCTTGGTCGGTGAGCCCCTCCATGTATCTCCCAGCGATCTCAGGTGAGCGGGGCCAGGTCGTATCGGAATGGGGGTAATCGCACTCCCAGGTCACGTTGTCCAAGTTGAGCAAGTGGCGCATGGCCAACCCGGCCGGATCGTCGATGAAGCAGGTGATCACGCGTTCGTTGAACACCTCTGACGGCAGTTTGTCGCCGAAGTCCTGTCCGGTCCACTCCCTTTGATGGTCGTAGACGTAGTCAATGCGATCCAAAAAATACGGGATCCAGCCGATCCCGCCTTCGGAGAGCGCCACCTTGAGTTGGGAGAACTTGCGAAACATCGGCGACCAGATCAGATCTGCCGCGCACTGGAAAAGAGTGATCGGTTGGCAGGTGATGAGGACGTCCATCGGTGCGTCGTGGGAGGTGACGACAAGCTGGGACGACGATCCAATGTGCATGCAGATGATCACGTGCTCGTCGCTCGCAGCGTTCCAGACGGGATCCCAATAGTCGTCATGCAGGCTCGGAAAACCGAGGGCGGCGGGGTTCTCGGAGAAGGTGACGGCATGGACGCCCTTCTTGGACACCCGGCGAATTTCGGCGGCGGTGTCCTCGGCCGACCACATCATGGGCAAGACGAGCGGGATGAAGCGGCCCGGGAAAGCGCCGCACCATTTGGTCGATGTGCCAGTCGTTGTAAGCAATGGTCATGGCCTTGGCCACGTCCTTGTCGTCTGTCCGGGCGAACAGCTGGCCGCAGAACTGTGGCATTGACGGGAAGCACATCGAGCCGAGCATCCCGTTTGCGTCCATGTCCTTGATGCGCTCGGTCACGTCGAAGCAGCCATCGCGCATCTCGTCGAAGGACGCGGGCTCGAGTCCCCACTCGGCCCGCGGGCGGCCGGCCACGGCATTGAGCCCGACGCTGCGGTACGCATCGCCGTTGTACCTCCACGTGTAGACCCCCCCGTCGTCCACCTCGATCTTGGGTGCCAGCTCGGCGTAACGGGCCGGCAGAACTTCATCGAAGAGATGTGGTGGCTCCACCACGTGGTCGTCGACGCTCACCATGATCATGTCGTCAATGTGCATCCGCCCTCCCAATCGAATGTCGATGTCTGGCCGAAGCTCGATGCCGACAACGGCGTCCATCACTTGGCGCAGCCCGGCAAAGGACCGTAGTCGGCGACGGGTTGTCGCGCCGAAGGGAAGCCCCCAGTCGACGAAAGCTGCCGACTGATTACTGCGTCCCGCCGACCAGGGCCGCCACCGCCTTGCGGTCGGGTTTGCCCAGGCTGAGCAACGGGATCGCGTCGACCGTCACGACCCGCTCCGGCGTCTTGAAACGGGCGATGCCGCGGGACGAGAACCAGTCCTGACATGCGTGGACGTCGAATGGTGCGCGGACGATGACGCAGGCCGCCACCCGTTGACCGAGCCGCTCGTCGGGGTAGCCGACCACCACCCCCTGTATGACGTCCGGGTGGGCTTCCAGCTCGCGTTCGACCTCGGCGGGCACAATGTTCTCGCCGCCGCGGATAATCAGCTCCCGCAGCCGGCCGATGATGTTCAGCCAACCTTCGTCGTCGAGCGTGGCCAGATCGCCGGTGCGGTACCAGCCCCTGGACATGGCAGCCGCCGTCTGTGCGGGGTCGGCATACCCGCAGAACATCTCCGGCCCGCGCAGTACGAGTTCGCCGGGTTCCCCGGCCGCCAGCCGGCGCCCGGTCTCGGGGTCGACGATGTGCAGCTCGACGGACCCGACGCCGCGCCCGTCGGTGTCCCGCGCCCGCTCAGGCGGATCGTCCCACGTAGAGGTG
This sequence comes from uncultured Acidimicrobiaceae bacterium, assembly GCA_963835815.1. Lineage (GTDB taxonomy): Bacteria > Actinomycetota > Acidimicrobiia > Acidimicrobiales > RAAP-2 > Bog-473. The sequence goes on along the minus strand of CAWIGU010000006.1, from coordinate 122,750 downwards.
GTGACGTTCGGCGCCTCGGTGGACCCGTAGGTCCGTTTTACCGTCGCCCCGAAGGCTGCGGCGGTCGCCGCCACGAACTCTGGGCTCACGGTCATCGCACCGCACGAGAGGAGCCGCATGCTCTCGGTCGCCCGGCTCGAGAAATTGGCGGCACCGGCCATGGACGAGAAGAACGTCGGTGGTCCCGCCATGAACGTGATGTTCTCGCGCTGCACGAGGTCGACGGCCCGCTCGGGATCCCAGCGTTCCATCAGCACCACCCGCATGCCGGCGACGGCCGGGATCAAAATCCCGCTCAAGAGGCCCGAGATGTGCGACAGGGGGGCGGGGGTCAGCACGACATCCGCCGCGGTGAGCCCGTGGGCCGCCACCAGCGTGATCGCCTTGTAGGAGAGGGCCCGGTGGGAGTGGAGCACCACCTTGGGCTCTCCGGTCGAGCCGGAGGTGAACAGGGCCACCGCCAGATCGGATCCTGTGGCCGTGGGCGAGGTGACCGGGGGAGCGGTGCCCAGGGCCTCCCATGCCGGCTCCCCGCCCTGGGCCAAGTGGACGCCGGGCCGCTCGGCGGCCGGGAGCCCGTCACGGGAGAACACGATGTGCGGCTCGACGGCGCCCAGCATGCGGTCGACCTCGGCGGCGCCGACGAGATGATGCACCGGGAGGGCGACCGCCCCCAGGCGCCAGCAGGCCCGAAAGAGGATGTGCGCCTCCAGGCAATTCGGCAGCTGCCACGCCACGGTGTCGCCCCGGGTGACCCCCGCTGCCCGCAGCCCTCCGGCGACACCCGCCACGAGCTTCGCCGCTGTCACACGGTCGGCGCTATGGCGCGAGTCGATCACGGCGGCCGCCCCAGTCACCGCGTCGAGGGTGGGCACATCCCAAGCCCCGCCCGGTTGGCGGTACCTGGGGCTGCCGGTCTGGCGGTGGGTGGGCCGCAGTCGCACCAGCCGGGTCAGACGGGGAGGGGCGCGCGCGCTGTCGCCGTCACTGCCGCTGCCGCTGTCGGATCATCAAGCTTCGGTCGTGACCAGCAGGCATCCGCAGGTGTTGCCACCTCCGGCCGCCACCGCGGCGACCTTCGGGGTTTTCGGCACCTGGCGCTCGCCCCCCTCGCCCCGCAGCTGCACACACGCCTCGTGCAAGAAGCCGTACCCGTGCAGCCGACCGGCCGAGAGTTGGCCGCCGGCGGTGTTGAGAGGGAGCACCCCGTCGCGGGCGATGCGGGTGCCTCCTTCGACGAAGGGCCCGCTCTCACCCGTCCCGCAGAGTTGCAGCGCCTCGAGCCAGAGCATGGTCAGGTAGCTGAACCCGTCGTAGATCTGGGCGATGTCGACGTCGGCCGGCGTCAGGTCGGTGCGGCGCCACATCTGCGCCGCGGCATCGGTGCCGACAATGCGCGACAGGTCCTTGAGCTGATCCCAGCTCGGACGGTCGTGGATGGCCGTGCCCATGGCCTCGATGTAGACCGGCGGTTTTGCCAGGTCCTGCGCCAGCTCGCGGCGCGAGATGACAAAGGCGGTTGCACCGTCGCACGGCACGTCGCAGTCGAAAAGATGCAACGGCGTGGAGATCATCCGTGAGTTGAAGTAGTCCTCGAGGGTCAAGGGCTCCCGATAGATCGCCTTGGGGTTCAGGCCGGCATTGCGCCTGCCGTTGATGGCGATCTGGGCCAGCTGCTCGGATGTGGTGCCGTAGCGGTCCATGTGGGCCTGGGCGTAGAGGGCCACCCAGATAGGTGCGCCGGCGGAGCCGAACGGCAGCGTCCACTCCGCGAAGTCGCCGGCATAGATGGTGCCGCCCCCACCCCCGCCGCCTCCGGGTCCCGGGCCGCCTCCGGGTCCGAGGCTGGCTCGTCCGCCCGTGCCTTGTGCGCTGCCTTCCCAAACCGAGCGGAAGCACAGGACATGGTCGGCCATGCCGCCCCCGATGGCCAGGATCGCCTTTATGACCGAGCCGAGCTGACCCGGCGTCTCGACCCCGCTGTCGAACCAATCCACCTCGAGGCGCATGGCGTCCATCACCTCGTAGGTGGAGGCGCCCGTGAAACCCTTGGGCTGCGCCATGTTGCCGGGGTAGCTCGAGACACCGTTGATGTCCGACGGCTTCAGTCCGGCATCGGCCACCGCGGCGTAACAGGCGTCGAGCGTCAGCTCGAGCGGATCGCGCCCCAGCCGGCGCCCGATGTCGGACTGTCCGATTCCCGACACCGCACACTGCTTTTCCGGCCGGTCTGGGCGCGTGCTCACTTCTGGTCTCCTTGTGGTTCGAACAACGGCAACCAGACGTCGCCGTGCGGGTCCTCGATGTGGCGGAAGACAACCTGCAACGGCATGCCGCTGCGGATGTCGTCGAGCGGGCAGTTGATCAGGTTGGTCGTCAGGCGCAGTGCTGCCTGCTCGACGATCTCGACGAGTGCCACCACGTACGGGAGCTCGAACCCGGGCAGCCAGCCGTGATGGTTGACCGTATAGCTGGCCAGTGTGGCCCGCCCGCTGACTGCCTCGGGGGCGAGGTTCTTGGATTGGTCGATCGGGCAGATCGGGATGGGGGGGTGGAGGTAGTAGCCGCAGTCCTGGCAGCGCATGAAGACCAGCTCGCCCTTTTCGCCCCCCTGCCAGAAGTGGCGGTTCCGGTCATTGAGCTCGGGGACCACCACGGTCGTGCTCTGTTCGGTCATGAAGGGCTCCTTGTCGAGGGTGACGCGTGGACGGTTACCGGCGCCTGTACGGCGACGGACTCTGCCAGCAGGTTGGCGATCAGGTCTTCGTCGAGGCCGAGCTGGCGAAGGACCTCGACGGTGTGCTCGACCCAGGGCGGGCGGCGCCAGCTCGAGGCTCACCTCGAGGTCGCCGAGCTCCCAGAGGGCCCCGACCTGCTCCAGCTCGCCCCATTCGGCGTGGGGGTAGCTGGCCACCAGGCCCAACTGCCGGTTCAACGGGTCGTTGAGAAACGCCTCGCCCTGGTCGAGGTTCACCGGTTCGCACGGCACGCCTGCTTCTCGCAGGGCGGCCAGCGTGGCCTCGCACGACGCGTCGGCCAGCGCGCCGACGAGTCCCGCCGGGCCGTCGGCCCCGACGACGGCGCAGGCTCGCTCGAGCTGGCCGTCCTCGAGCGCACAGAGGGCGATCCAGCCGTCGGCCAGTGCGTAGAGGCGATAGCCGGGAGACAGTCCCATCTGCTCGTGGTCGAGCGGATCGGCCGAAGCGGCCAGCCCGCCGTCCTGGAGGAAGGTCTCGCTGTTGGTCAGCACGCCACCGCCGAGGAGCGATCCCGTGACGAATTGTGGTTTGCCCGTTCGGTCGCGGTGGTAGACGCCGAGAAGGGTGGCGACGGTGGAGCCCATTGCGCACAGGTGGTCCATGAACCCGAAGCGGAACCACATCGGGTGGTTCCCTTCGCCCCCGCCGAGCACCTCCCATCCGGCCGAGGCCTGGAAGAGCTGGTCGTAGCCGGGCCAGTCGGCACGCTCGCCCTTGGGGCCGTAGGAGCTGGCGTGGCAGTAGATGATGTCGGGGTTGATCGCGCGCAGCGACTCGTAGTCCAGTCCCAGCTTGCGCGCCGCGGGCATCCGCAGGTTGTGGTGCACCACGTCGGCCCATGCCACCAGGGCCTCGAGGGCGGGGCGCGCCGCCGGCGACTTGAGGTCGAGCGCCACGCCACGCTTGCCCCGTTGGCAAGCGGCGAAGACCCGCTGCACGTTGCGCATCTTGTCGCCCGTCGTCGCCTCGACCTTGATCACGTCGGCTCCGAGGTCGGCCAGCAGCATCGGGCCGAGGGGCCCGGCGAGGAAATTCCCCAGATCGAGGACGCGCAGGCCTTGGAGGGGCGAGCGCACCGCCGCGGCCGACGCGGCTTCGGATGCGGCCGCGGCCGACGCGGCTTCGGATGCGGCCGCGGCCGACGCGGCTTCGGCCAGCACCTCGTGGGTGTGTTGCCCCAGTGACGGCGCCGGACTGGTGACGCGGGAAGGGGGCTCGGTGGAGAACGGCGTCCCGGCCTGGATGATCTTCCCGCGCACCGGATCGTCGACCTCGGTGACGTAGCCGTTCACCCGGGCCTGTTCGTCGGCCAGGATGGCGCCGTACGGCGCCGAAGGCTGCGCCGGGATGTCATGCGCCCAGAAATCCTCTAGCCACTCCTGGGCCGGCCTCGTCCGGAAGGCCACCTGGTTCGCCCCGAAGTTGGGATACCCGGGCGTGGCCACGCCGGAGAACGCGGCGTTGGCCTTGCCCACGCCTTCCTCACCGAGCTCGTCGAACGCCTGGACCATGAGCGGCGAGTCGACGTCGGCGTTGCGCATCAGGTGGATCCAGGTGCCGTCGCCGGCCTCGAACATCGAAGGGACGAGGTCCTTTGGCAGGCCCCACGCGAACATCGGCCCGGGCGTTTCGGCGCGAGCCCAGTGCATCATGGTCGGCACCAGGGCACCTTGGACCAGACTCGTATGTGCCGACCCACCCGCCGCCCCGCCGCGTTCGCGCTGGATGAGCCGCGCCAGGATGCCGATCGCGCTCAGATAGACGGCGCACCAGCTCCCGAAGGGGAACCGGAGGAACACCGGTCCCTCGCGCCACCCCCTCTGCTCGTCGCACAGGCCGAGCCGGGCGCTCACGAGCAGGTCGTCGCTCGGACCATCCGCGCTCGGGTGGCCGGCCGGCCAAGCGAGGACGGCACTGGTGATCAGGCGCGGGTGCCGCGTCTCCAACTCGTCGTCACCCAGTCCCCGTTCCGCCGCTGCCGTCGGTCCGAAGGTGTGGATGAGGGCGTCCGCCCCCTCGAGGAGGCTGTGCAGCTGCGCCCGGCCGTGCTCGGTCTCCAGGTCGATGACCACGCTGCGCTTCGAGCGGTTCCAGGTGAGGAAGCCCAGGGAGCTGCGGGTGGGGTCACCGCGCGGGCGCTCCACTTTGATGACGTCGGCCCCCGCCTCGGCCAGCAGAAGCGCGGCGACGGCACCGGCCATCGTCTCGGAGCAGTCGATGATCCGGCGGCCGTCGAGGATCCTCGGCGCGTTGCTGTCTTGCTGGTCGGAATCGTGCAGCGTTTCGCTCGATTCTGGTCTGCTCACGTGCGATTCCCCCCTCCTGATGCGGGGTCAGTCTGGCACCCGCACGGTTGAGCTTGCCATTCACGACAGCGGCGATGCGCCGGTCACCTCGGGAGCGCACGTCTCCGTGACGTCGCGGACTCGATGTTGGTAGCTTCAGTGTGTACGCCACGTTGGGGGGAATTGCCATGGAAGATCGGACGACGCCGGTCCTTTATCTCGAGATGACGGACCGGCCGGCTGCACGCTACGCGGCCGAGCGTGTGCCCGAAGTGCTCGGCCTCCCCGGTGTCCTGCGGGCGACATGGTGGGACAACTGCGTGCCGTTCCGCACCGATCTCCCCCGGACGATGCCGGAGTTCTCCATCCTCGGCGTCTATGAGGCAACCGAAGAGTTCTTGGCTCCCGATGCGGTCCCCGAGGACATCGCCGGCTACTGCTTCGACCATTACCCGCGACCGGGGCAGGGGACGATTTCGGACAAGCCGACGCTCGGCCTCGAGCTGGTGCTGATCAGCGCACCGACTCCCGCACAGAGCCAGGCCCTCCGGGACTGGGGCGACTTCGTCCACATCCGCGACATCGCGGCGGCCGCACCCGATCACTTCACCATGATCACGCCCTACGAGAACAGGGCTGAGGGTTCGCCCCGCTACATGCACTTCTACGAGCTGGACACCGACGACCCCGAGCCAGCGTTCCGGCAGATGGCGCCCGCCACCATGGACAGGGTGGGTGCCTACGGCACGCACCCCAAAGAGGAATGGTGGACCCACGAGGCGCTCGTCATCGACTACGTCAACACGTTCAGGCGTTTGGGGGTACGAGCACCCGGCTGAACCTGCCCGCCCCGAGTTCGCCGGCCCGACGCCGCTGAGCAGGCCCTGGCCGGAGGCTTTTTCGGGAGCGTGCGCCGGAGTTGTCTGGCGCCGTCCTCACGCAGCTGCGAGAATCGACGGCGGTGTCAGGCAATCGGCACTGCGACAAGGGGGTTTCTGATGGATGTAGACGACCTGATCCTGGTCAGCGTGGACGACCACCTGGTCGAGCCGCCCAACGTGTTCGAGGGCCGGCTCCCGGCGAAGTACGTCGACCTGGCACCGAAGTTCGTGACCCGGGCCGACGGGACGAGCGCGTGGCTCTACGAGGGGGCCGAGCTCGGCAACATCGCGCTCAACGCCGTGGCCGGTCGGCCGAAGGAAGAGTACGGCATGGAGCCCACCTCGTTCGACGAGATCAGGCCCGGTTGCTGGGACATCCACGAGCGGATCAACGACATGAACGCCAACGGCGTCCTCGGCTCGCTGTGCTTCCCTTCCTTCCCGCAGTTCTGCGGCCAGCTCTTCGCCCGCACCGAGGACAAGGATGTGGCCCTGGCCATGGTCCGCGCCTACAACGACTGGCACATCGACGAGTGGTGCGGCACCTACCCGGGCCGCTTCATCCCGTGCCCGATCCCGGCCATTTGGGATCCCGAGGTCTTGGCCGCCGAGGTACGGCGCTGCGCGGCCAAGGGCGCCCATGCGGTGACCTTCTCGGAGAACCCCTCCAAGCTCGGCTGGCCGAGCGTCCACTCGGATCACTGGGATCCCTTCTGGAAGGCGTGCAGCGACGAGCAGGTCGTCGTGTGCATGCACATCGGTTCGTCGTCCGAGTTGGTGATCACGTCGCCCGACGCGCCGATCGACGTCCTCATCAGCCTCACCCCGATGAACATCGTGAAGGCGGCGGCCGACCTCATCTGGTCACCTGTGCTGCGCAAGTTCCCCGACCTCAAGGTCGCCCTCTCCGAGGGGGGCATCGGCTGGATCCCGTACTTCTTGGAGCGCATCGACTACCAGTACGACAAGCACCACTACTGGACCGGCCAGGAATTCGGCCACCAGCTCCCGAGCGAGGTCTTCGACGAGCACATCATCACCTGTTTCATCGATGACGCCTTCGGTGTGGCGAGCCGGGACTTCCTCAACATGGACAATGTCACCTGGGAGTGCGACTACCCGCACTCGGACTCCACCTGGCCGACGGCGCCCGAGCAGCTGTGGAAGTACATCGGCGAGCTCAATGACCACGACATCAACCGGATCACGCACCTCAACGCCATGAAGCACTTCAGCTACGACCCCTTCTCGGTCATCCCCAAGGAGGAGGCCACGGTCAAGGCGCTGCGTGCGAAGGCGTCGGGCCATGACGTGTCGATCCGGGCCACCCGCTCGGGTCCGATCACGCACAACACCTTGGCTGTCGATCTGGGTTCGTACCGGAAGGAGCAGTGACCGCGGTCGACCCGTCGACGTTCGACCCGAACCTGTTCGTCGCTCCCGAGACCGGGCGCAACCCACAGGACTTCTACAAGGTGGCCCGGTCCTTCGGCGCCGTGGTGCCGGGCATCTTCGGCCGCTACACGATCATGGGCCGCAGCGAAGTGGAGTACGCGCTGCAGCACCCCGACGTCTTCTCCTCCGCTATGGAGGCGGTGGACCTCGGGCAGTCTGTGCCGCTCATCCCGCTACAGGTGGACCCGCCGGAGCATTCGAAGTACCGCAAGCTCTTGGACCCGATCTTTGCGCCGAAGCGCATGAACCTGATCGAGCCGGACATCGCGCAGCTTGTGAACGAGTTGATGGACGGCTTCGTCGACGACGGCTCCTGCGAGTTCACGACGGCGTTGGCGGAGCCTCTGCCGTCGTCGGTCTTCCTGCGGCTGCTCGGCCTCCCCGTGTCGGAGCTGGCGATGTTCTTGAAGATGAAGGACGGGATCCTCCGTCCGGCCGGAGCCGACATCGAGGAGGTACAGGCCAACCAGCGTGCAAACGCCGGTGAGGTGGAGCGCTTCTTCGCCGAGACCCTGGCCGAGCGGCGGAAGAACCCGCGCGAAGACTCTGCTCAGCCTGTTCCTCAGCGCCGAGGTGGGAGGGGACAAGCTGACCGACGACGAGATCCTCGGCATCTGCTTCCTCTTCCTCCTGGCCGGCCTCGATACGGTGACCGACACGCTGGAGTGTTTCTTCGCGTACCTGGCCCAGCACCCTGAGCAACGGCGGATGCTCGTGGAGGACCCCTCGATCATCCCGACGGCGGTCGAGGAGTTGTTGCGGTGGGAGACGCCGGTGACCGGCGTGCCACGTGTGGTGCAACAGGACGTCGAGCTGGGTGGGTGCCCCATGCACAAGGGTGACCATGTCGGCATCAGCATCGGCTCGGCCAACACCGACGAGTCCGACCTCGCCGATGCCTACGACGTGATCCTCACCCGCAACACCAAGCACCTCGCGTTCGGGGCCGGCGTGCACCGCTGCCTCGGTTCCCACTTGGCCCGTCTGGAGCTGCGGACCACGCTGCGGGAATGGCACAAGCGCATCCCCGATTACGAGATCGCACCGGGAACCGAGCTCAACTTCATGTTCGGGCTGCGCCAGGTGGACACGCTCCCACTCCTCTGGTCGGCGTAACGGCAGGCGGGCGACGTTCGCCCGTGACGGGCGGATGCACCAGCCACGAGCGGGAGCCCGGCGATGTTCTGAAAAATGCCGTGCGGGCATGGTGCGGCACGGCGCAGCACGGCGCAGCACGGCGCAGCACGCGCGGCCGGAGATGAGGACCGCCTGAGCGCGGTGGCAGGTGAGGCTGAATCACGGGCGCGGGGACGAAAAGCCCGAAGACGAGAAAGGACGAGTGGGTGGACTTAGAGCTGACAGACGACCAGGAGCTCTTCAGGGAGACGACCGCGAAGTTCATCGAGAACACGTGCCCGCTCTCGACCGTGCGGGAATGGGCCGAGAAGGAACCGGCCGGTTACCCGACCGCATGGTGGCGGCAGGGGGCGGAGCTCGGATGGACCTCGCTGCTGGTGTCCGAAGAGGACGGTGGTGGCAGCGTCTCGGGCCACGGCCTCCTCGATCTCACCCTGGTGGCCGAGGTCATGGGGCATTGGGTGTCCCCGGGCCCGCTCCTCCCGACGAACGTTTCGGCGGCGGCGCTGTCCGAGTTCGGCACTGCGGCGCAGAAGGAGCGCTACCTGCCCGGCCTGCTCACGGGCGAGGCCACCGCCACCTGGTGCCTCGCGGAACGGCGGCAATCGGGCCTCCCGGACGGCGTCTCGCTCACGGCGGTCCGCCAGGGCGCGGATTTCGTGCTCTCGGGTGCGAAGGGACCCGCCGAAGCCGCCGGCGAAGCGGAATTCTTCGTCGTGGCCGCCCTCGTCGACGGCGAGGTCACGCAGTTCGTGGTCGACGCGGACACGCCCGGTGTGAGCGTGACCGCAGCAGAGAGCATCGACCTCGTCCGGCGCTTTGCCACCGTCTCGTTCGACAACGTCGTGCTGACTCCCGATGCGGTACTCGGTGAAGTGGGGGGAGCGGCATCACAGGTCGAGCGCCTCTTCGAGCTCTCCGTCGCGCTCCAGTGCGCCTCCATGGCGGGAGTGACGGACCACGTACTCGCCTTTACGCTCGAGTACTCCTTCGACCGGTATTCGTTCGGCCGACCCCTCGCGTCCTATCAGGCTCTCAAACACCGTTTCGCCGACATGAAGATGTGGACGGAAGCGTGCCTCGGGACCTCGGCGGCGGCGGCACGGTCGGTGGACAGCAGGTCGGAGAAGGGGTTCGAGCTCGTCAGCGTGGCCAAGTCGTACATCGGGGACAAGGCGCCGGCGATCCTGCAGGATTGTGTGCAACTCCACGGTGGCATCGGCGTCACCTGGGACCACGACTTGCACCTCTACATCCGCCGACTCGTACTGGATCGCTCGCTGTTCGGCACTCCCTACGATCATCGGGAACGCATCGCGCGGGGCCTCGGACTGGAGAATCACCATGGGCATTGAGACAGCAGACGCGGGCACCGAAGACGTTGAGGCATTTCGCCTCCGCGCGCGGGCCTGGCTGGCGGAGAGCATGCCGCGCCTCGGGGGGGCCAGACCAACGGTCAACTGATGGCGATCGACGAGATGGGAACGCGAGCCCGGGAGCTCCAGCGCATCCTCTTCGACGGCGGCTTTGGCGGACTGTGCTTTCCCAAGGAATACGGGGGACAGGGCCTCACGCGGGCCCATCAGGCCGCCTTCACGCAGGAGAGTGCGCCCTACGAGATGCCGGTGGTGCTCAACATCCCGACGTTCTCCATCCTCGCCCCGACGCTGCTCGACTTCGGCACCGAAGAGCAGAAGCGCGCCCACTTGCCCAAGATGATCTCAGGTGAGGAGATGTGGGTGCAGTTCCTCTCCGAGCCATCGGGAGGCTCGGACCTGGCCAGCCTGGTCACCCGGGCCACCCGCGACGGGGACGTCTTCATTCTCAACGGCTCGAAGATCTGGAGCTCGGGTGCCTTCCGCTGTGACTACGCCATGTGCCTGGCCCGCACCGACTGGCATGCGCCGAAGCACCGCGGCCTGACCATGTTCATCGTCAAGATCCACCAGCCCGGTATCGACGTCCAACAGATCAAGATGTCGAACGGTTCGAACGAGTTCTGCCAGGAATTCTTCGACGACGTCGCCATACCGATGGAGGACGTGCTTGGCGAGGTCAACGACGGCTGGACGGTGGCGTCGCGTCTGTTGTTCCACGAGCGTGACGCAGTCGGTGGTGGATCGCCCTACCTGAGCGGGACGAGCGGCGGTCGGGGGGACCACGGTGGCGGGCGGAGTGACCTGATCGAGTTGGCGCGGGCGAGCGGGCGGGCCTCCGACCCCCGGGTCGTGCAGCTGGTGGCCGAAGCGCGCGCCAACGATGTGGTCGGAGCCCAACTCATCGGGCGCATCACCAAATCGATCAACTCGGGCGCCTTGCCCGGTCCGGCAGGGTCGTTGTTCCGGTTGTACGCGGCGACCAACGCCGAGCGGCATGCCGACATGGCACTGGAGATCACGGGTGCGAGCGCGGCGGTATGGGAGGAAGGCGATCCGTTGGCGGGCAAGGGCATCGACTTCCTCCAACGTCAGAGTGGAAGCTTGGGCGGCGGCAGCAACGAGATGCAGCGCAACATCATCAGTGAGCGGGTGCTGGCCATGCCCCGGGAGTTCGCGGCCGACAAGGACCGCCCGTTCGACGAGGTGTTGCACAACGCGTCACCTTCGCGACCCAAATAGCCGGCGACCGACGTCATGCCCGCGGCCGCAACGGGCCGCTGTAACGGCCGGCTTCAAGTAACGGGCCGCGGCTTCAGGTATCGGGCCGCGGCTTCAGGTAACGGGCCGCAGCCGTTCCGCCGTCTGTGCCAGCCACATGTCGTAGTCCTCGGCTTTGCGCCGGAATGATCGGCCCACTTGGGGGTGGGGCAGAACGAGAAAACGGCCCGCACGCATGGCCTCCAGGGTCTGCGCCGCGCACTCCTCAGGTTCGACGACGTCGCCGAGACCTGGGGGGAGGGTGTGGGCCACCCCCGCTGCCTCGTCGTCCTCGTTGCGGCCGATCATTCCTGTATTGACGAGATTGGGACACAGGCAGGTGACCTTGATGCCGCGGTCGCCGTAGGTCAACTGCGCCCACTCGGCGAACCCGAGCGCCCCGAACTTGGTGAAGGTGTAGCCCATCGGTGCGGCCCCGCCGATCAGCGCGGCAGAGGAGAGCGTCTGCACCAGGTGGCCGCCGCCTCGTTCGAGCATGCCCGGGATGACGGCCTGGGCCGCCCAGACGTGGGCGAGCAGGTTGATCCGCGTGATCTCCTCGATCTCCTCGAGGGTGGACTCCAAGCCGAAGCCGCCTGTGATGCCGGCGTTGGAGCAGAAGACCCGCACAGGACCGAACGCGGTGACAGCGCGCTCGACCAGCTCGCCGATCGCCTGTGGGCTGGCCACGTCACCCGGCACCGCCAGCCCGTCGATGCGCTGTGCCACCTTCTCGGCCCGCGGACCGTGACGATCGGCCACGACGACGCGGGCACCTTCGGCGGCGAAGCGCTCGGCCAGAGCTCGGCCGATGCCGTGCCCGCCGCCGGTGACGACGACGCATTGCCCGTTGAAGTCGGACGTCGGAGCGGAAGTCATGGCACGACGATGGGGGCCCACCCCTGCAGATGCAGATACACACCACCGGTGGGCCGGTTCACGGTGGCGCCGAGGTCGACCAACCGTTGCCCGCTCTTCTGGCGGACGCTGGCGACCGTTGCACGGTGGAATACGGGGGCAACAGGAGTTTCCTCCTGCAGGGAATCGGTGGGTGCCGGCGTGGCGGCTCGGGCGAACTCGTGGACCTCGCCGCGCTCGATGACGATGTCGGACGGCGTGCCCGCCGGGGCGTCTTGCGTCATGGTCCCCCCTTTCTCCTTGGTGCCCGGCCCTCTCGGGTCCGTACCGCACGTGCTGCGCTCGGGTATGGAGGAACTTAGCCAACGCAGAAAACCGCGAGACTCGTTTTCGATGTTAGATTCCCCTTCCCGGGTCTGCGACGCGCCCAGTCCGGGCGCGCTAGGGTTCTCTTCCATCATTTGAGTGATAGCAAACTTGAGGGTTAGGCGAGCAGGGGAGTTAGCGGGGTCGGGCGGCTCGGTCGGCCTTGCCGGCCGTACACAACGCACACAGGGGGCAATCGTCAGTCGTGTCGCAATTTCTGCCGTTCATCGTCATTGGGCTCACCACCGGGGCCGTCTATGGACTGGCCGGCACCGGCCTGGTGCTCACCTATAAGACCTCGGGCATCTTCAACTTCGCCTACGGGGCGATCTCGGCCGTCGCCGTGTTCGTCTTCTACTTCTTGCACAGCGAGCACGGGATGCCCTGGCCCTGGGCGGCGCTTCTGGTCTTGTTCGTGCTCTCGCCCATCGAGGGCCTCGGCCTGGAGCTGTTCGCCCGCATCCTCGAACCGGCGACGGCCACCCTCAAGGTGGTGGCGACCATCGGCCTGCTGCTCGTCGTGGTGGGGATCGGCACCTTGTGGTACGGCAACGCCAACGTGAACTTCCCCCCCTTCTTGGACACCAACACCATCCGCTTCTTGGGGGTCAACGTCGGGTGGGACCAGATCATCGTGGTCATCATCTCGTTGGTCTCGACGGCCGTGCTGTACTACTTCTTCCGCTCCATGCGCCTCGGGGTCGCCATGCGCGGCGTGGTCGACAACCCCGACCTCGTGTCGATGACGGGCACCAACCCCGTGGCGGTGCGGCGGTGGGCCTGGATCATCGGGACCATCTTCGCCTCCATGGCCGGCCTGCTGCTCGCCCCCTCGCTGAGCCTCAACGCCGAGATCATCACCCTGTTGATCGTCCAGGCCTTCGGGGCGGCGGCCATCGGCTACTTCTCGAACCTCCCCCTCACCTTCGTCGGCGGCCTCTTCATCGGCGTGGCCGGCGCCTTGGCCACCAAGTACGCCGCCAGCGTCAGCTGGCTGACCGGGCTCCCGGTCGGGCCTGCCCTTCGTCATCTTGTTCATCGTGCTCATCGTCACGCCGCGGGCCCGCCTGGCCGAGCGCCGGGTGGTCGCCGCGACGGCGCTGCGGCGCAGTCGTGGTACGCCCCGGTCAAGGTGCGCCTCGGCGCCGGCGCCTTGGCCATCGTCTTCTTTTGCTTCGTGCCCTCCTTCGTCGGCGTGAAGCTGTCCACCTGGTCGAGCGCGCTGGTCTACGTGATGTTGTTCTTGTCGCTCGGCCTGTTGGTCAAGACCTCGGGGCAGATCTCGCTGTGCCACCTGGCCTTCGCCGCCGTGGGCGCCGCCGCCTTCGGGCACTTCACCACCAGCTTCGGCCTGCCCTGGCTGGTGGCGCTGCTGTTGGCCGGGCTGGTCGCCATCCCCGTCGGGGCCATCGTCGCCATCCCGGCCATCCGCCTCTCGGGCGTCTTCTTGGCCCTCGCCACCTACGGCTTCGGCATCTTGCTCGAGCAGATGTTCTACGACACCAACCTCATGTTCGGCCCGACCACCGGCGGCATCCCCGCCCCCCGGCCCGACGTCTCCATCTTGGGCTGGCACCTCTACACCGACAAGGGCTTCTACTACCTGCTCTTGGTCTTCGTGGTCCTGACCGTCGCCGTCGTCACCGCCATCTTGCGCGGCCGCATGGGCCGCCTCCTCAAGGGCCTGTCCGACAGCCCGGTCGCCCTCGAGACCCACGGGGCGACGGTCAACGTCATGAAGGTGCTGGTGTTTTGCATCACGGCCGGCCTGGCCGCCATCGCCGGGGCCCTGCTGGCCAGCCTCTTTAGCTACGGGCTCGGCACCAACTACAGCTCGTTCGCCTCGCTCACCATGGTGGCCGATCCTCGACCATCACCGTGGTCGGCGATCCCTGGTACGCCATCTTGGCCGCCTTGGCCTTGGCATCGTCCCGGGCTACATCAACCTCGCCAACATCAACAACTACCTGACCATCCTCTTCGGCCTCTCCGCCGCCACCTTCGCCCTCCAGGCCAACCGGGTCCGTCTCGGTGCCCCTGCCCATCCGCAACTTCTTCGACCGCATCGGGGGCCGAGCCCCCGAAGTGGTCCTGACCGAGGGCGATGTCGACCAGACTGGTGAGCCAGGCCGCCGTGACCGAGCGCAGAGCGCGGCGAGCGACCGCGAGCATGCGCGCGCGCACTGCGGTGGCGGCCTCGGCCAAGGCCGGCCTCAGCGTCAGCGACCTGGCCGTCCAATACGGCGGGGTGCGGGCCGTCGACGGGGTCAGCCTGTCGGCCCCCATGGCGCGCATCACCGGGCTGATCGGCCCCAACGGGGCCGGCAAGACCACCACCTTCAACGCCTGCTCGGGCCTGCTCAAGCCCACGGCGGGGGTGATCACCCTGCACGAGCGCGAGGTGACGGGGATCGGCCCTGCGGGGCGCTCCCGCTACGGGCTCGGGCGCACCTTCCAAAAGGCCGAGCTTGTTCAACTCGCTGAGCGTGCGCGAGAACGTCGAGCTCGGCCGGGAGTCCTCCATGGCCGGGGCCAACCCCTTGACCCAGCTCATCGGGAGCCGCCGTGACCGCGCCGTGGTGCGCCGGGCCGTCGACGAGGCCATGGAGCTGACCGGCATCGGCCCGCTCTCGGACCTCCAAGCGGGCCTGCTCCCCGACCGGCCAGCGCCGCCTGGTCGAGTTGGCCCGGGTCCTGGCCGGCCCCTTCGACCTGTTGCTCTTGGACGAGCCCTCGGCGGGCCTCGACGCCGGCGAGACGGTGAGCTTCGGCAACGTGCTCAGCGGCGTGGTGGCCGAGCGCGGCTCGGGCATCCTGTTGGTCGAGCACGACATGGCGCTGGTGCGCCAGGTCTGCGCCCACATCTACGTGCTCGACTTCGGCCGCCTGGTCTTCGAGGGCAGCCCGAGCGAGATGCTCAACAGCGACGTCGTCCGGGCCGCCTACCTCGGCTCCGAAGGGGTGGACGAGGGCGCCGCGGGGGCGGGCGGAGCCGGTGACGGCGAGCCCCCCATCGTGGCGGCCCAGGGGGCGAGCGAGGTATGACCATTCCCGCGACGAGCGCCGGCCTGAGCCAAAAGGAGAATCCGCCGTGCTAGAGCTGGAGAACATCACCGCCGGCTACGGCGACACCGTGGTGCTGCGCGACGTCAGCCTGTCGGTCCCCGATTCCAAGGTCGTGGCCCTGCTCGGCCCGAACGGGGCCGGCAAGACCACCTTGTTGCGGGTGGCCTCGGGCCTCATCAAGCCCATGAGCGGGCGGTCATCTTGAACGGCGAGGACGTGACGGGCAAGCGGCCCTTCTACATGTGCCGCAAGGGCCTGTGCAACCTGCCCGAGGGCCGGGGCATCTTCCCCAGCCTGACCGTGCGCGACAACCTGATCCTCCAATCCAAAAAGGGCAAGGAGCAGGCGACCATGGACCTGGCCGCCGACTCCTTCCCCGCCCTCGCCACCCGCATGAAGCAGACGGCGGGGAGCCTCTCGGGCGGCGAGCAGCAGATGCTGGCCCTTGTGCGCACCTTCGCCTCCGAGCCGACGCATCGTGGTGGTCGACGAGGCCTCCTTGGGGCTCGCCCCCATCATTGTCGACCGCATCTTCGAGACCCTGGCCCAGATCGTCTCGACCGGGGTCTCGGTGCTCTTGGTCGAGCAGTACGTGACCCGGGCCCTCGCCCTGGCCGACGAGGCCTGTCTGCTCAACCGGGGCCAGGTGGTCTTCTCGGGCCAAGCCGACGACCTCCAAGGCGACGAGATCTTCGAGCGCTACTTCGGGATAGAAATCAGCGCCTAGCCGAGCGCACGTGCCGCCTGGCGTACCGCCGGCATCACTTCGGACACGAACAGGTGTCGTGTTGCCTCTTCAGCTTCGGGATCGAAGATGACGCCGACGGTGTGGAAATGGTCGATGCCGAGTGCCACCAGTCGCACCAGCCGCTCGATGCAATGCTCGGGTGAACCGACAATGGCGAAGTGGTCGATGAATTCGTCCGGGAGCGCGTCGTCTGCCATCTTGGCGACGGAGGCATGTCGGGTCATGTCGTACTCCTCGCGCAGCCGGCCGAACACAGGACTGTCGGCGCCGGGTGACGTTGCAGCGGGATCGAGGACCTTGAACCGTGCCAGGCTGGCGACCATGGGTCGTGCCCAGTCGCGGGCTCTGGACAGGTCACTGTGCGGGATCACGATGACCTGGGCCCCCAACCTCAGGCTGGGAGCATCGAGCCCGGCTTCTGGTCGCACCTCACGCGCCAGGGCGACAGCATCGGCCACACGCTCCTCTTCGGCGCCGACACTGAGTGTGACCCTCTCCGCAATCCGTGCTGCTGCCGCAATCACGTTGGGTCCCGTCGCGGCGACGTCCAGGGGCACTTTGGGGAGGCCCTCGGGTATCCACGTCAGCCGTGTTCCATGCGGCATGCGCCCCCCTACAGGCTGTGCGTGGCCCTTCATCGCGGCACCCTCCGCAGCGGCGGCGCCGAATGCGACCTCCTCACCTCCGAGCAGCGCCTGGAGAAGACGGAGCGACCGTTCGAACTCGGCAACCCCAACGGGGCCGCGGCCGAGAAACGCGAGAGCCGAGTCTCCTCTCCCGATCCCGAGAACCGCCCGACCATGCGACTGGGACTGCACGGTGGTGATCGCGTTGGCGGTGACCGACAGATCGCGCGTCAGGGTGTTGGTGACGCCAGTGCCGAGCAACAACCGAGTGGTGGAGGCTGCGGCGGCACCGAGGATCACAAACGGGTCTCCGGCCAGCGCCTGCGAGTCCATCGCCATGTGGCCGTCCCAGCCCTCATCTTCCAAATTGACGGCCGAGTTCGGGCGGAAAGGACGAGAGCGGACCGCCGGCACGCCAGAACTCGAGACGCCGGCCCGATTCCGCAGTGTCACCCGGGGACATGGTGGCAATGCTTTGTATAATCATTTAGATTACTCATCGGAATTGCCAAACACTAGCGATCCGCCGTGCTGCGAGCACGCGAGACTTGGATGTGTTCTCCGCCATGGACTTTGCCTGGTCAGAGGAAGAGGAGCGATTCCGGTCGGAGCTTGAACGGTTCGTCGTCGAGCATCTCCCGCCGGATTGGGACCGCCCGCCCGGAAGTCTCGGAAGTTCGACCTGGAGTCCGGCCACGGGCGCTTTTGCCGAAGCGCTGGCTGAGCATGGGCTGCTGGTTCCGAGCTGGCCGAAGGAGTACGGCGGCAATGCGGCCTCGTCGTGGCAGCAACAAATTCTGGCCGAGGTGATGTGGGCCAACGGCGAGCCACGCGGTCCGCAGTACATGAACGTGAACTGGATTGGTCCGGCCCTCATCGGATTCGGCAGCGAGGAACAGCGGGAGCAATTCCTCCCACCGATGGCGGCGGGCTCGGTCGTGTGGTGCCAGGGCTTCTCCGAAACTGACGCCGGTTCGGACCTGGCCTCGATCCGGACGCGAGCCGAACGCGACGGTGCGTCGTACATCGTCAACGGCACGAAGATCTGGACCTCCTACGCCGACACGGCGCAGTTCTGTTTCCTGCTCGTCCGCACCGGGACCGAGGCCGAGCGTCATCGGGGCCTCACGGTTCTGCTCGTACCGATGGACACGCCGGGAATCGACGTGCGGAAGATCCCGGCGATCGTCGGCGACCATGCGTTCCATGAGCTGACATTCACCGATGTGGTCGTTCCCGAGTCGGCCCGTCTCGGGGTGGAAAATGGGGGCTGGGCCGTCGTCGTGCGTGCCCTGGCCAACGAGAGGGTGGGCCTGCCGCGCTACGTACGCGGGGAACAGGTGCTCGACCTGGTCGCAGAATGGGCCGAGGGGGCGGGACTCCTCGACCAGGACAGGGCGCTCGCACTTTTGGGCGAGGCTTTCGCAGCCTGCGAGGCGGCAAGAGTGCTCGTCTACCGCGTCGTGGACGAACGGGCGAAGGGGCGTCCTCCGTCGGGACTGGCCAACGTGGCTCGCGTCGCTGCTGTGGAGGCTGAACGGATGGTGGCGGATGCCACGGTCGAGTTGATGGGCGCCGAAGGCATGGTCTCGGGCAGGTTGGCGGATGTCCAACACCGGAATTCACTTGCCGTCGGCCTGGCGGGAGGGACGTTCGAGGTCCAGTTGAACCTCGTTTCCCAGCTTGTGCTCGACCTGCCGCGCAGCGAGACCGGTGTGCGGCCAGCCGGTTCGTCGGTGGAGAGGTGATGCGATGAACCTGGAACTGACCGATGAGCAGCAGATGATCGGCGACGGCGTCCGCACCATCTTGGAACGGATGGCCGGACCTCGGCGTTGTCGGCTCTTGCTGGAGGAGAGCGCCTATGACACGGCACTCGAAGATGTGCTCTCGGAGCAGGGCTACCTGGGGATGTTCTCCGATCCCGATGCCGGCCCGCTCGAGGCCGTGCTGATGGTGGAACAGGTTGCACGAGCCCTGGGGAC
Organism: uncultured Acidimicrobiaceae bacterium; assembly: GCA_963835815.1. Classification (GTDB taxonomy): domain Bacteria; phylum Actinomycetota; class Acidimicrobiia; order Acidimicrobiales; family RAAP-2; genus Bog-473. The sequence goes on along the minus strand of CAWIGU010000006.1, from coordinate 103,948 downwards.
GGTGGCGACCGGTGCGCTGTCCGTCGTCGCTCCGGCGCTGGGTGTCACGGGATTGCGAGGCCCGGTCGGCATCTCGCTCGGCCGACCCCGCGACGACACACCGGTCCGTTTCGCCGCAGCTTCGGGAGCGCTCCTCGTGGCCGAGCACGGCGAGGCATTTCTCTGTGACGTCGACACCGCATCCGCCACTGCCGACATCGTGGAGCTACCCGGCGGCTCGGGTGAGCCTCGGGTCGCGCCGTTCCCTCGGGCCCGGCAGTGCCGACAGGATGCTGGCGTGGTGGCGTGTGGCGATCGCGGCGGAAATCGTCGGGAATGCCTCCGCGTGCCTCGATGTCCTGCTGGGTCACCTCAAGCGACCGCGAACAGTTCGGTCGAAGTCTCGCCACCCTGCAGGCCTTGCAGCACCGCCTGGCGCTCTTGTTCGTGCAGATCGAAGGAGCGCGCTGGTTGGCCTATCGGGCCGCCTGGTCGGGAGCGCCATCGGCGGACGCCGCACTCGCCGCCGCGCAGAGCGTGGCGGCGGGGAGGCGGACCGTCCGTGAATGCCATCAGATCTGTGGCGCGCTCGGACTGACGACCGAATTCGATCTGCACATGTGGACGATGCGGATCCGCGCGCTCTGTGCCGAAGCGGGTGGGTTGTTCGCCACCCAGGTCGATGCCGGCCGTTTGCGCTGGCGCCCGTCGGGTTCGTTGGCCGCTCCATGAGCGGGGAGAAGGCGCGAGAGCACGTGGCATCGGCGTCGGATCTCCTCTACGACAAGGACGGGCACATCGCCACCGTGGTGTTGAACCGACCCCACCGCGGCAATGCTCTCACACCGACGATGCACGATCGGATGCGTGCCATCTGGCGAGACGTCCAGGACGACGACGACATCCGCGTCGTCATCATCACCGGCGCCGGTGACCGCCATTTCAGTACCGGGTGCAGACGTCGGCATCATCGCCGAGCGCGGGCGGGTCTCGCAGGGCTCGGGACCCCTTAACACCGAGCTGTTCTGGTCACCCCGCCAGGCAATGTCCTCAAACCGGTCATCTGCGCCGTCAACGGACTTTGTGCCGGAGCCGGCCTGCACTTCGTCGCCGACGCCGACATCGTCCTGGCCAGCCCCGATGCCTCGTTCATGGACTCGCATGTGAATGTCGGCATGGTCGGCGGGGTGGAGAACACGGCGCTGGCGTATCGTCTCCCGTTGGGCAGTGTGCTGCGGATGACCCTTGTGGGAAAGGACTACCGCATGCCGGCGAAAAGGGCCTACGATCTCGGACTCGTCGACGAGTTGATCGAACGGGATCAGCTGATGGAGTCCGCCCGGGAGATGGCGTCGCTCATCGCCGCCAACTCGCCCGCAGCGGTCCAACGATCGAAGCAGGCCGTCTGGCAGTCGCGAGAGGTCGGGTATGCCCACGCGGCGGAGTACGGCTGGGCCTTGGTGCGGATGCAGTGGGGACATCCCGATTTCCGCGAAGGTCCGCGGGCCTTCCGCGGAGAAGCGACCACCTCAGATGGACGAACCCGTGAGCACGCCGGTCCACGCGGGGTGAGATCGTTCGTGTACGGCAAGAAAGGGGAGGAGCTGTGGCGATCCTGCAAGAGCCGGTAGCCGAGCATTCCATCGGACGAAGCGAGTCGCGCTATCGAGAGCGCACGCCGGCATCGCGTGCTGCGTTCGAGCGCAACCAAAAGGCGGTCCCCGGCGGAGTTCCAGCCGGCCTGGGAGTGATGCTGCCCTACCCGCTGTACATCGAACGGGCGGAAGGGTGCCACGTCTGGGACGCCGACGGGCACCGCCTGGTGGACATGCTCAATGGCGACTGGGTCTTCCCTCTGGGTCACGGGAACGCCAAGATCAACGCGGCCATCACTGCGCAACTGGAGAAGGGGATCACGTTCTGCCAGCCCGAGCCCGATCTGCAGTACGCCCTCTCACAGTTGATCCAAGAGCGGATTCCGTCCATGGAGCGGATGCGATTCACGACGTCGGGCACCGAAGCGACCATGATGGCGCTGCGGGTGGCGCGGGCCTTCACCGGCCGGCCCAAGATCGCGAAGATCATGGGTGGGTATCACGGCACGCATGACGCATCGGTCATCGCCAACGGGCGCTACACCGATCCCGACATTCGTGCCACGGGGCCTGATCCCTGGAACCAGGGAGGGCGTCGTCCTCCTGCCGTACAACAACGCGGCCGAGAGCGAGCGGATCATCAGGGAAGAGGCGAAGGATCTGGCCGCGGTCATCGTCGAGCCGATGTTGGGTGGCTCGGGGATGATCCCCGCCGACAAGGAGTATCTCGACCGGCTCAGATCGGTCACCTCCGAGTGCGGCGTCGTGCTGATCTTCGACGAGGTGGTGACGTGCACCTTGGGACCCCACGGGGCCCAGGGCCGCCTGGGGGTCATTCCTGACCTGACCACGATGGGAAAGGCGCTCGGGGGCGGCCTTCCTCTGGGCGCCTTCGGAGGGAGGTCCGACATGATGGACCTCGTCGATTCGGCGCTCCACCCGTTCGATCGCCCTGTGCGGCATGCATCGACGGTGGGTGGAATTCCGTTGTGCCTCGCGGCCGGCGTGGCGCAGCTCGAGCAATTGACGCCCGAGGTGCATGCGCACCTCGAGGCACTCGGCGAGCAGGTGCGGTCCGGGGTGGGCGCGCTGGCGACGCGACTCGGCGTGCCACTGCAGGCCACCGGGTTGGGGCAGTTCTTCGGTCTGCACTGGACCTCCGTGCCGGTCGTTGACATCGACACGGCCTTCACCGGCGATGCGGACATCATGGGTCGGATAGCCCTGGGCCTGTGCAATGAGGGCTATCTGCTCTTCTATTTCAACGTGATGGGCGTCCTCAGTCTCCCCATGACATCGGACGACATCGACGGGTTTCTCGGGGCGCTGGAGGTCACGCTCAGGGAGAACGAGCTGTGCTGAGGGGTCACGCGCAGAGCCCCACGGTGCGACGCACGAAATGAGCAAAGGTCTCCGGTTGCGCCCGGTGGACGAGGTGGGGTGCGCCGGGCACGTCGAAGACCTCCGCCGACAGGAACGACGCGAGACGTCGAGCGACGTGGTCATATCCCCCTCTGTCCCCGCTGCCGTACCCGACCAGAACGGGCGCCTGCACCGAGTCGAGCGCAAAGGGCTCACGCAGGATCGATCGCATGTCAGCCTGCAGGGAAGCGCCCTCGGCCCTGTAGCTCGATCGCTGCGCTGGTGGTAGCGCTTGCCACGCCGCTTCGCCCATGGCCGCTCGTGTGTAGAGCTCTCCCAGCTTGAAGACGTCTCGAGACGCCGCGAGCGACGCCGTGGCTTCCTGCATGTGGTTGTCGGGCCACCAGGATGTCCAGACGAGGGGAGGCTCCCAGACTCCGAGGGCGCAAATGAGCTCGGGGGCCTTGATCGACGCGGCCATCGCCACAATGCCGCCGAAGCTATGACCGACGACCACGGCGGGTCGCTGGTCCGCCAGCAGGCCGATGAGGTCCTCTGCGTGCTCGAAGATGTCGCCGGTGGGCGGCGGGGGACGTCCGGCCCGTTGGCCGTAGCCACGGCGGTCGTACGTCGTCACTGTGTACTCCGGCAGCGCTCGCACGGTCGCGTTGAAGCTCCGGGAGCGGTCCGGTGCGCCATGCACCAGGACCACGCGCGTGGTGCACCACCGCTCGGCGAGCTGTGCGTGCGCTTCTGGGTTGCCGGCTCCTCGTCGATCATTACGGCGCCCTCGATCTCGCGCGTCAACCAGAGCTGTCCTGATGCTCGTCCCGGACATTCTACGCAACGCCGCGACGGTGAACCCCGGCGCAGTGTGCGCGACACTCGAGCAACGAGAGGTGACATTCGGCGCATTGGCGCGGCACACCGAGCAAATGGTGAGGACGCTGTCCTCCATTGGTATCGGTCAGGGTGATCGCATTGCCTGCTGGAGCGACATCTCGCTCGACGTCCTTCCGGTCTTCACGGCAGCGGCGCAGATCGGAGCCGTCTTTGTCCCGCTGGACGGCCGGTGGGGGGCCGAAGAGGTCCTGCCGTTGGCGGCGTACCTCCGGCCACGTCTGCTGGTCGCCGATCGGTCACACAAGGCGGACGCCGCCAGCGTGGCGCTCGAGGTCGGGGCGTTGTCGGCCGTTCTGGAATCGGATGCGCCAGCGCTTTCGAGAACCGGCCCGCACCGACATGCGTTCCCGGTTGCCTCCGCCCGGACAGCCGCCACTCCGCGGCCCGAAGAGAGTGATCCCCACATCATCTACCTGACCAGTGGGAGCACCGGACGGCCAAAGGGTGTCGTGGTGTCGCATCGGGCCAGCTGGCTCCGTTCGTTCCCCGGTGATTGCTTCTTCTCTCATTCGGGGGGCCCCGGCCTCGTCTGCATGTTCCCGCTTTCGCATTTTGCCCGTTGGAATTTCACCCTCGAATGTTGGCAGCGGCGCCGCGCCGTGCACTACGTGCGCACAGCCGGCGCCGACGAGCTGCTGGCCGAGGTCGCTCGCCGAAAAGCGAGCCATCTCTACGGCATACCCGCCGTCTGGGAGCGCATTCTCGAGACCGACCCCGGTCGCTACGACTGCAGCTCCCTGCGCCAGGTCGACACCGGGACATCCGCTGCGACCACCACGTTGCTCGAGCGTGTGCAGGAGAGATTCCCCTGGTGTGAACTGCGGGTGTATTACGGCTCGACCGAAGGCGGCATGCATACGTCGCTGGCGCCATGGGATCTCCGGCGGAAATTGGGCAGTGTCGGCCAGGCAGTTCCAGGCTGCCGGGTGATCGTGGCGGACGACGGGGAGATACTGGTGGCCAACGAGGCGGTGATGTCGGAGTACTGGGAGGATCCGCACGCGACGACGCAGGCCTTCGACGGGGAGTTCTATCGTACGGGCGACGTGGGATGGCTCGATGACGAGGGCTATCTCACGATTGAGGGTCGTAAACGAGAGATCATTCGGACGGGGGGCGAATCGGTGGCGCCGGTCGAAGTGGAGGTCCTGCTGCGCTCGTATCCTGGCGTGGCTGATGTCGCAGTGTTCGGCGCACCCGATGCGCAGTGGGGAGAGATCGTCTGTGCCGCCATGGTGATGCGTGACAATGACATCGTGCCCGAGGTGTCGCAGGTGCGGGCCTATCTCCGGGACACGTTGGCCCCCTACAAGCACCCGCGCCGGATATACCCGGTGGACGAAATTCCGCGCACGCCGGCGACGGGCCAGATCAAGCGGACGCAACTCCGCCAGACGTTGACCGACGGGGGCGCAGGTGGAAGGTGAACTGCCGTCGTACGGACGCAGGCTGCGCCAATTGGCAGAAGCGAAGCCAGACGACCTTGCACTCCTCTTCGCGGCAGAGGACGGTGCAGAGATCGAGATCACCTGGCGCGAACTGGACCACAGATCGACGCAGGTGGCACGTGCGCTGGCCGAGGAGGGACTCGGCCTCGGAGATCGGCTGGCCATCGGATTGCGCAACTCCCCGGAGCATCTCTTTGCTGCGTTCGGTGGTTGGAAACTCGGTTCGGTCGTCGTCCCCGTCCGTTGGGACCTGCCCGAATGGGAGCTGACTCGTGTACGGCATGTGCTCCAACCGGCCGTCAGTCTCGAACTCGGGGACACCCGGCTTTTCGAAAGGAGCGTGACGCTTTCGACCGAGCCTCTGCCTGATGTCACGCCCCCCAAAGCGCGTGGCATCTGCAGCTCCGGCTCTACCGGGACCCCCAAGATCATCATCGTCGAGCGACCCGGCGTGGTGAATCCGGCGACGATTTCGAATACGTCCGCCATGCTGGAGTCCTACGGCCCGATGCCCCACCCCCAACTGGTCCTCGTCCCGGGGCCGCTCTATCACACCGTCGGGTTCTCGGCGACGAACCACCTCCTTGCCGGGGACTCGGTCGTCCTCTTGGAGAGGTTCAATGCGAGACGGGTGGTGGAGTTGATCGAGAGCCGGCACGTCAACGGGATGACCGGTGCCACCGTGATCCTTCAGCGCATAGCCCGTCTCGACGACATCGAGGCGCGGGACCTGTCCAGCCTCTTGTGGGTCCAGCAAGGGGCGGCATCTCTCCCGCCCTGGTTGGCCCGGCGATGGATCGAACTGGTGGGGCCGGAGCGCTTCTTCATGAGCTACGGCATGAGTGAAGGTCTCGGGTTGTGTGTCATCCGCGGCGACGAGTGGCTGCAGCATCCCGGAAGCGTGGGCCGGCCGTGGCGCTCGACGTCGTTGCGCATCGTGGGCCCGCACGGCGGACGCATGCCGCCCGAGGAGGTGGGGGAGATCTACATGAGCTCCCCGGGAGGATCTGACTTCAGTTACCTGGGTGATGCGCCGCCGCCCCTCATGACCGAGGACGGGTTCGGGACCGTGGGTGACCTGGGCTGGGTTGACGAGGATGGCTTTCTTTACATCGCCGACCGTCAGGCGGACCTGATCATCACGGGTGGCGCAAATGTCTACCCGGCCGAGGTGGAGGCGGCCCTCGGTGAGCACCCACTCGTCGGAGATGTGGTCGTGATCGGCCTCCGTGATCCTGAATGGGGCCGGCGCGTCCATGCCGTGGTCGTCCCGGCGCCCAATGATTCCTCCGCGCTCACGGCGGAGGACATCGTGGCCTTCGCGAAGAGCCGGCTGGCGGCCTACAAGGTGCCGAAGTCAGTGGAGTTCGTCGAGTCGCTGCCGCGGAGCGAAGCGACCAAGGTGAACCGTGGCGCGCTGGTGATCGAACGCGAAGGGCAATGAAGAGAAGCAGGGTGGACCGAGCGTCGCGTCGCGTCGCGTCAGCCCTCAGGTCTCGCGAGAGCCGAGCATCCTGACGGTTCGTTCCTCGATGACCAGACGATCACCGTCTCGGGAGAATCGATCCCGGTACTGGCCTGCTCCGCTCAGGGTGATCGTTCCATCGGGCTGACGGCCGACGAAGAGGTAATCGGTGCAGCCGACCTCACCCGACGCATCCGTCCATGTCCGCGTATTCCCGGTGAAATGCACACAGGGTGGGGTTTGGGGCCATGTGCCCTCCAACCAGTCGAGAACCACCTGCCGTCCGCGGTAGACCGTGCCGTCGAATCGACCGCCTCGCATCGTGACGCTGCAGCTTTCGGCCAACACCCCTTCGAGCCCATGATGGTCCCGACTGTCGTATGTCTGTGCGTAACCGGCAACGCTGTCCCGCGCGGCGAGTGAGTCTTCGAGATCGCTCTCTTCGGCTGGGAATCGTCTCACCGGGTTGGCAGCTCTGCCGTCGTGAACCGATAAGGGACGTGAAAGGTCGTTGCGGGATCGGTCAGGATCGTCTGGTCGTCCCTGTCGACGATGTCGATGTGCTTTTCCTTCAGGTGGCGCTCGGCAGCGGCGAGATCACGGACCTTGAAGCAGACGGCGTGTATCGTGTCGCCGTTCTTCTCCTGGTCCCTTCCGGCGATGGAGTCGGACCGGAGCGGTTGAGAGAGCTGGACAACGACCTGCTTGCCTATGGCGACGTAGAGATCGCGTGTCGTCGTGAGATTCGACTCGCTTTCTCCGAGCGGCGTCCCGTCGAGAGCGTCGACATAGATCGCCCTGGCTCGTGCGAGATCGCTCGTGATGATCGTCACATACGCCAAGCGCTCGAGCGTGAGCCCGTGGTTGGTGGCCCACCATGTCGGCGACCACCCGGGCAGGAACCTCGGGTCGACGTCACCGGGTCGGTGATAGTCGTCCGGCACGCGCAACGTGCGCCGCTTCATGAACTGCAACTGGGCGATGGTGTCCTTTGGATGCGTGAAGATCGGGACGTAGTCCGTCGGTCGCTCGTCCGTCGCGCCGGCGCCTCCACCGCGCAGCACGCGGATGCCGTGGCTCCGCAGGTGATCCCACACCACACCGACATCCTCGACATACCACGCGAGAGAGTGCCAATGTGGGCCGAATTTCTTGTAATACCGGCCGATTGGCAGAGCATCCCACCCCTCGACATCCTGGCTGGGTGCCAGCGCTTCGACGACACAGTCGCCGATCGTGAGAAGCGACGCGTAGCGCTGCTCGTTGGAGGAGTAGTGGTTGTCCATCATTCCTCGACGTGGGCTGAACACGTCGTCGTACCACGCATCCAGTGGCGGAAGCGTGTCGTTCAGGTGGATGATGTGATAGATCTCGTCGATTCCAAGCGACATGCCGAACCTTTCGGTTAATGACAACGCGGCGGTGTGCAGAGACCGAGATCGCGGACGCGCCGCGAAGCGTCGGCAGTCAGAATCATAGTTCCCCCGCGTGCTGACGCTTCGTGCGTTTCCCCTCGTGTGCATCACGCGAAATGGTGGGCGCCTCCGTCAACCGTAATGGCTGCGCCGGTGACGAACGCCGCGCCAGGCGAGACGAGCATCCGTACGACGGCGGCCACCTCTTCGGGTTGGCCCAGCCGTCCGGCGGGGATCGGGTTCTTCTTGAGCATGGTTTCCATGATCTCGCCGGTGGAGCGACCGGTGGCCTGCGCAGACTTCAACGCGTTGCGCGATGTCGCTGATGTCTCGATGATCCCGGGAAGCACGCAGTTCACCCGCACCCCGGACGGTGCATAGTAGTCCGACATCAGCTTTGAATAGTTGATGAGTGCAGCCTTGGCGGCCGAATACGGTCCCACGAATTTCCCCGGCTCACGTCCCGAGATCGAAGCCATATTCACGATGGACCCACGCCCGCGGGCCTGCATGACCGGACCGAGGCGTGACGTCGTCCGCACTGCACTCAGGAAATTGAGATCGAGTGCATCCTGCCAGTCGGCGTCACCGAGCTGGGCTATGGGTTTGGGGGTCGATCCTCCGGCATTGTTCACCAGAATGTCGAGGACGCCCAGCTCCTCTTCCGCCGCATCCGCCGCAGCCGCCGCGCCCTCGAGGGTGGACAGGTCGGCCACGATCGGTACTGCCGATCCACCGGCGTCGACGATCTGCCGGCACACGTCGTGCACATCGGAAGCCGTGCGCGCACAGACGGCGACGCGGACGCCATCTGCGGCCAACACGATCGCCACGGCGCGGCCGATACCACGACCTGCGCCGGTGACGAGGGCCGTGGAGCCTGAAAGCGTCATTGTGCTCCTGTCGCATCGGGGCGTTCAGCTCGCCCTTCGATCGGCGGATCTGCAGCCGCTCGCGCCATGGGCCCTATCAGGTCCAGGACCTCACGCCGGACGACTTTATTCATCGTATTGCGCGGCAGAGCGGGAACGAAGACGACCGACTCGGGTATCTCGTAGCGAGCAAGTCGTTGCCGGCAATGCTCGACAACTTCTTCGGCCAGTAGCGTCGCCCCCTCGTCCGTCTCGATCGCCACCGCGACGCGTTGTCCGAGGCGAGGATCCGGGAGGCCGACCACGGCACAGTCGGCGACACCGGCCAGGGAGCGGATCACGCGCTCGACCTGCGCCGGGTACACACTCGCCCCACCCCGCAGGATCAGATTGTCGCGCCTGTCCTTTGGGAAGAGGAGTCCGTCCTTGACGTAGCCGAGATCGCCCGTGTGGAGGACTCCGTCGATGAGCGTCTTCCTGGTGGCGGCCGGCCGCCGCCAGTAGCCCAACATGGGTCGGTAGGACCCTCCCCACAGGCCGTGTTCCGCGCCACGGACGCAGATCTCACCTATTTCGCCCGGAGGCAGCTCGTTGCCGTCGTCGCCCCTGATGCTGACTTCGAGGTACGGGAGTACCTCTCCGCTTGATCCGGCAATGTGTCGAAGACCACGCCGTTCCAACGAGACGATCGTGGGGGCCTCGGTGAGCCCGTACGTGGCGGCGATGCCGTGCCCGAAACGATCGGTGAAAGCTTGCCGCACCTCCTCGGGCAGCTCGGCACCGCCCGTACGCGGATGGTGCAGCGTGCGCAGCGAGATTCGACGAGACCTCGCTCCGATGCGCCAGGTCGAAGAGGGTCGGCGGTGGCATCGACATGCTGGTGATCTGATGGCGTTCCACCCAGTCGGGGATCTGCGCGGGATCGGGCCACGGGAGGATGACGCAAGGTCGCTGCGCAATGATGGACGGCAGTACCGAGACGGCAATGACGTTCAAGATGGTGAGGGCGAGGCAGACGCCTCCCACTGCCGAGGCACCGAAGTCAGGGGTGGTCGCCAGGAACCGCCCCGGAAGTGTGATGTTGTGCTGGCTGTGCACGACGCCTTTGGGTGATCCGCTCGTCCCGCTCGTGTAGGCGATGGCGGCAGGCGCCAGCGGATCGACGGCACTCGCCTTGCGTGGAGTGGTGGGGGCCGCGGCCATCCGTGTCCGCCACTCGTCGCCATCGGTGGCCGACATCCGAATGACGGTGAGCCGCCCCTTGGCGCCGGTTGTCGCCGCCGCCTCGAAGGGAACGTCGGTGAGCATCACCCGCGCCCGCGAATGGGTGATGAGGTTGTGACGCTGAAATTCGCTGAGGGCCTTGTTCAATCCCACCCATCGGGCCCCCAGACGCATCACGGCGAGGAACGCGACGACGATGTCTGCGCTGTTGGCGCTCGAGGCCGCCACAGCGGATCCCCGTCGGATGCCTTCCCCGGCGAGCACATGGCAGGCCCTGGTGACCTCGTGATCGAGTTGGGCGAACGTGAGCGACCAGTCCTCGCCGAGGAGCGCAGGCTCGTCGGGGCAGCGAAGGACGGCGTTGTCCAGAAACTCCTGCACTGTCGCCGGTTTCACGACGTCACCGCTTCAGGCACCGTGATGCTCCGCCAGCAGCTGTGGCAGCGCCGCCTTGAGGGAGTCGTGGTCCCATGTCGGGCTCTCTGTGGTTGTTCGGCGTGCTCCTGGCCGTGAGAGAAGTGAGAGGTTCGCTCCTTCGAGCCGGATGACCTCGCCGGTGATCGCCGCTGCGTCATCGCTGAGAAGGAAGGTGACAAGGGGAGCGACGTGCTCCGGCGGGATATCCGTACCGCTTTCGCCGAGCGCCTTCCCGTAGTCGACCATTGCCGTCCGCGCGATGGGCGAGATCGCATTCACCCTGATGCCCGATGGGGCGAGGTCCATGGCCCACGAGTACGTGAGTGAGGCCGTCGCGCCCTTGGTGGCCCCGTACGTGCCGCGGTGGCGCATGCCCGATTGTGCTCCGCTCGTGTCGTTGACGATGGAACCTCCGCCATGGGCCGTCATGTGCCGGATCGCATGCTGGCCGCAGTGCATGGTACCCAGGAGATTCACCCGCACCATGTCCTCGACCAACGCGGGGTCTTCGTCGCTGGGATCAGCGAGGTAGAAGACGCCTGCATTGTTCACGAGGCCGTCGAGCCGACCGAATGCGGCAAGGGCGGTTTGCACGATCGCGCCGGAGGACTCCCATGTCGTCACCGAATTGCCATCGACGACGGCGGAGCCTCCTTGCTCGGTGATCGAGTTCACGACCGCAGCCGCCGAGGTGAGGTCGATGTCGTTGACAACCACGGCTGCGCCGGCGGCCGCCAGGTCCTTGGCGTACGCAGCACCGAGTCCCTTGCCGGCGCCGGTGACGACCGCACAGCGGCCCGTCAATATCGGCTTTGCCATTCGTCACCTCAGGGTGTAGTTGCGCCGGAGATTAGCAGCGCAGCTGCGATGTGGCCTGGGCCGGATGCACCCGTCGGAAAACACTCCGCGCGTACGTGGGCGTTATGGTAGCGGCGTGAGTGACAGCGAAGAGATCAAATCTCATATCTCGGCTGAGATGACCGATGCGGTGGGTCGGGAGTTCGGACAACGTCGGTCGTTTCCAATTTCGGAGTCCGACATCCGCAAGTGGGCCATCGCCGTCTACTACCCCGAGGATCCGCCGCGCCTGTTCTGGGACGCTGCATATGCGGCCACGACCGAGCACGGCGGCATCGTGGCGCCGGAGGATTTCAATCCCTTCGCATGGATGTCGGCGGATCCACCCGGAATACGCCACGGTGGGTACGTGGGACTGGAAGCAACGTTGGGCGTGGAGCCGCCACAGACGACGTTCATGCTCAATGGCGGGCTCGAGGTGACGTACGGAGCACGGATGCGTCCTGGCGACGTGATCACCTCCGTGAGCACACTCACCGGTTATCAGGAACGCGAAGGACGGCTCGGGCTGATGCTGTTCTCGACACAGTTGGACCGATGGACGAACCAGGACGATGCCCTGGTCAAGTCCACGAGCATGACGCTGATTCGCTACTGATGCGGCACGAAAGGCAGAACGATGACCAGCACTGAGCTTCCCCTAGTGGGTGAGGAGATCCCCGCGTTCGTTCGGCAGACCGGCTTTCACAACTGGAATCGCTACGCCGCCGTCAATGACGAGTTCGTGCCGATCCATATGGATGACGAGGCCGGGCAGGCGGCGGGCTATCCAACCGCATTCGGGATGGGCAACCTGCAGTGGTCGTACCTGCATAACGTCGTCCGGGAATGGATGGGCGAACGGGGGACGATCGAGCAGCTGAGCTGTCAGTTCCGCGGGCCGAATCTCAAAGGACAGACGGTGACGGGGCGGGGCCGGGTGACCGCGGTGCGCACCGGACCGGAGCGGACCGAGGTCGACCTCGAGGTGTGGACGGAGAATCAGGAAGGGAAACCCCTCGCACCGGGGACTGCCACGGTGTCGTTTCCCACTTCTGGGTAGGGAAACCCCTTCAGGCCGGCTCGCCGAGAAAGGTGATCGAGCGCTCGGCGATGACCCATCTCCCCTCGTGCCGGCTGTAACGGTCGATGTAGCGACCGGCGGTCGAGATCTGGAGTGAGCCGTCCTCCTTCTTGACCAGGAAGAGAAAGTCGGCCGTGCCCTCGGCTCCCTCCCCGGCCGGGGTGAAGCGGAGATTGCCGGTCAGATGGAGGCAGGGGGGCGCGCTGGGCCACCTGCCCGTGAGCCAAGCCAGGACGTTCTCCCGCCCGACGGCCTCGTCGCCTCTGGAGGCCCCTCCGAGAAGACGCAGGGTGGCATCGGGCGAGAAGACACGTTCGAGCTCCTCCCGGTCGTGGCTGTCATACGCCTGGCAATACGCGGCGACGACGTCGTAGATGCCCAACGGGTCCTCGATCTCAGCGCGACTGGACGCCATGGCAGTTGTCCCCCCAGCTCACCCCACACGTTGTGGCTGACACCGTGTGCGGAATGCAGCACGTCAGATGTGGACGAAGCATATCGTGCGGGACATCGGGGATCTCGGGAGCGAGGGGGTTCGGAGCCTTCCGGCGGCACGGCCATTTCCAGTGAGAACGCTTGTTCTCCGGCGAGGTCCATCGTGCTACGGTGACAGTATTGAGGGAGGGGACGTGACGTGCGCACGACGTCTGGTGAATCGGTGGAGAAGGGGCCGGGACGCATGTACGGGCCGCGGCAGATGAGGGGAGCGGAGCGATGAACTCCAAACTACCGGCCGACCACGTGCTGACCCGGGGCACCGTCGTCATCGATGTGGAAGCGTGCAAGGGGTGCGATCTCTGCATCGACGCATGCAAGCCCGGCGTCTTGACCATGACGGACCTCTTGCGCAACGACAGGGGTTTTCGCTTCCCGGAGTTGCAGGCCGGCTGTACTGCGTGCCGGGCTTGTGCGCAGATCTGCCCAGACTTTGTCTTTCAGGTGTGGAAATTCGATGAGCCCGTCGAGATGCTCCGAGGACCGGTCGCGTCCGCTCGTTCAGAGGAGCGTGCGCCAGCATGACACGCCGACTTGTCGAAGGATCCGAGGCCATTGCCACCGCGATGGTCGCTGCAGGTTGCCGGTTCTTCTCCGGGTATCCCATGACACCCTTCACGGAGGTGTTGGAGCACATGGCCCGGTTGCTTCCCGACGTCGGCGGGGTGTGCATGAATGCCGAGAGCGAGCTCGAAGCGGTGGGGATGGCGTGGGGTGCCGCCTCCACCGGGACGAGGTCGGCGACGGGCTCGGTCGGACAGGGACTCTCGCTGATGCAGGAATCACTCTCGGAGATCTGCCACGCGCGGCTTCCGTTGGTCGTCCTGAACATGGCCCGTGGACAGGGTGACTACTTTCAAGCCACGCGTGGCGGTGGGCACGGGGATTACCGCCACATCGTGCTCGCGCCGGCCGACATACCCGAGGCCGTGCGTCTGGCCCAATTGGCGTTCGACCTCGCCGATCGGTGGCGAAACCCGGTCATGTTCCTGGGTGACTACTACCTGGCGCACGTCCAGGAGGCGGTCGAGATCTCACCGCTCGAGTTTCCTCCGTTACCAGCGAAGGAGTGGGGTCTCGACGGCTCCAGTGGCGGGTCGGGCCACGCGAAGATGATCTCGCCCATCAATCGGAACAAGCGGAGCGATGGGGACTTCGTCGAGCACGGGACACACCTGGGCATGATCGCCGGCTCCGTCCGGGCCATGGCCGAAGGGGTGGAGCCGCAGGCAGAGGTCATCGGGGCGGACGACGCGGAGTTCATCATCGTCGCCTACGGCACCCCCGGTCGCTATGTACGCTTCATCGTCGAAGAGTTGCGGCGTGAAGGGGTACCGATCGGCATGGTGCGGCCGATCACGTTGTGGCCGTTCCCCACCAAGATCATCGAATCCCTGGCCACCAGCGAGAGGACGATGGCCGTCTACGAGCTCAACACCGGGCAAATGTACGACGATGTCAGGCTGGCCGTTCTCGGGCGGTGCCCGGTGGAGTTCATCGGGGGGATGAGCTTCGACCACTCCGGCTTCGGGGTCGCGCCCGACCTCGATGTCGAACTCCTGCGTGACCGCATTCGCGGCGCAATGGACAATGCTCGAAAGGAGCGCGTATGACTTCCGAACCGGTGACCCTCCGCGAGCGTCCGAGCGGTCGGATGGTCGACGATTTCCTGCCGTCGCTGATCGTGGCCGGCGAACACGGTCTGTGTGCGGGGTGTGGCGAGCCCATCGCGCTGCGCAGCGTCGTCGAGACCATCGAAGACCTCGGACTCGTCGAGCGAAGCATCTCGGTGTTCGGGATCGGTTGCTACACCGCATTCTCCGGCAATTTCGATGTCGAGGCCCTGCAGGCGCTGCACGGGCGTGCCCCGTCCCTGGCGACGGGAGTCAAGCGGGCCAAGCCCGACACCATCGTCTTCACGATCCAGGGCGACGGCGACATGGTGAACGAAGGGCTCCAGGAAGTCATTCATGCCGCAGCGCGCGGGGAACGCATCACGTGCGTCCTCCTCAACAACGGCGTGTTCGGTGAGACGGGGGGCCATATGACCTCGACGACGGTGCTGGGGCAGCGCACGAAGAACACGCTCGACGGGCGGGACAAGGATCTGCACGGGTTCCCGATTCTCATCTCGAACCTTTTGGCCCAACTCGAGGGCGCGGTCTATGTCGCCCGGGGGGCGGTGAACTCGGCCGGCAACGTCGCCCGTACCCGGCGCATGCTGAAGCGGGCCTTCGAGCTGCAGGCCGCCGGCGCGGGGTTCACGTTCGTCGAGATTCTGACCATGTGTCCGACGGGCTGGTTCATCGAAACCGGCGAGGCGCCGGACTACCTCGACGAGCACCTGGCTGCGGTCCACAGTGTCGGCGTCGTGAAGGACACAGCAGAGCCGGGCTGACACCGGGGAAGAGCTGGTCGGGTCGTTCGAACGGAGGAGGGCGGAGCGGGCAGGCCCCGTGAAAGGCCCAAGAATTGGAGGGGGTCGAGCCGTGGCGCTGCACATCGGGGATCTGGTTCGGACGGCAGCCGAGAACGTTCCGCGGAGCGTGGCTGCAACCAAGGCGGAACGACAGCTCACGTTTGCCGAATTGGAAGATTCGACCCAGCAGCTCGTCCGGGCTCTGGCGGCTCGCGATGTTGCCTATGGCGATCGAGTCGTGTGGTGGGGCGATACCACGCTGGATGCGATACCCCTGTGGTTCGCCCTGGCCCGCCTCGGGGCGGTCGTCGTGCCGATGAACCCGGGCGCGACCCCTGAGGAGTCCAAGGTGTTGTTGGACCGCGCCGATCCGGCGTTGATTGTCGGCGATGAGGCCCACGCCGGCGACGTGTCGCTCGCCGCGCTACTGGCCGATCCGGCGCGGACCGGGATCACCATGCCCGCCGTCGACGAGAACGACCCGCACGTCATCTTCTTCACCAGCGGATCGTCGGGCCGGCCCAAAGGCGTGGAGCTGTCGCACCGGGCCTCGATGCTACGGGTGATCGGGAGCAAGACCATGTGGCCCGACGGCGGCCCGATGGTGTGCATGTTTCCCCAGTTCCATATGGCGGGGTGGTACGGCCCCATGACCGTGTGGAATTCGGGCGACGAGGTGGTCTACGTCGAGCGCGGTGACCCGGACGCCCTGCTGGGCGCCGTCCATGAGCGCCGCGCCGTCCGCCTGTACGCCATTCCAGCGGTGTGGCGCCGGATCCTCGATGCCGATCGCAGCCGGTACGACCTCTCGTCCCTCCAGGCCTGCGACACGGGCACCTCGGCCACGACACCCGAATTGCTGCGGGCCATTGCGGACGCGTTCCCGGGCACAACCACGTCGATCACCTACGGGTCGACCGAGGCCGGCACCGTGTGCCGGCTGTGGTCGAAGGACTTGTTTCGCAAACCCGGTTCGGTCGGGCTGCCCGCCATGGGCTCCGAGGTCCGTCTGGCTGACAACGGGGAGATCCTGGTGCGGAACGACATGCTCATGAACGGCTATTTCCGGGATCCCGAGGCGACGGCGGCTGCGCTCGAAGGTGGGTGGTTCCATACCGGTGACCTCGGCGTGCAGGACGACGAGGGCTACTTCTCGATCGTGGGGCGTGCCGGGGACGTCATCCGGACCGGCGGCGAGGCCGTGGCCCCGGTCGAGGTCGACCTCGTCCTCCAGACCGCGCCCGGTGTGGCCGACGCGGCGGTGGCCGGTACTCCCGACGACACCTGGGGCGAGGTGATCTGCGCCTTTGTCGTGCCGCGACCTGGAGCGACGATCGACCTGGCCTCGCTCCGACGGCATTGCGAGGGCCGCCTCGCCACGTTCAAGCACCCGCGGCGGCTCATGGTCGTCGAGTCCCTGCCCCGCACGGGGGCGACGCGTCAGATTCAACGCCGCATCCTCGTCGAATGGGCGACACGCGAAGCAGCGGCCGAAGCCGCCGCCGAAGCCACGCCCATCGCCGGGGCAGCACCGAACGCCGGACGAGGTGCAGAATCTCCCGCGTGATCGCCGTCCCGCGCCCGGTCCATGTGGTGGTGGCCACCGCCGTGTTCTCTGCGGAGGGCATCACTGCCATGGCCGAAGCACTTCCGTCCTGTGCGTCGGTCGATTGGGTCCCGATCCCCTATGCGAACGGGGAGCGGCCCACGGGGCTTGCAGACGACGCACGATCACTGCTCGCTGGCGCGCATGTCCTGCTGGGCTTCGCCGAGCAGTTTCCCGATCTGGACACGCTGGCGCCGCAATTGTGTTGGTTCCATCAAGGCGGTGCAGGCTACGAGAAGGTCGAATTGGGCACTCTCTCGCGTCACGGCATCGGGTTCGTGTCGGCCGCGGGAGCAGGTGCGACCGGCATCGCAGAGTTCGTCGCGCTCGCCATGCTGAGCCTGGCTCGCCGGGCGTCGGATTACTACCGCGCCCAGCAGAACCGTCAGTGGCAGAGGTTTCCGAGCGCGGAACTGGCGGGGCGTCGGTTGACTGTCGTGGGGGCAGGAGAAATCGGTTCTCGCGTCTGCCGGCTGGGTGCCGCCTTGGGGCTGGACGTGACGTGCGTGAGATTGCACCCTGACATGGGCGCGCCGGAGGGGGCGAGCCGGGTGATCGGGCCCGAAGCGTTCGCCTCCATTCTGCCCAGTTCCGACGTCATGGTCCTGGCGGCGCCGCTCACCGAGCAGACCAACCTGCTGCTGGGTGGAGCGGAGATGGCGTCACTTCCCCCAGGCGCGCTCATCGTCAACGTGGCGCGCGCCGGTCTGGTCGATCATGGGGCCCTCCGGGAAGCACTGGCGGCTGGGCGGCTGGGCGGCGCCTGGCTCGATGTACTTCCCGAGGAGCCGTTGCCCCAGGACAGCGGTCTTTGGGACGCACCGGGCCTCTCGATCAGCACCCACAATGCGGTGGCGATGGGCTCGTATCCGGTCAACCTGGGTCGCCAGTGCGCACGAGCCGTCGCCGATTGGCTCGGGGGTGGGCCGATTGCCCACAGTGTGCTCGACGTGCCCCCGGTGCCGGCCGGCCTTGCCGCGGCGATCGGCGCACACTCACCCGACGGCGCGATCGCACTCTGACAACTCGTCCCTATCTCGTCACGTGCCCCATGGTGAGAGCGGCCACATAGCCGCCGTCGACGTAGAGGGTGGAACCGGTCACGAAGCTCGCACGAGGGCTGCCCAGGAAGGCAAAGCCCCAGGCCTGCTCTTCGGGCGCCGCCATCCGGCCCATGGGCAGCGGGAGGCGGTTCATGTAGTCGGGCTCACTCTTGCGGAACGCCTCTGTCATCGGGGTCTCCGTCGGGCCGGGACTGATGCAATTGATCCGGATGCCCTCTCGGGCCAAGGTGAAACTCCGCTCCGCTGTGTAGGCGCTGACCGCACCTTTGGCCAGGGCGTAATTCTCACCATCGGTGCCGATATTGGCGCGACACCATTCCGCCGCCGCGGCGAAGGTCGGCTGCTCCAGGAGAAGGCGGATCCGTTCGAGCTGGGACTGCCAGGCATAGGCCGCGGTGGACGCGACGCACGTGATCGAGCCACCCGCTGTGAGCGAGGGCCGAAGTCGTTCGGTGAGTTCTCGCAGGCCCACGAATCCGGTCAGCAGCACGTCGAGACCCGGAGCGGTTTGTGGTTGCCCCGCGCAGTGGAAGAGCGCATCGAGCGGCGCACCGACGGACGCTGCAGCGTGCGCGATCGAAGCCTCGTCACGAAGGTCGAACTGGATGAAGCGATGCAGGTCAACCTGTGGCGTGGCGATGTCGAGTCCGATGACATCGGCGCCGAGCTCTCCGAGCAGTCTCGCGGTCGCTTCACCGATACCTGACGCAACACCGGTGATCGCCACCGATGTCCCGCGGTAGCCAAGATCGTGGTCGTTCGTCGTCATCCGCTGTTCCACCTCTGCGCTGGTCCGGGTGGGCCGAGGTGCGGCGGGCTCACACAGGTGCCCTCCACACCGGCCATGTTAGGTTCGTAAGATAGAGACGTAAGCCAACCGGTGCGCGATCGGCCTCGGCTGTACGGTTGGCCACCGACGAGTTGAGACGAAAGATAGGGGAGGGGCATGCCACCAGGTCCCGCAGGAGGAGTGAAGACCCGGGAGCTCACCGAGCGTGTGGCCCTGGACATTTATGAGACGGTCGCCACAATCGTGGCCGCGGAGAACCGGATCACGAGGGGCCTGAACGGCGGGGAATTCACCATGACCTTCTACCCCGTGCGCGGACAGGAGATCATTCCGGCCACCGTTTCCTCGCACTTGGGGAACGACGACTATATGGTCACCACGTATCGAGGGGTGCACGACTGCATCGCCAAGGGGATCCCGCTCACCGAGCTCATGGCGGAGATGCTGGGCAAGTCGACGGGCACATCCAAGGGCAAGGGCGGCCCCATGCACCTCTCCGATCCTCACTCGGGCCTCATGGTGACCACCGGGATCGTCGGTGGAGGGTTGCCGATCGCCGCCGGTCTCGGCCTGGCCGCCAAGTTCGCGCGGTACCGAGCAGGTGACCGTGGTCAACTTCGGCGACGGTGCAACCAGCATCGGCGCCGCGCACGAGGCGGCGAACATCGCGGCGTTGTGGGAGTTGCCGGTCATCTTCGTCTGCCAGAACAACGCGTACGGCGAACACACCGCCTTCGCGGATTACACCCGCACGACCAGTCTGGCCGAGCGCTTCAGGCTGTACGGCATGGCGGCCACCACGGTCGACGGCAACAGCGTGCCCGACTTGTACGCGGCGGTCGGCGAAGCAGTCGAGCGCGCACGAAGCGGCGGCGGTCCGACCTTCCTCGAGTGCATGACGTTCCGCCTCGAGGGGCACTCCTTCGGCGCGACCACCGAGTACGTCGATGCTGACCTGTTGGCCGAGGCCACAGCAAACGAGCCCGTGGGCCGGTTCCAACGTTGGCTGGTCGACAGCCTCGGGGTGAGCGCCGACACGCTGGCCGCCATAGACGCCAAGGCCGTCGCCGCGATCGATGCCGCGATCGATGAGGCCAAAGCAAGCCCGCCACCGGACCTGAGCGAGCTCCAGACCGATATCTTCTCGAACCAGGAGGCGGTGCCCCGATGACCGTGACCACGAAAGCGTCGAACCGTGCCGAGCAGGCCGACGACCCCAAGGACACGATGTCGGGGGCGATCAACCAGGCCATCGACCTCGCGATGGGCGAGGACCCCGAGGTGATCTACCTGGGGGAGGACGTCGAAGACCCCATCGGCGGTGTCATGAAGGGCACCAAGGGCATGTCCACCAAGTACGGGCGGGAACGGGTGCGCAACACGCCCATCTCCGAACAGGCCATCATCGGCACGGCTATCGGTGCCTCCCTCGTGGGCATGCGTCCGATCGCCGAGATCATGCTGATGGACTTCTTCGCGGTCTGCATGGACCAGGTAGCCAACCACGCCGCCAAGCTCCGCTACATGTCCGGGGGGCGTACCAACGTGCCGATCACAATTCGCACCGCGATCGGAGGCGGCGGTCAGTTCGGCGCTCAACACTCGCAGTCCCTCGAGGCCTGGATGATGCATATCCCCGGCCTCAAGGTGGTCATTCCGAGCACGCCACGCGATGCCAAGGGCCTCCTGTATTCAGCCATCTTCGACGACGACCCGTGCATCCACATGGAAGAGCGTGCGCTGCTCTTTACCCGGGGTCCCGTACCGGCCGGGGACTTCTCGATCCCGCTCGGTGTGGCGGACGTGAAGCGAAGTGGTTCCGACGTCACGATCATCAGCTGGGGACGCCTCGTCCCGCAGGCCCTCGCCGCAGCCGAGACGCTCGCCGCAGAGGGAACGGACGTCGAGGTGGTCGATATGCGCACCCTCGTTCCATTGGACAAGGCGGCGATCCTCGAGAGTGTGGCCAAGACGCGGCGGGTGGTCATCACCCATGCCGCCACGCAGTTCGCGGGCCCTGGGGCCGAGATCGCCGCCATGGTCAGTCATGAGCTCTTCGGCGAATTGGCCGCTCCCGTTGAACGCCTGGCCCCGGTGTACGCACCCATCCCGTTCGCCTCGGAACTCGAGAATGCGCTGTTCCCCGACGCAGCCCGTATTGTCGACCTGATCCGCTCGATGGCATAACGGCCCGTGACCGACGAATCCAACCAGATCGCCATCAAAATCCCACAAGCCGGGGTCGCTGTGACCGAAGGAACGATCGCGGAGTGGTTCGTGGCCGATGGTGGCCAGATCCAGGCCGGAGAACCGCTCTACCGGATGGAGACGGAGAAAGTCGAGATGGACGTGGAGGCGCCGGCAAGCGGCGTGGTCCACATCCTCGGCCCGGCGGGGGAGACGTATCCCGTCGGCCATGACATCGGCTATATCGATCCCGCCTAGCCCCGCGTACATCCCACGTACCCTCCGCGTAGGTCCTGGGACCGGGTCGCCCGGGTTGCGCTGGTCCACTCGGGTCCAAAGGGGGCGAGTTCACGACTCGGTACGGGCTGAAATCCTCGTGCCATGCGCCGGTGCCGGTGCCTTCTTCCTCACGACGCCCCCCGGGCGCGGTGCGTTACCGTGTGATCGGAGGGCTCCGAGGGTGAGACGTATCCCGCCGGTGTCGCCCACGCCTCAGCACCAAGGGTCCAGGAGGATGAATCGTGAAATTCGGACGCATGCAGACCGAGGATGGCGCGAAGTACTGCGAAATCGGAGATGACTATGTGGCCGTCATCAGCGGCGACATCTTTTCCGAGCACCACGATGTCGGACCTCGCCGGCCGCTGAAGGGCGTGGAGCTGCTGATGCCCATCCAGCCGTCCAAGTTGCTCGTTGTGCTCGGCGCGTTCCCCGGAGCGCGGACGCTCGAGGAAGCCCGCTCCCAACCGCCGAAGTTCGCGGCGAAACTGATCTCTTCGATGATTGCCAACCACGACAAGGTCGTCATTCCGAGCTGGATCGACAAGGGGATCTTCGGCGAGCCGGAAATAGCGGTCGTCATCGGCACGACGGTGAAGGACGCATCGCCGGAGGAGGCATCGGCTGCCATATTCGGGTACACCGCGTTCAATGACGTGACGCTCCTCGACGCCATCCTGAACGGCGGGGACTACCTCAAAGCAAAGTCGCTGGACACCTTCGGCGCCATCGGGTCCTGGGTGACGACCGACGTGACGGAGAAGCAGATCGAGACGGGTCTCTCGTTGCAGGGCTTCGTCAATGACGAGTTGGTGCATGAGGGGAACACCAAGCTCTTCACGCACACAGTGGCGGAGACGGTCAGCACCGCCTCGCGGCTCTGCACGCTGTTACCCGGAGACCTGATCTCGCTCGGCACCCCCCCGAACCCCGCGCCGATTGACCGAGGGGACACGGTCAGGATCGAAGTGGAATCGGTGGGGAGCGTCATCAATCCGGTGACGTGAGCGTCCTTCCCGAACCCGAGCGGCAGCGGCGGTTCCGCCCGATCATCTCGGTGGACGACCACATCGTCGAGCCGCCGGGTATTTTCGAAGGACGAGTCCCTGCGCGCTTCGCCGACCGGGCACCGCGCGTCGTGCAGACCGAGAGCGGTTTCGACACCTGGCTCTATGACGGCGAGCTGCTCCCCAACATCGGTCTCAACGCGGTGGTGGGCCGGCCTCCGGCGGAGTACAGCCGGGAGCCCACGAGCTTCAGCGACATGCGGCGGGGCTCGTGGGACATCGCGTCGCGCGTGGCCGACATGGATCTGGACGGGGTGTTTGCCTCGGTGAATTTCCCGTCGTTCCTGCCGGGTTTCGGGGGAGGCCGGATCCAGACGGTGACCGACGACAGGGACCTCGCCCTCGCCGTCGTACGGGCATGGAACGACTGGCACCTCGAGGAGTGGGCAGGGGCGTATCCGGAGCGGATCATCCCCTGCCAGATCACCTGGTTGCACGATCCTGCATTGGCGGCGAACGAAATCCGCGGCGAATGCGGCGCGGGGGTTTCGAGCAGTGAGCTTCCCGGAGTCGACGGAGAACCTCGGCCTTCCGTCCCTGCACAGCGACTACTGGGATGGCCTGTGGGCGGCCTGCGAGGACACGGACACCGTGGTCTGCCTCCACTCGGGCTCGGGAGGGATACTGCCGACGACTTCCTCGGATGCGCCGAGGGAAGCGACCGCGCTCCTGTTCGGCCTGGTGGCCATCTACCCGGCCGCCGATTGGCTGTTCTCTCTCATCCCGGTCCGCTTCCCGCGGCTGAAGATCGTGTTGGCCGAAAGTGGCATCGGGTGGGTGGCCGGAATGATCGACCGGCTGAATCACATTTCCACGTACCACGAGTGTTACGGAGATTGGAAAGGGACCGACCTCTCACCGTCCGAGGTGCTGCGACGCAATTTCTGGTTCTGCGCTCTCGACAACCCCTCGTCGATGAAGGACATCCCGTACATCGGGGCGGCGAACGTTCTGTGCGAGGTCGACTATCCGCACGCCGACTCTTCGTGGCCGCATACGCAGCAGACTCTTGAACGGCAGGTTGTCGGATTGGACGCCGACGTCATCGAGCGGATTGCATGGAAGAATGCGTCAGAGCTCTTCCGCCACCCCGTCCCCGCCGCCGTGGTGTCCGATCCGGAGAGCTTCTGACCGGGGCCTCGGCGTAGGCAGGTGACGACGTCCGGCGTGGATCGAGCTCGACGATCTGAAGGTCGCACCGTCGCTGCACGCATTCGTGACCGAAGAGGCTCTACCCGGCAGCGGGATCACCGCAGAGCAGTTCTGGCAGGGTCTGCAGGCACTGCTGCACACCATGGCACCGCGCCGCGAAAAGCTCCTTGCGGTGCGCGCCGAGCTTCAGTCGGCACTCGACGACTGGCATCGCGCACACCGTGGGCGTCCGCACGATGCGACGGCGTATCGCGCCTTTCTGTGCGAGATCGGCTATCTGTTACCCGCTGGCGATGACTTCGGAATCGAGACGGAGAACGTCGACGAGGAGATCTCTTCGATTCCCGGGCCGCAACTGGTCGTGCCGCTCAGCAACGCCCGCTATGCCCTCAACGCCGCCAATGCCCGGTGGGGCTCTCTCTACGACGCACTCTACGGAACCGACGCGCTCGGAGAGCCGCCCCCTCCGGGCGGCTATTCGGCGGAGCGTGGACAAAAGGTCATCGCGTGGGTGCGGGCATTTCTCGATGATGTCGTGCCTCTGTCGACCGGTTCACACGCTGATGTGCGGGCCTATCGGGTGGTCGACGGGCGCCTCGGGGCCGAACTCTCCGACAGACGGGAAGTGACCCTTCGGGCACCTCTGCAGTTCGCCGGCCACAAGGGCCAGCCGGACGCTCCGTCGGCGGTCCTGTTGCGCAACAACGGCCTCGTGATCGAATTGGTGATCGACCGCACCCATCCCATCGGCTGCGACGATGCGGCGGGGGTGGCCGACGTCGTCCTCGAAGCCGCCGTTTCGGTCATCATGGACTGCGAAGACTCCGTTGCTGCCGTGAGTGCCGACGAGAAGGTGGCCGTCTACCGCAATTGGCTCGGTCTCATGCGCGGCGACCTGGCCGAAGTGGTCACCAAGGACGGGACGACGTTCACCCGCACGCTTTCGGACGACCAGACCTACGTCGCCTCCGACGGCTCGGCGCAGTCCTTGCCTGGTCGAGCTCTCATGCTGATCCGCAACGTCGGACTGCATCTCACGTCGTCAGCTGCGCTGTACAACGGCGAGGAGATCCCCGAGGGCCTTCTCGATGCCATGGTCACCGTGCTCATCGGCCTCCATGACCTGCGCCGCTCGGGCAGCCGGCGCAACTCTCGCGCCGGTTCGATCTACGTGGTCAAACCCAAGATGCACGGGCCCGCCGAAGTGGCGTACTGCGACGATGTC
This sequence comes from uncultured Acidimicrobiaceae bacterium, assembly GCA_963835815.1. Classification (GTDB taxonomy): domain Bacteria; phylum Actinomycetota; class Acidimicrobiia; order Acidimicrobiales; family RAAP-2; genus Bog-473. The sequence goes on along the minus strand of CAWIGU010000006.1, from coordinate 79,063 downwards.
TTCGCGCAGGTCGAACGAGCCTTCGGCCTGCCGGCGGCCACGGTGAAGATCGGCGTCATGGACGAGGAGCGACGGACCACGCTCAACCTGAAGGAATGCATCCGTGCCGCACGCACACGTCTTGCGTTCATCAACACCGGTTTCCTCGACCGTACGGGCGACGAGATCCACACCTCCATGGAGGCGGGGCCCATGGTCCGCAAGGGGGACATGCGGCGGGAGCGTTGGATGCTGGCCTACGAGGACTGGAACGTGGACACGGGCCTCGCGTGCGGCTTGGCTGGAAGGGCGCAGATCGGCAAGGGGATGTGGGCCGCCCCCGACCATATGGCCGACATGCTGGCGCAGAAGCTCAGCCAGCCGACAGCGGGCGCCACCTGCGCCTGGGTGCCGTCGCCCACCGCGGCGGTCCTCCACGCCACCCACTACCATCGGGTCGACGTCCATGCGCGACAAGCGGCACTGCGCGGTGCGTCGCGGGGGTCGATGGACGACCTGCTGGCGATCCCTCTCGCCGTCCAGGGGGCCGGTGGCCCCACCTGGAGCGAAGAGGAGCGGCAGGCAGAGCTCGACAACAATGCCCAGAGCATTTTGGGATATGTCGTGCGGTGGGTCGACCAGGGCATCGGTTGTTCCAAGGTGCCCGACATCGGCGACGTGGCCCTCATGGAAGATCGTGCCACCTGTCGGATCTCCTCACAGCACATCGCCAACTGGCTCCATCACGGCGTCGTGCGTGCCGAACAGGTCGAAGCCACACTGCGGAGGATGGCTCGGGTCGTCGATGTGCAGAATGCCGACGACGCGGCCTACCGCGCCATGGCGCCGACATTCGACGGACCGGCCTTCCTCGCGGCGCGCGCGCTTGTCTTCACCGGATCCGATCTGCCCGCGGGGTATATCGAACCCGTCCTCTATCCATTTCGGCGCCAGGTGATCGAGGCAGTTGGGGCGTCGGTGCAGGGGTAGGGTCTGTGGCGATCGGTGGGGGTCTCGATGAGCGATGCACGAATGTCCTCCCGCAAGGAGGCCGGGGTGGGATGGATGATCTTCGACAATCCCGGGCGCCACAACGCCATCGACCTCTCCATGTGGGGAGCGGTTCTCGGGATCCTGGCCGACTTCGAGTCCGATCCTGAAATCCGCGTCTGTGTGATGACGGGGGCGGGCGAGCGGGCCTTCATCTCTGGTGCAGACATCGCCCAGCTACCCGACGGCCCGCCGGATCCGGACCTCGCAACGGCGGACGGGGGTACGGCGCTTCGAGCATTGGAAGCCCTCGGAACGTTCCCGAAGCCGTTGATCGCCATGCTGCGCGGTTGGTGTCTCGGTGGGGGTGTCGCTGTCGCATTGAAGGCAGATTTCCGAATCGCCGCCAGTGACATCCGTGTCGGTATACCTGCGGCGCGGCTCGGGATGGGCTACCCGCTGGACGCCGTCAGGGATCTCGTGGCGCTGGTCGGCCCGTCCACCGCCAAGTTGATCCTCTTCAGCGCTGAGCGCATGGGAGCGCAAACCGCGCTGCGGGTCGGTTTCGTGGACGAGGTCGTTGCACCCGACGCCCTCGAGGAGCGGATGCGGGAGCTGACCTCGCAGATCTGTGAGAACGCCCCCCTCAGTCTCCTTGCCGCAAAGGCGGCGGTCGACCATGTTGCGCGCCAGTTGGGCCACGCCGACGACCCAGAACGCCTGATCCAGGCCTGTCTGGCCAGCGCCGATCTGCAGGAAGGGCGCGCCGCATTCTTGGAAAAGCGCCAGCCTGTCTTCCAGGGTCGATGACTGCTGACGCAGGACGGAGCAGAGATACGGCATTGCCGCTGTCCCGCTTTCGCGTGCTCGACCTGACGCAAGCGCGGGCGGGGCCGACGGCGGTGCGTCACTTCGCTGACTGGGGGGCCGACGTGGTGATGATCGAGCACGCCAAGGGGGAGGGCCTGACCGGGCTGCGGGACGGATCGGACTTCCAGAATCTCCACCGGGGCAAACGAAGCCTTTCGCTCGACCTGAAGAACCCCGAGGGACTCGAGATCTTCTACCGGCTGGTGGAAACTGCCGACGTGCTCTTCGAGAATTTCCGTCCGCTGGTGAAGCACCGGTTGAAGATCGACTTCGACCGGTTGCACGCCGTCAATCCGCGCCTCGTGGTTGTCAGCATCTCCGGGTTCGGCCAGGACGGACCGTACGTCGAACGCCCCGCGGTGGACCAGATCGTCCAGGGCATGAGCGGGTTGATGTCGGTCACCGGCCTGCCCGGCCAGGGACCCGTTCGGGCCGGGATCGCCGTCTCGGACAGTTCCTCCGGTATCTACGCCGCATTGGGCGCTGTCACCGCCCTGCTGCAGCGGGAAGTGACGGGCGAGGGGACGTGGGTACGCACCTCGCTGCTCCAATCGTTGATCGCCTTGTCGGATTTCCAGACCGCGCGCTGGCTGTCCGACGGAGAGGTTCCCGAACAGGCGGGCAACTCCCACCCGACGCATCCTCAGATCGGGCTGTTCCCCACCGCAGACGGGAACATCAACATCTGCGCGACGGGCGAGGCGATGCTGGCAAGATTCTGCAGCGCGGCCGGCTCACAGTGGCTGTTGCGCGATCCCCGGTTCGCGAGCGATGCACTGCGCTCCGCCAACGCCGCTGCACTCACCGAGGAGATCGCGACGATCACCCGCCAGCGCTCGAGCGACGAATGGGTCGAGGCGCTCAACGCTGCCGGGGTGCCGTGTGGTCCCGTCTACCGGATGGACGAGGTCTTCGCCGACCCTCAGGTTGCGCACCTCGGCATTCCGCAGCCCGTCGATCATCCGCGTCGAGGTCGGCTCAACCTTGTGGGCCAGCCGCTCGAAATCGGCGAGAACCGTGCAGCGCCACGTGCCGCGGCCCCTGACTATGGCGCCGACACCGACACCGTGCTCGCCGAGCTTGGTCTTGCACCCGGGGAGATCGCCGAGCTCCGGGCGCGCCGGGTCATCTGAGGATCGAAGGAGGTGCACTGTGTGTGCTGTCATGCGCAATTCGTACGAATCGAAGCGGGCGCCCGAGGTCGACGAGGTTCTCGGGTACCTCGAGCAGGGGAGGAACTGGGGTCGTTGGGGTGACCACGACCAGGTCGGCGCTCCCAACCTGATCACGGAGGAGAAGGTGCGTCAGGCCAGTGCGTTGGTCAGGCAGGGACGCTCGATTTCGCTCAGTCGCACGGTGACGATTCCCCCTGAAGGAGCGACGGACACGAGGAGTGACTACGTCATGCATCGGATCGAGGGGCGTGCCGGCGGAGGCGGCTCCGACGACATCCTCACGCTGGGGTGTCACGGCCTGACGGTCACGCACCTCGACGCGCTCGGTCACCTCTGGGACGGGAGCGGAATGTGGGGTGGCCGCGATGCCGCCGAGGTTGTCACCGACAGGGGTTTGACGTGGGGCGGCATCGAGCACTGGCGCAGCGGGCTCGTCACCCGAGGCGTCCTTCTCCATGTGCCGGCCCACCGCAACGTGCCCTATGTCGCTCTCGATGAGCCGGTGCACGGGTGGGAGCTCGATGCGATCTGCGACGCGCAGGGCGTCGAAGTTGGTCCGGGTGACGCCGTGCTCGTCTACTGCGGGCGCGACCGGTGGGAGATGGACGAGCCCGGCGGCGTGGAGCGGCTGGAGCGTCCAGGTCTGCACGCGTCCTGCCTGAAGTTCCTGTCGGCGCGGGACACGCCCATGCTGGTCTGGGACATGATCGACGCCGCGCCACACGGGTACCCCATTCCATGGGCGGTGCACGGGGCGATCTCCAACTTCGGCATCGCACTGGTGGACAATGCGGATCTCGCCGAGCTGGCTCGGACCTGCCAGGCGGAGGGTCGATTCGAATTCATGCTGGTGGTGGCGCCCCTTGTCGTGGTCGGTGCGACCGGCAGCCCGGTGAATCCGCTCGCCATCTGGTAGAAGCCAAAGGCCAGAGTCAGAGGCCAGGGCTCAGAGCCCGCCCAGGAAGTCCAACGCACGTTCCATGGCGGCGGCGGCGGCCTCCGGCCGGTGCCAGTCCTCGAAGTGACCGGCAAAGGTGTGGCCCGCGCCCCGGTAGACGTCTGTGGTGAGGGGGACCGACCACGTCGCGAACCGTTCGGTGACCTCGCGCACCAGTTCCTCCGGCCAGACGTCATCCTGATCGCCCACGATGAGAAGGGTCGGGCAGCGCATCTGCCAGATCATGTCGATCGGATGCTGTGGCTGTTTCGCCGACAGCTCGTGGAACGTCGGTTGGCTGGGGTAGAACAGCACAGCGGCATCGACGTCGCGTCCGAGCTCGGCCGCCAACCAGGCCAGTGTGCCTCCGGTGCAGTAACCCCATACCGCGACTGTCGAGACGTGCTCATGCTCCCTGAGGTAGGTGACGCCGGCGAGAATGTCCTCCGCACCCCGGCGAAAGTCCAGGGAGGAGATCGCGTCGAGCAGCGGGCCCATGTGGGCCACGTCGATCAGGATCTCGGGATCTTCGGGTCCGGTGCCGTGGTAATAGTCCGGGATGACCGACACGTAGCCGTGCGCGGCCAGTTCCACCCCCACGCCCTTGATGAAGTTGTTGACGCCTTGTGCCTCCGTGGCGATCGCCACGCCCACGCGGGGTGCCGGCCCTGCGGGGCGGCAGAGCACTGTCGGCACGTCGTCGCCATCGACCGAGAGCGTGATCGACTCCACGCTCACCCCGATCTCCGCCGCCTTTTCTTCCCACTCTGGCATCGCCGTTCCCCCCTCCGGGCGCCCGTGCCCAGTCCCGTGCCGGTCCACTTCCGGTGCCGCTCCCGGTCACGCTCCCGCGCCCGGTCGGGACGAGCGTACTGATGTCCGCGGGGTGCCGCATGGCTACGGTGTGGCCCTGCCTGGCCGTACGTCGGGCCTCGATGATGGAGGGGACATGGCGACAGAGGAGAGGTCTGAGTTCGTCGACGTGGGGGAAACAAACATCCTGACGCTCATGCGGATGCGCCGTGTCATCGACCCCGAGACGGGATTCGCCCTCGAGATGGAGCTGCGGGACGAAGTCGTGAATCCCTTCAGGAGCTTGCACGGCGGACTTCTGGCCACCCTGATCGAATGCTCCGCGGCGGGGCGTGTGATGAGCGAAGGTGGTATCGAGAGGATCCTCCCGTCGGACATGAACATCCGCTTTCTCACGACGGTGAAAATCGGCCCGGCGCGTGCAATCACCAAGGTGTTACGCCGCGGGCGCCGGGCCGTCGTTGTGCAATGTGACGTCATCGATGTCGGCAACGACCGAAAGCTCGTGGCCTCGGCCACTCTCTCCTTCACGTTGCTCGACTCGTCTACTCCCGAGGCACCACCCGAGGAACCCGCCGGGTAGCGGTCAGATAGAGAGCGAGCCGAGCGGGAGCACCCGGCCCCTCAGTGGTTCCTGTACTGGGGCGCGCGCTTGTCGCGGAACGAGGCGAGCTGCTCCTTGGCGTCTTCAGTGCCCAGGGTGAGGATCTGGGTGCGTGCCTCGAGGTCGATGGCCGCCGCCAGGCTCGGGATCTCGAGATTCGACCAGAGCGTCGCCTTGCCCATCCAGGTCCCGAACGGCGTGTTCGAGATGATCTGATCGGCCAGTGCCATGGCGGCCTCGACGACCTGCCCATCGGGCACGGTTTCGAGGACGAGTCCGATGCGGGCGGCCTCTTCGCCCGTGACCCGGCGCCCGGTCAGGACCAGCTCGGCGGCCCGGGTCGCGCCCACGATGCGCTGCAGCAACCAACTGAGGCCCAACTCCGCCCCGGATGCGCCGATCTTCACGAAGGCGTCGACGAAGAGGGCCGAGGTGGCCGCATAGCGGAGGTCGGCACCCATGGCCAACGCGTAGCCGGCACCTGCCGTGGCCCCGTTGATGGCCGCGATGATGGGCTGGGGCACGGCCCGCATGCGAGGGACGATCTCGGCCACGTGCTTCTGCTGGTACATGTTCGATTGGAGCGGGCCGACGTCCGTGGGCACCCACGCCGGCGGACGGTAGTCCTGCAGGTCGTCACCGGCACAGAAGCCCTTCCCGGCACCCGTCAGGACGATGACCCTGCAGTGCGAGTCACGACCGAGTTGTTCGAAGGAGTGATAGATCTCGTCCAGCATCTCGGAGGTCAATGCGTTCAAATGATGCGGCCGGTTGAGCGTCATCAACGCCACCCCGTCATGCGAGCGGTCGATGAGGACGTCGCCTTTCGGCTCGTCTTCCGCGCCCCCGCTCTCCGATCCTGTGTCCCCTGCCATGGTGCCTCCCCCTTCCGCCGGCGACTCCCGGCGAGTCACACGAGTCCTGCAATCCAACGTACCCCGACTCCGGGGCGAACTCCGCGCCCCGAACTCCCGCCGCCGAACTCCCGCCCCGACTCCCGCCCGACGGTCGGCCCGCTATCTTGTGGGCCGAACGGGGGAAGCCATGAGCCACGATGCCACGACCGAGCACGATTTCACCTTTGTCATACGGGCGGAGGATCACGGGCGGATACGCACGCTGCGATTCGACCGGCCGGACAAACTCAATGCATTCACGGCCATCGGCTATGACGCACTGACCGAGCGGCTCGACGAAGCGGCCGCGGATCCCGGCGTGGCCGTGTGTGTCATCACCGGTCAGGGGCGGGCGTTCTCCGCCGGCGTCGACCTCCACGCCGTGAGCTCGCCTGAAGGCAGCGCCGAGCTGGGGGTCCATTTCAACCCGATGATCCGCGCCCTTGCCACGTTTCCGAAGCCCCTTGTCGCAGCAGTCAACGGATTGGCCGTGGGTCTCGGCGCCACCCTGCTCTTGCACTGCGACCTGGTGGTCATCGATGAGAACGCTCGGGTCCGTATGCCGTTCGTGGCCCTGGGGACCTGTGCCGAGGCATCGAGCAGCTGGCTCCTCCCCAAGCGGGTCGGGCCACAGGAGGCAATGTGGATGGTGCTCTCGGGCCGTTTCTTCACGGCCGACGAGGTGGTGGCGAACGGTTTCGCGCTGGCCAAGGCGCCGGCCGGTGAGGCGCACGCCAAGGCGATGGAGATGGCCGAGGAGCTCGCCGCCCACGAGATCGCCGCGTTGATCGCCAACAAGGCCCTCTTGCGGGAGGGATGGGCCCAGCAGATCACCGAGGTCTGGGACCGGGAGCAATTGGCGATGAAGGCAATCGCACAGGAGCTCGGCCCTATCGGCTGGTCCGACAAGTAGCGAACGGGAAGCACGGTGAACGGGCGATCATGAACGGCCAGATCGGTTCCTACCCGAGGGGAATCGCGGGGACTGCGGCGGTGGACCCTGCTCGCATCGCGCTAATCGACGGCAGCCGGAGGGTGACGTTCGGCGAGTTGGACAGCGCTGGCCAACGGCATCGCCAACCGGCTGGCCGAGGACGGCGTGGCAGCGGGCGACGCTGTCGGCATACGGCTGCACAACCGCGCCGAATGGTTCATGATCACGCACGCCATCGCCCGCCTCGGCGCCATGTATGTGCCGATCTCGCCCCGCCTCACCCCGTCGGAGGCGGACTACATCGTTGCCGACTCTGCGATGAAGGCGTGCTTCACCGAGGGAGCGATCAATTTCGACAGCCTCGGGGTCACGACCTTCGACGTCGACGCACCGGGTTTCGAAGTGACGAGCACGCTCGCGCCCCGGCCCGATTTTCTCAACACCATGCCGACCCTCATGGGCTACACCTCGGGGACGACGGGGCGCCCCAAGGCGGTCGAGCGTCCCGCACCGGTACCGGTGCCGACGGCGACCACGTCCGCCGTCGCTGCTTTCTGGGGTTACGGTCCCGACACCGTGCAGTTGATCAACGGCCCGCTGTATCACACAGCTCCGAGCGCGTACGCGGAGTACGCGCTCTGGGAGGGCGGCCGGGTGGTCGTCCAGGACCGCTTCACCGGCCAAGGTTGCCTCTCGCTCATCGAGGAGCATGCCGTAACCCGGACGCAGATGGTGCCGGCACACTTCGTCCGCATTCTCGAGACGGAATGGCAGCACTACGACACGTCGAGCATCCGCTTGGTCCTCCACGCCGCCGCCATGTGCCCTGTTCATCTCAAGTGGCGCATTCTCGAGGTGTTCCCACGGGGCACGGTCTGGGAGCTCTACGGCGCCACCGAAGCCATGGGCACGGTGATCTCGCCCGGCGAATGGATCCTGAAACCGGGCAGTGTGGGCAGGCCATTCCCCGGACTGTCCATCCGCGTGCTCGATGAGAACGGCCAGCCCCTCCCTCCCGGCGAGGTCGGGACCATCTACGTGAGTCAATTCACGGGTGCGAACTTCAGCTACCGGGGCGATGGCGACAAGACCCGAGCGGCCTATCGGGACGGCTACGTGACCGTGGGTGATCTCGGGCATCTCGACGAGCAGGGCTACCTGTTCATTGCTGATCGGCGCACGGACCTGATCCTCAGCGGGGGTGTCAACATCTACCCGGCGGAGGTGGAGAACGCACTCGCGGCGGATCCGGACGTGGTCGATTCAGCGGTGTTCGGCCTGCCCGACGAGCGCATGGGCCATCTGGTGCACGCCGTCGTCGAATTGCGGCCCGGGGCAACGGCCGACGCCGACGTCATTCTCGAACGGCTGTCGGTGCATCTCGCCGACTTCAAGCGTCCACGGACCATCGAATTCGTCGACGAGCTTCCGCGCGAGCCGAACGGCAAGGTGCTCAAACGCAAGCTGCAGGAGGAGCGCTCCAGCGGTTCGTCACGCGGGTCGTGAAGCGGGCCAGGACGCCGAGAACGGAAGGTGACCATGGATGCAGCAGAGGAGTTCCTGGCGATCGAGGAGATCAAACGGTTGAAGGCGCGTTACTTCCGCTGCATGGACACGAAGGACTGGGCCGGTTTCGCACAGGTCTTCGCGCCGGATGCGGTGATGGACATGTCCGAGGAAGCCGGTGCGGCGCCGGGCGATCTCTCGCACATCACCCGTGGTGCGGCCAACATCGCGGCCATGGCCGAGGCCGGGATGCACGGCGTGCAGACAGTGCACCACGGCCACATGCCCGAGATCGAGATCCTTTCTCCGACCACGGCCCGGGGTGTCTGGGCCATGGAGGACCGCCTGCGGTGGGACTCGGGCCCTGTGCGCAATCTCCACGGATTCGGCCACTACCACGACACCTACGAGAAGGGCGCGCGAAGGGTGGCGGATCGCGTCGACTTCGCTGACCCGACTGCGGGTCGATGTCGCGATGAACCAGATGATCTGGCCGGCGGCGCTCGATCGAAGTGAGGGCTGAGTGGAGATCGGCCTGCTCTTCACGTTCCGCAATCCGCCACAGTGGGCCCGGCCGGCTGCGGACCTGTACCGGGACACGATGGACGAGATCGCCCTCGCCGACCGGCTCGGGTTCGACGGCATCTGGCTCGCCGAGCACCATTTCACCGACGACGGGTGGTCGCCTTCACCCCTGACCATGGCTGCTGCCGTGGCGATGCGCACGGAGCGGGCACGGATCGGCACCTTCGTCCTGCTCCTGCCCCAACACGACCCACTCCGGGTGGCCGAAGCCGCGACGGCGGTCGACATCCTCTCCGGCGGCCGTCTCACGTTGGGGGTGGGTATCGGCTATCGGGGCAACGAGGAAACACCCGTCGGCCTGTCCCCGGCCACCCGTGGTTCGCGCATGGATGAAGGCCTCGAAGTCCTGGTCCGCTGCCTCCAGGAGGAGCACGTCGACTTCGACGGGCGTTGGTACCACCTCGAGGACGTCGTGATGACGCCGCGCCCGGTGCAACAACCCCGGCCGCCGATCCTCACCGCCGGGCTCGGACAGCGTGCCCTCGAGCGCTCGGTCAGGCTGGGCTGCGAGGGACTCGCCATCCACCCGCCCCGTGAGGCCTACGACCGCTACGTCGAGCTTCTCGAGCGCCACGGCCAGGACCCGTCGCGCCAGCGCTTTGCGACGATCGTGCTCGGTTACGCCGGCCCCTCCGACGACGGCGCCTGGGCGACCGTCGGGCCCCATGCCGACTGGATCTGGGACCACTACCGGGCATGGCTCCTCGCATCAGGTGAAGCCGACCTCTTCGCGCACGGCGCGCGACAGGACTTCGTCATCGGCAGCCCGCAACGCTGGGTCGACACCATCGGCGGCATGCTCGCGGCCAACCCGGGGGTCCCCTGTCATCACCTCGTGGTGGAGCTGGTCATGGCCGGCATGTCGCACGAGCAGCGCACCCGGGGGATCGAGTACTTCGCCGGCGAGGTCGTCCCTCTTCTGCGCGCCCTCTGAGTCGCTGACCCTTGAACGCCGTCGCTAGTCCGAGGAGGGGAGTGGGGAAGCCTCTTTGGCCGGGAGTGCCTCGTCACCGATCGAGAGCGAGCCGCTGCCCGCCTTGGTGCACAGGACCTCCACCGGCGGCTCCGCCGAGGCGTAGCGCTTCCCGATGAGCGTGCCGGCATCGTGGGGCGCCGCCGGCTCCCCGCTGCGAGCCGTTGCATCGGCGAGCTCGACCATCGGCTGGCCGCCACAGCGCAGGTCCAGGTCCTCCTTCGGGGCCTTGATGACGATGACCTCCGTGTCGCAGACCACACTGCTCAGTCGTAACCCCGCCTTGGTGATCACTTCCTGTATCCCTCCTGTGGTGTGCACGCGCCCTCTTGATGGTCCGTGTGCATCCTTGTCCGTGCCGTCCTGCGCGCCGTCGTGCGTGCCGTCGTACGAGCGGTGCGCCGGCCTGACGGCCCAGTGAGCCTACCCGGCCCCGGGAGGCGGTTCGGGTGACGCCATCTCGACCGCCGTCGGAGGCAGAAGCTGCGCCGTTGCTGTGCCTTCGCATAGGGTGCGAGGTCGCAACACTGGGGGCGCGGGGGATCGACAGCGGAATTTCCCGCCCGAGACGGAGGATCAGGGCATGGAAAGCACCGAGATGGAGACCATCATCTACGAGAAGGATGGTCCGATTGCACGCATCGTCCTCAACATGCCGAAAAAAGCGAACATCCAGACGGCGCAGCAGGTCTACGACTTCGAGCAGTGCCTGAGGTGGGCCGACCAGGACGAAGAGGTCAAGGTCCTCATCCTCAAGGCCAACGGCAACGGGTTCTGTGCCGGTCACGCCATCGTCGACCCCTCGGAGATGCCCGACGTCTACCCGACGACGGGCCCGACGTTGGAGCGGACATGGAAGAAGCACAACTACGACCTCTTCCTCTGGCCGCCCCTGAACCTTTGGGAATTCTCCAAGGCCACCATCGCCCAGGTCCATGGATATTGCGTGGGCGGCGGCACGGTCTACGGCTTCCTGTGCGATATCACGGTGGCGTCCGACGACGCCTACTTCCAGATGCCGCTGCCCCAGGGCTTCGGCCTGCCCGGGGCCCAGACCATCATGGAGCCCTGGGTCTTGATGAACTTCAAGCGGGCCTACGAGTACCTGTACCTCGGGAAGACGCTGTCGGCCGAAGACGCCAAGGAGTGGGGCTTCATCAACGAAGTCGTCAAGCGCGCCGACCTCGAGTCAACGGTGGAGGAGATGGCGGCGACGATTGCCCAGATGCCGCTGACCACAATCATGACGATCAAGCAATCGGTGAAGCGGGCCTGGGAGGGCATGGGGATGCGGGTCAACATGCAGAACACCGCGGATTTCTGCACGATTGCGTCAAGTGCCTCCGATGTCCACGAGTTCATGGCCAAGCGGGCCGGCCGCCTGCCCCGCCAGGTCGCGGGGACGGAGCCGAGGCGGTCAAGTCCGGAGAGGTCTGAGATCACAAACCGGCGGCCTGACCTGGGTTGCTCCGTGGCAGGCCATCCTGTTGCACGCCCGATGGCGGTCTACGGAGAGACGGTTGTAGCGTTCCCGGCGGATAAGCGGAAGGAAGCACACCATGACAACTGATTCCACGGCTCCTCACGGAGAGCACCGGATGTTGATCGACGGCAAGCTCGTCGAGGCCAAGTCGGGCAAGGTGTTCGACAACATCAATCCGGCGACCGAAGACGTGCTCGGCCAGGTCGCCGATGCCGGTCACGAGGACATGGAAGAGGCCATCGCGGCCGCACGTCGTGCGTTCGACGAGACGGCATGGTCCACCGACAAGGAGCTGCGCAAGCGCTGCCTGCTCCAGCTGCAGGCCGCTCTCGAGGGTGAGCGTGAACTGCTCCGGGCCGAGCTGGTGGCCGAGGTCGGTGCTCCCGTCCTCTTGACCTACGGGCCGCAGCTGGATGCCCCGTTGGCGGAGGGCCTGATCTGGCCGGCGAATTTCATCGACGAGTTCGCCTGGGAGCGCGACCTGCCTGAAGGCAACGCCTTCGGCATGCGCAGCTGGCGCAAGGTGACCAAGGAAGCCGTCGGCGTGGTCGGGGCGATCGTCCCGTGGAACTACCCCTTCGAGGTTTCCATCAACAAGCTCGGCCAGGGCCTCGCCACGGGCAACACCGTGATCCTGAAGGCAGCCCCCAATACGCCGTGGAATGCCACGCGCATCGGTCGCCTCGTGGCGGAGCAGACGGACTTTCCGCCCGGCGTGCTCCAGGTGATCACCACCTCCGACAATGCAGTGGCCGAAGACCTGGTGATCGACCCCCGGGTCGACCTCATCTCGTTCACGGGCTCGACCGCCGTCGGTCGCCGGATCATGGAGAAGGGTGCCCCGACCCTCAAGCGGTTGTTCCTCGAGCTCGGGGGCAAGTCGGCGGACATCATCCTGGACGACGTCGACTTCGAGTCCAAGCTGTCGATGGCCTGGACCGTCTGCTCCCACGGTGGCCAGGGCTGCGTGATGCTCACCCGCATGCTGCTGCCACGCTCGCGCTACGACGAGGGCATTGCCATCATGGAAGAGGGCTTCCGCAACGTGCCCTACGGCGATCCCACCGACCCGGGCAACATCCAGGGACCCCAGATCAGCGCCCTCCAGCGCGACCGCGTCCTCGCGCACATCGAACGGGGCAAGGCCGAAGGGGCCCGGGTGGTCGTCGGCGGCGGTCGTCCGGCCCAATTCGACAAGGGCTACTTCGTCGAGCCCACCCTCTTCGCCGATGTCGAGAACTCGATGTCGATCGCCCAGCAGGAGATCTTCGGCCCGGTGCTGGTCGTCGTCCCCTTCGACGATGACGACGATGCCGTCCGGGTGGCCAACGACAGCGAGTACGGACTCGGCGTGGGCGTCACCTCGGCCTCCGAGGAGCGGGCGCTGGCGGTCGGCCGTCGCATCCGGGCCGGGACGGTGAACATCAACGGCGGCGTCTGGTACGGCCCCGATGCTCCTTTCGGCGGCTACAAGGCCAGTGGCGTGGGCCGCCAGAACGGCATCGAAGGCTTCGAGCAGTACACCGAGACCAAGACCTACGCCGGCGGACTGCCTCCCAAGGCGGACTGAGCCCGACGGCGCCGAAATCCCAGGGCGCCGCCAACCAAGAGCCGCAACCGACACGGCGCCGCCAACCAACCGCCCACGGCGCCGCCAACCGAATCGCACCAACCGCCCACGGCGCGATACCAACCGCCCAGCGCCGAAGGCCGCCACCAACCCGCTCCGGATGCCGCCAGGCTGCTCCGGAGGCACCGAGTCCCTGCCCCTTCGTACGAAGTGACCCCCGCCACGAGGGCGGAGGGAGAGGAAGGAAGCCACCGTGACCACCAGCGAAGCGACGTCACTCCACGGCGAGATACGGATGATGATCGACGGCAAGCTCGTCGAGGCCAAGTCGGGCAAGGTGTTCGACAACATCAATCCGGCAACCGAAGAGGTGCTCGGGCAGGTCGCCGATGCCGGTCACGAGGACATGGAAGAGGCCATCGCGGCCGCCCGTCGTGCGTTCGACGAGACGGCATGGTCCACCGACAAGGAGCTGCGCAAGCGCTGCCTGCTCCAGCTGCAGGCCGCTCTCGAGGGTGAGCGTGAACTGCTCCGGGCCGAGCTCGTGGCCGAGGTGGGCTCCCCCGTGGCCTTGACGTACGGGCCACACCTCGACATCCCGCTCGCCGAAGGCCTGACCTGGCCGGCGACGTTCATCGACGAGTTCGCCTGGGAGCGCGACCTGCCCGAAGGTCATGCCTTCGGCCAGCGCAGCTGGCGCAAGGTGACCAAGGAAGCCGTCGGCGTGGTCGGGGCGATCGTCCCGTGGAACGTTCCGTTCGAGGTCACGATCAACAAGCTCGGCCAGGGTCTCGCCACGGGCAACACCGTGATCCTGAAGGCAGCCCCCAACACGCCGTGGAATGCCACGCGCATCGGTCGCCTCGTGGCGGAGCAGACGGACTTTCCGCCCGGCGTGCTCCAGGTCATCACCACCTCCGACAATGCAGTGGCCGAAGACCTGGTGATCGACCCCAGGGTCGACCTCATCTCGTTCACGGGCTCGACCGCGGTGGGACGGCGCATCATGGAGAAGGGTGCCCCGACTCTCAAGCGGTTGTTCCTCGAGCTCGGCGGCAAGTCGGCCGACATCATCCTCGAGGACACCGACTTCGAGTCCAAGCTGTCCATGGCCTGGACCATCTGTATGCACGGTGGACAGGGCTGCGTCATGCTCACCCGGATGCTGCTGCCCCGCTCGCGCTACGACGAGGGCATTGCCATCATCGAGCAGGGCTTCCGCAACGTGCCCTACGGCGATCCCACCGACCCGGGCAACATCCAGGGACCCCAGATCAGCGCCCTCCAGCGCGAGCGCGTCCTCGGCTACATAGAGAAGGGCAAGGCCGAAGGGGCCCGCGTCGTCGTGGGTGGTGGTCGGCCGGCCCACCTCGAAAAGGGCTACTACGTCGAGCCCACCCTCTTCGCCGATGTCGAGAACTCCATGACGATCGCCCAGGAAGAGATCTTCGGCCCCGTGCTGGTGGTCGTGCCCTTCGACGATGACGACGATGCCGTGCGGCTGGCCAACGAGAACCAGTACGGCCTCGGTGTGGGCGTCACCTCCGCCTCGGAGGATCGTGCCATGGCCGTGGCGGCGCGGATCCGGGCCGGCTCGGTTTCGGTCAACAACGGCGTCTGGTACGCACCCGATTCGCCCTTCGGTGGCTACAAGGCCAGCGGGATCGGCCGCCAGAACGGTATCGAGGGCTTCGAGCAGTACACCGAGACCAAGACCTACGCCGGCAAGCTGCCACCGTTGGACGGGTCGGCGGAGACCGACACGAGGCGAGCGGTCCCCGCGCGCTGACACGCCGGACCTGACGGGTCTGAATGGAACTGAAGGGCCTGAAGGGAACCTGAAGGGCCTGAGGGTCTGAGGCGTCTGAGAGGTCTGAGAGGTCTGGCCCCCGGGCCCGACGAGCCCTAGAGAATCGCACCCTTGATCTTGAGCTCCAAGAGCGCATCCATGTCGAGGCCGAGCTCGCCGAGAACCTCGTCGGTGTGCTCGCCGTGTTCGGGCCCCCGGATCAGGTCCGGTGGCGTTTCGTCGAACTGGAGCGGTGACGCGATCATCTTGAACATGGTGCCCGAGGCCGCTTCGACCTCGCGCACGTAGCCGTTGGCGACGGCCTGGGGGTCGACCAGGAGCTCGGCCGCGTTCTGCACCGGGGCCCAGACGCCCTTGGCGGCCTCGAGGATGGACTTCCACTCTTCGAAGGTCTTCTTGGCGAAGAGCTCGTCGAGGATGCCGACGCAGGCGGCGGCGTTCTCCCTGCGGGCGACGGAGTCGATGAAACGAGGATCGTGCTCGAGTTCGGGCGCGCCGAGAAGGCCGACGAGATCACCCCAGTAGCGGTCCGACTCCAGCATGACGAGCGAGAGGAAGCGCCCGTCCGAGGTGCGGTAGGTGCCGACAATCGGGTTCGGGGTCTCCGTGCGGTCCCGCATGGGCATCCGGGTCAACCCGAAGAGCCCCGCGGCCATGGATGAGGCGGCGGTGGCCCACATGGCGGTGCCGAGGAGTGAGTTGTCGACGATGGAGCCCTCGCCGGTGCGCTCGCGGTGGAAAAGGGCGGCCGAAATCCCACCGGCAATCGTGAGCCCGCCGATGACGTCGCCGAACGCCGGCCCCGGCTGGGCGAGCGGGTACCCCTCGTCGGGGTTCGAGATGATGTCGGCCGGACCGCCGCGGCCCCAGAACGTACAGCCGTCGTAGCCGCCACGCTCGGCGTCGGGGCCTCGCTGACCTTGGCCTGAGCCGCGCACGTAGATGATCTTCGGGTTGACCGCCCGGATGTCGTCGACGTCGATGCCCAGCTTGCGCCGGGCCTGGGGCCGGAAGTTGGTGAGGAACACGTCGGCGGTTTCACAGAGCTTGAGCAGCAGCTCCCTCCCCTCCGGTGTGCCCATGTCCAGTCCCACGCTGCGCTTGCCCCGGTTGGGCAGCTCCATCATGTGGGCCACGCCCCCCGGGCCGGTGGGGACCAGGCCCATGGCGGCGAGGCCACGTTGGGGGTCACCGCTCTCGGGGTGCTCGATCTTGATGACGTCAGCACCCCACTCGGCGAGCACCGCCCCGGCCACTGGCACATACGTCCACGAGGCGACCTCGACCACTCGGATGCCGTCCATGATTCCCATAACTGGTTCTTCCCTCTGACTCGGTTCGGTACCCGGTTCGGTACTCGTTCGGTACTGCTAGTTCGTTGCTGCCCCGGTTGCCGCTTCGGCCCCGGCCCCGGCCCCGGCGAAAATGGCCGGATCAATGTTGCCGGTCATGATGGCACCCATCGTGCCCCCGTCGGTGATCAGGTTCTCACCTGTGATGTAGGACGCAGCGCGGCCGTTGAGGAAGAGCAACGGGTACGCCTGCTCGGCAGGTGTGGCCCGGCGACCCAGCGGTACAGGGAAGTTGTCCATGAATGCCTTGCCCACGTGCGCTTCGAAATCGGGCATCATCGGCGTCTGCGTCGGCCCGGGGCTGATCGAGTTGACCCGGATCCCCTTGTCGGCCCAGGCGTACGAAGCCCACAGCGTCCACACGATGAGGGCCTCCTTCGAGGGTGCGTAGCCGCCGGCGATCTCGTCGGGATGCTCCTCCACCCAGGTACGTCCGGCCGCAAAGCCGGTGGTCGTCACGAGGGGCATCCATTTTGCGATGTTGGCCATCCAGCCGATGCCCGCGGTCGACGAGATACTGGCAATCGCGCTTCCCGGCGGCATATGCGGCACCACGAGCTCGGCCAGGAGCCGGGCCGACAAGAAGTTCACCGTCATCACATCGTCGTCGGGGAATTTCGAACCGGCACGCCCGGCGCAATAGAACAGGGCGTTGATCTCGCCATCGATGGAGGCGACGGTCTGCGAGACGGCGTCCGGGTCCCGCAGATCGGTGTCGTAGTAACCGGCGACGTCGACCGGAGGCTCTTTGAGGTCGATGACATGGACCTCCGCCCCCTGCGCCGACAACTCCGCGACGGCGGCCGCACCCATTCCGGCCCCACCGCCCCCGGCGACGACAACTCGAGATCCTTCGTAGTCCCAGATCGACGCCACGTCGTTCCCCCTCGCTCGGCCGGCCTCGGGGCCGGTCATGATGCTTATCCACCCTCCGGCACGCGCGTCAAGGCGTGCTCGGGCGCTGTCGGGCAGCGGCGGCCGGCTCGGTCACCTACCGGGGCAGCCCCAGCCGGCCGGTCACCTACCGGGGCAGCCCCAGCCGGCCGGTCACCTACCGGGGCAGCCCCAGGCCGTGCTCGGCCAGGATGTTGCGGTTGATCTCGGTCGTGCCGCCGGCGATGGTGGTCTGCCGGGAGGAGGCCAGGTTCTTGCCCCAGCGTCCGCCGAGGGCTTCGAGCCCCAGCAGATCGACGGCCAGCTCGGCCAGGGCCTGCTCAATCAGCGACCACATCAACTTGGCGATCGACCCCATCGTGGCCGAGGGCTGGCGCCCGGCCCCGATGGCCTGGAGCTCCCGCGTGGTGGTCCATCCCATGGTGGCGATCCGGGCATAGATCGCCATGAGGCGGTCGCGGATGACCGGGTCGCTCATGGCCGGAAGACCCTTGGCGTCGTCCATCAGGCGGTTCAGTCGGTCGCGCAGGTTCAGATGCAGCCTCGCCACGCCGGCCCGCTCATAGCTGAGCGTGGTCATCGCCACCCTCCAGCCCTCGTTGAGATTGCCCAGGAGGTTGGCCTTGGGGACCACGACGTCGGTGAAGAAGAGCTCCGAGAATGTCAGGTCGCCCGCCATGGTGCGCAGGGGTCGGACTTCGACCCCGGGCGTCGTCATGTCGACCAAAAGAGTGCTGATGCCCTTGTGCTTGGGCGCATCGGGGTCGGTGCGCACGTAGAGCTGGCACCAGTCCGGCGTGCCGGCCCAGGCTGTTCCAGGTCTTCTGGCCGTTCACCACGAAGGTGTCGCCGTCGATGCGGGCCGACGTCCGCAGCGAGGCGAGGTCCGAGCCGGCGTCGGGCTCCGACATACCCTGACTCCAAATTTCGTCCCCTCGCAACATGGGCGCGAGGTAGCGCGCTTTCTGCTCTTCGGTGCCGACCGCCATGATCGCCGGTGCGATGTTGGAGACACCGATCACGTTGACGGCGCCAGGGGCCCCGGCGGCCGCCATGACCTCGAGCCAGGCCAATTGCTCGGCGATGTTGGCGCGCCCGTCCACCGTGCTCGACCGGCCATGCCGGTGCCGCCCATCCGGCATCGGCCATCGTGCGGTTCCAATCCCGGAGGATCTCGAAGGTATCCGCCTCCTCGAGCCCGCCACCCTCGGCGGCGGCCACCACGGCCGGGGTCAGGTTGTCCTCGAGCCACGCCGAGAACTCCGCCCGAAATGCGGCAGCCTCGTCCCCGGCCCCGGTCCCCGCTTCCCGGGTTCCCCTTCACTCGCTTTCCACCAGGCTGATGCAGGTTTCGGGGCAGTTCTCCGCCGCCAGCCTCGCCTGGCTCTCGAGTCCCTCGGGCACCTCGGGGGCGAGGACGACGCTGTGGCCCTCGTCGTCACTGTCGAACAGCTCGGGGGCGAGTGAGTAGCACCGCCCATGACCGGTGCAACGCTGGGCATCCAACACGATCTTCACGATGCGGGAGTGTATATCCGGCCCGCCTATGGCACCTGAGCCGGTCGGCCCCGTCAATCTCGCACCCTGGTCAAGCAGGCGGCCCCGCCAGCCCGTCGCCCCGGTCAAGCAGGCGGCCCCGTCATGCGGCCTGCTCCTTTGGTCGGCCCGCCCAGCTGTCAACCTGCCGATCGCCCCTGGTAATCTGCACCCGAGCGCCGAAGGCGCCGCACCAGAGAGGACCTGCCATGCCTGATGCTGTCATCGTTTCTGCCTGTCGGACCGCCATCGGAACTGCTCGCAAGGGAACCCTCGCCGAAACGGATCCCAACGTGCTCGGTCGGGCGGTGGTGGACGAGTCGATGCAGCGCACCGGCATCGCTCCCAAGGACATCGACGGCTTGAACCTGGCCGAATCGATGTACGGAGGCGGCGTGCTCGCTCGCTACATCGCCTTGGAGGCCGGACTGACCAACGTGGCTGGTACCGCACTGAATCGTCACTGCGCCGCTGGCCTGGCCGCGGTGGAGACGGCTGCGGCATCGATCATGGCCGGCATGGACGAGGCGATCATCGCCGGCGGCGTGCAGTCGATGTCGAACGGGCCGATGGAGAAGAAGCGCATCGTCGGTACGCAGGACTGGGTGGACTGGATGTCCCCCTCGCACCCGGACTCGCCCGAGGCGCCATCACGCGACATGTCGATCACCGTGGGTTGGAACACCGCCCAGATCGCTGGTATCAGCCGCGAGGAAATGGATGCCTGGGCGCTGCGTTCGCACGAGAACGCCATCGCGGCCATCGACGAGGGACGTTTCGCCAAGGAGATCGTGCCTCTCAAGGTCACGACCAGCGACGGCTCCAATGTCGTCTTCGAGGTCGACGAGCACCCTCGTCGGGGGAGCACACTCGAGAAGCTGGCCAGCCTCAAGGTCCTCCACCCCGAGATCCCGGGCTTCTCGATCACGGCCGGCAACTCCTCGGGTATCAACGACGCCGCAGCGGCGCTGACCCTGACCTCTGACGGTTTCGCCGCCGCCCACGGCCTGACGCCATTGGCCACCGTGCGGTCCTGGGCCTCCATCGGCGTGACCCCTTACGAGAACGGCATCGCGCCGACGGTCGCCATTCCCAAGGCGTTGGCCCGGGCCGGCCTCGACATCTCCGACGTCGCCCTTTGGGAGATCAACGAAGCATTCGCCAGCGTGCCGATTGCGGCTTGCAAAATGCTGGGCATCGACCCGGAGTTGGTCAACATCTCGGGAAGCGGCTGCAGCCTGGGCCACCCGATTGCGGCCAGCGGTGCCCGCATGGTCACCACGCTCATCTATGACCTCCAGCGTCGCGGTGGCGGCATCGGTGTCGCCACCATGTGCGCCGGCGGCGGCATGGGTGCCGCACTGGTGATCGAGGTACCTTCCTCGTAGGCCGAAGCGCCAAGCGCCAAGCGCCAAGCGCCAAGCGCCCTGCGGCCTGCGGCCTGCGGCCTGCGGCCTGCGGCCTGGCGGCCTGCGCCGGCCTGCGGCAGGCGCCCGGGGCTTACGCAACCGCGGCTCAGTCCCGGGGATCGCCAGGGACCCGCCAGGTGGTGAAGCGAAAAGGTGCGCCATAAGAGTCGGCAGGATCCGCGATGATCGTCGTGTCGTCGCGGTCCAGCACTGCGACGCCGGAGTCGGCCAAATGTGAGGCGACCCGGTCCAGATCTACGACCGTGAAGGCCATGGCGTGGCACATGCCGCCGGGATACATCGCCAGTTCCCTTCCCGCCAGACCGTCTGCCCGAGTCGGGTACGCCAACTCGACCACGGTTTCTGGACCCAGGCGCACATAGCTTGACCGCGTCCCGGTCAGCTCGGACGTCCCCTCGAAGATCAAGGAAGCGCCGACACCCTCGCAGTACAACTTCGTCGCCTGCTCGAGATCAGGGACGACGATGCTCACGTAGCTGAGGCGCTCGATGCCCAATGGATTCGGACTCGACTGCCAACGCTCGGCCCAACCTGGCTTGAACCGCGGATCCTTGAACGGCCCCGGACCCTTTGGATCCCCGTAGACCGCCTGAGGTTGGAAGAACTCCAGCTGGGTGATCGTGTCTTTGGGGTGGGTGTAGATGTCGCCTTCTTCGGGCGGGGGGTCCGTGAGCCCCCCGGGTTGGAGGACACGAATGCCGAACGCCTGCAGTCGGTCCCATTCTTGGCGCACGTCGTCGCAGAACCAGGCGACCGAATGCCAGTGCCGACCGAACCGGGCCTGGAAGCGGCCGATCGGCATTGCTGCCGCCTCGGGCTCGGCGCTCGGCGACATCGCCTCAATGACGGCATCGCCGATGACCAGGAGCGACCCCATGCGCCGTTCGCGCTCGCCGTATTCGCCGTCCATGACCCCACGCACCGGGGCGAAGACTTGGTCGTACCACGTATCGAGAGGCGCCAGGTCCTCGGTGATGTGGGCTACGTGAAACAACTTGCCGACACTCACAGTTCATTCCCCCTCGTCGTATGCACTTTCGACGTCGTTCCCTTGATCACGACGACACCTCCGTCACGTGAGCACCCCTCCGTCACGCAAGAACCTCATCACGAGTTTCCCACGCGGGCGAGAGCGAGCGCGATGAGCCGGTCGTCACGGCCCCGGTCCCGTACCTCGACCCGCACGAGGCCCTGGCCCAGCGCGGTAGCCGTGGCACGTCCCGGCCCAACCCGCACCGCACTGAGGTAGCGCACGTCCAGGTCCATCACCGGCAGGCCCGTGAGTGTCTCGGCCGCCACCTCGCCGAGAAGGGCCACTGCGCCGCCCTGTAGGGAGCCGGCCGCTTGGATGACGAAGGGTGTGCGCTCCATCTCGACCACGCCCGGCTCGATGATGCGGGCCCCGACATGCTCAGGAAAAGGTTTCTCCAAAGTGCCGACGGTGCGCATGCCGCGGGTGAAGGCAGGAGGACGATCTTGGGGGCGAGGTGAGCCCATGAAGGTGAGGTAGCTATAGGCCACCGGTTGCATCGTCTCGGCGTCGTAGAAGAACACTTCTCCTGCCACAGTTGAACGGCCCTGCTTCACGATTTCGCCCCGCATCTGGAGCCTGTCCCCGCGTACCTCTCCCGGGGCGGGAGCGATGAGCCGGACCACGATGTCCAATGTCACCGACAGGCGGGGAGTGATGATGAGACCGGACGGAACGCCGGCGACGCAGTCGGCCACCGTCGCCAGCACCGAGGGACGGGGGAGGACCGAGCCGGGTGCCCGCATCGGCTCGGTGATCGTCGCGTCGCCGAGCGCGGTCAAGTTGTCCTCCGACACCCCGAAGCTGAAGGGAATGGCGGAAAGGAAGGTTCCGCCGTCGGCCGACTGTTGAGGAGTACGGGGCGTCGACGGCGGTCCCGGTGGCGCTGGCGCCGCAGCGGACCCAAGTTGTGAATCCGTCGATCCGGGTGAAACCGGTCCACGTGAACCCATGGGTTCCGGTGATCCCGTCTGGTCAAGGTCGGCCATGGCGCCGAGACGCTACCCGTGTGGCTCCGGAAGGACCATTTCCGGCCTGCAAAAGCCCGCAATGGCCCCTTCCCGCATTCTCCGGGACGTCCAGATCGTGAAGCGCAAACAGCCCTGATTCGTCGAGCGTCGTCTCAGTCGCCATCGTCCTTGGGCTGGCGCGGATTCCGTGACTTGGCGATCACGCTTGCGCAACGAGCCTGATGCCGTGGAGCTGGCTCCGT
This sequence comes from uncultured Acidimicrobiaceae bacterium, assembly GCA_963835815.1. GTDB lineage: Bacteria > Actinomycetota > Acidimicrobiia > Acidimicrobiales > RAAP-2 > Bog-473. The sequence continues at coordinate 56,483 of CAWIGU010000006.1, read as the reverse complement.
GCCGATGAAGCGATCGGACGGAATGGGCGCGCCACGCACGACCTTGTCTCCGGCACGCCCTTGTCTCCTCCACGCCGATGGCGTCCCATTAGGGTGCTCGCTCATGAGTGAGCAAGGTGTTGGCGGCCATCACGTGAGTTTCCCCGGTGTCGACGGCGACCTCACCGGGGTGCTGTGCTCGCCGGCCGGCGACGGCGTGAGCCCGGCGATCTTGGTGTTGCCCGAGATCGACGGATTCTGCGACGGCACGGTGGCGGCGGCCCGACGCCTGGCGGCATCCGGGTACGTGGCGTTGGCACTCGACCCCTTCGCCCCATACGGCTCGACGCCGGTGTTGCGCGGGAGCGAGGACACAATGGCCTGGCTGGCCCGTCTCAACGATCGGCGTCAACTGTCGGATCTGGCGATGGCCCTCGCATGGCTGAGAGACCTTCCTGTTGTCGATGCCGACCGGGTGGCACTGGTGGGCTTCTCGGTCGGCGGGCGCTACGGCATGATGCTCACGACCGAGCCACATGGTCTCCGTGCTGTCGTGGCCTTCTATTCGCGCCCTTGGCCCGGGGGAGCGATCGCCGAGGTGGCGTTGGCACCGGGAAACCATGTAGCGAAGTTCAACGCGCCCATCTGCGCGGTCTTCGGCGCCGAGGACGAATTGATCCCGCCGGAGATGGTCGAAGAGTTCAGGTCGTTGTTGGCGCAGCACCCGTCTTCAGGGTCACGAGCTGCATGTCGTTCCCGGTCGGCACTTCTTCGCAAACGAGAGCCGCCCTCGCCGCTATGTGCCCGAATCGGCCGATCTGGCGTGGACCATCGTGCTCGGATTCCTGGCGGCCCACATGGAGCGGCGGGGAGAGTAGCGCCACAACCGACCAGGTAACTCTGTCAATCGGCAACCGCTGTCAATCGGCAACCGCTGTCAATCGGCAACCGCTGTCAATCGGCAACCGCTGTCAATCGGCAACCGCTGTCAATCGGCAACCGCTGTCAATCGGCAACCGCTGTCAATCGGCAACCGCTGTCAATCGGTTGTTTTGATCCCCAACGCCCGGTAGGTGAAGTCGACGAGTTGCTCTAGGTCGTTCCTGTCAGGCTCGGTCCGGCGGATCAAGTGTTGGCGGATGGCATCCATTGTGTAGCCGAAGATGATCCTCGCATCCCTTGCCGGATTTGGGCTCATGGCGCTGCCCTGCGCCACGGCCTCGGTGATCTCGCGCTCGAGTGGAGCGATCACGAGCGCCTTGCTGTGGTCGAACTGGTCGGGGTAGAGGTGTGCCAATTGACCGACGCCGAGCGCCCACGGCAGGGTCCGCCGCGCCGATGAGGGCACGATGGCCTCGCGCAAGAAGCCCTCGAGCCAGGCCCGGATGCGGGGCACCGGGGCGTCGATGGGCGCCATTTTGCTCTCGATGTAGTCGGCGACCTGTAAGGAGGCCGTTTCGAGGGCGACCAACAAGAGGTCGTCCTTGGAGCGGAAGTTACGGTAGAAGGCCTTCGTCGAGACACTCGCCTCGTGGAGGATCTCGCGTACGGACGGCTCGAAACTTCCCGTGCGGGCAGCGACGGTCCAAGTTGCGGTGATGAGCAGGTTCACCTCACCGGCGACTTCGCCTTCGGACTCATCGGGAGTCCCTGCGTCGATCGGGTTCCCGGCATCGAGGGGACTCTCTGATTCGAGGGCCTTCCCCGCCTCGAGGGAGTCCAGCTCCGGAGGAATCGTCTCCAATGGGAGCAACTCGGCGGCCCGACCCTTGTCACTCACGCTGGAGCAGCCTAGATGGTGCGGATCGGGTCGACCGCCTGCGGGCCGAATGGCAGGCCTCACCAGCACCGCCCCTGTGACCACTCCTACCGGCCTCACCAACACGACCCCGTGCCGGCCGTCCTGGGCTACCCCGGCCACCCCGGCGCACCCCAGCGCATCCGGCGTCGGACGCCGCGAGGTGGTTGATTCCCATTAGCGTGCCCGGACATGACAACGGACAAGCGGTTGGGGATCGTCAGCGTTGCGTTCGGGGCTGAGTGCGGGTATCCCGAGGCGGGCCGTCGTGCCGCCGAGCTCGGTTTCGACCACATCGACATCGGCCTCGACCGTCTCGAGGGTGAAGAGCCCGAACTGGCGCTTCCGATCGGTGACCGCATCGGTTCGGAGCCCCGCACGGGATGCACGGTGCGGCCACCGCGCAAGTGCACGTGGGATGAAGGAGTGGCGTTCCTGCGCCAGCAGCCCGGGATTCGGGTGGAGCCCGGCCCACGATCCCTGCTCGATACGGCCGAGTCAATCCGTGCCATGTGTGACGCCGTGCCGGGCCTCAAACTCACACTCGACACCGGATGGTCGGTCTTCTGCGGCTTCGATCCTCTGGAAGTGGCGGACCTCGTCGGCCATGTCCAGCTTCGTCAGGCGAAGCCAGGTCGGCCCCAGATGCACATCGACGAGGACGGCGACGTCGATTTTCCCGCCGTCTTCGCCGGTTTCGCGGCGATCGGCTACACCGGTCTCTTCAGCGTGGAGTACTTCAACCTGCCCGACCTCAAGCTGCCCCTCGATGATCCGGTCGGCTGGTGCGTCGACCTGATGCACCGGGTCCGCCCTATGATCACATCGTGAGCCCCACGTGCCCCATAGCCTCAGGAGCCCCACGTGCCCCAGCGAGCGTCAGGACCCGATAGCGATCCCGCAGACCTTGGTGTCCTGATATTCAGCGAGACCTTCGTGCCCCCCTTCTCGTCCGAGGCCACTTTGTTTCACGCCCCCGAACGGAACGGCGGCTGAGGTCGGGTTGATGTCGTTGATGCCGATGATGCCGAAGTCGAGCGCCTCGGCCACCCGGAGCGCTCGATCCAGATCACGCGTGTAGATGTACGAGGCCAGGCCGTACGTGGTGTCGTTTGCGGCCGCAATCACCTCGTCCTCGTCGTCGAACAGGATCACCGGGGCGATCGGCCCGAACGTCTCCTCGCGATAGATCATCATGTCGGCGGTCACGTCGGAGAGGACCGTCGGCGCGAAGTACTGGCCACCATCGAACTCGTCGCCGGTCAGGCGAGCGCCCCCGGTCACAACCGTGGCGCCATGGGCGAGCGCGTCGGCCACTTGGCGCTGCATCTTCTCCATTGCGGGGGCATCGATCAACGGCCCGACAGTGACGCCATCAGTGGCTCCGTTGCCTGGGCGGAGCTTCCCTACCCGCGCCTCCAACTCGGTGAGGAAGGGCTCGGCCACCGACCGATGGACGAAGATCCGATTGGGGCAGATGCAGGCCTGCCCGGTGTTCAGGAATTTCACCAACGCAGCGCCCTTGGCCGCATGCACGGGGTCCGCGTCGGCGAAGACCAGGAACGGTGCGTGGCCACCGAGCTCGAGCGACACGCGCTTCAATTGATCCGACGCCCGCCGTGCGATCTCCTTTCCAACCTCGGTCGATCCGGTGAAACTGATCTTGCGCACGACGGGATTGGTCAGCAGCTCGTCCGCCACCGGCAGTGGGTCGCTGGTGGTGACGAGGTTGATCACGCCGGGCGGAAAGCCGGCTTCCTCCAGAATGCGGAATGTCTCGATCGCGCACAATGGCGTCTGCTCGGCCGGCTTGAGGATGATGGTGCAGCCGGCAGCGACCGCAGGCGCGATCTTGCGGGTCAACATCGAGACCGGGTAGTTCCACGGGGTGATGGCTGCCGCTACCCCGATGGGTTGGCGGAGCACGATGAACCGTTGGTCCGCCCTCGACGAAGGGATCGTCTCACCGTAAGAGCGTTTCGCTTCTTCGGCGAACCAGAGCAAGAAATCCGCGGCATAGGTGACTTCGTTACGGGCCATACGCAGAGGCTTGCCCTGCTCGGCGGTCATCAGTTGCGCCAGGTCTTCCCGGCGCGCCGTCATGAGTCGCCAGGCCTCATAGAGAAGGGCCGAGCGCTCGTAGACCGTGGTTCTGGACCACGCGGGGAACGCGGCTTCGGCGGCACTCACGGCGCGCTCGGCATCGGCGCGCTCGGCATCGGCGGCCTCGCCGAGCATCTCGCCGGTCGCCGGGTTGAGGGAGGTGAAGGTCCGTCCCGACTTGGATGCTTCCCATTTCCCGTCGATGAATAGCAACGCAGTGCTCCTTTGTGCCGACGAACTCTTCGATCGAACTCTTCGATGCACGACCAACCGCTGGTGCGATCGTCGTTGCGATCCTCAGTAGGTTAAACCGATTGCTCGTCGAGGACCGGCGGCTGCTCTTCGAGGAGCTGCGGCCTATTGAGACGTGCTACCGAGGAGTGCTGCCACCGCTCAGGGGTTACCAGGTGGCAGGGTTTGAGGGTCGTAGGTTGCGGGGTTGAAAAGTCGCAGGGTGGAAGGGAGGAGTCCGATGAATGCGACGGCCGAGCAGTGGGATCCTCGCCTCTGTGTCAACTCTCTTTCGAGTCAGCACTGGACACTTTCTGAGGACCTCGAGTGCTACGAGCGCCTCGGCATCGGTCGGATCTCCCTCTTCATGCCCAAACTCCGGCATGCCGGCCTCGACCGTGCAGAAGCTGAGATCAAGGCCGGTGGATTCCAGGTTGACGGGATCTTGCCGGGAGGCTCGTTCGACCTCCTTGATGAAGGATCGTGGTCACGTACCCGCGATGCCCTCGCTCGTGGGGATCGAGATGGCACAGAGGCTCGGCGCCACCACCGTGCAGACGCCCGGAGGGACAGCGGGCGGATGGCCGTACGAGGTGGCTGTCGAGCGGTTTGCCCGGGCCATCGCCCCGGTGGCAGCGGCTGCTGAAGCTGCCGGCATCCGCCTGGCGCTCGAAGCGACCCGGCCCCAATTCGCCCACATCGCCTTCACGCACACGGTTACGGGACGCCCTGGCTGTTGCCGCAGATTTGGGGCTCTGGGTGGTCCCCGACACAGCGCATAGCTGGTGGGAGCCCCACGTGGCAGATGTCTTGACGCAAGGAGCCCCCCGGATCGCCGTGGTGCAAGTGGCTGACCTGGCGTTTCGTGCCCCGGTGCTCGAGCGCCTCGTCCCAGGTGACGGCTCCATTCCCTTAGGAGGGTTGCTGGGCGCCATCCTCGAAGCCGGGTTCCCCGGGCCATTCGAACTCGAGATCCTCGGGAGCGCCATTGAAAGCGAGGGCTACGAGAATGCCATCAGGCGCTCCTTCGGGTACCTGACCAGGCTCCTGGCAGGTCTGAACTGACCGCTGATAAGGTGAAAGAAAACAACTGTTACCCGTTGGCCTGGACTGATGGCTCGTCAGAGGACGGTGCCGGGGTATGGGTCGATCAAGAAGGGGGCCACACCACATGCCGTCAAGAGTGCTCGACTTTCCGGTGTTTGATGCCGACAACCACATGTACGAGAAGCCCGAGGCATTTACCAAGTACCTGCCGAAGGAGTACGAGGGCTTCATCAAGTACGTGCAGGTGAACGGACGCACCAAGATCGCCGTCAACAACAAGATCAGCGACTACATCCCGAACCCGACCTTCGAGGTCGTGGCGGCCCCCGGCGCCCAGGAGGAGTACTTCAAGGTGGGCAACCCAGAGGGCAAGTCCCGCCGGGAGACCCTGGGCAAGGGGATTCGGGCCCACCCTGGATACGGTGACCCCGAGCCACGCATCAAGCTGCTCGACGAGTTGGGCATCGATCGGGCCCTCATCTGGCCGACCCTGGCCAGCCTCCTGGAGGAGCGGGTGCACGACAACCCGCGGGCCGTCCACGCCGTCGTCCACGCGCTGAACCAATGGATGGCGGAGCACTGGACGTTCAACTACGACAACCGCATGTTCACCACACCGGTCATCCACCTGGGCATCGTCGACGAGGCAAGTCGTGAACTCGACTGGGTGCTCGAGCGGGGCGCCAAAATCATCCTGGTTCGCCCGGCCCCTGTGTGGGGCTTCGAGGGCCCTCGTTCTCCGGCTCTGCCCGAGTTCGACTCGTTCTGGTCCAAGGTGGCCGAAGCCGACATTTTGGTGGGCATGCACTCATCGGATAGCGGCTACCAGCGCTACACCAACGAGTGGGAGGGTGTGCGCGACGGCGAAATGACACCGTTCAAGGGCGGATCTGGCTTCGCGGCCATCACCGGTCACGCCGGACGTCCGATCATCGACACCATCGCTTCGCTCGTCGGGCACGGGCTCTGCACGCGCTTCCCGACCTTGCGTTTCACGCCGGTGGAGAACGGGTCGAACTGGGTGCGGCCGCTCCTCGGCGACATGGAGTACGCCTACCACCACAGCCCGAACGTCTTCGAGGAGAACCCTGTCGACGTCTTCAAGCGGAACATCTACGTGCACCCGTTCCACGAGGAAGACCCCAAGGGTCTCATCGAGCTGCTCGGTGCCGACCGCGTGCTGTTCGGCTCTGACTACCCCCACCCCGAGGGCATGGTCGACCCGATCACCTTCGTGGACGACCTGGAGGGCTTGCCCAAGGACGAGATCGAAAAGGTGATGGGTGGCAACCTCAACCGTCTGATGGGCTTCGCGGCCTGATCCGCATCATTCGCAGGCCGCAGGCCGCGGGCCGCTCATCCGCTCACGCGGGCGCGGTCGCGTGGCCGTGAATGAGACCCCGGTCGGCTACTCCGACAGATAGGCAGAGATCGGAGCGATGGCGTCATCGATCGTCACGACTGGCGTGACGGTGAAGGTCATGAACTCCGAATACGACAGAGCGCTCGCATACGCCGCCGACGAGTCATCGTTGTCACTGATAGTGAAGCCACCTGTTCCGTCCACTCGTACGTAGTGCGCTAACTCGCCTGGCCCCGGACCCTTCTTTCCAAAGACGTCCATCAGGCGCGTGACTTCGGGCTTCGACATACCTGGCTTCAACCGGTACTCAGTGACGAACAGCATCGTGTTCTCCTTCGCTGGGATATTGAGTACCGACCCCTTTCCGACATTGAGTCGGCCCTCGGATCGTACCCCCGTTGCAGTTCGAGTGCTCAGACGGCACAGCGAACTCCAAGGCTCGCGCGGAGATCCTTGGTGCATCTCAGAAACGGGTCCGCTGCCCCTGCCCCTGCCCCTGCTGCTTGCGCAGATTGCGCCGCTTGCGCTGCTTGCGCCGCTTGCGCCGTGCGACCTCAGCGGAATGGCCACATTTGCCCTACGGCCTTCGAACGACCGGCTTCCTGTTGCCGAATCGGGGTCGGGGCGCGCCCGAGCTCCCCGGCGTGCGAGCGTCGAGGGAGGGTTGGCGCTGCAGGTGTGAATCGTTACTGACGGGCGAATTTGCCGGGAGTGCGGTTGAGGGCCGGGCGGCCCTCCTACGGACCGCCACCATCACCGTCTTCGCCATAGTCGTCGTCGAGCTCGAAATCGTCGTCGTCGCCTACCTCGTCACCGTCGTCAGCGTCGTCCAAATCGCCGTCGAAATCGCCCTCGCCCCCGCACCCCGGTGGTTCGTGGTTCCGGAGCCGGTTGTGAAAGCTGCAGTAGACCCGCCCGTTCTCCTGGGTGGTCTCGCCCCCCTTCGAATAGGGGACGATGTGGTCGATCTGGCAGCGCTGCGGCGGGTGCCTCACAGTAGGGGTGGGTGCAGTACTGGTCCCGCACCTCGATGGCCCGCCTGGTCGCCCCGGTGAAGAACCGGGCCTTCTTGGAGCACTCGATCCGGGTCCCGGGCCCAAAGACAATCCGTTCGAAGCTGGCCCCGTCCAACCAGGGCAAAAGGGCCCCGGGGCTGACGATGGGTCCCCCTTCGATCTGGCTGATGCGCCCAAAGAGTGCCTCGTAGTTCACCAAGACACTGAAGAGGGGCTCGGGACGCCGGTCGGTCGTCTTGGCCCCCTTGGAGCGCACCGCCATCTCGACCAGGGCGTCGGCCCGGCGTTGGGCGGGGGTCCGGGGCAGTTCGCCCACCTTGGGGTCACGCCCGAGGGTCTCTTTGGCCGTGGCCCAGTCGGCCTCGAAGAACACTTGTTCAGTCGGCCGAGTTCGCCGGCCACAATGGCCCCGCTGATCGGGTCGAGGGTCCCGCCCAGGTAGTACATCCCGCTCATGGACTCGACCACGTAGGCGTTGCGCCGGGCCCGGCGCGCCATGTCGGACTCTTCGGCCCCGTCGGGGTCGGCCATCTGGGTGAAATAGGTCACGGCGTTGGAGAAGGGCACGAAACCGAGCACGCTGGCCGCATTGACCAGACCCTCTTCACAGCGGGCGAAGGCCTCGGGGTCGGCATGGGCCACCGCCTTGGCCGCTTTGACCAACACATCGACATGGGCCGGGCCGATCTCCCCGGCCGAAAAGGCCTCTGCCACCACGGGCATCGAGGACAGGGCAGCCCCCCGGCGCAGTTGCTTCCTCACTTCGCCGTGCGGCAGGTGACACGAGGCGGCGATCCACGCCGGGGCACTTTGGGCCCCGTCGGCCGCCCATTCACCCCCCTCGGCGAAACTGGCCACCGCTTTGGCCAGCGTGCACGAATAGGCCGAGAGTCCGCGCTCTAAGGCAATGATCGAGTCCCGATCGGCATAGGAGAACGGATCAGCCTGCGCCAAGCGGGCCAGCACCTCGTTGAGTTCGTCAACTACATCAACATCCATGCCGCAAGTAGATCAGGGGGGTGTGACACTTCCCTCCCTGCTCAGAGCCACAAAAAAAGAAATAAACCACGTACAAAACGCCGAAACGAGCGACCGTTGCCGGGAATAGCGCGCCCTGAATCGTGGACGGGGCAACGAAGGCGTTAGCGCTGCATCGACTCCGGCACCAGTCCCGACAAGTCGATGCCGCCGGTCATGGCAGCGCCCATCGTGCCGCCGTCGGTGATCAGATTCTCGCCGGTGATGTAGCTGGCCAGCCTGGAGTTCAAGAAGATGAGCGGCCACGCCTGCTCGTCCGGGCTCGAATGCCGCCCGAGAGGGACGGGGAAACTATCCATGAATTCCTTGCCGTAGGCGTGCTTTCGAATTCGGGCATCATCGGCGTATCGGTAGGCCCCGGACTGATGCAGTTGACCCGTATGCCTTTCGCTGCCAGGGCGTGTGACGCCCAGAGCGTCCACACGATGATGGCCTCCTTCGACGGTCCGTAGCCCCCGTCGATCTCTTCTGGGTGGGTCTCGCACCATGCCCGCGCGGTCTCGAAGTCCGGAGAAGTGACGAGCGGCATCCACTTGCCGATGTTCCCGAGGTAGCCCGCCCCGGACGTCGACGAGATACTCGCGATGGCAGCCCCCGGCCTCATGCGGTCCGAAACCAGGTCGGCCAAGTGGCGCATGCCGACCAGATTGACCAGCATGACATCGAGGTCCGGGTAGACGGACCCTGGGAGCCCCGCACAATTGAACAATCCGTCGACGACCCCCCCGATCTCTTCGACCGCATTCGAGGTGGCGGCAGGATCACGGAGGTCAACGGATTGGTAGCTCGCGACGTCCACCGGAGGATCTTTCAGGTCGAGGACATGGACCTCGGCTCCAAGATCGGCGAGATGCCGCACCACGGCAGCGCCCATCCCGCTCCCACCACCGCCGCTGACGATGGTTCGGCTGCCTTCATATCCCCATACAGATGTCATCAAGATCTCCCGTTCTTGCCTACTTCGAGGTCGCCCGTTCATCGCGGCAGGCCCAATCCATGCTCCCCGACGATGTTTCGATTGATGTCGCTCGTGCCGCCGGCGATCGACATGGAGGGGGACAATTCCAGGTTCTTCGACCAGGGTCCGCTCAGTGCCTCGGGACCGAGGATGTCCATGGCGAGTTCTGCCATCTCTTGCGCCGCCCGGGCCCAAGAGAGTTTGGCCAGTCCGCCCATGGTGGCGGACGGTGGTCCACCCTGGTCGATCTTGGCCAGTTCCCACGTCGTGGAATAGCGAATGCACGCGATCGTGGCGTAGAGGTGCGCCAGGCGGTCCCGGTGGAGAGGGTTGGTAATGGGGCCTCGTTGACGGGCGGCTTCGATCAATTCGTCGAACGTGCTCCCCAGCCCGAGGTAGAGCCGGGCGACACCGGCCCGCTCATGACTGAGCGTGGTGACCGCCACCCGCCATCCTTCATTGAGCTCTCCCAGGAGGGCCGCCCGCGGCACCCTTACCTCGTCGAAGAACAGTTCGGAGAACAGGTAGCTCCCTGCCATCGTCCGAAGTGGTCGCACCGTGATGCCGGGCGTCTTCATGTCGACCAAGAGACAGCTGATCCCCTTGTGCTTGGGCGCAGTCGGGTCTGTGCGGACGTAGAGCTGGCACCAGTCGGCGTCGCTGCCCATGCTGTTCCAGGTCTTCTGCCCGTTGACGATGAAGATTTCGCCGTCGCAGGCGCGCCGAGGTGCGCAAGGAGGCGAGGTCAGAACCGGCGTCGGGCTCGGACATCCCCTGCGACCAGATCTCCTCGCCGCGCAACATGGGCCGCAGGAAACGCTCCTTTTGCTCCTCGTCGCCGATGGCCATGATGGCGGGCGCGATGTTGGAGACGCCGATCGTGTTGATCGGGCCGGGCGCACCGGCGCGGGACATCTCCTCCAAGTAGGCCAGCTGCTCCTGGACGCCGGCGTCGCGCCCCCCATAACGCGTCGGGCCACGAGGGGGCGGCCCAACCCGCCTCAGCCAACCGGGCGTTCCAGGCCTTCAGCACCTCGAGACGGCCGTCTCCGCCCGAGTCCGCCGCTCCGGCCTCCAGGACCTCGTGTGTGAGGTTTGCCTCCAACCATTCGACGAGTTCTTTCCGGAACTCGTCGACCGCGGGCTCCTCGATTGCCGACGCGGGAGTCATCACGGTGCCGACGGACCTTGAGGTGGCCGTTGCGCAGCGGTCATAGTGCCCTCGTCGCCCAGGTAGGCGGACCGCACGGCGGGATTGGCTCTGATCTCGTTTGGCGTGCCCTTCGCGATGAGCTGGCCGAAGTCGAGGACGAAGATGGAGGAGGACAAGGCGAGTACCGACGCGACGTCGTGCTCCACCATGAGCAGTGAAAGGCCGTCGTCGCTGTTTGCCACCACGCGTTCGAATGCCGCGGTGAGGTTCTCGGTGGCGCGATAGTCCAGGCCCGAGAGAGGCTCGTCGAGAAGCACCACGGTGGGGCAAGTGGCCAAGGCCCGACCCACCTCCACGAGCCGGGACAACCCGAGGGGAAGGACGGCCACCGGAGTGTTGGCAATTGCGGTGAGGCCCAGAAGATCAAGAAGGTCATCGACCTTTTCGTTCTCGAACTTCGTCGGAGGGAAAATGGCGCGGAAGCTCACGAGGTCGCTCCAGAAGCGGCGTCGCTCGTAGTGGACCCGGTGCCCGAGCACCAAGTGGTCGCGTACGGAGAGTCCCATGAACAGCTCGGGCTGCTGGAATGTGCGTGCCAACCCGAGGCGCGCCCGGGTTTGCGCATTGACGGAGGTGACGTCCTTGCCGCCGATGAAGACCCTTCCGCTGGCGGGTCGGAACAAGCCCGAGAGCACACCGAAGAGCGTCGACTTGCCTGCACCATTCGGACCGACGAGCCCGATGATGGTCCCCGGAGGAACCTCGATCGACACGTCGGCAAGGGCAACGAGGCCACCGAATCGGACCGTGACGCCCGTGGCCGACAGTGCGGTTGTCGCGGCGGATGGCGTCGATGGGGCATCCATCGTGGTGGTCACGAGACCTTCCCGACGGCCGTGGTTTCCGCCGCTTCCGCGCCGACGAGGACTTTCTGGTCGGCGGTGGGGAGGCCGGCAGACGACTGATCGAGCTCGGACGTCCACATTGGCCTCGGCCGTTTCCGCACCTTGTCCCAGATCGAGAGCGTCCGCCGTGCGTTCTCGGTCATTACTCCGTTGGGGTACTTCGCCACCTGAATGGCACCTACACCAAAGAGAATGGGAGTGACCTGCCCGAAGGCGGTGGGAAGGTAGACGAGCGCGATGCCTGCCAGGAGGGTCGCCGACAGACCCGCCACGAGCGCCGCCATGTTGGAGCGGATACCGAGCGACACCAGAATTGCGAGCCACACGAGGCCACCCAAAGTGGCGTAGTTCGTCGGGAGAGCGCTCCCCAATGAGAGTGCGAACATCGCCCCGCCCACCCCGGCGACGAACGCGGCGATACCTGCGACCGAGAACTTTCATCTGCAGGACGCTGATCCCCATCGTCCTGGAGCCGGGGGTGCTCCACCGCGCGCGTTCAAAGCAAGCCCCGTGGTGGATTGGCGCAGGTTGACGATGAGAAGCGACACGATGGCAAACACGCCGAGTGCCAAGTACGCGAATGCCTTCGTGCTGGACGCGAACGACGGAAGGTTGACATTCACGCCAATTCCAAAGTTGACGAAAATCTGCTGGCTGAAGATCAGATCGTCGAACAACAAGCCGACGGTCAAGGTGACGAGGGCCACGTAGAGGTTGCCGAGCCGGATGGTCAGGATGCCGATGAGCACCCCGACGGGCACGGCCACGAGTCCTCCGACCAGTACGGCCGCCATGACCGGCCATCCGTGGTTCACGGCGAGCTGGGCGGTCGTCAATGCCCCGATGCCGGCGAAGGTGGACTGGCAGAGCCAGATCATCCCGCCTTCGCCGGTCACGAGCGTGAACGACAGGAAGATGATCGCCAGGCTGACGCCCTCCCCGATGAGGCCGACCCAGAAACCCGTGAGGATGAGCGGGAGGATGCAGATGGCCGCAAACCCCAACAACGAAGCCTTCCAGCCGAAGACCGCTGTGGGCCGGTCGGAGGTGGCGTCGACGGGCAGGTCCCCCTGCGGCAGGATGGCCCGGTCGAGTGCCCCGCCGACACCCTCGGATTCATCGACGGCGGTACCGCGGACCATGTAGTACAGCAGGAAGATCGCAGTGACGATGAACGGTATGGCCGGCACCACATCGGCGGACAGCGAGGTCGAATTGGTGAAGAAATATTGCACCAGCGATCCGGCGATGCCCATCGAGAGTGCCACCACCACCGCCACCACCAGGCTGCGCAGGCGTGCCGCGATCACCGCGGCGAAGGCGGCCACCATCAGTAAGGTGAACGGGGCCGGGTCCAAGCCGATGGTCGGCGCCGCCAGGACCCCGGCGAGTCCGGCGAGCGCTGTGCTCACTGCCCACACCCCCATCGACACGGTCTCTGGATTCGTCCCCGAGAGCGACGTCATGGCCGGCGAGTCGACCATCGCGCGCACCCGTAGGCCGATATCGGTGTAGCGCAGGACCAGAGCTCCGACCACGACGATCATGGTGACGCAGCTGTACACGATGATCTGGTCCATCGTGACAGGGACCCCGAGGAACCTGAAGACCCGGACAGGCTGGGGAGCGAGGCCGGGGGCAGCGAGGATCGTCTTGTTCCCGAAGATGAGTGTGGTCAACGGCGGGATCGCCACCGACACGCCGATGGTCGCCACCACCTTGATGAGCGGCCGCGCCAGTCGCAGGCGCCGGAAAAGGGCGAAGTACAACCCGATACCGATTGCCGGGCCGGCCACCACGATCGAGAGTATGGCGGCCGGCAAGATCGCCCAGTGCTCCTGGGTGTTGAGGTAGTAGTAGAAGCGAGCCAAGGCGTAGGCAATGGCGCCAAAAGCAAAGTTCAAGATCCCGGTGGACCGAAAGGTAACGACCAAGCCGGACGCAGCGATGGCGTAGATCCCCCCCAGCACCAAGCCGGCGATCACATACTGCAGCACCGCATCCCCCGATTCCGTCTGCTTTCCCATCGCAAAAATCGATCAATGGCCGTTGATTCTAGATGCAATCCCGGCGCGTTTGGGCGTATGCCCAGCCAGCTCCCGAACGATACCGTAGACGCGTTGGCCGGTCCACCGGCTCGAAGCTGCGAGAAGCGATCGACGAGTCTCCTGGTCAGACGCCCAAAATGTCCGAGGACCCCGTCCCTCAGATCTTTTTCTCTGACCCCGTCCAGTGTCGGTCGCGCAGGAGACGCTTGCGGATCTTGCCGTTGGGATCGCGGGGCAGGCTCTCGACGATCTCGATTGATGTCGGGCACTTGTAATGGGCGAGTCGCTCCCGGCAGAAGTCGATCAATGCAACGGTGTCAGTGGCCGCCGGCGATTCCGTGTGCGCTTCGACGACGGCGTGGACGCGCTCGCCCCATTCCGGGTCGGGCACGCCGTACACGGCCACATCCGCTACTCCCGGATGCATGACGAGGACGCCCTCCACCTCTGCCGGGTAGACGTTCGCCCCACCGGAGATGATCATGTCGATCTTGCGATCCGTCAGGAAGAGGTAGCCATCCTGATCGAGGTAACCCATGTCGCCCGCCGTGAAGAAGTCGCCCCGCCAGGACTGCGCCGTCTTCTCGGGAGCGCCGGCATAGCTGAATCGCATCACGGTCGAGAAGTAGACCGTGCCGATCTCACCCGCCGGGACCTGGGCCCCAGTGTCGTCGTAAACGCGAATCTCGATTCCCGGTGCCGCGCGTCCCACCGTTCCGGGTTTGGATAGCCACTCGTCGGCCGGGCACACGGTTGCGAGCCCTTCGGTGGCCCCGTAGTACTCGTAGACCGTTCCCGGCGGGAAGAGCTCCATAATCGCCCGTTTCACGTCTACCGGGCATGGTGCGGCGGCGTGAAGCACTCGCCGGATCGACGAAAGGTCGTAGGAGCGCTGGACGACGGCGGGAAGCTTCAAGATCCGGACAAAGTTGATCGGGACCATGTGGCTCCACGTCACCCCATGTCGTTGGATCAACCGCAGGCATTCCTCGGCATCGAAGTGGCGCATGAGGACGACTGTCTGCCCGTAGTGAAGGGCGCGATTGGCAAACGTGCCGGGGGCGGTGTGATACGCAGGTCCGACCAGGAGGTGCACTTCGTCCGAACCTTCCAGACCCTCGGTCTGGCTCCGTCCGAGGGGTGGCCGTTCACCCGATGCTGTCCGCACCGGGTTCGCTGGCGGCGAGAACATCTTGCGCAGGTCGGCCAGTGCTTGGCCCGACGGCAGCTCGCCCGCAATGGCCTTGGGGCGCCCCGTTGTCCCTGAGGTGTAGTAGCGAAAACCGATCAGCGGCCGCTCCGCAACGGTCGAGATCGGTGCCCTGTCCTCTGCGCCGATCAGATCTTCGTAGTCGGCACCGATGGAGATCACCGGAGTCCCGGGTACAGCTTCCGCTGCGGTGGACTCGACGAAAACGAGTTTGGACCCGGAGTCCTCGACCAGGTAACGCATCTCGTCGGGCATCGCCCGCCATGAAATTGGCACCACGGTGACTCCCGCACGGGCGGCCCCTCCGGCCACCTCGAACCATTCGGAGCGATTGCTCACCGCGCTCGCGATCGTGTCACCGGGACTGACGCCGCGACGTTCTAGTACCCGCGCCACCTGGTTCATACGCGCGTCGAGCTCGCCGAATGTGGTTATCTGCTCACCGTCTACGAGTGCGGGCTTCGTCGGGTTTGCGCGGGCCACGGCACTGACACCCGTCTCTTCCACTGCCAGCCCCCTCGATCCAGTTCCACGCGCCGGTGAGCCCGGAGCTGGCATCGTAACAACGCACGCTGGTAGCGACCGCGGTTATGTTTTGCCGGTAGCAGCAACCGGCGCGCGTCGGCAAGCATGAGGAGCTGCTCCGGAGCGAGACCATTGGAACTTGACCTCACCAGCGAACAGGAACTCCTCAGGGAGACCACGGTGCGATTCATCGCAGCGGTCAGTCCGATCTCCATGGTGCGACAGCTGGCGGACGGCACGAACCGGCTGCCCCCTGACTACCTCAGGAAGGCGGCTGAGCTCGGGTGGTTCGCATTGCTGGTTCCCGAAGAGCACGGTGGTGGAACCGTCTCGGGACAAGGACTCTGCGACCTCGCCATTGTCGCCGAAGAACGGGGGAGGGTGTTGCAGCCTGGCCCGTTCGTCTCGATGAATGTCGTTGCGGCAGCGTTGGTCGCCGGGGGCTCTGTGGCCCAAAAGGATGCGGTACTCCCTGCACTGTGCCGGGGGGAGGTCGTGGCGACGTGGGCTTTCGACAGGAACTTCGGCACGGGTTCGGAGCCTTCCATCGCTGTGACCGATCGACCCGGTGGCTTCGTCCTGTCCGGATGTGCCGCCGTGGTCCAGGACGGGGGAGAGGCGGACTGGATGCTCGTCTCTGCGTCGGACAGGGAAGGGAGCAGCCAGTTCTTGGTGACGCGTGACACGCCCGGCATCGGGACACAGGTACTCGGCCGACACGACGTCACCCAGCAGCTCTCCTCTGTGACCTTCGACCACGTGGAACTTTCCCACTCCTCTGTTGTCGGGGCGCACCGAGATGCAAGCCCGGCCGTCGAGTACCAGCTCCAGCTCGCCTGCGTGCTGACCACCGTGGAGACAGTGGGCGCACTCGACGCGCTGTTCGAAATGACGCGCCTGTACGCCCTCGAGAGGATCGCCTTCGGACGACCGATCGGCTCGTTTCAGGCGGTGAAGCACCAATTGGCAGATTTGAGCCTCTCCCTCGAAAGCGGGAAGGCCCTTGCCTTGGCCGCCGTGCAGGCCGTGCAGGACGACGCGATCGATGCTGGAGAGATTGCCAGCATGGCCAAGTGGTGGGTGGGCGACACCGGCATCGATATCGCGCAAGGCTGCTTCCAGGTGTTCGGCGGGATCGGCTTCACTTGGGAGCACGACCTCCATCTCTTCCTGAGGCGGATCACCGCGAACAGCATCCTGTTCGGCCAGCCCGACTGGCATCGCGAGCGGATCTGCCGGATCAACGGACTGTGAGGGGGTGGAGGTGATGGTCTCGACGCCCGGGGGCCCTGATGTCCACGACCTGGAGACATACCGCCTCGAGGCACGGAAGTGGTTGGCCGAGAACCTCGAGCGCCGAGTCGCTGCGGCACGGGTCAACACCATCGACTACTGCACGCCGGACGTCATCTCCGCCAATCGGGCGCGACAACGCATGCTGTTCGAGAACGGCTACGCGGGCATCTCCTGGCCGGTCGCATACGGAGGCCAGGGTCTCCCGCAGGTGTTCGAAGCGACGTTCCTCGAAGAGGCGGCCGCGTATGTCACCCCCGACTTCGGCGTGCTCACCGCCACCACTTTCCACATCTGTGTCCCCACGATGCTCGCCCACGCCTCACCGGAATTCCTGCGGCGTTTCGTACCGATGGTGTTGGCGGGCGATGCACTCGTGTGCCAGTTCTTCTCGGAGCCGTCTTCGGGCTCCGACCTTGCCGGCATTCGGACCGGCGCCACCAGAGACGGCGAGCGATGGGTTCTCAACGGTCAGAAGGTCTGGAGCACCTTCGCCCATCTGGCGGACTTCGGCATGTGCCTGGCACGAACGGATTGGGAGGCGCCGAAACACAAGGGCCTGACCTGGTTCGTCGTTCCCTGCTCCTCGGCAGGCTTGACTATCCGGCCTCTCAAGCAGATCACCGAGACCTCCGAGTTCTGCGAGGAGTTCTTCGACGATGTCATCGTGCCCGACGCCGACGTGATCGGCGGCGTCAACCAGGGCTGGGTCGTCGCGCAGACGATGCTGGTCCTCGAGCGTGGTGCCGGCCGCCCGAGCGACGGCTCATCCCCGTCTGGCCCGGGCCCGCTGGCACCTGACCTTGTGCGGCTGGCCGAGCACGCCGGCCGCACAGATGAACCGCTTGTTCGGCAGAAGCTGGCGCGGGCTCACACGATCGATTTCGTGGGCAAGGTCCTGGCCTCCCACCTCGCGAAAATGGGTCGCCAGGGCCGGTTGGGCCCTGGAATGGCGGCCTACGGCAAGCTGTTCCGGGGCACCTACCTCCCAATTCGGTGCGCGCATCGGGATGGAGATTGGTGGGGAGGCTGCAGTGAGCTGGGATCTCGCCGACCCCCAGGGGGCGGACGCTTCAATGGCGTACCTGAATGGGCGTGCCGCGTCGATTGCCGGGGGCACCAACGAGATGCAGCGCAATGCCATTGCCGAGCGCGTCCTGGGGTTGCCCCGTGAGCCGAGCTTCGATGCGAAGAAGCCGTTCAGTCAGGTGCTGCGTGAGGCCGAAAATTGGACAGGTACGCTTTGACGCCACTCTCGGCGAACTAGCCGCCCACCGGGCAGGGCGCCTTTACGCTGATGGCATCTCAGTCGTTACGCTGATGGGATCTCGCCGAAAAGATCGGCGTGGGGGGCGGCCCGACCCAGGAGATCGTCGACGATCGGACCGAGTTCGGCCGGGTCCCATCGCTTGTCACTTTCGATCAGTGGCCCAGCCCGCCAACCCTCGGCCACGCTGATCTGGCCGCCGCGTACCGAGAACACGTGACCCGTCACATGGGCCGCTTCGGGGCAGGACAGCCAGACGACCAGCGGGGCGACATTCTCGGGGTTGGAGAAGTCGAATGCACCCGGTGGAACCGGTTCGTACGAGTCGGGCCGGGCCTGCTCGGTCATACGCGTGCGGGCCCCCGGATTGATGGCGTTGACGGTCACGCCGTATCTCGCGAATTCACTGGCTGCGATGATGGTGAAGGCCGCGACGCCGGCTTTGGCTGCTCCGTAATTCGCCTGGCCGACATTGCCGTACATACCGGCGGCCGACGTCGTATTTATGATCCGGGCGTCGTTGGCGACTCCGCCCTTGGACTTCTTGCGCCAATACTCGACGGCCCAGCGGACTGTCGCGAACGTCCCACGAAGGTGAACCTTGATCACGGCGTCCCATTCTTCGATCGACATGTTCACCAACATTCGATCCCGCAGGATCCCCGCGTTGTTGATCACGATGTCGAGGCCGCCGAATGTCTCGATGGCCTGGTGCACCAACCGGCCGGCTCCTTCCCAGTCGGACACGTCGTCCCCGTTGGCCACGGCTCGGCCCCCCACCGCACGGATGAGGTCGACGACTTCGCCAGCCGGGTCCTCCGACCTCCCTTCACCGTCCACCTCTGCGCCCACATCGTTGACGACGACAGCGGCCCCTTGGCG
Source organism: uncultured Acidimicrobiaceae bacterium (assembly GCA_963835815.1). GTDB lineage: Bacteria > Actinomycetota > Acidimicrobiia > Acidimicrobiales > RAAP-2 > Bog-473. Next base: position 37,667 of record CAWIGU010000006.1, on the reverse strand, counting down.
AGCCAACTCCAACGCGTAACCCCGGCCGATACCACGACCGGCACCGGTCACAATGGCGATTCTTCCCTCATTGATCCCAGTCACTTCCGGCCCCTTCTTCCTCGTCGTCGACCGATTGCCGGCTCATCGGAGTGCGTCACGGCCGAAGGCCCTTCTCATCCCTGCTCCGATTGCCAGATAGCACCGTCCACTTCCAGGTTCCTGAGTGCGGAGACCTTCAGATTGAGCCACTCTCCCAGCACTTCACGGGTGTGCTCACCCATCCTCGAACCGCGTCGCACGACGTGTCCGGGGGTCTTGCTCAGCTGATCGGGAGGGCCCGGGTATTCGACGAATCCGATGTCGGGGTGCCACACGTCGACGAAGCAACCGCGGCTTCGGTGTTGTGCGTCGCGCCAGAGATCCTCACTGTCCTGGACCGGCGCCGCGGCAAGACCGGCACTCTGGAGCATGTGCGTCACCTGGAATGGTGTGAGAGAGCTGACCCAGGCGCTGACCGCTTCGCGGAGAGCCTGGACCGCGTCGGCGGGCGGGCGGTCACCCAGCCTCAGGTCATCGCGCTCGAGACAATCGCACATCGTGTCCCAATCCGCTTCGTCTTCGAGCTCGATAGCCACCCAGGCGTCCGCGTCCCTGCAGGCGAAGACGCCCGAAAGCAGCGCTCCGGGTACTTCGTTGGGCGAAGCGCTCCACTCCCGTCCATTCGCGAGGACATCGAGGTAGAGGGGTGCCATCACGGCCGCCCCGGTTTCTGTCTGGGCCATGTCGATGAAGACGCCCGGCGCACCTTTGCCGACCTCGGCCAGCGCTGCAACGATTGCGCTCGCCCCGTGGACGCCCGCCACGAAGTCGAAATGCGTCCCGTCAAGAGCCCAGGCGGACGTCAGGCCGAGATAGTTGCAGATGTTCGAGGCGTAGGCCCGGAAGTTCGAGAGTGGGCCGGATCGCCCGTAGCCCGAGATCGACAGCATGACCAGCGTCGGATTGTGGACTGTGAGCTCGGAGAAGGAACACCCCCACCCTTCCATTTTGCCCGGGCCCATGTTCTCGATCACGACGTCGGACTTCTCGACCAGGGCCTGAAATGTGGCACGACCCTCGGGAACTCCCATGTCGATGCTGACACTCCGCATGCTGCGGGTCAGCCCGGCGAAGAGAGCTGTCGTGCGGACACCGGACGGCTCGAACAGCTGCAATTGGTGGGGCGCGTCGAAGGTCCGCAGGGCCTCGGGACGACTTCTCGACTCGATCTTCACCACGTCGGCGCCGAGTTCCGCCAGGATCAGCGGACACACGTTGCCCGCCACCACGGTGCCGAATGAGAGGATGCGGACTCCGTCGAGCAATGAGGCCTGGGGCATGTTAGAGGAGGCCATCTGACCGCCAACGTTCCAGTTCGCCAATCGAGTGCCCCAATTCGTCGACGTACAGGTCTTGATTGTGCTCTCCGAGAAGCGGGGCGGGCCGGTGGTAGGCGATCAGCGAGGGTGAGGCCACGAACGGCGGACCGGGCATCTCGAAGGATCCCGTTCCTGCCCGAGCGGACCGGATGAAGAAATCTCGGGTCCTGGCCTGTTCCTCCCGGACGAATTGCGATGGTGTACGGGTGAGGGCACAGGGCAATCCCGACGATTGTCCCGCCTCCACCAGCTGTCGCGCGCTCCGTGTCGCCATGAGGCCGGCGATGATTTCCGTGAGGAGGTCGAAAAGCTGGACGCGCATGTCCCTGTCCCGATAGAGGGGATCCGAGAGAACGTCGGGGCGACCCATCAGGTCGACGAAGAGATCCCAGTGGTGGGCCGAATGCGCGCCGACGTCCAAGAGTCCGTCGCGGCATGTCCAGATTCCGCCCGGGGGCGGACCGAAGTTGGTCTCTCTTGTCTTGATGCGCCCGTTCAACGCGTACTGTTCGGTCCCCAACTTGTGAAAGAGGCCAACCTCGTGCGCGGAGTGGTCGATGACCTGCGACCGGCAAGCAGCCGGGCTCCGCAGCACCGCCTGCACGAGGAACGCCGCCCATACCCCGGCTTCGTCGTAGAGCTGTTGTCCCGGCATGGCGAGCGGCGGCCCTTCGGAGGGCCCCACCGGATGCATCAGTCCACTCATGGCAAACGAGGTGAAGGGCGTGGCGCGCCAGCCGCGGTAAGGACCGGTGACCCCGAAAGGCGTGATGAAGCATGTCAGCGTGCTCTCGGGTACCCACGACAAGGAAGGAGGGTCATCGAGAAAGCCGTGCAGCCGCTGACGGTCTCCTTTGGGTGATGCGATCACGACGTCCGCGGTCGACGCCAGCTCTTCGAGGAGTTGGCGTGCATCGGCTCGTTCCCAGTCGAGGGTGATGCCTCGCTTGTTGTGATGGTAGTAGGCGAAGAGCAAGCTCGACTCCGGTCCACGCTCTCCGTTGCGAAACGGGGGCAGACGGCGCAGCCCATCCCCGGTCGGCAATTCGACCTTCACCACATCTGCGCCGAGGTCGGACAGGATCTTGCTGCAGTACGCCCCGACGCGGCCACTGAGGTCGAGCACTCGAGCCCCTGCGAGTGGCTGCGCAAGCGCGGTCATGCCTGTTCGGCCGGCTCGAAGCGGTACAACGCACTCTGCTCGCCGGTTTCGAAGAACACGACGCGAACCGGTTGACCGATGAAGACCCGCGCCGGGTCGCAGCCGACGATATTGGTCAGTACCCGTGGCCCTTCCGCGAGTTCTACGTACGCCACGACGTAGGGCACGGCGCCTTTATAGAGACCTGCGCTGCGGTGCACGACGCTGAAGCTGTACACAGTTCCGTGTCCGGACCCTTCTGTCCACGACACTGAGGTGGTGCCGCACTCCGGGCACAAGGGCCTGGGGTACCAGATCACCGTCTCACACCCGCCACAGCGAAGCAGGAGGAACCGTCCCTCCCCAGTGGCTCGCCAGAATTCCTCGGTCTCGGGATTCTGCTCTGGTACGGGTGTGGGGAGCAGGGAGTCCATCACGCGTCCTCCCGCCCGAGGATGAGCGTCGCGCTCGCCATCCGCGTGCCGAGCGACCCGCCGGTCCCGTGGGCGAGGGCAATTTCGCAGTCCGGTACCTGGACGGCGGGGTGCGACTCCCCCCGCAGCTGCCGAACGGCCTCGATGATCTTCGTCATCCCGCCCCGATTCGAGGGGTGGTTGTTGCACAGGCCCCCGCCATCGGTGTTGAAGGGGAGCCTTCCAAATGGCGCGACCAGGGCCCCGTCGAGCACGAAACGCCCTCCCGCCCCTTTCTCGCAAAATCCGAGATCCTCGAGCGTCTCGAGCACGGTGATCGTGAACGAGTCGTAAATGGATGCGTAGTCAATATCCGCGGGCTGCACGCCGGCTTCTTCGAACGCCCGGGGGCCGGTCTGGGAAGCTCCGGTGGAGGTGAGGTCGATGCGACCGTTGTTGGTGTGTTTGACGGCTTCCGCCCGCCCCAGGATCTTCACCGTCCGCCGGTCGAGATCACGGGCGACTTCCGGGCTGACAACCACCACTGCGCCGCCCCCATCCGTAATGACGCAACAATCAAGGCGGTGGAGGGGTGAGCTGATGAGCGGGGAGTCGAGGACCTCCTCCACCGTCACGGGCGTCGGCAACAGGGCCTGCGGATTGTGCTGCGCGTGCAGGGAAGCGGCCACCTTCACCTCGGCCAGTTGGGCGCTCGTCGTGCCGAACTCGAACATGTGCCGCTGCGCCGCGAGCGCGTAGGCGGTGACGGGGAGCATGCCCCACAGCGTCTCGAAGCTCGATTCGGGGGATCCCGTCGGCTTGGCCATTGGTGCCTCGGCGCGTGTGCGCGCCAGTCCGGCCATCGTCACCAGTGCGATCTCGCATCGCCCAGCTTCGATCGCCGCTGCCGCGTGGCCGACGTGGACGAGATAGGAGGAGCCTCCGGTTTCGGTGGAATCGACGTAGCGGGGATGAAGCCCGAGGTACTCCACCATCGACACGGGACCGAAACCTGCGGTCGAGTCGCAGAAGTAGGCGTCGACGTCGGAAAGGCGCAGTCCGGCGTCGGCGAGCGCGCCGACCGCCACCTCGGCATGAATCTGGGGAATGCTGCGGTCGGGAATCAGCCGCCGGGGGTGCTCGTAGGCACCGGCAATGGAGACCCGCCCCTTGATCGTCACGAAAGTTTCGTCACCCCGAGCTCGGAGTGGGCGGTGCTGGCGATGAACTCGTCCCAGTGCGCCAGAACGAGTTCCCGGAGCACGTGCTTCTTCACTTTGGTGGAGTCGGTGCGGGGGATGTCCTCGTGGCGCATGGCAAAGGTGAATTGCGGCACTTTGTAGCTCGAGACTTCGCCTCGAAGGCGCCCGAGCAGGTCGTCCGCGGTCAATGTGGGCCCCGCTGGTCGGTACCACCACCGCCACGATCGCCTCTCCCCGGGCCGGGTCCGGGATCCCGAACACGACCGCCTCTCGGATCTCGGGGTGGCCTTCGAGCGCGGCTTCCACCTCCATTGGTGAGACGTTGGCACCGTTGGTCTTTATCATCTCCCCGAAGCGACCTTCGAAATAGAGGAACCCGTCCGCGTCGATTCGGCATCGGTCACCGGTCGGATAGAAGCCGTCGGGGTCGAAGGTTTGCTCCGGGAGCCGCTTGTAGAAGCCTCGCATCAGTGAGAATCCCCTGACGTAGAGCTCGCCCGGTTCTCCGGCGGCGCACTCCGCGCCCGTCGCCGGGTCCAGAACCTTGCGCTCCATGCCCGGAAGTGACCGACCGTAGGCGCCGGCCTTCTCGGGCGGGAGTCGGGTGCCTTCCGCCTCGAGTCCGTGTGGCCCGAACGTCTCGGTCATGCCGAAGGGGTTGGGGATCAGTTCCGGTGGAATGAGATCTCCCGCTTCGTCGAATTGACGCAAGTCTCGAGCGCATGTGGGGAAGTTCGATGCCACGGTCGGTCGCTCGTTCCTGCATGGCGCGGAGCTGGGGGTCACGGCGTTGATCGTCGTGACCTCTTCCCTGGAGCATGCGTCGAGGATCTCGTCGACGTCGGGAGACGCGGTCATGATGATGCGTGGCTCCGGTGAGCATCGCCGGCAGCACGGTCGAGTTGATCCCCCCGATCCAGAAGAAGGGCACGCCGCAATAGAGCCGATCATCGGGCCGGACGTCCTGCCAACCGGTGGCCAGCAGCGCGTCGCAAAGGCGGACGACGGCGGCGTGGGTGTGCACGACGGCCTTTGGTTGCGATGTGCTGCCCGAGGTGTAGATGATCGTCAGGTCGTCGGCCGGCGTGACCTGCGCTTCGACGGCGGCCAAGAATCGACTGTCGACCCAGTTGGTTCGCTTCTCCGAGGCGGTACAGATCGTCCGGGCCCCTGCATGGCCCATGCGCGTGGCTCCTCGTCCCCCACACGACCACATGACGCAGGTAGGGGAGCTGGGGGACGAAGAGATCCGGCTTGACCTGTGCGGCAAGTGCGGGGACCGTCTCCAATCGCGCCACATAGTCGTGGTTCAGGTAGTGGTCCTTCACGAGCAACGTGTGGATATCGGAGTGCTCGAGCACCCAGCGCAGCTCGGGGGCTTGGTACAACGTGCTTATCGGCACCGTCAATGCTCCTATGCGAGCGGCGGCGAGCCAACAGAGGACCCAGTCGGGCGAGTTGGGCATCATGATGCCCACCCGGGCCCCTTTGCCCACCCCGAGCGCGAGGAGGCCGCGGGCGAGTCTCGCAGACTCTTGGTCAGCCTGCGCGAAGGTGAGGCGCCGTCTCTCCGCAGACGAGAAACTCCTTTTCTGCGAAGCGTTCGTTGGCGAGCGCCACCACATGGGGCAACGTGGGGATCAGCGACTCGCCGCTGGGACCTGGTCCACCACCGATTTCATGGTAGGGAGTTGACGCTTTCGATGCAACGTCGTGCGATCGGCCTCACCGCGTGCCTGGCCGATCAGAAGTCCTTGCGTTTCCGCAAGACCTCATTGAACGGAACGTCTAGGTCGAAGGACGGCTCCCGGGGGAGGCCAAGGAGCCGTTCAGCCACGATGTTGCGTTGTATCTCGTTGGTGCCGCCCGCGATCGAGAACCCGCGCGATCTGAGGAACATCTCCCCGGCATTTCCCGTGTATTTTTCGTCGCCGTCCCAAATGACGCCGTCGGCCGCCCATGTCGCCAATGCGGCCTTGGCGGCCCGGTTGGAGTTGACGCCCAGGTGGAGCTTCAGCAGAGAGGCCCACTGCCCCTTGAGGGCTCCCGTGCGCAAGCCGGTCATGATCCGTTCCCCGGCGTGGCGGCTGACCGTGGCCTCGATGTAGGCCTCGACGACTCGCTGCGCGAGCGCTGGATCGGTCGACAGGCCACGTCGCACCGCGCCTTGCGCCGACCTCGGCGACCGTGACGCCGGGCAGCGTCCCCCGAAATCCCGAAGAGCCCGATGCCATGCTCGAGACCGTTGCCGGCATTCCGTTCGTGGACCAGGAGCCTCTGGGCCACTGCCCATCCCTCGTTCTCCGCACCGACGAGGTTCTCGGCCGGGAGCGTCATGTCGTCGAAGAACTCGACGCAGAAATCACCGGGTGCGCCGGTCACCGACCGGATGGCGTCGATAGTGAGGCCGGGGGTTCCCTTGAGCGGCACGGCGATCATGGAAAGGCCACGATGCTTGGGTGCATCCCAATCGGTGCGGGCGAGGCAGAGCCCGAAGTCGGAGTAGAGCGCTCCGGAGCTCCACATCTTGGAACCGTTGAGCACGTAGGTGTCCCCGTCGCGAGTCAGCCGGGTGAGCGCTCCGGCCATATCAGAGCCGCCCGTGGGCTCAGAGAGGAGTTGGATCCACAATTCGTCACCTCGCAGGATGCGCGGGAGGTGCGTCGCCTTGAGTGCCTCCGAGCCGAAATCGAGCAGCGTGGGGCCGAGCATGCCGATGGACACCCCGAAACCCATCGGCACCCGGTGCCCCTGCGCCTCGGCGAAGAAGGCCTGCTGGTGCTCGAACGTAAGCCCTGCTCCGCCGTACTCGACCGGGTAGGCGATCCCTGCGAAGCCAGCGTCGAAGATCGCATTCTGCAGTGCCGTGTCCTCAATGTCGCTCGGATCGCCCATTGCCGGCAGGTTCTTCCCGATCCAGATCCGGGCCCGCGATCGAAACGTCGCGAGTGACTCCCCGCGGCCCGACGTCATTTCGAGCCCATCGCTTCGAGGAGCACGGCGAGGCGCACCTTGTGCTGCTCAGGAGTGCCGAACAGGGCGCGATTGACGACGATACGACGGGAATACAGGTGGACATGGTGTTCCCAGGTGACGCCTATGCCACCGCTTATCTGCACGCACTCGTCCGCGATGTCGAGGCAGTGGTCCGCGACGTAGGCCTTGGCCACGCTGGCCAGCCGGGCTGCATCGCCACCGGCATCGATCTCGGCGGCCAGTGCTTCGGTGACGGCTTTGGAGAACTCCAGCCACTGGAACATGTCGGCCACACGATGCTTCAACGCCTGAAAAGAGATGATCGGTCGGCCAAAGGCAAATCGATCCCGGGCGTACTCGACCGTCGTCCCGAAGACCTGTTCCGCCGCCCCGACCGTCTCGGCACACTGGAGGGCGAGCGCCACCTGCAGTTGGCGCTCGACCGATGGAGCGGCGGATCCCGGGCTCCCGAGCGCGGCGGAGGAGGGGACGCGGACGCTGTCGAGGTGCACACGACCGTAGCGCCGGCACATATCGATGCTGCGACCGGGGATCACCTCGACTCCCCGGGTGTCCCGCGGGATCATCAGCTGGGTCAGCCCGCCCGCCGAGCGAGCCGTGACAAGGAAGTGGTCGGCCTGGGCCGCCGCCTCGACGTATGCCTTCGTCCCCGAGACCACGAGGTCCGCGCCGACGTCCTCGACGCTTGTATCCACGACCGGACCGGTGCCCGACCACCGCGCCCCGTCTTCGGCCACGGCCCAGGTGGCCACGAGGTCTCCCGACAACAGACCTGGGAGCAACGCCGATGCAAGTTCGTGACCAGCCTCCCTGTCGAGGGTCCCTGCGACCAGATTGACCGGGAGAAACGGTCCCGGAGCGATCGCTCGCCCGATTTCTTCGGCCACGATGACGAGGTCCGCAAGAGGGCGACCCGACACGCAGCCACCACCTCGAGCCTCGGGAACGAGGGCCGACGTCCAACCGAGACGGGCCGCCTCATGCCAGTAGTCGCGCTCGAACCCGTCGGAACTCTCCCAAAGGGAACGGACGACGGACAGCGGACTCTCCTTTTCGAGGAACGTTCTCGTGGTGTCGCGGAACATCTCCTGTTCCTCGGTGAGCACGAGATTCATGGCTGGCGTCTCACGACCAGGGGGATGTCGTCGTGAACCCGAACGGTCCGCTCCCGATCGACTCCGGACCGACGACCAGAAGGTGTTCGCCCTCAGACTCGGCCGCCATCCCATGGAACGCGACATGCCTCCTTACCTTCTCGAGGTCGGCGACCCTGAGCGTCACTGCATGCAGGACGTCGCCGCCGCAGCGGGCGAGGTCCCTCGCCACAGGCCCCTCGGCGACGGGCTCGGCAAACTCGAGCATGGTGCCATCTCCTTCCCCCACGCGCACGTACGCGGACCGGGTCTCGGCGCGCTCGTCGTGGCATAGCTTGACGAGCTCGCCGCCGAGCACACCAACCCACAGGTCGAGCGCGTGCTGGAGGCTCCGGACGGCCAGGGTCAGATGCGAGAGTCCGACAATCCCCAGAGGGTCGAAGGATCGTCCGACCGCAGGTCCGGGGCGTGGTGGCAGGGGGTGGTCGCTCATGGACTGGCAGAACTCGATCATCCCATTGGTGTCTCTGGGGTGCGTGAACAAGGCGGCCGACCACCAACCGGGTGGGTAGCCGAGCTCGTAGCCATCGGGGAGGGGGATCGGACCGTGGCGCGGAACCGTGCGCAAGGTAGTTCCCTCGGAGTCGAAAAACCGGATCCCGTGGTCCCGCAGCGCTGCGGCAAGGCGGTCGATGTCGGTCACGTACCACGCCACGGAGTGGAAGTGGCTCCCGACGCGGTCGACGAATTTGCGGATGCCCGAGCGTTGCGTCTCCGGTGTCACCGCTTCGAGCCACATGTCGCCGACGAGGGTGAACATGGTCCGCCGGTCGGCGACGGGGAAACCACCATCGAGGATGGGTTGACCGAACAGCCTGCGGCACCCGTCCTCCACCACTGCCCGGTCAGCCGCCACTTGCGTCACGTGGAAGACGGGGGTCTGCATGGTTGCCGCGAGGGGAGTGGTCACACACTCTCCGCCGTCATCAACGCGGCGCGCATCTCGAACTTCCTCACCTTGCCACTCGGCTCTCGGGGGAGCTGATCGACGAATTCGAACGAACGGGGCCACTTGTATTTCGCCAGCTTGCCCTCCACCGCCTGGAGAAGCTGCGCGGGATCAGGTCGTTCGCCCTCTCGCACCTCGACCACCGCGTGGACGATCTGACCCATCGCCGGGTCGGGGATCCCGAAGACAGCGACGTCAACCACCACGGGAATCTCGATCAGAGCCGCCTCGATCTCGGCGGCGTAGATGTTCACCCCACCACTGATGATCAGGTCGGTTCGACGATCCACGATGTAGAGATACCCGTCCTCGTCCATCCTTCCCAGGTCGCCCGCCGTGAAGAAGCCGTCGTTCCAGGACCCGGCGGTCTTCTCCGGGTCCTTGAAGTAGTCGAACGTCCATCCGGGTAGCCCGGTCGAATAGATCATGCCAACTTCGCCCGGCGGGACCGGTTCCCCCTGCTCGTCCAGGATCACGGTGCGCACACCTGGGAGCGGCCTCCCGACGCTGCCGGGTCGCACCTGCCATTCGCCCGGTGAAATGATGGAGAAGGAACCTTCGACGGCCCCGTAGTACTCCCAGAGGACCCCTGGTCCGAAGACGTCGAACATTCTCCACTTCACCGGTTCAGGGCATGAGGCCGCGGCGTGCACGATCAAGCGTACGGAGGAGAGATCGTGGTCCTGCCAGCGCTCCTCCAATATCCGGATGAAGTGCGCGGGCACCATGAACCCGGTGGTGACGCGCTCCTCCTCAATGAGCTCCAGGCAGGACGGGGCGTTGAACCGGGGCATGATGACGAGGCGAGCGCCCACCATGAGGTGCAGCTGTGCGTACGAGCCGGGCCCGCCGTGGTAGGCGGGACCAGTCAACAGGTGGACGTCGCTCGGGCGAAAATCCCAGTATTTGAGGAAGAATTCGCTCACCAGCAAGCCACCAGCGGGGGCTGTCGCCCGTTTCACGACTCCCTTCGGACGTCCTGTCGTGCCCGATGTGTAGGCCATGGTGGCCACGGTTGACGCAATGAAGGGCGTCACCAGCCATGGTTCGCCCGGGCTGCTCCACAGGTCGTCGTCTGCGACATGCCAGAAGGCACGGAGGCGCGAGAGGGAGGGGAGGACCGCCTCGATGGCATCGCGGTCGTCGTAGATGAGCGCACGGGCATCACAGTCAGTGATGATGTAGGCCGCTTCGGGGGCCGTCAGCCGGTAGCTGATCGGTATGACAAGTCCCCCGATCCGGGCGACTCCGTTCCAGACGGCGAACATGTCCACGCTGTTGTGCATGATGACCGCAACCGAATCGCCTTCACCGAGCCCCGCGGACTGAAGACGTCGGGCTACCTGGCTGATGCGCGTCTCGAGCTCACCGAAGGAGACCCTCTGTCCTCCACAGACGATGGCTAAGCGGGAAGGATCTTCCGTGGCCGTGATGTGGATACCGGGTGCACGTTCGCTCATCGCCCGCCGACGCTCGCCAGTCTGTCCAATCCGAAGAACTCCAGCGCGTTGTCGCGGACGATCCGGTCACGGATCTCGGCCTGGACACCTTTGAACGTCTGGTCCACGAAGGCCCGTGAGTTCGGCCATGAGCCCACGCTGTGCGGGAAGTCGGAGCCCCAGATCAGGCGCCGGGGATCGAGGAGGTCGAGCATCGGCACCACCAGGGGGTCTCGGACGATCCCGAAGTGGAAATGCGCCCAGACGTACTCACTCGGGAGCATCTTGAGGCTCTGGCCGAAGTAGTCCTCGAAGAGCCTGTATGAATCGTCCATCATGTACAGCGCGTAGGGGAGCCAGCTGGCGTTGGTCTCCGCGATGTAGATCTGCAATTCGGGCATCCGCTCGAAGACCCCTGAATTGATGATGTGGGCAAGCGTCGTGGCGAGACCCTTCGACGCCCTCTGCGAGAGTGCCTCGTTGAAATCGAACGAGGCCGTGGCTGATCGCATCAGGTTGAGGGCGCCGACTGACCCGAGACTTCCGTGAGGTGACACTCGCATGCCCAACTCCAGGGCCGTCTCCCAGAAGAGATCGTCCCCCCGGACCGGCCCGTTCTCCCCGCTCGGGAACATGGCCGGAGAGACGCTGCGCAGCCCGAGAGCGCTTGCATGGCGCAGTTCTGCAACTGCATCTTCGATCCCGGTGACAGGGATTGTCGCGTTCCCGACGAGCCGCTCCGGTGAGATCGCACAGAACTCAGCCAGGAATTCGTTGTAGGCGCGCACCAGTGAGAGATAGACGTGACGGTCCGAGATTCCCTCGATGCAGCGTCGAATGAAGACCGGCGGGTACAGCACCTCCGCCTCGACACCGTCGAAGTCCTGCTCGCGGAGTCGCTGCTCCGCGGTGCCCGAACCGGGGGCAGGAGTCCCGTCGGGCTCCCAGTACGATTCGCCCTTCAGCTTGACCGTCTTGCGACCGGCGGAGAGGTTCATCCCGTTGTGGAACATGGGCATGCCCTCGACGACCCAGCCTTCGCCCCCGTCCGGGAGATGGACGAGTCGTGGAGCCTGCTCGCGGTATTTCCTGGGGACGAATTTCATCCACGGCTCTACCGTGACTTCGAGGTGTCCGTCCCCCGAGACCAGCGTCGGGGCTCCGGGGACACCTGGCCCGTCCGTCTCCTCGATGACGACTATCACTCATCTCCTGTCACCTGCGACCTCGTTTCTTCCTGCTGGACCAGAGTGTCCGGGCGATGGGGCCGCAGCGAGCGGATCCACTCCGCCGGCGTGACGGTGACCGAATCCCGTCCCGAACGCAGCAATGTGCCGGGCATCTCGCCGGTCGCCACGTCGTTCACGTACACCTCGGTCCCCCCGACCAGGACTCGTTCCACGCCCGAAGCACTCGAGAGCAGCCGGGGTGAGGAGGCCGGCAGGTCCCGCGCCACACGCATGGGACTCACGCCGAGGACTTCGGGATTCAGGACGACGAGGTCGGCCGCATACCCAGCCCCCAGCCTTCCTTTGCCGTGAAGGCCGTAGAGCCGGGCCGGCACGTCCGTGAGGAGGTGCACCATGGTCTCGAGCGAGAACTCCTGACGCTGGTACACCCACTCGACCAGAGTCCGGAGAGCGGAACTCCCACCGACGAGCATGTCCATGTGCGCACCGCTGTCCGATGCGCCCACGAGAACGCGGGGATCCGAGAGGAACTCCCTGACGGGTCTGCGTGACCCACTGGTCCTCTCCCGGATAGAAGGCGATGGCGTACCCGATGTCGAACCGGGTTTCCACCAGTAGGTCCATCCATGTCGTGTAGGCGTCTGTTCCCCGGGCCCGGGCGATGTCGCCGATGCTTCGGCCCTTCAGGTCTTGGAGCGCCGGAGGACCGATCTCCACCACCTCGTAGTACTCCCACCTCCGCAGTCTGATCGAGGTGGAACTGACGGACGGGCCCTCGAGGCTCGCGCGCAGGGTCTGCCGGACACCCGCGATCGCGGAGCGCGCTGACCCGATCCGGGATGTCCAGATCGAACAGCCAGCCCCAACCCGGAAGCGTGCGATGGACGTAGCCTCGGCGGAGGTCGTAGTACAGCGGGTGGTTCTGCGACATCATCATCGGGACGACGCAGACGTTCGCATCCTCATCCATCGCGCACGCCGCCAGCTGACGCAGGTGCAGGGTCGGATCCTCCTTGTTGATCACGGGTGTGTTCCAGTTCAGGACGCGATCGGCGGCCGCCGACATGTTCGCCATGAGCTCGGTATCGGCGTAGTCAAAGCCCTGCTGGCTCGTGCGGGCGATGAACTCCAATGCGGTGCCCGGGTACTTCCGGCACACGTGCGAGAGCGCCACGAATTCCTGCGCCGTGGCGAAGTTCGGCGGCGTCAGGCAGCCGTCACCATCACGATGGGTCGGTGCCGTCGCTGTCGAGAATCCGAAGCCTCCTGCGGAGAGGGCCTCGTCGAGGATCCGGCACATCTCGCCGAGTTGTTCCTCGGTGGCACCGTCGGCAGATGCCGCCGGACCCATCACATGACGCCGGATGGCCGAATGACCCACCATCAACCCGAGGTTGATCCCCAACGGGGTGGCGTCGAGGCGAGACATCATTTCGGGAAACGTCTCCCAGGCAAAGTCGACGCCCGATGAGATGGCCTCGACCGGTATGCCCTCCACGTTGGCCAGTAGCCGGACGGCGAACTCCTGGTTCTCCGGCTTCATTGGAGCCAGGGTCAGCCCGCAGTTGCCGCTTATGACGGTGGTCACCCCATGGGAGGGCGACGGCGAGAGCAGCGGGTCCCAGAACACCTGCGCGTCGTAGTGCGTGTGAAGGTCCACAAAGCCCGGGGCGACCACGAGCCCGTCCAACTCGATGTCGCGCCGCCCACGATCGTCGACCCGTCCCACTTCGACGATCCGACCGTTGGCGATACCGATGTCTGCGTGCACGGCGGGGGAGCCCGATCCGTCCACGACCCATCCGTCTCGGAGTACCAGATCAAGCATGGAGGCCTTTCGTCGCATGCGGGTGACTCAGGGACACGTGTGCACTCTCTCGCTACCAGTCGGCTCGTCCGTTGCAAAGGGCCTGGGATTCGGGCTCGGAACTGAGGGTAGTAACCGCGCCTTAGTCCAGCGCCCAAATCTGTGTCTGTCAAGTACGCATCCATCCCGCCTGGGCTGAGGGAACGGGGGAGATCGGGGTCAGGAGCGAATCCGGAACAACGCGATTGCCGGCATTTGGGCGTATGCTTAGTTGGTCGGGGCAGGGGCGCTCCTGTAAGAGTCGCTCCACTGCGATAGGACATGGATGCGCACGCATCTGGCAATGTGACACCGTGCCATTCGGGGCAGACAAGAGGGGGCAGCGTTGGCGAAGACCTGGAATTTCGAACTGTTCATCGATGGGAAGTGGACCTCGGGGGAAGCGGCCGGTTCCATCGACGTCATAGACCCGGCAACCGAAGAAGTCATCGGGAGCGTTCCCGAGGCCACGACAAAAGACGCCGTGCACGCGATCGAGGCGGCACGCAAGGCCTTCGACGAAGGCCCCTGGCCGTTCACCAAGCCGGCCGAGCGGGCCGCGGCCCTGATCCGGATGGCGGAGATCCTCGAGTCACGTTCGGCGGAACTTCGCGAGCTGATCGTGGCCGAAACCGGTTCAACCGGTTTCATGACCGACTATGTCCAAGCGGCCGGGTCGATAGGGATGTTCCGATCAAATGCCGCCCAGATCGAGCACGTCGTGCAATGGGTCGAGGCGGCCGCCCCCAGTGCCGGGCCCGGCGGAATGTCGGGGACCGCATTGTTCCGAGAGCCCGTCGGCGTCGTCGGTGCCATCACGCCCTTCAACTTTCCCTTCATGCTCAATGTGGTCAAAGTCGCCCCGGCACTGGCCGCTGGTTGCACCGTGGTGCTCAAGCCTCACCCGTGGACACCGCTCGATGCATTCATGATCGCCCAAGCGGCGGAGGATGCGGGCATCCCGCCGGGTGTCTTCAACGTGATCACGGGTGGCGCGGACATCGGTGAGGAGATGACGACCAACTCCATGGTGGACATGATCACCTTTACCGGATCCACCGCCGTGGGCCGCCGGATCATGGCCAACGGGTCGGCCACGATGAAACGTCACCAGCTCGAGCTCGGCGGAAAGAGCGCGCAGGTCATTCTCGACGACGTCTCCGAGGACTACGTGCGTGGCATCGGATTCGGCGGAGTCTTGACCCACTGCGGCCAGGGTTGCATCCTGGGAACCCGGCTCCTCCTCCCCGAGCACCTGCTCGACGCCTACAAGGACGGCGTCGCCGCCGCCGCGCCCGCCATCACAATTGGGGACCCTCGGGACCCGGACGACGGTTCTGGGGCCCCTGATCCGGGAGCAGCAACGCCAACGGGTCGAGGGGTATGTGGCATCAGGTCTGGAGCAGGGCGCCGAGCTTCTGACCGGAGGCAAGCGCCCCGATCACCTTGACAAGGGCTTCTACTTCGAACCCACCGTGTTCATCGGAGAGAACACCATGCGCATCGCCCAAGAGGAGATCTTCGGGCCGGTGTTCACTGTCGTGCCGTATTCAGGCCGGGATGAAGATGCCGTACGCCTGGCGAACGACTCGATCTATGGACTCGGAGGTGGCGTCGAGTCCAAGTCGACCGCCCGGGCCTTCAATGTGGCTCGCCGGATCCGCGCCGGCACCGTGATTGCCCAAGGCGTGGGCGGCACCGAGGCCACCGCCGCGAGCCCGGGCGACGGCCAGGGACCCGGTTGGGGGTACACCATGTCGGGTATCGGCCAGAACGGCGCCTTCGGGGGCTTCAAGCAAAGCGGGATCGGTCGCGAGTGGGGTCACCACGGCGTGGAGGAATTCACGGAGATCAAGTCGATCACCTGGATGTGAGACGCGACGCCGACCTCAGCTCGGCAGAGCCGCGACCTGCGGCCCGTGGTTCTTCATGCCGTAGCTCTTGGGGGTGATGTCGACATCGGTCGCCTCCGCGCGTAGTGCGCCCACGGTGCACTCGCGCGCGGCTCCGGTGGGCCAGCGGCTCGAAATTGTAGAACCGGCACGCGTTCTCCCACGTGATCTGGTGGATCTCGTCATCTGGCACCCCGGCGGCCTGGAACGACTTCCAGGCCGCTTCCGGAGCGTTGGGCCAGGTGCAGTCCGAGTGCGGATAGTCGCATTCCCAGGCGATGTTCCCGACTCCGATGTCATGGCGTAGGCGCAGGCCGGTGTAGTCGTCGATGAAACAGGTGAGCACGCGGTCCTTGAACACCTGACTCGGGAGTTGGTCCCCGAAGTCCTGTCCGGTCCAGCGGTGATGGCGCTCATAGGTGTAGTCGGCCCGCTCCAGCCAGTAGGGAATCCATCCGATGCCGCCCTCGGCCAACGCGAACTTCACCTCGGGGAACTTGCGCAGCACGGGTGACCACAGCAACTCGGCTGCGAACACCCCGGTGTTGAACGGCATGGTGTGGATCATGGTGTCGAAGGGCGAGCGGGGCATGAATTCGGGCGAACTGCCGAAATGGAAGACCATTACCGTGTCGGTGTCCTGGCAGGCCTGCCATGCCGGGTCCCATTCGTCTCCGTGGTGGTCCGGCAGCCCGAAACGGTGCGTGTCCGAATGGAAAGAGATGGCGTGGCAGCCCTTCGCCGCCATCCGGTAGATCTCTTCGGCCATCCATTCCGGGCCGAGACTGAATCCGGAGAGGGCCAACGGAATGAAGCGTCCCGGGTACACCGCGCACCACTCCTCCATGTGCCAGTCGTTGTAGGCCCGGATCATGCATGCCGCCAACTCGCGGTCCCCGCTTTGGAGGAAGTACTGGCCTCCCAAACCAGGCCAAGAGGAGAAGCACATGGACCCGAGCACGCCATTGACGTTCATGTCACGTATCCGTTCGTGAATGTCCCAGGTCCCCTTCCGGACTTCTTCGAATGAGCCGGGGTCGTTTCCCCATTCCTCGGGAATCCGGCCGGCCACCGCGTTGAGCCCGAAGCTCGAGACCTCGTTGCCCTCTATCAACCAGGCATCGGTGCCATTGGGCCGGTGGATCACCCGGGGCACCCGGTCCCGGTACTTGGCCGGGAAATGATCGAGGAAGTAGTCGCTCATGGAAGGCGGCTCCACCAGATGATCGTCGACACTGACCAGGATCATGTCCTCAAGCTGCATCCTCACCCTCCCGATGCGTACTTCCCGTAGCCAATTGTTTAGCACTCGCCCAACTCTTGTCACAAACAATTTCGATCGCATGCGGCCTTTTCCGGGCGCGTCAGAGTCAGGAGGGAGTCACTGAGACCTGAGGAATGGGCGTTCGAAGGGGAGCTGGCCAGGCCCGGCCCGAAGGGAGGTGCGCAAGGCGTGCTTTTGGATCTTCCCTGACGCAGTGCGGGGAAATTCGTCGACGAAGCGCAATTCCTCGGGCCATTTCTGCCGGGCCAACCCACCCGCCTCCAGGTGCGATCGCACCGACTCGAGACCGAACGTCGGGACGCCGGGCATCAATCGGATCACCGCGGCAGCGTGTTCTCCGTAACGCGGATCTGGAGCTGCCACCACGGCAACCTCGGCAACCCCGCGTAGCCCGGCCATCAATTCCTCCACTTCTGCGGCGGAGATGTTCTCGCCTCCGCGGATGATGATGTCCTTCTTGCGGTCGGTGATGGTCAGATACCCGTCCGGATCGAGGAATCCGGTATCTCCGGTGTCGTACCACCCGGCCGCATCGATGGCGTCCGCCGTCAGTACGGGATCGATGTAGCCCAAGAAGAGCTCGGGTCCCCGCGAATGGATCTCCCCCGGTTGACCGACCGGAACCGCCCGACCCTCTGCGTCGAGCAACCGGATCTCGGTGCCGGGCATGAGCCGCCCGTCGGTGAAGCTCTTCTTCTCCACCGGGTCGCTGTGCACCGATCCGGTCGTGGACGGGTGTTCGGTGGACCCGTAGGCGCGGACGATGGAGATCCCTTGTTCCATGGCCCGCCGGGCCACTTCGGCCGGGACGGGTGCTCCGCCCATCGTCAGCCGGGCCACGTAGGGGAGATGGACGTCGAGGTCGAAGTCCGGGTGGTCCAACAGGCTGAGGAGGAAAAAGGGGGGGCCTCCCTGGAGTGCGACACCGTCGTCGGCCATGGCGGCGAGAACTGTCGAGGGGTCCCAGGCGTCGATGAGGTCGAGGGGCGTCCCTCCGAACAGTGGGCTCAGCACCGACGAGAGGCCGGTGATATGCCCGACGGGCGAGCCGGTGATGTTGGCGGTTGGCTTCGTCAGTGGTGGCGCCGAGGTGTCCTGCGCCATGAAGGGGCCCCAGGTCCGCCGGTCCGCGAGCAACGAACGGTGCGAGTGGATGACCCCCTTGGGCTCCGCCGTGGTGCCCGAGGTGTACCCGACGATCACCGGGCTGTCGGGATCCACCCGAGCGGGCCGATCCGGTGGATCCCCCAGCTCGATGGCCTGCGACCATGAAAGGACGGTCGTCGCCAACTGCGGGACCGGACCGGCATCCGTCGGGACCAACACCACCAACTCGAGATCAGGCAGTTCGGGGAGGCCGCCTCCAGGTTCGCCACGTAGTCCTGACGGCCGAAGCGATCTGTCGTGATGAGCACCCGGGCCTTGCTTTGACGGAGGATGTGCCCCACTTCCTTGGACCCGTAGATATGGACGATCGGAATGAGGACGACCCCGAGAGGAAGCAACCCGTAGAAGCAGGCGACTGCTTCGGCCCAATTCGGAAGCTGGAACGCCACCACATCCCCTGGAACGATGCCGCGCCGCACCAGTGCCCCTGCGAGCCGGCGACCCATGTCGCCCAGGTCCCCGATGGAGCCCACGAAAGGATGGATCCGGGAGCGGACCCGGCAACTGACTGCGGCCGCATCCTTGACACCGTTGAAGGCGATCTCGCTCAACGTGTCGTCGGACCACCAAGAAGACTCCCGATAGTGACGAACGAGGTCAGGCGATGGATAGCGCAGCTGCCACCGAGAGTCCCCGGTCACATCTCCGAGACCTCAGGGGGGATCATC
Source organism: uncultured Acidimicrobiaceae bacterium (assembly GCA_963835815.1). GTDB lineage: Bacteria > Actinomycetota > Acidimicrobiia > Acidimicrobiales > RAAP-2 > Bog-473. Next base: position 18,924 of record CAWIGU010000006.1, on the reverse strand, counting down.
GAGCCTCGAACCGGGGCGGACGACTCTCTGCCGCGGCCCGGACGCCCTCCGTCCAGTCTGAGGTCGATTGGAGCCATTCCTGCTCTATCGCCTCGTGCTCGGCGGCCGCACGAAACTGTTCGATGCTGCCGGCCCGCATCGTCTCGCGGATCGAGCGCAGAGCGAGTGGCGCTGATGCGGCGATCTCGGCCGCCAACGCGTGTGCCGCGGTGCGCACGGCGTCGCGAGCGACCAACTCATCGCAGAGCCCGATCGCCGCGGCCTCCTCCCCCTTGACCCGTCGTCCGGTGAACAGCAGATTGTTGCGTGCTGTTGACCGACGATGGCGGGGAGAGTGACCGTCAACCCGAGAATGTGATGGAATCCGAAGCGGGCGAAGTTGGCGGAGAACCTCGCCTCCGGACAGGCAATCCGAAAGTCGGCCAGGCACGCCAGGCCGAAGCCCGCACCGATTGCGGCACCTTGGACGGCAGCCACGACAGGGGTCTTGACGGCGAACAACCGGATCGCCTGCCGGTACAGAAGATCAGGGCCGACCGTCCGGCCGTCGGTCGCGACTTCCCGAAAGGTTGGCGCCCGCGCAGAAATGCTTTCCTTCGGAGCACAGCAGAATGGCCCGGCACGCAACCAACGCGTCGAGTGCGGCATATGCGTCACCCAGTGCTTCGATCACGTCCGTCTCGAAGAAGTTCTCGGGTGGCCTGTGAATCTCGACGGTCGCGACGAAGGAGTCATCGACGGTCGCTGTCACATCTCCAAAACGCTCGTCGAACACGGTTGCCCCCCGATGGCCCAACCGCTACGGTTTTGGGCGAGTGCCCATGTACGCTAATTCGGTTGCGACACCCGAATTCAAATGCGTCCGCGTCACCTAGCATCGCCGCATGTTCCAACGTAATTCCGACCAGCAACTCTTCGAGGAGACTACCAAGAAGTTCCTCGAGTCTTCGTGTCCTCCTTCCAAACTGAGGGAGCTGGCCGGCGACACGTCCGGCTACGAGCGGGCCTTCTGGGAACAAGGGGCCGAGTTGGGATGGACGTCGTTGGTCGTGCCCGAGGATGCCGGTGGTGGGAGTGTGAGCCTGCAGGGAGTGAAGGACCTGACCCTGGTGGCGTATCAGTTCGGGCTGCACGCCGCTCCCGGTCCCCTCCTGGGAAGCAACGTGGTGGCCGCGGCATTGGGGCGATGGGGGAGCACAGAGCAACGAACCGGTCCACTCGCCGAGTTGCTGCGTGGTGAAGCCGCCGGGGCATGGGCCCTGGCCGAGGATCATCCGCACGACGGACTGGGCGACGTTGCGCTCGTCGCCACCGAACTCGACGACGGTTTCCGCCTTGACGGGGTCAAGTCACCTGTTGAAGGCGGTTCGGGCGCAGGCCACCTGCTCGTGACCGCGCGGGCCCGAACAGGACTGAGCCAGTTCCTTGTGCCCGCTGCGACACCCGGCCTCACCGTGCACCCGCTGCACGGCCTCGACACGACCCGGCGGTTCGCACGGCTCGAGTTGGACGACGTCCGGCTGCATCCCTCCTCACTCGTGGGGACAGCAGGGGAGGGGGCACGTGCGGTCGAATGGCTCACGGATCTGGCCGTCACCATCCAACTGGCCGAAATGTGCGGCGCCATGCAGTGGGCATTCGACACCACCGTGGAGTGGGCGTTCAACCGCTACTCGTTCGGCCGCCCACTGGCCTCGTACCAGGAGATCAAGCATCGGTTCGCTGACATGAAGATGTGCCTCGAGGCGAGCCTCGCCATCACGGCCCATGCGGCGGACGCCGTCGATCGCGAGACGCCCGACCGTGCGGAGCTCGTCAGCGCCGGGAAATTCTATGTGGGACGCAATGGGCCGGAGTTGGTCCAGGACTGCGTGCAACTGCACGGCGGCATCGGCCTGACGTTCGACCACGACCTTCATCTCTTCCTGCGCAGAGTCGTCACCGATGCCGCCCTTTTCGGAACGCCGAGTCAGCACGCATGCCGGCTGACCGACATTCTGTCCTCGCGGGGAGTGGCGGCGTGAGCGAGGCCACCGCGATAGAGAGCGTCGAGAGCTTCGCGGCCCGGGCCCGGACGTGGCTGGCCGGGAACATGCCACGTACCGAAGACGGCGGCCGTCACCGAGCAGCCCTGCGCACCGACGAGGAGGAGCTGGCCCACATCTCTCGTTGCCGGGAGTTGCAACGCACGCTCTTCGAGGGCGGTTTTGCCGGCATCTGCGTGCCGAAGGACTACGGCGGCCAGGGCCTGACGGCCGATCACCAGGCGGCATTCAACCGGGAGATCGGGGGTTACGACTACCCGGCGGATACGCAGATCCCGACGTTCACTCCTTGCATGTCGGTGATCCTGGAGTTCGGGACCCACGAACAGAAGAAGCGGCATGTGCCCCCGATTCTCAAAGGGGAGACACTGTGGATGCAGTTTCTGTCCGAGCCCAGCGGAGGTTCGGACGTGGCCGGCGCCCAGACGACGGCTGTGCGTGATGGCGAGGAATGGGTCATCAACGGTTCCAAAATCTGGACGACGGGAGCCTGGTGGGCCGACTGGGGCCTGTGCCTCGTCCGGACGAACTGGGACGTCCCCAAGCACCGGGGCCTGACCGTGTTCATGCTCGAGATACACCAACCGGGAATCGAGATCCATCGCATCGAGATGATCAATGGCTCCCGGGAATTCTGCCAGGAATTCATCACCGACGTCCACGTGCCCGACGACCAGCGCATCGGTCAGATTGACGAAGGGTGGGCGGTCGGGACACGGTGGATGTACCACGAGCGCACCATCTCGGGTGGCTCGCCCTACGTGACCTCGCCGGCGGGACGGCCGGCCGTGGCCCTCGACCCGAGTGGCGGCGCGGTGGCGTTGATCCCCCTGGCCCGACGTCGGGGCTGGCTCGACGACACCCGTGTCAAGGAGTTGATCGGTGAATCGCACGCCCTCGCACTCGTCGGCACTGCGCTGGTCCAGCGCATCGGCGAGGAGATCAGTGCCGGTGCGACGACGAACCAGGCCGCTGCGATCACGCGCCTGTGGTTCGGCACGGCCGCCGTGCGCAGTTCGACAATCTGCTTCGAGCTCCTCGGGGCGAACGCGGTGGCCTGGTCGGACGAGGACGGGGACCTCGGTGCAAAAGGCATTCGTTTCTTGATGCGCCAGGCGTCGTGCATCGCCGGAGGGACCACCGAGATGAGCCGCAATGCAATCAGCGAGCGCGTGCTCGGCATGCCCCGGGAACGTACCGTCGACAAGGACACGCCGTTCCGGGACGTTCCCCGCAGCGCACCCACACGATAGCGGGACTGCGGAACGGCGCGGCTGGCGTCGCAGCTCTTACTGCGTCCAGCGATAGTCCTCTGTGGTTTCGTAGATGATGCCCCGCTCCAAGAGGTCGTCGATCTCTTCGGTCGAGTACCCCAGACGCAGCATGAGCGGGCGGGTGTGCTGCCCCACCATCGGTGCCGGGCCGTAGGGTCCGGTCGGGGTTTCGGAGAAGTCGACCAGCGTGCCGAACTGCCGCATTCGGCCCAGAGTCGGGTGGGGGTACTCGGTCACCAGACCGAGGCGCTCGTTGTCAGCATCGTGGAGGGCGACCTCGCCGTCGTTGGTGTCGATGGACACCTCGGCCGCCACTCCCGCCTCGGTGAGCGTGGCCAGCCATTGGCTCGCGGTGCGGCTTAGGAAGGCGCCTTCGAGGGCCGGCTCGATCTCATTGCGGGCGGTGATGCGGGCCTCCACCGTTTCGTGATGGTCCAGATCGGGCCGGCCGAGGACGCGGCACAGGGCGGACCATTGGCCGGCGCCGAAGGCCGCGAGTTGGATCCACCCCTGTTGTGTCTCGTAGAGGCGGCAGCAGGGGGACACACCCGTCTGGTTGCGGTCGAGCGTGGGACGGACCGGTCCCGGCTGCCCGTCGACCAGGAACACGTCGGAGCCGAAGACGGCGGCCCCGTTGAGCAGGGACGTCCAGAGATCCTGACCCTCGCCGGTACGGCGTTGGTGGAACAGGGCGGCCAACACGCCGACGACCGACACCATGGCATTGGCGGTATCGGTCATCCCGAATCGCACATAGAGGGGGGCGTTGCCCTCCGCGACAGGGCCGGCCTCGTATTCGATGCCGCAGGCAGCCTGATAGAGCGGATCGAGTCCACCGAACTCCGACAGCGGTCCCTCCGCTCCATAGGCGTAGGTGTTGCAGTGGACGAGATCGTGGTGGCGGGCTTTCAACGATTCGTAGTCGATCCCCAGGCGGGCTGCAGTGCCCTTCGTCATGTTGTGATGCACGACGTCGGCTATCTCGGCCAGCCGCATCACCACTTCGAGGCCTTCGGGGTGCTTGACGTCCACCGCGATGTCCTGTTTGCCCGCGCTGGCATCCGAGGAACGCCATGCCCGCCATGCGCATGCTGTCCCCGCGTACCGGTTCGACCTTGATGACCTCGGCACCCAGGTCGCCGAGGATCATGGCGCCGTAGGGGCCGGCCAGGTACTGGCCCAGGTCCAGCACGACAACGCCCTGCAGCGGCCCCATCAGGATGCCGCTCCGACGGCGCCGATCGACGACCAGGGCATCTATCTCTTCTCGGCGGTACCCGGCCTCGGACAAGACCTCACCGGTGTGTTCGCCCACTCGTGGCTGCGCACCCTGGATAGCCCCGGGAGTCCGCGCCAGTATGGCCGGGACCCCCACCTGCGTCGTGGGGCCCAGTGCGGGGTCCACGACGGTGGCCGCCAGACCGTTGGCCACGAACTGGGGATGTGAGAAGACGTCGGCCATCGGGACGACGGCTTCTGCGCCCAGGCCGGCCTCATGGAATGCGGCAATGAGGTCGTCGCGCGACCACAGAAGGTAGGCCTCCCGGAGGCGGGATTCGTGCCGCTCGCGCAGTTCCGGCTCGCGGTACAGCTCCATCGGGTCTGCGGGTTCCACACCGAGTATCTCTTCCACAGAACGCGTGGGTGTCAGGCCGTTCATCGTGGCGGCGTGGACCCATTCCCCGCCGGCACACTCGTAAAGGGTGATCTGGTGCACGCCCGGGGGATAGGTCTTCGCCATCATCGCCCGGAAGGCCGCATCGGCCCGTTCGTGTTCCTGCCAGATCATGGTGGTGTACGCGAAGACGCCTTGATACAGCGACGTCTCCACATGTTGGCCCCGCCCGCTTTGCTCCCTGCTGATGAGGGCGGACAGGACGCCTGCCGCCAACAGGAAACAGGCCGCCATGCTCGGAGCGGGGAAGTGGAGGAACACCGGGCCCGGGCGCCAGCCGGGTTGCTCATTCTGCATCCCCGAGCGGGCTTGGACGAGGGGATCCCAACCCGGTCGATCACGAAACCTGTGGCCGGGAGGATAGGCCGGCACGGAGCAGTACACGAGGCGCGGGAAACTGCCGGCCAGCTCCGCATACGAAAGCCCCAGCCGACCCATGGTTCCGGGACTGAAGGTTTCCACCACGACGTCGGCGCGGTCACAGAGGCGCAGGAACACCTTGCGGCCCTCGCTGCTCTTCAGGTCGACCACCGCCGAACGTCGACTGCGATTCCACACGTGGTACGCGGGCTGACCGCGAAACGGGTCCCCGCCAGGTGGTTCGATCTTGACGACATCGGCGCCCATGTCGGCCAGCAGCATGACGCCGACGGGGCCGGCGATGCCCCAGCTGAGATCGAGCACGCGCACTCCCGCCAAGGGCCCGGCGGCCGTGCTCACGTAGGAGTAACCAGACTGTCCGAAGCGGTCACAAGTGTTCCCTCCATGTACTGTGGGGAGTGCTATATTTGGGCGTAAGCCTAATCGCAACACTGAGATGCTTTTCCGGAAGAAACGAGCGAGGTGACCACCCTCATCATTGACATTTAGGCTAAGGTCCTGTTACAGCTGGATTGCGATTTGGGCGTATGCTTAGGATCTGAGGTCCTCGTATTCAGGGTCAGAGTGCCCTCAGATGGAGGGGGCGGCACATCGTGGCTGTATGAAGTGCGGCTGCGTCGAGCAAAAGGGGGGATCGTGCGCAAGCGGATCATGCAAATGAGGGTCGCTGTCGGCGTATCGGTGATCGCGGCGTCAGTGATGATCGGGGGCTTCGCCACCGGCTCGGCCGGGGCGAGCACACCGAAGCTCACGGCCAGCGCACCCGGCGTCACAAAGACGACGATCAAGATCGGCATCCTGAGCGACGCGACCGGTCCGGCTTCCTCGAGCTTCGGTGAAGCGGCTCAGGCCATGGAGGCGCGCTTCAAACAACTGAACGCGGAGGGTGGGATCGACGGGCGAAAGATCATCTGGGTCACCGCCGACGCCACATCGAGCCCGACGGGAGCCGAGACAGCCGCCCAGAACCTGGTGGAGAACCAGGGCGTGTTCGCAATTGCGGAACTGAGCAGTGCGTTCTTCGGTGCTGCCCCCTATTTGCACAAGGAGGGCGTTCCCGTCACCGGTACGGGGCTGGATGGATCCGAGTGGGACGAACAGCCCAATACCAATCTGTTCTCCATCACGGGGGACGGCAGCGTGCACGGGGACGCCTACGACGATGGAGGGTTCTACAAATCCATCGGGGTCCACAAGTTCACCTACGTCGAGTCGAACGTCCCGTCGGCGATCTCCTTCGGCAACGGTGTCTACAAGACCGTGGAGAAGGACGGGTTGAAGGCATGTGACAAGACCATCGTCCCGCTCGGTTCGGTGAACTTCACTGCATTCGCGTTGAGCTTCAAGGCCGACGGCTGCGACACCGCAGAATGCGCGTGTGTGCTGTCGTCGAGTCTGGCCATGGCGACGGCACTCCACCAGGCCGGTCTCAACAAGGCAAAGATCCTTTTTGCCGCCGGGCCCACACAGGACATCTTCCAGAGCAAGGCAGACGAGGCCGCCGCGAAGGGGGCGTACTTTCCCGGCATTTCGTCGTCGCCGACCTATAGCAACGCCGCCAGCCTGGCCTTCCTGGCCGACCTCAAGAAGTACGATCCGGCCTACAAGGGGGGGCTGCCCGGCAACAGCGAGTCGGACGGCTGGTCGGGGGCCAACCTGATGGTCGAGGGTCTCAAGGTGGCGGGAACGAATCCGACCCGTCAATCGTTCATTGCCGGACTGCGCAAGGTGACGAACTGGACCGACAGCGGTCTGGCGACGGGGCCCATCAGCTTTGCGCACTTCGGGCAGAACCCGCCCACGCAGTGCTTCAGCTATGTGCAGTTCAACGGGACGCAGTACGTGCCCTACCCGAAGAGCGGCAAGCCGTTCTGCGGGAAACAGATTCCCGGCTCGCAATCCTGACGCGGACCCCGCCGACACCGTCACTGATGCGCGCTCGAGTGCTCTGCGTCGGGAGCGCGACGGGTGCGCGTCGAGCACTGTCGGACGTCGCGCCGCGGTGCCGCGAGGGTCGTCACGGCCATCTTGACAGTCGCAATGCACCATGTTAGGCATATGCCTTAATAGTTACAGGTCTGGTGCATTTCGAGCGATATCGCCTCGCGGACCACAGCGGACCGATCCGATCGATACCACGTCGAAAAGCTGGTGTCGGTCGGCATGCGACCGGGCCTGTCCGGACCTTCGTGCCAACGGCATCGCCGGGAGAGGGCGCTGATGAACATCGACAAGACAGAGTGGATTATTTCTGTCGATGACCACGTGCTCGAACCGGGCCACGTCTGGCAGGACCGGGTGCCGGCGAAGTTCAAGGATGCCGCGCCCCGGCTGATTCGTGACCGGGACGGGGAGGCGTGGGTCTACGAGGGCAAGCGCATGGTCACGCCGGGGTTGGGAGCTGTTGCCGGCAAGACCCGGGAAGAGTTCAGTTTCGAGCCGATCACGTACGACCAGATGCGGCCGGGATGCTACGACTCGGTGGCCCGGCTGGAGGACATGGACAGGGCCGGCGTGCTGGCATCGATGTGCTTTCCCTCCTTCCCCCGCTTCTGCGGCCAGGTCTTCAACGAGGCCGAGGACCGCGAGTTGGCGATGCTCTGTGTGCAGGCCTACAACGATTGGATGATCGACGAATGGTGTGGTCGGGCTCCCGGCCGGTACATCCCGTTGACGCTCATCCCACTTTGGGATCCGACCTTGGCGGCGGCTGAAGTCAGGCGGAACGCCGAGAGAGGATCGACCGCCGTCGCGTTCTCCGAGAATCCGGCCATGCTCCGCCTTCCGACCATTCAGGATCCGGGTGGGCATTGGGACCCACTGATGGAGGCGTGCGAAGAGACCGAGACGGTGTTGTGTATGCATATCGGATCCTCGAGCAAGCGGCTCACGATGTCGGATGAGTCGCCCATGCTGGTGACGATGTCGTGGGGACCACCGCTCCTCATCGCCGGTGCGATGATCGAATGGATCTTCAGCCCCGTGGTGCGGAAATTCCCGGGGATCAAGGTGGCCCTCGCTGAAGGGGGAATCGGGTGGATGCCCTTCTTCCTCGAGAAGGCGGCGCAGGTCGTCGAGAAGCACCAGTTTTGGATCGCCAACGGTGACGTCCGGCACGACTCGCTGAGTGGGCGGGTCGAGGTCGACGAGCGGGCGGCCATCGATCTCGAGGGGTTCTCGGTCATGGACATGTTCCGTCGGCACATCTACGGATGCTTCATCGATGATGTGCACGGGGTGCGGAATCTCGATGCCATCGGGTTCGACAACGTCATGATCGAAACCGACTACCCCCACAGTGACTCGACATGGCCCAACTGCCTCGAGCACGCCAAGAAGCAATTGGCGGGCATCTCGGTCGAGAATCGGCACAAGATCATGCGGGGTAACGCAGAACGTCTTTTCCGCTTCACGCCGGCGCCGGATCACGCGTAGTGGCGCGTGATGCGCCCCGTGTCGCCACACGCAACGACGAGGGAGGGCACCGGATGACGATAGGGGCGTTGGAAGGCGTGCGGATCCTCGAGTTCACCGAGGCCATTGCCGGCCCGCTGGCCGGGATGCTGCTCGGTGACATGGGTGCAGACGTCATCAAGGTCGAGCCACCTACGGGTGAGTCGGGGCGTCATGTGGTCCAGTCGACGGCCGACAGCCGCGGATTCCTCGCCCTCAACCGCAACAAGCGCGACATCGCCATCGATCTCAAGTCCATTGAAGGCCAGGCGGTCATCCACCGCCTCGTGGCGACCGTCGACGTGGTGATCGTCAATTGCCGCCCGGAAACGGCAACCGCCCTCAAGATCGACTACCCGACGTTGGGGGCGATCAATTCGCGGCTCATCTATGCCGACATCACCGCGGTCGGGCGACAGGGGCCCGACTCCCATCGCTGCCGGGTACGACGTGATCGTGCAGGCCATCTCCGGCCTCATGGCGGCAGGCGAGCGATCCCAGGACGGCATACCGCTTCCCATCAACCCGCCGGTCACGGACCTGGCCACGGGCATCGTCATCGCCTGGGCTGTGTGCGCCGCACTGTTCGTACGCGAGCGGACCGGAGTGGGTCAGCAGGTGGGGACCAGCCTGCTGGCCTCGGCCCTCCTCCTCCAGGGTGCACAGTTCCTCCGGGCGACGGGTCCCCCGCCGGACCCCGACTGGAGCGCCCTCAGCTATCCGTACTACCGCAGCTACCGAACGGCCGACGGCATGGTGTCGATTGCCGCGGTGACGCCGGCCATGCGCCGCCGCCTGGAGAGCGCCACCGGCGTGGTCCACCCACTCCACGCCCGGCGTGACATACGCCGGGACAGTCCGGAGGCCGCGGTGATGACCTGCGAGTTCCTGGTGGAGTTGTCGGACGCCATCAGCCGCCGGACCACAGAAGCGTGGCTCGAGATCTTCGACCAGGCCGGAGTGCCCGCCGGGCGCTTCCGGGTGGTCGACGAACTGGTCGATGATCCGCAGGTGCGCGCCAATGACCTTGCCGTCGAGTTGGACCACCCGCTCCTCGGGCCCATCACCATGGTGGGTCCGGTTGTCGACATGTCGGCCACACCGACCGCGGCGCGGCACGCCTCACCCACGATCGGCCAACACAACACCGACGTTCTCACCGAGATCGGGTATTCGGGTGCCGACGTGGACGAATTGGTCCGGCTCGGCATCCTCTCGGGCGCCGAGAGGGCTGCGAGCTCACGAACCCGGCGGGCCGGGAAGGCCTGACAGCCCCAGAGCTTCGGCGACCATCTCGTTGTGCTCTCCGATATGCGGCGCGCGCGTGCGGACCTGCCATGGTGAACCCGTCGCCCGGAACGGTGCCCCGGGGTAGGTGAATGTTCGGCCCAGATCTTCGTGGTGGATGTCGACCGGGAACCCGCGGGCAAGGAAATGTTCGTCCTCGATCACCTCTTCTGGTGCGCACAGGTGGCCGGCCGGCAATCCACGTGCTTGGGACTCGATGAAGAATCTTTTGGCCGGAAGGTGCTCGGCGACATACCGCATTGCGTCACTTCCGGCTTGGTAGATGGCCGCCGCCAGGGGATCTGCGGCAACCTCGGTGAGGAGGACGCCACCGCGCTCCACGCCGATGTCCAGGAAGAAGAACTCGGCGATCTCGTCGACCAGGTCAAGCTCGCGTACCCAGTCGGCGAGTGCACGGAATTCTCCGGCATAGCGAGGGAGCGCGACGATCACCTGGCCGCCATCGGAGGCGGTGAGGAGCCGCTGAGGGGTATCCCGCACGGCCGCATGGCGGAACGTCTGGCGCTCCACTGTCGCCCCGGCGACGAGCCATTCGTAGGTCGCGGCCTCCGTCGTGATGTTGGTCGCCGCGTACATGCTCACATCGACATGCTGTCCTGTACCCTGGGCCTGGCGCACGTACTAGCGCGACCAGAATTCCTTCTACGGCCCAGACGGACGCCGTGTGGTACGCCTGGTTGCCGCCGGGGCGGACAGGCGGCAACCGGTGATCGTCGTAGCCGCAACTCCATACGGCTCCCGCGCCGGCCAGGATCGTGAGGTCCGTCGCCGGCTCTCGAGCGCGGGAACTCGTTCGGCCGAACGGCGTGACCGAGCACCAGATAAGGCCCGGATGGTCGGGGGAGAGGGCGTCGAAGTCCAGCCCGCGTGTGCGGAGGCGGTCCGGAGCCTCACCCTCGAGGACGATGTCACTCGCCGTCACGAGTTCCCCGAATCGACGGCTGTCAGCGGCGTCATCGAGATCGAGGGTCACGCCGAACTTGCCGGTGTTGTAGTACCACCACCACAAGCTCCGTTCGGGACCCGGGATATCGTCCAGGAAGGGGGCGAAGCGACGCGACGCGTGGCCTCCGTGCGGCTCCACCAGGATCACCTCCGCGCCGAGGTCGGCCAGGATCTTCCCGGCGAACGCGCACTGCTCGCTCGCCAATTCGACCACGCGGACGCCCGCGAGGGCTCCCACAGCGACGCCGGTCACAACACCCCGTCCTCGGCCAGCCTGGCGAGCTCGTGCTCCGTGTGTCCCAGCAGGTCGCCGAAGACGAGCATGTTGTGCTCGCCGAGGCACGGCGCGCCCCGCTCCACGTGCCAGTCGGTCTTCGAGAAGTGAACGGGCAGGCCGTCGACGCGGACCCGGCCCATCTCCCGGTGGGACACGGTGGGCCACAAGCCCCACTCCGAGGTGCACGGGTCCGCGTCAATCCGTTCTTGTGGTCTCTGCACCACCTCTGCGGGCACGCCGATATCGCGCAACGCCGCCGCCACCGCGAACCGGTCACGCGGTCTGGTCCAGTCAGCCAGCAGCTCGTCGAGCTCGCCCTGCCGGGCGATGCGACCGGCAAGTTCGGCCCAGCATGCCTCCCGGGCCCACTCGACGCTCAGAGCTCCGGCCAGATTCCACCAGTCGCGATCGTCGCGACACGCGATGGCGACCCAGTTGTCCTCGCCGGACGACGGGTAGATGCCGTGCGGTGCCATCACGGGAGACTGGCTCCGGTTGCTCTCGGGCGAACCCGGGCGGCGCAGCGGCCGGCGGTTGACCGTGTAGTCGAGCAGCGTCGGTCCGTTGAGCAGGGCGCCGGCGTCGGTACAGGACAGGTCGATCCACTGGCCTTGCGCGGTCCGGTTGCGATGGAGGAGGCCCGAGAGGATGGCGATCGCCATGAAATTGGCCCCGAGGTGGTCCATGTACGAGTACCCGATGCCCGCGGGACGGTGCTCGTCGAGACCCGTCATGAAGGCGAGTCCACAATTCGCCTGCACGAGCGGCCCCCAGGTCTTGAACGCGCTGTACGGGCCGACGTGCCCGAAGCCGGAGTTGGAGACGTAGATGATGTCGGGCTTGATGGCCCGCAGCTCGTCGTAGGAGAAGCCGAGGCGCGCCAGCACCCCAGGGGCGAAGTTTTCGGTGACCACGTCGGAGATCGCAACGAGCTCGCGGAGGAGCTCCTTGCCCGCTTCGGTACGAAGGTTCAGGGTGACGCCGAGTTTCTCGACATTGTGATTGTTGAATGCGCCGCCGAACTCGCGTCCGCGCCGTTCGTCGATGAACGGCGGGACGCCGCGCAGCACGTCCCAAGAGCCCTCCGTCACGGGGTCTTCTAGCCGGATGACTTGGGCCCCCATGGCGGCCAGGAAGCGCGTCGCTCCGGCGCCGGCCAACTGCCCCGAGAAGTCGCAGATGCGGACGTCGCCCAGGGCCCGCCCGGCATCAGGTGTCGTTGCGACCCCGTCGGCGTTCGGTGCGGTGTTCAAAGCCCTGAGGGTTCGTGACTTTCCTCGCCCCAGAAGACCCGAGCAGCGTTCTTGCTCACGAACCATGGCATGGCCTCGTCGTTGATCCCGCACGCGGGGAGCTCGCGCCGCCGCTCGAAGGAGAGGAGCGGGTAGTCGGAGGCATAGAGGATCTTCTTGCGCCCGCGCCCGGTGTTGGCATAGGCCACCAGCTCGGGCGGGTACCGACTCGGCGGATAGGCCGAGATCATGTGATAGAGGTTCGGCCACGTGCGCAGCAGCTGCACGAGGAGGCTCGTCCAGGGTGCGCCACCGTGCCGCGCTCACGATGACCAGCTCGGGGAAGAATGCGCAGACCGTGTCGAGATGCTTGGGGTTCTGCACCACCCCGGGTCGCTGCACCAGGGGCATGCCGACGGTGATGGTCACCGGAAGACCGAGCTCGATGCACTTGGCGTACAGGGGATAGTACGAGCGGTGACTCGCTCGCTTCCCGTCGCGGTAGGGAACGATGCGCAGGGCCCGGGCGCCATCGTTGCGCACCATGCTCTCGAGGTGGCGTACGGCGCGGATGCCCTCGTCCGCATTGACCCGGACGCTCAGTCCGAAGCGGTCGGGAAACTGCTGCACGGCCTCGAGCGTCCAGCGGTACCCCGCAATCTGATCACCCATCGCTGACTCCGGCGGCGGTGCCAGCAGGGCGCGGGCGATGTGGTTGCGATCCATCTCCGTCAGGAGGTCCGTGAGGCCCTGGGGTTTCACCTTCGCCGGCCCGTAGGTCTCGTCGGTGAGGCTCCAGTTCAGATCGAGGTGGGGGGGATTGGCGTTCACGTACGAATCCACGATCCACGGCAGGTCCTCGTCGACCACGCCACCCCCTCTGTCGTCCACTTCTCCCGCCCTCTCTCCGGTCCTCATTGCCGGGGTCATTCCTCGACGTGCGGCCCGATCAGCCCGTCATCGCTCCATCCCATCCTCAATCCGGTTCCAGACGCGGTGCAGCATGGCGAGGAGCTCCTTGTGTCCCGCCTTGATGCCCACCAGGCGGTCGAGGATGAGCTTCGACGTGATGGCATCGAGAAGAGTCACGATTCCCGATGCGGGAAACTCCTTCCTGTCGATCCCGAACTCGTCGAGCATCTCGTTGACGTGCTGCTCGTGCAGCTTGCGCGTCATGGTGGCTGCTTTCGCATACTGCTTGCCTATCTTCGGTCGATTCGCGGCCAGCGTCAGGTTCTCCAACCACACCTTCCCCCAGCCTCGATCGAAGTCCTCGGTGATCTTGACTTCCATCTCTTCGAACCAACCGTCGATGAACGACTGGTCACGGCCGTAGATCTCCTGGGAGCGCGCCTTCACGTGCATGCCGACGCGCTCGAGCGCCGCTAGGAGCAGCTCCTCGATGGTGCCGAAGTGGTAGTGGACGAGCGCTTGGTTCACCCCGGCCCGGTCGGCAACCTTGCGGGTCGTAATCCCTGCGACACCCTTTGTCACCAAGAGCTCCTCGGCCGCGTCGAGCAATGCCAATCGCGTTGCGTCTCCAGCCTCGGACATCGACAGACCCCTTGCTCCCGTGGACGTGCGGCTGTGAGCCTATCGCCGGGCGCAGAGGACAAGGGCCCTTGTGGAGGGTCACCGCGCCCGGCATGGCGCCCAGGAGGTCCCGGCCATGCTCCATCCCGGGCCATTCTGCTATATTGGGCAGGTGCCCAGCCGAGTTGATTTCTCAGCGGACGATCTTCGCCATAGTGGGATAGGGCGATCCCCGTGCAAGGAGGGACAATGACCGACGACTACGTTTCAGACGCGTTCATCTACATGCGTGAGCGACGACTGCCGTATCCCGTCTTCGACGCCGACAACCACATGTACGAGAATCGTGACGCATTGACGATGTTCCTGCCGCCCGAGTACGACGGGATCATCAAGTACGTCGACGTCGGGAATCGGACGAAAGTCGCCATCAAGGACAAGATAAGCGACTTCATCCCCAATCCCACTTTCGCCCGGGTCGCTCCCCCCGGAGGCCAGGCGGCCGATCCCCAGCATCGACGTGGAATACCGGCGGTCGAGGCCTTCTTCGACCCCGAGCCCCGGCTGGCTCTCATGAAGGACATGGGCATCGACAAATCGATGATCTGGCCCACGCTGGCCACGGGTGTCGAGGAACGGCTCGCCGAAGATCCCGACGCCATTCAGGTGGTGCTGCACGCGTTCAACCGTTGGATGCTCGAGCATTGGTCCTTCAACTATGCGGACGCCATGTATCCCACCCCCATGATCAGCCTCTCGGTGCTCGACGGGGCGCTCAAAGAGCTGAGTTTCGTGGTCGAAAACGGGGCCAAGGCCTTCCTCCTTCACACGGCGCCCGTGCCGACGTGGAAGGGTCGCCGCTCGTTCGCCCTCCCTGAGTTCGACCCGTTCTGGGAGGCCGTCCAGGAGGCGGACATACTCGTCGGGATGCATCAGACCGACTCGGGCTATCAGCGCTACAGCAACGAGTGGGAGGGCCTCGGCAACAGTGAGTTCAGGCCGTTCAACGCCGGAATCCCGGGGTTGAACGGCTCGCCGGCCTTCCTCACGTTGGCCTCCGAGAAGTCCGCCATCATCGACGGCGTGGCCTCCATTATCGGACACGGCGTGGCCAACCGCTTTCCGCGGCTGCGCTTCGCTCCGACGGAGTTCGGCACCGAATGGGTGCGCCCGCTCATTCGCGCGCATGGAAACTGCCTACGACCGCAGTCCCGAAATGTTCGAGGAGGACCCGGTGAAGGTTTTCAAGCGCAACATCTTCGTCCACGCGTTCCAGGAGCCTGATCCGGCGGGCCTGGCCGAGTTGATCGGCGTCGACAATGTCATGTTCGGATCCGACTTCCCGCACCAGGAAGGCTTGGCCGACCCTCTCGGCTATTCCGAACTGGTCGAGGCGACCATGTCACCCGAGGACACGGCCAAGGTCATGGGCGGCAACATGGCTCGCATCATGAAGGTCTGATTCCCTCTCGGAATTAGGAAACGGGAAGGGAGCGCCCGCCCACCCACTGGCGCAGCAAGATGAAGCCACCCTTCAACGCAGCGCGGTCCCAATGGCCGAACCCCAAAGTGGTCCCGGGCTCGCCGAGTGTGGCCGGCAGGCACTTGATGCGCTCGAAAGCTTCCTTCACAGCCTCACGCGTAAGGATCTCCGCACCCGCCAATGCCTCGACCAAAAGTCGGCCCATGTCGTCGCCGGCAGCCACCGTCATCGGGAAGATGGAGGCGCCGTCCGGCCGAGCGGCCAGAAGAGACTGGAGCCGTTCGTTCTTCTCGGACCAGCGCGTCCACGTACGTCCAGCCTTCCCAAATTCTTGACCCATTCAGGAAATGCGAAGCCGAACATCAGCGCCGAATTGGTGAACACGGGGGGGCGCCAATCGGCCTCTGTCATGGCGCGTCCGAGCGTGCCCGCAGAGAGCCCCAAGCCGAGATACACGAGAGCGTCCATCTCCCCTCCCCGCACGTCGCGCACGACGGAAGACAAATCGCTCGCGACGGGCGAGATCAACGTCTTGGACGTGATCTGCAGGCCTAGGCGTTCGGTGGCGTTCTCGAAGAACGCGCCGTACCGATTCCCGATGGGGGAGCGGTCCTGCACCAGCGCCACCCGCTTGTGGCCCAGCGACGCCAGGTGTCCAGCGATCAAGTGCGGTTCTTCTTCCAGTGACCCGATCTGGTAGTGGAACATCCACTCGCTCCGGGTGCGATCGCTGCCGGTCCAGTTGCAGCACGGGATGCGGAACTCGTCGGCCAACTCGGTCGCGATCAATCCGTTGTCGGTCACCGTCGGTCCCATGATCACAAGGGCATCCTGCGCCACCAGACGGTGGAAGCCGGCGGTGAGACTCGCCGCCGTACCTTCGGGAAGCCCATCGGTGATGTCCACCACGAAGTTGACGGGCCGATCGATTCTCCCGGAAGCGACGGCGGCCTCGACCACCTCGCGCATCACGCCGACCAAGGCACTCTGATCGCCCGGACGGTCGCCGAGGACGCCGACCACGATTGGCTTTGCTCCACTCATCTTGCCCCCACCTTCTTCGGTGCTCACAATGGTTACTGGATGCTGATTACTGAACGCTTGCTATGAGTCGCTGATCACTGTATGCTCTTGCCCTTCTTCGCTCAACCGCCTTCTTGCTTCTCGACCTGTGTGGTACGGACTCTCAAACGGTGACCCATCGCCCGTTGTCCGCGGCGGACTCGCGCACCGCCGCCAACACCCGCATGCAAGCCAGTCCGTCATCGAACGTCGCGGCGCGCGGACCCGGTTCGGGTGGCGCACCTTCGATGGCTCTGCGGAACGCCTGTGTCAAACGGATGTAGGGTGGGAGTTCCATCAAGGTCATGTCCGCATGTTGTCCGGCAGCCAACGAATCGACGTCGGGCAGCGCCAGAGCTGCTGGCGGGTCGAGGACCCGTCCCGCCGGTTCATCATCCGTGGCGAGGTGCACGGCGTCGCCTTCGGACCACAGCGTGCCTTTGCTTCCCACCAC
This sequence comes from uncultured Acidimicrobiaceae bacterium, assembly GCA_963835815.1. Taxonomy (GTDB): domain Bacteria; phylum Actinomycetota; class Acidimicrobiia; order Acidimicrobiales; family RAAP-2; genus Bog-473. The sequence continues at coordinate 1,802 of CAWIGU010000006.1, read as the reverse complement.
GCGTGTGATGCCTGCGCCCGGACCGGCTGCCGCGCCGCTTTGGACCAACGACACGTCGACGCCATTGCGCATGAGGGCGCGAATGTTGAAGGTGTCATCGACGGCCAATGCCGGATCACTTGTCGACGTGAGGCCGGCGCTGACAGCTTCGAACTCCCCGAACCACTGCCGGAGTGCATCGATGCGGTGGGAGCCCGACGCATTGAGCCAGCCTCCGCCGCGTGCGGGATCGAACCACCATTCGGGCATGGGAAAGGTGCGGAGCATGGAGATGAACGAGGCGCCGACGAACAGCTTTGGCGTGCCGATGACGCCCTCGGCGAGCGCCCACTCCATCGTCGACTGCGCCACCGACCAGCGGAACTCATGGCCGAGGATCGTGACGACGCCGGCCGCGGCACCGGCACGCACCAACTGCTCGGCCTCGTTGACATCGAGGGTGAAGGGCTTCTCGCAGAGCACATGGCAGCCTGCTGCGATGGCCTCGGCCGCCAAGGGTGCATGCGTGGCCGGGGGTCCGGCGATGGACACCGCGTCGAGCCCGAGTGCGAGTGCTTCACCCAGAGAGGTGCACGGATGCGCAATTGCGAAGCGTTCCGCCCGGCGCGCCGTCTTGGCCGGATCGGTACCGACCAGAGCGACCACTTCGAATCCCGCCTGCCGGAGCGCGGGGACATGGATGCGGGCACCGAACGAAGTGCCGACGACGCAGGCGCGCAACGTCATTGCCTTCGCTCCCGCGTTGCCAACTGCCGCCCTCGCCCGGCTGTCACTTTTCCGCCGCGACTTTGCCGGCCCTTCCGCCGCCGGCGGCATAGCGACCGGCGGGCGTCCAGCCCGGAACGAGGTTGCGCTCGGCGCAGAACTGCTGGCTCTCGACATTCGTGCCGTTGCGTGGCGGGTTGTCGGTCGGGTCATTGGCGAGCCAGGCCGCCACCGCGCCGCAGACCTCGGGAGGGGCGGCGTACGAGAGGTCGAGGCCTTCCAATTCGGCCGTGTGCAGGGCCATGCGCTCGGTAGCGATGAAGCCCGGATGGACGTTGTAGGCGGTAATCCCTCTTGTCGCCCAACTCGACGGCCAGAATCCCGGCGGCTTTGAACAGGCCGGCCTTGCCAACCGCGTAGCCGATGCCGTAGCTGCCCATGTCGAGCGGATCCGTGTAGGCCACCCCGGAGGTGACGTTCAGAACGGTCCCCTTGCCCCTTTTGACCATGCCGGGAACGAGCAGCTTGATGAGGGTCAGTGGCGCCACGATGTCTATGTCGATCTCTTCCTGCAGGTCGGCCAGATCGAGATCCAGCACCGAGGCCTGCGCCCCTTTACCGGTGTAGATGGCGTTGTTGACAAGGACGTCAACATGGCCCCACTCGGCGAGCACTTCCCCCACCGCGAGGCCGATGGAGAGCGGGTCGGACAGGTCCATCCGAACCGGGAGCGCCTCCTGGCCCTGCTCACGGACGGCGTCAGCGGTGTTCTCGACACTGCCGGGCAGGCCACGTACCGCGCCGTCGTGGCCGACGTCGAACCCGCTGCCCTCTTGGACCGTACGTGCGGTGACAGCGACGTCGAAACCGACTTTGGCCAATTCGATGGCGATGGACCGACCCACGCCACGGCTGGCGCCGGTCACCAGCGCCACTCTTCGTTCGGTTGCCATGGAGTTCCCCCAGATGTTGGTACGGGCCCAGCGGAGGGGCCCGGGATCATTACTGCCGTCGGGCACGCTAACGCGCGTGGGCGATGCGCACACCTCTCCATCTGTGCAACGGTGACGGGAGCGTGTCGTCGCGGCCCGCCTCGC